>NZ_DS022294.1:1465048-1473749 GCF_000153765.1 Mariprofundus ferrooxydans PV-1 | reverse complement strand
CAGATTCCGACCACCGAGAACAAACCGGGCCAAGTCCTGATTCTGCTGCCAAAGTCTATCGAGAGCGTAAAATCCCATGCGCTGACAACTGTGCCTTTTTCACCCGCCCCGCTGGTTCCGACATTGGCAGAAGTGAAAAGCAGGCTATACTGCCGGACATGCGACTGATCATGCTCGATACAGAAACAACCGGACTCTCTCCGCTTAATGGCGATCGCATGGTCGAGATCGGTGCGATTGAAGTACTCAATCGCAAAGTCCTCTCCGGCGACAAACATGTATTCCACCGCTACATCAATCCGGAACGCAATATACCGGACGAAGTCGTACGCATTCACGGCATCGATAATGCCAAGGTCAAAGACCAGCCCACATTCAGGGAAATTGCTCAGGAGTTCCTCGACTTCATTGAGGGCGCCACGCTGGTGATTCACAATGCCCCGTTCGATCTGGGCTTTATCATGAACGAACTGCGCATCAACAATTTCCCGGAAATTGGGCACATGCAGGTCATTGATACGCTCGTATTTGCCCGTGAAAAGCATCCGCACCAGAGAAACAACCTGGATGCGCTCTGCGACCGCTACAATATCGAACGTGGCCATCGTGAACTGCACGGCGCACTGCTCGATTCGGAGCTGTTGGCCGAAGTTTATCTGGGCATGACGGGCGGCAGACAGTTTTCACTGGGCATGGATGCCACACGCCTGCCGGCATCGGCCTTTGTACAACTGCCTGAAACATCACGCGGACGCTCTGAAAAAGCTGAAACAGCCAGAATCATGCGCCGCAAGGCACTGCACATCCCGGAAGAAGACCTGAGCGCACACCATTTGATGCTCAAACGCATTCATAAGGAGAGCGGCGGCCAATGCATCTGGCAACATGCCGAAACAGCCGCATAAATCGCAACACCCGACACTATAAGCTTTCCATCCACACAACAGACTCAGTAAAAAGGGGGCCGCTTTTTCATACCTGACCCCACTAACCCGCGTAACAGGCAAACCAGCGCAGCACATTAAAATTGACCTTTGCAATTAACATGAAAAAGGCCACCATTCCGGCCGTTGTTTTAATGATTTTCGCGGGTGTCTTACAATGGTAGTAAAGCAGCTTCCCAAGCTGAGAACGAGGGTTCGATTCCCTTCACCCGCTCCATTTTCCTACCCATGATGCATACAGTGAAGACCACTCATACCCTTCTGCACGGCTTGTCTCTATGAACGCTGCAGCCCACCACCTTGAAATAAGAGGCGATGAGCACGCCCTGCGTGCTGCAAGCGGTGAAATCATCCTGCTTTCAGGCAGGAACGGCTGCGGTAAAACACTATGGCTGCAAAGGCTCGCGAATCTCGAACCTCTGCCAACAAACATCCATGCCGTCATTGATCAAGCCCCCCTCTCAAAACAGTCTGTACGCATGCTCAGCGAGCAGTGGCCGGCAATATGGCTGGGCCAGAGCATCGATGAAGAGATACGCTTCGGCCTGAACCAGCAGCCTGATCAACAGCAGGTCAGCGCTGCGCTAAGTCGCTGGGGGCTGCACGATCTGGCTGCGGAAACACAAGTGACTACCCTGAACCGACTGCAGGCCATACGCGTCAGCCTTGCCGCAATCAGCATGGCAACCCCCACACTGGTGCTGCTGGACAATCCTACCGATGCCCTGCCACAACATGATGCCGCAACATTGATAGCCGACATCTCCGACTGGGCACTGGATTCAAAAACAATCGTAGTTGTTGCCTGTAATCGCTGGCATGATTGGCTTCCGGCAACATCGCAGCACTGGCAGATTCATTCGCCGGACCTGCTGCCACAGGACAGAGGACACGCATGACAGAAATGGTTAACTTTTCATTTGCCCTGAGTCCACGTATGCGCTCATTTATAGAGCTGCGCGATGCCTTGGCCTGCCTGGAAGCTGCTCGCATAACGCAGCATGGCGCAAGCTGGCTGCATGCCGCATGCGATTTGCGCGCATCCTTGCTGGGCGACCAGGGTCGCAAAAATGCGATCCCTGAGGTCATTGCCCTGTTTACCGATTTGCAGCTTCATCTCAATCAACTGGCTGCAGACGCACCGCACTACTCCAGCAGTATTCAGATCGCCTGCGACAAAATAAAGGCCCACATGACGCAACTACAGCCGGGACTACCCGATGCGTGTCACTTTCTGGCTGAAGATGCTCTGATCAATGCCTATCTGAACACCCAGAAGAAGCACGACTGGCTGGGACACAAGCTCTGCATGCAGCAGAGTATTCACGCCATCTGGCAGCAGTCCGACCCGCGCACGCTGCCGCTGCACGCAGCACTAAAACCCCTCATCGAGGCCGTTGATTACCTGGATAAAATGCTCAACGATTTCGTTCAGTGGAAACAGTGTGTAGCCACACATGGTACCGGGCACATTACGCCCGATCGGGGAAAATCGTTCGGGCTGCTTGTCATCTCCCTGCCGGCGGATGTAGTTGCCCGTGGCATTATGCCTGATATTTCCGGCAATCGCCTGGCCATTCGCATCCGCTTTCAGCTATGGACTCCGGGTTCGCCACCATGCGACTATGACGGCGACCAACCCTACTCCATGATGCTGGTTCCGGTGGGCATGTAATGAGCGAAGCAAAGACCATCCGCTTCCGCTGCCCTGTCTGCCGCAAGGAAACGACAAGGGACTCCGAGGATTTCCCCTTCTGCTCATCACGCTGCCGGATCATTGACCTCGGACGATGGGCTTCCGATGAATACAGTATTCCCGGCGAGCCCGTCTCCCCGCACGAACTGGAACCTGGCGATGACTCCTATTAAACAGGCCGTTATACCTCCCGCTCAAATTTACATCGGCATCAGTGCGGCACTACTCGCCCCGGTACTGTTTTGGCCTCTGATTCATAACATCACAGACAACGGTCTGAATCCAGCCCAGAATATCCACCATATCTGGCTGATCATGGCCTGCGCGCTACTCGTCTGCGCGGCCACTGCCGATTCGGTAATCGGCTATCGGCCAGATAACAGCTGGCCGGCGATTTCCGCCGCATGGATACTGTTTACAACCCTCGGCATCTCTTTCTCACTGCGCCTGCCTGATGGCGACTGGTTGCTGGCCCTGATGTTTGCACTCCACAGCCTGCGCGCCATGGTCGCACTTTGGCGCAACGGACAACACTGGCGCCTGTGGCCGGCCTGGGGCAGAGACACGCTGGCATCTGCAGCACTCTTCTTCTGGTCGATGTTTTAGGAGTCTATCGGACTCATGAGAAACCTACTGCGCGGCAGGAATGGCGGCCCAAAATATCCTGATTCATCGTCACATAGTCACCACTATGTTCCTCAAAACCATGCTATTTTTGACTCGCCCTTCCACCTGCTCGCTACGATCACCCTAAGTCCGACAGGCTCCTTGATGTGCAGCTGATTCTTGCCTCAACATCGCCCTATCGCCGCGCACTGTTACAACGACTGGGCATGCCGTTTGAGCAGATAAGTCCCGATTTTGAAGAAACTGCCTCCGGCAGTATGTCGCCGAATGAGCTGGTAAAACATAATACACTGGGCAAAGCACGCAGCGTCCTGAAATGTCTACCCGCTGCAACCATCATCGCCTCCGACCAGGTCGCCGTATGCGGCGATATCGTGCTGGGAAAACCGGGCACTGTCGCGAAGGCGGAAGAGCAACTACAGCTACTATCGGGGCAACGTGTCACCTTCCTGACCGGGCTGTGCCTGATGGATGCAAACGGCTATCGCTACGAGACAATCCCTTATCACGTCTGTTTCCGTCAACTAAGCAAGGATGAAATCAGCTACTATATTGAAGCGGAGCAACCGTTGGACTGTGCGGGTAGTTTTAAATCCGAAGGGCTCGGCATCAGCCTGTTTGAAAAGATGGAGGGGGACGATCCTACAGCCCTGATCGGCCTGCCCCTGATTCGTCTGAGCCAGTGGTTGCGCCCGCTGGAATTGCGCTCTTAATTAATCGGGGTTATGAATAACAACCGGAATACTGCGCAGTAGCGCCACCAACTCCGCCTGTCGGCTGGTGTAGGTCTTCTGGAAGATCAGCTTCAGGTAGCCGCGTGCAGTATGCAGGCTTATCCCGGCCTGCAATGCATAACGTTCCATACTGCTGCCGTCGGACAAACCAATTGCCAGATTCGCCTCAGCCGGTGTCAGGCCGTATAGTAATTGTAACAGATCCGGCTCCAACCCCGATCCTGCCCCTCCCGTTGAGATCATCACGGCTGCATATACGCCGGTCTCCTCCGTAAATGCAGAGTGAATATGCGGATGCAGGGCGATGGCAATCACAGCCATCCCCGGGTCACGACCGTCACCCATGCGTAACGTCATACCACTGGCCCTTTGATTCCCCTGTTTTCCCTGCTCCACCGCACTCCTGATCAACCGCGCCAGATCCTGCGTTGCGCCGGAAGAGGGACCAACCATCTTACCGGAGATAACACTCAACACATGTGTTGTTGCCAGAATCGCTCTGGCCTTGCGATTCTGGTAAACCAGTGCCGCATTACCATCGAAGAGTAAAATACCCGAGTTGAGCTTATGCATCGCCTGTTCAAATCCCACAGAGTAATTCTTCAGCTGCTCAATCGTATGATATATCTTGAAGGCCTGCTGCACATGCGGCAACAGCAGTCGTGAGCTATCCATTAATCGCTCATAACTGGGCTGCGCATGCAACGGACAACAGATCACCATATGTACAATATAACCGTTCTCTCTGAACAGAAGGTCAATCACTTCAGGAGAGTTTTTATCGCCATGGAGTACTTCTGATGCACTCTCCATGGGCAACAATTGATTATTACGGAACAGGTAGAGTTGCCCTACAACAGCCCGTTTCTCAATATCTCTCAGATTCTCCAGATAGGGCTTGAGCCGACCGAAATGTGCTGCATAAAGTTGCAGCTCGTCATCACCTGCATCCGGCACTGCCTCACAAACAACGTGGTAGTTTACCCTGTCGACAATGTGAACCCCACACGACCGACAACCATAATATTTTGACAACTGACTCAGGAAATACGGCAATGACTCCTGCCTGGAACACAAGCCGTACAATTCCATCACAAGCGCATTAAAAACAGAAATCTCCAACTTCCCTCTCCTGCCGACAACCATCGGAAGACCCATCTGATACAAGTCGATTTATAGCCATCAACCTGCAGCACTTCACCCCTTATATGGGGGGTGAAAAGCAATCATACCCTTATATATTTCGCGGCCATGAGGGGAAACATGAGTCATAAGTCAAAAAAATTGTTATTGGTGGACGACGATCAGACAGTACTCAAGCTGATGACTGAGGTTTTGACGGACTTCGGTCACTGCGTAACCAGTGTGCCCAGCGCGCGCCATGCCCTGAACCATTTCACCTCTGCGGGGCAAGCCTTCGACCTGCTAATTACAGATATATGCATGCCGGGAATGAATGGTGTAGAGCTGATCAAGGCAGTTCGAGCCCACAATGGGACGCTCCCTATCATCGCCATCAGCGGATTCTCCGAGCCCGAGGATCAAAACGAAATCGCACACTATGATGCCAGAATGCTTACAAAACCCGTCGATTTCCAGACCCTGAAACAAACAATCGATGCGCTATAAACCAGCGCCCAACAATCTCTTCCATATCAGGCACTGTGTAGTTCGATCTCGTCGCATGCCTGATCCTGTCCGCCGCTGATTCACAAAGAGAGCCGACGCTAATCTCGTTATATAGTCCAGGATAACAACTGCGCTTACACATACGGCAGCAAACACGCTGAAAGCTATGTATCCAACAGATTCCTGATCACCACGCTGAGCTTCTCTATGCTGTAAGGCTTAGTGAGGACCGTGGCACTGCTTGTATCATCCGGCACAGTTGCTTTCATATCATAGCCCGTGGCATATATCACTTTAACATCAGGGCGGATTTTCCTTATACGCTCCATCGCGGCAGCCCCATCCAGCTTAGGCATCACCAAATCCATAATGACCAGTGCTATATCATCCTGATTGGTGGAAAAAACATGCACGGCCTCCATTCCGTCAGATGCGGTCAACACCTGATAACCCAACTTCCCCAGCACTTCCCGGCCTGTCTCTAGTACGTGCGACGCATCGTCTACAAGCAATATCATTTCGCCCTGCCCATGGACAATCGCATTCTCGTCCGGGGCTGCGGAATCAAACTGATCAACATCCAGCATCGGCAGATAAACATGAAAGGTTGAGCCTTCACCCACGATGCTTTCCACATAGACCATGCCGCCGTGCGCCTTGATCGCGCCAAATACCATCGCAAGCCCGAGCCCCGTCCCTTTTCCTACCTCTTTGGTGGTGAAAAAGGGTTCAAACAGATGTTCTAGCCGGGCTTCAGGGATGCCACATCCGTTATCCTCTACACTCAGATGAGCGTAATTCCCGGCAGTAAAATCTGCATGACTCTTAATAAAATCATCATCGGCCTTAAATGATTCCAGCCTGACGATAATGTGCGGATGCTGATTGCCATCCACTGCATCCCGCGCGTTATTGAGCAGGTTGATCAGCACCTGATGAATCTGTGTTCCATCGCCCCTGATATAGATAGGTTCACTGCAAACATTCGCCTTTAGTTCAATATTCTCCGGCATTGATACCGTCGAAAGCTTCAGCGTCTCCTTAATGAAAGGGGTTAATGGAAAAGTCTCGACCCGCACCTGACCTTTGCGGGCAAAGGTCAGCAACTGAGCGATCATATCGGCAGCCCGAAATGACAACTGTTCGACAGAGGAGAGTTTTTCTAAAGCATACGGATTATCCTGCATTGATTTTTTAGCCAGATAGAGGTTCCCCGTTATACCCGCCAGCATATTATTGAAATCATGCGCAATGCCGCCGACCAGTGTACCGATGGCCTCCATTTTCTGAGCCTGATGAAACTGCTGCTCAATGCTGAACAACTTCCGAGCCTGCGCTTTCGCACGAACATACAGAGCATACATAGCAAACAGGCCCGTCAGCCAGATCAGAAAGTAAGTCAGCATGTGGTTTCTCAGAGTTTTTTGCTCTGCATCGATGTACGGCTGCATGGGAACAGCAACCCCCACACCACCTCGGAGATCACCAACTTTGTAACCTTGCTCTGCATGACACTTTAAACAATCCTGCTGGATAAACAGGGGCCGCATCAAACGCAGATATGGCACGCCGTCTATTTCAGCGACCTCATGGACCTCTTTGTTGCCTTTTTGAAAAGAACGCAGTGCGTTGAGCTCCCATGCATCAGGCATGTTCCCCTGGTAAAACAGCTTGTCGGGGAAAGAGGTGATTTTGCCTTTTACACCATAAAGCCCCTCAAATTCATTCATCATCTGACGAACCATGTATGCCGGATTCATCAGGGTTAATTTCTTTCCGGATGGTGTTGTAATGTCACGTTCGGGAATATGAGCAAGGCGCGGATTAGGTGGCGTGTGCTCATCTGCAGGCACATATACTCCGCCATGGGATGCCCCCCAGAAACGGAATGCAGAGTCCTTATTGAAGTTTGCTCTTGCTGAGATGGCAACCAGACTCAGCGCCTGATCACGGCCGCTGATATAATCCCAGTAGAGAGCTGCAGAAAGTAACATCGTCCAGACAACGGCAGCGGAAGAGGCCAACTTGATCAGATGTCTGGTTTCCAGGTTGATATCACGCATCGTTTAGCACTCCGAGTTTTTACTCTAGATGTTTACATGTGAAGTAAAAGAAAAAACACAGGAGCAAGCGGCGCTGTCCCGCTGCGCGATAAGCAAGCTGCGGCATTAATCCGCAGCGCGATAGAACCCCTCTTGTTCTGCACAAACGAAAAAAAACCGCCAGGAGCATGAAGCTCGACTGGCGGTTTTTGTGATAAATTCCTGGCATTGACCTACTCTCCCGTAACGAACGCTACAGTACCATTGGCGCAAAAGAGCTTAGCTTCTGAGTTCGGGATGGGATCAGGCGTTTCCTCTTTGCTATGAACACCAGGAAACTGGTGGGCTGAACCATTAAGGTCCAACCATAGCTGGCTATTTTGTGATAATTCAAACACTCAATGTCTTAACGTTGCATGGTTAAGCCGCACGGGCAATTAGTACTGGTCAGCTCCATGCATTGCTGCACTTCCACACCCAGCCTATCAACGTGGTAGTCTTCCACGGCCCTTCAGGGAGCTTAAAGCTCCGGGAGAATTTATCTTGAGGCCGGCTTCCCGCTTAGATGCCTTCAGCGGTTATCCGTTCCAAACGTAGCTACCCTGCAATGCTCTTGGCAGAACAACAGGAACACCAGAGGTTTGTCCATCCCGGTCCTCTCGTACTAAGGACAGATCCTCTCAATTCTCCAACGCCCACGGTAGATAGGGACCGAACTGTCTCACGACGTTCTAAACCCAGCTCACGTACCACTTTAATCGGCGAACAGCCGACCCTTGGGACCTGCTCCAGCCCCAGGATGTGATGAGCCGACATCGAGGTGCCAAACTCCCCCGTCGATATGAACTCTTGGGGGGAATCAGCCTGTTATCCCCGGCGTACCTTTTATCCGTTGAGCGATGGCCCTTCCACTCGGAACCACCGGATCACTAGAACCGACTTTCGTCCCTGCTCGACTTGTCAGTCTCGCAGTCAGTCTCACTTATACTCTTGCGCTCAATGGTTGATTTCCGACCAACCTGAGTGAAA
>NZ_DS022294.1:1300048-1460048 GCF_000153765.1 Mariprofundus ferrooxydans PV-1 | reverse complement strand
CTCTATAAATTATATACCTTTGACGCGGCATCAGTTTCAGACAATATTCAACACATGAGCCGACCTGCCATTGCATGGATTAACCTCGATCACCTCTGCCATAACTACCGACTGCTGCAACAAGCTGCTACAGACGCCAGCGTTATGGCCGTGGTCAAAGCCAACGCCTACGGGCACGGACTAAATCTGGTTGCGCCCGCCCTCTTCCGGGCCGGTTGTCGTCTGTTTGCCGTCACCGATGCCGATGAGGGCGCAAAACTGCGCAATATATTGCGCAGTGATGACCCGGCAGGTGATACTGAAATTGCACTGCTCTCCGGCATCTTTGATGCCGGGGATGCGAGTCTGGCAACAACTGAACACCTTACCCCGACCATCAGCGACAGCGCACAGTGTGACATGCTGCAGGCCGCGGATTTTGATGGTGCGGCGTGGATCAAGGTGGACACAGGTATGAACCGGCTCGGCGCCGCCGAACCACAGGTGCTGATCAGGCAGTGCCTGCAAGCTGGCATTCAGATTCGAGGCTTTATGTCGCACCTGGCCTGTGCCGACACCCCGCTACACCCGATGAACCGGCAGCAGGCTGAACGCTTTGCCAGCCTGTGTGATCAAGCCGCCCCGCAACTGCCGCGCTCCCTGCTTAACAGCGCCGGCATCATCAGCATGCCGGATCAGTGTCTGGATGTCGTGCGCCCCGGCATCGCCCTGTATGGCGCAGAACCTGTCGCAGAGAAGCCCATGGGACTCAAACCGGTCATGCGCATGACGGCCAGAGTCATACAGGTGCGCGACATCAAGGCAGGAGAAACCGTTTCATACTCGGCCTCTTTCACCGCCGAAACCAGCATGCGCATTGCCATCGTCAGTGCCGGCTACGCTGATGGTATTCCCCGCGCCCTATCCGGCTGCGGGCAGGCCAGCTGCCACGACAGGTTACTGCCTGTTACCGGCCGCGTCTGTATGGACTATACTATGCTCAATGTCAGTGATACGAATATTCAGAGTGGGGATAATGTGGAATTCTGGGGCATGGAGCTGGCCGCCAATGACGTGGCATCAATGATCGATACCATCAGCTACACACTGTTCACAGGTGTGGGCGAGCGGGTTCGCAGAGTACCCGTGTGATCAAATTACTGACTGCAACCGGCAAGTTGACGGAAGGGCTCTGTATCCATATCGGACTCTACGCAAGTACATTTGCCGGTACGGTCAGGCGCATGAGCTCCCGCCCCTGGCACCTGCGCATGCTGTTGCAGCAGGCCGAAGAGGTCGGCGTCCAGTCACTGCCGGTGGTGATGCTGACCGCCCTGTTCACCGGCATGGTACTGGCTCTGCAATCCTATATCGTATTCCATCGTTTTGCCGCTGAGAGCCTGACGGGCCTTGTCGTATCTATGTCGCTGGTGCGTGAGCTGGGACCGGTGCTGGTCGGCCTGATGGTTGCAGGCCGTGTCGGAGCCGCCTTCGCAGCGGAGCTCGGCACCATGCGCGTCACCGAGCAGATTGATGCGTTGTGGACCCTATCCACCGATCCGGTCCGCTATCTGATCATGCCGCGCCTGATCGCCGTCACACTGATGATGCCGCTGCTGGTTGTCGTGGCCGATTTCATCGGCATTTACGGCGGTTACGCCATCAGTATCTACCTGCTCGACCAGAATCCGTCGGTCTATATTGAAAACACCACCCAGTACATGGAACTCTCCGACTTCTATACCGGTCTGGTTAAAGCCGGCTTCTTCGGCATACTGATCGGTATCATCGGCTGCACCGAAGGGTTTAACTGTAAAGGCGGCGCGGCAGGCGTCGGTACAGCCACCACCCGTGCGGTAGTAATCTCCTGCATGAGCATCCTCATCTCCGACTATTTTCTCACCGCATGGATGTTTGCATGAGCGGCGGCAGCGGGCTGCCCCGCATCCGGATTCGCGGGTTAAGCAAGCGCTTTAACAGCAATGTGGTACTTGAAGATGTTGATCTGGACATCATGCCCGGACAATCCACAACCATTATCGGCATGTCCGGCTCAGGCAAGAGTGTGCTGATCAAATGTATTCTCGGCCTGATCAAGCCTGACAGCGGCGAGATCCTGATCGACGGAGAGAACTGGCTGCAACTGGAAGAGCAGGAGCTCCTGCTGCGCATGCGACGCATCGGCATGCTGTTTCAGGGCGCCGCCCTGTTTGACTCACTGAGCGTTTGGGAAAACGTCGCCTTCGCACTACTACAGCAAAACACCGGCAAGGAGGAGGCACGGGAGCGGGCGATTGAGGTGCTGGAATGGGTCGGCTTGCATGATATCGCCGATCTGATGCCTGCCGAACTCTCCGGCGGCATGGCCAAACGCGTGGGGCTTGCCCGCACCATCTGCCATAAGCCGGATATCGTCTTTTTCGACGAACCAACCACAGGACTGGACCCGATCATGTCGGATGTGATTAATCGTCTGATCGTCCGTCTGCACAAGGATTCCGGCACTACGATGCTCAGCATCACCCATGACCTGAAAAGCGCTGCGATGATCAGCGACCACATTGCTCTGCTCTGCCACGGCCGCATTCATAGGCAAATTCCCTCCAGTGAGCTAGACTCTGATCAGGATCCGATGTTGCGCCAGTTTGTTGAAGGCCGCGCCCAGGGTCCGATCAACTGCAGTCACTGGGGTAAAAAGATAGAGGAGGCTATCCAACGATGAACCCACATGCTCGCCTCGGAGCCTTTGTTCTGGTTGCCCTGATCCTGCTCGCCTTTGCTACCGGCAAGATCGGAGATATTGTCTGGCCCAGTCATCAGGGCCATATCGTCGAAGCCGAATTCGACGATCTGCTGGGGCTGGATGTGCAGTCCCCTGTACGCATGGCCGGCGTAAAAATCGGCGTCGTACAGCAAATCCTGCTGAAAAATAACCGTGCACTGGTACGTATCGCCCTGAACCCGGGCGTCACACTGCCCGGCTCCACCCGCGCTACCATCATCGGCCGCGGTCTGGTCGGTGAGAAGAACCTTGCATTGACCGCCAAAGCGGGAGACAAAACAATACTACCGGAGGGAGCGATTATTCCATCCGACCCTGCAGGAGACATCAACACCTTTATCGCCAAGGCATCGGGCATCACCGATGACGTCCGAGCCCTCACCCAGTCCCTTACAGGAAGCAAGAGCAGCAAGGGACACGAGTCCTTCCTGCAGCTGGTTGCCAACATCAACACCGCCGCACAGGAAATAACCATGATGGTCAAGGAGAACCGGACGCAAGTCAGGGAGATCACCACATCCCTGCAGCGCATCATGCAGAAGCTGGAAACAGAGCTGCCCCAGACCACCCGTGCCGGTCGGCAGTTCTTCGAAGAGGGAAAAAAGGCCTCTGAAAACCTGAACGCATCCCTGTTGGATAATCGCGAAAACATCTACAGAACCCTGTTCGAACTACGTCAGGCATCGGAAAACCTCGCAGCCTTCTCCGATGATGTAAGGCGAAACCCGTGGAAACTGATGAAGGAAAAGCCGGAAGTAAAACCAGACCGTCGTGCCAGACAAAGGCGGATGGAAGAGATGCTGATGACAACCGGCAGCATGGGGCTGGAACCGGTCGGCAAATAACATGCGTACCGCTCTTTATGCAGTCGCCCTGCTGGTAGCCCTCTACGCGACGCCATCGCCATCTCTGGCCAAAACACCGTTTGAAGAAGCAGCCCAACTCATCGAAGCAGGTCAAATTCCCGAAGCGCGCAGAGCGCTTGCAGAGGTGCTGCGCATACATCCGAAGCATGTCGAGGCACGCTATAATCTGGCCGTCCTGCTCCAGCAGATCGGTCAGAAAAAGGAAGCGGCCAAACTGTACGAAGAAAATCTGGCTATCGCATGGCACCTGCCCAGCGTCATCAACCTTACCGCTATTCTGCGGCAAGAGGGAAACACGGTACAGGCAAAGCGCTGGCTGAAAAAGGCCACCGGAAAACTGCGTTATGAAGCAGCTCCATGGTATCTGCTGGCATCCATAGCTGAAGCCGAAGGCCATATGCATGACGCGGAGAAAAACTATCGCAAAGCAGTCACCACGGACCCGCTCAATGGTTTCGCCCATTTACGCCTCGCCGGTTTTCAATCACGACGACAGATTGACGACAAGGGCATTAAAGAGGTCGACCGGGCTATAGACCTGCTACCTGACTGTGCCCCTTGCTGGAGAGAGTCCGGAGATATCCTGTTCGCCGCAGGTAAGTTGCAGGCTGCGCTGAAATCCTATCAGCACAGCCTTGCCATCCGGCCTGACGCTAAAACACGTCAGCAACTGATCCATCTGCTGAACAGCCTGGGCGAGCATAAGCGTGCCACGCGCATGCAACAGGCTCTGGATACCTGGAAAAAGTACCAGCATGCTGATTCGAATCTATAGCCACCCATCGCAACTGTTCAGTATATCGGTGCAACGACGATGATCGTGCTTGCCGCAATGCAGTAGCGGCGGCATGCTGACCGCAATGTTTACCACGCCAACCAACACCTTTGTCATTGCCGTTGTCATCGCCACTGTCGCCCAGATTTTGGCCGGTCGATTCCGCTTTCCGCCCATTCTGCTATGGCTGCTGGCCGGCATGGCGCTGGGCCCATTCGGCCTGCACATCCTGCGCATAGAGACCATTGAGCCGGCCATGCATACACTGGTTGAACTAGGACTGGCCATTATCCTGTTTGAGGGTGGGCTGAACCTGAATCTGAAGGCCCTGCGCGAAAACGGCTGGGTAGTGGGCCGACTGGTAATTATGGGACCGCTGTTGACCATACTCATCGGCGGTGTTGCAGCCAATGTGATTGTCGGCATGGACTGGCCGGTGGCGCTACTATTCGGCGCACTGATTTCAGTCGGCGGACCTACGGTGATCCTGCCCATCGTGCGCCAGATGCGTCTGGGTCGCCATATCTCCCATGTGCTGACTGCCGAGGCAATGTTGATCGATGTTATCGGCGCAATTCTGGCCATTATATTTCTACAGATAGCGATCACCCTGAATCTCTCCGGCATGGATTTTGCCGTATCTCTGTTTTACAAGCTGCTGCTCGGCAGCGCACTGGGATTGGCAGGCGGTCGCTTGCTCGCCTGGGGACTGACCAGCCACTGGGTCAGGGACTTCGAGCTGAGAACCATTCTGACCCTGACCTGTGCCTGGGGCATGTTTGTTCTCGCCGATACCATCAGCTCACAAGCCGGACTCCTGACCATGTTGATGATGGGCGCCACAATCCAGCGCATGGATATCCCCGATATCCAGCGTTTGAAACATTTTAAAGGCAGCCTCTCCATGCTGCTGATATCCGTACTCTTCGTGCTGCTGGCAGCACAGATGAATCTGGCTGTCATGCAAGCCTACCTGTGGCAGGGGCTCGTTCTGTTTGCCATTCTGGCTCTGCTGGTGCGACCGTTGATTATCCTCTTTTCCACCCCTGGCAGCCGTCTGAATCTGAATGAGAGTATATATCTGGCCGGCATGGCCCCTCGCGGCATGGTGGCTGCCGCCATCACCTCGCTGTTTGCCCTGATTTTGCAGGAAAAGGGTCATCCCCACCAGTCCGAGATGCTGATGGCGCTGGTCTATATCATTATCATCACATCGGTACTGGTATACAGCCTTCTGGCCAGCCCGTTGAAGCGATGGCTGCGTATTGAGGGCGGCGACGAACGTTCTGTACTGATTATCGGCGGCGGTCAGGTCGGCGCCGAAGTAGGCCGTGCGCTGAGCGAAGACCGGGAGGTTCGCTTTCTCGATCTGAACACGGAAGTAATCAGTACCATGCAACGATCTGGCTATGACGCGATATGCGGTAACGCGCTGGACCCGCTCTACTGGGAAATTATTCATGCCGAGGAGATCGGCAGCGCAATTATCATGACCGGCTCATCCGACCATAATCTGCTGATCGCCCGTCTGGCCCATGAACAGTTCCATATACCGGATATCTATATCGCCCTGCAGGAAAATGATGAACAAAAACACGCCAGCATGATTCATCAGTTGCAAGCAAAACGCCTGTTCGCCAAGGCCTACAGCTTCACCTACTGGAACGATCAGGCCTACCGCAAACGCCTGACCTACGAAACCCGAGAGGTTGAGCCGGACTCTCCGCTGGCCGGCGTACGCATGGCCGATGCACGTATCCAGAACGGTGTGCAGCCGATTGCTGTTGTCCGCAACGGCCAGACGCTGATCCCGCATGATGAGCTTGTGTTTCAAAGCGGAGACGACATCAAGATGCTGATGCGGCCGGAGCGCATGCAACCGGGGCAGCCGCTGGTGCTACCACCGGCTTCCGCTCCGGTAACAGACTAAAGCCAACTGCGTTTTTTCTGTGCAAGCGATAACACGTTTCGCTCCCAGCCCAACAGGGCTACTGCATGTAGGTAATGCATATGCTGCCCTCTGCTGCGAGAGCTGGGCCAAGCTTCATGGTGCAACCATGCTCCTGCGCATCGAAGATATCGACCACACGCGCTGTCAGCCACCATTCTCCGAAGCCATACTGACAGACCTCAACTGGCTGGGGCTGATATGGCAGCAGCCGGTGCGCAAACAAAGCGCACATCTGGCTGAATACCAGCAGGCTATCGACAGACTGAGGCATATGGGCGTGATCTATCCCTGCTTCTGCACCCGCAAAGCCATTGCAAACGAACTGGCCCGCATGGGCGTAGCTCCGCATGCAGATGATAACACCCCGCCCTATCCAGGCACCTGCCGCCACCTACCTGAACCCGAACAGACAGAGCGAATGCAACAGGAGCCCTTTGCCTGGCGACTGGATGTCGGCAAAGCCGCCGCACTGATAGGAGGCCTGCCCGGCTGGCACGATACGGATAACCGGTTACACCCGGCATCTATTCCTCACGATGTCGTCATCGGACGCAAGGATATCGCTTACAGCTACCATCTGGCCGTAGTCGTCGATGATGCGGCTCAGGGGGTCACCCATATTATTCGCGGCGAGGATCTGCAAGGCAGCACCGGCATCCATCGTCTGCTACAGGCGCTCCTGGGCTTTCCGGAACCTGTATACATGCACCACCGCCTACTGAAAACGCCGACCGGAGAAAGACTTGCCAAACGCATTGGCTCAACCACACTTCGTAGCCTGCGCGACATGGGTGTAAACCCTGAGCGATTGCGGCGCTACCTGCTGCAGGAAGAGCGGCATCTGTGGCCGTTTATGGATAGCGATGAAGCTGCTATAGTGGCCGAGCTGGGGTGAAACAGGAGTGGCGAAAAATGGATATTCAAAGGTGATGAAGTGACTGCAATTCTCGATTTGATCGGCAATACGCCGCTGGTGCAGATTCAGAACATCGCCAGCCACCTGCCCGACAATGTGCGTATTCTGGCCAAGCTGGAACGATTCAATCCCGGTGGTTCGGTAAAGGACCGTCCGGCGATGTGGATGATCCGTGACGGTCTGGATAAAGGCTTGCTTAACAAGGATAAAATCATCCTCGATTCCACCTCCGGCAACACCGGCATTGCACTGGCCATGATCGGCTCTGCAATGGGATTCCGGGTACGCCTGGTGATGCCGGGCAATGTATCGGATGAGCGTAAGCGTATCTGTCGGGCTTTCGGTGCGGATCTTATTTTTTCCGATCCGCTGGAAGGATCTGACGGCGCTATTCTGGAAGCGCGACGTATTTTTGAAGATTGCCCCGAGCGTTACTTCAAACCGGATCAATATAATAACCCGGCCAACCCGCGCGCTCATGAGGAATCAACCGGTCCGGAAATCTGGCGCGATACGGATGGAAAGCTGACCCACTTTATCGCATCGCTCGGCACCTCCGGCACGCTGGTCGGCACAGGTCGCTACCTCAAGCGCATGAATCCCGACATACAGGTTATCGCCGCCGAGCCCGACTCCCCTTTCCACGGCATTGAAGGGCTAAAGCATATCGACTCCGGCATTGTACCGGGCATTTACGATCCATCCGTTTACGATGAGCTGCTCGGCATCAGCACCGATGCCGCTTATGACCTGACCCAGCGACTGGCACGGGAGGAAGGTATTCTCTCCGGTCTGTCATGTGGCTGCGCACTGGCTGCCGCTCTGGTAACAGGAGAAAAACTGGCAGCTAGCGGTGAGTCGGGAAACATTGTCATCATTTTTCCGGATGGCGGAGAAAAGTACCTCAGCACGCCGGTCTTTGCCGGCAGTGATCGCGTCAGCTTTGGCGCAGGGATATAAAATAATAGCCATGACTACCGACTCTGATGATAATCGACTAAATCGCATCTGGAGCAGACCGTTCAGGAAAAAAGTAGCCTGGGTGGAGGAAGCCACCCGACTGTGTCTGGATCACTGTCTGTTTGAAGGCATCGCCGAACGCTCGGTTCAGCATATTGTATCCCATATGCACCCGCGCACGTATCAGCGCGGTGAAGTCATCTTCGAGATGGCGCATGCCGGTGCAAGCGCCATGCTGATTCTCGACGGCGAGGTATTGATCATGGCCGATACCGTGGAACTGACCAGACTGCATCACGGTGATATTTTCGGAGAGGTCTCACTTGCGACCCCATTACCGCGTACCGCTCAGGCTATTGCCAGCAAAGATTGTCGTCTGGTCTTCTTTCTGCGCTCCGATATGGATGAGTGGATCGAGCGCAGACCGAGGGAGGCATCCCATTTTCTGATTAACCTCTCCACCATGCTGGCCGAACGACTGATGGAGAGAAACCTGGAAGTGATAGAAACTGCCTCTCCGTTAGATGATTCGTGAGTCAACCATGCTGAGTCACCCTCTGCTACAGGCTTCTGTTATTTTTTCCGTGCTGGTCACTGCGCTGGCACTGACCGCTTCACTGTTTTACCCCCTCCTGTTCACCCTGCTGGTTGCCACGCTGCTTTACGCCGCGATGTTTCCCACGACCAGCTATCTGATTCGCCGCGGCGTCTCTCCCACCCAAGCGGTAGTCATGGTGATGACCGTCATCGTTACCTTTGTCCTGCTGATGGGTGCCCTGCTCTATCCGTTGATTGCCGCTCAGCTCGATCAACTCTCCACTCGCACCGGCAGCATCGACGTGCGCCTGACACGTTTGCTGCTACAGGTGAATACCTTTACCACTGGCTATCTGGATATCAGCTTTAATCCTGCGGAGACGGCAGCTCAACTGGTCAACAGTGTCACCCACTCCCTGGATACCATGCAGGCAACGGTAACATCCTATTTTGATGATGTGGCTTTTTCCCTGTTTCTGGTACCGCTGATCACCTTCTTCCTGCTGCGCGACTTTCGCTCATTACGTAATCAGGCCATGCAACTCCTGCCCAACCGCTACTTCGAACTGGGCTGGATGATCTACAACGCCACCAGCTCACAACTGCACGCCTATCTCAGAGGCATTACCATTCAGATGGTTTGCATTACACTAATCTGCACCGCCGGCTTCTGGCTGGCCGGCATTGATTTCGCACCGTTGCTCGGCATTCTGACCGGACTACTCAACCTGATCCCTATCTTCGGCATTGCACTGGCAAAAATACCGCCGGTACTGGTTGTATTGCTTTCCGATAAGCCGGATTTGACTTCAATGATTCTTGCACTGGCTGTCGTTTTCGCAGCCCAGCTGGTAGATACCGCTTATATCCTGCCGCGCGTCATAGCCAAATCTGCCAACCTGCACCCGGTCACCGTCATGCTCAGCGTATCCCTGGCCGGTTACTACTTCGGCTTTACCGGTCTGATTGCCACTGTGCCGCTGCTCTTCTCCGGCAAGGTTATATTCTCTGAACTCTTCAGCGGCCTGCGCGACTTCAGCCCGACACATCAACAGCATGTCGTCGCTCGTCTGAAACAAAGCATGCCGCATATGCTATAAACGGCCGGCAAAGCATACAGCACCCATACCCTGTGCCGGCCATCGTCAACAACTGACCCGAATGCTGCAAGAGGAGGGAAGATGCTACATTACCCGTACCTGATCATTGGTGCCGGCATCACCGGTGCAGCAGCCATACGAGGCATCCGCAAGCAGGACCCCACAGGCAGGATCGGCATCATCACAGATGAACCCCACCCCCCTTACAAACGCCCGTTCCTCTCCAAGGCACTGTGGAAAGGCATATCTTACGACAAGGTATGGATAAAGATCGATATGCAACATATTGATCTGCACCAGTCCACATCCATTATCCGCATTGATCGCCAAAACAAGCAGGTCGTGGATGATCTGGGCACAGTCTATGGCTACGACAATCTGCTACTGGCCACGGGTGGCGTCGCTCGTCACCTGCCCTGGGATGTGGATGGAGTGATCTATTTCCGCGAACTCGATGACTATCTGCAACTGAAATCGAGAGCGGAAGCAGGCCAACACTTTGCCGTGATCGGTGGCGGTTTTATCGGCTCCGAGATCGCCGCTGCACTGACCATCAACGGTAACAAGGTGACAATGATCTATCCTGAGGCTGCCATCGGTGCACGCATCTATCCCGAGGCATTGGCGCATTTTCTCAACCGCTATTATCAGGAGAAAGGCATCAACATGCTTGCCGGCCAAACAGTTGATGCCATTACACAGCATAGCGATGGCTATACACTCAACACCCAGGCAGGCGAAACACTGGACGTTGACGGCGTGGTTGTGGGAATCGGCATTCAGATTAACAGCGGGCTGGCTGAGGCGGCGGGGCTCAAGGTGGACAACGGCATACTCGTCGATGACTTCCTGCACACCAGTGATCCCGCCATATATGCGGCGGGCGACGCAGCCAATTTTTTCAACCCTGCCCTCGGCAACAGGATGCGGGTCGAACACGAAGACAACGCCAATGTCATGGGAGAAACAGCCGGCAGAAACATGGCGGGCGATGCCGTCCCCTATGATCATTTACCGTTTTTTTATACCGACCTGTTTGACCTCGGATATGAGGCAGTGGGTGAGCTGGATGCCGGCATGGAATTGGTCGAGGACTGGCAGGAGCCGTTCCGCAAGGGCGTGATATATTACCTGAAAGAAAAACGCGTCCGCGGCGTATTGCTGTGGAACACATGGGGACACATGGAGACCGCGCGTGCTCTCATTGCAGAGGCTGGCCCCTTCAGCAGCCAGCAACTCAAGGGCCGTATCCGCTGACACTCACTACAGAGTTTTCTACTGCTTGACGTGTTCAGCTGCCTTACCCTGTCCGGATGCATAGAACTCGGCTCTGGCAATGATAACCAACAAATCTTCTTCGCTGATATCCTCAACCATATCCATTTCGGCCAGTGCGGCACGCACATGCTCGGGCATAATCCTGCCTGATGCAGATACCTGTGACGGCTTCGCGACCGCCCTGACCCAGGCAGCCGGATAACTGCGACTGGCAACAAGGTTATTAAACAGTAAGGCAACACACAGCAAGATCAGTGCATTAAGCATCACCGGCTCCAACACATAGGCATAACCCAACGCATGGATATCCTGCCCCCCTACTACCGCAATCAGTGCCGTGGCGCCGCCAGGCGGATGCAGGCATCGGGCATAATGCATCACCAGCACGGCCAACCCGACAGCGACGGACCCGGCCAGCCATGTCGGCTCGATCCATCGGGCACAGCTGACGCCAACGATCGCCGAAAGCAGATGGCCTCCCGTGGCAGGCCATGGTTGCGACAATGCGCCGTGTGGCACACCAAACAGCAGCACCGCACCGGCGCCAACCGAGGCGATGATCAGCGTCGCCGATTCATGGCCGACAAAATACAGGCTGACATTCCAACAGCAGGCGATACCAATCAGCGCACCGGCAGCTGCGATCAAACGTTCGGCATGTCCAACATGGATCATATCCACGCCCAACCAGTGCAGCAGCGTTTTTCCTCGTTGCTCCATGTCGGTTCAATCTACCCGCTTATCATTCAGACAATCATACCGGCACCAACAGTGTTGTTGGTAAAGGTATCAATCAGGATAAAGCTGCCGGTCGCCCGGTTATCCGCATAGCTGTCATAGTGCAGCGGCTTCTGCAGTTTAAAGGTGATACGACCGATTTCGTTCATCGCCAGCTCATCAGCATCCAGGTGATCCAGCGTATGGATATCGGTCTTGAAATCGACACTCGATACCATGGCTTTCACCGAGTTCGTCGTATGCTTGATGATATACTTCTTGCGCGCACTCAAAGGCTCATCGCCGATCCAGCAGACATTGGCTGTCAGATCTTTGGAATCACCTGTTTTTTCACCGACCCGGGTAATCATGTCGCCACGCGAAATATCGATATTATCATTGAGCGTCAGTGTCACGCTCTGAGGCGCAAACGCCTCCTGCAGATTGCCATCAAAGGTGACAATCTCTTTGACTGTCGAGGTATTGCCACTGGGTACCGCAATGATTTCGTCACCGACCCGGATGGTACCGGAAGCGATCGTACCCATAAATCCGCGGTAATCGGGTAGCTCCGTCGTCTGCGGGCGGTTCACCAACTGCACAGGCAGGCGGAAGGGCAGGCGGTCAACATCACCCAGTGTGGGCAGCGACTCCAGTGTTTCCAGCAGTGTCTTGCCTTCGTACCAGTCCAGATTATTGCCGCGCACGGCTACCATATCACCATCGAGCGCCGATATCGGAATACAGATCAGATCCTTCACGCCCTGTTTGGCACAGTATTCGTTCATCTCTGCGCGAATCTGCTCGAAAACAGCCTGATCGAAGTCGACCAGGTCCATCTTGTTTACCGCCACAATCAGATGCGGGATACCCAGCAAGCCGAGAATATGCGTGTGACGCTTGGTTTGCGGCATGACACCGCTACGCGCATCAATCAGAATAATGGCAGCACTGGCAGTCGAGGCACCGGTCACCATATTGCGGGTGTACTGCTCATGACCCGGGCAATCGGCCATAATAAACTTGCGTTTCGGCGTGGCAAAGTAGCGGTATGCCACATCAATGGTGATGCCCTGCTCGCGCTCGGCTGACAAGCCGTCAGTCAGCATGGCCAGATCGATATCGGCAGCGGTTGCAATGCTATCCAGACCTTTCTGCTTACGCACAGCCAGTAACTGATCTTCAAACGCACCTTTGGTATCCACCAGCAGGCGACCGATCAATGTTGATTTACCGTCATCCACACTGCCAACCGTTACCAGACGCAGCAGCTCAACTTCTTCAACCAGTTTAAAATTAGCTTCAGTCATTAGAAATAACCTTCTTTTTTCTTGTCTTCCATCGAATTGGAACCGTGATCAATGATACGTGTCTCGCGCTCCGAGCGGCGTGATGCTGCTGCTTCAATAACTATTTCATCCATATTGACGGCGTCCGAACGGATCGCGCCGGTACAGGGGCTGCAGCCCAGCGTACGAAAACGGCTCATGACCATCTTCGGCTCTTCGCCCTCCAACAACTGATCCTTCATCTCTTCATAGTATGGAATCAGCAAATGCTTGCGCTCGACCATCAGTCGCTCTTTGGCAAAATAGAGCGGTACAATCGGGATCTTCTCTTCCCGGATATAGAGCCAGATATCCATCTCCGTCCAGTTGGAGATCGGGAATACACGTACCGATTCACCATCGTGGATACGTCCATTGTAGAGGCTCCACAACTCGGGACGCTGGTTCTTCGGATCCCACTGGCCGAATTCATCTCGCATGGAAAATACACGCTCCTTGGCGCGGGAGCGCTCCTCATCACGACGTGCGCCGCCAAAGGCCGCGTCATATTCGCCCTCTTCCAGCGCATCAAGCAGCCCCTGCGTTTTCAGCGCGCCGCAGCAGCGCGCCACGCCAAAGTCTTTCGGATTCATGCCTTTGGCAATGGCATCCTCATTCCTGCGCACGATCAGATTCGCTCCGATCTCCTTGCAGAACGCATCGCGGAATTCGTACATCTCCTTGAACTTGAAGCCGGTGTCGACATGCAGTAGCGAAAACGGCAGCGGCGCCGGATAAAATGCCTTGCGGGCCAGATGCAGCAGTACACTCGAATCCTTACCCACCGAATAGAGCATGACCGGGTTGCGGAACTCCGCCACCACTTCACGGATGATGTGAATGGACTCGGCTTCCAGTGCTTTTAATTGCGTTAACTTGTGTTCTGACATTATTTCCACCATTTCCTGTTTACAGGCTCCACGCTGACATGGATCGCCTGTACTATTCAATGTTAAATTCCTTCACCGGATTCACCCTCACCCGGCCTGGCCAGAGAGCTCACATGCAGGCCGCATTCTGCCAGTGTGTCTTCGTTTTCCCACCACCAGCGACCTGATCGAGGGTCCTCTCCCACGCTGATTGCACGCGTACAGCAGGCACAACCGATGGACAGATAATGGCTGTCATGCAGGCTGTTATACGGCAGGTCATGAGCCCGGATATAGGCCCAGATATCTGCCTCCGTCCAATCGAGCATCGGGTTATACTTTTTCAATCCGTATACCGGATCATCCTCAACCGGAGTGATCTGCGACCGGTTTGCCTGATCCCTTCGGCGACCTGTAATCCACGCCTGCATGCCTGACAATTCCTTCTGCAATGGATGCACCTTGCGCACGGCACAGCATAACTTTCGATTGGCCACAGCGCGGTAAAACAGATTTACACCGTGCTCATCCACCATCGCCCTTACCTCACCCGCATCGGGAAAGAGTACATTCAGAACCGGGCCATAGCGCTCACGCAGTAGATCCATCAGGTCATATGTCTGCTGCGGCAAACGCCCTGTATCCAGAGTCACTATGCGAAGGCCGGGTGTGTAACGACAGATCAGATCAATCAGTACCATCGCCTGTGAGCCCAGGCTGCTGGCATAGACAACCCTGTCCCCGTAGCGGGCAACAGCCTCTCGCAACAACAGAAGGCTTGCATCAACCTTTTGCTGCACCAGATCATCAACCATCGTCATACCGCAAAGCCCCAGAGTGGCCACCAGAAATAAGCAGTCAGAGCAAACAGTACCAGCGTGGAGAACAGCAATATACTACCAAAGCGGATCATATCTCCCAGGCGGACATACCCGGTGCCATAAACCATGGCATTGGGCGGCGTCCCCATCGGCAACATAAAGGCAAAACCGGAAACGATGCCGACAGCGAGAGCCGTGGTAATCGGGTCAATACCGGAGAGCGTACCCATCGGAATCGCAATCGGCAGCATAATGGCCACAGCTGCCGAATTGCTGATGCCCTCGGTAAGCAGCATCGTGAACAGCGCAATCAAAATCAGGATAGCAACACCGGCCACCCCATCCGGCCAGAAGGACGTGGCCACCCATTCAGCAGCGCCTGTCTTTTGCAGCGACGTGGCAATGGCAATAGCACCGCCGTACATCAGCACCACGCCCCAGTCGATGTGCGACTGTATCTCTTTCCAGCCTACAATCCGCAACGCAAACATAGCTACGACGGCAACCAGTGCGATCGTGGCAAGTCCGAACCTGTCTCCAAGAAATATCCACGCCATCATTGTCACCAGCATCAGCACCGACATAGCCTTGCCGCGCACGTCCATATGGCCGAGCTCCAGTTGCCGCTTCTCAATCCGGAGGCTGGCCCCCTGCATATCGATCCCGTCATGCGGCACCAGCTTCAATAGTATGACGACCGCAACAAGTAACATACCGATCACCATGGGAGCCGCCGCCAGCGTCCAGTCGACAAAAGAGAAACCTTTACCGGTCATCTCCCCGACTATCGCCATGGCCAATGGCCCCCGAGCACCGCCAAGCAGCGTCATCACACCGCCAATCACCGCTCCCCAGGCCATGGCAAGAAAAATAGCTGCGGCATAGCGGTTGCCCGGCTTCAACCCCAGTCCCTGTACAATACTCCACACAATCGGCAGTAAAACAGCAGCCACGGCATGCTCTGGCATGAAACAGGCCATAAGTGCAGGTAGCAACAGCATACTCAAGAGCAGTTTACGCGAGCTTGCATTAAATCGTTTAAACACAGCCAGTGCGACATGCTCGGAGAGCCCCGACTTCATAATGCCTGCCGCCAGAATAAAAGCGCCGAGAATAAAGAACACGGCCGTATTACCGAACAGCGCATAGACATCGGCCGAACTCATTGCGCCGACCAGAGGCAGAAGCGCCATGCCCAGCAGGGAGGTCACAGAGAGCGGTAGCAACTGGCTGACCCACAGCACAAGGCACACCCCGAAGACAAGCAGCGAGTGCCAACCGGCCTCGGTAAGACCTGCAGGTGCAGGCAGCTTGAGCAGGCTGTAAGCCGTAACGACAATAAGTGCCATCAGCACAAACGGGACACTCTGGCGCATCAACAGAGACGATGCCGGCTGCCGTTTCCCGGCATGTTGCGTATGCTCAAGGTGGCCCTGTTGCTTGTAGCTCAGCAAGACATGGCGACGCAGGCTGTCAAACCAGCCCTCGATCTTCCGGCCGACGGATGAAATAACAAACCGCTGCTGCAGTGATGGCTCGATACCATCAAGCACCCTGCTCTCCATCGGGGTAAGCACACGCCCCATATCACGCAGCCTGTGCGTCGGCAGTGCAGACGAGATCACCAGCTCCGAGTGACTGAGCAGCGCCTGTTCAACATCGTCCAGACTGGGCAGCGGCTGATCCTTTAACGGCGTGCCGGGCAGCGGACGAAAGGGGATCAACAACGGAACCACACCGGCATGGACCAGCTCTTTCATGCCGGCGATCGTTGATTGCAAGGGCTCCAGCCCGACAATCAGATGGCTCACCACTGTACCCGGGCGAAATACCGAGCGCGCATGACGAAGCGCTTCCCAAATACGGGACTGCCCGCCATGGCTCGCCTTGCCCGGACAGGTTGCTGCAAAACGTGCTGTGTCAGCAACTTCCAGATTACAGACAAAAATATCCAGCCCGGCATCGTAGAGCTCATCAATGATCTTGAGATCATGCGGAGCGACGGTTTCCAACGCAATCTGCTGATGAGGCAGATGCCTGCGCAACAAGGCAATAACCGGCAACAGCCGCGAAAGCCCCACATCCGGTGCCGGTGAAAAGCCGTTATAGAGGTAGACTGTATCAATTGCGCGCTCGGCCAGCGCTGCACGCACCACCTCCACCAACTCCAGCGGATCACGCATCGGCGGCTCGTCTTCATTGAGCATCGAATCATACTGGCAGTACTGGCAGGCCGCTCCCGGTATGGCAAAAAAACCACAGCCCATGGTCGGATATAGCATCAGCAACCGATCATGCAGCGACGATATATTGCCCATACGTGCACCACTTCTGGTTTTCTTACGGTAAAAAGCGGGGGTCTCTACCAGCTCCACCCGTTCGGATTCACCCGCACAGTCCAGATAAAAACCTTCATCATCCGAAAGCAGTTTATAGGTGCTGCGCTCTGTATACGGCTGCCCCACAGGCACCGTACAGAGATGCCCCGATGAGAGACGGATATCGATAACCGATTCCGTCGCATTCGCCTGTGCAATCCAACGTGATGATTCCGGCAGACCTTCCGGCAGTGCCACCCCCCGGCTAACCAGAGACAGCTTGGTACGCCCGGAGTTAGCAAAGGGATGAAGGTCTGTCGAATGCATCAGATCTGTGACGATTTCTCGACGACAATGCGCCACTGGGTGGCAGACAGTTTCTCTTTAACCAGAATCTTCTGGCCCTGCTCTTCAAGAGAAAGCGGCACATTGTTAATCGGAGCACCATCATCAAGGATGACAGCCAGCTGGGCGCCAACCGGCATCGTGGATAGCTTGATTTTAGTTTTGACGAAATTCATCGGGCAAGCCACGCCGGAAAGATCCAGCTCCACCATGCCGGCAGCAACCGCCGGCTCCGGTTCAACCACCGCTTCCTGCACGGGTACATCCGCAGGTACGGCTGCGAAACGGACCTGGGCCAAAGCCAGCCAGTCACTCTGAACACGCTTCAGACTCGTAACACCCGGCCCCGGATTACCCAGGTCGATATTCATCAGAGCCGACTGTACGGCGTTAAAACCGGTCATGACTTCGGCATCGGAGGTAGCGTTCCCCATCAACAAACCGAACACCAGAGCATCATCTTCCGGCGCTTCGCCATATGCCACCAGAAATGCACGTGCCGTGGAGATAGCAGAGCGGCGCAGCGCTGTAGCAGCTTCAGCCCAGAACATTGCATCGGTATGCGCACGGGCCAGCAACAGCTCGTACTCGGCTTCGGAGATCAGTGCATCGGACATCGACAACACGGCACCGGCACATTCGCCCTTCTTGTTGCCCTTGGTGTTGAATGCCTCGTTTTCGCTCCAATCGTAGATCAGACCTTCCACCTCACCGGCATCGGCAGCAAACGGCGCCAGAATGGCGGCAATACCATCCTTGCCGATACGGGATGCCCAGTCATGCACGGATTCATCGGCATCGCGCCCATCCTTGTAGGCATTGAGTACGGCAATACCGGCCTCAGGTGCATATTTTGCCGGCACCGGATCGGTTGCAAATGCCAGTGGAGAGCCGCCAACGCCGGAACCACCGACGTGCAACTGGTAGTGAGGCACAGCCTGACCGGCAACTTTCTTGGCCATGCCGTGAAAACCCAGGTCTGCAATATGATGGCGCCCACAGGAGTGCTGGCAGCCGGAAGCCTTGACGGTAATACCGGCCAGTGTCGGATCCTTTTTCAGGTCCGCCATCATCGGCTGCAACGCTTCTGCCAGACCGCGGCTGGAGGTAATGCCGAGCCGGCAGGTTTCCGTACCCGGACAGGCCACCACATCGGCAATGCCACGGGCATAGTCGGTCGAGAGCCCTGCGTCATTCAGTACTTTCTGTGCAGCAGCCACATTCGCAGCATCCACATCGGCAATGACCACGCCCTGCTCGGTCGTTACGCGCAAGCTTTCAGTACCGGCCGCACGTGCGGCATTGGCTACTGCATGGCACTGTGCCGGAGTCAGGTCGCCACGAAACAGATTGAGCAGGATCGCCTGCTGACCATTATGCTGATCCACCACACCGGAATCGGAATGCGGCAGCGCGCCGGTTGGTGTACGCCAGTTTGCTTCAGGATAGCCTGCATCATCGGCATGGGTACTTTCAATTACGGCACGCTGCTTGCGATACTCCTCAATAAAGCCTTCGGCACCGAGTTTCTGCGCCACATATTTCATGCGGGCGCGGGCACGCCGTTTGCGGTCGGAAAACTTAAAGTGCATGCGCATCAGCGCTTCACCAACCAGCAGAATCTGTGACTCTTCAATAAACTCTTCGAGCAGCAGTGCACTCATCGGCTGGGACGATAAACCACCGGCAGCCCATACCTTGAAACCTTTTACACCGTTCTGCTCGGTGGCAATAAAACCGATATCATGCATACCGCCAAGGCCGCAATCAGTGGCGCAGCCGGAGAAGTTCACCTTGAATTTGCGCGGGAACTGCTGAGCCAGTGGGTGACGCAAAAAATATTCGGCGAAACGGCGGGCATGTACCGATACATCCGCATGCTCAGCAGGGCAGGAACCGGCCAGAAAGCAGGTGGAGACATTGCGTATCGTATTACCGCAGGCTTCACGCGTGGTAAGCCCTGCAGCATCCAGCCTGCGCAGAAACGCAGGCACATCATCCAGAGATACGAAGTTGGCCTGAATATCCTGACGGGTGGTCACATGAGCGAATTTCTCCGGCGCCACACTCAATGTGCCGTCGGTCGGCAAGCGGCCTGCATAATCCGCCACACAGTCGCCGATCACATCCAGCTGATCCGGAGTCAGGTTGCCGCCAGGCAGCTTGACACGCACCATCTGCACACCTTCCTGGCGCTGGCCATAAACACCCATCTGCAGGCGAAACGGCGTAAAGCGCTCTTCGGACATCGTGCCTGCCTTGAACGCCTTGTAACCAGCATCAAACTCATCTACGTCGGATGTATGTGCAAAATCAAATTCACTCATGTTCTTAACCTCTGGGAACCACAAAGGCACAAAGCCACAAAGAAAATCCTGAAAAAGGGTTATTCTTGTGCCTCTGTGCCTTGATGGTTAAATCTTTATTCGCCGAACTTCAGCTCACACGCCTGCTCGTAGGTAACGAGATCGGTAATCGTCGGGTTCTCGCCGCACAGCGGGCAACCCGGATCCTTGTGCAGCTTCAGCTTTTTCCACTCCATGCGCAGCGCATCAAACACCATCAGTTTGCCGGCCAGCGAATCACCGATACCGAGCAGCTCTTTCACCGCCTCAACAGCCTGAATGGTACCCACGGCACCGGCCAGTGCGCCGAGAATGCCTGCCTCTGAACAGGAAGGGACGAGCCCTGCCGGTGGCGGCTCAGGGTAGAGACAGCGGTAACACGGCGCGCCCTTCTGCTGATGCGGCTTGAATGTCGCCACCTGTCCCTCGAAACGGAACATCGCACCTGAGATCAGCGGTTTCTTTTCGAAATAGCAGGCATCATTGACCAGAAAACGGGTCGGAAAATTGTCGCAGCCATCGATAATCAGATCGTAGTCACGGATAATTTCACGCACGTTCTCTTCGGTAATGAAGTAGTTGTAGGTATTGACCTTCACATCCGGGTTCAGCGCCTGCATGGTTTCACGCGCACTCTCCACCTTGGGCATACCAACGCGGTCCTGGTTATGAATGATCTGCCGTTGCAGATTGGAGAGATCCACAACATCGGCATCGGCAATGCCAATCGTGCCTACACCGGCAGCTGCCAGATAATAGGCCACAGGCGAGCCCAGCCCCCCTGCACCGATCATAAACACCTTCGACTCGAGCAGCTTCGACTGCCCCTCGGCACCCACTTCCGGCAAAATAATATGGCGCGAATAGCGCTCAATCTGTTCTTCTGTAAAATCAATCATAAAACCTCTTTTTCACCACAGAGAGCACAGGGGCCACAGGTGAATTCAACCTTTGAATTCTAAACTGCCACTGTGCACTTTGAGGGTACTTATTTACACCGACTGAAGGTTTCCAGACGACAACGCATAGCAACACATTTTCAATAACATTGCTGTGCATTTACCCTGCGCCCGTTACTCCTGTGCGGTAAATTTTCAACTACTTATAAACCTAAACTTCTATGCCCTTGAACAGGTCGGTAGACATATAGCGCTCGGCCATCGACGGCAGAATCACAACGATGCGCTTACCCTTCATATCGTCTCGGGCTGCCACCTTCAGCGCAGCAGTAACGGCTGCACCTGAGGATATGCCACCGGGAATCCCCTCTTCATCAGAGAGTCGGCGCGCCATGATCATGGCTTCGTCATTACTGACCTGCTCCACACCATCGAGAATATCGACATTCAGGTTTTTCGGGATAAAACCTGCTCCGATACCCTGAATCTTGTGCGGACCGGGGTTGCCACCGGAAATCACCGGAGAATCGGTCGGCTCAACAGCAAACGCCTTGAAATCAGGGTTACGCTGTTTGAGCACTTCCGCCGTACCGCTGATCGTGCCGCCGGTACCCACACCGGCCACCAGTGCATCCACCTGACCATCGGTATCGCGCCAGATCTCCTCGGCTGTGGTCAGCCGGTGAATTGCAGGGTTGGCAGGATTCTCAAACTGCTGCGGCATAAATGCCCCGTCCGTTTCCGCAGTAATTTCAGCGGCTCTGGCAATCGCGCCCTTCATGCCTTTCTCCGCCGGGGTCAGCACCAGCTCCGCCCCCAGCAGCTTCAGCAGCTTGCGACGTTCCAGGCTCATCGACTCCGGCATGGTCAGAATGCAGCGATAGCCCTTGGCACGGGCGACAAACGCCAGCGCAATGCCGGTATTGCCGGAGGTAGGCTCAACAATAACGCCACCCTCTTTCAGACTGCCGTCGGCTTCGGCTGCTTCGATCATGGCCTTGCCGATTCTATCCTTTACCGAATTCAACGGATTATAAAATTCGCACTTGGCCACAATCTCGGCATTAAGACCCGCACCAATTCGATTGAGTCGAATCAACGGAGTATTACCGACAGTTTCCGCTGCATTATTATATATCGTCATCATTCACCTTCCTTTTCACCGCAGTGGACGCAGAGAGACATGGTTAAGTCTCTGCAACAACTGCATGCAATAGCTGTATGCCTTCACCCTTCAGTCAATACGACCCTTATAACCCACAGAACAGACACCACTTCTATGCTGCGCTTGCCTTCCCTCTGTCTGCTCTGAGGTGAACACCTACTCAGCCTTCGATGACATTCTGCTCGATGGGTTCGACATGCACACCCTGCTCAGTCAGCCATTTCACGGCGGCCTCAACCACATCAGACTTGCCTTCCAGCTCCAGCCCGACCAGTCCCGTGTTCTCTTTCACTTCCGCAGTGCGGATATTGGTCATCACATCAAATGTTTTACCCAGCTTCCAGATGATCGGCTCACGCACGGTAGCTGTGTTAAACGTCAGATAAACTCTCAGTTTCATATTCCGCTCCTGGAAATTAACAATCTCTGCTCAAGGACAGAACTGCACAAATGCCTGCACTTGTTCAGCAGTCATGCATACAAATAAAGACTCAGCGACCACCGGCAATAGCCGGTACAATGGAAACTTCATCACCATCTTTCAGCACTGTTGTACGGCCATCAAGAAAACGCACATCTTCATCGTTGACATAGACGTTGACGAAACGGCGAATCTCGCCGGCATCATCACACAACCGCTCTTTCAGACCCGGGTATGCCGCCTCAATATTTTCAATCAACTCACCGATATTGGCCGCCTCTACAGCAACTTCATCAGCACCGCCGGTCAGCTTGCGCAGCGGGGTAGGGATACGAACAGATATACTCATTGTTTTAACTCCTGTCATTTATACTTTAGTTATCACTCAACGGTCCGGAAACGCCCCGTTATTTTACACCATCGGCCTCGGCCAGCGCATCAAACTCTTTCAGGCTGGCTCCGATAATACGTGGTTTTTGTATGGCATCCACCACCGCTTCCTGCGTCTTCAAACCATTGCCGGTAATGCACAGCACGATGGACTCATCGCGCGGCAACTTACCGGATTCGATCATTTTCTGCGCACAGCCCAGCGTAACACCGCCTGCCGTTTCAGCAAAGATGCCCTCTGTTTCAGCCAGCAGCTTCATGGCAGCCACGACCTCTTCATCGGAGATATCTTCCGCCCAGCCGCCTGATTCGCGAATAATCCGGTTGGCATAATAACCGTCCGCCGGGTTACCAATTGCCAGCGATTTTGCGATCGTGTTGGCATGCACAGGATGAATCAGGTCGGTACTCTCTTTCACAGACTTCGCAATCGGCGAGCAGCCGGTGGCCTGAGCACCATAAATGGCCGTGCCGTTATCTTCGACAAGCCCCAGCTGGATAAACTCCTTGATCGATTTCGCCACCTTGGTGCACAGCGAGCCCGATGCCATCGGCACGACCACATGTTTCGGCGCCTTCCAGCCCAACTGCTCCATCACCTCATAACCCAGCGACTTGGAACCTTCGGCATAGAACGGGCGCACATTTACGTTAACGAATGCCCAGCCGTATTTACCTGCCACTTCCGAGCAGAGACGGTTCACATCGTCATATTCACCTTCAATGCCGATGATTTTGGTGCCGAAAATACCCGCACCCAGGACTTTGCCCTGCTCCAGGTTATGCGGAATAAACACATAGGACTCGAGCCCTGCCGCCGCCGCATTGGCCGCCACTGAACCGGCCAGATTGCCGGTAGAGGCACATGCCACGGTCGTAAAACCGAACTCTACTGCCTTGGAAAGCGCCACCGACACCACACGGTCTTTAAAGGAGAGGGTCGGGTAGCAAACCGAGTCATTCTTGATATAGAGCTCTTTAACACCCAGTACCTTTTCCAGCCGCCTCGCACGCACCAGTGGCGTAAATCCGTTCTGGGCACCTACGGTCGGCTCGCCATTAATCGGCAGCAGCTCTTTATAACGCCACATGGTCTGCGGACGCGACTCAATCAATTCACGGGTAAATATACCTTCCAGCTTGTCGTAGTCATACACCACTTCCAGCGGACCGAAACAGAACTCACAGACATGGGTGGGCTCAATCTCATACTCGTGGCCACACTCACGGCACTTCAGGGCGCGAACAATGTTCATGTGTTTATCTCCATTCTCGGCTTTTGCAGGCAAAAAAAAGCCTCCGCGATAAAAGCGAAGGCTGGTCAGATAATGCGCGAATGCACATGAAACGAACAACCCGCATTTATCGCTCCCTCGAGGTAAAACCTCTCAGGCAGGCATTGGCACCATGTTCCAGAGTACTGTTTTTCAGTCTCTGGCCGGTTGCCGCGGTATCACAGGGCCTGCACCCTCCACCGCTCTTGATAAAGCCGGATTAATATTTGAGGCCGAATTATCATGCTCTTTTTTCAAAACGCAAGCCCCCGCTTCTCCACCCGACCAGACAAGCCCTGTATCGCAGCGTATCGACGGGAGCATCTTCTGCGACCACGTCTCTTCCCCGACCGGCAGGCAACAGCTAGCGTCACCCTCATCGCTCGGGCAGCACACACCTCATCAAATGCCCCGTTTCCCGGCGTGAGGCAGCGACGAAACCACGGAGGTAATCACTGTTGCGCATCTGGGATCTGCACCCCGGCTACCTGGACCGAAAACGCCTGCTCGGTGAGCACAGGGAGCTGCACGGACTGGTGAATATCATCAGCCAAGGTAAAAGGGGCTACGCCCGCCACCCTGAAACATTGCGCTGGGTCGGACATCTGCCCGCACTATGCACGCGTCATCAACTGCTGGTATCAGAGATGATGCTGCGTGGGTACAATCACCACTCTCCCGTTCCGGAGTTCAACCCACCCGGTACCTGGCCCGATATATTCATTGATACACCCGTCGATCAGCTCCGTCTGCTGGCAGACAAACAGGCCGATGAAACTTCAGCCCGCATTCCGATTCCCCGCAATACGCAACAGCTGTGGGCACAGCATAAATACTCCGTCATGGCTCATGACCCCCACCTCTACACCACCCTTGGTTCGGAAGTGGCACATGGCAAATACCGTGATGATATGAGCGGACTGGTTAATCTGATGATAGAAACCATGCGCCCAGAGCCGCAAAACGGACGACTGCGTAATGCCCTGAATCATATGTGGGGCTATGTTTCCGACAGCCAGCATCATATGCCTGAACAGGACGGAGAACTCATGCAACTGATCCGGCAACAAGCCATTGTACAGCAAAAGCGCTACCTGCTGGAGAGCACAGCCCTGTCGGAGCTTTCGATATGGATACCGGCGATAGGAACGGGGGCAACCTCTTCCCCTTATACTTGACACTTTTACTCGGGATTATGACGATTCCACCCGATCAGAGGAGACTGGCATGACAACTGAAGCAGCAGTACTGAAAGCACTATCACAAATCATCGATCCGGATTTCGGTAAAGACATCGTAAGCCTGGGATTCGTCAAGGACGTGAAAATCGATGGCAGCAGCGTATCTTTCACTATCGAGCTGACTACGCCGGCATGCCCGGTCAAGGAAGAGTTCCGCCGTCAGGCCGATGAGGCTGTCATGGCACTGACAGGCATTGAACGCGTTCATGTGAACATGACCTCCAGAGTCACGGCCGGCATCAGCGACAAGCTCGCCATTCCCGGCATTGCCAATATTATTGCCATCGCCTCCGGCAAGGGTGGTGTAGGCAAATCCACGACATCCGTTAATCTGGCTGTGGCCATGGCCCAGACAGGAGCGCGCGTCGGTCTGCTTGATGCCGATATTTACGGGCCCTCTGTACCGCGCATGATGGGCTTAAGCGGCTTCCGGCCGGAAGTAGATGTCGAAGGAAAAACCATTTATCCGCTGGAGAACTACGGTGTCAAAACCATGTCGATCGGTTACCTGGTGGAAGAAAACAAGGCGATGATCTGGCGCGGCCCCATGGTCGCCGGTGCACTGGGCCAACTGCTGGGAGATGTGGCCTGGGGTGAACTGGATTATCTGTTTGTCGATATGCCACCCGGTACGGGCGATGCTCAGCTGACACTGACCCAAAAGGTGCCGGTAACCGGCGCAGTCATGGTTACCACCCCACAGGACATCGCCCTGCTTGATTGCCGCAAAGGCATCGACATGTTCAACGAGGTACACGTGCCTACGCTCGGTATTGTGGAGAATATGAGTCAGTTCATCTGCCCGCATTGCGGCGAGTCCAGCCCGATTTTTGCCGAAGGTGGTGCCGACCGTCTCGCTCAGGAGTACAAAACCGGCGTACTGGCCCATATCCCGCTGGATATGCGCATACGCGAACTCTCCGACTCCGGCACCCCTGTTGTTGCTGCCCTCCCCGACTCCGAACAGGCTGTCGCCTATCGCCAGCTCGCCGGCGAAATTGCTCGCAAGATCAGCATTATCAATCGCCGAAAAATCGATATCCCGGTTACGGTACAGGGATAAGTGACAGAGGACTGACGCACAACAAGTAGGCGCACTGTTCTGCCTGCGCCCATTTGTTGTGCGTCAACCCGGAGAAACGCTTATCCAGTGCTGGCGAAAGCTTCGTAAACAAACGCTTCTGAAGCCTTCCTTGTCAGGAGGCCCGATCCTCAACAGTGCCTATGCGGTCGGATGCGCGGGTTTTCCACTCGCCTTTTTTGCGGGCCATAGCCTCTGTCATATAGAGCGTTCCACCGATCAGCAGAATACCACCGGAGAAAACCAGCAGGTCTTTCATGCTGTCGATCTCCATACCGATCGCCATCTCAAAAAACTTCACAATTAAAACCATGATAATCACCTTGCCAAGGCGCGACTTCAAATCATCCAGGCTAGACACCGAAAGCATATGCTCGGAGGATGTATCGTCTCCCTCGTAAGCATGATCAATTTTACTGATATACAACTCATAGATACCAAGCCCGAAAATCAGCAGAACAATTGCCAGCAGAAAAATATCAATCACCTTGACCACCTGGCCAACTGCCTCAGCCCGCATCACGCCTCTGGCAGCCGGACTGCCCAGCTGCCAATAATCCGCCTGCATTTTAACCGCATAAAAGGTATCCACTGCAGAGATGTAAAACATGATCAGTGCTGCCAGAATACTGCATGCAACCGCCACCAGCACCGCCCAGCGCGTTTTCCACAGTCCATTCTCAAAAATCCCACTAATCATTGATTTTTTATTCATTCTTCCATGCTCCCCTCTCAACATTATCGGATATACTCACAATACATTCACGATTACGAACGCAGTGATACAGCACTCATCACACAATCTCTCAGACCACGGTTACTTTCGATGCACCATCTCCGTCAGCATCAGCGCAGCACCGGTCATCAACACTCCGCCGGAGAACATCAACAACGTAAGTGGGTCATCAACCTCCATGCCAATCGCCATTTCAAAGAACTTCACCACCAGAATCATCATGATCACCTTGCCGAGGCGCGACTTCAGGTCATCAAGGCTGGTGATTGAAAGCATGTGTTGCGAAGCCTCATCATCCCCTTCGTAGGCATGATCAATTTTGCTGATATACAACTCATACAGACCAAGCCCGAAGATCATCAATACAATAGCCAGCAAAAAGATGTCGATGATCTCTACCACCTGGGCAACCGCAACAGCCCTGATTTCGCCCCGATCGGCATAGTCATCAATGCCGGCGTAGGTCACCAGGTGATCTACCGTATAAAAGGTATCGACTGCAGCCATGTAAAACATCAACAGCGCAGCCAGCACGCTGCTAATAACGGCAACAAGAACCGCCCACCTTGAATACCATAACGTGTTTTCAAATGCCGCTTCCAGACCTGAGCGTTGTTTCATTGTTTTAAGCATACTTGGATTCCCCTCATGTTATACCACGCTGCGGCAGGAAACAGCCAGAATGGTGGAATAACCCCGTTGGCGTAATGCATTACCTCTGATTTTTATGCTGGTATAAAAAACACAAAAAAACTTAATCACTACATGTATAATATATCGCAGAAATTGCCGTTAACTTTAGTGATAATTTGCCCTTTATTCGTCAGGGACTAGATTGCGCGGACGAATTTATGTACCGAGGTTTCTGATCATGACCCTGCCCGCTGACAAGAAAAAAATATCCATCGTCTGCTTTTCCGGCGACTTTGATAAAATGGTAGCGGCCTTTACCATCGCTACCGGCGCCGCTGCCACCAATCGGGAGGTCACCCTGTTCTTCACCTTCTGGGGACTCAATGCGCTGAAAAAGAAGAAAGGGCGGATTGCCACCGGCAAGAGTCTGATGGCCAAAGCCTTCAATTTTCTCATGGGCGGCATGAATAACCTGCCACTGTCGCGCCTGAATTTTTTAGGTGCCAGTCCGAAGCTGATGACCATGATGATGAAAAAGCACAATGTCGCCACCCTGCCCGAACTGGTCGAGGCCGCACATGCACTCGGCGTACGTATCGTCGCCTGTGAAATGGCCATGCATATCCTGGAGGTGGACAGGAGTGACATGATTGAAGAGGTGCAGGATGTTGCCGGTGTTGCCACATTCCTCAATGACTCGGAAGACGCTCATATCATCTTCATCTGACAGACTATCATTTACTTTTAACTCTGCGGTAAAATGCTTTTGACTATACTCTGCGGCACATACCTGCCCGAGAAGGATACAATATGATGAAACACTTCCTCGACATTACTCGCGAGACCTGCCCAATGACCTTTGTGAAGGTTAAACTGAAGCTGGCGCGGATGGACACCGGCGAACAGCTGGAGGTCCTGCTCAACCCCGGCGAACCGCTGGAAAATGTACCCCGCTCATGCGAGGAGCAGGGTTACAAAGTACTCTCCAATGAGCCGACAGACGATAACAAACACCTGCTATTGATCGAAAAATAATCAGGATTTCACAGGCCGCTTGGCCAGCTTGCGCTGCAAGGTGCGCCGGTGCATGCCGAGCTCACGCGCTGCTGCCGAAATATTACCCTCACACTCCGTTAGCACCTTCTGAATATGTTCCCACTCCAGACGCCTGACAGAGGGACGCTCAGCCATAACCGTTTCGGCATCTCCCTGCTCTTTTCCGAATGCCTGCACGATCTCATCGGCATTGGCCGGCTTGCTCAGATAATGTATTGCACCCAGCTTGATCGCTTCAACAGCCGTCGCAATGCTGGCATAACCGGTTAGCACCACAATGCGCATCTTGGCAGAGCGTGCGTGCAGCTGCTCAACCAGCACGAGGCCTGAACCCCCTCCAGGCATGGAGAGATCAACCACGGCATAGTCGGGCACCCCGGTTTCATCAAGCTGCCTCAGCGCCTGCTCTATGCTGTGAGCCGTGAGCACATCAAAACCCCGTCGACCCAGCGCTTTTGCCAATACCTGACAGAAAATTTCATCATCATCTACCAGCAACAACCGTGTTCCGCGCATCAGAATTCACTCCGTGGCAGCGTGATGCGAGCGCATGCGCCGCCACCCCCTGCATTACTAAGCTGCAGCTGCCCGCCCAACCGGTCGACAACAGCCCTGCTAAGAAACAGCCCCAGTCCGCGACCGTCACTTTTTGTCGAAACCTCAGGCTGCCCGGTATTTTCGAGTACACTTTGCGAAAAGCCCGGTCCGTCATCCCGAACCTCCAGCCAGAGCGAGTCCGCATCCCATCCATAGCCGAGCTCAATAGATTGCCCGGAAGCATCGGCAGCATTATTCAGCAGATTAAACAGAGCCTGTGTCAGTGTGATATCGGCCACCAGCTGCGGTGAACTGTCGTTTACTGATGACGCAGACAACCGGAGTTCCACCTGCGGACGTAGTAGTTTCCACTGTGTCGCCACATCTTTGATATAGGCATCAAAACCGAGCCGCCGCCCGCCTTCTGCCCGCAAGTGCCCTGCAGTGAACGAGAGCTGCGATAGCACCTGCTTACATCGGGCCAGCTCGGCCTTGAGTATCGCCGTCTGCCCGGTGATCGCCGTCTCCCCGGCAAAATCACACTCCAGCTCATGCACAACAATGGCTACCGTCGACAGCGGTGTACCCAGCTCATGCGCAGCTCCTGCGGCCATCGCGCCAAGTGCCAGCACATGGCTGTCCCGCTCGGCCTTCTCCCGCATCTCGGAGAGTCTGATATCCCGTTCCCGGATACTGCGCGTCATGCGCATAATAAAGAACACAATCAGTCCGACACTGAGTGCAAAACTGAACCACATACCGAGCAGGTGCAGGTGAAACCCCGAGGTTTGAACCGAGGCCATCCCCATGCTGAACAGCGGCCAATAGTTAAAGACCAGCAGCGTATAGCAGGCCAGTATCAGTGCAGCCATCATCAGTGCCTGCTGCCTGCCCAGTGTGGTACTGACAACAATCAATGGTAACAGGTAGAGTGAAATAAACGGATTGGTATAACCGCCGGAGAAATAGAGCAACACCGTCAGAAACAGCACATCTGCCAGCAACTGACCAAAATAGACCCGCTCACTCAAACCGCGGTTGCGCAACAGAAAAACCAGCGACAGGACATTCACCGCGATATAGAGCGTGATCACCACCATCATCTCCGGCAGCGGCAGCGTAATACCGTTATAAAGCAGTGACGCCAGTACCAGCATCAGCTGGCAGAAGATCAGCACGGTACGCATCAACAGCAGTCGTCCCATGTTGCGCGGCAGCACCCTTGCACCCGTCATCTGTTGTTGAAGCCCGCTTAACGTCATCCATTCTCCCGCCACGAGATATCACTACAAACTGCCCCAAGCATACAATAGCACCCCTTCAGGAACATGCGACAATTTGCCACACCCTGTATACCCTGCCTCATCCGTAACATACGCCACATCACAAACAAGGGAAAAGGGGGATGCATGTACGCTGTAACCAGAACACTCAAGCAATCCGCAACAGTACTAACAGCCGCAATGCTGTTCTCCGGCATTGCCGGGGCCGACGAGAGGCGCAGCTTCCATGTGCAGGCACGTGCCAACTTTTAATGGCCACAGCTGCTGCCAACGCCTCTAAGGTAGTACCGGTGACACCAGTCAGTCAGCCCGCCGATTTTTCGTTCGCGGAGCAGGGACGCGTGCGTGAGGAGCAGAAGAGTGCATGGCATGGGCCTGCGTCTCTGCTGCTTGCCGCCGTCATTCATATCGCCCTGCTCATGCAGCTGGGGCACCTGATCAAACCCGATGCGGCGATACCGCATCGGGAATCCCTGCTGGAAGTCGAGTTCGTCAAAACCGCCGTGGCGGTGGAACCAACAAAAGAAGTTGCACCTGAACCGGAAAAACCGGAGCCAATCGCAAAACCACCGCAGCCTGTGAAAAAACCAGAACCGGTTGTTGTGAAAAAGTCGGAAAAACAACCACGCAAAATCGCCCGCCCTGTTTCACCCGAACCACAAACGCCAACAGTCGCCCCGCAGGCGGAACCGACCCCCGTACAACAGGCGGCCCCGACCATCATGCATCAACCCACCGTCAGAGATCGCCAGGCCGAACAGGATAGGTTAAACAGGCTGCGCAAACATTATCTGGCCGCCATCATGGCAGAGTTGGAAGCACACAAGCACTACCCCTATTCGGCCCGCCGCCGCCACATCGAGGGCGATGTCGATATCTCATTCATGATTGATCCATCCGGTCGGGTCAGCGATATCAAAATAAGCGGAGGAGCCAGCGTCCTGCGCGCATCCAGCATGGAAGCCCTGCAAGCCTCACGCCCGTTGCCTCCGCTACCGAAAGTACTGACTGCACCGATTCACTGTCACTGCATGATGCAATACCGGCTGGAGCGATAGCACTCTCTGTTTACACCCGGCAACCTGTTTACTCATGCACGCCCTGTTTCCGTCTCTAAAACCAAGAAACAAGCAACCGCAATCCTGTGCTACCGCCATGCTCGTCCTGCCAGATTTATTCGTGAGTTCGGGTTCTGTAGACTCCGATTGGCCGGAAAACTAACTGCTAAGTGCGGAGGGGTTCCATGCGCACAAACGACTGTAAGCCTTCTAGTTTAGCCGCAACCTCAGCCACTGCATCTGTGTCATAGGGAACTGCAGGAAACTTGCCCCAGACCGGTGCAGGCCAGGCGGGATCGGTTTTATAGCGTACGATATGGTGGATATGCAGCTGCGGTACCATATTGCCAAGCGCTGCGACATTGATCTTGTCGGCGTTGAATTCGGATTCGATGGCTGCGGCCAGCTGGCATGACTCGCGCATCAGTTGCTGCTGGTCGACCTCAGTGAGCTGGTGAATCTCCGTAATGCCTTCGCGCTGCGGCACCAGAATAAACCATGGGTACTGGCTGTCATTGAGTAGCAGCAGTGCGCAAAGCGGAAATCGGCCGATAACAAAGCAGTCGTTCTCCAGTTGCGGATGCAGGATCATGAAAGCTCCTTCAGGTGTTTGGTCAGAAATCGGTCCAGTTGGTTGGCAAAGGCCATACGATCAGCATTGCTGAATGCCGGCGGACCACCGGTAATAACACCACTACCGCGCATCTCATCCATCATATTGCGGATGCTTAATGCCCTGCGCACATTATCCGGCGTGTAGAGCTCGCCGCGCGGATTCAGCGCAAACCCGCCCTTCTCAATCATGCCTGCCGCCAGCGGAATATCGGCGGTAATGGCCAGATCGCCCGGCTCACAATGATCGACAATATAGGCATCTGCCACATCGGCACCTGCCGCCACATGTACCGAATCAATATAGATAGATTTCGGATGCTGGAGCTTCATATTGGCCACCAGTGTCAACGGAATCTGCACACGCTCGGCCGCACGAAACAGAATCTCCTTGATGACTTTCGGACAGGCATCGGCATCAATCCAGATACGCATATTCAGCTCCCCATCATCCGATTTGCCTGCATCAGATCGCGCGGTCTGCCGATATCAAACCACTGGCCCCGGTGCATAACACCGGCACACCGACCTTCAGCGATGCGGGCGCGCATCGGCACGGTTAAGGAGTACACATCGCCAACATTATGAGCCGCAAAACCATCCGGATGCCATACAGAAACGCCGGAAAAGGTGAAACGCTCATCGCCCCCTGCCCTGACCACAGCATGATCCAGCACGAAATCTCCGTCAGGATGATGGGCCGGATTGGCAACCAGTGCGATCACCACCCCTGCTTCCGGCAGCAGAGTGGTCATGGCCTGCACATCGATATCGCTCAACACATCCGCATTCCACACGGCAAAAGGACCATCCCCCGGCAACAGCGTCAGCGCCTGCTTCACCCCGCCGCCGGAATCCAGCAACACCGGCTCATAACTGATCGAAATACGACAGCCGAACCGCGATCCATCGCCCAGGAATGAGCGCATCTGCTCGGCATGATGATGGACATTGACGACAATATCACGCACCCCCTGTCGCACCAGAGAACGGGTCACATGCGCAATCGCCGGCAAACCTGCCACCTGCATCAGTGCCTTGGGACGCCCGTGCGTCAGCCACTTCAAACGCGTACCCAACCCGGCGGCCAGAATTACGGCCCGCTCCACCTGTTTCATCTCACCACTCCAGGAGATCAAAATAATCATTCGCCGCAGAGCAACACCCGCTGCTCCCTCTTAGCCCACTATCGCGCCGCATAGAGCAACACCCGTTGCTCCCTCTTAGTCCACTATCGCGCCGCATAGAGCAACACCCGTTGCTCTCTCTTAGTCCACTATCGCGCCGCATAGAGCAACACCCGTTGCTCTCTCTTAGTCCACTATCGCGCCGCATAGAGCAACACCCGTTGCTCCCTCTTAGTCCACTATCGCGCCGCATAGAGCAACACCCGTTGCTCTATGCGGCTTGCTTCATTGGCAGGGAGGCAACATCGCTGAGTATCTCGCTGAGCGACGCTACCTGCTCAGCGTTCAACTGGTGAGAGTCACTGTCCGTAATGAAGAACACATCCACAGCCCGCTCTCCAAAGGTCGATACCGTGGCGCTATGCAACTGATACCCCTCAGTCGCAATAGCATCGGCTAGCCTGGCCAGCAAACGGGGCTGATCGGCGGCAGAAACCTCAATCGCCGTTGCCCTGAAGGAGGCTTCGGAGAGTTGGCGCACCCTGACTTCCACCCGGCGCATCAACACATTGATTTTGAAAGATGCATCAATTGCCATGCGGGATAGCGTGTCAGCAGCCAGTAATTGCGTGATTCGGGATTGCAACCGTTCAAGATCGCTCTCAATGTCAAAGGGCGAGCCATCTACGCTCTGCAGATGAAACACGTCCAGTACACGACCGTCAGCCAGCTCATCAGCATAGGCCGCCATAATGCTGCCGTGACCGGAGGTCAGTGTAGCAGTCAACGCAGCAAACAGGCCGCTGCGCTCCCGGGCAACAACAAAGAACAGACTGTGGCCACGATCACGGTCGACCCAGTACTTGACGCCGTCGCCGTCGGTGGAGGCAATCAACTGCACAATATGTTGCAAATGTCTCGGCGGAAAATGCATGATACATCCACGCGACATCTGTGCCACAGCTGCTTCCAGCTCATCCCGCCCGCCTCCGGCACCATCCAGCGCCGCCCTGATGCGGGTCCGGCACAATCGCTCGGATGATTCACTGATCGACTCATCGCTCTGATAATACTGGCTGGTAAGCCAGTAGAGCTCCTGCAATAATGAGCCCTTCCAGTCGTTCCAGACGTTCGGGCCTACTGCCGCAATATCGGCTACGGTCAACAGCAACAGATAACGCAAGTAGTTGAGGTTACCCACCCGCTCGGCAAAACTGCGAATCACCTCAGGGTCCGCCAGATCAAAACGTTGCGATTTGACAGCCATCAGCAGATGTTCCTGCACCAGCCACTCGACCAGTTCAGACGCATCCGCATCCAGATGCATCCGTTGACAGAAGCTGCGTGCAAGCTTTGCCCCCTCTACTGAATGATCGCCCGGCAACCCCTTGGCAATATCATGAAAGATCAAGGCGATATAAAGCAGTTCAGGACGATTGATGGCATGACACACTTCGTGCGCCAGCGGTAACCGCGCCGGATAATCACTATGCCAGAAATTGCGAGCCTCACCGACTGCACGAATCGTATGCTCATCCACGGTATAGGCGTGATAACGATTGAACTGGCCCAGACCAACCACATCGCGGAACTGGGGGATAAACCGTCCCAGCACGCCGGTATCATTCATCTCCTTCAGGGCCCAGTGTACATGGCGATTGGAGCGTAAAATTTTCAAAAATAAGCGCTGTGCTTCAGGATTGTCGCGGAATGCATCATCAATCAACAACACATCAGCACGAATCTGGCGCAGCGCCTGACTGGAGAGTCTGCGCTCTCCCTGCTGGGCAACGTGGAATACCCTTAGCAGGCGCAGCGGATCCTCTCTGAACACGTCGGCATCGCGAATGCCAACCAGCGAACCTTCCTGGGTAAAGCCATCACCAATGTTGCGGGTGAAAGTAAATCGCCGGGGGTGCAGCTGCTCCTGAAAGTGCATCACCAGCAACCCTGTAACGCGCGCCACACGTCCGACATGACGGAAATAATCCTTCATAAACGCATCCACTGCCGGGCGATGGCCTGCAGACTGATACCCCATCTGCTCCGCCAGTGCTACCTGCTGCTCGAAGCCCATCCGATCATTTGCACGCTTTAGCTCAATATGCAGTGCCGCCCTGCAGCGCCAGAGAAAATCCTGCGCTGCCAACAGTTGTTCCAGCTCTCTTGCCGAAATCCCCCCCGCACTGACCAGCCCGGCGATATGATCACAACCATACCAGACCTTGCCCATCCAGAAGGCTGCCTGTACATCCCGCAGTCCACCCTGCCCCTCTTTGATATCCGGCTCCATCCAGAAGGCCGTGCCGCCGGTGCGCCGGTGTCGCTCTTCCAGCTCCCCCAGTTTGGCCTGCACAAAGGCCTTGCGTTGTTTCCTGAAAAACAGTTCCAGTTTCGACTGCAACAACGCATTGAGTTCACCCGGGCCGGCCAACAGGCGTGATTCCAGTGCGGCTGTCGCACTGGCCCAATCGTCCTGCACATGCTCCAGCGTCTCTTTCACGCTACGCACGGCGTGCCCGATCTTCGCGCCCATATCCCACAGCGACAGCAGAAATGCCTGCAGCTCTTCCTCAACCGTCGGCGGGCAGACATCGGGCACAATAAACCATAAGTCCCAATCAGAATGCGGCGACAACTCGCCGCGCCCATAACCGCCGACGGCAATCAGATCGATACAGCCGGATGCCGTTGGGGCCTTCTCCTGCCACAGACGAATCAGCATATCATCCACGCGGCTGCACATCAGCCGGCTTAATTCAGAACCGCTTTCTCCGGCCACAAATGCGGCCGCCACCGCATCATAAATACTCTCAAGCTGCTGACGGGGCTCCAAATTACTGCCTGCAACGGTAGACACGAAATACCTGTTCGCCATTGACTACCCGGCTCATGGGCACAATGGTATCACCGCCCATTTCAGCTGCCGCATTCTGCCCCGACGTCTCCAGCTCATCTGCGACCTCTTCCTTCGAGCGTGAAACAAACAGCACTTTATCGAGCACCGACACAGTTGCCTTGCCCAGCTCTTTACATCCGTCAACCTGGCTTAAATAGGCCACGCGCACATTTACGCCCGCCTTGGTCGGCTCCACCCATGTACATGCGCTCAGTGCCAGCAACGCCAATATGGCGATCTTATTTATATAACTCATTTCTATTTCACCTCCTGGATCAGATTATCGAGAAACGTCAGCGCGTCCAGCGGACGCATACTGTTTACATCAGTCTGCCGTACCTTTTCCCTGAGCGCGCGCAAACTATCCAGCTCCGCCTGCTGCTGTCGCTTCTCAGCTACAGCAAACAGTCCCAGTTGATTCTTGCCCGACTCCGCCACCAGCTCGGAGCCATGCTCCAGCCGGAACAGGTGTTCTCTTGCCCGCTTCACCACCTCACGCGGCAGCCCGGCCAATTGCGCCACGGCAATGCCATACGACTGGTCGGCCGCATCCTCCACCACCTGATGCATGAAAATGACCGATCCATTCCACTCGCGTACCGTGACAGAAGCATTAAACGCCTCAGCCCATGTATCGGGCAGTTCCGTCAGCTCATGATAATGGGTGGCAAACAGCGTCAGTATGTCACTGGCACCGATCAGTCGCTCAGCCACGGCCCAGGCAATAGCCAGACCATCCCAGGTACTGGTACCGCGCCCGATTTCATCGACGATCACCAGCGACCGCGGCCCCATCTGATTGAGAATAGTCGCCGTCTCCATCATCTCCACCATGAAGGTTGAACGGCCGCTGGCCAGCTCATCGCCGGCACCTACGCGCGTAAACAGGCGCCGGGTCAGCGGGATACGCGCCTCGTCCGCCGCCACAAAACAGCCCGTATGCGCCAGCCAGACAATCCATGCCACCTGTCGCATATAGGTCGATTTACCGCCCATATTCGGCCCGGTCAGCAGCATAAAGCGGCGCGATTTCATATCCATATGCGTGTCATTGGCCACAAACGGTTCATCGCCCTGCAGATGACGTTCGACGACAGGGTGGCGCCCTGCAACAATTTTCATATTGCGTCCGGCATGCACCTGTGGCCGCACATACCGGTGGCGAATCGCCAGATGCGCAAAACAGGCCAGCACATCCAGCTCGGCCACAGCCCGCGCCGCCTGCTGGATACTTGCAGCATGGGAGCACAACAACTGGCGCACCGACTCAATCAGTTCATCCTCACGCTGCATGGCGGCATCACGCGCACCAAGGATTTCCGATTCAAACTGATGCAGCTCATCGGTAATAAAACGTTCGGCATTGACCAGTGTCTGTTTACGCACGTAGTCCGCCGGCGCTTCTCTGGCCTGTGCTCTGGAAATCTCGATAAAGTAACCGAACACTTTATTGTATTTAACACGCAGATTGGTCAGCCCGGTGCGCTCCCTCTCCCGCGCCTCATAATCGCGCAACCAGTCACCGGCATCGCGAGCCAGCCCGCGCAAGCGATCCAGCTCCGCATCAAAGCCCTCCCGGATCACGCCGCCATCACGAAACAGTGCAGGAGGCATCTCAATGATGGCACGATCCATCTCTCCGGCTATTGTCTCCAGTCCCTGCAACGCAGAAATCATATCGGAAAACAAACCGCCGCGATCCCCCAGCAAGTTGTACAGTACAGGTAGCGCCAGCAATGCCTCGGCTATCCCCCTGAAGTCACGCGGATTCGCACGTGCCAGCACAATACGGGTCAGCATACGCTCCATATCGCGTACATCGCGCAATTGTGTACGCGCGGCATGCATCATTTCGTTGTCATCAATCAGGCTCTGCACAGCATCCTGTCGCTGGCGCAGGCGCTCCAGATCCGTCAGCGGGTTGTCAATCCATTGGCGCAGCAACCGCGCGCCCATCGGCGTGCAGCTGTCATCCAGCACGGCAATCATGCCCCCTTTCGGGTCTCCTGCCAGAGAACAGTAGAGCTCCAGGTTGCGCCGCGAACGCATATCAATGCGCATCCCCTCGCCCTGCTCAATAAACACCGGCAGCTGCAGGTGTGCCAGCGCACACTTCTGTGTCTGGCCCAGATAAACAAGCGCGGCACCCGCAGCCGCAGCTGCCAGCGGATGCGCATCCAGATTCAGCGACTGCCAGTCGCTGATGCCGAAGTGCTGCTCCAGCTGCTCACGCGTAACTGCAACCGAGAAGCTCCAGTCACCGGGCCTGGCCACAGGCATTTCGAACACCATATCATCGCCGCTCTGTAGCAGCAGTTCAGCCGGAGCCAGCACCGACAACTGCTCCTCAAAAGCCGTGTCGCCATGACCCTCAAGCAAGCGCCAGTGTCCACAGGAGAGGTCTACAGCCGCAATACCCCACTGCTCTCCCTGATGAAAACAGGCGGCAAGAGGAGCTGAGCGCGACTGATCCAGCAGTTCGGATTCGGTAATGGTGCCGGAGGTCACCACACGCACTACCTCCCGGCGCACCGGCCCCTTGCTGCCGTCAGGTGGTTCCATCTGTTCGCACACCGCCACGCGTTTACCGGCTGCCACCAGCCTGGCCAGATAGCCCTCGGCCTGATGCCAGGGCACGCCTGCCATAGGGATATCATCACCCCCGGCTTTCCCGCGTTTGGTCAGTGTGATGTCCAGTATTTTTGATGCCTCTGCCGCATCATCAAAAAACATCTCGTAAAAATCGCCCATGCGATAGAACAGCAGACAGTCCGCATACTCGGACTTGATCTTCAGATACTGTTGCATCATGGGTGTGTGCGTGGTGTCAGTCGACGTTTTTGCCATGCCCGCAATGTAGCATGAGCATGGCCATTGCATAAGCCTGAATCATCGAACGGGAGTGAACTTCCTGTTTATGATTACAGCTTTAAGCATCTGCCATCATATGCGCCAGAATGTGCGGGTGAAAACAACAATAACAGTCATGATTTCCAGTCTCCCGATCAACATGCCTGCACATAAAATCCATTTGGCTGCATCAGAAAGAGATGAGAAATTACCGGCCGGACCAACAGTCTCCCCAAGGCCGGGGCCGACATTCGTGACGGCGGTGGCAGCAGCACTCAGGCTGGTGATAAAATCCAGTCCGGTCAGCGACAGAAACAGTGCGATCGCCGCAATGGTAAAAACAAAATAGAATGAAAATGCGACAATAGAGCGAACGATATCGTCGGAGAGCAAACGACCATTATACTTCAAAGGGTAAACTGCGCTGGGATGCCGCATCAGATGCAACTGGTTTCTCAACAGGATAAATGCCACCTGGAATCTGAAAAACTTCATGGAGCCGGCTGTGGATCCGGAACATCCGCCAACGAACATAATATAGAAAAAGATAATGACGGCATACGGCCCCCACAGACTATAGTCATCAGAGGCATAGCCCGTAGTGGTGATAACCGAAACGACATTAAACGTCACATGTGTGAGCACCTGAAAAAAGTTCAAGTGACTGTTTATCGTACGTTCAATACTGAACAGCAATATTAATATCGTTACAAATGCGATAAAGCCTCGCACCTGACTGTCATGCACAAGCTCGCGCCATTTACCATGAGCGGCCCCGACAAAGAGCGAAAAGGGCAATGATCCCAACAGCATGAATAGACTCGAAATCCACAGGATCAGCGGATAATCATTAAAATATCCCATAGAAGAGTCATGGTTCGCATAGCCGCCGGTTGAAAGCGTTGTCATCGAGTGTACGACGGCATCAAACAGACTCATGCCCGCCAGCCAGTACAACAGACAAGCCAGCAGCGTGAACGTGAAATAAATCAGGCTGATATTCTGAATGAACGTTTGCGCATGATGCAGCGTCTTGTCCGACCAGTCAGATGACTCTGTGGAGAACATACGCATGCCACCCACTCTGAGGTACGGCAAAATGGCGATACCAACCACAATCACGCCAATGCCGCCTATCCATTGCAGAATGCCTCGCCACAACAGAATACTGCGGGGCATCGTATCCAGTCTTTCAAGAACCGTTGAACCGGTAGTGGTTATCCCTGATATGGACTCAAAAAAGGCATCGGTAAAAGAGAGTCCGTGTAAACCGAAGTAGAGCGGAATAGAGCCAATAAGGGCAAAAAGTAACCAGCTGAATACAGTAATCAGATACAGTTGCTGACTCGATACTTCAAAGCGCTCTGCCCGAAAGATGAGAAACAGCAGGGCTCCCGTAACTGCAAATGCAATGGCCGAATAAATAAAACTGTGCGCTGTATGCAACCCTTCATGTCCAACCAGTGATATGGACGGAACGCACAAAGCCGCTCCCATCATAAGCACGAAGGCCATAACCGTCATAATAGGCCGCAAGAAAGCCATCGTATGCTGATTCATGGGCGCATCATGAACTCCGTTATATTGAAAAACAATTTCACTGTACGATTGTGCTGCTTCCGGCTGGCATATCCATAGCGTTATGCCATGCTTCGCGCCACGTAGAGTGAGGTAGTGATGATGAATCGGACAACTATGCAGATCGGGCTATTTGCCCTGCTGGTCACTGCAGACCAACTATCCAAATGGTGGATACAGCAGGCAAATTTCCATGCATTCTCGGTGATTGACGGCTTTTTCAACATCGTTCGCGCCTACAATCCCGGCGTCGCATTTTCCATGTTCGCCGACCTGCCGGATGCCGTTCGGCTCTGGTTGCTGCTGGCAGTCACGATCGGTATCGCCATTGCCGTTCTTCTCTGGTGGTGGAAGGAGCGCCATCACTCAGGCATCACCTCATGGCTGCTGGTGATGATTCTCGCCGGTGCCGCAGGCAACATCTGGGACCGTATCCAGCTGGGCTACGTCGTTGACTTTATCGACTGGTATCTACGCATAGGCGGCAGCGAATACCACTGGCCCGCCTTCAACATCGCAGATGCCTGCATCTCGGTAGCCGTCGTCCTGCTGCTGATCACCAGTTTTAAAAAGAGCTGACCCGCACGCCCTGCCCGAGTTTCACACTTCACAACCTGCTAATCTACATTCAGTAATAGTCATTCCAGTTGCCCGTTAACCTGCGCAAAGAGTATGATCAGCCTTCGGGCAGGAGGTGAGCACGTTGGATAGTCTGATCGTGATCGCGACGGTGACGGTGGTCGTGCTGGTGGTGTTTGACTATACCAACGGCTTTCATGATGCATCCAACATCATTGCCACCTCGATTGCCTCACGCGCCATGACGCCGCTACAGGCCGTGCTCATCGTCGGCTTTTTTGAGTTCCTCGGCCCCCTGCTTGGCGGCACGGCCGTCGCCGATACCATCGGCAGCTTTGTCGACATTTCCGAGTTGCAGGCCATGCCGGCCATGGTCATTATTTTATGCGGCGTAAGCGCTGCTGTAACCTGGAATATCATCACTTGGCGTTTTGGCATCCCATCCTCCTCCTCGCATGCCCTGGTTGGCGGTCTGGTAGGTGCTGTCCTGGTATCTGCAGGCAGTGAGCATATCGTATGGGGCGTGAGAGAGTTGGCCGATGGCCATCTTATCGGCGTATTCAAGGTGTTGCTGGCACTGTTAATCAGCCCGATTATCGGCTTCTGGGGCGGTTTTCTGATCCATCGCTGGGTTGGATGGCTGCTGCGCAGTGCACCTCTGCAGGTAAATCACACACTCAGGCGCATGCAATTCCTTACCACCGCAGCTTTGGCCTTTGCCCATGGCGCCAATGATGCCCAGAAGAGCATGGGCGTAATCACGCTGGTCTTGCTGTTGGGCGGTTTTATACCTCAGTTTGCCGTGCCGTTCTGGGTCGTATTGCTCTGTGCCGTGGCGATCACGCTGGGCATCATGTCCGGCGGCTGGCGCATTGTGCGAACGGTAGGCTTCGGTATATACAAAATCAGACCATTACATGCCGTAAACGCTCAGATCACGGCCGGTGTAGTAATTTTTTCCGCAGCCCTGTTGGGCGGGCCTGTATCCACCACGCACGTGGTCTCCTCATCCATCATGGGCATCGGCGCATCAGAGCGCCCCCGCTCGGTTCGCTGGAGAAAAGCCGGTGATATTGTCAGCACATGGATCATCACCATTCCGGGCGCGGCATTGATCGCGGCGGCGGGTTATCTGCTGTTGAACTACGGACTGAACATAAACACAGGAGGCGGGTGATATGAGCACGTCAATCGGAACTTTTCTGAAACGACTGATCGACAGGGTAATCCCTCCGATGCCGGATTTTTTCTCACTAATCAATGAGCAGTGTGACCTGTGCGTACAAACGATGACCGTATTCGTCAGCCATATGGAGCGGGGCGATGCCGATACCGCAGCTGAAATCCGCCACCTGGAAAAACAGGGGGACAAACTCAAACGACGCAACAATCACGTGCTCGACAAGGCATTCACGACACCGATGGATCGTGAGGACATCTATGATGCGATTACCAGTATTGATGAGATCATCAATTATGCAAAAAGCACCATACGCGAGCTGGAGGTACTGAGCCTGGAGCCGGATCGGCACATGCTCGAAATGGCGATCGAATTACGGGCAGGCAGTGAAGCGCTGCAACGCGGTTTTGCCAAGCTCTCGACCAACCCGGCCCATGCCGAGCATGATGCAATGGCCGCGCGCAAAGCCGAACGCAAGGTTGAAAACGTCTATCGCCACTCCATCGCCGAACTGTTTCAGACTGAAGCCATGCTGCAAAAAATACCCGGCGATAACAACGGCGACGGACACCAACTGCTGGCACTGGCAATCATTGATATTTTCAAACATCGCGAAATATACCGTCACATGTCCAACGGAGCGGATCGACTGGCCCATGCCGCAGACAAGCTCAACGATATCATCGTCAAGATCTCCTGATACGTCGCAACAAAAACCATTCACCCCATGGTCAAACGCCGTAAAACCCGGGTAGCCCGACTGAACAACGTTGGTTCATTACCTCAGGAAGCAGCCTCGGGCTGTTTCGCTATTGCCGTCTTTCGCCGTGTTGCCGGCTTCATGCGGATACCGAACATCAACCGGGCCACATCACTGAAGTGGCGGGCATAATGGATGGTAATGCCTTCACGCACCGACTCAGGCAACTCGTCCACATCCACTTTATTGCCGACAGGCAGAATCACCTCGGTAATGCCAAGGCGCTTGACCGCCAGCAGCTTCTCGCGCTCACCACCAATCGGCAGCACTTCGCCGACCAGCGTCATTTCGCCGGTCATCGCAATGTGAGCCGGTGCCTTGCCGAGTGCCAGCGAGAGCAATGCCGTCGCCATGGTAATGCCTGCGCTCGGACCATCCTTGGGCACAGCACCTTCCGGCACATGCATATGCACAAAAGCCTTGTCGAAGAAGTCTGCCGGCGCGCCAAAACGCTCCAGGTTGGCTGATATATAGGAGTAGGCGATATCGGATGACTCCTGCATCACCTTGCCCAGCTGACCGGTAATTTTCATGCCGCGCTGGTCATGATGGATGACCGCCGCCTCCAGCGTCAACGTCGTGCCCCCCATCGCGGTCCAGGCCAGCCCTGTTGCCAGGCCCACTCCCTCCTTGATGGCCTGTTCGCGAAAGCGCGGCAAACCGATATAATCCTTGATGTCGGACACGCCAATGCGTACCGGCAGCTCTAGCTTCTCTTCCGCCAGATTTCTCGAGAGCTTGCGCAGAATCTTTTTCATCAGCCCTTCCAGACGGCGCACGCCCGGCTCACGGGCATAATCTTCAACCAGATGACGGAATACAGAACTCGTGACAGAGACATCCTGACGATCCAGCGCATGCTCTTTCAGCTGGTTCGGCCACAGGTGTTTGCGGGCAATCTCCACCTTCTCGCTGGCCATATAGCCCGGCAGTCGGATGATCTCGGCACGATCCAGCAGCGGCCCCGGCACGGTATCAAGCTGATTGGCTGTCAGCAGGAACAGCACCTGCGACAGGTCAAACCGGACATCGAGATAGTGATCCATAAAATCCGAATTCTGTTCCGGATCGAGCACCTCCAGCAATGCTGAAGCCGGGTCACCGCGGAAATCGGAACCGATTTTATCCACTTCATCAATCATGATGACCGGGTTGGAGACCTCCACACGCTTGAGCGCCTGCACAATTTTGCCCGGCATCGCGCCGATATAGGTGCGCCGATGCCCCTTGATTTCCGCTTCATCGCGCATACCGCCGACAGAAAAGCGAAAGAACGGCCGGTTCACTGCCTCGGCAATCGCCTTACCCAGCGACGTCTTACCGACACCCGGCGGGCCGACAAACAGAATAATCGAGCCGCCCACCGCTTTCTTGCGGGCGCCGACTGCAATAAACTCAAGGATACGATCCTTTACATCATCCAGGCCGGAGTGATGCTTGTTCAGGGCGCGCGACGCGGTTTTCAGATTATAGCGTTCGCGGCAATACTTGCCCCACGGCAACCATGTCAGCCACTCCAGATAGCTACGGGTTACATTATATTCGGGTGATGTACTATCGAGCATCGACAGCCTGTTCATCTCCTCGTCAAAAGCTTTCCCGGCCTCTGTGCTGAAATCCAACTTTTTTGCCTTTTTACGGAAGTCATCCAGCACTTTTTCCTGAGGATCTTCATTCATACCCAGTTCGCGCTGAATTTCCTGCAACTGCTCCTGCAAAAAGAAATGGCGCTGCTGCTCGGAAATACGCTCATCAATATTCTCGCGTATCCGGGTCTGCACCTTGCTAACATTGAGTTCACGGTTCAGCAGTGACACCACTTTTTTCAGACGATCGAAAATAGGGTATGTTTCCAGAATATCCTGCAAATCCTCCCTGCTGGCGGTAGTCAGGCTGGCAGCGAAATCGGCAAGTCTGTTCGGCTCATTGACATCAAAACGCGAGGCAAACAGGCGCAACTCTTCCTCATACATCGGGTTGTGTTTGAGCAACTCCTTGATCGTATTGATCACTGCCACCGTATAGGCACGCAGTTCAATGTTATCATCATACGCAGTTTCAGGACGATAGCTGGCAGCTACCCGGATCGGATTTTCACTGGTGATGAAGCCGTCGATGCTGAATCGACGCATGCATTCGACCACCAGATGCAACCCGTGCCCCTCGATCTCCACCGCTTTGGCAATACGGGCGACAACACCGACTTCAAACAGGTTCTGCGGCGCATAGGGCTCACCCTCATCGCGCACCAATACCAGGCCGACATACTGCTCATGACTATCGGCCAGCGCGCGCACCACCTTGCCCATCTCTCCGCCTTCATAGATCAGCGGCACAACCAGACCCGGGAACAGGGGCCTGTTGGACAGCGGCAGCAGGGTCAACTGTTTCGGAAGTACCTCATCGGAACGCACCAGCGTCCCTTCTTTCGCTGTGTCAGGGCCGGCAGCACTGTCATTTGTATGATTGCTCTCCGCATCTGCAGCCGCGGCTGCATCAAGGGATTCGGGGGAGTGTATGGTATCTGAATTCATGAACGGTACTTAAGGCTACAATCATCTATTTTCAAGGCTTGAAAAGTCAGCATATCGCCTCCACATTTGCACCTATAGTAACAATCCGGAGGATTCATGCGAAGCTTTAAAGGCCTGTTCATGCTGATTATCACCAATTTACTGGTATTTCTGACGCTGGCGATCAGCGGCTCGATCCTGATTAACTTTGTTTTGCCCGCTTTCGGCATTGATTTGCGCGGCAGTGTTGCCACCTATCAGTTCGCCTGGGCCATGGTATTCGGCTTTGGCGGCGCGTTCATTTCGCTGTGGATGTCCAAGCCGATGGCCAAACGCATGTACAAGATGCAACAGGTAACCAATCCCAGTACACCCAAAGAGCATCTCGTATTTAATACCGTAAAAGAGCTGTCACAACGGGCGGCATCAGATGCCGGAAGTATGGGTTTACTGGGATGATGCCCCCAACGCATTCGCCACAGGTCCCACGCGCAACAGTGCCATGGTAGCCGTCTCCTCCGGACTGGCTATGGCCATGACGGAAGATGAGCTCAAATCGGTGCTTGCGCACGAAATGGGGCATGTGGACAACGGCGATATGGTCGCCACCACGCTGCTGCAGGGACTGATGAACACTTTTGTTTATTTTCTGGCCGGCATGATTGCCCGCCTGATCGCCAGTGCCGGCTCCCGTGACGGAGAGATGAATATTATGCTCTATTTTATCGTCAATATGGTGCTGCAGATCCTGTTCTCAATCCTCGCTTCTGTGGTTGTTATGTGGCACTCACGCCACCGCGAGTTCAAGGCAGATGCCTATGCAGCCCGTGCCTACGGCTCCGAGAATATGATTCGCGCCCTGCAAAGGATTGAGGCACTGTCGCAGCGCACGGCTTCCCCGGACGAGGAGGAGAGTTCCATACTGGCTCCGAAAGATGCGCTGGCCACCATGAAGATCCACGGCACAAGCGATGGTCTGATGGCGCTGTTCGCATCACACCCCTCGACAGAAGCACGTATCCAGGCGCTCAGAAATATGTAAGGCGTAAAGAGGAGTGACGCTTGACTCATCTCCTCTCACCCCTGACCCTTCACCCATGAATCATCAAACAGCCGCCATTCTGGTTATCGGTAACGAGGTGCTGTCCGGCCGCACCCGCGAAGCCAATGCATGGGTGGCAGCACAATCGCTGTTTGAGCGCGGCTGCAAACTGGCTGAAATTGCCGTTGTACAGGATCAACACGCAGCCATCGTCAGCACACTCAACCGGCTAAGACAACAATATGATGCCGTCATCACATCCGGCGGCATCGGCCCTACCCACGATGACATCACCATGGAAGCCATAGCCGATGCATTTGGTGTCCCTCTGATTGAGCACCGCTTTATTGTGCAGGCCATGACCGAATATTACGGTAAGGACGGGTTGAATGATGGCAGGCGCCGCATGACTCGTGTACCGGACGGCGCTCACCTGATTCGCTGCGAGAAAACCATCGCCCCCGGCGCCCATATCGGCAATGTCTATATACTGGCAGGCGTACCCGATATTTTTGCATCCCAACTAAGCGCAATTCTGGACGAATTCGGAGACACTCCGTTCCATCGACAGGAAATAGAGGTCACTCTGCCCGAAAGCATGTTCGCAGCCGGCCTGGAGGCCATTCAGTTGCAGTTCGACGACGTGGAGATCGGCTCCTACCCCGGTCGCTGCGGCCCCAGCCCCTGTGGCAAGATATGCCTGTCCAGCCAGCAGCCGGAACGCCTGCAACAGGCACATGCGCTGGTTCAACGCATGCTGGATACGTTAAACAAATAACATAGTCACAGGTAATCATGCCCCGGCGCACCTGCGGCTGGTAACTTTCCTCTGCGCTTTTTGTGACGTGCAGGAGCAAGGCTCGGCACCCCCTGAGCAACGATAGCTAAATGAACCAGACGCATGGATGCACAGACGCGGCCGCCGAATAAACCTGACTCAGTAACGGGCAGGTTTAATTGCCGAAAATTTGCCTCACATTATTCGGATGCGTGGTGGAATTGACGCCGGGAACGACTCCGGGCATGCCATTGGCACAGTAACATTCAGGCGTCTCAACGCCGCCATTTGTCGGACAGGCGCAAGGTCCGCATACGCCCCTGGTATCCCCATGGGCCAGATGCGCATGCAGCGCAGACTCACTCACCCTCATTGTGCTGGCATTCTTCGGGTTGCCGGGAGGAAAATGGCAAACCGTCACCTTTTTTTCATCATCACTCTTGCCATTGTTTTTATGGCCGTTATCACTCTTGCCATTATCGCTCTTGTTACCGTTTTCACTACCGGCCAAGGCGGACGGGATGTCGACATAGACAATGCCCTTTTCGGCGCTGAAGGAAAACCCCAGCATCGCCGCCAGCATAAAAACAAACCATGTGTATTTTATCATATACTCTCCTTTAACCACCACACCAACATTGAAGTGTAGCGGAAATATCATCAGCTGCCAGACACCTGCCGTTCACAGTCGTCCATACTACCCCCTGATATCTCAACAATCCTGCCACCAAACAAAACGGCGTCCCAATCGGGACGCCGTCATTGCGATCACTAACCCTGCACAACCAGAGTCAGTTAGTTGCCGAAGACTTCCCGCACGCTGCTTGGCGTAGTCACGTTAGCACCTGAACGAACTCCCGGCGTACCATCTGCACGGGTACAAGTGGCATTGGATGCATCTACAATCCCTGACACCGATGGACGAGCACAAGGCGAGCACGCACCCTGAGTATCTCCCTGCGCCAGATACGCATTAAGATCCGACTCATTGATTTCAATTGTAGTGGCAGTCACGCTGCTGCTAGCAGCAGCGCTGTGATGGCCATTGCTGTCATCGTTCTTGTTACTGTTTTTGTTTTCATTCTTGTCTTCGTTCTTGTTCTCGCTCTCATTGTTTGAGCTGCTGTTCGTACTCGTGGTAAAGTGGCAAATAGTTACCCTACAAGCCCCCATGGAGTCTCCATGCGCCATATGCGCATTAACAGCTGACTGGCTGACGCTCAAAGTTTGCTTATTCGACGGGTTGCCGGGCGGCACATGGCAAATAGTCACTTTATTGCTGTTGCCGTTGTCATCTTTATTGCCATTATCATTGTTATTGCCGTGGTCATCTTTGTTGCCATTATCATTGTTATTGCCGTGGTCATCTTTGTTGCCGTTGTCATTGTTATTGCCGTGGTCATCTTTGTTGCCGTTGTCATTGTTGTGGTCATCTTTCGCCAGTGCGGATGAAACCCCGAACGACAACGCGCCGTTTTCAGCTGTAAAAGCAAAGCTGAACATGACCGCCAACATGATAATAAACAGTGTGTTTTTCTTCATCTATATCTCCTTCTTCGGTTCATAAACCAATGGTGCCAGTAAATCCCCTTTGGTTACCTGAAGATGTAACCTGCGTCACATTTTTCTCATCCACAGAAACGGCAGATGCATGACAAAGGAAACTATCAGAACTATTTATCGGCGACAACGTAACGACCTAAAGTATAAAAAAAATGGCGCCTGCCGAAGCAGACGCCATTGTGAAGCAGAAAACAGTTTACTTATAAGGAGCGCATGTGGGTCGGCATCAGAGCTGCTCCGCTACCAGTCGACCCCGGGCCGGCTGCCGTCGCAGGCAGATTGTTCAGATCTGTATGTTTCTGACCATCAGCGCTGTAGCAGGTTGTGACGCCCGCAGGACAGTGAAAGGCCGTGCTGGCCTGATCATCACTGCTGCCACTGTCTTTGCTGGCACTGTCATTAGAATTGTCTTTGCTGGCACTGTCATTAGAGCTGTCTTTGCTGTCTTTGCTGTCGTTGTTGTCAGCATGCTCGTTACCCTTATTGCTGTCTTCATGGTGGCTATTACTGTCGTTGTTGCCAGCATGCTCGTCACCGTTGTTTCTATCTTCATGGCTGCTGTTACTTTCGTGGTCATCACCCGCAAACGCAGGCGCCATCATCAAGCCACACACGCCCTGCTGGGTCGTGAAGCCTGCAACCATAAACAGCCCGAAAAAGGCCATCAAAAACATATTCCGCATAAAATCCCCCCGAGAATAAAAGGCTGCACAGTATCGATCAACCCGCCCAGGTCAAACAAAATCGCCATGGGGTGTGCGCCCGCGGCACAGTGAACGTCTTACTGAATCACGGCCCGCAACATATGACTGGGCTTGCCGTTCACATAACCAATTGCATACGCCACAATACTGTAAGAGGACAGCCACTGGCCACTATTCGCATCACAGGCCTGTGCCGTTGCAAATGAGACCGCGGCTCCGGAATCACACGGGCAGCTCGGCAAAGTACCGCCGATACAGGCCGTTGGCGATGTTCCACTATAAACATTGGCCGGGTCGAGAGGAAATATCTCGATATCGTGATTTGCATTGGTCGGATCGCCTGCTGTTAGCCAGATAATCGCACCATTGTTCGGAATATCCTCTCCGACAACCGGCGTTGTATGGTGAGGCAGCGACGGGATTGAAGGCGTAATTGAACCATCGGCTGCAATATCCAGACGAATATAACGCGGCAGTTGAGCGCTGATCTTGTTCATCGAAGGCTCCACCCGGCTGGTCGGATCAACCGTGACGTCCACACAGTTTGAAAACAGGGCAGCATCCTGCAGGCATAGATGACGACTGCTCATCGGTGAGTTATCGAAATACATCAACTGCCCGGTGACACCGGCAGCCAGTGTATCACTGATCGCTGTCGGGCCGGGACTCCACAAGTAACCCTGCAGCTCACTGTAATCTCCAACCGAGGCTGCATTAGCAGGCACAGGATTGCCAGACGTTGCAGGCTCACCAAACGGCGCATGAATATAGGTCCCGGAGTAAGTATGACTATCGAACTCCGCATCATTGGCCAGCGCCCAGGACATATAATGCAGAGCTGTTTCAGCATAATAATAAGCTTCCGTCGAACTCTGGGCTGTGCCACTGGTCTGGGTGGCGATGCGTGCTGAGTAAAACATGGCCAGCGACATCAGTGTCAGCAACCCCAGCATCACCAGCGCGGTGACCAGCACGAAACCACGTTGACTGTGCGCGCTCTGCGCCTCATGCGACAATTGATGATTCCTCACATTCAGTTCCTCGGCCATAGCTTAAAACTCAGTGACAACGTGCTGCTTTGGCGCTGTTCATTCGTATATCTGGACTGCAGCGCCACACTGACACCGCCAGCAGCTGATGTGGAGGCAACCATGCCGTTCGTTGTGTCCAAGTTCCGCAACATCTCCTGAAAGGTGGACGAACCGGAGACACCTGCAGCCAACGGGCGCAGCCAATAGATACAGCCTGCACCATTGTTCGGGCAGTTGTTGCTGGGGCGTTGATACTGAAAAATGCCGACATGCCCATCCAGGTCCTGATAGGTGAGCGTCTTACTGGCTGCATCCCAATAGGGCAATGAAGCAAATGTAGCATCACTGGCGGGATATCCGGAAGGCGAGGTGATACCCCGGTTACTCAGGTCGGTCAGCACAGAAGTCGTCGCATCCGGCGTACTCCGGGACTCACGCAACCCCGCCTGCATCAACTGGGAAGCCAGGTACAGATCCCCCATCCGCTCCGTACGGGAGGTCACCGCACTGACTACCCTGCCATTGGTCGCAAAGACCGAGGCCAGACCGGCAATGATAATCAACCCCATCACCATGCTGATCATCAGCTCAATCAGCGTGAAGCCCGCCTCCCCGCCGCGATTGTGAAAAGCCTTTTCCATACTCATTTCGCCTGCGACAAATGTGTCAGGTAAATTTGGTGAGATGCCCCTCTACGATTCCAGGAGACAGATACCACCTTGGTCTTGGGCACATTTGCATAGCCCTGCTGGGTAAACGCGGTGAGCGTCGACAAACTCGCCGGCAAAGGTCCGTTTGCCTGAGTTTCGTTGACCATCACCGTGAAACTGGTCCCTGCACCGGTTGAAGAGGTGCATACCGTCGTTACAGGGTAAGCAGGAGCGCTGCCAGCATCACTCAGCGCACAGGTTGATGTCGTGATAACCGGCGCGTAATCGTTGGCATCATGCTGCCAGTGCTCCAGCACCTGCTCAGCCAGATGCACCGCCGTCAATCGTTCGCGGGAAGTCTGTCCGCTACTCATCACCGAAACCGAAAATCCCCCCAGCGCCAGCACGCCCACTGACACCACCACCAGCGCAATGAGAATCTCAATCAGGGTAAATCCCTGCTCCTGTTGCATATCCATACTAGTAGGCCCTGCCGATCACATTGAGGGTGATCGTTTGACTGGCATTGCCGGCAGTCAGCGTAATGGTTCCGGAGTTGGATGTACCCCGACTGGAGAACGTGCGGGTGGTTGTCGGTGAGACAGACAGACTGGTTGAAAACTTGCTCAGGTCTACAGCTTCATTTCGACACCGGTCACATGCACCGCTCCCGCTCGTATCAGCATCAAAGACATAGGAGGTGCCGGTAAATGTGATGCTCACACTCCTGTTTTCACTCATGGCCAACACACGGGCCTGTTTCAGCTGCGCAAGCAGGGTTTGTGTCGCCGAGCGCACCGCCTGATTTTCGCGCCAGCTGGCAAAAGCAGGAACGGCTATCGTCACCAGAACACCGATAATCGTGATGACAATCAACAGCTCCAGCAAAGTAAAACCGCACTGACGCATGCCCGAGCCGGGCCGCGCTGATACTCCGGCTTGCCTGCCTGCCTCATTTGCGGTTGGATTCGGGTACATGCGCATCTTTTCTCTTATCGCGAAAATCATCATCTCCTTGAGTGTCCTTGCCGCCATAGGGCTCACCATAGGCTATATGGTTTTTTCCAGCAACCTGCCCAAGCTCTCCGCCCTGTCAGAGTACCAGCCGCCATTGGTCAGCCGCGTATATAATACCGACGGCGAACTGCTGGCGGAATACGCCGATGAACACCGCATCCTGACTCCGTTTGATAGAATCCCCAAGCAGCTTGTCAACGCCTTTCTGGCTGCAGAAGACCAGCAGTTCTACGAACACCCCGGCATCAATCCCGCCCGCATCCTCTCCGCTGCCCTGGCGAACCTGCGAGCCGGCCACACAGTACAGGGCGGATCGACCATTACGCAACAGGTGGCGAAAAACTTTCTGCTGACTAATGAGCGTTCCTACACCCGCAAGATTCGCGAGGCGATTCTCTCCTACAAAATTGAGCAGGCATTTTCAAAAGAGGATATCCTTTATCTGTATCTGAACCAGATTTATCTGGGGCGCGGCTCCTACGGTGTTGCATCTGCGGCATGGCGTTACTTTCACAAGTCGCTGGATGAGTTGACCCTGAGCGAATGCGCCGTACTGGCAGGGCTGCCAAAAGCGCCGGGCAAGTATGCGCCGCATATCAACCCTGAGAAGGCACTGCAGCGCCGTAACACGGTATTGAAACTGATGCGGAGCAGCGGCATGGCCGACAAGCAGGCCGTTGCCAAAGCCCTGAAGGAACCGCTCAAGATCCAACCGCTGGAAGAGCCCAAGCTGGTCGATGCCTATGCCGATCAGGTCTATCACGAACTGATTCACCGATTTGGCCTGAAAACCTTGCGCAATCAGGGTCTCACCATTGTGATCCCTTACGATCCCAAAGCGGAGCTGGCCGCCATCAGTGCTTTACGCCACGGCGTGCTGGAGGTTGAGAGAGGACAGCACTACCGCTATCCAACCTATCACCCACGCGCAGACTGGAGTGCCCTGCTCTCCAACTGGCGCGAACAGGCAGATAACACCGCACCCTCGCTGGCAGGCGACGGAGTGTTTCCCGCTTTGGTGGAAAAGGTGTCGGCAAAAGGGGATCTCACCGTCAATGACGGTTTCCGCAGATGGCAGTTAAAGAAACCAAAGTGGTCGTGGAAATCGCTAGATGATTACCGGGAAGAGGGGGCCACTGATGCGCAGATGGCCATCCTGAAACACCATCCTCGCACATGGATTGCCGGTGATGAAATCCGGCTGCAGGGGGATGGAAAACAGGGAGTACGCCTGTCACAGGAGCCGTCGATTGAATCCGCACTCTATGCCATTGACCTGGAACGAGGCACCGTACTGGCTCGCGTAGGTGGCTATGATTATCAGACCAGTGGCTTTGACCGTGTCGGTCAGGCCAAGCGACAGCCGGGCAGTGCGTTCAAACCATTTCTGTACACCTCGGCTTTGGCCAGCGGCTATACCCCGGCCTCAATCATCATGGATTCTCCGGTCGTGTTTGACGGGCAAAGCGGCGATAGCTTCTGGCGTCCGGAAAACTATAAAAACAAGTTTGCCGGCCCGGTTACGCTACGCAATGCACTTGAGCACTCGCGCAATCTCGCCTCAATCAAATTATTACAAAACGTCGGCATCCAGCACTTTTTGAGCGACCTGCAAGTCTACCCCCTGCAGCGCACCTTCCCTGCCCAGCTGGCGCTGGCACTTGGCGCCACAGAGGTAACGCCGGAGGCATTAACCGAGTCCTATGCCGTACTGGCAAGCCACGGTCAGAAATGGAAACCTGTTTCCATACAGCAGGTACAGGATCGCACCGGCAAAACGGTCTACCGTGCTGTTGCCGGTCACCGATGCCAGATATGCCATGCCGACCCGGTCATGGCGGTGAATGAACACATGCGGCCTGCCGATCAGGCAATTGACCCCGTCAATGCGTTTCTGATCACCAACCTGATGGAAGGCGTGATCCAGCACGGTACAGGCCGCCGCGCCCGCGCCCTGAACCGGCCGGCTGCCGGCAAAACCGGCACCACCAATAAGCAGGTCGATGCATGGTTTATGGGCTACACCCCACAGATTCTGACCGGTGTATGGACAGGACGGGATACCCCCTCCACGATGGGCCGCAGAGAAACCGGTGCCCATGCAGCCCTGCCTACCTGGCTGGCCGCTATGAAGGCATTTCATCAGGGCAAAGAGAAAAAATCATTCACCCCGCCGCCGGGCATTGAATGGGTTGCTATTGATGAAAAAAGCGGACTACTGCCCGGCCCGGACAGTGAGAAAATCACACTTGAAGCGTTCCGCGCTGGCACAGCTCCGACAAAAGAGACACCACCCAACGAAGGGGAAATTCCCGCCGATGCGAAAGACTCCGGCTTTTTCGGACTGGGCAAATGATAGGTTGAAAGTGATGTAAAGCTCCTTAAGGGGCTTTGACACTTACACCTTAAAGCAAGCCATTTACCCTGGCTGCCATGATAAAATCATTTTGATGTAACCCGCCGATTTTGTGCGTATAAAACACCACCGTACAATAACCCCAGCCATAGCTGATATCCGGATGGTGATTCTCCTCTTCAGCCGTTTCACCAACCCGTACGGCAAAAGCCTGCGCCTGCATAAAATCGGTAAAGACAAACGTACGCCTGAGCCTGCGGGCTTCACCCGTCAGCTCCCAGCCGGGAACAGCCGCCAGAAGCGTCGTTGCCTCGTCGGCCTCCATAGGCGCAACTCCGCCCTGACAAGGCAGGCATTTTTTATTCCGCAAACTGTCAGAGAGAACCATCTGTTATAACCTGCTCACCCTCTGATGCCACCTGATCCATCACCAGCTTATACTCAATCGCATCATTGAGCGCCCGGTAAGTGGCTTCCAGCACATCGGTTGAAACACCGACTGTATTCCATTTGCGCACACCGTCGGATGACTCGATCAGCACTCGAACGGCCGCTTCCGTCGCATCTTTTGTAGATAAAACACGCACCTTGAAGTCGGTCAGGCGCATATCTTCCAACCCCGGATATGCGCCTGTCAGTGCAGCCCGGAGTGCTTTATCCATAGCATTGACCGGCCCGCTGCCAAGCGCTGCGGTATGCAACAGGCGCCCATTGACACGAACCTGCACGGTCGCCTCTGATTCCGGAGCCTCATCATGCCCGCGCTTTTCATCATAGACCCGAAAACTGACCAACTCGAAATGCCGCCTGAACTGCCCTGTCGCACGGCGCAGCAGCAACTGAAAAGAGGCATCCGCCCCCTCAAATGCGTAGCCCGTCGCCTCCATCTCCTTGATGCGCTGTACGGCTCTCACCACCGCAGCGTCATCCACTATGGCATCGGGCTCCAGTTGCTGCAATTTGGCCAGAATATTACTCCGACCCGCCTGATTGGAGACCAGTACGCGTTGCGCATTGCCCACACTGGCCGGGTCAATATGTTCATACAGATGACTTGCCTTGCGCACAGCAGACACATGGATACCGCCTTTGTGAGCAAAGGCATTTTGCCCGACAAACGGCTGATGCTGCCACGGCAATTGATTGGCCATTTCATTAACGAAGGTGGAGAGCCGCCTGAGCTTTCTGAGACTCTCCGTGCTGACTCCGCAATTCACACCCATCTTCAATTTCAACACGGGAATAACCGAAATAAGGTTGGTGTTACCACAGCGCTCGCCAAGGCCATTAATCGTGCCCTGCACATGGGATGCACCCGCACTGACCGCGGAAACCGCATTGGCCACCGCCATTTCCGAATCATTGTGGGCATGTATGCCAATGGTGAGATCCGGATAGCGAGCGACCACCTGTCGAACACAGGCGCCAATCTGCTCCGGCAGACTGCCACCATTGGTATCGCACAACACCAGCGAATCAGCTCCTGCATCCGCTGCCGCCGCCAGCACCTGCATGGCATAATCCCTGTTGGCGGCATAGCCGTCGAAGAAGTGCTCGGCATCAAAGAGCACCGTATCCACATGCAACTTAAGCCATGCCACGGACTCGCGTACCAGATCCAGATTGGTCTGCAGATCAATACCCAATCCTGTCGTCACATGCAGATCCCAGCTTTTACCGAAAATGCATACCGCATCCGCACCGCAAGCCACCAGACGGGCAAGCCCCGGGTCCTCAGACGCCGGATGGCCGGGGCGGGCGGTACTGCCAAAGGCGACCAGTCTGCTGTGCGACCAGGCACGATCACGCATCAGTTCAAAAAAACAATCATCGGTCGGACTGGCGCCAGGCCACCCCCCCTCGATCCAGTCCATACCGAAAGAAGCCAGGCGTCGGGCAATGCGCTTCTTGTCCTCAGCGGAAAAATGGATTCCGGCTGACTGTGCGCCATCACGCAAGGTGGTATCATAGAGCTGGATTCTGCGCACATCGGTCGTCATGATCATCTATCCCTTGCGGATTCTCTCACCCCCCCGCCACGGAGGAATCGCTATAATACGCCTCTCGTGCAAATCTGTAACGCCTTTTCAGAATGCCTTTTCAGCAAGCGTAAACTGTGCTGAAATGGTGCCTTTGGTAAAGGAGCAGAGAGATATGCGCGCAGTCATCATGAAAGATACGGGCGAACCGGACGTATTAACCCTCAGTGAGCAGGAGCCTCCGACTTGTGGCCCGGATGAGGTGCTGGTTCGGATTATCGCAGCAGGCATCAACCCGGTCGACACCAAGCTTCGCAGTCGCGGCCTCTATTGCGGCAAACCGCCTGCCATACTCGGCTGTGATGGCGCCGGCATCGTTGAATCTATCGGTACAAATGTCAGCCGCTTCGAACCGGGCGATGCCGTCTATTACTGTTATGGCGGTCTCGGACAGACTGCCGGAAATTATGCTGAATATATTGCGGTACCGGAGCCCTATGTGGCGCAGAAACCCGACAGTCTGGATTTTATGGATGCCGCGGCAGCTCCGCTGGTCCTGATCACCGCCTGGGAGGCGCTGTTTGATCGCGCCCACATCCAATCAGGCCAGCATGTGTATATTGCCGGTGGCGCCGGCGGCGTCGGCCATGTGGCAATCCAGTTGGCCAAACTGGCGGGGTGCCATGTTGCCACCAGTGTCAGCTCGGATGAGAAGGCTGATGTGGTGCGCGAGCTCGGGGCGGATCTGATCATTCACTATCGCAGTCAGGATGTAGCAGAAGCCCTGCTGGCCTGGACCGATGGCACGGGCGTTGATGTTGCCTTCGATACGGTCGGTGGTGAAGCCTTCAACCAGCTGGTTCCCGCCACCCGCGTTTACGGTGATATCGTTACGATTCTGCAAGTGCCTGATGATGCCGACTGGAAATCGATCAGACTGCGCAATATCCGCATATCGCATGAATTAATGCTGACTCCGATGGTGCTGGGGCTGCATGAAGCAGCCGAACACCATGGCGATATCCTCGAGCAATGCGCACAATTCTTTGATGAGCGGAAGCTCTCTGTTTTTGTCTCGGATGTGCTGCCACTGGAGCAGGCTGCCGAAGCGCATCGTCGCATTGAGGCCGGATCAATGAGCGGCAAACTGGTGCTGGATATTGAGGCTGGCGCCACACACGACGACCAGGAGGCTGTCCGGGAGTAGTAGTACCTACTGCGGAAGCGGATACTGACAATCAGTTGTGCCGTTTCGGCGGCACGGCATCATCATTGCCCGGCGATTCGATTGCCCCATCAACCCGTGTATCTGTATCATCCGCATCCATTTGCTGATGCAGTAGCTTTTCCGTTTCCGCAACAACCAGATCGGCAGATTGTGCGCGTATTTCCTGTATCGCCTGCCGACGTGATCTCGCCACATCTTCCCTGAACTGCTGCGTCTGACTCTCCACCTGCAGCTCCCACTCCCGCATCAGCTGCTCTCGCTGCTCCACCACACGCTGCCCGGATGCATCGAGCATCGCTTGTGTCTCCTGATCAGCCTGCAGTAGTCGGGCTGCAGACTCCTCTCTCATCCGCTCGGTCACTTCGCGCTGCTGACGTGCCCCCTCCATCTCCTGTTCAATCTGCCGGGTGCGCCTCTCCAGCCCGGATAAGATCCGGGGCAATACCTGGCGCTTGAGCAACAGGTAAAGCATGATAAATAAAATCAATACCGATACGATTTTCAACATACAATACTCCGATCACTTAACTCTTATATGACGCACCACTTCATCTGCCTCCTGAAAAGCAACGACGGGCATAACAATATCCCGAGTATAGCAGGGCGATGCTCTCCTTAAGCACATGGTCTTACAGAGACAACATCAGCAATTCGACGGATGGAGGAATACATGCCACCATTGCTCTCGTATCAATACCATGCGGAGAAAACATGCATATGAACATTCTCGAATCCTGGCAGTTCTGGGCGCTGCTATCGGCTGCATTTGCCGCCCTGACGGCCATTTTCGCCAAGGTCGGTGTGGCCGACATCAATGCCGACTTTGCCACCCTGCTGCGCACCATTGTCATCCTGCTGGCATTGTCGCTGATTGTCTGGAGCACGCATCAATTCCAGTCGCTGCATGAGATATCCGGAAAAACACTGCTGTTTCTGACGCTTTCGGGACTGGCCACCGGCGCATCATGGCTCTGCTATTTTCGTGCTCTGAAACTGGGCAACGCCTCTCAGGTAGCTCCGCTCGATAAACTCAGCGTAGTGCTGGTAGCCATTTTCGGCGTACTGTTCCTGAGCGAACACCTCTCTGCAGGCAACTGGATCGGCATCATCCTCGTCGCGACCGGCGCACTGCTTCTCGCGACCTGATCAGGCATGACCTGCCCGTTAACCACATAAACGCAGCTCTCTACATTTTCGGCATGCCGCCGCCCATGCCACCAAAGCGCCCGGCCATCTGAGCCATCATACGTTTACCCTTGGAACCCTTCATTTTCTTCATCATTTTCTGCATCTGGGCAAACTGTTTGAGCATTTTATTGATCTCCTGCACCGATGTGCCTGAGCCGGCGGCAATACGCTTTTTTCGGCTGCCGTTAATGACACGCGGATAGCGCCGCTCCTTCAGCGTCATAGAGCTGACCATCGCCTGCATCCGTTTGATCGGTTTATCATCCACCTGAGCCAGTGCTTCCTGGGGCAGCTTCACACCCGGCAGCATCTTCAGCATACCCGCCATACCACCCATATTCTGCATCTGCCCCAACTGCTCGGCAAAATCACCCAGATCAAACTGACCCTTGTTGATTTTGGCAGCCGTTTTCTCAGCCTGAGCCTGATTAACAGAGGACTGAATCTTTTCGACCAGGCCAACCACGTCACCCTGCCCAAGAATACGACCGGCCATGCGATCCGGGTCGAAGGCTTCGAATGCATCGATTTTCTCACCGGTACCGATATAACGTACAGGCACACCGGTGCTGCGGGCCACCGACAAAGCGGCACCGCCGCGCACATCCGCATCGGTCTTGGTCAGAATACAACCGGTCATAGTGACCGCCGCATGAAACTGCTCGGCAATCGACAGTGCCGTCTGACCGGTCATCGCATCGAGCACCAGCAAACGCTCGCTGGCACGAACTTGCTCTGCCACCTCGCGAATCTCTTCCATCAGGGCATCATCTACTACCTGACGACCAGCCGTATCGAGAATGAGTACATGATAGCCGCTGCGACCGGCTTCATTGACAGCTGATGCCGCCATTGCCGCCGCCGTAGCGCCGGCCCCTTCGATATAAGGCACGTCCACCTGACTTGCGAGCACCTGCAACTGCTCGCGTGCAGCCGGACGAGTTGCATCCACACTGGTCAGCGCAACTTTCTTACCCTGTGAGGCAAGCAGTTTCGCCAGTTTACCGGCAGTGGTTGTTTTACCTGCACCCTGCAAACCGCAGAGCAGAACCACCGAGGGAATCTTGCTCAGGTCCAGGTCGCGCCGCTGCCCGCCCAACACATCGGCCAGCACATCATGCAGGATTTTGATGATCACCTGCCCCGGTTGCAGACTCCTGGCCACCTCTGCGCCCAGAGCCTGTTCGCGCACCTCACTCATCAAATGGCGCACCACCGGCAAGGCCACATCAGCCTCCAGCAACGCCAGACGCATTTCACGCAGCGTGTCATCCAGATCGGATTCGGAAATACGTGCTGAACCGCGCAGCTTGTGCGCAATATCTCCCAGCTTTTCACTCAAACGGTTAAACATTCCATCACTCCTGCCATGCATACGACCCGTATCGGAAACGGGTCAGCCATTCTGTGAACCCCGCGCATGGGGTCAATCACCGGTTTTTTTGCTCTCACTGCGCCATCGACAGTATTATTGTGAAAAGTGAATATGTTTTCACAGAAAGTTCACGGGTAGCTAACCGGCATCTCCGTAAGTTTCGTCCTGTCCGGAGAGGAACTCCTCCCTCCCCTCCCTTTGATCCCTCCGGATGTATTAGCGACCAAAAGTATCAAGGCCCCGGTTTTTACCGGGGCCTTTTTCTTGTGCCCGCTATCCGGTACAACCCGCAACAGCTGCCGTGGCTACCGACTGCTGCTCACCCGTGGCCATGTTTTTCAACATCACCGTACCAGCCTGCATCTCATCATCTCCGATGACCGCGACAAAACGCACGCCTTCACGATCCGCCATTTTAAACTGGCGTTTGGCACTGCCGCCGCCGCAATGCACCACCGACAAGCCCGCCTTGCGCAACAGATCTGCCTGCGCCAGCGCATAGCCCTGCACAGCCTCGCCCAACGCCACGACCGCCATATCGGGCCCTGTCGCTTCATCATCATCCAGCAGCATCGCCAATCGCTCCAGCCCTGCGGCGAAACCGATGGCAGGGGTAGCAGGACCACCGAGCTCTTCCACCAGACCGTCATAACGCCCGCCGGCAAGCACTGTGCCCTGTGCTCCCAGCTTGTCTGTAACAATTTCGAAAGCTGTGCGGTTGTAATAATCCAGGCCGCGGACAATACGGGGATTCACACTGTAAGGGATCGCCAGCGCATCCAACCCCTTCTGCACATCGGTAAAATGCCTGTCGCACGCATCACACAGGTTTGCCACCATCTCCGGCGCATCGCCCAGCTCCGCCTGACAGGATGCAACCTTGCAGTCGAGCACGCGCATCGGATTGCGGGTGATCCGTTCTACACAGGTTTCACACAAGCGATCGGCACGCGCCTGCAGGTATGTCACCAGCTTGTCCCGGTAACCCGGCCTGCAACTGTTACATCCGAGCGAGTTGATCTCCATCTTCAACTCGGGAACGCCAAGCTCGCTCAAAAAGGCATGGGCCATCGCCAGAATCTCGGCATCCTCAATCGGACCGGGAGCGGAAAACATCTCCACACCGATCTGCTGGAACTGGCGCAAGCGCCCTTTCTGCGGCCGTTCACGCCGGAACATCGGCCCTATATAATACCACCGCTGTGCCCCTGCCCGGGTCAAACCGCCCTGCAACCACGCGCGTACCGCACCGGCTGTACCCTCCGGACGCAGACAGATGTGATCACCACCCTGATCGGTAAAGGCATACATCTCCTTGGAAACAATATCGGTATCCTCACCGACCGAGCGTACAAACAGCTCAACAGGCTCCAGTACCGGCATACGCACTTCGGAAAATGCATAGCTTCCGAACACCTTACGCGCCGCCTGCTCCACCCGCTGCCAGCGGGCCACCTCACCCGGCAGACCATCATGAATGCCGCGTATACTCTGCAGTTTCTTTGCACTCATTTTGATTTTTTCTCCTGCTCTGCACGTATCACTGCAGCCCGTTTTTCCACTTCATCCACCAGCTGATCCACCATATCGCCGCTCTTGATCTTTTCAGACTTTTCGCCGTCACGGTACATCATATGTACCGGATAGCCTCCGGTGATACCGATATTCGCCTCTCTGGCCTCTCCCGGACCGTTAACCACACAGCCGATCACCGCAACATCCATGTTTTCATGGATATGGGCCAGGCGTTTCTCCAGTTCGGCCACGGTATCAATCACATTAAACTTCTGTCGCGCGCAACTGGGGCAGGCAATCAGGTTAATGCCACGATGACGCAGGCCCAGCGACTTGAGTATCTCGAAACCAACCTTCACCTCTTCTTCCGGCTCTGCCGCCAGAGAAACGCGAATGGTATCGCCTATGCCATCAGCCAGTAGCAGCCCCAACCCGATCGAGGATTTCACCGTACCGCCAAACAGGCTGCCTGATTCGGTGATACCCAGATGCAGCGGATAATCAACCAGCTTCGCCAGTTTGCGATAGGCAGTGACCGTCATCGGAATATTACTGGCTTTCAATGAAACCTTGATATCATGGAAGTCCATATCCTCAAGAATCCGGATGTGCCCCATCGCAGATTCCACCATCGCATCAGCGCAGGGCTCACCATACTTCTCATTCAGCTCTTTCTCCAACGAACCGGCATTGACACCGATCCGGATGGAAACGCCCCGTTCAGCGGCAGCCTTGACCACCCGCTCGACACGATCACGACTACCGATATTACCCGGATTCAAACGCAGTCCGTGTACGCCTGCCTCCAGCGAGGCCAGCGCCATTTTATAACTGAAATGGATATCAGCGATCAGAGGCACATTGGTTTGGGCCAGAATTTCGGGCATCGCAGCTGCCGAGTCGGGATCCGGTACGGAAACACGCACGATATCGGCCCCCGCCTCATCCAGGCGATGGATCTGTGCAACCGTTGCATCAATATCAGTAGTGAGCGTATTGGTCATCGATTGCACAGCCACCGGCGCATCGCCACCCACGGCGACGCTGCCTACCTGTACCTGCCTTGTCTTTCTGCGTGCTGCTACAATTACATCCTGCATATTACTCCCTTTCTGGCATGTCGTTACCGCCCTGGCCGTTTTTTTCATCACCGAGCTTGCCGCGCAACAGGCTTAAACGCTCCTGCAATTGCCTTGCCCTGCGCAGTGCCTCAACATATTCCGGTTCATCCGGATTCAGAGCAACAGCCTGACGCCAGTAATCGATCGCGCTGGCCAGATGTTCATGGCGAAACTGAACACTGCCTTTGGCAAACAGGCTGGCTGCGCTCGCATCGAGTTTTTTCTCAACAGTCGCCAGCAATCTGTCCGCACCACTGCCCCCGTTACGGCGGAACTGATGCACAAGCGCTCTGGCTTTGATCAGGTCATCCTTTTTCAGGGCCGCCTTAATCTGCTCCTCGGTCACAACCGCGCCTGCTCCGGCCTGTCTTGCAGCCACTGCCTCTTCGACCGACTTCTCCTTGGCAGAGAGCGGGGGAATCACAATACCCTTGGGTATGGCTGCCACGATCTCGTCGCGCAACACCCTGGCCCCGGATGCATCCGGCTGCATGCGCAAATACGACTCAATCTCCATATAGGCAATTTCAGGCAACCCGTTATGCAACTGCCTTCGGGCCTCTCTTATTGCCAGCGATGCCCGCCCTTCCAGCTGGTCATTATACTGTTCACGCAAACGTGCGAAGGTTTCATCATTCGCATCCAGCCCGCGCGGCGCATTATAGTGGCGCACACCATCCAGTAGCAGCCGGTCCAACCATCGCCGCTGTACAATCAGCTTGTCCAGACGCAGTTGACGCATCCTGATTTCCATTTCATCCCGCTTGGCCTGCATACGTTCCGGCTTGATCGTCACTGACGCTGCCTGATCATAGGCCCACATCGCTTCCGACCACAACTTGTCGGCCTCCAGATGCTGTGCCATATGCAGATAGTGGAGAAATATACGCAGACGGGCCGGCTCTATCGTGCTCTTCAGGAAGGCTCGCGCCCGTGCATAATCAGCATGGTCCTTTTTCATGGCCAGCACTCTGGCTCGCGCCCGCATAATGCGGCCACTGTCAAAATCCTGCCGAATCATGGTATATGAATTAATCAGGCCAATGTAGGCGCCATCCGAGATCAGGCTGTCGGGTATCGTCAGCGTATGTCCGCCCTGCGCACAACCGGCAAGCACGGAGGCAGCCAGCAGACTGACAACAATGCATAGATGACGACAACGGAACATCAGCTCTCTCCTGTGGCTTTATCGCTTTCGTCCGCTGCCCCCACAGCCTGTTCCACTGTGCCTGACTGGCCGACGATACGGGGCCCATGCTGGGACAAATCGTCATCAAATGCCAAACTCACTGCAGCATCGATATCCAACAGCAACGGTGCACTGACAGCCGTGACCACACCTGCTTCAATTTTTCGGCTGACGCCCTTGATTTCACATTCACCGACAGGCGCAAAATCAAAGCCGTCACCAAGCAGCTCAAACGTCTCTCTGGGCATGATCAGTTCCCGGCCGCGTCCCAGCCCCCCCATACGGGAGGCGACATTCACAGCATCACCGATCACGGTATACTCCAGTCGCTGTGCGGCACCGATATTGCCGACAATGGCCTGACCGCAATTAAGCCCCAGCCTGAAGGTAATGGTCTCTCCATCCTTGCGTCTTACCTTTAACCTGTGACAGGCTGAATCAATGGCCAGCGCAGCCATGGCAGCGTGGCGCACATGCCCGGGATCATTGATCGGATGATTAAATACAGCCATCAATGCATCGCCGATATATTTGTCGACATGGCCTCCGTAATAGGTAACCAGCCGGTGGAATACCTCAAAGTGCTTGTTCAACACCTGAATCACCTCCTCCGTCTCACTGGACTCTGAAAAGGAGGTAAACTGTACCATATCGGCAAACAGTACGGATACGGCCTGACGGTGGCTTTCCATATCGGCATCACCACCGGCAAACACATCGGAGATCAGCTTGGGGTTGAGGTAACGGCTGAATACCGCCCTGAGCTCCTTTTTATGAGCCAGCTCGCGCGTCATGGCATTAAACTGAGAAACTGCATCTGATATCTCATTATTGCCGCGCACGGGTAATGTTACCCTGTAATCACCATCAGCCACCTTGCGGGCCGCCTCGGCCAGCATTTCGATCGGCTGGGACATGCGTCTCGATATCCAGAGCACCAGAATAGATGAAAACATCACCACCAGCACAGCAGCGATGAATATCTTCTGCACCAGTTTGCCGGCAATATCAGCCCACTCCTGTCCGGAAAAGCGAACAGCCACCATTGCCAGCGGCGTACCTGAATACATCACCGAACGGGCGTACCACAGCGATTTCCCCGGTATGCGACGCACCTTTACACTGCCTACATTAACCTTCATGACGGCATCGACAGCGCCTGTATCCCTGTATGTTTTGACCTTGCCATCAATATGCCTGATCAGCGCACCCAACACAGTCGGTACTTTTTCCAGAAACTTCTGCACCACCAGATCTGTCTCGGCACTACTGCCGGAGAGCAGCGGCAGCTTCAACTCATCGGCCAGACGATCCACCTGCAGTTCAGCCTGCATGGCCTGGCTTTGCAACCATGCATCGCGCTCAATATCCAGAATAATAAAGAATAGCACCACCACCGCGATAGCAACGGCAAAACCCACCAGCATAGCCCAGCGCCAACGAATAGGGATGCGCAAGGGGGTAAAGTTGCTTTTAATCTCCGCTAACGACAACACAACTACGGCCGCTATCCTTGGCCAGATACATACGTTTATCTGCCAGATGAAGCAATGTTTCAACCTGCTGATCAATATTCAGCGCCTGTTTCACCGCTGGCCTACCATTTACCGGATCGAACATCGCAACGCCGGCGGAAAAACTGACCTGGATGGATTTACCACCACCCACACCCAGCGGTGTAGCAAGCACCCGTTTCAGCCACTGCTCTGCTGCCTGCCTTGCTCCGTCCAGATCGGTGTGAGGCAGCAACACGAGAAATTCCTCCCCACCCCAGCGACCGGCGATATCGGCATCACGCACACTCTCGCGCAGGATTCCAGCCATGGTCGATAACACCTTGTCTCCGGCTGCGTGCCCGTAGATATCATTCACCTGCTTGAAGCGGTCCAGATCCATCACCACAATCGCATAGGGGTGTCGATAACGCGTCGCCTGAGACACGCCCTGGTACAGTTGCTCCATCATATAGCGTCTGTTGTACAGACCGGTCAACACATCATGACTGGCCTGAAAATGCAACTCTGACTGAGCATCCTTCATATTTGAGATAATGCGCCAGATCAGCCTCGCTTCCAGTCCGCCAACAATTCCGCCAGCACCCAAAATTTCGGATGCGACCTCTTCCAGCATCTCATTGTGCGTCATATTGAATGACACACAGGGCGCACAGGCACGCAATGCCTCTTCTGCATTATTGTAAATAGCAATACCATGTTCGCGTGCCAGAGCAAGGCCGGGCGCGTCAGGATTAATATCAACCATACCCACCACACTGACCAGATTTTCTTCCAGCAACATTTCGAGCATTGCAGTGCCACCTCGGCCTGCGCCAAGAATGACCGCCCGGTGCGGGTCTTCCCGTAACTTGTTCATATCCCTCTCACCAACTTGATGCCCCGCCCTTTATGTCAGTTATCCATAGAGATAATTCACAGAGATTAAAACAGCAAATGATATACCAACTCCACCAACGAATGCTATGATTCGCAGTCGGAGGATAATATGGCCTTAAGCAGCAAAGAGCGCAAGGAACTTAAAGCGCGAGCACATCACCTCAAACCTGTCATTCGTATCGGGCAGAAAGGTATCACTGAAAACCTTGTTCTGGAAACCGAACAGGCTTTGGACACCCACGAATTGATCAAGGTGCATATTGCCGGAGAAAACGGCAGCGAATGCAAGGCCAGCGGCCTGGAGCTGGCCAGGCAAAGCCATGCTGAAGTCGTTGATCATATCGGCAAAACAACGATCCTGTACCGCAAGCAGCAGACACAGTCGTGAGCAACACTGTCGAGCGCATCGAGCAACTGCTCACCGAAGCGTTCCAACCGGACTCTCTGAGCATTGAAGATGAATCGTGGAAACATGCCGGTCATGCCGGAGTGAGAGAGCATGGCGGCGGACATTATCATGTACGCATTACAGGGGAACATTTTGCCGGCAAATCACGCCTGCAATGCCACCGCATGGTTCATCAGGCCCTCGCCAGTCTGTTCCCGAAAAGCATCCACGCCCTTAGTATTGATATAGCCTCGCGGAGTGCAAAGTAGACTGTTATCAGCAGGGGCGCCGCACTGGCCTATTTCTTGCTCGTTTTTTTATATGTTAGACAGGTGGATAAATAACGAAGACTGCAGCATCTGGAACGGGTGATATGAAAATACATAATAATCTGCCGATAAATGGCAATCAGACCAGAAAATCCGGAAAAAGCCGTTCCGGCAGCGTATTTCATACCCTGTTCGAGGCTGAAGTTGCTGACGTGCAGACAACCGGAGAGCAGCAGACACCGGATGAACGCAACTCTCAGGATCAGGCCTGGAGAGCCCTTGAAGATAGCGTCTTCCTGCTGGATGAAGCTATGCAGTGCCTGGAGTCAGGCCAGGCCCCGACACAACAGCTGGTGGACAGCATTGACCAACTACGCACCGCTCTGCACCAGCAACTGCCCTCCGGCAGCGATACACGGGACCTGACACAGGCGGAAATCCTGCTGGCCGTCGAAGTCGAACGCATGCGCGCCCTGCAGTCCTGACCCGACCATGGATCAACAACAGATACTTCAGCAGTTGCTGGAGGATATGGACACTATCCGCCCCATCGTTATCGCCGCAATGCCGGAAGACCTGACGCTGCGCGCTACGACCCGCCGCATGATTGCAGATCTGGAGAGTATGCAACAAGAGCCATCCGTACCCGCCACCACCTATCTATGGCTCAGCCAGATTACAGCCAGGCTGCTTGATGCAGAGCACGGCGCCCTGTTGCGACCGGAAAATAACGGGGAAATACCGCCCCCTGCCCGTCAGTCGATCTGGAATCACACCGAACAACGCCAGTCGTTGCTGCTGGAAGCCCTGCATAGCATTCCGGCTGCACGCCGCATGCTGGATCAATGCTGCATCATCATCGGCAAGGAACCTACCACTGAAACAACCGTACAGGAGAAGGCTCGCCACCTGAGCAAGCACCTGCAGACACACATAAAACATAATTCAGGACTTCGACAGGAGCTGCAACAACTCATTACAGCACTCTCTCCTTCACTGGACGCCTTTTCCACAATATTACAAGAGGCGGGAGAAGACTCCCCGGAACTACAACAGGTCAAACTGCTGCTGGAGAAGGATCTGCCGGATGATGCCGAACAAGCCAAACAACTGCTCCAGCAGGCTCGCCTTTGCATTGTGCAAGCTGGCAACAAACTTGCCAGTGCCAGCAAGAAGTTGCACGGCAATATTCAGGAGAACATGGAAAAACTGACTGAAATGTCCGACAACCTTGCGCGGGCAAAACTGGATGCGCGTAACGACCCGCTGACCGGTCTGGCCAACCGCAGACATCTGGCTGAATTTCTCAACTCTCTTGGCAAAAACAGCTTTTGCGTTGTAATTTGCGACGTTGATAATTTCAAAAACATTAACGACACGTATGGTCACGATGCAGGCGATGAAATCCTGCGACAGTTGGCCGCCATACTGCTGGGCAGCACCCGCAGCACAGACCTTGCTGCACGCATCGGCGGTGAAGAATTTTGTATTGTTTTCCCCGATACCGACTTGCAAAGCTGTGTTGGCATGGCCGAGTCACTACGCCATTCCGTCGACCTGCAACCACTAAAAACAGCCGCGGGTGACATTGCGGTCACCATCAGTATCGGCCTTGCCCCTCACAAAGAGGACGAAAACCATGCAGCAACCTTCAAGGCCGCTGATAAAGCACTTTATCAATCCAAGGAGAACGGACGCAATCAGGTCAGCGTAGCAGAACAAGAGTAGTCCGGATTATTCATACATCTCTTGCGCCCTTTTGTCAGACCCGGCGAGCCGAGAGAGCATTTTGCTGTTTCTTATCGTAAAAACCAGGACACACTGACTGCCGCATCTCCTGCTTCTGTATAGTATATGCTCTCCTGTGAAAATCTTACGCTATGTTTTGTTTACAACCGGCATTCGCTATGGACTCCCCGGAGCAATGGAACGTTTATTCTATTCGTTCCTGTTCTCGGTACGGATCATTTCCCTGTGCCGTTTGTAGACATATTTGGAGATGGTATCCCCCTCATCATCGCAGCGATAATAAAAGCGGATGGCAATCTTCATCTGCCCGTCTGCTAATCTGGAAGCACGCACAACCGTACCTACCAGTTCCATGATCGTTGGCGGAAATGAAGGCAGCATCAAACTCACCGCCACATAATCACCCGCCTGATAAGAACAATCAGAAACATAGCTGATACCGGTCACACTGAGGTTCACCGGCCGCTCCTGCATCTCCGAATGACTGGCATCATTGAGCATATTCACGCCGATAAGGTAGTTCAACTTGGCATCCAGTGACTCCAGCGCCACTGCCACCTCTGCACTCAGCCCCGCGTGCTCGTCACCGGCAAAAATATCCCTGCCGACCATCTGTTGCAGCATACTGTTCTGCCGGGAGCGCACACCAACCTTCGTTCTACACAGCTCAAACTGTTCGTTTGTCAATTTTTTGTCACTGACCGGTATCACATCGTCAATACGAAAATCCTGTCTTCCATGCTCCGCTTTTGGCTCAGGCATACTTACGCACCTCTGTCTTAACAGATATTAGAGCTGACAATGGCATTACCCCATCCGGTTGATGGCAGTCTTCCGCCTGTGTCCTTACCTCACCAGATTCAACAGCAGCGATGGCAACCTCTACCACCAGTGGATCAAATTGCGTGCCAGAATTATTCTTCAACTGCTCCAGACAAAATGATAACGGCCTCGCCATACGATAAACACGGTGCGTGGTCATCGCATCAATCGCATCCGCCACACATACAATCCGGGCATTGAACGGTATTTGCTCACCCGCCAGCTTATCCGGATACCCGTAACCGTCATAACGTTCATGATGATGCCGCAACATCAGGCGCTCGCGTACCATGGTATCCATATTCGCCAGAATATTATCTCCGATCGCCGGATGTGCTTTCATAATAGCAAATTCCTGATCGGTATAGCGACCGGGTTTGAGCAACACTGCATCGGGCACACCGCATTTTCCTATATCATGCAACAACCCTCCGGTACGAATCAGGTCGACGTGATCACTGTCCAGCCCCAGATCACGCGCCAGAACTGCCGACAAGTTTCCTACCCGGGCCGAATGGTCACGCGTATATCGATCACGTGCCTCCAGAGAGCGCACCAGCGCGATCAGTGTATCGCGCATATTTGCCGCCAATGCTGCATGCACAGCCCGGTTATCCAACAAGGTATCCAGCTTTTTAACCAGCAGACCAAGAATCTGGCGCGTTTCGCTTTTCAGCGGCACTTCGCCCGGACGCAGCAGACATAATACGCCCATCGATACGCCCTGCAAACGCACAGGAACCGCCACAAAGCTGCCCTCCGATATCCCTGGCCAGCACAGCCCGTTCACACCGTCTGCACCCGCTTGCAGCAATTCCTCATCGCCATCAATCATAGCTTGGAAGCAGGTATCATTCAGAGCGCATGTCCCGCCAATCTCTTCACCCATGCCTTGCGCGGCGACCTGCACCAGCTTCTGCCGCTGGCGCTCAAACAGCGCCAGATAGCCGCCATCAGCATGCACCACTTCCATAGCCAGCCCAAGCGCGCTGGCGCATATCTCGGATACATCATGATGGGCCGGCATTTCATCAAACATGCGGTAGACCAACCCAAGTCGACGATCCATATCAAACATTTCCGGCAGCAAACGATCAGAGGATCGTGCCGTGCGATATGCCTGCTTCTCAGCCCCTGTATCACCGACAGAGCAGAACAGCTTATTCAGGCAACTCAGCAGCACATCGGGAGCAAACGGCTTGGACAGCACATGTTCGATATCAAGCTCCACCGCCTGCGTCATTCGGGCTGACGTAAGAAAGCCCGACATCAATATAACAGGCGGCATAGTCACACCATCCGCGCGCAATTGCGCAATCATTTCCAGCGCATTTCCATCGCCCAGACTCATATCGGTAATCATACCTTGCCACTGACCGGAACTGAGCGCCTGCTTCGCCTCCTCCAGACTGGCGACCTGAATCACCTCAACGTCAGTGCCTGCGCCTCCAACATCCAGCTCCCCGGCAATTTCAGCCACCACCTCACGTACGGCAGATTGATCTTCTACTATCAGTAAACGAAGCATCACTGCCACCCTCCGCTGTTCTGTCGCCCATAAGCCTTGACGGCCGCCAACCCGTTACTGTTTTTCGATTCGCTTGTTATGACAACTTCACCATTGATCTCCCTCCACCGACGCATGAGCTGCTGGTATCTGGCTGCATTATCCAGGCGAACCCGTATCTCGGGCAACTGGAATGGTTTACTGACAAAATCGTACGCCCCCTGCTCCACCGCACTCAAGGCATCTTCTATGCCGGAATAACCTGTCATCAGTAACACCAGTGTATCCAGCTTTTGCTCCTGCACATAAGCCAGCAATGACAGGCCGTCAGCCCCCGGCATCACAACATCACTTAAAACCAGATCAAAACACCCCTGCTGCAGCGCTGCCAGCGCCGTATCGCCACGCTTGTATACAACAACAGAATAACCCGCTTCCAGCAGGTACTCCTCCAACAGCGATGCCAGAGCTTCATCATCTTCCGCCAGCAACAAGCGGCTACTATCCACAATCAGCCTCCAATCAAGTCGTTCGACTTATACAGGCTTAGCAAGTGTGATTCCAAAGAGCGCCCTCCGCTCCCAACAGAGACATGCAGTTGTGACTCGACCGAATGCATGGGCTGCTGATCCCGCGCCTGTGCAGAGATGGTCGCGCTGTCACCGGCCATGCCGGCCGTCTGAGCGCGCACTGTGGCTGAAGGTTTACTGTTCTGCTGCAGCAGGCGGTAGATCAATCCATCGACGGGTTGCGCACTAATAATCGCCATATTCATACCTCCTCTGCAAGTGCCCGGATAAACCCATGCACCTACATCTATCGGCTCAAAGATAGCCGACTTTAAATTTTTCAATCATCAGACAGGTCACTTCAGCCCTCCAACCCCACACGCAGATTCAGCTCCCCGGCATGAGTCCGTCCCTGATGCAGAAGTGCTTGCTTTTGGCTCGCACTCCGTCATTATTTTGACTTTGCTGGTATAAGGGGAGTACGGGGCGTGAAGCAGTCTGCATTTATTTTACTGGTCGAAGACAATGAAGATTTTCGTCTGATTCTTCAGGAGGCGCTGGAGCGCTCTGGTTTTCATGTTACAGCAGTAGCCAATGCCATGCGCGCGCGCGAAGCCATGACGCTCGGAAAATTCGACCTCTCCCTGCTTGATGTGCGCCTGCCAGACGGCAACGGCATTGAACTGATGCGTGAGTTTCGCCATAGCGACCCTGACATGGGGATCATCATTATGACCGGCTATGCGGAAGTTGACACAGCCGTTGATGCAGTAAGGCTCGGTGCCAATGATTTTTTAAAAAAACCCTTTGACATTGATGAAATGCTGGTCCGCATCGACGAGCTGATTAAAACCCGCCAAATAAAAGCCGACAACAAAAACCTGCGCGAGCTGGTGCGCAGTCAGGATCAGAATACAGGGCTGATCGGACAGTGTCCGGCAATACAGAAGCTGACGGAAACTGTCTCCCTGCTGGCTAATTCCGACAGCACCGTACTGATTACCGGCGAATCGGGATGCGGCAAGGAAGTCCTGGCCAAAGCCCTGCATAAATCAGGCTCACGCTCAGGCAAGCCACTGGTGTCAATCAACTGCGGTGCTATTCCTGAGGAGCTCCTCGAGTCCGAACTGTTCGGCCATGTAAAGGGTGCCTTTACCGGCGCTGTCCGAGCCCGGCCCGGTCGTTTTGAAATCGCCAACGGCGGCACCATATTTCTGGATGAAATCGGCGATATGAGCGCCAAACTGCAGGTCAAGCTACTGCGTGTGCTGCAGGAACGTTGTTTCGAACCTGTGGGTAGCCAGCAGAGCATTCATGTTGATGTCCGGGTTATCGCTGCCACTCATCGGGATCTGGAAGCGGAAATAGCTGCAGGCCGCTTCCGCGAAGACCTCTATTACCGCCTCAATGTCATTCCCCTGACACTACCGCCCCTCAGAGAGAGAGGTGATGACATCCTGCTACTGACCGATCATTTCATTACCCGTTTTAACCAGCAAAAAAAGGCTGATATCACGGGCGTATCGGATGAGGTAAAAAGAATTATACTCAATTACCAGTGGCCGGGGAATGTGCGTGAGCTACAGAATCTGATCGAGCGCGTCACCACACTGAAACGCCACGGCATCATGGAGCTTGAAGACCTGCCTTCCCGCATGATCAGCGACAAGGAACGGGTATTGCAAAGCTTCCGGATGGATGTCGAGAATGCCGAATGCATTGACCTGAAGTCAACCGTAGATGAGTTCGAAAGCCATCTGATTCTATCGGCCTTACAGCGCTTTCAGTGGAACAAAAACCAGGCCGCCAATTTTTTGGCAATGAACCGAACCACGCTGGTAGAGAAAATTAAAAAGAAGGGCCTGCAACCTACCAAATAGGCTAATAAGCGGGCCTTACTGCCGTCTCCTGCAATTAACATCAGCTGGATTATATTCGGCATGAATCTTGCGATTGACCTGCTATGCTCCGTCTACTACTCGTCATCGCCACTTTATTTATCATGTCGCCATGCCTATCCATGGCAGCCAGCAGCGATCGCGTACAAACCGCACGCATCTTTCTTGCCAACGGCAATCCTGATCAGGCGGTACGTACTGCCGAAAAACTTCTGAAAAAACAAAACTTAAGCAGAGATGAGCAACGCGAGCTACTCCGCCTCATTGCCGATGCCGAGTATATGCGCACTACACACCAACACTTCCAACAGGTCGATATAGCAATCCAGTCTATTGACGCACTGCTGCATGAGTTCCCCGCCCTCCCGCAGGCAGCACAATACCGCTGGAATCGCGCCTGGTTGTGGCAACAATCCGGCAACAACAAACAAGCAATGACCACACTGCGCGAAATTATCGCCAAAGACCAGCAACCGGGTAATTTGCGCAGGGCCTGGCTGATGATGGCTCGCATTCATATCGGACAGCGACACTATGCATATGCACGCAGCGACCTGTTGCAATACGGATTGCAGGTTAATGAGAAAAGTCGTGAGCAGGCTGTCGGTATGGCATGGATGGCCATTGTGGACAAAGGCGAAGGCCGCAGTGATGCATCCTACACCAACCTGGCAACCGTATTCAGACACTGGCCTGCAGTAGTGAGCGACCAGCCACTGTTATATTCCACTTATATCAAGCTACTTCGCGAACGTAACCACAATGATCAGGCCCTGCATCTTTCTGAAGATTTTATACGGCGCTATATCGACACGGAACTGGCAGCCGACATTCGGCTGATCCATGCAGACATCATAAGCGAAAAAGAAACAAACATCCCGGCAGCAATCAAGGAGTACGGTATTCTGGCCGACTCACAGGCCGAAACCGGTGTCGGCCGCCGTGCCTTCATGCGCAAGCTGATGCTGGAAAACAGACACGAGAGTCAGCGCGACAAATTGCTTCCGGTTATGGTCGCACTAAAAAAAGTCGCCGACAGCAACCAATTGTCGAAACTGGAAGATGAAGCCATGTTGGATCTCGCCAGATTGTGGACGCGTATCAGCTCACCCGTGCATAACAATACGGGGCATGCGCCGGCACTGGAGGCCTACGCTCATGCCGCCATTTCCACGGATCAACGTATTGCCAAAGCTGCCAACAGCGAGGGAGCACGCTGGTTGCAGTCGAAATTGAATACTCAGCTGGAAGCCGGCCACTGGCTGGAAACGGTAACCATATGGCGCAAATACCCGCAACTTCAACCGGCAGCAGGCAAGGCGCCCGATCTGGAGTTCAGTGTCGCCCATGCCATGCGCATGCTGATGCTGTTCGATGCCGCAGAAGATATGCTGCAGAACCTATATGCCCGCAACAAGACCAGCATCCGTGGTCAGAAGATCATGGTGGAGATGGCAAAACTCTGGATGGATCGTCAGGATAATGACGGCGTAAAAAAGATCATGTCCTGGATCAACCGCAATCCGTTGAGCATCTACAGGCCTGAAATGATTCTGATCATTGCCCGCATCCGCATGAATCAGAAACAACCCGAGCTGGCACGGCAAATGCTTTCAGGAGTCAGTGCTGATGCCCTCGCCACGGAGTCACGAGCTTCCTTCTGGCTCACTAAGGCCGAAATCGCCGCAGCTATGAAGGAATGGCACACTGCCGCGCGCAACTGGAAGCAATACCGGAAGAGCTCCGGCGCTGATCAGGTACAGGGCTTGCTGAATGAGGCAGATGCACTGTTCACTGCGTCGGAGTTTGCAGAGGCCTACAAGCAGTTCATGCAGATCCCGGATGAGCGGCGTGATGCTGCCTGGCAGTACTATGTAGGCCGATGCCAACTCAATACCGGAGCAGTAAAACAAGGAACCGAGCGATTGCAGGGCCTCGCAGCCGACAAAGGTGCCGGGCGCTTTGCGACACTGGCCAAGCTGGAGCTGGCAAACCAGCAGGCTGGCTCACTACTGGGAGCAAAACCATGAGCCTGTCACATATCACCATGATCGATTTCCCTCCGCATATAGAGGCTGAGCTGCGCATTCAACTTGGCAAACTGCTGCCGGAGACACGCATTGAGACCCGGATGGCAAATAGCCCGCAAAGCATCGAAGGGAAAGACGGGCTGATCCTTATTTGGGATAGCATGACCTCCCCTGCTCTGGTTCGCCGTCTGTTTGACAGTGCGCCGCAAGCCAATGTTGTGATCCTTACTGATAACGGCAATGGTGAGCGCGCCGCTGACCTGATGCATCTGGGGGCGATGGATTACCGCCTGATTCCGGTACCTGATGATGTACTGGAAATTTATATTCGTAAAAGCGGCCACCAGAGTGCGCTGGCTCAACAAGCCAGCGCACAACGACCTGCGCCGGAAGATACAAAAAATATTTTTGTGACCGAGGATATCGAAACTCGTCGCCTGCTGGATCGGGTTGCCCTGATTGCTCCGAGCAATGCATCGGTATTGGTTATCGGCGAATCCGGCACCGGCAAGGAACGTCTCTCCCGATTTGTACATGCCTGCTCCAGTCGCAAGGATGAAAACTTCATCGCCATTAATTGCGCCGCCATTCCTGAAGGTGTTCTGGAGGCCGAACTGTTCGGCCATGAAAAAGGCGCCTTTACCGGTGCCACAAGCGCTCGTCCGGGAAAGTTCGAGCTGGCCCATGAGGGCACGCTACTGCTCGATGAGATCACTGAAATGCCCGTTCACCTGCAAGCCAAACTGTTGCGTGTTCTGCAGGAGGGCGAAGTAGACCGGCTCGGCGGCAGCAAGCCTGTCAAAATCGATGTGCGCGTGATCGCGACGAGCAATCGAAACATCACTCAGGCCGTACAGGAGGGGGCATTCAGGCAGGATCTGTATTACCGTCTGAATGTCGTCACTATCCAGCTCCCGCCCTTGCGCGAGCGCAAAGGTGACATCCTGCCTCTGGCCGGGCACTTTTTGCAGCGCTTTAGCGATATGTATCGCCGCCGTGCTCCGGCACTTAGTGATGAGGCCGTTGGCAACCTTGAGTATTACCCGTGGCCGGGCAATGCACGCGAACTGGAAAACTGCATGCACCGGGCCTTCCTCATGGCCGTGGATGAACCTGTTCGACCTGAGCACCTCTGTCTGGAAGCCCTGAGCCCACAGGTAACAACGGATTTGCGGCAGTCCGGCGAAGCTGTCGCTGCAGGTCTCAGCATCCGCGATATGGAGCGGGCTTTGATCGAAAAAACACTCGTACATGTCAAGGGCAACCGCACCGAAGCCGCGCAGTTGCTCGGCATCAGCATCCGCACGCTACGCAATAAACTGCATGCCTATGAATCTGGCATGTCGCTTGCTGAGTAACACCAAGCACAGTCATGTCATAAAAAGATACCACAGAGTTGCGCACAGGAGGGTCGAGCAGAGATGGATATGTTAGGAAGCGGATTTCAAAAACTTGAATCAGCCCTGATCGCCAGAGAAAAGGTGCAAGGTGTATTGGCGAGCAATATCGCCAATGCCGACACCCCGAATTTTCATGCCGACAAACGTTCGTTTTCCGATTTTCTGTCGGAACTGCAGACGGGGAAAAGTATCGGAGCTGCAACAACCACGAACCCGATGCATATCTCCGACACCAACGAACCAGGCCTCTCCGGCAGCATTCTCGGACAGCAACCCAGCGCCAGTATGGATGGCAATAATGTCGATATGCAACAGCAGATGGCGAGCATGAGTGAAAACCAACTGATGTACGAGTTAACCATGCGCCTGATCAAAGGTGACCTGAGCAGTCTGGCCAACACCATCAAGGAGGGTAGCCGCTAATGGCAAATGATCTGTTATCCTCCATGCACATCAGTGCATCCGGCATGTCCGCCCAGCGTACACGCATGGATATCGTAGCTGAAAACATTGCCAATGCCGGATCTACGCGCACCAGTGAAGGTGGTCCCTATCGTCGCCGTCAGGTGATCTTTCAGGCGGTTTCTCCGGCACAACCCTTTTCACAAGTCTTCAACAGTAGCTTTCAAAGCGAAGGGCAGAAATCGGTTAAGGCTGCGTATATCGCCCAGGATAAAAAACCATTTCGCGAAGTATACGACCCTTCTCATCCCGATGCCGATGCCCGTGGCATCGTCAAGATGCCCAACGTCAACCCGGTAGAGGAGATGGTTGATATGAATTCCGCGGCCAGAAGTTTTGAAGCAAATGTTACAACCATGGAAGCATCCAAACGCATGTTTCTGAAGTCACTGGAACTGCTGCGTTAAGGAGACAACAATGAACATTCACGGATACGCCCCATTACCCGGTATCGGTCAGTCAGCAAAAATATCCGATGCTGGCAAAACGACAACAGCAGGCAGCGGTAATTTTGCGGCACTGCTCAACAGCTATACCCAACAGGTGAATCATGACCATAAGGTAGCAGATAGCGCCGCGCAGGACCTGGCACTGGGCAAAGGCGGCAACACATCAGAAACCTTGCTGGCTATACAGAAAGCAGATCTCTCGTTCCAGATGATGATGGGTGTACGCAACAAGCTGGTTGATGCCTACCGCGAAATTTCTCGCATGCAGGTATAGGAGTAGCTTATCATGGCCGATGAATTGACTCCCCGCGCCCCGATGGGAATGAACCCCTCTCCGATCGAAGCCGGCACTGAAACAGGCGCCGCCGGCGGTGCCAGCATTCATATCCCGCAAATGCTGGTTAAATATCGACGACTGATGCTGTTTATCGCAGCCAGCCTGATGCTGGCCGGTTTCATCGGACTGGTTCTCTGGTCATCGGAAAAACCCTATCGTGCTGTCTATGCCGGCATGGAGGAGAAAGATGCAGCTACCGTTGTTGAAATGCTGCAAAAAGAACATATTCCTTATCGTCTGGAAGGAGGCGGCACCGTCATGGTGCCGGAGGATCAGGTCTATGAAGTTCGCATGAAACTAGCCGGGCAGGGAATAAATCCTCGCGGCACCAGTGGCTATGAGTTGTTCGACAAGAGCAATGAGTTCGGACTCAGCGACTTCACCCGAAAAATCAATCTGCAGCGCGCCATGCAGGGCGAGCTGGCCCGCACCATCGAAGTCATGCCACAGGTCTCGGCAGCACGCGTGCATCTGGTTCTGCCCAAAGAGTCTGCATTTGCAGACAGAGATCGCAAAGCAACAGCCTCAGTCATGCTGCAACTCTCAGGTTCGCAACGCCTGTCCAAAAATACCGTACTGGCTATTCAAAACCTGGTCGCATCCAGCGTCGCCGAAATGAATGTCGCCGATGTCACGGTCGTGGATGCTTCCGGCACCCTGCTCTCCAGCAGCGAAAAAGAGACTCCCTCAAGCGAAGGCCAAACCCTGCAGGAGTATCAGAGTAAGCTGGAGCAGCGACTGGAGCAGCGACTTACCGGCATGCTTGAACAAATTGTCGGCGAGGGGCAGTCAGTCGTGCGCGTCTCCGCTGATATTGATCGGGAGTTTATCGACCAGCAGAGCACCCGCTATAATCCTGATGAGCAGGTCTTACGCAGTCGCAAATCGATTGTGGAGTCGCACACCTCATCCTCGAGTGGGGCTATGGGCGTACCGGGGCTGGCCTCCAACACCCCCGGCAGCAACCCGGCCACCAGCAACAAGACTGCAGCTGCGCCATCACAGCCGGGAAATACGGCAAAGCGCAATGAAGATGTAAATAACTATGAAATCAGCAGTACCAGCGAGCACCGTGTGGTTCCGTTTGGAAACATCAAAAAGCTGTCAGTCGCAGCCATTGTCGGCGGCCACATGCAAACCGATGCCAAGGGCGTACAAACATTCGTCCCGCGCAGCCGAGCAGAACTGGCCGAGATCCAGAAACTGGTTGAAAGCGCCATGGGTTATGATGAGGACCGAGGAGACTCGGTCACCGTACAAAGCATGCCTCTGATGGATATATCCAGCAGTGCGGACACTGCCGCACTGGATAAAGCCGAAGCCCGTGTATTTTACATGAAAGCAGCCCGCTATGGCATTGCCGCACTTGCTCTGATGCTGCTGGGCTGGTTCGTCTTGCGACCACTGGCAAAACGCATTCAGGACTCCACCCCTCATGATCAGACTGCAGGCAAACCCGCGCCGGTCACGCCCCTCCATCTGTCCGATAGCACCTACAAGCGGCTGGCTAATATGGAGCAGGTCAGAAGCAGCATTGAGCTGCAACCTGAACGGGCCACCAAGGTACTGCGTGAATGGGTCGATCCGATATGACTTTGATAAAAAAACAGCTGAGCGGAGAAGACAAAGCAGCCATTCTGCTCTTCGCACTCGGGCCTGAAGCATCCGCCCCACTGGTTGAGGCGCTTGATGATGCAACGCTGACCCGACTGGGCCGACGCATGGCGGATCTGGGTAAAATTGATGCTGATGTACTTAACAGTGTGACTGAAGAGTATCTCAAGCTACATCAGTCTGAAGACCCGCTTCTGCGCTCCACCCATAAAGATGTCGTCACGCTGTTCAAGTTCGCTATCGAAAGTGATCGTGCAGACCGTCTGGTTAACGAGCTAAATGCTCCGAAGAAGTTCACGATCTGGGAAAAACTCTCTCGCCTGAAACCCGAGATGATTGCCGGCTATATTGAGAATGAGCACCCGCAAACCATCGCCCTGATCCTGGGCAACATCGACAGCTCCGTAGCCAGCCGGGTGATTGCTATTCTGCCGGAGGAGATGCGTCTATCCGTGGTCATGCGCATGTCAAAAATCGAATCGGTGCCGCGTGAACTGGTGCGGGACATCGAAGAGACACTGGAGAAGGAGTTGTCCGATATGCAGGGCGAATCGGGTATCAGCTTCGATGGTATGGTCAGTGTTGTGGATATCCTCAAAGGACTGGAAAAAGAGGTTGCCCGTCCCATTCTTGACCAGTTGCGGGACAAGGATGCCGACCTGTTTACACAGGTGGACAGACTGTTGCTGATATTTGAGGACCTGAAAGAGTTGTCCGATCGCGATATTCAAACCGTCCTCAAACATATCTCGTCCGACGATCTGGTGAAGTCATTGAAAGGTGCAACAGATGAGGTCTCTGAGCGATTCTTCAGTAACATGTCGCAGCGAGCTGCTGAAATCATGAAGGAAGATATGGCAGTCATGGGGCCGATGAAGCTCGCCGATGTGGAGGATGCGCAACAGGGCGTACTGAAAATCATCCGCAAGCTGGACGATGAAGGTGCTGTCAATCTGGGCAGCAGCGATGATATGGTGTAACAGCTACCGCCATGTCTGAACTCAAACCACTCATCTTTCCTGCCGATGTACGTGAAGCGACACAACACGCAGCCGCCTTTCCATTCACCCCGGCAAACAGAACAAGTCAACATGCAAGCAGCGTGGCCGATAACAGGATGCAACAACTCGAGCAGATGCTGCAGGAAGCTCAGGGCCGCGCCGAAATTGTAGAGAAAGAAGCCTATGACAAAGCCTATCTGGCCGGTGAAAAGGCAGGCATGACACTGGGCAAAAAACGCGGCGAACAAATTCTCGAGACAGTGCAAGCCAGCCTGAAAGAGGCTGAGCGTGACATTGCTACATTGCGGTCAGCATTTGCCGAGGCCGCCATGGACGTAGCCGAACATATTGCAGAGCAGATTATCGGCCGCTCACTTGCACACGACAGATCTGCGCTGCTCGATATTGCCCGACAAGCTGCCAACCAGCTGCCCGACACTTCAAAGTTGCACATCGCGGTTTCTGCAGATGACTATGCTACCTTCAAACGCATGCTGGATGATGATGATACAACCGCAGTTCTACGTGCCGACCCCACTGTCACAACTGGAACATGCCGCGTTATCTCTGCCGATCAGGATATTCTTATCGACCCGGTTGGCGCTGTAGCCGGTTATCTGTCTCAACTGCAGCCATTACTGCTGGGGCAGGTTCAATCACCCGCCAATAAGGACACAGGAGCATGACTGACATCGCGCTGTGGAACAGCACACAGCGCCGGAAAGTATTGGAAGATGCTCACAAACCTGTCCTGTTTCCGGTTCGTGGAAAAGTGTACAAGGTTCTGGGCCCGATGCTGGAAGCAACCGGCTTAAAAGCCAGCATCGGACATGCCTGCAATATCTGCTGCAGCATAGGGCATAGCATTGAGGCGGAAATCGTCGGATTTCGCGGAGAACATACGCTATTAATGCCCGTTGGCAGCACCCGCGGCATCGCCCCGGGAGACCCCATTGAACCCTTGTCGACAACCCCATCAATTCGCGTAGGCCCGCATCTGCTCGGCAGAGTACTCGACGCACAGGGCAACCCGATGGACGAATACGCACTGAGCAACCTCGGCACGTTATTCCCTCTGCATGGCACCCGCCTGAATCCTTTTACCCGTCATACGATTGACGCTCCGATGCAACTGGGCGTACGCGCCATTGATGCATGCATGCCCATGGGCTGGGGACAACGGATGGGTCTGTTTGCCGGCGCGGGGGTAGGCAAAAGTACACTACTGGGCATGCTGGCCCGCAATTCTGATGCAGAGGTCAATGTTATCGCACTGGTCGGAGAGCGCAGCCGGGAGGTACGGGAGTTTCTCGATCAGGCGCTCGGTTCCGAAGCGCTACAGCACAGCGTGGTCATTGTTGCCACCTCCGATATGCCACCGGTCCTCAGGGTACGAGCCGCCCATATGGCTACCACCATCGCCGAAGCCTTTCGGGAGCAGGGTAAACGCGTATTGTTATTGATGGACAGTCTCACCCGCGTAGCTCAGGCGCAACGTGAAATCGGGCTGATGCTTGGTGAACCGCCGGCCAGCAAGGGTTATACCCCATCCTGCTTTTCCATACTGGCCGAACTGCTGGAGCGTTCAGGCCCCGGCACCGCCCAGGGAGGCGATATCAGCGCATTTTACACTGTGCTGGTCGAGGGCGATGATATGCGAGCCGATCCTATTGCAGATTCGGCGATGTCTGTACTTGATGGCCACATCCTTCTTGATCGAAAACTGGCTGAACAAGGTCATTTTCCAGCCATCAATGTACTGCGCAGTATTAGCCGCCTTGATACCCAGCTGATGAACAATGAGCAGATGCAGGCTGCACGAATGCTGCGCCGCAAGATGTCAATCTTCGAACGCATGGAAGATATGATCTCTATAGGTGCCTACGAACAGGGAAGCAACCCGGAGCTGGATAATATCATCGACAACCTGCAGGAAATAAAAGGTTTTTTGCAACAAACATCCAATTCATGTTCTGCTCGGGAAGATTCGGCACAACGATTGCTAGAGCTTGTAAGCAAGATGTCATACGGGGAGAACATGCATGAAGCTCGCAACGTCCAGAATTTTGGTTCAGCTCAGCGATCAGGAACGCAGTGACATTGAGCGTGAGCTGGCCGAACTGAACGAGCGTCTCCAACACATGCAACAGCAACAGGAACAGACCAGCCAGCATATTCAGCAATTAAACCGGCAACGGGATCAAATCATGAAGCAACATAACAACTCGGCCCTCCTGCAAAACCTGAATGCATGCATGAGTGAGCAACAACAACTGCTGTCTATCACAAACGCGGCTATTGCGGAGCTTGCACAACTGAAACATGAAGTACTGGATCGCATGAAAACGGCATGCCGCACCAAACATAGCTATGAAGCCGCGCACCATAAAGAGAAGCACCGGCTCCAGCGGGAGCAGGAACAACAGACCCAACGAGAGCTGGATGACCTTGTTGGACGTCGTGCCGCAGCACATCGTGCGGCCGGGAGCGCCTGAGCCATGGCACGGCGTACATGGACCCTGATGCTCGCTATTACCCTGCTGCTGGTGGTCAGGGTAGCCACTCATCTGATCTCACCTGAACTGCAAGCTACCGCCACCGTGCCTGAGCAGCAGGCACGGACAACAGCGCCAGCCACATCACAAGTTGCTGCGAAAGCAGCCCTCCTTTCGCAGCCGGCAACAACCTCTCCGGAGACGGACTCACTGGCGTTGCTGGAGACCCTGCTGATTCCCGATGCCGGTGCGGCAGGCAACCCACCCCGCCAAACTGCGACAGCACCTGCCGAAGAGGATAAAACTCTGGCTACTTTACGAGCCTACAAAGCATCGCTGGATCAGCGTGCAAACGAACTCGATCAACGCAGCAACAACCTGCAGCGGGCAGAAGAGAGGCTGCAACAGCGGGTTACTGAACTGGAACAACTGGAAGCCAGCATTCAGCAACGCCTGCAAGATGAGGCCGGTATCAAGACCAAAAAAATCAAACGACTCACTTCAGTCTATGAAGGCATGAAGGCCGACAAGGCCGCCCCTGTCATTGCCGAAATGGAGTTGGCGACGGTGGTCAAAATATTTTCCCTGATGGATGAAAAGAAAGTAGGAAAAATTCTCTCCTTTCTGCCTGCAGACAAGGCTGTACAGATCAGCCAGGCGTTGACGCGCCAGATCAGTACCGTCAAATAACCGGCACATTGCCTCACTATCATGAATCATCCAGCAGCCGCTCATGATGTGCAAGCAACATCTGCATGCATTCGGGTTGACCTGTCAGACATCATGACAGCGTCCATCACTATATTATATCGAGGTTTAACATTATGAATTCTGTGTTCAGTGACCGTCCACTGTTTTATCATCACATGGAATGGGTGTTGATGCATCCTCGCTTCGGCTTTCTGATGATGGGGCTGATTGCACTTTCATTCAGCCATAACCGCCTGCTTGCCACAGCCCTGTTTATCTTTTTCTCTTTCGAACTGGGCTTGCGCTTTGCCATCATGCTGAACAAACGGCGCACCAACCCGTATCGCTCATCACTGAACCAAAAAATTGATGCACTGTTTCTGGTGCTCGATCTGATCGGTATCGCTTCTCTGCTGATTACCATTTTCAATATCCCGCTTGATGCTGAAAACATAGCTGCCGCACGCCTGCTGCGCGCCGTCTACCTGCTGCGAACACTTCGCATGTTCCGTTATATCGACCTGCAAAGCGCGATGTATTCACCAACCTACGGCATGTTGATCTCGCTGATCATTCTGATGTCGTTTTTTGCTGAGGATACGATGATGTGGATTATCATCATTTTCTTCAGTGTGGAGCTGGCAATCCGCTTCCTGATCATGCGCAACATCAAATTCGAAACTAAACGTGACAAGGTTTCCGAATGGTTCTACTGGACAGTGGATCTGGTCGCCACCATCGTCATGATTCCGGCTTTTGCTTTTATCCCTTACGGTGGAGCCTTGCGTATGCTGCGCCTGATCCGCCTGCTCAGACCATGGATGGTGATTCTCCGCAACCTCAAAGACGTGATGCGAGAAGGTCAGTTCATGCAGGAGATCAACCTGATCGTGCTGCTGCTCGGCGTGCTCTCAATAGGCGGCGGTGTCATCGGTCACTTCACCATGGCCGACTTTGATTACGATCAGAATGGCCACCTGAACCCGGAAGACAAGGGCATGCTGGCGCCAATTTGGTTCGCCTTCCGCCTTTTCACTGACCCGGGCAATGTCATTTACTATCCGGACAATACTGAAATCGCCTTCATCTCGGTACTCGCCGTCATACTCGGCGTCTTTATTTTCGCCTTTTTTATCGGCATCGGTGCCAGCATTGTTTCCGGCTTAATGGCCAAATTACGTAATGAACGGCTGAATATTACCAATCATATGGTCATGCTTGGCTGGTCGGCTGTTTCTCCGTTTATCCTGTCGCAGTTAAAAATTATCTCGGAACGCAGCTTTTCCAAACTGAAGCTGGTGATTCTGCATAACAGCGAACATATGCCTGAAGAACTCATTGAGCATACATGGGTATCCTATCGCTGGGGAAACCTGGAGGAGGTTGCATCCTTACAGCGAGTCAACCTGGCGCATGCCAGACAGGCGATCATATCGATTCCGGAGGGCCACAGCAGCGCCGAGAATCTGGCATTAGCCACCTTCTCACTGATTGCAATTCGCAAGGTCAACCCCGATATCTACCTGAACTATGCTACACCGGGAATGGCCCATCCTCATCTGAACTCACATCAGCATATGCTACAGATTGGCTGGGATACGCAGTCGTTTTACAACAAGCCTACCGTGGTGCACTCCCAGGCAGATGTACGTGCAAATATGTTCCGCAACATTCTGATTTATCGGGATTTCGATCAGGTGATGGAGCGATTGATGATTCCCGAGCGCACCGAAGAATCATCCCTGCAGATCAGCGAATGGGGAGGGCGTCTCGATCATGTTGACGGTGCCATTCATCTGTTTCTTCCCGACAACAGTGCGTCCATGGAAACTACCACATTGGCAGCTCGCCTGCTTGTGCGGGGAGCTACGCTGCTGGCGCTGGTGGATGAGGCTGGCCAGGCTCACCCGTTGTACAAACTCAACCAGCTCAAGTTACCGCTGAACATTCCCTCCATGCTAGGTATTGCCATCAATGCCAATGCCCTCAATGCAGAGGCATATTACACTGTTAAACGACTGAATCACCTCCCACTGCCTGAACAGGTGCTCGATACAAGCAGCATCCGCCCAGCCAGCCACGGTAAAACACTGAACCTGCTGATTACCGGCTGGATCGGCAGCCTGCCGCTACTGTTACAACGGTTACTGTCTGAATTCGAGCAGATCAAAGTCACTCTGATTGATGACCTCAGCCCGGATGAGCGGGAAGAGCAGTTAAGCTATCTGCGCAGACGTTTCGATGAAACACCGGGAGCCAACGGGCGTATTAGCGCCGAAATCATACACTGGGATTTCTCTGATATGAATTTCCTGCGCCCTTATGTGCTGGGTGCTGATCGCATCCTGCTTTCACGGCCGCTACACTTGGCGACGGCAGCTTATGCCAGTATCGCAACCGTCCTGTCACACCTGGTCACTATTGTCCGGGAACAGAATGGCTCCCCTGACATCTTTCCTGTCATGGAAAACCGTGAACAGGCGCGTCTGCTGCAGCAGGAGCTGGAGCGATTCGATTTCCCTATGGAGATTCACGTCACCGTGCCTGATGAGTTCTACGGCACTTATCTGGCCCATACCAGCTTTCACATGTATGCATCGGAAAACGAGGGCTCCTATGAGCTGCAACGCGTACTGCGCCATATCATTGATGATATGATGGGTGATGTCGGCGATTCCGATGAGATGAACCTGCTCGCCTTGGAAGTAAAACAGGAGTTACCCGAAGATGCTGAAGCCCTGTTTGCTACCCTGCTGAATCAGGGTTACGTCTGGATCGGCTACCGGCTGCAGGAGAGCTTCATATGGTCAGACCCTGTGCAGGATGCCATTCGCAAAATATTCCCGCGCGAAGAGGACTTCTCCTGTCTCAGACAGTTCCAGATCATTCTCAACCCATTCGGAAACCCGGTATCCCGTCACTCATGGACACAGTACCGGCAGGAGGTGGTTGAGTTGATCGTCATCGGCCAGAGTTCGCCTGACTGATTACTTCTTTTCTCCTTGGCTGACCACAGATGCAGGCGCTCGCGCCTGCATCTGCATTTTCCATCCTTACTGATTCATAATCGCCGGCACAAACTGCACAATCCCTAGCGGAAACTTTTTCCCCGAATGGGAACTTATTTCCGGAAAGAATGGTCGACGAAAACTGTAAATAATTGATTAATATAGGTTTTTAATATGGCCCCCATCCTGCTCTGTCAATGATATGATAGAACAAGTGACGGGACCCGGCTCATCCGGCATCGCAGAAAAGAGCGCCAGCACCGGCAAACAGGCAGCCTCGGGCTTGTTTGCTAAACTTATGGCCATACTTGGCAAACAAGGTAAGGGTAGTGAAGGCAACGCATCTCCCGCCGACAACCAGCAGCCGAAATTTACTATTGTACAGCACATCACACTGGGACAACAGAAATCAATACAGAAAGAGCTGTTGACCGGACCAGCCACAGCAACAAAGCTCGCCACTCCACAGATCAACAACTCCGAAGATGGCTCAACCGTTCAGGCCGTAGCCCTACAAATATTAAGCCAGCCGCATGCCACAACTCCGAAGTCTACAGCCTTCCAGTTTAACCCTGATGAAACTACGGAAGGGAAGAGGCAGACAATCCACTTCGGCAGCAACTCAGGCAAACAGAATAAAACAGTACCCGTCACATCAACTAAAGACACATCAGTGCAGGCAGCTCACGGACACAAGCAGGGTAATACTCAGACTACTGATACTAAAGAAGTACGGTTACAAACCACTGACGGCAAGCAAATCAACACGCCTGTTGCTGACGACAAAAGTACTGCACCGCTGCAGGCTGAAGTTCACAAAGCAGCCCCAGTGCAAACCGTTGATAGCAAGCAGATCAACACGCCTGTTGCTGATGCCAAAGCTGCGCCATTGCAGGCTGAGGTTCACAAAGCAGCCCCGGTGCAAACCGTTGATAGCAAGCAGATCAACACACCTGTTGCTGATGCCAAAACTACTGCACCGCTGCAGGCTGAAGTTCACAAAGCAGCCCCGGTGCAAACCGTTGACGGCAAGCAGATCAACACACCTGTTGCTGATGCCAAAGCTGCGCCATTGCAGGCTGAGGTTCACAAAGCAGCCCCGGTGCAAACCGTTGACGGCAAGCAGATCAACACACCTGTTGCTGATGCCAAAGCTGTGCCACTGCAGGCCCCTGACAACAAACAGGTCAACACACCGATTGCTGATGCCAAAGCTGCGCCATTGCAGGCTGAGGTTCACAAAGCAGCTCCGGTGCAAACCGTTGACAGCAAGCAGATCAACACACCTGTTGCTGATGCCAAAGCTGCGCCACTGCAAGCCCCTGACAACAAACAGGTCAACACACCGATTGCTGGTGCCAAAACTACTGCACCACTGCAGGCTGAGGTTCACAAAGCAGCCCCGGTGCAAACCGTTGATAGCAAGCAGATCAACACACCTGTTGCTGATGCCAAAACTACTGCACCGCTGCAGGCTGAAGTTCACAAAGCAGCCCCGGTGCAAACCGTTGACGGCAAGCAGATCAACACACCTGTTGCTGATGCCAAAGCTGCACCACTGCAAGCCCCTGACAACAAACAGATCAACACACCTGTTGCTGGCGCCAAAGCTGCAGCATTACAGGCCGGCCCCCACAAAGCTGGCCCCGTGCAAGCCACTGCTGGCGGCAAGCAATTCAGTACGCCTGTTGCTCAGGCCAAAGAGACTTCTATCCAGATCGCGACTAAAGGGGATGATGCAGAGCAGCCAAAATTCAACAGTCAAACGAAGCTTGCGGCAGCGGCAACAGCGTTCACAGCAGGCAAACAGAGTCAGCCTGCAAAACAGGCACCTAGCACCCAGGCAGGCAGCAGCGCCGAAGATAAAGTAATGACGGCGAGGAGCAGTGCTACTGTATCCACAGCAGCAGCAATGCAAAACAGCCCGCAAACATCGGAGCAGGCACCTGAGAGTACCGTATTTAGCCGGGCCATCCCATCAGTCAAGGGTGAGAAACAAGCTGCTGGCTTGGCAAAAAATGAAAAAGTCAAACATGCCAGCGAAGCCAAACAAAATGCCGGAACCGAACGCGTGAGTCCGGTGGCTCTGCACAATGTCACAACACAGCAACCATCGCAGCCCCCAGCAGCAGCCGGCACATCCACAGCCGAAGCTTTAACGCAGGGACTTGCCCAGGGCGATAGCGGACAGCAGTCGGGCGACAAAGGTAATCAGGAGCCCCACAGTTTTCAGGTCACCTCTGCCGATAACCGGCCTGCCTCAGCATCTGTCTCGGCCAGCCACTTTCAACAATATTTAAACCACCGCCCGACCCCCACCATGACCATGTTTGATTCCATCCAACACATTGCCCAATCGGCAAAAAATGGTCAGACCAAACTGGAAATCCAACTGGATCCCGTCAACCTCGGAAAAATCCACATCTCATTGCAAACAGATGCCAGCAAACAGATTCAGATCCATATGATTGTCGATCAGTCGGGAACCAGAACAGCAATGGATCAGCAACTACCGGCCATCAGGCATGCACTGGCAGAGCAGGGTTTGAACCTCTCGGGCTTCTCCATGGGATCACATGGGGGACAAGCCTCATCCGGCTTTGGCGATCGCCAGTCATCCGGTGGCTCACAACCGGATAAAAACAGCACTGATAACGTAAAAACATCACCCATCGCAGCTAACCGCCACTCCGCCTTCCATAGCGACAGCGGTCTAAGCATTCACATCTAGGAGGATATATATGCTCACACCTACAGCCGCCACCGCATCCGGCCAGGCTGCCCAGACAACAAGAACCACACAAAATGATCTGGGTAAAAAAGATATTTTTCTTAAACTTCTGGTGGCCCAGATGCAGAATCAGAACCCGCTCAAACCGCAGGATCCAACGCAGATGTCCAGCCAGCTGGCTCAGTTCAATATGGTTGAGCAACAAACCAGCAGCAATGCTCTGCTTCAGCAGTTGGTAGATGCAAGCAGCACGCAGAAGGCAACATCCAGCAATGGTGCCAGTTACCTTGGCAAAAACGTCACAGTACAACAAGACCAGATTAACTATACCGGTACAGCATCGAATTTCTCTGTTGTTACCGATCACCCTGCGGCACAAGCTCAGATCACCGTATCCGATAGCACCGGCACGCCGGTACGCACCATTAACCTGAAGAACCTGCCTGCAGGTGGCAGTAATTTAAGCTGGGATGGTATCACCGACAGTGGCGCTGCAGCCGCACAGGGAAAATACACCATTAATGTTCAGGCAACCGATGCTCAGGGAGCAGCAGTCACATCTCATATCGAACAATCCGGCACTGTCGATGCCGTACGTTTCTCGGCAAATGGCACAACAATGATCATTGGCGGCATTGCCAGCTCACAAGCCAACATCACTGAAATCAGACTATAAAAAAGGACTTATAAGGAGACTATCATGGGTATTTATAATGCATTATTTTCAGGCGCAAGTGGCTTAACTTCATTCGGCGAGGCTGTGCGTGTCGTAGGTGACAATATTGCCAACGTCAACTCTATCGGCTTCAAAAGCCAAAGCGTCAGCTTCACGGACGTATTGTCCCAGACGATTGGTGTGTCCAGCACGGGCTCTCAACAAGTCGGTAATGGTGTCAAAATCGGCACCATCTCTCGTAACCAGATGCAGGGATCCATTCAGAACACATCCAGTGCAACGGATATGGCTATTAACGGCAATGGCCTGTTCGCCTTGCGGGATCCGGCTACCAATCAGACCAGCTACTCCCGTGCCGGCTCCTTCCAGCTGGACAAAAACTTCAACCTGATTGATGGCGGTGGCAATATTGTTCAGGGCTATGCTATCGACCCCCTCTCCGGGAAAGCCATTGGAAGCGCCACTGACCTTTCATTCGGCAATCTGGCAGCCCAGGCAAAATCAACCGCCAATGTCACCTCGTCACTCACGCTCGACTCCACCGCACCAGTGCTACCGACCGGCACCGTTTTCAACCCAGCTGACCCAGCCACATTCCATTTCAAATCCGACGTGACCGTATTTGATGCATTGGGAGCCACCCATGTCGTCAGCCAGCAGTTCACACGCATGGGACAGGATGCAGCCGGCAATAATGTCTGGGACTATCATACATCTGTCGATGGTAAGGAAATTGTCGGCGGCACAGCCGGTACCCCCACCGAAGTAGGCGCCCCCACCGCATCGACCGTCAGTGCCGGTGGTACCGTCACAGCCATCGGCACACAGACGCTAGTCTTCGGCCCGGCCGGCGAACTGGTACAGGAAAATGCCCCTCCGGCTACGTTTAACTGGTCGGGCTCCGCAGCCAGCACCATCACACTGAACTTCGGCAATGCTGCAGGTCAAGGCACACTCTACCCTGTCGCAACGGCCGATTCCCAGGGCATTACAGGCACCGGTCTTGATGCCACGGTACAGATGGCAGGCGCTTTTGCCACCCGACAAGTGTCAAAAGACGGTTATGCTGCTGGCTTCCTGGATACCTTGACCACAGACTCCTCCGGAACCGTTTCCGGCACATTCACTAACGGCCAGCGCCGTGCCCTGTTTCAGGTCGCTCTGGCCAAATTCCCCAATGATGCCGTACTCAACCATGTCGGCGGGAATCTGATGCAGGAAACCATTCAGTCCGGCTCCCCTGTACTGGAAAAACCCGGCAACGGCGGCATGGGCACGATTACGCCGTACGGCTTGGAGCAATCCAATGTGGATCTGGCTGCCGAATTCGTGAAATTGATCGTTGTTCAGCGTGGCTATGAAGCAAACTCCAAGACCATCCTGACCACGGATCAGATGCTTTCATCATTAATGCAGCTCAAGCGCTGATTCTTGAGTTTTGCATAATCTAAATATTGAGGGTGGAGGCACACTGCTTTCACCCTCAATATTTTCATATATGCTTCATCCTATGACTCACTTCCAGCTATATCTCAAGCAGCCTAAGGCAACGCCTCGATCAGCTGTGTTTGGGCATACATGCAAACCCGCCCATGCCTGATGTCATGCCTAATACCTGCTCGTCACTCGTATGAGCTGCGTTCACCGCCTCCTGCTCCTGGTTATGGTACTCGTAGCAACGGCTGCAACGGCCGACAATGACACTTTCACACCCGAGTTTCTCGCTCAGATAGCACAGAAATACGGCAACAGCGCCAAAGAGCGGGTGGTTGACTGGCAACATCTGATTGAGTCCGCCCAGATACATCATACCAGCGAGCGGGATCGCATTCACACGGTCAATGATTTCTTCAACCATATACCCTTTGTCTCAGACCTTCAGCATTGGCATCGCACGGATTATTGGGCCACACCGGTTGAATTTCTGGCCTCCAATGGCGGTGACTGTGAAGATTTTTCCATCGCCAAGTACTTTACCCTGCGCGAGATGGGCGTACCTGACGATCACCTGCGTATCACCTATGTCAAAGCCTTGCGCCTGAATGAGGCTCATATGGTGCTCGCCTGGTATGAAACCCCGCAAAGCGACCCACTGATTCTTGACAACCTCATCCCCGACATTGAACCGGCATCCCGGCGTACCGACCTGTTGCCTGTTTACAGTTTCAACGGTAGCAACCTGTGGATGTCCAAGGAGCGGGGGCAAGGCCGCCTGGTCACCGGCGGTTCTCAGCGCATCAACCTGTGGCGCGATCTGAATTTACGTATGCAGCAGCGCGAACGTGGTCGTAGCTATACTGCCAAAAGCATGACACAATAGGAGTCGATTATGACACTCTCCCGTCAACTCATGACCCTTATCTCCATCACAGTATTTCTGATCTTCTCAGGTACAATCTGGATCTCCGTGGACAACACCCGCTCCTATCTGTTGTTGCAACTGGCAACACAGACACAAAATGCAGCCGATTCACTCGGTCTGTCGCTCGTGCCCCATATGCAGCACGGAGATATAGCGGCCATGGACACCATGGTCAGTGCCGCTTTTGACAGCGGCTATTACAAATCGCTTCTGCTGACCACCATGACCGGCAAGGTATTGATTTCGCGCGAAAACACATCGCACATTGAAGGGGTTCCACAGTGGTTTATTGATCATCTGAGCCTGCAAACACCAAAGGCAGAATCACTCATTACCACGGGTTGGGCCCAGGCCGGTCGCCTCACCCTTGTCGCCCATCCGGGATTTGCCTACCAAAAATTATGGGAAACCACGCTGCAAACGTTGTTATGGTCATCGCTCGCATTTATGGCATCCCTGGTAGCTGTGCTGCTGATTCTCAGAACCATTCTTCGCCCATTAAATGCCGTTGAGAAACAGGCTATGGCTATCTGTGAAAGAGGTTTTCCGATTCAGGAGCATCTTCCACGCACACGCGAGTTAAGGCGCGTGGTACTGGCTATGAACAAAATGTCCGCCAAAGTCCAGGGAATCATCAATGAACTGACCACTCAGGCAGAACAGATGCGCCGGGACTCGCTTGACGACAGCTTGACCGGATTGGCAAATCGCCGGGCATTTAATGCCATGCTGGAGAATATCATCCATGACAAGGAACAGGGTGGGACAGGTTCACTTGCCGTCATCCGGATCAGTGGTTTTGCCGATTATAACCGGCTCCATGGCATTCAGGCCGGTGATGATTTACTAATCGATATCGCGAAAAAAATCAGCCTGACGGCTAACGCCTACCACATGTCCACTGCGGCTCGTATCACAGATACTGATTTTGGCGTTATTTTACCGCTGGTCGATAGCGACAAGGCGGCTGAATTTGGGCAGAGCATAAGCAATGCGATAAACCGGTTGGCAAACACCATCGATATGGCGGAGCTGGCTCACACCGGTATTGCGTTATTTCATGAGACCAGCACCATGAGTGAAATCATGAGTGATGCCGACGCAGCCCTTGCAGAAGCATCTCATCTGGGCGGAAACGGCTTCGTGATTCAAAGCAAAAAAAGCGAAGTACCGGGTAATATCGCATGGAAACAGCTCATCGAGAAGGCCATGCTCAACAACGATATTCACCTGTTAGCGCAACCGGTTTTCAACCTGCAACGACAGGTGCTCTACACAGAGTTACGGATTCGCATTCAGGACCAGGACGGTAACATACTTGCCACCCCCGGCGTCTTCACCTCTATGGCCGACAGACTGGAGCTCAATACAACACTGGATCAGTTTGTCATCACACGGGCAACCGGCCTGATCGAAGCCGGTCACGCCACAACGTCGCCACTGGCCGTCAACCTCTCCCCACACTCGATCAATAATCCGTCATTCATTAGCTGGCTGGAAAATCATCTTAACCACCATGGCGATACGGACGGCCATCTACTGTTCGAGATCAGCGAGCATGGTCTGCTGCAACAAATCGAACAGGCCACGGCTTTCATCGCACTGATACATGCTCATCGCGGCAAGGTCGTCATGGAACATTTTGGCACCAGGCTCAGCTCATTCCAGACTATGCGTCAGCTGAAAGTGGATTATATCAAGCTCAGCGGCAGCTATACACGCGACATTACCGTCAACAATGACAACCGTTTCTTCCTGCAAACAGTGGCCGATATTGCCCACGGACTGGATATCGAAATCATCGCTGAACAGATAGAAACAGCGGCCGATGCTGAAACCATGCAGGCTCTGGGGATCAATGCCATGCAGGGTTACTACTTCGGTGAGCCTGCACCTCTGAAAGAGTGAAACTAAATCTTTCTTGCGGATCAGGGCGTTGAACCTTACTATCCGCCGCCCCGTAAAAAGGGATATGGAGAGATGTCTGAGCGGTCGAAGGAGCACGCCTGGAAAGCGTGTGTACGTGAAAGCGTACCGAGGGTTCGAATCCCTCTCTCTCCGCCAGTTTAAACGAACGGAGCGCTTTTGTAGCGCCCCGTTCATTTAAACTTGAGATAGAGGGTGTGAGAACACTCGCTGAGGGTTCGATAAATCGGCACGATTGCCGATTTAGACAGTCGCCAGACTGCCCAAAGGGTGAGGATCATGGATGATCCGAATCAATCCCTCTCAGCCTGTCCAATATCTCAAGTTTCGTGAGGCTTTTGTCTCACCACCAGTTTCCACTTAAGGTGGAACCCAGGTGTCGTCCGGGTTGAGCCCCGCACGGTGAACCCCCGTGAACCCCGTCAGGTCCGGAAGGAAGCAGCGGCAGCGGGATGACACGCGTTGCGGTTCAGTTTGGCCCGGACGGCGCATTTTTTGCACATAACACGCTGCCGCAACCACCCGTTTTTTTTACTTCCTTTATTTAGTCATCGCATATGATTTTATCGATCTGGTGCAGGAATGCATGCGCCAGATGGTGATGCTCATGCAGCATCCTTTGTGAAATCATGATGCGTGCATACTCGGGAATCACCTCCTCACTGAATATTCTGCCCACAGCTGACTGGCCGATAAACAGCCACATATACTCATGCAACGGTGTACCATAGTCGCTGGTCGTAAGAACAAGATGAATATTGTGTGCAATAATATCCACACCGACGCCATGAAAGCTGTAATAGAGGCGGTAAATGTCTGTATGTTCATGCAGCACCGCACCATATTCCTGCGCATGCGGACCTTCTACAAAGCGTCCGTCATAAACCCGGGTTTCAATATTGCTGGCAGCAATCGTAGTTAATATTTCCTTTCCGATATGTGAACGGTTGATCTTGGCATCCATAATATTACTCCTGTCATCAGCATCATTTCACACAGTGCCCCTGGCAACAGGCAAAGGTAAACACCGGTGAAATTATCAAGCCATTTTGAGGATAGTGATCAGCGCCAGATACTCACAAGCGTCGTTTTTCCCCCCAGATGCGCACTATTTGTACTACGCTACCCCTGCTAGCATGAGCACATGCCATTTGATTTAGCCGTCATTGATCTGGATAACACCCTCTATGCCGCCGACAGCGGTGTATTTGCGCGTATGGACAAGCGCATGACCGCATTTGTCGCCAGAGAGCTGGGCGTAGAGAGGGAAGAGGCTGATCGCCTGCGAGTGAAATACTGGAAAGAGTACGGCACCACCCTGCGCGGTATGATGCTGCATCACGATATGGAGCCGGAAGCTTTTCTGCATGATGTTCACGATGTGGATGCCCATCAGATATTGACCGTCGATTATGCGCTGGATGATGCGCTCTCACGCCTGCCTTATCACAAGGTCATTCATACCAACGGCATCCGCGAGCATGCAGAGCGTATTCTCGCAGCTCTCGGCATTGCCCACCACTTTCAGCGTATCTACGATATACGATTCAATCACTATATCCCGAAACCGTCATCAGAAACACTGGCCAGGCTGATTTCACTCGAAGGTGCGCTGCCTGCACGCACGCTGGTTGTGGATGATATGGCAGATAATCTGCAAGCTGCGCGCGAACTCGGCTGCAAGACGGTGCATATATGCCATGAGGCTAGTGGTGAATGGGATTATCATATCCCGACATTCCATCACCTGCCCGACTCTCTCGGCATCTAGTCATGTCGAAAAAAGGAGGGTTCTGGTTGTTGATCCCTCCTTCCAGATCTTCCGGCCTCATCCATATTTGAGTAGAGAAGAACGGCGCGCTGGAGGCGCTTTGATTCGGGCTATCGTAGCCCTCAGGGCTTTCGCCCCACCTGTTCGGGTGCCAAATCAGCTGTTACTGATTCATCCGATCAAAGAATTCGGCATTATTTTTTGTTGGTCCCAGCTTGTCGATCAGAAACTCCATCGCATCAATCGTACCCATCGGGGAGAGTATCTTGCGCAGAATCCATACTTTTTGCAGATCTTCACGCGGTGTCAGCAGCTCTTCCTTACGTGTGCCGGAGGGAGCAATATCGATAGACGGGAACACGCGCTTGTCTGTCAGCTTGCGATCAAGCTTGATCTCCATATTGCCCGTACCCTTGAACTCTTCGAAAATAACCTCATCCATCTTGGAGCCTGTTTCCACCAGAGCCGTGGCAATAATGGTTAAACTGCCGCCACCTTCGATATTACGCGCCGCACCGAAAAAACGCTTTGGCCGATGCAACGCATTGGCATCCACACCACCGGTCAGAATTTTACCCGAAGATGGAACTACCGTGTTATAGGCACGCGCCAAACGGGTGATCGAATCAAGCAGGATCACCACATCACGGCCATGCTCTACCAGTCGTTTGGCCTTCTCAATCACCATCTCGGAGACCTGAACATGGCGCTGCGCCGGCTCATCAAAGGTCGATGAGACCACCTCGCCCTTCACCGAGCGTTTCATATCGGTCACTTCTTCAGGACGTTCATCAATCAGCAACACCATCAGCACAACTTCCGGATGATTGGCGGCAATCGAGTGGGCAATGGACTGCATCATCACTGTTTTACCGGTACGCGGAGGGGCAACCAGCAGAGCTCGCTGTCCCTTGCCGATCGGTGATACAATATCAATGATCCGGCCCGTTATATCCTTATGCGTCGGATCATCGATCTCCATTTTCAGCCGTTCGTTCGGGTAGAGTGGCGTAAGATTATCAAACAGTACCTTGGTGCGCGCCACCTCCGGCGGTTCGCCGTTGGTAGTATCCACGGTTTTCAGAGCGAAATATTTCTCACCGCGACGGGGAGAACGAATTTCTCCTGCAACAGTATCACCCTTGCGCAGATAGAAGCGGCGAATCTGGTGGGTGGAGACATACACATCATCCGAACCGGAGAGGTAGTTTGCATCGGGCGAGCGCAGGAATCCGAATCCATCAGGCAGGATTTCCAGCACACCTTCGCTGTAAATAGTACCACTGCGCAGTCCGTGGGCGCGCAGGATTGCCGATACCTGCTCCTGCTTGCGCATACCTGCAGCATTTTCGATACCATAGGAGTCGGCCAGCTCCAGCAGTTCTGTCGGTGTTCTTGCCGAGACCTCTTTCAGGTTCAGCGTCACACCTTCCATCTCGTCGGAAATCTTCTCTTCTGCATCGTCGCGTTTGCGGCGTGGTTTTTCAGGGCGCTGTTGCTGCTCACCCTTGTTACGCCAGCGGCCACGACGACCGGATTCTGACGACTCAGACTGTTGCCTGCCTTTATCATCTGCGTTTCGGGCTTCCTGACGCGTATCAGAATGATTGTTTTCGCCATTCTCCGTCTTGCCGGCAGACGCCTGACGGACAGGTTTTGCCCCCTGTGACCCAGAGGCTGGAGCATCGTTCTTCTTCCCCGATTTAGCCGGGAGTTCGTTACGTTCCAGTTGCTTCACTTCGGCTTCAGTGCCTGATGTCTGGCCCTGCTGATCTGCCTTGGCCGGACGCCGACGGCTGACAGGTTTGTCCGCTACCTTTTCAGTTGTTTCAGTCGCAGCTTCCGCCGCCTTCTTGCGTGGTTTCGCTGGCTTGCGCGGCTTCACTGCAGGAGCTTCTGTGTCTGGCGCCGCCTGGGCAACATCAACGTTTTTCTCAGCCACCACCTTACGGGGACGCCCCCGTTTACGCGGCTGGGCATCAGCCTGACCTGCATCAACGGAAGGGGTTGCTTCTTTCACCGCCACGGGTGTTTCGATCTCTTGAGACATTGAAAACTCCAAAAAAACCTGACAGGTTAACATGCTGCCTGATCATTGTGTTGAAAGGGTCGATAGCTGAGTAATCCTGATGGATAACCGGAACGCCGGAGGAAAGCGCCGGCAACAGTTTGCATTGCTAAATAGGTTGGCAAACCATGTCAACACTATAAATCTATTCACACCTGTTCTGCATAGCTCAACAGAGTAGCAGTTGCGTGTGCACACGCCCTACCTGATCACGCAAGGCAGCGAGATCCCCGTTATTATCTATGATATAGCTGGCCAACCTGCGACGCATCGCATCATCGCACTGACGGGCTACGATCGCCCTGAATGCCGTCTTATCGTGCCTGCCACGGCTGAGTACCCGCTGCAATCTGAGTGATTCATCGGCCAGCAGTACCACCACCTGATCCATGCGCGAGGCTCCACCCGATTCGAGCAACACCGATGCTTCAATCAGGGCATAGTCCGCCTGCTGACGGGCCAGCCACAGCTCTTCCTGTTGCCATATCAGCGGATGAATGATGCTGTTAAGCTGCGCTGTACGCTCGGCATCGGCAAAGCAGTAGTCGGCCAGAGCCCGGCGGTTGAGCGACCCGTCTGTATGACATATGCGCTCTCCGAATGCCTGCACCAGAGCCTTCAGGCCCTCACTGTCGGGCATGGTCACCGCATGACCTACCCGATCCAGATCCAGTACCGGCACCCCCAGTTCCCTGAACATGGATGCCGCCGTCGATTTACCACTGCCGATGCCCCCTGTCAGTCCTATACGACGCAAACGGCTCACCCTTGCATGCCGGCAGTCGTCATATACCAACCCAGAATAGCATCCCCCCACAGCAACCAGATCATACCGGCAGCAGCCAGATACGGCCCGAACGGAATTTCCGCACGCAAGCCGCGACGGGAGGCCCATAAAAACAGACTACCGATTACGACACCGATGACAGATGAGAGTAGAATGATAAACGGTAATGCCTGCCAGCCAAGAAATGCACCGAGCATGGCCAGCAACTTGAAATCACCATAGCCCATCCCTTCGCGACCGGTAAACAACAAAAATAGCCTGTTCACCGACCAGAGAATAGCGTAACCGGCGATCGCTCCGATTAGCGCATCCAGGCCATGCTCCAGCCACCAGGAAAACAGCAGCCCCAGCGCAATGCCCGGCAGGGTCAATACATCCGGAAGCAGGCCTGTTTCCAAGTCTATAAAGCTTAGCACCCACAACAAAAATAACAGCACCAGCGCCATAGCCAGCTGCGGCTCAGGGCCGAAATGCCATGCCAGCCCCGCCCAGCTCAGTCCCATCAACGCCTCCAGCAGAGGATAGCGCCATGATATCCGGCTGTGACAGTAGCGGCAGCGACCACGCAGCATCAGCCATGAAAATATCGGAATATTATCGAGCGGAGCAATCGCATGATTGCAAGCCGGACAGTGGCTGGCCGGCAGCACAATCGATTCGCGGCGCGGAATGCGATAGACGCACACATTGGCAAAGCTGCCGACCAGAAACCCCAGAAATCCTGATAACAGTATCAGGGCTATCACTCCTGATCTTCTCCCTGTCCGGTTTTTTTCAGGCGATAACGCAGCGAGCGAAAGCTGATGCCCAGCTCTTCCGCCGCACGCGTAATATTGCCGCCGGTTTTCAACAGCGCCTGATCGATCAACTGGCGTTCATTTATCTCCAGCCACGTATCCAGATTCAAGTCCGCGTCATGCATTGCCTGCAGGGATATCTGGGGATTATCCTGCAGGCCGGAATACATCTCATCGAGCAGGGGTACGTCCAGCTCATAATCGTCCGACAGCGCCAGCATGCGTTGCAACAGATTTTCCAGTTCGCGCACATTGCCCATAAACGGCAGTGTCATCAGTCTCTTCAGGCAGCTGTCACTAAGGCGTCCCCGCCCTTCGCTCCAACGCCGTACAATCGCCCGGGCCAATGCCGGAATATCTTCTCGCCGCTGCCTCAGTGCAGGCATGTGTACAGGCACCACATTGAGTCTGAAAAACAGATCTTCGCGGAAATGCCCCTGCCTGACATCCTCTTCCAGGTCGCGATTGGTCGCGGCAATCACACGAATATCGACATCACGTTCACGGTCGTCGCCCACCCGGCGAATGCGACGTTCCTGCAGCACCCTGAGTAGCTTGACCTGCGCCGATAACGGCATGTCTCCAATCTCATCCAGGAACAGGGTGCCGCCATTGGTCCCCTCAACCAGTCCGACCCGGTCAGCTTCGGCGCCGGTAAACGCACCCTTGCGATATCCGAACAATTCGGATTCAAACAGCCCTTCGGGTATAGCGCCGCAGTGTACGGGCGTAAATGGGCCCGTGCTGCGTGTCGAGCAAGCATGCACATAACGAGCGGCCAACTCCTTGCCTGTTCCCGACTCACCGCTTACCAGCACGGTAAACTGGGACTGGCCCGCCCGCTGCAGCCGCTGACGCACGCGCTGCATCACCTCGGACTCGCCAATCAATATGCCGTCGTCATCAACTCCATCTGCGACAGGTACTGCCTGCGTTGCAACCAAAGCCGTATCATCACGATCATCCACCGCATCAAACAGCGCCCGCTCTACCGCTGCCGCCAAAGCTTCACCCGATACCGGTTTGGTAAGATAATCGAAAGCCCCCTGCTTCATCGCCAACACCGCCGTTTCCGCGCTGGCATAGGCTGTCAGCAACAGTACCCGCGCATCCGGCTGCAGGATCCGGCTCATACGAATCACTTCAAGCCCGGCATCGCGTCCGTCCATGCGCAAATCGGTCAGCACCACATCAAAAGTGGCCGACTTCATGCATGCTTCAGCCTCTTCAGGCGACGCGCATGTTGTAACCCTGTGTCCCTGCAACTCCAGCCCCAGCGCCAGAATACGACGGGCATTGGCTTCATCCTCAACAAGAAGCAAGTCAGCCATGTAGTAACCCCCGAGCCGTTTCATCTGCAGCAGTCTCAATCACTGCACTCACACAAAAGCAGACCAGCCCATCCTCCTGCCTCACACTCACACTCCACCCATTCACATCGCATACCTGCTTAACTGTTGCCAACCCCAGACCGATCCCGGTAGCGCGACCGCTGACAAACGGCTCGAAGAGTTTCTCCTGCATCTCTTCACTGATATGGCCCTGATTGCATACACGCAAACACCACTGATCGCCAACAGCATCCAGATTGATACCGACAGGACTCCCCGGCGGGCTATTCGCTACAGCATTGGCCAGCAGGTTATCCAGAACCAGCCGAAAGTGATCGCTATCCAGCAGTAACTGCTCCAGCGTACAATGCATGTCGATATCGCACTGTTTTGCCATATCCAGCTGTTGCATGGACGCCCTGATTACGGCCGGCATATAACTGAGACTCGGCACTCGCTTCAGTGGCTGTGAATAATCCAGCATTGTCGTAACCAGCCTGTTCAGGCGCAGCATTTCATCGTGCAGAATATCACGGATGTTAACTCCTTTCACTTCTCCACCCGGCAACATCTCCAGCCCCTGCACCATGATCTGGACCGGATTGCGCACTTCATGCGCCAGCATTGCCGCCATCTGTCCCAGCGCCGCCATTTTTTCCTGCTGATGCATCTGCCACTCCATCTGACGCAAGTCACTGATATCAACCAGCGTCAGCAACCAGCGTGCATCCGCATCATTACTCAGGTGGGTAACGGCCACCAGTAACACCTGCTCACCATGCCGGTATTCACACTGACAGGCATGCCTGCCCTGCTGATGCAGGCAATGGTAAACCTCGGGAATGGCCGTTAATACGGAAACAGGCCTGCCCGCGAGCAGTGCGGCTGCCGCACTGTTCATATCGCTCAGTTCAAGCCGGTCATCCAGTACAATCACACCCTCACACATCGCTTCCATCAGCTTGTCGTGTAAATCGCGTAATTTCCGATGCTGACGTAGCACCCGGTCACTACGGTCGCGCAGACCGGCATGGCGCCTGGCAATCGCCGCCATAATGCCGCCGACCAGCATCAACGCAGAAACCTGCAGCAGAATCTGCAAAGCCTGCGCTGTATCCGGTAGCGGCTCTCTGCTCATCCACATCTCGCTATAGACCGCCGTCAAATAACCCGCACAGGCCACCATCGTGATTGCCAGCGGCAGCATAAACCATGCAAAGGCGCCGGCAGAGATAATCAGTAAACCGAGCAAAATAGAGAACGGACTGTCGATGCCACCGGTGGCAAAGATCAGGCCGGAGGAGAGCAGGGTATCGGATGCAAACTGAAACACCCACTGGTTGCGCTCACTAAAAGCAGTGAATGTCAGCCCGGCCTGCAACAGCAGCAACAACATGAACAAGCCGCCGATGAGTACAATCAAATGCTGATATGGCGCGTTCTGGTAGACCCATACAACCAGTGCCAGCGCAATAGTACTGCCGCCAAGGGTACGATAAAGAATCAGTCGCATCAGCAGAGTGAACCGGTTCGTCGAATCACTGCGCTCTGCCTGCAGCCCGGAATCAGACCAGTGACGCCATCTGGAAAATAGGCAGGTACATCGAAATCACCAAACCGCCGATGACGCCGCCGAGAAAGACCATAATAACAGGCTCCATCAACTGCTGCATATTATCAACCGCTGTATCCACTTCTTCCTCATAAAAATCGGCAATCTTCGCAAGCATCTCTTCCATGCTGCCGGTCTGCTCTCCGATGGAGATCATCTGGGTCACCATCACCGGAAAAATCTTGCTCGCCTCAAGCGGCGCGGTCAGCGTCTGCCCCTGAGAAATCGACTCCTTGGATGACAGGATCACCTCTTCTATCACTACGTTGCCTGATGTTTCCGCCACCGTATCCAGCGCCTCAAGAATCGGCACACCGGCAGCACTCAGCGTGGAGAATGTGCGGCAAAAACGGGCCACAGATGCCTTGCGCAGCACATCCCCCATTACCGGCAGCGCCAGCAACAGTTTATCCAGTTGATAACGTCCTTTCGGCGTCTGATAGAGACTCCGTATCGCCACCACCAGTGCAATGGGTACACCAACCACCAGATACCAGTACGCAACAAAAATGTCCGATACCGCCATGGTGATCCGTGTCGGCGCAGGCAACTGTGCTCCGACATCAGCGAACATTTCGCCGAACACCGGAATCACAAAAATCATCAGAATAGCCGTCACAATAAAGGATACCGTCAGAATGGCGATCGGGTAGACCATGGCGGACTTGATTTTCGCCTTCAAAGCCAGCGCCTTTTCCTTGTAGACACACAGGCGCAGCAGAATCGTATCGAGTATACCGCCCTGTTCACCTGCCTCGACCAGAGCACAGGTCAGCCGATCAAACTCCTTGGGATATTTACGCATGGTTTCGCCCAACGGGTTACCGCCTTCCAGGTTTTGCCGCACATCGGCGAGCAGCTTGACCATGGCCTTCTTTTCCGTGCCCCGCTCAGCCAGCTCAAAGCACTGAACCAGTGGCAGCCCCGCATTGATCATGGTTGAAAGCTGGCGGAAAAAAATAGAAATATCCTTGTCATCCACCGTTTCAGGAAACAGGTGGATTTCAATCGGCTTCTTTTTCACCTTGATGCCGACCAACCCGCGACGGCGCAGAATAACCGTGGCCACGCCCGCATTTGCAGCCTCCAGTTCGCCATCCTGGGCTACGCCCTGTTTGTTTTTCGCCTGCCAGAGGTACAGAGGCATCAGTCAGCCACCGTCACACGCAGACATTCTGCAAAAGAAATCTCACCCATTTTCACCTTCTCCAGCGCTTCCATACGTAGCGTTTTCACGCCCATTCGCACCGCCATCGCACTAATAGCATCTGTATTGCCGCCAGCATAAACAGCCTCTCTGATCTCATCAAAAACAGGCATCACCTGATAAATACCAGTACGCCCCTTGTAGCCCGTACCATTACAGGCCGAGCAACCGGCCCCATGCATGGGATGATAGGCTGTCACCTCCTCCTGAGGAACGCCCGCCGCTATCAGGGCTTCAGCCGGCACCTCTTCTGCCACCCTGCATTTACTGCAGATGCAGCGCGCCAGCCGCTGCGCGCTGACCAGATTGATGGCTGAGCCCACAAGAAAGGGCTCAATACCCATATTCACCAGGCGAACCATGGTGGAGGGTGCATCGTTGGTATGCAATGTTGCCAGCACCATATGGCCGGTCAGAGCCGCCTTAATGGCGATAGCTGCTGTATCGTGATCACGAATTTCGCCGACCAGAATCACATCCGGGTCCTGACGCAGGAAGGAGCGCAGCACGGCAGGAAAATCCAGACCAATTTCCGCATGCACATTTACCTGATTGATTCCCATAAAGTTGAACTCAACCGGATCCTCTGCCGTAGAGATATTCACCTCAGGCTGGTTCAGTTCGGCCACAGCGGAATACAAGCTGACCGTTTTACCTGAACCTGTCGGCCCGGTCACCAGCACCATGCCGTAGGGACGGTGAATTGCCTCTTTCAACCAGGCCAGCGACTGGCGGTTGTATCCCAGCTTGGTCATGTCCAGTTGCAGGCTGGATGGGTCAAGCAAACGCATAACCACCTTTTCACCAAACAGTGTCGGCAAAACAGAAACACGGAAATCCACCGTTTTTGCCCGTGACAGACGCAGTTTGATACGTCCGTCCTGCGGCAGCCGGCGCTCTGAAATATCCAGCCGGGCGAGTATCTTCAGTCGCGAGACAAGTGCATCCTTCATGCCCATGCTCGGTCGCATAATCTCATGCAGGACGCCGTCCACCCGATAACGCACACGCATGACACGCTCATAGGGCTCCAGATGGATATCGGAAGCGCCGCGTTTGATCGCTTCCAGTAGAATCAGGTTTACCAGTCGAACCACGGGAGCCGCTTCCGTCTCCACCGACAGCGACAGCTCATCCACATGCTCTTCGCTGGTATCAACCACCTCGACGTTCATCGCTCCGAGATCGGCCATCACCTCCTGCAAATGGGAATCGCTCTGTCCCAGCTGGTCAAGCGCTTCAGCCAGCTGACTTTCTGCGGCAACAGCCAGATCCAGTTGACAGCCGGTGATAAAGGATAGTTCATCAAGCCCGCTGATGTCGTACGGGTCGGCCACAGCCAGCTTCAGTACATTGCCCTTGCGCCCTATCGGGATCAGCATATTTTTACGCAACAGATCAACCGGCAGGCTGCTGGCCTCACTGGGCAGCGACTCGGCAGATACCTCTACAACCCGACAACCGTAGGTTCTGGCGATAAATGCAACCAGTTCATTCTCACTGAATACACCCTGTTTCACCAGTTGGGAGGTCAGCGTGTTGCCGTGCAGCCGCGTTTCCTTGATCAGCGTATCGAGCTGCGTGCGGTCAATACGCCCGTGTTTGAGCAGAATATCGCCCAGACGTGAACGACTCATCGGGGCGACCAACCGGGCAGGTGCGTTGCAGTGCGCCCGAGATGAGCCTCTACACGGCTCAGTGTGGTACGACAATCCGGCAACATGCAACCGTGCCACCATGCAAAGGCAACAGCCCCCTGGGCAATCAACATCGGTAGTCCGTCTACGGCTTTCCGGCCTGCCTCTCCGGCAGCCAGGCAGAATGCAGTGACACCGTCCGGTCGATAGACGGCATCAATAGCCGCGCCATCACCGCAGAGTGGAAAGGGAAATGACTCGCCATCCTTTAAACCAACGGTGGTGGTATTAACCAACAAGGCCGATGAGGCAGTGGCCTCCGCAACCGCCGCAGCCTCCCACTTCAGCGGCAGGCAGGTCAGCTTCGGATAGGTATTTGTCGCATGCTCCATCAACGTAGCCAGGCGCTGAGGGTTCCGATTGCATATAAACAGACGGCCAACCTGCAATGCATCCAGCGCATGTAAAACGGCACGCGCGGTGCCGCCGGCACCAAACAGCAGCACATCTTTGCCCTTAAGGTCCAGCTCCAGTCCCTCGACCACAGCGCTGAATCCGCGCCAGTCGGTATTGGTTGCCTGCCAGCCGGCATCGCTTCGGCGCAAGGTATTAACCGCCCCGATATGGCGCGCATCGGCATCGGCATCCACCATGCGCAACACCTGCTCTTTGTGAGGCACGGTAACATTGACCCCCTCTACACCAAGAGACTGCAGTCCGCTCAGTGCAACAACCAGTTGCTCCGGCTCCACTGCAAAGGGCAGGTAGGCGGCATTCATGCCTGCATCCTTGATAAAATCATTCTGAAACAGCGGTGACAGCGAATGTGTGACCGGCCAGCCGATGATCCCATAAAGCTTTGTCATTCCATTAATTTCCATGCTCCCGTGAGCTTAGAAAGGTGAAGCCACAGTGTCAAAGGCTGTCATACAAAAGGCACCGACCACATATCAACCGGCATGCCGGAAGCAAACTGTTCAGGCCGTGTCGGCTGCCCCGGCCTGAATCGCGGTCAGCGCAATGGTATAGACAATATCTTCAACCGATGCGCCGCGAGACAGATCATTTACCGGCTTGCACAACCCCTGCAGCATCGGCCCGATGCTAACGACATGAGCATTGCGCTGCACAGCTTTGTATGTGGTATTGCCTGTATTCAGATCGGGGAATATGAACACATTCGCCTTACCTGCCACACGACTCTCCGGTGCCTTGCTTTGTCCAACCGAAACAATCGCCGCAGCATCATACTGCAATGGACCGTCCACCAGCAGGTCCGGACGACGCTCCCTGACGATGCGGGTTGCCTCTCTCACCTTGTCTACCTCAAGTCCCGCACCTGATTCACCGGTACTGTAACTGATCATCGCCACCCTCGGCTCCAGCCCGAAGCGCCGAGCCGAATCGGCACTCTGAATAGCAATATCAGCCAGCTGCTCGGCATCCGGGTCCGGATTAATCGCACAGTCGCCATAGACCACAACCTGGTCGGGCAGGCACATAAAGAAGATGGAAGAGACCAGCTTGGCCGATGCGCTGGTACCGATCAACTGAAAGGCTGGTCGCACTGTATTGGCGGTCGAATGCAGAGCGCCGGCGACAAGCCCGTCCACTTCGCCCATCGCCAGCATCATCGTGCCCAGCACAATGCGGGCCTGCAATTGATCCTCGGCCATCTGACGGTTCATCCCCTTGTGTTGTCGCAAGACCACCATCGGATCGATATAGCGCTCCCGTACTGTAGCGGGGTCAATAATAGTAATGCCTTCATCCAGCACGATGCCCTGTGAGCTGGCGACCTGATGAATCTTGGCCGGATTACCGAGCAGTATGCATTGCGCGATCTGCCGCTTCCGGCACTGGTAAGCCGCCATGACCGTGCGCGGCTCCTCACCTTCGGGCAAGACAATCCGCCGGTTTGCCTCGCTGGCCTGCTGAATCAGTTGATAACGGAATGCTGCCGGTGACAGACGCGGCTGACGTTCAATCGCGCAACGCGCTTTCAGCCAGTCTGCATCCAGATGATTCGCCACATGGTCCATCGCCCGGTCAATCAGATGATAGTCATTGACCGCTACTTCTGCGGGCATTTGCACCAGTTGCGCGGCCGTCTGATAGGAACTGGTTTCTACCAGCAGTATCGGAATGCCGGTCTCAATAGACTGCGCACACAGAGCCAGCACGCGCGGATGCGGCTGCAGCCCCCCGGTTAGCAGGATACCGGCAAGCGGCACGCCGTTCATGGCGGACATACATGCGGCAATAAACACATCATCGCGATCACCCGGAAAGATCAGCAGCGTATGGGGCTGATAAACACTGAGCGTGTTGGCCACCGTACGGGCGCAGACCTCCATACGCTCCACCCGCCTCTGGGCAATTTCACCGGAATAAAGAATTTTGGCAGACATGTAATCGGCCACATCGCTCATCCGAGGGGAAATCAACGTAGCCTGCCACGGGATAGCGCCGATAAAATGGAAGGGCTTCCCGATCATGTCGGGGTGCTCCGCGGATAAGCGCCCTCCCTCACGATCGGCATCTGCATCAGCTGTCTGTAGTTTATCCGCCTGCAGTACAGCATGCCCTGCATCGGTCATCCCCACCTTATTCAGGATAATACCGATCAATGCCGTGCCATTGCTATCGCCAAAGGCACTGGCCGCAATATCAATATACTCGTCCAGATCGGGTTCCGGCTTGCCGACCAGAATCACCTCTGCATCCAGCGCACGCGCCACGTCGGCATTCAGGCGAGTGGCATAACCGGCATGACCATCCGCCACCAGCCCCTCAACGATCACCACATCAGCGTGCCGGGTGCTCTGCCGGTAGAGTGCAATCACCTCCTCCATCAATAACCCCTCCTGATCGGTTCCAAGCAGGGCAGTCGCCCGCCTGAGACTGATCGGGTGGGGCGGGCTGATATTCATCACATGTTCAATCAGTTGCGTGGAGCGCTCCGGCCCATGATCACCATCGTGAAGCTGGGCGATCGGTTTGCAAAAACCGGTATGGATGCCCAATCGGTCCAGCGCCCGCACAAGCCCCAGACTCACGGTAGTCAGGCCGGCTCCCGCGCCGGTGGAAACAAGCAGAAATGCGTGGCTCATCAGATTATTCCTCCGGACAGATCACGCCATACACATAACGGGCAATCATCGCTTCCTCATTCGTCGCAATCACCAGCACAGGCAGGGTCGCACCGGACATGGTGATAAATCCATTTGACTGTCGGCCATGCAGCTCATTCCGCTCTGTATCCAGCGCAACACCGAACATCGTCAGCTGCTGCACTGTTTTGGCACGTATCTCGCTCGCATGCTCACCTATGCCGCCGGTAAATACGATAGCATCCACACGTCCGAGGGCAACAGCAAGGCCCGCCAGCGACTTTGCCAGCCGATAACAGAAGATATCCACGGCCAGTGCAGCCATCTCATCGCCCGCCTCAGCCGCCTCCAGCAGGGTACGCATATCATTGCTGCGCCCGGATAAACCCAACAGCCCCGACTGCCTGTTCAGCACATCGGTAATCTCTGCCAGAGATTTTCCGCTCGCCCGAGCAATGAAATCATGCAGGCCGGGATCAACATCACCGCTGCGTGTACCCATGACCAGCCCCTCAAGCGGCGTCATGCCCATCGTGGTATCCACGCTGACGCCATCGGCTATCGCCGCCGCACTACAACCGTTTCCCAGATGCGCTGTGAGCAGCCTGCAATCGGCAAACTCCCGTCCCAGCAGAGAGGCCGCTTCGCGTGCTACATAGTGATGACTGGTGCCGTGAAAGCCGTAACGGCGCACTCCGTATTCGATGTACCAGTGATACGGCACGGCATAGAGGCTGGCACGACGCGGCATGGCATGGTGAAAAGCGGTATCAAATACCGCGACGTGTGCAATGCCCGGCAGATGCTCGCGCGCAGCGCGTATGCCGAGCACATTCGCCGGATTATGCAGCGGCGCCAGATGCGACAACGCTTCAATTTCGGCAATAACTGCATCATTCAACGGCGTCGGCGCAATAAAACGTTCAGCGCCATGCACAACCCGGTGGCCCACCGCGAGGATATTGGTTTTATCTATGCGGCCAAAAAGCGAGGCCAGCATCTGCTCCATAGCGACATGGTGATCTGCCCCGGGCAGGGAGAGTCGCTCTGTATCACCCGCAACATGCCAGCTCAGCGATGTCCCCGGCTCACCCAGCCGCTCAGCCATACCTTCGGCCAGCAGACTTTCCGATGGCATATCTATCACCGCCATCTTGATAGACGAGCTTCCGCTATTGATGATCAGAATCATTGAAGTAAAAACCCCGGATGAACCATAATGTATCTGCTGTGCCATGAACCCTGCACCCCTGAGCGATCAACTCATTCATACCAATGATAACACCCTAAACGCTTTATAGCCCGCTTCCTGCGGCCTGCTCTACCGCCAGCCTTTCCACAGACTCTTCCCTTGCAGTTACTCCACCGTCACCGACTTGGCCAGATTACGCGGCTGATCCACGTCCGTGCCCTTGAGCACTGCCACATGATAGGCCAGCAACTGCAGCGGAATGCTGTACACAATCGGAGCCGTTCCCGGATAGATGTCTGACAGCGTCAGGTTCTGATAGTGATCCAGGCCGACATTCACCTTATGATCACTGAACAGAAACAGCTCACCGCCGCGCGCCCGCACCTCCTGCAAATTCGAAAGCACTTTTTCAAGCAACGGATCATCCGGCAGGGCGCAGACCACAGGCATGCTCTCATCCACCAGTGCCAGCGGACCATGCTTCAACTCTCCGGCCGGATAGGCCTCTGCATGGATATAGGAGATCTCCTTCAGCTTCAGCGCTCCCTCTAAAGCTACAGGGTAAAAAGCACCTCGGCCGAGAAACAGTGCGTTATGCTTGTCTACAAACCCCTCAGCCATCGTCTTGATAGCATCGGCCAGCTGCAGTACCACTTCGATCTGGCGTGGAAGCGCATGCAACTCGTTTACCATCGCCTCTTCCTGCGCAGTGCTCAATTCCTTGCGGCGGGCAAGCGCGATGGCCAGCAAACGCAAGGCCACCAGCTGCGTGGTAAATGCCTTGGTTGAGGCCACGCCGATCTCGGTACCTGCACGTGTCATAAAACAGACATCGGATTCACGCACCAGCGAACTCTCCGGCACATTGCAAACCGTCAGACTGCCGATATAGCCGTTGGCACGACTGCCGCGCAGGGCGGCCAGCGTATCGGCCGTCTCGCCCGACTGGGAAATTGTTATCAGCAGCGATCCTTCCGGCACCACCACCTTGCGGTAACGGTACTCGGATGCCACTTCAACACTGCACGGGATGCCGAACTCTTCCATCCAGTATCTGGCCACCATGCCAGCGTGGTAGCTCGTGCCGCAGGCAACAATCTGGATATGGCGCGCCTTATCCAACAGTGCCGTTGTTTCATGGCCGAAACTGGCCTCCAGCAGGCGTCCCTTATGGATACGCCCCTCCAGTGTCTCCGCGATCACAGCCGGCTGCTCATAGATCTCCTTGAGCATGTAATGCGCATACAGCCCCTTATCGATACTGGCACTGGAGAGCTCGGACGTCTTGATCTCCCGCACAACCTCAATGCCATCGCCATCGCAAACGGTAACGCCATCGCGACGAACCTCGGCCACATCACCCTCTTCGAGAAAAATAAAGCGACGGGTAACCGGCAGCAGCGCGGCCACATCAGAGGCAATAAAATTCTCCCCCTCACCCAGCCCGATCACCAGAGGACTGCCTTCGCGGGTGACAACAATTCGATCAGGGTCCTCCGGGCTCGCCGCAGCCAGTGCGTAGGCACCATCCAGCTCCGCCGCCGCCTCAACAACGGCAGCATACAGATCCCTGCCACCCTCCAGCTTGTGTGCCAACAAATGGGCAATCACTTCGGTATCGGTCTCGGAGGTGAAGGTATAACCAAGAGCCAGCAGGCGATCCCGCAGCTCCCGATGATTTTCAATAATGCCGTTGTGTACCACTGCCACCCGCACCCCGCTCATATGCGGATGCGCATTACGCTCCGACGGAGCTCCGTGCGTTGCCCAGCGGGTATGTGCAATGCCGAGATCACCGGCAATATCCGAACGATCCACCAGCTCTTTGAGCACAGAGACCTTGCCCAGCGCCCTGAATCGAAGCAGCTCTCCTGCGGCATCCCTGATGGCCACACCGGCCGAGTCGTAGCCCCTGTACTCCAGCCGCTGCAATCCATCCATCAGGATGGGCAGTACATTTCTACCGGCAATGGCTCCAACAATACCGCACATTAACGTATATCCTTTTCCGGTCTCTTCCAGCCTGCGATATAACGTTGTTCCGTACGCTCGGAGAGTGTCAGACCACCTGCAGGCACATCGCGGGTGATCGTACCACCGGCGCCAATCGTAGCGCCGTCACCGACACTGACAGGTGCTACCAGTTGGGTATCGGAACCGACAAACACATTATCACCGATTTCCGTGCGGAACTTGTTGGCCCCGTCGTAATTACAGGTAATCGTGCCTGCTCCGATATTGCAATCACTGCCCATGGTTGCATCCCCGATATAGGAGAGATGATTCACCTTGCTACCGCGCCCGATGACCGATTTTTTGATCTCGACAAAATTACCAATATGCACATGCTCATCCAGCTGCGCACCAGGACGCAGTCGCCCGTACGGGCCGACCGAGGTATTCGAACCAACGCTGGCGCCCTGGATATGAGAGAATGCAAATACATTCACGCGATCATCCAGCCATGCATCCACCAGCACGGCATTGGGGCCGACACGACACTCATCACCGATATGCGTACTTCCGATCAGATAGCAACCGGCCTGAATAACCGTATCAATGCCAATACTTACGCCCGCCTCAATACGTACCGTCTCCGGTTTCTCGATAGTTACCCCGCGCAGCTGCCAGTCACGGATGATACGTTTCTGCATCATATCCTCGACTCTCGCCAGATCGACCCGATCATTCACACCGGTCATCTCATCAGACTGCTCCATCAACACTGCATCCACCCGCTGTCCGGCAGCCAGTGCCAGCGGCACAATATCAGGCAGATAGTACTCGTTCTGGGCATTGCGATTACCGATAGCACGCAACAGATCGAACAGCACTTCATTGCGCACACAATAGATTCCACTGCTTACTTCGGTTATCTGTCGCTGTGCGTCCGTGGCATCCTTTTCTTCAACAATGGCGGATACACGCTGATCATCATCGCGTACAATACGACCATAACCGAACGGGCTCGCCTGCAAAGCCGTCAACACCGTCACATCGGCGTTACAGTTACGGTGCTCGTCCACCAGATGCGCCAGTGTCGCGGCACTGAGCAGTGGCGTATCACCGCAGACAATCAACACATCACGCACAGCGCGAATAACTGTTTCGCACTGCTTGACTGCATGGCCTGTACCCAACTGCTGATCCTGAATCACCCAATCCAGGTTTGCAGGCTGCCCTACATGCTCCCGTACCATCTCGGAAGCGTGCCCGGTCACCACTGCAATACCCTTGGGTCGCAGGGACTCAACCGTGTGCAGTACGTAGTCGATCATGGCCCGCCCCAGCACCTTATGCAGCACTTTGGGCAAGTTGGAGCGCATGCGCTTTCCTTTGCCTGCGGCAAGAACGCAAACCTGCAAATCCGGATAATGATTGTGACTCATGTGATCTCCCAGTGATGCAAACTCAGAATAATGGTGGCGATTATAGATTAATCTCCGACGATTGCAGCCTGACGTTTTCAATCATCGTGTCCACCGAAACCGGTGAAGTGGTTATGTTGAAGTGGCCACAGCACGCCTCTAAGCTGGCACGATAATGCAATCGCGTTTTGAGGCAATGATTGTCGCAAAGCGTGTGCATTATCTGAAGGCAAAATGAAAAAGGGCCGCACAATGTGCAGCCCTTTGACGTTAAACCCTGATAAATCAGCGTTTCTTTTTCTTAAGCCACTCGAGTCTGGCAACAGTAATAGCCAGTTGAGACTGAGCGAGAGCAACATCTGCATCGCCTTCCCGGCCTTCCAGCACTTCCTTGGCCTTGCGCTCTGCTTCCAGTGCCTGTGCTTCATCGATATCGATAGCGCGTTCAGCTGAATCAGCCAGCACAGTCACCATATCCGGCTGCACTTCAACAAACCCGCCGGACACGAAGACCTCATCAATTTCGTCCACGCCCTTGGTAATACGCAGCTCACCGGCACAGAGCTGTGCAATTAACGGCGTATGCTTGGGCATAATACCCAATTCACCGGCAGCGCCCGGAGCAACCAGGAAGCTGCATTCACCGCGATAGACTTCCCGTTCAGCTGTCGCGACCAGTACGCTCATCTTAGCAGACATTATGCACGCGCCTGCATCTTCTCAGCCTTGGCAACGGCCTCAGAGATACCGCCGACCATGTAAAACGCCTGCTCAGGCAGATGATCATACTCGCCGGCGAGGATGCCCTTAAAGCCCTTGATCGTCTCATCGCGCTTGGCATACACACCAGGAGAGCCGGTGAATACTTCAGCAACGTGGAACGGCTGCGACAGGAAGCGCTGAATCTTACGAGCGCGGGTCACCAGCAGCTTGTCGTCGTCGGAGAGCTCATCCATACCGAGAATCGCGATGATGTCCTGCAATTCTTTATAACGCTGCAGCGTCTGCTGTACGTTAATTGCAATATCGTAATGCTCAGAACCAACAACCTTCGGGTCCAGCTGACGGGAGGTGGAGTCCAGCGGATCAACCGCAGGATAGATGCCCAGCTCGGCAATCTGACGGGACAACACGATGGTTGAGTCCAGATGCGCGAAAGTGGTGGCAGGTGCAGGATCGGTCAAGTCATCCGCAGGTACGTAAACGGCCTGAACGGAGGTGATGGAACCGGTCTTGGTGGAAGCAATACGCTCCTGCAGTTTACCCATCTCTTCTGCCAGTGTCGGCTGATAACCCACAGCAGACGGCATACGACCCAGCAGTGCGGATACTTCAACACCGGCCAGTGAGTAACGGTAAATGTTATCGATGAAGATCAGAACGTCACGACCCTCGTCACGGAAGTACTCAGCCATGGTCAGGCCGGTCAGCGCTACACGCAGACGGTTGCCCGGAGGCTCATTCATCTGACCGTAAACAAGTGCAACCTTGTCCAGTACGTTGGACTCTTTCATCTCGTAGTAGAAGTCGTTGCCTTCACGAGTACGCTCACCCACACCGGCGAATACGGAGAAACCACCGTGTGCCTTGGCGATGTTATTGATCAGTTCCATCATGTTAACGGTTTTGCCCACGCCGGCGCCGCCGAACAGGCCAACCTTGCCGCCCTTGGCAATTGGAGCCATCAGGTCAATCACCTTGATGCCTGTCTCCAGGATCTCGGAAGCCGGAGCCAACTCTTCAAAACGGGGTGGCTCACGATGAATGGCCCAGCGCTCTTCGCACTCAACTGCTTCACCCTGGAAATCGATGCCGGTACCCAACACGTTCATGATGCGGCCCAGTGTGCCCTGACCGACAGGAACCATGATTGCATTGCCGGTATCTTCAACGGCCATACCACGCTTCAGACCATCGGTTGAACCCATGGCAACAGCACGTACGGTGTTGTTACCGATATGCTGCTGGGTTTCCATTGTCAGATTGGCATCGGCAATTGTCAGCGCATTATAAATATTAGGCAACTTTCCGGATTCGAAACGTACGTCAACTACCGGACCGATTACCTGTACTATGATTCCACTCATCGTTACGACCTCTCTCTTTCTATCAAACTATCAGGCTGCCGCGGCACCGGAGCAAATCTCTGCGATTTCCTGCGTGATGCCGGCCTGGCGAGCCTTGTTATATGTAATCTTCAAATCCTGAGCAATGCCCTTGGCATTGTCGGTAGCACTCTTCATGGCAATCATTCGGGCCGAATGTTCGCAAGCCTTGTTTTCCAGTACACCATGGTAGACCAGCGACTCAACATAACGGCGCAGCAAACCATCGAGCACATCCTTGCTCTCAGGCTCATAGATATAGTCCCAATAACCCGGATGGCTCGGCTCTATCGAAGAAGCGCAGGGCAGCAACTGAATCTTGACCGGTGTCTGTGTCATGGTGTTCACAAACTCGGTAAATACCAGCGAGACCTCATCCACTTCACCCTTGACATAGCGATCCATCGCGACGGACACCACACCAAGGATATCACCGAGTTCTACCGCGTCAGCGACCTCATCCTCTGAAGCACGCAGATCATCAACAATCTTGCGCATAAACTGACCGGCACGACGACCGATAGTGTACGCCTCAACCTCAACCTCGGAGTCCTTGACGATGTTCAGCGCAAGTCGCTGAGCATTTGTATTCAGACCGCCGCAAAGGCCCTTATCCGTATTAATCAGAATAAGCCCAACGCGCTTAACCTGCTCCCGCTGAACAACGAAGGGGTGCTTATATTCAGGATGCGCCTGCATCAGGTTGGCAACTACGCGCTTGATGCCTTCGGCATATGCACGCCCGGCAGTCACACGATCCTGAGCCTTGCGCATCTTGCTCGCAGCAACCATTTCCATGGCCTTGGTGATCTTGGCCGTGTTTTGGATCGCTTTGATTTGACCCCTAATTTCCTTGGCAGAAGCCACGTCAGACTCCTTAGTATGTGCCGGTGGCCTTGAACTCGGCCATGGCGTTATTTAGTGACTCCACAATCTGATCACTCAAAGCAGCTTTCTCGTTCAGCTCGTTAATCAGATCAGCATGCCCGGATTTCAGGTGTGCGATATATGCTTTTTCAAAAGCTGTAACACGTGCAACATCAACATCATCCAGATCGCCATTGTTCAACGCATGCAGAACAGCTGTGATTTCAGCAACACTCATCGGATTGTTCTCAGACTGTTTCAGAGCTTCCATACCGCGCTTGCCGCGTTCAATCTGGCCACGAGTAGCCGCATCCAGATCAGAAGCAAACTGCGCAAATGCTGCCAGCTCACGATACTGTGCCAGATCCAGACGCAGACCGCCGCCGACCTTCTTCACAGCCTTGGTCTGTGCCGCACCACCCACACGGGATACGGAGAGACCCACGTTAACTGCAGGACGCTGGCCGGAGTTAAACAGGCCGGTTTCCAGGAAGATCTGACCATCGGTAATGGAAATCACGTTGGTAGGAACGAATGCGGAAACATCGCCTTCCTGAGTCTCAATGATAGGCAGTGCGGTCAGAGAACCGGTCTTGCCTTCCACTTCACCCTTGGTGAATTCCTTGACGAACTCTTCGTTTACGCGGGAAGCACGCTCCAACAGACGCGAGTGCAGATAGAATACATCGCCCGGATAAGCTTCACGGCCCGGAGGACGGCGCAGAATCAGTGACACCTGACGATAGGCCCATGCCTGCTTGGTCAGATCATCATATACAATCAGCGCATCTTCGCCGCGATCGCGGAAATACTCACCCATGGTGCAGCCGGCATAAGGTGCCAGATACTGCAGTGCTGCAGACTCGGAGGCAGAAGCAGAGACGATAATGGTATGATCCAGTGCGCCATGCTCTTTGAGTGTACGTACAACAGTAGCAACGCTGGATGCCTTCTGGCCGATCGCAACGTAGATACAGGTAACGCCGGTATCCTTCTGGTTAATAATCGTATCCAGCGCAATCGCTGTTTTGCCGGTCTGGCGATCACCAATAATCAGCTCGCGCTGTCCGCGACCGACCGGGATCATGGCATCAACAGCCTTGATGCCTGTAGCCATCGGCTGATCAACACTCTTACGCCAGATCACGCCAGGTGCCACTTTCTCAACCATATCTGTGGCCGTAGCGTTAACCGGACCTTTACCGTCAATAGGCTCGCCCAGTGCATTGACTACGCGACCTTTCAGCTCAGGACCGACAGGAACCTCGAAGATGCGACCTGTGCACTTAACCTGATCGCCTTCGGAGAGATGCGTATATTCACCGAAAATGACCGCACCCACGCTGTCCTCTTCCAGGTTCAGCACAATACCGCGTGTGTCGCCCGGAAAATCAAGAAGCTCGCCGGCCATCGCGCCGGAAAGGCCGTGGATCAAAGCTACGCCGTCACCAACGGATACAATCGTACCGACATTTGCATCTGCCGCAGCGCTTTCAAAGCCCTTGATCTGTTCCTTGATAATCGAACTGATTTCTGTTGTGTCCAGTTTCATATTCAACCTCTGTATTCTGTGTACTTGATGTACTGTAAACGGCTTTAGCCGGCCATCGTCTTGCGCATGGATTCGAGTCGACTACGCACTGAGTAGTCAATCTGTCGATCACCAATATGCACGACAATGCCGCCCAGCAGTGATGCATCGAGTGCTGTCTCGAGCCTGACCTTGCGGCCCGACTGCTTGGTCAGCGCAGCTGTAATGTCACTCTGTGTCTTGGCTGTAAGCTTGACCGCAGATGTCACTACCGCACTGATTTCACTTTCGCTATCACGAATCAGCTGCTCAACCATGGCGTTGATTTCAGGCAGCAGCTCTAATTTATTTTTGCTTCCGAGCAGCGTCAGCAGGCGACCAAGCTCTGCGGAGAGACCGCCACACACTTTATCAAGTATGGCAATCTTGACCTCAGCAGCAATGCTTGGCGTAACCAGCGTCTGACGCACCTCTTCTACAGAGGCAACAGCCGCCAGCTTAGACAAACCCTCGGCCAGATCCGATCCTTCCTGAATCAGCTCGAACAATGCCTGCGCATAACGGCGGGATATGGCCAGTGTGCTCATGCTGCGCCCAGGCCTTCTTCAATAATTGCCTCGATCATCTTGGCATGACGCTTGGCATCCAGCTCAGCCTCAACCACCTTCTCGGCAGCCTGCATGGCAATCCCTGCAATTTCCTGACGCAGTGATTGACGTGCACGTTCCAGCTCGGCACCAACCTCTTCGCGGGCATTGTCCAGAATCTGCTCGGCTTCACGACGAGACTTGTTCAGCGCCTCTTCATTAACCTCGACAGCACGTTTCTCTGCCGCAGCTATGATTTCATGCGCCTTGCTCTTGGCCTCATTCAGCTGAGCAGTGATCAAAGCTTCGGCATTAGCCTGAGCCGCGACTCCGGCCTCCGCTGCAGCCAGCCCGCTTTCAATCTTTTTGGTGCGAGCCTCCATGGCTTCGTTCAGCGGTGCATAAAGCAGCTTCCACAGAACGACAACCATCAGAATGAAGACGATAATCTGGGCTATAAATGTAAGATCAATACTCATGAAAATTCCCCACTAATTTTATTCGACGCAATCGATCCTTAGGCAATGAACGGATTGGCGAACAGGAACCACAGGGCAAATGCCATGATGATGAACGGGAAAGATTCCATCAGACCAGCGAAGATGAACATGTTAAACATCAGCTGAGGACGCATTTCCGGCTGACGTGCAATGCCTTCCAGTGTCTTGGAGCAGATCAGGCCCCAGCCGATAGCTGAACCGAGTCCTGCTGCCGCCAGAATGACGCCAACTGAGATGGCCGAAGCCGCGATGATGATTGTATGTGGATCCATTTTTTTGTACTCCTATGCTATTGTGATAAAGATTTTAATGCTCAACCGGCTGATGTGCGATAGACAGATACACAACCGATAGAATCATAAAGATAAACGCCTGCAGCAGACCGATAAACATATGAAACAACGACCAGCCTAGACCTACGAGTAGCCCCATAGCCCCGGAGACAACACCACCCACAGAGGACAGGTCATCAACGCTGCCGACCAGCAGCAGCGAGGCAATGAGCAGAAAAATAACTTCACCGGCAAACATGTTGCCGAACAGTCGGAAGGAGAGGGAGAGTGGCTTGGCAAACTCCTCAATCAGCTTCAATGTGAGATTCAGCGGAATCAGAATTACGCCGAGCAACTTAACAATCGGATTCTTCGAATCAAGCAGAAGCGCCGCAAATGGCTGCAGCAACAGCTCCTTGAGGAAGTGGCCGGGCTTGAGCTTGAATTCGTAATAGAGCACCAGCAGGAACACGGACACAGCCATGGCTGCAGGCAAATTCAGATCGTTGGTCGGCACCTGACGGAATGTATGCAGACCAAACAGGCCGGCAACATGATGCATCAGATATGCAGGCAGAATATCCAGCGAGTTACACAGCAGGATAAACACGAAGATGGTCATGGCCAGCGGTGCAATCAGCGGGTTATTCACCGAGAAGTTATCCTTCACGGTCTGGTTGATAAACTCAATCACCGACTCCATGAAGTTCTGAATACCTGTTGGAGCGCCTTCAACCAACTTGCCGCGCAACCACAGTGAAAACGAGATCAGGCCAACCGCAATAAGCGTCGTCAGCAGCATGGTGTCCAGATGAATCTGCATAAACGGATTACTGTCATCAAAAGAGTATGACCAATACTGCAGATGCTCTGCGATTCCGCCGCTATGTTCTTGTCCAGCCAAGGTGATCTCCCTTAGTCCCTCGCCTCTGAGCCAAACCGCCTCAGCGACACTACGTAAAATAATACCTGAGCGGCAAACATGCCGCCAGCAATCGCCGGTAAATTAAGCCCCAGCAGAAAGCCTGCCGCCAATCCGATGAGGATCAGCACAAACCTTATAGCCGCACCTTTGTACAGTGAGACCTGTAAACCATCAGCATCAAGTCCGCCGGACGCTACCACTCTTCTGGCCAGCTCCCAGGAACCGGCTGCCATCAGCAATGCACCAAACAAACATGAAGCACCCAGAGTGTATTTACCCAGCAATATGAACACCGCCATCAGAACGATGCCCGCACCAACCTGATATCGGACGATGCTGCTATACTCACTCATTGAACCACCACCATTACCTGCCCGGGATGTTCAATAAGGTCGAAGTGAATCCCCTCTTTTACAGCGTGGCGCATTGTAGCAATGTGCGGCGTCACTTTCAAGCGTCAATTGCGCATTCACTATATTTTAACAAAGCAGACCGGCACGTCAGATCAGGCCTGCCACAGCCTGCCTGCACAGATCCATCAGCGGGTCGGGATAGAAGCCCAGCGCAACTACCGCAATCGTCATGACGACCACGGTTGCCTGCATCAATCTGCTTTCATCGAAGTTGAAGGCCACCTTCTCTTCGTCAAAATAGATGTATTTGATCACACGAATATAATAAAACGCGCCCACGGCCGAAAACAGCAGTGCATACAGCACCAGATAGAGGTGCCCTGCCTGAACGGCAGCCATAAACACAACATATTTGGCCCAGAAGCCGCCCAGAAACGGAATGCCTGCCAGCGAGAAGAGCAGCAGTCCCATCGCCAGCGCATAACCCGGACGAACCCTGGAGAGGCCGGCAAAATCGTCCAGCAGCTCTCCCTGGATGCCTTCCCGGCGCATCAGAATGATGACTGCGAATGCTCCCATGGTCATGAACAGGTAAATCGTCAGGTAGACCATAATGCCTGCATAGCCTTCGCTATTGGCAGCAATCAGACCGAGCATGACAAAACCGACATGGCCGATGGTTGAATATGCCAGCATTCGTTTGATATTACGCTGGGCAATCGCGCCGAGATTACCGACAGCCATCGTCAGCACCGCCATCGCAGTCAGGATCATGGTGTACTCATGCTGCAATGCCGGCATCGCATCGACCAGTATGCGGATAAAGACAACAAAGCCGGCCACCTTCGGCGCAACCGACATAAACGCGGTAATGGATGTCGGAGCTCCTTCATACGCATCCGGCGTCCACATGTGGAATGGCGCCATAGAGACCTTGAACGCCAGACCGGCCACAATAAACACCAGACCCAGCATCACTGCTGTATGGGAGCCGCTACCGGCTGCGGCAAGTCCCTTACCGATGGCAATAAAGTCGAAGCTGCCGGTCACACCGTAAAAGAACGTAACGCCATAGAGCAGCATGCATGATGACAGCGCACCGAGGATAAAGTATTTCAGCGCAGCCTCATTGGAGCGCAGCACATCCCGTTGGTAGCCGACCAGCACATAGATACACAAGGCCATCAGCTCCAGCCCCAGATACATGGTAATAAAGTTGGTCGCCGACACCATCAGCATCATGCCCAACATTGAAAACAGCATCAGTACATAAAATTCGCCGACATTCTCTTCCTCTTTCATATAGCTGACCGACAATACCATACCGAACGCGGTACCCAGACAGATCAACACCTTGGCCAGTACGGCAAAATGGTCGAGAACAAAAAATCCATAAAACGCCGTAACAGACTCAGGCATCATCGCCTGCACCGTAAGCACCGCGGCCGTCAGAGAAGTGGCAATGGCGATATAGGCTGTAACAGCCTTTTTATCACGGGCAATAAACAGGTCCAGCAATAGCAGCGCCATGGCAATTACCGCCACGAACATCTCCGGCATCAGAGCAAACAAATGCTCAGGGAAGGGGTATGGAAAGGTTACATTAGCCATCTTAGTTATCCTGCTCCTTCAACCTTTAGTGGTGTGCAACATCAAGCATTGGCGCGGTCTGCGCCAGCGCTGCCGCTGCATCCAGTTTGCTCGTTGATGCCTGTGCCACCAGATGGATCACCGATTCATGCATCAGATCCAGCACCGGCGTCGGATAGAAACCCAGCCAGGCAACCAGAATGATAAGCGGCACGAAGTAACCGAACTCTCGCACACTCATATCCTTCATCGATCCAACCGACTCCTTCGTCACATCGCCAAACACCACCCGCTTGCACATCCACAGGGTATAGCATGCCGAGAGCACCACGCTGGTCGTAGCAATAATCGCTACCCACTTCACCGATACAGGCAGATTCGCTGCGTGATTGCCGATGCATCAAAAGTGCCGATCAGTACCATAATCTCAGCCACGAAGGAGGATGCGCCGGGCAGTGCCACATTCGCCATGGCAAACAGGATAATGACAGCTGCAAAAATCGGCATGACATTCGCCACGCCTCCGTAGGCGGCAATTTCACGCGTATGCAACCGGTCATACATCACACCCACGCAGAGGAAGAGTGCAGCAGCGACAAAGCCGTGTGAGATCATGCCGAACAGCGCGCCTTCAAGGGCGACCTGGGTGAACATAAACGTACCCAGCGTGACAAAGCCCATATGGGCGATTGAAGAGTAGGCAATCAATCGCTTCATATCCGTCTGCATCATGGCAACCAGCGAGATATAGACGATGGCAACCAGACTCAGAATAACCATAAACGGTACAAAATACTGCGATGCATCCGGCAGAATCGGGAGCGAAAAGCGCAGAAAACCGTATGCACCCATCTTCAGCAGAATGCCCGCCAGAATGACTGAACCGGCAGTCGGCGCCTCGGTATGCGCATCCGGTAGCCAGGTATGCACCGGCCACATCGGCACCTTCACGGCAAAGGCAATAAAGAACGCAATCCAGATCCAGAACTGCCAGGTGAAATCAAACGGATAGTCCATATAGGCCAGAAGACTGAATGTATGACCCGCCTTAAAGTACATGGCCAGCACGGCAATCAGCATCAGTACGGAACCGGCCAGTGTATAAAGGAAGAATTTCAACGTTGCATAGACGCGGTTCTTGCCGCCCCAGACACCGATAATCAGATACATCGGAATCAGCATCGCTTCCCAGAAGAAGTAGAACAGGATCGCATCAAGGGCGCAGAAGACGCCAATCAGCGTGGTTTCCAGCACCAGAAACGCCAGCATGTACTCTTTCACACGTGTCTGGATGCACTCCCATGCGGAAATAATACAGATAATGGTCAGCAGACTGGTCAGGATGATAAACGGCATGGAGATGCCATCAACGCCCAGCTGATAATTCACATGGAAAGTGGATATCCACGGATGCAGCTCTTCAAACTGCATGTGTGCCGTATTCTTATCGAACATGAAGGCCAGCGGCAGGGTTACAATAAAGGTTGCAACCGACACAGCCAGCGCAGCCCAGCGCACAGCCCGATCACCGCGCACAAACAGCCATATCACCAACGCACCAAACATCGGCAGGAATATACTCAGGGACAGAATCGGAAAGCCCAGAACGTTGTTTAAGTCCATTCTCAGTATCTCCCTTATGCCTTCAACAACAGATAGGTCAGCAGACCGAAGACACCGGTTACCATGGCAAAGGCATAATGGTAAACAAATCCGGTCTGCGCCCTGCGCATGCCCGCGGCACCGGCCTTGATCGTATCGACAATGCCGCCGTGAATTATCCCTTTATCAATCACAGCCAGGTCAGCCTTCTGCCAGAGCAGCGTGCCCGCACACTGGGCCGGCTTGACAACAAAGCGCTCATAAAACTCATCCCAGTACCATTTATTGAGCAGGAAGGTATGAAGCGGGCCGGTTGCTGCAGCCAGCTGTTTCGGCATGGCTGTCTCGCGGAAATACATCGCATAAGCCAGACCAATGCCACCCATAGCCAGCCAGAACGGTGCGCTGAAGATGAAGTGATACCAGGGGTGATGCCCCTCTTCGGCAATCATCATCAACGGGTTATGCGCATCCAGTACGAACAGGGATGTGCCGAAATAGCCGCTGGCCACGTCCGGATTGGCAATATCCAGCACCAGCACGCCCCATGCACCGGCAGCAAATGCTCCGAAAGCCAGAATCATCAATGGTATGGTTATCACCTTCGGCGACTCATGCACATGCGACTTGATATTGGCCGGCACACGATCGGAGTTATGAAAGGTCAGGAAGAACATGCGGAAGGTATAGAACGCCGTCATAAACACGGCCGACAGCACCGCGAAAGAGGCGAAATTACCGACCCAGCCCATCTCACGGATCATCGTTGCCTCAATAATCAGATCCTTGGACCAGAAGCCTGCAAACGGCGGCACGCCGGAGAGCGCCAGCGCTGCAATCAGCATGGTAATATAGGTGATAGGCATATACTTGCGCAGGCGGCCCATTTTGCGAATATCCTGTTCGGCCATGACAGCATGAATGACGGAGCCTGCTGCCAGGAACAGCAGCGCCTTGAAGAAGGCGTGAGTCATCAGGTGAAAAATGCCGACCGAATAGGCCGATACGCCGCAGGCCACAAACATATAACCCAGCTGCGAACAGGTCGAATAGGCGATCACCCGCTTGATGTCATTCTGTACCAGACCGATGGTAGCGCACATCCAGGCGGTAATGGCACCGACCAGCGTCACCGCCGCCAGTGCAGTATCGGAGTACTCGAACATCGGCGAGCAACGGGCTACCATGAAGACGCCGGCGGTCACCATTGTGGCGGCATGAATCAGCGCCGAAATCGGCGTCGGGCCTTCCATCGAATCAGGCAGCCAGACATGCAGCGGCACCTGACCGGATTTACCCATTGCGCCGACAAACAGTGCCAGACAGATAAAGGTCAGTGCACTCATCTGCCAACCCATAAAACCCAGCGTCAGATGCTGGTCAACAAAGGCCGGCACCATGTCAAAAACCGTTCTGTAGTCGACACTGCCGAAATAGTACCAGATAGCCAGAATGCCCACGGCAAAGCCGAGATCGCCTACGCGGTTAACAATAAAGGCTTTCATTGCGGCAAAGGTGGCGGATTCGCGCTTGAACCAGAAACCGATCAACAGATAGGAGACCAGGCCCACTGCTTCCCAGCCGAAGAAGAGCGTAAAGAAGTTGTTACCCATGACCAGCACCAGCATCGAGAAGGTGAAGCCGGAGATATAGGAGAAGAAGCGACTGTAGCCCGGATCGCCATGCATATAACCGATGGTATAGATATGCACGCAGGCTGAAACCACGGTCACAACCACCATCATCATGACCGTCAGGCGATCAATCATCATGCCTACATTGACGACAAAGTCGCCCGAAACGATCCAGCTCCAGAAATTACCATAGAAGCTGGCACCGGCGAGCACCTGCATAAATACGTGGATCGACAGAAATGCGGAGATAATCACACAGCCGGATGTGATTGTATGGGAGAGCTTCTCTTTCAGCGCCCAACCGAACAGGCCCACTGTCAGCGCCGCCAGCAGGGGCAACCCCGGGATGGCCAGTAATTCGGTTGTGCTCAGCATAGTTGCAGTTTCTTGCACTTAAACCCCTCCCCTTAACCCTGCAGCGAGTTGATGTCTTCAGTTTCAACAGAACGGCGCGTTCTGTAGTAGGCCACCAGAATGGCCAGGCCGACGGCCACTTCCGAAGCGGCCACAGTCAACACGAAAAAGACAAATATCTGACCGGCCAGATCATGCTGGTAGTGAGAAAAGGCTACCAGATTGATATTGACAGCCAGTAGCATCAACTCAATACACATCAGGATATTAATCACATTCTTGCGATTGAGAAACAGACCGATAACGCCCAGTGTAAACAGCGCCGCGGCCACGATCAGGTATTGTGATAATTCAATCATCTTACATCCTTACCTTACGCATACGATCTTCCTTGCGCACGCCCACCTGAGCAGCAATCTTCTGGTACTTCGCATCCTTGCGGGTTCTGAGTGTCAGAACGATAGCGCCGATCAGCGCGACCAGCAGAATCAGGGCCGCGATTTCAAAGCCCAGCAGATACTTCGTATAAAGAACCTGGCCGATCTCAACCGTATTATTGACGCTTTGCGGCAAGTGATCAGCCGTGGCCATCGCGCCGCTGCTGAATACACCGGAGACCGCGGCACTGATAAACTCGACCAGCAGGACAATCGCAACCAGACCACCCAGAGGCAGATACTGCAGAAAGCCTTCACGCATGCGGGCTGTATTGATCTCCAGCATCATCACCACGAAGGTGAACAGCACCATGACCGCTCCGACATAAATCAGGATCATGATGATGCCGATAAACTCTGCATCGAGCAGGAAGAACAGACCGGCTGCATTAAAGAAGCAGAAGATCAGAAACATGACCGAATGCATCGTGTTGCGCGCCAGCACGACGCCCATGCCGGAGAGCACAGACAGTCCTGCAAACAGGTTAAAAAATACGGTTTCCAGCATCACCCCTCCAGACTTTCGTCAGCTGTAGCGTGCATCTGCAGCCAAATTGGCGGCAATCTGCTTCTCATTCCTGTCACCAACGGCCAGCAACATATCCTTGGTGTAATACAAGCCATCGCGTGTTTCCGTGGCATATTCGAATTCCTGAGTTTCCACAATCGCATCCACCGGGCATGCCTCCTGGCACAGGCCGCAGTAAATGCACTTGCTGAAATCGATGTCGTAACGCGTGGTGCGACGACTGCCGTCATCGCGCTCAGCCGACTCAATCAGAATCGCTACCGCAGGACAGATCACCTCGCATAGTTTGCAGGCGATACAACGCTCTTCACCGGACTCATAGCGGCGCAGTGCATGCAGGCCGCGGAAGCGCGGAGATAACGGCGTTTTCTCTTCCGGATATTCCACGGTAATCTTTTTCTGGAACATATAGCGACCGGTCAGGGCCAGCCCCAGCACCAGCTCCCACAGCAGCCATGTTTTCAATGCTTTTTTAATCATATTTGCATTACCTCCACGGCATCCAGAAGTTAATGATCGAATCCAGCCCCGGCGTGTAGATAAAGATGCCGACCACGGCAATCCATGCCAGCGTCCACGGCAGGAACACTTTCCAGCCCAGACGCATCATCTGGTCATAACGATAACGCGGGAATGTGGCCCGGAACCAGATAAATACAAAGATCAGGAAGGCTGTCTTGCCCAGCAGCCAGACCGTACCGGGAATAAAGTCCAGTGCAGGAATCGGCGCATACCAGCCGCCAAGAAACAGGATGGATGTCATCAGGCTGATCAGAATCATCGCGGCATATTCAGCCAGTGAGAAGGTGGCAAACCACATGCCTGAATATTCGGTATAATAACCGGACACCAGCTCCTCAGTCTCCACCAGATCGAACGGTGTACGCGCAGTCTCGGCACAACCGGAGATAAAGTAGACGATCAGCATCGGAAACAGCGGAATCATATACCAGTGCAGCAAGCCACCCTGCTGGGCATGAACGATATCGGCCAGATTCAGTGACCCTGCCAGCATCATGACGGTCACCAGTCCGAAGCCCATCGAAACCTCATAGGAGATCATCTGACAGGTAGCGCGCATGGCACCGATAAACGGATATTTAGAGTTGGACGCCCAGCCCGCCATCAGCACGCCGTAGATGGATAGACTGGAGATAGCCATAATATATAGCAGACCGACATTCAGGTTGGAAATATTCATGACATGCATGACATCCCACAAACCAAACAACGTTGTTTCACCGAATGGTACGACGGCAAACGCGACCAGTGCCGGCATTAACGAAATGATAGGAGCCGCGATAAACAGATATTTGTTCGCGGTTGTCGGGATAATCGTCTCTTTCAGCACCAGCTTCAGACCATCGGCGAGCGGCTGCAGCAAACCTGCCCAACCGACACGGTTGCACCCCTTACGGACCTGAACCCAGCCAATCACACGACGTTCAAAGTAAGTGATATAAGCAACACCGAGCGCCACAGGCACAGTAATCGCCAGTATCTCCAGCGCCCAGATGCCCGCCTGGGCGGCCATATCCCAACCACTCATGATTGTCCTCCCGCCAGACTTGCCACGTCAAGATCAGACAGTGCGCCTGCTACACCGCGTCTGGATACAAACAACACGCCGGGGCTGACATCTTCACGCACGCCGACATGACACGCTGTTTCACCCAAAAATGAGCGCACCACCATCTCGCCCGGCTGCAAACCGGCTTCCGCCAGCGTATCCGGATGCACCAGCAGATCATCCAGGCAGTGAAGCATCGCAGCCTCACTGAGTAACTTGGAGGCCCTGACCCACATACCCTCGCGGTACATGGAGTAGCGACTGACCACATCCAGGTCAAATGCATGTTTCTGCTTGCTCGGCGTAAAGCTCGAGGTCCGGTTACGCCGGGGAGCGAGCAACAGCTTATCCTGCTCTGTTGCAGACCAGGCTCCGGCCAACTCCGGCACACGCGCGACAATTGCAGCACGCAACTCATCCAGACTGACTACCGGCACTTCGCCGCCCATCACCTGCACAAGGCGCATCATCACCTTCCACAGCGGACGCTCCTGACCAAGGGATCGAATCGGATTGGTTGCCACCCGGACACGACCCTCCATATTCACAAATGTGCCTTCCGTTTCGGAGTAGGCAGCAGCCGGCAGCTGCACTTCGGCACGCTCGCCGATGCGACCGGCAATAGAACCGATCTGAATCAGCGGCACCTTGTCCAGAGCAGCAGTGGCTGCAGTTGGAAACAGACCATCACCCAGCGGGTCGCTGCCCACCACCACAATCGCATCCAGCTCACCTGCTCCGGCTGCAGCAAACAGATCACCGGCACTGACGCGTACATCAGCAAAGACAGACGACAATATTTGTGCACTCATCCCTTCAGGAATCAGATTACGTCCGTCACTGCCGGTCTCGGCATGGCCGCAGGCACGCATCAGCAGATCCAGACCGGAAATCAATGCCGCTGCATCATTATCGGAACGAATCTCCTCACCAACCAGCAAGGCGCAACTCTCCGCCATCAGCGCATCGGCAAGGATCTTGCCTGCTTCATGGCGAGCTGGCACAGCAGCCAGCCATGCATCAAAGCCGGCAGCCGTTTTGCCCAGATCACGCACCTGCTCCATAGCCCTGGCAATCACTGCAGGCCAGTCACGCGGACGGATGATCGCATCATTGCTGATCTCCATATTGGTGCGGTAGTTCATTGCACCGATACGTGAAACAGGCTTGCCTGCATGACCACGTTTACGCAGGCGCTGCATTAACAGCGGCAGACGTTGGCGCAGATCGGAACCCAGTACCACGACCTGGTCGGCCGCTTCAATCTGGGCCGTCGTCATCGACAAGCCCTCTTCAAAGGCAAACGGCCGCATATCTCTGCGATGCAGATCAAAAGCCACCTTCGCATCCGGGAAGAGCGTGTCACGCATCATGCGGATCGCGGTATGACCCTCCACGCTCCAGTCGGGTGAGAACAGAATACCTACACGTTTATCCTTGAGCAGTGAAACAACGCGATCAAACGCCTCATCCCAGCCGACACTCTGCAACTCGCCATCACGGCGCACAGCAGGCTCCAGAATACGGGCATCGGAGCGGAAGGCATCATAAACATAACGGCCGCGATCACAGATCCATGGTTCAGGGGAACCTGCAATCGGACGAATACGCATCACTTCATCACCGCGCGATTCAATATGAATGTCGCAACCGTTCGGGCATTGCGTGCAGGTGCTCTTGTGGTGGGACATCTCCCATGGGCGCGATACGTCATGCGACGGCTTGTCCAGCAGTGCGCCAACCGGGCAGATATCCGGCAAATTGCCCGACAACTCCGATTCCAGCGCCTCTTCAACGATGCCGGCAATACTCATATGGTCTGAGCGGTTCAGGATGCCGATATCACCGGTTCCGGCCACTTCATCGGCAAAACGCACGCAACGGGTACAATGGATACAACGGGTCATGCAGGTATTAACGAAAGGCCCCAGCTCGTAATTCACCACCGCACGCTTGGGTTCGGCATAACGCCCCTTGGAGGCACCATGATCCAGTGCATAATCCTGCAGTTTGCAGCTACCGCCCTGATCACAGACAGGGCAATCCAGCGGATGGTGTATCAGCAGATACTCCATCACCATCTGACGGTCTTTTTTCAGTGATTCGGTTTGGGTTTTTACCTTCATGCCTTCGGAAACAGGTGTACAGCACGATGCAGCAGGCTTCGGCCAGCCTTCCACTTCCACCAGGCACATACGGCAGTTGGCCGCGACCGACAGCTCGGGGTGATAACAAAAATAGGGCACATCAAAATCGTTCTGGCGGCAAGCCTCCAGAATACTGGTGCCGGGCGTGACCTCGACCTCCTGATCATTGATAAACAGACTCGTCACGCCACACCTCCATCGGTATCACACAGCTGGCCCGCGGCCGTTTTAGAGAACATACGAACACTCATGCAGCTTTCCCCAGCGCTCGCGCTCGCACTTCGTCCGGGAAATGTTTGAGCATCGACAAAATGGGAGCCGCAGCACCATCAGCCAGCGCGCAAATCGTACGCCCTGCCATATGCGTCGCCGCATCACTGAGCACCTGTATATCTTCCGCACAAGCCTGTCCGTTTTCAACACGGATCATAATGCGCTCCAGCCAACCGGTGCCTTCACGACATGGCGTACATTGGCCACAGGATTCATGCGCATAGAAATGCGCCAGACGACGCGTCACTGCGATCAAGTCAGCGGTTTCATCCATAACAATAATCGCGCCCGAACCCAGCATGGAACCGGCTTTAATCATCCCGTCATAGGTCAGCGGAGCCTCATAATGTTCAGCCGTCAGCCAGGGGGTGGATGAACCGCCGGGAATCACCACTTTCGGCACGGAGCCATGCTGCAGGCCGCCACAGTACTCTTCGATCAACGTCTTCAGCGACGTACCCATCGGCACTTCATAGTTGCCAGGCTTGTTCACATGGCCGGATACGGAAAAAATCTTGCAGCCGGTATTATTCGGCACGCCGATTGCCGCATGCCAGGCGCCGCCATGCTCCAGAATAGCCGGAACGGTTGCCAGCGTTTCCACATTATTGACCACCGTCGGACAACGATAGAAACCCTCTACAGCAGGGAAAGGCGGCTTGAAACGCGGACGTCCGGGCTTGCCCTCCAGAGACTCGATCAGCGCTGTCTCCTCACCGCAGATATAGGCCCCTGCACCGCGATGTACGGTCAGATGCATGCTGTAACCGCTGCCAAGGATATTCTCACCCAGCAGGTTGGCCGCATAGGCTTCACGAATCGCCTCATTCATCACGTTCGCTTCATGCAGAAATTCGCCGCGCACATAGATATAGGCATCGCGCACATTCAGCGCAAAGCCCGCCATGATCATCCCTTCAATCAGCAAGTGCGGATCAAAGCGCATGATATCGCGATCCTTGAATGTACCCGGTTCACCCTCATCGGCATTGCACAACAAATAGGTCGGCTTACCCGTATTACGCGGCACAAATGACCACTTCAAACCTGTTGGAAAACCTGCGCCACCGCGGCCACGCAGGCCGGAAAGCTTCATCTCATCAACAATTTTTGCCGCCGTAAACTCCTTGAGCACTGTCGGCAGAAAAGCATATGCACCGTGTTTGCGCGCAACGGCCAGCGTGTTTACATCCGGAATATCGATACGATCGAAGCAGATCTGCTTCACCTGTTTGGGATCAGAAGGAATCATACTGCACCTCCGTCCGCACGCATCTGCGTAATCAATGCATCCATGGTCTCAGGCGTCACTTTTTCATGGTATGTATGATTCACCTGCACCACCGGCGCACCGCCACAGGCACCCGCGCACTCCACTTCAGCCACTGTAAACAGGCCGTCATCCGTTGTTTCACCCACCTTGATACCCAGCGTTTCGCACATATGCGCCACCAACTCATTGGCACCATTAAGCATGCAACCGGCATTGGTACATACTTCCAGCAAATAGGTGCCACAGGGTTTCTCACGGAACATGGTGTAAAAGGTCACGACTTCCCGCACCTGCATCAGCCTGAGCCCCAGCACATCGGCAACATGCTGCTGCACATCCATCGACAGATATCCGAAATCTTCCTGCGCCATATATAATACAGGCATCAACGCCGATTGTGCACCGGGATAACGCTTCACCAACTCGGCAATTTCAGCCAGACGCGCCTCACTGAAACGATGGGAGTTTATGCTTACTGCAGCACTCATCGGTCAACCTCTCCGAAAACAATATCCTGCGTACCGAGAATCGCCACCACGTCGGCAATCATGTGACCGCGACACATATAATCGAGTGCTTCAATATGGGCAAAACCGGGCGCCCGCACCTTCATGCGGTATGGCTTGTTGGAGCCATCGGAAACCAGATATACGCCGAATTCACCCTTCGGGTGCTCAACCACCTGATACACCTCACCTTCAGGCACGTGATACCCTTCCGAGAAATATTTAAAGTGATGGATCAGGGACTCCATATCCGACTTCATTTCAGCACGCGGCGGACTGGTCAGCTTGTAATCATCCACCTTGACCGGGCCGGGATTATTGCTCAACCATTCAACACACTGTTCAATAATGCGGTTGGACTGACGCATCTCTTCCACACGCACCAGATAACGGTCGTAACAGTCGCCCGTAACGCCTACCGGAATATCAAAATCCATCTTGTCATAGACATCATACGGCTGGGTTTTACGCAGATCCCAAGCCACACCGGAACCGCGAATCATCGGACCGCTAAAGCCCCATTCCAGCGCCGACTCCTCATCCACAACGGCAATATCGACATTGCGCTGTTTCCAGATACGGTTTTCCGTCAGCAGGGTCTCATATTCATCGACAAAGCCGGGAAAGCGCTCGGTGAAGCCCTTGATGCGCTCCAGCAGGCCTTCCGGCAGATCTTTGGCCACGCCACCCGGACGGAAATAGGATGCATGCATACGCGCACCGGATACCGCCTCATAATAATCGAAGATATCCTCGCGCTCACGGAAACAGAACAGAAACACCGTCATCGCGCCGATATCCAGCGCCACAGCGCCCAACCACATGCAATGGTTGAGAATACGGGTCAACTCGGCAAACATCACCCGGATATACTGGGCCCGCTCAGGCGCCTCGATACCGAGCAACTTCTCCACGGCCAGTGTATAAGCATGCTCATTGGCCATCATCGATACGTAATCAAAGCGATCAAAGTACGGCAGGTTCTGCAGATAGGTTTTTTCTTCAAACAGCTTCTCGGTTCCGCGGTGCAGCAGGCCGATATGCGGATCGGCGCGCTCGACAACTTCACCGTCCAGCTCCAGCACCAGACGCAACACACCGTGCGCAGCCGGATGCTGCGGGCCGAAGTTCAGGGTATAATTCTTGATCTCAGCCACGATCGACCCCCGGCCACGATTTCTGGATCAGCTGTCTGGCCTCCAGTTTGTTCGGACGATAAACACAGCGCCACTGTGCCTCATCAAAGAACATCTCCACCCGTCCGGTCACAGGGAAATCCTTACGCAGCGGATAGCCTTCAAAGCCATAATCCGTCAGCAGACGACGCAAGTCCGGATGGTGATTAAATATAATGCCGTACATATCAAAGGCTTCGCGCTCAAACCAGTTTGCCGTCGGCCACACTTCCGTAACCGAATCAACCAGATCACGCTCATTAGCGCCCACCTTCAGGCGTATCCGGCAGTTGCGTGACACGGAAAGCAACTGATAGACCACCTGAAAACGCGGAGCATCCGCCGGCCAGCCCCGGTAATCACTGCGATCGACACCGCAGATATCCATCACCTGCTCAAAACTGTGCTCGCCTTTCAGGTAGTGACAAGCCTCGGCAATACACTCACGCGCCAGCGTGACGCTCGGACAGTCGAGCCCCGCCTCCACATCCAGCACCTGATCTCCAAACCGCTTGCGCAAACCATCCACTTCCGGTGGCAAGGCAGTCTCCGCAGTGACGCCGATATCATCCTGCAACTTTTCTTCCGTCATGTTTTTTTCCGTCATATCGTATGCCTACCGGGCAATCGTGTTGGTACGTTTTATTTTTTCCTGCAGCTGAATAAAACCGTACAGCAGCGCCTCCGCAGTTGGCGGGCAGCCCGGCACATAGATATCAACCGGCACGATCCGGTCGCACCCGCGCGTTACCGAATAAGAGTAGTGATAGTAACCGCCGCCATTAGCGCAGCTGCCCATCGAAATCACCCAGCGGGGCTCAGACATCTGGTCGTACACCTTGCGCAGCGCCGGTGCCATTTTATTGCACAGCGTGCCGGCCACCACCATCACATCCGACTGACGCGGAGAGGGGCGAAACACAATACCAAAACGATCCAGATCGTAGCGCGATGCGCCGGCATGCATCATTTCAACTGCACAGCAGGCCAGGCCAAAGGTCATCGGCCACAAAGAGCCGGCTCTTGCGCCGTTAATCAGTTTGTCTGCGGTCGTGGTAATAAAACCTTTTTCAAGAACGCCTTCTATTCCCATTGCAAGGCCCCCTTCTTCCAAGCGTAGATATAGCCCACCAGCAGAATCACCAGGAACATCATCATCTCAACAAAGCCGAACAGACCGATCTTATTGAGCACGACAGCCCATGGAAACAGGAAGGCACTTTCCAGATCAAACACAACAAACAGGATAGCCACCAGATAGAAACGAACGTCAAATTGCATGCGCGCATCTTCAAATGCCTCAAAGCCACACTCGTAAGCCGAGCGCTTTTCAGCATTCGGCCGCTGCTCTGCCAGCAAATAGGTCAGTGCAAGCGGTGCCGCCCCCATAACAAAAGCAATAATTATAAAGATAAAAATTGGTGCATACTCATTGGCGAGATATTCCGCGCCCATTGAAACCCCCTCCTGAATTCACTACTCCCTGAGCCAGCCCCCCAAAAAAATGGGCACGCTTGCTAACACCGAAGCACAATTTGGTCAAGATTTCGCCCGTTATTTAACTGTTTAATAACTAGGGGAAAATAACATGGCGCCATGTAACTTCAACCATATAATCTGCGCGGTCTTTCCCCTTCTTGAACAGTGGTCAGACTAAAGCGCAAACGCACATAGGGCAACAAGAGATGGCTTCTCAACCACCTGAACCGGTTGAAAATCAACATTGAGCCATTGTCGAAAGAGGTGAGCGGGAGTTCTGAGCGTGAAGGTATGATATGTATTCGGAGGGCCGTAGCAGGCACCTCGAGTGCAGTCCCTGCTCCGGTGGCGGGTTTGACTGCGGGCATCCTGCCCTTGCCCTGCGGGCGCGCGTTGCGCGACGTTGATTCAGCGACAACCCCTATCGCGTAGCGGGAGCACCGCTACTTGCTCCTGCCGATTGGTCGACAATGATGCAGGATCGCATCATTGCACGCGTTAGCGCCCTGTAAGGGTGGCGCACATGGACGTGCGCCATGAACCATGGGCACTCAGCACTAACGCACAGCCACCAAACACAAATGGCCTCCCTGATGCCAGTGATCTGTGATTGGCACATCCAAACAGGCGGGTTTACTCGGGGCTCCTGCCCCTCGCCCTTCGGGCCGTCGCTTATAGCGACGTTCAGTTCGGCTATCCTGCCGAACTGTCGAACAAGCTACTCATCCCGGACGCACACCACCAAACACAAATGGCCTCCCTGATGGGAGGCCATTTGTGTTTGGTGGAGGCGGCGGGTTTCGAACCCGCGTCCGAAAATCATCAGCCTGTGGTTCTACATGTTTAGTCCGTTCGAGTAGCACCCCTTGAGAACCAAACGGACAAGATGCCCAAGGGGTCGATTCGTAGCTATTTAACCCTACAGACCACGAGTCTCCGTTCTGTAGTGGCGATTCCATCTAAATGGCCCCGGATTCTCAATGGATGGACACCTCAAGAGCGGGGTAACTTACGCAGCGTAAGCTAGTTCTACGTCGTCGTTTGCAATTATATGCAAGTGCCAGCTTTTTACGGGACCAACAACCCGACATGCCCCACAGGGTTCAGCATCTCCGTCGATACCAAGTCGCCCCCGTGAAGCGGCGTATTGTATACCTTATAAGGTCGCGGACAAGCCCTGCAGTGCAAGACCCGCGGCAAACAGTGCGCCGACATAATGGGATTGCAGAAAGAAATCGAAGCCCCATCGCTCGCCGCAGCGCATCAACCGGCCACACAACAGCATCTGCAGCATCAGTGCCAGCCACCAGCCGAGCCCTACCCAGAAGCCGCCCAGCATAAAAGTCGCCACGCCGAGCAGCGACACGGTGGCCATACCCAGCAGCACAATCGCCACAACAGATCTGTCACCGAACCAGATCGCAGCGGACTTGACGCCGATCTTCAGATCATCCGCACGATCACCCAACGCATAAGCCGTATCATAGGAGATCGACCAGCAGATATTGGCTGCAAACAACAACCACGGCACCGGCGAGTCAAACACCGAACCCGTTTCAGCAGCCCACGCCATCACCGCGCCCCAGCCAAAGGACATACCCAGCCAGGCCTGCGGAAAATGGGTATAGCGTTTAACAAACGGGTAAATGAATGCCAACAGCGCACCCGCCACAGCCAGCGCCATCACATAGGCAGAAGTCATGGATACCAACAGCAGCGCCAGCAGCAACATCACAATAAAACCGACCATCGCCGCCCCGGGCGCAATCGCACCTGCGGCAATCGGGCGGGATTTCGTACGCTCAACATGCGGATCGTAATTACGATCGGCAAAATCGTTAATCACGCAGCCGGCCGAACGCATCAACAGCACACCGGCCACAAAGATGATGATATTCTTTAAAGAGGGGCGACCGCCCGATGCCGCCAGCAATCCCCACAGGGTCGGCCACAGCAGCAACCAGTAACCGGCAGGTTTGTCGATGCGCAGCAGCCTGTACCAGTCAGATGCAGACCCTGCCGGAGAAAACCTCACTGGGGGTAACGGCGGGCAGCGTTTTCTATACGCTGCCAAAGCGCCGGATGAAACACCTCAACCACCAGCGCGCGTGTTCCAGAAGGTGAGCGCAATACCGAACGCCTGGCCCAGCGCCCGTTATTTGCACCCTCCATATCGAGCTTCACCACGGCAAGATCCGAACGCGACAGGGAGAGTCCCCGATCCAGCAACAGATTACCCAACGGACGAGCACCCTCCTGCAGTTCAAGCATCAGATCAGCAGGCAGATCCTCCAGCGGCAACACCGATTCAGCATCAAACATCACCGAGCCACGGTGCAGCAGCGACACCTGACGACGCAAGGCCGATGCGCCGGGAGCGCAAACCAGCAGCTGCGCCTCTTCCGCACTCATGGAATCGACAAACTGGTCATGCACACGCACATCCAGCCGGATGGCAAAATGCCGCTCCAGAAAGCGGGTTAATGAGCCGGCAACGGTCAGCACGGCTGCCGCATCACGGCCAACGCCTGCATCGGCCGGTTTCCAGACGCGTACGGACTGCCATGGTTGTGATTCAATATCGCCAAAAAACATGCGCGCATCATGAGCCAACAGCCTGTCCGGTCAAGTAGCTACCGCCTCTCTTGTATCGCAGCTTGCATGCCTTTCGGAAATCAGGCCGAATCCGCCCCATGTCCTGTCGCCTACACCTGAACCAGCCGCTTGAGGCCGGCACAACCGTCGATCTGCCGGCCAACCTCGCCCATTATCTGCACACCGTGATGCGCCATGCCGTCGGTGACACAGTAATCCTGTTTAACGGCCATGGCGGTGAATACCATGCTGTCATCGACAGCCTCTCCAGAAAGGCTGCATCATGCCGGATTACAGCCTTTGAAAACATTGATCGCGAGATGGCCTGTCGGGTTCATATTGTTCAGGGCGCCTGTCGCAGCGAGAAAATCGAGACGGTTTTGCAGAAAGGTACAGAGCTCGGTGCCGCCGGTTTCCACATCACCCGCTCCGAGCGCTCATCATTGAAGCTCGACGGCAGCAAACTGGACGCCCGGCTGGATCGCTGGCGCAAAATTGTCACCGAGGCGGCAGAACAGTGCGGACGCACCATCGTGCCGACAGTTCACTGGCACACCCGCCTCTCCGACATCCCCTGTCATGGCCTTGGCCTGACACTGCATCCGCACACGGCAGCATCATGGCAGCAGATCCGCACAGAGATCAGAGAGAGCAGCGAAATCACGCTGGCCGTGGGACCTGAGGGCGGCTGGAGCGATGCGGACATCGCCACACTGGGCGAGCGGGGCTTTCGCAGCATCGCGTTCGGCCCGCGCATCCTGCGCACGGAAACCGCCGCCCCTGCACTACTGGCCGCCATCCAGGCCGTACAGGAGCAGTAACAGGTGGGCGGGCTTTTGCTCTCCCGATAATTGACAGTTCCCATCCGCATAAATATTGCTAAGATGCGCGGCCTGCTGGAACACTGGCCGATGTAGCTCAGTTGGTAGAGCATCTCACTCGTAATGAGAAGGTCTCCGGTTCGATTCCGGACATCGGCTCCAGTATGAATCAGTCACTTGCTCACGCGGCTCTCTTTTAATCAGCGCCTGCAGCAAAACAGCCATCCCGCAGCCACAACCCGTTGCGCAACAGATATCCACGGAGAGGAAATCATGGTTCGCTTTAGTCTTATACTCTTCAGCCTGCTTACCGGCATCGCCAGCGCCTCAGCCGCCGGCATCAGCGACTTCATCAACAATCGCAATTGCGATCAGGTTCTGGACAAGAAATTCTACCAGATCTGTTATGACTACAAGGCCAAAGGCGCTCTGTTCGTCGGCTACACACTCATCGGCAACAATATGGAAGCCGGCAACATCAAGAAGCGTCCCCGCTTCTATCCCGACAGAGATATCCCGGCCAGATACAGAACCACCTCATCGGACTACACCAAAAACGAGTTTCATGCCGATCGCGGCCACCTGGCTCCGGATGCCTCATTCGACTACTCAAAGAGGTCGCTGCACTCGGTCTATTCGATGGCGAACATCATTCCGCAATACTCCAGGATCAACCGCAAAACCTGGATCAAGGCCGAGCGCTATGAGCGTCAAATCGCCCGCAAACTCGGTTCGGTAAATGTCATGAACGGCGTGATTTATGGCAGCAACCCGAAACGCATGCACAAGTCCGGCATTGCCTATCCGGAGGCCTACTGGAAGATGCTGTATGATAACCACGGCTTTGAACGCTGCTTCTATTACAAGAACGACAGCCATGAGAAAATCAAAGGCGACAAGCTGCGCGACCACCTCGTCGATTGTAAGCTGGTAAAAACCGGCAGGCCCGGACGCCCTGTTGCGCACAAAATGCGACCTGCACCAAAGGCCTCATAACGATTATCGCCCGGTGTGACTCAGACCACATCCACCATTCCCTTCCGGTGACAGAGTTCACCTATCAAAACCGAGGGAGACCAACATGGAATTCGATATCGCTATTGCAGTCACATCACTGGCCGGCTTCTTCATCGCGCACGCACTGATATAAACCACTTCACGCGCACACTCTGCGCATGAAGAATGACCTGTTGTTCTGCTAAAAGCGCTGAAACCGGAGCGAAACAGGAAGCTCGCGGACTCTGTCCGCCTCTATAGTCAACATGGATCAATAGGGTCGAATCCGCCATTCAAAGGCTGACCCCGATCACTGTGAATGACCTGTTAGGCATCAGCCTTGATCTCATGTGACTGATGGCGCACAAGAAATTCAGCCAACTCTTCGTCTCGCCATGGGACATAGAACAATGCCTTGCATTTGTGGTCAGCTTCTAATTTCTTGAGGTAACTGGTTGAAGTGTGTGCGGCAACAAATACCGCATCGCCCAGAAATGGAACAGCAATGCGCTCTGTAGTAAGGCCAAGTCTTACTCCTTGAATAACAGAAGTTGGCCCTTTCTGAATTTTCTTAACCACATCCTTGCCAATTGAGTCGGAAATAACGTTGTCTAGATTGCCTTTGGCATGGACGGCAAGAACAACTTGGCTGAAGTTGTTCTTAACGGCATAGGCAATGGCAGCAACCAAGATGGTACGGAACGCACCAACGCTTGGGCCGCAGGTGTTTGTGTGAAAGTACAAATATTCCTCCAGATGCCTAACAACGCCTCACATCAGCCGATCTAAAAAGCACGAAGCGCTTTTTTGGATAGGCTTGATGGGTTGTTATACGATTATTTATCTCTTTGCTCAATTTGGTTTCGCTTTTCGTCGGGGAGGCTTTCGTAAAGAGACTCGATCATCTTCGGCTGAGTGATCATTGCCTGAGTAATAATATTAACTAGGTTGAACAATGCGATTGCCGTTTCAGGTTCATCATTTAAGTCTATCGTTCCCGGATGGACTGCCTCATTCCCTATAACTCTAACTACATCAAGGCTTTTTTGGAGTGTGGGGTTCAGGCCTTTTTTGACAAGCGCCGCGATATCATTGTTTATATTTTTTCCGGACTCTCCAAGATGCTTGCACAATTTTTGTATACACAATCGCAATAAGGCCGCAGCACCTCTTGGTGAATCACCAACAATGCGTGACGCTTCTTCGTAGTCGAGGAGGATTTCTTCTGGTAAATCGGCATTGGGTGGGGGAGCTTGTGTTGATGCAGGGTAAATCAACTTATTACTCACCCAGATAGATTCATGGTGGCAATGCGTACACCAAGCAAAAGTAACACCATTAACCTCCTGAATGGAGCCTCCTCCATGAAATGGCGCGTATGCGCCTCCCCAGAGTTGATTGGCGTAGGCTTTGCAGCTTGGGCAATGGAAAGCTGACTTCCCTTGTTCTGGTGGCTTAAATGGCTCTCCGCTCATGCTTCAGATTCCTGATTTTTCGTATAACAGTGTTGATACAAGGAAATAATTCCTTGTTTTTTCTTCATAGATACGAACATAAATCCTCCACCGAAAACACTGAAAGGAGTCACAATGTCCCGATTCAGGCTGCGGGTCAACGAGGCATCTTGGTGTCGGGCATTACGAGTGGCCGCTAGGTTGTTTCCGCATGGGGAGAAAAAAAGCCCGTCCAGCAGCAGGCGCCAGAGATCAGGATTGAGTCAGGTCACGGTAGCGATCGGCGAGCAGGCAGAGATCCTGCCAGCCTTTCTGTTTCTGTTGCGGGGAGCGCAGCAGGTAGGCCGGGTGATAGGTCACCCATACGGGGATGCCGTGATACTCATGCCACGCTCCGCGCAGCGCGCCGAGTGTTGCGTCGGTTCCGAGCACGGTCTGTGCCGCCACGCGGCCCAGCAGGCAGATCATTTTCGGTTGCAGCGCATCAAGCTGCTGCTCAAACCAGAGGTTACAGGCCTTCACTTCATCGGCTCGCGGGTCGCGATTATTCGGCGGCCGGCACTTGATGGTATTCATGATATAGACGGCATCCCGATCCAGGCCGATAGCTGCCATCATGCGATCGAGCAACTGGCCGGCCCGGCCGACAAACGGCTCACCCTGCAGATCCTCATCGCGCCCCGGCGCTTCACCGATAAACACCAGATCCGCCTGCGGATTACCAACGCCGAACACCACCTGCGTGCGCGTATCGGCCAGCGAGCAGAGGCGACAGGTTGATGCCGTTGCCGACAACTCATCCAGCGATTTGAATACAACCGTATCGGCAGCAGGTGCAGGCGTAGATACCTGCGACTCAAGCGCTGCCGCAGGCTCCGACTCAACCGGGCTCGGCTGCGCTGCGGGGGCCACAGGCGGCTGAGTTTCCTGCGCCAAAGAAAGAAGGGAAACCGGCGTCTGCACGCCGATTTCCCTCAGATATGTTTCTACAAAGATGTTGCTCTCAGGCAATGCTTATCCGAGCAGCGAATCAACGTTGGTGTGGGAACCCAGATAGACAGGTACGCGCTGATGCAGTGCTTCAGGCTCGATATCGAGCACAGCAATACCGCTACTCATCGCCTTGCCACCGGCCTGTTCCATAATAAAGCCCATCGGAATGGCTTCATACAGCAGACGCAACTTACCGGTCGTGTTTTTCTCATCCGCAGGATAGAGGAATACGCCGCCCTTGAGCAGTGTGCGGTGCATATCAGCTACCATGGCGCCGACATAGCGCATGCCAAGGCCGGTATCCGCTTTCATGCGATCCAGATGATCGCCCATACCGTCCAGCCATTTGTCCTTATTGGACTCATTGACCGAGTAGTAGCCGCCGGTCTCCGGAATACGGATATCGCCATGGCTCAGTTCAAAACGGGCTGATCCGGGATTAAAGGTGTAGCCGTGAACGCCGTCACCGACAGAGCAGACCATCATCAGGGAGGGGCCGTAAAGCACGTAGCCAGCCGCGATCACTTCCTTACCGGACTGCAGCGTATCGGATACATGCGGGGTATCGGAGTTAGGGGTTTTGCGTTTGACAACGGAGAAGATCGTACCGACAGGTCCGTCCACATCCAGATTGGATGAGCCATCCAGCGGATCAACCAGCACCAGATAATCGGCGTGGCTGTACTCTTCAATCACCAGCAGCTCTTCCTGCTCTTCGGAGCCGACCGCACAGACAAAACCGGTGGAACGCATCTCATCCAGAAAGATCTCATCGGAGAGCACATCCAGCATCTGCTGCTGCTCGCCCTGAACATTTTCGCTACCGGCGCCGCCCAACGCGCCCCGGAACACAGCGCCACGCAGTACGGCTGCAATCTCAATCGCTGCACGCCCCACGCCCTGGATCACAGGCATCATGGCTGCGCCATTTGCTCCCTGCTTAGCGATATTATTCAATGTTGTTGGCATATCCCTCTCCCTTCCAAATCCGCGTGCGGAAAAATCAAAAGCGGCGTCATACTAGCAACAAAGCCTGCGATATACAAAAGCGTAGCTGGGTAATATATCCGCTCGCATTTTCCTTCACATCAAACCGACAGCGCCGTCAGCAAACGCTGATGGATACCATCAAATCCGCCGTTGGACAGAATCAGCACATCATCACCCTCTGATGCGTGGCTGCGAATATGCGCGATAATCGCTTCGGCATCCGCCAGCACCACAGCATGCGGACCAATAGCGCGACAGACCTCTGCCACATCCAGCACATCGGAGGCGTTCAGGTTCCGATCCGATGCCGGCACAAACACGACCTGGTCTGCGGCAGCAAAACAGGCGGGCAGCGCCTGCTGATGAATGCGCGAGCGCATCGTATTGGAGCGCGGCTCAACCACTACCCATAACCGGCCGCGTCCTTTCATCGCCGCGCGTGCAGCGGCCACCACGCCACTGATGGCCGTCGGGTGATGCGCAAAATCATCAAATATACGGATGCCGCCCACCTCACCGACCAGCGTCATGCGTCTGCGAATCCCCCCGAACGAGGCAAATGCCGCGGCAATATCCGCGCTTGAAACACCCAGCCTGCTTGCCGTTGCCGCCACCGCACAGGCATTGGCAACCTGATGCAGCCCGATCATGCCCCAGCTCACCTCCATCACCTCATCACCATGCTGGTAGAGACGGAAACGGCTGCCATCATCACTCAACGGCTGCCAGTGCCACTCGGCATCGCGACCACCGTAACGGGCAAAACGTACCAGCGGCGTCCAGCAACCGCGTGCCAGCACATAATCAAGATTATCATCATCGCCATTCACCACGATGCTGCCGGCAGCAGGCACGGTGCGGATCAGATGGTGAAACTGGGCCTGGATGGCTTCCAGATCCGGAAAGATATCGGCATGATCGTATTCCAGATTATTCAGAATCAATGTGCGTGCATGGTAGTGCAGAAATTTGCTGCGCTTGTCGAAAAAGGCGGTGTCGTACTCATCGCCCTCCAGTACAAAATGCGGCCCGCCACCCGTTCGCGCCCCCGTCCCGAAATCTTCCGGAATACCGCCGATCATAAAACCGGGAGAGAGATCCGCCCGATCTAGCACCCAGGCCAGCAGGCTGGATGTCGTCGTTTTGCCATGTGTCCCCGCCACCACCACAGCATGGCGACCGGGCAGAATATGGTCGCCGACAAAAGCAGGGCCTGAGCAGTACGGCAATCCGCCGTCGAGGATGGCCTCCACTTCGACATTGCCACGTGACATCGCATTGCCGATCACGCACAGATCCGGCGCCGACTGCAGGCAGGATGCATCAAACGGGGCAATTTCAATTCCCAGCCCCGCCAGGTAATCGGACATCGGCGGATAGACGCCCGCATCCGAGCCGGTCACATGCCACCCCTGTTCTTTGGCCAGTGCGGCAATGGCGGCCATGGCCGTACCACAGATACCGAGAATATGCAGATGTTTACTCATTTCGAAATTGAACCACAAAGACGCAAAGACACAAAGAATTAATTACGGCATGATTGGCCCATGACACTGCATCCACTACCCCACATCACCATCGAAACAGGCGAAAAGCCTGCAGCCAGCGTCATCTGGCTGCACGGGCTGGGCGCAGATGGTCACGATTTTGAACCTGTCGTTCCGCAGCTGGGGCTGCCCGCCGATATCGCGGTGCGCTTTATCTTTCCGCATGCGCCATCCATACCGGTTACACTTAACGGCGGTTATATCATGCCGGCATGGTATGACATCCGTCAGAACGACCTCGGCATCGAGCACGATGAAGCGGGTATTCAGGCCTCATCGGCCGGTATCAATATGCTGATCGAACAGGAGATCATGCGCGGCATTCCGGCTGATCGCATCATACTGGCCGGCTTCTCGCAGGGCGCTGCGATGGCTCTCTACACCGGTCTGCGCAAGCCGTCTCCGCTGGCCGGCATCATTGTTCTCTCCGGCTACCTGCTCATGCCTGAAGCGGCTGCAGAATATAGCCAGGCATCGCTGAATACGCCGCTGTTCATGGCACACGGCATTGATGATCCTGTTGTACCCTTTGCGCTCGGCGACAGCTGCGCCCGTCAGCTGAAAGCTGCCGGTTATCAACTGGAGTGGCACAGCTACCCGATGCAGCACTCCGTTTGTCCGCAGGAGATCAACCATATCGGCCAGTGGATTGCCGAGCGGCTTAGGGCAATCAGCCGGCCTTAGTCAGTGCATGCATCAGCGTGGTTAACATCCGGTTGACCGGTGCCGCCAGCCCCAGCGACTCAGACCGCTCAGCCACATAACCGTTCATATAATCCACCTCGCTGACATGCCCTGCCTCGACATCCTGCCACATGCTGGTTTTCACCGGACCCATCGCCAGCGTCACATCAATATGTCTGTCGATATCCGAGGCATCAATGGCGACAGACAGCTCATTTGCGAGCGCGACCGTCTCCTGCATCGCCGCCCTCACCATCTGCAATGTCTCATCATTGGCAGCCACTTCACGCGCATATCGGCGGGTGATGGCAGTGATGGCATTAAAGCCGCAATTCCACAGCAGCTTGCGCCACAACATTGCGGCAGGATCAGCATCAATATCACTTGCCACACCCGCCGCACACAGAGCCTCATTCAACGCAGGCAGCAACGCGCTGCCCCTGCCCTCACGCCACAGGCCGAGCCTGATCCCGCCAGCGGCCGAGTGAATGATATGGCCGGGTGATTCCAGGCGCACGCCGATAAAGGCTGTGCCCGCCACCACGGCATGGTCGGGAAAGGCCTCCGCCAGCATATCCGGAGCCTGCACGCCGTTCTGCAGGCTCACCAACATGGCGTCCTCCGATAAACAGCCCTGCAGCGCGCTGAGCAGCTCCTTCAGCCCGGTCATCTTGCAGCTTAACACCACCACATTGCAATCGGCCAGTCGCGCCACATCATCCGTGGCATCCACAGCCAGTTGCAGCCGCTCTCCCTCCGATTCATGAATCAGACCCTGCTGCAGCGCCTGCAAATGCGCACCGCGAGCCAGCAACAGCACATCCTCACCACTCTGAATTAATTTGCTGCCATAATGACAACCGACGGCACCCGCGCCGACAAATCCAATTCGCATCAATCTACCCAATGACCACACCTCCATCCGGCGCTATGCTTGCGGATACAGAGAACAACTGTAGATAAACATGAAGCGAACACAATGGGGTGCATAATGGCAAAAGAAGATCTACGCAGGGACGCATTCGAATATCATCGCTCACCCACACCGGGAAAGATCAGCATCCGCCCGACAAAACCATGCCTGACCCAGCGAGATCTGGCGCTGGCTTATACTCCGGGCGTCGCCGAACCATGTCTGGCTATTGCTGAAAACCCGGAACTGGCCGATGAATTCACCTCACGCGCCAATCTGGTCGGCGTCATCACCAACGGCACGGCCGTACTCGGGCTGGGTAATATCGGCGCGCTGGCCGGAAAGCCTGTCATGGAAGGTAAGGCCGTACTGTTCAAACGCTTTGCTGACATTGACGTATTTGATATTGAGCTCGATGAAAACGATCCGATGAGCATCGTAGAGACCATTGCCCGTATGGAACCGACCTTCGGCGGCATCAATCTGGAAGATATCAAAGCTCCCGAATGCTTTATTATCGAGGAAGAGCTGAAAAAGCGCATGAATATTCCGGTGCTGCATGATGACCAGCATGGTACGGCTGTGATTATGGCTGCGGCCTTCATCAATGCGCTGGTACTGCAGAACAAACAGATTGAGGACGTGAAAATCGTCTGTCTCGGTGCCGGCGCTGCCGGTTTTGCCTGCATGAAGCTGATTGAGCAGCTGGGCGCCACGCACGAGAATATTCTGTTTCTCGACCGCAAGGGCGTCATCCACAAAGACAGCGGTGAAGATCTGCCGCCGCACAAGGCATACTTTGCCACCGAAAGGCCGGAGCGTACGCTGGCAGAAGCCATGAAAGACGCCGATGTATTTATCGGCCTGTCACAAGGCAACATCGTCAGTGCGGAGATGCTGCTGTCGATGGCTGAAAAACCGATTGTCTTCGCCATGGCCAACCCGGACCCGGAAATTGACTATGCGCTGGCCATGTCCACCCGCAAGGATCTGATTATGGCCACCGGGCGCTCCGATCACCCCAATCAGGTCAATAACGTACTGGGCTTCCCCTTCCTCTTCCGCGGCGCACTGGATGTGCGCGCCACCACCTTCAATGAAGAGATGAAAGTTGCAGCCGTTCATGCGCTGGCGGAGCTGGCCCGCGCCGATGTGCCGCACTCCGTACTCAAAGCCTATGGCGCCAGAGAGCTGCGCTTCGGCCCTGAATATATCCTGCCCAAGCCGTTCGATCCCCGCCTGATTGAAGTGGTACCGGTTGCTGTCGCCAAAGCCGCTACCGACACCGGCGTGGCGCGCAAGCCACTGACAAATGCCAAGGCCTATGCGCAGGAGCTGGCCGGCCGCATCGATAATTCCCGCCTGTTCATGCGCATGATTTCGGACAAGGCCCGCGCTCACCCGACTCGTCTGGTCCTGCCGGAAGGCGAGGATGAAACTGTGATTCGCGCCGCCATATCCATGCAGGATATGAATATTGCCGACCCTATTCTGATCGGCCGAAAGAGTGTGATTGAGCAGATCTGTCATCGTGACAGACTGGATATCTCCCGGATCGAGGTCGTTGATCCATCTGTGGAAAACTCGCGCTTTTCCAGCCTGGCCGATGCCTATTATTTTGATCGCAAGCGCCATGGCATGCTGCGTGATGATGCGGCAAAAATGCTGCACAGTGACATCAACCTGCTCGGAGCCATGCTGGTACGTCAGGGCTTTGCCGATGGTATGCTTTCCGGCCGTACGGCCCATTATCCCAATGTACTACGGCCGCTGCTGAAGGTGCTTGGTCATGATAACACCGGCAACCACCATCATGTATACGGCATGTATATCATGGTCATGGAAAACGCCGCATATTTCCTGACCGACTGTACGGTGAATGTGGAGATGGATGCAGAGCAGCTGGCTGAACTGGCCGAACTGGCCGCTGATACCGCCACATCACTGGGGTGTGATGCGCGCGTGGCCATGCTCTCCTTTTCCAACTTCGGCAGCGTCGATCACCCGGAAACACGCAAGGTTGCCGAAGCCACCCGCCTGCTGCAGCAACGCAGGCCGGATCTGACTGTCGACGGGGAGATGCAGGCCGATACCGCGGTCAACGGCGCCATCCTGGAACAGTATCCGTTCAGCAAACTGCAGGAGCCGGCCAACGTACTGATATTCCCGACCATGCAGGCCGGCAACATCGCTTACAAACTGCTGCGCGAGCTTGGCGGTGGCACAGCCATCGGCCCGATACTGCTCGGTCTGCCCCAGCAGGCGCATGTGCTACACACCGGTGCCAGCGTGGATGACATCGTCAACATGGCCGCCATCGCCGCTGCACGGGCTGCTGCTGACAAGTAATAAATAAGAGGGGATTGAATAGTGTTCAATCCCCCTCTGTTTCAGGTTCATAGCGCATTATCGGGAAGCAAGCGGCGCTGTCCCGCCGCGCGATAGTTGAAAAGTGAGTGATTTGGATTCCCCCTTATAGATTTGCCGAATAGAGTTATTCACTACAGGAACAAGCTGCGGATGCAGCGGCTGTAGTGAATGGCTCGTATGAGGGAACCCGCAGGGCAAAGATATCGGGGGGCGGCTTTCTTTCACCCCTTTCTTTTCCGCAAAAGAAAGGGGGATGCTCTGCTTTAGCAGAGTAGAATGTAGCTTTAAAAGCACCTATCGCATACCGGGAATCAAAAAGCTTTCAGCCATATTTCCCGCTAGCGCGATGCACAAAAAAAAGGGGCTGAATAATACTATTCACCCCCCTTTTTTACGCTTGACAGACCTTACACTTCAGCCGGCTAATTGCCCCTGCCCGATCAACCGTGGTCGATGGCCCCTCGCAGAACTACAGCGACAGCGGCTCATACGGCATGCCTGCAGCTTCAGCCACGGCAGGATGGGTAATCTGCCCGTCCCATGTATTGACGCTCCGCCTTAACGACCTGTGCTCGCGTATCGCCGACACCATGCCGGCTTGCGCCAGCAACCGTATGTACGGGAAAGTTTCAGCCGTTAATGCCTGAGTACTGCTAACCGGCACGGCACTCGGCAGATTAGGCAGGCAGCAGTGCAGCACACCTGATTCAACATAAACCGGCTGTTCATAACTGGTCGGACGACTCGTCTCCGAGATACCTCCCTGATCAATCGCCACATCCATGAATACCGAGCCGTCGGGCATGCGCTCGAGAAAGCTGGAGGTCAACAGGTGCGGCGCATGTGCGCCGGGAACCAGAGCGGCTCCAATTAGCAGATCGCACTCATCCAGCGCCTCAAACATCATTTGCTGAGCAAAGAAACGCACTTCACAGCGCTGACCGAAATGCTGGCGCAAAGCGGCTACCGATTCCACGCGCGCCTCCAGAATATGCACTATTGCTCCCATACCGATAGCAACTTCGGCGGCACTGCGCCCGACGTTGCCGCCGCCCAGAATCAACACGTTCGCCGGCTTCACATTCGCGACGCCGCCCATCAGCACACCGCGTCCCGGCCACTGCGTGCCATTCTCCGACTGCAACAACGACGCCCCGATCTGGGTCGCAAGCCTGCCTGCAACCTGACTCATCGGAGCCAACAGAGGCAGCCTGCCATCATCGGTCTGCACCGTCTCATAGCCGATGGCCAGCACCTTCTTCTCCAGCAACACCTGCAACAACTCCGGGCAGGCAGCCAGATGCAGGAAGGTAAACAGGCCCAGCCCCGGCCGCAGGAACTGATACTCCCGGGGCAACGGCTCCTTGACCTTGACGACCAGCTCCGCAGCCCATGCATCAGCTGCAGAGGCTACGATCATGGCTCCGGCATCGGTATACTCCTTGTCGGAAAAGCCACTGCCTGCCCCGGCACCCTGCTCGACAAGCACCTGATGCCCGTCTTCCACCAGCGCCCTGGCGCCTTCAGGTATCAGAGCCACCCTATGCTCCCTGTTTTTGATCTCTGCAGGTATGCCGATGATCATCGCTACTCCCTTTCATGCAAAAAAATTATTGACGTTGCCCGGTAACAGTGCGCCTGTCAGTTGAGATAAGCTCAGAATCCGAGCCTGTGGATTATAATCATGGAAGCAGCTCGAAGATAGCGGCTCTGTGCAGACATCAGGATCACCCTGTGCCGGACGGAAGATTACCCTCTGGGCAGAAATTGCCTCGGGTTAACCAGCTTGCCGTAGTGACGTACTTCATAATGAATATGCGGACCGGTTGAGTGGCCGGTGGAACCGACTTTTCCCAGCGTCTGCCTGTCCTCAACGACATCACCGATTTTGACACTGAGGCTGCTCATATGTGCATAGCGCGTCGAATAACCGTAACCATGATCGACATCGACCACATAACCGAAATCCTGCATTTTGCCGGCAAAACTGACCACGCCGGCACTACTTGCCAGCACCGGTGCGCCGGGTCTGTTGGCGATATCAACGCCATAATGCATCGCCTGCCCACCGGTAAACGGATCGATGCGTGGACCAAAGCCGGAGCTGATCCAGCCGCCCTTCGTCGGCCAGGTATGCGGCCGGGCATCCAACTGGGTGCGTTTGCTCTCCAACATATAGTCCAGAGCTGTAAACTGCGCGTCCATCTGCTTCAGGCGTGCATCAATCTGTGCCATACCCTGTTGCACGACAGGAGCATCCACCACCGTTCCCGGCTGACGCAGACCGCCAAGCGCAGGCTCCATGCCAAAATCGAATTCGGATTTATCCAGCGATGCCACATCCACCAGACGTGAACCCAGCGCATCCAGCCGGGTCATCTTTGCCTGCAATTCGCCCAATGCGCGTGTATACACCAGTGATTTGTGCTGCTCTGTCTGCAACTGCCCCTGCAGGCTTGCAACCGTTGCAGCCTGCTGCGCCCTGGCTTGCTGCAGCAGCACAGCGGTCTTTTCCAGCTCCAGTGCAAGCCGGCCACTCTGCCATGTCCCATATGCGCCCCACACGCCAAAAGCAACGAGTGCAGAGATGACAAGTACCGACAGGGTCAGAACATTTCGCCCCATCACCAGCGCAATCAGGCGGCCCGATGAAGATGTAGATATCATCAACTGTTGTTTCAATTACACCCCCTATCCCGGGTCATTTATTTACGCCAGCAATCCGTCACGTATGATAAGCACAATCCATTGACGGGCAGAGCCATGGCTCTACTCTTGCCTCATGCAATCACACCCTGAAAACAGCCCGCAGACCATATCCATTCGCCGCCATTGCATGCAAAACCTGCTGCATGAACTCCTTGTCAACGAGCGCCAGGATTGCAGCGGCCTGTTAGCAAAGGCGGGAAATATCGTGGAAACACGTTTAATTGTCACGCAAAACCTGATTTCCGCCGATCCTGACAACGTTGAATTTATCCTGCAGCAGCAGCGCGAACTCGACACCCGAGGGCTTGATATCTGCGGCATTTATCACAGCAGCCATGTCAGTCAGGCAACGCTTGCCCGGCTGACAACACTGTATCAATCCGCATTGGGACGGCGTCCCGAGTGCTATCTGAGGCTCGACCCCGACCAGCCCGGACGCATCGATGCACGCCTCTATCGCGATGCAACCCATCACCAGCAGATCACGCTGAATATGGTGGAAGACGAAACCTGATTAGCATGACAGATGTCCCTCTGTACCCTGTGGCACTGAAACGCTAAGCTTTCGCCCATGCGCATCTGTCATATAGGGTTGAATCATAAAACCGCACCGGTCGAGCTGCGTGAGCGCCTGGCCGTACCGGAAAGTGAAATTGCCGATATTCTGCAACACTGTGTCAGCGACCCCTCTATTCGCGAGGCATCGTTGCTATCCACCTGTAACCGCGTGGAAATGACCGTGGTGACCCATGACCCTGATGCCGCCATCGCCGCTGTACATACCTGGTTCGCCGATAAGGCGGGCATGGATATAGAGCTGGTCAGCGAGCACCTCTATTCGCACACGGCCGAAGAGGCCATTCGTCATCTGTTTGCTGTTGCCTCCGGCCTGGACTCACTGGTTCTCGGCGAACCTCAAATTCTCGGTCAGGTTAAATCATCCTACGAGCACGCTCTCTCCGCCGGCACAGCCGGACATGTACTGCACCGACTGTTCCAGTCCACGTTCGCTGCAGCCAAACGAGCCCGCAGCGAAACGAATATCGGCAGACAATCGGTCAACATCTCATCCTGCGCTGTTGAGCTGGCCCGACACATCTTCGGCGATCTGGCCGGCAAGACGGTACTGTTGATGGGTGCAGGCGAAATGGCAGAGCTGGCCGCCCGTCATCTCAGAGCCAACGGCTGCTCCGACATTCTGGTGGCTAACCGCACCCTGAAGCGGGCCGAAGCGCTGGCTGTCGAATTTGAGGGCCATGCCCTGAGTATGGAGCAGCTGCCAGACTATCTGGATGCAGCCGACATTGTACTCTCCAGCACCGGCGCTTCCACCTTTGTACTGCTGCCCGATGTTGTTGCCGCCGCCATGAAAAAGCGCCGCAACCGGCCGATGTTCCTCGTCGATATTGCCGTACCGCGCGATATCGATCCCCGCATTGCCGAGATTGATGACGTATACCTCTATGACATCGATGACCTGCAACAGGTTGTACAGGGCAATGTTGAGCAACGTCAGGAAGAAGCCGAACTGGCGCGCAAAATCCTTGAGGAAGAGGAGCTGGCATTTCTTGTCTGGCTGAAATCGCTTGAGACCGTACCCATGATCCGCAGCATTCAGCAGCAGATGGAACAGCAGCGTGCTGAGGAAGTTGAGAAAGCGCTGCGCTACATGAAAGATTTTGAACCGGAGCAGTTACAAGCCGTCGAACGATTCAGCAAGGCGCTGATGAAACGCTATATGCACCCTACACTGAGAACACTGAAGACCCTGCCGGATGATATCGAGGGTGATCTGCTGATGGGTGCTGCCACCCGCCTGTTTGACCTGGATCTGCCGCAGTCCCGCCATCTACACTCCGTACCGGCAACAAAGGGGAAGAATGAACAATCGTCTGGATAACATCCTGCACAGGCGGGAAGAGATCGCCGTTATGCTCGCCGATCCCGACGTCACCTCCGACAATAAACGCTATACGGCTCTATCCCGCGAATTCTCAGAAATCGAACCCGTCGCCGAAGAGGCACAACATTACCTCGATCTGCAACAACAACTGGCGGACAATCTGGAGCTGATTGCCGATCCGGATTGCGATGCGGAACTCAAAGAGATGGCGGAAGCCGAGGCGCGTGAAATCAAGCAGGCCATCAGCGCCAGCGATGCCGCGTTATCGATGCTGCTGCTGCCGAAAGACCCGAACGATAATCGCGATGTTATTCTCGAGATCCGTGCCGGCACCGGTGGTGATGAAGCAGCCCTGTTCGCAGCCGACCTGTTCCGCATGTACAGCCGCTATGCAGAAACTCAGGGCTACAAGGTGGAGATCCTCTCCGCCAGTGACACCGGTATCGGCGGCTACAAGGAGATCATCGCCCAGATCAGCGGTAACGGCGTCTTCTCGCGCTTCAAGTTCGAGTCGGGCGCACATCGCGTGCAGCGCGTACCGGAAACCGAATCCGGCGGCCGCATTCACACATCGGCCTGCACCGTAGCCATCCTGCCTGTCGCTGAAGAGGTGGATATCAACATCCGCCCGGAAGATCTGCGCATAGACGTCTATCGTGCTTCCGGCGCCGGCGGCCAGCATGTCAATAAAACCGAGTCGGCAGTGCGTATCACCCACATACCCAGCGGCCTTGTCGTCACCTGTCAGGATCAGGCCAGCCAGCATAAAAACAAGGCTCAGGCCATGAAGGTGTTACAGGCCAGACTATTCGACAAGGAGCAGTCTGAGCTGGATGCCGAACGTTCCCAGGCACGCAAGGGCATGGTCGGCTCCGGCGACCGCTCGGAACGTATTCGTACCTATAACTATCCGCAGGGACGCATTACCGATCACCGTATCGGCCTGACCCTGTATAAGCTCGAACAGATTCTGGGAGGCGATATGGGTGAACTGCTAGATGCGCTGATCACCTATCATCAGGCTGAACTGCTCGCAGCACAACACGGATAAGCAGGCACAATAAGTGCGGCTGATTGCCTGACTGGCGCAGGCGTGATGGAATCAGTCTCATTCAGACGGGCAGGCCTTAGCGGCCGGGGATAACATTGATGAATATCATCGAAAAACACTTTGAGAAACTACTATGGAACAGCCGGCTGTTTATTCTGCTGGCCGTGATTTTCGGCATGATTGGCGCGGTCATCCTGTTTATTGTCGGCAGTGTTGATATCTACTCCGTTGCTGCCGACACCGTCTCCAGCTATCTACATCATGAGCATCCGGCAGGATTCCACGAAACAATTGTCGGCTCCATTATCGGCGCTGTAGACCTCTATCTGATTGCCGTGGTTCTGCTGCTGTTCAGCTTTGGCCTGTATGAGCTGTTCATCTCCGAAATTGATGCCGCCCAGGCCAGTGAATCATCCAATGTGCTGGAAATCCGTAACCTTGATCAGCTCAAAGACAAGCTCGCCAAGGTCATTGTCATGGTGCTGGTAGTCAGCTTTTTCAAAACGGTACTGCATACCACCTACAATGGCCCGCTGGAAATGCTCTATTTTGCGTTTTCTATTCTCGCCCTGTCGGTTGCACTCTATTTCCTGCACAAGGGCGGAGACCACAAATCTCATGACGGGCCTGACGCTGACGGGCACTGAAACATCACTGTGACGACAACCAGCGAACTGCTACGGCTTGCTGCCGCAGACCTCCAACAGGCCGGCTGTGATAGCCCGCGCCTGGATGCCGAGTTGCTGCTCATGCATGTATGGCCATGCAGTCGCACCGATCTGATTATACGCGCGCATGATGAGCCGCCCGCAACGGTGAGCCGCCATTTTGCAGCCCTGCTACAACGCCGGCTTGCACGCGAGCCGCTGGCCTATATCACCGGTGAAAAAGAGTTCTGGTCGCGCCCGTTCCGGGTCAGCCCGGATGTATTGATCCCGCGACCGGAAACCGAACATCTGATCGAGGCTGTTCTCGCCCGCTTTCCGGATCAAAGCGCGCCCTATCAATTCTGCGACATCGGCACCGGCTCCGGCTGCATCGCCGTCACGCTGGCCGCCGAATACCCGCATGCCGCAGTCACTGCCACCGACATATCAGAAGCCTCGCTCAGGATGGCGCAGACCAATGCCGCCGCACTCAATGTCGCATCTCGTCTGGCATGGCGCAGCGGTGATCTGCTGCAAGCGCTGCAGCCAGAAGACGGCCCTTTTGATGTTGTGATCTCCAACCCGCCCTATGTCAGCAGCGATGAGATGCATGGACTGGAACCGGAGCTGGCTCTGGAGCCGCGCCATGCACTGACCGATGAGGCCGACGGCCTGCAGTTGCTCGCCACCATCCTTAATGATGCACCTGTATGCCTGAAGCCGCATGGTTATATCATCGTCGAAACCGGCACCTGCGGCCTGCCCGACACACCGGAGAGCCTGATCATGGAAGAGGAGATACGCGACCTCGCCGGCCTGCTCCGCGGCGCTGTTTACAAACGGGCATAATAAGGCCTTCAGACTTCATTCCCGCCATATCTTTATAAGTAATATTGTTCATTCATAGAAATCGGAATAGCTGATCCCGACCAAAACCAGTCATTCAGATTGTACTCTTCAATGGAAAGTAAGAGTTTCGAAGTTTCTGTGAAATCAGGGGTGATTTAGGAGAGTAAAATTATGAATCAATATATTGGAGATTCGTCTAAGGCTGGCTTGAAAACTAAGCTTGAAAGGTTTCGCTTCAATTATATTGGACTCCCTCTTATTAAATTCGCATACAAAATTCGCTTCTTGGTACTTAAAAAGTCATTGAAAACACAACTGTCCATTCACTTTGCGTTAAAAATTCTGATTAGAGCTTTAGACCCAGATTCAAGACTTCATGGTTATGACGAACACACCGACAAGATGGTCCATCTAGCAACATGGAAAATAACGCATCAGGAAGAATTTGAAGAAGATTGTTGTATTGAAGAAATCGAACGCCCAGAAGACCTAAAAAAAGCCATACATGACCTACGTCAGGACTATTTTTCGAATAAAGAGGTGATTGACAAACTCGCCTCAAAAGCCATTAATAATGAAAACATTCGGTCTCTTGTTGTTAGGTATTTTCTAGTGATGAATTTCACTGAGACGCTTCAAAAAAAGACTAAAACTGCTCAGCAGCATTTAACTCGAGCTAGAGAACTAGATGCCTCTGCTGAACCCCTTGAAGCAAAACACCTTTGGGAAATCGATAGAAAAACAAAAAAGAAATATAAGAGCATACGTAATGAAATTGCAGATAAAACAGCTGTAAAAATTTCATTTGATGAAATAAATATTGGTGCATTTCTTTCAATTTTATCAGCGCTATTTCTTACCAGTGGATTTCTATATGAATACACATTTCTTGGCGCTTTTGGGATTGATGTAACGCGGTATTTCACGCTAGCTGATTATTTAGCTTCAAGTATGGAAGCCATTCGGTTTTCACTAGTAGGGGCTATTTTTGCGTTAATTGGATTTATCTTTAGAGTTAATGGTGACAGTCGTATGTCACCTTCAGAACTAGAATACAATAACAAACAAAATGATAAGATGTATTATTTTCTCTTAGCCACATCTATTGCTGCAACAGCATATGGATATTTTTATTCGAAGGAGATGATGTTCGCCTATCTACAACTCACATCGCTTTTATTAATTTTTCGGATTCCAGCCAGATTTTACATACGTTATTTCGCTCAACCTCTACAAGCTTATGTAATTATAAGTATTACACTTATTTTTTCTCTGTACCTATATACATCGGCAAGAAAAGAAGTGTACGAGGCTAAAGTAGCAACCCCCTCAAGCGTTGAAGAAACATTTTTGATCGACCCTAATATTAAGATTCCCAGTAAAAGTTTACTTTTGTTAGCGGCAAACAGTCAGTATTTTTTCTTTTTAAATACTGAGACTAAGAAAACACTCGTCCTTTCAAAGCAACGAATATTTGCCGTTGAGGAAAATGAGTAGGACACTATATTCAATACCGAATTGAGTCTTATTAGCTCTATTGAATATCCATCCTTGGTCTAGGCTGTGTGAAAACTTAACCCCCTCTGAATTTCTTGGATTTATAGGGTCTTAAAGCATATCCAGAGTCAAACAGATTGATTGTAAAGCATTTCTTGAGCTCGGTTTTTTTAGAAGTTTCGGGGTCAGGCCTTGTTTTGTGGATATTAGAAACTCGAGGCTAAGGCTATCGTTTTTATGCGTTCTGCCGATAAACCTTGAGTACATTGGGTAGCTGCATAATTTTGTCAGTGACTTTTTGCAGTTGTTCAAGATCCTCTATTTCCATCATGATTTGCATATCTGCTGTTTGCGTATCTTTGTTTGATAGGGTCTGAACACTGAGTACGTTTACTTTCAGGTCGGACAGTATGCTTGTAATGTCTTTTAACAGGCCGGTTCGATCAATGGCCTCGATAACAAGATGGATCTCAAATGTCTGATGATCATGGTCTGCCCACTCAACAGAAATGAGTCGCTTTTGCTTATCATGTTCCAGGTTGAGGATGTTTGTGCAATCCGGGCGATGAACCGAAACCCCCTGGCCCTGGGTGATAAAGCCAATAATCTCATCACCGGGAACAGGCTTACAGCAGTTGGCCATATAGGTTAACAGGTTACCTACGCCACACACATTGATCGATGGATCTGCACCCCTCTTTTTCGGTTTGGGTTTAAAGGGCAGTGCTTTCAATGACTCATGGGCATAAATCTGGTTTAAGCCCTGCGTTAACTGAACTGATGTGATATCGCCACGCCCAACTTTCGCGTACCACTCTTTTTCACTATTCACTTTAAAATGAGTGAGGGCTTTATTCGTATCAGGATTTAAAATGTGCATGCGCTTGAGTTCGCGGTCGATTGCCGTTTTCCCATCCATCACATTTTGCTCATAATCCTGTTGCCGAAACCAGATTTTGATTTTTGAGCGTGCCTTGTTGCTGGCGATGTAACCTAAGTGAGGATTGAGCCAGTCTCTGCTGGGTGCTGCATGGTTCGTAGTTAAAATTTCGACCTGCATACCATTTTGCAGTTGCGTGGTTAGCGGTACGATCTGACCGTTCACTTTTGCGCCCCGACATTTATGCCCGACTTCTGTGTGAATGCTGTAGGCAAAATCAAGCGGGGTTGCGCCTTGCGGCAAATCAATGATTTTGCCCTCAGGACTTAACACAAATACTCTGTCAGAGAAGAGCTCTGTTTTAAAACTGTCTAAAAACTCCTCATCACTATTTTCCGGTGTTTCCAATAACTTCCGGATCGAATGAATCGTTTTTTCCAGCACATCGTCCTGTTTGCTTCGCTCTTTATAGCGCCAGTGTGCCGCCACACCAAATTCTGCAAACTCGTGCATGGCTTTGGTTCTGATCTGAATTTCGACCGGCTTCCCTTCGGGCCCGTAAACGGCCGTATGCAGGCTTTGATAGCCATTGGGCTTTGTGTTGGCAATATAATCATCAAACTCTTTGGGGATATGATGCCAGCGACCATGTATCAGCCCCAGTACGGTATAACACTCTGCAATGGTGGTGACCGTGATTCTTAACGCCAGCACATCAAACAATTCCGAGAACTGTTTGTCTTTATGCGTCATCTTTGACCAGATACTATAGATATGCTTTGGCCTGCCATAAACTCTGGCATCAATCCCGGAGCTGTTTAGCAACGTATTAATTTCTGTGACAACCTGTTTAATATAGGTCTCACGTCCGCCTCTTTTTTCCTCAAGCATGTTTGCAATGCGCTTATAGGTCTCAGGTTGCAGATAACGGAAGGACAGGTCTTCGAGTTCCCATTTCAGTTGTCCTATCCCTAAGCGGTTGGCAATGGGTGAAAAGATTTCAAGTGATTCTGATGCAATGCGCTTTTGTGTCTCTTCATCTGCCTTGGACAGCTCTCTGAGCCGCTGCACCCTGTACGCAAGCTTGATGAGCACCACGCGCACGTCATCAACCATGGCTAACAACATTCTTCTCAGACGCTCAGACTGTACCTGACCATCCGATTGACTTGCTTTAAACCCGTGCAGCTTTTCCAGCCCCTGAACCATATGAACCACTTCGTCGGAAAATTCATGTTGAATGACCTTGTGAAATTCAGTGGAGCGCAGGCGGCTGTCACTGAGCAGGCATACAATAA
>NZ_DS022294.1:1254519-1299996 GCF_000153765.1 Mariprofundus ferrooxydans PV-1 | reverse complement strand
GCTTGGCATTGCAGATCGACACCCTGTGCATCCCAGACATACTGACATGCCTTTTCAAGCAGGGCAGAGCTTTGGTTCAGATGAGCTGAATTCGCAATGAGCAGATCGATATACTCCGGGACAGAGTATTGCGATGGTATATTTTGCTTCTGCTTTGCACGTTTCATAACCATGTAATTCGCTCTACCTGCCGGTGATCGGATTCTCGTCACTCTGCTTGCACATCTCTGTAGGAACTTCCTTTTAACAGCAGTGACGTGCATATGATGCATGATCCTGCAATGTCTCATTACCTTTGAGGGCCATGCCTTCGTAAACGGACATTAACAGCTACAGGGCAAAAAAAAAGGGCCGCCCGCAGGCGACCCTTTTCATCAAATATCAGGACGCTTAGTGATCGCAGCCTGCTGTATGCACATGGCCGTGGGCCAGTTCATCTTCGGTTGCTTCGCGCACGTCGGTCACATTGACATCGAAATGCAGATCCTGGCCGGCCAGTGGATGATTGCCGTCGATGGTAATCTCATCACCGTCGACTGCAGCAATGCGGATCACCTGAACTCCCTGTGATGTCTCAGCCTGAAACTCCATACCCGCTTTGATCTCGTCCACGCCTTCAAACATATTGCGCGGCACCACCTGGGTCATCTCTTCCTTGTATGGACCATAGGCATCGGCAGCATCAATGCTGACTGTCAGCTCGTCACCGCTGACCTTGCCGGCCAATGCGGCTTCCAGGCCCGGAATAATATTCTGTGCACCATGCAAATAAACCAGCGGCTCAGCATCACGCGACGAATCAATTACAGCCCCGTCGCTGTTGGTCAGCGTGTAGTGAATGGATACAACTTTCTTGTCGGCAATCTGCATGGCGACCTCCTAAAGGGGCAGCACCCTACGCAAATGATGCCGTCGGACAACTATCAGGCAGATTCACAAGCCATGTGGCTGCGGCGCACGGAACAGCAGCGGGCACTCATTCTTGCCGATACCGAGAGCCGTCAGCTCTTCGAGCAGATGCTTGCGCGTCAACGGGATCTCACCCAGAAACTGGCGCTTGCCGTCACGATACGCCAGTCGCGCAAAGATACCGATCGCCTTGATATGGCGTTGCATGGCGGTCAGGCGGAGCTTGTGGTGCCACTCATCAAAATCATCAAAGGCGGCAGCCAGTTGGTCCGGCAGCGCCTGATAAAAGCTGCGACTCCACTGCAGGCGCACAGATTCAGGATAATCCTGATAGCAGTCATAGAGCAACGACGCCAGGTCATAGGTTACCGGGCCTGCCACGGCATCCTGATAATCGATCTGTCCCAGCGGCAGGCTTCCGGCAGGCAGCATCAGGTTGCGACTATGATAATCCAGATGTACCGGTACGCGCGGCAATGCTTCAATCTCCTGCAAGGCATCCGTCAGCGCGGCATGAAAGCCCTGCCGCTGCCCTGCATCGGGCGTGAGGCCTGCTACCTGCGGCAAATACCAGTCCAGGTACAGATCGCATTCACGCCGCATGCGCGCCATATCAAAGGGATGCAACTCAAAGCCGGGCTGCGAATCCTGCAACAGGCGCAACTGACGTAGCGCATCGGCAAACATCGGATCGGCATCACCACCAGCGCTCAAATGAACCGCCCAGGTGATATCGCCGAAATCCTCAAGCAACAGAAACCCCAGTTCTGCATCCGCCGCATGCAGTGCGGATACACGCAAACCGGCCTGCTCAAGCCAGTCACGCACCTGTATAAACGGACGCACATCCTCATGCGGTGGCGGCGCATCCATCAGCACATAGTCGTTACCTGCATGGCTGACTCTGAAATAGCGCCTGAATGATGCATCACCGGCCAGCAGCCGGACATCAGCACCCTCACCGAGCACCGACTGCAACCACTGGTGCCGTAAACTGCTTCTGATTTCAGCCGCCACGAATCAGCAACCCTTTCATATGCATCTGCGCTTCAATGGCCGGCAGACGCTGTTCCGCCTCAGCCTTGCTGGCATATGGGCCGGCATAGGTACGGAACCACTGCCCTCTCTCAGCCAGATCCACTGTCTGCACATAGGCCTTGAAACCCGCCTTATTCAACTTGTTCTGCAAAGCGGTTGCATCCACTCTGCTGCGAAACGAAGCGATCTGAATGCGGAAGCCGGCGAGAACGGCCCGTGGCTCTGCAGCAACAGGCGTTACCACCCCCTGCCCCGACGATGCAAACTCATGAGGATCTGCTTTGACAGGCGAAGGTTCCACCGGTTCTCCGGACTCTTTTGCCGGCTCAACCACCGGCGCAGGCGTCACCGACTGTTTGGGCAGGTCGGTGTAAAACTGCAGATCGCCCACTTTGCTGTGCGCATCCTGTTTCGCCTTGCCCTTCCACATAGCAACCTGCTCTTCGAGCGCGTCAATCCTGGCCTGTAATACGTTGATTTCAGCTGTTTTTGCATCCAGCCGTGCCTGTCTGGCAGCCATATCTTTCTGCGAAACAGTGGGCTTTACATCATGCTGCGCTGTGCCAGTCCAGTAACCTGCAGCAAAGCAGAATCCGGCAATGGCTACGATGGCAAAGGGTAACATGTTCAGGCCGGCTTTCTTCTCCTGCCGGCTGGGCGCCTTGATATGGGCGAAATCTTTTTTAGCCATTACATCCGATCCGGCGCAGAGACGCCGAGTATACCCAGGGCATTCGTAATCACCTGTGCAACGGCACGAATCAGCAGCATTCTCGCCACTGTCAGGTTGTTATCATCCGTTACCACCCGATGCTTGTGGTAGAAGCTGTGGAAATCGGCAGCCAGTCGCATTGCATAGGTTGCCACACGATAGGCTTCCAGCCGGTCTGCAGCCCGGAGCAGTGCTTCCGGATAGGCCAGCAGATGCGCCACCAGCCGCTGCTCCTCATGCGAGGTGAGCACCGAGAGATCGACATCATCAATCTCACCGACCACCACACCCTCATCGCTAGCCTTGCGCAGAATCGCTGCAATGCGCGCATGGGCATACTGCACATAATAGACCGGGTTCTCGTCATTCTGTTTTTTGGCCGCTTCCAGATCAAAATCGAGCTGGGATTCCACCCGGCGTGTCATAAAGTTGAAGCGCACCGCATCACGGCCCACCTCATCCACCACTTCACGCAGGGTAACAAACGTACCGGCACGCTTGGACATCTTCACCGGTACGCCGTCACGGGTCAGATTCACCATCTGAACCAGAATGACATCCGGCTGCGCAGCCGATGCCGCTTCAGGCTCAATCAGCGCCTTCATCGCCGCCTGCACACGCGTCACATAACCGCCGTGATCCGCGCCCCAGACATCAATCATGCGATCGAATCCGCGCAGGTGCTTGTCATAATGATAGGCGATATCCGCGGCAAAATAGGTCGCCGTACCGTCCTGCTTGGCCAGCGGGCGATCGACATCATCACCGAAATCGGTGGTGCGGAACAGCAGGTGTTCAACCGGCTGATAGTCGGAGACCTCCTTACCCTTCGGCGGCGGCAGTGTGCCGCGATAGACCACACCGTCTGCCTGCAGTCGCTCAATCAGCTCGTTCACGCGACCACTGTTGTGCAGGCTCTGCTCCGAAAAGTAGAGGTCAAAGTGAATACCGATGGCATTCAGATCATCCCGGATCATCGCCATATTGGCATCAATCGCCAGTTGGCCGATCAGTGCCAGACGCGCATCCTCATCCATCGCCAGCAACGTTTTATAATCGTGAGCGGCCAGTACTTCAGTGGCAATCTGTACAATATATTCACCGGGATAGGCCGACTCGGGAAACTCAATCTGCTCGCCGTTCAATTCACGCATGCGCAACCAGACGCTGCCCGCCAGCACACCGATCTGGGCTCCTGCATCGTTGATATAGTATTCGCGCTGCACATGATTGCCGGTCGCCGCCAGCAAGTTTGCCAGCGCATCACCGACAACAGCACCGCGGCCATGCCCGACATGCATCGGGCCGGTCGGATTGGCGGATACAAACTCAAGGTTCACTTTGGTGGCATCGGCTGCAGCCGCAACACGGCCATACTCTTCAGCCTGCTGAATAATCGTCTTCAACACATTGGCTTCACTGGCTTTTTTCAAACGTATATTGATAAAACCGGGGCCGGCAACATCGGCCGCCTCAACAGCATCCGGCCAGACAACCGCAGCGAGAATATTGGCGGCAATCTGCTGCGGGCTCTGCTTGAGTACGCGCGCCAGCGGCATGGCGACATTGGCGGCATAGTCGCCGTGTTCCTTCTCCTTCGGACGCGTCAATACGACCGGCGGAACCGCTGCATCCGGGTGATCTTGCAGCAGCTTTATCAGCGCCTGCTCTAGTGCCTGTTCCAGTGCCTGCTTCACGCATGCCTCCATGCCATCAAAAGTCGGCGCATCTTACCGATAACAGCGTCATCTTTCACGAACTGGCTTGCTGATGATAACAGAGAAGCTCTGGATTGCCCCGGGTTATGGCTAAACACGTATTGAAAAAAGAGCCGGCAGTGTTCAATGCTGACAGCGAATACAATAAAAACTGCTGCGGCCGGATTGCTGGATGCGCCTGATTCCTTCACCACAGACCAGACAAGGCTGCCCCTTTCGCCCGTAAACCTGAAATGCATGGGCAAAATAGCCGGGCCTGCCATCGGCACGCACAAAATCACTGATCGTACTGCCACCGGCGCTGATGGCTTCACGCAACACATCCCGAATAGAACTCGCCAACAGATCCAGACGCGCGCCGGCAATGCGGCCTGCTGCGCGCCCCGGATGAATACCTGCCCGAAACAACGACTCAGCGGCATAGATGTTGCCGACACCGACCACGACATGTGCATCCATAATCACCGTTTTGATCGGCGCCTTCCTGCCCCGACACAGCTCTGCCAGATATGCGCCGTTAAATGCATCACCCAACGGCTCCGGTCCCAGCGTGGCAAACCACGGATGCTCAGCCAGCTGATCGGCGGCCAGCAGTCCGGCATAGCCGAAACGACGCGCATCGCGATAACGCAGAGAGGTGCCATCATCCAGATCAATGCGCACATGCTCATGCTTTCCTGCAGATACCTCGCTGCCCAGCACATGAAACTGGCCGGTCATGCCCAGATGCCAGACCAGCACCCGACCGTCAGAGACCTCGATCAGCAGATACTTGGATCTGCGCCTGACTGCCACAATACGGCTACCGGACAGGCTGCCCATATCCGGTAGCGGATAGCGCAGGCTCGGCCTGTGACAGGTGACCGTCAGAATACGGCGGCCAATCAGACACGGTTCAAGCCCCGTGCGTACCACCTCCACCTCAGGCAGTTCGGGCATACCCGCACCGCCTGCAATTTGTCACTGTCATATCAATGTCATACTCCTGTCTCATTCATGTCGCAATCACGGTGCATCTTCTCTCCATATCAATCTCACCAAACTGGAGGCGACCATGTCACCCTTTGAGCAAACAGCCATTACAGATCATGCGGAAATCGTCAGCTGGGTCAGCAAACAACACGGCCACATCCCTGTTACCGATCTGGAACTGATGATGGGGCTGCCACAATCCGAGCCGGGCGATGACGAGCCCAACTATGACTGGGATTAAAATAACCACAGCCTGACAAGCGAGGCCTACATCCGCCTGACCAGGTCGCGAGCCGACACCACCCGGTCAATAAACAGGATACCATCCAGGTGATCCAGCTCATGCTGGATCACCCTGGCCTCAAAACCGGTACTCTCGAGCGATAGTCTGTCGCCGTGGACATCGTCATAACTGACCTGCAGCGAGCGGGCACGTTCAACCATAGCCACCCAGTCCGGCACCGACAGACAGCCTTCGCGCCCCAGCGCCTTCCCTTCTACAGACTCAATAACCGGATTACTCATCCATAACAGACCGTTATTTTTGCATGGGCGCAGGCTTTCGCGGCAGTCAATCACAATCATTCGCTGCTGCCAGCCTATCTGCGGGGCGGCAATACCTACGCCGCCGGGAGCGGCACGCATGACGGCATCAAGCTGCGCAAAGCGCGCCTCCAGATCAGAACCGAAATCTGTGACATCGGGACAGACCTGTCTCAAACGCTCATCCGGATGCTTCAGAATATCAGGCATAATGACTTCGTCAGACATATTCATCAGCGTGTTGGTTACAGAATTGCATCATCCAGCTTGTGGACCTCCACCGTTACACCAATCCGGTGCGCCACAGCCTGCAGGGCTTCATTCATCTCGTCAGACTCTTTGGCAGCAACTTCCAGCACCATCATATAGACCGCGCCCTCATCACCATCCCGTTGCTCGGTCGATACATCCACGATGGAGGCTTTAGCATCAGCCAGCGCTTCCGTGACAGCATGCACAATGCCCACCCGGTCCGCTCCGTGTACGGTAATCACATGATCCGGTTGCAGCGCCGGCGTTTGTGCCTCCTCATCGCTGATCACCTGTGACTGTACGCTCAGGCGAGTATGTCGCTCCAACTCCGCCAGCGCCGCTTTCAGTTCGCCCAGACTGCGATCCTCCGGCAGCCTGACAATCATCATCATCGTAAACCGGCCCCTGAGTGCCGTCATGGATGAGTCTTCGATGTTTGCATTCAGATGCAACAGTGCATCGGCCACATCGCGGACGATGCCCGCCCGGTCATGACCTGAAATGGATAACAATACATTGGACATAACAACCTCCCATTGACTCTCGACACTCAGCCTATGGGGCACGGCTGACAAGTTCAAACGAATGTGGACGATCACACTGTAAAGGTCTAACTTATCCTGCATGTCCGATACCCATACTCCTGACAAGCGCCCGACCAACCACCGGCAATATTTTCTTATCGCTGCTGCTGTCGGTGCAGTGGTCATCATTGCCCTCCTGTTCACACTCGGCGGCCAGCATACAACCACTCCCCCGACACCATCGCCGGCTTCCCCGGCTCTCGTAGAGCCACCGATCAGCGAGAGTGAGAGCCCAACAACTGCACAGCCCTCCGATGAGCCGCAACAGGCGGCAAGCGAGTCTGCTTCCAGTGAAGCTGCGGCAGTAACGAGCGACCCTCTTGTCACAGATAGTACTGCGCCGGCCATCGAGCCGGCCGATGCGACACCGGTTGATCACGCCATCATTCCGGCCGATCACTCGGGGCCGCCGTGGGCATTGAACCTGATTTCACTCTCCACACCGGAGCATACGCCGGAGCTTATCAGCCAGATCAAGGCTCTAGGCTTCAATCCTGAAGTAGTGGAAGTGAATATTGACGGACGCCACTGGTTCCGGGTCCGCATCAAAGGATTTGCCACAATCAGCGCTGCACGTCAGGCCGGACAAACCTTCGTCAATGACAAAAAGTATCCCGCTCCGTGGATCGGGGGTTATTAGGCCTATTAGACCCTCCATCCGGGCGCTCTGACAAGGCGGAAGTCTCATCGCTTTATCGGGATAATTGAGCAGGGCAATTGCATTAAATATATTGTAGCCACTCAATATGAACACATGAATGACCTTGAACTGACGCAATGTATATGAGATATACTTGTCCTTTCTTTGGCGGCAAAGAAAGGACGAAAGAAAGCCGCCTCCGCTATCTCTGCCCTTCGGGTGCCCTCGGCATAAATAGATTCCCCTCAAAAAGTCACAACCCATTGATATATTGAGACAAAGCGATGTTCATGGTAGTCTGAAGTGCAAGGGAATGGGCGCATCTGGCGCAAAAGGTTTGCACATGATACGAGAGACAAGTGACCGGCAACTTCAGTTGAAGGACTTTATTCATCCATTTGGATGTGATTTGAATTCTGAGAATCGTTGGGTGAAGCTGGCGGAGGTTGTGCCTTGGGATGATCTTGCCGTGGCTTACAATTCCGTGATGAGCGCGACGCAGGGTCGGCCTGCGAAGCCTGCGCGTCTGGTGATCGGTGCGCTGATCATCAAGCACAAGCTGAACCTGAGCGATGAAGAGACAGTATTGCAGATCCAGGAGAACCCCTATCTCCAGTTTTTTTGCGGCCTTGGTGCATATGTGGATGCACCGCCGTTTGTTCCGAGCCTGTTCGTGGAGATACGCAAGCGCATGGGTGCGGAAGTGTTTGATGCGTTTGAGCAGGCGATAGTGGATCGGGCGGTGCATATCCAAAAGAAGCGGAAACCAACCCGGGTCAGCACGTCCGGCGGTGATGGGTCACCTCCTTCTTCCTGCGGGGATGGGTCCGACCAGGATCGACCGGCACCGGTTGATGCGGTTGATGCGCAGGCAGAGGACGTGACACACCATGGCAAGCTGCTGATGGATGCGACGGTGGCCGACCAGATGATCCGCTTTCCGACGGATCTCGGCCTGCTCAATGAGGCGCGTGAGATCTCCGAGTCCTTGATTGATGAGCTGCACAAACAAACCGGCGGCAAGAAGCCGCGCACTTACAGGCAGCAGGCGCGCAAGGTATTTCTTTCCATCAGCAAGCGCAAGAAACCGGGCGGCAAGCTGATCCGCAAGGGCATCCGCCAGCAGTTGCAGTATGTGCGCCGCAATCTTGGGCATATTGAGCGGATGCTGGACGAGCTGATGGCGGAGGCCGGCATGCCGTTTCCCTTAGGACACAAGCTTCAACGCCAGTACTGGATTATTCAGCATGTGTATGCGCAGCAGAAGCGGATGTATGAGACGAAGAGCCGCCGCTGTGATGACCGTATTGTCAGCATCAGTCAGCCGCATGTGCGGCCGATTGTACGGGGCAAGGCTGGCCGCCCGGTGGAGTTTGGCGCAAAGGTGAGCGTCAGCATGATTGGCAAACTGGCATTTGTAGATCATCTGGATTGGGATGCATTCAATGAGTCACAGGATCTGATCGCACAGGTGGAGCGATACAAGGCGCGCTTCGGCTTTTATCCTGAGGTGGTGCTGGCTGATGGCATCTACGGCACACGCGCGAATCGGCGGTGGCTGAAGGAGCATGGCATCCGCTTTGGCGGCAGGCCTTTGGGCAGGCCAAGGAAGGTTACATCGGAGAATATGGATGAGATCAAACAGCTCAAGCGCCAGCGCAGGGAGGATGAGCGCAGTCGCATCCCTGTCGAAGGCAAGTTCGGGCAAGGGAAAAACGGTTACCGGCTCAATCAAATACGCGCCCGTTTGGCTTCAACCTCTGAGGCATGGGTGCGGAGCATCTTCCTGGTGATGAACCTGATTGCCCTGCTCAGGTTTTTGCTGCCTTTTTTGCGCCCATCAGCCATCATGGATGCCTGCACAACATGGCTCAGGGGCATGCTGAGGCTTGATGACGGCGTTGGCGATCGTTTGACTGGCATGCATCCCCGCTTCGCGGACGCTTCCACTGGATGGTAGATGGATGTTTTTGAGGAGGCTCTAAATATTTTAGCGGCCACGGCTCCGCCGCTCTACTCCGCGAAAATATTCATACCGAGGCAGATCTAAAAGGAGGGCTTTTAAGCAACATCAACAGCCCCCATAGCTGATACAAGTCCTTACTTGCGATATTCCGACCAGCTGCAGTACGTCTACGGATTGAATATTCAGTACATGAATAAAGGGTCGTTTTAATGCGATTGCTCTGGATAATTGAGCATCCGGGCTTGTATATCGCATACACAACCATAAGCTGCGTCTCTTTCCAAGCCATCGCCACATTCCATGTTCGTATGGTTAATCTCTGTCACAACGGAACACGCCTTGATCTCTACATCCGGTATTACCATGCAATTCGGGGACAAACCCCTGTTTGAAAACATCACAACAAAATTCGGTGACGGCAATCGCTACGGACTGATCGGCGCCAACGGCTGCGGCAAGTCCACGCTGATGAAGATTCTCGGCGGCGATCTGGTGCCTACTGCCGGCACTGTCAGCATTGATCAGCATGAGCGACTGGGCAAACTGCGCCAGGATCACTTCGCCTTTGAAGAGTTTACCGTGCTCGATACCGTCCTGATGGGCCATGAAAAGCTGTGGAAGATCAAACAGGAGCGGGATCACCTCTACTCTCAGGATGAACTAAGCGAAGAAGATGGCATGCGTGCCGGTGATCTGGAGAGCGAGTTTGCCGATCTGGACGGCTACAGTGCCGAGCCTGATGCGGGCGATCTGCTGATCAGCATGGGCATCCCGGTGGATGATCACTATAACCTGATGAAATCTATCGCACCCGGCATGAAATTGCGTGTGCTGCTGGCACAGGCACTCTTCGGTAACCCGGAGATCATCCTGCTCGATGAGCCGACCAACAACCTGGACCTCAATGCCATCCGCTGGCTGGAAGGAGTGATCAATGCCCAGAAAGGCACGATGATCATCATCTCCCATGACCGTCATTTCCTGAACAGTGTCTGCACCCACATGGCCGATCTGGACTACGGCGAGTTACGCGTTTACCCGGGCAACTATGACGACTACATGGAAGCGGCAGCTTTGGTGCAGGAGCAGTTGCTGACAGCCAATGCCAAGAAGACAGAGGAGATTCAGGAGCTGCAGGCTTTCGTGCGCCGCTTCTCGGCTAATGCATCCAAAGCCACGCAGGCCCAGTCCCGTGCCAAGAAGCTGGATAAAATCAAGCTCGACGAAGTAAAACCTTCAAGCCGTGTCAGTCCTTTTATGCGTTTTAATCAGGACAAGAAACTGTTTCGTGTCGCACTCAAGCTTGAGAAGTTGAGCAAAGCCTTTGATGAGCGTCCGCTGTTTGAAAACTTTGATCTGATGGTCACTGTCGGCGAACGGGTAGCTGTAATTGGTTCCAACGGTATTGGCAAAACCACGCTACTGCGCTGTCTGGCCGACGATCTGAAGCCAACTTCAGGTGAAATCAAATGGTCGGAGAATGTAAAGCTGGGCTACTATGCTCAGGACCATTCGGCTGATTTTGCCGAGGATATATCCGTCTTCGACTGGATGGCACAGTGGAAAAGAGAAGAGCACGGTGAGCAGGAGATCCGCGGCAACCTCGGTCGCATGCTGTTCTCCCAGAATGATATCAAGAAATCGGTCAAAGCACTATCCGGTGGCGAAAAGGGACGCATGCTGTTCGGCAAGTTCATGTTCCAGAACCCCAATGTGATGCTGCTGGACGAGCCGACCAACCATATGGATATGGAATTCATCGAATCCCTGAACACTGCACTGGAAGCCTATCCGGGCACCCTGATCTTTGTCAGCCACGATCGTGAATTAATCTCCTCGGTTGCCACACGTATTATCGAGCTGACTCCGGCAGGCATTGTCGATTACCATGGCACCTACGAAGAGTATCTGAAATCCCAGGGCGTTTAATCCTGAAACAGAAAAAGGCTGCCAATGGCAGCCTTTTTCTGTTTCACAGGGATATAAACCAGCTTACACGGAAAATGACTGGCCGCAGCCGCAGGCTCCTTTCTGATTCGGATTATTATAGACAAAGCCGGACGATAACAGGTCCTGCTGGAAGTCCAGCCGCAAGCCGGTCAGCGCCGTGGCATAGGACGGAGCATCCACATACAGCTCAAAGCCATCGCAGACACGCACCAGATCTCCCTCAGAAGGTCCCTCTGCCAGGTCCATCAGATACTCCAGTCCCGAACAGCCGGCAGGCCTCACTGCCAGACGCAGCCCCTTGCAGCCGGCCTGAGATACCAGTTCGCGCACACGCTTTTTTGCCGCATCGGTCAATTCAACATCCATCACTTCAGACTCCATCAGGCAGCCAAACCTGCCATACCTTTTAATCGCCTGCGTACACTCACCAGTGCAGCAACCAGCGCCTGCGCATCATCCATACTACTCGTCGGCCCGAAACTGACGCGGATAGAACTGCGCGCACGCATATCCGGGATTCCCATCGCCAGCAGCACATGCGATGCCTCACGTTTACCGGAAGAGCATGCAGAGCCGGAAGCAACGGCAAAACCGTCCAGATCCAGCTGCATCAACATCGTTTCACCATCCATCCCCGGCAATACGACCAGACTGGTATTGGCCGTACGCAGGGCATCTTCGGCAATAATTTCCGCTTCAGGTATCTCTGTTTTCAGCTGCTGTTCAAAGGCATCGCGCACAGGTGCCTGGGCGGCAAAATCTATAACACCGAGCGCCGCGGCAAAGCCTGCGATAGCCGGTACATTCTCGGTACCCGAGCGCCGGCCGCGCTCCTGCCCGCCACCGGGCGTCAACTCGTGCAACCTTACCCCGCGCCGGACCAGAAGCGCCCCCACGCCTTTCGGGCCGCCGATTTTATGACCCGACAAGCTCATGAAATCCACATCCAGATGGCGAAAATGCACATCGCCTTTACCCAGCGCCTGCACGGCATCCACCAGCATCGGTACGCCGCGCTCCCGGCAATGCGCCGCCACCGGCTGCACCGGCTGCACGGCGCCACTCTCGTTATTGACCAGCATCATACAAACCAGACGCGTATCATCGGAAACGGACCGGATCATCTGATCGGCTGATACCACACCGCTCTGATCCGGACGCACCTGAATCAACTCCCAGCCGGCATCAGCCGGCTGCTCTGCGACAAACTGTTGCAGGGGTTTTAAAACAGCCGGATGTTCAATCGCCGTCGTCACAATGCGTCCGGGCTTGCAGGTCGACAGGACACTGTGAATCGCTATATTATTACTTTCAGTACCGCCGGATGTGAATACAACACTGCCGGATTCACAATCGACATAACGGGCCAGCGCTTCGCGCGCATCATCCACTACCCTTCGGGCTGCCCGCCCCGCCCAGTGCAAACTGGATGGATTGCCGGATGCTTCCGAGGCCGCCTGCAACATGGCATCCAGTGCCTCGCGTACAGGTGGACAGGTAGCATTATGATCAAGATACCGCTTCAATTTTCACTGCCGAATCGGGCATGGTTCTGGATACGGGCATATAGGCATCCACATCGCCCAGATCAATACGATCCAGGAACACATCTCTCTCACACACTTTGGCCAGACTCACTGCATCCAGAAAGCGGTAAATATGCTGCCCCAGCGATTCCCACAACTGATGCGTATCGCAACGATTGCCGCGATGGCAACCGCGCACACCGTTCTCGCACATGGTCGTACGTACCGGCTCATTCACAGCGCGAATAATATCGGCTATCGAAATATCCACCGCATCCTTGGCCAGCAAATAACCGCCACCCGGACCACGCACCGAACGCACCAGCCCGTTTTCACGCAGGCGGCGGAATAACTGCTCAAGATAAGAGAGCGAAATAAACTGGCGCTCGGAAATAGCCGCCAATGTCACCGGTCCGTCATTCTGCTGCTTGTTCAGATCCACCATTGCCGATACGGCATATCGGCCTTTACTGGTCAGTCGCATATCAAACCTCCACGGGGTAATAACCCTGTATCAGGGTCGGATATTATAATCCCGACTGTTTTAGTCAAGTATGAAAAAACGAGGCTGTCAAAGCCATGCATCACCAAGGAGCCAGCGCCGGCACCCTCTGCACCGGCCCTTAAGACTGTCCGCTTAAATCCCGCCGCCGAGAAAACGCTCCAGCTTCTCCTGCTCACTGACGCGATCCTCATCCAGTTGCTTGACCTCTTTCGCCTTGTCGCCCGTAGGGCGAGGATGAAAGGTATCCACACGTGCATTGACATCATCAATCATTTTCAACACATGTCCGAGTGCTTCCGCCACCGGATTAGCCAGTAGATGGTGATCCAGATTGATCTTGCCATCCTCAATCAGCGACTTGGTGGAGCCCACCACCGTGCCCGGAATACCAACCACCGTGGAGTGCTCCGGCACATCGTGAAAGACGACCGAATTAGCACCTATGCGCGACTGCTCGCCAATGGTGATCGCGCCCAACACCTTGGCGCCGGCGCCGACTATCACGCCATCGGCCAATGTCGGATGACGCTTGATCTTTTCCCATGTCGTGCCGCCCAGCGTTACACCATGGTACAGTGTCACATCATCGCCGATCTCTGTCGTTTCACCAATCACAATACCCATGCCGTGATCAATGAAAAAGCGCCGACCAATGGTCGCACCCGGATGAATCTCGATACCGGTCAGCCAGCGTGCCACATGCGATATAAAACGCCCCAGCCATAGCCAGTCGCGCTGCCAGCAGACGTGTGCTACCCGGTACATCCAGATGGCATGCAAGCCTGGATAGCAGGTCAGCACCTCCCAGTTGGAGCGCGCCGCAGGGTCCCGGTCAAAAGCTGTATGTATGTCTTCTCTGATAGTTTCTAACATGATGGGCCAATTCTATCACAAACCTGTGTCAGCGCGCACTCAGGTGCGGCAATACTCCACAGCTTGCCCTGCTGCAGCTTCTGCTGACTCCAGCTGCGCACGGTTTCCACATCCACACTGCGTATCTTCTCCAGCCACTGCAGCGGCGATAACAGCACTGCCTCATCCTGTCGCCCGCCCAGGTGCAGCATCTGACCTTCCACCGAATCCAGTCCCATACGGAACTGCACTTCCAGCTGCCGCTTCGCCCTCTCCAGCTCTTCAGCACCGATATCAGCAGCAAAACCACCCAGTACATCCTGTAATACCGCGGCGCACTCGTCGGCTCGCGACGGCTCCGAGCCGCAGGTCACACTCCAGACGCCTGTATCGCTAAGCATACTCAGGTGCGAACCGATACTGTAAGCCAGACCACGCTTTTCACGCACTTCCCGAAACAGGCGCGAGCTCATGCCGCCGCCCAGCATCTGATTGGCCAGCCAGGCCACAGGTCGCTCGTCAGATGCCACGGTAATGCCCGGATAGGAGAGCACCATCTGCGCCTGCTCTCCGTCCCGCTCCAGCGGCTGTAACCCGCGTGCCAGTGTCGCCGGCGGCAGTCGATCCAGTGCCCTGTCTGTCTGCGGGAAAGATAGTGCGGACAATGCATCCACCAACTCGGCATGATCAATCCGGCCTGCTGCAGCAATCAGCAGGCGCCCGTCACTGTAGTGTTGCTGCAGGTAACTGCGCAGTGCGTCCGCATTCATCTCTGACAGCGCCTGATGCGTACCGAGCACAGGACGCCCCAGCGCATGATCCGGAAACAGCGCCTCGACATGCTGATCCATCACCCACTCTTCCGGCGTATCATCAACCATCGCCATCTCGGCATAAATCACTTCGCGTTCGCGCTGCCACTCATCCGCAGGCAGAGCCGGCTCAAGCACCATATCCATCAGCACGGCCAGTGACTCCTGCCAGTGCTCATGCAGCACATGCAGGTGGAAGCATGTACGCTCGCGCGAGGTGAAGGCGTTGGCATTGCCACCCAGCTCATCGAGCTTTTCGGCCAGCGCATGGACATCCATACGTTTTGTACCCTTAAACAGCATGTGCTCCAGCGCATGGCTCATGCCCGCCTGAGCAGTAACCTCATCCCGGCTGCCTACATCGACAAATACACCCAGTGCCACACTCTGCGCTTCGGGCATAGCACAACTGAGTACCAGCGGGCCATCCGGCAAACGGGTCTCCTGATAAAACGGCTTATTCATACATCATCACCATACTGTCCTTTTCCTTGCATCTCAACGGTTCCTCTGATGCAACACAACCGCATCCTCAAACGAAAAAGGGGCGGACAAAAGCCCGCCCCTCTTCATTCAGATCAACCCTGATTCAGCAATGCTGCTTTCAGTCTTCAACGTCCTTCATGGAGAGACGGATTTTGCCCTGACGATCCACTTCCAGCACCTTGACGCGTACTTCCTGACCCTCTTTCAGCTCATCCGCCACTTTTTCAACGCGATGGTTGGCAATCTGGGAGATATGAACCAGCCCGTCAGTACCACCGACAACACGTACGAATGCACCGAAGTCCATCAGCTTGACGACCTTGCCGGTATAGATCGCGCCGACTTCAACTTCAGCTACGATATCTTCAATCATCTTCTTCGCCGCTTCACCGGCATCACCGGTCACTGCGAAGATCTTGATCGTACCGTCGTCCTCAATATCCACCTTGGCACCGGTTGCTTCCACAATACCGCGGATCACCTTGCCGCCGGCTCCGATCACTTCACGGATCTTGTCCACCTTGACCTTCATCGTGAACATACGCGGCGCATGATCTGCAATCGCACCACGTGGTGTCTCCATGCATTTCGCCATCTCATCCAGAATATGCATACGACCGGCATGTGCCTGTGCCAGTGCTTCCTGCATGATTTCGCGGGTCAGACCACCGATCTTGATATCCAGCTGCAGCGTAGTAACACCTTCACGGGTACCGGCCACCTTGAAGTCCATATCGCCCAGATGATCTTCATCACCCAGAATATCGGTCAGTACGGCATAACCGTCCTGCTCCAGAATCAGACCCATCGCCACACCGGCAACGGCAGCCTTCACAGGTACGCCTGCATCCATCAGCGCCAGAGAGGTGCCGCAAACAGAAGCCATCGAAGATGAGCCGTTGGATTCGGTAATTTCAGATACGGAACGAATGGCGTAACCGAATTTCTCCATGGACGGCAGTACCGCTTCCACACCGCGACGGGCCAGACGGCCGTGGCCGATTTCACGACGACCCGGAGGGCCGAAGCGACGTGCTTCACCCACAGAGTAAGGCGGGAAGTTGTAATGCAGCATAAAGCGCTGCTTGGCCACGCCCTCCAGCGACTCTGTCATCTGCATGTCAGATTCTGTACCGAGCGTGATGGTAACCAGTGCCTGAGTCTCGCCACGGGTAAACAGCGCGGAGCCATGTGTACGCGGCAACACGCCTACCTGACAATCAATGGCACGCACCTGATTGGTAGCGCGGCCGTCAATACGCGGGTTACCGGCAATAATAGAGCGGCGCACCACTTTCTTTTCCAGACTCTTCATCGCGGAAGAGACATCATTGGATGAATATGCGCCCGGTGCATCTTCAGTGCCGGCAAACTTCGCCTGCGCTGCTGCACGGAAAGCCTCGATTTTGGCGGCACGCGCCGACTTGTCGGTAATTGCATAGGCTGCACGGACATCCGCTTCGAAGGCCGCATTAACAGCGTCCTGCACATCGGAGTTGCCGCCTGCCAGTTCAATCACCAGCTTCTCTTTACCGGCCAGTTTGACCAGCTCTTCAATCGCATCAAGGACAGGCTGATAACCGGCCTGACCGAAAGAGATCGCATCAATCATCTGCTCTTCGGAGAGCTCCTTGGCTTCAGACTCGATCATCAGCACCGCATCACGGGTACCGGCAACGATCAGATCCAGCGAAGATTCAGCCACCTGCTCATAGGATGGGTTGAGGATAAACTCACCGTCAATCAGACCAACGCGGGAAGCGGCAATCGGCTCGGCGAACGGGATATCGGAGATCGCCAGAGCGGCAGATACGCCGTTGATGGCAACGATATCCGGATTGGTGCCTTCATCAACGGACATGACCGTAGCAATCACCTGTGTTTCATGAAAGTAGCCCTTGGGGAACAGTGGTCGAATAGGGCGGTCGATCAGACGGGAGGTCAGCGTCTCCTTCTCGGATGGGCGACCTTCACGCTTGAAGAAGCCGCCGAGAAAACGACCGGCTGCATAGGTTTTTTCCTGATAGTGAACGGTGAGCGGCATGAAATCCACGCCCTGCAGTGGCTGCTTGGCGCAGGTTGCAGCAACATGAACGACGACATCGCCGACCTGGGCCAGAATGGATCCGCCGGCCTGACGCGCTACGCGTCCTGTTTCAAATGAGATAGTGCGGCCAGCAACTTCAGCCTGCGTTTTTTTAACATCAAACATATTGGATTCCTTTTTAACGCGCATGTCCCTGGCGTGGTTGCAAAGCGACAAAAAAGAAAAAAGGCGGCCCTTTTCAGGGCCGCCGGAAACTGTTTAGCGACGCAGTCCCAGACTTTCGATCAGGGTACGATAACGACTAAAATCTTCTTTCTTCAAATATTTAAGCAGGTTACGGCGCTGACCGACCATTTTAAGCAGGCCGCGGCGTGAGTGATGGTCCTTGTGGTTGTCCTTGAAGTGACCGCCGAGCTGATTGATACGCTCCGTCAACAGGGCAACCTGCACTTCCGGTGAACCGGTATCGCCTTCATTACGACGAAAATTTTCAATGATTGTGTTTTTTTCTTCCAGCGCCAAAGACATGAACGTTCTTCCTCTTATTTCTGCTTTCCTTTTTATAGGGCGGCGAACCATAACGACAGAAATCGCATCATGCAAATATTTATTCATCCGCCCATCTGACACCATCACTCTCAGAGCAAGGTCATAGCCCGTTATTATTGTTTTTCCTGCGTTAAACGACCGACTACGGCAGCGCCGACCGCATCGCCATAAACATTGATCGTGGTCCGGCAACGATCAAGAAACCAGTCGATGGCCAGAATCAGACCGATGCCATCGAGCGGCAGCCCCACCGCCTCCAGCACAATCACCATGGTCACCAGCCCTGCTTCCGGAATCCCGGCCGCGCCAATCGCAGCCATCGTGGCAGTCAGCAATACCAGCATCTGCTGGCCGAAACTAAGATCAATACCGTACGCCTGCGCAATAAACAGCACGGCCACCGCTTCATACAGGGCTGTTCCATCCATATTCATCGTGGCCCCGAGCGGCAGTACAAAACGGCGCGCCTTCTCATCAACACCGGCCAGCTTCACTCCCTCCAGCGTCAGCGGTAGCGTGGCACTGGATGAGGCGGTGGAGAAGGCCGTCATCAGCGCCGTCCCCATATGTCTTAAATAGACTGCAATGGAACGACGGGCAAATATCCACAGGATGACCGAAAGCACTATCGCATGCGTCAGCAGCCCGGAAATGACCGCCAGCGCATACCTGGCCAGGCCGGCCAACTGGGCAATGAATGCGTCACCACCACCCGCCGAACCCAGCTTGGAAGCGATCAGGGCAAACACACCTATCGGAGCGAACAGCATCACCCACTCCACGATTCGCATCATCGCCTCATTCAGACCCTCGAAAAACAGAATAACCGGCCGACCCTTCTCACCCAGCGTGGAGAGCGCTGCTGCGAGCAGAATGCAGAAGACAATAATCGGCAGCAACTTCATGTTGGCTGCTGCATCAATAATATTCGCATGCACAAGCGAAAGAATCAGATCCGTAATGCCGACATCTCCGACTGCCGGCGTGGGCGCCGCGCCTCCCGATGCCAGATCCACGCCCACACCCGGCTGCCAGAGATTGGCCATCAACAGGCCGATAGCGACTGCGATCAGCGTGGTACATGCATAATAGGCAACCGAATATCCGCCCATGCGCCCGAGCTTGCGCACATCACCGAGCCCGGCCACGCCGGTAATAATACTGGCCGCAACCAGCGGCACGATCAGCATTTTCAGTGTGGTAAGAAACAGCTCTCCCAGCCATGCCACCGACCCCATCGCTTCGCCCCAGACAAAGCCGGAGATGCCACCTGCGACAATGGCCACTACCATCAACAGCAACAGCTTATTCTCAGTAAAGCTTCTCATCATATCTCCCCGTGTGCAGCTATAAGTTGCAGCTTCAACCTTAGCCTGTCAGCGCAGGAAGCAAACCTTTGCTGTTTTTTAGCACCCGATTTGCATATAATTGCATTACAACTTGCGCGGCACGATGAATCAACTAACGCACTGCAGCAATTACTGCAGGAAGAGAGTTTTTATATGAAGACGCATCACAACCACAGAAACTACAGTCGCTCCAAGGTATCGGTCGGGGCAGTACTGAGCCCGGAGGGTAAAGAGCCCTTCGGCGTTGAAGTCGTAGACCTGAGCATGAGCGGCGTATTTCTGCATAGTGACACCGCCCTTCCCATGGGCACCCGCTGCCAGCTCAGCATTCTGCTCGGCCATTTCAAGCACGAGCTACCGATTATCACCGAAGGCACGGTGGTCCGCACCGACAAAAAGGGCATAGCGCTACGCTTCGAATCAGTTAAAGTGGAAAGCGCCCCCAAGCTGGAGGAACTGGTTGTTGATCATGCAGATGATCCGGAGCAGGCGCACCTGGAAATTTCCAGTCACGGCGGCTGGATTTTCACCCCCTGAAAACCTCAAGCATGCATCAGATGACTTGACCATATCACCCTGACCCAAGAAGGAGATGCGGCATGAAGCCCCGGGCCAATAATAAAAAACCAGTATCCGAAGGTGTTCCCGCAACGGCTTCCATCGCATTACAGGATGGAAGCACACTTGAAGGCGAAATCATCGACCTGGCCATGCACGGGATGTTTTTGCGCAGCAACAACCCACCCGCTACGGGCAGCTCCTGTCAGGCCACCATCCGGCTCGGTCATATCCGCCATGAGTTATCCATCGAGGCCGAATGTACGGTTGTACACGTCGTTGGCAACAGCGTAGCGCTCCGCTTCGATTCAGTAAAACTGGAAGGCAAAGGTCAGAATCAGCACATTGAACATCTTGAAGAAATGGGCCTGGAACGGCTGGAGTTTTCCAGCCACGGCGGCTGGGTTTTCACCCCGGAAGCCTGATGCACCGGCCAGCCGGCCTGCTGCAACTGTGAACGATTAAAGGTGCGCGTACATCTGCCTGACACCCTCAGGCAGACAAACGAGCAGGATATCGCAACCGGCCTTCAATGCGGCTGAGGCCGCAGACGGCACATCTTCGCCCACCCCTTTCATGCACAGGTCGTCACTCCAGACAGAGCCGAAAAAGCCCATGCGTTCGCGCAGCACATGACGCGCCCAGAACGGTGAAACCGTCGCCACATCCTTAACCGCATCGGTATAAATCACATGTGCCGTCATCACATGCTTCAATCCTTCGGCAATCAGGCGGGCAAACGGCTCGGCCTCCTCAAGGATCGAGGCCAGCGGAGCATGCACTTCAGGCACCGCTACATGTGAATCGGCATTGGCGCGCCCGTGCCCCGGAAAGTGTTTACCCACCGCTTCGATTCCGGCGTCATGCAGGCCACGCATGCAGGCCGTTGCCAGTGCCGCCACCTGTGCCACATCCGCCCCGTAAGCCCGCTTGCCAATAATGTCGTGCCCGTCGGCATGAAACAGGTCCAGCACAGGCGCGCAGTTATGCGTAAAACCCAGTTCTTTCAACGCCTCTCCCGCAACAAAGCTGTCCTGATACACAGCCTGAACAGCAGTACCTGCATTGCGCTCGTACATCACCCCGTATTCGGCCGCATGACGACGCTGATTAAACGGCGCCCACGGCATGCGATTGACGCGCCCGCCCTCTTCATCAATCGCCGCCCATGTCGCCTGCCCGGTACATGCCCGCACCTCGGCCAGTAGGGCCTTCACCTGCTCAGGGCTTTCGGTATTGCGCGCAAACAGAATCACTCCCAGTGGCGGCTTCTCTTTCAACCAGATGCGCTCCTGTTCGGTCAGCTCAGTGCCTTCCAGCCCGATAATCAGATGTTCATGCATCATTGGTTAGCCTCTCCAACTGTTTTTTTGTTTGCCCTGCTTTCCAACGTCAGCTTCCGGCCAAAAGCGGTCACTCAATATAAAGTTACCATCTAAAGCCTTGAAGTTGCTGCAACTTTTGAATCATCTGATATTTTTGATATGAACTAATCCACTCAACCTTTCCATCCCTAATCCCAAAGATGAGTTCATGTGCAAATACTTCATAAGCTGTCTTTTTACTTTTTGGATCTGCTAAACCTTTCTCCCCCAGAAGTTCTTTTACATGCGCAACAGAATCCCCCAGGTGGATGCTTGAGATTACCTTCCTATTGCTTTCAATTAACTTCTGATTTGCTTTTTCCATTGGGGCCATCATAAGTGCAACTGGGGCCATCGGTAAAACAATAGGAATAAGGGCTAACATTGTCAGCCCACCACTAACATTAGCCGAGGTTGATCTTTCTGACTTCTGAACCCATTGCCTGTGACTTATTTCAATGTCTACAAAGTCATCATATATGATATTCTCTTTTCGGCTAACCAGTTCCTCATACAGTTTACCTAACCCTTGCTCAAAAGGTAGGTTTCCAAGCTCATCATCTGAATTAAGAGCTGCATCCCACGCCTCTATAAAAACCGGCTCTTCAATTATTGCAATTAGCTTGAAGTTTTTAAATGCAAATACGTATGATTTATTAAAATAATTAAAATAGTAGTTAAGAAGAACATACGAATCTTTCCCATAAAGTGCTTTGAAAACCGCCTGCCCCTTATTATTCAAAGTACTTTGCACGTCATCAATGCTCATTTCATAATTAAAAGGTCCGATTGACTCCAGAACTTCGACTTTAGGCTTTGCAGGCCCACTGGCGCACCCAGGCAAAACAAACATTAGCAATAAGCTAAATAACAGGATTGTTGTCTTTGCTAAGTAATACATTAAATAATACCGTCGCTATAAGGGTTGACTGTAGATAAGAAAACTCGAAGCTCGAATGTCCGCTTTGGGGCGGTTACAGGCATTGATTCAGAAAACATTTATCGACCCTCCATCCGCACATCCAGTGTATCGCGCAGGGCATCGCCCAGCAGATTAACGGCCATCACCAGCGAAAACAGCACCAGTCCGGGCCAGATCACCAGTGCGGGGGAGACCAGCATCAGGCGTGAGCCTTCGCGGATCATGGTGCCGAGTGAGGCATCCGGCGGCTGCACGCCGACACCGAGAAACGATAGCCCCGCCTCGCCGATAATCACCGCTGCCAGCCCGAAGCTGGCCTCGATCAGCAGAGGCGCTGCAATATTCGGTAGCAGATGACGCACTGCAATATAGGGTACTGCTGAACCGTTGGCGATCGCCGCCTCCACAAATGGTGAAGATTTCAACGATAGCACCTGCGCCCGTGACAGACGCGCGAAACCCACCCAGCCGACAGCCACCAGCGCCATCATCAGGTTATCAACGCCGGGGCCGAGCATGGCCGCCAGCGCAATCGCCAGCAGAATGCCGGGAAACGAAAGTACGATATCGGCAATACGCATAAGCAACGCGTCCAGCCAGCCACCCATCCAGCCGGCCAGCATACCGATAGAGATACCGACCATACCGCCAAACAGCACCACCATAACGCCGACCATCAACGACAGCTGCAACCCTTCAGCCAGCCTAGCCAACACATCACGCCCCAGTGCATCGGTACCAAGCAGGTGCGAGGTGCCCATACCTCTCAGAACCGCATCCAGATCAATGGCGTGCCCGTCCTGCCCGGTGATGGCTGCCGCAAGCAACACCAGCAACGGTAGCGACAGACAAACGCCTGCCAGCCTCACCGCCGACCTAGACATAGAGCTTCCTGATCATCAAAGACTCTCCAGCCTACTTCGGGCTACTCCATGACTCTGCTGCAACATATGCGTATAAATCTCCGTGATGTTCACATGGCCTATCCCATTCGCTTGGCGGGTCGACGATACCTTGCCTGAGTACTGACATAACTCATCCTGTCTTCGTTCCGTTGTATACCGATGGCATTAAATATGGAGGAAGTATGTCTTCATATATAAAGAAAACACAAGGAGTTAGTTCCCGACACCCGTGGCCGGGGAGTACGTACCGGGAGACAATATACGCTGCAAATGGTTCATCAGCCCCCATGCGCTTTACTTCAGTCGCCCGCACCCTGCATAGCTCTCACATACGACCTGACTTTCAGACGGCGCATTGATGACTGCACGTTGACGCATGCATTAAATCAGGACACTGTTACTCTCCGTTTTCGTTTTTTGAGTTTAACCGAAGGCGTTGATATGATTTGACCAGCCTGTCCATAAGCAGTCACATACAGCGCTGATTCAACAAAGAAAAAATCATGTCTTTGTACGCTGATAAAGGGCAGAATGCCATGAACAGGCACTGGCTAAAATATGTGACAATGATGTCTGCATATGAATACACACATGGAGCCGTGAAACCAAATGACTACGAATTGCAGTGCATGCCTTTTTCTTCAGTTACAAGGCATGGTGATCACCTCTCATCTGTTGCACAACACCGCTCCCGCCCGGCATCATGGACACTGATTTGACAGCCCATATCCTCGTTGTTGACGATACCGAGAAGAATCGGGATCTGTTAGCCCTGTTTCTTACCAAAATCGGATTCAGGACATCCAAGGCCGAAGGCGGCACCGCCGCCCTGGCCATGCTGGACAAGCATGTTTTTGATCTTGTCTTGCTGGATATGATTATGCCGGAGATTGACGGCCTCAGCACGCTGGAGTCCATACGCAAGCGTTATCAGGTCAATGAACTGCCGGTCATCATGGTCACCGGCATGTCCGAGGTTAAGGGTGTGACCCGGGCTCTTGAACTGGGCGCCAATGACTACATCACCAAGCCTTTTCAAAAAGACATATTGCTTTCACGCGTACGCATGCAGCTTGAAATGTGCCGCCTTTACAAAGATGTAAAAACCAGCGAGGAGCGCTATTCGCTGGCCTTCGCAGCAGCCAATGACGGGCTGTGGGACTGGAATATCGTAACCGGCAAGGTGTTCTTCTCTGATCACTGGTATGAAATGATGGGCATGTCCCCGGACTGCGCCTTTGATTCGATTAAACAGTGGTTTGATCGCGTGCATCCGGATGATATCGCCGCGTTACGTCAGGCTGTCGACGATCACCTGAGTGACCCGCTCCGTATAGTCAAACAGGAGTATCGTGCCCTGCATGAAGATGGCAGCTACCGCTGGATGCTATGCCGGGCCAGAGCACTGTTTTCCGACACCGGCACCCCTCTGCGCATGACCGGCGCACAGGCTGATATCTCCGCCAGTAAAACGTTCGATCCGATCACCGGCCTGCCCAATGCAGCCGTTTTCATGGATCGCTTGCAACGCGTACATGCCCACGCACGACGCACGGGCAGCGCCAACCTGGCCCTGTTTTCATTAAGCCTGAATCATAAGGAAAAAGTCACTTCCGCCCTGGGTTCTGCCGGCTATGAGAAACTTACCTCAGCGATTGCCCGGCGAGTAAATGAGGTGGCCGCCACTGAAAGCTGCCTGACTCAGCTGAAGGAGCCTGCCTTTATCAGCCTGCTGGCAGACAACCGTTTTATGATTCTGCTCGAAGGCATACCACAGGAGAGCGCCGAACTCCTGAAAATCGGCACGTGCATTCAGAGAAGTCTCGGTCAGCCCTTTACGATCTTTGATGAAACCGTTTATTGCACAACAAGCATCGGCATTGCCCTGCCCTCCAAAGACAATGATGCTGTAGATGAGGTAATTCAGGATGCCATCGCAGCCGAGTCCATCGCCCGTCAGGCAGGCGAGGATATCACACACATTTACAACCCTCATCTGCATGGCAAAGCGCTGGATCACCTCCGCCTTGAGAACGAACTGCGCCATGCCATCAACAACGGTGAGCTCAGAGCCTTCTATCAACCCCTTGTCTCATCAAGCGGCGAACTTGCCGGCTCCGAAAGTCTGGTACGGTGGCAACACCCCAAGCACGGATTACTCGCACCATATCACTTTATACCCCTGGCCGAAGATGTCGGGCTGATCCACTCCATTGACCTGTGGATGTTTCGTGAATCCTGCCGGCAATATCGGGAATGGATCGAAAACGGCGGCTCACCAACGATGTTTATATCGGTAAACATCTCCGTCCAGGGGCTGAGCATAGAATGGGCAGATCAGGTGCTCAGCGCCGTTAAGGAGTTCGGCATCCCGCCGGAGTCTATTCATCTGGAGATCACCGAATCCATTTTTGCGGGTGACATAGAGAAAATCATCACACTGCTGGAACAGCTGGTTGATCTGGGTATCAGTTTTGCCATTGATGACTTCGGCACTGGCTATTCGTGCTTTTCCTACCTCAGACGCCTGCCAGCCTCCTATCTCAAAATTGACAAGGCGTTCATTGATGATGTTGCCGATAGTGAGAAAGCACGCTTGCTGGTAAGTAATATTATTCACATGGCCCATGACCTGGGTATGAAAATCATCGCGGAGGGTGTTGAAACCAGAGAACAGGCTGAAATACTTGAGGCATTGGGCTCTGATTACTTTCAGGGGTATTATTTTGGCAGACCGCAGGCGGCGGCAGGTTTTCTGACAACTGCCCCTCTTAAGAGCCTGCCGGGCACATAACGTTTCTCTCGTTATAGCCTGCAACAGGCCTCAGGCTGTAACAGCCTTGAAGAACGCAGTATTATCCGACACGGCACCCTCGTTCAGCAGGACTCCCGCCCGGAAGTAACCGGAGATATCGTCAGCCACACACCATGTCACCGTGCCACTGACGACAAGTTCGGTCTCATCATTACTGTAGTGCAGCGTCACCTCGCTGTCTTTAGTAAGCTGGAGCTCTAACAGCAGGGACAAACCAAATGGCGAAACATCCCGCAGAGCACGCAAACCAACCGGTTGTCCGTTAATATAAAGACAAAACTGCCCCTGTGGATATTCACTGCTTATAATGACCCTGGCTAATCGGCGACGCTCATTTTCCATAGTTCCCTACCTGTAAATAGTCCCTTTCAAACGTTTAACCTATACCCTGATGCCCGTCATAAACAAGCAGGATCGTTTCTCACTACCAGTGTCCGAACACCTTTAAGGCGACCTCGCAACTACCCGTCACCCGTAACGCTGCCTTGGGTCAAGCCACAGGCCGAGCAGGTCAGCCAACAGGTTCGCCAACACATAAAAACCGGCGATGATCAGCACGCACCCCTGCACCAGCGGATAGTCACGTTGTTGAATTGCTTCAATAGTCAGTAAACCCAGCCCCGGCCAGTCGAACACCGTCTCGGTAATCACAGCACCGCCCAGCACTGCACCCAGCTGCAAGGCAAACATGGTGATCACCGGCACCGCCGCCAGCCTGGCTGCATGCCGCCACCAGATACGCTGCTCGGACACACCGAAAGCGCGCGCTGTACGCGCCGGATCCATGCTCATCGCCTCCAGCCACGCAGAGCGGGCCATGCGCGACAGAACCGCGGCCAGGGCCGTGCCCAGCGTAACCGCAGGCAGAATGACGGAGCCTGGCTGATCCATACCGGAAACGGGCAACCAGCCCAGTCCGACAGCAAACACCAGCATCAATACCGGCCCCAGCCAGAAATTCGGAATCGAAACGCCTATCAGGGAGAAACCCATTGCGGCCACATCTTCTGCTTTTCCCGCATGGCGAGCTGCCCAATATCCCAACGGCAAGGCCAGTACGAGAGCCAGCAGCAGGCTAACCAGCGCCAGCTCGGCCGTCGCCGGCACACGCTCGCCGATACGCGTCAGCACAGGTCGGTGATCCACGAGACTGCTTCCCCAATCGCCACCGACCAGCCCGGCAAGGTAGTGGCTGTACTGCGAGAGTATCGGCTGATCCAGATGCAGAGCCTGACGCAATGCCTCCCGATCCGCCGGCATAGCCGTTTCACCAAGCAGCGCATCCACCGGATCGCCGGGCACCAGGTGCAGCAGAAAAAACACCAGCGTCGCCACGCCGAGCAGGGTGGGCAGAGCCTGCAGCAATCTGCTGAAAACAATCCGTCCGAACATGAGGGAAGACTAACCGAGCTTCGCGTCAGGTGACAGGCGGATCATGCCGGCGGCCTGTTTGCGGCCAGCGGGGCCGTACTACATCAACACCGGACACATGGCTACTGTGAATCTGGGCTTGCCTTCACATGGTAGCAAACGCAGCCTGTCGGCATGCATGCCCAACATTATGATACCAGCGAAATTGCAAAGTTTGAGGCCATGGCCGAGGAGTGGTGGGATCCGCTTGGCAAGTTCAAGCCGCTGCATCGCATTAATCCCCTTCGTCTGGACTACATCGACAAACAGCTGCCCTTGCAGAATGCCGCCATCCTTGATGTCGGCTGCGGTGGCGGATTGCTGGCCGAAAACATGGCCGCCCGCGGCGCCTGCGTCACCGGTATCGATCGCTCGCCGAAAGCCCTCACCATCGCGCGTCTGCATAGCGAACAATCCGGCGTCCACGTAGAGTATGTGGAAGATGATGCCCAGAGCTGGGCAACCAACCATGCAGAGCACTACGATGCCGTGACCTGTTTGGAAGTGCTGGAACATGTGCCGGATGTACCACGTACCGTGGCCGCCTGTGCATCGATGATCAAGCCGGGCGGACTGTTTTTCTTCGCCACGCTTAACCGTACGCCCGTCGCCTATATCAAGGCCATCCTCGGCGCCGAATACGTACTCGGCTGGCTGCCGAAGGGAACCCATGAGTATGCAAAATTCATTAAACCCTCGGAAATGAACATCGCCCTGCGCGACGCACGACTGGAAATCAGGGATCTGCGCGGCATCAGCTATGCCCTGCTGTCCGACCATTTCGCGCTCAGCGATGACCTCTCGGTCAACTATCTCGGTTTTGCCGTCAAGCCCGCCTGACGGTCATCGTTTGCTTTGTCGGGTAAGCCTGCCTTGTGCCGCCACCTTCCTCACTGCACCCTGCGGCTAAGGACGTTCTCACTGACAGTCATGCTACTGCTATTGCACGGCATGCCTGCTACTGCCGCTCCGGTGGATATCAATGCTGATCAGATGACACGTGGAGCAGACGGCGTCGTCATCGCCACAGGTCATGTCATCATCAAACGTCCGTCGGAAACACTGATCGCCGATGAGGTCACTTATCGCACCAAAGAGCATATCATGGAAGCCCGCGGCCATGTGGTCATCCGCTCACCGCAGGCCACCATTCACGCCGACAGCGCTCAAATACAGACACAGAGCAAGACCGGTAACATGCAACATGCCACCATCACGATGCCAAGCGGCGAGCGCCTGCAGGCCGAAAATGTCAAACGTATTGATGACCAGCGATTCGAGGCGGATCATGTCCTCTATTCGACTTGTCCGGCCGATGAGGAGTCATGGCGCATCGCTGCCAGCCATGCCCTGCTCGACAATGAGAACGGCACATTGACCACGACGCACCCCCGCCTTGAATTGTGGCAGGTGCCTGTACTTTACGCCCCCTGGTGGAAGCAATCGCTGCGGCGCAAATCCGGCCTGCTGATGCCCTCGTTCGGCTCAGGCAAACGGCGCGGCACGGAGCTGGCCGTCCCTTACTATTTCGCCCCCTATGCAAACTGGGATGCGACACTCACGCCACACTGGATGAGTGCACGCGGCGTGATGGGCGAAGCGGAACTGCGTCACGTCTCCACCTTCGGCCATGAAAAGCTCAACGCCGCAGGCATCCATGACACTGTGACCGGCAGACTGAGAGGCCGGCTGGAAGCCGATGTGCAGTGGCAACTCCCTGCAGATACACAGTTCAACATTAGCGCCGATCATATCAGCGACCGCGACTACCTGGCCGACTATGGCGGCAATGCCGTTGTCAGCTCACGCTACCTGCAAAGCAGCGCCACCCTCTCCCAGCAGATGCAGGTCGCCGACACCCGAACCAACTGGTTTCTGCAGGCACAACATATGCAGGATCTGCTGCTGACCAGCAATGCCACCACCCTGCAGATTCTGCCTCGCCTGCAAAGCAGCAGCCAGTGGCAAGCTCTTCCGAATCTTATTGCCCATTTCGATCAGCAAACCACCCGCTTTGACAGACGAACGGGCGTAACCGGCTGGCGCATGGATCTGCACCCCTATGTTGAACTGCCCTGGGAATCTGAAGGCGGCGGCATCAGTGCAACATTGAGCGGCGGCGTGCGACACACGCGCTACTGGCTGCAGCAAACAGCACTGACCAACTCCCGCCCGACCAGAACCGCAGAGGAGGCCAGTCTCGAAGTCCGTTCCGACTTTGAACGGATCGGTTCCAACCGTGACTGGCGCCATGTCATCTCACCCATATTTCGCTATGATTATATCAACGCCCCCAATCAGTCCGCACTGCCGAATTTTGATTCAGGCTTCGCCTTAGTCTCCTGGAGCAACCTGCTATCGGGCAACCGCTTCTCCGGCTACGACCGAATCGAAAATACCAACCGTGTCAGCATGGTTCTGGAAAATCGTTTGCAAACCAGAGATAACAACAGCGATGCCGCACGTGACATGCTCACTGTCCGTGCAGGCGCCGCCTATGATATCTCTCGTAATACCGTCGATGCTGCCCTGAAGAAGGTTCCGATCCACCCCTTGTCAAACCTGCTGGGTGAGATGATCTGGCAACCGGCAACCGGCATCGCCCTGTATGGCAGCGGCCAGTACAATCCCTTCGATCGCTACTGGTCCACAATCAACTCCTATATCAGTCTGACCGGCATTGGCGGAAACTCGCTCTATGCCGGTTACTCATTCACCGATGCTCGCTACAGCACCCGCACGCAAATGATCTACCTCAACGGCAGTATCCACCTGAAGTCACGCTGGCAGGCCACCGCCAACTGGCAGTACGATACACTGCTCAAGCTCTCCCAACAGACGACACTGGGGTTACAGTACAAACATCCTTGCTGGACTGCAGGGGTGGAGGCCTACCGCATTAATCGGCGCAGCGGCACTACCACTGCATCCAATTTCGGCTTCCGCATATTGCTTGAGTTCAAAGGGCTGGGTAGCGTCGGTTCATAAGATCGCTATGCTTGCGCACTGTTTAAAAATCCGCCGGAATGCGAGCTACCCTGATTCAGGTGCCTTCCGACATGCTACACTTCACCTTTTTTATCCGACTGGAGGCTTCATGCATCTGATTACCTTGTTAGCAGGCTTGCTGCTATTGATCGCACCCGCGCAGGCGGAAGAGTTTGATTCGATCGCTGCTGTCGTCAATAACGAAGCCATCACCTGCTCCCAGGTAGATCAGGATGCTCAAATCATGTTGACACAACTGCATCAGAGCGGCTCAACATTCATCCCCGCCGCATCGGAGTTGAACCAACGCTCCCTGGACGGCCTCATTGTTAAAACCCTGCAAAAGCAGGAGGCGCGCAAGCTGGAGTTAAAGGTCAGTGATGAGGAGTTGGACGATGCCATCAAGAATGTGGCGGCCAGCAATAATCTGACCCCCGACCAGCTGAAAGCTGCGGTGGAGCAGCAAGGTATGCACTATGATGAATACCGCAGCAACCTGCGCGAACAGATTCTGAAGAACAAACTGGTGAATGTCGCGGTTCGTAGCAAAATCCAGGTCAGTGAAGAGGCCGTGCAGGAGTATTACCGCAAATACCTGGAGCATCCGAAACCTCGCCGGGAGGTGAAGCTGGCACAGCTATTCCTCTCCCTGCCTTCCGAACCCACACCTGAGCAACTGGCCGTAACACGTCAGAAGATCCGTAACATTCATCAACAGCTGCTCGCCGGCAAAGACTTTGCCCAGATGGTTGCCATCTATTCAGAGTCCCCGGATCGTCAACAGCAGGGCGTTATGGGTTGGTTTATGCAGGGCGGCGTTGCCCAACGTTTTGCTTCCGCGCTGGAGATGCCTGTCGGTCAAATTTCGGATCCGATTCGGTCACCATCCGGATTTCATATTTTGAAAGTGCTGGCTGAACGCTGGAAAGACCCGCAAAACACAGGCGTCAGCTATGATGAGGTACACGCCCGCCATATCCTGCTAAAGGTTCCTTCCTATGCTGATGCCGCCACCAAGGCCAAAATTCGCCAACGTGCCGAAGCCATCTCCCATGATCTGCAGGGTGCCAGCGACGCGCAGTTTGCCGTCCGCGCAAAAGAGGACTCACAAGGACCGAGCGCTGAGCGCGGCGGCGATCTGGGCTGGTTCAAAAAAGGCGCGATGGTACCTGCTTTCGAAAAAGCTGCTTTTGCCATGAAGCCGGGCGAAACCAGCGGCCCCGTTGAAAGCCCGTTCGGGTTTCATATTATCCGCATTGTCGCCAGGCGACATATCGACCCGAATTCACTGCAGGCCCATCGTGATCAGATTCAACAGATTCTCACCAACGTTGAAACACAGGAGCAGCTGCCGCGCTGGATAGCCTCACTCAGGGCTGAGGCAAACATTGATATCCGCAAATGTCCCAGCCAGGCCAGTGCGCAAGCGATCGAGTCAGGCGACAGTGAAGCAGTACAGGAAACGCAAACAGATAACCAATTGAAGGCCTCACTCGCCAGTTGGAAGAGTGCCTGGGAAAAGCAGGATGCCAAAGCCTATTTCTCACACTACTCGAACCATTTTACTGTCCCGAAAAGCTTTCCCGACCTGACAACATGGAAGGCAGCACGCACCAAAGCCATCACCGGCAAGCGCTATATCCGCATTACGCTCAGCAACATCAAAATTACCCTGCTGGATAAAACACATGCGCGGATAGAATTTACCCAGCACTACCAATCAGACCAGTCAAACAGTAGCGACCTGAAACTGTTTCTGATGGAAAAAACAGACGGCGACTGGAAAATCACCCGAGAAATGGCCGCTGTCCCGGCAAAATGAAGCCATTACTTATCACGGCGGGGGAACCTGCCGGCATCGGCACTGACTGTATTCTCAGGGCCTGGCAACATACACCGCAACTCTTTAAACAGTGTATCATTGCCGCCCCTGCATTATGGCTACGCGAACGCGCCGACCTGATCGGTATTGATGTCATCATCAAGGAGTCTGCAGATCTGCAACAGATTGACTGCTCTGACACCTCCCGCCTTCACTGCTGGAACCCGCTGGCCGCCAATGTCGCTGTGGATCCGGTGACCCCGGGACAACCGTCCCCTGGCACAGCCCGTGCCGTCATCACCTGTATTGAATCTGCGGCACTGGCCTGCCTGGACAACAGAGCGGCAGCCCTGATTACCGGCCCGATCGAGAAAGCCGTGCTGCGCGAGTCCGGCTTCACGTTTCCGGGGCATACGGAGTTTCTGGCTCACCTCTCCAGGTCAAACGCATCACTTGCCACTGACCATATGGATCACGTCATGATGCTGGCCAGCGATCAGTTGCGCGTTGCCCTGCTCACTACGCATATTGCTATCAGCGATGTGCCCGCTTCCCTGTCGATTGATGGTACACTGGACGGTCTGCGCATTGTTGAGCACGATCTGCGTAAGCGTTTTGCCATTGAGAAGCCTCATATCGGCCTGTGCGGTTTGAATCCGCATGCCGGTGAACAGGGTCATTTCGGGCGTGAAGAGATTGACATTCTGACTCCGGCTGCAGAGCTGGCAAAAAAGCGCGGCATCCATGTCACAGGGCCGCTACCGGCAGACACGCTATTCTCCGCCTCCCAGCGCTCCCGATTTGATGCCATCGTATGCTGTTATCACGATCAGGCCCTGATTCCGCTCAAAGCGCTTAGCTTCGGTGATGCCGTCAATATCACGCTTGGTTTACCGTTCATTCGCACCAGTGTGGATCACGGCACCGCCCTTGACCGTGTCGGCTCGCAGAGCGTATCCTACACCAGCATGGTTGCGGCCATCCGCATGGCTTCAACCATGACGACTGCAAAAACCTGAATCATAACATCGCGCCCGTCAGGCAAGGAGACTGTTTTGCAGGTTGATGGACTCACCGGACAAATTCTGCTCGCCACACCCTCCCTGCAGGACCCGAATTTCAGGGATACTGTTGTTCTGATCTGTCAGCATGATCGGGACGGCTGCCTTGGCCTGATCATCAATCGACCGCGCGATATTATTCTTGGCGAGATTTTCGACGACATGGGCATCCGGTACGAGACAGGTTCAGCCGAGAACCATGAACGGATACAGCCGGTAGTATATGAAGGCGGACCGATGGACGGCTTCCGGGGCTTTCTGCTGCATGATGGCTGGGATGTTTATGACTCTACCATGCAGGTAAGCCCGGAGCTGCACCTGACGGCATCACGGGATGCGCTTGAAGAGTTGGCCAGAGGCCAGGGCCCTGAGCACTATATGCTGTTACTGGGCTACGCCGGTTGGGGCGCGGGGCAACTGGAACAGGAGTTATGCGATAACAGCTGGCTGATTGCCCCGGCCAGCCATCAGATTATTTTTCAGGAGCCACCGGAAAAACGCTGGGATTTCGCGGCACGTTGCATGGGCATCGAACGTGGTCAGCTATCCAGCCAGATTGGGCATGCCTGAAGAAACCTGACGATCACCAGACAGGCGTCGCCACTTTAATTCGACGCTTTTCTCTGGCTCTTATATCAACACACACGGGCGCTGATCGCCTCTACCAGCGATTCGCCGACATCCAGCATCAGTGTCTCATCCTCTGCTTCAACCATGATACGCAGCTTGGGCTCGGTACCGGACATACGCACATTCACCCTGCCGTTACCGCCCAGGCGCCCCTCGGCCTGCTCAACCAACAGACACACAGCATCATCCGCCATCACATCCCTGCGCACCGGCATAACGATATTCCACAGCTTCTGCGGAAACAACGGCATGTCGGAAGCCATATCCGCCAGAGCCTTACCCTGCTCGGACATCGCCAGCAGCAATTGCAATCCGGTCATCAGGCCGTCACCCGTCGTATTGTAATCCAGCATAATCATATGCCCTGACTGCTCGCCGCCCATATTACAGCCGGTATCGCGCATCATCTCGAGGACATAACGATCACCCACGGCAGCTCTGTGCATGGCAAGACCGAGTCCGGAGAGATAGCGCTCCAGTCCCATATTGCTCATCAGTGTCGTCACAACTGCGCCACCGGTCAGCCCACCCTGAGCTGCCGCATGTTCTGCCAGTATCGCAATCACCCGGTCGCCATCGACAATCTGACCACGGGCATCGCAGGCAATCAGCCGATCCGCATCACCGTCGAGCGCCAGGCCGATATCGGCTCCGCATTCAACCACGCGCTGAGTCATGCGCTCCGGGTGGGTCGAGCCGCAGTCCCGGTTGATATTAAAACCATCCGGTGAGGCAGCCATAGCAACCACCTCACAGCCGAGCTCACGTAGAATACGCGGTGCAACATCGTAAGCTGCACCATTAGCGCAATCGATCACCACCTTCAGACCATCAAAGCGCATACCGCGCGGCAATGCCGACTTGAGGAATTCGATATAACGGCCCCGCGCATCATCCACTCGAGCAGCCTTGCCAATCTCCAATGCCGGCGGCAATGGCGGCAAATGATCAATACAGTGCTCAATCTCCAGTTCAATCTCATCCGGCAGCTTGAACCCGTCGGCGGCAAAAAACTTGATGCCGTTATCGCCCGCCGGATTATGTGACGCAGAGAGCATCACACCGGCATCAGCCCGCAAACTACGGGTCAGATAGGCGACCGCCGGCGTCGGAACGGGCCCCACCAGCAATACATTCATGCCCTGAGCGGTCAAACCGGCACACAGGGCCGATTCAATCATATAACCGGAGAGCCGCGTATCCTTGCCGATCAGTATGTGCGGTTTATGGCCCAGATGCCGAGTCAGCACATGGCCGGCCGCTCGCCCCAGCACCAGAGAAAATTCAGCCGACATGGGCTCCTGATTAACCGTGCCGCGCACCCCATCCGTACCAAAATAACGCCTCACTTACCGCCCTCCCCTTCACCTTTATCAGTTGCCGGTAGCCGCTCCAGTACTCCGCGCACAACAATCTCTACCTTCAGGTTGGCCAGGCGAATCGATTTTCCGGCCGGACTTTCCACGCCGGTTTTTGCCTCAATTGGCCCTGCTTTCAACTCAGGGCGAATGGCCGTCGTTTCCACCTCGCGCAGCGCCTCCAGCCAGACATCAGGCCCGGTCAATTTCACCTGCTTCGGTTCTATGCTGACTTGTGTCACCTGCCATCCTTCAGGTAGCTCAAAATGAGCACGCACCGGTATAGATCGTGTCACCCTGCGATCCACCTGCAGCTGCAGTCGTTCCGGCTTCACCTTCTCAATACGCAATCCGGTCGGCAACACCACCGAAGATAGTTGCATGCCACGCTCAACCACACCCGGCGTCGTCAGGTCGGATACATCCAGCGGTACGGTCAAATCCTGCTGCCGCAACTCCTTCAGCCGGCTCTGCAACCCCTTGATAGTCACCCGTACGTGCTCCGGGAAATCATTCACAATCATCATATCCGCCGGCAGCCCCTGCACCTGCAGTGGCACATCCATGCTCAGCGAACCCTCACCCTGCCCGTGCACCTGCAACCAGAGCGCAATAGCAATCATAATAGCCCAGAAATGCAAATTATAACGTCGGAATAACGCAATAAAACGGTGCATCAATCAACCCCTGTAATCGTTGCATTTGCCGGCGCGCTCACCTGAAATGATGACAGACGCTGCTTGAGACGATCATGCAGCGCCCTGCTGCTCAACGCCTCACCCATCTGACCTTCCTCAACCAGATGCACCGCACCTGTTTCTTCAGAAACCACAATAACCAGCGCATCGGTTTCTTCACTCAAACCGACAGCGGCACGATGACGGGTGCCATAAGCACCCGACACGGCATTGGATTGAGCCAAAGGCAACAGCACTCTGGCTGCCACCACACGTCCGCCATCCACAACCACGGCGCCGTCATGCATGGGCGCATCAGGGCAGAACAGCGCCTGAATCATATCCGGCTGTACGGGCGCATCCATCTCCACGCCTGAATCAAACAGATGTCTAAGCCCTGTCTCCAGCTCAATCACAATCAGGCCACCCCAACCGCGATGCACCAGAGCGAATGAGGACTCCACCAGCATCGCGATCGTGGACTCATCGGCGCCACTGCCTCCCGAGAGCGGATTCACAGCAACCCGCATCAGGGCACGGCGAATCTCCTGCTGAAACAACACAACCAGAATGACGATGAAAGCCGAGAAAAAGTGACTGAATATCCATTCAACCGTAAACAGGCCGAACTCGCGTGCTAACTGGTAAACTACCACCACAATAGCCACGCCGATCAACATCTGCACCGCGCGCGTGCCGCGAATCAGACGCAGGAAGAAATATACGACGATAGCAACTACCGTAATATCGGCGACATCCGCAATGCCAAACTGCCAGTTCCCCATCAACACCTTACCATCACTATCTTATTTTATGGTTATTGAAACCGGCTCTCAGCATAGCCGGTTCATGCCTCCATGCAAGAAAAGCCGTACTAATCCTGCTCACCGGCCAGACGCACATTGATTTGTCCGCGCACGGGGTCGGTTGAATCAATCACGACATCAAGACGGTCGCCCAGATGGTAGGCGCTGCCCCCACGACGGGCCGCCAGTCGATGTCCCGTTTCATCCAGCTCAAAAGCTCCGGGCAGGTCATCCACAGCCAACCCGGCTTCGGCCATCGTCGGTTCAATCTCGAAAAAGATACGCCGCTTGGTCAGGCCGGAGATGCGTGCCGGCATGGTCTTGCCGACATCCTTGCTGTGAAACAGTGCAGCCAGCATCGCCTGCGTATCCCATTCACCCCGCTGCTGCTTGCGCTCCTGGGTTGACGTTTGCAGACCGATATCGGCCAACGTACCGACCGGCTGGACGCGGTTGGGATCTTCGCCTCTGATCAGCGCCTTCAGGCGACGATGCACAATCAGATCGGCATATCGACGGATCGGACTGGTGAAGTGGGCATAGGAGTCATAGGCCAGTCCGAAGTGCCCGACATTGACCGGCGTATATTTCGCCTGCTGCATCGAGCGTAATACCAGTCGGTGCAGCACATGCGCAAACGGCTTGCCCTCGGACTGCTCCAGCACCAGTTGCACATCGCCCGGACGCACCTGACTGTCCTTCTCCTTGATCTTGGGCAACTTCACAAACAGACCGAAGGGTGCAAGAAATTCGTTCAATGTTTCGATGGCCTGCCGCTCGGGAGCAGGATGGATGCGATAGAGCAGCGCGCACTCATGCGCATCCATATACTCGGCCACAGCGGTATTGGCCGCCAGCATCATCTCTTCAATCAGGCGCTGGGCTATATTGCGCTCGGAAGCAACAATATCCACCACCACATCATCCTGCAGCAGCGCTCGCACCTCAGGCATATCCAGATCCAGTGCGCCGCGCTGTTTGCGCTTCTTTTCCAACTTACGGAACAGGCGGGCCGCATCATCCAGCATCTCGCGAAGTTCAGGCTTCTCTACCGCCGTCTCATCGCGCTCCTCCAGCCAGGCTGACGCCTGCGTATAGGTCAGGCGCGCCTGTGAGTGAATCACCGACTCATACACATGAATGGAGCGACGTGTTCCGTTGGCATCAAAACGCATACGCACGGTCATACCCAGGCGCGGCAAATGCGGGTTGAGCGAGCAGAGGCCGTTGGAGAGTTTCTCCGGCAGCATCGGAATCACGCGATCGGGAAAATAAAAGGAGTTCGAACGTGCCAGCGCCTCTTTATCCAGCGCGGAGTGCGGACGCACGTAATGCGACACATCGGCAATAGAGACCCAGGCCTCAAAACCTTCGCCGCGCGGCAGTACGCATACAGCGTCATCAAAATCCCGTGCATCCTCACCATCAATGGTGACAAAGGGGATATGACGCAGATCCTTGCGCCCCTTGATATCGCTTTCGAGCACCTGATCGGCAAAGGCATTTGCCTCTGCAATCACGGCCGGCGGGAAATCCACATCCAGTTGTTGCTCCGCGACAATCAGATCAATCAGGCGTGACGGGGAGAGGTTATCACCGAGCACCTCCTGCACCTTGCCGCGCACGTGACCTGCATCGCGCTTAATCTCGATACGTACCCAGTCTCCGTCTGACGCAGTGCCGGCATCACCGTGGGCAATCAGAATAGCCTGCGGCATATTGCGCGAGCGCGGCTGCACGACGGCAATCTTGCCCTGAACCAGGTATTGTCCAACCAGCACCGTCGATGCATGCTCGACAATACGAACCACCTCGGCCGATTCGCGGCCGCGCTTACGTACGGGGCGCACTTCAACAATATCGCCATGCATCAGTCCGTTCATCTCTTCATGCGGCAGAAAAAAACCCTTTTCGCGACCTTCTACATCAACAAAACCAAAACCATCGGGATGGGCGGAGACCTTACCTGTATAGGATTGCTGAGCGGTTTTTCCTGCATGGGAGCGCTGAGAAGCTTTCCCGCCTTTTGGTGCAATGTTTTCCCAAGGCGACGCCCCTGCGCCCGGACGTGGCGGACGACGATCCCCTGCAGCGACAGGCTTATGATCTTCACCGGCCGTACCCCGGCCTCTACCATGCCCCCGTTTTCCTGCTTTTTTGCCCGGCCACTTTTTCTTATCACTCTCTTGCATTTTCTTTCTTGACACTAATTAACTCCATCCTATGATTCGGCGCCTCCCGCGGAAGGCATGCGGGATACTACGCCGAGGTGGCGGAATTGGTAGACGCGCTAGCTTCAGGTGCTAGTTTCCTTTTGGAAGTGCTGGTTCGATTCCAGTCCTCGGTACCAACAAGAAAGAGCCACGTGACTTAATGTCACGTGGCTCTTTCGCGTTAGGCCTCTGTTTTCTCTCAAAAACCGTGACTTCATGTCACTCCCTTTTTGCGTTAGGCCTGCTGCCTTTATCTCCTTACCGTGACTTAATGTCAGCTCCCTCTTTCGCGTTAGGCTTCTGTTTTCTCTCATAATACCGTGACTTAATGTCACTCTCCTTTTTGCGTTAGGCCTTTAGCCTTTGACTCTCTTACTCACCCCAGCTGTGACTTAATGTCATCACCTCTTTCGCATCAGGCCTCCTGTTTTCTCATATATAACAACGTAACGTCACACCCTCCCCCTCTTTCGCGACGGAAGCTCCCCTGCTGCAGCACAAGCCGGATGACACCAGCGCATGCACTCCACTAAGATGGCGCCATGTCCACCCCCGTTACGGAAAACGAAGAGATGATTACCGGCCTGCTACAGCGGCTGGCCATGCTGCGCGGCTGGTCGCCGCAGACGACCAGCTCCTACCGCAGCGACCTGCTGCATGCCGACAGCTATTTTGTCGATCACCACACCAGCCTGATGCAGGCCGATGGCAAGGCAATACTGGACTACCTGGCCAAACTGGGCCGGGACGGCATGAAGCCGACAACCATCCAGCGTCGACGCAGCGCTCTCTCCACCTGGTTCACCTGGCTGCAGGATCAGAACCTGCGTGAAGATCACCCGGCCCGTCATCTGCCGAAACTGCGTAAAAGCCGACCGTTACCGAAAATGATGAGCGAGCACGATGTCGAACGACTGCTGGCGGCACCCGAAACAGAGGATCCAGTGGGACTGCGTGACCGCTGCATGCTGGAATTGCTCTATGCCACCGGCGTACGCGTCAGCGAACTGGTCAGCCTGACGCGCGGACAGGTGGAGATGGATGCCGGACTACTGCGGGTCATCGGCAAGGGCGACAAGGAGAGGTTGATTCCGTTTGGCGAAGAGGCTGGCCAATGGCTGCAACAATGGCTGCTGCTACGCCCCGCCAAACCGGCGAGTCCGTACCTGTTTGCCGGCCGCGGCGGACACGCCATGACCCGCCAGAATTTCTGGTTACGCATCAAGCGCTATGCCACCATGGCGGGAATCATGCCGCTGCCGTCACCCCATACGCTACGCCATGCTTTTGCCACGCATTTGCTGAATCACGGGGCTGATTTGCGGGCTGTCCAAATGCTACTGGGGCACGCTCACGTTACAACCACAGAGATTTACACACATGTATCCCGCGCCCGCATGCACGACCTGGTAAATCACTCGCATCCGCTTGGGGGCGGCTGATACTTACCACAGAGAGCCATCTTCGAGCTACATGCATTTTTCCAACAATTTGTTATCTTTACCCCGCGCTCACAGCAGGGCATGATTTACCGGCAGGGCAGATCCCTGTGATTCAAGGGGGAAAGTGGCAATGACGGAAAACAAGATTACGGCAACATCGGGCATTGCATGCTATTCGCCGGGCCTGGCCGGCATTCCGGCTGCCGAATCATCGATATCCTATGTGGACGGCCAGCACGGTTACCTGGAATATCGCGGCATTGATATCGAACAACTGGCCGAACACTCCTCTTTCGAAGAGACCGCCTGGTTACTGCTCTACGGTACATTGCCAACTGCCGATGAGCTGGCTGCATTTGACAAAGAGCTGCGTCATCACCGGCGCGTCAAATTCCGCATCCGGGATATGATGAAATGTTTTCCGGAGTCGGCACATCCGATGGACTCTCTGCAGGCCACCGTTGCAGCGCTCGGCATGTACTATCCGTTTCCAAAAAGTGAAAAAGGGCGGCTGGATCCGAAAACCGCCCATCAGGTGTGCGTTAACCTGATTGCCAAAATGCCTACCCTGGTCGCCGCTCATGCCCGCATGCGCCACGGCGATGATCCGATCGCCCCGCGCGACGACCTCTCCCATGCCGCTAATTTCTTTTATATGCTAACCGGTGAAGAGCCCTATCCGCTGACCGAACGGATCATGGATGTTGCACTGATTGTGCATGCCGAACATACGATGAATGCCAGCACCTTCTCCACTCTGGTCGTCGCCTCCACCCATGCAGACCCCTACAGCTCGATCAGCGCTGCCATTGGTGCACTGGCGGGACCTCTGCACGGCGGAGCCAATGAGGATGTATTGCACATGCTTGATGAGATCGGTTCAGTAGAAGCAGCTGATGCCTATTTGAATAACAAGTTAAGCAAGAAAGAAAAAATTTCCGGGCTTGGCCACCGGGTGTATAAAACCAAGGATCCGCGCGCAACCCTGCTGCAAAAGCTCTATGTTGAACTGACCGAAAAAATGGGAAGCGACCCGACCTACGAGATTGCACGCCATATTGAAGAGCTGTCGAAATCCACACTGGGCAGCAAGGGTGTCTGTCCGAATGTCGACTTCTATTCCGGCATCGTCTATCGGAAACTGGGCATTGCGACCGACCTGTTCACGCCGATCTTTGCCGTCTCGCGCGTTGCCGGCTGGCTGGCGCACTGGAAAGAGCAACTGGGGGATGGTCGTCTCTATCGCCCCAACCAGATCTACCGGGGTCTGCGCGACCAGACTTATGTCCCGATCGAGAAACGTTAATATGGAACCCGGATAGCCGCTATGTCACGTATTCTGCTGGTTGACGACAATAGCGAATGGCTATCCATGCTGAAGGAGATTTTTTTATCCGAAGGCTATGAGGTTGACGCTGAGAAAAGCGGCCAGAAAGCGCTGGAAGCTGCAAAGCAGCATACCCCGGACCTGATATTCACCGACCTGCTCATGCCTGAAATGGATGGCTTCACACTGTGCCAGAAGCTGAAGGCCCTGCCGGGACTCAAAGATGTGCCGGTTATTTTCTGCAGTGGTTATTTTGACGAAAAAGATCAGAAAAAACTGGAAGATGCGCTGGGCGTCTCAGAGTTCATCCGCAAACCGGCCAGGGTCGATGAGATCCTGGAGCGCGTCAAATCCATGCTCGGCGCAACACAAGCTCAGCAAAGCAGTCCTCATCCGCCGGATAAAAATGAGCCCCAACCCAAACTGCAGGAGATCTACAATACGACTATGCTGGCAAAGCTCTCCGGCATGGTGGATATGCTGCATGAAGAGCGTCAAACTTATAAGGATCTGTTGCTGCGCTTCCACTCCCTCACAGACTCGGCTTCCGATGCCATCCTGATTGTCGATGCCGACGGCAATATCTGTTACTGGAACAAGACTGCCGAATCCTGCTTCCAGTATACCCCGGATGAAGTGCTTGAAAAACCCGCCTCGATCATTCTGCCCGAACCGCTTCATATGGGCGATAAGAACACATTTCTTTCCTTTCTGAAGTCCGGGTCCGTCAAGCGGGTCGGCGATCAGATAGAGTTTATCGCACGCCGTAAGGACAGCTCACAGTTTCCGGCCGAGCTTTCCCTCTCCAGCTGGCAGGAGAAAGGTGAAACCTATCAAAGCCTGATTATTCGCGATGTCACCGAACGCAAGCTGGCCTATAAAGAGATTGAAACATTCACGCTCAAGCTTATGCAGAGCCTGGAAGGCACCATCGCCGCCGTTGCCCGCATGGTTGAGGCCAGGGATCCGTATACGGCAGGGCATCAGCAACGCGTCGCAAAACTTGCCGTTGCGATCGCCACGGAGATGGGACTGAGTACCGAACAGGTGCGAGGGATTGAGCTGGGTGCCGAGATCCACGATATCGGCAAGATACAGTTGCCGGCGGAAATATTGAGTAAACCCGGAAGACTATCCGAACTGGAATATACCCTGATTCAGGGGCATGCCCAAATAGGATATGATATTTTAAAGGATATCGAGTTCCCGTGGCCGGTGGCGGACATTGCCCACCAGCATCATGAACGACTGGATGGGTCGGGCTACCCTCAAGGACTGAAGGGTGACGCCATATGCCTGGAGGCCGCTATTGTTGCCGTTGCTGATGTGGTGGAGGCCATGTCCAGTCATCGACCCTACCGCCCCGGCCTCGGCGTAGACGCAGCGCTTAAGGAGATCGAATCAAAGCGCGGCCTCCTCTATCACCCTGCGACAGTCGATGCCTGCATCAAATTGTTCCGGGAAAATGGCTATGAACTGGAAGCGGTGTAAAACAGAGAGCTAAGCTCAGACTTCGCACCTGTCGATGTAGCTGCGAATAAGCGGCAGTGACTGATCAAGATGCTCAAAGCGATGGCTGCCGCCGGGAAACATATGGGTCTCTGCCAACCCCGCAAAATGCGCAGCAGCCATATGGCTGTCCAGTAGCTCATCCCCCTCATCCAGCAGCAGTAACGGCCTGATACTCAGCGCTGCGGGATCAACCACCATGCTATCAAGCTGAGTGCAGTGCTCCGCCGTCCATTCATAGGTTTCACCGGTATAGTAGTTGCGCTGCGGCCCGATCTCGTAACGCAACAGACTCTGATCCACCAGCGGATTAATCAGCACACAGGGCAGCTTGTAGCGGTACGCCAGACAGGGTGCATAAAAGCCACCGAGTGATGATCCGACCAGTGTCACAGGCCCCTGCTTCAGTCCCTCTGCGATTTTCTCGCTCAACATTGCCACAGCATCAATCGGTGCAAAGCCACAGGTCGGCGTCAACACCGTCATCGACTCAAATGCACTACGCAGACGACTGCCCTTATCGCTGTTGCCTGCACTGTTGAAGCCGTGGATAAAAATCAACATGCCGGTTGCACCGCTATTACCGGCCGGTGCAGCCAGCGTGTCATACCGGCAGCCGTGATGATGCACCAGACGGCAAACAGCGCGCCCGGCAGTGCCGTCTCCGGCTGAAAATGCTTCAGCGCCAGCGCCACACCAAGACCCGCATTTTGCATGCCGATCTCAATCGCCAGCGTAATTTTATAGCTATGATCAAAGCGAAACAGCCCACCGGCCAGCCAACCGAGCAGATAGCCCAATCCATTAAGCAGAACCACCAGACCAATCACCAGCAGCGGCGTCTCGGCAATACGATCATGATTGGCGGCAACCGCATAACTACAGATCACGATAATGGCCAGCGCGGCAATACCCGGGGCAATTTGCTCCGCCTGCAGCAAGCGTGAGCCAAGCCGGCGACGTAGCGCCATCCCCAACATCAACGGTACCACCACGGTCAGTATAATCGTCTGCATCATCGGCCAGAACGGGATATCCATGTAAGCGCTGCCCAGCAGCTCGACCATCATCGGTGTCAGCAGTGGTGCCAACATCGTGGCGATCATCGTCATGGCAATTGAGAAGGCAACCGCGCCGCCTGCCAGATAGGTGATCACATTTGAAGCCATCGCACCCGGTGCGCAGCCGACAATAATAAAGCCCAGCGCCAGCGCAGGATCAACGCCCTGCCAGACGGCCACGCTGGCAGCGGCAAACCCGAGCAGCGGCATAATGGTGAACTGGCACAAGACACCCAGCCCTATCCGTGAGGGACGGGAGAGCGCTGCACGGGCCTCTTCGGGCTTGAGCACCACGCCAAGCGCAAACATTGTGGCCGCGAAAAACCAGAGGAAATAGCCCTTAAAGATCAGGAATGCAGGCGGATACAGATAGGCAGCCACAGCGCCTGCCAGCGTCAGCAGTGCCATATTGCGCGATAAAAACTGCCAGAACACGCGGCGCGCTACAGCAGATCGGTCAGTTGATTGCGAATGGCGATAGTCGCTTCCGATTTGTTCAGGGTATAAAAGTGCAGCCCCGGCACACCGGCCTGCAACAGCTCACGGCACTGTTTGGCAGCCAGCTCAATACCCAGCGCTTTCACCGCCTCCAGATCATCCCTGATCGGCTGCATCTGCTCGTGCAGCCATGCCGGGATACTCGCCCCACACATCGAAGAGAAGCGCACAATCTGATCATAATTACCTATCGGCATAATGCCGGGAATAATCGGCAGCGTAATGCCTGCGGCGCGACATGCATCGCGAAAGCGGAAGAAGGCATCATTATCGAAGAAATACTGGGTCACGGCAGCATCGGCACCGTTATCCTGCTTAAGTTTCAGATAGCGGATATCATCGGCAACACCGCCGGCCGATTCCGGATGTCCTTCCGGGTAGGTGGCGCAGGCGATGGAAAAATCACCCTGTTCGCGCAGGAAAGCAATCAGGTCCGTAGCATAGGAAAAGCCGCCGGCCACCGCTTCGAATCGATCCAGCCCTTCCGGCGCATCGCCTCTCAAGGCCAGGATATTTTCAATTCCGGCCGCACGGTAATCGGCAAGCAGCGCTGCCAACTCATCCCGGCTGGCGCCAACGCAGGTCAGGTGCGCCACAGGCGAGAGGCCTGTCTCATCCTTGATACGGGTGACAATCCCCTTCGTTCGATCCTGCGTTGTACCACCGGCACCGTAGGTGACCGAGATATAGGCCGGGCTGAT
>NZ_DS022294.1:1186843-1254419 GCF_000153765.1 Mariprofundus ferrooxydans PV-1 | reverse complement strand
AGGAGATCAGCGGTTTATCTGCCGCAGCCAGAATCTCGGATAATTTCATATCGCTCGCGTCCTTACAGCTTCGGCACCGTCACGCCGGTTTGCCCCTGATATTTACCCGCTTTATCTCTGTAGGAGGTTTCGCACTCCTCGTCAGATTCCAGAAACAGGAACTGGGCCACGCCCTCTCCGGCGTAGATCTTGGCAGGCAGCGGTGTGGTATTGGAGAACTCCAGCGTGACATGCCCCTCCCACTCCGGCTCCAGCGGCGTGACATTAACGATAATACCGCAACGGGCATAGGTCGATTTGCCGAGGCAGATGGTCAGCACCTGACGCGGAATACGCATGTACTCCACCGTCCGGGCCAGTGCGAATGAGTTGGGCGGAATAATGCAGACGTCCGACTGGATATCGACAAAGGAGCTGGGACAGAAATTCTTCGGGTCGACAATCGCCGAATTGATATTGGTAAATACCTTGAACTCGTCGGCACAGCGGACATCGTAACCGTAAGAGGAGAGTCCGTAGGAGACGATACCTGTACCGTCCTCCTTCTTTTTGACCTGCCCGTCTACAAACGGCTCGATCATGCCTTGTTCACGCGCCATGCGGCGAATCCATTTATCCGATTTGATGGACATTTCCCCTCCATTGCCAGTAAAGCGGCAGCATAGCGCGCCCTCCTAAAAATACCAGAAACAGGCCGATTCAGGCCGGAGTATGCATCCGGGCGATGAGTGCGGCGATCAGCAGTGAGCATGCCAGCAGTATAAATACCGATTTGAGCAGAATGCGCAAACTCTCTTCGCCCATATCCGCATGCAGACGAGCCGACCAGCCACTACAAAAGGGCAGCACCAGTGCAATACCCAGCCAGACACCCGCAAGGCTGGATCCATGTTTCGACAGCAGTGCTTGCCAATCGGATTCGACCAGCAGATTCGTCAATACGGCGGTAGCAGCCATAACAAATCCGCAAGCTGCGGATGTTCCCACAGCAAAGCGCAATGGCGCGTGTCTCCGCAACAGCGGCACCAGCATGGTGCCGCCGCCGATTCCCAATGCTCCGGAGATATAACCGATCGGCCCTGAAATCAGCGCCGGTGAAGGGCCATGTTGTGGACCTGCAGGTATCTGCCGGCCATAATCCCGTGCAACCCAGCCGTCGAGCGCTGCCAAGGCCAGCAGAATCGCCTCTTCCGGCAGTCGCAACGTACTCCACAAGCCAAGCCCCGCCCCGATCATCAACCCCGGCAGCAATGAGATGAGCATCCTTTTATCCACATGCCCCAGACGCCAGTGCGCACGGGCGGAAAAAAAACCGGTCATCACAATCGCCGCCAAACTGGCAAAGATATACAGGGCCATGCCGCCTCCCTCTGCAGGCAGGCAGGCATAAAACAACGGCACATAAATCAGCCCGCCGCCGACACCGGCAAGCCCTGCCAGCGTGCCGGCCAACGCCCCTGCGCAGAGACCGAGCAGCAGGCCATAGACGAACAACTCCGGTTCAAATCCACTGATCAACAGGCAGCCTCCGCTGTCGTTATACGCTGCACAGCCAGTACAGCGTTACGGCTTACCGTGCTTGAGAAGCAGATAACGCTGATACTCTTCCAGCTCCATATAACCCTGAATATATAACTGCTGATCGGCCAGCATCGTGGTATCGCAAATATCGTTACAGGCGTTATGTGCGTCGGCAATAGCCTGACGTTGACGGATCAACTCGGGATCGAGCGTTGTACCACGCTCCATCGCTGCATCGAACCATGTCTGTGCACTATCATATGTTGTATCTATCGAGCTCATTGCCTCATGCTATCGCTGTGCGAGAAAATGAAAACGCTTTGCCACATCGCACAAAAACGGGCTGCTAACGCCCGGCAATCAAATCTTCACACACACCGAGTTCCCGATCATCAATGCTACTGCTGTTTAGAAAACTCACGCCATCCGGGCATATATCGAAATGCATTCAATTCCCGTCGCTCAGAAAGCCTCACCTGTATACAACATCCTGCCTCTCTCCCAGACATATGCTTGCAACATGACTCAACTCTCATCTTTTTTGCATACCTGATTACGCCCGGCGTTTTTAGCCGCATACAAGGCATCATCCGCACGTTTGAGCAGGTCATCTACCTGCCTGCCCGCCGCCACAAGAGAGGTTACGCCGATTGAGACCGTAAAGTGAACGAATGTAGATTGCTGCTCCAATAGCACCGGCGCACCGGCAATGGCCAGCCGCAGACGCTCAGCCACTTCCATCGCACGGTCACCCCGTGTTTCCGGCAACATAATGGCAAACTCTTCGCCACCGATACGCCCCGACAAGTCGATCTCGCGCAGGGTGTGCATGCAGACCTCGCTCAGCTTCTGCAGCACCCGATCCCCGATATGGTGTCCGTAGCTGTCGTTAAACAACTTGAAATGATCCACATCCAGCATCAGCAGAGAGAACTGGTTGCCATGACGTTTTGCGCGAGCCAGTTCAAGCTCCGCCAGTTCAAAGAAATAGCGCCGATTATTAAGTCCGGTCAGCACATCGGTACGTGCCTGGCTTTCCAGCTCCCGCTCCAGCTCCTTCCGATCAGTAATGTCGCGATCAATTCCGCGGTAGCCCCGGAACGTACCGTCGGCATCAACAACAGGAGCACCGCTGGTTTCCATGACAACTTCGTGCCCATCCTTGTGCAGATTAATATTGACCAGATCTTTCAGATGACTTCTTTCCGAGAGTGCCGTTCCAAAGATCTCGGCCACTCTTGCCGCTTCCGCCGCCGGCATCAGCTCCAGTGGTGATTTGCCGATCAGCTCTGCAGGCTCATAGCCCAACAGATCCCTGACATTGGGGCTGCAGTAAATATACCGACCCTGCTCATCGACCTCCCAGACCCAGTCAGACAGCGATTCGACCAGATTGCGAAACCTCCTCTCGCTTGCTATCACGGCTTGGACCGCCAACTTGCGCTCGGTAATGTCCTGCACGATGCCGATCATGCGCTGCACCACGCCCTCGCTGTCATGCCAGTGCCTGCCGCGAACCGTTATCCAGCGTAGCTCACCATCAGTACGACGTATCCGACACTCGCAATGCCAGTCAGTCTGCCTGGCGATGGCCTCATGAAAGAGGCGACTCACTTCGGAACGATCTTCGGGAAGGACATGTTCGAGAAACAACTTAAAGCTCCACTCCGATTCTTGCGATGTGTAACCAAAGATATGACCGAGCTCCAATGATGTGTTCGCGGTGTGATCAACCAGATCAAGCTCCCACACCCCCATCTGGCCGCATTGAATCGCCAGCAACAGCCGCTTCTCGTTTATTTGCCGCTCACTCTCCAACAATTTGCGCACGGAAATATCGCGTGCGATACAGAACAGATAAGGCCTGTCGGTTTTGACCTGCTTTGCGCTGACTTCCACAGGGAAGGTCGAGCCGTCCTTACGCCGATGTACGCTGTCGAAGCGCACGCCGCTCACCTGATTAAGCTCCTCTTCAATATGTTTCGCTGCCACTTCACTGAATTCCGGGTCAATGTCGAAAATATGCAGGGAAAGCAACTCTTCCCGGCTGTAGCCGAGCTCCCGGCACTCCGTTTCGTTTACGTCCAGAAAACGAAAGCTGACCGGATCAATCACTTCGATGGCATCGCTGGAGTTATCGAGCAGGGTGCGCAGCAACTTGAGTTCCTGCTCGGCTTGCCTGCGTGCATTCTCGGATGCTTCGAGGGCATCACGGTGTTCGGCAGCCTGGCGGGTGCAACGAGATTCAGCCCCGGCCAGCGCGCGTTGCGCGGCTTCCAGTCGATGCTGTAGCTTTTGCAATGGGTCGCTCATCGGCTCGCCCCTTTGTTTCAACGGCATCACATCAGATGCGAATGGCTTACTATAACGCATTTATTCTCCGTTTTGAATAACGGAGATAACGAACAGCTCCACACCTCTGTGCATATTTGGCAGGCGGCGAATGCATAAATAACAGCCACAAAGATCCTTGATGACCCCTGTTTGCACCAAAAAGTTCTGGCACCGCTATTGCTGAGTACATGATAAGCATCTTCAGTGATATCAGTGATCACGTCCGAAGGCGCCTTCCTACAGGCAAAGAGGAAGGCGCCTTTTTGCTTTTCTGCCTCTTCATTCACTGTCACGCACCAGAGTTTATGAGTCCGGCTCGGGCTCCCAACCCGGGTAAATCCGGCAACAATAGAATGGGATCACCGTTATCTGTTAACGAGCGCTGGCTTTCAGCCAATCATCAATAGCTAACTGTCGGAGGACGTGCCGTTGGCCAGGTAAACAGCTTGCCGCTGATTGCCACACAAGCATGGACATTTGCCTACCGAATAGCGTACATTTGAGTGCGCAAGGTGCAGGCCGGAGGAGTTATGCTGGATGTTGACCACAAGGAGCTGGACGGAATCCTGATCCAGATCGATCAGGCAATTGATAACCATGACCAGTGGTATGCCCAACTGGAGCGCACCCTGATCTGCAAGCTCCCCCCCGACCAGCGCGACCTGGAAAAGGATGCTTACAAACAGTGCCGTTTCGGGCAGTGGTATTACCAGTACTCCAGCCCTGCCCTGCGCAGCCACCCCACCTTCGCCTCCATCGAACATGAGCACCAGCTGTTGCACGAACGGGTTTCGGGATTGCTGCAGGTCTCCATGGCGGAGGCAAAGCCTATCGACGTACATGTCTTCGACGAGTTCGCCAACACCCTGCAGCGGATGCGCTTGCTGCTGTTTTCACTGAAACATGAAATTGAGGGCGACCTGAACAACCTCGACCCACTAACCGGAGCCTACAACCGCTTCGGCATGATGGCCTTCCTGCACGAACAGCAGGAACTGGTGGCGCGCGGCGTCAACAGCTGCTCGATCGCCATGCTGGACCTCGATTTCTTCAAGCAGGTAAACGATCAGTACGGCCACAAAATGGGAGATCATGTCCTGACAAGCATCGCCTCAACCCTGCTCAAGGGACTGCGCCCCTACGACAAGCTATTCCGCTACGGCGGCGAGGAGTTCGTCGCTGTATTCCCCAACACCGCCGTGGAATCGGCGCTGCTGGTTGCCGAGCGCGTGCGAAAGTATGTCGAGGACACGATCATAGAGATCGACAAGCTGCCTGTGCGCATAACTGTCTCGGTCGGCATCGCCGCCATTGATGCGAACACCAGCGTCGAAATCTCGGTCGAACAGGCAGATATCGCCATGTACACGGCCAAACAGAATGGCCGCAACCAGGTAAAGCTTTGGGAGAACTCGCTGACCCAAAAATGATTTCCGGGGCCAAGCTTTGCATTTAACATGTGATATTGCGTGCCCTTACCTCCTCAGCTTGCGGGCGTCATCTCGTTGAGGAGCGATACTTCACTGAGGGATAGCATCTGCCGCTCGCCTCGCTTATGATGCAGCTATCCAACTGATGCCTATCTCAGGAGCGACCGTGCCCAAAAATACGATCCGAAAAATGACTCGCAAACTGAAGATGAACGGTACGGTGGAGATCCGCACTGCCACGACTGCCGACCTGGCCGGCATGACCAGCCTGCTCGGTGAGCTGTTCACGATTGAGGTCGACTTCACACCCGATGTCCGCCGCCAGCGTCAGGGACTGGCGGAGCTGATGGCTAACGATGAAGCCACGCTGCTGGTTGCCGTGATCAAAAACGACATCGTCGGCATGTGCACCCTGCAACCACTGGTCTCCACCGCTGAAGGCGGCACGGTCGGCATGGTCGAAGACCTGGTGGTAAGAGAAGCATGGCGCGGTAGGGGTATAGGCGGCATCCTGCTTGATGCCATTGAAAAGGTTGCCCAGCAACAGCACATGACCCGCCTGCAACTGCTAACCGAGCTGGATAATGAGCCGGCCAGGCGCTTCTACGACAAGCACCTGTGGGAGAACACCCAATTAATCGCCATGCGTAAGAAGTTTAGCTGATCTTTGTTGGTCGCCTTCGAATCAGACGCTAAAGTCAACACAGAGGATACATACACCTCCCTGATGGATAAATCGCGATGATACTGTTCGGCATATATTGCCTGTAGCAAGCGAGATATAAGGCTCCGATATATAGCGATTGGTGCCCAGATATTTCAGATAGTAATAATACTCCTTGTAGGAGTGATCCGCCGCCTCATCTGAAGGCGAAAACAGCGGGTGAACCGTTTCAGAACGTGTCCTGCATACTGTTTTGCTGATCTGGATGCCCTGCTCGTTAAGCAGGTACACACAGTCAATATGGACGTGCGCCTGCATAATCCATCGCGCCACTACTTCGGCGCTCTCATTCGTGCTGTGTAGTCTGCTGATAATGTCGGCACTGATGCTGTTATACTGCAGATTCTCGCGTTGTACACGCTGAATACCGGCCGCTATGTGCTCATTGAGTTCAGGCAGCAAGTGCTCGAGCGCCTCCATGCACTCAAACAAGGGAAACTCACTCGGTTGTTTGGGTCTGGAAAAGTAATACCCCTGATATAACTGGATTCCCATTTCATAACAGACAAACAGCTCATCTCTGGTTTCAACACCTTCCGCCAGAGTAATTGCACCGATTTTATTCGAAAGGCTGACAATGGCCTGTACGATACTCTGTTTATAATAATCCGTTTGAATGTCCCGGATCAGAGCCTTGTCGATTTTGATGATATCCGGCTTTAACTGCACCACCCGATTCAAATTAGAGTGGCTCTCGCCAAAATCATCGAGCACAATCAGAAAGCCCGCCTGCCTGTGCCGGTTCACAAAATCGATCAGTTTGGCTGTGGACTCCACCTTCGATTCAACAATTTCCAGCGCCACCTGACTATTTGCAAGCCCGTTGATCTTTACCTGTTCGATAATCCAGCCGGCAACAGAGTCAGCATCATCCAGTGCAGAGACATCAATATTCAGAAACAGCAGTCTGTCCCGGCTACACTCACCCAGGTCGCGGAATTGCGACAGCGCAGCACTCCTGCATGAGCGGTCAAAGGAAAGCAGCATGTTGTGCTCAGCTGCCTCGGCAAACAACTCCAGCGGAGATACACCGTCAGTTGACCTGGTTAAAGATTCCAGACCAATAACAACCTGTTTTTTTATATCCAGAATAGGTTGGTACACCGGATACAGTGAATGGCTTAAAAATTGCTGTAAATCTGCATGCATGCTCACCTCAATCAATATCGCCCCCAGCCCGGATTCATTCAGAGAGCAATATTGAGGCCACCAAAAACAGCAGCAAAATCAACTAAAACTGGCACTTCAAATCCACGGCTGCTGAAATATAGTGCAAGCGTGCCTGACTTGCAGGCATTAATGGTATCAGCTATCCCGCATCTCTCCTAGAAATAAACGCCCTTCGGGCCGGTCTGACAGACAACTTTTCATCGGAGAAAAACGCCCCGCAGCAACGGCGCAACGCCTGAGCCTGTGGTGGCTGTCGAACAGGGTAGCATCCCTTATCTTGTTGACAGAAGCCCTCCAGAGCTCAGTCGGCATAGACTCTGAGTATAGCGGCAACGGTGATAAAAGAGCCGAGCACCAGAAATGAGCCGTGCGGATATTGCTCGATGGCCTGACGCAGTGCGCGGAGGGCTGTATCGGCCTCACCACGACTGTGGACGATCTCACGCGCATAAGGGGAAAGTAGCGCCAGCTCCTGCTCCAGAGAGCGATCCTCACGGGTAAACACAAGGATAGCATCAAAGGGATCGGCCAGCGCGCTTAAGCCGGGCAGCAGCGCCTCAATCGCATGCCTGTTATGCGCGGCATCCAGCCAGACGCGGGCGTCGCCGACCTGAACAAGCTGCAAACGACCGGACACATCGCAGGCGGCAATCGCCTCGCGCGCGATATCTATGTCCATCTCCGGCAGTATCTCCTGCAACTGCTCTGCTGCAGCATAAGCCAGCGATGCATTGATCTGTTGATGCACGCCTGCAACCGCCAGCTCTCGCCAGTGGAGGATATCACAGTATTTCACAAGTGGATTAAAGGCATTGAGCACAGCCACCACCGCCTCTGTTTGCGGGGCACTGATACTCCAACGACATCCTTGCATAACAAAAGCTTTTTCAGAGGCCACCGCCGCGACCGTCTCACCCAGCCACGCCTGATGATCCAGCCCTATCGGCGTGATCAGCGCCATATCGGCCGGGACGGCCGTGGTGGCATCGAGCCTTGCACCGACACCGGCCTCGAGAATCTCTACATCAACGCCGGCAGCAGCAAACAAATCCAGCGCCAGCGCCGTCGCGGTTTCAAAGTAGGAAGCTCCAGCATCGAGTGCTGCCGGCATCAGCCGCTGCATGGCGGCAAGCAACAGCGCATCGGACACCGGTTCACCCTGAATGCGGATGCGCTCATTAAAACGCAGGATATGCGGGGAGGTGTACAATCCGACCGTAAGCCCGGCTGATTGCAGTGCCGCAGCCAGCATAAAAGCGGTCGAGCCCTTGCCGTTGGTACCGGCAATACGGATACGCAGGCGCGGCCGGTGCTGGCGAATGCCGGAGAGCAGCGCCTGCATGCGCTCGTGTCCCGGCAGATAGTCCCGGTCGGCGGATGGCTGGCCCAACTGCTCCAGCCATGCCTCAATATATAGCGGCTTGTCGTTCAGGCGTCAGGCCGGCTGGCGGTACGGCCTGTCGCACAGATGATTTAACTGTGTTGCCAGATAATCGCGCAGTTCACGGCGATCCACCACGTCATCAATCAAGCCGTGCTCAAGCAGAAACTCCGAACGCTGAAAGCCTTCCGGCAGCTTCTGACCGACGGTCTCCTGAATCACGCGCGGCCCGGCAAAACCGATCAGCGCATTGGGCTCGGCAAGCACCACATCGCCCAGCCAGGCAACCGAGGCTGAAACGCCGCCCATGGTCGGGTCGGTGAGCAGGCAGATAAAGGGCAGTTTTGCATCATTGAGCTGATTGACCGTGGAGGATGTTTTAGCCATCTGCATCAGCGCCAGCACCCCCTCCTGCATGCGTGCGCCGCCGGATGCTGTGACCAGCAGATAGGGGCACCCCCGCTCCAGCGCATGTTCCATGCCGCGCACAATCTTCTCGCCGGCCACCGACCCCATGCTGCCGCCCATATAAGCGAATTCAAAGATCGAAGCAGAAATTGTGCGCCCCTGGATATCACCAATGTAGTTACGCACCGAATCTTCAGGGCCCGCTTTTTTGGCGGCATCCTTGGTGCGATCCTTATAGCGCTTCTGATCCTTGAACGAGAGCGGATCTTCCGAGCGCAGCGCGGCGTCCTGTTCCTCAAAACTGCCCTCATCAAATAACAGCCCGGCACGCTGGCCGGCGTTCATGCGCAGATGATAATTACACTTGCCGCACACCATGCTGCTGCGCAGCAGGTCTTTATTGAACAGCGCAACCGAGCAGTTCGGGCACTTCACCCACAGCCCTTCCGGCGATCCGGAATCACTGGGCTTGAGTATATTTTTTGGCGCTTCTATCAGGCGCGTGAACCAGCTCATGGCAGGCCTCCGGCAATATTGAATAAGGGTCGTATCGTCCCTGCACATCGATGACTGCTTGCGCTGCCACCCCTCAAATCAGTAACTCATCCACCTGCGTCAGCATGCGCAAATGCGTCACGTTCAGCATCTCCACTTCCGCAGTCATAACATTCAGCGTTTCCGGCTTCATATGATACAGGTAGACCGGAACCTTACCAAGTAACGCGAATTTTTGCAGGTCCCGCATCATTCCCTGCGGCGTCATATGCCCGCTGATATCAGCCAGATGCTGATAGGCATTGGGAAATGAGCAGTCCAGTATCACCGCTTTCAGGTTCGGTTGGGCGTTGGCAATCTCCCAGAGCCGATCGGTATTGCCGGTATCGGCGCTGTAAATCAGCTGACTGATGCCATCATCGACCAGAAAACCGGTGCATGGCACCGGATGGTTGACCCGGATCGCCGTAATCGTGATGTCGTCAACAACAAAGGGCTGCTCCGGCTCAATATCAACCAGCTTCAGAATGGCATCATCTTTAGCCGGGATACGGGTAAAATCCGGCCATATCTTTTCGTTGAAAAAATGCTGCTGCAGTATCTGGTTATTCTCCGCCAGCGAGTGAATCCGGATCGTGCGATTCTCAATGCTGCCGCCCATCCGCTTTAATGCACGATTATCGGCCAGAAAGGCAATATCCTTGATATGGTCCAGGTGTGTATGCGACAAACAGATATGGCGAATATCGTGCTGCTGTTCCAGCGACAATACCTCGGTGGGAGAACCTGCATCAAGCAAAATAGAGTCGTTAATCAGAAACGATGTCAGACGAAAGCCCAGCAGTTGCCCGCCGTAGCATCCGAGAACCTTCAGCCTCAAACCTGCTCCCCGCCCATCACTGCCCGCATCGCGGCTGCCGAAGCTGCCAGTGCCCCGGCCGCTTCATGCACATCACCGTCGCCTGCAATCTGATTGACGAAATGACTGCCCACCACGACACCATCGGCAAAGCTTGCAACCGCACTGGCCTGCTCCGGTGTTTTAATACCAAAACCGACACAGATCGGCAGATCGGTCATCGTCTTAATGTGCGCTACACTGCTACGGATATCGGCAACCTCCCCCATGTCCGCGCCGGTAATGCCGGTCAGGGAGACATAATAGATAAAGCCGCTGCCCTCGGCACAAGCCAGACGAATGCGCTCATCCGGTGATGTCGGCGACAACAGCAGAATACGATCAAGGCCGTGCGCCCTGAATGCATCATCGCAGATTGCACCCTCTTCCGGCGGTATATCGACAATCAATACCCCGTCAGCACCGACTGCAGCCGCCCGCTCCGAAAACAGATCAAAGCCCATGGCATAAGGCACATTCGCATACCCCATCAGGACAATCCCTATATCGGGATTGGCCTCACGTACGGCGCGGGTCAGCTCGAAAACATCGTTGATATGCGTCCCTGCAGCCAGAGCACGCACACTCGCCGCTTCAATCACCGGCCCATCCGCCATCGGATCGGAAAACGGCATGCCGATTTCGATAATGTCGCAATGCGCCGCCAGCGCCAGCAACAACTCCCGACTCTCTGCCGGATTCGGATCGCCGGCCGTCAGATAACCCACCAGCGCCGATCTGCCCTGCGCCCTGCAGCGCTCAAATACCTGCCCGAGACGTGCGCTCATCGTGCATCCTCCAGCCAGCCCAGATGCTTGAATACATTGTCCATATCCTTGTCACCGCGTCCCGACAGATTGATAATCATGATCTGATCCGGGCGCATGCCTGCGGCTATACGGCAACCGGCAGCCAGCGCGTGGCTGGACTCCAGCGCCGGGATAATCCCTTCGCAGCGCGTCAGCTGCTGCAGCGCAGCCAGTGCATCATCGTCCGTCGTCGCTTCCAGTTCCAGACGCCCCTCTTCCAGCATCAATGCCAGCTCAGGACCGACTCCCGGATAGTCGAGACCGGCTGAAATACTGTGCGTGGGCAACACCTGCCCCTCATCATCTTCCAGCAGGAAGGTCAGGTTGCCGTGCAGAATACCGGCTTTCCCGGCCGCCAGTGAGGCTGCATGCTTGCCACTGTTTAGTCCGTGACCGGCTGCTTCCACCGCCACCAGCCGTACATCCGCATCATCGCGGAAGGGGTGCAGCAGCCCCATCGCATTGGAGCCGCCGCCCACACAGGCAACAGCCACATCAGGCAGACGTCCTGCCTGCTCGAGAATCTGTGCGCGCGCCTCCTGTCCGATGACTGTATGAAACTGACGCACCAGCAGCGGATAGGGGTGCGGGCCGGCCGCAGTACCGAAGATATAGAAGGTGTTTTCACAGCTCGCCACCCAATTGCGCAACGCCTCATTAACCGCATCTTTCAGCGTAGCCGTGCCCGAATCGACGGGAATTACATTTGCGCCGAGCAGGCGCATGCGCAGTACATTGGGCATCTGCCGCGCCATGTCCTCACGACCCATATAAATATCGCACTGCATACCGAACATCGCTGCCACTGTAGCCGTAGCTACGCCGTGCTGACCGGCGCCTGTTTCGGCGATCACGCGTTTCTTGCCCATGCGTCTGGCCAGCAGGCCCTGGCCGATCGTGTTATTGATTTTATGCGCACCGGTATGATTCAGATCCTCGCGCTTGAGATAGATCTGCGCTCCGCCTGTCAGCTTCGTCAACCGCTCGGCATGATAGAGCGGCGTGGCACGACCGACGTAGTTCTTCAATAGATCCAGACGCTCCCGGTGAAATTCCGGGTCGGCCCAGGCGGCATAGAATGCCTCCTCGATCTCCTTCAGCGGCTGCATCAGGGTCTCGGCGGCAAAGCGACCTCCGAAACGTCCGAAATGGCCACCCGCATCGGGGGCGTGGGTAATATCAAAATGATAAAGCGGGTGCTCCGGGCTGGCCTCGGGTAAACGGCTCACACTAACTCCTTGATCTTACTTGCTACAGCCGTTCACAGCTGCAATAAATGTACGCATCTTACCGGCATCCTTGATCCCCGGCGAAACTTCAACGCCGGAGGATACATCCAGCGCAAACCATTGGCGAACAGCCAGTGCATCCTGCACATTCTCCGCATTCAGTCCGCCGGCCAGAGAAATCGGATAGTCATGCCTGTAGTCTCTGAGCAGCGACCAGTCAAAACGGGTCCCCGTACCGCCATAGACACCGGGTGGCGCCTTGGCATCGAGCAGGATCGGGCAGTTGTAACGACTTGCCCGCTTCAGGTCTTCGGCGGAACTGACAGCCACTGCCTTCAACACCCGCCGCGACTGCGCCTGACAAAACTCCGGCGTCTCATCACCATGCAACTGAATCACACCCACCGGGCAACTGGAGAGAACCGTATCAACTTCATCCTGTGACGGATTCACAAACAGGCCGACAGCCGAAACAAACGGCGGTAACTGGCGCAGAATCGCAGCAGCTTTCTGCGGATCGATATAACGCGGTGAGCGCTTATAGAATACAAAGCCGAGGGCATCCACGCCGAGATGCGATGCTTCCAGTGCATCTTCCAGACGGGTAATGCCGCATACCTTGATACGGGTACGTGTGGCTGATTCCATAACGCTCATGCCAGTACACTAGAAGCCTGTCGTTACGATGACAAATTCTGCCCGTCATCACTGCCCCTGATTGCCTCCGCCGCCACGAATTGCCTAAACCCGACAAATTCCTAGTATGCCCTCATGAACGCAGTCATGAATACCTATGCCAGATTCCCGTTAACGCTCGTGCGCGGCGCAGGCACACGCGTCTGGGACGATGCCGGCAATGCATACCTGGATTTTATTTCCGGCATTGCCGTCAACACGCTCGGCCATGCCCATCCGAAACTGACCGCTGCGCTGTCTGCACAAGCCGGCACGATGTTGCATTGCTCCAATCTGTTTCATATTCCCACCCAGCAGCAGCTGGCTGCGCGGCTGACACAGCTCTCCGGCCTGGAACGCGCCTTTTTCTGCAATTCCGGTGCTGAAGCCAATGAGGCCGCCATAAAGCTGGCACGCAAGTATTTTTACGACCAGGGTTCCACTCGTCGTACGATTATTACCGCCCATCAATCATTTCACGGGCGCACTCTGCTGACTCTGACCGCTACCGGTCAGGAGAAGGTAAAAACAGGCTTTGACCCGCTACCGCCGGGATTCATACATGTGCCGCTCAATGACATCGAAGCCCTGAAACAGTCGGTGAACGAGCATACGGCGGCCATTCTGCTGGAGCCGTTACAGGGCGAAGGCGGTGTCAACCTTGCCGATGCGGAATATCTGCAGGCCGTACGCAGACTCTGCGATGAACACGGACTGCTGCTGTTGCTTGATGAGGTACAAACCGGCATTGGTCGCTGCGGTACGATGTTCGCCTTTGAACAGGCGGGTATCGTTCCTGATATCCTGACACTGGCCAAGGGACTTGGCGGCGGTGTACCGATCGGCGCGATGCTGGCCAGAGAGGGTGTGGCCACCTCATTCGGACCGGGCTCGCACGGTTCCACCTTCGGCGGCAATCCGCTCTCCTGCACGGCAGCACTGACCGTGCTTGATGAAATTGAAACTACCGCCCTGCTGGACAATGTGCGGGCGCGCAGCGCACAGCTGCGCTCGGGCCTGACCGCCATGGCCGCTCGTTTCCCGGGCATGGGTGATATTCGCGGCCAGGGGCTGCTAATCGGCGCTTCACTGAATGTGGATGTTGCCCCGCTGATTGCCGCAGCACGCGCTGCAGGCCTGCTGGTTCTGGCTGCAGGGCCGCAGGTACTGCGTTTGTTGCCGCCATTGAATGTCAGCGAAGCAGAGGTGGATGAAGCGCTGCAAAAGCTGGCCACCGCTATGGAGAACACATTATGAAGCACTTCTTAACCCTGCTGGATATCACACCGGATGAAGCGCGCCATATCCTCAAGCGTGCAGAAAAGATGAAGCGCAAACTCAGGGAAGGCAAGGCGTTCCGGCCACTGGAAGGTAAAACACTGGCAATGATTTTCGACAAGGCCAGTACGCGCACTCGCGTCTCTTTCGAAGTGGGCATGTATCAGCTCGGCGGCCACGCCCTTTTCCTGCACTCGGCAACCACACAACTCGGCCGCGGTGAGCCCGTTGAGGATTCCGCCCGCGTCCTTTCCGGCATGGTTGATGGCGTGATGATCCGCACTTTCGCCCACGATACCATTCAGCGTTTTGCGGAGTACTCCTCGGTCCCTGTTATCAACGGACTGACCGATCTCACCCACCCCTGCCAAATCCTGACCGATGTATTCACCTATGAAGAGCAGCGCGGCTCTATTGAGGGGAAAACAGTGGCCTGGGTTGGCGACGGCAACAATATGGCCCACTCATGGATTAATGGCGCTGTCACTTTCGGTTATCAGTTACGTATCGCATGCCCGCCTGGCTACTGCCCGGATGACAAGACGCTGTCGGCGGCTCGCGCCCTGGGTGCCGATGTGACGCTGACAGATGATCCTCTGGAAGCGGTTGCCAATGCCGACCTGGTCACCACCGATGTATGGGCCTCCATGGGCCAGGAGGACGAGCAGGCAGAGCGCGTCAAGGCCTTTGCCGGATTTTGTGTCGATGCGCGGACCATGTCTTATGCCGGCCCCGATGCCCTGTTCATGCACTGCCTGCCGGCCCATCGCGGCGAGGAAGTCAGTGCGGATGTGATCGATGGCGCACAATCGGTTGTCTGGACAGAGGCGGAAAATCGCCTGCATGCACAGAAAGGGTTGCTTGAATTTTTGATGGCATAAACCGGTCAGACGCGTAGACAGGGCATGGATATACTCAAAACATTCAGCCTGTTTGTCGTCACGGCACTGACTGAGATCATCGGCTGTTATCTGCCATGGCTATGGCTAAAGCAGGGTAAACCCGTCTGGCTGCTGCTACCTGCGGCCGCTAGCCTGGCCGCCTTTGCCTGGCTATTGACGCTGCATCCATATGCGGCTGGTCGCACTTATGCCGCTTACGGCGGTGTTTATATCGGCGTAGCTCTGTTGTGGCTGTGGATGACTGATGCAATCCGTCCTACTTTGACTGACTGGGTGGGTGCGACGGTCTGCATGCTCGGTGCTGCGATCATCATACTCGGAGCGCGCCACGCATAAAACCGGAGCACATCCGCCCGGAGCGCTTTTTTATCCGGCGCTGCACCTTCGTTACAAAGAAACAAGGGAACCTACATGGTTGCCAGACTAAATATCTATGCAGGGCAGGAGAAAGCATGAAAACCGTTTGTTTTAACATCATGTCTCTGAGCAGAAAAAAACTGGAACTCAAAAGGTGTCCATCCTGCTACAGTGCCCTGACGACGCGTGAGGTGGATCATTCTGGGGCTTCCCGGATCTTTCATCAAACAGCCACCACTCCCGTGATTATAACCAGTCTCGCGGAGTGCCCGCAGTGCGGCTGGTGGGCGATCAGGGAACAACGGCTGGATGATGCATCATATTATCCGCCAACCGAGGATTTCATTATCACGGATGCTTCAATTAAAGAGGATGCAGTGGCTAACGAAGCTCCGTCACAAAAGCATTCTGTGACGTGGGAGAAGGTGCTGGCCGACAAAACGTATTGGGCGAATGCGGAGGCCATATCGTCAAGGGATGCCGTGCAACTCTTCGGCCCGGCTGAAATGCTCATGCCTAAAATAGGCCTCCCTTCCAGAGAGGTCGTGCTCGACAGGGTAAAATCGCTTGCGCCTATCTTATTCCCTATCCTGATCCTCATCCTGATTGCCATCTTTTACTGACACCCGGTACGCTCCGAGCATCCCCAGCAGTGCGCCGTTGGCTGCCGGCATGGGGTAATCAACCAACCTGTCTCTGGCTACCCATGCATGTTCTGATTCGCAATCAAGGCTCGTCAGGGATACACACAAACAGCCAAACAGCTGAAAATGCAACAAACGATCAGGATAGGTGAAGCTGTGTGTACCCAAGCTCTGCCAGGTCAAGCCGGTGAGCCCCGTCTCCTCCTGCAACTCACGCATGGCCGCAGCTTGCGGCGACTCGCCCTGCTCCACTTTACCGCCGGGAAATGACCACAGACCACCGCAATGCTGATCCGTGCTCCGCTTTAACAACAACACCTCGCCACTGCTGTTAAAAGCTGCGGCCAGCGCAATCGACCAGGACTTCAGGTGCGATACTCCGCATTGATGGTGATGTATTCGTGGGTCAGGTCGCCCGTCCAGACTGTGGCTGAGGCATCGCCCATGCCGACATCCAGCGTAATGGAAAATTCAGGTCTGGCAAATACGGCCATGCCATCTGCATCCCGGTAGTCCGGATGCAGGTTACCATCCCTGAACATCAACACATCGTCGGCCAGCAGCGTGATCGCGTTGGTATCGATAGCGACACCTGAATTGCCGACGGCCGAGAGAATACGACCCCAGTTGGCATCGGAGCCGGCAAATGCTGTTTTAACCAGCGGTGAAACGGCTACGGCACGGCCAATCGTACGAGCATCGGCTTCACTCGCTGCACCGGTGACTTCAATGGTGACGAATTTGGTGACGCCCTCACCATCACGCACAATCAACTGCGCCAGCTCAATACAGAGCTCTGTCAGCGCCTGTTCAAACAGCGACGTATCGGAAAGCGGTGCATGACCCAGCCCCAGGCCCGAGGCAAGCAGGTAGAGCGTGTCATTGGTCGAGGTATCGCCATCAACACTGATGCAGTTGAATGAACGGTCGGCGACACGCCGGAGCATGGCCTGCAGATCGTTTGCGGCAATCGGCGCATCGGTCGCAACAAAGCCGAGCATCGTAGCCATATTCGGGTGAATCATTCCGCTGCCCTTGGCGATGCCGGTCAGGGTATAGGTTTGCCCGTCGATACTGACCTCTGCCGAAGACCATTTGGCAAAGGTATCGGTGGTACGAATGGCATTGGCGGCGGCTTCCCACCCGTTCGCGTCCAGTGAGTCGGCCGCTTCATGCACACTCGCCTGAATCCGTTCGATCGGGAACGGCGTACCGATCACGCCGGTAGAGGCGGAAAGCACGGCAGTGGTGGAAACAGCTGCTGCTGCTGCGCCGGCTTCGATCAGCTGCCCGGCCCAGACCGACTCCATCTCGCCAAGTCCGGCATTGGCATTGCCTGCATTGGCAATAATGGCGCGAACATGTTCAGCATCGGTTGCCAGCGTTGCCTCAGCCTGCCGTACACAGGCCGCACGGAACCTGTTTTTGGTGAATACGCCTGCAGCATGGCAGGGAACCTCACCGACAATCAGCGTCAGGTCCTGACGCTTGCCCTTTAAGACCGGCGACTTTACGCCGCATGATGCGGTACCGACCCGAAAGCCGGGTACCGGCAGCGGTTTTTCCAGTTCAGGGGTGTTAACAGCCATACGACGTTTTCCTTGTGATTGGAATCAATCAGCGCTTGCCATGGCACTGCTTGTATTTCTTGCCTGAGCCGCACGGACATGGATCGTTGCGCCCCACCTTGGGCTCTTCACGCTTGTAGGTATGCGCAGCCTCGCTCTCCTGTTCCTCTTCCAGCCTGTGGCTGTATGTGACCGGTGCCGTCTCGACAACAGGCGGCTCTTCCATCGCAGGCAGTTCAACCTGAACCCGGTGCAGAGCCAGCATCGTCTCTTCGCGCACCTTATCCAGCATAGTTTCAAACAGTTCAAATGATTCGCGCTTGTACTCCTGAATCGGTTGCTTCTGGGCATAGCCGCGCAGGCCCACACTCTGGCGCAGGTGATCCATGGCCAGCAGGTGCTCCTTCCAGTGGTGATCGAGCACCTGCAGCAGCAGATATTTTTCAAAACCGTACATCTGCTCAACGCCGGTCATCGTCTCTTTCGCACTCATATGGGCTTTCATGGCATCGCTCAACTTCGCGATCATATCTTCCGATGTCTCCACCTCATCGAGCTCCAGCCAGCTATGTGGATCAATGACAATAGTCAGCTTCTCCTTCAGCTCTGCCGCCATCTCGTCGAGCTGCCACTCTTCCGTATGCCCTTCCAGGAATGGCGCACCGAAACGGGTCGCATATTCAAGCTGCATATCTTCAATAACGTCATGCACATCATCGGCTTCGAGCAATTCACGACGCTGCGAGTAGATCACATCACGCTGCTGATTCATCACGTCATCGTATTCCAGCAACTGCTTGCGGATATCGAAGTTGCGGCCTTCCACCTTCTTCTGCGAATTTTCAATCGCCTTGGTGACCCAGGGATGCTCAATCGCCTCACCCTTTTCAAAGCCCATTTTGGTCAGCATGGCCTGCATTTTTTCGCCGCCGAAAATACGCATCAGGTCATCTTCAAGAGAGAGATAAAAGCGGGTTACGCCCGGATCGCCCTGACGACCGGAACGACCGCGCAGCTGGTTATCGATACGGCGGGATTCATGGCGCTCGGTGCCGACAATATGCAGGCCGCCTGCATCAACGACCTCGACATGCTCAGCCCGGCAAGCCTCGCGAATTTCCTCGATCCTGCGCTCGCGCTCTTCGCCGGTGATTTTGGCGTCGATTGCGTCGATCAGCATATCCGGATTACCACCGAGCATGATGTCGGTGCCTCGACCGGCCATATTCGTGGCAATCGTAACTACGCCCTTGCGACCGGCCTGAGCCACGATTTCCGCTTCCCGCTCATGATGTTTGGCATTGAGTACTTCATGCGCGATGCCGCGCTTGGTGAGCAGCGTCGACAGGATCTCCGATTTATCGATTGAGGTTGTACCGACCAGAATCGGCGCGCCGGTCCGGTGTGTCACTTCGATATCGTCGATAATCGCAGCAAACTTGTCATCGGTATCACGATAAATCAGATCAGGCATATCCTTGCGGATCATATCCCTGTTGGTCGGCACAATGACCACTTCCAGCTTGTAAATCTTGTGGAACTCTTCGGCCTCGGTATCCGCGGTGCCGGTCATACCGGCCAGCGTATCGTACATACGGAAATAGTTCTGGAAGGTCACCGAAGCGAGCGTCTGGTTTTCCGGCTGCACGGTCACGCCTTCCTTGGCTTCCAGCGCCTGATGTTGTCCGTCGGAGTAACGACGGCCGGGCATCATGCGGCCGGTGAATTCGTCAATGATCACCACTTCATCATTACGCACGATGTAATCGACTTCACGGGTAAACAGCGTGTTGGCACGCAAACACTGGGTTGCGGCATGCATCTGATTGACGTTCTCAGGGTCGTACAACTGACCTTCATCCATCAGGCCCGCTTCACGGAAGAGCTCTTCAATATGCTCCATCCCGGCTTCGGTATAGGCAACGACCTTGTCTTTCTCATCCTTTTCGTAATCCGACTCATCCAGCCGCTTGATCAGCGCATCCACCTGATTATACAGCTCGGTGGCCTGCTCGGCAGGGCCGGAGATGATCAGCGGCGTGCGCGCCTCATCGATCAGGATCGAATCCACCTCATCCACAATGGCGAAGTTGTAACCGCGCTGGACCAGCTCTTCACGGGAAAAAGCCATATTGTCGCGCAGGTAATCAAAGCCGAATTCGTTATTGGTGCCGTAGGAGATATCGGCCGCATACGCCGCCCGCCGCTCTTCACTGGTTATGCCATGCACAATCACGCCGGTAGAGAGGCCGAGAAACCCGTACAGACGCCCCATCATCGCAGCATCGCGACGGGCCAGATAATCGTTCACCGTCACCACATGCGCGCCTTTTCCGGAGAGCGCATTGAGATAGACGGCCAGCGTGGCCGTCAGCGTTTTACCTTCGCCGGTCTTCATTTCGGCAATCTTGCCCTGATGCAGAATCACACCACCAATCATCTGCGCATCAAAATGGCGCATGCCGAGCACGCGTGATGATGCCTCACGCACCACCGCAAAGGCTTCCGGCAACAGATCATCCAGACTCGTACCATCCGCAATACGTTGCCGGAACTCGACGGTTTTTGCCGCCAGCGCTTCATCGCTGAGTTCCTTGATAGCGGGTTCAAAGGCATTAATCTGATCAACAATAGGCCAATACTGCTTGAGCAGACGCTCATTGCGGCTACCGAATAATCTGGTCAGAACTTTTAACATGATGGTGGTGCTCCCGAAATATGGTAATGCGCTGCAAGCTAGCATGCACAACCACTACGACCAAGCTACGCGACCGAAAGCAGGCTCAGGCACGCCTCATTAATCGCGCCAGATATCCTTGAGCAGCAACTCGCAGGTGTCATCACCCTCCGTCAAATTCAGCTGCCTGACGAATTCTCGGGCCTCGTTCACCTGTTTAATGCGGCGTTTATCCAACTCACTGTGCAGCAGATCGCTCTGCTCAAACAGCTGCCGATAGATTTCACCATCGAGCTTGAGCAGCCGACAGTCAGAAATAGCGCGGGCTGTAGCCGTACGTCTGCCCCGGGTGGAGATACTGATTTCACCGACGACCGTACCCGTACACATGGTCTTGAACTGCCGCTCCTCACCGTTCACATCCAGGTTCAGCCCTATAGCCCCGCTGCGTATCAGGTATAGATCGCATCCGATTTCGTTTTCCCGAAACAGCAACGCTCCCGCCTTGAGTGAGACCGCCTCCATTTTTTCAACCATCATTTTGCGCGTTTCCGCATCAAGCAGACGCAGAACCGGTGCAAGCGCCAGTTGTTTAACCAGAATATGTCTGCGATACAGGGCCTCAAGATGCGCACTGAACTCTTCGGATCTCTCCCGCAGCGTATCCAGCACACTGTAAGGCAGCTCAAGCACCTGGGTCTCTTCGGCTGCCGTAACCTCGGAGGCACAGCGGCCGCCGGTAAAATAGGGTACGGCACTGCATATCTCTCCACTACCCATGTGTCCCAGATGCGTCCGCTTGCCTGCAAGTGTCAGATAGCCATCAACCCGGCCGTGCACAATAATGAACAGTGAATGAGCCGCCTCGCCGGTACGGGTCAACATATCACCCTTGGCGAGATCACGGGAAACCATTGCATCCAGCGCCGTTTCGAAGGTGGCATCATCGAATGCTGCAAACATGTCATCGGTACGCAGCGAGAGCCTCGCCCGGTCGACCGGCAACAAAAACTCAAACAGACCACTGCCCGTCATCCCTCTCTCCTGACAGACATTGAACACCTTTCGCGGGCCATCATATTCATCAGGAGCCAGTTCCCGATACAGGCGCAACACGGCGATGGCCTGCGTGGTCTGGCACTGCTCCGCATAGCGCTCGGCAGTTTCCAGGTACCAGCGTGCAGCATCCCGGCGCTGGCCTGCCTCCTGATAACTGCGTGCTGCACGCAACGCCAACTGGGCATTGGATGATGACAACCGGGCCAGCACCGCATAACACAATGCAGCCTGATCATGTTTTCCGTCTGCCGCCGCTTCTCTGGCCTGATGAAACAGCTCGGCTGCCTCGCGTTTGCCTTCTGCACCTCTGCCCGTTTTTTTCTTGCTGGCATAGAGTTGGGCTTCACGCGCGTTCAATAATACCACATCATCCCCCCCTCAAAGGCGGATTAACCCGCGTACGAAAGTTACGACTATAGGCGAAGGCTTACGCCCTTTCAACCGTGCGAGCACAGGTACCTGCAGGTTATGTTCACGGCCTTACTCATACACAACTTGCGATTTATTTCCGCACACTATTATACTGGAGCGATACAAACGGCAGGAAAGGTATACTGCAAAACCTGTTTTCGGAGGCGTTGCGATGCACAAATATCTTGTCTATATGTTGTTCGGGTTATTCATGATTCCCGTTTCAGGCTGCCAGTCAGACAGACCGATGATAAGTGAAGGTAACCTCTCGAGCGTGCTAGCCGGCAGTGAGATCAACCGCTATATGGACACAACCGATGAGATGCAGGCGCAACTCGCACTGGAGTACAACCAGGACAGGCAGGCCCGAAAATGGCAAAACGACAATACAGGTGCCCGTTTCATCACTACGCCGACAAGCACCTACCGGAATGTATCCGGCCAGAACTGCAGAGCATTTCAGACCGAGATCTTCGTTGACAATAAAAAGGAGAGCGCCCGCGGCACAGCCTGTCGTCAGCCGGACGATGGAACCTGGAAGCTCATGCGCTGACCGGCTGCAGCCACTCCCGCAGCCGTGCAACACCCAGACGGATATCATCCATTCCGGTTGCATAGGAGAAGCGGACATGCCCGGCCGCCCTGTAGGTGCCGAAATCCTCACCCGGCGTGATAGCAACACCGACATTCTCAAGAATTTCCCAGCAAAATGATTTTGCATCATCGGTTATGCGTTCGACATTGGCATAGATATAAAAGGCCCCCTGTGGCTGCACCACGATATCAAAGCCAAGTTCGGGTAGTGCCTCCAGCAGGTAGCGACGGCGCTCATCATAAGCCAGGCGCATACGCTCACAATCATCTGTTGCACGCAATGCGGCAATCGCCGCGTATTGCGACAGGGTGGGAGCGGCAATGAATATATTCTGCATCACCCGACGACAGGCATCTATGAGCTCTTCCGGTACGATGACCCAGCCGATACGCCAGCCGGTCATGGCCCAGCGCTTGGAAAAACCGTTCACAACTATCGCATTGTCATCAAACTCAAGTGCGCAACGCGCTTTCAAACCGTAGGTCAGCCCGTGGTATATTTCATCTGAAATCAGATAACCGCCCAGACGGCGACATGTCGCAGCAACCTGTTGCAGCGCATCATCGCTTATCAGCGTGCCAGTCGGGTTGGAGGGGTTGATCACCACAGCCGCGCGCGTGCCGCTCTGCCAGTACTGCTCAATCAATCCGGGTGACAGGTGATAGAGGGTTTCCGGACCCACGGGCACACTGACCGGTTCGCCGCCAGCCAGCCGGATAAAATTGCGCTGACACGGATAACCCGGATCGGAGAGCAGCACCGATTCTCCGGCTTCAATCAGGGCGGCATAAATCAGGCTAAAGGCTCCGGATGTCCCCGGTGTAATCAGGATACGTTCGGGACTCACATCGACACCGTATTCTTCACGATACCAGCGGGCAATCGCCTGCTGCAGCGCCGGATTTCCGGTGGAAGGGGTATAAAAACTGTCGCCGCTATCAAGCGCCGCGTGAGCCGCATCAATCACCGAAGCGGGCGTGGAGAAATCCGGCTCGCCAATCTCCATATGCACAATCCTGCGCCCTGCTGCTTCCAGCTGCTTGGCTCGCTCCAGCAACTGCATCACCCGAAATGGTTCGATTCTGTCTATTCTTCGCATGCGCAGAGCTTAATCATAAGTCCATTGTTTGTCCTGAAGGGGATGCCTGGCATAGAGTACCGACATGGAAAACAGATATGATATGATCATCCTCGGAGCCGGCATTTCAGGACTGGCCATGGCGCACAGGGCCCAAGAGGCCGGCAAGCGGGTATTGGTACTGGAAAAAGAGGCACGAGCCGGCGGCTGCTTTCACTCGGAAACGGTGGCGGACAACACCTTCTGGCTGGAGATGGGCACACACACCTGCTTCAACTCCTACACTCGCCTGCTCACACTGATGGATAAGCTGAAACTGACCGATCAGATGCAGGGGCGCGAAAAACTGCGCTATCGCATGCTGGCCGGAGATAAACTCGTGGCAATTCCATCACTATTGCACTTTTTCGAGATTTTCACCCATATCTGGCGACTGTTTTCACAGAGTAAGGAGAACAGATCGGTCGGCGACTATTACCGCGCCATTTTCGGAGCAAAAAATTACCGCGACGTATTCAGCCATGCCTTCAATGCCGTCATCTGCCAGCCAGCCTCCGATGTGCCGGCCGACATGCTGTTTCGCAAACGTCCGCGCAACAAAAGTATCATGCGTAGCTACACCTTTCCCGGCGGGTTGAGCCGGATTATTGATGCCCTGGAAGCGCAACTGGAGATAAAAACAGGGCAGGATATCCGCAATATTCAGCGCACCGAAGCCGGCTATCAGATCGAAACGGCCGATACTCTGTTTCAGGCCGACACACTTGTATGCGCCACACCGGTGCTGGCTGCAGCACGCCTGCTCAAAACTGCGCACCCGGAGATCTCTGAGCAACTGAACTGGATGGGCGAAGTCGAGATTGAGTCGGTCGGCGTTGTGCTGGAGAAAGAGCGGCTGCCGCTGGAGCCGGTTGCGGGCATTATCGCCGTCGACGGTGATTTCTGGTCAGCGGTTTCACGCGATATTGTCGGCCACCCGCACCTGCGCGGACTCACCTTTCATTTCAAACCGGGGCTGCTGGATGAAGAAGCCAAATTACAGCGCATCTGCTCCGTGCTGGGAGTGGAGAAATCCTCACTGCTGCACCTGTTCCATAAAACAAACCGACTGCCTGCACCGGATATGGGCCATCATCAGCTGATCAACGCCGTGGACGGACTACTGGCGGAACAACCGCTGGCTCTGGTCGGTAACTATTTTGCCGGCGTAGCGGTCGAAGACTGTCTGGAGCGCGTGGAAAGCGAATTCGCCAGACTCGTAGCATAACTCTTCTGCTGCTAAATGTGACTATTCATGCCCGTCAAACAGGCAACAAGTCAAAATATCGACGGCATGTCTGACCCGGCATTGGTTCCAGCAGGCTGCCCGTTGCGACAAAAAAGTAAGGCTTTTAAAGCCGCAAGCAGAGCTGTTCCGGGCATTTCCACGATTTTGGCCCCGATTATGCTCACTGTTAAACAAGCGTTCGTTGCACTGGCGTTGTGACTTATGTGTCCGGGCCGATGAATACTGATCGGGAGCTTGTCTATCCGGGTTGTGTGCGTCCCTCACGGGATACCTGATACCAGGATGCGGCACCCACCTTTTTCGCAAGGGTTCAGTTCACATAGGTCGTAACGCCAGTGCAACAGACAAGTTTTCAACGAAAGGTCTGCCGGTCTCCCCCCTCCCTTCCGGCAGGCCTTTTGATTGCTCCGGCATACGGATATTATCCGAATGATTGTCACAGCCGCCGGGAGTTGCAGAATCCCCACATGCAACCAGCCCCCAGCACCTCGCTCACGCCCTCCCATATCACGCTGCCCAACCTGCCTGCCCCCTGGCCTACCCTGCTCGACTTTTTCGAACAGCGATTCCCGTTTATCGAGCGGGCGATATGGCAACACCGGCTTGAGGCCGGAAAAATCACGGATGAGCTCGGCAACATCATCACGACAGATACGTCTTTCAGGCCCCATGCACGCCTGCGCTATTTCCGCGAAGTTGCTTACGAACACCCGATCCCCTTCCGGGAGCAGATCCTGTTCCAAAACGATTCGATCCTCGTCGCAGACAAGCCGCACTTTTTACCCGTTACTCCGGGCGGCTCATATGTAAACGAGTGTCTGCTGCACCGGCTCAAGCGCAGCACCGGGCTGGAGCACCTCGTGCCGGCACACAGACTGGATCGCGAAACAGCCGGGCTCGTACTGTTTACCGTCGACAAAAAACAGCGACAACCGTGGTTCGACCTGTTCCGTCATGGCGCTATCAGCAAATCGTACGAGGCGATCGCTGCAACACCAGCCGAGAGCCAACAACGCGAATGGCTGGTTGAAAGTCGCATTGAGCGCGGCGAACCCTGGATTCGTTTTCGCAACACCGTCGGTGAAATCAATGCCCGATCACGCATACGCATTATCGAATCCAAGGGCTCGCTCTCCCGTTTCGAACTGCAACCGATTACCGGAAAGACCCATCAGCTGCGCCTGCACATGGGCCTGATCGGAGCCCATATCGTCGGAGACCGCTTCTATCCGGATTACCAGTCGCCGACAGACCCGCCAAGCTACGACAATCCGCTGCAACTGCTGGCCAAACGACTGGCTTTCACCGATCCGGTTTCCGGCCAGATGCATCAATTTGAAAGTCACCTGCAGTTGAACTGGTAAGCGACCTGGACGTGGCTCGACCTTCACACGTCAACACCTGCGGAGATCAAGACATCAATCCGGACAGTGTTGCTTGCCCGTGAACAGAGCTACGATGCGCGGCCGAGGATAAGACACTGATGACTGACTATACACTGCTCGATACCAGCTCCGAACACGGTACAACGCTGCGGCTGCTCAAACGGGGTGATGAATTCACCATCCGCGTGGACAACCAGCATGGCGAGCTGATGCACAGCAGCGTGCATAACTCGGAAGATGTGCTGGCGGAGCTGGCCTGCAAACATGTGGCTGCGCGGAAAAAAACACGCCTGCTGGTCGGAGGCCTCGGCATGGGTTTCACGCTGGCTTCCGCGCTGACTCACTCCGGCCCCGACGCACGCATTACCGTGGCAGAACTGATGCCTGCCGTCGTGCGCTGGAATCGTGAGCATATAGGCGCTATTGCCGGCCACCCTCTCAAGGATAAACGGGTTGATGTGATCATTCAGGATGTCGGAAAAGTGATGCGTGAGCATAAAAACACCTTCGATGCCATCATGCTCGATGTCGATAACGGACCGGATGGCTTCACCCGCGATGATAATGACAACCTATATGGGCTGGGTGGTCTTGAAACGGCCTTTGAGTCGCTCACACCGGGCGGCGTACTCACGGTATGGTCGGCAGAGCGGGATATCAATTTCACCCAGCGACTGATGAAGATCGGTTTTGAAGTCGAGGAAAAACGGGTGCGCGAGCATACCGACGATCTCGGTGCTATTCACACCATATGGGTGGCTGTTCGCTATTAGCCCGGACTCAGGATATATGGACGTGCGCGGCAGCAAGGTCTAGTTTTTTCTGTATGTCCGATTCTGATCATTCGTCATCCGAGGCTGCTCCGGCAAGATCGGTCAGTTCAACACCGTTGTATCTGCTCGCGGCCCTCATTGGCGCTGTTGCCATCTTTGCCCTCCTTCTCATGTTCAGCAGCCCGGACAAACCCGCAGCGCCGAAACCTGCCGACATCTTGCAATCGCCAAGTGCGCCCGCAGCTGTCGTTGCCGAGCCTGAGCGGGCAAGCAAAGAACCTGCACCCGTTTCCGGGGACACAAAGCCTGAAGCTGAGCCGCGCCCCATTGAAACGGAATCGCAGCCTGTCGATCACGCCATCATCCCCGCCGACCACTCCGGGCCGCCGTGGGCATTGAACCTGATGTCGCTCTCCAACCTGAACGGCAAACCTGAACATCTTGATCAGATCACTGCACTGGGCTACACACCGGAAGTGATTGAAGTGAACATTGATGGGCGTCACTGGTTACGCTTGCGTATCAAGGGCTTTGCCACCATAGCCGCAGCAAGAAAAGCGGGTGAGCAGTTCATCGACAACAAGGAGTACCGCACGCTCTGGATCGGCGGCTACTGATCACTTTTCGCTCCGCTCAGCCTCCTTTTAGCTTCTGAAGTAGACAATCACCAGGTGATATCCGAACTGCGACTTTACCGGCCCGTGCAGCTTCAACAGCGGCTGTTTGAAAATTACATTCTCGATTGGCCTGACCAGTTGACCCGGATAAATCTCGCCCAGATCACCGCCCCGCTTCTTCGACGGACAGAGCGAATATTTGCGCGCCAGTGCAGCGAAATCCGCGCCTCCGGCCAGACGCACTTTCAGCGCTTCGGCCTCGGCCTTCGTTTTTACCAGGATATGTTTCGCCATTGCACTTTTCATGCATGCGAGTTCTTCAGTCATGCCCCGCCGCTGTCAAGCTACAGCCTCTGATTCACCGCCACGCAATATCCAGAACAGGCATGCAATCAGACTCAATCCGAACATGCACAACGTCATCATCGTCAAGGACACCGTGACCAGAGGAACCACTGCCCCCACCACCAGCGCGGTAAAAGCCATCTGCACAAAGCTCTGCATGGCCGAGGCCATACCGCGATTATGTGGGAAGCAGTCCAGCGCCATCACATTGAGGTTGGGCATGGTCAGCGCCATGCCGAGCACATAGAGCGCCAGCGGCGCAATCACGCTCAACGGAGTTGCTGCCAGCCACAGGCTCTGCATGAGGTTCACCATCGAGGCTGCCAACAACAACCCCAGACCGATGCGGACCGTGCGCGTCGCAGAGAACCTGCCCGCCAGCCAGCTCGAGAGTTGCGCGCCGATCATGATCGCAGCCACACAGGGCACGAACAACATCCAGAAATCGTTGACGCCGAGACCGAGAAACACGTAGATCACGACCGGAGCACCGGCCACATAGATAAAGAAACCGCTGAACATCAGTGCGAAGCAGAATACCAGCGCCAGAAAATGCCGGTGGCGTAGCGCTCTGGCATAGCTGCGGGCAATAACGAGCGGGTGAATGCTCTGCCGCTTTTCCGCAGCCAGTGTTTCACCCGTGCCAAGCCAGATCATCAGGAACAGCGCTGCCGCCACCAGCGCCAGAAACAGGAATACGGAGTGCCAGCCGAACATATCATGGAGCCAGCCGCCGATCACCGGCGCTATGGCAGGTGCGATGGCAAACAGCAGCATGACCCGCGACATCACTCGCTGCGCATCCGCGCCGTGATAGACATCGCGCACCATGGCGCGGCCGATGACCATGCCGGCGCTGGCCGACAAGCCCTGCCCGATTCGCAGCAGAATCAGCTGATCTATTGTTGCCGTCAGTGCGCAACCGATTGAGGCCGCAACATAGATCAGCAGCGCCGCCATGATAACCCGGCGTCGACCGAAACCGTCCGAGAGCGGGCCGTAAATCAGAGTGGAGGTAGCCGCGGCAAAGAGGTAGAGACTCAGGGTGAGCTGCATTTGCGCATGGGTAGCAGAGAGTTCGGTCCCGATGTCGGGAAAGGATGGCAGATAGGTGTCGATGGTGAACGGGGCCACGGTTGCCAGTGCTGCGACAACCAGCGACAGGGGCAGACCAACGGATGCTTTATTGCCGCGCATTCAGGTCAACCTTCGCGATGTAGATACTAATCAGATCTGTACCGCCACATAGACGCCGGTATGGCGGCCGCAGCTGACACCATTACACAACAGTTCGGAATCGACCGTTATTCTTGCCCGCCCGCGCTTCTGCAACGTGTTGATAAAGCGGTCATATACCTTTGCCGGAGGCAGTGCGCATACCGCTTCAAAGTCGGCAGTGACTGGATTGGTGAACTCAAAGGCAGAGCTTTGAATCACCAGCCGCGTATGCAGGCCAAGTTCTTTCATCCTGATAAACAGCAGTGCCCAGCCGGAGAGGATCGCTACGGCAGAGAGGCTGCCGCCAAAGGCCGAGTTGCGGTGATTGATGTTCGCATCCAGCGGCGCACTTATCACGATGGCATTGCCATCATAGCTTTTAATGGCCGCCCCAAGGTGAGTGGTGATCGGAATATGCTCATGCACATAATTCAGTATCTCAGTGAGGTCTGTTTTCATCTGATACGCTCCCGCTTAATCCTGTAACATTTTGCCGCAAAAGCACAATTGCCGCTCGCGCACTTACATGCCGCGCAGATACCATGGCCGTAGCGGCGCTTCCCCATCCAGTGCCGCCTCCAGCTGAGCCAGCAGTTTTGCCCGGTCACGCGGCAGATTGCCGGCCAGCGCCAGTGCATTGGAGGCGTGATTAGAGCGAAAAATCACAGGCTGTGGCGGACTCACACCGCTAATCAAGCGCTGCTGCTCCAGCAGGATGGCGCTGTCACTCTGCATCTCGAACGCCTCCCCGAACTTGCGTTGAAACTCGTCAACGATCCCATCCTCCAGATATAACTGCAGCGTGGAGAGGTATGTGATCGGCGCGCTATTGAGCAGCGCAATGGTGCCGTCGATATGCTCCTGCCAGTGTTGCCTGCCACCGAGCCCCAGAATAACGGTACCCGATACCTTGATGCCTGCATCGTGAGCCTTGTGCATCGCCTCGGCGATCCCTTTCTGACTTGCCCCCTTGGTGATCTTCTTCAGGATCAGATCGGATCCGGACTCGATGCCCAGATAGAGCAGACTTAAACCCTGCCCTTTTAGCAGTGCGAGCTCATCCACCCCCTTGCGCAGGATATTCGCCGGTGTCGCATAACAGGAGACACGGGTAAGTGCTGGAAAAGCCGCATGCAGTGCATCCAGAATCGCCAGCAGCTCTCCTGTAGGCAGACTCAGCGCATCGCCATCGGCAAGGAACACCCGTCGAGCATCAGGCTCACTTAAGGCTGCCCTGCCGATATCCTCCTGTACCGCCTCAAGCGGACGCTGACTGTACTGCTTCGTTCGATACATCGCACAGAAACTGCAACGATTGAAGCTGCAACCCAGTGTCACCTGGATAATCAGATTATCGCCCTCGCTCGGTGGCCGGTAGAGCGGCATGTGATAACTCAGTGTCATATGACAAGCAACTATCGGCGATTGTTTCGCACATTGCCATCCTCTTGTCTGTAAAGCTTCACCACCCCGGGTTACCCATTACTGTAAGCTGGGAGCAGTATTGCATGACCAAACAGAAAAAACGGGAGAGCAGGATGAAGCATTGGCAGAACCCGAACGATGCAGAATTAAGCGAGCTGTTGCGCTCGGCAAAAACCATCGCCGTTGTCGGCTGCTCCCCCAAACCTGAGCGCACCAGCCACCAGATTACCGCCTTTCTGCTGGGGCGCGGTTACCATGTGATCCCGGTGCATCCGAAAGCCGATATGATTCTGGGCCAGAAAGCCTACCCATCGCTGACCGATATTCCCGAGTCGGTAGATATTGTGAATGTCTTTCTTCGCCCCGAGCTTACCCCGCCCATCGCCAAAACCTCCGTTGCCATCGGCGCCGGAGCTTTGTGGCTGCAACAGGGCATTATCAATGAGGAGGCCTGGCACATCGCGACTGTCGGCGGTCAAACATGCATCATGGATCTCTGCATCGCCGTCATGCAGCGCACACTGTTGCACTGAGCAAGACCTAACGACTGTCTGGGCGGGCAGAGGCTCTTCATCTATAGTAAGCACATTCCGGCAAAAGGAGTGACTTATGCTTTTTCGACAGCTTTTCGACAGGGACACATCAACCTACACCTACCTGCTTGCCGATCAGGCAACAGGAGAAGCGATCATCATCGATCCGGTGGACACGCAGCTGGAGCGGGATATTCAATTGATCCGGGAGTTGGGCCTCAGGCTATCCTATGCCTTTGACACCCATGTACATGCGGATCATATCACGGCGACCGGCGCCTTGCGCGAGCGTTTGGGCTGCACATCCGGCGTATCAAAACACGGCAATGTGGCATGTGCGGATCTGCAGCTGGCTGAAGCTGATCAGTTCCGTTTCGGCCGCCATGAGATCCGCGTTCTGGAGACACCGGGCCATACCGATGGTTGCCTGAGTTTCGTCTGTGAGTCGCGGGTCATGACCGGTGATGCACTGCTGATCCGCGGCTGCGGGCGCACGGACTTTCAACAGGGTGATGCCGGCACGCTCTACGATTCGATCTCCAACAAACTGTTCACCATGCCTGCGGATACACTGGTCTATCCCGGCCATGATTATAAGGGCATGACATGCACCACCATCGGTGAAGAGAAGCAGTGGAACCCACGCATGAATCTGGCAAAGGATGAGTTTATCACCTTTATGCAGCAGCTGGATCTGGCCGATCCGAAACGCATTCACGAAGCGGTGCCGGCTAACCTGGCCTGCGGCAAAACCTGATGAGCTTCGGCTTGATCCCGGCCGCCCTGCTGATCGGGCTGATCCTCGGCCTCTTTGGCGCAGGTGGCGGCATGTTAACCGTGCCTGCCCTGATGATGGTCGGAGACATGAGCGTCAAGGAAGCCGTACCCATGAGCCTGTGGGTCGTTAGTCTGGTCTCGCTGACAGCCGCCATTCACCAGCAGGTATGGAAACAGCTGCAGTACCGTCTGCTGATCATTCTGGGAGCAACCGGCATTGCCGGCAGCGCCAGCGGGGCCCGTATCGGGGCAGGCATGTCCGAAAGCCTGCAGTTGGCCATCCTCGCCATACTGATTCTTACTGTCGCGGTTTGGACCGGCTTTGTGCGACTGGAAAACAAGGTTAGTACGTTTCGTTACATTCCTGCCGTGCTGGCAGGCTTTGCCATAGGCCTGCTCACCGGCATGCTCGGCGTCGGTGGCGGTTTCCTGCTGGTCCCGGCACTGATTTTTCTCGGTATCGGTCACTTTCCGACAGCCGTCGGCCACTCACTGATGATTATTATCGCCAATGCCGCGGGCGGCATTATCAGTTACTCAACAGTTGAATCGGTGCATATTGATATCGGCCTGACCCTGAGCGTTGCCCTGATAGCAGCCGTGGGCAGCATCATCGGCGGCATCCTGCTCAAGCGCCTGCCTGCGGCCCGGCTGCAGAAAGGTTTTGCCATTCTGCTGATATTTCTCGGCGGCTTTATCGCCTGGCAGAGTCTGAGCGTCACATAACCGGCATATAAGCATGCTTGCCGGATTCAGGGGCCGGCGGCATTTTCACCTTGTTGCTTATCCCCTGAAAGGTTCATTTTTCGTCCGGTAACCACCCTGAATGTGACTTCAATCAGGAAGGCGGCTCCTGCCATTGCGAACAGAAACCACAGCTGTTCGGGTGAGCTGTTTGCGGTCTGCCAGATCAGGCTTCCCAATGCGAACAGGCATAGCACGACTCCGACCAGCGAGATTGAACGCCTGCTCTGTGTATCCTCTGCCAGCATCACATTCGCAGCATTAACAGCAGCAAAAATGATCAGGAAGCCGGCACTGCCCATAATCGACATGCTGGAGAGGTCGGCCATATTGGCGATGAACAGAGTCAGTCCTGCTGTGATCAACAGTCCCTCTATCGGCTTGCCCCAGACCTTTTTCTCCAGTGAGCGTGGAAGCTCTCCATCTTTTGCGATGACATAACTCAATCGGGCTGCACCATAAAGGGTGGCATTGATAGCCGAAGCCGTTGAAAGCAGTGCTGCAATGGCGATCAGAACAAATCCAGTCTGGCCGAGGGAGGGGCGGGCAGCTTCAGCCAGGGCATAGTCCTTGGCAGCTACAATTGTATCAACAGGCAGCGTTCCCGCTGTAACGATCGCCACAAGGACATAGAGCACAACCACGAAACCAACGCTTGAATAGAATGCCCGGGGCAATGTGTTGGACGCGTCGCGCACATCCTGCGCGGTATTGGCAATCAACTCGAACCCCTCATAAGCAAGAAAGATGATCATACCGCCCGCAATCAGGGGCACAGGGGCCGACCAGGCTGCCGGAGCCAGCCTGCTTGTATCAACGCCCCAGATACCAACCCCGATAAAAAGCGACAGAATCACCAGCTTAAGCAGTACAATCCCGTCTTCCCACTCGCCAATCAGCCTGGCGTTCAACAGGTTCAACCCGGTAATGCCTGCGACACTGCCGGTGATCAGAATGTGTTTCCAGACCAGCTGTGAGTCCGGCGGAAAAAAGGATGCGCCATAACTGCCAAAGGCATAGGCATAGAGCGATAACATAACGATGTAACTAATCCAGAGCAGGATATTCGCACTGCCCGTCAACAGCCCCGAGCCGAACGCCCGATCCAGAAAGGCTGCTGTCCCGCCCTGACTCAGATACGTTACGGATAGTCGTGCGTAAGAGTAGGAGGTCACAAGCGCAACCAGCCCTGCAATCAGAAATGCTACCGGTGCACCGCCCCTGGTTAACTCCACGGCCAGACCAAGTACGGCAAAAATACCGCCCCCGACCATGCCGCCGATGCCTATTGCAGTGACTTCCCAGTAGCCCAGCTTCTCTTTGCCGGATGTACTCATGCAGTTTCGACTGTTTTCATGTTTGCATCAGACCGCCCGACCGAAATCCTGTTGCTCAGAAACAGGGCAACGCATGATATGAAACCTCTTTGCTGCATCACCGAGAGGATAGTCCATAAACAGGAATGCACAACGGATGGAGAAGCGTTGCCCCCGGCCTGAGCCGGCAGACCACAGGCTGCCCATTCCTGCATGGTTGCAGACCTGATAAACGACTAGCTTGCGGTGATGCGCCCCAAATCAGCACCGAACTATCTGGCCGGCTATCCGCCTGAGCTGACAGATAAAATCAAACAGATGATCGAGCAGGGACACCTGGCCGACTGGTTACTGCACAAGTATCCGCATCAGCATGCGATCCGCAGCGACAAGGCGCTCTATGATTATGTGATGGAGCTCAAACAGAGCTATATGCGCAATGCAGGGCTGATCAACAGAGTGGCTTTCGACAGTACGCTGCACCTCACCCGCAATGCGCTCGGCATCCATACCAGCAAATCACAGGTGCATGGCGCCAAACTCAAGCGTAAACGCGAGATTCACGTGGCAACCATGTTTAAAGATATGCCGCCCGAATTTTTGCGCATGATTGTGGTTCACGAACTGGCCCACATGAAAGAGAGCGAACATGACAAGGCCTTTTACAAGCTCTGCTGTAATATGGAGCCGAACTATCACCAACTGGAGTTCGACCTGCGCGCCTATCTCACCTGGCTGGAAATAACGAAAAATCCGCTGTGGTCTGCCTCTTCGTAGCTGTCAGCCGGGCCCTACCCGATGAGGATAGAGCAGCTTTGCTCAGATCAGGTACCAGCTTTATCCACTCTAACTATTCTCCAGCCTTTATCAGTTTTGACTCGGGCCCATTTAGCCGGTTTTTTGTTTTTTTCGTTCTCATCGGCCCAGGACTTGAGCTCTTTAGCGCCATGCTTTGTGGAGCTCCATAGCTTTTTAGATGCTGAAACAGTCCAGTCAACAGCACTGCTTATACCGGCCTTGGCTTTATCCCCGGCAGTCGCCTCCGCAGCTGATACCAGCGCCGGTGAAGCCATCAGAACCATTAGAGCAGTCACAGTAATAATCGTCTTTTTCATCATTGCCTCCGTCATGGAGACAATTCAAGCGGCTCCTTTAAGGCACGACAGTGCCCAAAATCACACTTTGCGAAACATCCCACACGCTGAGGTAGATTCAAGGCTCAAGACCTGCCACCGATCATTCAAGCTCTGCTGAAATCCGGCACCGAACTCTACGCGCCTAACCTCACCTGACTGGCAATAACAAAGAAACCACTGTGCTCTCTGAACCCGTAGCCATCTCGCAGTTGGTGCATGACCCGGGTAGCACAGCGAATCACTCAATCACTCATGCCTTCCAGTTCGGTACAACATTACGCGCCATGCTCAACCGCTCCTTGTTGTAAATTAATACGGTATCGGCATGAGCCATCGCTGAGTCGGCCACGGTGAATCCATATTCGCCGACCAGAGTACCATCGCCATGGATAGTATATGAGGGGGTATAGAGCGCAAAACCGTAGGGAATCTGAAAGGCAGTAAAATTGAAAAGACCTGCTGTAACCTGTTTACCGATGACGATATAACCGCCGCACTCTTCATTCAGAGGGATATGAATATGGGGGAAGTTGTGCGTCTCAACAAACACACCTCCGCCACCATACTTCTGCATCAGGAAATCCTTTTTGTAGTCCCCACTATAATCATATTTCATCATGGCAATCTGAAACTGATCGGTCGAGATAGCGAAATCCTCTCCACTGGCGATCAACTGCAAATCGTAATGTTTAACATTCTCGGCCGTAGCCATCACCGTCGGGATGTTAAAGCCATCGGGCACCAGCAGTGCGCCCAGACTGCCGAATGTATTGGCGCTGCCGCCATACACCACCTCGATCCCCTTCTCCAGTGCCTCCTGCGTTGTATACCAGCGGGCTTTCACCGCCACATGCGGAGTATCGGTCCGGCTCAGCGTAATGGCCTTTTTCGCCGTCAGATCAAGCTTCCAATTCGTCACTCCCTTCTCGACAAAGGCGATCTCACCATCGGTACTTAACACAACCTTGTGCTTGTTCTCATGCTTCCCTTTCACGGCGTAACGGGTGATTTGCACACTCTCTACAACCGCTTTTTCCAACAGCCCTTTCTGATATTTCGGCTTCTTCTCTTTGTCACCCATACCTATCCCACCTTTGATTTGACGGCTCACCGTTTTATACGCGGGAAAATCCAGCTGTTCTACGATCATGCCACCGATACCTATCGGCTGAGAATGGCGGGGCTTGAATCACTCAGGGGCCGCTTGATGATCTCCGGCCGGGGACTGCTGTTGTACGAGCAGGGTCTGCGTCGGATAGGCAAATTCGATACCTTCATTCTCAAAAGCCTCATGGATGTGCAGATTGATCGACTCCTGAATATTCATATATTCATTGTAATCCGGTCCAAGCACATAATAGACCGATTCGAAATTCAGTGAAAAATTACCGTACTCCTTGAAGTTCGAGCGATCAAAGCGCGTCTTCTCCTGCCCGGTCACTGCCTCGCGGATGATCTCGGGGATCTTGATCAGCTTCTCACGCGGGGTCTGGTAGGTAACACCGATGCTGAATAGTACGCGGCGTTCATACATACGGCCGTAGTTTCGGATGCGGCTGTTTAACAGATCGGAGTTGGAGAATACCAGCTGCTCGCCCGAAAGACTGCGCAGCCTGGTTGTTTTCAGCCCGACGTGTTCAACCGAGCCGAGCAGGTCACCGACAACCAGGAAGTCACCAATGACAAAGGGTTTATCAAGTACGATTGATAATGATGAAAGCAGATCGCCCAATATGGTCTGAACGGCCAGTGCAATGGCGATACCGCCAACGCCCAGACCTGCAACCAGTGCGGTGATATTGATGCCCAGATTGTCCAACACCAGCAGCAAAACAACAGCCCATAACATGACCTTGCCGATAAAGCTCAGTACGTTGAGGGTTGTGACGCTGGCGGGATCCTCGGATATTTTATGTTCCCGGTATTGATCAATGGACTGCTGCAGCGCCAGCGATGCCCACAGGCCGGCCTGTATGAGCAGGGAGATGATGGTGATGGAGTCCAGAACCCTGCGTGCGGTTTCAGGCAACTCAACAACCAGCGAGCCGATGAACAGGGCCAGTATAAAAATGAAGAGCCAACTGGTCCGCCCGATTACCTTCAGCAGAATATCCCAGACGGATGCTGCAACCTGATGTTCGGTCAGCTTTTGCAGATATTTCATACTAACGAAACGGAAAACCCCGACTGCAACCATCGTGGCCAGCGCAATCGCTAACGCAATGAGCCAGGTCTGGACGCTGTTTGATGCAATTTCGGTCTGTAAATAAAGTGTCATTTCAAGCACCTGTGATTGGAGTAGCTGGAAGCGGGAACCGGCATGGAGGATAAGCATCTGCGCCGTGAGGCCGTCTGCTCATCAGAAGGTGTCATCCTCCCGCATGTTCGGCAAAAGCCTCTACAGTATAGCTGCCCCCTTTAAGCCTTGCTGCGTGCAGAGGCGAAAGGCGTTGTCTCACAAACAGTGTAAACCGGGAGACATACCTGAACAGAAAGATCCTTGCCTCATATTAACAGGAACCGAAAACAGGCTTTGATATGGGCATAAGCAAGAGAACCGAATTTAGGTGTTGCTGTCAAGTGACCCTGCCTGACAGTGGTGGGAAAGTTGAATCACCCCTGCTCCTCGTTCACCCGGAACACGCACTGCCCTTTCAGGGCATGATGCCCGATTACGGCCGCGGCAGCACTCCACCCCTGATGCCTTGTTCCGCCGGGTGTGAGGTTCTTGCCGTGAACGAACTCGGGAAAACCCCATGCCTCGCCCTCCATCACCAGTGCATTGGCGTGATATATGCCCTGCAAATACCTGTTTGCCTCACCCATTCGCCCCCGCCGCACAAGATCCGCCACATAAAATCCCGTCACCACAGGCCACAGGCCGCCATTGTGAAATTCATAAGGTTTATTCTTGAAGGTATACGAAAACATCACATGCAGATCTTTCCAGTCCTCATCCACCGGTTTGATCACCGGGTGAAATGCGGGCAACAACGGCAGCTGCTCATTGACCACCTCCGCAGCAATATATTCATCCACCTTGCTGCATCTGGTGTCATCGGAGATATCCAGCAACGATACCAGCACATTGGCTAGGGCATCGAAGCGATAACCGTAACCGCCGGGTGAGAAAAATGGCATCCAGTGCTGTCCGGCACCGTGCGACGGGGCAAGAGCCCGCCCCTTTTCATAGAGCACCTCATGGTAGGCATCATCAGGCGTTTTTTTGCCATCCTCAAACCAGTAATTGGTGCGGATGAGGTGGCGCAGACGACTTACTTTCTCGATGAGCGCATGGTCAAGCGAATCGTGTGCTGCCGCCCGTATGCGGGCCAGTGTACGTTGCGCCTGCAGATACAACACCTGATCGTAAAGCACATACCCATTATGCAGATACTCGTCAGCCCAGTCGCCGGTCAGCGGCACATAAATAAGTCCGCGGTTATTGAACTCCCAGGCGCCGAGCAGAAAGCGGACCTTTTCGATAGCAGGCAGCATATGCTCGATGAATTCATCATCGCCGGTTGCCAGCCAATATTCACCGCAACCGATAATAAACCAGAGATCGGCATCAACCCGGCCGGTGGTACCGCCGTAACTGATCCGTTCTGCGGCGGTATCGACATTGCTTGGTATCTCGCCATGCGGCCCCTGCCACTCTGCCAGCGTCTCGAAGGTACACCGGGCCGCCTTGATCAACTCGTTATCCCCGCTGAGTAGTGCGGCCAGCGAAATAATCGTTCCATCGCGAGCCCAGATGCGCCGGTAGTTGTCGTGATCGCTGGGGCTGGCTACGAATCCGTCCGCCGTCACACATGCGTGAAGCAGTGCCAGCGCCTTGCTGTAACCCTCTTCCTCTACGGGATTCTTATGCATACCCGGTCACTCCCGCGCAGGGCCGATGCCTGCACCTTTGAGCTGCGAAGATCTTGTTTCGTGCATTTAGTTACCCATGCCGCCATCAATCTTCCCCCCTTTGCTGATCCGTATAGTTCACACCAGACCAGCAAGGACGCAAGTTGTAAGCTTAGACCATCGAACGCCCCAAAAGCAACGTGCCAACCGCCTCACTCAGGGCGCTGCAGGCAGTATAACAAACGAAACAACTCAATAACTCATGCCAGACCCCGTCATTTTCGAAATTATGACTCACTTTGGGCCCCGTATTTTTTCTGGCACATAACGACCACGCTCACCCGACGAAAACCGCACAGCGGTTTTTGGTCGGTGTAGCGACTGGTTAGGCCTCTCCATACTTTGATATGTACTCATCTCTCATTGATTTTAATTCATCAAGTTCATGCTCGTGATATTTATGCAAATGAGTATGCAGCCATTCGTTCAACGCATTGATTTTGTTACCATATTCTCCAGTGATTGTTGAGACCTTTATTTTCTTACCGGACTTTAACAGATATTGTTTACTCTTCGGTGACCATCTTGACCATAACTTCAATTTCTCAACATCAAGGCTTATGGTTGTCTCTATATATCCGTCACGTTGCGCACTAAGTGACATTTCTGAGTGGGGAAGGCCTTGATGAAGCATATAGTTTCTAAGGTCTTGGATAAATCTACATAGCTCATCGTTGGCATAATCATCTCTAATCTTTTGTGAATACGCCTGATGAATAGAGGTGCCTGTATAATATTTATCCATAAAAATTCGTGTATGCTCAATTAGTGTTTTGGCTGACGCTAGCAAGTTATGAAAAAGACGGTTAACTTCTCTAAATGCCTGATCTCCTGCCTCTCTGTTATCCTGAGCCATAAGCCTTATACCTATTTCAGGGTTTTCTATTAACTTTAACCCTTCATTTATCTCATGAAGATTCATTGAAAATATGTTATGGCTAAAACTATGCGCTCGCATTCGATTAAGAAATGCCATTCCTTTAGAGTTATGCATTTTTAAATCTAGCTCATAACCATTATCCAATGCTCAATTCTCCTTCATGGGCCTAACGACGAAAGCTGTGCGTGCGGCGCAAACGAAGCGCAGCGTAATTTGCGTCCGGACAAGCGCCTTATTATGCGCTCTTGGCATGTTCCGTGCATTGAGGCTCAGGTCTCGTTTCGTGCACTTTCTTGACCCCAGCTATCATCACCCCTCACTTCTGATCCGCATGCACCGGTCTATTCGGTAGTTAGCGCATGACTCATCAAGTCCTTGTCGGTGCCGATGGTCGATCTTCCAGCCGGTCGCCTCCTTTCATCACCTCGCCGGATTCAGAGAAGCCGGAGAGAATCGAGCGATGCGGGCACCCTCACTAGGCAACATCGGTCTGATTGAGAACTACTTCCTGGCAACCCGGGCACATACCGTGAGAAAGCTGTGCGGTGGTATGCTCCTTGAGATACGACTCAACGCTCACCCATTGATCGCGGGCATTCCTGATCTTATGCCCGCACCATGCGCATATCGGAATAATGCCGCTAATCGTATTGATCGTTTGCATCGCGTCCTGCAACTCATCATTGGCTTTTTTCAGTTCCGCATTGGAGCGCTCCAGCGACTGCTCCAGCGCCTTGCGCTCGCTGATATCGAACATGAAACCGACCAGCGCTTCAACCTCGCCATCATCCTTGCGGATCACATGAACCACATCGCGAATCCACACATAGCCGCCATCTTTTGTCAGGGCGCGATAATCCGCCTCATGGTCAATGCCATCCTGCGACTGGGCAACGCAATAATTCACCACATTGTCCCTGTCATCCGGATGCATTCTTGCAGCCCAGTCCTCGACACTCAGCCAGCTCGATGGCGCCCAGCCCAGCAGCGCTTCAATCTGCGGGCCGATATAGGAGAAACTCATGGTGCCCCAGTCAAGCTTCCACGGAATGGCTTTGGTAGACTCCAGCAGAGTCTTGTAAACAGCACCATCGGCTTCCATGTCAGCGGCTATATCGGTCATACGTTCTCCTCTTCCATCATCATCACCAGCAGGTCGGTGGGGCCGGGATCGATACCGGCCTGAAAGAGCAGCGTGGTGGCCTGGCCTCGATGGTGGGTCTGGTGGTTAAAGAGGTGCTGCAACAAAGCGCCCAGCGGGTGCTCGTGTGTGTCACCGGCCATATTGCGGTAATGGATCATCCCGGCCAGCATCTCTTGCGTCCATGTCTCGGAAAATTCGAGAATCAGCACATCCAGCTGATTACGGGCATCACTCAAATCGGAGAAATCATTAAAGAGGATATCGCGCAGCAGTGACGGTGTCGGGAAATCAGCCAGCGGAATCAGCGATTCATGGCACGCCTTGCTGGTAGCAATACGGTGCAACCAGATCAGATCGGCGACCATAATATGGTTGAGCGTGCCGAGAATGGAGCCGAAGAAGGCATCGCGATCTTCGGCAATGTCTGCCGCAGGCAGTTCGGCGACTTTCGCAAAAAGCTTGCGATTCATCCAGCGGTTATAACGCGCCATGCGTTGCAGATATTCAACCATGCCCTCACCTCGCCCGCTCACAGTATAGCAGAGAACCTGAACTTTTCCGGCAAATGCGCAATTATCTGTTTTCGCCGGGCTCACCACAGGCCCTGAAAAGGGCAAAGCGTCAGCCAGGTTTATCTCACAATGGCCATGTCCAGTTGGTGGCCTCGGGCAGGTCGACGCCGTGTTCGTAGGCATATTGTCGGCAGGTAAGCTGCTGATCGCGCAACTGCTCTTTGACATGGGCTCCGGCCACTGCCAGACGGGGAATGCGATTAATCACATCAATCGCCAGCGAGAAGCGGTCTATCTCGTTCGCAATCGCCAGCTCCAGCGGCGTATTGATGCTGCCGTGCTCCTTGTAACCGCGAACATGCAGGTTTTTGTGGTTCGTACGCCGGTAGGCCAGGCGATGAATCAGCCACGGATAACCGTGGAAGTTGAATATGATCGGCTTATCAACGGTAAACAGGCTGTCATAGTCGCGATCGGTCAGCCCGTGCGGATGCTCGGAGTCCGGCACCAGCTTGTAGAGATCAACCACATTGATAAAACGCACCTTCAAATCCGGGAAGTGCTGCCGCAGCAGATACGTGGCTGCCAGCGCCTCGCGCGTGGGCACATCGCCGGCGCATGCCATCACCACATCCGGCTCATACCCCTGATCATTGCTGGCCCATGACCAGATCCCCAGCCCCTTGGTACAGTGCTTGATTGCGGCATCCATATCGAGGTATTGCAGGTGATTCTGTTTGTCGGCCACAATGACATTGATGTAGTCGTGGCTGTTCAGGCAGTGATTGGCTGTGACCAGCAGGGTATTCACATCCGGCGGCAAATAGATGCGGGTCACCTTCGGGCTCTTGTTCACCACCAGGTCCAGAAAGCCGGGATCCTGATGCGTGAAGCCGTTGTGATCCTGACGCCATACCGTGGAGGTAATAAGCATATTCAGCGACGATACCGACGCCCGCCAGTCCACATCGCGCGACATCGCCAGCCATTTGGCGTGCTGGTTGAACATCGAATCAATGACATGCACAAAGGATTCGTAGGTGGAGAAGAAGCCGTGCCGACCGGTCAGCAGATAACCTTCCAGCCAACCTTCCAGCGTATGCTCGGAGAGCATCTCCATCACCCGCCCGTCGGCCGAGAGTTCGCCGCCGTCGCTATCGATCGGCAACCGTCCGGCCATCCAGCACTTTTTGCTGGCCTGATAGATATCATCCAGCTTGTTGGAGCTGTTCTCATCCGGACTGAACACCCGGAAGTTATGCATATTCCTGCTCATGATATCGCGCAGAAAACGACCCAGCGGTCGCGTATTCTCCGCTTCAACCGTGCCGGGTTTCTCAAATTCCAGCGCATACCTGCGGAAATCCGGCAAACGTAACATCCGGCGCAACCGCCCGCCGTTGGCGTGCTGGTTCGCACTCATCCGACGCTCCCCTTTCGGCGTCAGCGTTTTAAATTCCGGCCGGAGGCAGCCTTCGGCATCAAACAGCTCTTCCGGACCATAACTGCGCAACCACGCTTCCAGCTGATGCAGTTTCTCTTCATTCTCCCGTACACCCTTTAGCGGTACCTGATGGGCCCGCCAGGAACCTTCCACCTGGTGACCGTCAACCTCTGCCGGCCCGGTCCACCCCTTGGGCGAGCGCAGCACAATCATCGGCCACAGCGGTCGCTCAGTTACCCCCTCCTCGCGAGCCGCACTCCAGATGCTGCGGATCTCCGCCATACATTCATCCAGCGCTGCAGCCATCTGCTGGTGCATCAGCTCCGGATCATCGCCCTCGACAAAACAGGGCTTCCAGCCATAGCCCTGCATCAGGCTGGTCAGCTCTTCGGCGGGGATACGCGACAGCACCGAGGGGTTATTGATTTTGTAACCGTTGAGATGCAGCACCGGCAGCACCGCCCCGTCACGGACCGGGTTCAGGAATTTATTGGAGTGCCATGATGTGGCCAGCGGCGCCGTCTCGGCCTCGCCGTCACCGACAACAACCGCAACCAGCAAATCCGGATTGTCGAATGCCGCGCCGAATGCGTGTGAAATCGAGTAACCCAACTCACCGCCTTCATGGATCGAACCCGGCGTCTCCGGCGTACAGTGACTGCCGATACCTCCCGGAAAAGAGAAATCCTTGAAAAACAGTCGCATACCTTCTTCATCTTCGCTCTTGTTCGGGTATACCTCGCTGTAGCGCCCTTCCAGATAAACCGGCGCCAGCACGCCGGGTGCGCCGTGACCGGGACCTGCAAGAAAGATCGCATTCACATCCTGCTCGACAATAAGCCGGTTAAGGTGGGTATAGATAAAGCTCAGCCCCGGACTGGAACCCCAGTGCCCCAGCAGCCGCTGCTTGATGTGCTCCGGCTTGAGCGGCCCGGAGAGCAGCGGATTATCCCGCAAATAGATCATGCCGGCCGCCAGATAGTTGCAGGCCCGCCAAAAGCCATGCATGGCTTTGAGTTTTTCAGCACCGAGCGAACGTTGATTCATATCGCAACTCCTTCGTAACTATAAGCCTTTATCAAACGATAACCGCCATGCATTGCTAACAGATGAAGATGACACAACAGTGACCCGCTTAACCAGCCTGCCTGCAATATTCTCATCCCGCCATGGGCTTGCGACAAACGCGGTGAACAGCCCCTTCGTCGACCGCTTACCGCTCAGTTGGGTAGCCATCTTCATGCGCTCTCCCTGTGGTGCAGCAATACAGGCCTGGTCAGCTGTTATCCGAGCGTCCTGCCGGATGGCTTGATGCGTTTGAAGTTCGTTCTGGCAGCCGTAGCCGGGTCGAAACGGAAAACGGCCTCATCGACAAACCTGTGCAGTATGATATTCACATAAGTGGTCTGATTGGGCTTCAAAATACCTGCCGCAGCCATCCCTTCGGAGCGAAACTCGGCAGGACAATAATAGGAAAATCCGTCTGTCGGGCGGGCTACAACACGCAGACCGAACTTGCCGTCCCTGATCTCTTCCATCCTGTTGGCATCCAGGTAATAGACCAGACGACCGCTCTGGCTATTCATCTGACTGTCCTTGAAAAAGCCCTTCGGCAGTTTTTGCGGCTGGTAGTTGTTTCCGGCCAGCAGGTAGAGATCGTAGTCGCCCTCTCCGATTTGCTCCCCCTGATCATCGCAGATATTAAACACGAACATGCAAAAGCGATCCGTACCTGCCTGCTGGGAATCGGTCAACAGCTCCAGTTCAGCCGCTCTGCGCAGGTAATCGGCCGCACTCTCTACCCGGAAGCAGGCCAGAATATCCTGTACCACCGGTGCCTGATCATCATCGCCTGCAATACTGGCCATGATGCCCATCTTTTTGCCCGAATGGCTGTATCCGTTATAGACGCCCAGCGGTACCGGCTTGGACGCACGCACATCTCCGTCCGGATTCAGGGCAAGCGTTCGCGGCTGCTTGCGAATCACCTGATCCCGACTCTGCGTCAGCGACAGATAGCGGTAGTTCATATTCGCACCGGATACACGCACCACCCCATCGGAACCCGGTTCAACCAGATAATTATTGAGAAAATCATACAGGGCTTTGTCGATCCCCTGACCAATCAGGACAAAGGGATAAAATCCGTGCGCGGCATAATCATATGCAAGCGCACGCTCATTCAACTGCCACTGCCCCTCACTGCCGAGGCAGAGCCAGTCGAGAACCCGCTGGCCCGGCTCAACACCGCTGAACCATGCCTTGATACGTCCGACACGCGCCTTTCCCAACTTGGCCAGAGCGGAGCCGTGGTTGGCCGGTGCCAGCATCACCAGATGCTTCAGCGGCAAATCGTTCAGCCCCTGCTGCGCATCCGGACCATAATACTTGTCCACCCAGAAGCGCAGCACCGGACCGCCTGTGGAGTGCGTGATGCATGAAAACGGCTCAATATGTGTATCCCCGTTACCGGGCAGATCACGCAGCGCCCTGTCCATCGCTCTGGCAATATCATCCAACGTCACCTGATCATGAAAACTGATATAGCGGCCCAGGTAAATATGCCGGATATCCAGATCCATTTCAGTGCCGCCCGCTTTTGCCAGCGCTTCCGGCAGCCCGCCATACGTATTGGTATTGGTAACGCTCCATCCGTGAACAAATATGAGTTGCATACACACCTCCTCTGTATCGCATCGGAGTATAGCAAAATATTTAAGCGCTCGGCGGCGCAGGCGGGATCTGATTTCTGTTGCCGCCAATGCAACTGTGAACGATCATGCAGGCGTTTTAACAGATCTGACATCAGGGTGTGCAATGGTCCAATCGCTTTTTGCCGACAACGGCTCATCGAACAAGTTCGACCGCATCGTAGCGGACCTGATGGAAACGGGGTTATCCGTCTGTGATGATTTTGTTTCGCCGTTGCTGGTCAGCAGCATGGCGCTGGAGGCCAGAGAGCTGCAGCAATCAGGCGCCTTTCGCCATGCCCGCATCGGCCGCGGTGTATCAATGCAGCTGCGCCCGGAAATCCGCAACGACCGCATCTACTGGCTGGATACGGAAAACCCTACGGCCATACAACAGCCCTACCTGCTCGATCTGGAAACATTGCGCCAATATATCAATCGCAATCTGTTTCTGGGCCTGTTCGAGTATGAAGGCCATTTTGCGCTCTATCCACCCGGCGCATCATACGATATCCACTACGATCGATTTATCGGCGCACTCGAGCGCGTTGTCACCTGCATTCTCTATCTTAACGATAACTGGCAAGCTGAAGATGGCGGTGCCCTGAACATCCATCAGGGCCACGATGCATCCACCCTGCCACTACCGATGCAGATACTGCCGCAGGGCGGGCGCCTGGTCACCTTTATCAGCGAGCAGTTTCCGCATGAAGTCTTGCCGGCCACACGCGACCGACTGAGTCTGACCGGCTGGTTTCGCATCCGCCCATAAAAGCAGTTATATGCGCAGCCTGCGCTGCGCCGAAGCCTATTTATACAGGCAAAGGTAGGCCGTCTGCTCTTTGACGCGCACGCCGAATGACTGATTGGCTTCGACAACAAATTGTTCATCGGCATCAATACTCAGCCAGGCGTCAGAACCGGGAAGCTTCACATCCATAGCTCCGGATACAACAGACATAATCTCTTTGCTGGAGGTACCGAACTCATAGTCGCCTGCAGCCATCACGCCGATGGTGGCCGGTCCATCCGCCGTTTCAAAGGCGATCGATTTCACTTTTCCGTCAAAATACTCGTTGGTTTTAAACATAGATCATCCTCATCCATCATTTATTTCATTTCAACAGCCGTAAGCTACGGCAATCATACGTTCGCACGCCGCATGTAAATAGTGAAATCATCCTCGAGGTAGTCACAGTACAACGTGCAGTCAGACGTAATCCCCTCACAGAATGCAAGCACCTTATGTGGCTGATAGGCCACGATCTCGCCAAGCCCCGTCATATCAAGCGTACGGATATCCAGCAGATTGAACGCCACACCGAAGCGACAGAGGCTGAACATGCGCCGTATCACGCGGCGTGCATAAGCGCTGCCCTCTCCGACATCCCAGTTCAATGTGCCGGACAAAACCACCCAGTCGAAGCTTTGCGGCGCCCAGTCGAAATCAAACAGCTCGCCCTGCACCAGCCGCAGTGCCGGATTCAACTCACGCCCTTTAGCCAGAATTTCAGGCGAGATATCAAGCCCGGTATAATCGACAACCAGATCCTGACTGCGTAACCAGCAGTACAGGTCACCAAAACCGCAGCCGACATCGAGCAGTGAATCTCCGCTACGGATACCTATCCCGGCCAGCATCCCGAATCTTGCAAGCTGCTCTTCCGACGTACCCCAGTAGAGCGCCTGCGGCGCATAACCGAAATAGTCCAGACTATCACGGTGGCGCTCAATCACGGCTTGCCGTTGAGCTGCATGCATGCCCTGATACCTCTGAGCCTCTTCATCCACCGGATCAACGCTTCTCATAGCGCCACTCTACGCGGTCAGGCAGACAGACCAAACAGAGTGTTTACCTCGATCTGCTTCCGCGCCAGCCTTTCCTGATGCACTCATCCTCCGAGACTGCCATATGCAGCTGAAATCGCCCCCCTTGCCTGCGGCATGGATTGGCTTTGCTCTGCTTTCGGCAGCCAGCTTTGCCTCGATGGCCGCATGCGTGCGCATGGCCAGCATAGAGCTGCCACAGAGCGAGGTAGTATTTTTCCGTAATTTTATTGCCCTGCTCATCCTGCTGCCGCTGATGCAGCGCAATCATGTGTCGCTGAAGACAGAGCACTTTCGTTTTCACCTGCTACGCGCAGGCGCAGGGCTGACTGCCATGTACCTATACTTTTACGCCATCAATGGCCTGCCTCTGGCCGATGCGCTGCTACTCAATTACACATCGCCGATCTTTATCGCGCTGTTTGCCGTAGTGTGGCTGAAAGAGCAATGGACAATCGCTCGCCGTATTGCACTGGCCATCAGTCTGGTTGGGCTGGCTCTGCTGTTTCGTCCCTCTGCACACCTTTTTTCCCTACCCGGCCTGTTGGGCCTTGCCTCCGGTGCATTCGCGGGGCTGGCACTGACGACGGTAAAACGGCTTTCAGCCACAGAAAATCCAGTCACTATTGTTGTCTGGTTCGCGCTGATTTCATCCGCCATATCGGCACTACCAATGCTGTGGAGCTTCCAGTGGCCCGGGCATGAAGCATGGGGCTGGCTGCTGGCAGTCGGTCTGTTCGGCAGTCTCGGTCAGCTGGGCCTCACCTGGGCCTATCAGCACGCACCGATCACACAGGTATCACCACTGGGTTACTCCAGTCTGCTGTTTGCCGGTCTGATCGGTTTCTTTGCATGGCAGGAGATCCCCGGCATACCGGGGCTTGCCGGCATGCTCTGCATTGTCGTTGCCGGTATTATCGTCGCCCGCGAACGTCCAACGCCCGCCCCGCAACCGCCGAGCGGCGTGCCGGTTATTCTCACCGAGTCAGAAGGCGAGGCGCAAAAGGATCTATTGTGAATGGGCTGTGTTGATGTGGAAGCTGGATTGCCCCGAATCACATGGATGTGCACCATAAACCACTACCCTGCGAATGCGTCGAATCAAAGGACGTGAACTATTCAGGGCATCCTGCCCTTCACCCCTTCGGGGCCGCCGCTAAAGCGGCGTTGATTTAATGACAACCCTATCGCGTAGCGGGAACGCCGCTACTTGCTCCTGCCGATTTGTCGACAATGATGCAGGACAGCATCATTGCACGCGTTAGCGCCCTGTAAGGGTGGTGCATGGAGGTCGCGTTTGTCCTGCCAAGACGTTAAGAACGGGACGTGGACTATTCAGGGCATCCTGCCCTTCACCCCTTCGGGGCCGCCGCTAAAGCGGCGTTCAATCCAGCTGTCCTGCTGGATTGTCGAACCAATGGTTGAGGCCTTAGTCCCTCAGAGCCAAACATAAAAAAAGGGCCCCTTTCGGGACCCTTTTTTTATGTTTGGCTGGGGGACGTGGACTCGAACCACGATTGACGGTGTCAGAGACCGCTGTCCTACCATTAGACGATCCCCCAATCAGGAAGGCGCGCACATTAATGTCTCAATATTCATTCGTCAAATGCAAATTTCCTTCCGCCATTTCAGCCCGACTATTCAGGCCGCCTCACTGAGCTGGCTTTAGAAAGGCCTGTGCGCTGAAAAATCGGCCAGATCAGCCAGCAACCCTTTCATCTCAGGGTCGGCATGCTCAGGCAGCAGTTTTTTTGCCCGGCCGGCATACTCTCTGGCACACTGCATGGCGTATTCCGCGCCACCTTGTGCGGCTACCCGCTCGCGTACCCATTCACGATCACCCGGCTCATAGCCGCCACGTTCGGAAACAGCCTCCACCCGCTCTGCCAGCGCCTCATCGCGCTGCATGGCATGGATCAGAGGCAGGGTAATCTTCCCCTCCTCCAGATCATGACCGACAGGCTTGCCTGCATCTTCAGCTTCCGCCAGATAATCCAGTGCATCATCCATCAGCTGAAACGCGACACCCAGACACATGCCGTACTCAGCCATAGCCGCAATGGTTTGTGCCGACTGGCCGGCCACGTGAGCACCGACTTCCGTTGCCGCCTTGAACAGTACTGCTGTTTTGCGCTCGATCACTTCCAGACACTCGGCTTCCGTCATCTCCAGGTGGAAAGTGCGCGACAGCTGCAACACTTCACCTTCCGCCAGTGCATTAGTCACATCGCTCATCAGCTTGAGCATGACCATATCGCCATCGCTCACCATCATCTGAAAAGCACGCGAGAAGAGATAATCGCCAACCAACACGCTGGCCTGATTACCCCACACGCCATTGGCAGAGGGCGCGCCACGGCGCTGATCCGAGGAGTCGACCACGTCATCGTGCAACAATGATGCGGTATGGATAAATTCCACCACAACCGACAGAGGGACATGGCGCTTGCCCTGATAACCGAACAGACGCGCGGTCAGCAGGGTAAGCAGAGGCCTGAGCCGCTTGCCGCCACTGTTGACGATATAATGGCCGATAGCCGGAATCATCATGATATCCGACTGCAGGTTCTCATGGATACAGGTATCCACCAGTTGCATATCGGCCTTGCACAGCGTAACTGCTCGTTGCAGTGATGATTTCATTGATTGACTCACGGGTCGTGCATCGTAAACACGCAATCCGGATCGTCAAGTATCGGCCACGCCAACAGGCATGCGCCAGCCACATGCAAGCTGCAGGATGCATTTATCAGGCAATTGCATAACATGGGCGCATGGAAGTAATTTTGGCATCCCAATCCCCCCGCCGCCTGACCCTGCTGCAAAGTGCAGGCATGGCCGTTGAGGTGCGACCTCAACATATTGATGAGACTATCAAACATGGCGAAACGGTAAGCGAAACCGTATCACGTCTGAGCCTCAACAAGGCACAGGCATGTAGTGCGCCTGCCGATATTCCGGTCATTGCCGCTGATACACTGGTTGCCATTCACGGTACGGCCTTCGGGCAACCTGCAGACCTGGATGCAGCGAGGCATATGTTGATGCAGTTATCCGGCCAGACCCATCAGGTGCTGACCGGCGTTGCCGTCCGCCTGGGCGAACAGATATTGTGCGAACAGGTGGCAACCCGTGTGCGCTTTCGCGAGCTAAGCCGCGAGGAGATTGGCATCTATCTGGTACACAATGAGGTACTGGATAAAGCCGGCGGCTATGCCGTACAGGGCGGTGCGGCAAGCTTTATTGAAGCGATCGACGGCCCGCTCGACAACGTAATCGGTCTGCCCGTACGCACAACGATCCGCATGATTGAACAGATCAAGGCAATGGAGCATATGCAATGAGCGTGGAATTGCTGGTAAATGTCACCCCTTTCGAAACACGCGTGGCACGCATTGAAAACGGGCAGGCGGAAGAAATTTATATCGAGCGCGAACGGGGCCTGAAAGGCAACATCTATAAAGGACGGGTGCAACGCGTCCTGCCGGGCATTCAGGCGGCGTTTGTTGATATCGGCATGGATAAGGCCGGCTTTCTCTATGCCGGAGATATCGCCACCGCCAAACAACCCGCCCTCGAGTTGTCGGAAGAGATCGATCACGGTGATGACAATGAGGTCGGAGATGACTCCAGTGCCTCCAATCAGCCGCGTCGGAATGCGCCGCCGATCGCCAACCTGATCAGGGACGGGCAGGAGTTGATGGTACAGGTCTCCAGAGAACCCATTGCCTCCAAGGGACCGCGGCTGACCAGCCAGGTCGGTCTGGCCGGTCGCTATCTGGTCTATCTGCCCCATCTCCAGCACACCGGCATTGCCCGTCGTCTGGAGGATCCGGTTGAACGTGAACGTCTGCTGGCAATCGCCCATGCTATCGCACCTGAAAAGGGCGGCCTGATTATTCGCACTGTTGCCGAAGGCAAACAGGAGGCTGATATCCAGCAGGATCTTGATTACCTGCTGCGCCTGTGGGGTGATATTGAAAAACGGACCAAGAGTGCAGGCCTGGGTACGCTGATCCACAAGGAGCTGAACCTCTACCTGCGTGTCATGCGCGATTATGTCGATGCGGAAGTTGAAAAAATCCATATCGACTCCAAAGAAGCGTATGAAAGCATGAAAAAGTTTGCCCGCAGATTTATGCCGGAAGTCTCCAAACGACTCTACTATTATCCGGGCGAGCGCCCGATTTTCGATGTGTATGGCGTGGAAGAAGCCATCGAAAGCGCACTCAAGCGGCGTGTCCCCCTCAAATCCGGCGGCCACATTGTCATCGACCAGACCGAAGCCCTGATCGCCATTGATGTGAATTCAGGCTCATTTGTCGGCTCACGCAATATGGAAGAGACCGGCTTTAAAACCAACCTGGAAGCCGTACATGAAATCGTGCATCAGCTGCGCCTGCGTAACCTCGGCGGCATCATCGTCGTGGACTTCATCGATATGCAGGAGGATGAAAACAAGCAGCGGCTGATGGAAGTACTGGATGAGGCACTCAAGCGCGACAAAACCAAAACCCATATCGTCCAGCTCTCCGAGCTGGGGCTGGTGGAAATGACACGCAAGCGCACACGTGATTCACTCGGCCGCATGCTGATGAAAGAGTGCGGGCGTTGCGGCGGCATTGGTCAGGCCAAAAGCCCGACCACGATCTGTTACCAGCTCTTCCGCGAGGTGGTCGCCGAAGCACGCGCTTACCCTTGCGAAAAACTGATGGTCATAGCCCATCCCTCCATCATTGATCTGCTGCTCAGTGAGGAAAATCAGGGCGTACTGCAACTCGAAGAGTTCCTGAAGAAAGAGATTTCGCTCAAGAGCGACGAGGATTTCGCCTCCGATCACTACGAAGTAGTACTGCAGTAAGCATCCATCCGGTGACTGTTGCCAGCCCGTTACGCCTGTATGTGCATATCCCTTTCTGCGCACATAAATGTCATTACTGTGATTTTAACTCGCACGTGCGTGATGAACCGCCCTGGCAGGCCTATCAGCAGGCGTTGCTGGCCGAGCTAACACACTGGTCGGAGCACGCCCCCTTCGCCGGGCGCACACTTGCCTCGATATTTTTCGGCGGCGGCACACCGTCACTGGCTCCGCCTGCACTGATCGCAGCTGTTATAAGCGCGGCAGAGGAGCTGTTCGGGCTGACCAGCTCCTGTGAGATCACACTGGAAGCCAACCCCGGCAGCGCCGAGGCAGACAGGTTTCTGGCTTACCGGCAGGCCGGCATCAATCGCCTATCCATCGGTGTGCAGAGCCTTGATGCGGCCAAACTGCGCTGGCTGGAGCGCATTCACGGACCGGAAGAAGCCACTGCCGCCTTTCACATGGCCCGCCGTGCCGGCTTTGACAATATCAATCTCGACCTGATGTTCGGCCTGCCCGAGCAGGATCTGGATCACTGGCTGACCACACTACGCAGGGTGGTGGAACTGGCTCCCGAGCACCTCTCCTGTTACCAGCTGACAGTGGAAGCCCATACCGCACTGGCCGTCAGGCATGCGCAAGAACCCTATCCACTGCCCGACGACGAGCTGGCGCTCGCCATGCTTTTCGCCACCCGTGAGCAGCTGGCCCATGCCGGTTATCAGGCCTATGAGGTATCCAACTTCTCGCGCCCTGATCTCAAGTGCCGCCACAATGACGGCTACTGGCAATATGATGATTATATCGGCATCGGTGCAGGCGCTGCCGGCAAATGGGATGAGCCGGATCTGGGCGTCACACGCTATAGCAACACGCGTGCGCCGGAGCGCTATATCGAGACAGCCACAACCAACGGATGCGCTATTAACAGCCGCGAATCTCTGGATCACCTGCAGGCAGCCGGCGAAGCATGCTGGTTGGCCCTGCGTCGCACACAGGGAATCGATCGCGCAGCCTTCAAACAGCGTTTCGGCACTGATGCGTTCGATCTGTTTGCCGCCAATCTGCAACCGTGGCTGGATCGGGAGATGCTGAAGGTGACAGAACAATCTATTTTTCTGACCCCGGCAGGACTGCCTCTGGCCGACACCATTGCCGCCAGCGTATTGTAAGCATCCGGCACATACTCAGGCAGGATGGCTTACAGGTCATTGAACCCCGGCCCGATTCCTTCATAGTTCCATGCCCATAAAACATCGAGGTATTTACCATGCAACGCACACCCGCCACATCTGCCAGCGCAGCTCACGCACTGGATCTGGTCACTGAACTTCAAAGCCGTTTTGTGCAGGCTCTGGAAAAACTGGCGATCACCGAAGGTAGCAGTCAGCGCCTTGCGGCGGTCGAGTGGTGTCGCGATGAGGGCAAACATGGCGGCGGAGTGCGCTTTGAAACAGCCGATGGCGATCTGATCGGGCGCGGTTCGGTCAATGTTTCGCAGGTACATTACGATGATCTGCCTGAAAAGAAACTGGGTTCGGCCAACGCCATATCGACCATTATCCATCCCGTGCATCCGCTGGCCCCGTCGGTACACATCCATATCAGCTGGACCGAAATGAAAAACGGGCAGGGATACTGGCGCATGATGGCCGATCTGAATCCATCCAATGAGAATCCGGCCCACACAGCCCAGTTCTTCGCCGCCCTCAAACAGGCGGCTCCGGCGCAATTCGATGAGGCCAAAGCACAGGGCGAGCGTTACTTTTATATCCCGGCTCTCGGCCGTCATCGCGGCGTGGCCCATTTTTATCTGGAAAGCTACAGCACCAGCGATGCCGATGCGGATTACGCACTGGCCAGAAGTGTCGGCGAGGCCGCCATCGACACCTATGTCGATATCCTGAAGCAGGTGCTGCAGAGCCCTGAACAGGCCACCGATGCGCAGCAGGCGGCACAACTGGCCTACCACACACTCTATTTCTTTCAGGTACTGACACTCGATCGCGGCACCACCACCGGCCTGCTGGTTCACGACCAGAACGATGTCGGTATTATGGGCTCATTGCCGGCTTATGTGGATCGCGACCTGCTACACACGTGGGTCGATCGCATGCCTGCACCGCAGGAAAAACTGCTGGAATCACTGATCGCCGCCCTGCCGGCAACCACCCCTGCACTGGTGGACGCTCAGGTAAAAGCAAAGCTCGCAGCCGTAGTCCGCAACCATTACCGCACCTATCCGGAAGCGATCGCCATGCAGGCCTCGGGCGACAGCACTCCTCCTACCGTGAAAAACCATAGCTGAGCGATGCCATGAGCACGGTTCTACAGGCAGACCCATGTAATATCGTCATCTTTGGCGCCTCGGGTGATCTGACCCGGCGCAAGTTGCTGCCGGCGCTGGCACGCATGCATCACTGGAACCTGCTGGCACCGAACTCGCGTATTATCGGTGTCATGCGCGATCCGAGCTGGCATGCAGAGCGGTGGCAGAGCTATGTGCATGCATCACTGGAGGAGTTTCATCCCGACAGCATCAATGATGATGCCAGCTGGCAGAGCATCTCCACGATGCTGGAACTGACAATCGGTGATCTGACCGATGCATCCATGTATCAGCGCCTGCGCGAAAACATGAAAAGCTCGAACGGACGAACCAACGCCCTGTTTTACCTCGCCATACCGCCCCAGTGGTATGAATCCGCTGTATCCGCCCTGCATCAGTCGGGTTTGCTGGATGAGAGCGATGGTTTTCGCCGCATTGTCATCGAGAAGCCATTCGGCAGTGACCTGGAGAGTGCGTGCGCACTCAATCTGACATTCCGGGAATATGTCAAAGAGTCGCAGGTTTACCGTATTGACCATTATCTCGGCAAGGAGGGGGTACAGAACCTGATGGTGTTCCGCTTTGCCAACACCGTCTTCGAGCCGTTGTGGAATCGCAATTATATCGACCATGTACAGATTTCGGTTTCAGAAACGATCGGCGTGGAGTACCGGGCCGACTATTACGAAAAGGCCGGCGCACTGGTGGATATGATCCAGAGCCACCTGATTCAGGTCATGACGCTGGTGGCGATGGAGGCGCCGGTATCACTCGACGGTAATGCCATACGCGATGAAAAGGTAAAGGTGCTGAAATCCGTGCGCGCGATTCCATCCGATCAGGTAGATCGCTTTGCCGTGCGCGCCCAGTACGCCGGCGGCACCATTGACGGCAAGCGCGTGCCCGCCTATCGCGATGAGCCGGATGTTGACCCCGCCTCAACCGCCGAAACCTTTGCCGCACTGAAACTCTATATCGACAACTGGCGCTGGCAGGATGTGCCATTCCTGTTGCGTACCGGCAAACGACTGCCTGAGCGCGTTTCGGAAATCGCCATCCGCTTTAAACAACCGCCGAAGAACCTGTTTGCCCATATCAAGGAACACCTGCCGCAGAATGAACTGGTTTTCCGACTGCATCCCGAAGAGGGCATGATCTTTCTGCTTAATGCCAAACAGCCCGGATTGAACGATCAACTGCACAAGCTGGCGCTTGATGCACCATATGCAATGACCGGCTCGGACTCGCCCGAAGCTTACGAAACCCTGCTGCACGATGCTCTGCTCGGAGAGACAGCCCTGTTCTCCCGTGCCGACGAGGTGGAGGAGTCATGGCGTATCGTGGCGCCGGTGATGGAGGCATGGAAACAGCCCGGCAGCATCCGCTTCTATGAAGCCGGCAGCTCGGATATACCCGATATCGATACTATCATGGAAGGCTGTATCGGTTGCTGGCGTGATCTCTCAACCGTATATCAGCATGGATATACATCGATCTCCTGAAGCCGCAAACAACGATTAAGAATGCGGCGACGTCGGCATCATCAGGCATCTGCCTGATCAACAGCAACCTCAAAGGCCGATAGCGCGCAGGTCAAGGTGCCCGTCATACATCGGCGGACACCAGAAATAACTGCCGGTGATCGGGGTAGTAAAACTGAACAGACTGTCGACGATGCCGTCATCGGCACCGACCATGCGGCGCAGCAGCGCCTCGTAGGCATCAAACGATTTACCGAAAGCGACAAACACGAGTCCCGCCCGCTGGCCATCGGACCATGGCATTGAGCGCCTCAGGATAAAGGCTTCAGGGGTAAAATCCTCCTGAGCCGTACGCTTCACATGAGCCGAGTCCGGCGCATCTGCGATCTCTTCGTTGGATTCCCTGCAACGGCCTATAGTATAGTCTTGGTTGGTTGCAGACATCGCATCGAACCGGCCCAGATCATGTAACCATTGCTGCACCGCCACGAAGCTGGAGCCATCCATACCGACCTTTCCACTGCTCATGACAGCCGCTTCGACTGCATCCCCATCCACCGGGTTTTCAGTGCCGTCCTCGTAGCCGGTAAGATCGCGGCCGATATCGTATTTGAATACATCGATGCTCTGATCCAGCTGCAAGGCGGGTACCAGAATCCGTTCGATCCGGCGTGCACGATGCAGCAGCTCACCCCGATCTGCACCGCGCAGCCAGCACCACAGAGCAGCAGGCGTCGAGGGCACGGCAAAACCCGCTCCGGCAACGGGCGGAAAGAGGCGCAGGTCGGGCACATCGTGGCCGAGCGCAAGCACCAGCGACTGGCCGAGCCCGACGACCGTCGCCTCACCGTCGGCTATCTCGCGCAACGACTCTAATGCCGGGATCAGATCTCCACCCGGCATGATAGAAAACAGCAGATGCCGTCCGACTTGCGGCACATCTGCCAATATTCCCCGTTGCACCTTGTTCATATCTTTCTCCGTATCGCCCGCTGTTCCTGATCAGCTGTGTGAGTATAGACCAAGTGAGGCGGCCGGACCAACAAACCCGTTCGGGATGGCTGCCCCGAAGCTGAAACGATCCTTTCGTTACTTCTTACTCATCGCTTTGGCAAAAGCTGCCGCCAGTGCATTTTTCGGCTGACTCTTCTGTGTCGCCAACCGCTCTTTCACCTGATCTTTTGGTGTCTTCGGCGCACTCGGGCGCGCTTTATGTATATCCGACCTGCCACCATGCGCCTTGTTCGCCTGCGCTTTGCCTGCTGCGCGGGACTTCTCCGGATGCTGTTTTTTCCCCCGACGTTTTTCTGCCGGTTTAGCAGCGGCAGCCTCCGGCTTCTCCGCTTTCGCACCCGGCACATCATCCATACGCATGGTCAAAGAGATGCGCTTGCGCCTGGCATCCACCTCCAGCACCTTCACCTGTACCACTTCTCCTGTTTTCACGACCTTGCGCGGATCATCGATAAACTGATGCGTCAAAGCGGAGATATGTACCAGTCCGTCCTGATGCACGCCGATATCAACAAATGCGCCGAAGTTGGCCACATTGGTCACGACCCCCTCCAGAATCATGCCTTCGCGCAGGTCACGCAGCTCTTTAACACCCGCCTTGAATTTAGCCGTACGGAACGCCGGACGCGGATCGCGACCCGGCTTTTCAAACTCCAGCAGAATATCGGATACGGTGATTTCGCCGAAACGCTCATCGGCAAAATCTCCCGCCTTCAGCTGCTGCAGAAACTCACGGTTGCCCATCAACTCTTTCACCGGCTTGCCGGTAGCGGCCACTATCTTTTCCACCACAGGATAGGCTTCCGGATGTACAGCCGATGCGTCCAGCGGGTTGTCCCCTTTCATAATACGCAGAAACCCGGCCGCCTGCTCAAAACTCTTCGGCCCGATACCCTGTACCTTGAGAATTTGCTGACGATTATGAAAGCTGCCCTGCGTATCGCGGCAACTGACAATATTTTCAGCCACCGAACGACTGAGTCCTGCCACATGCGCCAGCAACGCTGCTGAAGCTGTATTGATATCGACCCCGACATGATTCACGCAGTCTTCCACCACACCATCGAGCATGCGTGCGAGCGCTGTCTGATTCACATCATGCTGATACTGGCCGACACCAATCGACTTCGGTTCGATCTTCACCAGTTCCGCCAGCGGATCCTGCAAGCGCCGGGCAATGGAAACAGCACCGCGCAACGACACATCCAGACCGGGAAACTCTTTGGCAGCCGTCTCTGAAGCCGAATAGACCGATGCACCTGCTTCGGAAACCATCACCTGTGTGAGATGCAACTGGGCAAAGCGTTCGCGCAACTCCTTCACCAGCGCCTCGGTTTCGCGTGAACCTGTACCATTACCGATAGCGACCAGATCCACATGATGTTTGTCGGCCAGCACGGCCAGAGCTGCAATCGCTTCATCCCAGCGTTTGGCCGGCACATGCGGATAGATCGTTGCGGTATCAAGCAACTTGCCTGTTGCATCGACTACCGCCACCTTCACACCTGTACGCAGTCCCGGGTCCAGCCCCATGGTCGTACGCGGGCCGGCCGGTGCCGCAAGCAGCAGATCGCGCAGATTATGGGCAAACACCCTGATCGCCTCATCTTCGGCCTGTTGCCGCAGTCCGTTAAAGAGGTCCAGCTCCAGCCGCTTGTGCAGCTTTTGCGTCCAGGCTGCGTGCACGCTCTCCAGCAGCCATTTATCAGCAGGCCTGCCGCGCCCGGCAATGCTGAAATGACGGGCCAGCATCGCTTCACAGTGCCCCATCCCCGAAGCGTCCGGCACTTCATTGCCTTCCTGCACTCTGATACTGAGCACGCCTTCATTACGCCCGCGAAACAGGGCCAGTGCACGGTGAGACGGTATCCGTTTCAGCTGCTCGCTGTAGTCGAAATAATCGGCAAATTTACTCCCCTCTTCCGCCTTGCCGCGCAGCACAGAGCTGATAAGCAGCGCATGTTTGCCCAGATAGTCGCGCAAGCGCCCGATCAGATCGGCATCCTCGCCGAATTGCTCCATCAGAATCTGGCGCGCTCCCTCAAGCGCTGCATCAACGCTGTCGATACCATGCTCGCTGCTGATGAATGTGGCAGCCAGCGCCTCCGGCTGCTGCGTCGGATCAGCCAGCAGGCTATGGGCCAGCGGTTCCAGTCCTGCTTCGCGCGCCATCTGCGCTCTGGTTCGGCGTTTCGGTTTAAAGGGGAGGTAGATATCTTCCAGCCGTGCCATGGTTTCTGCGGTAACAATGGCATGCTCCAGCGCAGGGGTCAGTTTTTCCTGATCTCTTATCGATTTCAGAATAACCGAGCGACGCGACTCCAGATCCCGCAAATAAGTGAGACGCTGATCCAGATAACGTAATTGCGTATCATCCAGTCCACCGGTTGCCTCTTTACGATAGCGGGCAACAAAAGGCACGGTAGCCCCGCCATCCAGCAACGCAATCGCTGCCGCAGTCTGCCGCTCATTCACGTTTAACTCTTTTGCGATACGCAGTTCAATTCGCATATATGCTCCTGCAACGGGTGAATAGATAGCCTTCGCATGCACCCGAAGTCGGCGGCAGTTTATAGCCTGCTTTTCAGAAAGAAACGGGAAACAAAAATGGCCCCGACATACATCGGGGCCACCTATGATTCTCTTGAGGAGGAGAATTCAGTCCGGAGGGATCGGAGGGAGGGGAGGGAGGGTGACCCGCTCCGGACAGGACGTACATTGCAGTCGATATGTGAGACCTCCGTGAACCGACTATGAAGATAATTTTATTCTGAGCCCATGTCGAATCGAGCATCTTCACCGGCACATAATCAGTTGCCTGCGAGCACAGGTACTCCTAACCTCCTGTCCATGATGAAACTCTCCGATCCCTCTATTACCCGCACATCTCCCGAGCGGGAGATCTACAACGAATTGCTGCAACTTGATGGCAAAAGTATTCTGGAGCTGGGCTGCGGCAAAGCCGAAATCACCCGCGCCATCGCTACCGAAGGCAATGACCGCCAGATCATCGCGCTGGAAGTCGATGAAATTCAGCACCGCAATCACCTGGCCATCGATGATCTGCCCAATGTCGAATTCATCATGGCCGGTGCAGAAGAGATTCCGTGTGCGGATAACAGTATTGATGTCGTATTCATGTTCAAATCACTGCATCATGTACCGCTGGAGCTGATGGACAGGGCATTGCTGGAAATCCGTCGCGTACTGAAGCCCGGCGGTTATGCCTATATTTCCGAGCCTGTATATGCCGGTGACTTCAACGACCTGCTGAAGATGTTTCATGACGAAGAGCAGGTGCGTCTGGCCGCTTTTGAGGCCATTAAACGTGCTGTCGATTCGGAGGTGATGTCGCTGGAGCAACAGTGCTTTTTCAACTCACCGATGCATTTCAGCGATTTTGCCGATTTCGAGAAAAAGGTGCTCAAGGTAACGCACACCGATCACCGATTGTCCGATGAACTTCATGCACAGGTGAAACAGCGGTTTGCCCTCCACATGGGAGAAAACGGCGCTGATTTTCAGATGCCGATCCGCATCGACCTGCTGCGCAAACAGACCTGAGCACGCCTCAGGAGAGCGACACACCGGGTCGCTCGAGCCTCCGCGTGAAGCCCAGGCTCTAGGCTGATTTATCTGCGTCGTCGTCTGATTCTGCGCGTACTTCGTAGATGCCGACCGGGTGTTTTTTTCCTTTAAACATCTGAGGCCTCAGAAATGAGCAATACTTCTGCCTGCTGGCCGGCGACATGTCCTCAAACACACTCTCGGTCACCAGAGCCTGAAACGGCTTGGCGATACCGCACAGCCGCGCAGCCGTATTGGCGACATCACCGACGACCGTGTACTCCCAGCGCATGGCATCACCCAGCACGCCAAACATAATCTTGCCACTATTAATGCCGAAACCAATCCGGCAAGGCAGCAGTGCCCCCTCATGCTCAGGCAGCACCCGGAGCAATTCAGCCGCACATGCCACGGCCCGCTCACTTTTCCCTTCACCCGAAAAACAGGCCAGCAGACCATCGCCGAGAAACTTGTTGACGCTACCGCCATAGGCATGAACGCTTTTCACCTGCAGGGCAATACTGGCATTGATCGAAGCATACACCTCCCTCGGCTCAAACCGTTCCGCCAGCTCGGTAAAATCGCGCATATCGCTGAACAAAATGGTCATATCCTGCTCCAGCGCCAGATTATGAGGAAAGTCAGAGCCATATTCTGCAATCAACTCCACCGTCTCGCTCGGCAAAAACATTTGAATCGGCAGTGTCGAATGATTGCTGTGCATGTAAACTCCTGAGTTCCCCGAACAGGTGAAAAATTGAGCAATAGCTATGCCAACTCCGACTCCCAACACCCCAACATATGCATCAGAATGCGTATGCCAGGCCGGTCTTGTAGCTGATATCCGTCGGCCTGACCCCTGCCGGAGGGCGGGAGTCATGCGCCATCTCCAGTGAAAGCCGCAGATCAAGCCCGGCGCTTAGCGTGACACTCACAGCCGCATCGTCAAGCAGGCGGAAATCAGCAGGATACCGCCATGCAGGCTGATAATAAACGGTATTCTGCAGCCGTACATGATCATTGATGGCGAAATGCAGGCCCAAATAGGCATTGCCACGCCAGAGCCGGGTAGCCGGCGCATTGCTGCCTCGCAAGGATTCGCGCTCGAAAAAAGAGCCCAGGCCGACATGCAACTGCCAGCCTTCCGCCTGACTGGACCAGCGCAGGCCTCCGCCGAGCAGCGTACGCAGCTTCAGACGTGCAAATTCATTCTGCTGCGCCTGCGCAAACGCTTCAACATCCCACGAATCGTTGAGTGCATAACGATGGCGCAGATGGACAAACGCCTCATTAGTGTCCCGCACCCCGCGGCTTTTGCCATAGGCATAGCTGCCAACCAGCATCTCGGTATTTGATCCATGCCGCCATAACAACCGGCCGCTACCTTCTCCGTTAATTTTGGCACTGTTGCCGGAGTTGCCATTCAGCGAAAACCCGACCTTGCCGGCCGTGCCATCCTCGTGAATGGAGAGGTCGAGATCCTCGGCATTGATAATCGCCAACGCCTGAGACGGGGCAAGAAAGAGTAGAATAAAAATAAGAAAAGGCATGGGCAAACCCTAGCCGGGCTCCCGGCCTTTGACCAAGAACCCTCTGGCCAGGATGCCGGTGAGTCGGCCTAGTCTGCCAGACGAGCTTTAAGCAGCGCCTCCAGCTTACGCTGATCGGTCGTGAAATTACGAATACCTTCGGACAGTTTTTCGGTGGCCATGGCATCTTCATTGAGGTGCCAGCGGAATTCAGCTTCTCGCATCGGAGACTCCCGCGCCTGGCAGCCCCCATCATCCGCCAGCATACGCTCCACCGATTCACAGGAAGCATCCAGTTGCTGCATCAGGGCAGGACTGATCGTCAACCGGTCGCAGCCGGCCAGCGCCAGAATTTCGCCGATATTGCGAAAGCTCGCTCCCATGACCTCGGTCGCATAGCCGTGACTCTTGTAATAGCGGTAGATCTGTTGCACCGATAACACGCCCGGATCCTCCGCTGCCGCATAATCCTGTCCGTTTTCAGCCTTGAACCAATCCATAATACGACCGACAAAGGGGGAAATCAGAAACACCCCGGCATCGGCTGCGACGCGCGCCTGAGCCATGGAAAACATCAACGTCAGGTTGCAATTGATGCCTTCGCGCTCCAGCTGCTCGGCAGCACGAATCCCCTCCCAGGTTGAAGCAATCTTGATCAGAATCCGTTCTGTACCAACGCCACGACCGGCATAGAGGTCAATCAGCTTGTGAACGCGGGCCATCGTAGCTTCGCCATCGAAAGAGAGACGGGAATCCACCTCGGTAGAAATACGACCGGGAACAATATCCAGCACCTCGCGCCCGACCATTACCGCTAGCATATCGGCAGCATCCTCAAGCAGGCGGGAACCATGACCGCCCTGCCCCTTGGCCCATGTTACCGCTTCATCGAGAAAATGGGCATATTCGGGCTGGCTTACTGCCTTGAGCAGCAGTGACGGGTTGGTTGTAGCATCAACAGGCCGCCACTGGCGAATGGCCTCAATATCGCCGGTGTCCGCGACAACGGTTGTCATCCCGCGCAACTGTTCGAGTCTTGTCTGCATAGTTTCCTCCTGCATTCCGGCTGATCAATGTTGAGGTATCAGCAATTAAATGTATCGTCGGAGTATAGCAGGTCAGTAACAGGATGTGTCCGCCATCGATTATTTTCACCCGGCATATTGCTTCGCCTGCAAGCAAGGATAATAATCGCCGCATGCAATCAGATATCGTTCGTATTGAAGATTATTACAACCCGGAATATTTTTCCGATATCAAGACGTTTGCGGATAGCCGGGAGACACCGTTTGTGGTGTTAGACCGCCGCATCATCAATGAGCACTACAGTGAGCTTGTCGATAATTTCCCCTACGCCAAAATCTACTATGCCATCAAGGCCAATCCGGACGTGGAAATACTGAGCCTGCTGCGTGATCGTGGCGCCTGCTTTGATGTGGCCTCCACCTATGAGCTGGACAAGGTGCTCGGGCTCGGCGTTTCACCCGATCGCTGCAGCTACGGTAATACCATCAAGAAATGCAAAGACATCCGCTATTTCTATGCAAAGGGCATCCGGCTGTTTGCCAGCGATGCAGAGGCCGATTTGCGCAATATCGCTCGTGAAGCCCCCGGAGCAAAAGTCTATATCCGCCTGCTCACCGAAGGCAGCCACACCGCCGACTGGCCGCTGTCGCGCAAATTCGGTTGTCAGACCGATATGGCGACCAACCTGCTGATACTGGCCAAAGAGTTGGGATTGGAGCCTTACGGCGTGTCATTTCATGTCGGCTCCCAGCAACGCGATATCGGCGCGTGGGACGCTGCCATCGACAAGGTCAAAGCCATCTTCGACTGGCTTAAAACAGAGTGTGACATTCAACTGAAGATGATCAACATGGGCGGCGGCTTCCCGGCCAACTACCTGACCCGCACCAATGATCTGCCCACCTATGCAAAAGAGATAACCCATTACCTGCATGACGACTTCGGCGATGATATGCCCGAGATCATTCTCGAGCCGGGCCGCTCACTCTGCGCCAATGCCGGCGTACTGGTCAGTGAGGTGGTACTGATTTCGCGCAAAACCACGACCTCGCTGCATCGCTGGGTCTATACCGATGTCGGCATGTTTTCAGGCCTGATCGAAACGCTGGGCGAAGCCATCAAATACCCGATCTACACGGACAGGAGCGGCGAGCGCGAAGAGAGTGTGATTGCAGGCCCCAGCTGCGACAGTGCCGACATCATGTACGAAGATCACAAGTACGGACTCCCGAATAGTCTGGAGATCGGCGACCGCCTCTACTGGTTTTCAACCGGCGCCTACACCACCAGCTACAGCGCTATCGAATTCAACGGTTTCCCGCCACTGAAGCAGTACGTCATCGGATAACCAGAAACAGAAGTGTTGATACACAGACAGGCTCGGAACCGACTTTCTGATTCAGCCCCGCACCTGAACGCCCGGACCCGCAATTAAACACTCACCGTAAACTGTCGATATATGAAGTATATGCTGATGATCAGCAGTATATCTGAACCAGGGATGGTGTACTATGTGTGGATATGGATTGAACTTCGAGATGAACCTGTATGGCCCCTACTACTCCGAGCAGCAGGCACAATTCGCCCGCTCTCTTTTCGCCACCAAATATCCGAACTTGGCAGCATACTGCTCCATCGTGAAAATCGACCTGAATTCAAAGCGCGTAAAGCTGATTGATCCGCGCCTGTTGCATTAACCCTTCGACAAACAGACCTGAATAGAACCTCAACCGGAGCGCTCGCGACATCAGCATTTCGTAATCCGGCCATAAACACGTAGCCTTGGCGGATCATGCCAGAAAACCGCCATCACATCCTGCTAACCACGCTCAATGCACGCTATTCACACAGTGCAATCGGCCTGCGATATATATTTGCCAATATGCGCGAACTCCAACCTGAGAGTGCAATCCGTGAGTTCACCATCAACGACAATATCCAGGATATCGCCGAGCAACTGCTGGCTGCACAACCGAAGGTGATCGGGATTGGCGTTTATATCTGGAATGCCTGCGAATGCGCAGAGCTGGTACAACTGATCAAACAGATATCGCCGCAGACCATCGTGGTGCTCGGAGGCCCTGAGGTCAGCTATCTGCCGCTACGTTTGAATTTTGATGCGGCGGACTACATTGTGCAGGGCGAAGGCGATGCGGCCTTTTATGATCTGGCCAAGGCACTACTGGGTGACCTGCCCCCACAGCAGCGCACCATTCAGGCGCCGATGCCCGACCTCAATACCATTGAGTTGCCCTATGATTATTATACGGATGCCGACGTGGCCAACCGTTACATCTATGTGGAAGCCTCACGAGGTTGTCCTTTCCTGTGCGAGTTCTGCCTCTCTTCGATAGACAAAAAGGTGCGCAATATCGATACCGAACAATTGCTGCTCGCACTCGACAAGCTCTATCAACGAGGCGTGCGCAGCTTCAAGTTTATCGACCGCACCTTCAACCTCAATGTGAAAATCGCCAGCCGGTTGCTTGATTTTTTCCTCGAGAGACAACCCTGCTTTGTCCATTTCGAGGTCATTCCCGACCACTTCCCGGATGCGCTGAAGGAGCGCATCGCCCGATTTCCTGCCGCAGCTCTGCAATTGGAAATCGGCATCCAGACACTGAACACGGAGGTTGCCGATCGTATTCATCGCAACCTGAAGATGGATAAAATCAAAGAGAACATCCGCTTTCTCGAAGAGGAGAGCTCGGCACATATGCATCTGGATCTGATTGTCGGACTGCCCGGTGAAACACTGGACAGCTTCGGTGACAACCTCAATCGCCTGTGCACGATGGCCAACTCGGAAATCCAGATCGGCATTCTGAAAAAACTCTCCGGCACCAGTCTGCACCGACACGATGATGAGTTCGGCATGATCTATTCGCCAAAACCGCCCTATGATATCCTGAAGAATGATCTGTTGAGCTTTGTCGACATCCAGCAAATGAAGCGCTTCTCACGCTTCTGGAACCTCTATTACAACAGCGGCAACTTTAAACAGAGTATCGGCCTGCTCTGGCCGGCAGGTGACGTCTATGAGCAGTTTGGCGCCTTCTCACTCTGGGTATACCAGCAAACTCAAAGCACCTGGCAGATATCGCTGGACCGGCTGACTGCTCTGCTGTTCGATTACCTGTGTGACAAACGGGGGTGCAACAGGGGTGACGTTGCGGCTCTGCTAATTGAAGATACCATGAAGCTGAAAGGGCGGAAAATGCCGAAGTGCCTGCAACCATTTGCATATGAGCGCAGCCCGGAGCCGTTACAATCAGCTACCGGTCACAACAAGCGCCAGATCCGACATGCCCGGGTAGAGCAAAACGGTCTGTAGTCGGAAGACTGCCCTAAGAACAGAAGAGCCTGCCGGGAAATGCGTATATTGGCCGCTTTCCCTCACAACGGTTCCATGTTCTCGGACAGCCTTCTGGCCGCACGCCATGCCCGATCGAGGCAAACTGTCGCACCATACTGACATTTGCTCTGGCCACTTTTAAATTTTTCAACTATAAAGATCGTGCAGCATGCCCGGCATGAAAATCAGACCTCTTCTGATAACAGTTCCGAGTATCCGCGCCTATACTCAGGCAAACATAAATATAGGAACGCAAGGCTTTGACCTCACTGAGAGGATGAGTGCGCCATCATGGAATGGCGCAAATGTTTCAGAGCTACCTGTCCAGGAGAGCCCCATGGCAAAAACCTGCCCTGCATGTGGAAGCGCGTTAAAAAAAAGAGTACACCGAAGATGGTGGATGCGACTGGTACCATTATCCAGGCGTTATCGCTGTGTGATATGCGACTACCGATACCTGGTCTTTTTCGACAAATCCGGCTCGGAACATGACTGCCATCAATAACACTTGCACAACACCTGCCGCAGGAGTAATATTAACCCAGTTTCACTGGCGTTGTGGCTTATAAATCGGGGCCGATGTCATCTGAACGGGAGTTTCTCTATCCAGGCTGTGTGAGTCCCTCTGTGGGAAACCTGATGTCTGGATGCAACGCCCACCTTGTCATAAAGGGTTCAGTATTTATAGGCCACAACGCCAGTGAAATTCATCAACACCGTCAACAAAGACCTGCCCTACCTCCCCGGCAGGTCTTTTGCATGCATCTCTCCGCCAATGATCCAGAATAAACCCTTTCTT
>NZ_DS022294.1:1145625-1178993 GCF_000153765.1 Mariprofundus ferrooxydans PV-1 | reverse complement strand
GATGGCAGCCCCCGCACACCTGAAATGCTTCCACAACCGGAACACCCATGGCTGGCATGGATCGTCGGCCAGTTTCACTGCACAGGGCGCCGTCGGATGAGGTGCGCCGCCTGTCGGGTTTGCGTGCCCGCTGCTTGATACAGCCCGGCATCTGACGCTGGAAGAGTGGCCCGATAAGGCATCATGGCAGTCGCTGCGTGCAGAGCTGCTGTTGCAGGCGCAGGCCATGGCCGCAGCCAAAGGTGAGGCGATGCCTGAATTGGGTCTGCCGGAAAATCTGGACGCCCTGCAACAGGATATTGCTACGCTGCATGATACGGCAGAGCGCTGGAATGCTCGCGGACAGGGAGGCAACTGATGCGGCTGATTTTTCTGCTTGTACTGGCGCTGGCAGTCAGTGTCGCGTTGATCATCTTTCCCGATATCGCCGATCAGCCCTTGCGGCTGGAGGCTTTCGGTTGGGTGTTTGAAACCCGACAGGGTGCTTTCATCGTTGCGTTGTTTGTTGTTCTGTTGCTGCTCTGGTTGCTCAGAACGGTACTGGGCGGTCTCCTCTCAGGTCCCGGTCAACTGTGGCAAAGCCTGAGTATGGGCAGTCGCAAGCGGCGGGAGAAGCGTTTGCGGGAAGCGCTGGAGCGCTGGCTCAATGGTGATGGCGATCTGAATGCCCGCTTGTTAAAACGTTCCCGTAAAGTGCTGCCCGACTGGGCTCTGGACCTGCTGGCTGTGATGGGAACGCCGGCGAAAGATCAGCCCGCTCCCGATGCGCAGGCCGATCCGATGTTGACGGCGATGATAGCCCGAACAGTAACGTCGCCGCTGGTTTCGCCCAGACCGGATCTGGTTGTGCGCAAGGAGCATCTGAAAGCGTGGCTGGAGATTGCGCCTAATTCGTCACTGGCCAGAAGCAGAATGGCCGATGTCGCGGAAGAAGAGGGTAACTGGCAGGAGTTGGTGGATCTGCTGGAAGAGCGTTGGAAGAAGGGCGAGCAGTCTGCTGCAGGGATCAAGACACGGCTTATTCATGCCTACCTGAAGCTGGCTGAGGCAGATGCAGAGCAGGCGCCGGCCCTGTTGCGTAAAGCGTATCGTTTGAGTCCTGCCGATGGGGCGGTGATGCTGGCTTATGGCCGGGTGCAGCTGCATGACGGCGATAGCAGCAATACCCGACGGGTGTGGCTGAATCACCTGCATTATTACGATGATATGACGATTGCGACCGAATTGCTGGCCATATTGCAGCGTCATGATCCGCTCAAGGTCTATCGCAAACTGGATCGAAAAGTGGCGGCCGAGATCAGTTTCTCCCTGCGCTGGCTGCGCGCAGAGCTGGCGCAGGCGTCCGCTCTGGGCGGGCTGGCATATGAGCAGATGCAGAAGCTGGCTGAAGAGGCCGACTATGCTCCGGCCTGGGAAAGCATGGCGCGCTGGCATGAAACGGCGGGCGAATATGAACAGGCAGCACACTGCTTCAGTCAGGCGTTGGCATCTGTGCATAAACAAAAAAGCGGCGACTGAACAGCCGGCCCGGGATTTGACATTTGCCTGTGTCACTGCTATATAAACAACGTAAAGGATTAGCGGCTCACGTGAGTCGCAGGCGGCTGCAGGCATGCAGCCGCCTCTTTTTTAATCGACAGGAGATCGGCAGAGATGTGCGCTGACAGCGCTCAGTGGCAACAGGTCAACCGTCCGGAGGAGGGCAGGGCAACCGTATTTGCACTGAAATCCACGCTGAAGCTATCCGGCGGGCGCACGGTCGATATTGATGGTCAGGGATTTCTGATCTGTTATCGCGGGCGTTTGCAGGCATGGAAAAATGAGTGCCCGCACGCAGGATCGCCACTGGACTGGATTCCGGGGCAGTTCTTCTCCGAAGATGGTGAACATCTGATTTGTCACACCCATCACGCGGTATTTGACCCTGCATCGGGTGATTGTCTGTCCGGGCCATGCCCGCGCGGTCTCTACCCCTTACCGTTCCGGGAGGCGGGTGAGATGGTCGAAGTGCCCGTTACAGCCTGATGAGAAGCAGAAAAATATAGTAACAGACTCAACTTCGGCTGCGGGTTGCCTCTTTGCAGGCGCGGGCCAGAAAGTCCATGTGATCGATACCGAAGAAGATCTCGCTGCGCCGGCCTGAATGCAGGATAAAGGTAGGCACCCCGAATGCGCCGTCTTTCAGCGCTGTCTCCGTATTGTCGTCGAGCTTGTCGCTGGCCAATGCCAGCCAGTCAGCAGGCAGCCTGTGCGCGGTAACCACCTGCTTCAGCCACCCCTCTGCGCGCGGATCGATTTCGCCTGACCAGATGCTGCTGAATACGGCCTGAGAGAAGAGTGCACGCTCTTCTCCCTCCAGAGCCATGGCGATACGCATGGCCGGCCGACTGTCGAATGTTCCCGGTTTGATCATTTTAAACGGCAGATTCAGATATGCTGCCCAACGTTTGAGGTCACGCAGGCTGTAGAGTGCCTTGTTCCGGATCATGCCCGGCGGCGTATTGCCGGAGAGTTCGATCAGCTTCGGCAAGTTCACCGGCAGCCAGTTGACGCGGACGGCATGCGCCTGTTCGAAGAGGGGCATACGTGTGGAGGCCAGATAGGAGTAGGGTGAGATAAAATCGAAATAAAAATCAATAATCAATGTCACTCTCCCTGTGTTCGTGCGGCGCGACATAGCCGGCCGGGCGAATGGCGACGCTGTTTTTGATGCGGGTGCACACTTTTCCGTCGGCACGCAGATATTGCAGGTCAAAGCAGGGGGTGGCCCGTCCGTGGCGATCCAGTTCATCACTGATGGCGGTGGCGGTCTCTGCCGGAAAATCAAACTGCAGGATCAGGTCGGAGTTGCCTGTGCGGATGAAGTCGAGCTCCAGTTTCCTGGTTGCCACCCGATAGCCGGGAAACCGGTGCATGCATGCGATGGCGGGGATCGGATCGGCCAGGCTGGCCTGATAGCCGCCGTACATATTGCCGGCAGCATTGCGTGATGCCCAGTTCAGTGGCAGGCGGATACGCGCACTGCTCCAGTCATCCGTCAGCGTGATGATTTTTACCCGCATCAGAAAAAATGGCGGGTAGAGCTCAAAGCGCCTTGGGGCGGAGAGAAAACTCAGCTTGTTGATCAGGTGCATGTTGCTGCGCAAGGCTATCCTCCGGGGTGGCCGGATTGTTGGTGCTGCACTCTGTCAGCGGATGCCGTCCGATAGAGCGAGAGGGTGCGTTCCCGAGGTGGTCTAAGAAGCAAGCGATACGGCCTGTTCAAGTGCTGATAGCGAAAGGTCGATGGCTCTCCCGGTTAGCCTGTCTTCCAGATGATTGTCGGCCCTGAACTTTTTGCTGGCAAACGGCACGTTGAGTGAGCCCTCCACAACCACATTGGCATTCATGGCGCTGAGAATCAGGAGTAGCGGGCTATGTGATCTGACGCCGCCCAGACTGCTGGTTGAGACGCTGGTGACGACAACAGGCTTCAGGATCATTGCATCGGACGCGACCAGCCAGTCCAGAGCATTTTTAAGTGCGCCGGGGACACCATGAGCGTATTCCGGTGTGCTGATGATAACGCCGTCGGAAGCCCTGATGCTTGCCATCAGATGCTCTACCGATTCAGGCAGGGCTTCATCGCAAATATCCGGATCGAATAACGGAATCTCTTTCATGCGATCAAAGATCGTAATTTCCATGTCCTCGGGAGCCCGGTCTTTCATGGCCTGTAGCAGGGCAAGGTTATATGAGTGACGCCTGACGCTGCCCGGTATGGCTAATACGTGCATGCCACCTTAATCCTCGCGGCGATCGCGACTGTCGTCGTCTTTATTCTGACGATAGCCGTTATTCCGGCGGTCTCGGTTTTGCAGTTGACGGTCACGCTCGCTGCTGCGCTTGTAGCGGGGGTCGCGCGCCTTGATTTTGCGCTCGGCGCCCTGTCTGCCGCTGCGGTAATCTTCATTACGCTGGTTACGCATCTGCGGCTCTCTTTCCCGGCGCTGCTCAATGCGTTCATGCGGAATCTGTCGCTGCGGCTGACGGTAGACCGGAACAGGTCGCTGGTAGTGGGCAGGTGCGCGATAGCGGCTCATGCGCTCAAGGTTGTGGCGGGCGGGATAGTATTGCGGGTCGAATCTGAGTGCCTGCCGGAAATGCATGCGGGCGCCGTTGCTGTCACCCCACAGCATCAGAGCCACGCCCAGGTCATTGTGTGCTGCCGGATTGTTGGGGCAGTAGGCAATGCCCTGGCGCATCAGAATGATGCGACGGTTCAGCTCGCGTGCATGTCTGGCCCGGCTGAAGTAGATGTCGCCTCTGCCGCAGTTGCTGCGGTGGTAGCGTGGTGCGGATTCATGGATACGATCGTCACGATTATCAGCCAGCATAGCGCCGACCAGACCGCCCAGTACGCCGCCTATGACCGCCCCTTCGACCACCTGATCGCTCTGGGCTCCGATGACGGCGCCGGTCGCTGCACCGACGACCGCTCCCTGTGTTGCTGTCCGCTGCTGGTAGGCGGTTGAGCAACCGGCGAGCAGGCCAATGGCCACAATGGACAGATAACGTTTCATAAATACCTCCTGTAGCAGGTACAAGCTACTATGCAATGGCCATGACACAAGGTCGCCGTACGCCAGCGATTCTTCTGTATTAGACGTGCCGGCCTTGCTGTGTTCCGGGAAGTCAGGCGGCCGGAATCAGCTCCAGGGTGTTGCCGTCGGGGTCCCTACAGAAGAGGGCGATGCGGCCGGATTTGCTCATGGTGCAGGCGATGCCGGCGGCATCCAGACGCTGCCGGATGCCGTCGAACTCATCGGTGTGCAGGGCGATATGATGATCACGACCGCCGTGGACGGGTTTGTCGCAAGCGGCATAAGGATTATCGAGCAGCATCAGGTGAATCTGCTGCCCGTCATCCAGAGCGTACCAGATGCCGTCGAAGTTGAGCTGCGGGCGAGCGGCTCGCTGCAGACCGAGAATCTGTTCGTAAAATGCCGCTGCCCGATCCAGATCGGAGACCAGCAGGCCGATATGTGCAACTTTCACTTTACCTCCCCCAAAGCCAGGCGGCGCCTCGCACGCCGGATGAATCGCCGTGTGCGGGCGGCAACAGGCGGGTGCTGACGCTGTCGGAAAATATATATGACGACCAGAGGCGTGGCACCTGCTCGTAGAGCAGGCTGATGTTGGAGAGCCCGCCGCCGAGTACAATGGCATCCGGATCGAGGATATTGATGACGCCTGCCAGAGCCCGGGCCAGTCGCTCGCAGTAGCGCTCGAGTGTCAGCATACATGCCGCATCGCCTTCGGTGGCCATGCGTGTGATCTCTGCTGCCGTAATATCCTGTCCGCCACAAGCGATGTGATCCCTCCGCATGGCCGGCCCGGAGAGCCATGTTTCAATGCAGCCCTTTCTGCCACAGTAGCAGGGCGGGCCGGGTCTCTCCTCTCTGTTTGCTGACGGTAGCGGGTTATGCCCCCATTCGCCGGCAATGCTGTTCACGCCTTCAAGCAGCTGTCCGTTGACCACGATGCCACCGCCGACACCTGTGCCGAGGATGACGCCGAACACCACGGGCGATCTTGCCGCTGCGCCATCAATCGCTTCGGAGAGCGCGAAGCAGTTGGCATCGTTGGATAATCGCACCGGCCGTCGCAACGCCAGCTCGAGATCCTGTTGCAGCGGTTGATCGTTCAGGCAGGTGGAATTGCAGTTTTTCATTCGGCCTGTGCGAGGGGATATAGCGCCGGGTGTGCCGATGCCGATGTTTGCTGTTTCGCCCGACTCGCCTTCGGCCTGTGCAACCATGTCGGCAATCATGTTTATTGTGGCGGCGTAATCGCCAGCCGGTGTCGGGCGGCGGAAACGCAGGCGTGCCGCGCCGGTTTTATCCAGCGCAATCAGCTCTGTTTTGGTGCCGCCAAGGTCAATGCCGATTCGCATGCTCTAATTCTTTATCGTGAAGTTGGTGATGTACATTAGAAATTCAGATTTCGGCAGGATTATCGCGATTCAACTGCCCGGTCTTGCGTACCTGCTCCCCCTGAGGGGCTGGAGCAGTGCCGGTAGCGTTAAAATATCTGCATTGCCGGAAGGGATACTTGCTGCAACAATGCGCGTATTATGACGACATCAACAACACAGATACTCGACGGCAAGGCGCTGGCCAACCGCCTGCGCGAAGAGATACGCATTGAAGTGGCGGAACTGACACAAAAGCACGGACGGGCTCCCGGCCTTGCGGTGATTCTGGTCGGTGACGACCCGGCATCACATGTCTATGTGCGCAACAAGAAAATAGGCTGTGAAAAGGGCGGGTTTGCATCCTTCTCCTACGAGTTGCCGGCAGAGACCACCCAGCAGCATCTGCTGGGTCTGATCACCGAGCTCAATCATGATCCGAAGGTGGACGGGATTCTGGTGCAGCTGCCATTGCCTGAGCATATCAATCCGGAAACAATTATCGAGGCGATTGATCCGGGTAAGGATGTGGATGGTTTTCACCCGTATAATATTGGTCGTTTGACGGCACGTCAGCCGGCCCTGCGCTCCTGTACCCCGTACGGTTGTATGAAGCTGCTGGAGGAGACAGGGCTAGATTTGCATGGCATGGAGAGTGTGGTTGTCGGCGCATCCAATATTGTCGGTCGCCCGATGGCGCTGGAGTTATTGCTTGCCGGTGCCACGGTGACCGTGTGCCACCGTTTTACCAGAAACCTGCAGGCCCATGTTGAGCGGGCCGATATCGTGATTGCCGCAGCCGGCAAACAGGGGTTGATTCAGGGTGAATGGATCAAGCCGGGGGCCGTGGTGATCGATGTAGGCATGCACCGCTGCGAGGATGGAAAGCTGGCCGGTGATGTGGTGTTCGAATCGGCCAGTAAACGTGCCGGCTGGATTACCCCAGTGCCAGGCGGGGTGGGGCCTATGACCATTACCATGCTGCTGACCAATACAGTGCAGGCCTTTAAAACACATATCGGAGAGTAATCAGATGCCCCAATTAGCTAAAACAGCGCTGTTTGACGAGCACGTCGCGCTGGGTGGAAAAATCGTACCCTTTGCCGGCTTCGAGATGCCGGTGCAGTACAGGAGCGGTGCGCTCAAAGAGTATACAAGCGTACGCGAAGGCGGCGCCGGTCTCTTCGATATTGCGCATATGGGACAGGTGCGCGTCAGTGGCCCTGCAGCACTGGCTTTTCTGCAGTATGTAACAACCAATGATGTATCGAAGCTGGCGACAGGCCAGGTGCACTATTCCGCCCTGTTGAATGAGTCGGGCACCTTTATTGATGATATCACCACCTACAAGATCAGTGACACCGTATATTATCTGTGCATCAATGCTGCCAACCGGCATAAGGATGTAGCGCACCTGCTGGCCGAGGCAAACAACTTTGATGTCCGCGTTGTCGATGAGTCGGATGAGACAACGCTGCTGGCCCTGCAGGGCGCAGCCGCACAGCAGGCGCTGCAGCCGCTGGTGGATCAGGATCTGGAGAGCATCGGCTATTACAAGTTCGCTCAGGTCAGCGTCAATGGTGTCAGCGGCATCGTTTCGCGCACCGGATATACCGGTGAAGACGGATTTGAGATCTATATCCCGAACAGCAATGCAGTTGCGGTATGGACCAGACTGCTGGCAGCGGGTGCCGAGCCGATAGGCCTGGCTGCACGCGATATGCTGCGTACCGAAATGGGCTATGCACTCTATGGCCATGAGATTTCCGATGCGGTGACACCGGTGGAAGCGAAGCTGATGTGGATCACCAAGCTTGATAAGGGTGATTTCATCGGCAGGGAGGCTGTGGTCGCACGCCGGGCTGAAGGTGCGAGGCAGCGGCTGATTGCCATCAGACTGACCGGTCGCGGTATTCCGCGTGAACACTATAAAGTGTTTGTTGATGGCGCTCAGAGCGGGGAAGTGACCTCCGGCATGCATAGTCCGATGGCCGGCGGCGTGGCACTGGCTTATGTGAAGCCTGAACATGCGGATCAGGGGGAGCTGGCTGTGGAGATTCGCGGCAAACTGGTCGCCGCTGAGCGCACCACGTTGCCCTTCGTGCGCAGTAACGTAAGAAGATAGTTTTTGCCTCGCAGCGGATGCATAGTTTCGCCGGGTAAAAGTTGTGAGTGACAGGTGATATAAATGGGAGAGAGAGATGACAATTCCTGCTGATTTGAAATATACCAAAGAACACGAATGGGTGCGTATCGATGGCGATACGGCCACCTTCGGCATTACCGATCATGCTCAGGAAGCGCTCGGTGATATCGTATTTGTCGAGTTGCCGGAGATCGGACGCACGCTTGAGGCGGGTGAAGCCTATGCCGTGGTTGAATCGGTGAAGGCTGTCTCCGATGTCTATGCACCGGTTGCCGGTGACGTTGTCGAAGTGAACGAGGCGCTGGAAGGCGAACCTGAGCTGGTGAATACCGATCCCTATGGTGCAGGCTGGATAGCCAGAGTCACGATCGGCGAAGGCGCGGCCGAATTGATGAGCGACGACGAGTACACTACCTTCCTCGAAGAGTAAGCATTACAAAGCATTCACCGCAGGGGATGCGGAGGACGCAGAGGAAGTCGCGATGTTTTTATACATCTGATGTTCATGTGCCGCATTCGCACATAACAGGATTTCCTCCGTGTCCTCTGTGCCCTCTGTGGTAAAATAGACAGGACATAAACCATGCGATTTTTGCCTCATACCGACAGCGACAGACGGGCGATGCTGGATACGATTGGCGTATCGGGCATCGGCGATCTGTTTGCCGATATACCGTCTGAATTTCATATAGAAAAGGGCTCTCTGGCGATTGCCGATGCGCTGCCGGAAGCAGGCATTGTGCGCAAGTTTACCCGGGCTGCGGAGCAGAATCGCAACGCGACCAATACCCGTTATTTCCTCGGTGGCGGCACCTATCACCATTTTGTGCCGGCTGTTGTCGACTATGTGATTTCGCGCGGCGAATTTCTGACGGCCTATACGCCATACCAGCCGGAGATATCGCAGGGCACGTTGCAGGCACTGTTCGAGTTTCAGACCATGATCGCCCGTTTGACCGGTATGGATGTCTCCAATGCCTCAATGTATGAAGCGGCGACCGCTACGGCGGAAGCCGCCCTGATGGCGCGGCGGGTGACGCGTAAATCGCGCGTCGTGATGGCAGGTTCGGTGAATCCGCGTTACAGGGCTGTTACCGCCAATTATCTCTCCCGGCTGGATGGTGAGTATACGCAAGTGGATATGGGCGCGTTCGGCACCGATCTCGATCGGGTGATTGCCGCCATTGATGCTCAAACCGCCTGTGTAATTGTCCAGTATCCGGACTTTTACGGCTCGGTATACGACCTGGCAGAGTTGCGCGCCGCCTGCGATGCAGCGAAATGTCTGATGGTTGTCGCGTTTTCGGATATTTCGGCCTTTGCGCTGATTGAATCACCCGGAGCCATGGGAGCGGATATCGCTGTTGGTTCCGGCCAGTCGCTCGGCATTCCGATGGGATTCGGCGGCCCGCATCTGGGACTGTTTACCTGCAAACAAAAATATGTGCGCCAGTTGCCCGGTCGCGTCTGCGGCATGACTACGGACGTGAATGGCAAGCGTGGCTTTGTACTGACGCTCTCTACGCGCGAGCAGCATATCCGCCGTGAGAAGGCGACCTCCAATATCTGCTCCAATCAGGGGCTGATGTGTACCGCTGCGGCGACCTATATGACGTTGATGGGCGATGCGGGGCTGGCGACGGTGGCGCGTCACTCGGCTGCAGCCCTGCACTCACTGGTATCCCGTTTGCCGGCACATGTTACAGCCGCAACCGGTGCCCGTTACAATGAAACTGTGCTGAGTTTTGTCGATCATGCCGCGCGTCAGCGTTTTCTGGCAGCGGCAAGTGCGGACGATATATTCGCCGGCATCCCGCTGGAGCAGATCGAAGCGGGCGTGGAGGCAAGGCATCTGCTGGTTGCGACCACTGAAATGGTTGAAGAGAGTGATATCAGCGATTACCTGGCAGCACTGGAGGTGAGCCTGTGAGTGCCGATACAACCTTTAAATACTCGGCGACTGCCGGAATTCAGCATGAAGAGCCCCTGCTCTTTGAGCATGCACATGAGGCGCCGTCATCGATCAGTCTGCCCGGCGTGGATGGTGAAATATCGGATGCGTTGAATCACTTCGCGCGTAAAGATGCGGCCGGTATTCCGGGCCTGTCGGAGCCGGAGGCGGTACGTCATTTTGTACGTATGTCGCAGTGGAACCATGGCATTGAAACCGGCTTCTATCCGCTGGGTTCATGCACGATGAAATACAACCCGCGCGTCAATGAACAGGTCGTGCGGCTGCCCGGTCTTGCTCATATTCATCCGGATCAGCCGGAAGCGACAGCGCAGGGCGTGCTGGCGCTGCTCTATGAGTTGCAGGGTTGGCTGGGTGAGATTGCCGGGCTGCCGTATGTTACGCTGCAGCCTGCCGCCGGCGCGCACGGGGAGCTGGCCGGTTTGATGATGATTCGCGCAGCGCTTGATGCGCGCGGAGATACGCACAGGCGCAAGGTACTGGTGCCCGATTCCGCCCATGGTACCAATCCCGCTTCGGCCGCTCTGTGCGGCATGCATACGGTGGAATTGAAGTCGGGTGCGGACGGGCGCATTGATCTGGATGAGTTGAAAGCGCATCTGGACGCTGACACTGCCGCGCTGATGATGACCAATCCGAACACAGCCGGTGCTTTTGAGTCGGATATCAAGGAGATATGCAGACTGGTTCATGAAGCGGGAGCACTGGTTTACGGCGATGGCGCCAATCTCAACGCGCTGGTCGGTGTGGCGCGCCCCGGGGACATGGGCATCGACTGCCTGCATATCAATGTACACAAAACCTTCTCTACTCCGCATGGCGGTGGCGGACCGGGTGGCGGACCGGTAGCTGTGAACGAGACGCTGGCGCCATTTCTGCCTGTGCCGCGTATCGAAAAACAGGGTGATACCTACGTCCTGCTACAGCACGCTGACACGTCGGTAGGGCCGGTGCTCGGCAGTGTCGGTCAGATCGGCGTGCTGCTGCGTGCACATGCCTATATCTCGGCCTTCGGGCGTCAGCACCTGCACAGTATTGCCGAAGATGCCGTGCTCAATGCCAATTATGTGCTGCGCCGGCTGCAGGGTCGTTATCACGTGCCGTTTCCCGGTCTGTGCAAACATGAGTGTCTGCTGACCGATGAGGTGCAGGAAAGGCATGGTGTTAAAACACTCGATATCGCCAAACGCCTGATTGATCTGGGATTTCACCCGATGACGGTCTACTTTCCATTGATTGTGCATGGCGCGATGCTGATTGAACCGACTGAAACCGAGTCGCGAGAGACGCTGGATGCTTTCTGTGACGCTATGCTGGATATTGCAGATGTCTGTGAAGCGGGTGATACCGATATCCTGCATGAGGCTCCGGTCAAGCCGTTCAGGCGCCGCCTGGATGAAACACAGGCAGCCAGAAAGCCGGTGCTGGTCTGGCCCGCTTGATAAAATTATAATGAAACAGGGCCTGTTAAAGGCCCTGTTTCATCTGCCTTATGCCGCTTCCTTGGCCTGGTCCAGAAGGCTTTTGGTCATTAATTCCAGAGTTCCCAGCGTTACCAGGTTGCCCTCCTGATGTTCGGGGTGTTTGACTAATATCTGTCTGTTGCCCCGACTCTCCACAATCATACTGTTCCTGTATTCCTCTCCATAGACCTGATCAATAGCGTCAAGAAATTGCTCAATCTGTTCCTCAATAAATGCCATGTAACACCTCCATGCTTCGTGGTGACAGAGTAGATTAATAGCACACTAAAGACCGAGTGTCAAAGTCGGGTATTATTGTTGATGACCATAAGCATAGCCCAAGAGGTATTATAATGAGCGTGAATTCCCGGGGCCATATGACTGTTCCGGGACGTGGGCTGCAGGAGTATCGTCTGGATGGCGGACTGACCGGGTAAGGGTTGCCATGATGCAACTCCCTTTTGAGTGCAAGATCATTTACATATCCGAATAAACGGATATGATTGCCTCGACAGGAGGCCCGAGTGTCTGAATCTACTGCCAAATCGATGGGGCTGTTTGCCCGCTTTCTTAGCCTGTGGGTGTTGTTGTGCATTATTGCCGGTATTGCACTGGGCAACATGATACCCGGGGTGTTGCATGCGCTGGGTGAGATGGAAGTGGCGCACATTAACATGCCGGTAGCCGTGCTGATCTGGGCCATGATTCTGCCGATGTTGCTGAAAATCGATTATTCGTCACTGCATGAAGTATGGGCTCACCGGCGTGGTGTGGCTGTAACCGTGGCGATTAACTGGCTGGTCAAGCCTTTTTCAATGGCGGCACTCGGTTATATTTTTCTGCGTCTCATCTTCGCTGACTGGTTAGATCCGGCTGAAGTAGACTCCTATATCGCCGGTCTCATTCTGCTGGCTGCAGCACCCTGTACGGCAATGGTTTTTGTATGGTCGCGGCTGGTGGATGGTCATCCGCAGTTCACCTTGAGCCAGGTTGCACTGAACGACATCATTATGATCTTTGCCTTTGCTCCGATTGTCGGGCTTCTGCTCGGGGTGGCATCAATTACCGTTCCCTGGGATACGCTGTTTTTGTCGGTGCTGCTGTATATCGTTATCCCGGTCATACTGGCCTATATCGGGCGCAAGTTGCTGCTCGCCAGAGGCCGGTTGGATGATGTTGTGCATATGGTGGATCCCGTTTCGATGGGGGCGTTGCTGCTCACTGTGGTGTTGCTGTTTGGTTTTCAGGGTAAGCAGATACTGGCCCAGCCGCTGCTTATTCTGTTGCTGGCTATACCGATCACCATTCAGGTCTATTTTAACTCCATGCTGGCCTATTGGTTCAATCGAAGACTGGGGGTGGCGCACTGCGTTGCCGGTCCGTCGGCGCTGATCGGCGCATCCAATTTTTTCGAGTTGGCCGTAGCTGCTGCTATCGCCCTGTTTGGTTTTGAGTCCGGTGCGGCGCTGGCTACGGTCGTCGGTGTACTGGTCGAGGTGCCGGTGATGCTCTCTGTTGTGTCCATCGTCAACCGCAGCAAGCAGTGGTACGAAAAGGACCTGGTCTCGCAGGGATGACGGATGCAGTCATCGTGGTGACACATTCGCAAATAAGGATGTATGAAATGTTTTTATCCGGATATTTACTGACAGGAGTAGCAAGATGACAACAAGGGTTTTATTTGTATGTACGGGCAACTCCGCGCGCTCGCAGATGGCGGAATATATTCTCAGAGCGCTCGGTGGCGACGATCTGGAGGTGTTCAGCGCCGGCACGGACCCCCGTCCCGTGCATCCGCTGACTATCCGGGTGCTGCAGGAGATACATATCGATGCAGGCGATGCAGTCAGTAAAGGCATCGATCAGTTCATCGGCAAGGATTTCGATTATATTATTACGGTTTGCGATCGAACCAGAGATCAGTGCGCCAGCTTTCCGGGTCACCATACCCCGATTCACTGGGGTTTTGATGACCCGTCAGCAGTAGAGGGCGATGAAGAGAATCAGCTAAAAGCATTCCGCCGGGTACGTGGTGAGATCATTACCCGCATTCGCAACTGGATTGCGGTTGCGAACAAATAGGAGATAAGCGTGGCGATTAGAGTAGGTATTAACGGCTTTGGCCGCATGGGCCGGCTGGGCTTTAGAGCAGGATGGGGTAAACACAGTTTTGATATTGTGCAGATTAATGAGATTGCCTGCGATGCGGCGGGATCGGCGCATCTGCTGGAATTTGATTCGGTGCATGGAATTTGGCCCTACGATTGTAGTGGCGAGGGCGATATCATTCGTGTTGAGGAGGATGAGCTGCGTTACAGTTCAAACAGCGCGATTGCCGACACCGACTGGTCGGGTTGCGACATTGTCGTTGAGGCGACCGGCCAGTTCCGCAAGCCGGAACAGCTGGCTGCCTATTTCGATCAGGGTGTAAAAAAGGTGATTGTAGCGGCACCGGTCGAAGGGGCGCTGAATATCGTATTTGGCATCAATGATTACCTCTATGATGCAAAGAAACATCACCTGCTGACCGCGGCATCATGCACAACCAATTGCCTGGCGCCGATAGTGAAAGTTATGCACGAAAGCCTTGGTATCAAGCATGGCTGCATGACTACGATCCATGATATCACCAATACCCAGACCCTGGTCGACAAGGGGCATAAGGATTTGCGCCGGGCACGCGCCTGCGGCCAGTCGCTGATCCCTACCAGTACCGGCTCGGCCAAAGCGATCACCAGCATATTTCCCGAGCTTGAAGGCAAATTGAATGGGCTGGCTGTGCGTGTACCACTACTCAACGCATCATTGGTGGATTTTGTCTTTGAAGCCGCGCGGGAAACAGATGCCGATGAGGTGAATGCACTCTTTCACTCGGCGTCCGAAGGAGTACTGAAAGGGATTCTGGGCTATGAAGAGAGGCCGCTGGTGTCGGTGGACTATACCAATGACCCGCGCTCGTCAGTGATCGATGCACTGAGTACCATGGTGATTGATCAGACGCAGGTGAAGGTGTTGGCCTGGTATGATAATGAGTGGGGATATGTGAATCGGATGATGGATTTGACGCGAAAGGTGGCAAAGTCACTCTGATGGCAGTGCTGTAATGGATGCGGGATTACGTAATTACCTGACTGTCACAGGTGGTTACTGGGCATTTACGATAACCGACGGCGCCATCCGCATGCTGGTGGTGCTCTATTTTCACCAACTGGGATATTCTCCACTGGCCATAGCCATGCTGTTCCTGTTTTATGAATTTTTCGGCATCGTTACCAATCTGGTTGGCGGCTGGCTGGGAGCCCGCATCGGCCTGAATAACACCATGCATATCGGTATGGTGATGCAAATCGGGGCACTGTTGATGTTGACCGTTCCCGACAGCTGGCTCACGGTCAGCTACGTGATGGCAGCTCAGGCATTTTCAGGGATTGCCAAAGATCTGAATAAAATGAGCGCGAAGGCGGGGATCAAGCTGTTTCTGCCTGTCGGAGCAGAGGAGAAGCTGTTCCGCTGGGTGGCGCTGCTGACCGGTTCAAAGAATGCACTCAAGGGTGCCGGTTTCTTTATCGGGGCTGTACTGTTGGGGTGGCTGGGCTGGCGCGGTTCACTGTTTGCACTGGTCGGACTGCTTACGGTGGCGCTTGTCTGGACCTGGTGGCGCCTGCCAACAGACCTGGGGATCAGCAGTGCAGGCCCGAAGTTTAAGCAGCTGCTCTCCAAGTCAGAAGCTGTAAACTGGCTCTCTGCCGCCCGTTTCTTTCTGTTCGGGGCGCGGGATATCTGGTTTGTCGTTGGTTTGCCTGTTTTTTTGCAGGCCGTGCTTGGATGGTCGTTTATGCAGGTCGGTGCCTTTCTGGCGTTATGGGTGATCGGTTACGGCGTGGTGCAGGGTGTTGCTCCGCATGTCATACGCAGTGCATCGGCGGCACCTGGCGGCAGGACGCTTGCCGGTTGGGCGGCGCTACTGTCGCTTATTCCACTCGCCATCGCGGCTGGCTTGCATCTGGGCTGGGATGCCGGGGCCGTTTTGATAGCAGGCCTTACCTTGTTCGGCATGGTATTCGCGATGAACTCCGCCACTCACTCCTATCTGATCGTCGCCTGGTCTGACAGAGAGCAGGTATCGATGAATGTCGGTTTTTACTATATGGCTAATGCAGGGGGTAGACTGGCCGGCACGGTGCTTTCCGGCCTGCTCTATCAGAGCTGGGGTCTTGCAGGTTGCCTCTATGCATCATCTGCTTTTGTTTTTGCGGCGCTACTGCTGTCATTGAAACTCGAATCTGTGAGGCCCGCAGCGTCCTGAGGGAACCTGCCTGGGGACGCCGGCAGTTTTGTCCGGCGGGGCAAAAGAACAACCTGCTTGGCCGAGCTGCTTGCAATAAAGCTTGCGAGATTCTCGCGGATGTGCTGAAATAATCCGTGAACGGCCCCCAACAGACGTACACACGCCCGCGGCAAGCCGTATTTCTAACACATTATGAAGTCATATCTGGAGGCTTGAGGGGGCCTGCGGAGGTGATTGCATTGGCATGATGCCGATGCCAGAGGATGAACATGGCAACAAAGAAAATGAAAGAACAGGCTAGAAAAGTACTGAAGGATATCTTCGGTTACGACATGTTTCGGCCGATGCAGGAAGAGATTATCTGCAACCTGCTTGATGGCAAGGACGCCTTTGTATTGATGCCGACCGGCGGCGGCAAATCCATCTGTTACCAGATACCCGCGATCATGCGTGAAGGGACAGGCATTGTGGTTTCACCGCTGATCTCCCTGATGAAGGATCAGGTGGATGCACTGACCGCTTGTGGTGTGAAGGCCGCCTACTATAACTCCTCCCTGAAAGCGGCCGAAGCCAAGGATGTGCTGGAGCGTTTTGAGGCGGGTGAGCTGGACCTGCTTTATGTGGCTCCGGAACGACTGTTGTCGAAAAGTTTTCTGACCAAACTGGAAAAATTGAAGCTATCGATGTTTGCCATTGATGAGGCGCACTGTGTGTCGCAATGGGGACATGATTTCCGGCCTGAATATGTCCGGCTTGGTGAGTTGCGTGAAATTTTCCCGGATGTGCCGATGCTGGCACTGACGGCGACTGCCGATGAGCACACGCGAGAGGATATCAGTGACCGCTTGCAACTGGGCAAAGCCAAACGCTTTGTGGCCAGCTTTGATCGTCCGAATATCCGCTACCTGGTGGCCGAAAAACGTCAGCCGCTGACCCAGATATTACAGTTCCTCGACGGTTGGCCGAATGCTTCGGGTGTGATCTACTGTCTGTCGAGAAAACGGGTGGAGGATCTGGCTGTGAACCTGCAGCGGCACGGTATTCGTGCTGCGGCCTACCATGCAGGTATTCCCGGGCGTTCACGCGAAAGGGTGCAGGATGATTTTCTGCGTGATCGTGTGAAAGTGATTGTCGCAACCATTGCTTTTGGTATGGGCGTAGACAAGCCGAATGTCCGTTTTGTCATTCATCATGACCTGCCCAAGAGTATCGAATCATACTATCAGGAGACCGGCCGTGCCGGTCGTGACGGCCTGGAATCGGAAGCGTTGATGCTCTACGGCTCGGGTGATGTGAATCTGGTGCGTCGCCTGATCGAGAATGTTGATAATATCGATCAGCGCCGCGTGGAAGTGCACAAGCTCAACAGTATGGTGGCTTTTTCCGAGGCGCTGACTTGTCGTCGCCGTGTGCTGCTCGGCTATTTCGGCGAGTCGCTGGATGAGCCATGCGGTAATTGTGATATCTGTCTGGACCCGCCAGCCACATATGATGCAACCGAATATGCCGAAGTGGCACTGCAATGCGTACGTGAGCTCAAGGGCGACTACGGTATGGGCTATATTGTGGATATTCTGCGTGGCTCGAACAATGCACGTATCCGTGAAAACAAGCATGACAAGCTGAAAACCCACGGCGCGGGCGATGACCTGAATGCCGATGAGTGGACATCTCTTTTACGTCAGCTCGTACATCACGGCTATTTTGTACAGGATGTATCCCGGCGTGCTGCGATGTTGCCAACCAAGAAGGCGGAACGTATCGGTGTTGCCGGTGAACCGATTGTACTGGCCAAGTATCAGCCGGGTTTCCGTCGTCACCTGAAACGTCTGGGAGCAGTGCGCGACGAACCATTGTTCAAGAAGCTGGTGTCGTTGCGTGAGGAGATCGCAGAGCGTGAAGATCTGCCTCCGCATGTTGTGTTCAGCGATGTGAGCCTGACTGAAATGGCGCAGCGCAAGCCTGCCAGCGAAGAGGAGCTGCGCGGTATTTCCGGTGTTGGCGAGCACAAGCTGGAAGCGTTTGGTGAAGCCTTTATTGAAGAGATCAGCAAGCATGTGGAAGTATCGGGTAATAAAACGACCCAGACCGACGGCAAAGAGATTCCGATGCTGATTGCCAAGGGACCTGGGCTGAATGAAACACAGAGCTATACTCTCGGGCAGCAACGCAAGGGTATGAGTCTGGCGGAGATTGCCGCTGAGCAGAGCGTCAGCGAATCGACGATCCTGAAGCATTTTGTCGCTATCATTCGGGCAGGTCAGTACATCGATGTGCCGGCATTGATCGGCAAGGATTTCGATACGATCATGGCCGAGCTGGATGATGCCGATCCGTATGCGTCACTGAGCGAGGTGAAGCGTGATCTGAGTGTGGATCTGGATAACGATATGTTCCGTCTGGTTCTGGCCTGGCGTGAAGGTATCGGCGTAGCCTGATCACAACGCTGTAATAGTAGAACAGCCCGGTCGCCCTTTAAGGGCGGTCGGGCTGTTTTGTTTTAGTATGGGTGTTGCTGATAGTCGATGCAGGTTTAATCAACCGGTCCGAGTTACCCTTGTTACAGGATTGCGAGCACGCTCTCCGGCGGACGTCCGATGGCGGCCTTGTCGCCGGTGACAACGATCGGGCGCTCAATGACTTTCGGATGCTGTACCATCAGGGCAATCGTTTCCGCACGCGACAGACTCCGACCGCTGAAGTGTTCCTTGTATTCGCTTTCACCTTTGCGCATCAGTGCTTCGGGCTCGATGCCGAGCATGTTCAGAATGCGATCGAGCTCCGCAGCAGTCGGCGGCGTATTCAGGTACTCGACAATTGCAGGTTCGATACCCTGCTCCTGCAGCAGCGTCAGTGTCTGACGGGATTTTGAACAACGCGGGTTGTGATAGATGGTGACAGGCATGATTACCTCCTTAGGCAGCCTGCAAGGCTGCATATTTGAGCATCAGTCGTTTGATGCCGGCTTTTCTGAATTGTACGGTCACCCGGATGGCATCGCCGGAGCCTTCAAAGTCGATGATCACCCCTTCACCGAAGCTCGGGTGAAGCACATTGCTACCGACTCCCATGTCACCGGAGTTGTTTTGCATGGCGGATGCAGTGGCAACAGGCGTATCCTGTTGCAGCATGGAGGGTGGCAGATTTTTGATAAAACGACTGGGCAGCGGGTAATGTGTTTCTCCGAAGAGTCTGCGCACGCGCGCCGTGGTCAGCTTCAGATGACGACGGGCGCGGGTAATACCGACATAGAGCAGGCGTCGCTCTTCGGCAATCCCTGCCTCACCGTCATCCAGCGCGCGCTGATGGGGCAATAAGCCCTCTTCGACGCCTGGCAGCACCACGCAATCGAACTCCAGTCCTTTGGCCCGGTGCAGGCTCATCAGTGTCACGCTCTCTTCATTCTCATCATCGCGACCGGCCTCTTCGCCGCTCTGCAGTAGTGCCGCGCGATCCATAAACTCGATCGGCGTGATCTCCTGCTCCATGGTCAGCTCGATATAGCGTTGCAAAGTGTGGATGTTATCGATGCGGCTGGCAGCTTCCAACTCACCCATAGCCTGCAAGCTGTCCAGATAACCGCTCTCCTGCAGCAGTGCCATCAGACCGCGGTCGGGCAGGGTTCCGGCTTGCGGACGCAGCGAGGCAATCAGCCTGGCAAGCGGCGCAAGTTTGCCTGCAACGCCGCCGACACCTCCCTCCGCTACCAGATCCAGCCATTCATGTGCGCGCAGGCCCGACCCACTCAGCTGGGCTGCCAGTTGCTCCTGACCCTTGAGGCCGATGCCCCGTTTCGGCCGGTTGCATATGCGCATCAGTTGCAGAGCGTCACCACAGCCGTTTAACAGTGCCCAGTAGGCCAGCGCGTCCTTGATCTCCAGGCGTTCGAAGAAGCCGACACCGCCGACGATGCGATAGGGCAAGCCTTGTTCACGCAGAATCTGCTCCAGTGCCAGCGACTGGCGATTGGAGCGATAGAGCACGGCCATCTCCTGCCAGGCATAGCCTGCATCTCGCCATGCCTGCAGCTGTGTGCCGATCTGGCGGGCCTCGTCATACTCATCGTTGCAGACCTGCCACTGCGGCAGCAGCCCCTGCTCCTGCGTAGCACGCAACGATTTATCATGGCGATCTTCATTTTTACTGATCACGGCGTTGGCCAGATCCAGTATCGCGCCGGTAGAGCGGTAATTCTCTTCCAGTCGGTGGGTACCTGCTCCCGACCAGATGCGTTCGAACTCCAGAATATGGCGGATATCGGCACCACGCCAGCCGTAGATACTCTGATCATCATCACCGACAACCGTCAGGTTGCGGTGGCCGGCACACAACAGGGTCAGCCACTCGTGCTGTACCGGGTTGGTATCCTGATATTCATCGACCAGAATATGATCAAAGCGGCGCTGCAGTGCTTCGGCAATGTCGGCATGTTCGCGCATCAGCAATACACAGTTGAGTATCAGGTCGGAAAAATCCATCCGTTCATGCTCACGCAGTTGCTGTTGGTAGGTGCTATAGAGGCCGCGCAGATCCACGCCGTTCCAGTCGCATGCAGGCGCCTGCTCCGCGGTCTGGCCGGCATGCTTGCAGTGTTCGATCCAGCCGAGCAGGAAGGAGGGGTGCAGCCGGTCAGCAGGGATATTCGCCTGCTTGAGGATTCGTTTAACCAGCGCTTTCTGATCGTCTGCATCGATCACCTGAAAGGAGCGCGGGTAAGCCAGTGCTTCGGCATAACGACGCAGCAGGCGCAGAGAGATAGCGTGAAAGGTGCCGGAGACTACGCCGCCACCGTCATCACCGATTAATTCGCTCAATCGGGACTTCAATTCGGCCGCAGCCTTGTTGGTGAAAGTCACAGCCAGAATACGATGCGGCGCCACACCGCGAGCGGAGATCAGGTGGCCGATACGATGGATAATAGTGCGTGTCTTGCCGGAACCTGCTCCGGCGAGGATCAGCTGGGGGCCATCGCCAGCCTCTACCGCCGCCAGCTGGGCCGGATTCAGATCAGCCACGTTCGCGCTCCCCATGTTTGACGATCAGTTTGTGGTAGGTGGAAAAGATTGTATTACGGGAGAGTATGCCCAGCACTTTGCGCGGATTGTCCGCTGCGACTACAGGCATTTGCTCAAATGTTTCCCTGTCCAGTATGAGAATGGCATCAAGCAGGCTGTCTGTTTCAGAGATGACAGCCACATGACGATTAGCTACTTCAGCGGCCACGATCACCTCATCCAGAGCCGGATCAATCAGCCAGTTCTGCAGGTCGGAGAAGGTAACAATGCCGATCATCAGCCCTTCATCATCAACCACCTGTACACAGCCCTTGCCGGAACCCGTATAGACCTGTTTGAGCTCGCCGAGGCGGGCATGGCCGGATACGCGCGGCACCGATCGCCACGGTATCCTGCTTACCGGCACCGAGCGCATCCAGGATTGCTCCAGACTCCAGTTTGAATCAATGCCGCGTTCTTCCAGAGCCTCGGTAAACAGTGATTCGCGGCCGAACGAGCGGGTGACCAGCGTCGCCACACTACATGCTGCCATCAGGGGCAGCATGATGTGGTAGTCGGCCGTCATTTCGAACACAATCAGCATCACCGTCAGCGGCGCCTGCAGGGCGGCGGCAGTCAGGGCACCACATGCCACCAGTGCATAAGCGCCGGAGCTCTCCGAATATGAGGGTGAGTAGGCATGGGCCACACCGCCGAAGAGCGCACCGACTACGGCGCCAAGAAACAGCACCGGGCCGAACAGGCCGCCTGGGAATCCGCCGGCGGCACAGAGTATCGTTGCGACCAGCTTTCCAATGAGCAGTACCGCGAGAAACAGCACCAGCGGCACCAAATATCCCATCAGATGCGGATCAACATGCTCCAGCATCATGGATTCAACGGTGCCATAACCGATGGACATGATTTGCGGAAGCATCAGCCCCATCAGACCGACGACAAAGCCGACAACGGCCGGACGTATCAGGCGGTTGGGAATCAGACGGGTCAGAAAGATACGCGTCGGCGTCATGGACTTGATCAGCACCGTCGCCACCAGCCCGCAGATTGCGCCCATCAGGATATAGGCGGGTATCTCCCAGGTGCTGATCAGGTGATATTCAGGCACGGTAAAGGCTGGAAAATTGCCGACCTCGGAACGGGCAATCACGGTGGCCAGTACGGAGGCAATGACGATGGGACTGAATGTGGCAATGGCGTAATCGGCCAGAACCACCTCCAGCGCAAACAGGGCGCCGGCAATGGGCGTGTTGAATGAGGCGGCTATGCCTGCTGCCGCACCGCAGCCGATCAGGATGCGCAGTTGCTGTTCGCTCATATCGAGCCGCTGCCCAATTTCCGATGCGATCAAGGCACCGAGGGCAACCGTAGGTCCTTCACGGCCCAGACTTGCTCCGCCACCCATGGCCAGTGCGGAACCCGCCAGCTCTGTCGCCAACAGGCGGGAGCGTACCCGCCCTCTGCGTTCGACCATATCAGCCAATACGCCGGCCACATCGCGTAATTCTCCTTCAGGCAGGAAACGTATACTTATCCAGGCGACGATAAGGCCGGTGATGGTGGGGGCAAGCAGGTAGATATACCAGGGCAGGGTTGTGATGGCATCTTCCCAGGTGCGTTCACCTGTCCAGAAAAGGCTGACCCATTCGATAGCGAAACGCAGCAACAGTGCCGCATAGCCGGAGAGGATGCCAATGACGACGGCCAGCAACACCATAAATACGGTGTCCTGCTGGCGCGTCCAGGCTATAAGCACCGACTTTCTATCCCGCAGTATGTTCCAAATGATCATCAGACGTCCTTATGCAAAGTTCGCCGATATTAACACCAATGCCGTCACTTCAGAACTGCTCAGCACGTTGTGACCGTTGATGGTGTGCTGCATCGAGCCGATATGCCACTCGGCGAACAGCGGGAAGTACAGGATTCACGTCAGGCGGTCAGTGTTGACAGGTCGACAGGGTGATCGGCCAGGGCCTGCGCTATCGTCGCGGGAAGTGCTTCAATGCCGGTATGCTCAGGCACGTGGTCATTGCAGAAGGCATTGGCCTGGTAGCAGATGCGGGCGAGGAAGTGGGGGCAGTCCGGATTGTGATGTTCACCGACTGCGGTAAAGATGTCATCGGGAAAGAGCCACAGGCGCAATAGCTGCATGCCGGCCTCCGCATGATTAACGCCGTAATATGCCTCTTCAAACCGGATCAGAGGCTCACCATGCATGTGCCCTGATTCCCTCTCGAAATAGGAAAAATCGACGCGCATACCGAGTGCAGCTCGTCCGATGTCATGCAGCAGACCGGTCATAAAGGCGCGTTCGTGGCACTGCTGCTCTGCCGGATGGACCAGGCGTGCGAGATGCTCGCATACAGTGGCAACGCCGAAGGCATGGGCCCAGAAACTGCGGATATTTGCCATGCCGGTCGGCAATATCATGCCGTACATCAGGGACATGGTCGTTGCGATATGGGCGGTCTCTCTGGAGCCGATGCGCGCAATAGCTTTAGAGAGTTCTCCGATGGGTGTATGGGTAGGATTATAAGCGGGCGAATTGGCGAATTTCAGGATCATGGCTGTCGTGGCCTGATCGGAACGAATAATTCTGGCCAGGTCATCCGCCCCGGACTCCGGATCCTGTATCACTTGCTGAATTCTTACAAAGCGATCGGGTAACGATGGCAGGTCATCGCTGAATTTCAGCAGTTCAAGGGTGGATTCCCGGTCAAAACCCGAATTCATCATTGGCTGGAGCATAGCAATAATCCGTTCATTAGCCAGTTTGTTGTGACCAGTGCATGGCGCTGCTGCTGATCGATTCATAAACCGGAAAGACCAGCGTTGTGCCGAGCAACAGATCCAGCAGTGGTGAGGCAGCCAGTAGTGTCATGATGAGCCAGGCATAACGTTGTTCGAATGCGGAAGCGATTATTGTGCCATAGCGGCTCTGCAGCAGAGCCTCACCGAATAACTGACCGGGCAGCGGTAGCAGGTGCATAGATGCCATGCACAGATTGAAAAACATCAGAACCTTGGCCCACCAGTGATGCAGTGGCGGCAGACCGACCGGGGCTGTGTGGGAGAGGCTCCACGTATAAAGCAGAAATCCGGTCAGACATAGTAGCAGGTGAGCGATCAGACGCGTGGCGGCGGCTTTGCCGCCTCGCCCCATCTGTCCGTTCAGGGTGATGATCATGCCGCGATGGAAAGCCATGGATGCCAGCAGAGGCAGCCAGACTGCCCGTCCGGCGATGGCTGAAAAGGGGTGAGGCTGAGAGCTGCCGGTAAATCTGCTCTCGAACATGGCCACACAGGTCAGAGATACGAGCACCGGCAAACTGTAGAGTATCAGTTGTCGGATTATGATTGGCAGCCACTCTTCCATCATCTGAGATGTTGCTTTGTATGACAATGGCGCATGCAATCTCCCTTTTCCGCTGTGTCGTAATGTGAAACAGGCGGTGTGCGGATGCAATGGCGAATCACAGGTACTAGCCTCTGCCGATGGTTACCGCTGCATCCCTGAATCGTATTCGCCTGTTTTATGCCGCCTATTTCGCCGCCATGGGGTTGATTCTCCCGTATTTTCCTGTCTACCTGGAGCAGATCGGACTGGGCGCTGTGATGATCGGTGTCATGACCGGCCTGCTCGCTGCGGCCAAGGTGGTTGCGCCGCCATGGTTGGGACACAGGCTTGATAGTCAGAGCGGGGAGGTGATTCGCCGATTTCTGGTTGCAGCATCCCTGCTGGCGGCAGTCAGCGCCCTGCTCATCGGGGTCTCGCATCAACTGATCCTGCTGGGCCTGATGACACTGCTCTTTGGTATCTGCTGGGCCGTGATTCTGCCGTTAACAGACGGACTGTCGGTGTCGATTTCAGAGGCAGCGCTGGCCGATTATGGTCGTCTGCGTGTATGGGGATCGCTGGGTTTTGTGTTGGCATCGCTCGCCGGCGGGGCATGGCTGATGCAAGGGGATCAGATTCTTGCGCTCCCGGTGGTGCTGAGTCTGCTGATGCTGACCACGGCTCTGGCTGCGCGCGGATTCCCCCGTTTACAGCTGCCTGCCAGCCTGGTGAGTACAGAGGCCCCGCTGTTTTCAAGGCTGTTTATACTGTTGTTGTCCGTAACGTTTTTAATGCAGGTATCGCACGGCGCATATTACGGATTTTTCAGCCTCTATCTGGCCGCCGCAGGTTATAGTGGTTGGCAGATCGGCATCTATTGGGTGATCGGTGTTGCCGCCGAAATTGTGCTGATGTGGGTGTGGAGCCGCTCCTTACAACAGGCGGCGCCGGCTTATCTGTTTGCTATCTGTATGGGGCTGGCGGCACTGCGCTGGCTGGGTACCGGCATGACGACCAATATGGGGTGGCTGTTTGTCCTGCAACTGTTGCATGCTGCCAGCTTTGCCGCATTCCACGTGGCGGCAATCGCCTGGGTGCGGCGCATGACGCCGGCTTCCCGCCATGCTGCGGCACAGGGCTGGTATTCCGCCGCCGGTTTCGGTCTTGGCAGCACGATCGGCATCATGGGGTGTGGCTGGGTTGTCGGGGCATTCGGTTATTCACCGGCGTTTTACACTTGTGCAGTCATCGCACTGCTTGGTGTGCCATTGTCACTGCTGCTGCCGAAGCATCGTTCGGGCAGCAGTAACCTGCCACGGAGTAAAAACCTGCATGCATAAATCAAAACGGGGAGCCGAAGCTCCCCGTTGATCAGATATGAATCGCGCGACCTTCGGAATCGAGTACCGCTTCGTGAATCATTTCCGACAGTGTCGGATGCGGGAACATATGATGTGCTAGCTCCGTTTCTGTCGTTTCCAGCGTGCGGGAGAGCTGCAGGGTTACAATCATCTCGGTGGCTTCAGCGCCGACGATATGGGCGCCGAGCAGTTCGCCGGTTTCGGCATGGAATATGGTTTTGACCATGCCCTCTGTTTCACCCAGCCCCATAGCCTTGCCGTTGGGAGCATAAGCCATGCGTCCGATCTTGACCGGAATATTCTCTTCCATGCACTGCTTTTCAGTCTTGCCGCATGAGCCGACCTGTGGCTGGCAATAGGTACAGCCGGGCACATTACCGTAATCAACCTTGTGCGGATGCTGGCCGGCAATAGCTTCTGCGCAGACGGTGCCTTCATGGCTGGCTACATGTGCCAGTGCCGGGGCGCCGACCACATCACCGATCGCATAGATGCCGGGATGGTCGGTGCGATACCAGTCGTCCACCTCGATCGTATTGCGCTCGATTTTCATCTGTGTGTGCTCAGCCCCGATCGTATCGGTATTGCCGAGGACACCGACAGCCACCAGGCAGATATCGCCTTCGATGCTCTGCTGCTTGCCCTTCGCCTCATATTCAACCACAGCCTTGCCATCAACATTGGCTGCCTTGGAGACCATTGCGCCGGTGATGATCTTGATACCCTGTTTCTTGAAGCTGCGCTCCACTACTTTGGAAATTTCATGATCTTCCAGCGGCAGAATCTGCTCGGCTGCCTCAACGACAGTCACCTCTGAGCCCATGGCCTTGTAGAAGTAGGCGAACTCCATGCCGATAGCGCCGGAGCCGATAACAACCAGCCGCTTGGGTGCCTGCTCGGGCACCAGAGCCTGTTTGTAGGTGATGATTACTTCGTTGTCGACATCCATGCCCGGGAAGGCGCGTGCGCGTGCGCCGGTGGCGACGATGACATGTTTGGCGGTAACCTGACTTGTTTTACCGTCAGCACCTTTAACCATCAGTTTGTTGCCGGCCTCGAATGTTGCGTAACCGTCGATGTGGTCAATTTTGTTTTTCTTGAACAGAAAGCCGATACCCTTGTTCAATTTGTCGGAAATCTTGCGTGAGCGACTGACAGCCTTGGTAATATCCGGCGTGGTTGCAGTGATACCCAGCCCCAACTCGTCACCCTGATGGTTGACCACATTGACCAGCTCAGCCGTGCGCAACAGCGCCTTGGTAGGAATACAGCCCCAGTTCAGGCAGATGCCACCTAAGTGGGTGGATTCAATACAGGCGGTTTTCAGGCCCAGCTGGGCTGCGCGAATGGCTGCAACATAGCCGCCCGGACCGGCGCCGATGACAACGACATCGTATTCACCGTCGGCATTGAACACGCCTGCAGGTTTGAGCTTGAGTTCCAGCTCCTCCTCGGCATCGTGCACAGCATGGCCGACCACTGCGGATGACTGTGCATCTGGAGCCGATTCGGCGCCCAGCTCGGCCGCCTCTTCAGCCGGTTCATCTGCGGAAAACTCGGCGACGGTACCCTCCGGCATATAGTCGTCGGGGATCTCCTCTCCATCTTCGGCAATAATGGCAATCGGTGCACCAACAGGGACGACTGAACCTTCCGAGGCCAGAATGCGATGCATCACGCCCTCATCAACGACCTCCATTTCCATGGTTGCCTTGTCGGTTTCGATTTCCGCCATCACTTCGCCGGAAACCAGTGCATCGCCTTCTTTTTTCAGCCAGCGGGCAATTTTACCCTCTGTCATGGTTGGTGAGAGCTGGGTCATAAACAGATCAATCGGCATTCGGGGTTACCTCGGTCTTGAATAGAAAATATAACCACGAAGAGCACGAAGGTGTGGTTTGAACTGCTTCATGCTCTTCGTGCACTTTGTGGTGGATTATTATATGAGTAGGCCTGCAGGGCACTCAATCTGTTTTTTCAGGGCAGCCATGAATTCGGCACCAACCGCACCATCAACCACGCGGTGATCACAGGAGAGGGTTAGCGTCATCATTTTCTTCACCACCACAACTCCGTTTTCAGCGACGGCGCGTTCTTCAGTGGCGCCGACGGCCAGAATTGCCCCTTCGGGCGGGTTGACGATGGCGGAAAACTGGGAGATACCGTACATACCCAGGTTGGAGATGGAGAATGTACCACCTGAATACTCTTCAGGCTTCAGCAAGCCTTCACGCGCACGACCGGCCAGCTCCTTCACCTCTGCAGAGATATCAACAATACCCTTCTGCTCAGCGAAGCGGATAACCGGTGTAATCAGGCCGCCGTTAATTGCCACGGCAACAGAGATATGCGCATGTTTGTGCATCAGTGTATGTGTCTCGGTCCATGCGGCATTGGCTGCCGGTACATCAACCAGTGCTTTGGCGACAGCCTTGATGATGAAGTCGTTGACGCTGAGTTTGAATGTACCGTTTGCAGCATCGTTGAGCTGTGCGCGCAGATCCATCAGCCGATCCATGGCCACATCCACGCTCAGGTAGAAGTGCGGCACATGTTGCTTGGATTCGGAGAGACGGCGGGCAATGGCCTTGCGCATCATTGAGTTTTCGATGCGCTCGAATTCATCCTCATGATAGGGCAGTGGCCCTGCCGGCAGCGGTCTGACCGGAGGTGGCGTAGTAGCAGCGGCGGCACCGCCGATATTGATACCACGGCGCATGGCCTGTTCGATGTCGGCCCGGACAATGCGGCCATTCGGACCCGAGCCGGTGATGGCTGCCAGGTTGATACCCTTCTGTTTGGCCAGTCTGCGCGCCAGCGGGCTGGCCTTGATGCGGCCGCTACTACGTTCAGGCGCGGCCGGTGCTGTAGCCTGGGGGGCAGGCGTTGCTGCGGGGGGAGTGGGCTCGGTCGGTGCTGGTGCCGGCTCACTTGCGGCTGCGGGGGCATCCTGAGCAGATGCAGGCTGGTAGTCGGCCGGAACCTCCTCGCCATCTTCTGCAATCACTGCGATAGCCGTACCGACGCCTACAGTTGCGCCCTCGTCGGCTATAATACGATGCAGAATACCCTCATCCACCACTTCCATTTCCATGGTGGCCTTATCGGTCTCAATTTCCGCCATCACATCGCCGGAAACCAGCGCATCACCCTCTTTTTTCAACCAGCGGGCGATTTTGCCTTCAGTCATTGTCGGCGACAGCTGGGTCATAAACAGATCAATCGGCATTACAAAACCTCGTATATGTTAATGGCATCAGGCGCGGCCGCACGCAACGCGGGCTGCTTCTACAATGTCGGCGACACTTGGCAGGGTCATGGCCTCCAGATTAGCAGCATAGGCCATCGGAACTTCCTTGCCGGTGACGCGAATGACCGGCGCATCCAGGTCATCAAAGCCCTTTTCCATAATGCGGGCAGCAATTTCTGCGCCTATACCGGCAAAACGCCAGCCCTCTTCCACGGTGACGACCCGGTTGGTCTTGGCGACCGAGGTCAGGATTGTGGTTTCATCCAGCGGGCGGATGGTCCGCGGATCGATCACTTCGGCATCAATCCCCTGCTTGGCCAGTTCGACGGCTGCAGCCAGCGCAAAACCGGTCATGCGAGAGTGGGCGACGATGGTGACATCCTTGCCCACACGTTTTACCTCGGCCTTGCCCAGCGGAATGATATACTCGCCTTCCGGCACCGTGCCGACATCGCCATAGTTGATTTCATTTTCGATGAAAACCACAGGGTCGTTGTCGCGAATAGAAGCCTTGAGCAAACCCTTGGCATCGGCAGGACACGATGGCATCACAACTTTCAGTCCGGGTACGTTGGCCAGCCAGTTTTCCAGGCTCTGTGAGTGCTGCGCTCCCACACGTGCTGCTGAGCCGCCGGCACCGCGGAAGACCATAGGTACGCTGTACTGGCCGCCGGACATATATTTCATCTTGGCTGCTGCATTGACGATCTGATCCAGAGCCAGAATGGCGAAGTTCCATGTCATGAATTCGATGATCGGTCGCAAACCGGTCATTGCCGCACCCACGCCGAGGCCGGCAAAACCGAGTTCGGTAATAGGGGAGTCGATGACGCGTTTGGGGCCGAACTTGTCGAGCATGCCCTGGGATACTTTGTAGGCGCCGTTGTATTCAGCCACCTCTTCGCCCATCAGGAATACGCGATCATCGCGCTCCATCTCTTCGCACATGGCCTGATTCAGTGCTTCACGATAGGTCATTTTCATCGTTAACTCACCTTGCCCGAATAAGGATAGCCACCCTCAATCGGGTCGCTGTATACATCTGTCCACAACTCGGACGCATCCGGTTCCGGCTGAGCTTCCGCAGCCTTGGCAACCGCCACGACCTCTTTTTTGATATCGCGGTCTTTCTCTTTGAAGCTCTCTTCGGTAGCCAGACCCGCTTCAATCATTTGCGCCTGCAGACGTGCAATCGGATCGCGGCCTGTACGCCATTCATCCACTTCGGCTCTGGTACGATAGGTGGCCGGGTCGGACATCGAATGGCCGCGATAGCGATAGGTCATGGCCTCGACCAGAATAGGGCCTTCGCCCGAGCGAGCGTGGGCAATGGCTTCGCGCATTTTCTTTTCAAACTCCAGCACATCCATGCCGTCGATTTTCATGCCGGGAATCTTGAAGGAGATACCGCGCTTGAACAGCTGGGTTTCAGCCGAAGCGCGCTCGAGTGATGTGCCCATGGCATACTGGTTGTTTTCCACCAGAAACACGATCGGCAGCTTCCACAGGGCAGCCATATTAAACGATTCGTACACAGCACCCTGATTGATGCCGCCATCACCCATGATGCAGATCGTGACGCGCCCGTCATCGCGATACCAGCTGGAGAAACCGAAACCCAGGCCGATCGGAACCTGCTCGCCGACAATACCGTTGCCTCCGGCAAAGTTTTTACTGACGTCGAACATATGCATCGAGCCGCCCTTGCCTTTGACGATACCGCCCGCGCGCCCGAGTAGTTCTGCCATGACGGCCGTTGGATCACTGCCGCGAGCCAGAATATGGCCGTGGTCACGATAGCTGGTCATCATATAGTCGGTCGGCTCGGCAGCATGCTGCATACCGACGCATACCGCTTCCTGACCGTTACAGAGGTGACAGAAACCACCGATTTTCTTAAGCCCGTACATCTGCCCGGCCTTTTCTTCAAAACGGCGGATAAACAACATGGAATCATGCAACTGGTGCAGGGTCTCTTCATCATAGAAGATACCTTCACGCATAATACCCTTGCCCTGTTTCTGCTGTGCTGACATGACACCCCCAGAATAGATTAAATAGCGGCGAATGATGCCCCACCCCCGCGTTGCCAGCAACCTGCAGCCTGTGTGTGGTCTTTTTTGCGCTCGGGAGGCGGTAAAATATTGGGAATTGTTATTTCGGATGGCATGATGCGCTCATGGATGACAGATACAGGGCGGTATATTCCACCGAACAGGGGCAAACCGGCAAGGTGACGGATAAGCCCGGCAGGAAAAAGGGCAGGCCTCAGCGGAGCAGTCAGGCTGCTGCGATCAAAAATCCGGCCAAACAGGGCGTGCGCATTCGCCGTGAAAGCAAGGGGCGTGGCGGCAAGTCGGTATGTGTTATTGATGGTCTGCCTTTGGATACGGCAGGGCTGAAAATACTGTTGAAAAAACTGAAGGCATCTCTCGGTTGCGGTGGTGCGGTCAAAGGCGATGAGTTGGAAATTCAGGGTGATCATCGCGAAAAGCTGTTGCTTCTGCTGGAAAAAGAGGGGTATAAGGCCAAGCTTTCCGGCGGCTAGGAGCTTTGCCCGGCCTTGAATTTCAGGCATAAAAAAAGCGGAGTGCCTGCTCCGCTTTTTTCAGTTCGCTGTTTACAAAGATGCTTTTTTCTACTGCTGTGCGGCTAACTCTGCCATGATTTCATGACAACTCTGTGACACGGGGCACAAAGGGAAATTGTGACTTCAGGTCGATGGTTGCCGGCGTTCTGTGTTGACCCGGCGCACCACCAGCAGCGCTTCGATCAGCACCCATAAGGCCAGCAGCAAGATGGTTGTACCGACGGATGCAACGGCCCACTGCTCTTTGCCAACGGCTTTGATGACGCCCATAACCATGCCAGAAATCGTGGCTCCGAGCACCAGCAGCATCGGCAGCAGAGTGTAAAGCACAGGTTTCTTTTTGCGGTAGAGATAGATGGTGACCGTTAGCAGGGTCAGTCCGGCCAGTACCTGATTGGTGGTGCCGAACAGTGTCCATAAAAACAGCCCTGCCGGCTTGCCGTTTACCTCGAAGAAGGCAAAAAAGCCGATAGCGCCTACGGCCAGCGTAGTTGCCAGATATCGGTTGCTCAGTACCTTGATACCAAGGGTGTTGCCTATCTCCTCCAGATTAAAACGTAGCAGGCGTGCGCCGGTGTCCACGCTGGTCATGGCAAAACCGACGACAACGACGGAGATAAATGCAGCGGCATAATCCAGCGGCACGCCCAGTTGATGAATAAAGTTGGCATTGCCCTGAATGAATATACCCAGTTTCTGATGCAGGCCCACAGCCTTATCCCATGAGCCGTAAAAGCTTTCCCAGTCGGCACGTGATGAGAAGGCGCCTGCCGTGGTCGCAAGCACCGCCAGCAGTGCGAGCAGCGATTCACCGACCATGCCGATATAACCGACAAACGGTGCATCACTCTCCTTGTTCAACTGCTTGGAGGTGGTTCCGGAGGCTACCAGCCCGTGAAAGCCGGATACCGCACCGCAGGCAATGACGATAAACAGGAACGGCAGCATCGGCGGCGCTCCGACCGGATGCAGGTTGACCGCCGGTGCAGCCCAGTCGGGCGATAGCAGGAAGAATCCTGCCAGCATGGCGAACAGCGCCAGATATAGCAGTAGTGAGTTGAGAAAGTCACGCGGTTGCAGCAGCAGCCAGACCGGTAGTATGCTCGCAATAAAGGCGTAAATCAGTAGTGACCAGGTCCACTCTCTGGCCGTAACGCCGGTGATCGGCATGCCCAGCCCGATGCTGGTGGTGATCAGCATCAGTACAAAACCGACTCCGATCATCGGCCATAGCGGCATGTTCTTTTTGTGTACCAGAAAGCCGATTACCATGGCAATCAGCATCAGAGAGTAGGTTGGGAAGACTGCTTCCGGATGGGCCGTGGCAGGTATTTTGGCTGCATCGGGTGCGGCAAACAGGCCGGAGATAACCAGCACGAATACACCCATGGCCAGCGCCACCAGAAAGAATATGACCAGCAAAAACAACAGGCGGGTGCGCGGGCTGATCACATCGCGTGCGATGGTGCCTATGCTCTGCCCCTTGTGCCGAATAGAGAGGACGAGGGCGGAGAAGTCATGTACGGCTCCGACCAGCAGGGTGCCGAAAACCACCCAGCACAGGGCAGGAACCCAGCCCCAGATGACTGCAATAGCCGGCCCCAGCATCGGAGCCAGACCGGCAATGGAAGCGAAATGATGACCAAACAGAACGTACTTGTTGGTAGGGACGTAATCGATATCGTCACACAGTGTATGAGCCGGTGTTGCGGCATCGTCGTTCAGCTCAAAGATGTTCCGTGCCAGTATATTTTTGGCATAAAAACGGTAAAACAGGAGATACAGGCACAATACGACAATGGCCATGACAACGGGAGACATCAGCTACCCTCCTTGCTGGTGTTGATTGGCTCGCTGTGTGAGTCGAGCGCGGCGCACGCTACTCACCGGATACTATCGGGTCATTAAAGCTGTTGTGTACGCGCCCCGGTCGCAGGCTGGCTTTGTCAGCAGTCCAATCACCTAAACCTCTCCTAATTGTGCCGCCAGCAGC
>NZ_DS022294.1:1086677-1145162 GCF_000153765.1 Mariprofundus ferrooxydans PV-1 | reverse complement strand
TCTGGTGGCAACAGGAGCCTGGTTCGTTGGCGGAGAAATAGCAGGGATTTGTGATGATACTTGCGCTGGTTTGGATTGAAGAACAGCTGAATGTCCGATTGTGGCCCGGACTAACAGGATGGGCCGAACAGAGTCAGTGGGATCGCCGTATTTATACTTCTGAGCGGGAGAGGAAGTGCAGGGTGGTGTCGCCGTAGCGGCGGGACTGCTCGCAGAGCCAGCCGGCAGGCCATTGCGGTTCGACGCGGGCCGACTCTTCAATGACCAACCGATCACAGCCGATCTTTTTCTGATCCAGCCACTGCGGCAGTTGTTCACAGAAGCCCTGTTTATAGGGCGGGTCGGCAAAGATCAGGTCAAAATGCTGACCGGAGAGCTGCGTTAGCGCCCGCTCCACGTCGTTCGTATAAATCTGCCACGCATCGCTCAGGCGCCATTCGGCGCAGATCAGCTCCATGTTGCGGGTAGCACGCCGCTGCTGCTCGATGGAGATCACCGAGGCCGCGCCGCGGGAGAGTGACTCCAGTGCCATGACGCCGGAGCCGGCGAACAGATCAAGAACACGCATACCGTCCACATCAGCCAGAATATTGAACAGCGCCTGACGCACCTTGGCCGGCGTGGGCCGCAAGCCGGGCAGATCGGGTACGCTCAGCCCCCGCCCGCGCAGCTCTCCGGCCGTGATTCTCATTTGCTGTGCGCGGAACTTTTGCCTGTAGCGCCGTCCAGATTGGCGCCGACCCGAACCCGGTTCCATTCAGCCGGTTTCAGATAAAGTGCCGCCTGTGCCTTGACCTGAGCCAGCGTGACTGCATTTACATGCGCGGTCCATGTGGCCAGATAATCCAGCGGTAGATTATAGAGGCCGATCATTGAAATCAGCCCTACGCGCTCACGATTGGAATCCATACGCTGGGCGAAGCTGCCGCTGAGGTTGTCTTTGCTGGCCTGTAGTTGTGCTTTGGTGATACCGCCTGAAGCCATCTCCTGCATGACCTTGCGTACCACTGCTTCGGCCTGCGCCGCCTGATCGCCTTTTGTCTGCAGGCTGATAATAAACGGACCCGGTGCCGCCAGCGGGATAAAGTAGGAGTAGACGCCGTAGACCAACCCGCGCTTTTCACGCACCTCTTCCATCAGGCGTGAGGCAAAACCGCCACCGCCGAGAATATGATTGAGCACAAAGTCGGGGAAAAAGTGCGCATCGCTTCGGGCAGGACCCTGACGCAGCAATTGCACCAGTGTCTGGCTGGTCGGCAGTTGCACATCAACACTTTTTCCCGCCACCGGAGGTGCTGTGGCAATATCCATCAGGCTGTGCTCGGGCTTACCACGCCAGCCGGACAGTCGGGCTTTGAGCAGCGGTAGTAGCTCGGCCATGGTGATGTCGCCACTGACTGCCAGCACGGCGCCTTCCGGCTTGATCTGTTGCCGGTACAGGGTTTTCAGGTCGGGGATGCTGATGGCGGCCAGTGAGGTGGCGGTGCCGCCGGTGCGATGACCGTAGGGGTGATTGCCGAAGAGCAGGGTTGCCGCAGCCGTGGCTGCCTGTGCGCCCGGATCTTCAAGATCCTTGCGGGCTGCGGCGATGGAATCCTGCTGTATGATAGTGAATCGTTTTTTATCCCAGCCGGGCATAAGCAGTGCTTCGGCGAAGGCATCGAGCCCCGGCTTCAGAGCCTCTTTTAGCGTGGTCAGGGAGAGGCTCAAGCCATCACGGTCGGCACCGGCGCCGAGATGGATGGCATCGGCATCAAGCAGATCGGCCCATGCCCGATGATTGTGGCGGGCTGTGTGATCGCCCAGCATATCTGCCAGCAGGGAAGCCGTGCCGGCCTTGCCCGGTGCATCGAAGCGGCTACCGGCCACAACAGAGAGCTGCATTGAAACCATCGGTACGTTGTGCGCCTCCATCAGCAGCACGCGCAGCCCGTTGTCCATGCGCGCCTCCTGAATGGGTGGGACGGCATCGGCAGTACGGACGAAAGAGAGTATGAGTAACAGTGGCAGGATCAGATAGCGCTTCATGATTTCACCTCCGGAACCAGAATGCCCGTGGTGGAGCGATCCCGTTTCAGCCAGCGTGCTACCGCGGCCTGCACATCAGCCGCAGTGACATTGCTGATCGCCTTGAGCCAGTCGTCACGATGCTCGGCTCCGATACCGGAAACCTCCATGCGTCCGATCTCCTTGGCCCGCAGGTAGAGTGAATCCTGGGCGAATACCTCTGAGGCAATCATATTGCGTTTGGCTGCGGCAAGCGGAGCTGCGGCAACAGGGTGCGTTGCCATATCGCCGAGCAGAGCCCAGAGCGATTTCTCAAAGGCGGCGGTGGTCTGTTTCGGACCGAGCATGCCGTAGACATACCACAAATCCAGCCCCATGCCGAACGGGTCATAGCCGGCTCCGGCCGAGAAGGCCCGGCGCTGTTCGTCAACCAGTTCACGCTGCAGCCGTGCACTGCGCCCGCCTGACAGAATCTGGGTGGCAACAGCCAGAGCCGCCACGCTCTTGTCATTCTTGCCCGGCTGCCAGACCGGTACCGGAATGGTGACCGCCAGCATAGGCAGCTGTGCGGGCAGTTTTACCACAATGCGTTTGGGGCCGTACGGTTCAGGCTCTACCGGATTAAAGCGGGTGCCGACCGGACGGGCCTTGATGCGACCGAATGTTGCGGCTACGGTTTTTTTGACCTGATCAAAATCGACATCGCCTACGACGACGACGGTGGCGTTGCCGGGCACATAGTGTTTTTTATAAAAAGCGCGCACATCCTGGATGGTCAGCTTCTTTAAATCCTGCATCCAGCCGATGACCGGGTTGCGATAAGGGTGCAGGCGCAGGGATACGGCCGAGAGCTCTTCGAACATATGGCTGTTCGGATCATCGTCGGTGCGCATGCGCCGCTCTTCCATAATAACGCGAATCTCTTTCTGAAAGTCCTTGTCGCGCAGCGCCAGGTTGGCGAAACGCTCGGATTCCATACCCAGCACTTCATTGACCCGGGCTGCGGGTACGGTTTCAAAGTAGGCGGTATAATCGGTGGTGGTGAAGGCATTATCATTACCGCCCATGGCGGCGATACGTTTGGAATATTCGCCCGCCGCCAGCTTTTTCGAGCCCTTGAACATCATATGTTCGAACACATGCGCCAGCCCTGTCTTGCCGGGCACTTCATCGCGTCCGCCGACCTTCAGCCAGACCTGCACCATCGCCACAGGTGCCGAGTGGTCTTCCTCTACAATCAATTTGACGCCGTTCTTAAATGTAGCTTCCTGCAGTTCGGTAGCAGTGGCCGCTACCGGGATGCTGATGAGTAACATCAGCAGGGTGAATACTCTCATGGACATGCACAACTCCGGTAAAACAGGATTCGGCCGGGATGATGCGGCAATGCACGGCGACTGGCAAACCCCGCTGTCATGCAGGTTTTACCCCTTGTGCGAGTGCGTTAATGTGGTTATCTGCACACGCATGTGGCCATGCATGCGGGCTGGGCAGAATATGGCCGCCGTCAGGAGCAGAAACGGTAGTTGGTTCTTCCGTTCTCTCTGGCGACATACAGGCTGCCTGCCTTGCTTTTATATATGTCACGATATTGTTCTAAACAGACCGTTATTCCAGCCCTGAGCTGCTTTTTGCAGAAGGCTGTGGTCGGTATGGATGCACAGGCCAGACGATCCGCATAGAGTGTGGCGATGCATGTGATTCGTCATCAGCAACAGGAGTATCCGGAATCGGTGGCCGAACAGGAGCAACTGGTTGCTGCCGTGCTCTCCGGAGCTGTGCCGCCGAGCCTGATTCTGACCGAGCATCCGCCGGTCTATACCATCGGCACCTCAGGCAGCGAAACTGATATATTGATGCGGCATGTGGACGGGGATCAGATTGCCGTGCATCCCACCGGTCGCGGCGGTGAGGTGACCTATCATGGCCCGGGCCAGCTGCTCTGTTATGTTATTGCTGATTTAAGGCGTGAGCCGGACCTGCACAGGCATGTCTGGCGGCTGGAGGAGATGGTGATCCGCACGCTGGCGGATTTCGGCGTGCAGGCGGAGCGGGATGCGCGCGGCATCGGCGTATGGGTGAACGGCCTGAAGATCGCTGCCGCTGGCGTGCGCTGCCGCAAGTGGATCAGCTTTCATGGTATCGCCCTGAATCACAGGCCGAATCTGAAGCACTTTTCCGGCATTGTGCCCTGCGGCATGCAGGATCAGCCGGTGACCTCCATGCAGAAGTTGGGGCTGGATGTGTCGCGGGAAGCGTTGGAATCGACGCTGATCGGCCACTGCAACACCCTGTTTGACCCTCTCGGCCGCACCTGAGAAGAGAGTCTGTCACAGAGATGTCATTGAGCTGACATGTGACTGACGCATTTGGATATAGGTTGCCTGATGCGACGGATAGCCGTCGCTAAGGAGCAGACAATGACAACACTGGAGACCAAGACAGAGCGCTTTGAGCTGATGAAGTGGATTAGTGAGCGTAACGCACACATTCCAATGTCCGATCTGGCATTCCTGATGGGGATCTCTGCTTTCGAAGATCAGCACGATGAGGCGGAGCCGTCGATCAGCAGTACACAGGAGCGGGAAGCAGCCCTCTGTTAATCGGACATCCCGCCCGAAAGAAGATCATTACTTCACACATATTCTTACATCTGCGCCCGGTCGCAATACCGGGGCTCATCGACTGCTGATTGACGGCTGAGCTGCGCAGTTTCAGCCTGCTGGCAATGCAATGTATAAGCGATCTCCTGCCATGATCCGGGCTGCCACGCTGGCCGATATTCCGGCGCTGGTATCGCTTGAACAACGCTGTTTTGCGACCGATCGTCTCTCCGCCCGCAGCTTTCGTCATCTGCTGACACGAGGCCATGCCTCGCTATTTGTATTTGATATGCAAGCCGAGCTGCAGGGTTATGTGCTGGTGCTGTTCCATCAGAATACTTCTATGGCGCGACTCTATTCGCTGGCTGTGGCTCCCGAAGGCCGGGGCAAGGGCACAGGTGCCGCGCTGATTGCTGCATGCGAGCAGGATGCGCTGGAGCACGGCGTGGTGTCGATGCGTCTGGAAGTGCACATCAATAATGCTGGCGCAATTGATCTCTATCATCGATTGGGCTATCGCGATTTTGATGTGTTTCCGGACTATTATGAAGATCATGCGGCGGCGCTGCGTATGGAAAAACCGCTGGCGCCCAATCTGGCGCCGGATCTGAGTCCTGTGCCCTATTATGGCCAGACGCTCGAGTTTACCTGCGGCCCGGCCAGCCTGATGATGGCCATGAAGTCGCTGCATCCGCAGTTGGAGCTTTCCCGACGTCTGGAGCTGAGAATATGGCGTGAGGCTACCAGTATCTTTATGACCTCCGGTCATGGCGGTTGTAGCCCTTATGGTCTGGCGTTGTCGGCATTTCATCGCGGCCTGCACGCCGAACTGTTTGCTCCCTGTGATGCGGTCATGTTTATTGATTCGGTACGTAATGAAGAGAAGCGCGAGGTAATTCGCATTGTGCAGGAAGATTTTCTGCAGGAGATCCACCGCCTCGGCGTGCCGATGCATGAGCGTCATCTCTCCCTGCCGGAGATGGAGCAGCAGTTCCGGCGCGGCGCAATCCCGGTGGTGCTGATCAGCGCTTACCGGCTTACCGGCGACAAGTCACCACATTGGGTGGTAGTCAGCGGTTTCGACAGGCGATTTATCTATATTCACGAGCCCTATGTGGATACGGCGGAGGGGCAGTCCGAAACGACATGCTTCGGTATCCCGGTTGCTCACAAGGAATTTGAGCGCATGCGCTTCTACGGCTCCCGCCGTCAATATGCCACACTGCTGCTGTCGAAAGGAGAGCCATAATGTCAGTCCGTCATACTGTAGTGGTCGATCGCCTGAAAGACTGGAAATGGGATATCGAAGGCCTGGAGCTCATTTCTGCCAATGACTACCTGACCCGCCAGTCAGTCGTGCAAAAGCGACCGATGCGCATTATTAACCTGTGCCGTCACTACACATATCTGAGTGGAGGCTACTACTGCTCGTTGTTGGCGGAGGCCCGCAATGACATTCCGATGCCGACTGTCGCCGATATTGTCGACCTGTCTCGCCGCAGTCTCTATGCCTTCTCCCTGCCCGATCTGGAGCGCGTGCTCGAGCAGATCATCAGACGTCTGGCCGTGCCGCCGGAGGGGTCATTCGAGCTGTATATCTTTTTCGGTCACTGCGATGATCCGCGCTTTCGCAGGCTGGCTGCCGAAGTGTTCGATCTCTTCCGGTACCCACTGTTGAAATTAAGCGTGGGGCATGGGAAGAGGGGGCGGATGATCCGCTCGATCAGGCCTATGGGCTTGCATCAGGTTACGGCCACTCTGGGCGATTTTTTCGAGGCCAGTCTGCGCAGTTATGCGCGGGTACCGCGACGCAAACGCAGTGGCGGTCGCAAGCCGGCGATTTATGATCTGGCCATCCTCTATAACCCGAACGAGCAGCTGCCGCCATCGGATATGGAGGCACTGGAACGCTTTATCCGGGCGGGCAAGGGCCTGCGTGTGGATGTTGAACTGATTCAGAAAAAGGATTTCAGCCGTTTGACCGAATTCGATGCATTGCTGTTGCGCGAAACCACGGCCATTGATAATCACACATTCCGTTTTGCCCGCAAGGCCGAGGCAGAAGGGATGCCGGTCATGGATGACCCGAAGTCGATCATCCGCTGTACCAACAAGGTCTATATGTGGGAGCGCTTGTCGGCGAAAGATCTGCCGACCCCCAAAACCATCCCGCTCAATCGACTGCGCTTTGATGAGCAGGTTGTGCGCCAACTTGAAGAGCAGCTGGGCTATCCGATGATCCTGAAAATACCGGACGGCTCTTTTTCACGCGGTATGTTCAAAGCTGACAACCGCGGCAAGGTGATGGAGGCGGCCAAAGCGCTGTTCGCGCGCTCGCGCATCATTCTGGCCCAGGAGTTTATGTACACCTCGTATGACTGGCGCATTGGTATCCTGGCCGGCAAGCCCATCTTTGCCTGCCAGTATAAACAGTCGCGCGGCCACTGGCAGATCGTCAATCATAAGGCGGACGGCTCGACGATTGCCGGCGGCTTCACCACGATGCGCGTCGAGGATGCGCCGGCCGAGGTGGTTGATCTTGCACTCAAGGCTGCCGCCCTGATCGGTAACGGGCTATACGGCGTTGATCTGAAGCAGAATGAGCGGGGCGTATTCGTTATCGAGATCAATGATAACCCCAACCTGGATCACGGTGTTGAGGATAAAGTACTCAAGGGCGAGCTTTATGACACCATTATCAACGAGTTTATCCGCCGCATCGAGGCCATACGCACGGGGTGATTATTTACAGGCAAGCCCGGCAAGGGCCTGCTCTATACATTCGCGACTGCGCGCCAGCACCATCCGTTGCCACTTTTGTGTGGCAGGGTAGAAGTGGTTGCGAATGGCCTGCTTGATGTCGCGGGTGCGGGGGGCATGCCACTCCACGTCGGGCTGTGCATGCAGCCAGTGATCGGCGCGCAGTGCCTGCATCATCTGCTCGAACGGGAACGTGCCGAATTCCAGAGCGATAAATACCAGCGGTTCGCCGATAAGATGCATCCAGCCGTAGTCCGATAAACCGTGCTTGGCGACCGAGACTGAGGTGCCGAGCGCCGGCTCCGTGACTGAATCGCCATACCAGTTTCTGGCCAGGCGTACACCGGTTGAAGCGGGTGGATGATCGCAGATCGGCTCGCCATATCCGAACGGGCCGATGCCGGTATGAAAATCGAGCAGTGCCACGCGCTTGCGCCGGCTCAACCGGAAGTCGGCAATAATCCGTTCACTGGTGATGCGTGACCAGCAGGGCTTGGTGCCGCCGTAAAAGAGGCCGTGCGGATAGTCATACTGGCCGCCGGAGAGTGCCCTCTCATAGGCCTGCTTGCCATGGGCTTCACGCCAGGTCGACAGGCGCAGATCGCATTGCTGTATGGTCGCTGTACCGAGCGAGGCAGGTACAATGGCATCTGCCAGTTCATCGTAACCTTCATTGACCGGCAACAGGTGAGAGAAATCGATGTAGTTGCGATTGAGGTCGACACCCTCTTCAGTGACGCGCCTGAGCCAGGCAAAGCCGTGCGGATTGATCGCATGCACGAGCAATACCGCGACGTTATCCGGCAACAGATGATGAGAGAGAAAATCGATCTGGGCGGCCGAGCCGCAAAAGCCTTCGACGCCGTGGGTGGCTGAGAGCAGTACCAGCACCGTTTCGGCGTCGGAATCTCCCAGCCATGCCAGATCCGTCGCCAGCGCCTCACCTTCCGGCCCTGTCAGCGGGTGATCATGGGTGGTGATGTGTGCGCCGGCCTGCTTTGCCGCAGTTAAAAATGCCGCACGTGCCTGCCGGTAATCCACAGCAAAGGCACTCAAATCCGATGTGGTTACAGATGCCATTTTATTCACCCCGAAAGATGCTGGATCAAGACTCGTCCGCAGGCAACCTGCATCAGGCGGGCAACCAGCCTATGTTAGCATATGGCGTACCCACAGTTCGTAAACGGTGAGCATAATCTCTACAACAATCAGGATGACGATATACCATTCGACGCGGTGGGAGCGTCTGTTCTGTAACAGGTCCAGTAGTGTCTCGGCGGTTTTGGAGACCAGATCAAGCTTCCGTTCCAGCGCCCTGTGCCGCTCCGCCAGCTCATACTCCTCGGCCATGCGCAGATAGAGCCGTTCGTACTGGGGCTCATCCCACAACAGCTCAGGCTTTTCACTGATCTCCACGCGTCCGACCATGCGTCCCTGAATCATCAGTACATCGCCGATATGGGCCAGCAGCTCGCGTCCCTTGTGCATAAACCTGCCACCATGCTGCAGATCGTGAGCCAATGGCTCGATGCGGTCGAAGCTCTTGGATACCTCCGCCTCGTAGTGCGCCATGATCACGCTCTTGGCCAGCACGCTGGCCACAATCTGCAGGCGAGGCAGGTTGAATTCGTCCAGTGTTATACAGTCATTGCCAGCATGTTCCTGCATGCTGGAAGTCAGGCAGAGGGTGATCTCTTCAGCTTCGTAATGTTCAAAGGGGGCGGTGACGCAGTGCTCCATGGCTTTGAGAAAGGACATCTCCTCAATAGCGCTCATGCCGAATAGCACGACTACGCCGTAACGGAACAGCACCGCTGCTCCGTGGCTGCCTGCGCTGACAATCAGCGGGCTGGTTTCCACCTGTCGGGCCTGCTCCAGGGCCTTAAGGTCCAGTCGTTGTCCGATGTAGAGTGCGCGGCCGATGAGTTTCTGTGGATTGCCTAATGGCATCTGTAATCCCCTGTGCAAAGCTGATCAGTAGTACGGCAGATCATACACTCGGGCGGGTTTGTTAAGGAAGCCCTGCCTGGCGGCGGCAGAGGCCATTTACCAATGGGCGCCTTAAAATTCCATCCCGGTCAGCCAGTAATGGGTTGCGATAGAGGAGATATAACCGAGCAGTACGGCCCAGCTCCATTTCAGGTGCTCAAAGAAGGTATAGGTGCCGCGCGCCTGCCCCATCAGGGCAACACCGGCAGCAGAGCCGATGGAGAGCAGAGAGCCGCCGACACCCGCTGTCAGCGTTACCAGCAGCCACTGGTTCACGCTCATATCCGGCGACATACTCAGCACCGCAAACATGACCGGAATATTGTCAACGATGGCTGACATGATGCCGACCAGGATATTCGCCCAGCTCGCGCCGAGTTGATCATACATCAGGTGCGAGGTGAGATTCAGGTAACCCAGTGCACCGAGCCCGCCCACGCAGAGAATGACGCCATAGAAAAACATCAGCGTATCCCATTCGGAACGTTGCAATTGGTGGTAGATGTCAAATGGTGCGGCCGCGGGTGATCCGTCCAACTGGGTTTTTCCTGAAAAAGAGTCATCGTATTCGGCGATGCTGGCTCTCTTCAGTTTGTAGCCATACAGCTTTAAAAAGCCGAGGCCGGTCATCATGCCGAGCATTGACGGCAGATGGAGCAGGCTGTGAAACAGAACCGCCAGAACAATGGTGGCCAGGAACATGACTATAATGATGAAGCCGCCTCGTTTCACAAACACCTTTTCACTGACGCTGGCCGGTATGGCGTCAGGCAGGAACATCACCATGATGGCTGCAGGTACAAGCCAGTTGACCAGTGATGGCAGAAACAGCGCAAAAAATTCCTGAAACTGAACAGCGCCGTTTTGCCAGACCATCAGCGTGGTAATATCACCAAACGGACTGAACGCGCCGCCCGCATTGGCGGCAACGACAATGTTGATACAGCCAAGCGTCACGAATTTCGTATTGTCTCTGGCAACGGCCATGACAACGGCAGCCATCACCAGTGCCGTAGTCAGATTGTCGGCAATCGGAGAGATCAGGAAGGCCAGCATGCCTGTCAGCCAGAAAATCGCCTTCAGCGAGAGTCCCTTTGAGACCAGGTAGCCCCTGAGTGCAGCAAATACATTGCGCTCTTCCATCGTATTTACATAGGTCATGGCGGAAAGCAGGAACAGCAATAGTTCGGCATATTCCAGAATATTGTGCTGAACCAGCGAATGAGCACTGGTTACATCACCGTGAGCATTAAAGGCGAGAGCAACCAGCACCCAGATGATGCCAGCGGCTACCATGACCGGCTTTGACTTGCGCAGGTTCAGCGCCTCTTCACCAATCACCAGAGCATAGGCAAAGACAAACAGAATCAGCGCTGATATGCCAAACCAGGTTGTTGTGAAGTCCACAGTCGAGGGGACGGCATCCGCAGATGCAAGTGCCGCAGAGGGCAGCAGCAGAGCGGTAAGTAACAGTATCATTCGGTGCATATTCATCCCTTTTGCAATATCAGAGAACAATGGTGTAGTGAAAAGAACAATATTACAAGCAAGTATCATGCCCGCAGGGTCACAGTAATGCTGTGGCCATGACGATGGCAGGCACCTCCGTTGTCCTGCATATCAAATTCAGTCGGTCGAAAAAACTGACATAAGCGATTTGCGGAAGCGGGCCGGGGTGTCTATTCCGAAACGGGAAGAGAAAGGGGCGTTAAGAAAACGCATTCACAGGAGAGGCTCGTAAGCAAGGGAAGGGGGAGCGCTATCCTTTTTGCGTAGAAAAAATGAGGGGCCATCCTTTAGTCGTGTGAGCCTCAGTTACCGGAGCGCAGAGTCAGGCTGAGTTGCGGATTTCGTTCAGGAATGTTTCGCCGTAGCGGGCCAGTTTCGCTTCACCAACGCCGGAGATGTCCAGCAACTGGCTCGGTGTTTGCGGTTGGGCGCTGGCCATTTGGCTCAGTGTTTTATCTGGAAAAATAACGTATGGCGGCACGTTCTGCTCTTTGGCCAGGCGTGCTCTCAGGGCGCGCAGCGCTTCGAACAGCGTTTGTTCCTCGCCCGTGAGGTTTGATGCGGCGGTGAACTTTGTTTTCTTCGTTCGAGTTGATGCGGGTTTGCTTAAACGACGCAGGCGGACACTCTCCGCGCAGTCGCGCTTGAGCAGCGGCCACGCTTTTTGCGTCAGCTTGAGCACCCCGTATCCTTCTGCATCGGCCACCAGATAGCCGTGCGCTATCAGTTGACGGAAGATGCCTCGCCACTCCGCACCGCTGTGCTCACCGCCAATGGCAAAGGTGGAGAGCTTGTCGTGATCGTTGTGTTTGATGCGCTCACTGCTTTTGCCGGTCAGCACATCAATGACATATTGCGCGCCGAAGCGCTCGCCTGTGCGGTAGACGCAGGAGAGTACTTTCTGAGCGGCGATGGTGGCATCCCATGTTTCCGGCGGACTCAAACAGTTGTCACAGTTGCCGCATGGTTCTGCCAGTGTTTCATCGAAATAGGCCAGCAACGCCTGTCGCCTGCACCCTGTCAGCTCACACAGGCCCAGCATGGCATCGGTTTTCTGCAGCATCACGCGCTTGAACTGCTCATCGGCATCGCTCTTCTCGATGAACAGACGCAGGTTGATCACGTCCTGCAGGCCGTAGCTCATCCATGCATCGGAGGGGAGGCCGTCGCGCCCGGCACGGCCGGTCTCCTGATAATAGGATTCGATATTTTTCGGCAGGTTCATATGTGCGACAAAACGCACATCCGGCTTGTCGATGCCCATGCCGAAGGCGATGGTGGCGACAATAATCAGGCCGTCTTCGCGCAGGAAGCGCTGCTGATGGCGGCTACGCACCTCCTGAGCCAGGCCGGCGTGGTAGGGGAGCGCCGTACGCCCCTTTTCATTCAGCCACTCCGCCGTGGCCTCGACATTTTTGCGGCTCAGACAGTAGACGATGCCGGCATCATTGGCATGGTTATCACTCAGAAAATGCCACAGCGCATCGCGCCCGTTACCGGCCTCGCTGATGGCATAATGGATATTGGGGCGATCAAAGCTGTTTACGAATATCCCGGCCTGATGCAGTGCCAGCTGATGGATAATCTCGCCGCGGGTGCGTGCGTCGGCGGTGGCGGTGAGGGCAATGCGCGGCACCTCGGGGTAGCGCTCATGCAGCATCGAGAGCTGCTGATACTCCTTGCGGAAATCGTGCCCCCATTGGGATACGCAGTGCGCCTCATCAATGGCAAACAGGGAGATCTTGCAGCGATCGAGCATGTTTAACATCTGATGGTTCAGCAGGCGCTCCGGCGCCATATAGAGCAGATCCAGCTGACCGCTGCGCAGCTTATCCTCAACCTCGCGCTGCTCACCGGCATTGAGGGTGGAGTTGAGAAAGGCGGCGCTGACACCGAGCTGTTTGAGTGCGTCCACCTGATCCTGCATCAGTGCAATCAGCGGCGATATTACAATGGCCGTGCCGCTGCGGATCAGCGCAGGAATCTGGTAACAGATAGACTTGCCGCCACCGGTCGGCATCAATGTCAGTACATCCTGCCCGTTTATCAGCGCATCGATAATGTCCGCCTGATGATGTCTGAAGTCATCATAGCCGAATGTTGCTTTCAGGATGTGACGCGCCTGATCTGTAGAGGTTTGCATAAAAGCGGATTATCCACACTGATGCAGATGCCGCTACAGAAACGCTGCCGTGCCGGCGCTGTCAGCTGTATTTGGTTCTGTGAGGCTATTTAGAACGGCTGCGGGGTGAACAAGTGGCCGAGCAGGGCAAACAGAACAGAGCCGATGATCCACAGAATGAAAAAGGCGGGGATCGAGGCGATAGCCCACTTGACCATGAAGAACACCATAGACAGGAACGGCATTCTGATATCGGTGATGGTGACGTGATTATCCATGTGAATCTCCTTGTGCAGTCAGGCCGGAGTGGCGCAGCAGCGCTTCGACCGTTGGTTTGCGACCGCGGAATGCGGTAAATGCGTCCATGATGTTGCTGCTGCCGCCGATAGAGAGGATATGTCCGCGAAAGCGCGCGGCGGTAGCGGTGTTGAGGATGCCCTCTTCCTCGAAGGCGGCAAATGCGTCGGCGGAGAGCAGTTCGGCCCACTTGTAGGAGTAGTAACCCGCCGCATAGCCGCCGGCAAAGATATGTGAGAAGCTGTTTTCAAAGCGGTTGAATGCAGGAGGTTTCAGTACTGCCACCTCATCGCGTACCTGATCGATCAGATCATGCACGGATTCCTCGCCTGTCGGGTCAAAGTCGCTGTGCAGCAGCATGTCGAACAGGGAAAACTCCACCTGCCTGAGCATCTGCATGCCGCTCTGGAAGTTTTTAGCTGCCAGCATGCGGTTAAACAGCGCATCCGGCATCGTTTCCCCTGTTTCATAGTGACGGGCGAAGAGGTCAACCACCTCTTTTTCCCAGCAGAAGTTCTCCATAAACTGGCTGGGCAACTCGACCGCATCCCACGGGACGCCGCGGATGCCCGATACGCCCAGCTCCGAAACCTTCGTCAGCATATGATGCAGGCCGTGGCCGAATTCGTGGAACAGCGTGGTTACCTCATCATGCGTCCACAATGCCGGTTTATCGCCGACCGGGGCATCGAAGTTGCATACGAGATAAGCTACCGGCAGTTGTAGTTGCCCATCCGGTCGCTGCCAGCGGGTGACACACTCATCCATCCATGCGCCGCCGCGTTTGTGCGCTCGCGCATAGGGATCGAGATAGAAGGCGGCGATCTGCTGATTGTCGGTGTCGAACAGCTCATAGTAGTGTACATTCGCATGCCAGCGTGGCACCGACTCATTGGGGCGAATGGCAATGCCGTAGAGCCTCTCAACCAGGCCGAACATGCCGTTGATCACACTCTGCTCGGGAAAGTAGGGCTTCAGCTCCTCCTGTGATACGGCAAACGTCTTCAGGCGCAGCCGCTCGGAGACAAATGCAATATCCCACGCCTTGAGCTCGCTCAGGCCGAGTTCATCCTCGGCAAAATCCTGCAGGGCTTCCAGATCCTGTCTGGCGAAGGCTTTAGATTTTTCCGCCAGTTCGCGCAGGAATGCAGTGACCTCCTTCACGCTGCCAGCCATTTTTGTGGCCAGTGAGTATTCCCCGTAGTTATTGAATCCGAGCAGCGTCGCAGCCTCCGCCTTGAGCGACAGCGTTTCACGGATGAGCGGGCCGTTATCTAATTCACCTGCCGATGCGCGGGTTACATATGCGGTATAGATCTGTTGGCGCAAGCCGCTGTTCTCGGCATATTGCATGAACGGAATGTAGGAGGGCGCATCCAGCGTGATTAACCAGCCATCCTTGCCTTGCTGTTCGGCACGCTGAGCCGCCGCTGCAGCTACCGATTCCGGCAGGCCTGCGATATCGGCTGTGTCGGTGAGATGCAACTCGAAAGCCTGGGTTGCATCCATCACATGCTGACTGAATGTGGTGGAGAGCTCGGAGAGGCGCAGCATGATGCTCTTGAAACGTGTTCTGGACTCGCCTTCCAGCTCTGCACCGGAGAGGCGGAAGTCGCGCAATGCATGCTCCAGGACCTGCTGGCGTTCGCGGCTGAGCATGGCGAAATCAGGGCGCTCATGGATCTTGCGCATGGCTGCGTAGAGCAGCTCATTCTGGGCCAGCTCCGTATGCCATTCCGACATTTGCGCCACGCCCTGCTGATAAACGGATCGCATCTCGTCCGAATCACAGACGGCATTAAGATGGGTGACCGGCCCCCATACCCGCCCGAGCATCTCATCCATGGCCTCCAGCGGCTGCATCAGGTTCGTCCATGTCGGATCTGTCTGTGTCGTCAGGGTTACCACCTGTTGACGTGCTTCGCTCAGTGCATGTGCCAGCGCCGGTAGCACATGTTCCGGCTTGATTTTGTCAAACAGCGGTAGTTCAGTGCTGATGCTCTGGATAAGCGGGTTGTCGGGTGGGGAGAGAGTTGTCATAGGCCAGAGGCTAGATCACGCTGACAGTGACGCAAGCGGAATAGTCAGTATTCGGCGCGATTGCGCCCGCGCGAAGGCGGATAAAGTCCGGCCAAAAACAAGTACAGTGCGTTTATGCAAGAAAGTTCCTACACTGCGCAGTGCGGAGTGGCTCGGATGGTCGCGGCAGGTTTAACCTGTCGAGGAAAGTCCGGGCTGCACAGGGCAGAGCGCCGGATAACGTCCGGTGGGGGTGACCCCGGGAAAGTGCCACAGAAAACAGACCGCCGCGGCATGCCGCGGTAAGGGTGAAACGGTGCGGTAAGAGCGCACCGCCCGGTGCGGTAACGGACCGGGGCACGGTAAACCCCGCTCGCAGCAAGGCCAAATAGGGAAGCGCCAAACGTGGCCCGCGTTTGCTTCCGGGTAGGCTGCTCGAGCCTGTCAGTAATGGCAGGCCCAGATGAATGACCATCTCCCCGCTCCGGCGGGAGACAGAACCCGGCTTACAGAGCCACTCCGCATTTTATCTTCCTGCCCTTTGCCGTTAGCCTTGGGCTGCACCGGGGGTCTTATCTTGCATATTGATACATTTGGGCGATACCACCACAAATATGATGAGCAGGTCATGTCATGAGTCTGAGCTTTGCTGATGCGGCTAAGGCCAGGGAACTGCGAGAGTACTTCAACCGCTACGGACGCATTTACGTTGTCGTGGATGCTACCGGCGACGATGTGATTGTGCCGGATAACCTGAAAGGTGATCCCGCGCTGCGTTTGGTACTGAGTCTGCGCATGCCGCAGCAAATCCATATCAGGGATGACCGTCTGGATTCAGACTTTTCGTTTTCCGGCCAGGTTTTCCCCTGCCGAATCCCGATGCATACGATTTGGGCTGCCTATCAGCCGGAAGGCGAGTTGGAGCAGGGAATCATCTGGGAAGACAGTGTGCCGGAAATGATCAAAAGCATGGTGGAGGCTGCACGCGGTATGGCGGATGGTGAGAGCGAGGAGCTGGTCGGGCAGACAGAGGCAAATAACAACGAAGCTACAGCATCGCCGATGACGGTGATCGATGGTGGTGCCGGTACTGATACAGATGATGAGCCGCGTGAACGAAAAGTCAGTCATCTGCGTGTGGTGAAATAATGTATCGCCTGATATCCGGAGCGTGTTTTGCAGCGCTGTTGCTACTGGTACAACCGGCGCTGGCGGCAACTGATGCGCGGATGCAGATTCTGGTAGCGCCTGATGAGGCGAAGGGTATTACGCTGGATTTTCTGCGATCGAATATCGCACAGGCTGCGGATATGGCACTGCCCCGTCTATGGGCTCGTATTGTGCCGAAACAGGCGCAGCGTGATATTCCGACTGTAAAGGGTCTGCGTTTTCTGCAACGTGCAACGCCGGGTGATGCCGGCATTATGATAATTTTTCAGCCCCGGCGCGTATTCTCCTGGCTGAAAGATCATCATATTCCCTATATTGCCGAGCCTCCTGCATGGAACGTGACAATCAACCTGCAGAATGCAGCAGGCCGGAGCATGCCCGAGTCGGCGGCCCGGCTGCACGACATGGTTCAGGGAGAGTCGGCTCAGCTGGGTTATGTCGTCAACAGCGCCGCTCCGGCGTTGGTGCTGGACTGGCGCTGGCTGGATAGTAGTCAGGTCAGTCTGAGCGTGCGTGGTGGCACTCGTCTGGGCGAATATGCCGAAACGCGACGTCTGGCTTCCGGTGATCCGGTCCTGCAGTTGCGGCCGTGGCTGGAGGAAGTACTGCTTAAGGCGCGTGATGCCTATGTGGAACAGACAGAAGCTGCCGCGCCTGCTGTCACGCTTCCGCAACAGCATGTAGAGACAGGTGGCGAAGTCGCAGCGAGCGCGAGGCCACCGGTTGCGGAGGGTTACCTGCTGTTGAAAGTGGAGCGCCATGCATCCCTGCCTGAACAGATTCTGTTTGAGCAGGATCTGCGCCAGAATCCGCGCATCCTTGATCTCTCTCTCCGGCAGGTGAATCGCGACGGGCAGCAATATCGTTTGCATCTGAAGGGGGCGGACGATCTTTGGTTGCGTGACTGGTTTGCCCATCGCGGCATGACACTGACGCCGACGATTGAGGGCTGGGTTGCCCGGGAGATGCCTGCCCGGTGAAGCAGAAGCAGGATCGCATACTCAATATTCCCAATATTCTGACGCTGGCGCGTATCATTATCACGCCATTCATTGTTTATGCGATGCTGGAGGGGGAACCTGCCTTTGCGCTGTTGTTGATGGGGGTTGCGGGTATCACCGACATGCTTGATGGCGCGATTGCGCGCATGTTCAACCAGCGCAGCACGGTCGGCGCTTTTATGGATCCGCTGGCCGACAAGCTGATGCTGATCAGCACCATCGTCGCACTCTATTTTCTGGCGCATATACCGACCTATCTGTTTCTGGCAGTGGTCTTTCGCGATATGGTCATCGTGCTTGGTGCGACGGCCTATGAAATGGTAACGCATAAGCTGGAAATGACGCCGTTGTTTACCTCAAAAATCACTACATTCCTGCAAATTATGCTGGTGCTGTGCGTGCTGGCCAATATGGCCTGGCAGACGCCCGGGGCGATGATCCTGCAGACAGTTGTCTGGTTGACGTTTGCCTTCACTTGCATCTCCGGTATCCAGTATATGGTGCTGTGGATGCGCAAAGCCGTTCACGCGGAAAACCGCTGATGCCGGTACAGTCCCAGATGCGGCTGGCTTTGAGCCTGCCGGAGCGTTATGACTACGGCGACTGGATTCGTCATGACGGCGTTGATGAAGCCTGTGATCGTATGGCTTTATGGTGTGTGCATGGCGGTTCATTGTGGTTGCGCTCACTGGATCCGGCCGGCAAAACACATCTGCTGCGCACGCTGGCACGTGAAAGCGATAATATCGCGCTGCTGGAGGTATCGGCCCTGTCGGATCTGCCGGCATGGCAACTGGTTGAGCAGTGGATGCGTGAGCTGGAGGGCAGCTCGATGTGGATGCTGGATGTGCAGCCCGGAGTGCTTGCCGTGCCTGTTGCCCAGGCCCTGTTTCACTGCCTGGAACGGGGGCGCGATCAGCAACGGGCTGTGACGCTGGCATGGCGCGGTGATGTGACGGCACTGCCGCCGGAGCTCTCTTCACGCTTGCTGGCCATGGAGCAGTGTGTGCTGGCCCCGCCCTCGGATGATGATGCACTGCTCAATATCCTGCATAGCAGTGCCGGCCGGCTGCAGTGGGAGATCCGGCAGCAGGTATTGCAGGCGATGCTGACCTATCTGCCGCGCCAGTTGGATGTACTGATTCCGGTCTTAAGAGAGCTGGAGAGACGCTCGTTTGAGCAGCATCACCGGCCCGGTCCGGCCTGGCTCAAGCAGCAGCTGACCGATATAGCCTCAGAGTTGCATCCCCGCCTGATCTGAAATCGGCAAGAACCGGCGATTGCTTCACCGGCGAGTTATGACTTTTTCAGCCACACATCCAGTACCGCCAGTGCTTTGTCGGAAACTGAACGGCGACGCTCCGCGCGTGAAAAGCGGCGTTTGCCGTCGCGTTTTTTGCCCGGCGGCAGCAGGCCGAAATTGATATTCATCGGTTGAAAATCCTCAACCCGCGTCTGTGAGATATGCGCCAGCAGTGCACCGTGAGCGGTGTCGGCAGGTGGTGCTTCCGGCTCTTCGCCATGCGCCATGGCTGCCAGGAAACGACCGGCCATCAATCCCATGCTGGCAGATTCCACATAGCCTTCCACGCCGGTAATCTGGCCGGCGAACAGAATCCGCGGCTCTTTTTTCAGCCGCAGTGTGTTATCCAGCAGGGCGGGTGACTTGATAAAGGTGTTGCGATGTAGTGAGCCGAGGCGGAAAAACTCGGCCTGCTCCAGTCCCGGGATCATGGTGAATACACGCTTCTGCTCGCCATAAGTCATCTTGGTCTGGAAACCGACCATATTGAGCAGGCTGCCCATGCGGTTGTCGCGGCGCAGCTGCACCACGGCATAGGCCTTTTCGCCGCTGACCGGGTGATCGAGCCCGACCGGCTTCATCGGTCCGAAGCGGGGCGTGTCTTCCCCGCGCTCGGCCATCTCCTCAATCGGCATACAGCCTTCGAAAAACGGGATGTCTTCAAAGCCCTTGAATGCGACTTTTTCGGCTGAGACCAGTTCGGCAACAAATGCTTTGTACTGGGCCTCGTTCATCGGGCAGTTGAGGTAATCACCGGCCTCGCCCTCCGCCACATTTTTATCGTAGCGGTTTTTCCAGTAGGCGATCTTCATATTGACCGATTCGGCATCAACGACAGGTGCAATGGCATCGAAAAAGCAGAGCCGGTCCTCACCGGTGAGATTCTGAATCCGGTCATAGAGCGTGTCGGATGTCAGCGGGCCTGAGGCGATGAGTACCAGGCCTTCGGGTGGGATATCGGTGACTTCGCCGGGGACGATTTCGATCAGCGGCTCGGCCGTCAGTGCGGCAGTGACCAGTGCGGAAAACTGCTCGCGATCCACCGCCAGCGCCGTACCGGCCGGGATGCGTGCCTCGTCGCCGCAGCGCATAATCAGCGAATCCATGCGACGCATCTCTTCGTGCAGCAGGCCGACGGCGTTTTCCAGATGATCGGCGCGGAATGTATTGGAACATACCAGCTCCGCGCAGTTTCCTGTTTTATGTGCCGGGGTCATCGTGGTCGGGCGCATCTCATGCAGGCGCACGCGAATGCCGCGCCGGGCCAGCTGCCAGGCAGCTTCCGAGCCGGCCAGACCTGCACCGATAATAGTGATGGTGGGAGTGGATGTGTCAGTCATCGCGGCACGCTAATCGCGCAGCCTGTGCAGACCAAGTCAAAAGCGCGTCTTATATAATAAAGCATTGTACGGTAATGACGAAAAATCTGTTTTACACCACGCCTTTCCAACCGAAGGCGAGCATCAGTGCCAGCATCGGCGCGCCGGAAGCGATGCGCCCGTCGGCCAGCATCTGCAGCGCCTCATCTTTTGATACCCAGAAGCTGCGGATATCCTCATGTTCATCGGCGATGCCGCCGCCCTCACCGACCGGCGCCTGACTGTCCACCAGTCCGAGATAGAGGTCAATGCGCTCGGAGCAGGCGCCCGGGGTTGTATAGTAACGGCCCAGCCAGGTTGTCTGGTAAGGCGCAAATCCCGCCTCTTCGTGCGCTTCCCGGATGATGGCCTGCTCAACGCTTTCGCCATCATCGACGATGCCGGCGACGATCTCGATCAGCCACGGGTTATCCCGCCGAGCCACAGGGCCGATACGAAACTGCTCCAGCAGCAGTACCTGATCGGTGTGCGGATCATAGAGCAGCATGGCCGCTGCATCGCCGCGCTCCATATTCTCGCGTAGTACGGTTTGTTGGCCGCCATCGAAGCGCTCATGTGTAACCTCCCACTCGTCCATGGAGAAAAAACCGCGGTATAACGGCTTCTTGCTGACTATGCTGTAATCCATCATTCCACCCCCTGCCTGATATTCCCGCTTCACGAAACGGCATGTCGAATGCTACACTAAGCCGCATGAAGATTCTGGTGGTTGAAGACGAAGAGCGTGTTGCGCATTTTATTCAGAAAGGGCTGAAGGAAGAGGGCCATGCTGTCGATATATCCTATGACGGCGAAGACGGCGAATTTTTGGCTGAGGTCAATGATTATGACCTGATTATTCTCGATTTGATGCTGCCCAAGAAGAATGGTCTGGTGGTTTGTCGCGAGTTGCGTGCCAGTGGCGTATCCACGCCGGTGCTGATGTTAACGGCCCGTGATTCGGTGGAAGACAAGGTGCGCGGACTGGATGCCGGAGCCGATGATTATCTGGCCAAGCCGTTTGCATTTGAGGAGCTGCTGGCTCGCGTGCGGGCACTGTTGCGCCGCAAGTCGGAGAGTAAGTCGCCGGTTCTGAAAGTGGCAGATCTGGAGCTGGACCCGATCAGTCGCCGTGTCAGTCGTCAGGGCAGCTCCATTCGCCTGACGACCAAGGAGTACGCCCTGCTTGAGTACCTGATGCGCAATCCCGGCAAGGTACTTTCACGCACCCTGATCGGCGAGCATGTCTGGGATATGAACTTTGACCCGGAGAGCAATGTGATTGATGTCTATATCAGCCATTTGCGCTCAAAGATCGACAAGGGGTTTGATGTGTCGCTGTTGCACACACTGCGCGGGCAGGGCTATCTGCTGACAGACGATACGCCGCCAGCTTGAGCCGATTGGCACTGAGTATTAATCCTTTAGGCATCCTTAACAGGGTGCGATCCAACATGTTTCGCACCTTCCGCGGACGGTTGGCGCTGATGTATGTGTCGCTGGAGCTGGGCATTCTGTTGTTTGCCGGTCTGCTGCTCTATACAGCACTCTCCAATCGCGTGTACAACGAGGTGGATGAGGAGCTGACCAATCAGGCCACCTCGCTGGCCAGTAGCCTGGAAGATACATCCAGCTATTTCTGGTCGGCTCATATGAGCAACTTCGCCGATCATTATGCCGGCGCGATCCAGCTGATCAGCGCCAACGGCCTGGAGCTGTTTCGCTCCGATCGCTCCCTGATTGATCGCGGCGGCAATGATATCAGCCGGGCGCTGGGTATCTCCTTTCGCAGCGGTAGACCGGCATTTGCCTCAACCGAATCGCTGCTGAACAAAGCCAATGTCCGTGTCATTGCGTTTCCGATCTACCGGGATAACCGCATTATTGCATCGCTGCTGCTCGGTCACAGCACGTCCGATATCCGCTCGGTATTCAATCTGATGTATCTGATCGGCGGCATACTCGGCGCGATCTCTATCCTGATCAGTGCCGGAGCCGGTTATTATATGGCCAAGCGGGCACTTGATCCGATTCAGGAAATTACCCGTATTGCCCGTGCAGTGGCTGCCGGCGACCTGTCGCGACGTCTGACTTCACGCGCCCAGGAGAAAGAGATTGGTTTGCTGGTACGGGTGCTTAACAAGATGTTTGCCGACCTGGAAACAAGCTTTATGGCACAAAAGCGCTTTACTGCCGATGCATCGCATGAGTTGCGCTTGCCGCTTACCATCCTCAAGGGCGAGATCGAGGTGGCCCTGAGACACCCGCGCAGCGAAGGCGAATATCAGCAAATCCTGCGCCAGCAGCTGGGTACGATCGACCGCATCCAGCGTATTGTGAACGATCTGCTGACGCTGGCGCGTGCCGATGCGGGGCAACTTGAACTGGTCCAGACGCCGGTCGATCTGTCGCTATTGTTGCAGGAGGTTGGTCAGCAACATCTGATTCTGTTTGATAGTCAGCATGTCGCGCTGGAGATGGATATCGAGGATGACCTGGAGATCATGGGCGATGCCACCCAGATTGAACGCACAATGATGAATCTCCTCTCCAATGCATTTAAACATGCACCGGAGCACTCAGCCATCTATCTGTCGGCGACAGCCGTGAAAGAGTCAGTCATTATCTGCGTGCGTGATGAAGGACCGGGTATTGCCGAGGAGCAACAAGGGGCGCTGTTCGACCGTTTTTTCCGTGCCGATGATGCCCGTTGCCGGAAAGACGGTGAGGGAGCCGGGCTGGGTCTGGCAATCTGCAAGCGAATTGTTGATGCCCATGAAGGTGATATCTGGGTGCAGAGCAAGCAGGGGGAGGGCTCATCCTTTTTTGTTCGCCTGCCGCTGCATAGGGCTGAAACGGCCCACCAGCAGCGGGTCAGTGATGTGATGGATGCTGCAAAAGCGTGAATGTGCAGCTGATACAGGTGCTGATCAGCGTTTAACCATCAGGTAACCGTTATCTCTTTTCTTCAGGTCGCCGGCTACGCTCTCTGCGGCGACCCGCGCCACGAACTTCAGGCCTCCGGCGCTCTGTTTGGCTTTTGACAGCAGAGTGTCGAAATTCTTATAAAAATATTGATCATCAGCTACATATACACTGGTCGCATAATCCACGCGGAATGACAACAGTGAGACATCCTCGCGGTCAAAGCCAACGTTATATACATTTGATGCCAGAGTCTTTCGGTCATCGGTCGAGACCAGGTCGGCGACCATCACCATGCCCGGACGGTAGGGCTTGAAGGGCGAGCCGGAAAAATAGCCGAACTGTTTGATATCAATTCTCAGCAGTGCATCCACGCCCTCAACGCGCTTGTCGTTTTTGCGGTAACCGGAGAGCGCCTGCCAGTAGGTCATATCCAGGTCTTTGACGATATAGCCCTGCTTGCGCAGTCGTTGTTTTATCCCCGCACGCATCTGGTTCAGGCACTGCTGCAACAGGGCAGGGTTTTCATCCTGATACTGGATGCGTTTGGCCTGGCGGGCGAGTTGCTGCACCATTTTTGCACTGATACCGATAATGGCGTAAACAGGGTTTTCCTGGCGGATATCAATTTGCTTGTTGACCTGGATCTGCGGCAAGCCGATCACCCTGACCGATTTTTGCGTGTTGCGATCCATCGTCAGATGGGAGGTGTGGGTGGCACAGGCGCCCTGCATCATGAGCAGCAGACCTGCTGCAAGTCGCATGATCATCTTGCCGGTGAACCACTCTCTATCGTACCAATACCGCATTTAAAGCTCCCTGAAGCCGGTTAAACCTCCGGCCCGTTCCCTGTTTTTATGGGGTGGAAGCTATGTATCAGGGGGCCGGCCGATGTGACCTGACGCACAATAGCAGGTCGGGTATGTGACGGATTCAGGGTTTGTGCCAGATCACCCGCCGGCCATCGAGCCGGAAACCCTCTTCGACGATACGTTTCAGCGTCGCCGGATAGAGACGGTGTTCCTCCTGCTGGATGCGGGCATGCAGGCTCTCCCGGTCATCATCATCCAGTACCGGTACGACGGACTGGGCCAGAATCGCTCCGCCATCGACGACCTCATTTACCAGGTGAACGGTGCAACCGCTGACTTTGACGCCATAAGCAAGCGCATCACCTACGCCGTCAGCACCGGCAAAGGATGGCAGCAGGGCAGGATGGATATTGATAATGCGACCGGCAAAGCGTTGCACAAAGGCTGCGGAGAGGATGCGCATATATCCGGCCAGAACAATCCAGTGAGATCCGCTCCGTTCAATGGCATCGCCACAGGCGCTGTCATAGGCCGCCCGATCAGCATAATCTTTCGGATTGATATGCAGCACTTCATTGATGCCGGCCTGGCGTGCGATAGTCAATGCACCTGCACCTGCCTTATCGGATATGACCATTCGTATATCAGCCGGGCAGACTCCGGATGCGATAGCATCCAGGATAACAGCCAGATTGCTACCGCGACCGGAGGCCATAACTACGATAGATCGGTGACTCATTCGCACATCCTTCAATTAAAAAAGTGGGCGAAAGTATGCATATCTGCACGCGGGGTGCGATAATTGTTTGCCGGTGCGTCCGTATCGGCATAACCCAGCGCCATGCCGCAGAGCAGGATGCTGTCATCAGGATAGCCGAGCGCAGTTTTGACGATGTCCGGATATTCGGCCAGTGCCGCCTGCGCACAGCTGGCTACCCCCTCCTCAGTGGCGGCAAGCATCAGTGACTGGATAAACATGCCGGCGTCCAGCCATGCACCGGCTTCCATGGAGGCATCGAGAAAGAAGAACAGGCAGACGGGCGCATCAAAGGCTCGGTAGTTAGCGGCCCATTGATCCAGCCGCCGCTGTTTGTCCTCCCGGTCAATATCCAGCGCGTTGTACAGCTGCAGTCCACACTCCCGCCGACGTGCCTGATACGGTTGCTGCCATTGTCGGGGGTAGTAGTGGTAATCCATGTGGGCCTGTTCGCCACTGTGAAAGCGCTGAAGGATTTGCTCTTGCAGTGCGCGCTTCGTTTCGCCGGTTACGACGGCTACCTGCCACGGCTGGGTATTGGCACCGGACGGGGCATGGCGTGCCATATTCAGCAGCTGCTCGATCAGGGTCTGATCAACCGGCTTGTCCAGAAAGGCGCGGGTGGATTGTCGTTGTTGCAGTGCATCACGGACATGCATTTCGTTTTGCTCCAACACTGTTTGGCATGGTTCTCTCCTCCCGGGAGTCTGTCGGACCAGTGCTACCCGGCAAGCTGTGTCTGCTTGCTGCGATCACCACAAGTCCGAGAGTGGGAAAGCGCGAGCATAGCAGACATTGTTGCGTTGCCTATGGGTGAAGTTGGCAGGGGCGCTGGCGACCCATAGATTGCGGGGCATGAAGCTGCTGTTGTCGCGTACCTTGTCGCTATGTTCTGCCTTGCTGCTGCTGGGGGTGCTGTGTGGCTGTGCACCGAAGTTTATCCCGCCGGAGAAACTGCATGTTACGCCGAGTCTGATCGCCGGGCAGTTTGTCTCCTTTGACGGCACCCGGCTGCCTGTGCAGCGCTGGTTACCGACAGGTGCACCCCGGGCGGTGATCATTGCCCTGCACGGGTTCAATGATTATTCGCACTTTATCGAGCCTGCAGCAACCTGGTGGTCGAGGCGCGGCATAGCTGTGTATGCCTATGATCAACGCGGATTCGGGGCCTCGCTGAATCATGGTTACTGGCCGGGCAGGCAGGCTTTTGCCCTGGATCTGAACGCCTTTGTCGCTCTGATCCGGCAGAGGCATGCGGGAGTGCCTGTCTATCTGCTGGGAGAGAGCATGGGGGCGGCAGTTGTTCTTGAGGCGTTGGCTGAGACATCGGTGCGTGTGGATGGTGTGATTCTCTCTGCACCGGCCGTGTGGGGCTGGCACGCCATGCCGATCTGGCAGCAGTGGGGACTGAGGCTGGCCGCATACACGATTCCGTGGAAACGCTTTACCGGCTCATCCCTCGGCGTGGTTGCATCCGATAACCGGGCGATGCTGATCGCTCTGGGCCGCGACCCGTTGGTGATCAAGGAGACGCGTGTCGATACGATTTACGGGTTGGTCAACCTGATGCAGGAGGCCTCGGAAGTCGTGCCGAAGCTGACCTCGCCGGCACTGATCCTGTACGGCGAAAAGGATCAGGTGATTCCCCGGGCGGCCGTGCTGGATGCCTTTGCTCCGGTGGTCGGTGCGGGCAGGGCAGTACGCTTGCAGTTCTACAGCAACGGTTACCACATGCTGCTGCGCGATCTGCAGGCGGAAGTGGTTTGGCGCGATGTTCTGGTATGGATGTTGGATCGGGAGGCTCCCCTGCCTTCTCAATCAGAGGGTTTGAGCCGGTTATTTCAGGGTGATAAGTGAATGGCCTCTGCCATGCATCCACTATTGTATGCTATTCATCCGGTTGCAACCCGTCCCGGACAAAGGCTTCCAGCCAGCGGGTGATTTGCTCTACCGGCAGCGGCCGGCTGATAAAATAGCCCTGAATACGATCACAGTTCATGGCTGTCAGCGCATCCCAGTCCCGTCGGGTTTCCACGCCTTCGGCGACAACGCGCAGGCCCATATTGTGGGCCATGCTGATGACTGTGCGTACAATCACCTCATCATTTTTATGTTCGTGCATGCCCATGACAAAGGAGCGGTCGATTTTCAATTCATCCACCAGCAGGTGCTTGAGGTAGGCCAGTGATGAGTGACCTGTGCCGAAATCATCAATGGATACATCGACCTTCAACTTGTCGATCTCCAGCAGTACCGTGGAGGCCTGATGGGGGTCGGCCATAATCATGCTTTCGGTGATTTCCAGTACCAGTGAATGATCCGGCAGGTTGTGTCGTTTGATGCAGTCGGCAATACGCTGCACGATATCGTCCTCTTGCAGACAGTGGGCGGAGAAGTTGACAGCCACCGTTACAGGCAAGCCGGCCCGATGCCATGCGGCACACTGTTCCATGGCAGACTCAAGCACCCACCATGTCATCGGGATAATCAGTCCGGAATCCTCGGCCATCGGAATAAACCTGTCGGGAAAGACCATGCCTTTGACCGGATGCGGCCAGCGAATCAGAGCCTCCAGCGACGGGATGCCTTCACCATGGGTCACTACCTGCGGCTGATAATAGAGCTCCAGTGTTCCGGTCGTAATGGCCTCATTCAGTTCGTTGAACAGAGAGAGCCGCTCCAGGCTGTGTTCATCCAGCAGTGACTGATAAACCATTGTGTCCATCTTGTTGTTTTTTGCATGATGCATTGCCGCGTTGGCGCGCTGCATCAGATCCGCGATGTCCTCGCCGTGAGTCGGAAATTCAGCGATGCCGATACTGACGTCGATGTTCAATATATGCCCCTGCATCTCAAATGATGGATTCAGCGCATGATGCAGTTTTTCGGCGACGATTTCCGCCTGCTCAATGTCGTTATTGAGCAGCAGCACGGCAAATTCATTGCCGCCGACCCTGGCCAGCGTATCGGAGGAGCGCACGGCCTGCTTGAAGCGACTGGCCACTGCCTGCAGCAGCAGGTCACCGACCTGCTGCCCCAGAGCATCGTTGATTTGTTTGAATTTTTTCAGGTCCATCAACACCAAACAACACTTGAAGGCCTGACGGCGGGCAATCTGGAAAGCATGCATGGCCCGCTCTGCCAGCATCGGTCTGTTGGCCAGTCCTGTCAGGGTGTCGTGTCTGGACTGGTATTCCATCTCTCTGCAATTGTGCTGTAGCTTGGCCGACAGACGATCTACTTCCTGTATCAGTGAATTACGCTGCCGTTGCAGGTCGTCGTGCCTGGTCTGCATCAGTTGTAATAAGGTGGAGAGAGACATATCCGGTAGTGATGCCTGCTCCTCCCTGATGAGTGCTGCATCGGGGGCTGCAGGCAGACTTGCCAGCTCCCGCCATGTTCCGGATGAAATGACCAGCCTGTACCCGTCTGGCCCGCTCTCGATGTCACAAGCTATTGATGCAGCCGGATGCTGTCGGTTGTGAATTGATACGGAAGCAGCAAGCTGTTCGGCTCGCTGTTCGGGCATGCCAAGCTGCTGCGCCAGATGCACGATCTTGTGGTAGACGATAATGTCCTGCGTTTGCTCCTGCACGCAGAGATCGGCGATATGTTCTGTCGTCATTGATCGTGTTCCCTTCCCTGCATCCGGTTTTATCCGACGCCTGATGTACTGCGTATCGGTGTGGCGCAGTACGTATATGGCATCAGCCGGGGTTGCTCCGCAGTGCTAGCACATCCGATGCCATGTCTACGGGCTGCAAGTCAGTCGGACCCGTCATGTCCGGCTTTTTCGCATACTGTGACGATGTCGATGAGGATGTTTATCTTGCCGTAAACGATCGGTTTCCGGAGTTGCTTGTGAAGGAAAACAGGCTGGCTACCGGCTTATCGGTGACCGATGAACGAGTGGAAATACCTGCCTCTGTTTGTCAGCAGATATACCGTTCAATCCCGAGGCTTGTTGTGTCTTACCCGCGGCTCTACCTGTCAGCTTTTTCATCCAGACTTTTGCGCAAGGCTTCGAGTCTGTCGGGGTAGTTATCAGCATCGCCATAGCTCATGAAGCGGCGATAGTGCCTGTGGGTCGCGAGCAATTTATGTGCGTGTTTGATCGGGCAAAAATAGAGCTCGGTTCTGGCCAGAATCTCCTGAACATAGGCAACCAGTCCGTTGGCATAGCTGCAGTAAAGACAATGAAATTTTTCAAAAATATTCAGGTAGGCCAGGTGCTGGCGGTCGAATACGATATAATCGCTACGTCGGACCCGGGTGATTTTGTAGATGGGGAAACAGCTGATCTGATAGAAGCTTATGGTCAGATCCACGATCAGTAATGGTATAATCATGCTGTAGATAATCGGAGCGGTAATAATATTGATGGGGCGAACGCCCACCAACCAGACCCAGACATTGGTTTTTAACCGGCGATGGGCCTGCCTGATACTTTTCTCAAACTCCACCCTCTTGCCCTTGAGTTGAAACAGCAGCGTATCCTCATGTTGCTGGACCTCGTTGGTTAGTTCCTCTTCCAGTTGTTTGATTTGATCAATTAACTGTGTGATGCGTGCATTCATCGCGTTTCCTGCAGAATGTGTTGATGTCTGATGTATGACAGGGGTTCACGCATCATTCCGATCATGTTCTGTTGTAGGTTATGACAAGGAGTTCGCTCTTGCATAGTATCAGCTAACGTTTAATCAGTCCGACGATAAATATCAGGATGACAGCTCCGAGTATCGCCGCCATCAGGGTGCCGACGGCTCCGGCAAAGGAAAACCCGAGAAACCCGAACACGAATTTGCCTATAAAGGCGCCGATGACACCGATAGCCATATTACCGATCAGGCCGAAGCCGCCACCTTTGGTCAGGTTGCCTGCAATCCAGCCGGCAACCGCACCTATCAGAAGAAAAATAACCAGGTTCATAGAATCCTCCCCGAGCTTAGAATATCAGCCAGCATAGCGTGCCAACTACGATTCAGCCAATCATCGTTCAGGGTCAATTGAAACGGGGAGAGCGATATCCACACGGACTATGCGTACGTGCTGTTGCGTACCTGCCCTCGTCGATTAATCCGCCATGATCACGGCATCGATTTTTTTCTGTACTGCGCGTGTGCTGATTCCTTGCTGGATCAGGGTTTGACGCAATTGGATCAGGGAATCGATTGTTGCTTTTTTTGCTTCAGGTGTCATGTGCGGTGAAGCATTATGGATCACACCGGAGAGCCCGAGTTCGGCTGAACATGTCAGATGGTAAGTGTACACATCTTGCAGAGCCTGTTTAAGTGTATAACGATGAATATCCATCTCTTCGCGCGCCAGCATTGTGGTTCGAATGGCCTCACGCTGTTTTGTGATGACGGCGATCATGGCTTCAACCAGTTGTTGTTTCGGCTCTGCGGCAATAGCGGGTTGATCAAGAACCATATCGGGATTGATGTAGTCCAATGTTCTTCGTGCCATGCCGTCAGTCAATAAGGCCGCCAGCTTGTCCCGGTGGTGTGATTCCAGCGACCAGCGTTTAATCTGTTTGGACAGGCCGGCAAGTCGGTGGTTGCATACCAGGTTTGAGTCTTCAATGAATTCACTGATCAGGCTGTTTCTGGCCTTTATTCGGTCACTGGCCTGATCTGCGTGCAGCATGCGGTCATTCATCAGATCTGCCGGTGTAGCCGTCGCTTTTGTGGCAAAAGCCTTTAGTACACCGGTCGGGTCGGAGTCCATGGCGTCCTGAGCTGTGACGCAGCCGCTCAGGATGAGTAGCAACGACGGCAGCAATACGCGTCGGTATCGGTTGAGTTGTTTCATGGCATCACTCCGTTGCAGTTATATACAGCATGCGAAAATGTGAAAGCAATGATCGGGCCAGCTCGAAAAACTGGATTTGAAGCGGAGGTATAACCGGACGCATTGGCGCGGAGCTTGCTCGCGCTGCCTGTGGCTTTGCCGGAGGGGGATATGAGCAAAAGAACAGGCTTCTATTATTATGCCGAATGGGTGATGTCGCATCATCGCTATGGGTTGTTGATGCTGTTGTTGATTCTGCTCTCCTTTACCCGTAATCAGGCGATCGCCATTGTCTTGAGTATTTTGTTTATCGGCGAGCTGGTATTGCGTGCCGGCCTGATGCGCTTTAAACGCAAAACCAACCCGTATAAGTCATCGCTGGACCTGAAACTTGACATGCTGTTCCTGTTTTTTGACATGCTTGCGTTGCTGTCAATTCTGGCGACGGCATTCGATGTGCAAATGATATTGGGTGAGGAGGGGGCTGCTGCACGCTTCCTTAGGGCACTATACCTACTGCGCGTGCTGCGACTATTCCGTTATATCGACATGCAAAGCCTGATGTTTTCGCCCGGTTATGGCATGTTTATCTCACTGGTAGTGATGCTTTCCTTCTTTGTTGAAGGGCAGATGCTGTGGGGGATTGTCATCTATTTTTCCGTGGAAGTGATCATCCGCCTTGTTCTGCTCAGAAATATGACATTTGCAACCCGGCGGGATCGCCTCGTCGAGTGGGGATTCTGGGGGGTCGATGTGCTGGCAACCATCGTGATGGTGCCGGGCCTGACTTCAATCCCGTACGGAAATGCACTCCGAGGGGTCAGGCTGGTGCGGCTGCTCAGACCATGGATGGTGATCCTGCGCAATCTGGGCAAGGTATTCCGGGAAGGTGATTACACTCAGGAGATTGTACTGGTGATTCTGTTGCTGGCCATGCTGTCGATTACAGGCGGGGTGGTGGGCCATTACACGATGACCGGTTTCGACTTTTCACAGGATGGCTTGCGCTCGGCGATGGATGATAATCTGTTTGTGCAGATATGGTTTTCCTTTCGCACGCTGATGGCGGCAGGCAATCTGGTGAGTGACCCGCTGGGTGATGGCAATCTGGCGCTGTTTTCGGTGTTTAGTGTAGTGCTGGGTATGTTTATACTATCTTTCTTTATCGGTATTGGCTCCAGTATTATTTCCGGCCTGATGGCCAAACTGCGGAATGAAAGGCTGATGATCGCCAACCATCTGGTAATGATCGGCTGGAACAGTGCTTCGCCGTTTATCATTGAAAAGCTGAAGCTGCTGTCTGATCAGCGCTTTACCAGCCTGAAGCTGGTGTTCCTCGGAGAAACAAACAAACGACCCGAAGAGCTGGAAAGCTGGGTAACATTTCGCTGGGGTGATACCGAAGATGCGGACTCCATGGAGCGGGTGAATCTGGGCTCGGCCAGGCAGGCGCTGGTCTGTACGGACGACACGCTCAGTGCTGCTGAAGAGTTGTCGCAAAATTTGTTTTCGTTGCTGGCAATCCGTCAGGCCAATCCCGATATAGCGGTTTCCTATACGGTGATGGGCATGGTGCAGCCGCGGCTAAAATCCTACGGTCATATGTTGCAGGTCGGCTGGGACAAGGCAGGCTATTATAATAAGCCGACCGTGCTGATTTCCGAACCGGATATGCGTGCCAACCTGATTCGCAATGTACTGCTATATCAGGATGTTGATCAGGTGCTTTCCCGCCTGATGATTCCCGAACGCGAAGATGAATCGGGCATGCATGTGGTGGAGTGGAAAGGGTGCATCGCCCAAAGGTCGGGAGAGTGGTTTTTTATCGATAACGCGCAAGCAATCAGGGTTACCGAGATGATGCGCCGCTGCTTTGAGCGAGGGGTTGTTCTGATTGCCGTGGCGGATATTGATCTGCAGGTGCATCCACTGACGGCATTGAGCTCGGATGTGCGGGTGACGTCAGTGCTGGGCGTGGCGGTGGATCATGCCACCCTCTATGGTGAGTTCGAATACTGCCTGAACATGGATAATGTCGAACGGCCGGCCGTGCCTGATGCAGGCTCTGTTCCGGCACTGTTGCCGCGGCGGCGGAATCTGCGCCTGCTGGCTGTTGGCTGGGTTGGCGCGCTGCCGCTGATGCTCAAGCGCCTGTTAGGCTCATTTGAAACGATCCATGTGACCCTGCTTGATGACATGAGCAAGGAAGAACACCTCGATACCAGGGATTATGTACAGGGCCGTATCAGTGATATGGAGGGGGCGGAGCAGCGGATATCCGTCGATATCAGGCGTTGGGACTTTTCACGTATGGAGTCACTGCGCGAGCATGTACGCAGTGCAGACAAGGTGATTGTATCCCGACCTGCTCATGTCGTGAAAAAACCGCATGCCATGGTGGCCTCGGTGTTGTCACATACCTTTTCTCTGGCTGAAGAGGAGGGATGCCGGCCGGAGATGTTTGCCATTGTCGATACGCGTAATCAGGCGCGTATGCTGCAGAAGGAGCTGGATCGTTTTCAGCTGGATATGGATGTGAATGTAGTGGTGCCGATGGAGTTCTATGGCACCTATGCTGCGCATACATCCTACCTGATGTATACATCCTCGTCTCCGGAAGTATATGACATGCATCGCTCTCTGCGCTATCTGCTCGACAGTCTGATGAGAGGCGAATTGGATGCAGGCGTGCCGATGGCGCTGGATGTACTGCCCTGTCCGGAGCACGCAACAGATATGGATGCTGCCAACCTGTTTTCCGCCCTGTTGCAGCAAGGATTGATCTGGATTGGTTTTCGTGTTGATACGGCTATTGTTGCCGATGTATTGAAGCCGAATGTGGTCATGCGCCTGTTTCCCCGTCGACATGAATTCCAGTGTCTGCGGCAGCTGGAGATCATGATCAATCCGTTGGGTAATCCGCAAAGCCTTGCTGTATGGAATCATCAACAGGCACATATTGTTGAGCTGATTGTGATTCGCAGGCGCTGACTAACAGGCGTAAGGCCTTTTCTTTCGCTCGGGATGGCCTCATCATCCGGCGCTTAAGTGTCCGTAAGGCATTTGTCGACTAAGAAAGCATTTGGTTTTGATAAATTGCATGAACGGACACGCTTGCAATGAGGAGTTTTAGCCAGTGTCCGGACGTTATGAAGCACAGAACATTGAAGCCAAATGGCAGCAGCGATGGGCCGAATCCGATATGGATTCAGCCCTCAATGATGATTCGAGGGAACCCTATTACTGTCTGGTGATGTTTCCTTACCCATCGGGAAATCTGCATATGGGTCATGTGCGTAACTACTGCCTGGGTGATGCTGTGGCGCGTTATAAGCGCATGAAGGGCTATAATGTGCTGCACCCGATTGGCTGGGATGCCTTCGGTCTGCCGGCAGAAAATGCCGCCATCAAGCACAATCGTCCGCCGGCCGAGTGGACCTATGCCAATATCGACCAGATGCGCGTTCAGCTCAAGCGCCTGGGGCTCTCCTATGACTGGTCGCGTGAAATTGCGACCTGCCATCCCGATTACTATCGCTGGGAGCAGTGGATGTTTACCCGGTTGATGCAGAAAGGCCTGGCCTATCAGCAGGATGCCGAAGTGAACTGGTGCGATCCGTGTCACACGGTGCTGGCTAACGAGCAGGTGGTGGATGGCGTCTGCTGGCGCTGCGATACGCCGGTGATCCGCAAGAATCTGAAACAGTGGTTTATCCGCATTACCGACTATGCCGAAGAGCTGCTGGCAGACCTCGATAGCCTGTCCGGCTGGCCCGAGAAAGTGGTGGGTATGCAGCGCAACTGGATCGGCAAATCAACGGGTGCCGAAGTCTCCTTCGGTATAGAAGGCTCGGGCGATACGCTGGATATCTTTACCACACGTCCCGATACGCTGATGGGTGTGACCTATATGGCTGTGGCGGCCGGTCATCCGCTGGCGAAGCAGGCGGCTGAAAGCAACCCGGAACTGGCACTGTTTCTGGATGAGTGCAGTAAAATATCGACCAAGGAAGCCGATGTCGAAACGATGGAAAAGAAGGGCATGGCGACCGGCTTTCATGCCATCCACCCGATTAGCGGTGAGTCTGTGCCTGTCTGGGTGGCCAATTTCGTACTGATGGGATACGGCACGGGCGCGGTGATGAGCGTGCCGGCGCATGACGTGCGCGACTACGATTTTGCCCGCAAATATGGCCTTTCGATCAGACAGGTGATTGCCCCGGTTGACGGTGACTGGGATATAGAGACAGCGGCCTTTACCGAGGCGGGTGTGTTGATCAACTCCGGCCAGTTTGACGGCATGGCCTCAGCCGATGCAAAAACGGCGATCATTGAGTGGCTGGCCGAGAATGGTAAGGGAGCCGAGCGGGTGCAATACCGTTTGCGCGACTGGCTGGTCTCCCGCCAGCGCTACTGGGGCGCGCCGATTCCGGTGATTCACTGCGCAGATTGCGGTGCGGTGCCGGTGCCGGATGATCAGTTGCCGGTTGTGCTACCGACCGACCTGCAGCCGACAGGCGGGGCTTCGCCGCTGACTGAATGCGAGAGCTTCAAACATGCCGACTGCCCGCAGTGCGGTAAAGCGGCGGTGCGTGAGCTCGATACGTTCGATACCTTCATGGAGTCATCGTGGTACATGAACCGCTACACCAGTCCGCGCAACGGAGAGGCGATGGTGGATGCCGCAGCCATGCAGCGCTGGGCACCGGTGGATCAGTATATCGGCGGCGTTGAACATGCCGTGCTGCACCTGCTTTATGCACGCTTTTATCACAAGTTGATGCGCGATGCCGGCCTGTTCACTTCCGGGCAGGGAGGGGACGAGCCGTTTAAAAATCTGCTGACGCAAGGCATGGTGCTCAAGGACGGTACCAAAATGTCCAAATCCAAGGGCAATACGGTTGATCCAAAGGCGATCATCGAACGCTTCGGCGCCGATACCGCCCGTTTGTTCACGCTGTTTGCTGCGCCACCCGAGAAAGAGCTGGAGTGGCATGATGCCGGCGTTGAGGGCGGGCATCGTTTTCTCAAGCGCGTCTGGCGTTTGCTGGAAAGGGTCGATGCGGCGGCTGACGGGGATGAGGATGCGGCAGCCGTGAAGCTGATGCGCCGCACAATACATACGACCATTGAGCGCGTGACGCATGCCTTTGAGCATGGTTTTGCCTTTAATGTGGCGATTGCGGCCCAGATGGAGCTGGCCAATGCATTGCAGGATTTTAAACCTGCTGGACCGGGCGGCAAGGCGGCCTATCGCGAGGGTGTGGAAGTGCTGGCCATCATGCTGGCGCCATTCGTACCCCATTTCGCCTGTGAAATGGGTGAGATGTTGGGCATGAAACAGGTGGCCGTGCTGGCTGACTGGCCGGTAGCCGATCAGGCGGCGCTTGAGCAGGATGAGATTACGCTGGTGGTGCAGGTTCAGGGTAAAAAACGTGGAGAGATCACGATTGCCAAGGATGCAGGTCAGGATGAAGCGCTGGCGGCGGCACAGGCCGATTTTGCGATCCATAAGTGGCTGGACGGTATGCAGATCGTCAAGGTGATTCTGGTGCCCGGTCGTTTGCTGAATATTGTGGTCAAACCGGCATGATCGCTCGCGGCTTTGCCACTATGGCGGTACTGCTGATGCTGACCTCCTGCGGTTATCATCTGGTCGGTCATGGCGGCGGCACAGGCGCAATCCCTGCCGATGTGCGAACGCTTTCCATTGTCGGCAATGCCGATCAATTGCAGCTCGACATGTTGCGTCAGCGGCTGAGATCGGAGCGTTACGAGTTGGTGGCTGCCGGGCAGGTGCATGATGCGGCGCATCATGCGCTACTGCATGTGCGGATTTCGCCGGTCGCCTTCGTGCCTCTGGCCTATGACGTGACGGGTATTGCCACACAGTACCGCATGACCTTCTCCGGAGCACTGATGCTTGAGGTGGACGGTAAAATGTTGTGGCAGAGCGGCTTGATTCAGCGTCAGGGCGATATCTATATCTCCGGCGGGCCTGCCAGTATTGATGCGTCGCGTACGCGGTTGCTGAATGATTTGCAGAAGCAGTGGGTGTCGGATGCGGTGGGGCGCGTCCGTTCCGGCTTCTGATGCGGGATAACTCCGCATGCGGTTGAATCCGGCACGTCTGCTGCCGGCAGAACACTCGTGTTATTATCTGCATGGCGAAGATCAGGATGCGCTGGTGGAAGCGGCCGAGTTGCTGCTTGCCGATGGCGATCCGGAAGCTACACGCCTGCGTGTCGATGTAACCGAGCTGGCGCGTATTGAAACTGCCTCGCGCAACAGAGGCCTGTTTGGTCCCACGTACTGCTATGCGCTGGTGCGCAACGCCCAGTCGGCCAATCCGAAACAGACAGAGCATCTGCTGAAGATGAGCCGCTCGGTGGCGCCCGGCAACCGGCTGATTATCTGTGCGCCGGGGATCGAATGGCGCAAGGCACTGCATAAAAAAATGAAAGCGGAAACGGTACTGCCCCAGTGCGAGTTCGCACTGCCGGATGTGGCCGGGTTCACTCGCTGGCTGGGCGAAGAGGTGAGCAGGGCGGGCCTGCAACTGGCACCGGAGACGGTGCAGTGGATGGGCGAGCGACTGTGCGGCATGCGTCAGGCGGCGCGCCAGCTGATTGCGCGGCTGGGCTGCTACGATGGCGGCGAGGGCGCACTGTTGGGCATGGACGTGGTCGGCGAGCTGCTGGGTGAGCGTGCGCCCGGTGCGCTGGAGGAGTGGTGTCATGCTGTTGCCATGCGTGAGCCACATGCGTTGAGCCTGGCTCGCAGGCTGCTTGCCGAGCAGCAGGTGGCTGAAGTTCAGATGCTATCATGGCTGGGCACGCGTATGCAGCAGTTGCTGATGTATCGCTGGTATCAGTCGCAGCATGATCGTAATCCGCTGCAGGCGGCCAAGGTGTTTGGCGATGCGCGCAACAGAGTCGGTGGCGAGGTCCGCTGCTGGCGCGGGGCGGAGTTATCGGCGGCGGTCAGGCGCATCAGCGATGCGGAGAAGTTGATCAAGGGTGCATCGCTGGAAGATAAGTCGGTGGTGATGGAGCGACTGACGCTGGATCTGGTGGGCGCAAAGAGGCTGGGCGTATGACGACGCAACCGGACTGGCAGGCGTTTGAGCAGGCGCATGTCTGGCACCCCTATGCTTCGATGCTTGATCCTGCGCCGGTCTATGCGGTTAAAAGCGCTGAGGGCGTGCGCCTGACATTCGAGGACGGACGCCGGGTGATTGATGGCATGGCTTCATGGTGGTGTGCGATTCACGGCTACAATGTACCGGAGCTCAATGCCGCGATCGGGCAGCAACTGGGCAGCATGGCGCACGTGATGTTCGGTGGCCTGACGCATGCACCGGCGGCACTGCTGGCCGAGCGGTTGCTGGGCATTGCACCGCCCGGCATGCAGCACGTCTTCTTCGCCGATTCCGGTTCGGTATCGGTTGAAGTGGCAATCAAGATGGCGCTGCAGTACTGGCAGGCACAGGGGCGAAGCGGTAAATCCAGGCTGTTGACCATACGGCACGGCTATCATGGTGATACATTCGGAGCGATGGCTGTCTGCGACCCGGTGTCCGGCATGCATCATCTCTTTGCCGATCAGCTGCCCCAACACTTTTTTGCCGATGCACCGGGTGCGGCCTCCGATGAAGCATGGGATGAGCAGCAGATCGCGTCGTTTCGTTCATTGATTGAGGCACACCATAACGAAATAGCGGCGGTGATTCTTGAGCCCATCGTGCAGGGGGCCGGCGGCATGCGTTTTTATGCGCCGGAGTTTCTGCGTCAGGTGCGCCGTTTGTGCGATGCCTGTAATGTACTGCTGATTGTCGATGAGATTGCCACCGGTTTCGGCCGTACCGGTACGATGTTTGCCTGTGAACAGGCGCAGGTCACGCCGGATATCATGTGCGTCGGCAAGGCGCTGACCGGCGGCTATATGACACTGGCGGCGGTGTTGTGCACGGCAGCGGTGTGCGAGGGGATTCATGCCGACGGCAGCGGTGTGCTGATGCACGGGCCTACCTTTATGGCTAATCCGCTGGCCTGTGCCGTGGCACTGGCCAGCCTCGATCTGTTGCTGGCCACGCCGTGGCAGCAACGGGTGGCAAAGATCGAGCAGCAGTTGCAACTTGAGCTGGCTCCCTGTCGGGAGAGCACTCGCGTGGCCGATGTGCGCGTGAAAGGCGCGATCGGCGTGATTGAGATGCGCGAGCCGATGGATATGGGACGCGTGCAGGAGGCGCTGATTGCGCGCGGGGTGTGGCTCAGGCCTTTCGGGCGCCTGCTCTATACGATGCCGCCGTTTGTCATCTCCGAAGCAGATTTGCGGCAGGTGACCTCAGCCATGTGCAGCGTGGCACAGTGATGACTGAATTGAACAAAAAGGCGCTCTCGGTTAAATTGGATCAATGTCTGTAACGTTGGGTTTTGTCATGCGCTTCGACAGCTACCCTCCTGCGGTAGCTGTACCGCCGCTGATATCACCGCAGCAGGTCGTTACGCAATTTACGAATCCGGTCATTGATATCACGCCGGTGAGTAGGTCCTCCGAAGCCGGCGGCGGTGCCGGGCTGCGCAATGAGTTGCGCAGTAGTAGTGCGGCCTATCAGGATTCGGCGAAAGAGCCTCCTCTGACCTATACGCATCGCGGCCAGAATGCCTCATCTGCACTTGCCACAGGTGGTCGCGCGATCGATCTGTTTGTCTGAGATGACGCAGCAACTCAATACATCCAACCATGATCGGAATGCTGCCGGTATGACCTATGTGTACCCTGTCGTTTCGCGTCGGGCCGGCGGCGTATCCATCGGCATTAACCTGAATCCGAACAATGCCTGTGACTGGCACTGCGCTTATTGTCAGGTGCCGGATCTGGTGCGCGGTGCGGCGCCCGCCATTGATCTGGCGCTGTTGCAAACGGAACTCGAAGCGATGCTGAAAGAGGTCATGCACGGTGAATTTATGCAGCAGCGTGTACCTGCCGATTGTCGCCGGTTATGCGATATTGCGATATCCGGTAATGGCGAGCCGACCGGCTGTCGCGACTTTGCCGCCGTTGTTGATGTGGTTGTGGCAATGATGCAGGCGCAGGATCTGGATATACCGCTGCGACTGATCAGCAATGGCTCCTATGCCGACAAGCCGGGTGTACAGCAGGGGTTGTTGCAGATGGCCGCGCATCATGGCGAGGTGTGGGTCAAGGTGGACAGTGCCACCGCTGCCGGTATCAAGCGTATCAACGGAGTATCGCTGACGCCTGAGCGACTGTTTCATCAGGTGGAAACAACGGCCCGGCTCTGTCCGAGCTGGATTCAGACCTGTATGGCTGCCTGGGACGGTATGCCACCATCCGAGCATGAGGTGGTGGCGTATCTTGATTTCCTGCGCGCGCTGAAAATAGTCGGCGTGCCTGTGCAGGGGGTGTTGCTTTACGGGTTGGCCAGAGCCTCGATGCAGCCGGAGGCGGTGCACCTCTCAGCGCTGGATCAGGAGTGGATGGAGCGGCTGGCCGCGCGTATCGATCAAACCGGTTACGCGGTGCAGATCTCGTTTTAAACTGTAACGAATCGACACCATCACCAGTGTGAGCAGGCCCCTGACGATTTAAAAATCGTCGATGCGCTCTTCCAGGGCATCAACATCCACGCTCATCTTACCGCGGCCGTCTCCCTGCAGCAGGATACCCTCTTTTTTCAGTGTGCTGATGGCGCGTGAAATGGTTTCACGGCTGGTCGAGAGTTGATCTGCCAGCAGCTGGTGCGTTGGCAGTACGGTGCTGTAGCGGCCATCGCTTTTCGGCTGTCCGAAGCGGTGGCAGTGGTCCACGATATAGGCATAGAGCCGGTGTGGCACATCCATGCTGCTGATGCGCTCGAGCACGCGACTGGTGCGGCGCAGTCGCGAGGTGATTTCCGACAGCAGTTTCAGTGTGATGGCAGGGCGCTCCATCAGCAGCGGTACCAGATCACGTCTGCGGATATGGGCGAGCTTCGCGTCGGTCATGGTGGTTACGGTAGCCGAGCGGGGTTGTTCATCCAGCAGAGACATTTCACCGAAGAATGAGCCTTTGCCGAGCAGGGCCAGTACCACTTCCCGCCCGTCAACCGAGTAGGTGGATATTTTGACTTCACCACTGAGTATGACATACATCGAATCGCCCGGGGCGAACTCCTGCACGACGATATTCTTCTTCTGCACGTCAATGCTCGACGCCAGCTTGGCAATGGAGGCAAGCTCGCCTTCATTGAGTTCGGAAAACAGGGGGACTTTTCGCAGTAGTTCAATCATGTCTATGTAAATACTCCGTACGCATCAGGGATACCGGCCAGTAAGCGACCAGGCAGTGGGCCAGATGGGGGCGCATCATCTCCAGCGCCTGCTCAATACGTGCGGTCGTGTCGATCGCTTCAACCAGCAGTGGCAGGTCGTTGGAGAGAGCCAGAAAAGAGGCGGAGTGAATGCCGCCTTCGCCCACTCCTTCGATGCCGCGTATGACCGAGACACCGGCCAGCCCTGCTTCACGACAGAGGATCAGAATCGCTTCCATCGCCGGTTTGCCGTCGATTTTACTCGATTCGGTCAGATATATGCGCAGGCAGGAGCCTTCGATCATGTGCTTGCCCTCCGGTTGGCCATAAGAATGACGCCCGCTTAGCTTACCGTCGCAGTCGCAGCATGCAAGCAACAGGCCCTGCTGTGCGAAGGGATACTAAGCCTGCCTGTGCAGGTGTGGCCGGACGATCCAGAACAGCAGCATGGCTGTGATCGCCCCCAGCGTATCGGCGAGCATATCCTTCTGTGCATCCCAGATGTCGCCTTGCGAGCCGAGAAATTCGATACCGGCATCGCCGCCATCGGCTACGGCATACCACCACTCGACGATTTCATAGCCGGCCGCCACACTCATGATGAGCAGGATACTGAAAATCGTGGCCAGAACCGGACCGCAATAACGCTTTCTCAGCAACCACTCGGCCATGGCATAGGCATAGAAGCCGACGCTGAAGTGACCGATGCGATCAAAATTATTGCGCTGGAAACCGAAATGGTCGGTAACCCAGCCGAAGGGAACATGGGCAAACGTATAGTGGCCGCCAACGGTGTGCCAGAACAGCCATACGGCCATCAGCGTGTAGGCTGTGGAGCTGAAACGGAAGCTGCGAAAGCCTGCGGTTAAGGCTGCAAAGACGAGCATGACCGGTATCGCTTCAGCCAGCCATACATCGCGGGAAACCGGTGCGATGGCCATCCAGATGAAAAACAGGACAAATATTCCGCCCAGCAGTTGCGGGTAGATGGTTTGATGTGTGCTGGGGTAGCGCATTATTTGTTTTTCGGCGGAAATTTATCCAACACTGCCGTCACCAGCTTTACCATCAACCCGTCGGTATAGAGGGGGTCCTTGTTATGCGTATTCCACTCTTTTTCAGCAGCGCCGCGCCATAGCAGATTATCCTTGTCATCATAGATGCTGATCGTCAGGCCGGCCGTTTCATATTTTTCCGGGAACCGGCTGCGGTACATGCCCATTCCCATATTACCGCCGAGGTAGCCCAGGTTGAAACCGGGACCACGGCTGATCCGCAGTTTTGAGATCAGTCGGTAACGCAGATAAAAATCCGGCGTGTCTGACCGGCTGTAGCCTTTTGCCGCCAGAGTATCATGCAGGATCTGCTGCATGCGCTGATCGACTTTCGGACCGGTCGGCAGCTTGCCTGTTTGCGAGGAAACGCTTGGCATCAGGGCGTAGTGTTTCAATCCGGCAAAATTAAATGTCTTGTCAAATTCGCTGCGTACCTTCGGTGCGCAGCCGCTGGCAAGGCTCATGATCATCAATATGCCGATATATGTTGATAGCTTTCTCATGTTTACCTCTCCATCGTTATACAGCGTGGTTTATTCTCATCATCAAGATGAAATCATGCTGAAAAGGCAGGCCCCACGTTGTGGGCCGGCGCTGTATCACAGATGTTCGCTCAGCACGGATATGTCCGCAGTTTGCAAAAACTCGATAAATTTCAAAGCCGAGGGGGTCAGGTGCTTGCCGCGCCTGTGTACCGCGTACCAGTTGCGTCTGATCGGCATGCCCTCCACATCCAGCACCACCAGACGTCCGGTTTCCAGCTCCAGTTTCAGGCTGAATGTGGAGAGTGTGGCAATGCCGATGCCGGACATCACTGCCTGTTTGATGGCCTCACCGCTGCCCAGCTCCATATAGGGCTCCAGCGTTACACCCCTCTCAGCCAGTAGTCGTTCAAACGTCATGCGGATACCCGAGCCGGCTTCCCGTGAAATAATACGCTCACCGAGTAACAGCTCCGGCGGGATCTTCTTTTTATTCGCCAGCGGGTGTTTCGGATGGGCAAAGACAACCAGTTCATCCTTGAGGAAGGGGTGGACTTCAATATCAATGCGTTCCGGCAGTGTGGCCAGGATATAGATATCATCCTCATTTGCTTCCATCCGTTCGGTAATGCGTGCCCGGTTACTCACCTTGAGTTGAGGCAGTACTTTCGGGTAGCGGCGCAGGAAGGCGCCCAGATAGTGGGGTAGAAAATATTTGGCGGTGGTTACAGCAGCCAGATTGAGCGGACCGGCAACTTCGCCACGCAGTTCATCCAGTTTACCCTCGAATGTACCCAGACTGTCGAATACATGCCGACATGTTGCATAAAGCTCCTTGCCGGCGGCGGTGAGATAGATCTTCTTGCCCATCTGCTCGAACAGGGGCGCTCCGAGTGTCTCCTCCAGTCTTTTAACCTGGATGGAGATCGCCGGCTGGGTCAGGTGAATGGCTTCGGCAGCGCGGGTGAAGCTGCCGAAACGGGCGACAGCTTCAAACAGACGCAGTTGTTGCAGGGTGGCTTTAATCATATGTCACATCCTGTCGTGTTTTTATGCATTAACAATAGTAAATGGATATCATTATATCTATTAATTATTATTTATATCAAGTGCGACCTAGAATTCACCCATCAAGGTAATGCGGCGGAGATGAGCGGAATCAGGCCAACCCCCACCGGGTTACTATCCCAACAGGAGATAAATTATGGCAGTAAAAACTTATCAGGCGGGTGTGAAGGATTATCGCGAAACATACTGGATGCCTGAGTACAAGCTCAAAGATACCGATTTTCTCGCCTGCTTCAAGATTACCCCGCAGGCGGGTGTGCCGCGAGAGGAGGCGGCGGCAGCTGTGGCAGCCGAATCTTCTACCGGCACATGGACGACTGTATGGACTGATCTGTTGACAGATCTGGATTACTACAAGGGTCGTGCCTATGCCATTGAGGACGTGCCTGGCGATGATGAAGCATTCTATGCCTTTATCGCTTACCCGATCGACCTGTTTGAAGAGGGCTCGGTGGTAAACGTGCTTACTTCGCTGGTCGGTAACGTGTTCGGCTTTAAGGCTGTACGTGCGCTGCGACTGGAAGATGTCCGTATTCCGCTGGCCTATGTTATGACATGTAATGGCCCGCCACACGGTATCCAGGTTGAGCGCGACAAGATGAACAAATACGGACGGCCGCTGCTTGGCTGTACCATCAAGCCCAAGTTGGGCCTCTCGGCGAAAAACTATGGCCGTGCCTGTTATGAAGGTCTGCGCGGCGGTCTGGACTTCACCAAGGATGACGAAAACGTCAACTCACAGCCGTTCATGCGCTGGCGTCAGCGTTTCGACTTTGTAATGGAGGCTATCCACAAGGCGGAAGCTGAGACCGGCGAGCGCAAGGGGCACTACCTGAACGTGACCGCTCCGACTCCGGAAGAGATGTACAAGCGTGCGGAATACGCCAAGGAACTGGGCGCACCGATTATCATGCACGATTATCTGACCGGCGGCTTCACGGCGAATACCGGCCTGGCTCAGTGGTGTCGTGATAATGGTATGTTGCTGCATATTCACCGTGCCATGCATGCCGTACTCGACCGCAACCCGCGCCATGGTATTCACTTCCGCGTGTTGACCAAGATGCTGCGCCTCTCCGGCGGCGACCACCTGCACTCCGGTACTGTGGTGGGCAAGCTTGAGGGCGATCGCGATGCAACACTGGGCTGGATCGACCTGATGCGCGACTCCTTCGTTAAGGAAGATCGCTCACGCGGTATCATGTTTGATCAGGATTGGGGCTCGATGCCAGGCGTATTGCCGGTGGCTTCCGGTGGTATCCATGTTTGGCATATGCCGGCACTGGTCAACATTTTCGGCGATGATTCTGTCCTTCAGTTCGGCGGCGGTACTCTGGGTCACCCATGGGGCAATGCTGCAGGTGCTGCAGCCAACCGTGTAGCGGTTGAGGCATGTGTGGAAGCGCGAAATCAGGGCCGTGCTCTGGAAAAAGAGGGCAAGGATATTCTGACCACAGCCGCCGAGAGCAGTCCGGAGCTGAAGATTGCGATGGAAACATGGAAAGAGATCAAGTTCGAATTCGACACCGTGGACAAGCTCGACGTGGCCCACAAGTAACCCCTTTGTCGCGAATGGGGCGGGACTGTAGGGCGCCCCTCCAAGGCCGATATGGTCCTGCCCCTGTTTTGCGATTTATTGAATAGTGAACAAAAAACCAATACCCAAGATGAGGAACTGAATCATGAGTGAAATGCAAGATTACCCATCCAGCCTGAGCGATGTCTCAAGCCGTAAATTCGAAACCTTCTCCTACCTGCCGGAGATGGATGCCGATCGCATTCGTAAGCAGGTGGAGTATATCGTCAGCCGCGGCTGGAACCCGGCTGTCGAGCACACCGAACCGGAAAGCGCCTTCGACCACTACTGGTATATGTGGAAGCTGCCGTTATTCGGTGAGACCGACGTGGATCGGATTCTCGGCGAAGCCGAGGCCTGCCATAAGGCGCATCCGAACAACCATGTGCGTCTGGTTGGCTACGACAACTTTGCCCAGTCGAAAGGGGCCGAGATGGTCATTTTCCGCGGCAAGCCGGTGTAACACACAAGGTGGCAGGAGCGGGTGGCAGAACACGGTTTCTGGTGCCCGCTCCGCTGCTATCGCTGCGGCCCCTGGCCGGAGTGAGAAGTAATTAATATGACCACAATGCGAACAGCAGAGGAAAGATGAGATGAGCGAGATGAATACCGATCAATACAGGGTAAAAGCCGAGCCTTTCTACCGGCCGGTTGGCAATGAGGTGGAACTCTATAATGCGGCATACGCCCGTCGTCTGCCTATGATGCTCAAGGGGCCGACCGGTTGCGGTAAGTCCCGTTTTGTAGAGTACATGGCCTGGAAGCTCGGCCGGCCGCTGATTACCGTAGCCTGTAATGAAGATATGACCGCCTCCGACCTTGTCGGGCGTTTCCTGCTCGATAAGGATGGTACCAAATGGCAGGACGGCCCGCTGACCACGGCGGCCCGTATCGGTGCGATCTGCTACCTCGATGAGGTGGTTGAGGCGCGTCAGGACACGACCGTGGTGATTCATCCTCTGACCGATCATCGTCGCACATTGCCTTTGGACAAGAAGGGCGAGCTGATTGAAGCGCATCCCGATTTCCAGTTGGTGATCTCCTATAATCCCGGTTATCAGAGCCTGATGAAGGATCTGAAGCAGTCCACCAAGCAGCGCTTCGGTGCGCTCAATTTCGATTACCCGCAAGCGGAGACAGAGGCCGATATTGTCGCCAGAGAAGCCGGCGTGGAGAGTGAAATTGCGGTCAAGCTGGTGCAGATCGCCCAACGCGCCAGAAATCTCAAGGGACACGGTCTGGACGAGGGTATCTCCACCCGTCTGCTGGTCTATGCGGGCAATATGATCGCCGAAGGCGTTGAACCGATGGCTGCCTGCATGATGACGCTGGTGACGCCGCTGACCGACGATCCGGATATGTACGAGACACTTGAAGCTGCAGTGCAGACATTTTTTGTTGAATAAGCATCTGTCATGAATCTGGATGATTACAGAGAGCAGTTTGCCGAAGCCTCACCGCAGCTGAAGGAGGTACTCGAATCGAGCCTTCAGGATGCGGCGCGCATCATGTCGCCGGCCGGCCTGCAGGAGTATCTGGAAGGCGGTAGCGGGCTATACAAGCTCGGCCGTGGTACGGATCTGGTTGCCTCCTATCTGCAGGAGATGCCGCAGGTTGTGAAGGAGTGCGGCGAGGATGTGATTGGCGACTGTATCCATGCAGCGATGAAGCTCTCCTCAATGACATCGGGTGAGGTGATCTCACTGATGTTCTCCTCTCTGCCTGCTGCCGCCAGACGCCTCGGGGATCCGGAATTGTTGCGCGGCTATCTGACGCTGGTGCATCAGATCTCGGCCAAGGCATCGCGCGGTCTGCGCCCGATGCTGGCCAATATTGATGAGCTGCTCTCCAAGCTGACGCTTTCCGGTCTCAGGCGCTGGGCCAACTTCGGCGCCGAGGCCTACCGGCGCGATCTGCAGAACCTGGTGAAATATTTCGCGCTGGAGACATCCGACAGTAAAAAGATGCTGCAACAGGAGCGGCGCGGCACGCTGTTTATCGATACCCAGCGCAAGCTGAATTTCTACCTGCGTGCGCTGTGGGGACGTGACTTCTTTCTGCGTCCTGCAGCTGCCGATCATGAAGGTTTCAAACCCTATATCGAACACCATGTCATGCACCTGCCCGATGCGCTGGATGATGTTGGTGATGTTTCCGGCGTGGAGCTTTATCGTGCTCAGGCGGCACATCTGGCCGCACATATGCACTATACCCGTTCGGCAATCTCCGCAGAGGAGCTCTCACAGGCGCAGATGTTTTTTATCGCCCTGATTGAGGATGCACGCGTCGAGTATTGCGCCATGCAGGACTTTCCCGGCCTGAAACAGTTATGGGGCCGCCTGTTTGCCGCTGAATACAGTGCTGCGGTGGAGCATGAGAGTATTGTGACTCTGGAGCACTTTGCCCACATGCTGCTCGACAGCAGCATCAGTTGCGACGACGAGGAGCTGGAGTTTCTGGCTTCAAAATTTCATGATGGTATCGAGCTGAAAAAACTCGATAATAGTTTTTCCTGGCACCTGGGCATGGATCTCTACCATCTGTTTGTGCAGCGCAAACAGGTGCCGAGCCTGCGCATACTGCAGTCGATCCGCATTCCCTACCGTGACGATAACCGTTTTGTCTGGGAGTTTGAGGCATTTAATTTTGCCGAGCACGGGCTGGAGTATATTCCGGCCAGTCAACGTCAGGTGCGTCGCTATGTTTCGGCCGTCGAGATGGCCAATGAGGTCGATTGCGAGTTGGCCGGCGACGATGCCCAGGAGGTGTGGATCTGCGCGACCGAGTTCTTCCCTTACGAGGATGCCGGTGAGGCAACTACCAGTTTTAACCGGATGTGGGGCAGGGAGCCTGTCTCCGATCCGTTCCATTATCAGGAGTGGGACTATCAGGTGCAGCTGTTTCGCCCCGACTGGGCCACGGTATATGAGCGTCGACCGACCAAGGGTGACCCGGAAACGGTGGAGAAGATCCTTGTCGAATACAAGCCTGTAGCGCACCGCATCAAGCAGATTATCGATCTGCTCTCACCCGAGGGTGTGCAGCGGGTACGCAATATGGAAGACGGCGACGAGATTGATCTGAATGCAGCAGTCGATGCGATGATCGCCATCCGCATGGGTGAGCAGCCCAACCCGCGCATCACGATGCGCAATGTGATCAAAAACCGCGATCTGGCGGTCACGGTGCTGCTTGATTTGTCGGAGTCCACCAATGAGATGGTGGAGGGCTCCGAGAAAACCGTGCTGGAGTTGACCAGAGAGGCAGCCACGCTGGTCGCTACAGCGATCAACGGTATTGGTGATCCGTTTGCTATCCACGGCTTTGCCTCCGATGGGCGTCATGATGTTCAGTATTTCCGCTTCAAGGACTTTAACCAGACCTTCGGCGATGAGGCAAAAGCGCGGTTAGCCGGCATGAAGGGCGGACTCTCCACCCGCATGGGAGCAGCGATGCGCCATGCAGGCGAGCATCTGCTCAGGCAGCCTGAGCGGCGCAAGCTGCTGCTGATCGTTACCGACGGTGAACCTGCGGATATTGATGAGCGTGATCCGCAACATCTGCGCCATGATACGCGCAAGGCTGTCGAGGAGCTGCACACCAGAGGGGTGATGAGCTACTGTCTCACGCTGGATGCGAATGCCGATGCCTACGTGAAACGTATCTTCGGTGCCAACAATTACACGGTTGTCGACCATGTCGACCGCTTGCCCGAAAAGCTGCCGACTCTGTTCGCCAGTCTGACGAGCTAAGGAGATAGGGATGTCAGAACCATCGAAAAAGTACGTCGGTATGGATAATGATCTAAATGGCGGCATGACGGATATCGGCAAGATTATCCGCGATGCCCGCGTATTCGGCCTGATCCCCGAGAGCGAAACCTGCGAAGGCTGGCTGGGACAGGGAATCGAAAGCCTTTGGATTAAGGTGGATGCCGAGTGGGAAAAATACGGCTTTCTTGTCGGCAATCTGCCGGAGGATATCCGCCAGCGCTTCATGCGCATTCACGGCGAGGCTGTGGAGAAGGCAAAGGCAGCCGGCTGGGAAGCCGACTGCTGAGCCTCTCTTAATCATATTATCGACAGCAGTGATCTGACCGCCAACTTGCGGGCCGGCACAATCACATCCATAATGGCGTCATGCGTTATTTATTGATGTCCGTTCTCCTGCTGTTAACGCCTATGTTGGCACGGGCTCAGGATGATGCTGAATATTTTCCGGAAGGTACGCGTATCAATCTCTCGGCCAGCGCGGAGATGGTGCTGCCCAATGATGAAGTGATTGTTTCTTTCAGGGTGGAGAAGCAGGGCAAGGATGCGGATGCTGTGCGCAGCTACGTCAACAAGGTCAGTGGTGCGATCGAACAGCGTTTGAAGCAGGAAACAGATGTGAAGCTGAAAACGCTGAGCCGCAACATGCAGCCGGTCTGGAAGTATGTGAAGAACAGTCCGCGCGTACGTGTCGGCTGGCAGATGACCCAGAGCGGTCAGATCAGCACGACGAACCTGAAAGCGGTGCCGAAGTGGTTGGATGCGATTGAATCTGCCGGCGCGCACCTCTCAAACCTCAACTTCCGTGTCAGCGATGCCATATCCAAACAGGCGATGGAGTCACTGCGCCGACAGGCCATTGCCAACTTCCGCAGCAAGGCAGCCGGTATGGCCAAAGGGCTGGACGCGGAGAGTTTCCGTATCATCCGTCTCAATACCAGCGGCCAGGCTCCGCAACCGCGTATCTACCGCGCCGAAATGGCGATGATGGCCAAGGCCTCGGCCGATAACGCGCAGCCGGCCCTCTCCGCCGGCGAGAACAAAATCACCGTCATCGTCAGCGGTGAAATCGAGGTCCCGTTCATTGATTACCCTGCGCAGTAGTAGCCTGCGCAACCGCTGCACTAATTTTGCAGTTAGTGACGCGATTCGACCAAACTCGCTTAGACTTAATTGCTTCCACGTTCTCTATTCTTCTAGGTGCAGATTAGAGTAAGGTGATTTTACATGGGATTGATTCGAACATATGGAAACCGTCATGGGCAGTGCAATATTTGTGGTGAAATTGGTGAATTAACGCAAGACCATATTCCACCTAAAGGCTCTGTAAGGATTAAACAGGTTGATATGTTTAACTTAATTGACTTGCTGGCTGTAGAGCACCCTCAAAAGAAACAAAGGGGGCGCTCATCTCAGGGCGGAGTTAAGTACAGGACTATTTGTAAACGCTGTAATGGCAGGGTTCTTGGAGAAAGTTATGACAAGGACTTTAAAAAGTTTACAGATCAAACTCACAAAATCCTAAATAGCCTTACTCTACTTGCCCTTCCATCAACCCTTAGCATCGCCGTTAAACCACAACGAGTCATGCGGGCAATAATTGGCCACCTATGCAGCGTAGGGGTAAATCGATATCAAAAAGGCCCGCATACAGAAGAAATTAAGAGCTATATTCTTGACCCAAAACTCAACCTACCTTCATTCATAAATATTTATTATTGGGTCTACCCCTATAAAAGGCAGATATTAATTCGTGATGCTGTACTGAAAGATTTAGGTTGTGAGGGACAGGCATATTTTTGGCTTATGAAATTCTATCCAATTGCCTTCTTTGTCGTCTGGGACAATCCCATTAATTATACATTCCCAAATTTGCAGAAGCTCTCTCGATATAGAAATGCATCAATTGATGACGTTGTCGAATTACCACTAGATTTAAAGAAATTGCCCCCAGAATGTTGGCCAGAGCAGCCAACTGGTTCAAGCATAATCTGTTATGGGAATGGGTCGATGGGGGCAACTGAGAGCGCAAAGAAGAGGACTATATTTTGACAGTACTAGTTTGTATGTTCGGAGCCAATTCTAGAAATGCACCAATAGGGTCTCATGCCTATACTTTTTAGTTTTCCAAGACCTCCAGAGGAGCCCCCTATATTTACTGGAAGACGATGGCAAACTTCCATTGGGTCAGCGGAGAACTCCGGTAAACTGCTTTCTTGGTGACATTGTCAAACATGTAGGAGGTGACGCCTGCTTGATGCGTCAGCATCTCGCTCGCGGCCTTCTTGAGCGTTGGGCTTCCCAGATCGCGCGGATCGAGAAATTCCCGGTTGGTCTTTTTGTGCAGGGCGGTCAGGCCACTCGGGGCGAGGGCAAAAAAGGAGATGTTAGCCGGCAACGCCAGCGTGGTACTCACTTGATCGGCAAGCTTTTCGAGGAAAACCGAAGCGCCGATCGCACCGACTACCTTGCCTCCTTTCATCACAGGTACCGCGATTACGGTGGAGCGTTTCCCGGTGCTTTTGCTGACAACCAGTTCTCCGTCAATTATCTGTCCGGACATGAGGGGAGGGAAATAGCTGCGGTCGCTCAGCGTCTTCGCAACCTTTCCCTTATCGACGGTGAAGTATGTGCCGTCGGGGCGGACAAACCAGACAATCAGGCCATCATCCGATTCTTGATATCCGCGCAACAGCGGCTCCATTGTTTTCCACTTTAACGATTTCGCCTCGGTTGTGGATGCCAGAATCTCCAGACTTTGCCGGATCGAGAGCAGGCGCAAGTCTGTGTAGGATGCAAAGGCGGCCAACAGGCTTTGCGCGTTTTCCTCAGCCGGACTGTGTGCATCGGCGATCTCGGCCATGCTCATTTGGGGAGCGAGGAGCATGAGTGAAGCGATAAAGCCGAATATATATGTTCTGAACATTGTGCGCTCCTTTTCCCGATCAGCCTCAAACTCATCATGCCCCTGGGAAGCTCATTGCATGGGTAGATGTTTATAGTTGAATTTCCATTGAACTGCCAGATAGCTGAGCCGAAAACCACGGGAGTGGCTGCCAAAGCGGGTCCATGTTTCACATTAAAAAAGTCGCCCCGGTTAGAGGCGGCTTCTTCTGTGAGAGCAGGTTGCTGGCAGGCTAACCTTGCTCTTAGTGATCGCGGCCGTGGCCACGGTCCTTGTCATGGTGGCCGTTGTCATGATCGCCGCGGCGATCATCCCGGCGATTGTCATGGTCTCTCTCTTTCCTGTGGTGCTTTTCCTGATAGCGCGGGACATAGTCGCGCTCGTACCAGTCGTCGTGCACAAAATAGACCCGTTCGCCGCAGGCGTTGTATCTGTGGCAGTACTTGCTCCAATGTTTGATTTGATTCCGAGGTACGCGCAGATAGACGGGAGGGCGGTTTGCGGGAGCCCGCTCGACAATGATCGGTTGACGATAGATCACGCGTGGCGGCGGAAAACCGCCTATATCGAGTTGGCCATAGAAGCCGGGCTGGCCGATACTGACCGAGACGCCGACGTCGGCAGCCAGTGCCGGAGTGGCTGCGGTTGCAACGGCGAGAGCCGATGCGATAAGAAATCGTTTCATGTTTGAACCATCCTTTTGCCCGGAGCCCTGATTGCTGTGACCGCGCTTGAATACGACGGCGTGACGTGAGGACTCGCTTTGACCCGCTCTATGTTAGTGACTCACCCCATCTAAGTCTGTGCGCTATCGCACCAGGCAGGCGATCTGTGAAGGCTTGTATCAGTATCCGGTGGGTGTGACTGTAGCTCTGCAGGCCCTGATGACCGCATTTCTATGCTGCTTAATGGGCTCCTGGTGTTAGTAGCTGCTGAACTGCGTCGAGCAACTCCTGACGCTCGAAGGGTTTTCTGAGGACGCAATCGGCACCGACCTTGTCCGCGAACTGCAGGTATTCGAAACCGCGGCGCTTGTAGCCGCCGCCGGTGACAGCCATGATTTTCAGGTTCGGGTAATCCCGCCTTAGATCCTGAATGGTCGAAATACCCTCTTTCTCCGGCATAAAAATATCAGTAATGACCAGATCCGTCGGCTGTGCCGTGAACATGGCTATTCCATGCTCACCATTGGCCGCCTCCAATACCTCATAGCCGGCCATTTCCAGCATCTGTCGCAGCATTTTTCGGAACAGTGCTTCGTCATCAATGATCAGTATGCGTGCCATTCAATTCGCCCCGTTCAATCTTGATATATTGATCGGCAGAAACGGCAAAACATCATACAACTACTAATCCCCGTTTCTTACCTGTGATTCCATCACCTTCGGCAGGTAAACATGAAAGCTGCTACCTGTTCCCGGCTCGCTTTCCACGGTGACAAACCCGCCGTGACTCTTGATGATACCGTGGACCACTGCAAGGCCCAAACCTGTCCCGCTGCCGATATCCTTGGTGGTGAAAAAGGGCTCGAACAGGTGTTGCATCGTTGCCTCATCCATCCCGCTGCCATTATCCGCGATGCTTAACTGCAGGTAGGTGCCCGGTTCGACCATATGGGCAGATGCCATGCTGTCATCCACCTCGGTCTCCATCAAACTGATCCGCAGCTCGCCCGCAGTATCGCCGATGGCGTCGGCAGCGTTCATGCAAAGATTCATGATGACCTGGCCGATTTGCATGGCATTAGCCTCAATCATGCCGGTATTTTCCTGGATATCCTGCCGGATGGAGATCCATTCCGGCAGGGAGGGTTTGAGCAGACTGATGCTATCTTGTAGCAGCGATGCAAGTGATATCGTCTCCTGCTCGGTCGTACCCAGCCTGCTGAAATCCATCAACTGGATCACCAGGGCCTTGGCACGTCCGCCGGCATTCATGATCGCCTCGATATTGGCGCGGTTGACACTGTCTTCCGGCAACGTCTCCCTGAGCATTTCGCTATACCCCAGAATCACGCCGAGCAGGGTGTTAAAATCATGTGCGACACCGCTGGCAAGCTGTCCCACCACCTCCATCTTCTGGGCATGCCGCACCTGCTCCTCAAGCAGCTTGATCAGTGAGATATCCGTCCCGTAGGCGAACACATATTTCCGCTTTGGGCCGCTTTTCAGCACAAAGAAGTAGTTTGCATCGCCCAGTTTTTCCTCCACCTGGACGATCTTCTCGGCGGCGCCAAACATATCTTCGAACTCCTCGCGCGCCAGAGCGGGAATGGCCGAGAAGATGGACATCCCCTCAACCTCATCGATGCCATAAAGGTGTTTGCTTGCCGTGTTCGCCAGGCAAATGGTTCCACTGCGATCAATCCGCATCACAGGTCCGGGAGCCAACTCCAGCAACAAGGCCATCAGCCTGATCGCTTCTTCGGCCTTTTTTTGTTTTGCTGCGACAAGCACGATGCCCAGGATGACCAGAGCCAGCAGCAGATAGGCGGAGACGATCAGCACCCTGCCAACGGGTTTGTTGTAGAAAGCCCCGGCCGAGAGCGCAGCCGTGGGTATAAACGATACGATCTTCCAGTTGTATCCGAGCCCGCTGTGAGACTCTCCTCCGGTCACGGTCCATCCCGGAGAGCCCGGGAATGCATGGGCATCATCCAGCAAGGGGTGAGCAGTGGCGAATGTAAACAGGCCTCTGGCGGTCAGCAGCGTGCCCGTATCGGTCGTTGAGATACGGCGCCACGCCTCGGGATAATCATGCCCGAAGGTCCGATCCGGCTTGCCGAGCATAAAGCCCCATTCATCCCGGGGATTCGGACTGCTCAGCCAGTAGCCCTCGCTATTGAGCAGCATGCCGCTTCCGGCTTCACTGCTCAGCATTGCCTCGTGGAAATGTTTCAACATTTCATCGGCGATATAATTCAGCACCACCAGGCCTCGCTTGTGGCCCGCACTGTCGAACACCGGGGCTGCAAAGCGGACTACCGGCCTGTAGGGAATCTCCACCCGATCATGCTCGACATTCAGATCCAGCGGGGAAACATAGATTTTGTTGCGCACAAGCTGCTTCGCATCATGAAAATAGTAGTATGCCGACTTGTCCTGCAACTCTTCGCGCGGGACAACAACGCCTTTGCCATCCTTGAAATTGATGCGGATCTTTTCCCGCCCGTCGGCATCGAGATAACGTATCTGATAGTAGTGCTGCCTGCCCTGGGCAAGCAGCATGAAATACTGCTCCACCTTCTCCCGGTGTAGCGGATCGCCGTTTTCCACATATTGACGCAGATCGTCCATATTCGCGATGATGTGAATATCGCCCTCGGCCGGCTCGAAGTCCTTTTCAGCTCGCACGCGGGCCACACCGACATAACGCAATTCGCTTGCCGCAAGCTGTGCCAGGCGTGCATGATCATCGTATCGGGCAACGGTGAACAGGATGACACTCAGCACGATTGCACAGCCGAGGTAAATCAGGGCAAAACGTCTGATTAACCCTGTCTCCGGTATGCTCACGGAACGGCCACGGGGCTATGCGAGGTAGCGATTTCAATCTGTGCCATGGTATGCCCTCCGAAGAGCGTCAGAGACAGGACTTTATCGACTTCCCTCCGGGAATCCACCTTCATGCGTCACAGATCCTTACCGGAATTGACCTACACAGCTTACAACCATGATGAAAAAAGAAAAAGCCCCCTGCTTTCGCAGAGGGCTTTGACAGAGTGGGTAGGCTGAGCCTGTTGCCGCCGGCGCAAGCGGTATTTACCGGCCGGTGGTGGCGGGGCGTTGTTTTAGTCCTGGGAGCCCAGAAACAGCAGGGTGTTGATGTTGTCTTTGGGAACCCGTTCTGTCTGATTATCCTCGGCTAATACAAATGAGATGGTTTGTGCCTGTATCAACTGGCCTCTTATGTCGTCGCCGGTATTGGTTCGGATTTCATCGGTAGGCGGGAAGCCTGTGCCGTCGGGACGCATGAAGTGGATGTGGATGATATTATCTTTTTTTACAGTGACATCGCCAAATGCCGTCCTCATTTTAAACTCGTTTTTAATCACCTTGCCGGATAGCGCCTGACCATCCCTTAATACAAGCAGATCTTTTGAATATACAGTTTGTTGCATTTGTCGCTCCTTGAGTGCCAACGGCTAACCCGGCTGCGCGTGCTCTGCTTTTCGATTGATAGCGTTTCTGCAAATACCCGCGTGCATTTATTAAAAATGGTGTTGGATATCAGAAAGGAAAAACAAGGAACGTGAGTCACTAATTCCGGACATGCTACAGCTTTAGGCCCATGACCGATAGTAGGCGTTGAAATGAGAGGCTTTTTGACTCTGGCCAGCCGCCTGACTGTGGGTCAGATGGGTGCGGGTCGTTCCTGCGTTTGCATATCGGGATCTGGCTGTTTATTGCCTCTTGTTGCATGATTGGCTCATGTCTTCACAGCCACTCGCCGGTCGGCGTATCCTGCTCACGCGCGCGGCCGCCCAGCTTCCGGCGCTTGCCGAAATGGTGCGTCGTCGCGGTGCGGTTCCCGTAGCTTTCCCCTGTCTGGCGGTTGAATCGATGCCGGATACGATTATGCAGGCGATCGCGAAGCTGGAGCGCTTTAGCGATGTGCTGTTTACCAGCTGTAATGGCGTCAGCAGCGTGGTGGATGCACTGGGGAGCCACGGCATGGATGCAGCAGCATTGTTTGCACCGATGCGCGTGGCGGCGGTGGGGAACCAAACAGCCGACTGCCTGAACCAGCATGGCATCCGCACGGATATCGTACCGGAAACGGCCTCGCAGGACGGGCTTGTGGATGCATATCTGCAATCGGGTTTGCCCGAGAGGCTGCTGTTCTTTCGCGCCGAAGAGGGACGCGAGGCATTGGCAGAGGCGCTGACGGAGCGCGGTATTGAGGTGGAGACGGTGGCTGCCTACCGTACGATCTGTCCGCATGACGATGCCTCGGATGTGATTGCCATGCTGCGCGACGGAGAGGTGGATGCCGTATTGCTCGGCAGTGCCAGAGCCTGCCTGCACTATCTTCAGCGTGTCGGCGATGCAACACTTGCGGCGCGCCCGGTGAGTGTTGCCATCAGCCAGAAAATGGCGGCGGCGGCGATGTGCGGAGGGCTGCACGTGCAGCTTGTTGCCAAAAGCGCTAGTTTTGAGGCAATGCTCGATGTTTTGAGCGACCATTTTGCTACAGATAGATCATCTTATACCCATGAATGACAGGAGAAACCCATGTCCTTGCCCGATCTGATTATCCGCCCTCGCCGCTTGCGCAGTACGCCGGTGATACGGCGGATGGTGCGTGAAACCACGCTGTCGCCTTCGGATTTTATTTACCCGCTGTTTGTCGATGAAACCATCGATGCACCGGTCGCCGTCGGCAGCATGCCGGGCGTATCGCGCATTCCGGTATCAATGGTGGGCGATGCCGTACGTGAGGTTGAGGCGCTGGGTATTCCGGGTGTGATCCTGTTCGGTATTCCGGCGACAAAAGATGCGATCGGCTCATCGGGCTGGGATGCCAATGGCATCGTGCAGCAGGCAATTCGCGCGGCCAAGGCGGCCTGCCCGGATATGTGCGTGATTGCCGATACCTGTTGCTGTGAATATACCGATCACGGCCACTGCGGTGTATTGCACGGCCAGGATGTGGATAATGATGCCACGCTGGCCAACCTGCAGAAGGAGGCGGTCTCCTACGCCGAAGCCGGTATCGATATCATTGCCCCATCCGGCATGATGGACGGTATGATCGCTGCCATTCGTCAGGCGCTGGATGAGGCCGGGTTTACCAATGTACCTATCATGTCCTATGCCGTGAAATATGCCTCCGGTTACTTCGGCCCGTTCCGTGATGCCGCCGACTCCACGCCCGCATTCGGCGATCGTGCTACCTATCAGATGGACCCGGGTAACCGGCGCGAAGCGATCAAGGAGGCGCTCCTGGATGCCGAAGAGGGGGCCGACTTCCTGATGGTTAAGCCGGCGCTGGCCTATATGGATATTATCCGCGAAGTGAAAGATGCCACGCTGTTGCCGATGGCTGTCTATAATGTGTCGGGTGAATATGCGATGGTGAAGGCGGCTGCCGAAAAGGGCTGGATTGATGAAAAGCGCGTGGTGCTGGAAACCATGCTCAGCTTCAAGCGTGCAGGTGCGGATCTGATTCTTTCATATCACGCACTGGACGTGGCACGCTGGCTGAACGATAGTTAAGCAATCATGAGCGAGAACAAACCGGTATCCGAAACGAATGATGCAGCGATAGAGGCTGTCATCGCCGACAGTGCTGGCGGGAATGAGCCGCAGCCTGAGGCTGAAGAGGGCGCGCAGCGTAAAACAGGCCTGGCCACCCGCATACTGGTGTTGCTGTTTGTTGTGATTGCGCTGGTCTTCGCTTCTCTGGCGGCGGGCGGCAAGTTGCAACCGCTGTTTGATAAGGTGAAGGCGTCGTTGAGCACTTTGCATCCGGCATCGGTTGATTCTCATTCTGTTACTGAGCCACAGGCGGAATCGTCTGCCGTTGTGCCGGATGAATCGGCAACGGCAATCACGCATGAGTCCGGTTCCTTTGTGTTGCCCGTAACCCCCTCCGATGGCTCAACTTCGGATCAGTCTGCTGCCGATCAGCAAGTGGAGCAGGCGCAGAGTCAACCGGTTGAACCTGCTGCGGAAGTGACGCCGCCGCCTGCTGTTGAAAGCAGCAGTGTAGGCAAGGCTGAAATCGATCGCCTGATGACCACCATTGATGCGCTCAGCAATGAGCTGGCGCTGATGCGCAAGGCGCAGAATGAGCTGAAAACTAACCGGGAGCAGCAGCAGCAGATGGATCTGCAGGTGCGTACCGGCTGGCTGGTTGATCCGGCTATCAGCCTGCAACAGGTACA
>NZ_DS022294.1:1023455-1075362 GCF_000153765.1 Mariprofundus ferrooxydans PV-1 | reverse complement strand
AGAGAGGATGTGACCTTCGACCTGAAGCAGGTGTACGACAAGGCTGGAATCACCTTCCATCAGGCCAAGGCAATCTCCATCCACCCGGAGGGAAGCAAGGACAACGAATCCCCATTCGTTACCGTCGAATTCACCGACGAGGCACGTGCGGGCCAGGAAGAAGCCCTTACCTATGACTACCTGATCAATGCCACCGGACCCAAGCTGAACTTCAACGCCACCGAGGGCCTCGGCCCGGATAATGGCTACACCGTGTCCGTATGTACCGCCAAGCACGCCCTGGAAGCTAACGAGAAGCTGCATGAGCAGATCGAAGCCATGAAGAATGGCGAGCAGCGAACCTTCGTGATCGGTACAGGCCATGGCATGTGTACCTGCCAGGGCGCGGCCTTCGAATACACCTACAACGTGGATCACACGCTGCGCGAGGCCGGCGTGCGCGACAAGGCACGCATTATCTGGATCAGCAACGAGTACGAATTGGGCGATTTCGGCATGGGCGGCGTGCACATCAAGCGCGGCGGCTATGTGACCAACGCCAAAACCTTCTCCGAATCGCTGATGGTGGAGCGCGACATCGAGTGGATCACGCGTGCCCATGTCAACAAGGTCGAACCGGGCAAGATTCATTATGAACTGCTCGACGGCAGCATGGGCGAACTTGAGTTCGACTTCTCGATGCTCATTCCCCCCTTCGCCGGCGTGGGTCTGCAGGCCTTCGATAAGAAGGGCGAGGACATCACCGGAAACCTGTTCGCCCCGAACGGCTTTTTGAAGGTGGACGGCGACTACACGCCGCGCCCCTACGAGGAGTGGAGTGCCGAGGACTGGCCGAAGACCTATCAGAACCCGACCTACAAGAACCTGTTTGCCATCGGCATCGCGTTCGCCCCGCCGCACCCGATCAGCAAGCCGATGAAGAGCACCAACGGCACGCCGATCAGCCCCACACCCCCGCGCACCGGTATGCCTTCCGCCGCCATGGCCGTCAACGTGGCCAAAAGCATCCGCGACATGCTCAATGGCGCCGAGAAGCCAACCCACCATGCCTCCATGGCTGAGATGGGAGCTGCCTGTATAGCCTCCACGGGTTCGCATTTCATCCGCGGCAGTGCCGTCTCGATGGCTGTCTACCCGGTTGTACCGGACTACGTGAAGTATCCGGCATACGGCCGCGACCTCAACCTGACCACCGGCGAAGTCGGCCTGGCCGGCCACTGGATGAAGTACATGCTGCACTACACCTTCATGTACCAGTCGAAGATGAAACCCGGCTGGTCATATATGCCGGACTAACCCAGAATACAAATCCAGGAGAGAGAAATGCCAAAAGCCACCAACCGTGAGCCCTACCAGCAGTCCTATTACCCGCCCACGCCGACGGGCTTCACCCGCTATATGCGTAATTCGCTACCGTGGCAGTTCATCCGCTTCATCGTCATCAACGTGAAGATGATCAAGCTGATGATGAAGTCGCAGCACTAAAGCAAACCAACACTTGAAGGAGACCCTCAGGGCTACGGTCAAACGTAGCCCTGTTTTTTTGAGCCACTTCACTAAGTTGTTGGAACAGCGCAGCAAGTCGATCTTCGATGCCTGCCGGCGGGCCCTGCGAGCAGTCCCGCCGCTACGGCGTTACCACCCCGCACTTCCTCTCCCGCTCAGAAGCACAATACAGAGCCCCACTGAATGATGTTCGGCCAAAAACAAAACTTATAAAAGTCTAACACAATGGTAGCGACTCAGTGAAATCCACTTCATCACATTATTTCGGGAGTATCAGGTTTCATTTTACCACTCCCCCTGATTAATCGATTTTTCCTTTCCTATGTGTCCTCTGCGATGAATTTTGCTGCAGGTTTTTACTTCGGAGGGGCAAAAAGGTACGTTTCGCATTCTCAATCAGGAGGAGAATTCAGTGCCCCACATTCGTATCGCCACCCGTCGTTCCCCGCTTGCCCTCTGGCAGGCCGAATATATTGCTGCCGAGCTGGAGAAGATGAGTCCGGACGTCACCACTGAGCTGGTGAAGATCGTCACCCGCGGCGACAAGATTCTCGATGTGCCGCTGGCAAAGGTTGGCGGCAAGGGGCTGTTCACCAAAGAGATTGATGAGGCGCTGTTCGACGGACGTGCAGATGTTGCCGTGCATTCGATGAAAGATGTGCCGACCCAGCTACCTGAAGGCACCAGTATTCGCGCCCTGCCCGAGCGCGCCGATCCGCGCGATGCCGCTGCCACCATTACCGGCGGCGGACTGGATACACTGCCTGAAGGCGCCACCATCGGCACCTCCAGCCTGCGTCGTGTTGCGCAGTTGCAGGCGCGGTTCCCCACATTCAAGTTTGTTTCTGTGCGCGGCAATATCCAGACCCGCCTGTCCAAAATGGGTCAGGAGGTCGATGCCATCATTCTGGCGGCTGCCGGCATTCGCCGCATGGGCATGGAAGATCAGATGCATGAGTTTATCGATACCGAAATGCTGCTGCCGGCTGTGGCGCAGGGAACGCTGGGCATACAGACACGTAATGATGATGACGTCGTCAATGCACTGGTAGACAGACTGAATCATGCCGACACCGTGGATCGCACCCGCGCCGAGCGTGCCTTTCTGGCCAGGCTTGAGGGTGGCTGCCAGGTGCCGATTGCAGCCTTCGCCACGCTCGATGGTGATCAACTGACCCTGAAAGGGTTGGTCGGTTCCGTTGACGGGAAAATTGTGATCCGGCGTGAAATCGTCGGCTTACGTCGCGATGGCGCTGCCATGGGCATTGCTCTGGCCGATGAAATCCTCGATGCCGGCGCGCGCCCTATTCTTGAAGCACTCTACGCCGAAGGTTCACACGGGTAATTCAACCGCGCAAAACAACCTGTGAGGCTAATCGCAGCTACGCAGTAGCCGGGTGGCATCACATGGTGATGCAGCACCCGCAATCGCACTGATGACGGCCATATACGGCCAGTCCAGCTCATTGCAGTTGTGCGTGGTAATGCCGCCGAGTGCCACCACCGGCAGCGCCGCCTGCTCAGCCAGCCTGCGGAAATCATCCACGCCCAGACATGCACTGCCGGGATGACTGGCTGTCGGAAAGACCGGAGAGAGCGTGGCATAATCAGCCCCGGCCTGCGCCGCCAGCGCCAGCTCCTGTGCATTATGACAGGAGGCGGCGATCATTTTAGCCGGGTCATTAAGCCATCCGCGCACAAGAGGGATCGTTCCGATATCTCGCGCAGCAAGGTGTACCCCGTCGGCATCGACCGCTTCGGCAATATCGGCCTGGCTATGAATGATCAGTTGAGCTCCGTGCACACGCGTCAACTCCCGCAGACGGGATGCCATGGCCAGCAGCTTGGCTGAACTCAGCGTTTTCTCGCGCAACAGTACCGCATCCAGACCGCCAGTCAGTGATTGCTCTACAGCGTCGAAAAAAGCATCTCCGGAATAACGGGATGTATCGGTAATCAGTGTCAGTGCCGGTGGTGTAACGGTCATGACAGGGCCCCCTCAGGCAGGAATCAGAATTCCTTTAAAATCCAGCTGGGCGGGGTAATACCTGTGGCTCCGCCGGGGAGGCGGCGCACAAAATTACCGGTGGGGTCGCGATAGAGATAATAGGCTGGCAGGCCTCCGGCAGGCTGTACCTTGATCTTGAACACGTGGCCGCGCTGGCCGTATTCGGTAACAGTGGCTCCATCCTTTCGCTGATAGGAGCGAATATCCACCGCTGTATCTTTATCCGGCGCCTTCATCTCATCCCGCATATTCGGCGCTTTTTCAATCACATCCGGCTGCTCAGCCGTGGTCGCCGGCGATGATGTCGCATCCGGCGGCGCCATCGCATCATCGGCAGCCTGCGCCGGCAATGAGAACATCAGTAGCATTATCAGGGAGAAAGTTACACGCATCACTATCATGCATGCATGATAGCAGCCGGTTGGCTCAGCGGCAGCAGTTTTTTTTATACGCTCAGATAACACGGTCATTTCCTCCATCCAGCGGCAGTTGCGCTCCGGTTGTACACGCAAATAGCGGGCCGGCCATGGCGCAAGCCATCTCCGCCACATGCCGTGATGTGACTTCACATCCCAGCACATTGTTCTTTTTGTAGGCTCCCACACTCAAGCCGTAACTGGCAGCCCGTTTCACCAGTACCTCCTCACTCCAGATCGCGGTATCAAAGACGGCATTCGGATGCAGAACATTCACCCGTATACCGTCACCTCCCAGCTCCAGCGCCGCCACCCGCGCCAGCTGCGTCAGGCCGGCCTTGGCCACCGAATAAGCGGCAGCTCCCGGTCCCGGCGCCGGTACATTCTTCGAGGCCATAATCACGACCGCAGGCTCGATGCCCAGCTTGAGGTATGGAGTAGCATACTGAAGCAGTCGCTGATGCGAGGTCAGGTTCAGCTCCATACTCTGCTGCCAGATATCCGCAGGCATCCGCTCAATATGATGACTCAGCGGAAAACAGCCGGCATTGCTGATGACAATATCCAGGCCTCCAAAATGACGCACGCATGCGTCTACCGCCTGCTGCACGCACCCGGCATCGGTCATATCACAAACCACTCCGAACACAGATACACTATCGAACATCGTGGTTACTGCCGGATTGATATCGAGTGCCGCCACAACAGCACCGTGGGCCAGCAATGCGTGTACACAGGCCTCGCCGATGCCGCTGGCAGCACCGGTAACCAGCGCAATGCGACCGCGAAATTCCGGTGCACTTCCGCCTTTTTTCAGTTTGGCCTGCTCCAGCTCCCAGTATTCAAGCTCGAAAATATCCTGCTCTGGCAGCGCCTGCCATCCACCCAGTGACTCTGCCTGCGCAATCGCCTGCATGGTATGACGGCCGATATCGGCAATGATCGTGCATTCACTCACCGTCGTGCCGAACGCGATGGCGCCGCGATCCGCCCACAAGCCCCAGCGCGGCGCCTGATCCAGACATCTCAGGCCGGGCGTGCAGTGACGCTCGAAATAGGTCCGGTAGTCCTCGCCATAGGCTGCAACTACCGCAGCCGGCTCATCGTCGTCACCCAGCAGCAGCGGGGTGCGCTTGGTGCGAATGACATGGTCCGGCGTCAATGGTCCGCGTGTGGCAACCTCGGCCACATCATCGCGCCCGGCAAAGCCGGCGACGATGGCGCTGTTGTCGATCTGCGCCAGTACCGGCACCCCGCGCACCTGCGATACGGCCGCGCGCACCGCTGCCAGTTGCAGCGAATTCACAGGTTGTGCGACAGCGTCAGCCACAGGCGGCTTCGCATATTCGGCCAGAAAGCGTTCAGCTTGCGATACCAGGCTAATCATCCGCTCATAACTCTCGCGCGCCGAATCGGCAAAGGTGAAGATGCCGTGGCCAAGCAATACGATCCCCTGAAGCTGCGACCAGTTAACCGAAGCGGTCATGGCAAACACCTGTTTGGCCAGCACAAAGCCGGGCATGATATAGGGCAGAATCAGCACCTGCTCGCCGTAGATCTCCTGCAGCCGTGCCTCGCCATCCGGCGTATTACTGATCGTGACCACCGCATCGGCATGCGTATGATCGACAAACGCAAACGGAATAATCGCATGCAGAATCGCTTCCACCGACGGATTCGGCGCATATGGATCAAGCATTGCAGCCCGCTGGGCCGTGACCATATCCGTATCGGAAAGCGATGGCAGTCGCGCCATTTTGAGCAGCACATCCAACCGCACCGGCGCAAAACCGGCCTTCTCAATGGTCGCCAGATCCCAGCCGCTGCCCTTGACATAGATCAGCGACTCCGTTTCTCCGAACAGGTTGACCGCATCGGCCTTCACCGATGTGTTGCCGCCCCCGTGCAGCACCAGCGACGGCTCCTGTCCCAGCAGGCGCGAGCTGTAAACGCGCAGTGCCAGCGGGTCGTCTGCCAGAGGCTGCGCGTCCTTTTCATCCCATAAACTGTTCATCCATTTTCCTCTAATCTGAAAGCATTATTCACGATCCCGTACGACGCAGCAGCACCAGGCAGGCGCCGCCGCCACTGCCCGGCTGCGGCACCGCCGCCAGCACATGACCGGCGAACGGTCCTTCGCGCAACCAGTGGTAAACAGCCTGCTTCAATACCGGATTACCATCGGGCGAGTGCAGACCGCGGCCATGGATGACACAGAGTGCCCGCGCCCCTTCACTGATAGCCATGGAAAAACCATCGCCCAGTGCATCAAGTGCCGCATCCCGGGTCATGCCGTGCAGGTCAAAGGTGCGCGATACAGGCGGCCGGCCGCCTGTGAGCCGTTTCAGACGCTCGCGGGAGACACCGTCTGCCACCAGCCACCAGGGCTGATCTGTCTCCTGCAGCGCTGCGGTCGCGGTCTCCGGCACCACGACCGCAGCACGCGGGCGCAGCCCGGTTACGTCACGGGCGCGAGGCGGGCGTTTTTTGGCCGGCACTTTGTCCGGCTCGGGCATACGCCGGACCTTACCCATGGCTTCGGCAAACAGATCGTCAGCCTCATCATGCCCGGCGGACACTTCTACTCCACCCGCTCCGGTCGGCTCATCAGCCCATGCACAGCTTCCTGTAGCGGCACACTGCCGCACAGCACCCGGTGCACCATCTGCATCAACGGCAGTTCGATATCCAACTTGACCGCCAGACGATCCGCCGCCGCAGCCGTACGTACGCCCTCGACAACCTGACCGATCCCCTCAACGGCCTCTTCCACCCCGCTGCCCTGCGCGATAGCCGCACCGAAACGGCGATTACGGGATAATTCACCGGTACAGGTCAACACCAGGTCACCCAGCCCGGAAAGCCCCATCACTGTTTCATAACGCCCGCCGCACGCCGATGTCAGGCGCGCCATTTCAGCCAGCCCGCGGGTTACCGCCGCAGCCACCGAGTTGTGTCCAAAGCCCAGTCCGTCGGCCATACCGGCCGCAATGGCAATAACATTCTTCAACGCACCACCCATGGCTACACCGATCAGGTCATCGCTGCTGTAAATGCGGAAAGAGGTGTCATCGAACAGGGCTGCCGCAGCTTCCGCCCGGGCGATGCTGGAAGCCGCCATAGTGATTGCAGTCGGCTGCCCCTGTGCCACTTCCAGCGCAAACGAGGGGCCGGAGAGCAGCGCAATGCGGGAAAGGTCGATATATCGAGCCAACACCTGATCGGTACGTTCCAGCGTCGTCGGGTGCAGCCCCTTACAGGCGGCAATCACCGTATAATCACCCTCTCTCAGGACAGGCAGTATCTCATCGGCAGCCGCACAGGGCAGCGCATAGACACAGGCGACCGTTCCTTGCAACGCCTCGACGGTATTCGCCGTCACGATCAGGTTGTCCGGCAGTCTGATACCGGGCAGGTAGCGGCTGTTTTCCCGCGCCGCATGCATGTACTCAGCCTGTTCATCACTACGTGCAACCAGTCGCACGGTGCGCCCGCTACGCGCCAGCACCAGCGCCAGCGCAGTACCCCATGAACCGGCACCGAGTACCGTAACCACCCGTTCACCCATCTTGTCGACTCCTCAGCCATGCCACAATCAACATCATCAGCGTGGCCAGCAGAGGCCAGTCACCCCAACGTACGTAAGGCGTCTGTTTATCCGACAGCTGATAGTCCACTGTCAGTGCGCCTTGTGTCCACCAGGGCAGGCTATCCCTGACCTGTCCGTCCGGCCCGATCGCTGCAGTAATACCTGTATTGGCCGCACGCAGCACATAGCGACCTGTCTCGACAGCCCGCATGCGCGCCGCCTGAAAGTGCTGCCAGGCTGCCGGCGTGGTGCCGTACCAGGCATCATTGGTGACATTGACCAGTACATTCGCGCCGTTAAGTACACGCGAGCGGGCCTGTTCGGGGAACAGCGATTCATAACAGATCAGTGCGCCGTAACGATGCCCGCGTATGCTCACTACGCCGCTATCCTCTGCCGGCCGGAAATTGGCAATTTCCGGCACCAGTGTGTGCAGAAACGGAATCCACGATGGGACATACTCACCAAACGGCACCAGATGCTGCTTGCCGGCAAACTGCCGTCCGGGCACCGCCGGATCCTCGGCCATCAATCCGTTCTGCGCCGTTTTGCCACCGGTCAGCTTCAGGCCGCCGAATAACAGCGGTGTCTGCCAGTCGTTAATCTGCGCATCCAGCCAACTACTCCAGCCGGGCGCCCGTTCAAGAAAAAATGGAACCGCAGCCTCTGGCCAGATGATCAGATCACTGCTGCCTGCGGCGGATGCCGATAAATCGGCATAGCGATGCATGGTTTCACCGACAAAGGCTCTGTCCCACTTGTGATCCTGCGGAATATCACCCTGCACCAGCGTGGCACGGTGCATATCACCGACGCCTGTATAGGGAGCCGGTGCCAGTAGCATCAGCAACATGATTGCTATCAGGCCCGTCGCCGCAGGTCGCCAGCGGCGCATCGACAACAGGACCAGCGTAGCCGCCGCCAGTGCCGGCAGCGCCGCCGCACCATAGACCCCGAACCAGGAGGCCCAACCCACGGCCGGCGTATCCAGCAACAGGTTGCCCAGCGCCGTCCACGGCAGGCCGGTAAACAGATGACCGCGCAGCCACTCTTCCAGCACGGTTGCGGCCGGAAAAGCAATCAGTATCCAGTTGCTCCGGCCAGCAGTGCGCCAGCACAACCATGCCAGCAGGGCCGGCAGAGCCGCCATCACGCAGCCGACCAGCAATACGCAGAAAGCCGCCACCAGCCATGGCAAATGACCGTAGGTATGCAGCGTCGATGCCAGCCACCATGCACCGAGCCCGAACCAGCCCAGTCCGAAGGCATAGCCCACACTGATCGCCCTGCCGGGCATCAGCAGCTTCAACCAGCCGGCCAGCAGCAACGGTGCCAGCCATATCTGATCGAAGGGGGAAAAGAGGAACGGCATTAGCGCACCGAGTCCGAAAGCCGTCGCATAGCGACTGAAGTGGCGCGCTGAGAATAACGACATGGTTATGGTTTCGCCGGCCGCATAAGCCGCTGCATGCGCACTTTGCTGATCCGTCGCGGATCTGCCTCTACGATATGGATACGGAAACCATCGAGCTTCACGCTCTCTCCGACATGCGGTATGCGACCAAGCCGGGTGATCAGCCAGCCGGCAACCGTATCGTAATCACCCTCCGGCAACGGCGAGCCCACGGCCTCCGCCAACTCCTCAATATGCATGCGTGCCAGCACCTGAAAGCTGCCATCCGGCAGCGCCTTGCACTCCTGCTCCTCATCCTGCCCGTCTTCACCGACTTCGCCGATGATCTCCCTGACCAGATCGGAGAGCGTCACCAGACCCGCCGTACCCCCGAATTCATCAAGGACGATAGCAATACGACAGGCATGCTCACGCATCTCGGACAACAGGCCGGACACCTGCTCCAGCTCCAGGACTTTCAGGCAGGGGCGCAACAGCTCCGCCAGTACCGGCGACTTACCGTTGAGCCCGGCCTGCATAATATCCTGCACATGCACCATGCCGAGCACATGATCGATATCGCCATCAATGACCGGCATACGCGAAACACCCAGCTCAATCATGCTCCGCTGCACCTCTGCCAGCGGCGTATCTGCCGCCACCGCTTCAATATCCGAGCGTGGAACCATCACTTCCCGTACGCGCGTATCGTGAAAGTGCACAATAGCTTCCAGCATATTGCGCTGCCCTTCCGATTGCACGGCAACGGCACGGCCGAGGATGGTCAGTAACTCCTGTTCATCGCGGCCCGGTCGCAGTGAGTCGATCAGCAGCGAGCGCAGCCGCCTTGTCCAGCCGGGCAAGATGCCACTCACTGGCTCAACTCCGGGTAGGGATCATGCAGCCCTAGCTGCTGCATGGCCTGACGTTCCAGTTGCTGCATCTGCGCAGCCTCCTCATCATCGATATGGTCATAATCCAGCAGGTGCAGTGTAGCATGCACGATCAGGTGCAGGATATGATCTGCCTGAGGCAGACCAAGACGCCCGGCTTCCTGCTGTACAAACGGTAGGGCCAGCGCGATATCGCCCAGCGACTGGTTCGGGTCGATGGCATCACTATCATCCTGCATCGGAAAGGAGAGCACATCGGTCACACAATCCAGTCCGCGCCACTGACTGTTGAGCTCCCTGACCTCCGCATCGCCGGCAAAGCGGATGCAGAGCATCGGCTCATTCTGAAAACCTGCAACAGAACAGGCAGCCTGCACAGCCGCGGCAATATTCTCCGGCGGAGTAAAATCCTCTGCCAGCTCATCATCAACAATAATATCCAGCCTGCTCTCACTCATGCTCGTCCGCCTCATAGGCATTGACAATCTGCTCCACCAGCCGGTGCCGCACGACATCACCCGCGGCCAACCGACAGATGCCAATATCCGGCACATTCTCCAACACCTGCAAGGCATGCAACAGACCACTGTGCTGATGACGTGGCAAATCAACCTGCGTCACATCACCGGTCACCACCATACAAGCACCAAAGCCCAGACGGGTGAGAAACATTTTCATCTGCTCACGGGTCGTATTCTGCGCTTCATCGAGAATAATAAAGGCATCGTTCAGCGTGCGCCCGCGCATATAGGCCAGCGGCGCAATCTCGATTTTACCCTGCTCCAACAGCCCGCTCATCCGCTCCACACCCAGCATGTCCGCCAGCGCATCGAACAGCGGACGCAGATAGGGGTCAACCTTCTGCTGCATATCGCCCGGCAGAAAGCCCAACCGCTCTCCGGCTTCAACTGCAGGCCGGGTCAGAATAATGCGCTCCACCCGATTACTGCTCATCGCAGCCACCGCAGCAGCCACCGCCAGATAGGTCTTGCCGGAACCGGCCGGGCCGACCGCCAGCGTCAGCGTCTTGTTCCGGATCGCTTTCAGATAGGCGCGTTGATTGGGTGTCTTGCCGACAATATGCCGCCGTCCGGCAATCATCACATCGGATCCGGCCGCCGTGTCATCGGCTGTCACCGCATCGTCTTTCAATACCCCTTCGATATCCACCTCGCTTAACTCCCCGTGCAGCACCAGCTGCGCCTGCAACCGCCTCACCGCCTGCGCGGCAGCCTCAGCCCGCTCGCCGTCCACCTGCCAGTGACCGGGCTGACCGAGCAGGCGAACCCTGTAACGGTCTTCAATACGTTTGATATTACGGTTGTCCGGCCCGCACAGCTGCTGCAGGTCGGCGCTGCCCAACTGTTCATGCAGGTGCAGGAGCACGGTGACCGGCTTGGGCTCAGTCGCCGGCAAGTATCAGCTCCCCGCGCAGGGACTGGCCATAGGTCTCGACGATGCGCACCGGCATCACCTGACCGATCTGACGTGCACTGCCGCGGAAATGCACGATACGGTAGTCCGCAGTGCGCCCTTCCATATCACCTTCATTGCGCCCGGCCTTCTCGACCAGCACCTCGACGGTACGGCCCAGCTGGCGCTGCATCGCCTCCCGACTCTGTTCACGCATCAGCGTCAGCAAGCGCTGCAACCGCTCATCTTTTACCGCTTCGGGTACGTTATCCTCGGCATGTGCAGCCGGCGTGCCCGGTCGTGGCGAATATTTGAAACAGTAGGCCGAGTCATAGCCGACCCGCCGCGCCAGATCGAGCGTATCTTCAAAATCAGCGTCGGATTCACCCGGATAACCGACAATAAAGTCAGACGAGAGTGCAATATCAGGACAATATTCACGCAGCTCTTCAATCTGGCGCAAATAGGTGTCGCGATCATGGCCTCTGTGCATCGCCTTGAGCATGGCATCGGAGCCGGACTGCACCGGCAGATGCAGATAGGGCATCAGCTGTGGAATCTCGGCAAACGCCTGACACAACTCGCTGGTCATCTCCATCGGGTGACTGGTGGTAAAACGCAAACGTTTCAAACCATCCAGCTTCGCCACAGCATAGAGCAGCATAGTAAAATCCCACTCCTCGTCATCCGGGCCCACTCCGCGATAACCGTTGACGTTCTGGCCCAGCAGACTGATTTCAACCACCCCGTCAGCCAGCAGCTGTCTGCATTCGCTCAGTATATCTGCAACCGGCCGCGACAATTCCGGGCCGCGTGTATAGGGCACCACACAGAAAGTGCAGAACTTGTCGCAGCCCTCCATGATGGTAACGCAGCCGGCGACGCCCTGCCCCTGATGCTTCGGCAGATGGTCGAATTTCTCGATTTCAGGCATTTCAACCTGTGTCAGGTGCACGCGCTCACGACGAATCTGCTTCACCATTTCAGGCAGGCGGTGATAGGTCTGCGGCCCGAACACCAGGTCAACATAGGGGGCTCGCTTCTGAATACGTTCGCCCTCCTGCTGACCGACGCAACCGCCTACGCCGATGATCATATCCGGCCGTTTGAGTTTCAGTTTGCGGTAGCGACCCAACTCCGAATAGACTTTTTCCTCGGCTTTTTCACGTACCGAACATGTATTCATCAGAATCACATCAGCATCTTCAGGCAGGGCGACCAGCCTCAGGCCGTAAGCCTGTTTCATAATATCGGCCATGCGGCCTGAATCATATTCATTCATCTGGCAGCCGTAGGTTCTGATAAACAGCGTATCCAGAGATTGCAGGGATTTGGTTTTATCTTTCATAGAAAGCTCGAAGCTAAAGGGCAGGCGGCGCACAGGCAAACATTGGTGGCAATATTCTTGCTCAGGATTCCATTAAACACATGCAGCACAGTCATGAAGCGGATTCATGGCAACCTGCATCATGGGAGAAAAACCTTGTCCTGGCTAAGTAAAATCGTCACGTGGTCATCCGGCGCCGGCATTGACCAGCACCCGTCAAACAGATCAACCTCCGCTCCGGCTACACCCGCTCGCCCGATCGTCAGAAAAATGACCCCCGGACAAGTACAACAGGCAGATACCGGCACACAGAAAACCCTGCAACAGCTGCTCGATCAATCTCCACCGCGAGCCCGCTCCACGTACAATCTGGAGCAGCCACCAGGCATGCAAAAAGAAGTACTGGATCGGCTCAGTCGCCACATCCGGGCCATCCCGCCCATGCCTGAAATATGGAATGAAATTCAGGATATTCTGCAACATCCGGGCACATCTGCCAGCGACCTTGGTCACTGCGTGGCGCGTGATCCGGTGCTCTCGGCACGCATACTCACCGTCTGCAACTCGGCGGCCTATGCCACGCCCGGTCAGTCCGATATCGGCAACATCCCGCTGGCCATCGCACGTCTCGGCCTGCATGAAACAACCGCCGTCATATTTCGGACACTTGCGCCAGACATGACCAATGACAACAACCGTCAGCAAATACGACATATCTGGTTTCATACCCAGGCCATTGCGGCCCTCTCCCGCTTACTGGCAGAACCAGCGCAAATCGTCGATCGATCACAGGCATCGCTCAATGGCATGCTTCATGACATTGGCAAACTGGTGATCCTGAATATCGAATCACCACAGAGACTGGCGCAGCTGGGCTCAGCAATCCATGACGGTGAACCATCACTCTCGGCTGAGTTCGCCATTCTGGGTTATACCCATATTGATGCCGGGATGATGCTCTCCCTGCACTGGCGACTACCCGCTCATATCAAACAATTTATTGCACACCACCATCACCCGGACCGGACAGACATAACACCTGTAGCGGCGCCTGAACCCGCCATGGTGAATCATCTCGCTCACCTGATTCTGCAACACTCCATTGACCATGAGCAGACGGACGCCATCTGGCTACCCTCTTTGCGCAGCTCCGATCCCGACGCCACCCGTCGAGCTATCGAACTGCTGAAAATTCCCGCACACAGCCCAACATTCTTTCAGCAGCTGCAGCAATCCGTCGATCGTCTGAAAACGAGTTTTCCCGACCTGTTTCCGCCGGAAACCAGCTTGCAACCTTCACCTGACTGCAAGCAACGCTGAAACGGTGGACTTCCTGCACCGGTATCAACGATAGTTCGCACATGAGCGATTATCCGGCAAAAACATGCGACATCAGCAACCTTGTGCGTCACCCCAAACTGGTGGAGGCCGCCGTCCGCGGCATGAAAACCAGACAGGGGCGCGACGGCGTCTATGCCTGGCCCGAAGAGACATTTGAACTGGAGGGTGTTACATTCGTCGTCACCTCACTCACGCGAGAAAGACTGGGCGACATGACCGATGCCGATGCCCAAGCGGAAGGCTATCCGAACCTTGCCGCATACAAAGATCTGATTCTGCGCATGCACAAGGGCATGCAATGGAACCCGGATGCACTGGTCTGGGTGCACCGCTTCCGCAAGCTTGATGCCGCGCCCGCTTGTGAAGGTTAGCATCCCCCCGCAATATCGATCTCACTCAGGAGCCCATCAGCCATGACCAGTAACGATACGTCCGACATCCTCGCATCCATCAGAAAAACGCAGGAAAACATTGCCGTGGTTATCGGCGTGATCTTTACACTGACCATGTGCATCTACTTTTTCACCTATGCCATGATGGTAGACAGAGGTTATAGCGGCGCACTCTGGCTGATGGGCATATCCAGCATCCTGATGCTGCTGGCTCTGATCTATCTGAAAAAGGTCTCCTTTTTCTTTACCCGCCTGTGGCTGGGCCGCAAAGCCCCCTATCGGGATGTGATCGCCACCATGTCGGCCAACACGCCTTCCTAGTCACTCCATCAACGCCCTATAGCGGCTGTCACGACTAACGGCAGGATATAAAGTGAGCATTGATATTCACATAAGCCATGTCCCAGTCCGCCCGCCTGATCGGCCCGTCCCTGCCCCATGCTGAAACATGCACACGCCGTGCTTCATCGCATGCCGTCCGGTATCTGGGCTCTCGGTCTGGTTTCGATGTTTATGGATATTTCATCGGAACTTGTTCACAGCCTGCTGCCAATATTCATGAGCTCGGTATTGGGCGCCAGCATGACAACCATAGGTGTGGTTGAGGGAGTTGCCGAAGCAACCGCCGCCTTCAGCAAATTCTTTTCCGGTTTTTTCAGCGACTGGTCGGGTAAACGCAAAGCCGTCGCGCTCTTCGGCTATGGGCTTTCAACACTGACCAAACCGGTTTTTCCATTGGCATCGTCGATCGGCTGGGTGCTCTTTGCCCGGGTTGCCGACAGAGTAGGCAAAGGCATCCGCGGTGCCCCCCGAGATGCGCTGGTTGCCGAGCTCTCACCACCGGAGCTGCGCGGCGCGGCTTTTGGCCTGCGTCAGTCGCTTGATTCGGTCGGCGCATTTATCGGCCCTCTGCTGGCCGTCTTGCTGATGTTGCTGCTGGCCAATAATATCACCATGGTGCTTTGGCTGGCTGTGTTACCGGCTGTTGCCGCCGTCATCATCCTGGCACTGTGGGTACATGATCCCGAAGGGAAAGCACGTACGGGTAAATCATCAGCACCTGTTCTATGGGCGGATTTAAAGCGCCTGCATCTGCATTACTGGCTGGTTGTCTGCCTCGGCGCCGTCTTTACGCTGGCCCGCTTCAGCGAAGCATTTCTGGTTCTGCGCGCTGAAAATACCGGCTTGTCGCTTGCATTCATTCCAATGGTCATGGTGGTAATGAGTCTGGCTTATGCCATCGTTTCGTTACCGGCCGGCATCGCCTCCGATCGCTTCAGAGCCAGCTCCATGCTGGTGGCGGGCTTGTTCGTGCTGGTGCTGGCAGACCTGCAGCTGGCATCGGCTGATTCGGCATGGTCCGTACTTATCGGCTCAGCATTGTGGGGCATGCATATGGGCCTGACTCAGGGGCTGCTGTCAAAACTGGTGGCCGACAGCACTCCCGCTCATTTGCACGGATCGGCATTCGGCTTGTTCAACCTGATCAGCGGTCTGGCCCTACTGATGGCAAGCATCATTGCCGGTATGCTCTGGGACAAGGTCGGCCCGTCAGCCACATTCCTGTGCGGAGCCCTGTTTGCCGGCACGGCCATGCTCGGCGTGATATTCCACCGGGGGCTCAGTCGACACAGCCACTGAACCAGCCCGGATTATCAGCCTTTATCATTCTGCAGCGGCTCAATATCCGGCCCCAGCAGCACAGCAATCCAGCGTGTATCATCATTCGCCTCCAGAGCCAGTTTGACAATCATCGTCAGCGGCACAGAGAGCAGCATGCCAACCGGCCCCAGTATCCAGCCCCAGAACACCAGCGACACAAACACGACCAGCGTGGAGAGCCCGACACCGCGACCCATGTAACGCGGCTCAACCACATTACCCATGATGATATTGACCGCCAGATAGCCAACACCCGCCGCTAGGGCACTGCCCGGCCCAAGTTGAACCAGAGCCAGCAGCACGGCCGGAACGGCGGCGATAATGGAGCCGATATTGGGAACAAAATTGAACAGAAAGGCGATCAGCCCCCACAGCAGCGGATAATCAACACCAAGCAGTGCCAGCCAGATGGCAATAACAGCGCCGGTCGCCAGACTGACCCAGCCCTTGATCGCCAGATAAGAGTTCACGCTGGCGATAAAACGGCTGAAATGCTCACCGGAGGGGGCATGTCGACCCATAAGCGTCCATTTATGCGGCAGCGCGGAAGCTTCCAGCAACAGAAAAATAACCGTCAGCACAATCAGAAAGGTATTGGCCAGCGCATTGCCGAGCCCCGCCAGCAGTTTACCCGCCATGCCCATGGCCAGCGACGGACTGAAATTATCGCGCAGCAGTTGCGAATCCAGCTGCAGGCCGAATCCCGACAGCCAATTCAGCAGGCCATCCGTCTGCGTCTGCAACCTGGCCTGAAAAACCGGCAGATTGTGTGAAAAATCGGACAACGAAGCACCGACGAACACACCGATCAATGTTCCGGTCAGCACCAGAACCAGCGCGATGATCAGCACGGCCACCCCGCTCGGAAGACCGCGCGCATGCAGCCAGTAGAGCGGTGACAGGCAGATAATGGCGATAAATGCGGCCAGCAGAAATGGAATCAGCAGCGAGGCTGCCGCCTGCATGCCTGCGACCACCACCACAAAGGCTGCACCTGTCATCAATATCGGGTTACCGGTCTGCATCGCTTACTCGTACGCTGCCAGACGCGGATCATCCAGCTCGAAAACCGTATCACCACTGGCGAACATCAGCTTCAGGTAGGGAAGGCAGCCTTCACATTCAAGCCCGCAGCCTGTGGCCTGCTGAGCAGCTTCCAGGCTGGCAAACGCCTTGAGCTCCTCAAATGTCTTATGCACGCACTCGCAGCGGTTCACCTGTTCATCACACATCATCTCTCTCCCGTAGGCGCGACTTGCCGCGCAGCGATGGATACTGGCCGATCTCCCCCGAAAACGGCAAGCACAGCATGTAGGTCAGGCTGTGAGTCGGGGCAGACTGCAGGTGTGCAAGGCCAATCGTCATCGCATCATGGCCCGCCTCCGGCTGCGCATGATAGGTTGCAAACAGCCGATCCCACAGGCTCAGGTTAAATCCATAATTGCTGTTGGTTTCACGCCTGATAACGGAGTGATGCACCCGGTGCATATCAGGCGTGACAAACAGTCGGCGGATAACGGCATCCGCACGCACAGGCAACCGGAAGTTGGCATGGTTGAACATAGCCATCCCGTTAAGTATCACCTCGAACAGCAGCACGGCCGGGACAGATGCTCCGAGCAGCGCGACAACAGCCATTTTGATCAGCATCGACAGCAGAATTTCGAACGGATGGAATCGCAGCCCCGTTGTCACATCAATATCACGGTCTGCATGATGCACCTGATGCAATCGCCATAACGCCGGTACGGCATGGAACAGACGATGCTGGGCATAGATCGCCAGATCGAGCAGCACCACTGCGCAAACCAGTGCAATCGCGGGCGGCCAGGCCATGAGATGAAACAATCCGAAGTGATGCAACTCTGCCCACAGCGCAACAGCACCGGCTCCGGCCACAGGCAACAATCGCACGAGCAGACTGTTGATCAGTACAATCAACAGGTTGGCCGGCCAGCGACGGTAGCCGAAACGTAGCCTGCGGCGAGGTGCCAACCCCTCGGCTATAGCCATCATGGCAAAAACAGCAAAAAAAATGCTCACCCGTATTGAAGATTCGTCCATTTCAGTATCATGCAGCAAGCATGCACACTGCGAAAGCAGAAAATAGGAGCGCGAACATAGTGCGGCTGTTTCACCTGCGGGGGCTATATTACGCTTGGTGATGCAGGTCATTGCCGTTAGCCTGAGGATTCATATCATTGGCGCGGCTTTATACATTAATAAATCGGCATGGTGCCGATGGCGCCAACGGAGGATGGAACATGAACAGAATCATCATACTGGGTGTGGCAGCAGGCCTGACACTCACAGCCTGCGTTAGTGATCCGAATGATCCGAACAAAAATACCAAGGAGAAAGCAGCCGTGGGCGCAACCATCGGCGCACTCGCAGGAGCCGTGATCGGCTACCAGGGAGATCACTCCGGCGGCGCTTTGCGCGGAGCCCTGATCGGTGGTGCGGCAGGCGGTGCACTGGGTGCCGGCGTCGGCATCTATATGGACAAACAGCAGGCTGAGTTCAACCGGCAACTGGCTGCAGAGCAGCAGGCCCACCAGATTGAAGTGGAGCGTTTACAAAACGAGAACCTAAAAATCACAATGAATTCGGAGATCTCCTTCGACTATAACTCAGCCCAGCTGAAGCCGGCCTTTACCGACACACTGAACAAGGTAGCCGATATCCTGAAGCGCTATCCGCGTTCGACCATCCGTATTACCGGCCATACCGATAACCGCGGTTCGACCCAGTACAATCAACAGCTCTCAGAGCAGCGCGCCCAGGCCGTAAAATGGTATCTGAGTGACCGCGGCGTCGATCCGCGTCGCATCATCGCTGAAGGTCGTGGCGAACTGCAGCCACGCGCCACCAATGACACCGAAGCCGGCCGCCAGCTGAACCGGCGCGTCGAAATGCTGATCGTTCCGGATCAGGATATTCAGTAACTCGTCAGACAGGCAAGTCCGGCCGGGCTCCATGCCCGGCCGGAGAGCCGGATAAAAAAATGCTGGTGTTATGCTTTTGGGTCCTCTACAATGTGCCCTGCAGAACATGGTTGTTGAAAGTGTTGTTTGGCCGGCTCGGAAGTTTCTTCTCGATTATCCCAACGAACAGTCTCATTTGATTAAACATGCATGCATAATTTATCGAATAACGATTGAGGTATAATTCAAATGGCAACAGGTACAGTAAAGTGGTTCAACGATACTAAGGGCTTCGGCTTTATCGCGCAGGATGATGGCGGCGATGACGTGTTTGTACACTTCTCCGCAATCCAGACAGACGGCTTCAAGTCTCTGCAGGAAGGTCAGAAAGTTGAGTTCGAAATCGAAGATGGACAGAAGGGCCCACAGGCTCGCAACGTCACCGCTGCGTAAGCAACAACACTTCAGTACAACAATATAAACATCAACAACGCCCCGTCTGGAAACAGACGGGGCGTTTTTTTGACCCCGCGCGAACACATGACAAGAACTGACAGCGCGACAGCTTCTTTACGCCAACGGACTACCCGGCCTCTGCCAGGGAATCTGGCCCTTCGACTCAATGGCGATGCGCATCACCAGACCCGACGCAGCCAGCATCGTCACCAGTGCTGATCCGCCATAACTGATGAATGGCAGCGGCAGACCAACCACCGGAAATATCCCCGATACCATGCCTATATTGACCGTAATATAGAGCATGAAGATCGATGCAATACCAATACATAACAACGAAGCAAAGCGGCTATAGGCCTTGTGGCCGATCCACAGGATACGCAAAATCAACGCAGCGTAGAGAAACAACAACAGCGCCACAGCGATAAATCCGCCCTCTTCAGCCAGAACGGAGAAAATAAAATCTGTATGCTGTTCCGGCAAAAAGTGAAGCCTGTCTTGCGTACCGTGCAGAAACCCTTTGCCCAGCAGGCCACCGGAACCGATGGCAATCGTCGATTGAATCACATGATAGCCTGCTCCCAACGGATCGGACTGCGGGTCCAGCAGCGTAAGCACCCGCTGCTTCTGATAGTCATGCATGAAGTGCCAGAGCAAAGGCAGTGAGGCAAGCCCCGCCACCATCGCCAACCCCAACAATCGCCAAGGTAGGCCTGCGGCGATAATCATCGCCGATGCGGCAAACAGCAGAACCAGCGTCGTGCCCAGATCCGGCTGCATAATAATCAGGGAAGCAGGCAGCACCGTTAACAGCAACGCTGTCAGAATCTCCACCCATCCCCTGGCTTCACGAGAGGAAAACCAGTGGGCCAGAATAAACATCAGCGCCCACTTCATGATTTCGGAGGGCTGCAGATTCATCACCCCCAGGTCCAGCCAGCGGCGTGCACCCATGTGAACATCACCGATCAGCGGTACCAGCAACACCAGCAGCAGTGCCACGCCATACATCGGCCAGCAGGCCAGACCAAGCAGGCGCAAGGGCATAAAACACAACGCCATAAATACCAGCATCCCGACGCCCCAGAATATCCCCTGCTTCTGCCACAGCCCCGTATCCCCCTGATGCACTGCGGCAAACAGCGTCACCATGCCCACCACAGCAAGAGCACACAAGATCGCCAACAGCACCCAGTCGATCGATTTCAGAAAACGCATCACGGCTCTCTCCCTGTCGTGACGAGATGATCCTTCGCCGCCATAGCGCGAATAACAGCTGCGGCAACAGGGCCTGCCGCACTGCCTCCATGACCACCATGCTCGACAAGCACGGCAATCGCTATTTTCGGGTTCTTGTAAGGAGCATAACCCATAAACCATGCATGATCCCGATACTCCCGCTCCTGCTGCGCCTGACTGATTATTTTCTTTCTATCCTGTGACATCTTGATCACCTGGGCCGTGCCGGTTTTACCCGCTACATCCCATGGAGAGTTCGCCAGCACCCTGTGCGCCGTCCCATGCGGGTCTGACACCACGCTACGCATTGCCTTGCGAATAACATTCAGCTGTTCCGCAGAAACATCAACCTGATGCATTACCTCCGCCTGTGCGCCCGCCAGCAGCTGCGGCTTGAGCACTTTTCCGCCATTGGCAATGGCAGCAGCCAGGCGGGCTATCTGCAGCGGTGTTGTCGTCAGTGTGCCCTGACCAATCGCTGTGATCATGGTTTCACCCCGAAACCATCGCTTGCGCTTGCTGGCATTGTTTTTAATAGCCGACATCATATACGGGCTTTGGCTGGGTACACTGCCGCGTGACTCGGGACTAAGCTCAATACCTGTTTTCTCACCCAGCCCCCACTCCTGCGCTGCATCACTGATCGCCGACATCCCCAGCTCGTCACCCAACTCATAGAAAAAGACGTCACAGGACTCAACCAGTGCCTGATGCATACTGATTTTACCATGCCCTGAATGTTTCCAGCAGCGCAGCTTTCTATCTGCCAGCTCGACAAAACCGGGGCAAAAGGTCGAACCCGTGGCCAGCCTGGCATGATGTTCCAGACCGGCAAAACCGGTCACCAACTTGAATGTCGAAGCCGGGGGATAAGCGGCCTGCATCGCCCGATTCAGCAATGGCTTTTCCGGATCATTCAACCACGCATTCCACTGGTCGGACTCAAGCCCCGTTATAAAGCGATTGGTATCGTACCCAGGTTTACTGAGCAGCGCGATAATCGCGCCCGTATGCACATCCAGAACAACAACCGCGCCCGTCCTGTCACCGAGCGCATCCGAAGCTGCCTGCTGGATATCGATATCCAGCGCCAGTTGCAGCGTCTGTCCCATCTTTGAAGGCGCACGCTTGAGCACAGCCACCCTGCGACCGACTGCATCCACCTCCTCCTGCTGGTAACCGGCCACACCATGCAGCTGCTGCTCAAAGGCCTTCTCAACCCCTGTACGGCCGACGAATTCACTCGGAAAGTAGCCGGCATCAAGGTCACCCTTGCGTGCCAGCGACAGATAGCCGATCACGTGCGAAGCCAGTGCTCCGTAGGGGTACTGGCGATAGCTGCCGGACTCGACATCCACGCCCGGAAAGTGATGCAGCCTCGCAGCCAGTGGCGATACCTGCTCCCATTGCAGTTTGTCATCCAGCAACACAGGGCGATCGGCTCGGGTATGTTCAATACGCTTGCGCACAGACGCGAGCTTCACATCACTCCAGTGCAATATATTCGCCAACGCATGCAACGTATAATCCATCCGGGTCACCCGCTCCGGAATCAGCTGCACATGATAGGCAATCCTGTTGACCGCCAGGCCGCGCCCCTCTGCATCGATCACTTCACCGCGAACCGGCAGAGTCGGCACGATATTCAGTCGGTTCTGCTCCGCCTGCAACATATAACGATCATGCTCAAACCATTGCAGTTTGAGTACCTGCAACAACAACAGCCCCATAAACAGAGGTACTGCCACGTAAAACACCAGCATGCGCAGGTCAAAACGGCTGCGCTTCTCAAGCTGCTTGTTGCGCATATTGCCTCGTTAATAAATGCCATACAGGTATGCACAGACAGAGTGTAAGCAGACAGGCTTGCAGGGTCCAACCGTCCGCCATCATGGCCAGCAGAGCCAGAACAAGCAGCACCAATCGCTGCGGCAGTCCCGCGCCGAGATGCTGGTCCAGATAGATCATGGCCAGTGGAATCATAGCCACAACCATGAAAACAGTCGCCAGTGACCAGTAGAAAGTGACATCATGTAGCAGGATGGCCGGCAACACCCAAAACCAGTTGTGTCGTTTGGCCAGCAGGCTCGCCAGCAACAGCGCCAGCGCCCAGTCCGGCTGGATCAGTGAGCTGGAAAAGGCCATATTCATATTCAACCCCAGCAGGGCCAGCAGCAGCACCGTCAGTGTAATCATGGCCCTGCATGCAATTGCGAAGCAACAGCCAGCCAGTTATCCCGTTGCCAATGGGCTGCAGGTTCTGCCGTCGTCTGAACAAACAGGCGGCCGGCGATGGGCTCTACATTGGTAATACGTGCCACAGCAATACCAGGCGGGAACAGGCCGCCGGCACCACTGGTAAACAGTACCTCCCCTCGTCGCGGAGCCATCTGTACGGGAATAAAATCAATCGCGATGCTGTTGCCCTGACCACGCGCCAGCGCCGCCAGCGCCGTGCCGGGAATCGTCACCGGTACCGCCAGCGACGCATCGAAAATGGTGCGCACTGTCGCATGATCCCGCATCGTAGAGTCAACCACGCCGACCAGCCCCTCACTGGAGACAATAACATCATCCCGGGAGACACCATTCACCTCCAGAACCAGTCGTCGGCTCATACTTTCCGGGCTGCGACCGCGCACCTTGGCGGCATGCCAGCGATAACCGGGCATGCCGGCAATGTCCAGGATATTGCGCAGCTGCCTGTTTTCCTCACGCAGACTGTTAGCTTCCTGAATCAGGGCTGCCTGTTGCTCCACTTTAATACGGTAACTCATGTAGTCTGACTGTAATTGCCGCCGCTCGGAAAACCACAGCGTCGCTGACTGCCACCAGTTGGCCGGGGCATGCAATGCCTCCAGTACAGGCGACATCAACAACATCGGTGTTGAACCGGTAGCCAGCTGCGAAAAGACATAGAGCCCCGCCACCAGGGTCCCTCCAATCAGCCACAGTTGATAGCGGCGTCTATTGAGGGGCATGGCTTACTCCTCGAACAGAACGCCTCGCATGCGATCCAACTCTTCCAGCACGCGACCGCTGCCCAATACCACACAATCCAGCGGGTTTTCTGCTATCGTTACCGGCAAGCCGGTCTCTTCACGCAGCAGCTGATCCAGCCCCACCAGCATGGCGCCACCACCGGTCAGCATAATTCCCTTGTCGACAATATCAGCGGCCAGCTCCGGCGGCGTACGCTCCAGACAGACCTTGACGCCTTCAATGATGGCATTCACAGACTCGGTCAATGCTTCGAGAATTTCAGAGTCATCGAGCAGCAGGTTTTTCGGTACACCATTGATCAGATCGCGGCCCTTGACCTCCATCTGACGACGGGTGTCCTGTGGAAAGGCACTGCCCAGCTGAATCTTGATTTTCTCTGCGGTCGGCGCACCCACCAGCAGACTGTATTTGCGACGCAGATGATTGATGATCGATTCATCCATTTTATCGCCACCCACACGCACCGAGCGTGAGTAGACGATACCGCCGTAAGAGATCACGGCAATCTCACTGGTACCACCGCCGATATCGACAACCATCGAACCGGAGGCTTCGGTTACCGGCAGACCGGCGCCGATCGCTGCGGCCATCGGCTCCTCAATCAGGTACACTTCCCGTGCGCCAGCCGACAGCGCCGACTCGCGGATGGCGCGGCGTTCTACCGGTGTGGAGCCATATGGTACACAGATCACAATACGCGGATGAATACCCCAGCTGCGCTCGTGCACCTTGCGGATAAATTGTTTGAGCATCTCTTCGGTCACGACAAAGTCGGCAATTACGCCGTCCTTGAGCGGACGAATCGCCTGAATGGAGTCCGGCGTGCGTCCCAGCATACGCTTGGCATCCGCGCCGACTGCCAGCACACGCCGATGTTGCCTGCCTCCGCCGACATGTACCGCCACCACGGACGGTTCATTGAGCACAATGCCCTGGCCACGCACATAAATAAGCGTATTGGCTGTGCCAAGATCGATAGAGATATCGCGTGAGAATATTCCAAACAAACGCTGCAGCATTAGTTTACCTGCCTATAAAAAGGTGAAATGCCGAGACTAGTTGCACAGGAGAGACAGGTAAAGCCATACTAACTTAACAATATTGCCCGAAAAACGGGGCGCTGCTCATTCAAACTCAATCCAGACCGGCGCATGATCACTCGGGCGATCCAACTCCCGGTATTTCACGGCCACCCCGGCCGCGCTCAGCGCCAGGGCATGGGTAACCAGCAGATGGTCAATACGCACCCCCCAACCGCGGCGATAAGCGCTCATGCGGTAATCCCACCAGCTGAACATCTCTTTCTCCGGATGCAGACTGCGCACGCCATCAATCAACCCCAGTTGCAACAACGTTGAAAAAAACTCGCGTTCCGGTTCTGAGCACAGGATTTTCCCCTGCCACCGGGTTGGGTCATGCACATCGATATCGGCAGGGGCAATATTAAAATCACCGAGCAGCACCAGTCTGTCATGCTGCTTAAGCTCCTCCTGCAGAAAATCGCAAAGTGCCTGCAGCCAGCGCATTTTGTAGGCATATTTATCCGAGCCTATCTCCTGCCCGTTGGGGATATAGACATTGACGACGCGCATGCCATCAATGGTTGCTGCCAACAGCCGGCGCTGCGGATCATCCAGTCCGGGCAGATCATTCACCACCTGCTGCATGGAGGAGCGGGCAAGCATGGCAACACCGTTATAGGTTTTCTGACCGGAAAAGATGACCTTATAACCCGCAGCCTCAAGCTCTGCGACAGGGAAACCGGCATCCGGCGTCTTGGTCTCCTGCAGCGCCAGCACATCCGGCTGCTCATCGCGCAGGTAGGCAAGCACATGCGGCAGGCGCACATTCAGCGAATTGACGTTCCATGTGGTGATTTTCATGCCCCGATAATGACCCGATAGCCGGCCGGTCTCAAGCCGGAGCTGCGCAGGGACTTGCCACCATCCTCCATATGCGCAGGCTGTCGCGATGGACAAACACCCTCTTGTTTCGCTGATCTGGGCGATGGATCACAACCGACTGATCGGTTGCAACAACGCACTACCCTGGCAGTTGCCGGCCGATATGGCCTGGTTCAGAAAAAACACGATGGGCAAACCGATTCTGATGGGCCGCAAAACCCACGACTCCATTGGCCGCCCGCTCCCGGGTCGCACCAACCTGATCCTCAGCCGGCAACAGGATTTGCACATCGACGGGTGCACCGTTGTCGACAATCTGGATAGCGCCGTCGCTGCCGTGGCGGATGCCTCAGAAATTATGGTCATGGGCGGTGCTGAAATTTATGCCCTGCTGCTACCGCATGCCGATCGTCTCTATATCACCGAAATCGATGCCGAATTCGAGGGTGATGCATGGTTCCCCGCATTCGACCGTAGCGCCTGGCACACCGTTTCCTCCGAATCGCACCCGGCGGATGAACGAAATGCCCACCCCTACACTTTCACTATTCTGGAACGCTGCGCTTAATCAATCAGACTAATCGGATCGAAAGCTGAGAATCAGGAAATAAGCCCTTTCATTTCTGCATCATATTGCGCCTTGAATGCCTTCGCGCGAGCCTCAAAGTATACAACAATATCGTCCACACCGTCAGGAATACAATCCTTCCATCGCTCCAGGAAACTACTCTTCCCCAGCACATGATAACTGTGATTTGACCATGTGTGCATGTGACCGATCAACGGAACCTGTGCATAGTCATTGCGCCGCCCTCTGGACCTGCCCCTGATGTGGTGGCAGTGGATCGAATCCGGTCCGACACCCCGATCCGCAACCATGCCGGTAATAATGCACGGCTGCCCGCCTAACCAGGCAGAGTATTGATCATCGATAATATCGTTGCGACCGGGCTTTGGCTTCTTGCCGGACGCACGCCAGGATTGGACGCTGCCGGACTTATTGGACGGGAAACTTGCAGGCTGCCGTGCGATCGGCTTGGTTGAACGGGTAATAGGCGTGCGGGCAATAGGCCTGGTTGAGCGAGCGATCGGCTTCCGCTGTTTTTGAGGTGATATCTTTACCTCTTTGACAGGAGTCGCATCCACTCTTAATCGCTTTAACAGCGCTTCAACACAAACCTTCTCACCCGACTTAAGGTCCTGAACCTCATAACTGTCCTGTTTCTTCACCCGAAAATCCCGACCAATCGAGGCGTTTACATCATCAACAGATGATTCAATAGCATGTATTTTTTGATTCTTGAGAATCATAAAACGACTCATTATGAATGTAACAACATCAGAACAGAGGTGGCGCAAGTTTGCTCATTCGGGATTAAGGGCTCGCTTAACATGCGCCGCATTGAATCAGAAAACGCGCTGTGTGACAAAACTGCCCGCACAACAGACCGGGTGCTGCCAAAATGCATAGCGACGGTCGGTCGCATCCGCACATGGCAAGCTCTCCTCAGCTATTGGCGATCAGCTCCCGGTTGCTGCGGATCATGGACTGAATCGTATGAACGTAGCTCATGCCTCGCTCGGAGTAGGCACGCAGGCCGTAGGCCAGTGATTCGGCATCCAGCGGACGACTCTGCACGCGCAGACTGTGGCGGATACTGCGAAATTCGGCATAGGCCGCCGTAGTATTGATATTCTGCATATAGGCACGCACCGATGCCTCCATACTGGCAAAACGACGCACTTCGTGGCTGGCTCCCTCCGCTCGCTGATTCGGCACCAGCCCGCACCCCTTCTGGTAGCACCACTGACCATAGTAATTATTGCCTTCACGGGCAAAGCGGGACTGCCCCCAGGCCGACTCGTTGGCGGCCTGCACCAGCGCCATCTCCAGCGGCACCTCATCTACCCTGCTCAGCAGCGTTTCCCAGAATGCGCCATCCGGGTGAGAGGTTGGATTCACCTTATACTGCATGGCAACCTGCCTGATCCGCTTTAACTGACGGGCATCGGGATGAACCACCTGGCGCAAAGTAAACAGCTCCTTCCGTAATGCGGCAATTCGTAGATTTTCCTGTACCACAATCGGCTTCAGGCTGGCAAAGAAGGCAGCTTTTTTGGCCTCGACACCATTGAGCGGTGCAGTATGTACCGGTTTGGCCGGGGTCAGCTCTTCGCTTACGAACAGACTGCCGGAGCACGCCGAAAGCAGCAGCGCTGCTGCCAGTGAAATAATTGTGGGGAGATATCGTGTCATCTTCATGGTGTAATCATGACCGTTGTGAGCCACTGCATCTGTGAGCCGCGCCACAATCCATCAAACCGCGACGACTGGCTGCAACATGTTAGCATCGCTGTTATGGATAACGGTACAGATTCATTTTTCGCACTCGGACCGGAACAGGTCATCCAGGCCATTGAAAGCACCGGCTTGCTGTGCAATGGCTTTCAACTGGCGCTCAATTCATATGAAAACCGCGTTTACCAGATCGGGCTGGAGGATGCGCCCTCTGTCGTCGCCAAGTTTTACCGGCCCAACCGCTGGAGCGATGCCGCCATTATTGAAGAGCATGATTTCACGCTGGAGCTGGCTGACATGGATATCCCGGTCATCGCACCCATGGTGATTGATGGCGCCACCCTGTACCACGCCGGTGCATTCCGCCTTGCTCTCTACCCCTGCCGCCCCGGTCGCGCACCGGATCTGGAAAACCGCCAGCAACTGCAACAGCTGGGCCGCTATATCGCACGCATTCACGCACTCGGCGCGGCACATGACTTCATCCATCGGCCAGAGCTAAACGTCCACACCTTCGGCGATGACGCATGCGCCTACCTGTTCAATAACGGCTTTATTCCGGCCGAGCTGGAATCATCTTACAATAACGTCGCTGAAGAGCTGCTCGACGGCATCGAAGAGATATTCGCCGAGGTATCACCGCACAAAATCCGCCTGCACGGCGACGGTCATCCGGGCAACATTCTCTGGCATGAGCAGAGCCCGTTTATTGTCGATTTCGATGATGCGCGTATGGGGCCGGCCGTGCAGGATCTGTGGATGTTCCTTTCTGGCGACAGGGCGCAGCAGGCTTCCGTACTCGACACGCTGCTCACAGCCTATACGCAGTTTTACGACTTTGACCGAAGCGAGCTGGCCCTGATCGAACCGCTGAGAGCCCTGCGCATCATGCACCATGCCGCATGGCTCGCCCGCCGCTGGGATGACCCGGCCTTCAAGGCTGCTTTTCCGTGGTTCAACACCCACCACTACTGGCAGGAACAGCTGCAATCACTGACGGAGCAGCTCACGGCGATTGAGCAGCCATCGTTGCAGTGGATGGGTTAGTCGCCCGCCTCGGCAATCGATGCCCTGCCGCCGTTTTTGAGATGAATATCGCGCTGCGGATAGGGAATCGTAATACCCGCCTGCTTGAAGGCGCGCCAGATGGCGAGATTTACGTCGGAGCGCGGGCCGCCAAGCCCGTTCTGCGGGTCGGCAATCCAGACGCGCAACTCCAGCACTATGCCGTTATCGCCGAAATCGATCAGTCGACACAGCGGCTCAGGCTCCGTCAGCACGCGCGGTGAAGCCCGGGCGCAGTCGAGCATCAGCTGCATGGCCTGCTCCGGATCATCATCATAACTGATCTGAACGCGTATCTTCATTCGCAGGTTCGGATCACTGTAACTCCAGTTGATTACTTCAGAGGTTACCAGATTCTCATTCGGAATCAGCGTCTCCACGCCGTCACGATCGCGCACAACGATATAGCGGGCATGCAGCTCCTGCACCCAGCCAAACTTGTCGCGCACGGTAATCACATCACCCGGCTTGATCGAGCGATCAAGCAGCAGGATGAAACCGCTGATGAAGTTACTGGTGATCCGTTGCAGGCCGAAACCGATACCGACACCGACCGCACCGCCGAACACTGCCAGCGCAGTCAGATCAATGCCGACAGCATCCATTGCGATCAGAATCGCAATGGTAATCAGGAAGAAGCGGCTGAATTTTGCCAGTGCAACACGGGCACTGCTGCTGAAGTGTTCCGAACGATTGAGGCTCTGCTCAATGACATTGGCCAGCCAGAGCGCCAGCAGCCAGCAACCGGCAATGGTCAGCATCAGCTTGAGCACCAGCAACAACGACACATGCGTGCCGCCCGGATTAAAAGCAACCGCATCGAGCCCTGCCAGCACGGTCGGCAACCAACCGAGCAGATGCAGCGCAACCAGTGACCATGCCGCCGTAGCAATCAGATTCTCCCATGCCTTGATCAGCGGGCTCGGCGCAAAGCCCTTGCGCAGCATATAAACGGCAATACGGATGCCGGCCAGCGATAGCAGCAACGGCGTGGCGATTGCGAGCAGCGGCACGGCCATGCCGAACTGCTGCAGTATCGACTCACCAATCAGTGTGATCAGCAGCATCGATAGCGGAAACTGGATACGATCCAGGCTCTTGCGCGACATTTTGCGCAGGCGGCTGAAACTTGTCCCCTCTTGCTGTGCATGAGATGGCCGCAGCATTATCGAACGCAACATCATCGCCACAGCCACGGCGAGGGCAAGAATACCCACCTGCCACCAGAACTCCGGATGACCAAGCCGGGTCATCCATGCTGACAGTGACTGCTGTATCGATTCCATCACCTGTACCTCCTGCCGGCAAAAATAAGCTGTTGCCAGACTGCCGCATCACGGCTCATATGGAAACCATCAGGGTACGCAACCATGATGGGAGTGCCTGCTACATGCATTCACAGGCCGGTCGATATAGCATGGCGCCGATGGAAAATCGCATCATTGAACTGGAAACACGACTCTCCTATCAGGAGCATACTATCGGCGAGCTGAACGAGGTGGTCACTCGCCAGCAACGGCAGATTGATCGTCTGGAAGAGGCCGTTCGCCAACTGCGTCAGCACCTGAAGCAACAGGGATCGTCGGGACTGGCACGGCCGGATGAAGAGGTGCCGCCGCCACATTACTGACATCATCGCTGTCCACTGTTTCCGTATACCCGTTCCGGCGATAGTGTTGCCGCATCATGAATACAGGTAGAAGCCATGTCTGAAAAACCCTGGGGCGGTCGGTTCGAGTCCCCCACCAATGAATTCGTAGAAGCATTCAACGCCTCAATTGATGTGGATGCGCGTATGTACGGCGAAGATATTGCCGGCTCGCGGGCGCATGCACGCATGCTCTGCCAGCAGGGCATCCTCAGTAGCGAGGATCTCGACGCCATTCTGCGCGGACTCGATCAGGTCTCGGCAGAGATTGAGCGCGGCGACCTCGAATTCACCATTGCGCTGGAAGACGTACACATGAATATCGAATCGCGCCTGACGGCAATCATTGGTGATGCCGGCAAACGCCTGCATACCGCCCGTTCACGCAATGATCAGGTCGCCACCGACACGCGTCTCTACCTGCGCACACGTACAGATACGATGATCGCATATATCCGCAAATTACAGGGCGTACTGGTCACACTGGCTGAAGAACATGCAGCGACCATCATGCCCGGCTTTACCCATCTGCAGACAGCTCAACCGGTTACGCTCGGTCACCACCTGCTGGCCTATGTGGAGATGTTCGAACGCGATGCCGGACGTTTTCTTGATGCACGCAAACGCATGAACCAGTGCCCGCTCGGCTCCGCAGCACTGGCCGGCACCACCTTCGCCATTGACCGCAACATGACCGCCGCCGAGCTCGGCTTCGATGCGCCCACGCGCAACTCACTGGACGGGGTATCCGACCGTGATTTTATTATCGAATTGCTCGCCGCCGCTTCGGTCTGCGCCGTACATCTGTCGCGTCTGGCCGAAGAGCTGATCCTCTGGATGAGCGCCCAGTTCCATTTTATTGATCTGCCAGATGCCTTCTGCACCGGCTCATCGATCATGCCGCAGAAAAAAAATCCGGACATGCCTGAGCTTGTTCGCGGCAAAGCCGGTCGCATTATCGGCGGCCTGGTGGCCATGCTGATCACCGTCAAAGGGTTACCGCTGGCCTACAACAAGGACATGCAGGAAGACAAGACAGCCATCTTCGATGCCTTTGACAACCTACAGGGCAGCCTGCGCGTATTCGGTGATATGCTGCCGGGTATGCGCGTCAACGTGGAAGCACTGCATCAAGCTGCATCCTCCGGCTTTGCCACCGCCACCGATCTGGCTGACGCGCTGGTGCGGGCAGGTGTACCGTTCCGAGATGCCCATGAGATTGTCGGAAAATCGGTCGGCTACTGTATCAAGGCCGACATTGAGTTACATCAGATGGATGCCGCGGCCTGCCAGCAGATTGATCCACGCCTGACCGCCGAGATGGTCGGTGCGCTATCGGTGGAAGCCTGTGTAGCCGCCCGCAATCATATCGGCGGCACCGCCCCCGATCAGGTGATGGCTCAGGTAGCACTTTGGAAAACGGCCCTGGAGAATAATCATGCATAAATGGCGCATCTACAGTGCAGCCCTGCTCATCGGCCTGCTTGCCCTCTCCGGCTGCGGCCGCAAGGAAGCACCGCAAATCGCAAGCGCCGGCGACAACAAGCCGCAACTCAACAACCTGCAAGATCGGGTCGTCGGCAATGTGCTGGAGCTGACATTTGTACTGACCGGCAACCCACGGGGCGTCGGCTTTCAGGTCGACCGTACCGAAGTCGATCCCTACTGCCAGTGCCCCGGCTTCTGGCGCCGTTTTTACGACCGCCCTCCCATGCCGGTGCAGGTCGGCGAGCCGTCCAAGAGACTGATCAAACTGAAAAACGACACGGTTGAATATCTCTTCCGTATCCGCGCCTATGATATCGACGGGAATCTGGGACCGTGGAGCCGCGCCATTCATGCCAAGGGCGTGGATCTCTCCCGCTGAGGTTACCATGAGTCATACAGATCAATCACGCCAGGTGCGACTGGAGCAACTGGGGGCCTACCCGTTTGCGCGCCTGAAAACACTGCTGGCAGGTCGTCACCCCAACCCTGAACTTCCCCATATTGATGCGGGTGCGGGGGAGCCTCGGCTGCCGCTGCCCGACTTCGTCGCAGGTACGCTGGCCGCCCACCTTGACGGCTTCTCCCGCTACCCAGCCACCACCGGCAACGATGCCTTACGTGAGGCCATTGCCGCATGGCTAATGCGCCGTTATGGCCTGGCCCGTATTGACCCTGCCACGCAGGTGCTCAGCGCCAATGGCACGCGTGAGGCGTTGTTTGCCATTGCCCATGCCCTGATCAATCCGGAAGCGTCGAAAAAGCCATACGCATTGATGCCCAACCCGATGTACCAGATCTATCTGGGAGCTGCGATTACAGCCGGTGCCAAGCCCTTCTTTATGCCATGCACATCGGCCAACGCTTTTGAGCCGGATCTTGATGCAGTCCCTGCCGAAGTATGGGCCGATACTGCTATTGTATATGTTTGTTCTCCATCCAATCCAACAGGATGGATTGCAGACCATGCCTATTTTACCCGTCTGATCGAACTGGCCGACCGTCACGACTTTCATATTGTATCGGATGAGTGTTATTCGGAAATCTATTGGCAACAGGCGCCGGTCGGCCTGCTGCAGGTAGCCGAATCGCTGGGGCGGACGGATTATGCGCGCTGCCTGGTCATGAACTCCCTCTCCAAGCGCTCGGCGCTACCGGGCCTGCGCTCAGGACTGATTGCCGGCGATGACTCACTGATCGCCCGTTTTGCCAAACTGCGCAGCTATACGGGACCTGCCACACCGTTGCCGCTACAGCATGTAGCGGCTGCAGCATGGTCGGATGAGTCACATGTCGAGCAGCACCTGATGCTCTATCGCCAGAGCCTGAAGGCATTTTTCGCAGCCTTCGGACGAGGTGAACCGCCTTTCGGCTCATTTTTCATATGGCTACCTGTAGCAAACGATGAAGCATTTGCCGTTGCCGCCTACGAACAGCAGGCAATCACCCTGTTGCCCGGCTCCTATCTGGCTGCCGATGATGCCACAGACCATAATCCCGGCGCCGGTTACGTGCGCATTGCTCTGGTTGACGGACCGGACAAGGCCGCAGAGTTGGGCAGGCGCCTCAAGGCAATGAGCGGACTATCATGAAAATCCCATCCCACCTCGAACAACGATTGCGCCAAATGGCGACAGCAGACACAACCCTGAACTGCTACGTCTATGACACGACACCCATGCGCGAAAAAATCGCTCACCTGAATCAGATCATGCCAGCCGGCGTTGAGGTGTTTTACGCCATGAAAGCCAATCCGCATCCTGCCTTCCTGCAGGCCGCGCGCGAAGCCGGCGCCAAAGGCATTGAAATCGCCAGTCTCGGTGAGGCTGAAAAGGCCGTCACGGCAGGGTTTCCCGCCGGTCAGCTGATCTACACCGGCCCTGGCAAATCATCTGAAGAGTTACGCTGGGGCGTAGCACATGGCATTCGCACCATCCATATCGAATCCCTGACTGAAGCACACCGGCTGCAGGCCATCTGCACCGAACTGGGCAAGAACCAGGATATTCTGCTGCGTATCAATGCAGACTTTGATATCCACGAAGCACAAACCACCTTCTCGGGCGGTTCGAAAAAATTCGGCATCGACGAAGAGAAACTCGCCGATTTCCTGCCGCAGATTCTGGCACTGGATCACCTGAGATTCCGCGGCCTGCATGTCTATGCCGCCTCAGGCGTGCTCAATGTCGGTGATCTGTTGAAAAACTGCGAACTGGTATTCGGCATGGCCCGGAATATCGAAGCAAACCATCCCGGCACATGCTGCGACACGATCGACTTCGGTGGCGGTTTTGGCGTGGACTACCTGGAAGAGGGACACGATTTCGACCCGCAGGCCTATGCCGACGGCCTGGCAGCGCTAATTGAGCAGTATGGCTTTGGCGAACGCACCTTTTTTCTGGAGCTGGGCCGCTATCTGGCAGCCGATTCCGGCTGGTTCTGTACAGAGGTGCTGGATATCAAGGACAGCCGGGGTAAAAAGCAGGTCATCTGTGCCGGCGGCATCAACCATTTTCGCCGGCCGGCAGCGCTCGCCATCAACCATCCGATGGCGATCATACCTATGCACAGGGAGAAGCTGTTTCCGGCTCAGGAGCAGGTCCGTGATGAGGCCGTCTATTTCGGCGGGCCCTTGTGTACCGGCGCGGATAAACTGGCCAACAATGTCTTGATGAATGCCGTTGATGTCGGAGATATTGCCGTCTTCGGTCTGGCCGGCGCTTACGGACTGACCATGTCCAATCTGGAGTTTCTCAGCCATGAACGACCACAGGAAATCATTCTGTAACCAGAGCGGGCAGGGTGCTTGCAAGGCCATGCGCATTATGCAGCATTGGCATATACAGGACGTAGTCGCTCACATGCGATTGCCATCAGGAGAGCAGCTGAGAGCAGCGGCAGATGACCGCAACCTCGGCGAAAGGAGCTAGCATGAACCATTTACAGGATACCATTGAGCAGGCCTGGAATACACGCGAGTCATGGACATCCAGCACGGTGAGCGCCGAGATCAGAGAGGCCATCGAGCACGCCATCCAGCTACTGGATGACGGCGGCGTACGCGTTGCTGAAAAGGATGCTGATGGTAAATGGGTGACTCAGGAGTGGCTGAAGAAAGCAGTACTACTCTATTTCAAGCTGCATGATAATCAGGTGATCAGCGGTGGCGACACCAATTACTTCGATAAGGTGCCGCAGAAGTTCGCCAACTGGGGCGAGGACATGTTCCGCAAGGGTGGCATGCGTGTCGTGCCTCCTGCCACCGTCCGCAAAGGTGCCTTCATCGCCCCCAAGGTCGTGCTGATGCCCTCCTACGTCAATATCGGTGCCTATGTTGATGAGGGCACCATGGTGGATACCTGGTCAACCGTCGGTTCCTGCGCCCAGATTGGCAAAAACGTGCATCTCTCCGGCGGTGTCGGTATCGGCGGCGTGCTCGAGCCGCTGCAGGCCACTCCTACCATCATTGAGGACAACTGCTTTATCGGTGCGCGCTCGGAAATTGTCGAGGGTGTCATTGTCCGTGAAGGTTCAGTCATATCCATGGGCGTCTATATCGGAAAGTCCACCCGCATTATCGACCGCGAAACCGGCGCAGTGATGTATGGTGAGGTGCCACCTTACTCTGTCGTGGTCTCCGGCTCCATGCCGGGTAAATCCGGCGGGCCGAATCTCTACTGCGCAGTCATTGTCAAGCAGGTGGATGAAAAAACCCGTTCAAAAACCGGCATCACCGAACTGCTGCGCGACTTCTGATGACTCTGGCACCGGCCATAATCCCGGTGTAATATGAGCCCCTTCATCAACCAGAGGGATACGGAGGGGTTATGCCTTTAAGCAAGCTGGAAGTAAGCATTGAAATCAATCGTCCGATTGCCGAGGTCATCGCCTATGTCGACGACAATATCAATGACCCTATGTGGCAATCATCGATACTCGAATCCGAGAAAAAGACCGACGGTTCGCCTTGTGTGGGCACAATCTACCATATCAAGGAAAAGTTCCTCGGCCGCGTGATCGAACAGGATTGGGTGGTCACCGCACGCAATCCCGATGGCAGCCAGTGGGCAGCGAAATCCACCACCGGGCCGTTCCCGATGGCTGCCACCATGTCGTTTGAAGCGACACAGGCCGGCACACTGGTCAAGCGCACACTCAGTGTTGATGTCGGTCGTTTTTTCAAAGTAGCCACCCCGGTTGTCGCGCATATCGCCAAGCGCGAACTGGAGATGGATTTCAACAACCTCAAAGAGCTGCTCGAAGCAGAGGCGTAATACAATAACGGGGACAACACCTCCCCGGCAAACCCGCTTTAACTCAACCTGAAGCATTGATGAACATCAGTTTATCTGTGATGCAGATCACAAGTATGCGACATCGCCATCGTTATATTGCGCACCACTTGTGCATCCGCCCCCCCCCCCCGGCATACTGATACATTGACAGGAGAGCAATATGAAAAGAATCATCGGCCTGATCCTTTGCATTAGCGCTGCATCCCAGCCGGCTGCCGCCAACTCCCTTCTCGACTGGCTGAACGAACACCGACCGTCGCAGGCACAGCAACAGACCCAGCCTGCAGATTCAGCGCAGCTGCTGACACTGGAGCCACGTCAAACTGAAATGTATCCCCGCCTTTCGCCAAACGGCCGCTTTCTGATGACCCTGAGCAGCAAAGGGAAACAGGCGTGGATTTCCCGCCGCTATAGTGAAAATGGCGACCCGGCCAACCCGGTTAGCGATGATGACAGGGCCCTGGACTCCGCAGGGTGGCTGGATGATGGCCATGTCTATTATTTGTCGGAGCGGGCCGGTGGGCTGGGGCTGTGGGAAAAAATATCAGACGGTGAGGCTATGCAACGCCGCATTCAGTCGTTGCGCGGCATGATCACGCAACCCTTATTACTGCCGGATCAATCCATCATCGCCGTTCGACTCAAGTCCGCCAGGCGCAGCAATAATAATGATCACCGAATCTCTAAAGCCGGCACAAAAGAGAGCTTCAACAACTGGAGCTTCCCGGGTTTCCAGACAGAAATCGTCCGCTTTAACAGCGATGGCAGCGAGAAAGTACTCTCTGCAGGCGTCAATCCTGCCCTGTCACCGGATGGGAAGTGGATCGCGTTTTCCATGGCGACAGGACGCAGCATGCATCTGTTCCGCATGCATCCGGATGGTTCTGAGCTGATTCAGCTCACCGACAGCAGAAGCGAGGATGTTCAACCGGCATGGAGCCGTGACGGACAGTGGCTGCTGTTCACATCCAATCGCAGCAAACCTGACCTGCGTCATGCCGATGGCGGACAGTGGGATATCTGGCGCATTGGAACCAACGGTCGCAATCTCACCCAACTGACCAGTGATAGCGCTCGCGACGGCGCCCCCTCTATGGGGCTTGATGGCAAAGTCTATTTTCATTCGGATCGCAAAATCAGCAAAGAGCAGCGTGCCCGGCACCAGCTGAACTCAGGCTCCGTCTCCGGCTTTCATATCTGGACGATCAGCGCACCGGTCGAGAGCCAATCGACGACTAACTGAAAATACCTGCCAGTTCTTCGAAACCGTCCTCCAGCTCCACTTCGACGGCTGCCAGATGCGTTTCATTCAGACCTAGTCGTTTCATAGGCGGGTAGTGCAACACATCAATCCCCTCCGGCATGACGTCAAAGGGAGGTGTATGGCCTGTCCCCGCCAGCAGAAATTGCACGACATCAATCACATCGATCAGATTTTCACGTGGCCGGTCATCCGCCTCAACGCCATGATGGGATGCCAAAGCGATAAAGGCATCCGGCATCTCCCAATAGGTCAGCAAGCGCCCGCCCATCTCACGGTGTAACTGACGCAGCAGCTCATGCCGCTGCTGGTCATCACAGGCGGCCATTTCTTCCGGCACCGCACAGATAATCGCGGCCACACCGACATCAAACAGCATGCCGCCCATAAATGCCTCTTCCGGATCAACACTGCCGACCAGGCATGCCAGATGCTGGGCAGCGGCTGCTACCAGCAGCGAGTGCTGCGTACTTTCGCGCAACAGCGCCTGCAGATCCGGATCCTTCACGGCCAGATGAATCTGTGAGGAGATAGCCGTCATAAGCTGCAATGTACGGCGTCCTCCCAGGCGCTGGATAGCCATCGACAGGTTGCGAATCTCAACACCTGCCGTTTTGAAGCGGGCACTGTTGGCAATGCGCAGCACCGTTGTCGAAAATGTCGAATCCGTAGCAATAACCTTGGCAATATCGGCCGCGCCCTTGTCCTTGTCATTCACCATCGCCCGAACCTTGATGACAGCCTCAGGCAATACGGGCAGGCGGGCATCCCCTTCCTCGAATCGGCGGCGAATCTCCTGCGCCAGTTTAAATGCATCCACACTCATTTTTCATGCCCCATCAATTCATAAATTTCTGCCACACTGCGATGCGCGATCGCACGCGGTACAATGCGATACACCTCCTCAGCCGTGGTAAAACCCAGCAATACCTTGTACAAACCATCCTCCATCAGTGACAACAGCTGCGTGCTCTCGCAACTGATCTTGCGCACATCCTGCGAGGAGCGCCGCTCCAGTATCGCCTCGCGTACATCCTCATTGAGCACCAGCAGCTCATGCAACGCCGTGCGACCATGATAACCGGTGCCATAACAGGTACCGCAACCTGTGCCGCGATAGAAGGTGTGTGACCTGAGCGTGGCATCATCAATGCCGATCATGTTGGCTATACGTTTATTCGGCATATAAGCCTGCCGGCAGTCCGGGCAAATGGTGCGAATCAGACGCTGGGCCAGAATACTGACCACAGTCGAGGAGATCAGAAATGTTTCAATGCCCATATCGATCAGGCGCAACAAGCCACCGATCGAATCTTCTGTATGAAATGTTGTCAGCACCTTGTGCCCGGTCAGGGCTGCCTGCACCGCCACCTGTGCGGATTTCCTGTCCCGCACCTCGCCCATGACAATAACATCCGGATCCTGCCGCACCACTGCCCGCAATGAGTCATCGAATGAGCGACCGGCCGTTTCATCAACCGAGCACTGGATAATACCAGGCACAACATATTCGACCGGATCCTCAACGGTAATGATTTTGGTGGTCGGGCGATTGAGATAATCAATGGCGGCATACAGGGTCGTCGTTTTGCCTGACCCGGTCGGGCCGGTAATCAGAATCACCCCCGAGCCTGTAAATCTATCTGTGTAAATAGCCATCTCAGATTCTCTCCGGCATTCGATCCGGAAACTCGATCATAAAGCGGTTCAGTGCGGCTTTCCAGTCGCGAATGGGCATGGTCCATTTTTTGGCCGCAGCCTCGATGGCCAGCCAGACGACCTTCATGGCCGCCTGATCGTTTGGGAATACCTTGCGATTCTTGATGGCCTTGCGAATCACGCTGTTGAGCGATTCGATCGCATTGGTCGTGTAAATGACCTTGCGGATCTCATCAGGATATTCAAAAATCGTGATCAGATTTGGCCAATGCCTGCGCCACATGATGCTGATGGACGGATATTTTCCATCCCATTTCTCAGCAAAGATATCCAACTCCCGTTCAGCTTCTTCCACAGTGACCGACTGGTAAATCCTACGCAAATCCGTAGCCACGTGCTTGCGATCCTTCCAGGCAACAAAGCGCAAGGCGTTGCGCACCATGTGCACGATGCATAGCTGCACCTTCGTTTGCGGGAACACCGCGTTGATGGCGTCCGGAAAGCCCGTCAGGCCGTCCACACAGGCGATAAAGGCATCTTGCATACCCCGGTTCTTCAGCTCCGTCAGCACTGAAAGCCAGAACTTCGCACCCTCGTTCTCGGACAGCCAAAGACCGAGAACTTCCTTCTCGCCCTCAAGATTGATGCCCAAGGCAATATAGATGGCCTTGTTCAGAACCCGCTTATCCTGGCGAATCTTCACCACGATGCAGTCCAGATACAGAATCGGATACAGAGTATCCAGTGGACGGTTCTGCCACTCAACAACCCGTTCCAGTACAGATTCGGTTACCTTGGAAATCAATCCGGCAGAAACATCGGCGCCGTACATCTCCTTAAATGCGGCCACAATGTCCCGTGTACTCATGCCCTTGGCATATAAGGCCAGAATCTGATCATCAAATTGCGTCAGACGACTCTGGCCCTTCTCCACAATACGAGGCTCAAAGCTCGAATGACGATCCCGGGGGACCTCAATCTCGACTTCACCGTGCCCACCAATCAGGCGCTTGGTTGAATAACCATTGCGGCTGTTAGATGAATCGCTGCGCTCGCTCGGGGCATAGCCCAGATGTGCTTCCATTTCTCCACCAAGCGCCGCCTCAACTGTCATCTTCACCAGGTCTCGGCTCAGATTAGACAAATCTTCTTCGGTCTTGACGTGCTTCGCCAGCTCACGGGCAATCGCTTCAAGCTCGTTTCGTTTCTCATTCTTCTTCATAAATGCTCCTTCCTCAGTTCTTGCTGAGTAAAGCATTTACACAGTTCAATTTACAGCCTCTCACCCCCGTCGGCACATCCAGCGCCTCGTGCTTGAACCGATCCAGCAGGCCGCGACTCATACTGATCTGTTCGATATTCTTCAGTCCGCCAGTACTGCGGAGCACACGCATTACCATATTTTCACCATAGATGGTCACATAGGTGGAGACGCGATAATCCGCATTAATATGTCCCACATCGCGACTGAAACGGCCATCCTGATGCCGCCTGCTATCGGAGATATCCATACTTGCCAACACCTTAAGGCGGGCAATTACCCGCTGTGCCAGCTCAGACGGCAGATCCATTTTGTGGATCAGCACTCCATCCAGACGCAGGCGGATGCGCGTATGACTCTCCATCGGTTCAATGTGAATATCGCTTGCGTGCTGACGAATCGCCGCCAGCAAAATACTGTCCACGACCTCGGCCACCTGGTCGTGCTGCTCGCTCCCTTTGCCGCCAGCCATTTCAAGTTTGCCCAGCATCGACAACAATGCGCTTTCCGCCGCAATAACAACCACCGCCTTCTTGCGCAGGCGCCGCTCCACCTCCTCGATAGCCGGGTTGTCCAACGGATTGGCTGTAGCGATTGAAACTCTGGTGGCACTGGCCTCATAGGGCACAGCCAGATGCATACGCATAAATTTAACTGGAAATTGACGCATCAAATCATGATCCGCTGTATCCAGGTCGATATGGATCAGCGGTATCCTCAACTGTTCCGACAGTGCCTGAGCCAGCTGACGATCATCAATCATGCCCAGCTCACGGAAAATAGCCCCTATGCGCTTGCCAGGCGATTGTTTCAGTACCAATTCTGCCTGCAACAGCTGTGCCAGCGTGATATAACCAAGCTCGCAAAACAGTTCACCCAAACGAAAACTGCGACCATGTTTGCACACCAGCCGACGATGCTCATCCTCGGTCAGCATGCCCAGTTCAACAAATATGGTGGACAACAACTTGCTTGCGCCCAGCTTTTCCTGAACACGGACAGATTTCTTCACCTGTCCGGCAGTAAGCACGCCGTCATTGATCAGTATACCGGCAAAAGTACCACCAGGTTGCTGATCTAATCCCTCTATCTCTTCGCCTGTGCTGCCGCCTTGCCGAACTTCACTCATCTTGCCTCCTGCAGAACGCTGCTACAGCAGGATTGGTGCCAAAAATGGGGGAAAAGTAAAGGTAAGCCGAGCACACTGACTCTTGCCGAGACTCACGACCCGCGCCTCAGGTTTCGCCTTCAATCTCTACCGCGACTATCCGCGACACGCCGGGCTCCGGCATGGAGACACCAACCAGACGGTCGGCTTTCTGCATGGTTATTTTATTGTGAGAAATCGCCATAAACTGCACCCGATCCGCCAGTTCGCGCACCATATCGCCAAACCGGCCGACATTGGCATCATCCAGTGGCGCATCCACCTCATCCAGCACGCAGAACGGTGCAGGCTTGATACGGAAGATGGCAAACACCAGCGCCACGGCCGTCAGTGCCTTCTCCCCACCGGAAAGCAGGCCTATATCCTGCAAGCATTTTCCAGGCGGCTGAGCGATCACCTCCACGCCTGCCGTCAGAATATCGTCGGAATCCAGTCGCAACTCAGCCCGGCCACCGCCAAATAACTGTGGAAAGGTTTGCTTGAAAATAGCATTGGTCTGCTCAAACACCTCCCGAAAACGCTGGCGCGTGGTGCGATCAATACGCACAATGGTATCGTTCAATGTCGTCAGGCTTGCTTCCAGGTCGCCAGCTTGCCCGGCCAGAAAACGCTCTCGCTCGTTCGCCTGCTCAAATTCCTTGATGGCCAGCAGGTTGACCGGCCCGAATCGACTCAGTTGTTCACTCAGGTCGCGACTGCGTGCCATCACCTCATCGACATCGGCATCAGCCATGTCGGTTGCGGCCAGCAGGGAAGCAGCGGACTGTCGACAGCGTTGTTGCACTTCTGTTTCCAACTCCTGCAGCCGCCTCATATCCTGATCCAGCGCCAGTTCAATTCGCTGGCAGTTCATCGCCATCTGCTGCAGGCTATCTCTGGCCTGCCGCTCGGCACGCTCGGCTTCATGAGCAACCTGCTGCTGTACATGTCCCTGCTGTCGAAGCTGATTCATCGCCACATGCGCCTGCTCGACTGCCGCCGATGCCGCCAGCATTTGCGCATCCAGATCGGAGTGTTTATTGGCCTGCATCAGCTCCAAAGCCACTTGAGCCAGACGCTCCCGGTCTGTCTCCCGCTGCTCGATCAACCGCTCTCTTTCACTCTGCAAGCGCTGGTACTGATGCTGAAGGTTATCTCTGGCCTGCACAAACAGGGCCAGCGATTGCTCGGCCTCCGCCAGCTCTGAGCGCACCCGGTTCAGCGCATGCTCGGCCGCATGCATCCCTGCAGAGCTGCCATCCAGTGCCGCTTCGGCGTCAACCAACCTCTCCTGATCGATATCATTCACCTCATCCAGCTGTTGCTGCCAGTGGCGTTGCTGAGCCGCGACATCGTCTAAGTCGGCAGTCAGTCGCTGCAACCGCTCATCCACACCTGTCGACTCTGCCTGCAGTCGTGCAATAGCCGATTCTGCTGCCTGCACAGCACTATCCGCAGCCGTCTTGTCCAGATGGGCTTGCTGCCACTGATGCTGCCGTTGCTCCAGTTGCGCCTGTACCTGTTCAAAGTCAGCGCGCACCCCGGACAATGTCGCCTCTGCGGTAGCCAGTACCAGCTGCTGCTCCTTTAGTTGTCGCTTCACGGCCATGCGCCGTGCCAGACGATTACCGACCGGCGGTACAAACCAGCCCTGCGGCTCATAACGCCAGCCATCGAGGCTGACACATGCCACGTCATGGCCGATGGCATCTTCGATCCGTTCGACCAGAAAAACCGGTGCAAACACAACACGCATCGGATCACCTTTGCCCAAGCCGATGGCTTCCGCCAGAGAACGGCTACCTGCAGGCTTTGAGGCCGAATGACCTGAGGCGTTAGCGCCGGCAACAAACATCGCGACAGGTGCTGTCGAAACCCGCGCAATCAGAGAGGACCATTCCCTCCCACCTCCATCCGACGGCATCAGTGCGTCTGCCGAACGACCGCGCAAGGCTGCCGCAACAGCCTCTTCCAGCCCTTCCGGCACATGCAGTGCCTCATCCATCCACACTGCGCCCTCTACCTTCAATGCTTCACGCAGAGATTCATCCACATCCTGATTGCGGGTGCGCGCTGTCAACTCCTGAACCAGCCCCGCATGCTCACGTAGCGTGGCCTCCGCCCCGGATAACGCCTGCGCTGCTTCGTCACGCGCACCACGACCGCGTTCCAGCTCCTCTGCCGCCACCTCCAGCACCTGATCTTTCTCTGCCTGAGCCTGCAGGGCCTGATCCAACAGCTGCCTGTACTCACCGAGCTGATCCAGCACCGCTATGCGCTGCTCCTGCATCTGCTCGAGCTGACCATTGAGCTGAGTATGCCGTTCTGACAGACGCAGCGCAGCCTCGCCCGCCTGTTGGCGCAGAGACTCAGCCTGCTCCCGGTCACGTTTGAGTCGTTCATACTCTGCCAGCAGCCGGTCTCGCTCCAGCCCCTGCTGACGATAATGCTGCAAAGCCTGCTCCACAGCATCTGCAGCACGGGCACGCTGGGCCTGCAACACACTGTCATCCTGCGCATCAATCGCCGCCTGCGCATGATCCACCTCGCCTGCAACCCGCTGGATATGTGCAGCGCCCTCTTCAATACGGGCCTCCAGAGTATGCTGGCGCTCGCCAAGCAACCTGCGCTCCCCGGCCATGCGCTCCGCCTGTTGCTGCAAAGCGGCCCGTTGCTGCTCCGCCACACGCAGCTGGTCCTGTTGAGCCTGCGCCTGCTCCTCACAGCGCTGCATCTGCGCTCTGGCTTCGTTACTGGCATGCTCACATGTGGCCAGTTTACCGGCAGTTTCCGCCTGATCGCGTTGTGCAAGCTGAAGCTGTTGTTCGACTTCGGCACACTGCTTCTGCAGTGCCCCGAAACGCAAAGCCAGGCCCAACGACTCCAGCCTGCTGAAGTCTTGCTGCAAACTACGGAACCGCTCCGCACGCGAAGCCTGCTGCTTCAAACTCCGGCACTGCGTACGCACCTCTTCCAGCAGATCGAGTACACGATCAAGGTTCTGACGGGTATCTTTCATACGTCGTTCGGCTTCACGACGACGAGAGCGATACTTCATCACCCCGGCCGCTTCCTCGAAAATCATCCGTCGCTCTTCCGGCCTGGCTGTTACCATACGCGCTATCGAGCCCTGTTCGACAATGGCATAGGCGCGGGTGGAGATACCCGTATCGAGAAACAGATCGATAATATCTTTCAGTCGCACCATCTTGCCATTAATAAACGCATCGGAACCGCCCTCCCGCATCAGTCGCCTGCGCACGGAGATCTCCTCCAGTTCATGATAGGGGGGCGCAAGCTGGCCATGCTCCACGGAAAAAGTCAGTTCAACATCACACACCGAGACCGGGGGCCGCGTGTCGGAACCCTGAAAGATCAGGTCATCCATCACCCCGCCGCGCAGGTGGCGGGCTGAATGCTCGCCCAGTACCCAGCGCAGGGCATCAATGATATTCGACTTGCCGCAACCATTGGGCCCAACGATGGCGGTGATACCCTCACCCAGTTCAATACGGGTGGGGTCGACAAAAGATTTGAAGCCGGCCAGCTCAATGCGCTTCAAGCGCATCGTCTGGCGACTCCATCAAACAAAAATCCCTTCTCCCGATACATCATGCAAGCGTCGCAGGAAAGGGGTGTCAGTTCAAGAAAATGGATAAGATTGAAGGGTGAAATGAAAAGAGCTGTCACACATCGGGAGATCCGGCACCTGCTCCTCCACGCTTCTGCACATGATTCATCATCAAAACGCTGACCAGACAGGATGTGAAGCTGGAGGCAATAATCATGTAGAGCACCACCAGCTGCGCCGCCGCTGCATCCAGCGCGGCAGCGCCGGCCAACACCATACCGACAAAAATACCCGGCATATGCACCAGTCCCACCACACGCAGGGTATCAATCGTCGGAATCATCGCCGTTTTCATGCCTTCGCCCACCACGCTGCCCGACTTCATCCGTTCAAACATGATCGATACGGCGTTCATGCCATTGGCGGCAATCATGCTGCCCAGCGGCACCAGCGTTCGGGTATCATCACCAATGGCGCCAGCCCATGCCAACCAGGGCAACGTTAGCAGGCAACCGCAGATCAGACCTGTCGCAGCAGCCACCCATGTGGATACCTTGCCATCATAATGGCTGGCGCTGTTATGAGCCGCCAGCATACAAAATACGGCAATCAAGGCAGCCTGTGCAATATGTGAGCGAATATCAAAAATCCAGTGCAGCACGAATGCCAGCGCCAGCAACTGCACCAGACCGCGTGCCGAAGCCACCAGCATCCGCTGCGAGAGCCCCAGCTGCTCACGCCTGGCCCACAATGCCACGCCGGCCAGCAGCATCCATGCCGCCACCAGTTTGATCAGCATATCCGTCATCGCGGTATCCGATAGCATAGCGTCTTTTGTCCGGAATCAGCGACAGCCATTTCAGATCGCCACATCTAGAACACCTTGCCCCGTTGCCTGAGTCGCTTGTTTTCCATGTGCCTGAGCAAGACATAGGTGAACCAGCCGAGCAGGCCGACCCCGACAGCAAATGACGCATATGCGATCGGCCATGGTATCCCCTTTGTCATCATCGAAAACTCGGACATCCCGCCCATACCGGCGAGAATGTTAATAGGCATGAAAACCACACCAAAAATAGTCAGCTGCGAGACCCGTTTGTTCTGGTTGATATTGATGAAACCAATGGTGGCATCCATCAAAAAATTTATTTTACCAAACAGGAATGAGGTATGGCTGTTCAGTGACTCGATATCCTGCAATGTCTGTCTTGCATCATCCTGCTGATGGGGCATCAGAATCTTGCAGCGCAACAGAAATGACAGAGCTCTCTGGGTATCCAGGATGTTACTACGAATGCGGCCGTTCATATCCTCTTCTTCAGCAATATCCGCCAGAATAGCTGCCGCCTCCGCATCGCTCATCGTTTCGCTTAACACCTGATTGCCAACCATACGCAAGGTATCATACATATCTTCCAGCGCATCCGCTGAGTACTCTATGTCAGCACTATACAAATCCAGCAACAGATCATGACAGTCCGAGACCGAGCCTGGCTGCAGTCTGGCTCGACGGCGTTGCAGGCGAAAAGCGGGTAATTCCGCATTATGCATGGAAAACAAAATACCTTCGTAGAGAATAAAGGCCACAGGGATGCTGCGTGCGTCATCGTCCCGATCCAGCAGGAAATTCGAATGAAAGTGGATTGCACCGTTCTCTTCAATATGAAAGCGGGAGCTGACTTCAAGATCAATGGTGTCGCCGGGATCGGGAAGCAAGAGGCCGAAATGCTGGCCGACATACTGGCGCTCTGCCTTCGTAACATTAAGCAAATCAACCCAAACAGGCCTGACACTCTCCAGATCACCGCGTCCGGTGATGGCAATCTGCCGCAGTTTGCCATCCACAAGCTCAAAGGCATTAAGCTGGCTCTCTGTAAAACTCGGCTCACGATCCCCGACAAGCTCCTGCCTGCGTTCATCAACCAACTCCCACAGGATATCATTTTCCCTCTCCTGCGGAATCTGCTCCCAGAGCAGGCGGGCATCATCCAGTCTGAGTGTTTCCAGTATGCTGCTGATCTCCCCTGTTGGCAGAGAAGCAATGAAATGCTGCAGTTCCGCCTTATGCTGGCGGTGCACAACTGTTTCGATAAGCTCATGGCGAGGCGACTCCTGCCCAAGGCTCACCGCTTCAACCAGCTTCTGCTTGTTCAGCAGTTCAGTCATCTTCTCGATGGACATTCATGCCTCCCGATCACTTCATGCCACTGTAACGCAGAGAATTAGGGATAGCACGCAACAGGCAGAATAGATAACCTTCGCTGCATGCGTATTTCACTCACATCAGGGCATAAAAAAACCGGACGCAATGCGCCCGGTTCTCTATTTGGTGGAGCCAGGCGGGATCGAACCGCCGACCTCTTGCATGCCATGCAAGCGCTCTCCCAGCTGAGCTATGGCCCCGAAGGACGCGCATTTAAGCGCGGCCACTCAGGCTTGTCAACATGAACCCTCCCATGCATCTGTTCCGCCGCACCCTCTCTGCCGACTGTCTGACGCCACCGGGTCTGTTTTCCCGCATGGTTGAGCGCGGTGACTGTTTTCTGTTCGAGTCAGCCGAGGGGGGCGAGCAGTGGGGCCGTTATAGCATTCTCGGCATGAACCCTGCCTGTCGGGCGACCGCGGATGGAACACAGACGCGACTGCACTACCGCGACGGACATGAAGAGATCTATGAGGGAGATATTCTCGCCTGGTTGCGGGAGCATGTGCTGGAAGAGCCCTTTCTGGCCGAGCATGACCTGCCCTTTGCCGGCGGCGCCGTCGGTTATTTCGGCTATCAACTGGTCTCGCATTTTGAAGATATTCCGGCTGACCTGCCCGATCCGGTTGGGGCACCTGAATCGGCCTGCCTGCTGGTCGACCGCTTTATGGTATTCGATAACCTGCGCGGCACACTGACCTGCTGCGTACGCCTGCCTGCCGACCAGACGGAAGCTGCGGAAGTAGCACTCAACCGCATGGAAGCCAGCCTTAATGAAGGCGAAGTGGCTCAGGTACTGAGGCTCGATGCCGACACATCAGGTGTTGCCGCACCACGGGCACAAACATCACAGGCCGATTTCGAGGCTGCGGTAAGCAAGGCACGGGAATACATTCTGGCCGGCGACATTTTTCAGGTGGTCTTGAGCCAGCGCTTTTCACGTCCGTTAAACTGCATGCCATTTGATATCTATCGTGCCGTACGTCATATCAATCCGTCACCTTACCTGTTCTACCTGCATATCGGCGACACGATACTGGTCGGTTCATCGCCGGAAATTCTGGTGCGTCGCGATATGGACAAGGCGGTCGTTCGCCCTATTGCCGGCACCCGCCCGCGCGGTAAAACTGCAATAGAAGACAAGGCCCTGGAGACCGAACTGCTGGCCGATGCCAAGGAACTCGCCGAGCATGTCATGCTGGTGGATCTCGGTCGCAACGATCTGGGGCGTGTTTGCCAATACGGCACGGTGGAGCTTACATCATCGATGGTGATCGAGCGCTATTCGCACGTCATGCATATTGTCTCCCAGGTTGAAGGCACCCTGCGCGATGATGTCGACTCACTCGACCTGCTGGCTGCTACATTCCCGGCCGGCACCGTATCCGGCGCCCCCAAGGTGCGGGCGATGGAAATCATCCATGAGCTGGAGCCTGTTGCACGAGGCCCCTATGCGGGCACCGTCGGCTATATCGGTTTTGGCGGCGAGCGCATGGACACAGCGATCGCCATTCGCACGGCCGTCATTCACGGCAATGAAGTACATATCCAGGCCGGGGCCGGCATCGTTGCCGATTCGGTGCCAGAGCGTGAGCATACCGAATGCGTCAACAAGGCAACGGCCATGTTCCGCGCCGTGGCACTGGCGGAAGCGCAACCGAAAGGGAAGAAGGTGTAACATGATTCTGGTCATCGACAACTACGATTCGTTCACCTTTAATCTGGTTCAGTATCTGGGTGAACTGGGCGAGACGCCTCTGGTGCATCGAAACGATAAAATCACGCTGGACGAAATTGCCGCCATGCAGCCTGACCATATTCTGGTTTCACCCGGCCCCCGCACACCATACGAGGCGGGTATCTCAATGGATCTGATCCGCCGCTTTTCCGGCGAAATACCGATTCTCGGCGTATGCCTCGGCCATCAGTCAATCTCCGCCGTATTCGGAGGCCAGGTCATTCGCGCGCCGCGCCTGATGCACGGAAAAACCAGCCCGATTGAGCATGATGGTGCTGCTATCTTTGCCGGACTCCCCTCTCCGTTCACAGCCACGCGCTACCATTCACTGATTGTACCGGAACCGCTGCCCGATTGTCTGGTCAAAACCGCATGGACGCCGGAAGGTGAATTGATGGGCCTGCGCCATCGCGAGCACCCCACCTTCGGTCTGCAATTCCATCCGGAATCCATCCTGACCGAACACGGGCATCAGATGCTGAAGAATTTTCTGGAGACAAGCGTATGACTTCAGCAGCCCCCCTTGCCACGCAGCAAGCCATTCGCCTGCTGCAGTCTGGTGAGGTTCTTAGCGGCGAACTAACTGAACAGGTGTTCGGCGAAATCATGGGCGGCTATGCAACACCCGGACAGATTGGCGCCATCCTGCTTGGCCTCTCCATACGCGGAGAATCGGCCGATATTATTGCCGGCGCGGCCAAAGCCATGCGCGCAGCCTCAACCCGCATATCGCCCAACGCGAAAGGATTGATCGACACCTGTGGAACTGGCGGAACCGGCGGCAAAGGTGGCGCCAAGCTGTTCAACATCTCAACGGCTACGTCCCTGGTTGTTGCTGCCTGCGGTGTACCCGTGGCCAAGCATGGCAACCGCGCCATGACGTCGAAGTCCGGGTCGGCTGACGTGCTGGAAGCGCTTGGCGTCAACCTGGATTTGAGCCCGATTCAGGTCTCCGACAGCATTGATGCGGTTGGCATCGGCTTTCTGTTTGCCCAAAAGCTGCATCCGGCCATGCATTTTGCCGGGCCAGTGCGACGTGAGCTCGGCGTACGTACGATTTTCAACCTGCTCGGTCCGTTGACCAATCCCGCCGGCGCTGAATATCAGGTGCTGGGTGTGTTCTCCAAAGATAAGCTGGAGCTGGTTGCAGGAGCATTGCAGCAACTCGGCATCAGGCGGGCCCTCGTTGTGCACGGGCGTGACGGGCTCGATGAGATTACCACCACCGATATCACCGATGCCATACTGGTTCAGGCCGACCAACCACCGATCCGCTTTGAAATCGACCCCTCCGCCTTCGGCATGCCCTACGCCGCACCTTCTGCACTGGCCGGCGATGATGCAGCCACCAATGCCGCCATCCTGCAGCATATCTTCGCAGGCCAGACCGGAGCAGGGCGCGATATCGTATTGCTCAATGCCGCGGCCGCCCTGTGGGTTGCCGGCCGCGTGGACGGCATCGCAGATGGACTTGTCATGGCTGCCCGGGCTATCGATTCAGGCAGAGTCCGGCAAAAGCTGGACGAACTGATCGCCTTCACTCAACAGGCAAAACCCTGAACCCTAAAGGATACCCAAGCGACATGAGCTCAATTCTGAATGAAATCGCCGAATATAAACGCGGCTGGGTAACAACTTGTAAGCAGCAGCACCCGGAATCCGAATTGCTGGCATTGGCTGCCGCCTGCACTCCTCTCGACTTTGCCGGTGCGCTGAGCAGCCGGATAAATAACAAGCAGAATGCCGTAATTGCCGAAGTGAAGAAGGCCAGCCCGTCAAAAGGCGTTATCCGGCCTGATTTTGATCCGGTTGCTATCGCCCGATCCTACGCAAGCGGCGGTGCCAGCTGCCTCTCCGTACTCACCGATGTGAACTATTTTCAGGGTGCCGACAGTTATGTCCGTGATATAAGAAAAGCGGTCTCGTTGCCGATTCTGCGCAAGGATTTCATGCTCGATCCTTATCAGATCATCGAAGCCAAGGCGATGGGGGCCGATGCCATTCTGGTGATACTGGCTATGGTGGATGACACGCTCGCACTGGAGCTAACCGCCTGCGCCCGGGATCTCGGACTATCGGTATTGCCGGAGGTTCACAATGCTGCAGAGCTCGAACGGGCAATGAAACTGGACACCGAACTGATGGGTATCAACAACCGCAACCTGCATACCTTTGATACCACACTTGATACGACGCTGGAGCTGCTTGGCTTGATGGGTGATCAGCGGACGGTGATCACTGAGTCCGGCATCTTCACCCGTAATGATATTGCAGCCATGAACGCAGCCGGTGTCTATGGCTTCCTGATCGGAGAATCGCTGATGCGCCAACCCGAGCCGGGCGCGGCTCTGGCCGAGCTGATCGCCGTCCAGTCGTAAGTCGAAAAAGATTCACCGCTGCACAGGCAACATTAGACAGAGTTAAAGCAATTCGGAAAATGCCGCTATTATTTATCTGCGGTGCTCAAACTGGCCAATTAAATCACAAACAGGGCAACCCGACTAATAAGATTTACTCCGCGAAACTCTCTGTGGTAATGGATTATTGATTATCCAGACTTTGGGGAGTGGCGACAGACTCATCAGCAGGCGTTGCTGTAGTGGCAGGGGTTGCCTGAGCTGGTGCCGGTTTTTGCGCATGCGCCTGTGTGCTGGCCAACTGTTCTTCAAATGCACTGAAGAGGTCATCTGCCACCTTCTGCTTGAGCTGGGCATTGACCCAGCTGCGGCCTTTATACACCTGGCCGATAGTGCGGATTTCCAACTGCGCCTGAGGTCCTGTATGACCCGCGACATCGCACGCAATACGC
>NZ_DS022294.1:988415-1009983 GCF_000153765.1 Mariprofundus ferrooxydans PV-1 | reverse complement strand
ACCATCTTTCACGCCGTTGCCAGCACCAGCTATCGATCAGGCAACCTGACAGGCACACATAAACCCTGGGCCGAATGCTCGGTACAGATAGGCGCCAACGAAATACATCTGGTTGATCTGCCCGGATTGCCTTCACTGCGCAGGCTGGATGGCGCTGATCTGGAGTCACTGAAATATCTGTTGTGGGGCGATCAGCGACCGCTTGTAACTCGCCATGAAGACAGCAACCCGCCAACCCCCTTTTCACGACCGGACATACTGGTACATGTGATTGACGCCAGCATGCTGGGCAGCAGCCTGGAATTGACCATGGAGTTTGCGGAGCTGGGGCTGCCGATCGTTGTGGCTCTGAACATGATGGATGAGGCCCGCCGCAAAGGTATTATCATCGATGTGGACAGACTCGCTGCCCGGCTCGGCGTGCCGGTGATTCCAGTCGTGGCGCTAAAGGGACATGGCCTGCCGGAACTGTTTGACCAGGTCATAGAAACAGCGCAACAAGCTGTCTGCCCGCTGCAGCAGGAGTTACCCGGCGCCCTGCAGCCATGGTTGCAGCGCATGCAACAGGTACTCCGACGCCCTTTAGACAATTCAGATATCCATGCCGCATTCTCACTACCTGCCACACTGCTGTATATGCATATGCTGGAGCGTGACCCCTACTTTATGGCTGAGATGGCGGATCACTTTCCGTGCCTGTTGCCTGATATTGAACGGTTGCACCAACAGGCCGCAACCGTACTCCCCCGCCCGTTAGCTGTGGAGATAGAGGCCGACCGGCATCAGCGCGCCGCCAGCCTGTTCGAATCGGTAACCAGCGTTAGACACAAGCCTGCGCCGGGCTGGGATGAGCGACTGGATATGATCTTCCTGCATCCCCACTGGGGACTGATCGGCAGCCTGACCGTATTTGCCGCCGTTCTGTTCATGGTGTTCGAAGTCAGCAAGGCACTCGATGCCGTATCGGCTGCAAGGCTCGCCGAAATGATCGCCGGCTGGCAGCCGGATACGTTGACGGGCGTGATTGGGCGCGCGATCTCTGATGGTTTGATCGGACTGATCGGTATTGTGATACCCTATATGTTACCACTGGTACTGATGCTGGTGATGCTGGAGGAGTCAGGCATCATGCACCGGATCGCTTTCGTCGTGGATCGATTTTTCCATGCTATCGGCCTGCATGGCAAAGTGGCTGTGCCATTCCTGCTCGGTCTGGGCTGCAATGTCCCCGCTATCGCCGCTACCCGCGGGCTGACAAACAGCCGCGACCGTGTCGTATCCTCACTGCTCATTACCTTCGTTCCCTGCTCTGCCCGCTCAGCCGTGGTGCTTGCACTCGGAGCCAAATATCTGGGTGCAGCCGGCGTCTTTGCACTGTTTCTGTTAAGTATGCTGGTGATCGCAGGGCTCGGCCGGCTGTTATCGCGTCGTTATCCTGCACTCAGCCCGGGCATCATTCAGGAGATTCCCGCCTACGCATGGCCGCAGTGGCAGTCAGTCACCTCAGCCACCTGGCAGCGAACACGCGATATTCTGACCATTGTCACGCCACTGCTCGTCGGCGGCAGCATTGTGCTGGCTCTGATGCAATATGCAGGCTTTGATACTTGGGTCAATATGGCCCTGCTCCCTGTTACCGGCTGGATGCTCGGCCTGCCGGCAGCGCTCGGCGTTCCCATTCTGTTCGGCGTACTGCGCAAGGAGCTGTCACTGGTCATGATTTATCAGGCGCTGGGTACATTTGAGGTAGGGCAAGTTCTCAGCAGCACCCAGATTGCCACTTTTCTCGTATTCCTGCTGTTTTATATCCCGTGCATCTCCACCTTCGCCGTCATGCTGAAGGTGATCGGGCGAAAAGAGGCGCTGTTTTCCATTGCCCTCTCTATCGGCATCGCACTGATGACTGCCGTCGCAGTCCGCCTGCTGCTTACTGTCTCGTCACCGCTGATCTAGACATAACCGACACCGCGCAGAACAGCGAATAGATCGTAGAGTAACGCCACTGATACACAACACTACCGCTGCCTTTCCTATGCAAGGTTATTGCCCCCCGTTAGCAGGCTGCCAGGACAAATACTCAAAATCGGGGAAAGCTGCAGGGCAGCGACCGATTTTGAGTATGCAGGACCGGGAACCCGTAGGGCAGGCTGGTTTCGGGGCGTTTTTCTTGGTTCGTTCTTTGTACGAACAAAGAATGAACAATCGCGTCCTGAAATGTACAGTTGTAACGGTTTATATACATTGGCAACAGAGTAGTCCAAGCACATAGGTAACAATACTCTGTTGCTGATGGCACCTGTATATATACATAATTAACAGAAAATATGACTTGGCGTGCCGAATCAGGAAAGAGGCCTGTCGCACAGAGGGACAGTGCCGCTTTCTCTCTACGGGCTTCCGAGTCCGTATCTGTAAGCGGTCTCAGCCCCACCGCCTGTTTCTGCTTTACAGATGCAGCGTCGGATCAGAGCGATGCAGGCGACGGATACGCATCAGGTCCATGAACATCTTGATCGGATCCATCAGCATACGCACCTTCGAATTCGGCTCATTCACCCAACGTACAGGAATCTCCACCGTTTCAAGTCCCAACGCATTGGCCAGAAACAGGGCTTCCACATCGAAGCTGAATCCATCGAGCTGCTGGCGGCTGAAAATGGCCTCGGCCGCCTCCGCCGTAAAGGCTTTGAACCCGCACTGGGTATCCTGCATATCAAGCCCCACCATCACGCGCATCAACAGATTAAAACCCTGCCCCATATGCTCGCGTAGCCACGACTGATGCTGCGCAATATCGGAGTCCGGATGCTGACGTGATGCAACCACGACATCGGCTCCGGCAGCCATCACCGGCAGCACCTTTGCCACTTCGCAAACATGAGTAGCGTGGTCTGCATCCATAAACAGCCGAACCTGACCAACTGACTCAAGCATGCCGCGCCTCACAGCCGCACCCTTGCCCCGATTCTGCGGCTGTTGCAGCAGACGTAGCTCCGGCATACCGTCAATCAACGCACGCACCTTTTCTGACGTGGCATCACTGCTGCCGTCATCGACAACCACGATTTCAAAGCCGTCCCGAATATTGGCTGACAGCCAGTCATGCGCATCTGCCAGCGTCGCTGGCAGGCGATTCTCTTCATTGAAGGCAGGTATGATGACTGAAAGATTCATCTTCCCTCCTTCATCAGGTAGAGCAAAAACCCGCCCTGCTCAATGGCCGGCTTCAGACCACTCAGCCATGGCAACTCCTTGCGCGACTCGCTACGCAGCATCAACATGAAAGGCGGCTTGCTCTGCTTCAGCTCTTTGGCGCCGGCAGCGCCCAGCAGCTGTGTATAATTACGACCGGAATAGAAAGAGACAGACGGTGCATTGAGATTATAACTGTAGAGCGGCATTGACGCAGGCTGCTGGTGTATGACATCAACCATTGCCATGGTCGGAGCCTGCATCAGTTTACCAACAAACGTACCCACCCCGATCAACAGACTAAACTGCAATACCATACCGGTAACAATCAGCCCGGCCTGCAGCCGCGCTGCAGTGGCTTGGCGGGCCAGCCAGACCAGACAACCCAGCAGCAACAGGCCAAAGAATGAAACAACTGCAGTGGGCGTGATATGCTGGGCCACAATCGCCACCGCACGCGGATGATGCGGCAGTGTCTGCAGCCACGGATAGAGCACCGGCATCGCCAGCAGCAGCAGCGCAACCGGCACCAGCAACACCAGCGTCATGCGCACCATGCGCGAAGCCTTGATATCATCGGGTGCCGCGCGCAACCATACAGCCGCGAGCAACAGGGCAACTCCCGGATAAATAGATGAGATATAGTGCGGCAGTTTGGTTTGGGCAAGGGTGAACAACACAATCACCAGCACCGTCATGACCAGCCCCAGCCTGGCCAGCAAGCTCAGCGCATCGTCGCCTCGCCGGTCACGCCAGGCCTGCCTGTATGCCCATGGCACGACCGCCAGCCACGGCAGTACGGAGACTGCAAACACCACAAGATAATAGTGCCAGCCACCACCATGCCCCTGCATCGGATTCATTGCCCGTCCGATATTTTGCACCCAGATGAATTCATATAAGAATCCCGGCCCGTGCTCGATGAGGATCATCAGATACCAGGGTGTTGCCGCCAGCAGAAACAGCGGCAGCGCCGTTAACCAGGGGATATCAACCAGCAGCTTGCGCAGGTTTCCCGAAAGCAGCCGCTCACCAACAATCACCATCATCGGCACCACAGCGCCAACCGGCCCCTTGATACTGACCGCAACGCCCATCATCGCGGCAGCCCAGAGTGCATGCCGGCGCTCACCTCCATGTAGCCACAGCGCATAATTCAACAGGCTCGCGGCAACAAAACAGTTCAGCACGGCATCAAGAATTGCGGCATGTGCGAGGAAGCCGACCTCCAACATGCTGAGAAAAATCGCGGCGGCGATCAGACCGAATTGACGACTGTGCAGGCGGGTGCCGAAATGAAACAGCAGCATCCCGGTCGCAAAACTGAACAGGGCCGAGGGCAGTCGCGCTGCAAAGGAGTTTTCTCCGAAGATGCTGAAACAGAGGTCCATCATATAATAAGTAAACGGTGGCTTTTCAAAAAACTGCATGCCGTTGGCGGTTGGTACAACCCATTCACCGTGACGCATCATATCGACAGCGGTTTGCGCATAGATGGTTTCGTCATAGTCAAATAACGGAGCCAGCCCCAGCGTGGCCAGTGTCAGGAGAGCCCAGACCCAGAACAACCAGGTGGGAAGCGGATTGAGCGACGGAGTTTGCATATCGCGCAATCTAGCCTGCATTATTCACAAATACAGGTCATAATAGTCGAGGCGAGGATGCATCCTCAAAAATCGATGGCTGAAATTGATTCTCTGCGCCAATCGCCTGTGCTACGTTTACGCATGTCCGCGAAGAAATCCCACCTGTTATTCCTGCTCAAACTGAGCCTGACGGTCGGCCTGCTGACCTTTATCTTTCGCACGGTTGATATGAGCGATGTCTGGACCCGTCTGATCGCCATTAATCCGGCATGGCTGGTCTCAGCCCTGATTCTGGTGATTGCCGGTTATGCCCTGTGCGGCCTGCGCTGGGCCTGGATCTCACACGGACTCGGCATTGTTGTGTCACGCCGCCGGAAAATCAGCCTCTATTTCCTCGGCATGTTCGCCAGCCTCTTCCTGCCATCGACCATCGGCGGTGATGTCATACGAGGCATCCTGCTGGCCAAAGGGGAAGGACGCGCAGGCATAGGCGTCACTGCAGCGGCCAGCGTAATTCTCGACCGGGTCAACGGACTCTATGCACTGCTGCTGTTGCTTACGCTCTGTATGGCGATGGTTACACTGCCGGGAATCTGGTGGTGGTGGGGCTGGCTGGCGCTGGTTGCCGGTATGTGGATCGCCATGCCCCTGCTACCCATGCTGACCGGCTGGTTGCCCGAGCGGCTGGCAAAACTGAAAGCCCTGCCGTTGCGTGATAGCCACTTTCAGCGCATGTGGTGGCAGAGCATGCCCCTCTCTTTTGTATTTCAAATGATCATTATTCAGGCACATGTGTTTCTGGGCCTTGCCGTCGGCCTGCATATGGCATGGCCGGCCTATGCCGTCATGGTGGGGCTGGTCGCCGTTGTCTCCATGCTGCCGATCTCACTCAACGGCTTTGGCGTACGTGAGGCCGGCTATGTCGGTTTTGTCGCCTACTTCGGCGGCGATCAGGCTGCCGCAGCGGCGATGGCAGCACTATGGGTTATTGTCCTGACACTCTCCTCCCTGCCCGGCCTCTATGTGCTATGGCGCATGGGCGGGCGCCAGAAGATTGAAGCATCCATGCAACAACAAGAAATCAGCCCCGACACATAGGCCGGCTCCGGGTCGCTGTGAATCCGTCAAAAATGCCTCCGCCCCTGGTCTATATCGGGCCGGAGCTGGCTGCCTACGGTTTCGGGGAAGGACACCCCTTCGGGCCGGATCGCATGAATGCGTTCTGGCATGAGGCTCTGCGACAGGGCTTGCATAAACACGTATCAATGACTGCACCTGTCATGGCTACACGTGCAGCCATTGAACGATTTCATACGCCCGAATATGTAACACGCGTAATTGAGCTTTCCATATCGGGTGAGGGCTTTCTCGATTACGGTGATACCCCGGCCTTTACAGGCGTATATGAAGCTGCCGCAACCGTCGTCGGCACGGTACTCGCTGCGGCAGAAGAGGCCCTCACCGGACACCACCGGCGCTGTTTTATCCCGATTGCCGGCCTGCATCACGCCCGGCGTAACAGCGCTGCAGGCTTCTGTGTATTTAACGATGCTGGCACCCTGATCGAAACATTACGCAGCAAATACGGCATCAGGCGAATTGCCTATGTCGATATCGACGCCCATCACGGAGACGGGGTGTTTTACGCATTCGAAGCAGATCCCGATCTCTGCATCATTGATATCCATGAAGATGGCGCTCATCTCTACCCCGGCACGGGTTCTGCCGATGAGACAGGGGTGGGATGTGCTGCGGGAAGCAAGTTAAACATACCGCTAAAACCCGGCGCAAATGATGAAGACATTCTGCGTATCTGGCCTGATGCAGAAGCCCTCATCCGTAGATCAGAGCCCGAATTTATTATCTTTCAGTGCGGTGCCGATTCGATTACCAATGACCCGATCACCCACCTCCGCCTGACTCCGGCAGCCCATGCCCATGTCGCAAGCCGCCTGTGCACTATTGCCGATGAGTACTGTAATGGCCGACTGATCGCACTCGGCGGCGGCGGTTATAATCGGGAGAATCTGGCGCGTGCGTGGTGCGCTGTATTAAAGGCGCTGCTTCAGGGCTGTTGAAGAGCGGCACCCTCTCCACGCTCATCACTGATACCGGTCAATCTGCCACTACGGCGATCCCATAAAATCGCCTGCATATTGCCGTACCGCCTGCTGACCTGTTTCAGCGTGTGGCCGCGCTTGCGCAGTTCAGCGGCAACCGCCGGTGAGAAGGCCCCCTCCTCGTACTGCACCACATCGGGTAGAAACTGGTGATGGTAGCGCGGTGCATTGACCCAATCCTTCGGCGCGGTTTCGTCCATCATGAAGCCGACGGAGGCCAGCAGTACCATCGAGATGATGCGCGAACCGCCGGGGGTGCCGACAATGAATGTGCGGTTCGGGCCTATAACAATGGTTGGCGTCATGGAGGAGAGCATGCGTTTGCCGGGCGCTACCCCGTTAGCCTTTCCCTGCACCAGTCCATAGGCATTCGGCTGCCCCGGTCTGGTAGCGAAGTCATCCATTTCATCATTAAGCAGAATACCTGTCGAGGGCGACACATAGCCCGAGCCGAAACCGTAATTGATCGACAGCGTGGCCGACACCATATTCCCTTCAGCATCGATAATGGAAAAATGTGTTGTATCGACGCTGGCGCCGATCGGCTCGGCAAAGCCGGTCAACTCGCTAGACGGGGTTGTCCGCTCCATCTGAATCGAATCGCGCAGTTTGTGTAAGCGCTGCGGATCGAGATAGTCCTTCGGAATCGTGACAAAGTCGGCATCGCCGAGATAGGCATTGCGATCACGGTAGGCCCGCTTCATTACCTCGATCAGCAAGTGAGCCCGATCCACCGGCGCAAGCTCTTTCAGGTCATCCCCCTGCAGCTGCCCGAAGATATGCGCCAGCGTCATGCCGCCGGATGACGGCAATGCTGCGGAAACCACATGGAACCCGTGATAGTCAACTGTTACGGGCTCCCGCTCAACAGCCCGGTAGGCTGCCAGATCATCCAGGCGGACCAGGCCGCCATCGCGCTGCATATCGGCCACCAGTCTTCCTGCCGTTTCACCACGATAAAAGTCCTCCGCCCCACCCCTGGCAAAGCGGGTCAGCGTATCGGCCAGTGCCGGCTGCCGAATCAGTGCACCCCGGCTTTTGTCAAAGATGCTGCGGGCGCTGTCGTTGAATACTTTGCTACGCCACCGGATCATATTGGCCAGCCGGGCGCCGACCGCAAAGCCTGATCTGGCCAGTCGGATAGCCGGCGCAGCAATATCCGCGCGCTTAAGCTTTCCATAGTGCGAGACAAGTCTCTCCACCCCGGCCGGCAAACCCGGCACAGCTGCCGCAGCGGGACCGTCGATACTGGATTGTGTTGCATACACCCGGCCGTAACCGGCCAGCTTCGGTGACGTTTCACGCGCATCAATCATCACATAGCGCTTCTCTTTGGCGATATAGAGCAGGAAAAAACCGCCGCCGCCGATACCGGACGAGCCCGGCTCCACCACACCCAGTGCCAGCGCCGTTGCCGCCGCCGCATCGAAGGCGTTGCCACCCTTGTTGAGCATCTCAATGCCTGCCCGGGCTGCAGCCGGCTGCGCCGCCACAACCATGCCGGATGGCGCGCTTGCCGCATATGCCGTGAAGGGCAGCAGCAGTGCAAAAGCAATGAACCAATATCTGATAATGATCATACCTCTTTCTCCAGCAGACGGTGAATACCGGTAGGCAGTGCATAACCTTCAATGGAGGGAACCCAGTGACCGGCGCCAACCGGTTCGGATTCGCACTGATATGCATAGAGATGCAGGCGGCGATGGGTTAACTGATGGATATGGGAAGGCGCTTCAACAGGTGGAGCATCCAGCTCGGTAATCGGCGGTGTCCAAAGCCCGCCCCATATACCGGCATCGGGACGCTGAGTAAGCCATATCCCTTTAATCGGGCAGATATGCAGGTCAATGCGCCAGTGAACATCCAGTACAGGCACAGCCTTGCGCCGCTCCTGAGATACTTCCACCTGAAATGCCGATGCACAAAACGCGTTCACCGGACAAGCGCCGCAGTCAGGTGACTTCGCTGAGCAGGCGCTCGCCCCCAGCTCCATCATCGCCTGATTCCATATCCCCGGCTTCCCGGAAATATTGATAGCCTGCTGCGCCAGCAGCCACAAGGCCTTATCCGACGCATCCGGCTGCCCATGCCAGCGTTTCAACACCCGCTTCACATTGCCGTCGAGTACAGGGGTTGATGCGCCGTAGCAGAATGATGCGATGGCTCCGGCCGTGGAGCGGCCGATGCCCGGCAATGAAACAATATCGTCAAAATCGCGCGGAAAACGTCCTTCGAACCCCTCCATGATTGTTGCCGCAGCCTGATGAATAAAGCGGGCCCGGCGGTAATAGCCCAGACCTTCCCAGGCTTTGAGCAGATCATCCGCAGATGCTGCTGCCAGTGATTCGATCGTCGGAAAGGTATCCAGCCACGCAAGATAGCGCGGCAACACCGTTTTCACCTGCGTCTGCTGCAACATGATTTCAGAGATCCAGATGCGGTATGGATCTGTCGTATGCCGCCAGGGCAGATCGCGGGCATGGCGGGCATACCATGCCAACAGAGCATCACATCGGATGGAAGACAAGCTTGTCCTCTACCACCTCGAAGGTGAGGTAAAAACTGACCCGATCCAGTCCCCATGAGGTCGGCAGCACCTTAAAGGGTGCCGCCGCATGAATCGCTTCAACAGCGCTGTCGTTGATCTGGGCAATCGGACTGGGGTGAAGTATCTCTACGCCGGCCAGATCGCCGTTACGTTCGATCGTCAGCTTGATCAGCGAACGCCTGGCATCGTCGGGATATTTATCGTAACTGGCCTGACCTGGCCGCCACTGCTCTTCCAGCGCCCGAACCAATGCCTGGGCATAAGGTGCATATTTGGCCTGGCGGGTATTGATCGGAATGTCCGCTTCACGGCTCAGCTTCTGCTTCATACGGCGCTCACGCTGAAAATCGCGCGATAACTGCGACAGTGCCATCGCCGATGGCATCAGGTTGGAGAGCGGAACCTGTTTGGCCGGTACTACGGGCTTCTTCTGTTTCACCGGAGGACTCTTTTTTACCGGCTTGGGTTTCATATCCGGTGTGGGTCCCCGTCTGGCAAGCAAACGCGTACGCTGCTCCTGAGCCGGCGGTGGCGGTGTTTTCGGCTGCGGCGGCGGAGCCGGCCTCGGTCGCTGCTGCTGCCCGGAAACCGGCGCTCTGGCATGACGCGTCACCCGATCCTCTGCCTGTTTGCTGCCGCCAGTGGCATTGCGATTGGAAATGGTTTTCGCATCTTTCGGCGTCTGCTTGTTAACCTTTTTGTCTTTATCAAGCAGCACCACATCCATAATCTGAGGCGCCTTTTTTTTCGCCAGCGGCGTTTCATGATGCGTCATGCCGAGAAACAGAACCAGCAGCAGATGCACTGCAATGGATGCAGCCAGCGCAACGGCTATACGCCGTTGTTGAGGTTTCAGATGATATTTCTTCATGGCAATCGGGCCGCAATATACATCGCCAGCGCCCCATTTAGCCAGCCGCTGATGCTTGAGAGCAACAATAGTGGCGGCAGCGCGTAAAACAGAGCCGTCTGCTGTATAAACAATGACTCGACGGTTATAAACTGGGCCAGCATATGCCCGAGTGCCGCCAGCAGGCTGATCCCGATCAGGCTGACACCCGGCAGCCAGCGCCAGGCGGCAATCATGACAAAGGCGGCAGTGAGAGCTCCGGCCATGCTCATAATAAAGGTCGGCGTAAACAGCGTGCCTATAAAGAAAGCTCCGATCACAACACGACTGATTGCCAGTAACACCGCCGCTTTCGGACCCATCCAGATCAGTGCCAGCAGCGTCACCAGGTTGGCCAGCCCCAGCTTGAACCACGGACCGAGACTGGGTAACGAGGCCTCGAACATATGCAGCCCGATGGCCAGCATCAGCAATGCCAGCCAGCGCCCCTTCTGCTCCAGCTCATGCAGAGCCGGCCTCTCTCCGGTTATCAGCATCGATTACTCGGCGATGGCATCGAAGCGAGCCTCTGCACTGCCCTGAATCGCGACCAGAATCCGGTTGGGCACACAGGCGATCATATCACCGGCATGGCGGTGTGCACCGCTAAGCACACACTGCTGCGTCGTACACGGGGAGGCAGCAATGCGTGCGCCATCCTGATCAATAACGATCTCCGATATTCCCAGCTCTCCATGTGCATCGAAGTGGATCGCCGGTTGTCCGGGTAACGGCAGTGGATAAGTGGCGAGTAATGTTTTACCGTGATAAACAGCGGCAACCGCCGGCCCGCTCGCCATGAACGACTGAATCAAAAGCCATGCCACTGCAATCAGGCTAACGCCGGAGAGCAACAGCAGCCGATCAACCCGTGTACCCTTCAGGGTAACGGGCATGCTTTGCCGTGGAGGTCGATGCCGGGTTAGGGTTGCCATGCGGCAATGGTAACAGCTGCCACACTCAATAGGCCAATGGAGCTTGATATGCATATCCTGATTACCGGCGCAGCGCGCGGCATCGGACTCGGCTTTGTCCGTCACTATCTACAGCAAGGGCATGATGTATGGGCCTGCCACAGGGAGGACTGCGGCGGCTTAAGCGATATAACCTCCGATAAGCTACACCTGCTGCGCTGGGATGTAGGCTCTGACCAGCCACCAACAGGAAAACTGCCTGAGCGTATCGACCTGCTGATCAATAACGCCGGGATTTACGGCCCCGGCAAGAACGGCCAGTCACTCTCCAATATCACCTCCGCCGATATGCTGGCAGTCTTCAATATTGATTGCGCAGGCCCTTTGCGCGTGGTGCAACGGCTGCAGTCACGCCTTGCCCATGGCGGCGTCATTGCCAATATCAGCTCAAAGATGGGCTCCTCTGCCGATAACAGCAGCGGTGGCACCTATGCCTACCGTGCTGCCAAGGCCGGTCTGATCATCGTTTCCAAATCCATGGCGGTAGATCTGGCGCCGCAAGGGGTACATGTCATAACCCTGCATCCGGGCTGGGTAAGAACTGACATGGTACAGCAGACAGGCCTGATTGATGTCAGCACCTCGGTTGCCGGCATGGCTGCCGTTATTGCATCCGCCCGCGATTATGATCCCGGCCAGTTTATTGCCTTTGATGGCAAGGTAGTTCCATATTAGAGTACTGAACATAAGACTGTTAATATCAAGGGAGGGGGTATCATGCCTGACTCATTTAATTTCCAGGAACTGCTGGATGGATACGCAATACCATGGGCGATCAATATCGCCATGGCGCTGGCCATCTTTTTCATTGGTCGCAAGATTGCCCGCATACTGCTGCATCTGGTCGACAAGATGCTTAACAAGGCAGGTATGGATGCCATGCTCGTCGGTTTTGTCCACTCCATTCTCAATGCGCTGTTGCTGCTGCTCATTATTATCGCGGCACTCGATCAGCTGGGTGTAAACACCACCTCCTTTATCGCACTGATCGGTGCTGCCGGCCTGGCTGTCGGCCTGGCTTTACAGGGCTCACTGCAGAACTTTGCTTCCGGCGTACTACTGATCATATTCCACCCATTCAGGGTGGGCCATTTTATTGAAGCAGGCGGCGTATCCGGCGTAGTCGAAGAGATCGGCATCTTCAGCACGCGTATGAAAACCGGTGATAACCGTGAAATCATCGTACCCAACGGCGCTATCTACGGCGGCAACATCACCAACAACTCCGCCCGCACTACCCGCCGCATCGATATGGTCTTTGGTATCGGCTATGATGCAGATATCAAAAAAGCCAAAGAGATCATGCAATCCATTCTTGAGGCAGATGAGCGGGTATTGAAAGATCCGGCTCCGCTGATTGCCGTGGCTGAACTGGCCGATTCCAGTGTCAACTTTGTCGTGCGTCCATGGGTCAATTCGAGTGATTACTGGGCTGTGAAATTCGACGTCACTGAAAAAGTGAAGCTGGCATTCGATGACGCCGGCATCTCCATTCCCTTCCCGCAGATGGACGTGCATATCAACAAGTCGGAATAGAGCAGTCCTGTCAAACCAGAGAGCAGCCTCCATACCGGGGCTGCTCTCTTTTTTTCTGTTTATAAAGTGCTATTGATCCAACAATTCACGCACCACGGCCGGGGCATTGCTCGGTAGTTTACAGCGATAATTTTCGCAGACGTAAACCGTCACCTTGCCTTGCACGGCTTTTTGACCGCGCGTAAACGGCGCCAACTCCTCCGTCTGTGCATCATGCCATAATACAACGGTGTTCGGCCGATATCGCTCATGCAGCACGGCCAGCATAGCCCCGGCACCCGCACTGCTCCGATCTCCCACAAGCACCACCTCCTTGCCCGGAGATTCGGCCAGTAATTCTGCCGATAACAGATGCAACAGGCCGGATGGCGCCTGTTCGGCCATGTCGGAAAAATGACCTGCAACAGCCGCCGCCTGTTTCGCCAGTGCTGCATCGCCGGTCAGGCGGGAGAGGCGCAGCAGATTATGCATGGCAACGGCATTGCCCGACGGCAACGCTCCGTCGAACCCCTGCATCGGACGTGCAATCAGATCATCGCTCCGCTCAACCTGATAGAAGCCGCCTCCTTCCGCCTTAAAGCGGGAGAGCATGATATGATTCAACGCCAGCGCCTGCTTGAGCCAGCGGGCATCAAAGGTTGCTTCATACAGTTCGGTGAGCCCCCAAACCATGTCGGTGTAATCATCAAGCTGGCCTGCGATCCCGGCTTCGCCTCTGCGCCAGCGGTGCAACAGTGAGCCATCATCACGGCGCAGATTATGCAGGATAAAATCAGCCGCTTTTGTTGCCGCCTCAATATATCGCGGCTCATCGAGTATGCGCCCGGTTATGGCCAGGGCCGCAATAGTCAGCCCGTTCCAGTCGGCCAGCACCTTGTCATCACGGAAAGGACGCACCCGTTTGGCGCGAGATGCCAGCAGCTTTTCCCTCTCTGCAGCAAAAGCGGCCGGATCCATCTCCCCTGTTCGATGCAGAATATTGGCCCCTGTTTTTTCGTGGCTGGCCTCATCACTGAAATTGCCATCCGCCTCTACCCCGTATGCCTGCATAAAGGCATCGGCTCGCCTGCCGAGAGCGTGCCGGATCTCATCCGCACTCCAGAGGTAGAAACGCCCCTCCTCGCCTTCGGAATCGGCATCTTCAGCCGTATAAAATCCGTCCTGTTTATCACGCATATCACGCAACAGGTATTCGGCGGTATCTCGTGCCGTCGCCGCAAAACTCGCATCTCCGGTCGCTTTCCACCCTTCCGCATAAGCCATCATCAGCATGGCCTGGTCGGAGAGCATCTTCTCGAAATGCGGCAGCAACCAGTGGGCATCGGTCGAGTAACGGTGAAAGCCTCCACCCAACTGATCGTGAATGCCTCCGCGCTGCATGGCTGTCAGACTCTCTTTCACCATCGTCAAGGCTTGCGGCTGATCTTTCAGTATCCCGTAACGCAACAGAAACAGCAGCCTTTGCGGCGACGGGAACAGTGGTGCTCCGCCAAAACCGCCGCTGCCTTTGTCAAAGCGCTGCGCCGTGTCCCGATACGCGGCATCAACCAGAGCCATATCCATCGCACCGGTTTTGGCAACAGCGATCGAATCGGTCAGTGCACTGCTGATTGAATTCGCCGAGGCCTCTATCCGCTGCCGATCCTGCTTCCACATCACTCCGACCCGCTGAGCCAGCTCGATGAGTCCCATGCGTCCGAAGCGCCCCTCTTTGGGCAGATACGTCGCTGCATAAAACGGTTTTTTATCGGGCGTCAGCAGCAGGTTCAGCGGCCAGCCGCCGGATACGTTCATTAACTGTGCTGCATGCATATACACCGCATCAATATCCGGCCGCTCCTCACGGTCCACCTTGATGGCGATGAAATAGCGATTGAGCACCTCGGCAACTTGTGGATCTTCAAACGACTCGTGCTCCATCACATGGCACCAGTGGCAGGTGGAATAACCGATCGACAGGAAGATCGGTTTATCCTGCATGCGTGCCAGCGCAAACGCCTCTTCACCCCAGGGCAGCCAGTTAACCGGGTTATGGGCATGCTGCAACAGATAGGGGCTGGATTCGTGGATCAGGGCATTGCTCTTCTCTGTTACCACGGCACTCTCCTCACCCCGGACTAGCGGCATGCACAATACCGATAACACCAGACACAGGCCGCTGAGTCCGAGCTTCAGCTGGCTTTCCGGCGCAGGGCGAAAGAGAGAGCCTCGCCCGGCTCATCACCCAGACAGGTCACCGCATGCCAGACACAACTTTCCAGATCACGCTGCGGCATCAGCAACGCATCTCCGGCCTTCACTATATAGCCATAACCGCGTTCGCACAGATAGCCGGTAAAGGCGGCAGAGCGATCCATGATCGCCTCCACCAGTTCATGATCCGGCTCCTCCATATACTCGGCCAGCGCGACCCGATCCTGCAGCAGCCTAGCCAGCTCATCGCGCTCCGTCTGATCTGGCAATACCGACCTGACTGCATCGCTATAGGCAGGGTCGGCAACAAAGGCAGTCAGCTCGTCCATCAACAGCGGTTTTGCCAGCGCCAGCCAGAAGGTGGAACCGCTTAACTGCGCGTAAATCACGCCGTCATGGCCGCGCTCGACATCGTGATGCATCTGTGCGCCGCCATTGGGTGCATTGAAATAGACAATGCGCTCAACAAACGCCGCGTCACCGCCCAGCACCGTTGTTAACAGATTCAGCACCGCAGCATCTTCAGTTACGGCTGCTGACTCCGGAAACAATGCATCGCACAGCTTGCCGGCCCACTGCTGTTTGAGCGGGTCTGCCGCCACATCTTCAAAGCCTTCCATGCCGAAGGAGAAACGGAACCGCAATGACGCATCATCATCGTGAAAGGAGAGCCACGATGCCTTGCACCACAGCCCTTCAGCGATAATTTCACCATCGTCCTGCTCGGCATCGAAATAGAGTTTTTCAATGCCCTGCTTGTCATGCTCTTCAGCAGAAGTGGCCAGCATTGGCAGATATTGCAGGCGGGAGAGATAAGGCTCCGCATCGAAAAACGGCCCCACCTCCTCAGCCTCCAGCACCTGCGCCATCAAATGATGTGCCTGTGCAATCTCCTCCCGGAACGGATTCACATTGATCATGCCCGGCAACAGTGCCGCCTGATCCTGCTGCCAGCCTGCCACAACCGCTGCCGCATCCGGCATGGAAACAGGCCCGGCAGCCTTGACCCAACCCAGATCAAAACCTCTGCGCCTAACCGGCTGCAGAGCGCTATCCGCATCGGGATTCATAAAAGAGAAACAGATATCCATCAGTGCGGCCCTGCCTGCCGGACTTCCTTGGGTACATCTCCCTCGAATCCGGCGAACGCCTCCTTGAAACGGGCCGCCAACCGCTCTGCCGTCTCCGTATACAAATCGGGATCGGACCATGTCGCGACCGGATCCAGCGCCTCGGGCATCTGCAGGCCGAATATCGGGTGACGCTGGTACTTGATATCATCGAGTTTACCGGAGAGAGCGCCGGTCAACAGCGTACGCGTCAGATTTATATCCATACGTTCGCCGGCGCCGTACGGGCCACCGCTCCAGCCGGTATTGAGCAACCAGCAGCGGACATTACCCTTGCGAATCTTCTCCCCCAGCATACGTGCATAAACAGCCGGGTGCCGCGCCATAAACGGCGCACCGAAACAGGGGCTGAATGTTGCCGACGGCTCTGTCACACCGGCTTCAGTACCCGGAATTTTGGCCGTATAGCCGAGCAGAAAATAGTACATCGCCTGCTCAGGTGTCAGCCGCGAGAGTGCCGGCAGTACGCCGAAGGCATCGGCCGTAAGCATCACAATGTTTCTTGGCTGCCCGCCGACGCCGGGATAAATGGCATTGGGAATAGCCTGAATCGGATAGGCTGCACGCGTATTCGGCGTCAGTGTGATATCGTCAAAATCCACCCGTCGCGTCCGGATATCGAAGCCCACATTTTCCAGGATCGAGCCGAAACGCTTGGTTGCCGAATAAATCATCGGCTCCTTTTCCTGTGACAGGTGATCCACCTTGGCATAGCAGCCACCCTCAAAATTAAACACCGCCTGACTACTCCAGCCATGTTCATCATCACCGATCAATTTACGCTCGGGATCCGATGAGAGCGTTGTTTTACCTGTGCCGGAGAGGCCGAAAAAGATCGCCAGATCCTCCGGATCATCGCCGACATTCACCGAGGCATGCATCGGCAATACATCTTCATCGGGCAGCAGATAATTCATGATGGTAAATATGGATTTCTTGATCTCGCCGGCATAGGCCGTACCGCCAATCAGCGCAATACGACGCCCCAGATGCAAGACCACGAATGCCTCGGAGTTGGTGTGATCGATGCTCGGCATGGCATGAAAATGCGGCACATGAATGACGGTAAAATCCGGCTCGGTAATGACCAGTTCGCGACCGAGATCCACCGGACGCACAAACATGGTTCTGGCAAACAGGGCGTGCCATGCATCCTGCGTGATTACCCGCACCGGCTTTTCATACTTCGAATCGGCTCCGACCAGACAATCCTCAACATAGACCTGTTTGCCATCCATATAACGACGCACGCGCTCCAGCAGCGCATCGAAATGATCCTCCGGCATGGCCCGATTAAACTCACCCCACCAGACCTTGTCGTGACTGCCAGGTTCATCAACAATGAACTTGTCTTTCACCGCCCGACCGGTGAAGTGGCCAGTGCGCACAACCAGCGCCCCCAGATGTGCAAGATGCCCCTCGCATTTTCGGATGGCATGTTCATACAAGCTGGGCGTGGGCAGATTCCAGTATACGCTTTCCAGGTTTTTTAATCCCAGATGACTCATGGCCAGTTCTTCAGTGATCTGTTGAGCAGTATACGGCATTTGCGTTCCCTCATCTGATGACTTTACAACTTACTCGACTCTGCGCCATTGTAGCAGCAGTAAATTCAACGGTCATGCGCTACACAGACGCGCCGGCCAATCACGCCAGCGCCGGAAACAGCCCCTTCATGCCATTGGCAATAAACTCTATTGCAATCGCGGCCAGTATCAGTCCCATAATACGCGTGAATATATTAATCCCGGTCGCACTGATGTGCTTCTCTATCCACGGCGACAGTCGCAACACGCCCCAAACCACCAGACTTAACAGAATAATGCCCAGCGCGACTGTCATATAATGGACAACACCGGTTGACTTGTGCGCCGCCAGGATCACGGTACTGATGGCTCCCGGCCCGGCCAGCAGCGGCATGGCCAGCGGCACTATGGCCACGGACTCCTTGTCGATCGACTCGTCAGCCTCTTCATCGGTTTGCCTGATCGGACTGGTTTTGGCGTGCAACATGGCAATAGCCATCAATAAAACCAGAATACCGCCGCCAACCCGGAACGAGTCAATGGTGATGCCGAACAGATGCAGAATCGGTTCGCCGAAAAACAGCGATACCAACAGAATCAGCATCACCCCGATACCCACCTGATTGATCGTCTGGCGACGCTGGCTGCTGCTCTCTCCGGCAGTCATGCTGATAAACAGCGGTATTGCTCCGAGCGGGTTCACAATGGCCAGCAGACCAATAAATATTTTGATGTATTCGGCGTAATCGAGCATATTGATCACCCTCTTCTATTCAGCAGTTGATCACCAATACCGTAGCACTTGGCGGGCGCCGATTCAGCCTTTGCTACCAGCGCGAGCGGCATTTTTCAGCTTCAGCGCCGCAAAGACTTCATCGGCATGAAAAGATGAGCGTACAAGCGGACCGGATGCGACCATGCCGAAGCCTTTCTTCTCGGCCAGATATTTCAGCTCGTCAAACTCTTCCGGCGTCCAGTATTTCATCACCGGATGGTGCTTCTCACTCGGGCGGAGATACTGACCGATGGTCAGGATATCAATCCCGGCTTCACGCATGTCATCCATGACCTGCAGGATTTCATCACGCTCCTCACCAAGCCCCACCATGATGCCGGATTTTGTCACCACATTGGCATCGACCTCCTTGGCACGCTGCAACAGACGCAGGGAGGTGAAATAACGCGCACCCGGTCGTACCGAGCGATACAGGCGCGGTACGGTTTCGAGGTTATGGTTAAAGATATCGGGACCGGCCGCCATAATCGTATCAAGGCAGGAGTCGGGTTTACGCTGAAAGTCCGGTGTCAGAATCTCAATCGTCACTTCCGGCTGGCGCGCTTTCAGCTCGCGAATTACCGTGGCATAGTGACCTGCGCCGCCATCTTTCAGATCATCGCGATCGACCGAGGTAATGACCACATGCTTCAAGCCGATCTGGGCTACCGCTTTGGCCAGATTGAGCGGCTCATCCGCATCGACCGGGTCCGGTCTGCCGGTTGCCACATCGCAAAATGCGCAGGTGCGGGTGCAGACCCTGCCCAGAATCATGAACGTGGCCGAACCCTGCTTCCAGCAGCCGCCGATATTGGGGCAGGAAGCCTCCTCACAAACCGTGTTCAGCTTGAGCTCGCGCATCATATTCACGATGGATTTGTATTCAGGTGACATCGGTGCACGCACCTTCAGCCACGCAGGCTTGCCAGTAAGGGGTTCGCCCTCTGCTTCAGCCAGGATGGGGATCACTTTTCTACTCATGCCGCCATGCTAACAACTCCTGCCTTCTCGTCACCTTGCAACGTTGACTTCGTGCGTATTGCTTCATTTTTTGGCATCATTGGCGGCCAGTGCCACGAAGTAAATCAATAAGGAGATAAGATGAGTTTTTCCTGCTTTATTAAATTGTTCGCGGCTGCACTGGTATTGTCACTGGCAGGCTATTATAGCGCCGGCCCTCTCGGGATAGGAAACAGCCCGGTCGGCTCTATTTTTGCAACAGGCCTGCTGATCGGCTGTCTGGTCGGCGGGTTTCTGGTCGTACTGGCGCCAAAAGCAGCAAGCAACAGCGCCAGCAAGGCAGAGAGTGCAACCAGCAACCTGTATGTCGGCAACCTGCCGTTTAATGCCGGTCAGGACGATATCAAAAACCTGTTCGCACCTTACGGCGAAGTGATTGATATCCGCATGGTCAAGGACAGGCGCAGCAAGCGTTTCAAAGGTTATGCATTTGTAGAGATGAACACAGGCGGCGCCAACGCGGCCATCAAACAGCTTGACGGTAACGATTATGCCGGCCGCACACTGCGTGTGAACGAAGCGCAAAAGAAAGAAGAGGCATAATAATAAGCCGTGAGGAGTGAGGTGCGGGTTTTCCTGACACCAAACTCCTCACGGCTTACCCATCACAAATCTCTGGCCGCCTGTCTGCGCTTGCGCACCGCTTCGGCCAACTCCCGCAACAACGCTTCTGAATCTTCCCAGCCAAGGCATGCATCGGTAATGCTGATGCCGAACTCGAGTGGCTGACCTGCCACCACATTCTGCCGCCCTTCATGCAGATGACTTTCAATCATCACGCCGGCGATATGCCTGTTTCCCGCTGCCAGCTGGGCGGCAAGATCGCGTCCTACATCCACCTGTCGCTTAAACTGCTTGCTGCTGTTGGCATGACTACAGTCCACCATCAGATAAGGATACAAGCCTGCTTCCTCCAGATCCGCAGTTGCCCGTGCCACGCTTTCAGCATCGTAATTCGGCTGTTTGCCGCCGCGCAGAATGATATGGCAATCTTCATTTCCGGAAGTTGAAAAAATCGCCGACTGACCCTCCTTGGTCAGAGACAGGAATACATGCGGGTGGGTGGCTGCACCTATCGCATCAATGGCGATCTGGAATCCGCCATTGGTGCCGTTTTTAAAGCCGACCGGGCAGGACAAACCGCTGGCCAGCTCACGATGGCCCTGTGATTCAGTCGTACGTGCACCGATTGCACCCCAGCTGACCAGATCGGCAATATATTGCGGCGTAATCAGATCAAGAAATTCAGTACCGGCAGGCACTCCCATTTCATTGACATCGAGTAACAGTTTCCGCGCCAGACGAATCCCTTTATTGATCTCGAATGACTCATCCAGATTGGGATCATTAATCAGCCCTTTCCAACCGACTGTTGTGCGCGGCTTTTCAAAATAGACGCGCATGACAATCAACAGGTCTTCACCCAATTCATGGCGCATTGTTTTGATGCGACGTGCATATTCCAGCGCAGCATCCGGATTATGAATCGAACACGGGCCGATCACGACCAGCAAACGATCATCGTCACCATGCAATATTTGATGGATCGCTTCACGCGTATCATGGGTAGTGCGTGCAGCCGCTTCCGAGATCGGATATTCACTATGGACCTGTGCCGGCGACGCTATTTCGCTCATGCCGCTGATACGCAAGTCATCGGTAATATATTTCATTGCCATGCTCTTCCCTGCTCCTGATCAAACCGGATAATCCGCCAGCTGCCGTTGGCGCGGGGCGCAGTATTGCAGAAATTCTCCGCAACTGTTAGTGCTATAGCGATTTCGCCTGCACATCAATGCATCCAATTCAGATAGACGAAAGCCCGTGGCTGCGGCATATTGCTCTGTGGTATATCGGGAAGCTGGCTGATATTTTGCCGTTTTTTGAGCAGCGATGAGCATGCTTTTGTAGCAATCCTGATAGCACGGAGGGGAGTACCGGGCCATGCAGATTGATTTATCCACTATTGTCGGGGCAGAAAACCTGCCGGCCCTCATGTTCATGACAGCCACACGCTGCGCTGCCGAGCCCGCTCAATGGCACAAGGAAAATGGCGTCTACCTGCCCATCACCTATGCC
>NZ_DS022294.1:956797-988315 GCF_000153765.1 Mariprofundus ferrooxydans PV-1 | reverse complement strand
CCATTCTGATGGAGAACAGGCCGGAATGGGCGGCTATTGATTATGCCATCCTCTCTGTTGGTGCTGTCAGCGTTCCGTTGTACTGCAGTTATCGCCCGCACGATATGAGTTATGTGCTAAATGACTCGGGGGCAGTGGCTGTCTTCACCTCAGGCGGAAAGCTGTTGACCCACCTGCTGGGGGCAGTCGAACACTGTTCGCATCTGCGGCATATCTATGCGTTTGAGGCAAGCGATCACAAGCTGGTAGAGCCGGTCACTTCACTGGAGGCCGCTGAACTGGACGAGCCGTCACTGGAGAAGCGACTCTCCAGGCTGCATCGGGACACACTGGCTACGCTGGTTTACACCTCCGGCACCACAGCCAATCCTAAAGGGGTAATGCTCACCCACGGTAATATCATTACCAACCTGGAAGCGGTGCCGTCTGTCATTAGTCTGCGCGCCACGGAAGGCGGTGACCGCATGCTCTCTTTTCTGCCCCTGGCACATGCGCTGGAGCGTACGGGGACGCACTTTCTCTCTTATTCATTCGGTCTGTCTGTCGCTTTTGCCGAACGGCCTGATACCGTCGCCAAAAATATGACTGAAGCCAGACCAACGGTGATGATTACAGTACCGCGCATGCTGGAGGTAGTGCGCAGCCGTATCCTGGGACAGGTCGCCCAACAATCTTCACTGAAGCAGCACCTGTTCCATCTCTATCTTAAGCTGAGCAGAAAACAGAGGCTGAATGTTTTGCAACAGATGCTTTTACCCCTGCTCGACAGGCTGGTGGGCGCGAAAGTTCGACAGCGTTTTGGCGGACGCTTGCGCGTACTGATCTCCGGCGGCGCCCCACTCAATGTCGAGGTGGCCGGCTTCTTTGAAGCACTCGGGCTGCCTGTGATCGAAGGCTACGGTTTGAGTGAAGCCGCGCCACTGCTGGCTGCAAACCCGATGTGTGATCGTCGCCCGGGCAGTGTCGGTGTCGCTGCAAAGGGTGTTGACATCAATATAGCCGACGATGGAGAGATCCTTGCTCGAGGCGCAAATATCATGCCCGGCTACTGGCATAACCGCAAAGCCACAAAAGAAGCCATTCAGGATGGCTGGCTCCTCACCGGTGATATCGGCAGGCTGGATAAAGATGGCTATCTCTATATTACCGGACGCAAAAGAGATATTATCATTAACTCAGGTGGTGAAAATATCGCTCCGCAGCGTATCGAACAACTGCTGCTCATTGATAGCCAGATTGATCAGGTGGTTGTGTATGGCGACCAGAAACCCCATCTGGTTGCCCTGGTTGTCGCCAATGAAGAAGCATGTACAGCATGGGCCAGAGAGAAGGGGCTGCCGGAATCCGGCTGGCAGCAACTACGCGACTCATATATCCTGAAAAAACATCTGCAGACAAAAATCAACAACATACTCAAGCCACTGAATGGCTTTGAGCAGGTGCGCCGTATCCATCTCATCAGCGAGCCGTTCAGCATCGAAAATGACCTGCTCACCCCTACCCTGAAGATCAAACGACGCAATGTTTATGAGCAATACGCTGAGGTACTGGCAGGCCTCTACGCCTGATCAACGAGGCACAGGGATTTTCGCTGACACTGTTTCACAAGCAGACGAAACCGGCTGAAGAATGATCAGCCGGTTTCGATCAATTCAATGGCATAGCCATCGGGATCACGTACAAATGCGATGACTGTATTGCCGTGCTTCATCGGGCCCGGTTCGCGGCTGATCTGGCCGCCGCCTGCACGAATCCGATCGCAAACGGCATAGATATCAGCAACACCAATGGCAATATGACCAAAGGCATTACCCAGATCATAGTTGTCTGTATCCCAGTTATGGGTCAGCTCTATCACAGCCGAGTCCGATTCGTCACCATAACCGACAAAAGCAAGCGTAAACCTGCCACCAGGATAATCCTTCCGACGCAACAATCGCATGGAGAGGATATCGGTATAGAAGGCAATCGCGCGCTCCATATCCGTTACCCGGATCATCGTATGCAGAATACGCATGATTTACAGCGTCTTGAGGTAAGCGATCAGATTGGCCTGATCTCCGGCATCACATATACGTTGAGACGGCATCTTTGTAGTAGCTCCGGGATCCCCGCTTAATGTCTTCACTGCCTCTTTGGAATTGCATACCCATAGTGCAAGGTTTTTCTCATTCCATGACCATGTAGCGGTTGAAAGTGCCTGGCTATACTTCATATCAGCCATAGTACCAGCCTTACGCCCAACTACACCGGCAAGGCCGGGTCCCACTTTCTTTTTATCGTTGAAGTTATGGCATGCAGCACACTTGCGTGCCTTCGCCTTGCCTTTAACCGCGTCACCCATGGCAACCACTGGAGCAGGTACAACCGCTGCTTTTTTCACTGCGACAGGCTTCTTAGGCGCCACAGTCGTTTCCTGTACAGTTGGCTTGCTCACAGCAACTGGCTGCTGTTTTTTTACAACCGCGGCCTTATCAGCTGCTACAGGCTTGGAAGTCTCAGCCAAGCCGGACAGGGTCGCGGCAGCATCGGCCTGCGACTGCTTCATCGACTGCTCAACAGACGCTGCAACATTACTTTCCGGCAACTTGGTGACTGCAACCGTATCTGTTGCACCCTCTTTGGTGGAAGGTGTCACACTCTCCGGTTGTGGCTGATGTTCACTGACAGCTGCAGCCGTCTGGCTGGCTGGCTGTACCGGCTCCGCCTGCTGATGAGGCGGGGTGGAATTATCCTGACAAGCTGAAAGCGCCAGCGGCACCAGTAAAATCAATCCGATGTATTTATACATAATTCACCTCCTGACCTTTTGCGCGCAACAAGGAGCAACGCTGAAGAGCAAGCTACACCAGCGCAACCCCATAGGCCAGATGGGTTACGAACATGAGCGGCGCAGATACTTACGTCTCTCCATATCATTTCCGGACACAAAAAAGGGCGCCCGAAGGCGCCCTGATCTGTTACTGAACGTGCTTAATTTATGCAGCTTCGCCTGCGGAATCCACAGGGCGGTCATCAATAACCTGGCCCAGTTCTTCCAGAATATCTGCATTCGGTGCCACTTCTATAACATCCTCCGGCACTGCGGATTCAAGCACTCTTTTAGGCGCATTGCGCACTGCCAAACCTGTACCGGCAGGCAGCAGTCGTCCGAGAATCACGTTTTCCTTCAGCCCCATCAGCCAATCAACTTTTCCGGCCAGAGCGGCTTCAGTAATCACACGCGTTGTTTCCTGGAATGATGCCGCAGAAATAAACGAGTCAGTATTCAGTGACGACTTGGTGATACCCAGCAGGATCGGCTCGTATGTTGCAGGCGGCTTGCCTTCAGCCTCCAGCTTACGATTCACCTTCAGCACATGTTTACGCACTGGCTGTTCGCCAGCAACAAAGCTGGATGCGCCCGAGTCGATGATCTGAACCTTGCGCATCATCTGACGAGCAATCACTTCGATATGCTTGTCATTGATTTTCACACCCTGCAGACGGTAAACCTCCTGGATTTCATCCGTCAGGTAGTTGGCCAATGCCTCTACACCAAGCACCTTCAGGATATCCTGCGGAGCCGGTGAGCCTTCCATCAGACGCTCACCACGACGTACACGATCACCTTCCTGTACCAGAATCTGCGATCCCTTTGGAATCTGGTATTCAAACTGATCAGAACCATCGGACGGGTTGACATAGACGCGGCGTTTACCACGAATATCCTTACCGAACGAAATCACGCCGTCAGCGCCGGCAATAAACGCCAGACTCTTCGGTTTGCGCGCCTCGAACAGCTCGACCACGCGCGGCAGACCACCGGTAATATCCTTGGTTTTGCCGGCTTCACGTGGAATACGGGCAAGCACATCACCCGCCTTCAATGATTCGCCGTTATCAACGTTCAGAATAGCGCCGGCCGACAGGAAGTAACGGGCCGGCATATTGGTACGGGAGAGCACCAGCGGGTCGCCTTCAGGATCGGTCGGATCAACCAGATGAATCTGCGGACGCAGCGCATCTTTGCGCGTATCCGCCTGCTGCGTTACCACACGACTGGACAAGCCGGTCACTTCATCAGACTGCTCACGAACGGTAATGCCTTCTTCCATATCGACATAACGAATCTGTCCATCCGCCTCGGCAATCAACGGCATGGTATACGGATCCCATTCGGCAAGCTTATGCCCGCTCTTAACGACGTCCCCTTCAACAATCAGCAGATGGGCACCGTAAGGAATACGATGACGTTCGAGCTCCTTGTCCTTGGCATCGACAATAACCACCTCGGTATGACGGTTGATAACAATCGCCTCACCGGTGGCATTGGTCACCGTAATGGCGCTGTCCAGTTTCGCCGTACCGCCGAACTTGGCCTCAACATGCGCCTGTTCAGCTGCACGAGAAGCTGTACCACCCACGTGGAAGGTACGCATGGTCAGCTGGGTACCCGGCTCACCGATCGACTGTGCCGCAATAACGCCGACAGCTTCACCAATGGATACAGGCGAACCATGTGCAAGATCACGACCATAACAGTTGGCGCAAACACCCTCTTCCGATTCACAGGTCAGCACCGAACGAATGCGCACTGATTCAATCCCGGAGTCGCCGATTTTGTCAGCCAACTCCTCGCTTACCATGGCTCCGGCCGGAGCAATTTCCTCACCGGAGATCGGATCCAGTGCAGATTCCAGCAGCACACGACCCAGCACTCGCTCAATCAGAGGCTCAATCACTTCACCACCCTCAACCAGGGCAGAGAGTGTAATACCGTTACTCGTGCCACAATCCTGCTCACGGATCACGGCATCCTGCGCCACATCCACCAGACGACGGGTCAGATAACCGGAGTTTGCAGTTTTAAGTGCAGTATCGGCCAGACCCTTACGCGCACCATGGGTGGAGATGAAGTACTGCAGAATCGTCAGGCCTTCGCGGAAGTTCGCTGTAATCGGTGTTTCAATAATAGAACCGTCCGGCTTGGCCATCAGACCACGCATACCGGCCAGCTGGCGAATCTGCTGTGCAGAACCACGAGCGCCGGAATCAGCCATCATATAGACCGGGTTGAAGCTCTTCGCCTCTTCGGTCTTCGTGCCATCAGCACTGGTCAGTACGTCGGTGGAGAGGTTATCCATCATTGCACGTGCGACTGTTTCAGTCGTGTGTGTCCACAAATCGACTACCTTGTTGTAGCGCTCGCCGGCAGTGATCAGGCCGTCTGCATACTGCTTCTGAACCTTGGCAACTTCGGCATCGGCAGTCGCCACCAGAGAAACCTTGTTATCAGGAATCACCACATCACACAGGGCAAAAGAGGCACCCGAGCGTGTTGCATAGTTATAGCCCAGCACTTTCAGACGGTCAGCCAGCAGCACAGTCGCCTTGTTACCAGCAGAGCGGTAGCAAGTCTCGATCAGGCCGCCAACGTCCTTCTTGGTCAACAGACGGTTCACACATGAAAACGGCATTTCATCGGGCAGCACGGTGGAAAGAATAGAACGACCTACCGTCGTACTTTCACGGCGACCACGGATACGACAGCTGATACGTGTATGCAGCTCTACAGCACCTGCGTCCAGCGCACGAATCGCTTCTTCCGGTGAAGAAAAGGCCATATCCTCACCCTTGGCAAACGGACGCTCGCGAGTGAGATAATAGATACCGAGTACCATATCCTGGGTAGGCACAATCACCGGCTTACCGGTTGCTGGCGACAGAATATTGTTGGTGGACATGATCAGTGCACGTGCTTCCATCTGCGCTTCAATCGACAGTGGTACATGTACAGCCATCTGATCGCCATCGAAGTCGGCATTGAATGCGGTACATACCAGCGGATGCAACTGAATAGCCTTGCCTTCCACCAGCAGCGGCTCAAAGGCCTGAATACCGAGCCTGTGCAGTGTTGGCGCACGGTTAAGCATGACCGGATGCTGATTAATAACTTCTGCCAGGATATCCCAGACTTCCGGAATACCCTGCTCTACCAGTTTCTTGGCAGCTTTAATGGTGTTGGCCAGTCCCCGGGCTTCCAGCTTGTTATAGATGAACGGCTTAAACAGCTCCAGCGCCATCTTCTTGGGCAGACCACACTGGTGCAGCTTCAGTTCAGGACCAACCACGATGACCGAACGGCCGGAATAGTCGACACGCTTACCGAGCAGGTTCTGACGGAAACGGCCCTGTTTACCCTTGATGACATCGGACAGAGACTTCAGCGGACGACGGTTATTACCTGTAATCGGCTTGGAACGACGATCATTATCAAACAGTGCGTCTACGGATTCCTGCAACATACGCTTTTCATTGCGGGTGATGATCTCCGGCGCATTGAGCTCCAGCAGTCGTTTCAGACGGTTGTTACGGTTGATCACACGACGATAGAGATCATTCAGATCGGACGTGGCAAAACGACCGCCATCCAGCGGCACCAGCGGACGAATTTCCGGCGGCAGCACAGGAACAACCTCAAGAATCATCCACTCCGGACGATTTCCCGAACCCAGCATCGCTTCCACCGTGGCCAGACGCTTGGTCAGCTTGGTCAACTTGGTCACAGCCTTGGTTGCGGCAATCTGGGAGCGCAGGGACTGACGCTCTTCTTCCAGGTTGATATTTTTGAGCATTTCACGCAGCGCTGACGCGCCCATGTCGGCGCGGAACTCCTCGCCATACTCTTCAAATGCTTCGATATATTCATCTTCGGTCAGAATCTGGAACTGCTCAAGACTGGTAAGGCCCGGATCCAGTACAATATAAGACTCGAAGTAGAGCACGCGCTCAAGCTCTTTCAGGGTTTTATCCAGCAGCAAACCGATACGGGATGGCAGGCTCTTCAAAAACCAGATATGCGCTACAGGTGCGGCAAGTTCAATATGGCCCATGCGCTCACGACGCACTTTGGACTGAATCACTTCAACCGAGCACTTTTCGCAAACCACACCACGATGCTTCAGACGCTTGTATTTTCCACACAGACATTCGTAATCCTTGATAGGACCGAAAATCTTTGCACAAAACAATCCATCACGCTCCGGTTTAAAGGTGCGATAGTTGATTGTCTCAGGCTTTTTGACTTCGCCATATGACCATGAACGAATTTTTTCCGGACTTGCCAGACCAACCCTCAGGCCATCAAAATCCTGAATACTGGATGGTTTCTGGAACATCTTGAGAAGTTCTTGCATGGCTTATTCTCCTTCGTTCTCAGTCGGGCGCTTGACCATAGCAAGGTCAATACCCAGAGCGTTCAATTCCTTGGTCATCACGTTAAACGATTCCGGAATTCCGGCATCAAACGACATATCACCGCGGACAATGGACTCATACATCTTGGTACGGCCCTGCACATCATCGGACTTCACTGTCAGCATTTCCTGCAACACATGAGCAGCGCCATATGCCTCCAGCGCCCACACTTCCATCTCACCGAAGCGCTGGCCACCAAACTGCGCCTTACCACCAAGCGGCTGCTGCGTAACCAGTGAGTATGGTCCGGTTGAACGAGCATGAATCTTCTCATCAACCAGATGATGCAACTTAAGAATATACATTTGCCCAATGGTAACAGGGCGATCAAATGCCTCACCGGTACGACCATCATACAGTATTGTTTGACCGGTTTCCGGCAGACCTGCAAGTTTCAGCATACGCCTGATATGCGCCTCGTTGGCGCCGTCAAACACAGGCGTTGCGATCGGCACACCGCCCTTCAGGTTGGTAGAGAGCTCAACCAGTTCGGCATCATTCATCTCACCAATCTGGCGACATGCGGTTTTATCTTCGGCATAGATATCCAGCAAGAAGGAGCGCATCTCTTCATTGCCAACCTTGGCACGCATCTTCTCTTCAATACGCTTGCCCAGCTCACTGCCGGCCCAGCCCATATGAATCTCGAAAATCTGACCGATATTCATACGCGAAGGTACGCCCAACGGGTTCAGACAGATCTCAACCGGCGTACCATCAGCGGTATACGGCATGTCTTCTTCCGGCACGATAATAGAAATAACACCCTTATTACCATGGCGGCCAGCCATCTTGTCGCCCGGCTGAAGCTTACGCTTCACGGCCACAAACACCTTCACAACCTTGATAACGCCAGGCTTGAGTTCCGATCCTTCACGAACCTTGGCAACTTTCTGCTCAAAGCGTGACTCCAGACGCGAGCGCTCTTTATCCATTGATTCCAGAATTTCTGCAATCTTCTCATTCACCGCATCATCATCAACGGAAACACCTGAAAGATCGCGCAAGCTCATGGACTCAACATCGGCAGCAGTAATGGTCACACCGCGATTCAAGCCCTTGAAGGTGGCGGCTTTCTGTCCTACTACCAGTGAACATAGGCGACTGGCAGCATTACCTTCCAGAATACGACGCTCTTCTTCCTTATCCGCATAAAGCTGCTCAATGCCGGACTCTTCGATTGCTTTGGCACGCTCATCTTTCTCATCGCCGCGGCGGGTGAAGATCTGAACGTCGACAACAACGCCCTCTTCGCCCGGTTTGACGCGCATGGAGGTGTCACGTACATCCGAGGCTTTCTCACCGAAGATAGCACGCAGCAGCTTCTCTTCAGGAGAGAGCTGGGATTCGCCCTTCGGTGTGATCTTGCCAACCAGAATGTCGCCCTGTTTTACTTCAGCGCCGACATAGGCAATGCCGCAGTCATCCAGGTGGCGCAGCGCATCTTCGCCGACATTCGGGATATCGCGGGTAATCTCTTCCGAGCCCAGTTTGGTATCGCGGGACACGCACTCAAACTCCTCAATATGAATCGAGGTGTACACATCTTCGCGAACCAGCTTCTCGGAAATGACGATCGCATCCTCAAAGTTGTAACCGCGCCATGGCATCAGCGCTACCAGTACGTTACGGCCAAGCGCCAGCTCGCCCATATCTGTACTCGGCCCGTCTGCGATGATGTCACCCTTAACAACCTTATCGCCCATCTTCACCAGCGGGCGCTGATTGAAGCAGGTGTTCTGATTGGAACGACGATATTTGAACAGTCGGTAGATATCTACGCCAGGCTCACCTTCAACCTGTTCATCTTCACCCACACGTACAACGATGCGTTCACCATCAACACGTTCAATGAATCCGCCACGACGAGCAACCTGCGATACGCCGGAGTCGCGCGCCAGCGGCGCTTCCATACCGGTACCAACCAGAGGCTTCTCGGAACGCAACAGAGGCACTGCCTGACGCTGCATGTTCGAACCCATCAGCGCACGGTTCGCGTCATCGTGCTCAAGGAAAGGAATAAGACCGGCACAAACGGAAACCACCTGTGATGGCGATACGTCCATATAGTTGATTTTATCCCGAGCGGCCATAATGAACTCGCCACCCTGACGACACTGAACAAGATCAGCGGCAAAACGACCCTCATCGTCCAGAACCGCATTGGCCTGAGCGATGATCGGATCGCTTTCATCGATGGCAGACAGATAATCGACAATGTCCGTCGCCTTGCCATCAATAACCTTGCGATACGGAGACTCGATAAAGCCGAAGTCATTGACCTTGGCATAGGTTGCCAGGGAGTTGATCAGACCGATATTCGGACCTTCGGGTGTCTCAATCGGGCAGAGGCGACCATAATGGGTCGGATGTACGTCGCGCACCTCAAAGCCGGCACGCTCACGCGAAAGACCGCCCGGGCCCAGTGCGGAAAGACGACGCTTATGCGTCACTTCCGAAAGCGGGTTGGTCTGATCCATAAACTGAGACAGCTGCGATGAGCCGAAAAATTCTTTCACGGAAGCGATCAGCGGTTTGGCATTGACCACATCAGACGGCATCATCTCCGTCAGATCGCCGGATGTCAGGCGCTCACGAATAGCACGCTCCATACGCACCAGGCCAATGCGAATCTGGTTTTCCAGCAACTCGCCGACAGAACGCAGGCGACGATTGCCAAGATGATCGATATCATCCACTTCACCGATGCCGTCGCGCAAGCTCAGCAGGGTATCCAGCGCGATCAGGATGTCCTCATTACGCAGCGTGCCATGATCCAGCGGGACATCAACATCGCTGATGCCAAGGCGCGAGTTCAACTTCATACGGCCTACGCGGGACAAGTCATAACGGGAAGCGTCATAAAACAGGGATTCAAACAGAGCCTTGGCCGTCTCAACTGTCGGCGGCTCACCAGGGCGCATCATACGATAGATCTCTACACGCGCTTCTTCGCGTGACTGAACCATATCCAGACGCAGTGTGTCCGCCAGCCATGGTCCGCGCACGGATGAATCAATCAGCAGGCACTCCAGCTGCTTGATACCGGCACCCTGCAATGCAGAGATAGAGTCTTCGGTCAGCTCCTGATTATGATCAATGAGAATTTCTCCACCATCAATCATGATTGGCTCAGCTGCCACCTCACCGACCATGCTCTCAATCGGCACATCGATCCACTTCACATCGGCTTCAGTCAAACGCCTGATAGCCAGTGCGGTAAATTTCTTGCCTTCAGCAACGATCGTCTTGTTATCCAGTTTGACTGCTGTAACGGCACGCGTTCCCAGCAGCTTGTCTGCATCAAACTTGACCTGTACACCGCTCTTGGTGAAACGGTAGGTCCGACGCTGATAAAAGCGATCGAGAATATCCTGTGTGGACAAGCCCAGTGCCTTGAGCAGAACGCCGGCGGGCATCTTGCGACGCAGATCGATGCGGAAATGTACTTTATCTTTGGAATCGAACTCAAAATCCAGCCAGGAGCCGCGATACGGAATAACACGTGCTTTGAACAGAAACTTGCCTGACGAATGGGTTTTACCCTTGTCATGATCAAAGAACACACCCGGAGAACGGTGCATCTGGGAGACAATGGCGCGCTCAGTGCCATTGATAATAAAAGAGCCGTATTCGGTCATGTACGGAATCTCGCCCATGTAGACGGACTGATCGCGCACTTCTTTCACCTTGCGCTTGGCACGGCGCTCTACTTCTGGCTCGTAAATCTTCAGACGAAGCTTAACCTTGACCGGCAAGGCAAACGTCAGATCGCGGCGACGGCACTCATCCTGGTCGTAACGCGGCGGGCTGTATTCCAGGCCTTCAAATGACAGCTCTGCATTACCTGCATAATCACGTACAGGAAAGACCGTCTGGAATACAGTGGACAGGCGTGAATCATTAACTGCCTCACCATAACCGACAAATTCATGGTAGGACTCAGTCTGCAGTTGCAGCATGTTAGGCATACTGATTGGAGACTCAATGCTACCAAAATTCTTGCGGATTCGTTTCAATGAAGCTTGCTTGGCCATGATTAACCTCTGAAGAAGAACTAGTTTACTGAATAACAGCTAAAAAGGCCGAGCCCCGGCAGCTTTCGCTACCGGGGATCAACCTCGATCATTACACGTATATGTGGAGCAAGTCGCGCTTACTTCAGTTCTACGGTTGCGCCTGCTTCTTCCAGCTTGGCTTTCAGTGCTTCAGCGTCGTCTTTGGAAACACCTTCCTTAACTGTACCAGGTGCGCCATCAACAACTGCCTTGGCTTCTTTCAGGCCCAGACCGGTTGCTTCACGTACTGCCTTGATTACCTGAATCTTCTTGTCGCCGGCAGATGCCAGTACAACGTCGAATTCAGTCTTCTCTTCTGCAGCATCAGCAGCACCGCCAGCTGCAGCAGGGCCGGCAGCAACAGCTACTGGTGCAGCAGCAGAAACGCCGAATTTTTCTTCCAGAGCGCTGACCAGTTCGGACAGCTCCAATACGGTCATAGACTCGATTGCCTGGATCAGTTCATCTTTTGATAATGCCATTTTTAGCTCCTCTTGCTTTTGATTAAATTAGATTTGTAAATGATATAAATGTGTTTTATGCAGCTTCTTTCTGATCGCGAACCGCTGCCAGTGTACGTACAAACGAAGCCGGAACTTCGGACAATGTACGAACAAAACCACTGATCGGCGACTGCATGCTGCCCAACATTTTGGCCAGCAGAACTTCACGCGAAGGCAGACTGGCCAGAGCAGTAATGCCCTGTACATCAATCAATTTGCCATCGAGTACACCACCTCTTACTTCCAGCGCTTTATGCGCCTTGGCGAAGTCAGAAATAGCTTTAGCCATTCCTACAGGTTCAGAGCCATATGCTATGGCTACCGGTCCTGTGAAAAGCTCTTCAGCTGCCTTAAAGCCTGTATCTGTTGCTGCACGACGTGCCAAGGTATTCTTGACGACCTGCAGTGAAACACCTGCTTCGCGTAATTGACGCCTCAGAGTTCCCATTTCGGAAACCGTCAGGCCGCGATACTGTGCCACTATACCAACAGTAGATTCAGACCAGGCAGTGTGAAGTTCATCGACAATACGCTGCTTGTCATTTTTTTTCACATTTACCCCCTTGCTAATTCGATCCGCGCAAGTGAGCTTGCACTCCATCTATGCGGGACGGGTTTCCCCGATTAAGCCACGCCCTTTTAAAGTTGCGGCTCCAGCAGTCTTGGACGGATCGTTGTTTTCGACTATCTACTGTGGCGAACCACGGTAAATAATCGATCTTTTATGCCTTTCGGCACATGACCGGAAGACCGGTCAAACTGTCTCCCCTGCGGTTACAGGGTTGTTTCGTCGACGCGTACTGCAGCGCCCATGGTCGATGCAATCGACATACGCTGCATATAGCGGCCCTTGGAGGAAGAAGGCTTCATCCGGTTCAGCTCTTGCAACAATGCGTCAAGATTTTCACTCAACTGCGTAGCATCAAAGGAACGACGACCGAAAGGAGCGTGAATAACGCCTGCTTTATCGACACGAACCTCAATCTGACCAGCCTTGATTGCGACAACAGCTTTGGTCACGTCCATTGTTACCGTACCCAGCTTCGGATTAGGCATCAGACCACGTGGACCCAGTACCCGACCCAAACGGCCAACCTGTGCCATCATATCAGGTGTCGCGACAACACGGTCGAACTCCAGGAATCCGCCCTGTACCTTCTCAACCAGGTCATCAGCACCGACAACATCAGCTCCGGCTGCAAGGGCTTCTTCAGCCTTTGCGCCTTTGGCGAATACAGCAACGCGAACGGTCTTACCTGTACCATGAGGCAGGGCTATGGAACCACGCACCATCTGGTCAGCATGACGAGGATCAACACCCAGCTTTACAGCAACGTCAATAGACTCATCAAATTTAGTTGCAGGCTGAGCCTGAACTGCGGCAATTGCCTCTTCTTTGGTCACTGCCCCGGCAGGAACCTGCTCACGGGAAGCTTTCATACGTTTAGTTAACTTAGCCATCTGTAACCCCTTAGCCTTCAACTTCAAGGCCCATTGAGCGGGCCGTACCTGCAATAATACGCATGCCGGTATCAGCATCGTAGCAGTTCAAATCGGGCATTTTGGTTTCTGCGATTTCACGGATCTGGGCGCTGGTTACCTTGCCAACCTTTTTCTTGTTGGGCTCAGGACTACCCTTGGCCAGCTTGGCTGCCTTCAGCAACAGTACTGATGCTGGTGGTGTCTTGATAACAAAGTCAAATGAGCGATCTGCATAAACACTGATAACGACAGGCAGGGTAAGACCCTTTTCCATCTCCTGTGTCTTGGCGTTAAAGCCCTTGCAGAATTCCATAATGTTGACACCGGCCTGACCGAGTGCCGGACCGACTGGTGGAGCCGGGTTTGCAGAGCCTGCTGGCACCTGCAGTTTTACTAGCTTAACGAGTTTTTTTGCCATCGATATCTCCAACCGGTTGCAGGCATCTTGCCGTTCACCTTTATTCGCATGTCGGTTACCCGATCATGCTTCCGCACTCTTGCGGTAGACCTTCACATCCTGTGAGGGTGTTTTGCTGGTTAACCTTTGCACTGCCTTTAAGGGCAGTATCTCTGGTTACCAATCAGCCTTTTTCCACCTGGATATAATCCAGTTCAACAGGTGTAGGGCGACCAAAGATAGAGACACTGACCTTCAACTTGGCCTTGTCTTCCATAACCTCTTCAACCACGCCGTTGAAGGAGGCAAATGGACCGTCAATTACGCGCACTGCTTCACCGATATCAAACATAACCTTCGGTTTCGGACGCTCGATCCCCTCTTCAATCTGGCGAATCAGCGCATCCACTTCGCGTTGAGGCATTGGCTTGGGATTGTTATCTGCACCCAGAAATCCACTGACCTGTCGGGTATCTTTAACGACATGCCAGGTGTCGTCATTCATATCCATTTCCACCAGGATGTAACCAGGGAAAAATTTACGCTGTGAGGTCACTTTCTGACCTTCTTTCAGCTCAACGACTTCCTCACGCGGAACCAGAATCTGGCCGAATTTATCAGCCAATCCTGCACGTTCAGCATTCTCTCGCAGCATATGCTCCACTTTATCTTCAAAGTTAGAGTACACCTGTACAACATACCAACGCATAGCCATCAGATCACCTGCCGAACGAGCCAGCTCAGTGATGAGTCCACCAACCACAGAAACAGTGCAATAAAAATGACCATTACAAAAACCATCAGTGTTGACTGCAATGTCTCTCTGCGCTCAGGCCACGTCACCTTTTTGGCTTCGACCTTCACTTCACTCATGAACTTGCGCACATCTGCGACACGACTCATAGCTAAGCTCCTCTTAATCTTTTCATACGCTAGATCTGGCAGGCCAGGAGGGACTCGAACCCCCAACACCCGGTTTTGGAGACCGGTACTCTACCAATTGAGCTACTGGCCTAGTCCGGCTTTTTACTTACCGATCTTGGTTTCTTTATGCAGCGTATGTTTACGACAAAAGCGGCAATACTTGCTCAGCTCCAGCTTGTCGGTCGTCGTGCGTTTGTTCTTATCTGTTGTGTAGTTACGGCGCTTGCATTCAGGGCAAGCCAAAGCCAACAAATCACGCATATCACATTCTCCAGTGACGGCAAAGCGGCAGCAGGAAAACCTGCCGCCGCTGCACGTTCCAATATTTTCTTACTTGCTGATGTCGGTAACGACGCCAGCGCCGACCGTACGACCACCTTCACGGATGGCGAAACGCAGTTCCTTATCCATCGCGATTGGGGTAATCAATTCAACATCCATTGAGATGTTATCGCCAGGCATCACCATCTCGGTGCCTTCCGGCAGTGTTACTGAGCCTGTCACGTCAGTTGTACGGAAGTAAAACTGTGGACGGTATCCATTGAAGAACGGGGTATGACGACCACCCTCTTCCTTGTTCAGGATATAAGCTTCAGCCTTGAAGGTTGTGTGCGGGGTGATTGAACCCGGCGTAGCCAGTACCTGACCACGCTCTACGTCTTCACGCTTGGTGCCACGCAGCAGTACGCCCACGTTATCACCAGCCTCACCACGATCCAGCAGCTTGCGGAACATCTCAACACCGGTACAGGTCGTCTTGGTTGTTGGCTTAACACCAACAATCTCGATCTCCTCACCAACCTTAACCACACCCTGCTCAATACGACCAGTCACCACAGTACCGCGACCGGAGATAGAGAACACGTCTTCAATCGGCATCAGGAATGTCTTGTCGATCGGACGCGTCGGGGTAGGAATGAACTCATCCACAGCTGCCATCAGACGCAGAATAGATGGTGCGCCGATTTCAGATGCGTCGCCTTCCAGCGCCTTCAGTGCAGAACCGATGATCACAGGAGTGTCATCACCCGGGAAGTCGTAAGAGTCCAGCAGCTCACGAACTTCCATCTCTACCAGCTCAAGCAGCTCTTCATCATCAACCATGTCTGCCTTGTTCAGGTAGACTACCAGATGCGGTACGTTTACCTGACGTGCCAGCAGCACGTGCTCGCGGGTCTGTGGCATCGGGCCGTCTGCTGCCGATACAACCAGAATCGCACCATCCATCTGTGCAGCACCGGTAATCATGTTCTTTACATAGTCAGCATGGCCGGGGCAATCAACGTGGGCGTAGTGACGTGCCTCTGTCTCATACTCAACGTGGGCAGTCGAAATCGTAATGCCGCGCTCGCGCTCTTCCGGTGCGCCGTCAATGTCGCCGTAATCTTTAAATACAGCGCCGCCTGTCTCGGACAGAACCTTTGTGATCGCTGCCGTCAATGTGGTCTTGCCATGATCTACGTGACCGATGGTTCCAATATTGACGTGCGGCTTGGTCCGCTCAAACTTTTCCTTTGCCATATCGCTTCTCCATTCTCTTATATATATAACCTACACGATAACCGCTGCACTTACAGTGACTATCAAACCTGGAGCCCAGGGCGGGAATTGAACCCGCGACCTCATCCTTACCAAGGATGTGCTCTACCCCTGAGCTACCTGGGCCTGCTTCGTCTACCTGACGGCAGATGGAGCGGGTGGCGGGAATCGAACCCGCGTCATCAGCTTGGAAGGCTGAGGTGCTACCATTGTACCACACCCGCACAACCCGAAGATACTCAGAGGTGAATATCCCCAGTTTAAATGGTGGAGAGGGCTGGATTCGAACCAACGTAGGCTGAGCCAGCAGATTTACAGTCTGCCCCCTTTAGCCACTCGGGAACCTCTCCGTTACACCCCCTTTTTACTGCCATATAATAATATATGCCAGATGAAAGGGCGCGCGATACTGCATCTTTGTCGAGAACTGTCAAGAATCCCAATAAAAATGACTAACTGGAGCCGGCAACAGGATTCGAACCCGTGGCCTGCTGATTACAAATCAGCTGCTCTACCAACTGAGCTATGCCGGCGAAGGGGCCGCATCTTACCCAGAGTCCAGACGAACTCAAGCCCCAATTGTAAATTGGTTATCCAAATTCAGAAAAGTGCATATAAATCAAACATTTAATATATACTTACATCACTGCAACCAATCAGAAACTGTCACAAGGCCTCCTGTATTTATTCGCCTTCCCGATATTGGCAAACGAAATTCATCACAGGGCACACATCCATCAACTGCTTCTGTAATCGAACAATATCACTCTCGGCACTTACTCCCCTTCTACTGGCACCTGTTTGCATAGATAATCCATTACCACCTCAGGTACCAGCTCACTCACATCCCCTCCCATAGCCGAGATTTCACGAATAAACCGTGACGATACAAACGTATAGTCTTCTCGTGCCATCACAAAGGCTGTTTCAATACGCTCATCCAAACGCCTGTTCATTGTAGCCATTTGAAATTCATACTCGAAGTCTGACGCTGCACGCAGACCTCGCAGGATAGCGCTTGCATCTTGCTGATGCGCCAGATCCACAAGTAAACCTGAAAAGCGCACGGCCTCTACCTTGGGCTCGCCCGAAAAGGTCTCCTTCACCATTTGCAATCGCGTATCGACATCAAACAGCGGCCCTTTTGCCGGATTGTCCGCAACACCAATCACCACTCGATCAAACAGCTTAAGCCCACGTTTTACCACATCGACATGACCCAGGGTCACAGGGTCGAAAGTACCTGGATATATTGCAGTTCGCATTACCATCTCTTTAGCTCACAGATCATTTCTCCGGCTCCCCCCTATTCCATATCCCCTGCTCACTCACAATCGCGGTCAAATTCGCGTAAGGCGTTACATCAAAAGCAGGGTTGTTACACCGCACACCACTGGTAGCAATCGAAAGCTGGCACAACTGGCCATCACTACCCACACCACTCATAGAGAGCAACTCTTCATCGCATCGGGTTTCTATCGGTATATCCAAACCTGAGTCGCAAGCAATATCGAATGTGGACGATGGTGCAACCACATACATCGGAACCCCATGCTCCTTAGCAGCCAGCGACAAAGCATATGTTCCAACCTTGTTGGCAACATCGCCGTTGGATGCAATTCTATCTGCGCCTACAACGATCGCATCCACCTCACCTTTTGCCATCATCCATGCTGCTGCCGAGTCTGCCTGTATACGGCAATCGATACCTGCCTGATACAATTCCCACGCTGTAAGGCGGCTGCCTTGCAACCGCGGACGGGTTTCATCAACCCAAACAAAGGGTGACTCTCCTGCCTGAGCCAGCTGATAGATCCCTGAAGTAGCCGTACCCCAGTCTACCGCAGCCAGCCAACCGGCGTTGCAATGAGTCAATATCCTGCGCTCACCTACGGCAAGCAACTCAGCCATGTGCCCACCCATTCGCCGGTTTGCATCAACTTCTGCATCTGCATAATTGACCGCACACTCTATCATTGTTGCAGCATCGGGTTCTGTCTTAGAACAGACCTCCATTTCATCACATGCATGAAACAAATTTACTGCCGTTGGTCTCGTCGAACGAAATCGGGGCAACCAAAAATCAGAGAATCTGCGCCGATCAACACTCCACGCCAGGGCAAGACCCAGTGCTGCAGCGGCCCCTATGCTTGGTGCCCCCCTGATTTGCATGGTCTCTATCGCCAGAGCAACATCCTCCGGGTTCTTGCTGGTTACCTGTTCAAACCTGAATGGCAGCATCCTTTGCTCTATCCAGCAAACCCCTCCGGAAAGCAGATTCCAATGAACAGCCCGGTACTCCTTGTCGCCTACCTTCACCCTGCGACCTCAACCACGCAACTTGCGCAGCACACCATCCAGCTCTGCCGGCTGGGTGTAACGAATGCGCAGCTCTCCGCCTCCGCCAGACTTACATGACAGCTCCACCGAAAGCCCCAGCTTTCGAGTCAGTTCTTCCTGCAGCGCCAACACATCTGCGTCCACATCTTTCGGAGGCTTATTGGTTGCTGGCCTTGCCGCCTTCCTTGCCGCCTCTTCCATCTGGCGGGCACTGAGCCCTTCCGCCACACATTGATCTGCGAGCTGCTCCGCGACCTTCTCCGGCAATCCCACCAATGGCCGTGCCTGCCCCATACTTAAGGCCCTGCGCTCAATCATGCTTTTAATTTTCGCTGACAGTTGTAGCAGTCGAATCAGATTACTGACCTGCACCCGCGATACACCAATTTTTTCTGCTACCTGTTGCTGCGTACATCCGAATTCATCAATCATGCGATGATAGGCAGCGGCAGATTCAATCGCACTAAGGTCATCACGCTGTTCATTCTCAATAATTGCCAGCTCAAGTGCCTGCAGGTCACTAACATCTCTTACTACGGCCGGAATCTCTAATAAGCCCGCAGCTTGTGATGCCCTCCACCGCCTTTCCCCGGCAATCAATTCATAACCATCGCCACTGGGTCGCAACAGGATCGGCATCAAGACGCCTTCCTTTCTTATTGACTCCGTCAGCATGGATAGCTCATCGGCCGGAAAGCATGTTCTCGGCTGGTAGCTGTTTGGCCTGATTTTTGATATCGCAATCTGCGTTGCCTGACTGAGCACCTCTGGAGTCGGTTTATCCCCCAACAGTGCATTAAGGCCGCGCCCGAGCCCTCTGTTTTTTGCCACAACCATTTCGCCCTCCTTACTGTATTTCCCTTCTATGCATAAACTCCTGTGCAACAACCAGATATGCCTGAGCCCCTTTTGACCTCACATCGTGATACATCACAGGCACACCAAAGCTAGGCGCTTCCGACAACCTCACGTTTCTCGGTATCGTATTGGCATATACCTGGGATCCAAAATATGCGCGCACATCCTCCTCCACCTGAGTAGACAGTCGATTTCTGCCATCCACCATCGTAAGCAGTATCCCTTCCATAGTCAGGCTACTATTCAGTGCCTGCTTTATGCGTCGAATAGAATCCATCAGCTGAGTTAGCCCTTCCATCGCATAAAATTCTGTTTGCAGTGTTACCATAACATGATCCGATGCACTCAACGCATTCACCGTCAGTAAGCTTAATGCAGGTGGACAATCAATAAATACATAGTCAAACGCTTCACCCTTGTACGCAGCAAAGGCCTGCTCCAGGCGCAACTCCCGCCCCAGCTCGCTAACCAATTCAATTTCTGCACCTGCCAAATCCATACTTGCCGGCAGCAATAATAGTCGCTCACAATCTGTAGCGATAATCGCATCACTTAACTGGGCATCCCCCATCAACACATCGTATGTACCACTTCTGACAGTATTCTGGTTAACCCCCAACCCCGATGTAGAGTTGCCTTGGGGGTCCAGGTCAATAAGCAGCACCCTTTTTTCTAACGCAGCCAAAGATGCAGCCAGGTTAATACTTGTGGTTGTTTTACCCACACCGCCCTTTTGATTTGCAATCGCTGTAATTGGCCCCAAGCCCTGATGTTTCACGTGGAACCCTCCTTATCATGTCTATAGCAACGAATCAGCTGCTGGCTGCCCACCACATCAACTGTCCGCTCATCATAGGCGCCCCAGCCCACTACGGAAACCGCCTGGCTGGTAGCAGGCACCGGCAAGACAGCCACAGCAGATACACCAACGTGCTGGTTACACATCGTCAGCAGCTCTCGTTCATCTGTCACAGCACGCGCAACGCATACATCAGCAGACAAACTTGGCAAATGGTTTATATCGGCATCAAAGACCTCCGCATTAAGGTCAAGTGTCCGAACAATATGGCGTAAAAATTCTGCGCGCTTCTTCCTTCTTTCTACCAGCAAACCATGCAAACCACTCCTAGCCAGAAGCAGTGGTATACCAGGAACACCCATGCCACTACCTATGTCCAACAATCGCCCACTATCCGGCACCCAATCAAGCAAAGCCAATGAGGGCAAAATAAATCGTTCAACAAACTCATCATGCGTGGAGATTGAAGTGAGGTTCAAAGCCTTGCGAAAGCGCATCACCTCAGAGACATATGCATCACACAAATCAACACTCATGATGTACCCCTCAAAAACATCACCAATGATGTAACTGCAGCAGGGGTCACACCCGACAGTCTTGAAGCCTGCCCCAGTGTCATAGGCTGCACAGACGAAAGACGCTGTGCACATTCAATACTAAGACCTGGGACTATGGAGTAGTCAAACCCATCAGGTAACGACTGTGACTCCATCTGCTTGAATCGCTCAATATCCTGAAGCTGCTTGTCCAGATAGCCATGGTAATGCAGCAATGAACCCAGACTGGCAACATCATGCGCACCAAGCACTTCATAACCCTCAAGCAACTGCATAGCGACAGCCGGATCCACGTCATCACGGTGACAGTATGCTGGCAGCATCATTGACTGGCCAGGGACAGGTAACCCCAAAGCACTTAAGCGCCCTCGCCAAGCCTCCCCGATACCAACACATGTTGCACATGCAGCTTCAAACAGATCATTTACTCGTTGCTGCCTGGACTGGAAGCTGCACCGCCGTGCCTCGCTATACAGCCCCAGGGTTACAGATGACGGACCAAGCCGAAGGTCGGCATTGTCCTCTCGCAGATGCAGCCTGAACTCTGCCCTTGATGTAAACATCCGATATGGCTCCATCACACCTTTGGACACAAGGTCATCAACCATAACTCCGATATATGCTTGCGACCGGTCAGGCACCCAAGCTGGCAGCCCGAGCGCAACAGACGCAGCATTAATGCCAGCCAACACCCCTTGGGCAGCCGCCTCCTCATAACCCGTAGTTCCATTCAATTGGCCCGCATGAAACAACCCAGCCACCCTCTTGGTCTCCAACGATGGACGCAACTCTGTAGGGTCAACATAGTCATACTCAACCGCATACCCCGGCCGAATAATATTCACGCCCTCCAACCCGGGAATGGACCGCATAAAAGCCCACTGCACATCTATAGGTAACGATGTAGAAATTCCATTCGGATACACTTCGTTATGATCCCATCCTTCAGGCTCGAGAAATATTTGATGACTGGTTTTATCAGAAAAACGCACCACCTTATCCTCAATACTTGGACAGTAGCGTGGGCCAACCCCATCTATCAGACCTGTATACATAGGAGATCTGGATAGGTTCTCTCGTATTATATCGTGGGTTTTTTCAGTAGTACGTGTAATGGCACAATCAAGCTGCCTTCTCACCACCTCTTCATGCAGCACCGAAAACGGCCTTACATTCAAATCACCTGGCTGCTTTTCCAACTGATCCCAACGAATAGTTTTTTTATCCAGCCGTGGTGGCGTGCCTGTTTTCAGACGCCCAACTTTAAACTCACGCTTATAGAGCTCCTCAGTCAAGCCATTTACCGCAGCATCACCTGAGCGGCCTGCTGAAGAACTTTTATCTCCAACATATGTTACCCCCCCAAGAAATGTGCCTGTAGTTAGCACTACTGCCGAGGCTTCATGCCTTACTCCCAGCTCATCCAGCACTCCCGACACCCGATCACCGTCAAACAATAATTCAGAAATACTACCCTGGTGCAGGTGGATCATCGGGTTAGAATCTAACAACTCACGCATGACTATATGGTAGGTGCGTCGATCACACTGGGCCCTTGTGGCCTGGACCGCTGGCCCTTTTCTACTATTAAGCAGCCTGTACTGCAGTGCAGACCTATCAGCGGCCACGCCCATTAATCCGCCCAACGCATCCACCTCATGCACCAAGTGGCCTTTCCCAATGCCTCCTATAGCAGGGTTACAGGACATTTTTGCAATTGTATCCAGATTCTGGGTAATTAGACGGACACTTGCGCCACGACTAGCCGCCGCCCAGGCCGCCTCACAGCCCGCGTGGCCGGCTCCAACTACAATAACATTCACAAAATTAGGGTGTTTCACGTGGAACATCCCTCCTTATTTAAGGTGTCCAAGAGTAGGCATTCAGACAGCGTGGGGCAAATGAAAACAAATTTTAATAAAAAAACACGATCAAAAAGAGGTGGTTCGGAGGAATTAAATACTGACACATAATTATTCAAGGCGTAGAAAAAAGAAGTAAACAGGCCAAACCTGCATAACAACGTCATCAAAAGACGTCGTAAAGTGACAAGACTGTGACTTATGGGCAACCAACCACCCCTTACCCATAAGCTCGCCACCACAACGTGCGCGGCTGACTACAGATACGGCATGTATAGCCCAAATAGCATAATCAGTCTTTTATATGAAATCATCAGCATTGGCCGGCTAATTAAATGGCAATAAGAAAGTGGAACAAGGCCCACCACAAAAAGAGTGACTAAAGAGCTCTCAAAGAAGTAATGCGCTAAGAGGTCTCTCCACCATAATGGTCAGGATCATAAAAACCCTAGAGGGGAAAATAGCATCGTTGAAGTTCTACGGTAAGGTTATAAGCCAGGTGAAAATGGGTGAGTATAAGAAAAAGCAATTTGCGACTATTTAATTAATATAGTGGGAAGCAAAAAAACGGGCAGCCAAAGGCTGCCCGTTAGAAATAATACTTACTTTCAGGTTAGATCGCTTTACGTTTAACTTCCAAAAGCTGATGCATCATTGGTGCAAGAATCAATTCCATTGCCATAACCATCTTAGCTGCAGGTACCACGAGAGTATTACGACGAGACATGAATGAACCCGTCAGCATGGACAGAAGCCACGGGAAATCAATCCCCCACTGCTCTGGCTTACGGATTCTGATGACAATCAGACTCTCATCAGGGGTAGGAACATCACGCGCAATAAACGGATTGGAGGTATCAACCAAGGGGACACGCTGGATGTTAATATCGGTATTCACAAACTGAGGCGTAATGAAGTGCACATAATCATGCATACGCGAAAGAATGTTATCAACAACAGCTTCTGAAGAGTAACCACGCATTTCAGTGTCACGGTGAATTTTCTGAATCCACTCAAGGTTAACCACAGGAACGACGCCTAGCATCAGATCCACATAAGGGCGCACCTCTTCAACTCCGCCGTGGAGGCCTTCATAAAACAAAAGGTCAGAACCTTCTCCGATCTCCCGCCACTCAGTGAAACGCCCTGCATCAACGCCATAGAGCTTTGCTTCCTCATCATCATGCACATAAGTACGAGCCATACCGCGTCCAGTTCTACGGTATGAGTCAAACAGGTCGGCAATCTTGTCAAACAGGTTCGCTTCATCCGAAAAGTGGCTCAGGCGTTTGCCCATAGCTTCAAATTTCTTAGCCTGTTCACGAAACTCATACCGGTCATATTTATGAAAGCAATCACCTTCAACAATAGCGGGGGTCACCTTCTCACGTCTGAAAATATGCTCAAGCGCTATCTTGGCCGTACTGGTTCCCGCTCCGGATGAACCGGTAACAGAGATTACTGGAAATTTTGCAGACATTATCTTACTCCTAAAACCAAAAGTATCTGGCAGTTAAACTTTTAACTCGCCCACTCCCCCTAAATAATTGTCACCCGGAAGGTCGTGTATTATGCCTCAACATAATACCATTATTCAAGAAAAAGCAAATATCAGTTATAATTAAATAGCTGACTAAGAATCATTTACCTATACAAAACTCAGAAAACACACGATCAAGAATATATTCCACGTCCCCAATACCTAAAATGCCTGCAAGTAAGCCCCAAGCGCGCCTCCACTGCATTGCAGCCAAATCCAACAACTCTTCGTTACCCAGGCATCCAAGCCCGCTTTCTATACACTCCAGTGCCTCTACAAGCACCAGTCGGTGTCGCTCATGCGTCACCATCATCCCCTCATCACCCATTTGAATATCGCCTAAAAAACTGGCCAGGCGAGAACGCAACTCATTCAGCCCCTCACCAGATATAACACTTAACTGAATATACTCATCCGGAATGTCCCCACTTTCCAAATCCACCTTATTCATTAAAAGCAAATCAGCATGAATGGATGGGGACCAGGTATCAGGGCGGCTTGCATCTGCTACAAAGAGTGTAACATCTGCAGTGCTTGCAACTTGCAATGCCCGACGAACACCCTCTATCTCTACAACATCATGGCTATCACGCAAACCTGCAGTGTCCGTTAGTCGAAGCGGTATGCCGTTTACCTCAAAATCAACATCCAGGAGATCCCGCGTTGTACCCTCAAGGTGGCTTACTATTGCTCGCTCCCGACCACTAAGAGCATTCAACAGACTGGATTTACCGACATTCGGTGCCCCAACAAGAGCTACAGTTGCACCTTCAAATAACCGCTCACCCAATGGAGCTGAAGCCAGCATCTCCTTGATTGGCGCAACAACTGTCTCTACCATCTTGTTACGTAGATCAGAAAAATATAAATCCCGGATCTCTTCTTCGGGAAAGTCCAAGCTGGCTTCAACATGCGCTACTAATGATGTTAAGCGCTGCATCAATCGGTCAATATGGATCCCGAATTCACCTTGCAGTTGCCGTTGCGCCTGTTTTCCGGCTCGAACCGTGGCTGCGTCTATACATGCTGCAACAGCTTCAGCCTGAGAAAGATCCAGCTTACCATGTTCAACCGCTCGCCGTGTAAATTCACCGGCTTGCGCAGGTTCACACCCAAGTTCATACAAACGGGATAGCAGTGCCTGTAATAACACGGGGCCGCCATGGCCCTGTAACTCAACAACGTCTTCACCAGTATAGGAGGCAGGCCCTGGAAAATAGAGGGTAATCCCCTGATCGAGCCGTTCGCCGGCATGATCAAGCCAGGCATCTAATGTAGCCATGCGCGGAGACGGTAGGCAACGATGAACAGATAACTGTTCCAATATGGCTGTTGCATCCGGTCCGGAGATACGAATGATACCAACGCCACCCCGTCCTGCCGGGGTGGCAATAGCCGCTATTGTAGTCTGATGGATGTATCCTTTATTCGACATTCATCCGTTTCATTACAAGCTTCTGTTGCAAAATTGACAGGGTGTTATTAACCACCCAGTACAACACCAAGCCTGCAGGGAAAAACAGGAACAGCACGGTGAAGACCGGCGGCAAGAACTGCATGACCTTGGCTTGCATCGGATCGGGTGGTGTGGGATTGAGCCTCTGCTGAACAAACATGGAGATACCCATCAATACAGGCAGTACAAAATAAGGATCCTGCACAGACATATCGTGTATCCAGCCGATAAAAGGTGCCTGACGCATTTCGATCGACATCAGTAACACCTTGTACAAGGCGAAAAACACCGGAATCTGAATAATAATAGGCAGGCAGCCGCCCATTGGATTGACCTTGTGCTTCTTATACAAAGCCATCATTTCCTGGCTCATCTTTTGACGATCATCACCATACAGCTCTTTCATACGAGCCATTTCAGGCTGCAATTTCCGCATCGCAGCCATTGATTCATACGACTTCTGGGTCGGCCAGAAAAACAGAATTTTAATCGAAAGCACGAGAAGGATGATGCAAAAACCAAAATTTCCGACGTAAGTATACAGCCACAGCAAAAATGAATGCATCGGCTTAGAGATAAAGGCAAACCATCCATAATTGATAGAACGATCCAGGCCCTCCCCTGCCTTTTTCAATACTGTCAGAGACTTAGGACCAAGAAACATTCTGGAGTGAAATAAATTATCTTTGCCATCCAGCGTACCGCTATCGATAACACCGGCCTGGTAGGAGCGCCCATCACCCTTAAAGTAATATGGATAATCCTGCTCAGGGTTAGAGATGAGAGCTGCAATAAAGTAGCGATTCATAATCGCTGTCCAGCCTCCGACAGCCATCATGCGAACCGAGCTGCTATCCAGATCTTTATAATCAGGCTCCTGAAGCTTACCGTTCAACAACGCCGTCGGGCCCATATGTTCATAGAATGTATTTAATTTTTTATCAGGATCACGTTCGACAACCTGACGATATATTTTCTGCCCTGCTCCACCGAGGATACGATCTTCAATATCCACAATGTATGAATCCTGAGCAAGGGTAATCTTGCGCTGCCAGATCAAGCCATTATCAAGCGTGGCCTGCAATGTCATTGTATTTGCAGATTTATTAAGAACAGTAAAAGGCTTCTGGATACTTCTGTTCATGACACCTGAATTTACATATACAGACCGTCCTTCATCCGTCATTGACAGAACAGAAACATTTGCCGCCCCGGGCTCAATAGAAACATGATACTGCTTTAGTTCGGCTTCGGTAAACCAGCCTCTCGCATTCATTGTTAAAGAAAGCAGGTTATTCCCTATCGTATAATGTTCATCAGGAAAGGACGTAGCAATCGCAGGGCTTGATTGGGAGGGTTGGCTGCTAGTGGTCGATTCAGGTATAGAGGGGTTAGCATCACCTGCTGGCTGAACGCTCGCCTGTGATGCAACTGCTGCATGTGGCGCTTCCTGAACAGTCTGTTGCTGAGCCTGCTCCTTTTGGGGGAATATCGCACTCCAGCCAAACAGGACTGCCATCGACAGAGCAAATGCCAGTATTAAATTACGTTGTTCCATTTCTTTATCTCTCCCTTATGAAATACTGATCTATTCAGTGATTCCATGCAGCCCACAGCTGAATTTCCAAATCATTTGCTCAAGAAGACAATTAATCCGGATATCGAAACCGTGTTTTTTAGCTCTGATAGAGATGCCAGAAGCCAACATCACCATATCCAACCCTTAAGTCACGGTACAGGATCATACCCGCCCTTACAAAACGGGTGGCAGCGTAACAGCCGTTTTATGCCTAGCCAAGCACCACGACAAACGCCGTAACGCTGAATGGCTTCAATCATGTAATGTGAGCAACTAGGTGTGTAAATACACCTTGACGGCAGCACCGGTGAAATAAACAACTGGTAAGCACGAACGAGCATCAGCGAAAATTTACGCATTACCTCTTTTGCCCACACTTCTGCTCTCAATCGACAGCAGCGCCCTGGAAAAATCCAGAACGGGATCGCGCATCTTCTCCGCATTGCCGGATGGTATCAGAAGCACATCTACCGACATTAGAGGACAATCGTGATGACGAAACACTTCACGCATTAGTCGTTTCAAACGGTTCCGTTGAACAGCGTTGCCATATTTTCGTGATACAGCAAGGCCCAACCGGGAATATCCCAAGCCATTATCTCTATAGACGAGTCTAATATCACCAGAGTTCAGTCGCCTGCCTTTGCGCATAGCGGAAAAATCAGCTTTACTGCGCAAATGCAACAACTTTGGAAACCGCTGATTCAGGCGCTTAGACGCTGACGGCCCTTTGCACGACGACGATTTAGAATTGCACGGCCGGAACGGGTTGCCATACGTGCGCGGAAACCATGGCGACGTGCCCTACGGATTTTACTTGGTTTGTATGTAAAGCTCATGGTTTTCTCCTGAGGCTCTGTTGCTTTTAAAAAATGGTCGCGCATCCTAAATGCAGGACGAGAATAGTCAAGTATCTATCCGGAATCAGGCTTTTTCTATCAACTCTTTATGACACTCCAAGCGTTTATTACCAGAGAACCAATCACAGTGAAAAATTGTCTCTTGAAAAGCTGTGCAGTTTCCCCCCTATCAACTGTGGATAGATTGGGTGTAACCATCCGGGATTCGGAGTTAAATCACTTGTTTTTTATTTATACGCATCTACTCCACAGAGTTAGATGCATGTCATGCACAAGCTGATGAACTTGAGAGTACTGGTAAACATAACACAAAAAGCACTTATCCACACTATCCACAGCCACCTATGATGATGATGATTCTTTAAAAAAGAGTGTAAAGTAGGTAATAAGGCAACGCACTTAACCCATCATCTCCTCTCAGATAATATTGTTGGATATTGGTAATGTTGTTTTACATGCTCACCACCACCAAGGTGATAACTCAATACAATGAACATATCAGAAGGTGTAATTGATACCTGCTTCCTGATTGAACTGGATGATAACCAGGAAGCATGTACAATTCTGGCAATGACGATTGAAAACACATCCCCACTTTGGCAACAAATTTCAGATCGCTTGAAAGACGAGATATCAGTATCCCGTTTTGATGCATGGATACGGCCTGTTTCAGCGACCCAAAATGGCCAGAAACTGACAATTGCCGTACCCAGTCGTTTTTTTATGGAAGGATTGAAAAACAGTTACGCAGCACGTATTGCCGAGTTGGCAGCCGAGGTTACAGGTACAGATATCGATCTTTCCTATCAGGTTGATACATCATTGGCGACCCAGGGTGACCCTGAACCCGCCATGCCTGATGAAGCCGATTTGTTGCTGGTCGATGGTTATATTGACCCCCGATTTACATTTGAGAACTTTATTGTTGGTTCAGGTAACGAGTTCTGTCACGCGGCAGCTCAAGCCGTAGCAGAAAAACCGGGTGCTATTTATAACCCCCTCTATTTATATGGCGGTGTTGGCTTGGGTAAAACCCACCTGATCAATGCTGTTGCCAATGCACTTATTTCTAAAAACAACTACCGTATCGCGTATCGGACAGGTGAGCGTTTTACCAATGAATTAATTCAGGCGATCCGTAATGGATCAACCGATAATTTTCGCAATCAATATCGTCAGGTTGATGTTCTGATTATCGATGATATTCAGTTTATTGCAGGCAAGGATCGAACCCAGGAAGAGTTCTTTCATACATTTAATGCGTTGTACGAAATAAAAAAACAGATCATCCTGACATCTGATCGAAGCCCGCGTGATTTGACCAATCTGATGGAAAGATTGCGCTCACGTTTTAACTGGGGACTGGTGGCTGACATTCAACCGCCTGATCTGGAAACAAGATTGGCCATTCTTTCGAGTAAAGCAGAGTTGGCTGGCGTTCATATGGATCGCGATGTGGCCAATTTATTGGCGACAAGAATTACCAATAACGTAAGAGAGCTGGAGGGTGCACTAACCCGACTGACAGCCCATGCTACACTGACGGGTAGGACGATTGACGTCACTTTCGCTCGCCATGTTCTGCGCGACTTACTGCATGAAGAGATTCGAGCCATTTCTGTTGAGGATATTCAAAAGCAGATTGCTGCTTATTACAATATCAATATCCGTGAAATGTCGTCCAGTAAACGAAGCCGTACCGTTGCTTTTCCACGACAGGTAGCCATGTATGCATGCAAGGAACTGACTACTATGTCCTTACCTGAAATCGGAGCGAGATTTGGAGGTAAAGACCATACCACTATCCTGTATGCCGTTAGAAAAATTGCGAAAATGCGTGATGAAGATGAAGATTTTGATGAAGAAGTAAGCCGCATTATCGCTCAGTTGAGGCGCTGAGAAGCGCTGATACAAGGTGAAAACTGAGTGGATAATCGCAGGCATTAAAAAACTGTGGAATACCTCCCGGACAACTGTGGATTGTTTGAGTATAAGGCTGTTTAACGCTAAGCTAGGCAGCCGGATGTATGGTTATTCCCATATTGTCCACCAATCATATACACTGTTGTACACAGGATGAATGCAGGGTAAGGATAGGTTATTTCAGTGAGTAGGCTATTTATTCACACTATCCACAACTCCTATGATGACGGTGATAATTTTAAAAAAGATTAAAAAGAGGAAACAGGAATGAAAATAACTTTATCCAGAACCCCCCTGTTACAGTTGGTTCAGCGTTGTCAGAGCATTGTTGAAAAAAGACATACGATCCCGATTTTGGCAAATGTTTTAATTGAAGCGAACCAGGATGGCATCACCATGACTGCGACGGATCTGGAAGTGGGTATCCGCAGCCATATTGATGGTAGTGTTGAAGAAGATGGCACTGCTACTGTATCAGCCAAAAAACTATTTGAAATTATTCGTGAGTTGGATGCGGAAATGGATGTATCACTGACAACGGGCAATGGATTTATATCCATCGTCAGTGGATCGTCCCGTTTCAGGGTGAATACCCGACCTGCTGACGAATATCCGGCTATGGCAGAGCAGGAGGGTACAATCAAGATAGTACTGCCCGGAAATGCCTTGGCAGACATGATTGCTGCAACATCCTTTGCCATGTCAACTGATGAAACACGTAAATACCTGACAGGTACACTGTTTGAACTGGATGATAGTCAAAATCTGCGGCTCGTTACGACAGATGGCCATCGTCTGGCACTATCAGAAATACGCTTACAACAAGCTGCTGGTACTGCTTCCTGTATTGTGCCGAAGAAAGCTGTTATCGAAATCAGAAAACTGTGCGAAGAAAACCAGGGCCAGGTTGAGTTACTGATCAGTGAACGCCAGATTCGATTGGTGGCAGGCTCCAACACGTTGACCTCAAAATTAATTGATGCACGTTTTCCGGTTTATCAGGACGTTATTCCGGTAAATAATCCCAATATTGCACGTATTGAGCGCACTGCATTTGATCAGATTTTGCGTAGAAACATGATTGTCGCCAATGAGTTTACCCATGACATTCGTTTGATTTTTTCTGATCAGGGGCTGGATATATCCGCACATAACAGCGAGCAGGAAGAGTCGGAAGAGCATCTCGCAGCGGAATACCCCGGTCACGAAGTTGCTATAGGTTTTAATGGCCGCTACTTGCGCGATGCGCTTGGTGCTATCCGCGCCCCTTCGGTATGCATGGAACTCAAAGATGAGTTGTCTCCGGTTCTGATTCGGGGTGAAGATGATGAGCAGTCACGTTACGTGATCATGCCCATGCGCATTTAACAAAGGATGATGCGGGTATTCATCAGGATTAAGCGTTGACGGAAGCTGTGATTAATCACTTCCAGTTGGCAACGCCATTATCTGTGCGCGAGGTGAAGTTAAGTCACCTGCGTTGTCATCAGGACCTGACATGGGCTTGTGACGCGGGCATGAACCTGGTGATTGGTGCTAATGGTTGTGGCAAACTACGCTGCTGGGATCTGTATATATGATGGCGCATGGGCGCTCTTTTCG
>NZ_DS022294.1:620835-956303 GCF_000153765.1 Mariprofundus ferrooxydans PV-1 | reverse complement strand
TACCGATGACGGAACCGGCCTGCATCATATGGTGTTCGAAGTGGTTGATAATGCGATTGATGAAGCACTGGCTGGCCACTGTGACAAAATCGAGGTTATCATCCATTCGGATGATTCGGTGACAGTACGCGATAACGGACGTGGCATTCCTGTCGGCATGCATGACGAGGAGCAGTGTTCGGCTGCCCAGGTGATTATGACCGTGCTGCATGCCGGCGGCAAGTTCGATGATAACTCCTACAAAGTCTCAGGCGGATTGCATGGTGTTGGCGTATCGGTGGTCAATGCGTTGTCGGAATCACTCGAGTTGGTGATCCGACGGGAAGGTCATGTCCATTACCAGAAATACCTGATGGGTGTTCCGGTTGAGCCTTTGAAGGTGATTGGCGATGCCAAGGGTAGCGGCACGGAAGTACGCTTCCTGCCCAGTCTGGAAATATTTTCTCATCGCAATATGTCCTTCGATATTCTGGCGGCCCGTTTGCGCGAGTTATCCTTTCTCAATAGTGGCGTGCATATCGAAGTGCTGGATGAGCGTACCGACCACAAGGTTGTATTTGAATATGAGGGCGGTATTTCCGCCTTTGTTGAACATTTGAACCGGACACGCGCACCGTTGCATAGCGATTGCGTATCGATGCAGATTGATCGGAATGATGTCGGGGTGGAACTGGCCATGCAGTGGACCGACTCCTATCAGGAAAATGTTTTCTGCTTTACCAATAATATTCCGCAGAAGGATGGTGGTTCTCATCTGGCTGGCCTGCGTGGTGCATTGACCCGTTGTGTTAATAATTATGCGGCTGCCAGCGGCTTGTTGAAAAAGCATAAAGTCAGCCTCACCGGTGAGGATTGTCGGGAGGGACTGACTGCCGTGCTGTCGGTTAAGGTGCCGGATCCGAAATTTTCATCACAGACCAAAGAAAAACTGGTTTCCTCGGAAGTGCGTCCGATTGTCGAGAGTGTGGTGAATGAAAAGCTGGCTGAGTGGTTTGAGGAAAATCCGAAAGAGGCTATGCGGATTGTTGGTAAAGTAGCAGAAGCTGCAACGGCGCGTGAAGCTGCACGCAAGGCACGTGATCTTACCCGTCGCAAGGGCGCGCTCGATATTTCCAGTCTGCCCGGCAAACTGGCTGACTGTCAGGAAAAAGACCCTGCACTCTCTGAACTCTATCTGGTGGAGGGCGATTCTGCCGGTGGCTCTGCCAAACAGGGGCGTGATCGCAAGGCTCAGGCTATTTTGCCATTGAAAGGCAAGATTTTGAATGTGGAAAAAGCCCGGTTCGACAGAATGCTGTCATCGCAGGAAATAGGCACGATGATCACTGCCCTTGGCACCAGCATCGGTAAGGATGATTTTGATATCTCCAAACTGCGCTATCACAAGGTTGTCATCATGACCGATGCCGATGTGGATGGCTCGCATATTCTGACGTTGTTACTGACCTTCTTTTATCGCCAGATGCCGGAGCTGATTGAACGAGGCTATTTGTATATTGCGCAACCGCCGTTATATCGTGTGACCCGTGGCAAGAAATCACGCTATATCGCCGATGATGACGGTCTGTTCGAATTTTTGCTCGAACATGGATCTGACGGGAAGGAGTATTTCTCATCCAGCGATGGGCAACCCATAAGCGGTGAGCGCCTGCAGACATCCGTACGCAGTATCCATCGTTTACAGCGTTTGCTGAGCCGCTTGTCCCAGCGTATTGACAGGAAGGTGCTTAAGTTGCTGATTGAGAGTGGCAAAATCAGCATGCAAATGATGCGTAGCAGAGCGGAGCTGGAAGAAAGGTTGCAGGCGCTGGACCGGTTGTTTGAACTGACGACGCGCGAAGATGAAACATTAACCTGGAAAGTGAACGAAAATGAAGAAGACGGCACCTGCTGGATACAATTCCAGCGCCGTGATCATGGTCGGGTCATGATTTCGCGACTGGACAAGGACCTGGTAGGCACTGCCGAGTTCGGAGAAGCCCAGAAGCTGTGCGCATCGATACAGAATCTGGTGGATGATGGCGCACACCTGAGTGAAGGTGAGAAGAACTGGCCCATCACGCATTTTGATGAGTTGGCATCTATTATTGAGAGTGAAGGACGCAAGGGGCTGGGTATTCAGCGCTATAAAGGTCTGGGCGAAATGGATCCGGAGCAGTTGTGGGAGACCACCATGGATCCGGTCAACCGCGTGTTCAAGCGGGTTATGCTGGAAGATGTGGTGAATGCGGATGAAACATTCTCCACCCTGATGGGTGATGCGGTGGAACCACGGCGTCGTTTTATTCAGGATAATGCTCTGAAAGTACAAAATCTGGACGTTTAAAGGATTTCAAGTGACTACTGATAATAAACCTACGCTTACCTATGCCGATGCCGGAGTCAGTATTGACGCCGGTAATGCCTTTGTTGGTCGTATCAAACAGGCTGTTGCGTCCACCACCCGGCCGGAAGTGATCGGTGGTCTTGGCGGCTTTGGCGCATTGTTCAGCGCCAACTTCAAGCATATGCAGGAGCCGGTGTTGGTGGCTTCAACCGACGGTGTCGGCACCAAGCTGCTACTACTGCAACAACACGGCCGACCGCACGTCGCCGGTATTGATGCGGTTGCCATGTGTGTCAACGACATGGCGGCGCAGGCAGCCGAACCGCTATTCTTTCTGGATTACCTGGCAACAGGCAAGCTGGATGATGAGACGATGGCTGCTGTGGTTGAGGGCATCGCCGAAGCATGCTGTGTGTGTGAATGCGCCCTGATCGGTGGTGAAACGGCTGAAATGCCGGGTATGTATGCACCAGGTCACTACGACATCGGCGGTTTTTCTGTCGGTGTGGTTGATCGCCCGTCGATTGTGGATGGTGTGACCATATCCGATGGTGATGTGATGTTGGGTATAGCTTCCAATGGCCCCCACTCCAACGGCTTTTCCCTGATTCGCAAATTGATTGAGGTTGGCGGTGCAGATATCGCGAACGATCTGCTGTCGGATGGCACTCCTGCCATTGATGCCGTACTGGCACCAACCCGACTGTATGTTCCGGCAGTAAAAGCGATGCTCAAAGCCGGCGTTGAGGTGCATGGTTATTCCCATATCACCGGTGGCGGCATGTTCGACAATATCGAACGCATTCTGCCGGCAGGACTGGCAGCAACAGTCGATATCGCCTCATGGCCGGTTCCGCCGGTATTCGAGTATCTGCTTGGCTTTGCCGATGTAGCGAAGTTTGAGCGCTATCGTACCTTCAATATGGGGATTGGTTTTGTCGCGATCCTGTCAGAATCAGAAGCCGTAAAGGCGGAGTCTGTTCTGCGTGATGCCGGTGAAACCGTTTATCGCATCGGTCGTATTCACAAGCAGGATGGGGAAATCGTTACGCTGATCGGATGATGGGCGGTAGCACTGTCCGGATGTTAATCTAACGCTATTCCCTGCTCAGGATTTTGCATCTCGGCGATGGCACTACTCTATGGGATATCGCTCATAGCGAGTGATATGAACCTTTTCACCTATTCAATATTTAACGCATATGGAAACGGCCAGAGCTGATGTGTAGCTTACCGGAATCCGGCACAGCCGGGCTCCTAATTTAAGCGTGGGGAACAATAATGTCGCATCCTGAAGTAAAAAAAGCGGTCCTGGCCTACTCCGGCGGTCTGGACACCTCAATTATTCTGAGCTGGTTGCAGAATACCTATGATTGTGAGGTGGTTACCTTTACGGCCGACCTTGGTCAGGGGGATGAGGTGGAAGATGCCCGCGCCAAAGCGAAAGCTGGCGGCGTATCCTCTATCTATATCGAGGATCTGCGCGAAGAGTTTGTACGCGATTACGTGTTTCCGATGTTCCGTGCCAATGCCATTTATGAGGGTGAGTACCTGCTCGGCACCTCGATAGCCCGGCCGCTGATTGCCAAACGCATGATAGAGATTGCCAATGCAGAAGGCGCGAATGCGGTATCGCATGGCGCCACTGGCAAGGGGAACGATCAGGTACGTTTTGAGCTGGGTTTTTATGCGCTGAAACCCGATGTGAAAGTGATTGCGCCATGGCGTGAATGGGACCTGGTTTCACGTGAAGATATGTTGAACTATGCCAAGGCACATAATATTCCGGTTGAGCGTAAGCGTGAAGGTTCCAAGTCTCCCTACTCGATGGATGCGAATTTGCTGCATATCTCCTATGAAGGATATGATCTGGAAGATCCGTGGTGCGAACCGTCTGAGGAGATGTGGCGCTGGTCGGTTTCTCCTGAGAATGCGCCGAATGAGGCTGAATATATTGAGCTTGGTTACCGGGGCGGCGATATCGTCTCGATCAATGGCGTCGCGATGACGCCGGCTCAGGTGTTGACCGAGTTGAACAGGGTGGGTGGAAAACACGGTATCGGCCGTATCGATATCGTTGAAAACCGCTTTGTCGGTATGAAATCGCGCGGCTGTTATGAAACACCGGGTGGCACGATCATGCTCAAGGCGCACCGTGCTATCGAATCAATCACCGTGGATCGGGAGGCAGCTCACCTGAAAGACGAGTTGATGCCGCGTTATGCCAAAATGATCTATAACGGCTACTGGTTTGCACCGGAGCGCATCATGTTGCAGCAGGCGATCGACTATACTCAGGCTACGGTCAATGGTGATGTACGCCTGAAACTGTACAAGGGTAGCGTTCAGGTTGTCGGCCGTCGTTCAGATCAGTCCCTGTTTGATGAGCGCCTGTGTACTTTTGAGGATGATCAGGGTGCCTATGATCAGAAGGATGCCGGTGGCTTTATCAAACTCAATGCCCTGCGCCTGCGCATGAATAATGTGACGGGAGTTTTAAAATGACGGAACAGGCCTACGCGAAACCGATTCGGCTATTACACAGTCTGTTGGCGTTGTGCATGCTTTCACAAATCGCCATCGGTGAGTTAATGGACGTACCCGAGGTTGAGGATAAGCCTGCGGTGTCGGCAATAGAGTGGATCATGCCGGCCTATGCTCATGAAGGACATCATCAGGCTGTGCCCGGTGCGCCGGTAGAGGCCACACTGGGTTTTGAAGTGCATGAAATTCTGGGCCTGGTTATTGGCGGACTGCTGTTGGTCCGCATCATGCTCGCGCTAACCTCTCTGCCCGGTGCTAACTGGCGGCAGCTGGTGCCATGGGTGTTTGCCGATGGACGCAAGCAACTGGCCAGTGAGATTCGCGTTCAGGTGGCTGGCTGGAAGCAGGCGAAACTGGCTCCTCCGGAAGATGGCGAAGCGGTGGCCCGTAGCGTGCATGGCCTGATACTGATAGCCGGGATTATCATGGGCATGAGTGGTACTATACTATATTTTGGCTGGAGCCAGACGGCGCCACAAACAGCCTTTATTGAGTTGGTTGCCAGCACACATGAACTGGTTGTCGGCGTGCTGGAAGCATTGCTTGGTGCACATGTACTGGCGGTGATTCTGCATCAGCGCATGGGGCATAATATTCTCGCCCGTATCAAACCCGGCGGCTGATACAGATTATACGATGGAGGCAAAAGCATGCCGCTTTACTCGCCTTCTGGTGTAAGAACAACTGTGAAATCATATCGCCGGAGTTTTTTGCTTTTTTCGGTATAAAACACAAATCACATCACAGCTTTACTGAATCGCTGGCGGAGTTAAGCTGACGGCATGCAAAAAGTACTGGTTAGTGCATGCCTGCTGGGCGAAAGGGTTCGTTACGATGGTAGCGACTGCCAGCAGCATGGCGTACTCGATCAGTGGCAGAGGCAGGGTCGTATCGTATCCTTGTGCCCGGAAACCATGGCCGGACTGCCAACTCCGCGCCCGCCGGCTGAGATAGAGGGCGGAGATGTAGGTGCTGTCATGCGAGGCCAGGGGGCTGTGCGCCGTCAGGATGGCACTGATGTCACCGATGCCTTTGTTGAGGGCGCAGAGATAGCGCTGCGTGAATGCTGGCACCACAAGATCAAGGTCGCCATTCTCAAGGAGGGCAGCCCCTCCTGTGGGGTATGTCTGGTCAATGATGGTAGTTTTTCCGGAGTAAAAATAGAGGGACAGGGTATGACGGCAAGGCTGCTGATCAGACACGGCATCTCGGTGTTTAGTGAGCATCAGTTACAGGAAGCGGAACAGCGTGTCCGCGAACTGGAAGCCTTGGTTGGCTAATCATACGCTGGGGCTGAACGCCGCCCTGGCCACCTATGTTCAACAGGTTGGTGTCAGGGAACCGGCTATTCTGCAGGCGTTGCGTGCGGCTACAGAGCAGGAAGAGCTTTCAGTGATGCGCTCGGCGCCCGAACAGGGGCAGCTGATGGCTATGCTGATTCGCCTGACCGGGGCGCGTCGGATTCTGGAGGTGGGCACCTATACCGGTTATGCCACCCTGTGGATGGCTCTGGCAATGCCGGCAGATGGAAAAATCATCAGTTGCGATCTTTCCGAAGCGTGGACGAATGTGGCTCGCCGGTTCTGGGAGCAGGCGGAGGTTAGCGATCGCATTGATCTGCAGCTTGCGCCGGCGCTCGAAACACTGGACAGACTGCTGATCGATGGTGCTGCAGGCTCGTTTGATTTTGTCTTTATTGATGCGGATAAGGTGAATTATACAGCTTACTACGAGCGCAGTCTTGAACTGTTGCGCGTCGGGGGCCTGATCGCCATCGATAATACTCTGTGGGGTGGCAGTGTCATTGATCCTGACAATCAGGAGCCATCCACCAATGCCATTCGCGCATTTAACAACATGCTCTACAGAGATAGTCGAATCGATATGGCGATGTTGCCTCTGGCCGACGGGTTGACGTTGGCCAGCAAAAAGGGGCTATAACCTTTAGTCACTGCAATCAAAAATGAAAATCTGTATGCATCGATAAGGAACAGTTTTAAGTTCTCTGTTGCGGCAACCGGATCGTGAGTCTGGCGTGAGCCGGCTCACCGTCGGGTATCATCTCTGGCTGTAGCCTTCTCTCGTGCATCAATGTTGAGAGGAAATCATGGCCAACTTCAAAACCCATATTGCGGTCGCGGCTGTCGGATCATTGGTTGCAACCGGTATCTGTCTGCAGGCAGGTATGGTGAATCAGACTGAAGCGGCGGGATTGTTTACATTCGGCACAGTAGCCGGGCTGTTGCCGGATATCGATTCCGATCATTCGGTGCCGGCCCAATGGCTTTTTCGTCTGTTCAGTCTGGCTACCGCCTTGCTTATTCTTCTCGGGTGGCAGGGTAAATTGCCGCTATGGCAGTTGCTGGCATGTGCCGGAGCCGGGGCCGTGGTGATGCGCTACATCGTACTGAACCTGTTTGCCCGTATTACAGTGCATCGCGGTCTGTTTCACTCTCTCCCGGCTGCACTGCTGGCGGGGCTGGTTACGATTGCACTGGGTCATCAGCTGGCAGGATGGTCGCTGCATTTCACCTGGTTAGCGGCGGCTTTTGTCACATGCGGATATCTGCTACACCTGCTGCTGGATGAGGCTTTCAGCGTGAATTTGACGGGTAGTCACCTCAAACAGTCGTTCGGCACGGCGTTGACCCTGTTTTCTCCCGCTGCATGGCTCTCCTATCTGCTGCTATATAGCGCGGTTATAGCAGGGATCTGGTTAATGCCCATGCCTCGAGGCGTTGATGCGTCACTGCATGGCTCTGTCACTGACCTGCTGGCAATGATCCCTGTTTGGTAAATGTTGCCTCCTCCTCAACAGGGTAGGACATTAATAATTAACTACCAGTGTAATAGCCGTTTCAATATCGAGTTTTTTCCTGCCGGTGGGTACTTTGCTATTGTGTTCCAGTGTCAGGCTTATTTTGCTGGCCAGATGTGAGTTAATTTTCTGTTGCAGGGCGGTTACCGATTTGGATGCCCAGCCGCTTTTACCGCCTTCAGTGGAAAGTTTCTGGATCAGAGTGGCTGAATCGGCGATCTGCCACTGTGCACGCGTGGATCCGCGGACAATCGACTCGTTGTTTGATGTGTTATTGGTCAGCTTGCTCTGGCGTAGACCGCCGCCGAGTTCCATATTCCACTCGAAGGCATCGCTTTTAATCAGGTCGCGTCCGTAACCGATGGTTTCGCTCGTGCGGCGACGAAAACCGGAGAAGCGGTCAGTGATAAAACCAATGCGGAGAAGCAGATAGTCGCGATCGGTTATTTTCCAGTCCTCTTGCAGGCTGGCTGTATATTTTTCGGCCGTCGTCGTATTGCGATCTGTGGCGGCATGGGCGCTTGCCTCGAATGTATCGCGCAGATGGCGACCTTCATGACTCATTCTGGTTTTGGCATTCAGAGTCAGCGTGCGGGTATTGCCAGATGTTTGCAGGGCGCCGATTTCCGAGCTGTTTTTCCACTCGTCAGTCGGTTGCACATCGGCGGCAAGAGCCGGCATGGCCAGTGAGCAGATCATGAGCAGTGTAAAAATAAATTTCATAGGAGTCTCCGTTAAGGCGGCGCAGAATACGCATTGAATGCTTAAGTTCAATGCTGCTTCCCCCATCCGGGTTCCTATCTTTTACTTGTTGCGGGCGGTAATTTCAATCAGGTGGTAACCGAACTGTGTTTTGACCGGTCCGTGCACGGTGTGCAACTCGGCCGAAAAGACCACGTCATTGAACTCCTTAACCATCTGACGCTCGCGGAATTCGCCGAGGTCGCCACCCTTGCTGGCTGAGGGACAGGTTGAGTGCTTTCTGGCCAGTTCGGCAAAGTCGGCACCAGCCTCAATTTCGGCTTTCAGGGCTTCGCATTGTGCTCGATCGGGCACCAGAATATGGCGGGCACTGGCCGTCGCTCTTTTACGCTTCCAGAAACTCATGATTGACTCCCCGCTGTTGAATCCAGCAATTGTTTGATCACAAAGCCCGCCAGCATGAAGCCGAACAGGTTGGGCATATAGGAAATAGTGCCGTTGACGGCGCGCGGCAGATGCTCGGGATTATTGCTGACCGGTGCCTGCGGCAGTGGCTTGATCGGAAATTCACCCGAAAAGACTACCGGGTAATCCAGCGATGCACCGGCCCGGCGCAGTTTGCGGCGCAGGTTGACTGCCAGTCCGCAGTTATAGGTTTTATCCAGTGTAGTGATTTCAGCCTGTGTTACATCGAGCCTGCCGCCGGCTCCGAGGCTGGATGCAACCGGAATACCGTGGCGTTGGCATGTAGCCACCAGCACCGCCTTGCAGGCCACCGAATCAATGCAGTCGATCACATAGTCGAAATTCCCCGCCAACAGAAATGATTCCATATTATGCGGATCGAGAAAGCCGACATGGCTGTTGAGTTTCAGTTCCGGATTGATATCCATCAGCCGCTCCCCCATCACCTCAGCTTTATTACGGCCGATGACGCTATGGGTGCTGACCAGTTGGCGGTTGATGTTTGAGATACCGACCTTGTCGTGATCCACGATGGTCATTTGTCCGATTCCTGCCCGGGCGACTGCTTCAGCAGCGGCTCCGCCGACACCGCCGAGCCCGACTACCAGCACATGGCAGTCAGTCAGGTGTTTAAGGCCGCTCACTCCGGTCAGAATCTGGGTACGTTCCTGGGCATGACTCACAGTCTGAATAACTCCCTGACATTGCGATTGCATTGATCTGCGATGCTTGCTGTATCTGCGGCGCGAAGCGTAGCGAGTTGCTGCACAATTTCGAGCAGAAAAGCCGGCTCGTTGCGTTGCCCCCTGCGGGTATATGGCGGTTGATCAGGCGCATCGCTCTCGATCAGTAGCCGCTCCAGCGGCATTTCGGTCACGATGCCTTGCAGGCGTTTATTTTGCGGATAGGTGATGCTGCTACCGATACCGAGATAAAAGCCCTGGGTGATCACGGTTTCTGCCTGTTGGGGGCTACCGGAAAAACCGTGGATGACACCGGTTAATGCCGGTCTTCGGCGTAGTTCACGGCAGACCTCATCAACGGCTTTATAAGCATGGATAATAACCGGCAGGTGCATTGCCAGCGCCAGATCAAGCTGGGCACGGAACCAGTACAGTTGTTCACCGCTGTTGGCCCGGCCGCCATCCAGACCACACTCCCCTACTGCGACAGCCTGCTCGAGAAACAGAGGCAGCTGATCCAGATCACCATGGCTATGCTGCAGGCAAAGCCACGGATGCAGGCCGTAAGCGGGGTGGATTGTGTTGTGGTGTGTGGCGGCCAGGGTCTGCAGTTTCGGCCAGCTGCTGCGTGATACAGCCGGCACGATATAGCTGTCGATGCCATGGTCGGCTGCGCGCGCCAGTATAATATCACGATCCTGATCAAAGCGGACATCGTCCAGGTGACAGTGACTGTCAATCAGTTGCATGCCGCTTATGGTGCCACCTTACAGACGCATCGCAAAGTGCCGACAGTTGATTTACATGCTGTCAGAGTGTGGCTTATTCGGCCTGAACCACGTGTTTTGCAGTGACCAGTGATTCAACCGGCACACCGATCAGGCCGGAGAGGCGGTTGATATACTGATCTTCGAGAAAGTCGATCTCTCCGTCCGCCAGTGCCACCTGCCAGATCTGTCTGAGAATTTCGGTTCTTTGCGGAATGTCATAATTGGCATTGATCTGTTTCACGACTTTATCGAAGCGCAGCTCTGCAGCATCGTTACTGATACACTGCTCAATCAGTTCGTCGCTCTCTATTGCCGTTAATCCGTAGTGCTCGCGCAGCAGAAAATTGATTTCAACGCGTTCAGATGCATCAATGCGACCATCCATGCCCATCATTCCTACCATCAGTTTGGTGATTGCGAATGATAGTTCAGGCGCATTGTTTTGCTTATGGGTTTCTTCAGTCCACCAGTTTTTAAGGGTTTTTAGCATTGCCATCAGCATCTCCTCCATTTTCCCGGTCCGCTTTGGAGGATTCGATCTCACAAAGCAAACACCCTGTTCAATCTATCGCCGGATTAGCAGATAAGTTTAGGTTTTTTCATCAACTAATGCTGGCTGCTGTGTTTTATTGCCACATGATCGTATCACGTACGAGGAGCTATGCGTGAAGCCTGCTGCCTAATAGCAGCTGCGTTAGCCTGAAATGGATTCATGAATAATTTTCCATCCGTTCGGGGTCTGTCTGAATACAAGTGTTTTTAGAGCATCCGTATTCAACGTATCGGAGCGATAATATTGCAGAAATTGCACCCGCAAAGTGTCTGATGATATGGCGTTCATCGTGATGTTCTTGACCCTGACGGCGATAAAAGCATGTTTTGTGATGGCCCACGTCTTGTATTTTTTCCACGCACTGATGCTCTGAAAGCGGTCACTCACATCAAAATCATCCGCATAAGCCGAAAAATAGGTATCCAGATCGCGGTTACTCCAGGCGGTATACCATGTCTCAAGTGCAGTTTGCACAGCGCTGCGTACAGCAGGAGAGAGCTGCGCATCTTCACCACCCTGAAGCGATGGGGCCTGGATAGCCGGTTCGGTAATTTCAGATGGATCATCTGGCGAAGCAAAGGCTGTGAATAGATTTTTCGTAGCCACGGGTTGAACTTGCGGTGAGTTTATAAATGTATTCAGGCGGGCATCCACTTCGTCCATAGCAGCCTTGTACCCGGCAGGGAAATCCATATGCACCTCCCGCAAACTGCCGCCGGCACGGCGCACTGCAGCAATACGCCTCTGGTGGTCCGCCTCAACCTTGAGCATGGTCACCAGCGGGCTGCCTGATTGGTTGGCCAGCAGCTTCATTGCCCGGCCATGTTGATGCATGTTAAGTAATATCTGCGCCTGCAGAATAACGCGATCCTGTTTCGACATATTGCGCACGCTCTCGGATTGCTCATCCTGCAAGACTTTCAGCAGGTCAGCCCATGGCAGTTCTGCGGCGAGTAATGTGGAAGGCAAAGAGAGTACGCATGTCAGCGCTACAAGATGTACCCAGCTCATATAATTTCGCATGAATGATTTTATCCTTCTATGGTTTGTTTGAACGCAGCGACTTTTGTGATGATCAAAAGAGCTGTTCATGGCGGAAAAGCTGAGAGAGTCTGGAGATTCAAACAGTGCAACAGATCACATGAGTGCGAAAGAACGTCCGGCTTATTGGTTTAGAACGCGCAAAGTGCCGCGATACATGCCCATCTGGCACTGAAATGTGAAATCCCCGACCTGATCCGGTACCAGCCTGATGATGACAGGCTTGCCCAGCGGCAACTCTTTCCGGATGCCCAGATCCGGGAAGAGCACCTGTTCGGCGCAGGCGGCTGCATCCTCACGTATAAAGCGTAGTGAAATGCCCTTGCCGAGAGAGGCCTCGATCAGCGATGGTTCGTAGACACCATCTTTGACGCGAATTTCGATAATCTGGCCCGGCGTTGCGGCTACGCCGGCAGACGGGCGATAGAGCCAGAACCACCAGATAATGAAAGCGATCAGCAATAATCCGGTCAGGTTGATCACTATCATGGCCTGCCCTCCGGTCGGAACAGGCGCAGCCGGTTTGCATTGCTTACGACCGTGACCGATGACATGGCCATCGCCAAACCAGCCAGCATCGGATTGAGCATCAGCCCCATCAGCGGATAGAGAAGGCCTGCGGCAACCGTGATGCCCAGACTGTTATAGATGAATGCACCAAACAGATTCTGTTTGATATTGCGCAGCGTGGCCTTTGAAATAGCGATGGCAATCACCACGCCATCGAGCGAAGAGCGGATCAGTGTGATATCCGCAGATTCGATCGCGACATCGGTACCGGCCCCGATTGCAAACCCCACATCGGCCCGCGAGAGCGCCGGCGCATCATTAATGCCATCGCCTACCATGGCAACGATCGCGCCGGCAGCTTGCAACTCAGCCACTTTGCCATCCTTGTCCGCAGGCATGACGTCAGCGAAAATATGTGTGATACCGACCTGGGCTGCAACGGCTTCGGCTGTCTGGCGATTATCCCCGGTGAGCATCACCACCTCCAGCCCCAGCTCCTGCATCTGTGCAATGGCGGCTTTCGAGTCCGATTTGATGGGATCGGCGATGGCAATCATGCCAATCAGTATACCGTCCCGGGCGAGCAGTACGGGCGTTTTAGCCTCTGCTGAGAGTGCAGTTATCTGCGCGCTGTTTGCTGCATCAACAGTGACATTGTACTTCGCCATCAGGGCCGTATTACCCAGCAGGATGGCATGCCCATCCACCCGCCCGCTGACACCATGACCGGAAATCGCCTCAAACTGATCACACGGCGGCAAGCTGATGTCGCCGGATTTAGCGACAATGGCGGCAGCCAGCGGGTGTTCGCTGCCCTGCTCGAGAGCTGCAGCCAGGCGGATAATCGCCTGCTGATCGTCGCCGATGATATCGGTTACAGCCGGTTTTCCTGCGGTTACGGTACCGGTTTTGTCCAGCACGATAGTGGTAAGCTTCGAGGCACGCTCGAGTGCTTCGCCCTTTCGAATCAGGATGCCGAACTCGGCTGCCTTGCCGACACCGACAATCAGCGAAATCGGCGTGGCCAGTCCCAGCGCGCAGGGGCAGGCGATGATTAGTACGCTCATCGCTGCAATCAGCGCAAAACTGATGCGCGGCTCCGGCCCGAAATTGAGCCAGGCCAGTGCAGTCACTACTGCAATAATCAGTACCGTCGGCACAAACACGCCTGCAACCTTATCGACAATACGACCGATCTTCGGTTTGGATGCCTGAGCATTGTTTACCATCTCGATAATGTGTGCCAGTACCGTGTCGCTGCCGACATGACTGGCTGTGTAGAGAAAGCTGCCGGAAGTATTGATGGTACCGCCTACGACCGCATCACCGGACTGCTTGCGTACCGGCATCGGCTCACCGGTCAGCATTGATTCATCGACGCTGGAATCCCCTTCCAGCACTGCTCCGTCCACCGGTATTTTTTCACCGGGGCGCACCCGGATCACATCGCCGGGTATGACTTCGGCTATGGGGATATCCACTTCCCGTTCATCACGCACTACGCGTGCGTGACTGGCCTGCAACCCGATCAGCCGGCGAATAGCCTGGCTGGTTTTGCCGCGTGCGCGCACCTCCAGCGTCTGCCCCAGATTGATCAGGGCGATGATAATCAATGAGGCATCGAAATACGCATGCCGCCCCATACTGGCCACTGCATCAGGCACTATCTGCGGCCAGAAAATCAATGCCATCGAATAGAGCCACGCGGTACCTGTGCCGATGGCAATCAGCGTATCCATGCTGGCCGAATGATGGAGGAAGGCTCGCCATGCTCCGATATAGAAATGGCGACCGGCATAAGCCATCACCGCTAGTGTGATCAGGCCAATACTCAGCCATACGGGCATATGCCCTGTGATGCCGGGCAAGTAATGAAAAAACATATTGAGAAACAGGGGTAGCCCGACCAGAGCGGCGACTAAAAAGCGACTGAACAGGCTTTTCATGTGAGCGGTTTCTGCCGCCTGTTGCTCAGCTATATTCTCCATGCCCCGGAGCGTGCTGGCATCAAATCCGACCGACTGTACTGCTGCAATCAGCGCATCTGTTGAGAGGCTCTGATCTGCCTGTACCGACGCAGTTCGATCCACCAGATTGACGCTGGCCTGACGTACGCCGGGCAGGCCTCCCAGCGCGGCTTCTACCTTGCTGACACAACCGGCGCAGCGCATGCCGTCAATCGCCAGCCGTATTGACTGCGTTTCCAGGTCAGGTTTGGTTTGATCAACGCTCATATGCGCCTCATATCCATCCTTTTATACCATACATGCCATGGCAGGTGCGGGTTCTTCTTCCGTAAGCGGGGCCGGCTGCCGTGTAGGGTCATACTGCACGATTGAACCTTGTCCGGTCAAAATAGTTCGGGAAAACGGATGCGCTGGAGAACAGGGAGAGCTGAAAAAGCCTCTAAATTTTTTGAAATATATCAATACGAGCCGGAGGCAGATTGGCCCAAACCACGTGTTTACTGACATGCCTGAAGCCGACATCAAATACCTCATGGTACCTTATCAGGTCGTATGTGAACTGCACAAAGTAACCGCCGGGGCGAAGTTTTTTTTGCGCTGCTGCCAATATCTCACTTACAGTTGCATCCGGTATGCTTTTCAACGGCAGCGAAGAGATGATGGCGCAAACCTTGCGATCAAGATCCATGATGTCAGCGGCAGAAGCGTTAATAACATGTACCGCCGGGAAGCGGTTCTTTAAATGCAGACACAACTGCTCGGATAGTTCGAATACATACAGGTTGTCAGGAGAAAAGCCGGTATCAAGCAGTGCTTTTGTCATTGGCCCCGTGCCGGCGCCGAATTCCACCACCACTTCGGTTTCCAGTGGTAACAACCCCACCATTTGTGATGCAAGGTAACGTGAACTTGGAACCAGAGCCCCGACTGCTTTGGGGTTTCTAAGCAAGGCGCGCGTAAGACGAATATGGTTCAGCACGGCCCGACTACCTCGGCGGCAGGGACAATATATCTGACCAGCCTGCTCCATGTAACAATACCCATCAAAAAACCTCCGTGTTTTTCTATATCGTCTGTGAACGACGCATATATCCTGCACGTTCGTTTTCTGTTCGAATTGTCTGAAATGCTGATCAGTTTATGAATAGTAGTGCGGAGATGGTTTGAATGCAGCAAAGTTTCGTTGAAAGGCGATCAGGCGTCCATGCGAATAGTACTCAGACTGATGCTTCAGAACTCAATGCCCTGCGTGGCGGAGATGCCGGATTCATAGGCATGCTTTACCATCTTCATTTCGGTGACGGTATCGGCTACTTCGATCACCTCGGGGGCGGCACCCCGGCCGGTCAGAACCATATGCATCCATTTTGGCTTCTCTTCGCGGATGAAGGCGGCAATCTCTTCGCCGGTGATCCAGCCATAACCGCTGCAATAGTTGATCTCATCGAAAACCAGCAGGTCAAACTCATGTGAGCGGACCTTTTCCTTGCACAGCTCCCATATCCCGCGGCTGGTTTTAATATCCTGCTCCGGGTTTTTGGTATCCCATGTAAAACCGTCGCCGAGCGCATGCCACTCGATATTATCGAACTTTTTCGCAGCCCGCTCTTCGCCGGTTTTCCATTTGCCCTTGATAAACTGGATCACGCATACCTTCATGCCCCAGCCTGCGGCACGAAAGGCTACGCCGAAAGCGCTGGATGATTTGCCTTTGCCCTCACCGGTATGCACCAGCACAATGCCTTGCCGTTTATCACGTGACTTCATCGTTCTTCTCCATAATCAGGAATCAGTACCGACCCACGGGCAATCACCGGTGCATCAAAGAGCTGCGAGAGCCTGTTGCCATCAAAGAGCTCTGCTGCTTTGCCATACTCAGCCGCGCCTTTACCATCAATAAGAATCAGGTGGTCGGCAATCGCCATCGCCTGCTGCAGATCATGCAGTACCGTGATAATGGCGCGACCATTTGCACTTTGTGCTTTAAGCATCTGAATGCAGCGAATCTGGTGTTTGAGATCAAGGTGGGCGGTAGGTTCATCAAGTAGCCAGACGGGTGTATCGCGCAGCATCAATGCTGCCAGCTCCACCCGCTGCCGCTCGCCGCTGGAGAGCTCACCAAGCGGTCGTTGCAACAGTAGTGCGATATCCATGGTGGCTGCCGTGGCCTCGATGCCCTGATCCGCTTCGCCTGCGGCAAGGAGAAGGCGTTGCCTGACCGTAAGGCCGAACTCGGTAGGCGGCAGATCACCCTGCCAGGCAATCTGTCTGCAGATCTCGCGCCGATCGTACGCCGACAAAAGCTGCCCTGAGAGGGTAATGGTTCCGGCTACAGGAATAAGGCCGGCCATGGCCAGCAACAGGCTCGATTTACCTGCGCCGTTGGGACCAAGCACAACAACTACTTCACCGGCATTGCATGCACAGGAGAGTCCGGAGAGCAGCGTCTGGCCGCCCCGTACCACGGTAAGGTTGGAGAGATTCATGATGCCGCTCATGCTGTGCGCCTCAACAGCAGAAAGAGGAATACCGGCACGCCGATCATGGCAGTGAGGATGCCCACCGGCAGCTCTGCCGGAGCGATAATCGTGCGGGCGGCGGAATCGGCCAGTACCAGCAGCAGGCCGCCTCCGATGGCAGAGGCGGGCAGCACGGCTCTGTGCAGAGAACCGAAGATCAGGCGCATCAGGTGGGGAATCACCAGCCCGATAAAGCCGATGGTGCCTGCCGCCGTCACGGCCAGTGCCGTCACTGCCGATGCCAGCAACAGCAATCGCGACCGCAGTTGTTTAACATCCACACCCAGTGCCTCGGCATGACGCTCTCCGAGCAGCAGCTTGTCGAGCGCACCGGAGAGAAGCAGGCCGCAGGCCAAGGCTATAACCCATGCCAGCAGCAGCAGTGGAATCGGCAGGTCGGAGCGGGAGAGGTCCCCCATCATCCATGAGAAGGCGCGGAACAACCCCTGTTCAGGCAACAGGGCCAGCAACAGGGCGAGCACGGCAGACCAGAAGGCCGCCAGTACCACGCCGGCGAGCAGCATGCGGTTCGGCCCCAGACGTGAGAAGAACATCACCGCAACAATCCCGACCCAGGCTCCGGTAAAGGCGCCTGCCGACATGATCCAGCTCGATTCCGGCATCAGCATCAGGCCGGTGACCGCACCTGCAGAGGCGGAACCGGCCACACCCAAAACATAGGGCTCAGCCAGCGGATTACCCAGCAACACCTGAAACCAGGCGCCGGCCAGCGCCAGCAGGCCGCCAACAGCAAAAGCCGTGAGCAAGCGCGGCAGTCTCAGCTCCCACAGTATCGTCTGATCCAGCGAATTGCTGGCCGAAAACGGGTTGATCCACTGATCGCCCATGGCCAGGCCGATCAACAGGCAGACGGCGACAGCTGCTATCAAGGCAGACCACCGTAGCATGCTAGAGCGAGCTCCCGGCAAGGAGTGGTTTCAGTAGCTCCGGGTCGATCGCCTGCTCCAGCGCATCGGCCAGCAGATCGAGTGAATCCATGGTGCGTTGATGCTGATCTTTGCCATCACTAGCTGAAAAACCGAGCTCGTTAAGCCACGCCTTGCGAAAGCCACCCTGCTCGAAGAGCCCATGCAGATAACTGCCCCAAACCAGCCCGTCTGCCGATTTGCATGCAAACGGAAAGAGTGCCTTATCACTGTCTGATTCGCCGTGATGAATCTCGTAGCCGGTGACTCGCTCGCCGGCAAAACAGGGCGATGGCCGATCCACCTTTATCAGCGTCTTCTGCGTGCGCATCGTGGTTGCAAGCGGCAGCCAGCCGAGCCCTTCGGCGCTGTCGCCCTCCACACCGTCATCTTCAATCACCGTGCCCAGCATCTGCATGCCGCCGCAGATGCCCAGCACGTTGCCGCCGTAGCGCAGGTGGCGTGCGAGCGCTGGCACAAATCCACTCTGACGCAGCCACGCAAGATCCGAGGCCACATGTTTTGAGCCGGGCAGAATGATCAGGTCGGCGTGATTGAGCTCTTTGGTTGTGCGGACAAAGCGCAGATTCACGCCGGCTTCCGATGCCAGCGGGTCGATATCGTCATGGTTCGACATGCGCGGCAAGGCAATCACGGCAATATTGAGTTGTATGCTGTCGGGAGCTGAATCCTGAGCATGCCGGTAGGGGGCGTCCTCTTCCGGCAGTTCCAGTGCAAGCCATGGGATCACGCCGGCAACCGGTCGCCCTGTTTTCTCCTCCAGCCAGACCAGCGCATCATCAAGCAGCTCCATATTGCCGCGAAAACGATTAATCAACAGTGCCTTTACCCGCTGTTGTTCGGAATCGGAGAGGATAGCGAGTGAACCTGTGAGGGCTGCAAACACGCCACCGCAATCGATGTCCCCTACCAGCCAGACTGGCACGTCAGCCGCTTCGGCAAAGCCCATATTGGCAATATCACCCTCGCGCAGGTTCGGCTCGGCAGGCGATCCCGCGCCCTCAATAATCACCACATCGTATTGCGCCTGCAGTAGCGCAAATGACTCCAGTACCATCTGCATCCAGCCGATCCGATCTTCCCGGAATCGTTTTGCATGTAACTGTCCGACCACCTGGCCGCGCACAACCAGCTGTGCCTGCTCATCAGCTTCCGGCTTGATCAGTACAGGGTTCATATGCACGCTCGGTTCAATACCACAGGCAAATGCCTGCAGTGCCTGGGCACGACCGATTTCGCCACCGTCAATGGTGACGGCAGCATTGTTACTCATGTTTTGTGGCTTGAATGGCGCCACGCGCACGCCGTTTCTGGCCAGCAGCCGGCAGAGCCCCGCCACTAACACCGATTTGCCGACGCCTGAAGCGGTGCCCTGGATCATCAGGCTTTTCATAGCGGGTAAAGTCCATCGGCAAGGAGGGACGCGACAGGCTCCCGTCTGGAGAAAACGCGCAGCTCGATCTTAACGGACATCCGTTTTCTCCTCTAGCGCCTGCTGTAGCAGCTCCAGCCCGTCGAGCAGGCGCGGGCCGGGTCGGTTCAGCAGGTCCGGATTGATGGCGATAATACGGACATTGCCCTTACCCAGCCACTGCTCCCAGAATGCGCGCCGCGCTTCAATATCCCGTTTTTCCTGCGGAATGACAATCAGTGCCGGCCGGGCGCGAACCACCGATTCAACATTCACATGCGGCGTTTCAATATTGAGGTTGGCAAAGATATTTCTGCCGCCTGCCTCATGTATCAGGTCGGAGATAAAGCTGGGACCGCCTGCCGTCATCAGAGGGTCATCCCATACCTCATAAAAGACGGCTGTTCCGGAGGGGGGGCGGGAGCGAATTATTTGCAATCGCTGGCGTAGCCCGGCAACAACGGATGTCGCTCTCTCCGGATGGTTGGTCAAAGTGCCGAGCTTCAGCATATCATTGAATACTGCATCAAAACTGTCCGGATTGGAGACAATGATGCGTACGCCCATCTTCTCCAGCATTTTTACGCCGCTGACGCTTCGACTGATAACCACAGCAATATCCGGCTTAAGGCGCAGGGCCGCCTCCACATTGATGCCGTTATAGCTGCCGACACGTGGCAGTTTTTTTGCAGCAGCCGGATAATCACAGAAGGAGGACGCGCCGACCAGTTGCGGGCCGGCACCGATTGCATACAGCATTTCGCAGGCGTGCGGTGCAAGCGCCAGAATACGTGCCCCGGCCCATGCGCTGCTGCTGGCAAAGCAGCAGGCCAGCAGCACTAGCAAGGCTTTCACAGCCGCCTGAACCGTAAACGAAACTGGTACCGGCCATCTGCAACAGGAAACGGCTGTGCCCGGTAGACTGTCTCGAGCGCCGCATGGTCCAGCACGGCATAGCCGGAGCCGTGCAGGACCGTCACCTGATCGGCTGAGCCGTCGCGGGTCAGGGTGAAGCCGACATCAACATCCCCTTCGATGTTGCGACGTCGCGCACTGGCCGGATAAAACTTGAATGACTCCAGATGCTTGCGCAACAGCAGGCGTAGCTTGTCTTCGTCGACTACAGCTGTTGTTGCGGAGGCTGTCTGAATTTGCCGCGGTTTTGTTGCAGGCAGGGCCGTTACGGGTTCTGTTTTTACAGGCCGAACGGAAGCCGCAGCGGGCTGTTGAGCTGCAGTTGCAACCTGTATGGAGGAGGCCGGTGTTGTTTTGTGGAGAACAGACGATTCCGCCAAGGGGTGTGGCGGTTGCTGTAAAACGGGCGCATGCTGTGAACTTCTTCCTGTTACGGGAGAAACGCGGCGCTCCGGCATCGCCCGGGCTTGTTGATGCTCGGGCTTTGAGTCGATGTTGAGCAGTTCGATGACCACTGTCTCACCGGCAGCTGTCGTCGGCCGATGCAGTTGCAGCCAGCCGGTCAGTAACAGGCCATGGATGGCTGCACTGGCAGCCAGCCATGGCCAGAACCTGAATAACCTAGAAAGAATAGCTCGCTCCGGCGTGGAAGCTTGCTGTTGGTGCCGGGTAGAACGAATCGCCGCTGAATGTGGAGAACACGCCATAATTGCTGTATTTCTTTCCTGTCAGGTTATCCACACGCGCGAACATCTCGACATTCTGCCAGCGATAGTTGATCACTGCATCTGCAGTAAGATAGGCAGGCAGGCGCGGACGGGCGTTAGCCTGATCACTGATCAGGAATGATGCGCCCACATAAGTGAGCTTAATGCTGCTGGAGAGTCCCTGCATCCAGTCGGCCTTCCATTCGGCGCCGAAGCGGTTACGTGCTACGGCCGGGATAGTTTTACCGCTGGAAATACCGCCGCGAAAACTGGCCTTGCTATAGGTGTAGTTTGCAGAGAATTGTAACAAATCATGCGCATGCCAATGACCACCAAGCATGATCACATCATGACGTGTTTTGGCTCCATAATTTTCATTGGCGCCGAATCCGAATGCGCCTCCCACCGGGTTATAATAAATCTCATGATTCAGGTTGGCGCGACTGGCGCTAACCTCCAGCCAGGCGGACTTCATATCATAACGCAGACTGGTGCTGTAATGGCGACCTGTCTGCGTTTTTAGGGTGGTGTCTACCGTGCCGGAGAAGAAACTGAATCGCTCATCCAGCAGTGGGAAGCGCATGGAGCTGGCAGCGTTCAGTCTCAGGCGCAGTCGTTCGCTCAGGCCCAGTGAGGCGCCGACATCCCAGGCCGTTGCCTGATTGGCAATAGCGCTGACACTACCCTTGGTGAAGCTGTCGCGTATGCGTTCGCTGCGAAGGCCGCCATTTACAGCCCAGCTGTTATCGGCGGCACTGACCGTCAATTCACCGTAATAACCGTCGCGTTTGTGATCGAAGTCGGTATTGCCGACAGCGCCGCCAAAATTAAACGAACCATTGCCGCGATCGATATCGGCGCCGGCCACGATACGGCTGACGATGTCAGAGCCGGCCGTGAATGTGAGTTTCGGTCGCAAGGATGCATTGCGTTGGACAAAATCGCTGATGGAAGCAAAGCTGACAAATTCGGAGTGCACATCACGGCGCCGGAAACCGCCTGCAATGTCCGCCTCCAGGCCGAAATCAGACAGCCAGTTTATACCGCCATCAATATAATTGTCGGTTGTGCGACTGAAGTTCTGAGGTGTAGTAGCCTGCTTGCGGTTGGCTCTCATCTGCGCGCTGCTCAGGGCACCGGGTAAACCGGCCCGATCACGATGATGATTGCCGGAAAGATGCAGGCTCAGGCTGTCTGTGAGATCAGCCTCTGCACGCGCGCCACCATCGAAGCGGTCAAAGAAGCCATTGTCGCGATACCCCTTGCTGGTCAGGCCGGAGAAATTTGCTTCCATGCGCGTTTTTCCTGCATCTGCACCGATCCGGCTCTGGCCTGAAAATTCGCCGAAGCTGCCGCCGGCCAGACTAATATTGCCACCGGATGCGGGTATTTTTGTAATGATATTGATGACGCCTCCTACAGCGCCGTTACCGTACAGGACAGAGTTGGCGCCATGTACTATTTCAATGCGTTCAATCTGATCCAGTGGAATCTGTGCCCAGTCGGTGCCGGAGAGGTCCGGGTTGTTGATCCGGCGCCCATCGATCAGCACAACATTGTTGGCTGCACCCGACTCGCCGAAACCGCCCAGATCCACCTGCGATTTTGCTCCGACTCCGGAGGTGTCGCGGACAACAATATTGGCCAGCCCCTTGAGCAGGTCGACAACAGTTGCAGCATGAGAGGCTTCGATGGCCTGTCTGTCGATGACCGTTACCGGCCGGGATGATGTGATTGATGGTGCAGTAACCCGGCTGGCTGTGACATTCAGCTCACCGAGATCCTGTGTTTGAGCGATAGCTGTTGCCGGCATCGCCGCGATCAGCCATAAAATATGTTTTAGTTTCACTGTATCTTCCTTTCGCGCCCGCCGCGCATTTTCATAGTATGGGCGGTTGAAACGCTGGAAGGTGGAAAGGACGGATGATGAGGGGGCAATGGTAGCGCCATCAGCTCCGGCACTTGGCCTCCCTCCGAGGTCTCAAACCGATGGCATGCAAGGGTGTCCGCTTTTCCCCTCTGGTTGTGTTGCTGTGCTGCTCAAATGCTCACATACAGAAAGTATGCTCCGCTTTTTCGCTGCTCGCGCCTTACCAGAGGCTAAAAATCAAACACCTCACTATCGTCATGCCGTGCTTCGGGCCGGTCTCCTGGCTTACCTTCATCCGCGGCTGTTCTCCTTCCCGGTCTCCCAGTGGTTCTGAACAGCGTTGTCAGGTCTACAGTAGCGGGGGCTGCGCCGGAATTGACTGATAATCAATCGCACCGGACTTCCCGTTTCATCCTTCTGCCGAACGGCATCGGGACACCCAAAACGGCGCGCACTCTAGCGATGAGAGCAGCGTACGTCTATGCATATGCCATGCAATGATCGGGTGATAGGTCTATAGTCCAGACATATGTAAAAGATGTTTACAGGGGGAAAGTATGCGAAAAAAGCTGATTGCACGGGATATGAAGGCGGAATCAGACAATGAAGAGAGCTGGCTGGATCTGGAAAATCTGGTTCAGGTGGAGATGAGCTCCGAGGATGAGGCATACCCGATAGAGTCGGCGCTTGCTGCCGGAACCGGGCCGGGCTGGCGGGCTGCCGAAGCCGGAGAGCAGACACTGCGTCTGCTTTTTGACCAGCCACAGCGTATTGAACTGATTCGTCTGCTGTTTCAGGTTGATGATCAGGAGCGGACGCAACAGTTTACCTTGCGCTGGTCTCCGGATGGAGGCGCGACTTATCATGAAATCGCCCGCCAGCAGTATAATTTCAGCGCCCCTGATGCAACGCAGGAGTTGGAGACGTTCCGCGTTGATTTCGACGGCGTCACGGCACTGGAATTGCAGATCATTCCGGACATCAGCGGCGGCAATGCACGCGCATCGCTGGCCCGCTGGGCGGTTGCCTGAGTGGTCATGCCAACAATTTTGCAAGACGATTCAGAAAAAAATGGGCATAGTTCGCGCCTTCCGCTTCAATGACATAAGCAGAGCGACAGCTTGCATTGACCGGATACTTGCAGCGGAGGTCCCCCCCATTGGCCAGACAGAACTTTAAATTTGAGAAACGTCAGAAAGAAATCGCCAAACAGAAAAAAGCTGAAGAAAAACGCCTGCGCAAGCAGGGTATTGAAATAGATGACGACGCTTCCGGCGAGAATTCGCCCAAAGAGCCCAGCGTCGATGACTGGCTCTCAAGTTAACTACGCCTGACTAAGCTCCGAGAGCCCGGCGGGCTACTTCAGGCTGGGAGTGCGATACAGTTGCAGATAGTGAGCTATATTAAATGGCTCTTGAGTCAGAATCTGCGTGCGTGGCGTGACCTCTACGATATGGCTGGCCAGTGTAAAACTACTCTGCTTTTGTGCTAACAGGCCGAGGTTCTGACTGGCAATAGACAATCCCTGATTCGCAGCTTTTTCAAACCATTGGCGGGCCTGTTGTTTATCAACAGCAACGCCCCTGCCCAGTGCATACATATAGGCCAGCGTATTCTGTGCCGGCGCAAAACCGCTCTCCGCCGCCTTTTTGTACCAGTAGAGTGCCTTGCTATCCTTTTGTTCTACGCCGTCACCTTTGCGGTAGAGGTTGCCCAGATTAAACTGGGCAGGTGCATAGCCGCTCTGCGCCGCCTTTTCATACCAGGCAATAGCCTGAGGCATATTGAATGCGGTGCCCTGTGCACGCTGATACATCGATGCGATAATGTTCTGTGCCTCGCTGTCACCGGCTTTGGCCGCGCGTTCGAACAGTTCGAAGGCGCGGGCTGCATCCTCTTTGCGGTAATAGAGAACGGCCAGATTATACATGGCATCGGCATTGCCCTGCTCGGCTGCCTTTTGATACCAGGTGATTGCATCCTCGCTATTGGTGACGACACCACGGCCTAAATCATACAGCAGCCCGAGTAACAGGCTGGCGCGTGGATTGCCGTCTTGCAGCGACTGCTTTAGCAACTCTGCAGCAGCCTCATCATTCTGAATCGTACCGATCCCGCGCAGGTACATCAGCGCCAGGTTGTATTGAGCGGTATGATCTGTCACCGCAGCTTTCTTCAGCCAACCGAGCGCCGCGCGCATATCCGGCTTGCCACCGCGCCCGAGCGCAGAGAATACGGCAAGATTATTTTCGGCATCGGTTAAGCCTGCCTTTGCCGCCTCAGTCAGCCAGTGTATCGCCTGTGCATCTTCGCCGCTCTCGGCATACATGATTCCCAGGTTGGCCTGCGCGCGCACATCGCCGGCGGTTGCTGCAATATTCAGCCAGTGCAGAGCTTTCTGGTTATCCTGCTTGATGCCACGACCTGTTGCGTATAACACCCCGATAGCGGCGGCCGCTTTCACATGTTTCTGGTTTGCAGCTTTCAGATACCACGCTGCCGCTTCCTGTGCGTTGGCATCACCTTCACGGCTGATCAGTAGCTCGGCCAGGTGAAACTGCGCTTCAACATTGCCCTGAACCGCACTCTGCCGCAGCCAGCTTTCAGCCTGTTGCATGTCGGCAGTGAGCCCCTGCCCCTGCTGATACAACATGGCCAGCACAAACTGCGCAGTTGCATCGCCCGCGGAGGCCTGTGCAGTCACGCGGTTAAGCAACTGTTGCTTAAATGAGCGTGCTTCCGTATTCCCGCCAGCGGCAGCCTTGATTGCCCAGGCCAGAGCCTCGGCATCATTTTTACGGGCACCCCGGCCTTCAGCGTACATCACAGCCAGATGCAGTTCAGCGCCTGCATGCCCTTTGGCAGCCGCTTTGCGAAACCATGTCAGCGCGCCTGCGGGGTCCCGTTGTTCAACGCCACGTCCATTCTCGAGCAAGACACCAAGCTGGTACTGTGCCTCTGTGTGCCCCTGCGCTGCCGCCAGTTGCAGCCAGCGCACAGCCTGGCTGTCATCCTGCTTAACACCCTTGCCATCCCGATAGAGCATGGCAAAGCGATATTGTGCCTGCGCCTTACCCCCTTTGGCTGCCACCTTGAACCATTCCGCAGCCGTATCGAAATCGCCCTGCTGAAAGGCCTCTTTGCCTTTGGTTATCGGATCAACATTCGCATCACCGTAATTCGGAGTAGAAAGAAACAGATAGAGCATGCCGGCAAACAGCAGTGCGGCTACCAGAAACAGAGACGAACGGAGGCTCATGTCAGCACCCGGCCCTGATCATAGATCCAGCTCATGCCAGATCTCATCGACACGGGCTTTTACATCCGCACGCATCGTGATCGTACGGCCCCATTCGCGGTCGGTTTCACCCGCCCACTTGTTAGTGGCATCAATCCCCACCTTTGAGCCAAGACCTGCGACGGGAGAGGCAAAATCCAGATAGTCGATCGGTGTACGCTCAGCCATGGTAAAATCACGGGCCGGGTCACATCGGGTGGAGATGGCCCAGATGACCTCTTTCCAGTCCCGGCAGTCAATATCCTCATCGACGACGATAATAAATTTGGTGTACATGAACTGACGCAGATAGGACCAGATGCCGAACATCACACGCTTGGCGTGTCCCGCATAACCCTTGCGAATAGAGACAATGGCCACACGATAGGAGCAGCCCTCCATCGGCAGATAAAAATCAACGATCTCCGGAAACTGCTTTCTCAGGATTGGAACAAATACCTCATTGAAAGCCAGTCCCAGCACGGCCGGTTCATCCGGCGGCTTACCGGTATGGGTGGAGTGGTAGATGGCATCACGGCGCATGCTTACCCGCTCCACAGTGAAGACCGGAAACATCTCGGTCTCATTGTAATAGCCGGTATGATCGCCAAACGGCCCCTCCTCGGCATATTCACCGAGGGAGACATGCCCTTCGAGCACGATTTCGCTGGATGTCGGTACCTGCAGCGGTACGGTGGCACAATCGGTCAACACCGTCTTTTCGCCGCGCAGCAGCCCGGCAAACTGGTATTCGGATAGGGTATCGGGAATGGGTGTGACTGCAGCCAGAATCGTGGCCGGGTCGGCACCGATCACGACAGCACAGGGGAACGAGTCGGCGCCCGATTTTTTTGCTTCCAGATGATCCTGAGCGCCACCACGGTGTTTCAGCCAGCGCATAATCAGTTTGTTCTTGCCGATCTGTTGCTGTCGGTAGATGCCGAGATTCTGGCGGGATTTATTCGGCCCCTTGGTGACTACCAGCCCCCATGTCAACAGCGGCCCGACATCTTCAGGCCAGCAGGTCTGGATGGGCAGGCGATCCAGATCCACCTCATCGCCGCTGAACACAACCTCCTGCCAGGGTGCTTTTTTCACCGTTTTAGGCTGCATGTCCATGACTTTTTTCAGCACCGGAAATTTATCCCAGGCATCTTTCAGCCCTTTAGGCGGCTCCGGCTCTTTCAGGTAGGCCAGCAGCTCGCCGATTTCCCGCAGTTCTCCGGCAGACTCACGTCCCATGCCAAGCGCAATGCGTTCTGCGGTGCCGAACAGGTTGGTCAGCACCGGCATGTCATGGTTCTTTACCCGTTCAAACAACAGGGCCGGTCCGCCAGCTCGCAGCACCCGATCAGAAATTTCGGTGATTTCGAGTTCTGTGCTGATTTCAGTCGTAATGCGCCTGAGCAGCCCGCGTGTTTCCAGATCATCAATAAAGGCTCGCATATCGCGATAGCTCATGCAGTGCTGTCCTCTATGTCGAAGACGGTATCCAGTTTGGCCAGCTCGAACACATCGCGTACATTTTCACTCAGTCCGGAGAGGACAAAGTGGCCGCCGGTCATACGTGCCCACTGCAATCCTTCAACCAGCGTGGCGATACCGGATGAGTCCATGAAGCCCACGTCATCCAGAGCCACGTGAACCTCTTTCATGCTGGCGGAAAACAGTGGCTTTAGCTCTTCACGCAGGCGCGGCGAGGTATGAATCGTTACATCACCCTTTACGCGCAGCAGCACAGCCTGATTGTCACGGTCTTCACGTTTGAATGTGAGTTTAACGTTCATCTTTCTCTCCGAGGTTGAAAATCAGCAGCCAGTGGTTCCCATCATCGAGCACTACGTGTTCACAATGATCCGCAACCGAACAGATCAGCTGCAGACCCAGCCCGCCCGGGCACGGGTCCTGGTGATCAATGTGGCGTTCGGCCACCTCCTGCATGCAACCATTCCAGCCGACTGATGCGTAATCGCGGAAATCAAACACGAGTGCTGAGCCGTCACTTCTGTCAACAATACGGCTCTCGAACTCTACCCGGCCCGGCTTGCCGCCATAGGCATGACGGGCGATATTGGCGAACAGTTCATCCACGGCAATGGCCACCCGATTGCTGCGCAACTCATCCATGCCGGCACGGGCGCTCATCACAGCGACGATAGAGCGCAATACATGTACACAGTCGCTGTTGCAGTTGAGCTGCAGACGCAGTCTGCCTACATGGCTGCTTTCACATTCAGGAAACGCTACATCCTGCACACAAGGCTTGGCTGTCATGGCACCTCATCCAGGTAATCCGGGCTAGATAGTCTCCGTATCATGCCGCTTGCCAAGCTTGGCGTCCAATCACTGCAAACGCAACCGGCAGAAATGATTAACGGGCTTATGCCTGATGCGATCGATTTGCCCCTGTCAGTGTGGCTATTTTGCCGCTACTATGCTAGAAACAAGCGACAAATGAGGGCGTACAAGAGCGCCACCTAACGTGAGGCAGCCATGAGTCCGAAGCTATTGACCATCCTTACACTGTTTGTGCTGGCAACAATATTTATCATTCAGAATACCGATGTGGTTGAGTTGCGCTTTTTATTCTGGAAAATAGATATGTCGCGTTCACTGATGTTCCTCTTCCTTATGTTGGTGGGTACCGGCACGGGCTGGTTCCTGCGCGGGCATATGTTGCGCAAGAGGGATACCCGCAACGATGTCGATGAGTCGCACAACTAATAAATAGCAGTGTAATCAGGCGGAAATCGGTGTTGCCATGACCCAGCGCGCATGGGCATATGTAAACGAAACGTAAAGGTGGTGTCCTGTGCAAAGTGCTTGCGTTATCGTATCGCGACGATGATGAAGTTTTTCTGTTCCCTTACCCTGTTGGCTATGCTTGCGACTGCGCTGTCAGCGGAAGCAGCCGGGCTGGATGATCCGTTTTCTGTCAACACCATGGTACCATCACCGGCGGATGCCGGAACCTGTGAGAAGCACATCGAAGGGAAACAACTCAACCTGGCCGATGTCATCCAGATCAGCTTGTGCAATAACCCGCAGACACGTGCCGCCTGGGCTGCGGCGAGAAGTGCTGCGGCTCAGCTTGGTGCCAGCAAGTCTTCGTTGCTGCCCACGCTGTCATTGTCGGGAGCCGCCACACACGCCGCTTCGGCCACCGGCAGCGTCCACTCGGTCAGCAATCAGCAGAGCGCCTCGCTCTCTGCCAGTTACCTGCTCTATGACTTCGGGGGACGCGAAGCTGGCATCGACAATGCGCTTGCACTGCTTGATGCCGCCAACGCCAGCGGTAATGCGACTCTGCAAAGTGTGTTCCTTAATGCTGCGACGGCCTATTTCTCATTGATGTCGGCACGTGCCAGCGTAGAGGCAAGCCGCGCCAGTGAGGCGTCGGCGCGCGCCAGCCTGTCGGCCGCCGTGGAGCGCTATAAGGTCGGCGCAGCCACCCCGGCAGATCGATTGCAGGCCAAAACTGCACTGGCTCAGGCAAAGCTCACACGCATCACTGCAGAAGGTACGATGAACAAGGCCTTCGGCACACTGGCTAATGCGATGGGGATGTCGCCGACAGCGAAGCTGGAGTTTGCCGACCCGGCCCCGGCACGGCCCGATGTTGTACTGGAGAATAATGTAGGCAAATTGATTCGTGAGGCACAGCAGCAGCGGCCTGATCTGGCGGCTGCCGAGGCGCGCATTCGTGCTTCCGGCGCAAATATTGAATCAGTACGTGCGGCAGGTCTGCCGCAGTTGAGCGTCGACGCCTCGCTGTCCGACTCCCGTAGCGCCGTGGCCGGAGGTAATTATGCCAATACAGGCGGCGGCAGTATTGCCCTGAATATCAGCTTCCCTATCTTTACCGGCTTCAATACAACCTATCAGACGCTCGCCGCAGAAGCAGAACTGGAGAACACTATCGCTACGCGTGATCAGCTGGCTCAGCAGGTTACGCTACAGGTCTGGCAGGCCTATCAGAACCTGCGGACTCAGGGAGAGGCACTGCGCACATCCGACGATCTGCTGGCCTCAGCCTCCGAATCGGAGGCCATGAGTCTGGGGCGTTACCGCGAAGGCGTGGGCAATATCCTTGATCTGCTGACGGCACAGAGCGCCATGGCCAGCGCACGACAACAGCATGTCAGTGCACTTTATAACTGGCACGCAGCGCGTTTTTCCCTGGCTCAGGCAGTCGGTGCGCTTGATCTCACTGCTTTGCAGAAAATTCGCCGTATGGAGCAATAATTATGAGTGTGATGCACTTTTTCAGGCGCAAGCTGGTCATTGGCAGCATCGCAGCCATACTCCTTGCTGCCGGCGCATATAGCATGTTCTGGCCGAAAGCGTTGCCACTGAGTCAGCGCTATACAACAACGGCTGTGCAGGATGGTGGGCTTGTTGAAACCGTGTCTGCCAATGGCACGCTTAATCCGGTAACGCTGGTCAATGTCGGTACTCAGGTGTCCGGCGTAGTGCAGAAGATTCACGCCGATTTCAATGACAAGGTGAAGGAGGGACAGGTTCTGCTTGAGCTCGACCAGTCGCTGACGAAAGCGGCGCTGGCACAATCGGAAGCCAATGCTGCCTCGGCCAGGGCCTCCCTTGATCTGGCCCGTGCGAACATGAAACGTAGCCGCGCACTGTTCAAAAAGGAGTATGTTACTGCTCAGGATGTCGATACGGCTACGCAGGCTCTGAAGGCCGCTCAAGCGCAGCTTGCTCTGGCCATGGCACAGGTAAAGCGTGACCGCATCAACCTCGGTTATACGGTGATCCGCTCTCCGGTTTCCGGCGTGGTCGTGTCGCGCGAGGTGGATGTGGGACAAACCGTGGCAGCGTCGTTTCAGACGCCAACCCTGTTCAAGATTGCCCAGAGCCTGACCAGCATGCAGATTGATTCCAGTTTTGCCGAGGCCGATATCGGCGGCATACGGGCGGGACAGCAGGCGACATTCACTGTCGATGCCTTTCCGGGCCGGGAGTTCACAGGCACGGTCCGCCAATTGCGCCTGAACCCGACCACGCAACAGAATGTGGTCACTTATAACGTTGTCATCGACGTTAACAACGATGATGGTGTGCTGCTGCCCGGCATGACCGCTTACGTCAGCGTCATCACCGCTCGCCTGAAAAAGGTGCTCAAGGTGCCCAATGCGGCGCTCCGCTTCCGGCCTGCGGCCGATACGGTGATTGAAAATGAGCATGTGCCCGAACCCGGTGGAAAATCAGAGGGCATACGCGGCACAGTCTATCTGACCGGGGACAAGGGGCTGAGGCCGGTAAGGCTGGAGCTGGGCGCTTCGGATAATACCGACACGGAAGTGCTGGCCGGGGCACTGAAAAGCGGTGACAGGGTGGTCATTGATGTCGCGACCCCTGCCGACGCCAAGCGCCGGGCTCGTGTACGTATCCGCTAGCGCAGGATATTGATATGAGTGAGCTGCTGACCCTGCGTGATCTGGGCAAGGATTATGAGACAGATGCCGGCCCGGTACCGGTACTTAAATCTTTGTCGTTGCAAATTCAGGAGGGTGAGTTCGTCGCCATTATGGGACCATCGGGTTCCGGCAAGTCGACGCTGATGAATATCCTCGGCTGCCTGGATGTGCCAACCAGCGGTCAATACCTGCTTGACGGACACGATGTAGGCAGCCTGCCTGATAACGAGCTGGCCAGAGTGCGCAGTCAGGTTATCGGCTTCGTGTTTCAGGGTTTCAATCTCCTGCCTCGCGCCTCGCTCGTGGCCAATGTTGCGCTGCCACTCGTCTACCAGCGCATCGGGCGAGGTATCCGCAATGCGCGTGCGACATCCATGCTTGAGCGTGTAGGGCTAGGTGAATGGCTAAACTCCCTGCCGCCGCGTATCTCCGGCGGCCAGCAACAACGCGTCGCTATCGCCCGGGCGCTGGTCACCGAACCCCGGTTGATTCTGGCCGATGAGCCGACAGGCAACCTTGATACCCGCACCGGTCGTGAGATCATGACGCTGTTTCAGCAGATCAACCGCGACAGCGGCATGACGCTGGTTCTGGTCACCCACGACCGTAATGTGGCCAGTTACGCCTCACGGCTGGTCTATCTGCTGGATGGACGCATTCACTATGATGGACCTGTGGACGCCTTTCGCGAAGAGGAGGTGGCATGATTCTTTCCCTGCTTGGTGAAGCGCTGGCTGCCATGGCTGCCAACCGGCTGCGTACATTTCTTACCGCACTGGGTATTCTGATCGGCGTGGCCGCCGTCGTGTTGATGGTTGCCATCGGTCAGGGCACGCAGAAGCAGGTGTCTGACTCGATCGCCTCCATGGGCTCAAACCTGCTGATCATTCGTTCCGGCGCACCAAGAAAGGGGGGCGTGCACGGCGGAGCAGGCAATATGCCCACACTGACAACCATGGATGCCGTGGCTATCAGTCAGCTTGCGCGCGCTGCACTGGTTGCGCCGACCGTCATGGGTTCGGTACAAATCATATACGGCCCCAATAACTGGAATACCACGGCTGCAGGTACCAATGCCGATTACCTGGGCATCCGCGACTGGCGGGTCGTTGCCGGGCGTGACTTTTCGGATTCGGAGGCGATGAGCGGCGTGCGCGTGGCGTTGCTCGGGCAGGAGGTGGCGCGTCAGCTCTTCGGTGATGAGGATCCGGTAGGCAAATCAATTCGCGTGCAACGTTCACCTTTTCTGGTGATCGGCCTGCTTGATGCCAAGGGCCAGAGCATGGGCGGGCAAAATCAGGATGATATGATCATTGTGCCGCTGGTTACTGCACAACGACAGCTCTTCGGCACGCAGTTTCAGGGTACGGTGTCGATGGTGATGGTACAGGCCAGATCGCCTGCTGATATGACGCCGCTGGAGCAAAGCATTCATGACCTGCTGCGTCAGCGTCACCATCTCAATGCCCGCGCCGAGGATGATTTTCGCATTACCAATATGACGGAGGTGAGCGAAACGGCCTCGGAGGTGACCGGGATGCTCTCCATCCTGCTCGGTGCGATTGCTTCGATCTCCCTGTTTGTCGGTGGCATCGGTATCATGAATATCATGATGGTATCGGTAACCGAGCGCACCCGCGAAATCGGCATCCGCATGGCTATCGGAGCCAGCCGCAGGGATATTCTGACCCAGTTTTTGCTTGAATCGGTCATTATCACGATGGCCGGCGGCGTGGCCGGGATTGCGACCGGCATCGGTCTGGCGCTTGTCGCCACGCGGATGTTCGATGTCTGGACAGCCATCACCGCCATGCCTGTGCTGCTCGCCTTCGGGGTTTCAGTGGCTGTCGGCATCTTTTTCGGCCTCTACCCGGCGCGCAAGGCCTCCATGATGCGGCCCATTGATGCCCTGCGTTATCAGGGGTGACCATATAGTCGTATATACAGGGGCGATATTGGTCCTGTTTCCTTTTTTGGAATGATAATTGCTTTACTCTGTTTATGCTGATGATTTCGGCGGGGGAAGGAGGGTGCATATGTCCAGCCAGGCGCAACAAAGCCATACAGCATTGTTATCGCTGATTGCTGACGCCAGCAACCGTATGCATGGCTCGATTGATATTCCTGCTATTTTGCAGGTTGGCATGCTGACAGCCGTGCAACTGGTTGATGCCAATGCTGGTGCCGCGGCCCTGATGATGGATGGCTGTCTGGCTTTCACCGAATACGTCAAGGGTGATCGGCGGCAGCCGCTGCCATGCAGGTTTGGTGATGAAGCCGGCTGGGTGCGCGAGCTGATGGCAAACCAACGCTCGTTCGTGATTCGCGAATCTGATGAGATGGATGCATTTGCCGAGCAAACAGGCCACTGTTTTCCGGCAACAGAGCAGCTGGCTGTGGTGCCGGTCATCGGCAAAGAGCATGATCTTCTCGGCTGTTTGCTGCTGTTTGCCGACGCGGCAAGCCGGCTTGCCGCCAGTGAGGTCGTCCTGCTGGAAAAGCTGGCAACCATGATGACGGTTGCCATTGAAAATGCCATCCAGCAGTCAGAAAAGAGAAGAGTCGAGGCTGATCTGGAAAAATCGGTAGCCACCTACCGCACGTTGGTAGAGCAGATTCCCGCCATCACTTATATCGCCACGCTCGATCGCAGTCGAATCCTGTTTGTCAGCCCGCAGGTCGAGGATATACTGGGTTATAGACAGGATGATTTTCTGGCTAATCAGGAAATATGGTCACAACAAATTCATCCGGAGGATCGTGAGCGGGTACTCTCTGAGGTGCACCAGAGCCTGAATGCGAAGATCCCCTTTCATGCCGAATACAGGATATATGCAAAAGATGGCAGCTATCTCTGGGTGAAGGATGCTGCCGCTACGGTTCGGGATCATGATCAGGACCTCTATTTGCAGGGGGTTGTTTACGACATCAGCGAACGCAAGGCTTACGAAGAGAGGCTGATGATGATGGCGCATTTCGACGCGCTGACAGGGCTTGCCAATCGAGCTCTGTTTCATGACCGGCTGAGTCAGACCTTGGCGTACTCAAAGCGTCATCAGAAACAGTTTGCCGTCATGTATCTTGATCTGGATGGATTCAAGGCTGTGAACGATCACCTGGGCCATCAGGCGGGTGATAACCTGCTGGTGCAAACGGCACACCGCCTGCGAGCGAACGTACGCGAAGTGGATACTGTGGCACGCATGGGCGGTGACGAGTTCGCGATTATTCTGGATGATGTACATACGCGGGATACGGTTGAACTGGTAGCATGGAAACTGATCGAAGCCATCTCGGCCCCGTATGAGGATGTGGGAGCGGGTCACCAGGTGACGATGAGTATGGGCATTGCGATTTATCCTGAGGATAGTACGAGTTGCGACCTGTTAATTACTGCGGCGGATAATGCCATGTACAGAGCCAAACATGGTGGCAGAAACTGCTACTGCTTTCACCAGTCGAAAAACAGCGACTAAGCGTTGCGATTGCCTTTCTGATTATACAAATCCAGCAGTTTTGACTCCATACTCTGGTGATTTGAACCCTGAATGGCCTGGCGGGCTTCCGGGGAGATCGAGGTCTGATCCGGTTTGAAGCCTTGCGAAGTAGCTGTTGTGGGCGCTTTTGCGGGCGCAGTCTGCCGTGTCTGTTGTAACAGACGCGAAATAAAACCATCAGCTGGCGAAATAGTCATTGCCACAGTCAACTCCTCCTTAAACTGATATTGGGTGAAATCTGTGTATACAGAGCCTCACACTCCTATTCATCGGTTGAGAATTTCCTGACTTTAGCTTTTTCGGAAATTATATTTCTTATGCTACTATAAGGTTGGACTGATCTGTTAAACAGTCAGACTGAGAGGAAGCCGTGATCCGGACAACAGCTTCGTTGTTTGCGCAGCGCCTGATTCAAAGGGGCGTCAGGGCATCACAATGGGTGACTTTATCGCCGCCTTTCTGCTGCGATGCCCGGCATGCATGTTCGGCTCTGGCAATAATCGTATGCATGCTCTCCACCATGGCAGCCGGATCCAGTTGATCGGCTGAAAGTGTGGCCGCACCAATGCAGGCGGATATGGCCTGCTGCCCTGTACCCTTGATGGCATTACGAATGCGCTCGGCCAGAATGAGTGAGGCTTTGGCATCGGTATAGGGGAGAAGAACGGCAAATCGGTGATTGCCAATGGTGACGACCGTGTCCGAATCACGTACGTTCAGTTGAATCTTGCGACAGATCAGATCTGTAATGTACGGTGGGGTATCCGTTCGCTCTTCACCGATATTAATCATGATCAGCAGCAGCGATGTGGAGGCCTCTTTTCTGGTCGCCAGATGAAAAACATCCTGCATGGTCGTATGGAGCTCTTCGTACTCGGCAGGTATGGCAGGGCTGCCCTCCTCTTGCTTCGGTGGCCACTCGAGGTGCTCGGGCAGGTGGTGGTGTATATCGTACCATGGTGCCATGTAGCGCGTGAATATGTGACATGCCGGTCGTATGCCCGGGTCGCCGTCAACCGTACCCATGCGGAGAATATAGTGGCTCTGCTCATCGCGTTTGGCATAAATTTGTGAACCGCAGTTGGAACAGAAGTAGCGTCGTTTGCCCGGTGAGGACTCATAAAATTTCAGCAGTGCTTCACCGGCAGTAAATATGAGGCCGCCGGCCTCTACCGCGGTCACCGAAGAGAAGGCTGAGGCATGTGCCTTGCGGCAGGTCGGACAGTGACAATGGGTGATCGGCCCTGCTTCACCGCGTACTTCATACCTGACCTGTCCGCACATGCAGCTGCCTGTAAACATGGATACCTCTATTCGGACAGATTCGGTCGGGTGACCGGGACTGCCTTATATTTGCACTTACCCGGGCGCATGAGCCCCCGCCTTCTGACTTCTTGCGCCATTATACGTGAAGAAACTGTCACATTTTTGTGCTCTCAGCCAGCACCGGAGGTCGGAGTGTTCGATTCGACTCAGGTGCAGGCGTTTACCGAAGCGGTTTATTAAAACCAGCCATGCTCCCTGAATGAGAGGACCTCCTTGTCGGCAATGAGGAAATGATCGAGGATTTTAAGCTCAAGCGGTGCACAGGCCTCGGCCATACGCCGGGTTAGCTCGATATCCTCGTTACTGGCATGCGGGGTGCCGCCCGGATGATTGTGAAACAGAATCATACCTCTGGCATCCAGTTCCAGCGCCCGCTTCATCAGATTGCGCGGATAGACGGCTGTGCGGTCCACCGTACCTTCGAACAGGATCTGTGTCGTCAGCAAGCGGTGCTGCTGGTCGGTAAACATGGCGCCAAAACACTCCATGCCTCTGCCCTGAACCAACAGGCGCAGATATGCCCTGACCCGTTCGGGGCGATAAAGCAGCTGCCTGCCGGGTAAATCAGAGGCCAGATAACGCACCTCAACCTGACGTATCAACGTCAGAAACAGCGCGCCGCCCTCACCGATACCATGAACCTCTTTCAACTCAGCCAACGGCGCATCGAATACGCCTGCCAGCGTGCCGAATCGGGTGAGCAGGGACTTGGCCAGCGGCTTCACATCGGTGCGCGCAATGGCATACGTGAGCAGTAGCTCCAGCACCTCATAGTCATGGAAGCCGTCAAAACCGCGTTGTGAAAAACGTTGCCGGAGTCGTTGCCGATGGCCCTTGATGCTCGCGTCCATCAGCTCATGCAAGCGAAAACAGGTTTCTGCGTCAAACAGGACGTCATTGGTAGCAGCGTCCGGCTTAAGATCAGTCGACATCGGGCCATGGACATGGTTGACTACAGCCATGCGCCACCTACGCCGTCAGCTCATTGATCTACTGGATCAGGCACGCCTGCAGCACGCTATGGGTCGCGTTCAGCCCAGATTGATGGCGGCACTGGTGCAGGACTTCTATGCCCTGCTGCCAAAGGGCAAGACGAAACGTATCGCGATGGGCGCCCGCACGCTCACCCATGGTGACCTGCACCGCCATATTTTCACCATCCGTTGCCCTGATCAGGCCTTTTATCTGGATGCAATCAAGGGCTATCTGCTTCGTCTGGGCATCCAGCCGATAGGTCAGCAGACCATGGTCGCACGCATGCCCTGCGGTCCTGACGGTTGCGCGCTGGAGCTGTACAAACCGGATATTCATGACGAAGACAACTTCATGTTTATCGCCATACATATTTCCGCCACACTGACGCCTGACGCCGAACCTCTCAGGCTCGATATCAAGGCGATTCTGAAGGCTGTTGACCTTTCTGTGCAGGATTTTTCCGACATGCGTATGCATGTCGGCCACCATGTGGCACGCCTGATGCCGGAGAACCCCGACGCTGCCGCCATGCTGGACTGGATAAACGACAATCATTATCTCTATTTCGGTATTACCCAGCATGACAAGAGACTGGGATTGCTATGCAACAAAAATGTACTTGCACGCGTGATGCCCGGACTGCCGGATGAGGTTGAGGCATGTGGAGCGGCAGAAGAGCCGGGCCTCGAATGGCTGAATCTGGCTGCCTGTCAGCATTATCTCTACAGCGCAGCCAGTGTCGAAGTCGTCCGTATATGCTGGACAGCTCCCGGCGGACAACTGGAAGAGGCGCTGATTATCGGTCACTTCTCCCGCAGCGCCCGTTTCGCTAATGCCAGCTACCTGCCCATGCTGGCGGCACGCTGGCGTGCACTGTCTACCGATCCACTGTTGCAGCACTCCGCCTTTTATCGACGTGAAGTGCGTACGCTATTTGACCGCATGCCAAAACGTATTCTGCTGGCTACCCGGCCGGAAGACTGGTTGGAACCGTTAAAGGGGATTATTGACTTGGCGGATCCACTGCAACTGGTCGTCAACACCCTGCCGTCTGTGCGTGGTAATCTGGATACCCTGCTGGTGGCTATTGCGGCCAAACGTTTCGGGCCGGTCGTCATGCAGCGAGTTATGGATTCGCTGGCCGATGCGGGCATACCTGTACATGGCTATGACTCATTCGGCATCGGTCCTCACCGCATTATTCTGATTAGCATTGCACGCGAACGGGCAGAGATCGCGCCGGCAAAACTCAGCGCCCTGATCCGTCGCTGTATCATATTCTGGAAAGATCTGGCTAAGGCGGAAGTGCTGCGTCATGCCGCAACCCTTAATATACCCGATACGCTGCAGGAGCTGGAGAGCGTACCGTCACTGTATCAGGATCTGTTTCCGCCTGTCCAGTACACTCGCGATGTTAAAATGCGTCAGCACCTGCTGGCCAATGGCCGCACCTGCGTGCATGTCAGCCAGAAGGCTTCTGTCGGGGAGATTGCCCAGCTGCATATCTATTCGCTTGAGCAGCCGTCGCTGGGGCAGCTGGTCGACATCCTGCGCCTGTTTGCACTGGATCCGATACAGGAGTCGCTGGTGCCTTTCGGGCTCTCCCCCGACGGTAGTGGTGATCCCGGTCGCGGTCGTATTTATATCTCTGCCTTGACCTGCCGGGCACCTCACCACCTGGATCACGGCGATATTCAGCGGTTGCAGCGTGGCCTGACACTGGTACTCAACGGTGAGGCGGACCATGATGCAGTCAATGGTCTTATGATAGCCGCTTCGCTGGATATTGATGAACTGGCTATCCTGATCACGTTGCGTAATCATCTGGTACAACTGCTACCTGATGCTGCCCGGCTGCCGTTAACGGACATGATGCTGCGCCATGCCAAAGTCAGTGCCTGCCTGCAGCGTCTGTTCGCCGCCCGACACCTCTCTGGTATGCCCGACAGTGTTCTGGCTGAAGCGCGTAACGCTTTTGATCATGCCATGCAGAGTGTCGGCAGCCTGACCGATGACCGCTGGTTCAGGGCTCTGGCCGAACTGGTTGAGGCCGGCGTGCGCACCAATGCATTTGTACGCAGCCGGGGCGCCCCAATCGGCATTAAAATTGACACAGCACAACTCGGTTTTGCCCTTCACCCGCTGCCGTGGCGTGAAATATTCGTGCATGGCGTACATGTGGAGGGCGCACACCTGCGCGCCGGCCCCATTGCCCGCGGCGGTATCCGCTACTCCGATCGCCCGGCGGACTTCCGCACTGAAATTCTGGAGTTAATGAGTACGCAGACGATCAAAAACGGACAGATTGTGCCAACCGGCTCCAAGGGCGGTTTTGTCATTCGCGGCGGCCAGGGTCCAGCCTTTGTGTTGCAACAGTACCGATCATTTATTCGAACGCTGCTGGCGTTGACCGACAATTTGGTGGATGGCGCATTGCGACCGCCCGAAGGTATCCGTATTCCGGAAGTCGATGCCAATGATGCCTATCTGGTCGTTGCCGCCGATAAAGGCACAGCCAGTTTCTCCAATGATGCCAACGACGAATCGCAGGCGAATGGTTTCTGGCTGGATGATGCTTTTGCCAGTGGCGGTCGTTTCGGCTACGACCACAAGGTTGTGGGCATTACTGCACGCGGGGCATGGATTTGCGCCACACACCTGTTCGCCAAGCTGGGTGTGGATGCCTGTGCGGATCCGATCTCCTGTGTCGGTATTGGCGATATGGGCGGCGATGTATTTGGTAACGGTATGTTGCTCAACCCGGCCATACGCCTGGTAGCGGCTTTCAATCATCGCCATATCTTCCTCGACCCGGAACCGGATGCCGCAAAGGCCTTCGCCGAGCGCCGCCGGCTGTTTGCCGCAGGCAGTGGCTGGGATGGTTATCATACATCAGTCATCAGTCGGGGTGGCGGCGTATTCGAACGCAGTGCCAAACAGATCAAACTCTCGGCTCATGTGCGCATGGTGCTTGGTATCGAAGCGGCAGAGCTGGACGGGGAGGCGCTGATACGTGCGATTCTCTCCGCCCCGGTCGACCTGCTCTACAACGGTGGTATCGGCACCTACGTTAAATCGACAACAGAGGCCCATGCCGAAGCCCGTGATCCGGCCAATAATGCTGTGCGGGTTAATGCTGCGGAGTTGCGTTGCAAGGTGGTCTGCGAAGGCGGCAATCTCGGCTTTACTCAGAAAGCGCGCATTGAATATGCGCGGGCTGGCGGCCTGATCAATACAGATGCCATGGATAACTCCGCTGGTGTCGATATGTCAGACCATGAGGTGAACCTGAAGATTCTGTTCAATGTGCCGACGGTAAGAGCACCGCTGGCCAGACGAAACAGCCTGCTGGTGAAGCTTACCGATGCAGTGACCGAACAGTGTTTGATGGATAACCTGTTGCAATCTCGCGCGCTGACACTGGCGGAGTTTGATGCAGGACACTATCCGCCGCGAATGCAGCGTTTGCGCGACGGGCTGGCCAATCAGGGCTGGCTGGATGCATCTGTTGCACCACAAATCGATGATAATGAACTGCTGCATCTGCGCCCTCAGCTGTCGATACTGCTGGGGCAGGAGAAGAATCGGATTCATGCGCGGCTTTCCGGCACAGACTTCGATACGAGCAGCGTATTCAGTCAGCAGCTGCTACAGGACTATTTTCCGCCGGCCCTGAAGCGAAAATATGCATCCGCTTATTCGGCGCACCCGCTAGCCAGCGAAATTATCAATACGCAGGTGACCAATCATGTGGTCAACCATATGGGACTGTGCACCATTCACCATATGGAAACGCTGGTGGATGCCTCAACGGCCGACATTGTTGAAGCACTGCTGATTGCCGAGGTACTGCTTGATACAGAGTCGCTACGGACAGCCATCTGGGATGATATTGCTGACATGAATCTGGCGGTGGCTCTGCAGCATGCGTTACAGGCATCACAGATGCTGTTTGCCGAAAACCTGTTGCGACTGTGTCCGGTCGAGCAGCTCGATCAGGCATGGATCGCTACTCAGCTACGTGGCTTGCGCCGGTTCCGCAAGAAAATGGCTGCTGATGTAGATCCGGATGAAGCCCTGATTGCATCGGGGCTTGCGGAGGAGCACTGTCGGCATCTGGCGATCATGCCGTTGCTGGCACAGTCCGCCTGTGCTGTACATCTGGCCTCATCCATGCACATCAGCCTGAACCGCTGTCTCAGTGCCAGTCGCGCATGTCTTGCCCTGCTGCCTATTGATGAGATGGAGCGTTCGTTACGCTCGCCGGAGTGGGCTGACGATGATGCACATAACCTGCGCCGGGAGTGGTTGCACCGGCTGACATTGTTGCAAAACCGTGCCATTGCCCAGCTGCTGAGCAAGCCCGGCCACGACTTTGATAGCCTTGCCGCCACTCTCTGGCAGCAGCATCCCTACTGGTCGGATATTGAGAGCCTGGAGCCGCAGATCAATGATCCGACCGCTTCACCGGAGTCTCGCCGCATGCGACTGATGCTGGGGCTGACACGGCTGGAAGCGATTGTCGATCATCACCACTGATTTGCGGTTGTAGTGTTTTCGCTCGATTAAAACCCGGCGTGTGACCTCACATTCTCCCTATAAAAACAGCGCGTTGCAAACTGGTGAAGTGCTTTGTTTTTGGCGTAGATATGGGTGGGTGGACGGGATTATGTCGGGCTCCTGCCCTCCACCCTTCGGGCCGCCGCTTGATGCGGCGTTCCGGCCAGCGATCCTGCTGACCGGTCGAACCCGATTGGTTTCTAAGCGTCACCGCTCGGCACATATTAAAAAAGCGCACCGTAAAGGGCGCGCTTTATTTTCAGCGTATGGATATGGGCGGACGGGATTATGTCGGGCTCCTGCCCTCCACCCTTGCGGGCCGCCGCTGATGCGGCGTTCCGGTCAGCGATCCTGCTGATCGGTCGAACCCGATTGGTTTCTAATCGTCACCTCTCGGTACATATAAAAAAAGCGCACCGTAAAGGCGCGCTTTTTTTATATGGCGGAGAGGGTGGGATTCGAACCCACGTGGGACTCTCGCCCCCAACCGATTTCGAGTCGGTGCCGTTATGACCACTTCGAATACCTCTCCATGAAGGCAGGTCTGATCAAGTGCGCGAAGCATAGGGGCACCGGGCCCGGTGTAAAGCGGGCCGTCGTAACACAGACCGGTGGCGACAATCAGGATTCGCTGAATGAACCTATCTTGCGCAGTCGTGCTGCGCGGGCGGCCAACAGTTTGTTGACCGGTGTTGCCAGCAGCTCCTTGAGCGCACTGTCCAGCACCTCGGCAATCAGGTCGGCTGCTTCGTTGATGTTTCGGTGCGCACCGTCTTTCGGCTCGGCAATAATACCGTCGATCAGGCCCAGACCCTGTAGATCTTTGGCAGTGGGTTTAAGTGCCTCTGCCGCTTCCTCGGCGTGAGCACGGTCGCGCCACAAAATGGCGGCACACCCCTCGGGTGAGATGACCGAATAGGTGGAGAACTGCTGCATATACATCCGGTCACCGACGCCGATAGCCAGTGCGCCGCCGGAACCACCCTCGCCGATCACCGTACAGATCACCGGTACTTTCAGTCCGGCCAGCTCCTGCAGGTTACGGGCAATCGCCTCACTCTGTCCGTGCTCTTCGGCATCGATACCCGGCCAGGCGCCGGCGGTATCGATAAAGGTAAGTATCGGCACATCAAAGCGTTCCGCCAGACGGAACAGGCGCAGGGCTTTGCGATAGCCTTCCGGTCTGGGCATGCCGAAATTACGCTTTAATTTCTCTTTGGTATCGCGTCCCTTCTGATGCCCGATCAGCATCACACTCTGCCCACGGAAACTGGCCAGACCGCCGACAATGGCTCCATCGTTGGAAAAGGTGCGCTCGCCGTGCAGCTCCTGAAAATCATCAAAGATCAGCGGGATATAATCCAGAATATAGGGACGGTCCGGATGTCGGGAGAGCTGACAGATCTGGGCACGGGTTGCCTTGCTGTAGATCTGCTCGACCAGTTTGTCGCGCTTGACGTTCAGGCGCTCCACTTCCTCGGCGATATTCACGCCGGAACCGCTGCCCATACTGGACAGCTCTGCGATTTTGGAGGTCAGCTCCGCGATCGGACGTTCAAATTCGAGATAACTAAATGCCACTTTATCCTCTCTTGTCGTTCCGTTCATATGCCCGGCGCGCCGGACGCTGCGGCTGCCATGGTTTGCACTGTAAATGAATCGATTCAGGGCCGAAACGCGCATCCAGCTGCGTTTTGACATCCTCATCCCAGCGCAGACATGGACCAGTCTGCAGAATGGCAAGACTAGCGTCTGGCAGTCTGACATGGAATGACAGACGTGCAGGGCCGCCCTGAGCAAGGGATTTCAGTCGTGCCAGGGTTATTTCATCCCAGGCAAGACTGGCTGTGGTAATGCGGACTTCCGTGACCAGCTCCGGCACCAGCTCCGCAAGCGAGGCAGCCGCTTCCGCAATCAGTACCGGTTCATCCTTGCTCTTGTCTACCCGGGCGGCAATCAGCAGCGGTATGTCAGCCTGCAGCAGCTCCGCTATGTCGGCGTAGATGGTTGAAAAACAGACCATTTCAGCCTGACCGTGCAAATCTTCCAGCTGCACAAAAGCCATCGTGCCGCGTCCACCCTGGTACTGGCGTATGGAGGATATGCCGACCGGTACGACAATTTCAGCCCCCTCCTCTCGCTCCTTGAGCTCGCTCAAGTTGCAATCACCCAAGCCGGTTGTGCGTTTCAGCCATGCCTCCAGCGGATGACCAGTCAGATAAAAGCCGAGCACCTCGCGCTCTGCCTGCAGGCTTTCACCGGGACTCCATGCCGGCAGTGTCGGGAAACCGCCATCGGCACTCTCAGGCTCCGCTACCGTAAACAAAAAGGACTGGTTGGAGGCAAACTCCTTACGTTTACGGGAGAGATTTTCCAGCACTTCTCCCAACCCTTCCAGTGCCGCTCGCTGATGCGGAATCAGCCCTTGCAGTGCCCCGGCCCTGATCATGGCTTCGAGAATGCGTTTGTTCAGCGTGCGCGCCGGTGCCCGCATGATCATATCTTCAAACGATGTGAACTCACCGTTGGTTTTGCGCTCGTCGATCACCGCGCGCAGTGCGGCTTCGCCGACGCCCTTGATACCACCCAGCCCGTAGCGGATGCAATCCCCTTCCGGGCGGAACTCCCAGTCCGACTCATTGATATGCGGTTGCAGCACATCAATGCCCATATTGCGGCAGTCGGTTACCAGCAGCGCCAGTTTATCGGTATTGCCCATATCACAGCTCATCGTTGCGGCCATAAACGCTCTGGGATAGTGGGCCTTCAGAAAGGCGGTCTGGTAGGAGATCAGTGCATAGGCGGCGGAATGGGATTTGTTAAAGCCGTAGCCGGCAAATTTCTCCATCAGGTCGAACATGTGCTCGGCCTTGTCCAGATCCACCTTCTGCTTTTCCGCGCCTGCCATGAAAATCTTGCGCTGCTCGGCCATCTCTTCGGCTTTTTTCTTGCCCATGGCGCGACGCAGCATATCCGCCTGTCCGAGCGAAAAACCGGCCAGCAGCTGGGCGATCTGCATCACCTGTTCCTGATACAGAATCACGCCGTTGGTCTCCTGCAGGATCGTTTTCAACTGTGGCAGCGGGTATTCGATGGCCTGTCTGCCATGTTTGCACTCAATAAAGGTGTCGACCATGCCCGATTCCAGCGGGCCCGGGCGATAGAGTGCCACCAGCGCAATAATATCCTCAAAGCAGTCGGGCTTAAGGCGTGTGAGCAGGTCGCGCATGCCCGATGACTCCACCTGGAATACAGCGCCCGTCTGGCCGCGCTGCATGAGCTGGAATGTCGCTTCGTCATGCATCGGAATCGTCGTGATATCAAAGTGTTTCGCGGCATCACCCGATTCGTACTGGCGCACCAGTTTTACGGCAATATCGATTACCGTCAGCGTCTTTAAACCGAGGAAATCGAACTTGATCAGGCCGACCTTTTCAACATTGGCCATGTCCCACTGTACAACCTTGCCCTCTTCACCCGCCACCTTGAACAGCGGCGCTGTATCCACCAGCTCGCGTCGGCCGATAATCACGCCGGCGGCATGCTTGCCGGCATTGCGGTGGCTACCCTCCAGTCGTTTGGCCAGCGCAAACAGCCGCGCTACCTCGACATCCTCCTTGACCATTTTGGCCAGCTTCGGTTCATCCACCAGGGCCTTTTCCAGCGTCATCTTCAGGTCATTGGGTACCAGCTTGGCAATCATATTGACCTTGGCCAGTTCCATCGGCAGTACACGACCGACATCACGGATCACTGCCTTGGCTTTCATAGAGCCGAAGGTGATGATCTGAGCCACCTTGTCCTCGCCGTATTTATGGGTGACGTAGCGGATCGCCTCTTCACGCCGGCTCATACAGAAATCGATGTCGAAATCGGGCATCGATACGCGCTCAGGGTTGAGGAATCGCTCGAAGAGCAGACCGTATTTGATCGGGTCGAGGTCGGTAATCTTCAGACAGTAGGCTACCAGGGAGCCTGCGCCGGAACCGCGACCGGGGCCGACCGGGATCCCCTGATGTTTCGCCCAGGTGATAAAGTCGGATACGATGAGAAAATAACCGGGAAAGCCCATGTTCTCGATGACGTCGAGCTCGAAGGCCAGCCGTGCATCGTAGGTTTCGCGCACCGCATCCGGATCACCGGCCAGAATGGCCGGCCAGCGATCATCCAGTCCCTCCATCGATTGCTGACGCATATAGGCAGAGAGTTCCATATCCTCCGGCGGCTGAAAGTCGGGCAGCTGATAATTGCCGAACTGCAGGTCCACATTGCAGCGGTTGGCAATATGTACCGTATTCTCCAGAGCCTCGGGTATATCCTCAAACAGCTCCTGCATCTCCTCATAGGACTTCAGGTAATATTCGGGCGTAAAGTGGCCGGAGACATCATCATTGAGTGTGCGGTTCTGTTGCAGCGCCTGCATCGCCTGAAACGCCTCAAAATCCTCGCGCTCGAGAAAGTGTGCGTTATTGCTGGCCACCAGCGGGATATCCAGCTCGTGAGCCAGCTCAATCAACAGCTCGTTGATCTGTTCCTGACCGGAGCCGTTCTGGCGCTGAATCTCGATAAAAAAGCAGCCCTCATGGAACATGTCACGGTAGGCGATGGCCACCTTACGCGCGCCCTCGATATCACCGCGCTGCAGGTGCTGCTCGATCTCGCCGTTCCAGCCGGAGGAGATGGCAATCAGGCCGTCCGCATGCTCGCTAAGCAGCGGTTTGCCGACGCGCGGTTTGTAGTAAAAGCCGTCAAGATAGGAGATAGAGACCAGCTTGAGCAGGTTTTTCCAGCCGTGGTTATTGCGCGCCAGCAGTACCAGTTGCGGAAACCGCGGTCCGCGCGGTCCCTCGGAGATGCGTTTGGTGTGATCTTCACAGATAAACACCTCGCAGCCCATGATCGGCTTGATGCCCATACGCATGGCCTTGCTGTAAAACTCGATAGCGCCGAACAGGTTGCCATAATCGGTCAGGGCTACGGCCGGCTGACGCAGCTCGGCGACTTTATGCAGCAGATCTCCTATTTTCAGGGTGGAACCGAGCAGAGAAAAGTCGGAGTGCACATGCAGATGGGCAAAGGGGGCAAAACGCATCTGCCTAACCTAGAAGGGTGTCGGACTCAGGGCAAATGGTGAGATGGCTGTTTGCCGACGATAGAGCCTTCAAGGCCGGGCGCGCCATCGCCGTTGACGTTGATTGATACCTTTGTCAGGTGTTTGACTCCAGATAATCGAGCAGTTTTTCGGCGTTGGCTGTCAGCATCCGATAGGCATGTTCAAAGCCGTCAGGGCCGCCGTAGTAGGGGTCCGGCACATCCGGCTCCGGGTTGTCCTCCTCAAACTGGCGCATCAGCAGCAGCCGATCCTCTGTCACCCCCATGCGCAGCAGGTCGCGCCGATTTTCGCGATCCATCGCCACAAACCAGTCCCATCCGCCGATGCCGGCTCCGGTGATCTGCTGCGCGCGATGAGAGCTCAGATCCAGACCGTGCTCCAGCGCGGTAGCCGATGAGCGCGGATCGGCCGAGCCACCAACATGCCAGTCACCGGTACCGGCGGAGGCAAAGTGGTAGTGCTGTAGACCTCGTTCGTGTGCGACTGCGCGCACGACCACTTCAGCCAGTGGTGAGCGACAGATATTTCCCAGACAGACAAACAGGACACGGATCTGATTAGCGGGCATGAGCACTCCTTTCCGCTTGTGATAACTGCATATAGGCGGGTGCGGGGTAGACCGGCAATGCACACTGTTTATCCTGTGCAGGGAGCACTGCCTGGACCTGCTGCCCGAGTGCTGTAGCACGATCAAGCAGCAGCGGCTGCCGCTGCCAGCCAGGCATCGCAACAGGCGGTTCAGCATGACAGACAAACCTGCCCGGCGGTAGCTGTGAAACGATATCCTGCCACTGCATGCAGCGTTCCGGCATTACGGCTGCATCATCCTGATAACAACCGACAAAGGCTTCGCCGGCACGTGCATCTTCCACGACCCATAGCTGGTCGGTTACTGCCGCCTGACGCGCAGTGACAGCCAGCGATGAGAGGTGCAGTACGGGCAGATGCAGGCCTGCATTGATGCCGGCAAGTGTCGCCGCACCAATACGCAGGCCGGTAAATGAACCGGGGCCCTGGCTGAAGGCCAGCAGTTGCAGCTGCTTCCACTCAAGGCCCGCCTGTTCCAGCAGCCCGGTGAGCAGCGGCATAATGCCGGTGGAGCGTATACGCTGGCCGCCATCGAGTGCGGCCGGGTAGTCATGCCCGTTTACGTGCAGGCAGGCACAGGTGATATCCGTTGCTGTATCCAGAGCCAGTATATTCATCGACTGTTTCATAAATACTCTTTCAGAGCCTGTCGGAAGGCATCACCGTAAACGGCATGCTGCAGGCCGAGCACGGCATTGGCTTTCAGGAACCCCTCCGGGGTGCCGGCATCGAAGCGCTGGCCGTCCAGCAGTACGCCGTAAATCGGCTCCTGTTTGGCCAGTGTGGCAATCGCATCGGTTAACTGGATCTCGCCACCCTTGCCCGGCTGCACATCTTTGAGCAGCGCCATCAAAGCAGGGGTAAAGATATAACGGCCGACGATGGCCAGATGCGATGGTGCGTCCTCCGGTGCCGGCTTCTCCACCATATCGGTCAGGCGCAACAGCCCGCTCTCTTCGGCGATATAATCGACGATGCCGTAACGGGAGACCTGGTCTTCCGGTACCTGCATCAGCCCGAGTACCGAACAGCCTGTTGCCTCATATACTTCGCGCAGTTGTTGCATGGCCGGTATGTTGCCGACAATAAGCTCATCTGCCAGCGACACGCCGAACGGCTCATCATTAAGCCAGTGCTCGGCACAGAGCACGGCATGACCCAGCCCCAGAGCCTGCTTTTGCCGCACATAAACCACCTCGGCCATGCGCGATACGCGAGAGACGGCCTTGTACAACTTGCTTTTGCCAGCGCTTTTTAGATTGGCCTCCAGCTCAGCCGAGATATCGAAATGGTCTTCAATGGCGCGTTTGCCGCGACCGGTAACCATAATGATGTGATCCATGCCCGCAGCAAGGGCCTCCTCGACCCCATATTGAATCAATGGTTTGTCGACGATGGTCAGCATCTCTTTCGGGCTGGCCTTGGTGGCCGGCAGAAAGCGCGTCCCCATACCCGCAGCGGGAAAAATGATCTTGCGCAATGGTCTCATGATGAAATCCTCTCTTGGCAAAACAAATCAATGGATGGCCCTAGCTTAGCATAGAAGCAGGTTGCCATCGAAGCCCGCATATCAGCTACGCCCTGCTTTCGATGGCAATACGGAAAAGCTCTCAACTTGACTATAACTGCTTTTACATCTATAAAAATCAGCAATGGTGGGCGGGAAGGGGCTTGGATGAGTATTTATGTTGTCGATGATAATAGTCACCTTTGCGAGTTTCTGGCCTGCCTGTTGAGCAGTCAGGGATACATGGTTCACGCTTTCGCCCATCCTGAACATGTGCTGGAACATATGCACAGTAAAGAAGCGCCCCCGCAGCTGCTGATCAGCGACTTCAACCTGCCGAAGATGAATGGTGTTGAGCTGCATCGGGCGATGCTGAAATATGTGCCGCAGATCAAAACGATTATTATCTCGGGGCGCAATGTTCTGCATGAAGTCGGCAGCCTGCCATTCCTGCAAAAACCGTTCCCGCCGCAGCAGCTGTTGCATATGGTGCAACTCTATTATCCGCAAGCCTGACTGACTCCGGCCATGATTTTAGCGCGGCTATGGTGCAGATATCAGTCCAGGTTGAAACCTTTTGCATCACGCCGCATGCCGACCGGACCTGTGCGAGTCATGGCCGTGACATCAAAGTCTGACAGGCGCGACAGAAACTCATCGAGTTGCTGCGCCTTGCCTGTCAGCTCCAGGATCATATGACTGTCGATATGATCGTCGACGACCTTGGCGCCAAAGCTGTCAGCCAGCTCCAGCAGCGCATTATAGCTCTCTGGTGATGCCGCAACCTTGACCAGTAACATTTCCCGCTCCAGGTGGACCGTATGGGAGATATCATCAACCTTGATCACCGGAATCAGTTTATTCAGCTGTTTTTTGATCTGCTCAATCGCCCGCTCATCACCACGCGTCACAATCGTCATGCGACTGACGGTTTTATCCTGAATCGGGGCTACATTCAGGCTCTCGATATTATAGCCGCGCGCGGAGAATAGCCCGGCTACCCGCGTCAGTACGCCGAATTCATTTTCTACCAGAACGGTAATTGTATGCCTCATGACAGCACCATCTCATTCAGCGCCGCACCGGCAGGCACCATCGGATATACATTCTCTTCTTTTGATACAGCCACATCCACCAGCACAAAGCGTTCGTTCTTGATGGCAAAAGCCTGCTCCAGAACGCTGTCAAGCTGCTCAATGTGATCCACTTTCAGGCCGGTGCCGCGATACGCTTCCGCCAGCTTGACGAAATCGGGCAACGAATCGAAATAGGACTGGGAGTAGCGGGACTCGTAAAACATCTCCTGCCACTGGCGTACCATGCCCATATAGGCGTTGTTCAGAATAATAATGATAATCGGAAGCCGGTACTGATACATCGTGGCCAGCTCCTGTATGCACATCTGGATGGAGGCGTCGCCGGTAAAGACAACCACCCGCTCATCGGGAACGGCAATCTGTGCGCCCATGCCGGCCGGCAGTCCATAACCCATGGTGCCCAGTCCACCGGACGTCACCCAACGGTGAGGCTTGCGGAAGCCGTAGTGCTGGGCCGCCCACATCTGATGCTGGCCGACATCGGTCGCAACAACGGCATTGCCATGGGTGATTTCATGCACAGCCTGAATGACACGCTGGGGTTTGATCGGGGCATCGGGCAATTGCTCAAAATGCAACGAATCGACAGCACGCCACTCGGCAATCTGCTCCCACCACAAAGCCAGTGCGTCGGCATTCGGCGCACCGTTCTTGCGGGCGATCTCTTCGAGTATCTGCTTGAGCACGACGCCGACATCACCGACGATAGGCAGGTGGGCATGGATATTCTTCGAGATCGATGAGGGGTCGATATCGATATGGATAATCTTCGCATCCGGCGCGAAGGCTTCGAGCTTACCGGTGACGCGGTCATCAAAGCGGGAGCCGACAGCAACCAGCAGGTCGCAGTGTGAGACGGCCATATTTGCTTCATAGGTGCCGTGCATACCGAGCATGCCGAGGAAGTGAGGGTCGTCATAAGGAATGCCGCCCAATCCCATCAGGGTATTGGTTACCGGTGCATTCAGCGAGTGTGACAGCTCTCGCAGCAGGGCTGCGCTACCGACGGAATTCATAATGCCGCCGCCTGAGTAGATGACCGGTCGCTGACAGGCAAGCATGGCCTTGACTGCCTTTTTGATCTGGCCGGGGTGGCCCTGTGTCACCGGTTGATAGGAGCGCATGTTGACTGCTTCCGGCCATACGAATTCACATATATTGATGCTGACATCCTTGGGAATATCGATCAATACCGGTCCCGGTCGCCCTGTTGTGGCGATATGAAATGCCTGCCGGATAATCAGCGCCAGATCTTCAGCGCGCTTGACCAGAAAGTTGTGCTTGGTGGCCGAGCGGGTAATACCGACGACATCCGCCTCCTGAAAGGCATCATTGCCGATCAGCGCAGAAGTAACCTGCCCGGAAAAGCATACCAGCGGAGTTGAATCCGCCAGCGCATCGGCAAGGCCGGTGACGGCATTGGTCGCGCCGGGGCCGGAGGTGACCAGCGCTACGCCACATTTGCCGGATACACGCGCATATCCGCTGGCGGCATGCAGTGCAGCCTGCTCATGGCGTACCAGGTAATGTTTGAAGTGACTCTGCTGGAAGATGGCATCGTAAATTTGCAGTACGGCACCGCCAGGATAACCGAAGATGGTATCCACGCCTTCACGTTTCAGACATTCAACTACTATTTCAGCGCCGGACAATTTCATCGTCGTGCATACCTGTACCCGTAAAATATTGTGCCAACGCTGCACCGGGCAACCGGCATGGTCAAGAATACGGGGGCGAAAAACACCTATAAAATAAAGGGTTCAGCAGGTTATTCTGCCGCCGGACATATTTCCATCAGCACGGCATCCTCGCTGATCCCGGCGGCATTGGCCGCGTAGTATTGCTTGCGGTAACCGGTTTTGGTGAATCCAAGGCTTGTATAGAGGTTGTAAGCCGCTTTGTTGGAGCAGCGCAGTTCCAGAGAAATGGAGTTGATGCCTCTGGCATGGTCAATCAGGTATCGGCTCATCTCTCCTGCCACTCCCTGACGCCGGCTGGCAGGGGCCACGGCCACCTGCATGATCTGGATCTCATCGAGTACAGTCAGGCTGAGAATATAGCCGGCAAGCATGCCGTTCTGTTCACACAGCAACAGGTCGTAACCGCTCTCCAGTGAAGAGTAGAGCGATTGTAGTGACCAAGGCTCATCAAAACAAAGTCGGCTCAGGTTGTAAACCGCACTCAGGTCTTCAGTCGTACCTTTACGCAGGTGGGTTGAATGACTCAAGCCTGTGTGGGGCATCCGTTCTCAGGTTGCCTCAGGTTCGCCAACCTGTTCTTTCCAGCCGCAACCTTCGCGGGCGCAGACAAGTTCGGTGCCGTTGCGCTTGGTTGTTTTTTCCGTCACGAACGGGGCGCCGCATGCAGGGCAGGGACGATCCACAGGCTTGTTCCACAAGGCATTCTTGCACTTGGGGTAGGTGGAACAGGAGTAGAACAGCTTGCCACGCCTGGATTTTTTTTCCAGAAAGGTGCCCTTGCCGCACTCCGGACAGCGAATGCCGGTATCCACAGGCTTTTCCAGCGGCTGAATATTCTTGCAGGTCGGGTAGGCGGAGCAGCCGAGAAACTTGCCGAATCGGCCATGTTTGACGACCATTGCTGCGCCGCACTGATCGCACACCTGATCGGAGATCTCAGGCTCCTCAGGCTCCTTGCTGCCGCCGATCGGGCTGGCATGTTTGCACTTCGGATAGCCTGTACAAGCCATGAATTTGCCGTAGCGACCGAGTTTAATAGCCATCGGCTTTCCGCATTCAGGACAGATCTCATCGGTCTCCTCTGCCGGTCGCTCGGCTTCCAGCGCCTGATCTACAGCGATCTTGAACGGAGACCAGAACTCGCGCAGCAGCGGCTTCCAGCCCTCTTCACCACGGGCCACGGCATCCAGCCTGTCTTCGATGGCGGCCGTGAATTTCGGTGCGATAATATCGCTGAACGACGCCACCAGGAATTTGGTTACCCATTCGCCGACATCGGTTGGCACAAAACGCTTCTTTTCCATCTCCACATACTTGCGTACGCGCAGCACGTTCAGGATGTTGGCATAGGTGGATGGACGCCCGATGCCATCGGCCTCCAGCGCCTTGACCAGTGTGGCCTCGGAAAAACGTGGTTTGGGTTCGGTGAAGTGCTGCTTGGCATCCGCCTGCTTGATGGTGATCGCATCACCTTCGGTCAGTGGCGGCAACAGTCGCTCGCTATCCTGTGCTGTCGGTTCATCGGTACCTTTGATGTATAGCTTGCGGAAACCGGCAAAGGCGAGGGTGGAGCCGGTCGCACGCAGTGTCAGGCCGTCGGATACCAGATCGGCGCTGACCTGATCGAGTACGGCTGCCGCCATTTGCGATGCCAGCGTTCGTTTCCAGATCAGCTGGTAAAGCTTCCACTCATCCGGATCCAGAACCGAGCGCAGACCGTCGGGCGTACGGGCAATGGCCGTCGGGCGGATCGCCTCATGGGCCTCCTGCGCATTCTTGCTCTTGGTCTTGAACCGACGCGGAGCGGCCGGCAAATAGGCATCGCCGTAGACCTGCTCAATGTGGCTGCGCATCTCGGCCAGCGCATCTTCGGAGAGCGTCAGCGAGTCGGTACGCATGTAGGTAATCAGACCGACGGGCTCCCCATCCACCTCAATACCTTCGTACAGCTTCTGTGCCACCTGCATGGTTTTGCGAGCGGTAAAGCCCAGTTTGCGGGAGGCATCCATCTGCAGTGTTGTGGTGATGAAGGGAGGGGCTGGCTGCTGATGTGCCTGCTTCTTGTTGACGGCGTCGACATGAAAGGTGGCTTTCTCAACCTTGCGCGCCATGGTTTTGGCCGACACGCCATCGGTGATAGCAAATTTGCCGAGCTTCTCGCCATCTACGGCAAACAGCTGGGCAGCGAAATCGACTCCATCATTCGTCGCCGCAACCTGACAGGTTGTATCGATGGTCCAGAACTCTTTCGGTTTGAACTCGCGAATATGCTGTTCGCGCTCGCAAATCAGCCTGAGTGCTACCGATTGCACGCGCCCGGCAGAGAGGCCGCTGCGAACCTTGCGCCAGAGTAGCGGCGAGAGTGTAAACCCCACCAGATAATCCAGGGCACTGCGTGCCTGCTGGGCATCTACCAGCTGCATGTCCATCTCGCCGGGGTGTGCTACGGCATCCTGAATGGCCTTTTTGGTAATTTCATTGAAGGTGATGCGTTGAATCTGCTTGTCTTTGAGGGAGCCGCGTTCACGCAGTACTTCCGCAACATGCCAGGCAATGGCCTCACCCTCACGATCCAGATCGCTCGCCAGAATGAGTGTGTCGGCACTTTTCAGGGCCTTGTCGATGGCATCCAGTCGCTTCTTCTTGTCCGGGATAACTTCATATTTGATGGCAAAATCCTGTTCGGGATCCACTGAACCATCTTTTTTGGGGAAGGCGCGCACATGTCCGTAGGAGGCAAGGACTTTATAGCCTTTGCCCAGATATTTTTCGATGGTTTTTGCTTTGGCGGGGGACTCCACCACTACGACTGCACTCATGTATCACTCAACTCCGTCGCTAGTAAATAGCGGCTGCCCGGCAGGCGTTCTATCACGCCCTGCAGCTCAAGGCGCAGCAAGATGGGCGAAAGCTCAGGTAGGGTCAAGCCGCAAGTTTCTGCCAGCAAATCCAGATGCACGGCTTCACCACGCATGGCCATGAGGATTCCGGCCTCTTCGGCATCGGCCGGATGATACTGTTTTCCGGCATGTAATTGTGTCGTTTTATCGGCATGCAGACCCAGTTGTACAAGCAGCTCTTCGGCCCGCTCCAGTAGTATGGCGCCGTCCCGGATCAGCCGGTGGCAGCCTGCATGGTTGTCGGCCAGTACCGAGCCCGGGACAGCAAACACATCGCGTCCGTACTCGCCTGCCAGACGCGCGGTAATCAGGGATCCGGAGCGGATGTCCGCCTCCATGACCACTGTCGCCTGCGCCAGGCCGGCAATCACTCTGTTGCGGCGTGGAAAATGTTCCGGCCTGGCCGACTGGGCAGGTAAAAATTCCGATATCACACAACCTCGCTCTGCAATGGCTTCAACCTGTCGCTGTTGTTCTTCGGTCAGAGCCAGCAACCCGCAGCCGAGCACGGCGATGGTGATACCCTGCTCCTCCAGCGCGCCGGCATGGGCAGCGGCATCGATGCCAAAGGCCATGCCGCTGACAATGGCGATATCGTGAGCTGTGAAGTAGCGACTCCAGCGGCGGGTCAACACGCGCCCTTCCCGACTGGCCCGTCGCGCGCCGACCATGGCCAGCATTGGCAGATGCGACAGGCATACCGGATCGCCACGGTAAAACAGGATAAGAGGGGCATCCTCCACATTTGCCAGAGCAACCGGCCATCGCGCATCGTCCGGGCAGAGGATGCCGATTTGCTGGGCGGCGCACTGCTTCACGATCTGTTCGGCCTGACTGAGATGAGTGCTGCTCAATGACGCTACCAGCTGTTGCCCCATGCCATCGACAGCTCTCAGTTCATCCCCCGTGGCTGACCACAGTGCTTCGATGCCGCCGATGGCAGCAAGCAGCCTGCGCCCCAGCATCGGCCCTATACCATGGACCATGGAAAGGCGCAGCCACTGCAGTGCGGATTCAGAGGTCATCTGTCAGTGCATTGCAGACCACGAGTCTCTAGCGGGCAGGTTCACCAAATACGGTATCGCCGATATTGATCGGGGCGGTGGATGCAGTAATTAAGCCGATTGATACGCGGGGCTGCGCCACCAGAACCAGCAGGTCACCGACCTTCTCCTGGGGCAACTGAACAGGAGAGCCGCTAACCTTGTCAGCGATGATGCGTCCTGCCCGCATAATCGAGAGTTGGGTGCCGGTCTTTAATCCCTGCTCCTGTCCGATGCTGATACCTACGACCTGATTTTGAGCTGCCTCATGAGCGCCGTTGCGGATATAGATGATATCGCCGCTGAGTTTCTGTGTAGGCGGCATTGGTCGTAAGTGCGGGTCGATGGTACGCGCCGGTTTCAGGCGATCACCACGTGACATCTCGGCAAATGCTCTGGTGACGACCGCACGTTCAATGCCGTTTTTGGCCTCGGACTCTACGCGAACCTGCCCCATATGTTCGACCAGCAAGCCAATTTTTTCCCCGGTTTGAGGGTCATTAATCGCATCGGTCGTGCGGAACACATCGAACAGGGTGCCGGGCGTAGCCGGCTGATTCAACTTCAGATAGACACGATCATGTGCGCCAAAGTTCAGACGCTCGTCGGGCGAGGCCAGTATGTGGCCGACCCCCTGCTCCTGCTCAGGCAGGATAAAATCCTGCCGCTCCAAAGCCGTTAACAGCATGGCGGAGTCGGTATTGGCCGCAAGGCGCTCTACCGGGCGGATAATCACCTGCGGCATCGGCCTGACCGTCGTCAGCCCGCTCTGGTGGTTGGGATCAAACCATATTTTGTTGCCCGGATAGATCAGGTCAGGATTGGTAATGTACAGATTTTTTTCCCAGATACGCAGCCATTGCATCGGATCCTTGAAAAAATAATTGGCAATATCCCATAAGGTATCGCCTTTTTTGACAATGTAGGGCTGCGGCAGGTCGGGCTTGATGTTTGCGATGCCCGCAGGGGCGGCAGTGGCAGCAGCCTGCACACTGACGATCGGAATCATCAGCATGGTAATCAGACCCGCCAGCAATATATGCCTGAATTTCATGAACACCTCCTGCATCTCTGGAGCAGAGTTGTTCCGGCTCCGCCTGTGTTGTTGTTTGTCGCATCTTTCATGGCTGCGCCTGACGGTCCTGTTCGGTTGTCGGCTCCGAGCCGTCCAACAGTCGCTTGATATTCGATGCGTGTTTCAGCGTTACCAGTGTAGCGATCATCATGCCTGCTATCAGTGCCGGCATGGAGCCGTCTGTTAATACAATCAGCAAGGGCAGAGAGAGTGCTGTCAGAATGGATGCCAGCGAGACATAGTGGCTCAACTTCATCAGGACAAACCACAGCAGTATTCCGATGCCAGCAACCAGAGGCTGCCATGGCAATATGACACCAAGCATTGTCGCTACGCCCTTGCCGCCACGGAAGCGCAAGTAGACCGGGTAGAGATGACCGATAAACGTCGCTGAAGCGATCACTGCAATCCATGCTTCCGACAGATCCGCCGCAATGGCTAGTGCGACCGGGATGATCCCTTTGAGAATATCGGCCAGTAGCGTCAGTGCACCTACCAGTTTGCCGCCGGTACGCATCGCGTTGGTTGCACCGATATTGCCACTGCCATGCTCCCGCGGATCACGTTTGCTCAGCGCCTTGGTCAACAGCAGACCAAAGGGTATCGCGCCGAGTAAATATGCGGCAAATACCGCAGCGAACAGCGGGGAGCTCAAACGCCGCCCTTGCGGTAGTGCTGTCTGGATAGATCCCACTGCTGCTGCAGCACTTCGGCCTGGTTGCCGAAAATAAAGGTTGGCAGCACATCCTCCAGCCTTGCAGGCGGGCCGAACAGCGCCGGAAAAGGTGCGCCGGAGACGACATTGTCGTGCCCCAACAGCATGAGCTGGTCTTTGGTTAGCGGCGGGGTAGGCAGCAGACTGCTGATTGTGGCCATCAGTCTGGCCGCGAAATTTGGCAGCTTCAGCAGCAAGCGCTTGCGACCGAGTGCATCCAGTGTCATTTCCAGCAGTTGTTTAAAGCTGTATGTAGCCGGGCCGCCGAGCTCATAGCATTGGTTCGCAGTGTGGCGATTGCCAATAGTGCCCACAAATGCACGCGCCACGTCTTCAACCCATACCGGTTGAAAGCGAGTTTCGCCACAGATTACCGGCATCACCGGCAAGGCGCTGCTGATGGTTTTGAACTTGCTGAAGAAAGAGTCGCCGGCACCATAGATAATGGATGGACGGAATATCGTCCAGTTCAGGCCGGAAGCGCGCACGTGCTTCTCCGCCTCGCCCTTGCTGGTCGCATAGCTGCTCCCCGGCACTGCGCCGGCGCCGAGTGCGCTCATGTGTAGATATTGGCCAACACCTGCGCGCTGGCAGGCAGCCAGGACATGCTCCACACCATCGACATGCGCAGCCTGAAAGTTGTAGCGCCCCCGTTCAAATAACAGCCCTACCAGATAAATAACAGTATCACAGCCCTTGATCGCTTCATCGATACCACGTCCGTCAACGACATCCACCCGTTTCAGCCGCACTCCGTCAACCAGCATGGCACGCGCCCTTTCCGGGTGACGGCAGCCCACGGTCACGGTATGCCCGGCGGTGACCGCCTGTTTTGCAATGGCCCGCCCGACAAATCCGCTACCACCGATCACGCAAACACGCTGTCCCATCGTATTTATCCCCTCCGCATCTGATTTGGTGTAAGTATGTCCCGCATCACGACAAGGTCAATGTACGATGGAAAAATAACCTGTTTCGCTGCCGTGAGAACTGCGCGACTGACGCCGGGTTTAGCTGAGCGAAAGCGCATAGATCCACGTGAGTAGCACGGCGGCAGAGGCAAAACAGACGAGTGATAGCCCTGACATTCCCCAGGCCGCACCCCGTTTGCCCACCTTGAACGCCTGCCAGGCAAACCAGGCGGTAAATATCCCTATCGGTATGGAAAACAACAGAAACAGCATCACCAGCATTGCGCCATACTAGGTGCTATACCGGCGCAAGCACAGCATAAACAGAAGAAACAGGCCATGATGGCAACCTGTCCCTCTCGCTTGAAGATTGAGGCGGACCGGGAGTATCCCCACACGCTGACATTGCCAGGCCTGTATGCTGTTATGCACCTCACACCCAATCGGGGGGCGGGATATCACAGTTCTCTAGCCACTCCCTGAAATCACGGATCAGTTGCTCGCGTGTCCTTATATGGCGGGTTTCAACGATCTGATACAGGCTTTTCATTTCCCGCTCAATATGCGCGCGCAGGGAAGGAGCCGGTGCCAGGGCATCGCGCATGGTGGCCAGGTCATGCAACATGCCCGTGCAGTCCTGAAACGAGACCATTTCCTGCATCAGCCGCTCTGCCTGTTTATCCGAGGCAGCAAACGGCTCGAGCATATAACGCAGTTGTTTGGCCAGAATACGACTGTGATGGATGCCCCGGATATCCTCCGGGCCGCGAATGGCCAACAGTGCGTCAGCAAACTCATTAAACAGGGATTGCACGACAGATGCGCCGCGGCAGGAAAAGGGCTCATTCAGTCTGTCTTCATGTATCTGTGCGGCGGTTTCGATGGAGGCCTCCAGGCGGCGACACAGGCGTTTCCATCGAGGCGGCAGTGAAGGCGGTTTAAGAGCGACCCGTTGACTGTAGCCATGTTTCTTCAACCACTTATTGTGTATCGTTGCATCGCGCAATGCATTGGTTGCCTTGATATGATGCTTTAATCGTGTGAGCAGTTTTTTGTCGGTTACAGGCAGCAGACCGGGTATCGACAGCCATGTGTGCAGGCGGCGTACGGCAACTCTGAAAGCATGAATACTCCCGCGATCAGCGATGTCCATATGCCGGTGCGCACGTCGTGCGCTGGCCAGTAACAGCTTCAGGTAGTCTGTAACAAACTGGCGGTACGGTTGCTGCAGGTTCGGCAGTAAATCCGGATTCATATCATGCCATGATACGATGTTGTGCTGCTCGTCTCAACTCTCTTTCGTCGCATGCTGCATGGAGACCAGCACCGAGCAGCTGGCATGACGCACCACACGCTCGGCGGTGGAGCCTATCAGCAGGTGTTCGAAAGTGCCCTGCACGCCCTGTCGCCCGATGACAATCAGGTCGGCAGGCAGTGATGCGGCAAATTCACAGATGACCCCGGCCGGCTCGCCCATCGATTCCATCAAGTGCGTCGTTAGGTTAAAATCCACGCTCTCTGCCTGTGCCAGCAAGCGTTTCTTTGCGCCGGCCCTTATGGCATCGGTAATGTCATTCAGCGGTGAAATGGCAATCATGTCCGTTTCGAAAAACACGGCAGGCTCCATCACGTGCAGCAGATGCACCTCAGCGGAGTACAACGCTGCCAACTCACCTGCCCTGTTCAGCGCTTCTTTGGATGCTTCGGAAAAATCGGTTGGTACAAGTACCTTGCCATTTTTGAGCATGATTGCCTCCCGTTGACTAATCTGGCCCCGATTATAGCTGATCAGATGCGCTTGTGCTGCTCCTCAATAGAACCTTGTTGCGATCAATCTGCCCGCGCCAGTCGGGCTGGCTGCGCTTTCAGGCTGGCCAGATAGGCGACGATATCCTGCGCATCCTGCCCGCAGGCATGCTGAGCGGGCATTTTTGTACGGGCTGAATGTTTACCGGTCAGCTGTTTGATTGCACTGCCTGAGTTGCAGACCCAGTCGGCGAGATTGGATTGGTCCCAGGTAAAGGTAGCCGCTGCCAGTGCCTGGCCATATTTGTAGCTTTCCGTTTTACCGGCTTGCTTGCCGACAATACCGAACAGGCCGGGGCCGAACTTGGCTTTCTTCCCCGCATCAAACGTATGGCATAATTGGCACTTTTTGGCCAGAGCGTGACCGCGAACTGCATTCGCTGCACCAGTCTGAGCCTGAGCGGGTTTTGCCATTGCCAGCTTTGTCACGGCAACAGGTTTAGCATCTTTGTGCATGGCCGTTGTCGCAGGCTTGATGCTGTTTTTCGCGATAATGTGAGGCCTGTGTGAAGGTGCGATGACCCGCGGATGGCTGTCGGCTCTGGCTGTTTCAGTCGGTCGCTGATTCGGCTGGCTAGCCGAAACCGGGGCGGAACTGGTCTGGGTTTGAGTCTGCTGCTGTTTCAGGCCGATCGACAGGGCCGCCAGCTTTTCCGCAGCCATTACCTTCCCGGAGAGCATCTCGGCTTCAATCTTTTCCTGCATGGCCTTGCGGGCAATCTCCTGATGGATATCTGCCTGGATACGTGCCGTCTGCACGGCTTTGATCTTTTCTGCTACAAGCGCTTCTGCCTTCGACTGCTCCAGCGCCGCCTGCAGCAATGCTGTACGTGCCGCCGCAGCTCTTGCCTGAGTCAGCGCCGCCCAGCGGGCTTTGCTTTCAGCATCTTTTTTCAGTAGTTCTGTCTCTTTTGCCGCTTTGGCAATCGCTGCTCTGACGGCCGCTTGTCTTGCCTGTGCATACTCAACAGCCTGTTGCTTGCTGCTGTCGGCAGCCTCAACAGCCTCTCTTGCCTCGGCAGCCAGAGCCATCACCTGCTGTATTGCGGCTACTTTTTGAGCTGCAAGCGCATTGGGAGACATGCTGCGTTGATCATCGGCATTGCCGCAGGCACTGAGGGCCCCGGCAACTACGATACTGTAAATCCATGGATATATTTTCATGTAACGCTCCTGCAATCATACAATCTACAGGGCGCACGCTAGCGCCGGAGTGCATCCTGCCTGTGACGAGGCTTACAACAGCGGTTCAGGAGTGGGGCTTAAATGACTCAGGCAATCCAGTGCAGCCAGCTTATAGCACTCGGCCAGTGTCGGATAATTGAATGCATTGGCAACCAGGTCGTGTACGGTACCATTAAAGTTCATCAGTAACTGACCGGTATGGATCAGTTCGCTGGCGTGTTCTCCGACAATATGGGCTCCGATGAGTCGATGTGAGTGCGCATCGACGATCAGCTTCACCAGACCATTGGCATCGCCGATAATCTGGCCGCGGGCGCTCTCCTTGTAATAACCACGGCCGACCACATAATCAATTTGATCTCTTTTGGCCTCTTTTTCCGTTTTGCCAACCCATGAAATCTCCGGAATGGCATAAATGGCCATCGGCAGGTTGGCCGGCATCGCCTGACCGCTGCCGCCAAAGGCGTGCAGCACCGCGGCACGTCCCTGCTCCATACCGGTGGATGCCAGTGCCGGGCGGCCGATCAGGTCTCCCACCGCATAGATATGCGGCACGCTCGACTGGAACTGTTTATTCACGGTAATCCAGCCCTGGTCCAGTGTAATGCCAGCTTTGGGTGTGTTCAGGCTCTGCGCATTCGGTACCCGCCCCAGCGCATAGAGTACGACCTCGGAGTAGAGTTTTTGCCCCGACTCCAGCAGCGTCAGCGTACGGCCCTCTTCCCTGCGTACAGCCACCACGCGCTGCTGCATGTGCAGCTCTACGCCCATATTATCAAATGATTCAGCCAGTACCGCCACGACATCTTCGCTGAGATAGGCGAGCAGCTGCGCATGCGAATCCACCACACTGACGGCCACGCCAAGCGCTGCAAAAATCGATACGAACTCACAGGCAATGACACCGCCGCCCACCACCAGCAGGCTCTTCGGCAGTCGCTTCAGCTTCAGAATCGACGTGGAATCAAGTACGGTCTGCTTGTCGAAAGGGATATCGGACGGTCGGTGCGGCCTGGAGCCGGTGGCCAGCAGAATCACATCGGCCGAGAGCTGCCGGGAAGCACCATTAGCATCTACCACTTCCAGCGTATGCTCATCGATAAATGATGCCTCTCCCGGAATCAGCGCCACGCCGGATTTGAGCAGGCGTTTGACAATCACAGACTCCTGCTGGGCGATTACCATATCCTTGCGCCGCACCGCTTCGGCCAGTACCCCGTGGCGGGCGGCTGTGGATGCCTCACGCATCCCCTGCACTCCGGAGCGGGAGGCGAGATAGGCCGCCTCGCGCAGCGCCTTGCTCGGAATCGTGCCTGTTTGCAGGCCGGCGCCGCCAATGCTCGGCTTGCGCTCGATAATGGCAGCGCGTTTGCCCATGCGCGCTGCCTGCCAGGCTGCGTGTTGTCCGGCAGGGCCGGATCCGACAATGAGGATATCGTAATCCATTATTTCATCGGCTGGAATTCAGACGGGTCCTGCCCGGCCATATATTCATAGGTCGACCAACGCAGGTCGGCGGACTCCTGAGCCAGCTTCATCAGGCGTTCGGCCTCTTCCGGATGCGTTTTCTGCAGCAGTTTGTAGCGCATCTCGGTATAGGCATAATCCTTCACCTTCATCGTCGGTTGCGGAGAATCGAGCACGAACGGCCGCTTGCCGGCCTGGCGCAGCATCGGGTTATAACGGATCAACGGCCAGTAACCGGATGCTACGGCCATATCCTGTTGATGTAGTCCCTGTGTCATGTCGATACCGTGAGCGATACAGTGGCTGTATGCAAGGATAATGGACGGTCCCGGATAATCTTCGGCTTCGCGCATGGCCAGCAATGTCTGCTGGGGGTTACCCCCCATGGCCACGCGGGCCACGTAAACATTGCCGTAGGATATCGCCTGCAGCGCCAGATCCTTCTTGCCCACCGGTTTGCCGGCGGAGGCGAATTTCGCGGTGGCGCCGATCGGCGTGGATTTCGAGGCCTGACCGCCGGTATTGGAGTAGACCTCGGTATCGAGCACCAGCACATTGATATTGCGACCGGAAGCCAGCGCATGATCCAGCCCCGATGACCCGATATCGTAAGCCCAGCCGTCACCACCGATCAACCAGACACTACGCCGGACCAGATGATCGACGACGGTCAACAGGTTTTTGGCGCGCGGATCATCCATGCCTGCCAGTACCAGCTTCAGCTTCTCCACCCGCTGGCGCTGCTGGGTGACCTCATAACCGATGCTTTGATCGGCATTGATCAGCTCATCGACAAAATAGGGGTCCAGAGAGTCACGCATTTTCAGCAGCTCCTGTTTGGCCATATGCGTGTGGTGATCGGCAGCGATGCGCATGCCCAGGCCGAATTCGGCATTATCCTCAAACAGCGAGTTCGACCAGGCGGGACCGCGCCCGTCCTTGTTCACCGTCCACGGCGTCGCAGGCAGATTGCCGCCATAAATGGAAGAGCAGCCGGTAGCGTTGGCCACCAGCAGGCGCGGCCCGAACAGCTGGGTCAGCAGCCGTACATACGGTGTTTCGCCGCAGCCGGCACAGGCGCCGGAAAACTCGAACAACGGTTCCAGAAACTGAGTGCCGCGCACCGATGAGTAATCAATGGTAGCGCGGTCGTTGACCGGGATGGTTTCAAAAAACTCAATATCCTTGAGTCCCTGTTCCATCAGGGCCGGCTTGGCGGTCATGTTGATTGCCTTGCGCGTCTGTGTGGCATCATCCGGATCGAAGGCCGGGCATGCATTCACGCACATTTCACAGCCGGTACAATCCTCCAGATAGATCTCCAGCGTATAACGCGTTTCCGGGAAGCCACGGGCCGATATCGGTGCAGACGGGAATCCCTCCGGCGCATTGTCCAGATGATCTTCATGATAGAACTTGGCGCGAATCACACTGTGCGGGCAGACAAACGAGCAGTTGCCGCACTGAATACACACATCCGGCTCCCACTTCGGCACGAAGTCGGCGATGTTACGCTTCTCCCACTGAGCCGTGCCGGAGGGATAGGTGCCGTCGACAGGTAATATTGATACCGGCAGGTCATCACCGTGGCCGGCCAGCATCGGTGCGGTAACCTCCTGCACAAACTGCGGCGCACGCAGCGGCACCATCAGGTCCATCTCACGATGGCTGGTTACCGAATCCGGGCGCTCCACTTTGTAGAGGTGGCTGAGTGCGGCATCGACCGCCTTGAAGTTCTGCTCCACCACATCCATGCCCTTGCGCGCATAGGTTTTTTCAATCGCTTTTTTGATCTGTGATATTGCTTCATCGCGCGGCAACACGCCGGAGAGGGCAAAGAAGCAGGTTTGCATGATGGTATTGATACGACGACCCATGCCGGCATCGCGTGCCACGGTAGAGGCATCAATGACGTAAAAATCGATATCTCTTTCGATCATCAGCTTCTGAACGTTGTTTGGCAGTTCGTCCCACACCTGATCGGCAGGCGCCGGGCTGTTGAGCAGGAATACCGCGCCGTGAGCTGCCTTCTCCAGCATCCTTACCTGTGTGATGAACGAGGCCTTGTGGCAGGCGATGAAATTAGCCGAGTCGACCAGATAGGGGGCGCGAATCGGATCAGGCCCGAAGCGCAGATGGGAAACGGTCTGCGACCCGGCCTTCTTGGAGTCATAGACAAAGTAACCCTGACAATGCAGGTCGGTATTCTCGCCGATAATCTTGATGCTGTTCTTGTTGGCCGATACGGTGCCGTCGGAGCCAAGTCCGAAAAACAGCGCCCGCGTCACATTGGCCGGTTCAATGTTGAAGCTGGCATCATAGATAAGGCTGGTATGGGTCACATCATCATGAATGCCGATAGTGAAGTTGTTTTTCGGAAGATCTCTGGCCAGCTCGTCAAATATTCCTTTCACCATGGCCGGCGTAAACTCTTTCGAGGAGAGGCCGTAGCGGCCGCCGATCACGCGCGGTAATTGAGCCAGATCACCCAATACCACCGATTCTGCCAGGGCAGTCATGACATCCTGATACAGGGGCTCGCCACCGGCACCCGGCTCCTTGGTGCGATCGAGTACGGCAATCTTTTCTACGGTCGCAGGCAGCGCTGCCAGTAGATGGGTGCGGGAAAAGGGGCGGAACAGACGTACGGTAATCACACCCAGCCTGGCGCCGCCCCATTGATCCGAGGCATTCAACACCTTGACGGTCTCTTCAATCGTCTGCGCACCGGAGCCCATGATGATGATGACGTGCTCGGCATCTGCTGCGCCGAAATAATCAAACAGGTGATAGTGGCGACCGGTCAGCTGCCCCAGCTGATCCATCGTCTCCTGCACGATGCCCGGCACAGCATCATAAAAGCGGTTGGCCGACTCGCGCCCCTGAAAATAGACATCCGGATTCTGGGCAGTGCCGCGAATAAAGGGATTATCCGGGTTCAGTGCGCGACGACGATGAGCATAGACCAGCTCATCATCGATCATTGCACTGATCTGCTCATCGGGAATCAGGCTGATTTTATTGATCTCGTGCGAGGTACGGAAGCCATCGAAAAAATTCACGAACGGTACGCGTGTACGCAGTGTTGCGGCATGGGCGATCAGGGCCGAATCGTGTGCCTCCTGCACGGAAGCCGAGGCGAGCATGGCAAAACCGGTCATGCGTGTCGCCATCACATCCTGATGGTCGCCGAAGATCGATAGCGCCTGCGTGGCCAGTGAGCGGGCTGCGACATGGAATACCGTCGAGGTCAACTCGCCGGCAATCTTGTACATGTTCGGGATCATCAGCAGCAAGCCCTGCGAGGCGGTGAAGGTGGTCGTCAAAGCGCCTGCCTGCAAGGCACCGTGGGCCGTGCCGGCAGCGCCGCCCTCGGACTGCATCTCGATGACATCCGGCACCTGTCCCCAGACATTCTGTTTGCCCTGGGCTGACCACTGATCACACAGCTCGGCCATATCGGAGGAGGGGGTGATCGGATAGATCGAGCATATTTCGCTGACCCGATAGGCGATATGGGCGACACCGGTGCCGCCGTCAAAGGTGACCTGTTTGGCTTTATTGGTATCCGTCATCGTCGCCACCCCCTACTCCTGGTCTGCCTGGACAGCATCTTCGCTGACCATCTCAATGGCATGGCACGGACACTGCTCGAAACAGGAGGCGCAGCCGGTGCATTTGTCGTAGTCGTACAGATAGCGCTTGCCCTTGCCCAGCTTGATAATCGCATCCTCCGGGCAGGAGCCGTAGCAGCCGTCACACTCGAAGCAGTTGCCACAGGAGAGGCAGCGCCGGGCTTCAAACAGTGCCTCTTTTTCACTGTACCCCTGCAGGATCTCTTCAAAACCGCCGAGACGTTGTTCGGGTGAAAGCTCACCCTGTGCCCGTTTTGGCGCTTCGGTGCTGTACCAGAGGTGCAACTTGTCGTGTTCGACAATCGGGTGTTTTGCTGCCGGCTGGTAACTGTCGCCGCGCAGCCATGCATTGATATAGCGGGCTGCTTTTTTGCCGTGACCGGTGGCGATGGTTACCGAACGCTCGCTGGGCACCATATCGCCCCCGGCAAAAATGCCTTCGGCGCCGGTCATCATATTCGGGCCGACAATGACCGTGCCGTCCCAGTCGAACTCTATGCCTTCCACCTGCTTCAGAAAGCCGGTATCGGTATCCTGACCGACGGCCATAATCAGCGCATCGGCCTCCAGTGTCTCGGTTTTACCGGTTGGTTGCGGACGACCGTTTTCATCCAGCTCCATCACCTCAACGGTCATCGTTGTATTGTCGATCTCCTTGATTGTACGCAGCCAGTTGATCTTCACGCCCTCTTCCAGCGCCTCTTCAGCTTCGAAATCGTGAGCCGGCATATTGTCCCGGTCACGGCGATAGATAATCACGGCTTCACAACCCAGACGGGTTGCCGTACGCGCCGCATCCATGGCTGTATTGCCGCCGCCGTAAATGGCCACCCGGCGTCCCAGATGCAGGTCTTCTCCATTCTCCACGCTTTTCAGAAAGCTCACCGCATCGAGCATCTTGCGCGCATCGCGGCTCGGTATATCGATATTCTTGCTCAGGTGTGCGCCGACCGCGATAAATACCGCATCAAAGCCGCCCTCGATCCGCTCCTTCTCCACATCGTCAACGCGGTGATTCAGGGTGATGACGGCACCCATATCGACCACGCGTTGTACCTCCTGATTCAGCTCCTTGCGGGGCATGCGGTAGGCAGGGATGCCGAAGTGAATCATACCGCCCGCCACGGGGCCTGCTTCCCGGATCTCTACGGTGTGGCCCAGCCGGATCAGGTGATAGGCGGCTGAAAGCCCGCTTGGGCCTGCCCCGACAATCAATACCCGCTTGCCGCCGGGCGGAGCATCAAATTGCGGCTGCCACCCCTTCTCCATGGCCAGGTCACCGAGAAAACGTTCAACAGCATGGATGCTGACCTCCTGATCTGTATAGGCGCGATTACAGGCTGTTTCACACGGGTGGTAGCAGACCCGTCCGTGAATCGCGGGGAATGGATTGTTTTCCAGTAACTTCTGCCAGGCAGCCTCATATTCGCCGGCCTGCGCCAGTGCCAGCCAGGCCTGTATGTCTTCACCTGCGGGGCATGCGTGATTGCAGGGGGGCAGAAAATCCATATATACCGGTTTGCGTGAGCGATGAGCGCCGGTGCCGGCATCATGTTTGGTCAGGTCCAGATTGCCTGTCATATATTTTTTCGAAGTCATAGCGCTACTCTCCCATCAGGGGTGTCCGTGCATCTTTCGGCAAGCAAGTATAGTGCAAAAGGATGTGAAAGAGTATATGCAAATCAGGGTTATTTCGGCCGACATGGCGATCTGACGTCTATCGCCCCGCCACCGTATCGGGTGTGATGGGCAGGGAGATAAAAAAGGAAGCGCCCTTTCGGGGCGCCTCCTTGATGTTGAAGCTCTTTGGGTTACTTGTTGACCCTGGTGATTTTGCTGCCTTCGAAGGTCAGGTTGTACATCAGGCCCTTATTCGAAAAGATGAAGCCGATAATCGGGTCTTTTACCGTCTCCGTATCCACATCGCCTCCGGCACCGACGGTAACCAGCGCCACGCTTCCGTCTACGCCTGCCTTCCAACCCTTGCTTGCCTTGAATCCCTTGAGCGCGTCACGGGTCATGAACATGATGACTTGCGACTTTACCTGCGCGCCGATCTGCAGACCGATCGAGGCTGCTGCGGTATTGTAATAACCGGTGGTCTTGCCGTGCTCCAGCATCGCGCCTTCACCGAATTCGCCGCCCACGCCGAAACCGGCCTTGAATACCTCAGGGAAAACCAGGATGGCCACGGACTTTTGTGCCAGCTCCTTACCCGACTTCACCTGCGAATAAAATGTAGTCATGGTGGCTTTGACCTTGGCATCGATTTCAGCCTTGCTGGCGGCATGTGCGGCAGGCATGAAAAACAGACCGCCCAGCAGAATCAGCGTACTCATTCGAATGATTAACGATTGCATAGCACTCTCCTTATGATGTTACCGGCTCATCAGGCTGCAGCTGATGATAGAATGCCGCCATGACCCGTATCACGTTTTCGTGGGGCAGGCGGTCTACTTCACTTGCCGATCATGTGTACAATGATCTTGTTCCTGGCGAAGGGGCTGGAGCCCTTGCGAAGTACGACCTTCGCGCTGGTGACACGGGCCAGTATTGCCAGCAGTGATTCGGCCACGCCTTTGTAGCTTTTATCATAGTAAAATACAGTTGTGATATTGGCCATGCTCATCTTTTCTGATGGCGGGGGGTACTTTCCCTTAAACCCCTTCTCTATAAGCGCCTGAGCAACCGACTGCTGCAGCGCCGGCGCTATATTGGCTGTATAAATATCCAGATCAGCCGACGCAGCCGTCGCTGCAGCGCTGGCGGCAGTCTTTGCCGCACCTTTGTGTGCAGCCGCTGCCGGCGCCCTCTTTCTGGCAGCGCGTGCGGTTAGCCTGTTATCCAGTTTTCTGATCCGAGCCTCAAGAGCGGCAATACGTGCCTGTGCATCATCAAGCTTTTCGCGCAGGCTGCCGTTCTCTTTTTTCAGGCGCTCCTGTCCCTTGATTGCCAGCTCGGCATCCACCAGTTGTTGAATGGTTTTAAGCTTAATATCCGTAAGATCATTTTTTGCCAGCTGTAACTGATCTTTTGTATCTCTGAGGCTGCTTTCCAGTCCGGCAAGATTATTCTGCCGGTAATTGACCACACCGGAAACGAGCGCGAGAACAAGTGCGGTGGTGGCAATGATAACAGCAATGTTCTGATAGGGTTTGTTGTGTATCTCTTCTGTCATAATCACTCCGGTCTGCAGGTGAAAATCAGCTAAAAAAATAGCCCGGTATCGACCGGGCTATTGTAACTATGCGTGAGGAACTCAGTTTCTTACCAGATGGATTTCCGCCCGCCGGTTTCTCTGTCGCCCCTCTGCGGTAGCATTGTCTGCCACATAATTGCTGGCGCCAAACCCCAGCGCGCGGACAGAATCATTAGGTATGCATGCATCTATCAGTGCTTGCGCCACATTTGTTGCACGCGCATGACTTAATGCCATATTGGTTTTGTACGGATGATGGGGTTTATGCCTGTGTCCGGGATAGCCGCCGATCGGCTCATCATCGGTGTACCCGCGCACCTCAATGGACTGCTCTCTTGGTTTGGAGAGGAACTTTTTAGCCAGCCGGCTGAGGGCCTTGCGTGATTCACGCGTCAGCTCCATGTAACCGGAGCGGAAAGATACGGTTACCCACAGGCGATCTACCGGTGTGGCCACTCGCTCAGGCTTAGGGCTCGCCGTTGCCTGAGCCTTTTTATCGGCAATATCCTGATTCACTTGCTTCAGTTCCGCCCGTAGAGCGGCAACCTCTGCTCCCAGCTGCTCATTTTCGCTGGCCAGCTGTTGATCGCCGGCTGGAGCGGCTGTCGATTCAGGCTCGGACGGACCGAATATGGCATTAATGGTGCTACAAGAGGACAACATCAATAATAAAGAAAACAGAACACTTCTAAATTTGTACATTGTTATGAACACTCCCTGAAAATTCCCCGACAGCTGCAATTTAGTTGAGAATATCCGTTTCAGCAAGGAGTATATCCAATACAGTGGCTATTTTTACCCGGCTATGGGGAGTGAAACATTGAACATATGACAAATAAATCCAATAATGCTTTGCCATTGCGAACCAAGTTTGAATAATGGCGTGCTGCTATGCAGGCACAAGCTCGGGCTGGCAGTTGTGTTTTTAGCGCGAAGGCAACCTGTATATGAGCGATACCGCTTTTTTATTCCGAAGTATCATTGGCTTGAAACAGTTCGAATGGGGAGTTTCAATGAGATTAATATTTGTGATTATCGGCTTGCTGGCCTGCGCCACCACAGCCTTGGCTGACACGCGCTATATCGTGGATCAGGCAACATTGCCTATGCGTTCAGGTCAGAGCACATCATTCAAGATCATAGGCATGCTGCCCAGTGGCATGGCTGTCGATGTGTTGGAGCAGGCGGAGTCCGGATATTCGCGCATCCGCACACCAACCGGCAAGGAGGGCTGGATTCTCAGCCGCTACCTGATGAGCACGCCGGCCGCCCGTGACCGACTGGCCGCGGCCGAGCTGAAACTGACCAAGCTCAATGAATTGATACAACAGAAAAAACAGGTGGAAGCCGAGCGGGATCAGCTAAAAGATGTCAAAGCCAAGCTGGAGGATGAGCTGAGCCGTATCCGCAAGACAGCCGCCAATGCCGTGCAGATTGCCGAAGAGAACAAGGCTTTGAAGGCCTCCACGGCCACAGCCCAGACCGAGCTGGAGTCGCTGCGTCAGCAGACCCGGGACATTCGTAGTGGCGCTCAGCAGCGCTGGTTTATGCTCGGAGGAGGCGCGATTTTGCTTGGCATTCTGCTGGGTTTGATTCTGCCCCGGCTGAAAGTGCGTCGTAAATCGCAATGGGGCGGTTACTGATCCACGCCTTCGATAGCAACGAATATGTCTGGTCAGTCGGGTAATTCAGGCTAGCATTCGCACATGGCCATTGTGAATCGCCGGGCACGGCACGAATATCATATTCTGGAAACCCTCGAGACAGGCATGATGCTGACCGGGCCGGAGGTGAAATCTATCCGGCTGGGCCAGGCGAACCTGGCCGAGGCGCATTGCATTATCCGTAACGGGCGCATGCTGTTGATCGGCTGCCATATCAGCCCTTACAAGCCTGCCGCGATGAACAACCCGGCGGACCCGACCCGCTCGCGCCAGCTGCTGCTGAATAAGCGGGAGCTCGAGCGTCTGGTCGGCCGGCTCAAGGAGAGCGGCCTGACCATCGTGCCGCTGAAGCTCTATTTCAACGAGCGCAACTATGCCAAGCTGGAGGTCGGCCTGGCCCGCGGTAAAAAGATGCACGATAAACGTGCGGCCATCAAAGAGCGCGACGTCAAACGGGACCTGCAACGCACTTACAGAGTGTAATATGTACTTTCATCAGGGGTAAATAGCATAGTGAGTCGGTCGCCGACCATGTAGGCTTTGCCCATGATCAATGTCCTGTTCGGTATGGCCGCCATTATCCTGACCGGTATCGTCTGGCGTCTGGTGCTCGGCGGAAAATCCGCTGAAACCATGCGCAGCCATCTGGCTCAGGCTGTCTACCATATCTTTTTACCCGCGCTCGTACTGCATGTGCTCTGGCAGTTCCCCGTCGGCCTAAATACGCTGCGTGTACCGATCGTTGCCGCGCTCTCCGTACTGTTATCGCTGCTGGCCGCCTTTCTACTTTATGGCAACGGCAAGCTGGTGCGCGCCTTTATGCCCGGCACGCCCGACAAGGCTGTCGGCGCCCTGCTGCTCGCCTGCGCCTTTGGCAACTTCTCCTACCTCGGCCTGCCTGTCCTGAGCCAGACCTTCGGCAGCTGGGCGCAGGTGGTTGCCATCCATTTCGATCTGCTGGCCAGCACGCCGCTGCTGTTTACCGTCGGCATTATCCTGGCCCGCTATTACGGTACGGCTGGTGAGGGGATGCACCCGCTGGTCAGTCTGCTGCGGGTGCCCGCGATCTGGGCGGCCGCGGCAGGATTGATACTCAGCGTGTTTGCCGTACCGATGCCCGCATGGTTGGGCGAATCGCTCAGCACACTGGGCGCGGCGGTTGTGCCGCTGATGCTGCTTTCGGTGGGCATGGCGCTGCGCTGGCAGGCCGGCTGGCTGCCGCGTATTCCGGTGCTGCTGCCGGTGATGGTGATTCAGCTGCTGCTGATGCCGCTGATTGCATGGGGCTCCGCCATCGGCGTCGGCATGCCGGATAAATTTCTGGCGCCGGTGGTCATCGAAGGCGCAATGCCGACGATGGTGCTGGGGCTTGTGATCTGCGATCGCTTCAAGCTCGATGTCTCGCTCTATGCCGAGGCCGTCACGCTGACCACGCTGCTCTCACTGCTGACCCTGCCGCTCTGGCTACAGGCCGTTTCCTGATTTGTTCAATTTATAATTCGGGAATCATGAAAGTGGAGGCTCTATGACTGTAGCTTCACCCTCTGATGCGGAGTCCTTCGAAGGGGCAACAGTTGTCATTACGCATAGACTGCGTAACGATAAACATGCCGAATACGAAAAGTGGCTCGAAGAAATTGCGCCTCTTTGCAAAGCGTTCCCGGGTCACTTGGACTGGCACATCATCCGCCCGATTCCCGGGCTGACGGAAACCTATACGGTCGTTATTCGATTCGATACCGAGGCACATCTAAAGGGGTGGATGGATTCTCCGACTCGGGCCCGCCTAATCGAAAAGGTGCGCCCACTGTTCGTGACGGGCGATGACTTCTTCGTCAGTAGTGGTTTGGATTTCTGGTTCACTCCTGCGGGGGCGCAGGCAAAGGTGCCGGTGCGCTGGAAGCAGTGTCTGGTTACATGGTCTGCCATCTACCCTCTGGTGTTAGGAGTACCTTTGCTTATTGTGCCTGTATTACGGCATATGGGCGTACCAGACAACAACTTTATTACTACACTCGCAGTGACAGGAATCGTGGTGTTTTTAATGGTGTATGTCGTTATGCCTCACTTTACAAAGCTCATCCGGCAATGGTTGTTCAACTAAGTCAGCCTGCGCCAATAAGGCGCTCAAGCAACGCATGTATGGGTTAGCGAAGCATTCCTGATGCAAGCGCAGTGATAATGTTGAGAGCTTCCGTGAGACGCCTTGCACTGAAAGGCAATTGATCCGCCGATAACTGGAAGATCTGGATTCAGGCAGGGCTTCATGAGGCGAGTGGACAACGATGGTCTGGGGCTTGTGACCTACGATCGCTTCAAGCTCGATGTCGCGCTCTATGCCGAGGCCGTCACGCTGACCACGCTGCTCTCACTGCTGACCCTGCCGCTCTGGCTACAGGCCGTTTCCTGACCGCTTCAGACCAACCCCGACCTTTCAGGGCCGCTTTCGGCCACCATATAAATCGTTATACATAGTAACGTATATTCAATATCGTGATTATATATACTTATACTTAACACGGTTATTTCAGGGCAATTGTATAACCCTCAACAGATCTTTGACGGTTTTACTAATACAGCCTATGCTCGAATCCGGATGGGGAGTTATTTATGCGGCCAAATAGCTACTTATACTCATTAATAAGTTATGTGCACAAATGAATAGGAGCTAGATTTTGGACCTTTCCCCAAAATTCAAAAGTGACAAATTTCAATGCCCACATTGTCTGGTTGCATCGCAGCAACGGTGGTTTGATGTCGACAATGCTAGTGGAGCAGCAAATAATATTTTAAAGCATGTCTTTTATGACTACAGAAAACATATCCAAGGTTACCAACAAAAGGCTATTGAGGGTTTTATCGGGGAAGTAGAATCAGCGAACAATCGGCATATGTCAGAGTTTGTCCCGGATGATTTTTCTGTAGCCACTTGTTCAGCATGCGGAGATATATCAATCTGGGTAGAAAAAGAAATCGTATACCCAAAGAAAACGCCTGTTGCTCCGCCTAACGCGGACATGGATCAAGAGATCCAGAATTTGTACGTTGAGGCCTCAACCATCGTAGTTGATTCACCTAAAGGTGCTACAGCGTTATTGAGGTTAGCCTTGCAGTTACTACTTAAGCAGCTCGGCAAATCTGGAAAGAACATCAATAATGATATTAAGGCTCTTGTTGCAGAGGGACTGAGTCCAAAGATTCAACAGGCGTTGGATTTGCTTCGCGTGGTCGGTAATAACGCAGTGCATCCGGGTCAGATCGACCTCGAAGATGGTCGAGAAATCGCCTTGAGGCTATTCCATGTTCTTAATTTTATAGCCGATGAGATGATTTCAAAGCCAAAGGAACTTGATCTGCTTTATTCCGACGTGGTTCCAGAGGAAACAAAAAAACATATCAACGAAAGGGACGGGAAATAATGCGCCACTACAAAGTATCACATAACAAAGCATTACAGCGGACAAGCCGCTGAATGCGGCGTTATAACTCATAATTGAACTCTTATGGAATTCCCAATAATCGAAAAAATCCACATCATAATCTTTAGCGCTAGCATAGGTTTTCTAGGGCTGCTTTTTGCTTTTCGTAATCGACTGGCCGATACAAAAACAAGGATAATTGTTGAGCATGGTTTTGCTCATGAATTAATTAGTGAAGGAAATAAATTTTTACCTGGCACGAAACCTATTATTTATGTCAAAGTTAAAAATACAGGTTCCACTCAACGCTTCATTGAAAAGCCTAAAATATGGATCTCTCGCAAAATTAATGGTGAGCAAGTATTTCATCCAGCTAAAGTCAACGATCCCAACAAATACCCATTCAAACTAGAATCAGGCGGCGTATTTAAAAATGATCTCAATCTTAACGACTTTGAGTCACAAATTGGTCGTCATTTGAAGGACTCAGACGAAATTCGCTTCGTTGTATCAGATACCCTTGGGCGTGAATACAAATCCACAAAGTTTAGGGTTAAGGAATTACGTGCTCAAATTGAAGTTGCAAGGAAAGTAGATGAAGGTGAACAGTGACAAGTTATAACAAGTCGCTTGTTCTGACCTTCGTTACGCTGCGCTTCTCTCCGGCAGCACAGCTCGGACGTTATACCCAAAAGGAAGCATGAATGAGCGACATTCCAATCACCAATATCATCAGAATTGAAGAACCGAATAAATACAAATTTCATGCTGCCCGTTGGAATGGTGGTGATCAGCCCCTTGACGTTTATGTGAGAGACAAGAAGGAATGGTTTGGTTGGAATACTTGGAGAAATAGTAAAAACGAATTTTCCCGCCAATATATATTCTCATTGATAGACTTTTACCCTGAAAATAATATGTGGTTGTTTGGCGGTATCTATGAGGTTGTTAAGAGAAACGATATTCCTGATAGTCATAGCTATGAAATAAAGGAGCTAAAGGAATATTCTGATTATATTGGAAGACTAAAAATAAAATTAGAAAAACCATCTAGAGGAAGAGCTTTTTTCTTGGAACATCATCTAGGTAAAATGAAAGTCTCAGAAATACTGAAACAGCCTTATTCAGGAGAGGCGTTTCCTGGATATGAAAACATAAATCATGATTTCAATATATTGATACCAATATTTAAAAATGAAAATGCAGACTGGAAGGCAGCATTAAAGAATGTAAAAGGTGTTTACGTAATAACAGATAAATCAAATGGTAAAAAGTATATTGGATCTGCTTACGGTGACTCTGGAATTTGGTCGAGGTGGGGTTGCTATATTGGTACAGGGCATGGTTGGAATGACGAACTTACCAAACTAATTAAAGCGGAAGGATTTGATTATGCGAAAGACAATTTCAGATTATCACTCCTTGAATATCGTCCAATGAAAGCAGATGACAAAGTAATAATTGAAAGAGAAAGCTACTGGAAAGAGGTATTTCTTTCGAGAGGCAAATTTGGCTACAACAAAAACTAAACAAGGTATAACAAGGCAAATGCACTCGGACAGCCAAAAGCTGCGTCGCTCGTGCCTCGCTATGCAGCTTGTGGCTGCCGGTGATTTGCGACGTTAGCTGCCTTGGAGAAATTATGACTAACGACATAGATGTTATTGAAAAAGTAATAAATTCAAAGGTAGCTGAGAAGGTTTACGATGACGGTGTAAGTCCAGCAGCAATAGAACTTGGGAAGCTGGGTCAAGATCTAGCAAAAACAGCTCGCTTGATCCTTGCACCTATCCAAATCGCCGCATCGTTTCAAGATCGTTTTGCTAGTTTTTTAGAAAAGCTAAACCGATCTGTTCCAGATGAAAACCTTATTGAAATACCTGCGGAACTTTCCTCCGTTTGCATAGAAAAAATGAAATACCTAGACGTAAGCAACCCTTTATGGCTTATGTTTGAGGAATTGTTAATTAAGGCATCTAATAAAGAAACTATTGGAGAGGTACACCCAGCATTTGGATATATTATCGGGCAATTATCTCCAGATGAAGCATTTATGCTTCAGGCTCTCAATAGTTCTGACTTTGAAATTGTTGACACGATGGACCTTAATAAAAGGGAAAATAGGTTTGTAAATCGTCAAATCGAAACAAGCACAGTTCCTGAAGAGCATCTAGCTAATCCTGAAGCACTAAGTATTTATTATGCGCACCTTGAATCAATGTCACTTGTAAATTGGCCAGTACTGAAACAAACGCCCATATATGAACCAGGCAACAACCCTCAAAATCAAATTGGCACACGTAGAGAAACAAAAATTCAGTTAACAGATTTTGGGAAGCTGTTTGTTACAGCATGTGTCCCAAAAGACGGATTCAACTAATGCAGCTAACAAACGCATGCAGTCGGACAAAGTGCTCGCTACGCGCGCACTTTGCCGCTGATGCGAGGCGCTATACGAAAGGAGCCTCATGAGTAAGCTGAGGTGCCTAGTCTATTATTGTAGCAACCCAATCGATTTGACTGCTTAGCGCAGTTGGGAGGCGTTCGATAACGTAAGGTCACAATCTGTAACCTTACGTCTGAAGCAGGTTTATTGAGGCTTCTCCCGCATCAATTGCAGGACGGGGTGCGCGCCGATGGCTGTGGCATAGCGAATCACGCTTTTCATGCTGGGCTGCTGAGCGCCGCCTTCGATGCGGGCAACAACTGACTGGGTGGTGCCCATACGTTTGGCGACTTCGGCCTGTGTGAATCCTGCTTCGGTCCTTGCTTCAATCAGGGAGCGGGCGATTTCAAATTCATAGGCATGTGAATCGTAGGCCTCGCGAACCCCGGCATCCTGCATCCATTGTTTTTTCAGTTCGGCAAGCAGTAGTGCAGGTCAAATGAAGGGCAGGGCCAGCACGGCGTAGCGGGCCAGTTTGCCGATGGTGACCAGAATCAGGAATGGCACGATGCCGCAGCGCAAAAGGCCTGCCACCAGACATAACGGATCGCCGACAACCGGTAGCCAGGCAAACAGTAGTGCAGGCTTGCCGTAGGCTGCAAACCAGCGCTCGGCCCGCTCGCTCTGCGCCTCCGAGATACGCAGCCATTTTTTGTGCATCGCCGCGTTGCCGAGCCGTCCCATGGCGTAGGTAATCAGGCTGCCCAGCACATTGCCGACGGTGGCGATCAGCACCAGCGTTACGGCATTGCCGCCCTCATTCAGGCGGTAGAGCAGCAGCGCTTCCGAGCCGCCGGGAAACAGCGTCGAAGAGATCAGTGCCGAAAAGAAGAGGGGCCAGTCCATGCCAGCAGGCTAACCAGCTGCTATGCTATGCGCATGTTTTACCGCTTCGACTCGCCGCTGGGCCCAATCGCTTACGACTGGAACGGAGAGCTCTGTGTCCGCCTGGAACTGACGGCGGATACCAAGGCGCTGAGCTGCAGCGATGATCCGGTCGCGCAGTGGTTGCACGATTATTTCACCGGGCAGGCGACCGAACTGCCGCCGCTGGCAAAGCCTGCCACACCCTTTCAGCAGAAAATGCGTGCCGGCTTGCTGGCCATCCCCTTCGGCGAGGTGCGTACTTACGGGCAGTTGGCCGGTCAGCTAAACACAGCGCCGCGTGCCATGGGGCAGGCGCTGGGGGCAAACCCGCTACCTATTCTGATACCGTGCCACAGGGTGGTTGCGGCCGACGGTTTGGGCGGTTTTGGCTGCGGTCTGGCGTGGAAAAAGAAGCTTCTCGATTTTGAGTACGGTTTTTCAGCGCAGCATTGAGCTGTTAGGGTCCGCCTAACTTATGACGAGGTGAAACAATGACCGTAGCAACAGCACGCCATATTCTGGTGGATACAGAAGCACAGTGCGAAGCACTCAAAGCAGAGATCGAAGGCGGCGCAGACTTTGCCGAAGTGGCAAAAGAGCACTCGAGCTGCCCCTCCGGCCGTAACGGCGGTGATCTGGGTGAATTCGGTCCGGGCATGATGGTTCCGGAGTTCGACAAGGTCGTATTTTCTGCTGAAGTCGGCACCGTACAGGGACCGGTTAAAACCCAGTTCGGTTATCACCTGCTGGAAGTTACCAGCCGCAGCTAAGACGTGTAAAAACGGACAGGGCTACCGCGCCCTGTCCGTTTGACGCCGTTCCTCTCCCTTCGATGCTCGTGTTCAAAGATGACAGCCTTTCTTTGCAGCGGACTTTGGCGAGATAGATTGTACATAGGCATGGTAGATCGGTACTCGGGCACTGCTGACGAAGCTTTTATCAGAGATTTTATCAGAGAAGGTTGTTGATCCAGCCGTCCAGCAGTGATGCTCTTTTTGTCAGATGCGACGTGATTTCATCGGCCGTGACCGGTGGGCTGGAGAGATAGCCCAGCATACCATCGGTGTTATGATGGCGCAGAAATGAGAGCTGATCATGCGTCTCCACGCCTTCAGCTACGACCGGGTGATTCAGGATATGCCCCATGGCAATAATGGCATTGGCGACCTGACCGCTGTCTCCGGCGTGCCCGATTTTTCCGATCAGTGCGCGATCCATCTTCAACTCGTGTATCGGCATCGCCTTCAGCGACTCCAGCGAGAAAAAACCGGAACCAAAATTACCCATGGTTATTTTCACACCCACATCACTGAGATCATGCAGCGCCTGCGTGAGAAAGGAGCCATGCCGCATCAGGTCAGCCTCACTGACCTCCAGCTCGAGCAGGTTGGGCGCGAGAGCGCACTCATCGAGAATACTTGCTACCAGTCGGCTGAAATCAGGATGTCGTAACTGCTCAGCCGTTACGTTTACCGAGACAGGTACGACCTGCAGCCCCGCATCCAGCCAGGCTCTGATCTGGGCAGAGGCCTGACGCAGCACCCATTCGCCGATCGATACAATCAGCCCTGTTTTGTTGGCCAATGGCAGAAACTGGGCGGGCTGTAGCATGCCTTCGCTGCCCCGATCCCAACGCAGCAGTGCATGGGTGCCGGTGATCAATCCTTCTTTCAGGTCCACCTTGGGTTGATAGTAAACCACCAGCTCATTATTGATCAGAGCCTGACGCAGGGCTTTTTCCATATCGAGTTCACTGTGCAGACCCTGAAGCTGCGTATCGCCGGACTCGCGGTAAACGCAACAACGGTTGCGCCCGGCCTCCTTGGCCTGATACATCGCATCATCAGCCAGCCGCATGAAGGTTTCTGCATCGCTGTAATCAGAAGATTCAATGCGGATACCAATACTGATACCGAGCACATAGCTGGAATGGTTGAGGAGCATAGGCTCCTGGATGCAGGAAATGATCTTGTCGGCTATACGGCAGGCGGCTTGTTCAGAGGCAATGTCGCCCAGAATGATGCTGAACTCATCGCCTCCGATCCTTGCCAGTGTATCGGTCTCGCGAATGCAACCCTGGAGCCTCTTGCCAACTTCAATCAGGGCCTGATCGCCCCATTCGTGACCCAGCTCATCATTGATCGGCTTGAAATAGTCCAGATCCATAAACAGTACAGCCATCGTTGTATGATTGCGGTGTGATTGTGCAATCGCCTGCTTCAGGCGGTCAAAGTATAGGCTGCGGTTGGGCAGGCCTGTAAGCAGGTCGGTATAGGCCATCTGGATGACCTTCTCTTCATTCTGCTTGTGTTCGCTGATGTCGGCCATAAAACCCAGAAACTCCAGCTGCCCATGCCGGTTTTTCTCGACCCTGACCTCATCGCCTACCCAGAAGTAGTGGCCGTCCTTGTGCTGAAAACGGTATTCAAAACGACTGCTGCCTCGATCCAGGGCTAGTTTGAGTTCGTTACGAACCATTGCCAGATCATCCGGATGTACACACTCCAGGCGGAAATCCGCCTCGGCGGTGAAGGTATTGGCCGGGTAGCCGCTCAGGCGTTCGATATTATCGCTGATGAACGTCGTGGCATAATGCTCGGATATATCCGAGGCATAAATGACTGCGGCGGTTGAGGTGAGTAAAAAATTCAATCGCTCGTTGACCTTGCGGATTTGCGCCTCACTTTCCTGCAGCCGTTGATGCATGGCCTGAAAATCCTGTAGCCGCTGGTTCTCCAGCTTCAGATTGCGAAAATCCAGCCAGTGTTTGACGCTGTGCACCAACTCATGTGGATTAATCGGTTTTTCCAGGTACTCGACAGCGCCCTGACGCAAGGCTTCAATGGTGTTTATCTTGTCGGCGTAGCCGGACATCATAATGACAGGGCAGGCAGGCTGCTGCCCGCGGATATAGCTGAGGATTTCCAGGCCCGACTTTCCAACCAGCTGGATATCAAGCAGGGCAAGGTCTATCGAGTCATCTATCAGTGCGATTGCCGAGTCGTAGTCCTCTGCTGTACAGACCAGAAACCCTGCATGCTCCAGCAGCTCACCGTATGCTTCCCTGATTGTTTGTTGATCTTCAACGATAAGAATCTTGGATTGCTTCACAGCGGCGGCTCCTCCCGGACTCAGGTTCGGTGCAGTGTCTGCTCATCATCCGTCACTACGCCCGAGGGCTGACGCATGAAGCTAACATAGCATGGCTTGGCGGAATTTGCCAGTCCGACAGGCTGGTGTACGCTTGCCGCAGTGTCGGTTCGGGGAGGGTGCCCATGTCCCGGCGCACTCTGTTATAACAGTGGTTGCAAATGCAGCCTTGTGGAGAGAAGTATATGAGTGAAGCAACAAGGTGGATTGAGCATCTGGCTCTGGAGCAACACCCTGAAGGGGGGTGGTACAAAGAGGTGTATCGCTCGACAGAAAGGATTGCAGCGGCCGGGCTGCCGGAGCGCTTTGATGGTGAGCGCTCCTTTTGCACCAGTATCTACTTCCTGCTCGAAAGCGGCTCATTCTCCGCTTTTCACCGCATCAAACAGGATGAGTTATGGCACTTTTATGATGGCGAAGGGTTGTGTGTGCATGTCATTGATCCTGTCGGCAACTACAGGCAACAGAAGCTGGGTCGCAGGCCGCAACAGGGTGAATCCTTTCAGCATGTGGTCAACGCAGGCGACTGGTTTGCAGCCAGTGTAGAGGAGGGCGCATACGCGCTGGTGGGTTGTACTGTCGCCCCTGGCTTTGAGTTCGCCGACTTTGACATGCCAAGTCGTGATGAACTGACTCGCCGCTTTCCGCAACATCAGGCCATGATTGCACGCCTGACCCGATAATGCCCATCACCTCCGGCGTTGACCGCCTTGTCGTCCAGGGTCGCGATTTCTATATCAAGCGCGATGACCTGATTGACCCGCTGCTCTCCGGCAACAAATACCGCAAGCTGTATAGTCTGATTGATACCCCCGCCACACGTTACCGCCGCCTGATCTCCTACGGCGGTACGCAATCGAATGCCATGCTCTCTATCGCCGCCTTATGCAGGCAAAAGGGATGGCTGTTTGATTACACGGCCAAAACCGTCCCGGCGCATCTGAAAGCGAGCCCCTCAGGTAACTTGCGTATGGCGCTTGAACTGGGTATGCAGTTGCATGAAGTCGCACCGGCCGCATATCAGGCGGCGATCGAGAAGCTCAGGTCACAGTCTGATCCAGCCATGTTGCTGGTTCCCCAGGGGGGCGCAGATCCGATGGCCCGATTTGGCATCGATATGCTGGCACGGGAAATTGATGCGTGGCGCCGGAGCCGTCGGATAAGCAGTCTCTACATCGTCACACCTTCCGGTACGGGAACCACGGCATACTACCTTGCCTGCGCATTGCCCGAACTCATGGTGCTGACAACGCCTGTGGTGGGCGATAGAGGCTACCTCTCCGCCCAGATGGAGAGGTTGGGAGCCATGCCCCGCAACTTGCGCATACTTGAGAGCGGCAGGAAACATAACTTTGCCAGACCGTACCCGGAGTTTCTTGATATGTGGCGTGAGCTGAAGGAGGCAGGCATCGAATTCGACCTGATCTATGGTGCGGCGATGTGGCATGTGCTGCTTGAGCAGATCGACAGGATCGATGGCACTATCCTCTATGTGCACAGCGGAGGCCTGAGCGGCAATGCAACGATGCTGGAGCGCTACCGGCACAAGGGGTTTATCTGAAGGTGTGGCTGACGCCCTACCCCGCCTGCATACAAATCACTACATCAGAGGCAAGGCTGTAATAACCGGGTTGGTTACTCCGGCACCATATCCGGTTCATAGAAGAGGTAGCGGTTTTTGCCGCTATTTTTCGCCGCATACATGGCTGTATCGGCCTGATGGATCAGTGCATCCATATCCGTTGCGTTTTCCGGGAACAGGGAGATGCCGATGCTTCCGCCGATATGGCATGGTATGCCATCAATGATAAAGGGGGTGGCGAGCCCTGCCAGAATCCGGTCAGCAACAACCTGAGTCATATGCTGATCCGTGGTCACATCGTACAGAATAAAGGCGAATTCATCGCCGCCGAAACGGGCGACCGTATCCACTTCACGGATGGCTTTGACCAACCTGGCAGCCACCTCCTGCAATAGCGTGTCGCCGGCGACGTGGCCAAGCGTGTCATTGACCGCCTTGAAGCCATCCAGATCCAGAAACAGAATGGCAACCTGCTGGTCGTAACGTTTTGCCTGTGCAAGCGCATGTGTAAATCGGTCAAAAAAGAGCGTTCTGTTCGGCAGACCTGTGTTGGCATCGAAATGGGCGAGCTTGAGGATCGCCGCTTCATTGCGTTTTCTCTCGGAGATATCGGCAACAATGCCGACAAAGTAGTGCTCGTTTCCGGATGTCATTTCATTGACCGAGAGTGAGATGTGGATCGGTTCGCCACTTTTGTGTCTGGCAATCAGTTCTCTTTCAATGCCGATAACATGGGCCTCTTTGGTCTGCATGTACCGTTGCAGGTAGTTGTCATGCTCTGATCGATGCGGCTCGGGCATGAGCATGCTGATATTTTTTTCGATCACTTCCTCGAGTCTGTAGCCGAATATGCGTTCGGCTGCCGGGTTGAATGCCTTGATGACCCCGAGGGTGTTAATCAGGATGATGCCTTCCATGGCATGAGTGACGATAGATTCGGTTAACAGCCGATTGCTTTGCAGCTCATCCTGTGCATCTCTTAACTGACTGATGATTTTCCAGATCAGGTGGGTTTCGGAGCCGCCAACGATACTGCATGGGCCAATGATGCTTGCAGCCAGCTCCGAAACAGACTCATCTCCGGTCAGATTAAAAGCAGTGCATGGCTGGCAGGCGCGCAGGGCCGCTTCGGCGTTGTTATAGACCGGGATGTTCAGTGCTTTTGCCGTAGCTAAGGCAGGGGCGGCCGGATCCGGGTCGGAAACGCCGATGACCTGAACCAGTGTTTCATCCCGCAAGAGTTCCAGAAAAGCAGTGCCGCCGTGACCGCCGCCAAGAATCAGAATCGGATGTGCTGCAGAAGATGCCTGTGTCATTGCCGATCCTTTATGCGCGTATTTCACCGTTATATCACGAGATTTGGCAACTATTCCCAATACCTGTAAAAATATAAAGGGGAAATTATACCCTACGGATGCATGGCATCGGCGAAGACGCGGGATATATCGCCATGCCACTCATTGTGCCATGCGGCCAGCCAGCGATCGGCCTGGGTCTGGCCGGATACAACCGCATACATTAACGGTGTCAGAAAGCGTGCCTCATTCTCGCCCGCATCATTGCAGATGTTGAGCCTCTCCAGCCCGGCCCGTGAAATATCAACCATCTGCTCACACAGTGGCAGGAGATCGCCGTCCCGGAATGGCGTGCGCATGGCTGTGGCCGGAACGGCCTGACGCAGTGCAGTCACTTCGGCATGAGTCCAGTCACGGATCATATCCCAGGCGGCCTGCTCGGCTTCGGCATCATAGAGCAATCCCTTCCACAGGGCGGGTAATGCACATATCCATGGCCATGGGCCGGCATCAGCGCCGCGCATTTCCAGATATTGTTTAAGTCGGACGTCGGGGAACAGGGTGGAGATATGCAGCTCCCAGTCATCCATGGTGGGATACTGCCCGGCCATTTGTGGCAGGCGCCCGTGCATGAAATCACGGAAGCTGTTGCCGGCACAATCAATATAGTGGCCATCCCGCACGACAAAATACATCGGCGCATCCAGCGCCCATTCGGTATAAGCCTGAAAACCGAAACCATCTTCAAAGGCGCAGGCGGGAATGCCGGTGCGAGCCGGGTCGGTATCCAGCCAGCAGGCGCCGCGCCGGGAGAGGTAGTCGGTTGGTTTGCCGGCCTCGAACGGACTGGCGGCAAACAGGGCGGTAACCAGCGGTTGCAGGCAGAGCGAAATACGCATCTTTCTGGCCATATCCGCTTCGCTGGAGAAATCCAGGTTGGCCTGTACCGTGGCCGTGCGTAACATCATATCCAGTCCGCCATTGCCAACACGGGGCATATAACGACGCATTACTGCATAGCGCTCTTTCGGCATCCATGGAATATCATCCCTGCCCCAACGGGGCTGAAAACCCATGCCGAGGAAGCCGATACGCAACTCTGCCGAGATGGTTTTGAGTGCCTTTAAGTGGCCTGTCGTTTCCAGGCAGGTCGCGTGAATGGAATCCAGCGGCGCGCCGGACAATTCCAGTTGGCCGCCGGGTTCGAGTGTGACCGACGCCATGCCGTTTTTCAGGGCAATGGGCTGTCCGTTCTCATTGACGATTTCCCATTCGCCACCCGCCAAGCGTTCGAGAACAGCGCGTATGCTGCGTTCTCCGTCATAGGGAATGGGGCGGAATGTATCCATGCAGAAACCGATTTTCTCGTGCTCTGTGCCGATGCGCCACTCGTTTCGCGGCTTGCATCCGACGGCAAACCATGCGGCAAAATCACTACTGGTAAGGGGTCTGTTCATGGCGTCAATCTAGAAGCCTGTCAGCAGAAATGCATCAGCTGTTATCGTACGGGTACTTAATGGCAGCAGCGATCGTCCTGCCGGACCGGCGGACAGGGCAGATCGCCCCAGGAGCAGAATACGCAACAATCCCCGGGCTTTGGCTTGAGCATGCTGTGACAGGCGCTGCATTCGTAGAACTACCGGCAGGCGTCGGTCGGCATGATTTCGCACTGCCTCTGTGCCCGCACTCCGGACAGGTAATGGTGGATTTACAGTTCGGGATTTACCATGTCGTGAGGTTAGTCGGAGGTTGATGATGCATCCAGCATTCATAGCCGGTTTGCTATGCGCAGTTGCGTGGACACGAGCAATGCGTAGCTTGCCACGCCTTCCAAATCCATCTTTATATCCGGAGCGTCCATTATGGCTTCCATCAAGCGCGCATTGATCAGCGTATCAGACAAAACAGGTGTGGCCGACTTCGCCCGCGCTTTGGCTGATCGCGGTGTCGATATCCTTTCCACCGGCGGTACTGCCAAGCTGTTGCGCGATGAAAACATCGCCTGCCGTGATGTCTCCGATTATACCGGCTTTCCGGAAATGATGGACGGACGCGTCAAAACCCTGAACCCGAAAGTGCACGGCGGCATTCTCGCCCGCCGCGATAATGAGGGTGATCTGGCATCGATGCGTGAACACGGTATCGAGCAGATCGATCTGGTCTGCGTGAACCTCTATCCGTTTCGCGAAGCGGTAGCCAAAGAGGGCTGTACGATTGATGACGCCATTGAAAATATTGATATCGGTGGCCCCTGCATGGTGCGCGCTTCGGCCAAAAATCATCGTTTTGTCACCATCGTTGTGGATCCGGCCGACTATGCTTCTGTGCTGACTGCGATGGATGAGGATACACTCGATGAGTCCCGCCGCCGGGCACTGGCCGTCAAGGCGTTTGCTCACACCGCCGCCTATGATGGCGCTATCGCCAATCACTTCTCGGCGCTCAATACTGATGGCAGCAAGCGTGATTTTCCGGATGTCTTTACCCGCCAGTTCATCAAGACCGCAGATGAGTTGCGTTATGGCGAGAATCCTCATCAGGCCGGCGCCTTCTATGCCGACCCGGAAGATGATGGCCTCTCCATGGCCGACTGCCCGGTACTGCAGGGCAAGGCTATTTCCTACAATAATATTGCCGATGCCGATGCTGCGTTTGCGCTGGTACGTGATCTGGGTGATGAAGCAGTGGTGATTGTCAAGCATGCCAACCCTTGTGGTGTGGCGATGGGTGCCGGCTCACAGGCCGAGATTTACGAGCGTGCGCGCGCAGCAGATGCCGTTTCGGCATTCGGCGGCATTGCCGCGTTCAATCGTCCGCTGGAAGCGGACACCGCAGCACTGATCGCCGAAACTTTTATGGAAGTGGTGATTGCACCCGGCTTTACCGATGCCGCACGTAAAGTGCTGGCCGAGCGCAAAAATCTGCGCCTGATGCTGGCGCCATCCGCCGCACCGGTTTCCGGTGGCCTTGAATTCAAGCGCGTCAACGGCGGCCTGCTGGTGCAGCAGCGCGATGCCCACATTCTTGATCGTGCTGCCTGCACCGTGGTCACAAAGCGGGCACCGACCGAAGCCGAGTGGAATGATATGCTGTTTGCCTGGTCGGTCGCCAAACATGTCAAATCCAATGCTATCGTCTTTGCCAAAAACGGCACGACGCTGGGTGTCGGTGCAGGCCAGATGAACCGGGTGAACTCCACGCGCATTGCAGCCCACCATGGCGGCGATTCCATCAAGGGGTCGGCCGTGGCATCCGATGCCTTCTTTCCGTTCCGTGACGGTGTGGATGCGCTGGCCCAGGCCGGCGCCACAGCGGTGATTCAGCCGGGTGGCTCTATTCGCGATGATGAGGTGATTGCTGCTGCCGATGAGCAGGATATCGCCATGATCTTCACCGGCATCCGTCACTTCCGCCATTAATCACTGCTGCGCAGGCGCGTACAGGTATGCATAACAGGGTAAGATTCACCCATGAAAGTCGCCCGTATGTCGGGTAAGGTGTCGGCATGATCAACGCGTTGTTTGCAGCGGCAACACTGAGGCAGAATATACTGGCCGGGCTGACGGTCGGTATCGTTGCCCTGCCCTTGTCCATGGCGCTGGCCATTGCCAGCGGCGTGCCTCCGCAGCACGGGCTCTATACGGCCATCATTGCTGGCATCGTCATCGCCCTCTCCGGTAGCAGTCGTGTAAACATCTCCGGCCCCACGGCCGCTTTTGTTGTGATTCTGCTGCCTATCGTACAACAGTTCGGGCTTGGCGGGCTGTTAATCAGCGGGCTGATGGCCGGCATGATCCTGATTGTCATGGGAGTGCTGCGTCTTGGTACGTTGATCGAGCTGGTACCTTATCCGGTCACCGTGGGCTTTACCTCCGGCATCGCAGTGGTCATTGCCACCACCCAGATCGGTGATTTTCTCGGCCTTACTGTCGCAAAGACGGGCAACACCTATATCGACAAAGTGCAGGGCATCCTGCACGCGCTGCCCACCATACAGCTGCCGGAAGTCAGTATCGCGCTGATCACGCTGATCATATTGTTGAACTGGCAAAAACTGGGGACACGCATCCCTTCGCATCTGGCCGCACTGGTTGTCGGTACGCTGCTGGCATGGCTGGGCGGGACGTTTGTTGACGGCTTTTCGGTGAGTACTCTTGCCTCCGAGTTTCATTACAGTTTTTCACTGATCACAGAATCCGCTCCCGGCGGAGTTGAAGTCAGTGGCAACGGTATTCCGCCACTGGCACCGCAATTTCTCTGGCCCTGGCTGCAGCCCGATGCAGATGGAAATCCCATCGGTCTGTCGCTGCATCTGCTCGCCAACCTGTTCGGTGCGGCCATCGCCATCGCCCTGCTGGGCGCGATTGAGTCGCTGCTCTGTGCTGTCGTCTCCGACAGTATGGCCGGCACCCGTACCGATCCCAACCGGGAGCTGATCGGGCAGGGAATCGGCAACCTGATCGTGCCCTTCTTTGGCGGTATCCCGGCCACTGCGGCGATTGCCCGCACGGCCACCAATGTGCGTAGTGGCGCTACCACGCCGCTCTCTTCGGTTGTGCATGCGATGTTCATGCTATTGGCCATGCTGTCGCTGGCGCCGCTGCTCGGCCTGATTCCCATGGCTTCGATGGCCGCACTGCTGATGGTGGTGGCATGGAATATGAGTGAGGCCAAACATTTCGTGAACATGCTCAGGGTTGCGCCCCGCCATGATATACTGGTGCTGATTACCTGCTTTTCGCTGACCGTGCTGCTTGATATGGAGGTGGCTGTTGCCGCCGGCATGGGACTGGCTGGTTTCCTGTTTATCAAGCGCATGACCGAGCTGACCGGCGTGAAGCTGATCAATCCGGCTTCCAGACACGGCGATATAGAAGTGCCTGATGCCATCATGATTTACGATATTAACGGTCCGATGTTTTTTGGTGCGGCTCAGAATGCGCTGAAAACGCTGCTTAGCATTCGTAAAGAGATCAAAGTGGTGATTATCGATATGAGCGATGTGCCTATGATTGATATGACGGCCATGGTGGCGATGCAGTCGATTATCAATAACCTTGCCGGTAAAGGGATTTCGCTTGTTTTCTGTGGCATGGAGGCCGATGTGAAGGTCAAGCTGAAACGGGCGGATATCCTCAAGCGGGATAATATCTACCTGCAGCGCTCAATAGCCGACAGTGTTGCCAAAGCCAGTGCTCTGCTGGCTGAGGAAAAGCAGGGTGAGCTCTCATAAGGTTATTGCGATCCAGGGCGGGTCGGCTTGTGGGGTATTCACCCGATCAGACACCTGCGGCTTGCCTAAGCCGGGCAAACTCCTAGCCTTGGCCATCAGATGAAGAATCAGCTTGCCTGTCATGGCTGCTGGTGAATAGAGGTATACATGAAAGTTCTGGTTATCGGCGGCGGCGGTCGTGAGCATGCATTGTGCTGGAAGCTGAAACGTTCACCCTCGGTCAACGAAGTGGTTTGCGCGCCGGGCAACCCCGGCATCAAACGCGATGCGCGCTGTGTGGATATCAGTGTAGAGGATATCGACGGCTTGATGAAGCTGGCCGCAGATGAAAAACCGGACCTGGTAGTGATCGGGCCGGAAGTGCCGCTGGTCGCAGGGCTCGGAAACCGGCTGCGCGATGAAGGCTTTGCCGTTTTCGGACCGGACAAGGCGGCGGCCAATCTGGAAGGCAGTAAATCATTTTCCAAACGGTTGATGTACGAGGCGGGCGTGCCTACGGCTCGCTTTGAGGTGCATGTCGATGTCAATGAGGCGGTGGATACCATTCGCAGTTGGGGTGCGCCGATTGTCATCAAGGCATCGGGCCTGGCCGCCGGCAAAGGCGTGATTGTCGCCCGGACGGAAAAAGAGGCTATTGATGCCGCCCGCGACATGCTTGCCGGCAACTCATTCGGCGATGCCGGCTCCCAGGTGATTATCGAAGAGTGTCTGGTCGGTGAAGAGGCATCGTGCCTGTTCATTGTCTCCGGCGATACGATTCTGCCGCTGGCCTCATCTCAGGACCACAAGGCGCTGCTTGATGGCGATAAGGGCCCGAATACCGGCGGCATGGGCGCTTATTCTCCGGCCCCCTGCGTGACCGATGAAGTGGCCGATGAAGTGCTGGAAACCATTGCCCGCCCCATCATTGCAGCGCTGAAAAAGAAAGGAGCCGAATTTATCGGCACCCTGTATGCAGGCGTCATGTTGACCGATGACGGTGTTAAAACACTGGAGTTCAACGTTCGCTTCGGTGATCCGGAGTGTCAGCCGCTGATGAGCCGGCTGAAATCCGATCTTGGTGAGGTATTGCTGGCAGCTGCCGAAAGACGACTGGATGGCGTACAGTTGGAGTGGGAAGCCGGCACGGCGTTATGTGTCGTCGTTACCTCCGACGGTTATCCGGGTAACTTCGACAAGGGACAGGTAATTGGCGGGCTGGATGACATGGAGGCAGCCGGCGCGCTCGTTTTCCATGCAGGCACGGCTGAGAAAGATGGCATGATCGTCAATAGCGGCGGTCGGGTGCTGGGCGTAACAGCAGTAGCTCAGAGTGTTTCCCAGGCGCAACGGGTTGTCTATACGGCGCTGGAAAAACTGGACTGGCCGGGTGGTTTTTATCGTCGGGATATCGGCTATCGTGCGGTCGCCCGGGAAGAAAGCCGGGATTAAACCCGCGGAATTTGATGGCGGCGGGGCGGCTAAAGCCGCCCTTCGCAATCTCATACCACCCGTGTTGAAAAGAGTGGAGTAACGAATGGAATCTTTGAAAGTGTTGATATTGATGGGCAGTAAGTCCGATATGCCGATTATGCAGAAAGCCGAAGCGGTGCTGGACGAGTTCGGCGTAACCTATAAAACGCTGGTTCGCTCGGCACATCGTACGCCGGAAGCGACCATGCAGTCGGTCAAGGATGCCGAAGCTGCAGGCTGTCAGGTGTTTATCTGCGGAGCCGGCATGGCAGCGCATCTGGCCGGCGTGGTCTGCTCCAAGACCGTAAGGCCGGTCATCGGAGTGCCTATTGCTTCCGGTCCCTTGCAGGGAGAGGACGCATTGCATTCGACGGTGATGATGCCGCCCGGCATGCCGGTGGCGACCGTTGGTATCAATGCCGCGAAAAATGCAGGTCTGCTGGCAGTACAGATGCTGGCCCAGACAGATGCCGCCCTGACGGAGAGGCTGTTGGCCGATCGTCGGACGCAGGCAGAGGCTATCCTCGCTGAACAGGTCTGATCCATCATCGGGCGCCTGTCTTTCTCCGACAGACAGGCGCCCCTCAACGACCTCTCTTAAACTGGCTGCCCTGCGTGGCGCACGGGTTTTGCTTGCCGGTGGAGTGATCGCACATCACACCGGTACACTGCCCGGCATTGCGGCGGCCACGTTGAATCAGCAGTCGACAGATCGCCTGATCCGCTTCAAGCAACGCCGTGGCCCCTTTCTGCTGCTGGCTGACCAGAAGGCAACAGCGGCACGCATCGCACGCTATTTTTCACCCGAGTTGCGCAGGCAAATGCATGCGGCATGGCCCGGTCCTGTCACGCTCGTGTTTCCCGGTCGCCCCGGTCTGCCGGCCTGTTGTTACCGCAAAGGGTTGGTTGCGGTGCGTGTAGACAGCTCTTTGCAGGCACGGCAGCTGGCCCATGCCTGCGGCGGCTTGCTGGCATCGAGTAGTCTGAATCGACGCGGTGGAGCGCACCTTCGGCCCGACAGAAACCTGCAGATGCGTTTCCATCACTATCTGGATGGCCGCATCATTGGCCTGCCTCCGGCCGGAAAAGCATCATCCATAATCAGAATAAGGCGTAATCATTCCACCGTTATTCGCCGATGACGCCAGAAGCTTTTATGGCTAACATGCCGCGCATGCAATCATTCCCTTCCTTCTTTAAATATATCTGGCAACGGCTGGGTTCCATGTCTCTGGCCATTATTCTGCTGGTCGTACTGGCCATTGCCTCGGTCATCGGCACCGTGCTGTTGCAGAATCAGGGCCAGGCAGATTATCTGCAGCAATTCGGGCCGTTATGGTACTGGGTGTTCCGCAGCCTGGGCCTGTTCGATATGTACCATACATGGTGGTTTTTGACCATTCTTGGTTTCCTGATGCTCTCTCTATCCGCCTGTTTGTGGCGCAATGTGCCCAAAATGCTCAAGGATATGCGCTCCCGCAAAGCCACGGTAACAGACAAGGCGCTCAAACATTTTCAGTATAGCAACCGCTGGCAACTCGATGGAGTATCCGATGTTGCCGCTATTCAGGCTGCATTTCAGAAGCGACTGCAGGGTTGGGAGTTCCGCACTGCTGAAGAGGGTGATCGCCATAGCATCCGTGCCGACAAAGGGCGTTGGAATAAATGGGGTTATATCCTTGTTCACTCTGCCATTCTGGTCATTCTCGTCGGCGGCTGGATGGGGGCGCATTTTGGTTTCCGCGGCAATATGGCGGTGCCGGAAGGTTCGGCGGATAATGAAATCTCCTTTTTGCAGGGTACCCAGACGGGTCACAAGACCATGCCGTTTATGGTTCGCTGCAACAGCTTCTTTATTGATTTCTACCCGACAGGTGCTCCCAAGGAGTTCCGTAGTAATTTAACAATTATTGATGGCGGCAAGGAAGTGCTGACCTCTGATATTATCGTGAATGAGCCTCTCTATTATAAAGGCGTGCGTATTTATCAGGCAAGCTTTGGCGATGGCGGTTCGGATATCGTTCTCAAGCTGTTTCACATGGACGGCTCGGAGGCTATCACCACGGCATCTACTCAGGTTTACAAGAGCTGGACTGATAAAGATACCGGTATAGTTCTGAAAATTACCGACTTCAAGCCGTATAATGTCGAAAATCTGGCCGACCCCGGTCAGGCCAAGAAGTTTCAGGATCTGGGCCCTGCAGTTGAATACGAAATGCGCGGTCCGGGGCTGAAGCCGGTCAAGATCAAGTCGTTTATGAATCCTTTTGTCGATCTGAACGGTGTCAATCATGGCTCATTTATGATGATTTCACTGACCGGAGATGATGCCGATTACAAGCCGGTTGCTCTCGGTCTGGATCTGACCCATCCGGTGGAGTGGAAGCTGTTCCATGCTTTCATGAAGCATCTGTCCGCCCTGTCAGGCAAGCAGTCAAAACAGGCGAATCTGGAAGCATTCAGAGCTGCCATGAATGACGTATTCGGTGAGGGAGAGCGACCAAAAGGGTTTCAGGAAATGGCTATGCGTACGTTGCAGGCTGTGAATATGCTGCCGCAACTGCCCTGGCCGATCCTGCCCGTACTGAGTGACTTTACGCAGCATTACTACACAGGGCTGCAGCTGGCGCGGGATCCGGGTATGAACGTGGTGTGGATTGGCAGTGCGCTGCTGGTCTTCGGTTTATGCATTATGTTTTACATGCCACACCGTAAATTATGGTTGATTGTTCAACCCAAGGACGGCGGCATGACAGTCACTCTGGCTGGCATGGTTAATCGCAATCACCTTGTTTTCAATAAGGATTTTCATGATTTGTTCACAAAGTTGGGCGATGATTTCGCCGGCTTATCAAGCTGAATTACTATGGAGGAACAATTATGACGGCAACCACTGCTGAATCCGGCTTCTTTGTCGCACTGAACCGGGGGCGCGGGGCATTCCTGCGCTTCGCTGCCTATCTTGGCGCTATGGTCGGCATTGCCGCTATGGCAAAGTTTGGTGCGGGGGCTTATGAAGAGAATGCCTTTCTGTATCAGATTTTGAGTATGAAGGGACTGATGTGGGGCGGTACCGGTGCACTGGCCGGTTGTGGACTTGCGGTAGTGGCATCCACACTCAAGCCATCCCTGCTGGATGCCAAGTCGGCGCGCAATTTCGTACCATGGCTGGATGGCTTTGTGCTGATGGTCGTGCTCGCCGCTATCTGGGCCCTGTTTGAACCGGCACAATCGCAGATTTCTTATGATAATCAGAGCAACCTGTTTGCCGGTCGCGTGATTATGGCCATGAATGTGGTCTTCATATTCTCGGCCGTATCCTATATTGCCTATCTGTTTGCTCCGGATTCGTTTATCGGTCGGGTTGCAACCTGGTCGGCCTATGCGGGCGTATATCTCGGCGGTTCTGCACTGCTGTTGCGCTGGCATGAGTCCTATCTGTTTGATCTGGACATCGGCCATGCACCGGTATCCAACCTGTATGAAGTGTTTATTCTGCTCTTCTGTATTACTGCAGCGATCTATCTGGCACTGGAGAAACGTTATCAGGCCAAGGCGATGGGTGCCTTTGTCATGACTCTGGTTTCCGCAGGTGTATTTTTCGGCGTATGGCTGGATTCTGTCGGACAGGCCGATATTAAACCGTTGGTGCCGGCCCTGCAGTCCTACTGGATGAAGATTCACGTCCCGATGAACTTTGTGGGTTACGGCTCATTTGCCGTGGCATGCGGAGCCGGTATGGCCTATCTGTTTCGTTACCGCCTGGAATCCAAGGGCGGAACATCGAAAATGCTGGCTATTTTCCCGTCGCTGGATCAACTGGATCAGCTGGCTTATAAAGCCGTGGCGATCGGCTTTCCGGCCTTTACACTGGCCACGATTCTCGGTGCGGCATGGGCAGCTGAAGCATGGGGCGGTTACTGGTCCTGGGATCCAAAAGAGACCTGGGCACTGATTGTCTGGCTGATTTATGGCTCCTATCTGCATGCACGCGTATCACATGGCTGGCATGGTAAGGCACTGGCATGGTGGGCTGTTGCAGGATTCCTGGTCACTGTATTCTGCTTCCTTGGCGTGAATATGTATCTCTCCGGCCTGCACTCATACGGACATCTCAGTTAAACATGCCTTGCTGAGGCTTGCATAATTAAGGGAGCGCTGACTTAAAACTCAGCGCTCCCGCCCAAGCCCGGCCCTGATTTTCAAGCGCTTTCCAAATGTTTCACATTGCTATGCCGGCCCAAAACATTGAAGCTTCAGGTTTTCACGACGAAGGAGGTTCACTTGCAAGGGTCTGAATATGTTTCGATAGCGTGGATGAGCTTTTTCATTGTATTTGCAGTAGTTGTATTCCTGTATGCCGATCGTGAGCGTAACAAGGAGTGGATTGAACGCATGGGTGCCTACCTGTTTGCGGCAATTTTTTTGACTACCGTATTTGGTTCCATGGCACCGCACTTCTTTTCCCTGATCTGAATATTCCCTGGTATGACGGTTCGCTGATTAACAAGACTGTGTTTATATCAGGTATGATTACTTCCTGGGTGATCTTTGCCTGGGGGCTGGAGTGGTTGGCGGGACTGGCTGTTGTCTCTCTCATTACAGGCCTTATCACCGGGTTAATCACCCACTTCATTTTCTAGCAGCTGCCTAAGCGAACTGCTCCATCGCTCCCGATCTGTCGGATGAGACCTTGTCGGTTTCATTGTACTTTCAAATTTTTCACCGTAACGTTCGTTGTATGTTAAGGCATAAACTGCATTTCCGTGGCCTCTCCCGCCTGATGGCGGGGTTGTTTGCGATGCAAATAATCGTCACCAGCGTCTGCATGCTCAGCGCTCAGGCGCACGCCATGCCGGCCTCCGCCATGAAGCATGATGCACACGTGAGCTATGCCGCTAGTCATTGTGCGAATACCCCATCCGGGCATCAGGCCTCAGGGCATGGCTGCTTTCACTGTGATCATCCGGATGAGATGTCGAACGGATCCTTTTCTTCTCTGGTACACGTCGCTGTCTTGTTGCCCGGCAGCATCAGTGCACCGGAAGCCAGGGTATGGGGCCATGTCACGGAGCAGTTATCTTCCCGAATACCCACCGGGCCGCCACGCTCATCCACCCTTCTATATACCACCAGCCAACGCATCCGTATTTAAAACAGCCCTTCTGCTGATACCACCACTCTTGTGAGTCGGGGGTGCGTTCGTCGTTTGCGACGAACGCGAATCATTTGTCCGCGATCTATACATGATGCGGACAGGCAGGAGGCGTGCCTGTATGCATGTCCCGAATAAAGTCCGGCATCTGCTGGCATTGGCTGCGCTTATCAGCGTGGCAACACCAAACTGGCTATGGGCGGATGAATTAACGTTGACCCGGGCTGAAGCACTGGCGCTGCAGCACAATCCGGCTATGGCTGCTGTTACCAAAAATGCAGAGGCCATGGCAGCAATACCATCACAGGCGGGCAGCCTGCCTGATCCCACGCTGTCATTGAATGTGATGAACCTGCCGGTGGATACGTTTTCGACCACACAGGAAGCTATGACCCAGTTACAGTTGGGTGTAACGCAGGCCATTCCCTTTCCCGGAAGCTGGAGCTAAAAGGCTGCGGCAGCCGAGCATATGGCTGCCCCAGCCCTCAACAATCAACAGGAATTCAGACTGGTACTGTTGCGCAATACCCGTATCCACTGGTGGAATCTGGCCTATCTTAACAAGGCACTCTCAATCACGCGCCAGAATCAGTCTCTGCTGCGTAACCTGGTTCGCATTGCAGAAACCAAATACAAAACAGGCAAAGGGCTGCAGCAGGACGTGCTGCTGGCACAACTGGAGTTATCCAAGCTGCTTGAGCAGGAGCTGAAGCTTGGGGCAGCACAAAATAGTGAGCGGGCAGAGCTCAATGCCCTGATGGGACGTGCCGCATCAGATGATATCGTGTTAGCCGATACGGCGCGCGGCACGTTTGCCGAGACCGACACCACTGCTCTGAAGCGTTGGGCCAGAGAGCACCGGCCGATGCTGCTGGCGATGCATGATAAAACCCTGGCCGCCGACAGCATGGTTGCGCTGGCTCAAAAAGATTATTACCCGGATTTCAAGATGGGCGCAGTCTATGGCATTCGCTCCGGCACTAATCCGGCAACTCGTCAAACCCGGGCGGATCTGGCATCTCTGATGCTGAGCATGACGCTGCCGTTATATACAGACAGCAAGCAGGACAGGGCTGTAGACCAGCGCATGGCGGAAAAAGCGCGTGCGGAATTCTCATGGCTGGATGCAGTCAATCAGGTCGATGCGCAGATCGATAGTGCCGCAGCGGATCTGCGTATTGCCAGAAGCAGGCTGAGCCTGTTTGAGCAGGGAATTCTGCCGCAAGCACGCCAGACCACAGCGTCGATGCTGGCCGGCTATCAGGTTAACAAAGTCGATTTTCTCAATCTCGTCCGGGCCCAGCTCAGTGAATTTAATACCGATATCCAGTATTGGCAGCAGGTCTCTTTGGCCCATCAGGCTGAAGCAAGGCTGGCTGCGGCGGCCGGGAAGGAGCATTTGCAATGACTACATCCAACGTGACGCAAAACAGGCAAGGATCTATTGGAGCAGCATATGAAGGTTAACAATATTGGCTGGATGATCGTTATATTGATCGCGGGAGTAGCAGCCGGATACTATATATCCGTTGCACAACACGGTGCCGGGCAGCATGCCGCTGCTGCAAAGACGGCAGAGAGTGGTCCCTGCGCCGGAGGGGCGCAAGCAGTGATGTGGCGAAACCCGATGAATCCCTCTGTCACGAGTCCCGTTCCGGCTAAAGATGGCATGGGCATGGATTATATTCCGGTATGCGCAGATAAGGCTGGTGATAACGGCCCGGCCGGCACGGTAACCATTGATCCGACTGTCACCCAGAATATCGGCGTGCGGATAACGCAGGCGGTGCAGCGAAATTTATCGCGTGAGATTACAACGGTTGGTCGGGTGACCTTTGATGAGACGCGCCTGATGACCCTGCATCCGAAAGTGGCTGGCTGGGTGGACAAGCTGTTTGTTGATAAAACCGGCGAAAGCGTCAAGCAGAACACAATGTTACTCTCCTTTTACGCACCGGAACTGGTGGCAACACAGGAGGAGTATCTGCTGGCTCTGGGCAACTGGGAGCAACTGAAAACCAGCCAGTATAAGGACATCCGTGAAGGCGCAAGACGCCTGCTCGACTCATCGCTGGATCGGCTGCGCTTTTTCGATGTGCCGGAGCACCAGATTCGGGCTCTGCAGCGCACGCACAAGGTGCTGAAAAACATGCACATTCATGCACCTGCAGCAGGTGTAGTGACCAGGATCGGTGTACGCGAAGGTGCACATGTCACACCCGATTCCGAGCTCTACCAGATTGCCGATCTGTCACGGGTCTGGGTGCTGGCCGATCTGTATGAGTATGAAATCGGCTGGGTCAAGACAGGCGATCATGCCAGCCTCAGAGTTGCATCACTGCCGGGGCACATGTTTACCGGAAAGATTACCTATATATACCCCTATCTTGACCCCAAAACACGGACGAACAAGGTGCGTATCGAGTTTGATAACAGCTCCGGTTTGCTCAAACCGGACATGTTCGGCGATGTGACGATTGCCTCGACGACCACCAGACCGGGTATCTATGTGCCGAAAGAGGCCGTGCTGATTACCGGCAAGAGTGCGCATCTGTTTGTCCGGAGTAAACCTGGTCATTTCGAGCCGCGCACGGTCAAAACAGGCATCAGTGCCGATGGTCAGATTGAGGTACTCGAAGGCGTGAAGGCCGGAGAGATGGTGGTATCCAGCGGCCAGTTCCTGATCGACTCCGAATCCTCCATTCGCGAAGCTGCCGCCAAGATGATATCTCCCGGTAGTGCAACCAACCGGACACAGGTGGAGAAAGCCGGGCAAGGGATGCCGGGTATGAACATGAAGATGGATCGGGAGTAAGGCGTGAAGAGTCATCCATGCGCCTCGCGCTTTCCCGCCAGCCTGCGGAGTCAGTCATGATCGCAAAAATTATTGATGCGAGTCTGCGCAACAAGCTGATCGTGCTGATATTTACCGGCCTGATTATCGCTGCCGGTGCATTTGCCGTGAAAAATATCGCACTTGATGCCATTCCCGATCTGTCAGATGTGCAGGTGATTGTCTTCACCAAATATGCCGGTCAGGCACCGCAGGTGGTTGAGGATCAGGTTACTTATCCGCTGACCACGGCCATGTTGGCCGTGCCGCACTCCAAGGTAGTACGCGGTTACTCTTTTTTCGGATTCTCCGTTGTCTATGTCATCTTTGAGGATGGTACGGATATGTACTGGGCACGTTCGCGCGTGCTGGAATATCTGAACTATGTTGCCGGGCGTCTGCCGGCAGGTGTGACGCCAACGCTGGGGCCGGATGCCACAGGCGTAGGCTGGATCTACGAATATGCGCTGGTCGACAGGTCAGGCAAACATGATCTGGCAGAGCTGCGCTCCATTCAGGACTGGTATATGCGTTATGCGCTGCAAACGGTGCACGGTGTATCCGAAGTCGCCTCCATCGGCGGTTTTGTGAAGCAGTATCAGGTTGAGGTCGATCCCAATGCTCTGGCCGAGTACGGTATCTCGCTGGAGAAGGTAAAGCACGCGATCAAGCGCAGTAACAATGATGTCGGCGGTAGTCTGATCGAAATGGGCGAAACCGAATATATGGTGCGGGGCAAGGGATACCTCAAGGGTATTGCAGATTTGGAGAGCATACCTGTCGGCGTGGATGCGCATGGAACTCCGATTTTGCTGCGCGACGTGGCGCATGTACATCTGGGGCCTGAATTACGTCGGGGGCTGGCTGAACTCAACGGCGAAGGTGAGGTCGCAGGCGGCGTGATCATTATGCGTTACGGGGAAAACGCCCTGACCACCATTAAAGCGGTACGCAAAAAACTGCAGGAATTGAAAGCCGGCCTGCCGGCAGGTGTCGAGATCGTACCAACCTACGATCGCGGGGATCTGATTGAGCGAGCTGTGGCAAATCTCAAAGACAAGCTCGTTGAGGAGTTCCTTGTTATTTCGCTGGTCTGCATGCTGTTTCTGATGCATGCGCGCTCGGCGCTTGTGGCTATTATTACGCTGCCACTGGGTGTGTTGATGGCCTTTATATTGATGCAGTGGCAGGGGCTGGCAGCCAATATCATGAGTCTCGGCGGTATAGCGATTACGCTGGGTGCGATGGTGGATGGCGCGATTGTGCTGATCGAGAATGCGCATAAGCATCTGGAACGCTCCGAACGAAGCAAAGCCTCCTCCCTTACTATACCTGAACGTTGGGCGGCAGTGGGGCGTGCCTCCAGAGAGGTGGGGCCGGCGCTGTTCTTCTCACTGTTGATCATCACCGTCTCCTATATGGCGATCTTCACGCTGGAAGCGCAGGAGGGGCGGATGTTCAAACCGCTGGCCTTCACAGCAACCTATGCGATGCTGGGATCGGCGCTGCTGGCCATTACACTGGTGCCGCTGCTGATGGGCTGGTTTATCAGAGGCCGCGTGCTGCCGGAAGCGAAAAACCCGGTTAACCGTGCCCTGCAGTGGGCGCACGGGCCTGTGCTGGCTGCTGCGCTGAAACATCGCTGGCTGACGGTGCTGATTGCTGTTGTCCTGCTGTTTTCGATGGCGGTTCCTCTCTCCCGAATCGGCTCGGAGTTTATGCCGCCGTTGGATGAAGGGGATATCCTCTATATGCCGACGACCTTTCCGGGCATCTCGATTACCAAGGCCAGAGAGCTGGTGCAGCAAACCGATAAAATACTCAAGACTTTCCCGGAGGTGCAATCGGTGTTCGGCAAGGCCGGGCGCGCCGATACGGCGACCGATGCCGCGCCACTGGCCATGGTGGAAACGATTATCCGACTCAAGCCGAAGGGTGACTGGCCGAATCCGCAAAAAACCACGCAGCAACTGATGAAAGAGATGGATGCGGCCATCCGGTTTCCGGGGCTGGCCAATGCCTGGACCTATCCGATCAAGACGCGAATCGATATGCTTTCCACCGGTATCAAGACGCCGATCGGTATCAAGGTGTCCGGTCCTGACCTGAATGTATTGCAGCAGGTGGGTGAGTCGATTGAGCGGGCGGTTAAAGCAGTGCCGGAAACGACCTCCGCGTTCAGTGATCGCGCAGCTGGCGGCTATTATCTGGATATCAACATTGAGCGGGACAAGGCGGCACGCTACGGTCTGACAGTGGGTGATATTGAGGATGTGATCCAGTCGGCCATTGGTGGCATGAATGTCACCCAGACCGTTGAGGGGCTGGAGCGTTATCCGGTCAACCTGAGATATCCCAGGGACTACCGCAGTGACCCGGAAGCACTGAAACGGGTGCTTATTCCGACGCCGACCGGTGCACAGGTTCCGCTGATTGCGGTTGCCGAGATCAGCACGCAGCGCGGGCCGCCGGTGATCAAGAGCGAAAACGCGCGTCCCAATGCCTGGATCTATGTGGATATCAACTCCAGCGATATCGGCGGTTATGTGGCTCGTGCGAAACAGGTGATTGCTGATCAGGTGAAGATACCGGCCGGTTATACCCTGGAGTGGTCCGGTCAGTTTGAGTACATGCAGCGGGCAGCAGCCAAAATGCGTATCGTGATTCCCGCGACTCTTTTGCTGATTTTCCTGCTGCTCTATTTCAACTTTGGCAACCTGATGGCGCCGGTAGTGGTCCTGTTATCTGTGCCGTTTGCCCTGATTGGCGGCTTCTGGCTGGTCTGGTGGCTGGGTTACAACCTGAGTGTGGCGGTAGCTGTCGGATTTATTGCGCTGGCCGGCGTAGCAGCCGAGATAGGCGTGCTGGTACTGACCTTTATTGATCAGGAGGTGGCACGTCGACGTGAGGCGGCTGGCGGTATGCTTTCACCCGACGCCATGCGTGCCGCAGTACAGAGCGGTGTCGCCAGGCGTGTGCGGCCGATTGCGATGACCGCTACTGCGGTCATCGCAGGGCTGATCCCGATCATGTTGGGCAGCGGCACAGGGTCCGATGTGATGCAGCGTATTGCAGCACCGATGATTGGCGGCATGGTGACGACGACACTGCTCAGTTTGATTGTGTTGCCGGTGATTTACGGTCTGCTGCTGCAGTACAGGGAAAAACAGGCCAACAGGGTGGCAGCAGAGTAAATGCCGGCTCTTCCGGCAGGCGGACGATAGCGTTTTAACAAGAGATGATAAATCCACAGAAAACAGGAGAAGAGATGATGAAAAACAGAGGCGGGAACTGTAGCGCCACAGCGGTGATATTGCTGGTCGGAGTGCTGCTCGTTGCTTGTGATAACAGCACGACAACAGCCGGTAGCCGTACGGCACAAATGGCGCCGGATACAGCTAAAATCGAAACCACCAGCTCAGATGCAGCGCCTGAAATTGTGATGTACAAGTCCCCAAGCTGCGAATGCTGCACAGGTTGGGCCGAACACCTGCGTCGGGCCGGTTTCAACGTCATCGAAAACAAACGTGATGATATGAACATCATCAAAGTGCAATACGGAGTTCCGGAGAAGATGGCCTCCTGCCATACCGCTATTGTCGACGGTTATATCATTGAAGGCCATGTGCCGGCCGAGGATGTAACCCGCCTGCTCAGGGAGCGGCCTGATGTTGCCGGGCTGAGTGCACCGGGCATGCCGATGAAGTCGCCGGGCATGCAGCCGGTTGGTCAGAAACCGCAGGGTTATGACGTGCTGGCCTTCGACAAGGATGGCAGCGCCAGCGTGTTCCACAGCTATTGAGATGAAGGGATAGCGGTTGCGGGCGGCTCCGCCGCCCGTTGTGTGACGGGAAGCTTGCTAGAAAATGGCGTTTCTGCTGCGCACGAACGCCTCGAATTCATCGGCTGGCAATGGCTTGCTGAAATAGTAACCCTGAATCTCGTTGCACTGGCGCTCCTGCAGCCAGGCGAACTGCTCGGCGTCCTCAACCCCTTCGCAGATCACATTCAGCTTCAGATTGTGCGACAGGCCAATAATCGCCTCGACAATTTTGCCGTCGTCTTCACTACTGATGACATCATCAATAAAAGATTTGTCGATCTTCAGTTTGTCGATAGGGAATCGTTTCAGGTAGTTCAGTGATGAGTAGCCGGTGCCGAAGTCGTCGATAGCTAGCGACAGCCCCATCGATGCAATTTCTTCCAGCAATGCGATGGTGGCTTCTATATCTTTCATGATCACAGACTCAGTGATCTCCAGCTCCAGAAATGCGGGATTCAAACCGCTCTGCTTCAACGCATGCCGTACCTTATCGAGCAGTTTTCTGTCCGAGAACTGTCGTGCCGACAGATTCACCGCCACCTTGAGCTCAGCAAGACCCGCATCATGCCATGCCTTGTTCTGGCGGCAGGCTTCATACATAACCCATTCGCCAATAGGCACGATCATGCCGGTCTCCTCAGCAACCGAAATAAAGTGGTATGGAGGAATCATGCCCCGCTCCGGATGCTGCCAGCGGATCAATGCCTCCATACCAACCACATGTCCGCTGGTGGCGTTAATCTGCGGCTGGTAGTGGAGTACGAACTCTCCCCGCTCAATGGCCTTTCTCATCTCGCTTTCCATGTTCAAGCGGTTGATGGCCGAACTCTGCGTTGAGGCCTTGAAAAACTGGTAGTTGTTGCCGCCATCGGCCTTGACGCTGTACATTGACTGCTCCGCACTTTGCAGCAGTGCTTCACTGTCATCACCATCACCGGGAAAGATGGCGATGCCGGTACTGATCGTCATGACCACCTCATGGTTATCGATGCAAAAGCCGCTCTCCAGAGCCTGCATCAGCTTGAGTGTGACAATCGTGGCATCTTCCGGGTGAGCAAGGCCGGTCAGCAGTACGACAAACCGGTTGCCGCCGAGGCTGGCGATAAGATCGTTACCGCGCAGTAGTGCCTTGAACCGCTCCGCAACCTGACCTAACAGCAGGTTGCCCTTGAGATAGCCGAACGAGTCATTGATTACCTTGAAGTGGTCAATATCGATATAGAGTACGCCCAACTGGAAATGTTTGCGTTTCGCATTCTCCTGTTCCTGCGCCAGAATGTGCTGGAACATATTGCGATCAGGCAGGTTCGTATTCTGGTCGTAGCTGCCCTCCTGAGTTGCTGCATCGGCCGGTTTGATGATGTGGATATAGCGGGCAAGCCCTCCATCCTCAACCGTTGTCGAAACAGTCGTCTGTAGCCCTTGCAGGATTTCGCCATTCTCTTTTTTAATGCTGACATTGCCCGACCAGACAGCCTCTTTTTTCAGCACCTCTCGCTCCATGCCCTCCGGCAGGAGGTAGAGCTCGGAGGCAAGAGAGCCAGTGATGCGCTCTGCGGAGTAGCCGGTTAACGTGGTGAAAGCAGGGTTCACCCGAATAATCCGATGGGCATGATCGGTGACCATAACAGCCGCTGTGACGCGTTGGGATTTCGTGTTCATGGTGTGTGATTATAGCAGGAAAAGATCTGCTGTCGCTTTATTGAATCAGATACGATCCGGCACTATTGCGAAGGTTATAATTTATCCCGATCGCTGACCCAGAGCTTATTGATTAACAAGCGACTCCCTGAGCTGTTTCATGGCACGCGCTTCGAGTTGACGTATGCGCTCCATGGAGACGCCGAACTCTTCCGACAGATCTTTCAGTGTGGCCGGCTCATCACTCAGGTGACGGCGCTGCAGGATCAGGCGGTCACGTTCGGGCAGGGTGCTCAACGCATGATACAGGCCCGCCTGCCGGTGCTCGCTCCAGTTATTGTCGGTGACAATCTGCTCAGGTGAGGCATCCATCGACTCCAGATTATGCACCATGGCATCGCCACCCTCATCACAGGCGCAATCAAGTGAGAGATCGCGTTGCAAAAAGGCACCGGCTGCCTCCTGATATTCGCCGGCAGTGATGCCGAAGTCGGCAGCGACATCATCGGCCCTGCTACCGTCGAAAGCGGCAATGGCATTTTTTGCCTTCTGCAGGCCGGCAAACACGCGGCGCTGCAATTTGTTGGTGCCCAGCTTAACGATGCTCCAGGAGTGCAGGATAAAATCATGAATGGCGGCACGCACCCACCATGAGGCATAGGTCATCAGGCGGAATCCGCGCTCCGGATCAAATCGTTTGACTGCATGCATCAGACCCAGCGTACCCTCCTGAATCAGATCCATCTCCGGCAGGCCGAAATGCCTGTATTCGCGGGCAATGGCAGCAACGCCGCCCAGATTGGCAACCACCAGCTGGCGTGCCGCCTCGCGGTCACCCTGGTCGTGCCACAGTCTGGCCAGCCGCGTCTCTTCCGCCCGATCGAGCCGGGGTGTTTTGCGCATCTCGCGCGAGAACAGGGAAAGGCTGGAAAGTTCCAGTGCTGCTGCCATCGTTTGTCTGCCTCCATATAATCGATTCTCGGCATCGGTTGATACCGACACTATTGCAATCTTTTGTAAGGTTAGTGCAGCGATGTTTCAAGCCCCGGGGCCGAATGTGTGCGGCTAATCAGTGCCAGTTAAGCCAGCTCAGTAGTTGTGCTTCATCCGCTACTTCGATACCCAGCTCGCGGGCTTTTGTCAGCTTGGAACCGGCCTTCTCCCCGGCAATGACGAGATCGGTCTGCTTCGATACCGAACCGCTCGGACGCACACCGAGTGCGCGCAACTGCTCCTGTGCCGTACGCCGTTTGATGGCGACAAAGCTGCCGGTCAGCACCACGGTTTTGCCGGCCAGCGGGTGATCATGCTGCTGCTGTTGGGGAGCCTCCGGCGTGACGCCTGCTGCCAGCAGGCGGTCGATGACATCACGGTTATGCTGCTCCCGGAAAAAGCTCAGGATACTGCCGGCGACCTCCGGTCCGACATCAGGTACAGCCAGCAGCGCTTCCTCATCGGCCTGCATCAACAGCTCCAGATCCGCGAAGTGGGTGGCCAGTGCTGCGGCCGTTGCCGAACCGACATGGCGTATACCCAGCGCATGCAGGAAGCGGGCCAGAGGCCGCTGTTTGCTCCGCTCTATGGAGAGCTGCAGGTTGGTGATCTTTTTCTCACCCATACCCTGCCACTCATGCAGTGAGGCATAATCAAATTCGTACAGGTCGGCGATATCGTTCAAACAGCCTTCATCGACCAGCCGGGCAATCAGTTTGTCGCCCATACCTTCGATATCCATGGCGCCGCGCGAAACAAAATGGCGCAGCCGCTCTGTCAGTTGTGCCGAGCAGGAGAGGCCGCCGCTGCAGCGAATGGCCACCTCGCCCTCCAGTCGGAACAGGGATGCACCACACACGGGACATTGAGCAGGGGCCTTGGGCATCATCGCCTGAGCATCCACATCCACTGCCCTGACCACTTCCGGGATCACATCGCCGGCCCGGCGTACGATCACGCGGGCGCCGGCATAGACCTGTTTGCGTTTCAATTCATCGATATTGTGCAAGGTGGCGCGCGAGACCACTACGCCGCCAACGGCTACCGGCTCCATATCGGCCACCGGGGTGATCACTCCGGTGCGTCCCACCTGCCAGATGATATCCTTTACCGTGGTTGTAACTTCCTCGGCGGGAAACTTGTGGGCAATGGCCCAGCGTGGAGAGCGGGCAACAGCCCCCATGCGATCCTGTAAGGCAAACTCATCCAGCTTATAAACGACACCATCAATTTCGTAGGGCATATCCGGTCGTTGTTGCTGCAGCTGCTGATAGGTCGCCAGCAGTCCTTCCAGATCGTCTGCACATGCGGTTTTCTGCACGGCAAAACCGAATCCGGCCAGGCGTTCGAGCAGTTGTGACTGACTCGAAGCAATCGCCCTGCCGCCCAGGCCTGCGCCATAGGCAAAGAATCCCAGACGGCGACTGGCGGTTACACGGGCATCAAGCTGGCGCAGGGAGCCGGCAGCAGCATTACGGGGATTGGCAAACGGTTGTGCCCCTTCGGCATCCTGACGGGCATTGAGTGCAGCAAAAGCCTCGCGGGACATATAGATCTCGCCGCGCACCTCCAGTACTGTCGGCAGCTCGATACCGTCGACCTGTTTCAATTGCCACGGGATATCGCCGATCGTACGTACATTGTCGGTTACATCCTCACCGGTCGTGCCGTCGCCACGCGTAGCTGCGATGGTCAATGAACCTTGCTCGTAACGCAGATTGACCGCCAATCCGTCGACTTTCGGCTCGACAATAAAAGAGAGTGTGGTGGCCGGCAGTGTCTCGCCGATACGGCGAACAAAAGCCTCCACCTCACCTGCGGAGAAGGCATTGGCCAGTGACAGCAGGGCTTCGCCATGCGTGCGCGTCGTGAACACCTGTGATGGCGGCGCACCGACGGTTCGGGTGGGAGAGTCTGCCGGTACCGGCTCGCCCAGTTCGGCTTCCAGCGACTCCAGCTCACGCAGCAGACGGTCGTATTCAGCATCGCTGATGACCGGCGCATCCAGAATATAATAGCGGTAGTTATGCTCGCGAAGCTGGCTGCGCAGGTGTTCGATGCGGGCAGTAAGCGTCGCCTTCTCCGTCATCAGCCGCCTGCAGGGGCGGTTGCGGGGACGCTGCCGGCGGCAACCGGCGGCTCAGCCAGCATGGACTGAATGGTGCTGATAACCGGAGCGCTCAACCAGTCTACCGCACCAATCAGATGTTGACGGACGACGCCATGGCGATCAATGAGAAACGATTCGGGATAGCGGAATACGCCGTAACTGTGCGAGATCGCACCATCGCCATCATGCAGTACCTGAAACGGCATCTGATACTCTTTAACGAAGTTACTCAGATCGCTCAGCCGCTGGTCTACCGATACGGCTACAATCTTCAGCCCGCTGCCGGCAAAACGTTGGTGTAACTCAGCCATGGAGGGAATCTCCCGGCGGCATGGAGGACACCAGGTTGCCCAGAAGTTCAGCAGTATGACTTCACCTTTGGGCAAACTCTGCGGCACTCCGTTGAGGTCGGGCAGTGTAAACTCGATACGCTTACTGCCGGCATCCACAGAGACAGGAGCCTCTGGCAGTGCATACCAGATGATCGCACCGAGCGCCGCCAGTACAGCCAGAACAATCAGCCAGCGGATTGTCATGCCGCCTCCCGGCCTCTGTCTGCGATCTCCAGCAGTGCGGATTCCAGCTGTTCGGCAGTGACCCTGTGTTTAAACAGTACTTCGCCCTCAGAGACCAATACCGGCACATCCATGCCATAACGCAGCAGCAATCCCTTATCCTGCTCTACATTGATCGATTCCCATGTACACCACCCCTGTTCAGCGGCCGCCGTGATTACCGCCCCTGCATCATCGCAAAGGCAGCAGTCACGGCGGCTCATCATCTGAATGTGCGGCAGCAGTGGTGTTGTCGTCGACACGTTGTTAGTTCTTGTTGCGCTGTTTCGGCAGCTGAATCAGAGCGAATACCTGGTCGCCGCCACGGTCAAGCATGACACGCAGTACGGAACCGGGCTTGAATGCACTGATGGTGGAGGTAAATGCTTTCATGCTTTTCACATCTTCTCCGTTAATCCGGTAAATCACGTCACCGCGCATAATTCCGGCACGAGCTGCCGGCATACCCGGCTGCACACGTTCAACGGCAACACCATGATGGACACGTGTATGCAGTTGACGGGCGATATCGCGGGTCAACTCCTGTACCACAATACCGAGACGCACCTTGTCCGTCTGGCCGGGAGTATGGCGGCTGGCCACCTTGTCATCCGGCATGGTATCCACGGTTACGGTGATGATTCTTTCCTTACCGTCACGAATAATGCCGATTTTCACCTTGTCGCCCGGTGTGTGTCTGGCAACGCGGATCGGCAGTTCGTGCGCTTTTTTGACCTGTATGCCGTCGATCGAGATGATCACATCACCGGCACGAATGCCCGCCTTTTCAGCCGCCGAGCCCGCCTCAACCTGAGGTACCAGTGCACCCTCACGATTTTTCAGGCCCAGTGCCTTGGCCGTTTCCTCGTCGACATCGGTGATATGAACACCAAGACGGGCGCGAGTGATATGGCCGGTTCTGCGCAACTCATCAATGGCTGATTTGGCCAGGTTCACCGGAATGGCAAAACCAATGCCGTTATTGCCGCCGCTGCGTGAATAGATTGCGGTATTGATACCGATCACTTCACCGCGAACATTGAACAGCGGACCACCTGAATTGCCGGGATTGATGGCGGCATCGGTTTGAATAAAATCATCATAGGGGCCGGAGCCGATCACGCGACCCTTGGCCGAAACGATGCCGGCGGTTACCGTCTGTTCCAGACCGAACGGGTTACCGATGGCAACCACCCAGTCGCCTACACGCAATGCTTCGGAGTCACCCAGTTTTACGGCCTTTAAGTGACTGGCCTTGATCTTCAGCAGTGCTACATCGAGCTTGCTATCTGTGCCGATCACCTTCGCTTTATGTTCGGAACCATCCCGCATTTTAACGAGCACTTCATCGGCAGAATCGACCACATGGTTGTTGGTTACGATATAGCCGTCGGAACTGATAATAAAACCGGTACCCAGCGCATGCTGCTCCCGCTCGGGCATGTTCCGGAGAAAGTCATGAAAAAAGTCATCAAACGGAGAACCCTTTGGAAATCCGAATCCCGGAGGCAGCCCCTGTACACTCTTGACGCGTTTGGTTGTGCTGATATTTACTACCGAATCGGCCTGTGCAGCAGCCAGGTCGGCGAAGCTGTCAGGCATGGCGTGTGCAGGCAGGGCCCACATTACTGTAATTAATACTAGCGGGAACAATCGTTTGATATGACTCAATCTGTACTCCTTGGCAGTAAAATCAGACCGCTTTTTAAGCGTGTCAGATGAATAAAAGATGAATAAAAGCTTTCAATTTGATGGAACGGACTCACCGGTGTTGGTGCATACATCGGCACTTTGGATCACCCTGATCATACGTGCATCCAGGGGGTTGCGACCGGCCGCTACGCGCGCCCGAATCAGGGCATAGCAGCCAAACACGGCAGCAATGCCGGCCAGTGCAGCTATTGCATCGGGTTGCCACCAGCCCATATGTACTGCCAGAGCGCGTATAAGCGCACCGACAAATACAAAGGCCAGCATGGGCAAGGCATACAACTGGAATGATACTTTTAATAACAGGGAGTCCGGCACATCGAGTAGTACCTGATCGCCCACCCGCGCGTGCAATGTATTCTGCACACGCAACTCGGCAACACGTTCCACCCAGGAGCCCATGGTCGAGCAGGAGCTCTGACCGGCGCATTTGCCGCAGGCAGACGCCCGCCGCCCCTGTACCAGCACCTGATCTCCTTCGATAGCCACGACACTTACCTGTTGTTCCAAATGGACTCCTATACGTCGTCTTCCGATTGTGAACCGGAGCCGGCGGAGCGTATCTTACACAGCCCCATGACCTGCACCAGTGTAGAAAAAACACCTTTTGCTTCTCCATTCCCATCTTGCAAGGCTAGGATAGCACCCCTATGGCCAATGAGAAACTGCGTCTGGAAGCAGATTACCTGATTATCGGCAGCGGAGCGTCGGGCTTGCTGGCGGCCAGCCGGCTTGCAGGGCACGGCTCGGTGTTGCTGGTCAACAAGGGGCGCTTCCAGGATTCCAGCACCTGGAACGCGCAGGGCGGTATCGCCAGTGTACTCTCTGCAACAGATTCCATCGAATCGCATGTGCAGGATACGCTGATCGCCGGAGCCGGCCTTTGCCATGAGGATACGGTGCGTGGCATTGTCATGCAGGGGCACAGAATCGTGCAGGAGCTGGCCTCTATCGGCACGAAGTTCGATACCTGTGATGGTGAATTGCACCTGACCCGAGAAGGCGGCCACAGTAACCGTCGCATCGCCCACTCCCGTGATGCCACCGGCCGCGCCATCAGCGAAGCCCTGCTGGAGAGTATTGCACCACATCCGAATATCCGGCGACTGGAAGAGCATACAGCCATCGACCTTATTACCACGCGCAAGCTGGGCCGTGGCAGGAAAAACCGTTGTCTGGGCGCCTACCTGCTGGACCCGGCCGGTCAGGTGATTACCGTCTCTGCCGGCTGCACCATTCTGGCCACGGGCGGGGCAGGCAAGGTCTATATGTTCACCTCCAATCCGCATGCTGTTACCGGCGATGGTATTGCCATGGCCTGGCGTGCCGGATGTCCGGTCATGAATCTGGAGTTCATCCAGTTTCACCCGACCTGTCTCTATCATCGGGAAGGTTCCAGCATGTTGCTTTCAGAAGCGCTGCGCGGTGAGGGAGCGCACCTGGTGGATGCTCACGGCAGACGCTTCGCCTTCGATTATGATGAGCGAGGCGAAATGGCTTCGCGTGATATTGTCGCACGCGCTATCGATCATGAGATGAAAAAACAGGGTGCGGATAGTATGTATCTCGATGCCAGACCGATCGGCAGCGATACGATTCTCAACCACTTTCCCAATATTCACGGTCGCCTGCTGGAGCTGGGGCTGGATATGACGACTGAGCCCATCCCGATTGTACCGGCGGCCCACTACCTGTGCGGCGGTATTCAGACCGATATGAGTGGCAAAACAGCCATTGACGGTCTCTATGCGATTGGTGAGACGGCCTGCACCGGCCTGCATGGCGCCAATCGTCTGGCCAGCAACTCGCTGCTCGAATGCCTGGTGATGGCCGACTACTGTGCCGCAGATATCCTGACTCATCCGCGTGCGATGCCAGAGAGTGCGCCGCTGTGGGATGACAGCGGCATTGAACCGGAGCATGAGCGCATCCAGATCAAGCAGAACTGGGATGAGATACGCGCCACTATGTCACACTATGTCGGTATCGTGCGCTCGGATGAGCGCTTGCGCCGGGCCAGACGACGTCTGCGCATCATCCACGAAGAGATAGAGGCCTATTATTGGAAACATCCGGTCAGCCAGGATCTGATTGAGCTACGTAATCTGGAGCAGATGGCCGAGCTGATTGTCATGAGCGCCCAGAGCAGGCATGAGTCGCGCGGCCTGCACTACTCTACCGATTATCCTGCAACGCTGCCTGTGGCGAGAGATACCATCCTCACCCCGGATTTCTGATGTCCTGCCTGTTACTACGCATTCGTGGCCGCGTTCAGGGTGTCGGCTTCCGATATTACACGCAGGCTCAGGCCAGGATGCTCGGCATCACCGGCTGGGTCAGGAATATGCCTGACGGCAGCGTGGAAACCTGCATCTGCGGCGACGCTGAGCAGCTGGCCTCAATGCAGGCCTGGCTTGCGCACGGCCCGGCCACGGCCCACGTCGATCATGTTGAGGTTTGTCCCGCACCGGCACAGACGCCCTCGCCCGACTTCACCATCACCTGATCTCTGTCGCGCCGGTTTCTAAGAGCAATCTGAATGGTCGCTTCCGACCAAACCTTAGATGACCGGCTGCTGTAAAATATGACCTGCTGTTGTGAAGTGATTCTGTGTTATGTCGCCGGAATGAGGCTCGGAAAATGCAACAATGATAGACCAGGCACCGCGTCTCCCGCGTCTAAACTTGCCGCATCAGCGCCATCGCGCCTCATGCTGCCTGGTGAATATGACTGTTATCGTTCAAATTGGATTAGTTACCCGGAATTGTTCTACACTCTCGGCTAAATCAATAATTGCCTCATTTGCATAATCATGGTCGCCCTCCGGGTATTTTAGATATTGGATGTTATATGATTTAGCTAAGGCACTCTCAATGTCATCTGAAATATTATCTTGTATAAATGCATAATGCGGATGAGCACTAGGCGCTGCAATTGAAGAGTTTTCTAAAACTAGTTGTATATCAGGATCTGACATGCTGTAACCAATAAAAAGCAAAGTATGCGTTATAAATAAAGCATCTAAAACAGAATAGAATGTACTATTATTTTGGCGCTCCATAAAATATTGGGAACGCGACAGGACAATCTGAGCTGGATCAGATACGCAACCATGTGCCTTTACGACAAGCCTTACTGGTGATCTCAAATCCGCCACAAGGTGTTTTTCATAGTATTTACAAATATTATACCCATCCCGTGCCATCCCAGTCCGGCAGTAACTATCGTAGATGTCGTCATAATTTGTTGTTACAATAATCTTTGGATCAATTTTTAATATGGATTCATGTATTGAAGAAGGTTGATACCTAGGAGCAACAAATAACTCTCTAATTATTCTTGTGAAATCAGCAGGTGATATTTTGTTTAAAATAATTTCAGCAGCATCAAGGTATTTTTCTTTAGAAATCAAATTGTCTATTTCTGTGACATCAGTGCCGGCAGGTATTTGTGTCTTTAACTTTTCTAAAAAAACACTCCACCCTGGTGGTTTTGTGCTTCCGGATTGAGGCAAGCAAGAAGTTGAAGCTCCAGCACCCAAAAATACAATGCATCTTCTAGCGGCAAGCTCTGCTATTAACGAAACAGGCCATTCCATTTTAAATAGCCCCCCCGAGATTTGATAATATACGATTTGAGATTGAAGATATTAGCTCATTGTAATTTTCTCTCTGCTTAAATTGTGCTCCAACTAAACCGTCAGCATTCTTTAAATTTAATATGGGGGAAGCTACAGATTGGGCAAGCGGTATCAGGCTATAAAGATGTGGTACATCACCGAGTTTTGCATTATTTATATCTATCCCATTAGCGAAAAACGAACCTAATGATTCATTTATTACATTTGGAACGGAAGTAATTATTTTCTCGTATGCAGATGTCGGACGCCTTATTCCTTGTTTGGCTTTAGTAATATATTGCTGCATTGTATATCCAATATAGCCGTTCGTTATCTTGGGAGTTTGATTGATGTTGTAATTGGCGAGTCTGCCAGGATTACGTTGTTCAGATAATGATATGCTATTTTCATAAAGTTCGGCCCACCTCGTAATCCAGTCTGCAATATTTTTAACGCCTAATATACTGAATATATCTGTGCCCATAGGAGTTATAAAATAATTACAACCGACTAGAACACTTCTATTTATTGAGCCAAGGCTGGGACCAAGGTCGAAAAATATTATGTCATATTTATCTTCTAGTTTCTTGCAAAAATCAGTATTCCAATTATTTTTCCTTATGCCGCCGATATCACCGCCTAACAATTCATGCCAAGCAGCTCCAAGGCGGTCCTCAACGATAGAAAAACCAGGATGCCCAGGGATAAGGTCCACATTGAATCTGTTTTTCGAGCTAATAATTGGCCGAATATCGAAAGATATTTGCGAATCACCATCCTCAATGGGTTGTAAGATATCTCTGATAGAAGTTACTGGAGGGGCAAATTGATTATTCCAATAAAATTCAGTAGCGAATTCTTCCCCCATGATTAGCTGAGTTGCATTGCACTGGGGGTCACAATCAACAACTAAAACTCTTTTTCTAAACTCATTTGAAAAATAAGCAGCAAGATTACAAGTCAATGTTGTCTTGCCTACTCCGCCTTTGTTGTTAAACATTGCGATTGAAATCATTTTATTTCCTTTATTTTGGTTCTAATTACGATATAACGGCGCTGGACTGGGTGGTTGAGTTCCTCATGCAGAAGACGTGATCTCTATCCGCTTGTTCGAGGGCGCAAAATGCTCCGAGAATTTATTAGTGAGTATAAGTATCTATTTGGGCGCATAAATAATCCCCCTTCTGGATTCGAGCATAGGCTGCATGGGTAAACCCGTCAAAGGCCAGAACCAACAGGGGGGGCAGGCCGTTCCTGGGCTGTCATTCTCGGATGATAAGATTGGACCAATATTATCAACATTTTGTTTTGCAAATTGGTGTAGATTGAAGCAGTGGTGGTTTGAGACATGAAGATGGGCAAGAAGTTTGAGAAGGCTGCATGTAGTTATTTATGGGGGAACATGGCTCTCCATGAACTCCGGTGTTTTTGTTTTTCTGGATCCATGAGATAAATTTCTCAATTTGTTGTAGTGTCATGTCGGAACGGTACCCTGGCCCTTTTTTCTCAAGCGAAGAGTTGCGAAACTGTGGTGGTATATCCACGGCATTACGACCGAAATAGTAGAAATGTTTTGAGACAAGAGCTGCGGTATTACCTTCGCCTAGATCACAGTGATCTGCGCGCCCAAAAAAGCGAGCGTCTTTAAGGAAATCCAGAAAAGATGGCGTTTCATCAACGCGCATGAGGTAAACGATTTTTCCATTTCCCGCACTTTCTGAATTTTCTCCCCCCGTTCCAAGTACCCAGTCTCCTACTTCTGCCATCTCGACGATATTTCTGCGCCTCCCAGATTTATTGAATTTGCAGTGTACCAGAGTACAAAAATCATCGGCTGGATTTGGCGACAATCCGTGGTCATGATCAACAACGTATGAGTAGAGTTTCAATTTTATGAGTATCTATTTGGTCGCATAAATAATCCTCGTCCGGATTCGAGCATAGTCTGTATGAGTAAAGCCGTCAAAGAACGGAGCCAACAGGGTCAGGCTCGATCGGTTGAGCCGGCAGTCGATTGCGGGCATCCCGGAGGGCATGTTAATAGCCTGCTCTGATCTGACCCACATCTGCTGAAGAGGCGTACAGCGGCAGCGGTTGATTGTCTCTTTGCTGCCGGCAGGTTACTTTTGCAGACATGTTTGAAATCACTCCCGTTCTCGTCGCCCTCTTTTCCCTGCTACTGCTCGTACTGATTGTATGGTGGCTCACCCATCGCAAGCAGCAGGAGCGCATCGCATCGCTTGAGGCGCACAGCGCCGAGCAGGAGACGGTCGCTGCAGAGAGGCAGGCGCTGATCGAGAGCCAGAGTCGGGAGATTACCGATTATCGGGTGGCCAGCGCCTCCATCAGCGAGCGGCTGGAAAACAGCGAGGCGCTCAGGGCCGCGCTGGAGTCCCGGCTGGCGGAGAAAGAGGCGGCGCTAGGCGAGCTTGCTGAACGCAACAGCCGGCAAGAGGCGCATATTGCCGAGCTGAATATTGCCATCACCAAGGATCGCGAGGCCGCCGCCGAGAAGCTGGCGCTGCTGGAAGAGGCGAAGACGAAGCTGGGTCACGAGTTCAAACTGCTGGCCAACCAGATTTTTGAGGAGCGGGGCAAAACCTTCTCCGAGCAGAACCGCAGCAGTATCGATGAGGTGCTGAAGCCGATGCGGGAGCAGATGGGCGAGTTCCGCAAACGGGTGGATGAAGTGCACCTCAACGATGCCAAAGATCGCGCCTCGCTGCGTGAGCATCTGAACCAGCTGGAGAAGCTCAATCGCCAGATGTCCGAGGATGCCATCGGCCTGACCCATGCGCTTAAAGGACAGAGCAAGGCGCAGGGTAACTGGGGCGAGATGATTCTTGAACGTATTCTGGAAACCTCCGGCCTGCGCGAGGGTAAGGAGTTCGCCCGCGAGCAGTCGTTTACCGGTGAGGATGGCAGGCGCTTGCGGCCGGACGTGGTCGTCTACATGCCGGGTGACAAGCAGGTGATCATCGATTCCAAGGTGTCGCTGACCGATTATGAGCGCGCCGTATCGGCTGAGGATGACGACAAGCGCAAACTGGCACTGACAGCCCATGTCAGAAGCCTGAAAAGTCATATTCAGGGGCTCTCGTCAAAAAACTATAACCATCTGCCAAATGTCCATACACCCGACTATGTGCTGATGTTTGTGCCGATTGAAGGGGCCTACCTGATGGCGATTGAGGCCGATCCGGGCGTGTTCGAGGCGGCTTTTGAGCAGCGGGTGGCCGTGGTTACGCCCTCCACACTCTATGCAACACTGAAACTGATCGAGCAGCTCTGGCGCTATGAGCGGCAGAGCGAGAATGTGGTCAAGCTGGTCGATAGGGCCGGAAAGCTGCACGACAAGATGGTCTCATTTATCGAGTCGTTTGAAGAGATCGGTGCCAGACTGGAGCAGGCGCGCTCGGCTTATGACACATCACTCAACCGTATCCGCACCGGTCCCGGCAATGTTATCAACCAGATCGCCACCCTGGGTAAGCTGGCAGGTAAGACCAGAAAGGAGCTGCCCAAGCACCTGACCGAGAGTGCGGCGCTCTCCGATCAGTCGGGTGATGAGAGCGGATCTGTTTGAATCGCCTGTATAAAGCTGCCTGTCTCACATGCAGTATTGGCAAGATGAGGTTTTCTGATGGTTGAAATAGGCAAGCTGAACAGGTTGAAGGTGGTCAAGGAGGTCGATTTCGGCCTCTATCTGGATGGGGGGGAGCAGGGAGAGATCCTGCTGCCGATCCGTTATGTGCCGAAAAAATGGCAGATTGACGAAGAGCTGCCGGTATTTATCTGCCGCGATTCGGAAGATCGCATCATCGCCACCACGGAAAAGCCCTATGCAACGGTGGGAGAGTTTGCCTGCCTGAAGGTGGTATCGATCACGCGTATGGGGGCATTCCTCGACTGGGGGCTGTCGAAAGATCTGCTGGTGCCGTTCTCCGAACAGATCCATGAGATGGAGGAGGAGAAGCGCTATGTGGTGCGTGTCTACCTCGATGAGAGCAGCAACCGCATCGTCGCCTCGGCCCGGCTGGATGATTTCCTCTATGAAGAGAGTGAAAATGATTTTGAAGCCGGTGAAGAGGTGGATCTGTTTGTCGCCAACAAATCCGATCTGGGTTACAAGGTGATTATCAACAACACCCACTGGGGGCTGCTGCACAACTACGAGATTGTACACCCGCTCAAACGCGGCGAGCGGCTGAAAGGTTTTGTCAAAAATATCCGCGAGGATGGCAAGATCGACATTGCCCTGCATCTGCGCGCACGCGACAAGACCGATGATGCCTGCGACATCATCCTCAAGGCGCTCAAGCGCGGCGGCGGATTTCTCGCCATCACCGACAAGAGCTCACCGGATGAGATCAGGCAAGCATTCAACCTCAGCAAGGCGATGTACAAAAAGGCTGTCGGCTCGCTCTACAAACGCAAGATCATCCTGATCACCAATGACGGCATTCGCCTGCAGGACAACGAGGGCGGCTGAAGCCGGTTCACTGGCTTTCGACAACAAACTGGTAGGGCAGCTCAATAAGCGATGCAAAGCTGTCGACGGAGCGCGATTGCCGGATGCCGATGCGGATATGATTGCCGGAGATCCGGCTTTCACCGCGGGCAAAATCCGCCAGTGAATAGAGTCCCGGTTGATAAAATGTCCGCTTCTCCAGAGTGACGAGGGGACGACCGGCAATAGAGACGGAGACGATTGTTTCTACCATATCACCGCTACGCATGCCGCTTAAATCCAGCCAGCCGAACAGATCAAAGGCAGCAGTTTTCACATCGATCACCTGTTCATCGGCTACCGACTGTGGCGTGAAGACACCCTCCTCATAGACAAATATCTTCTTCAGGCGACTGTCGATCACAGGTGGAATTTCGGGTGTCGGTGGCAGCGGCGGCAACGGTGGGGGTGGCGGAGGATCGCCGTTATCAGGTGGTGGCGGCGTCCAGCCGGTGATGATGGTAATCAGGGCGCGCAGCAGTGCTTCAATATCGTGCAGCTCCTGTTTGACATCGCGGGCAGGCAGCTTGTTCGGAGTTGTTGTCATCGGCTCAATGTTCCACGGCTCGCCGACCAGTGTACTGCCCAGCAGGCGACCCAGGATCAGCAGCTTCTGTTCCAGTGTTGCAGCCTCGCGATCGATCCGCTCGGTTACCGTCTGAATTTTGTCCTGCCCGTTCGAGAGCCCGGCAATGCCATCCTTGATTACACCAACCTGACCGATCACGTACTCCAGTTTGTTTTCGAGCTGTTCGCCGACCTCATCGCCGCCGGATAGCTCAAGCGCTGTGCGGCCGAAAATACCGATGTTTCGGATTATTGCCGCGATGATCGCAAGGGGCGGGAAAAGTGTGCTCAGGTCGTTGAACTTGTTTGCCATTTCCGGCGTCTCACCGATCAGTGTGCCGCCCAGTCCCTGATCAAACTTTGCCTCGTTGGCCTGCGGTACGCTCTGGCGGGCTGCGGCAAGCCCGCTGAAGTTATGGTCGGCGGCAACATTGGCGACAATATTGCGCACGGCTTCACGCTCGGCCTCATTCTCCGAGGCATGCAGTGCGGTGGCCTCGAACCTGTCCACATGCATGAGCATCGCAGGTACCGTGTCGGCCAGTGCATGCAGTACCGCCTCGCGCCGCCCGCCGAACTCGCTTTCGCCATCGCGTCTCAGATCCCGCTCAAGCTGCGCCAGCAGCATGCGCATGGCTGCGGAAAAGTCGCTGATAATCTGCTCTGATGGCCCGTCGTGCCGCAGGCGGGTGTAAAACTCTATGGGATCGGGAGGGGAAACAGCCATGGGATTATAATACCTCCTTGCTGATTGACGACATGTTGCGCTGTTTTGCCTCTGATTATAGTCAACGATCCAGACAACTTTAACATGCGTTGCCTGTCAGCTGTGGTGGTTTTGCAACAGTGCACCGGGCGCGTGTGAAGCGACGGCCCTCCGGCTGACGTGTGAACATGTATGTTGGAAGGCTATGTCCCGCTGGAAGGCCTTCTTCGTTGCAGGTGCTGGTGGACTCAATGGTTGCTGCGGGTCTCCCTGAAGTTTGCCTGCCAGTCGCCGAAATCATTCCTGAACACACGATAATCCACGACGGCATCAAAACCCACGACCTGCTCGTTACCCCTGGCGATCCCCAGTTTGCATGTGCCGCTCAGTCGCAAGCGGTATGGCCAGAACTCGTGTCGATGATTAAATCGTCCTTGCCGAAGCACGCTGATGCTGCGGATCTGCACATTCTCGGTATAGCCGCGATGTACATCATGCAACCAACTGATCGGTATGCCCAGTTGCACGCTCTGCTGCACGATATGCATGAGCTGATTATCATCCGGTGGTACAAAATAAGCGGCTCTTGCCGCCATGTCACGGGCATCGCGGTAGCCGGGTACAAACTGATCCGCCCGAGCGAATGAGCGGGCAGCCTCGGCGAAGCGATCTGCCCGCATCAGCTGTATCCCCTGCTCGTAATAGCGATCAGCATCCGCCCTGTCGGCAAGTCTGGTATAACGGGCGGCCAGCAGAGATGCGTCCTGATATCCGGGTACAAATGACAATGCCTTTGTAAATGCGGTTGCTGCAGCCCTGTACTGATGCTCTGCCGCCAGCTGCTTGCCGCTTTGGTAGTGTAAGAGCGCATCCGCCTGATCGGCGATAGCCTTATATTTTGCGGCCAGCGCATAGGCATCCCGGTAGCCGGGAATAAACCCGTCTGCCCTGGCAAAGGCGTTGGCTGCTGCCCGGTACTGCTGCTGTTGCACGGCCTGCACAGCCTGCCTGTAATACATTTTTGCATCAGCAAGATCGGCTAGGTGTCCGTTCTTTGCAGCCTGTGCTCCGGCATCCCTGTATGGATTGATGAATGACAGGGCTCCGGCGAACTCCGACTGTGCCTGCCGGAAGGCACCGCCTTTGGCATAGCGCTGGCCGTTGGCGTAATGCGCCTCTGCAGCGACTTTGTACGCATCATTGCGCTGCACGTCCACATCACGCGGCTCTATGGCCAGCATACTGTTAATCGCCGCCCTGTTCGCTTTTGACGTATTCACCCTGTTGCCGAATAGTGCCAGCGCCTGCTGCAGCTGCTTGAGTGTCCGGTTCATGACACTGATGCGGTCATAGCCGTGGGCCGCCTGATCCCACTTACGCGCCTGTTTATAGTGATCGATTTGGCTTAACTGCTGCGCATAAGCCTGCCTGGTGATGCCGGGAAACAGACCGATCATCTTATAGTTACCGATATTCGCCTGTAGCGACTGCGCTGCCTGATTAAAGGCCGCGTCATAATCGCCCTGCTGCACGCTCTGTTGAGCCAGTTTAAATTGCTGCTCGGAGGGTGTCGCACAGCCGGTCAACAGAAGGAAGAGTCCGATTACTATGTTATTGAATATTCGCACCATTCACCTCCCTGCACACGCCATACAATACCCGCCTGATCTTCTCCTGCAGTAACAAATACACGCCATCGGGTGTCGATGCGCCTGTGCACTCCTGCCACAGCGCTTCTCATGCCGGTTGACGCAGAGCTGCTGGCAGTGACACTCTGCCGTCATGAACACGTATTTTGCGCACAAAAAGGTAGTTCCATTCGGCTGGCTAGTGGCCCGCTGGAGTGATCCCCTGTGCGCCGGAGTATGTTGATTCGTTAAGTACTGAATCAGTTTAAACGGCCATGGGTTTTGATGAATCCATGGCCGTTTTTTTTGTGCCTGCAAACGGCTATTTTGCCGTGAAGGCTGTTTTAACGGACGAGACAACAGGAGATGAAAATGGGTGTACCATCGGCATATTTGGGCGTTATCCTTATCTGGAGTACCACCCCGCTGGCTATTCTGTGGAGCAGTCAGGAGGTCGGCTTTGTCTTTGGTGTCAGCAGCCGTATGCTGATCGGTGCCGTGCTGGCGCTGATCATTGCCGCCCTGATGGGGGCCGGAATGGTTTGGCATCGTCGTGCCATGCTTGCCTATATGGCTGCCGGCTTCGGCATTTTCGGTAGTATGATGGGTGTTTACTGGTCTGCGCAATACATCCCTACCGGCTGGATTTCTGTCATTTTCGGCATCTCACCGATTGTCACTGCCCTGATGGCTCGTCTCTGGCTGGATGCGGAGCCGCTGACCCGCCCGCGCCTGTTCGGCATGCTGACGGGGCTCTCCGGATTGCTGGTAATATTCGGCAGTAGCTTGAGTCTGCATGATCAGGCTGCCCTCGGTGTGCTTGGCATACTGGTGGCGGTGAGTATTCATTGCGCCAGTGCGGTATGGATCAAGCGGATCAGGCCGGAGGTGCCTGCCATTGTTCAAACCAGCGGCGGCTTGTTGTTTGCCGCGCCGCTGTTTCTGGCCGCCTGGCTGGTCAGCGGTGCAATGTTGCCGGACCAGCTCTCCACCCGCACGATCGGCGCTATCGCTTATCTGGCTCTGTTGGGGTCGGTGCTCGGCTTTGCACTCTACTATTATGTATTGAGCAAGGTCGATGCAACGCGGGTGGCGCTGCTGACACTGATTACACCGCTCTGCGCGCTGGCTCTTGGGCATGTGCTCAATCATGAACCACTGAGCTTGCAAATTATCGCAGGGTCACTGCTGATCCTCACCGGCCTTGCCACCTTCGAATTAAGCGGCAAGACAGAGCGGATCAGGGCACGTTTCCTGCGCTATTAGCAAACGGTGCTTCTCCCGTCTCGCGAGAGTTTGAATAGTCCCTAAACCAGAAGGCCCTGCAATGCAGGGCCTTCCATCCGCCTATCTGCCTCGCTGACCGCCGCCGGCGCCTTGCCCCATACCGCTGCCACGACCGGCACCTTGTCCCATGCCGCTACCACGACCGGCACCTTGCCCCATACCGCTGCCGCGACCGGCACCTTGCCCCATACCGCTGCCACGACCGGCACCTTGTCCCATGCCCTTTTTGCGCTCGCCAACCTCAGCCGGAATCTGTTTTCCCTGTTCTTTGGCCCGCTCCCGCATGCGCTCATGTTGCTCTGCCCGATACTGCTCGCGCTCTGTTTCATTCATGTTGCGCATCTTCTGACGTTGCTCGCTGCGCTCCTGCCCGCTCATCAGCTCACGCCCGTATACCTTCGGTTTATCATCGCTGGCGTATGCGGCTGTTGAGCCGCCCATCACACCGAGTGTCATTGCCAGCATCATGCCCATATACATTTCTCGCTTCATCTTCAGCACCTCTACAGGGAATAGTTTTCGCACTATATGATAGACGATTAGCAGCATCCGTGTCACAGGACACATTGTCGCAGCCGCTATTTGCACATTCTATTATACATCATCTGATCTTTTTTTGCGTGCCGCATGTCGCCGCGTGCTCTGGCCGCCTTGATGCTCGCCTGCCAGTGGGCGCACGGCGGGGCAAAGGTGGTATCATGGATATAGGCGGCAATCTTGCGCACATCGGCTTCATCGGCACCAATATCGGGCATCACACCGAGCAGCTCGACCGCATTGATCATCACGGCCCGATCCTCGGAGGGGTGCAACGTAAATACCGTCAGTTGATTGATAAAGTCATTCCGGTCGGAAGTTGCCATTTTATAGCGCTTCTGCACCGCAAACATCGGAGGCCCCATTGGCGGATCGAGCTCGGCATTGTGACAGCCCATGCAGTTATCCTGCAGCAACTGCTTTCCTTCATTGAGATTGTCAGCGGCCCGGGCAGTAGTTGTTAATAACATGATGATTGCCAGAAGCAGGGCTTTCTTCATAGATACCTCCTGGTTACCGGCACAGATCAGCAACCGGCAAGCCTGAGCAAGTATCCGACTGCGCGCGCCCTGATGCAACCGGTGGCTGTACCACGGGTCGCTGTTCGCAGGCGTGTCGGTATCTCAGGCTTGCAGATATGCTGATTCAGATCATCCGCAACTGCCGCATGCGCCGCCCGGCTTCACACCCAGCCTGACAAGGACCTTCTCCATCAGGCACCACCGGGTAAAGCCGGACTGGAACAGGTTCGCCCCGACAAACAGCGTGAACCAGAGCCAGGTCGGCCCGGTCAGCACGGTGGCATTATATTGGGAGCTGAGAAATACCGACAGCATGATAAAAAATCCTGCAATGATACGAATAACGCGTTCTGTCGTCATATTACTCTCCTTGCTTGAATGGTGCCGTCGGCAGCTGAAAGCTGGCATGGCAGGCAATACAGTTGTTCATCGTTTCCGCCAACTTCTGTTGGATCGCCTTGGCAGGCTTGCCCTCTTTGGCCATGTTGGCGATATCGTCAAAGGCGTAGTGGGTACCGAAGCCCAGCTGCTTGAACTCCAGCGGCAGCTTGGCGCGCAGGCGGAAATCCACCGTGGCAATTGCGGCGCTGCCGATTGGACGCGCAGCGGCTTCCACTGCAGTCAGATCGTCATTGGCCAGTGCCGCGACTATTGTCTGCGTGGTTTCCAGCAGCAGCCTCATCTCTCCCAGTACAGCCTCCCGCTCAGCCGGCTCCAGAATTACTGCCGTGCGGCCATCGGCTGCTTTTTCCGTATTGCCGATGACGATGATTTTCACTGCACCTGCCGCGAGAACGGCCAGCAGTACTATAATTGCAATCCAGTGTGGTGTTGTTTTTTTCATCTCTTTCTCCTTTATTTCAGTTTAATCAGTTTGTCTGATATCTGTTTTAGTGTTCTGATGGTGATGGCTTTCTCTTCATCGGGTATATCGCTGAGCACCTCCTGCTGGAAAGCACGCACGAGCGGAATCATCACCACCAGCGCCTGTTGCCCGGCTTTGGTTAAGCCGACGCGAAAGTAGCGCCGGTCATCAGGGCAGGGCTTGCGCTCCACCAGCCCCTTCTTCACCAGCCCGTCAATGCGGCGGGTGATGGTGGTCTTGTCGCGCATCATCATTGAGGCGATCTCCACCTGTGTTACGGGTCCCTGCTTTTGCAGGCGGAAGAGGATGCCGAAATCCTGAGCCGATAGCGGGAGGTCGTGGCTGGCAAAGCGTTTGGCGATCTCTTCGGTCATCAGGAATGCAGTACGGTTGACGTGCATGCCGATGGCCTCCTCCAGTTGAAAATCCGAATTCAATTCGCTCATCTGTTTCTCCTTTCGCCGCACTCTAGCGATATAGTTGTATAACGCAACCATTGTATGATGCATCTATATTGAATGGGCTATGCATTCGGCGCGAATCCCTGCAGGGTGGCGGCATGCTCAGTTACCAACACTCCTATCACGCTGGCAATCACGCCGATGTATTGAAACATATTATCCTCGGCGACGTGGCAGCGGGTATGTTCAACAAAGATGCGCCGATATTTATGCTTGATGCCTTCGCCAGCCGGGGTATCTATGACCTGAATTCGCCGGAAGCGCTGAAAAATCGGGAATCCGATAGCGGCGTAGGCAAGCTATGGCCGCTACGGGATGAGCCCACCAACCCGCCCGGTGTCCGGCGCTGGTTTAAATTGATTGCATCGCTGAATATGGATGATTCCTATACCCGTTTTCCCGGCTCTACCGCCATGCTGCATGCGATGGCGCGGGAGGGCGACCGTATTGCAGCGTGCGACTTGCATCCGCAGGAGTTCGATACGTTGCGCGTCTCTTTTCAGGCCAGTCGCAGGTTCAGCCTGCTCAAGCGAGACGCCTTCGAGGCAATCAAGGGGATGTTGCCGCCGAAGGAGAAGCGTGGTCTGGTCTTTCTCGACCCCTCTTACGAGGTGAAGGAGGAGTATCGCGCTATTGCCAAAGCTGTTGCAGGCGCGCACCGGAAGTTTGCCGGCGGTGTTTATGTGATCTGGTATCCGCTGCTGCCGGCTGAACGCCACAATGAGCTATTCAGGGAGCTCAAGCACTCCGGCATACGCAAGATTCTGCGCATTGAACTTGATTGCGGCGATCTCTTTCCGGATATGCAGATGCACGGCTCAGGCATGTTGATCGTTAACCCGCCATGGCATGCGGAGCAGGCGATGCAGCAGTCGCTGAACTGGGTATGCGACAAGCTTACCGATGGCAAGGGGCGCAAACAGTTCAGCTGGCTCGTGCCGGAATAGGGTGTGGCGAGATGAAGGTACTGCTGGCACATGGTTCCCCTGCAGCGGCGCATGCAGCACAGGTGCGCACGTTGGCATCGGATGTATCCGCGATACTGGGAGAGGAGGTCTGCAGCGCATTCCTCTCGGATGAGTCTCTGCCTGAGGGGGCGCAGGTGCTGCCGCTGTTTCTGGGTGCCGGTAAGCATATGATGGAAGATGTGCCGGCAATGGCTGCTGCCTCAAACTGTACGCTGCTGGCGCCGTTGAGCGATCATGCTGCAGATTTTTCAGCCATGGCCTATGACCACCTGACCCGTGAGAGCAAGCGGGTGAATATACTCTTTGCCCTTTACCGCTTTGCCGGCTTTGAAGCGGTGGCTGCTGCGCTGCATGCGCAGAACAAGCGCTGTTCGCTTGTCGCTACGGGCTCCATGCACTCCGAGCCTTCGATCACCAGTGTCCTGAATCTGTGGCAACGTGATGAAATCGGAGCGGTAACCGTACAACCGATGTTGCTGTTTGATGGACACACGCTTGCTAGATTGCGGCAGATGATTGATGCGTCGTTTGCAACAGATGTAACACTGGCACCTGTGTTGAGCAGTTACGATGGTTTTACAGCACTCATCGCCAACTGCCTGAAGGAGTCTGTATGAAACTGGATGCGCCTCTTATAGCCGGTGAAGTGGCTCTCGTGGGTGCAGGTCCCGGCGCTGCTGCCCTGTTGACACTGGCGGCTGCCAGGCTGATCGCCGACTGTGATGTCATTGTCCATGATGCGCTGGTGTCGGATGAAGTGATGGCGATGGCTGCGCCCGATGCTGAAATCATTGCGGCGGGCAAGCGCGGCGGTCGTCCTTCGGCCAGCCAGAGTGATATCTGCGATCTGCTGATTGCACGGGCGCAAGCGGGCAAACGTGTGGTTCGGCTCAAGGGTGGCGACCCGTTTGTATTCGGTCGCGGTGGTGAAGAGGTGCGGGCACTGGCCGCACACGGTATCCGCTTTCGTATTATTCCAGGTATCACGGCCGGTGTTGCAGCTCCGGCCATGGCCGGTATTCCGGTCACAGATCGTTCGGTCAATGCCACGCTGGCCTTTCTCACCGGCCATGAGGCCAGCGATGAGAGTCGCATGGACTGGCGGGCGCTGGTCAGTGCTTTTCCGGTGCTGGTATTCTATATGGCAGCGCGAAATCTGGAACGCATTGGATCCTGCCTGCTTGATGCAGGACTGGATGCAGAAACGGCAGTTGCTATCATTCACGCAGCCACAACCAGGGACGAGCATACGACAATCGGCACCCTGCAGCAGGCAGCCGCCGGGCAACTACAGGCACTATCGCCGGCGATTGTCATTATCGGCGATGTAGTGGCATCCCGCACCACCTGGAGAGACGAGTCATGAACAAGCCTGTACTGGCACCCTATAAGCGGCATGCGATTATGTGCTGCGGCAAAAGTTGTGGAGAAAATCTGCCACTGCTTAACTATTTGAAAAAACGTGTCGCAGAGGCGGGACTGATCATGGGTGATCCCGACGCCGTGCGCGTGAACAGGGCCGGTTGTCTGGGCGTATGTTGCGAGGGGCCGATCATGGTCGTGCACCCGGAGGGTGTCTGGTATTGCCATCTGGATGAAGCCGGTATTGATCGTATTGTGAATGAGCACTTCAGAGGCGGTAAGGTGGTTGAGTCGCTGGCCTTTCATCAGGCGGAATAACCGGCAACAGGAAAACAGCGCTGGCATAAGCATTGAAAGCCATCTAAGCTGTCCCCAGGGACGTGCAAGGGGTTTCATTCGAATGCGGTTTTTGTCGTGGGTCATTGCGTTATGCTTTATTGGTGCGCCTGCAGTGCAGGCGTCCACCATAGAGCAGCAGCGCGACTGGTTTGAGCAGGCGCATAAGGCACTAGCGGCACATCAGTCGCATAAATTTTCAAAGCTGAAGGCAAAACTCGATACCTACCCGCTGACGCCCTATCTGGACATCTGGCAGGCCCGCAAAATGTTGAAGGCGGGTACAGACGACAGGGTGGCAGCTGTGCTCAAAACGTTTGCCGATATTCCTGAATCGAAGGACCTTCGGATTGCGTGGGTGAAATATCTGGCCGAACGCGATCAGTGGTCACAGGTCGCCGAACAGCTCAGGGCGTATCCCGGCCTGAAGCGAAAATATCCCGAAATTGCCATGATGAGCGACTGGTACACAGGCGAAAAAGAGGCCGCCCTGCAGCAGTTTTCGCAGCGCTGGCGCAACAATGACCGACTGACTGACACCTCCAGATCCCTGCACAAAGCCTGGCTCAAACATGGTCACCCAAACCGTGAAGAGCGCTGGTCGCGTATCATTCATCTGGCAGACAGGGGCGCCTGGCGGGAAATTCCATCCCTGAGTTCAGGTAAACGGGAGAAACAGTGGCTCAGTTACTGGCACAAGCTGCAAACCGACCCCAAGGCCGCTTTTTCCAGTTGGCCCTCATCGTTATCGCACCCTGACAGTCACCAGGTTCAGCTGGCAAAGGCGATGATCAGGGATGGGCTGACAAGGTTGGCGCGCAAAGACCCGCTGCAGGCTGATCTCTCATTACAGCAGCTCAGGAAACAGCTCCGACTGGATGCTGAGGATTCATTCTACGATGTGATGGCGCAAAAGATTGCACTCAGGGCTGCAAAACAGCACATGCCGATTGCGGCTCAGTGGTTGGGTGATTTGCCTGCAGCCCGGCAGAATGAGGAGACACGGGCATGGCAGGCACGGCTGTATATGTTACAACAGGACTGGCCGAAAGTGCTGGAGGTGATCCGTGCCATGCCTCGTGCCGAGCAGCAGCAGGCCCGCTGGCAGTACTGGCGGGCATACGCACTGCAGAGTACCGGCAAGAGCGAGGAGGAGGCAACAGCTGTTTTTGCCGGTCTGGCTCAGGATCGGGGTTATTACAGTTTTCTCAGTGCAGAGCGCATAAACCTGCCCTATAACTTCAGCAATGAGGAGATGGATGCCTTGCCTGCCCTGACGCAAGACCTGGATAAGCTGCCGGGGATTCAGCGCGCGCGGGAGTGGCTGGCTCTGGGGCAGTACGGTAAAGCGAATCGTGAATGGTATGCTGCGCTCTCCGGCGTAAGCAGGAAAACGTGGCAAGCGGCGGCACAACTGGCTTCTCAATGGAACTGGTCCGATCAGGCGATACGTGCTGCATACCGGGCCGGTAAAATGAATGCACTGGACGAACGTTTCCCGCTCCAGTTTGAATCCGATGTGATGCTGGCTGCAAAGGAGACCGGGCTTGATCCGGCATCAATCTGGGGCGTTATCCGGCAGGAGTCACTGTTCAACAGGCAGGCACTCTCACCTGCGGGGGCCCGCGGGCTGATGCAGCTGATGCCGAAGACAGCCAAAATGGTGGCCGGTCAGATCAACCTGCACGGAGGACACAGGCAGCTGTTTTCTCCTGCCGTCAATATTCGTCTCGGCTCACGTTATCTGGCGGATATGAAGTCCCGTTTTGACAATAAACTGGCACTGGCTGCTGCCGCGTATAATGCCGGTCCTGGCAGGGTCAGTCAGTGGCTGGAGCGAACCCCGTTCGATAGCAGTGAGGTCTGGGTGGAGACGATTCCCTACAATGAAACGCGACGCTACGTACAGCATGTCATCGCCTATGCCACGGTATATAAGTGGCGCAGGCAACAATCGGTTCAGATGCACGAGCTCGCACTCGACGTCACTCTGAACGAAGGCAAGCCGTAAGCCTGCTCTTCTTTGACTGTTTCCTCCGCTGGCCTTTTTGTTTGCTCAGTCCCGTGTTGTTCCCAGCCGGCTCACGGCTTCCCTTGCTCCCCAGCTGAGGGTGAACAGTACGCACAACGCCAGTACCACCGACGCGCCGGACGGCCATTCGTGGGCATAGGACCAGAGCAGGCCGATGATTGTGCCGGTCATGGAAAAGACGACAGATAACAGCCACAGGCTGCCCAGTGAACGACCCCAGAGCCAGGCGCAGGCGGCCGGCAATACCATCAGCCCCGCAGTCAGCACAATGCCTGCGAGCTTCACGCACAGAATGACGGTCAGTCCGACCAGTCCGTACAGCAGCAGTCGCAGACCGGCCACGGGCAGGCCGGATGTTTCGGCCGTCATCGGGTCAAATGCAATGCTCCACCACGCCCGTGATGCCAGTGCAAGTACGGCCAGAATCAAGCCTGCCAACAGGTATAGCCAGATTCGGTCCTGTTCGGAAATGGTTAGGATATTGCCGAACAGCAGGCCGAACAGATCCACCTGGGCATTACTGGCCGATGAGATGAGTATGATGCCCAGCGCCATACTGCCTGCAAAGAGCATGCCGGTTCCGGCATCTTCCGAGATCCCCTTGCGCCGGGGCATCAGCGCCAGCAGCAGGGCGATCAGGACGGCAAACAGGGTTGCCGTGGGCAGTAGTGGCAGCGCCAGGGTGACAGCGATACCGAGGCCGGCCAGCGAGGCATGGGAGACGCCGACGGTCAGATAGGAGAGGCGATGGGCCATGACCATGACCGACATCGATGCTGTAACCACGGCAATCAGCAGCGACGGCAGCAGCGCGTCCCGCATCACCGGACTGGCAATGAATTCACTGAGCATCTCAATCATGCTGATGCTCGCCCGGCCCGCAACCGATGCAGCCGGCATCGTGGGCGACGATATGGATATGGTTGCCGTACATCGCGCGCCATATCTCTTCAGGTATGTTTTCACCGCGCATGGCGTGGTGATGGATTCTGCGGTTCAGGCAGGCCACTGAATCGACATGCGAACTGATCGCGGCGATATCGTGTTCAACCATAATCACCGCCATGCCGGTCTCATCGCACAGGTTTCGCAGCAGCCTGAACAGCTTTTCCTGGCGCACCGTATCAAGAGCGGCCGAAGGCTCATCCAGCAGTAACAAGCGGGGCTTTCGTACCAGTGCGCGGGCCAGACGAACGCGCTGACGCTGGCCGCCCGAAAGGTGTCGGAAATCGGCATCGGCATGCTCGGCCATGTCAACCAGCGACAGCGCCTGCGGGATGGCCTCGCTTTTGGCTGTACGATTCCATGGCCAGTGGTAGGCACGCAGCCCCATGGCCACGACATCGCGCACGCGCATCGGCATGGACGGCTGATGGTCATGCAGCTGATGCAAAAAGCCGACATCCCTGAGCAGATGCGGGCGATTGAATCGGCGCAGGCACTGGCCCATCAGGTCAATATGACCGGCATCGGGCTTGATCAGCCCGGCAACAATATTCAGCAGCGTGCTCTTGCCCGCCCCATTGGGGCCGACAATGCCGAGAAAGTGACCGGCTTCCAGAGTCAGGTCGATATCATCCAGTACGGGGTGGTCGACCGGACCAAAGCGCAGATGACTGATCCGGACTACAGGCGCACTCATCGTTGTCCGTCAAGGAGCTGAATATTATCCAGCATCAATTTGCTCCACGGCTCTCCGCATGCACCCAGTGCATCAAGGGTGACGCGGCGCGCAGGCACATCACTATGGGCGGCCAGCCAGTCCAGTGCTGCGGCGCTGTGACCTGTATCAGCCAGCAGCCATGCGCCGGGATGTTGGTTGAGCGTTGCCAGAGTCTGTTCGAGTTGATGCGGGCCGAATTCATGTCCGTGATGACCTGATTCGAGCGTACTGAGCACAGGTACGCCCATCTCCTGCATTAACCGCCGCCAGGAGGGGTGCTGCATGATGACGCCTGTTGTTGCCTGTTTTAATACCTGCTGCCAGGCGCGGTCAATCTGCTCCACCTGCTGAAGAGCTGGTTGGAGGTGTGCCCGAATATGCTGCTCGCGCTCAGGCTGTATCCTGATCAGAGCGTTTGCGATGACTGGTAGCGCTTTGCGCACTGCGTCGGGACTGACCCATCCATGATCAATATCAGGCCATAGATCGAGGGTGTTGCCGAGCAGGGGTGGCAGAGGCCAGCCGCCATCATCGCGGGATGCGCGGATCAACAGTGCACTTTGCTGCAGGCGCTCGACGGTACGCGGCTGCATCTGGAAATGGTGCGGGTCAGCGCCTGCCGGCAGCAGACATTGCACCTCGGCCTGATCATCCAGCATCATCACCAGCCCGGCCAGAGGGGGCAGCGTTACGCTGATGGTGGCAGCCCACAGCGAAGATGGCGCGCATAGCCAAAGCAGGGCAACAGGAATGAGACGAGTGAGATTACGCATGCGCAGCATGCTATGGTGAAGCGGAATAAATGCATACTGTAGTTTCACGGTGAGCCGCTGATGCGGAAGTTACTTGCTTCATGACGCATTTCGAGGAAACTATCTCTCCTATGATATCACCTGATTATTTTTCTTTTCGCTGGAGCTGGTACCGGCCGATCCTGAACCGGATGGAGCAGCCTTCTGATCGTTGCCGGGTTGAAGTGAGGCAACTGCCCATCCGTATGATCGGTCAGGATGCGGCTGAATATATCCCTTATCTCGTGCATCCTGCGCTGCAGCGCAGCATCTCCACGGCCCTGCATCGGCTGCAGGACTATACGCTGCGATATATGGTTCGCGGCGAAAAAATTTCGGCGCATAAGCTGCCGCCGATGGACCAGAAGGCGCGCGAAATGGTCGCATATCTGCGTAGCCAATGTCCGCACCTGTCACGCGATCTGCTGCATCACTGGTGTGCAGATCCGGATGGCGCTACGGCCCTGCTGCGTGTCTGCGAGGGGTTGTGGGAGCAGGGGTGGAGGCAGGATCAGGCCGATGCCGCGCCCTGGGTGCCGGCGGTCAATGTCCTGTTGTTGAAGCTGATCAGAACAGAAATTGCGGCACTCTCCGATGAGAATATCGAGCTGACATCGCATGTGACGCTGCATGTGATCGGCGGTTTGTATACATGGGCTTTGCAGGCATTTCTCAAGCGTTATCTGGAAGGTGCTGTGGAAGTGCGCCGCGTTGCCAGCTACGAGTCGATGATGCTACCGGCGACACCGATGGTGTTTATGCAGTATCAGCCGGATTCATCTCTGCTGGCGGATGACAGCCGAATCGTCCGGGCATACGGCCTTGAGCCGGAAATCGTACCCCGCATGCGCGAGTTGCGGGCAAAAGTGGGCATGCGCAATGAAGGGGGAATCCTTCAGCTGCTGGCCAGAGATAAACTGGGGACACATCTGCAGAGGCGAACGTGGGCGCGTTTGTCACTGTGGAAGCTGGCGATGGATAGCGATCAGGGTGGCTGGATGCGCTATGTGCTCAATGCCAAGCAACTGGATCAGTTGCTGGCCGGCCAAACCCGGCCGGGCGAGGCGCTGCTGGAGAATCTGAAAGCGAATGCCGATGTGCCGGTAGCCGGTTGGTTGCTGGCCCAGATACAGGGCGGACGTGCCGCCAATGCGGCGGGTGAGCCATGGTTGCATGATAATATCACTCTGATGGCTTTCCGCGTATTCGACGAAGATATCAAAATCGAAGTGGCGCGCAGGCAGGCGGAGCGCGCCTGGCTGGAGCGCAAGGATAGTCCGTCCGGCAAGCCCTCCGCCGGTCGTACGGCCGGCATGCGTAAGGCTTCGGGTTTGCGCAGCGTGGCAGGTGGTCATCAGGATATCGATCAGGGCATGGAAAAGGCATGGCAGGAAGGGGAAGTTGTACTGATCCAGCCGGATGTCAGTCGCGCCCTGCATAGTGGCAAAAAACTGTCGCTCAGGCATGGCAGTCTGTCTGTGGAGTGGAGCGACTATCTTACCGCCCTGCTTGCCTGGCATACAGGGGATACAGATGCATTTTTCAGCCGTACCTTCCTGCCCGGCATCCTTGCATGGGTTGCTGAGAGAGAGGGTGTATTACTGGATAGCTGCTCGGCTTCCGGTTGTCTGCTGCGTGGGCCTGTGGTGCTGCTGACCGAGGCCGGCATCGCATTGCGGGAGCGTTTGTGGCAGTGGTTATCGGATGCTTCAGCGCATCTGGATGCCCGTCCTGAATCGATTGCACTCTCCATGTGTCTGGATATGGGTGGTGAGTGGAGTTATTCGGAGATCACCGATGTCCATGCCGGTGTTCAGCGCATTGCATTCTCGCAGGCTGTTGCGCGAGCGACTGCCGGCGTATGTCGGAGTAGCGCGGTAGAGCAGTTAGTCCGGGCGCGCAATGCAAAGCTGGAGCTGAAACAGGTTGCCTCGGTTGGCATCGAAACAGTGAAGGCTGCATCCGGCCAGCCGGTGCATCTGCTGCATAATGCCGGTTTTGCCATGACGGCTGCGGCCATGTTTGAGTTGACCCGGGCGCTGGCAGGAAAAGCCTCGATTCGCGAGCTGCATCTGGACAAGCAGCAGCTCAAAGGGATGGTGAATGCATGGCGAATGCCGACAATGCCGCTGGAGTTATTGCTTGTTCAGCGGCATGGACATGATGAGGAGCCCTGGCTGTTGATGAAGGTTGGTATGGCGAGTCTGGCAGGTGCGGATGTGGAGTTGTTCGAGGTGATGGATGTGCACAATCCGGCAGTTCAGCATCTCAGGGGGCTGGGGCTGCTGCCGGCGTGATCACACCTTTTAACAGCGTTGCAGGCCGGATGCAGATGGACGGCCTGCCAGCTGAAGTGGCCGTTGGCTGGTCCGGTGGCGCCGATTCAACCGCATTGCTGCTGATGTTGCAGCAACAGGGCTATCGGGTGCAGGCCTGGCATGTCGATCATGGCTGGCGGGAATCCTCGATTAAAGAGACAGAGCTGCTGGCAGAGAAGGCGCGAGGATGGGAGATCGAACTGCAGGTTGCACGCCTGCCTGCACCTTCCGGCCGCAACAGGGAGGCTGAGGCGCGCAAAGGGCGCTATGCCCAATTCGAGCAATGGTCGGAGGCAACCGGCATCACCACCCTCTGCCTGGGCCATCATCGTGATGATCAGGCCGAAACGGTATGTATGCGAATGTTGCAGGGAGCCGGCATCAGCGGCTGTCGCGGTATGCAACAGCGCCGCAGGCACGGCCGGCTGGATATTTTTCGGCCACTGTTGCAGGTGAAGGCGGGCGAGCTGAAGGCTGCGCTGAGAGCAGCCGACATCAACTGGCTGGAAGATCCGAGTAACAATGATATGACCATCTGGCGTAACCGGATCAGGCAGGGACTGTTTCCCGCCATGCAGCGGGCTGGTGTATCGCCGTCTGAACTGTTTTTGCGCTGGCAGGTGCAGGCTGAACGGCTGGGTCAGCAGATTGATAGTGAGGCCCAGTTACTGCTGGGTGATATATCGCTCAGGAATCAGGGCGTACGAAGCGCAAGCGTACCTTGGCTAATATGGTCCGCCACGGCTGCGCCGATACGGGTGCGGATGCTGCAAAAGATGATGGCCTTTGTGCTCGGAGAAGGGGTTACCCCCGGTCGGCGGCATATTCTGATGATAGAAGCGTGGACGCAGCGCGGCGGCCATGGCGGGCTGGATTTGTCGCGCTGCCGCCTGCTGCGCAGCCGTAAGGACTTGCATCTGCGGCGTACTGCGGCAGATTTGTCATCTTAATCTTGATTTCATATTGATCCATGCATGCTTTGGCATGTTGCTTAACATTATATTATAAGATTCAGCTATACGAACTTAATCTGACGGCTGACAGGGACTGTGTTGATGGGAAAGAATATTCTGCTATGGATCGTGATCGGTCTGACAATGATGAGCCTGTTCAATATGTTTTCGGCACCTATGTCGAAAGCGGACAAGATGGCTTATTCCACATTTGTCGATAAAGTCGATCAGGGCATGGTCGAAACGGCTACGATCAGGGATCATCATGTCAGCGGCCAGTTTCGTGATACAACAGGCGAGCTTAAAAGCTTCGATGTCACCGTACCCAATGACCCGACCCTGTCCAAGCGCATGCTGGATCAGCATGTGCAGCTGGACGTAAAAGAGAAGGAAGAGGTGCCGTTTTTCCTGTCGGTACTGATCTCCTGGTTCCCGATGCTGCTGTTGATCGGCGTATGGGTGTTTTTCATGCGCCAGATGCAGGGCGGCGGCAAGGGCGGCGCCATGGGCTTTGGCAAGAGCAAGGCCAAGCTGCTTAATGAGAATACTGCACGCGTTACATTTGAAGATGTGGCCGGCTGCGATGAAGCCAAGCAGGAAGTCACCGAAGTGATCGAATTTCTGCGTGAGCCGTCCAAGTTCACGCGTCTGGGCGGCAAGATTCCCAAGGGTGTTCTGTTGGTTGGCCCTCCGGGTACCGGTAAAACACTGTTGGCCCGGGCCATTGCAGGTGAGGCGGAAGTGCCGTTCTTTTCCATCTCCGGCTCCGATTTTGTCGAAATGTTTGTCGGTGTCGGCGCATCCCGTGTGCGCGATATGTTCGAGCAGGCCAAGAAACAGGCGCCGTGCATTATCTTTGTCGATGAGATCGATGCCATGGGTCGCCATCGCGGTGCCGGTATCGGCGGCGGCAATGATGAGCGAGAGCAGACACTGAACCAGATGTTGGTGGAGATGGATGGCTTTGAATCCAATGAAGGCGTGATTCTTGTCGCCGCAACCAACCGTCCGGATGTACTGGATCCGGCGCTGCTGCGTCCGGGCCGTTTCGATCGTCAGGTGGTGGTGCCGCGTCCGGATCTGTTGGGTCGCGAACAGATTCTGAAAGTGCATATGCGCAAGGTGCCGCTGGCTGCCGATGTGAATGGCAAGGAGCTGGCACAGGGTACGCCCGGCTTCTCCGGTGCTGATCTGGCCAACCTGGTCAATGAGGCGGCATTGAATGCGGCCCGCTTTGATCGTGACAAGGTGATGCGCGCGGATTTTGAAACAGCCAAGGACAAGGTGATGATGGGCACCGAGCGCCGCTCGATGATCATCTCCGAAGATCAGAAAAAGACCACGGCTTACCACGAGGCGGGCCATACGCTGGTCGCCAAGTTCCTGAAAAATGCCGATCCTGTGCATAAGGTGAGCATTATCCCGCGTGGTCAGGCGCTGGGTATTACCATGCAGATGCCGGTTGAGGACAAGTTCAATCATGACCGTGAATACCTGCGCGATCAGATTTCAATCATGATGGGCGGTCGCCTTGGCGAGGAGCTGGTGCTGGGTCAGATGACCACAGGTGCCTCCAATGACTTCGAACGGGCTACCCAGCTGGCACGCAATATGGTGACACAGTGGGGCATGTCCGATGAGCTGGGACCAATGGTCTACGGTGAGCGCGAGCATGAGCCGTTCCTGGGTCGTGAAATTACCCGTCAGACCAATATCTCCGAGGAGACTGCGCGCAAGATCGATGGTGTGGTACGCAAGCTGATCGAAGATAATTATGACCGGGCGAAGCATATCCTTGAAGAGCATATGGATCAGTTGCACCTGCTGGCCAAGGCCCTGATCAAGTATGAAACACTGGATACGACCGATATTGATCGTGTGATGGAAGGCAAGGAGCCTTTGTTGATCAAGGAGATGGAGACAAAGTCCTCTTCCAACAAGCAGCCGCCGGAAGAGCCTTCTGCGACAGTGGATATCGGTGACGAGAGCGATGCATCCAAATCACCGGCTGATGAGGCTGGCCAGATCCACTGATGAGCTCACGCTGGCATCGTCCGGAACATGGTGATGTAAGAATGATGGGGGTGCTTAATTGCACCCCCGATTCGTTTTCGGACGGTGGCGATTATATCGACGTCGACGCCGCAGTCCGGCATGGCCTGGCCATGCAGCAGGCGGGTGCCGCGATTATTGATGTTGGCGGCGAATCCACCCGTCCCGGAGCAGTAGCGGTCAGCGAGCAGGAAGAGCTGGCGCGCGTGATCCCGGTTGTCCGTGCTCTGAGTCTTGCCGGCTGTCCGGTCTCGCTCGATACGATGAAGGCCGAAGTGATGCGACAGGGTATTGCTGCCGGTGCGACACTGATCAATGATGTCAGTGCGCTATGCTTTGATGCAGAGAGCATAGCGGTTGTTGCCGGGGCCGGCGTGGACGTATGCCTGATGCATATGCAGGGACAGCCGGACGTCATGCAGAACGCTCCCCACTATGTTGATGTGGTCGATGAGGTCTGTGCCTTTTTCGAGGAGCGCATTTCAGTCTGCATTGCTGCTGGCATCGATGAGTCGGCTCTGCTGCTTGATCCGGGTATCGGTTTTGGCAAGCGGCTGGAAGATAATCTGGCACTGATCCGGAATCTGGGCGTGATCAGGCAGCGGTTCGGTATGCCCGTGCTGCTCGGTGTATCGAGAAAATCCTTTCTCGGCCAGTTGACCGGCAGCGATGTCAGCGATCGTGAGCTGGAAACGGCCGTTGCAGGTGCGATGGGTATTGCCTTTGGCGCAGATATATTGCGCGTGCATGATGTGGCCTTGCAGAAGCGCGCTGTTCAGGTGGCATCGGCGATTTCACAGCCCTCCTTGCGCTCCGGCGCTTCTTTGGCATGATTCCTGCCGCTTGATTCCATGCCGGGATGGTGGAACTGGTAGACACAAGGGACTTAAAATCCCTCGGTAGAAATACTGTACGGGTTCGACTCCCGTTCCCGGTACCAACAAGAAAGAGCCACGTGACTTGATGTCACGTGGCTCTTTCGCGTTAGGGGGTATCCAATAAAACCGGAGTGACTCAATGTCACTCCCCCTTTCGCGTTAGGTTTCTCTCCTTTATACAAAGTCGACGTGACTTCATGTCACCTTCCCTTTTTGCGTTAGGCTTCTGCCTGCATGCTAGTTCTGTTGGAGCTGGCGTTTCGAACCTCTGAATCAGACCTGAACAAAAAAGGCTGCTATCCATGTGAATAGCAGCCTTTAGCAGGGTTGGAGCAGCTCTATGTAAGTTTACAGCCCTTGGGGCTTACCCGCACTTGGAATCGCCGCACTCCAGGCAGCAGTTACAATTATCCAGGCGTACAACCGCCATCGCGCCGCATTTGTCGCACTGGCCGCCCTTGGCAATAGCGTCGGCTCCGAGCGTGTCCTCAGCTTCCTTACGCTTGGCCTGCAGCTCGGCGTTATTGAGCTGGCCTTCCATCATGCCGATGGAGACCAGATGCTGCTGGATCACTTCGCCGATCTCGGCAATCAGTGACGGCATGTATTTGCCGCCGCGCTTGTAGTAGCCGCCGCGTGGATCAAAGACCGCCTTGAGCTCCTCCACCAGGAAGGTGATATCGCCGCCCTTGCGAAAGATGGCCGAGGTAATGCGGGTCAGGGCCACAATCCACATGAAATGTTCCATGTTTTTGGAGTTGATGAAGATCTCGAACGGCCGGCGATGCTCTTCCGGCGTGCCTGCGTTCATCACCACATCATTGATGGTGATGTACATGGCATGATCGCTCATCGGCGTTTTTATCTTGTAGGTGTTGCCTTCGAGAATATCGTCCCGTTCCAGCAGCGGGGCGATGGCGGTCACTTTTGATGCTTCCGCCTGATCCTCCGGCTGTTTCACGGCATAGCTGACTATTTTCCTGTCGATTTTAATACTCATCCCTTACCTCCATGCATGTTCAGAATATGCTGCATCTGCTCATGCCCGATTTTATGCAGCGCGTTTGCATGTGTGCCTGTTATGCCCGGGCGCTGCGACCGGTGGTTGCGGGCGCGGTCACATCGGAATGGTTCACACTCGGAAAGACTCGCTACTACCCACAGATTTATCGGCGGAAATCGCATTGCCGCCCATGTAACCTTACTCACCACGAAGACCCGAAGGCAGGTGGCAGGCTTCAAATCGCTCGCCCGCATCGCCTCTGTGTTCTTCGTGATTCATGCTTAAAACTTCCCGTAATACCCTTCTTTCAGGGCATCGAAGAGATTGGCGGCACTGTGCATTTCACCGTCATATTCGATCTCTTCATTGCCTTTGGCCTCAACCACGGTGCCATCCTCAAGCGTGAATTTGTAGGTGGTATTGGCCAGATCGTTATCCTTGACCAGCACACCCTGGAACGCTTCGGGATTGAAACGGAACGTGGTGCAGCCTTTGAGTCCCTGCTCGTAGGCGTAGAGATAGATATCCTTGAACTCATCATAAGGGAACTCGGTCGGCACATTGGCTGTCTTGGAGATGCTCGAATCCACCCAACGCTGTGCTGCCGCCTGAATATCCACATGCTGCTTCGGTGTCACTTCATCTGCACTGATGAAATAGTCGGGCAGTTTTGCATTTTCATCCGTCGCATAAGGCATGGCATCGGCATTGATATGCGCTCGGTATGCCAGCAGCTCGTAGGAGAAGACATCGACCTTCTCCTTGGACTTGCGCCCCTCACGGATGATGTTGCGGCTGTAGTGGTGGGCGAAGCTCGGTTCAATGCCATTGGATGCGTTATTGGCCAGAGAGAGCGAAATCGTGCCGGTCGGTGCAATCGATGAGTGATGCGTGAAGCGGCAGCCCTTCTCAATCAGCTCGTCCAGCATGGCGGCATCTTCAGCATTGGCGGTGTCGCGGAACTTCTGCATGTAGCGCGAATATTTACCCCACAATACCTTGCCTGCCACCATATCGCCGATCTTGATGCCGTCGTCGGCCATTTCAGGACGCTTGGCCATCATCTCGGGAGTGATCTCGTACAGATCCGTTAATGCCGGTGCCGCACCCTTTTCATCAACCAGCTCCAGGCCGGTCTGGAAACCTGTGCGGGCCATTTCATAGGCGATCTGTTCGGTGAAGGCCAGTGACTCGGTCGATCCGTAAGGTGTGCGCAACATTGTCAGCGTGGAGCCAAGGCCCAGGAAGCCCATACCATGGCGACGCTTGCGCATAATCTCCTGACGCTGCTTTTCCAGCGGCAGGCCGTTGATCTCCACCACGTTATCGAGCATGCGGGTGAATATAGAGACGACTTCGCGGTAGGTATCCCAGTCAAAGCGGGCGTTGTCGGTGAACGGGTCACGCACAAAACGGGTCAGATTAACGCTGCCGAGCAGACAGGCGCCGTAGGGTGGCAGTGGCTGCTCACCGCACGGGTTGGTCGCGCGCACATCTTCGCAGAACCAGTTGTTATTCATTTCGTTGACTTCATCAATCAGGATGAAGCCCGGCTCGGCGTAATCGTAAGTGGAGGCCATGATCACATCCCACAAACGCACCGCCTTCATGGTTTTGTATACCTTGCAGGCGACATGGCCGCGATCATCCTTTACCGAACCCTTCGGCGGGTTGGCCACAGGCTTGAAGACGATGCGGGTATCTGCATCGTCAATTTCCGTCTGGCTGGCCGGAAAGACGAGGTCCCAGTCGGCATCATGTTTCACCGCCTCCATAAAATCCCTGGTAATCAGGCAGGAGAGATTAAACTGACGCAGGCGCCCGTCTTCGCGCTTGGCGCGTATGAATTCAACGATATCCGGATGCGAGATGTCGAACGTGCCCATCTGGGCGCCACGTCGGCCGCCTGCAGAGGATACGGTGAAGCACATCTTGTCATAGATATCCATGAACGACATCGGCCCTGAAGTATAAGCGCCGGCACCCGATACATAGGCACCCTTCGGACGCAGTGTGGAAAATTCATAGCCGATACCGCAGCCGGCTTTCAGTGTGAGACCGGCCTCATGCACCATGGAGAGGATACCGGTCATCGAGTCAGGGATCGTACCGGAGACGGTGCAGTTGATGGTCGAGGTGGCCGGCTTGTGGGCTTCAGCGCCTGCATTGGACATGATGCGGCCGGCCGGAATTGCGCCGTTGGCCAGCGCCCAGACAAAGCGCTCATGCCAGAGCTCGCGCACATCTTCGTTCTCTACCTGAGCCAGCGCAGTGGCCACGCGGTCGTACGTCGCCTGGATGTCGAGATCAATCTCCCGGCCGAGCTTATCCTTCAGACGATATTTCTTGTCCCAGATATCTTCGGATGCCGGCTGAAAGGGAATTTCTGCCGGTAAATCATTTGCCTCGACATCTGACGATGCAATATTCAACGCGCTGGACGTACTGCTCATATTTCCCTCTCCCTGACTGTAATTAAGAAGCCGGATAACTGTTTCCGGCTGACAGAACCGCATCTGCACGGCTGTCCCGAGGGGCGACTATAGACACTATATCTAGCGGGTCAAGATATATCATCACACCACTTGTAGTGTTTTGACACACACAATCCATGCACCGTTTATCCACAGGATGTGCACATCTGGCGGCGCCATCCGGTGGATAACAGAGCCTTTCATTTGGATAGTAAGCCCCTGCCTGATACGATGCGCAACACCATGAATACAACAAATCAGACAACCGGAAATACTACGGCCGATACGAATACCCACTTCGGCTATGAAACCGTCAGCGGCGCCGAAAAGGTGCAGCGGGTAATGGGCGTGTTTTCATCTGTAGCCAGCCAGTATGATATTATGAATGACCTGATGAGTGGCGGCATGCACCGGTTATGGAAACGACGCCTGTTTTCCGTGGCGGCGATCGGTGCAGGCAGCCGCGTGCTGGATGTTGCCGCCGGCTCCGGCGATATTGCCATCGGCCTGAGTAAGAAAATGGGGCCGTCGGGGCGCGTGGTGCTAACCGACTTGAACGGTCCGATGCTGGCCGAAGGGGCACGTCGGGTGATTGATGTTGGTCTGCTGCCGGGCAGGGCCGACTGCATCCAGTCAGACGGCACCAAACTGGCTTTTGCCGACAACAGTTTTGACTGTGTGACCATTGCCTTTGGCATTCGCAACTTTCTCGACATAGAGGCAGGCCTTGCCGAATTTTACCGTGTACTCAAGCCGGGAGGGCAGTTTATCTGCCTGGAATTTTCACGACCCGTACTGCCGCTGCTGGACGTCATCTATGATGCCTACTCATTTAACATGATTCCGCTAATCGGTGAGAAAGTGACGGGCGACCGCGACTCCTATCAGTATCTGGTGGAGTCGATCCGCCGATTCCCCGATCAGGAGCGCTTTGCGAAGCTGATCCGCGGCGCCGGTTTTGAGATGGTCAAATACGAAAACATGACAGGCGGCATCGTCGCCCTGCATCGGGGTTATAAAATATGAGTGTCATGTTTCTGCCGCTGCGGCTGATACCCGTACAGGTACAATGCGTTGTCATGACCACGGTGCTGGATCTGGTGTTTGCGCGTGATGAGACACTCAAGCCGCTGCTGCATGATCTGAACGGGCGCGTGTTCCGTATCCATATTACCGACACCGGCGCTGTCATGTATCTCGGCTTTGCTCGCAACCGGGCATGGGTACACTCGATGTGTACGGACGATATCGATGTGCGCCTCTCCGGCAGTACCGCCGGTTTTGCCCGTATGTGTTTCGGCCATGAGGATCCGGATGATCTGGTATTTGAACAGGTACTGAAACTCTCCGGCGATTCCGATGCCATGTTGCGATTTAAAAAGCTGTTTGCTGCTGCCGATCTTGACTGGGAGAGGGAGCTGCGCGCCAGTTTCGGGGATTTCTTCGGCTCGCGTGTCGCACGCGCGGCGCATGCACTGGTAAAAACCGAACAGAAGCTGGCAGAGGCCTCGCGCGCAACCGTCAGCGCACGGCTGCGTGAGATGGAGCTGCCCGATGGTGACCGCCTGCAGCAATGGCAGGCGGGCGTTGAGCACCTGTCGCACCAGATATCGCGGGTAAAGGGGCGGGTGACGCGGCTGCAGCACCGACTCGAACAGCATTTGAACGACCGGGGGGAATAGTCCGGTGCGACTGCCCGCAAGTTTCCGCCGTAATCTGCGCCTGATGCGCATAGCCCATATTCTGGCGACCCACGGCATGGCCGCACTGGCTGTGCGGCTACGCCTGTTTTACCCCTATGTCTGGGTGGTACAGCTGCTGCGCGGCGATGAATTACCCAAAGATCTCGGTGCCCAGATTCGTCTGGCTCTGGAAAAGCTGGGGCCGACCTTTATCAAATTCGGACAAATGCTCTCCACCCGCGTCGATCTGCTACCGATAGATGTGGCTCTGGAGCTGAAAAAGCTGCAGGACGATGTGCCTCCGGAGCCGTTTGCGCGTGTTCGCCGGGTGATTGAGAGGAGTTTTAAGCAGCCGCTGACCGGCGAAGGCGGCCTGTTTGCAGAGTTTCACGAAATACCTGTTGCCGCGGCCTCCATTGCTCAGGTCCATTTTGCCGAGCTCAGGGACGGGCGACAGGTGGCAGTCAAGGTACGCCGCGACCACATCAGCCGCACGATTGAATCGGACCTGGCCATCCTGCGCCTGCTGGCAGCCCTGTTTGACCGTTATTTTCCCGAGTACCGTCGCCTGAAAGCGCCGCAGGTGATTGAGGAATTTGCCACCAGCATCCGGGGTGAGCTGAACTTGCGTGCGGAGGCCGCGCATGCCAGCCGCTTTGCCGAGAATCTCGTCGATGTGGAAGGCGTGCGCGTGCCGGAAGTATTATGGGATTACACCCATACCGAGGTGCTGACGACCGAGCGTATAATCGGTGTGCCTATTGATGAGAAAGCGCGTCTTGAGGCCGCCGGGCACGATTGTATGAAACTGTGCGAACGGGTTGCCACCCTCTTCTTCCATACGGTGTTTATTGATGGTTATTTCCATGCCGATATGCATCCGGGCAATATCTTTGTCGATGAATCAGGCGAGATCGTGCTGATCGATTTCGGCATTGTCGGTCGGCTCGATATGAAAACGCGTCGCTATCTGGCCGGTATGCTGCTGGCCTTTCTGAAAGAGGATTATCACCGTTCGGCACAGGTGCATCTGGATGCCGGTTTTGTGCCGGCAGATACAGACCTTTCCGCTTTTGAGGATGCGCTGCGCGAGATTGCCGTACCGATTTTTAACCGGCCGCTGGGCGAGATCTCCATCGCAGAGCTGTTGCTCAGCATGTTTGCCGTCACCGAACGTTTCAAGATGGAAACCCAGCCGCAGTTGCTGTTGCTGCAGAAAACCATGGTAGTGATCGAAGGGGTAGCCCGAGAGCTGGCTGACCAGGCCAATATCTGGATACTGGCAAAGCCGTTGATCAGCAACTGGGTCAGCCGCCATATGGGGCCGGCAGGCAAGGCCGAGGCGGTGTCGGAAGAGCTGCGCAGTCAGCTGCTTGGCTGGATGCAGCTGCCGCAGAAATTCGAGCGCACACTCTCCCGCCTGGAGGCGGAAGGTGGTCCGCTGGCGCCTGAACCGTCACGCATGCAGTTGCTACTTGGCGTGGCGCTGATGACAGGCGGCAGTGCCTGGCTGGCCTGGCTGGCCGCCCGGGATCTGACCGGCGCAACCATGCTGGCGGCAGCAGTGATACTGGGTACAGGTCTGTTGCTGACCTTGAGCGGTTCATAGCCCGAGCTTCACCTACATCTGCCGGGTTTGGTATATCTTTTTTTTTCAGCTATCATTCGGCCCTCACAGCGCCTTTTGACGAATGAATGTTCCGGCGCAAACCAATGACGAGGAAATTATGAGTCGAAATTTTGTTTTTACATCCGAATCCGTATCGGAAGGTCATCCTGATAAGGTTGCCGACCGCATTTCCGACAGTGTGCTCGATGCACTGCTCGAGCAGGACAAGTATGCTCGCGTAGCCTGCGAGACCCTGGTGACTACCGGTATGGCACTGATTGCCGGCGAGATCACCACATCTGCGGTGATCGATTATCAGGATGTTGTGCGCAGTGCGATCCGTGATATCGGTTATAACTCCTCGGCTATGGGTTTCGACTGGGAATCATGTGCAGTGCTGGTTACGCTGGACAAGCAGTCTCCCGATATTGCCCAGGGCGTGAATGAGGGCGAGGGGCTGGATCTGGATCAGGGTGCCGGCGATCAGGGTCTGATGTTCGGTTATGCCAGCAATGAGACTGACGTGCTGATGCCGACGCCTATTCATCTGTCGCACCAGCTGGTAGAGAAGCAGGCTGCCGTTCGCAAGGCCGGTGTACTCGACTTCCTGCGGCCGGATGCCAAGTCACAGGTCACTGTTCGCTATGAGAACAGCAAGCCGGTGGCGATCGATGCCGTGGTACTCTCCACACAGCACGATCCGGAAGTTACCCATAAGGATCTGACCGAAGCGGTCATGGAAACCGTGATCAAGCCTATTCTGGGGCCGACCGGCCTGCTGCATGCCGGTACCGAATATCATATTAACCCGACCGGCCGTTTTGTCATCGGTGGTCCAGTTGGCGACTGTGGTGTGACCGGGCGCAAAATTATCGTCGATACCTACGGCGGCTTCGGCCACCACGGTGGCGGCGCATTCTCGGGCAAGGATCCGACGAAAGTGGATCGCTCTGCCTGCTATATGATGCGTTATGTAGCAAAAAACATCGTGGCTGCAGGTCTGGCCGAGCGTTGTGAAGTTCAGGTGGCTTACGCGATCGGCGTAGCGCACCCGCTCTCGGTCATGGTCAATACCTTCGGCACAGGCACGATTGATGAAGACAAGCTGGCGTCGATCGTACGCGAAGTGTTTGACCTGCGTCCAAAGGGTATCGTGCAGTCGCTGGATCTGCTGCGTCCGATCTATGCCAAAACCGCCGCCTACGGCCACTTCGGCCGCGAGCTGCCTGACTTCACCTGGGAGAGAACCGATAAGGTTGATGCTCTCAAGGCTGCTGCCGGGATTTAATTTATACCTAGGCAGGCAGGTCGCGGCCGAGGTGGGGGCTGGCGGTGGTAAGACCGAGGAGCGCTGGAGGAAGAATCCGCTTGGCAGGCTGGGTCGGAAAACAGTTCAACGGTGCTCATACAATATGCCTGCCAAGGCGCGTATAGGAGTATGAGAATGTCTGATTTTAACGATTACAAAGTGGCGGATATGTCCCCTGAAACCGTTTCATGGGGCCGTAAAGAGCTGAAATTGCCGAGACCGAAATGCCGGGCCTGATGGCAACGCGTGAGAAATATGCCGCCGAACAACCCTTAAAGGGCGCACGTATTGCCGGCTCCCTGCATATGACCATCCAGACCGGCGTGCTGATTGAAACGCTGACAGCCCTCGGTGCCGAGGTGCGCTGGGCATCATGCAATATCTATTCTACCCAGGATCATGCGGCTGCAGCGATTGCTGCCGAAGGCATTCCTGTTTTTGCCTACAAGGGTGAAAGTCTGGACGATTATTGGGAGTATACCCACCGCATCATGGAGTGGCATGACGGCGGTACGCCGAACATGATCCTTGATGACGGCGGCGATGCCACGCTGCTGGTGATTCTGGGTTCAAAGGCCGAGACGGATCTCTCCGTGCTGAATAACCCGACCAGCGAGGAAGAGGTTTGCCTGTTTAATGCGATCAGAAAGAAGCTGGCAGTTTCGCCAAACTGGTACTCCGAGCGCAAGGCCGCGATCCGCGGTGTAACCGAAGAGACCACGACCGGAGTTCACCGTCTCTACCAGATGCAGGAGAAGGGCGACCTGCCGTTCCCGGCCATCAACGTCAACGACTCGGTCACCAAGTCCAAGTTCGACAACCTCTACGGCTGTCGTGAGTCGCTGCTCGACGGCATCAAGCGTGCTACCGACGTGATGATCGCCGGCAAGATCTGTGTCGTGCTCGGTTATGGCGATGTAGGCAAGGGTTGTGCGCAGGCTTTCCGCGGTATGGGTGCTACCACCTGGGTCACCGAGATCGATCCGATCTGCGCATTGCAGGCGGCGATGGAAGGCTACCGTGTGGTCAATATGGACGAGGCATGCGCGCTCGGCGATATCTTTGTTACGACCACCGGTAACTACCACGTGATTACCCACGATCACATGGCGGCGATGAAGGATCAGTCGATTGTCTGCAATATCGGCCATTTCGATAATGAGATTGATGTTGCATCCCTCAAGGATTACGAGTGGGACAACGTGAAGCCGCAGTCGACCAGATCATCTTCCCGGATGGCAAGCGCATCACGCTGCTGGCAGAAGGCCGCCTGGTGAACCTGGGCTGCGGTACCGGACATCCGAGTTTTGTGATGTCCAACTCATTCACCAACCAGACGCTGGCACAGATCGAGCTGTTCACGCAGACCGGTCAGTACGCCAATGAGGTGTACACCCTGCCGAAGAAGCTGGACGAAGAGGTCGCACGTCTGCATCTGGCCAAGGTTGGCGTGAATCTGACACCGCTGTCACAGCAGCAGGCTGATTACATTGGTGTGCCGGTAGAAGGTCCATACAAGCCGGATCACTACCGTTATTAAGGGGTGAGGGTGAGGATGGTGATGATCAAACGCCTGTTTTGCATCGCCATCCTCATGTCCGCTTTATGTGCAACATCCGCCCGGGCAGCCGGTGGCTTGTCGGTGGATGCAAAGTTTGACCTGACAGGAGATGGTATCGTGGATGCCTCTGACTGGGCCCGAATGACAGAAGACGCAAGACGCGCCTATGCCGATGCATCGGTCAAGGCACTGGGCGAAGACCCTGATGCCCGGATTGAAGGTGAAACCACCCGAGGCCAACGTTATTTGCAGGGGCTGCGCAAGGTTTATGAATAGATTGCTTGCTGAGTAATGGAAATATTTCTATGCTCACTCTTACAGTACCTTCGGGAGGTCACAATCATGTTAAAAATTGGAATCGCTTTCTCTGTACTATTACTCGTATCCGGTTGCTCTACCCTGATGGGGCCGCCTGCTGAAGATGTGACTGCGCAACAAACCAGCCAGGAACAGGCCGAAAATGCCCGCCTAAAGGCAGAGTCGGCTGCGCTGCGTCAGGCGCTGAAACAGAAAAAAGCCGAACTTGAGGCCATGAAGGCCAGCACACAATCCGGCGCACAATAAATTAGATACTGTCTGGCGGGGGAAGCATCACTATGAATCGTGTAGTAAAAACAGTCTGTCTCGTAACGATACTCATGTCCTCCGGATGTGCGAAAATTGATGCATTTCTGTTTGATGCCAATCCGGATGGTACCCCTCTGCACTCCAGTGCTCCGCAGACTGTGCAGAATCAGCAGGCTGCACCAGTCAGTCATACGCCATCTATCGACGATGGCAAAACCAACGATGAACTACGGGCACAGAACGATGCCATGAAGCAGGAGCTGAAAGCTGCGGAAGATGAGCTGGCGCGATTGCAAAAGATATCGCATAAGGCCCTCCCCGCAATGCTTGAGCCGCATGATCGTTTATGGGCCAGAATCAGCTTTAAATCAGGTCAAACTTCGGTGGAGCCGAAAACCCGCAAGGTGTTGACCGCCATAGCCGGGAAATTTCTGGCCCATCCGGGCAAGATGCACCTCGAAATCAGGGGATACAGCGATGATGAGCCGATTGGTGGCTATAAGCATTCGCACAAACCCAGACACAATCTCAAGTCGCTGCAGGCGTTGACGCAGGCCAGAGCCGATGCAGTAGCCGCAGTGATGATTGATGCAGGCATTCCCCAGACGCTTGTTCATGCAACAGGCATGGGAGCAACTGGTTTTATCAGCGACAACAATACCGCTGAAGGTCGCAGCAAGAATCGCCGTGTCGATATTCACCTGGTCACTGACGACGATACTGCCGGGTAAAATCAGCAACTTACCTTTTCAGGTTTCATTCCTCTACAGGCTCGCTTTCGGTTGTTCATCGCGCTAGCGCGAAATATGGCTGAAGAATGCTTATTGATTCCCGCTGCGCGACAGGACTTATTCAAAACAATGAGGCGTTTTGATTCGGGCTGTCCTGGCCCCCTCAGGGCTACTCCCCGCCTGTTCAGGCGTCCAAATGACTTCTGCCATTTGTCCTGGTTCGTTCCTGTACACCCAAGAGTGAATAAATATCTCCCGCAACAACAATAGCAGGACAGGAAGCGTCACCAGTTCCCGGACTTCCGCGATGAACCTCACCTGCTTACTGGCGCATGCACTGCTCAATATGGTCGATGCGGATTGGAGCCGGCGGATGCGAATCATGCCAGGCAGAGTAGATGGCGTCCGGTGTCAGTGTGCTGGCATTGTCTTCATACATTTTCACCAGTGAAGAGATCAGTGCACCCCCGTCACTGTTGGCGACAGCATAGGCATCGGCTTCAAATTCATTGCGCCGGGAGAAGCGATTCATCAGCGGCGTCAGCACAAAGGTAAAGGCAGGCATAACCAGCAGAAACAGGGTTAGTGCCGCATGATTCGATGGCTGGTTGACACCCAGCCCCGTATAAAACCATGTCTGCTGCGACAGCCAGCCCAGCAGCGCAAAACCCAGCAGCGACAAAACCAGCATCATGGCTATCTGTCTTTTGACGTGACCGTGGTGGAAATGGCCCAGCTCATGTGCAAGTACAGCCTCGGTCTCCTCAGCCTTGAGCTGTTTGACCAGTGTGTCGAAGAAGACGATGCGTTTGGCTTTGCCCAGACCGGTAAAATAGGCATTGCCGTGACTGGAGCGGCGCGAGCCGTCCATGACATAGAGCCCGCTGCTATGGAAGCCGCAACGCGTCAGCAGTGATTCGATACGCGTTTTCATCTCCCCGTCCGGCAGCGGTTCAAAGCGGTTGAACAGCGGTGCAATCAGTGTCGGGTAGGCCCAGATCATCAGCAGCATGAATGAGCCCCATACCAGCCACGCATAGAGCCACCATTGGTCACCTGCTCCCTGCATCAGTGCCAGCATCACCCATAATAACGGTGTGCCGATCAGCAGCATCAACAGCGTCTGTTTAAGCATATCCGCCAAATAGAGGCCGGGGGTTATCTTGTTGAAGCCAAAACGTGCCTCGATGGCGAAGGTCCGGTATATATCGACCGGCAGATCCAGCAGCTGGGATATCAGGAAGAACAGCAACATAAAGACCACGCCGCCCCACAGGCCGGAGAGACCGGCCAGATCGCAGACGCCATCGAGCAGATTCAGCCCGCCGCCAAGCGTCCATGCCAGCAGCACCAGCAATCCTGTCAGCTGCGAGATATCTTCCAGCTTCAGCCTGGCAGCTGTGTAGTCGGCAGCCTTCTGATGGGCTGCTAGCTTGATGCTGTCGGCAAAGGCAGCCGGCACTTGAGTCCGGTGCATCCGTACAGCATTCTTTTGCCGCCAGGAGAGATATAGCCCTGTAGCTGTAGCGGTCACTGCAAACAGCAGTACCGTCCATGTCCATAATGTCATTGTCTATCCATCCTGAAGAATTAGATTGTAGTGACGAGCTTTGGCATCAGCCGGTATCAGGCCTCGATTGCCGTCAGCCCCCGTCGCAGTGTGACGGCTGATTGCAGGACAGGCAGCAGCAGTGCCGCCACCTTACCTTTGCCGATACTTGATTGCAGTTCCATCATTGGCTCCAGACCGAGAGATTCCAGAGCCTCGCGATGACCGTTATCATCAGAGACATGGCTGGCCAGCAGCCAGCCTGCGATACGCACATCCCAGGCAACTGCGGCCAATGCGGCGGCAACCGAAGCGTATCCGTCGAGCAGGACAGGAACGCCCTTTGCAGCTGCAGCGCGATAAAAACCTGCCATCGCCGCAAATTCGAGGCCTCCGATTTCACGCAGAATATCACGCGACGGCGTTCCCCTGGCACGCGCCAGAGCCTGCTCCACAGCAGCCAGTTCTCGTGCACAGGTATCGGAATCATGCGAAGATATCAGTGTTTCCTTGGGCGGGAGCCCGGCCAGCTCGGCAACGATCGCTGCAATGGCAATATTGTCACCGCATGAGATAGAGCTTGCGACCAGCAGATTGGCGCCGTCAGCGATAGCACGGTGGGCCATCTCCTCGCCTATACCCACGCACTCCCAATAGTTCATTTGATCCATGGCAGCCTGTCTACTGATATCGGCGGCTCCGTTTGAGCGCACTTTCGCATGCTCAATATCCTCGACATCGACGAGTCCGTCAGCCACTCCGAGATCAACGATATGGAGGTTCGCGCCTGCCTGCTGGCAAAGGTGTCGAATGGCCGAGCCTTCAGCGGCACTTTCACGTACCAGATCAGTGGTCCTTTCTCCGTGATTCGCTGGTGTTGCAACACCATGATCGGCGGCAAACAGTATCACCTCCGGCTTAAGCGGCTCAGGGATAGCCTGATTCTGCCGCATGGAAAACCACGACGCGATAGCCTCCAGCTGATTTACGTAGCCGGAGGGCTTTAACAGCGTGCTGTGGCGTTCCTGTTCAGGATGAATTGAGGGAATTTCCATTACACCTCTCTCTATGCTTCGATAAACAATACAGGATGCAGCGGTACCGCCAGCTTCTGTAACTTCAGCATCAGTATAGACGACTGCGGCGGCTTATGACACAGCATGCCAGGGCAATCATGCATGGTAAGAAGCAATCAGCCGGCGGATGCTCTCCGGCTGAATATCCTCGGCAATAAAGCCATCGCCGATCCCGCGTAGCAAAATATAGCGGATCCGTGCGCCGACGTTTTTCTTGTCATGACCCATGGCATCGAGCCAGAGCGCGGCATCGAAGTCCGGCATGGTCAGTGGTAACCCTGCCTGTTGATAGCAGGCGGCAATTTTGGTCTCGGTACCGGCCGGTGCATGGCCCGTCTGCTCAGACAGGCGGGCGGCCAACAGCGTACCGAGCGCCACTGCCTCTCCGTGCAGGTAGGTGGTGTAACGGGTCATTGATTCAATGGCGTGACCGAAGGTATGGCCCAGATTCAGCAGGGCGCGCATCCCCTGCTCCGTCTCATCCTGCATAACCACTTCCGCCTTGTGGCGGCAGCAGGTGTGAATCATCGTGGAGATCACAGCCGGATCGAGAGCCAGTGCCGCCTGCATATTGCTGCACATCCAGTCGAAAAAAGCGGCATCCCGAATCAGTCCGTATTTGATTGCCTCGGCAATACCCGCCCTGATTTCACGTGCGGCCAGTGTGTGCAGTACCTCCGGATCCACCCATACCAGCCTCGGCTGATAGAAGGCTCCGATCATATTCTTGCCATGCGGGTGATTGATCGCGGTTTTTCCGCCGACACTGGAGTCCACCTGCGCCAGCACAGTCGTCGGTATCTGAATGAACGGGATACCGCGCCGATAGCAGGATGCGGCAAAGCCGGTCATGTCGCCGACCACCCCACCGCCGAGCGCAATCACCGGCTCATTGCGTGAGAGACGGGCCTCCATCAGCGCATCCATGATCAGGCTGAATGACTCCATTGTTTTGTAGCGCTCGCCATCAGGCAGGATGCATTCGGAAACCTGCCAGCCGGCCTGCTCCAGCGATGTACGGACGCTTGCCATATAGAGCGGCGCGATGGTGACATTGCTGATGACCATGCAGCGCGCGGGCCTGGAAAACAGACCATTGAGGGCTTCTCCGATCCGTTTCAGGCAGCCCGCCTCGATATGGATATCATAGGCGCGTGCGCCCAGATCAACCCGGTAAACCTGTTTCGTTGCTTGTGATTCAGCCATGTCCCGACTCTGACATCTTCACATCAATCAGAGAAGCCGGAAATGTATCTACTCAGAAACCTTTCACCGCAGAGTACGCGAAGGACGCAGAGGAAGGCAAAGCAGTGTTGAGAAAGAATCATTTCCTCCACCTTTGTCTTGTGGGACTCACATTTCCCTATGCGAAAGCCATCATGCTTTTCGCTTCCTTGCTTTTACTCTGGACGTTTTGCTCTGCGTCCTCAGAGGTGAGCGCCTATGCCGGGATGAAGTGCAGGGCAACGCCGTTATTGCACCAGCGCTGGCCGGTCGGAGCCGGACCGTCATCGAATACGTGCCCCTGATGCCCCCCGCAGCGGGCGCAGTGATATTCCGTACGCGGCCAGATGAGTTTAAAGTCACGTTTGGTTTCGACGTGTCCTGCAATCGGCGCATAAAAACTCGGCCAGCCGGTGCCGCTGTCAAATTTTGTTGAGGAGTCGAACAGAGGCAGCTCACAGCCGGCGCACTGGTATACCCCTTTAGAGTACTCCTTGTTCAATGGGCTGCTGAACGCCGGTTCTGTGGCCTCGTTGCGCAGCACATCGAACTGCATCGGAGTCAGGATTTTTCGCCACTCATCGTCGGTTTTTACCAGCTTTTCAATTGCGCCAGCCTCCCTGCCCGCATAGAGGCTGCGCGGCAGGGCTGCCAATGCAACCGCTGCCAGTGTTGCCCGGATAAAGGTTCTGCGATTCATTTGTGCTCTCCCCACAACTGCTCCAGCCGCTGGTCCCGACCGCAGTTGTAACGGTAAAATTTATAGCGTAGCGGGTTCTTCAGGTAGAAATTCTGATGATACTCTTCGGCAGGCCAGAATCGACCGGCAGCTACTATCTCGGTGACAATCGGCGCGGCAAACGGCTTGTTCTGCTCCAGTGCATGTTTCGATGCCTCTGCCAGCTTCTTCTGCGTTTCGTTATGGTAAAAAATGGCAGGCCGGTACTGTGTCCCGACATCGCAGAACTGGCGGTTGGGTGTGGTCGGGTCGGAATTGCGCCAGTAGACACTGAGCAGTTGCTGATAACTGATGATCTTCGGATCGAAGAGGACATCTACTGATTCAGCATGGCCGGTGCCGCCTGCCGAAACCTCTTCGTAGGTCGGGTGATCCTTATGCCCGCCGGTATAGCCGGAGGTTGTGGAGATCACGCCGGGCAGTTCGTCAAACGGGTGTTCCATGCACCAGAAGCAACCCGCTGCAAACGTGGCGTGTTCCAACTCCGATGCCTGTACATGGCTCGTCATCGCCATCATGGTCACCATCATTAACAAGATAATTCGTTTCATAAAGCCTCCTGATTATATCATCAGTCGGAGATGTTGCCGGATTATTACAGGCGACTTCTGAATTTCTGATGAATGACAACAGCATAGTGTGCACAATGCGGATATGGATACATTTGATGTCATCATTATCGGCGCCGGCGCCGCAGGTCTGATGTGTGCAGGTACAGCCGCGTTGATGGGGAAATCAGTGCTGGTGCTTGATCACGCCGAGAAAGCAGGCAAGAAAATACTGATCTCAGGCGGGGGCCGCTGCAATTTCACCAATCGTTTTGCCGGGCCGGCCGACTTTGTTTCGGTTAATCCACACTTCTGCAAATCCGCACTGGCACGGTTTTCCGCCGCTGATTTTATCGATATGGTGGAGCGGGCGGGCATTGCCTACCACGAGCGCCAACACGGACAGCTCTTCTGCGATGAATCCGCCAAAGATATTCTGGCCATGTTGCTGGCCCCCTGCCGTGAAGGCGGCGCGCAATTCTCGCTGAATACGGAAGTCACCGATGTCAGGCAGCAGGATGATCGCTTTGTCGCCCGAACAACCAAAGGCGAATTCCGCGGGCATGCACTGGTCATTGCTACCGGCGGTCTCTCCATTCCGAAGATGGGAGCCACGGCGTTCGGACTGAAGATAGCCGAATCATTCGGCCTTAATGTCATTGCCCCGGTCGCGGGTCTGGTTCCGTTTACCTTTACCGGGAAAGAGAAGGAGCGGCTGCAGCAACTGGCCGGTATTTCACTGGATGTGAGTGTCTCCTGTAACCATCGCGTATTCAGCGAAGCGATGCTGTTCACCCATCGTGGCCTGTCGGGCCCGGCCATGCTGCAGATCTCATCGTTCTGGCGACCGGGCGATACGCTGTCGATCGATCTGTTGCCCGGCATCGATATCCATGCGTTTATCGAGCAGAAACGCGGTGAGCGGCCGCATGCACAGCTGGCAACCGTCCTCTCCGAGCTGCTGCCCAAACGGCTGGTGCAACTACTGATGGAGGATGGGCCGGGCGAAACGCAGCTTAGCCAGCTCAGCCGGCAGCAGGTGACAGGACTTGCGGAGCTGCTGCATGCCTGGCAGCTCAAGCCAAACGGCACGGAGGGTTATCGCACGGCCGAAGTGACCGTCGGCGGCGTTGATACCGACGAGCTCTCCTCCAAAACCATGCAGAGCAAGCGCGTGCCCGGTCTCTATTTCATCGGTGAGGTGGTCGATGTCACAGGTCACCTCGGAGGATTCAACTTCCAGTGGGCCTGGTCGTCCGGCTATGCCGCCGCGATGGCCATTGCCGAAGCGGCATAGACCAGCTGACAGAGGTGTGAACAGTTAGCTACGGCCGGCCCGTTCAAAAAACAGATCAATGACGCAGAACAGGGCGCAGCCAAATGGCCAGCCCTGCTCTGCGTCAAACAAGACTCAGGGCAGCCACGGCCTGTGGATGTGGTTTAGCCGCTTGTCCGTCAGCGTTTTCATGAAGGAAATGAGATCGGACTTCTCCTTACGCGTAAGCTTCAGCGGCTGGATGATGGCATCCTGATGCGCGTCTTTAGGGTTACCGCCCTTGTTGTAGTGCTCGATCACCTGCTTCATTGTGGACATCGCGCCATCGTGCATGAAGAAGGCAAACGATGCGGAGTTATACAACGACGGCGTCTTGAAAGCCCCCTTGTCGGCATCATCTTTGGTCACGGCATAGCGTCCCAAATCCTCCTTCAGCGGGCCAACCTGCGGTACGCCGATATTGTGGAAGGCATTATCGGTGAACAGGGGTGCCGAATGGCAGGCTACGCACGCTGCCTTGCCCTGAAATAGCGCAAAGCCGCGTTTGGCTGCTGCTGATATGGCCTTGCTATCACCGTTAACGTAACGCTGGAATGGTGATTTGGAGGCGATCAGTGTGCGCTCGTAGGCAGCAATGGCCTTGGCAATGTTCTGTCGGGTGGCATCTTCGCCGAAGGCCTTGTTGAACTCTTTTTTATAGGCCGGGATGCGATTGAGCCTTTTTACTATGGCTGCAATATGCCCGCCCATTTCTCCGGGGGCGCTGATCGGCCCCATATGGTCGGGCAGGGCGCCTGTTTGTTCTTCCAGTGAAGCGGCACGGCCGTCCCAGAACAACGAGGTATAATAGGCTGCATTGACCCAGGAGGGAGCCCAGCGCCCCAGCTCGCCGCCCTGGCCGAATGCGCGTGGGGTATGCCCGCCGCCGCCGGCAAACGGCAGGTGGCAACCGGCGCAACTGATGGAGTCATTCTTTGACAGGCGGGTATCGAAAGCCAGTTGATGGCCGAGGGCCACCTTGGCAGCGGATTGTGGATTATCGGCAGGTACAGGTACCGGCGGCAATTTCCAGTCGGAAAGGTCTTCCGCATTGGCAGGAGTTGTAGCAATCATGCCTGCGGCAAGGATCAGCGTGGGTGTGAAAAGACGAAGCAATAGAGATTTCATGGTGTATTTCTCCCGAATAAATGCTATTTCAAGTATCATACGCTCTGTATTTTTGCATCAGACGTCCCTGTCCATTTGCCAGCCTTACGCAGCGGTTTGTCGTAGTCAAGATCGCAGGTGGAGCGCTCGGCATCCCTGACACACTACGATGCGGGGGCTTATATGTTACCTGAAATACTGCGGGTTGATGTTGTATTTATTCAGCAGCTTGCGCACGGTATTGCGATTGAGACCGAGCATTTCAGAGACCTTGAGCTGGTTGCCGTTGCACTGCTCCAGCGCCAGTACCAGCAGTGGCGGCTCGATCTGCTCCAGCAGGTGCTGGTGCAGATTCGTTGCACTGGCATAGCCCAGTTGATGCAGGTATTGCCGGGTACAGCGTGTCACTGCATCGGCCAGCGTCTCCTCTTCACCCGTATGGTTGTCGACATTGCCCAGCGCCAATGCCACATCGGTCAGTGTGATGGTCGCTCCCGGTGTCAGCACAGCCAGCCTGCGCATGACATTTTTCAACTCACGCACATTGCCGGGCCAGTCATGCCGACTGAGCAGATCCATGGCATCATCAAGCAGAATCGGTTGCTCCATACCCAGCTCTTTGACCGCCTGCTCCAGCAGGAAATTGGCCAGCTCCGGGATATCATCGCGCCTGTCCCTGAGCGGGGGAATCTGCACAGGAATCACATTCAGCCGATAGTAGAGATCTTCACGGAATTCGCCCTTGGCGATTTTAGTGTTCAGGTTTTGATGCGTAGCCGCCAGCAGTCGTACATTCACCACTTTCGACTCGCTGCCGCCTACGCGCTGGACACGTCCCTCTTCAAGCACGCGTAGCAACTTGGCCTGCAGGGCCAGCGGCATATCCCCGATTTCATCCAGAAACAGCGTACCGCCATCGGCCTGTACAAAACGGCCTTCGCGCATTTTATCGGCACCGGTGAAAGAGCCTTTCTCATGGCCGAACAGCTCTGATTCCAGCAGGTCGGCGGGAATCGCTGCGGTATTGATGGCTACAAAGGCCTTGTCAGCACGCTGGCTGCGCTCATGCAGGGTTTTGGCCACCATCTCCTTGCCGGTACCGGATTCGCCGGTAATCAATACCGTCAAATCGGAGCTGGCCACCCGACCCAGTGTACGAAACATCTGTTGCATGGCCGGGCTGCGCCCGATGATCAATCCATCGGCCATTTTCTGTGCCGGAGCGCTGGCTTTCTGAGCCGGACGGACGCGGGAGAGCAGTTGGCGCACCTCATCCAGATCGAACGGTTTGGGCAGATATTCCATCGCCCCCATACGATATGCTTCAGCAGCATGACCAAACGTGGTTTCCGCTGTCAGCATGACCACAGGCATCGACAATCCTGACGCCAGCAAATCCATGCCATTACCATCGGGCAGGTAGACATCGAGAAAGGTGACCGAGAAATCACCGTCGGCCAGTGCCGCTTTGGCCTCGGCAATGCTGCCTGCCTGCACCACATCGACGCCCTCCTCCTGCAACACCTTGTCCAGAATCCAGCGGATGCCCTCATCATCATCGACAATCAATGCACGCATCTTCATTTACCCTCTCCTGCACGCCGTATCGGCAGATGCAATATCATTGTTGTACGTCCTTTCTCACTGCGCATGGAGATACGCCCGCCATGCTCCAGCATTACCCGTTGTACCAGTGCCAGTCCCAGGCCGCTGCCGCGTTTTTTGCCTGTTACATAGGGTTCAAACAGCCGGTCGCGCAGCTCTTCCGGCACCGGTTCACCATCATTCATAATGCGCACTTCCATGACCTGCCCGTGATGGTTGGGCAAATGCACCAGCGGGGCCAGACGCGTTTGCCATTCGATATAAGTATCGGCCGCTTCCACGGCGTTTTGCCACAGGTTTTCAAGCGCCTGCCTGAGCCGGCCTTTGTCCACGAGTGTTTCCGGCAGGCTGGGATCGAAAACCCGGGTGAGCCGAATGCCGTCCAGCGGCTGACAGACGTCCAGTATCAGGGCGTGGATGTTGGCCGGCTGCATCTGGATGGATGCGCGGGGACCTACTTGCAGGAAGGCATCAATGCGTTCACGAATTCGCTCCACATCGGCAAGCATGCGGGTTGACGCCTCTTTTGCCGAAGGTGATAACTCCTGCTCATTGAGCCACTGTGTTGCGCCTTTCAGCGCAGCCAGCGGGTTTTTTACCTCGTGCGCCATCTCCAGAGCGATGCGAGCCACCGCCTCAGCCATCTCATGGCGATGGGTATGTTGCTCTACTTCGCTGCGGTGAGCCTCGGGGATGAATACGACGGTCATGCCATCCTCGTGTTTGCCCAGATGCATCGATACCGGCATGCCGCCATCATGCATGCATAACTGATGGTCGGAGATGCCGCCGCTATTGGGTGTCAGCATGCCCAGCAGTCGATCGATCTCCACGGAGGGAGAAAACAGTTCTGACAGGTGCCGGCCTGTCAGTTGCCGGTTGGATTTGCCCAGCGCCTCCTGACAGAGCAAATTCGTTTGTATAATGCGGGCATCCGTGTCGAGCATAATCAGCGGCAGCGGCAGAATCGACATGGGGACCTGATCAAGCGGCATAAGACAACTCGTGCCGGATGCATGATTCACCCAGTCCCAGAAAATAAGCGGCGGCAAAGTCCATCATCTGCTGCCAGTCTGTCATGACTTGAAACGACTGGCGGAATTCGGCGGAGCCATGCAGCCCCTTGCTATACCAGATCACATGTTTGCGCGCCAGTTTTGAGGCGGTGCGGATGCCGTGATGCTCAACCAGATGGCGCATATGCTCATCAACAATGAGCCATCGCTCGGCTGCGGTGGGTTTGGGCGGAATTGGCAGGCCTGCAATCGCTGCATGTACTTCACCCAGCACCCATGGGTTGCCCTGTACGGCGCGTCCGACCATGACTCCGTCACAGTTTGATACGCGAATCATCTCACGGGCCGATTCGGCATCAACAATATCGCCATTGCCGATCACAGGTATCGATACGGCGGCTTTGGCCAGACCGATATCTTCCCAGCAGGCGTGACCGTGAAACATCTGCGCCCGCGTGCGTCCATGAACCGTCAGCAGTTGAATGCCGCTATCTTCGGCAATGCGGGCGATATTTTGTACATTCTTCGACTGATCATCCCAGCCGGTGCGTATTTTCAGTGTGACCGGTACATCCACGGCCGCCACCACGGCTGCCAGAACCCGGGCCACCAGCGCTTCATCCCTGAGCATGGCGGAACCGGCAACCTGCTTGCATATTTTTTTGACCGGGCAACCCATATTGATATCGACGAAATCTGCGCCATGCCCGACTGCCCAGCGTGCGGCTTCGGTGACAAATTCGGGGTCGGAACCGGCAATCTGAATAGAGACCGGATGCTCATCATCGCCCAGCTCAGCCATGCGCTCGGTGCGCTCGCGCCCCATATCGACCGCACGCGATGCGATCATCTCGGTCACCATCAGCCCGACACCGAAGCGTTTGCAGATGCGCCTGAAAGGCAGATCGGTGATGCCGGCCATAGGAGCCAGTACCAGCGGGTTATCAATCATATAGGTACCGAGCCGGAAGCCGGGTAGCAGTCTGTTTTCCATGGGGTAAGCAATCCTGTGCCTAAATTATGGGCAAGCATATCCGCTTTTTTCTGTTCCGGCCAGATATTGTCGCTTGCGGATATCCAGTCGCGGCTTGCCCGAATCGCGCTTGCTTGTCAGCTTCGCCTCATGAGCGAGCATTTACCATCCACCGGCATTCACTGGCCCAATACGCAATTTGTCCAATCGGTCGCCGATCCCGGCGCCTTTCCCGCGGTTGATCTGCCCCAGATTGCCGTAGCAGGGCACTCCAATGTCGGCAAATCGTCACTAATGAATGCCCTGTTTGGACGCAATGGACTGGTGAAGACCTCGAAGAATCCGGGCTGCACCCGATTGCTGAACCTGTTTGATGTCGACGGGCAGTTGCTGGTGGTTGATCTGCCCGGCTACGGCTATGCCAGGGCGCCAAAAAAGGAGCAGCACCGCTGGATCAGCATGATCGAGGGTTATCTGGCGAATGCCGATATCAAACTGGTGCTGTTGCTACTCGATATTCGTCACGGTCCGAAGGATTCCGACCTGCAGCTGATTGAGTGGCTCAATGAAGCCGGCATTCGCTGGCTGCCTGTGGCGACCAAGGCGGATAAATTATCCGGCAACTCCCGCTCTATCCGTCTGCAGGAGATGACCGATGCCATGGGTGGGCTGCTGCGCCCGATGCCTACCTCCAGCTTCAAGGCTACCGGCATTGATCAGTTGCGTGCCGTGATTCAGGACGAACTGGCCAGAGCGTAAGTGTTTACTATCGGCTCTTGGCGTCAGCGGGAAGATAAGGCTTGCGCCCCCCCGCTAGCAGGGGCTGCTAACGGGGAACCAATACCTTTGCAGTGATCTGCAACGGAGAGTTACAGGAATTCCGGCAGATGTGTTCTGATCTCCTCAATATCCCGGTCTACCAGGTTTTTGTTGATTGAATCTGCGATGCTGTTGGTCAACGGAGCCGGGCAGTGGGCTCTCAAATGTCCCAGAAACCCGGGTGCTGCGATCACATATAATTTCCCGAAGCTCCGGGCATTGCGACCGGCCTCCAGATAATCCGCGACCTCTTTGGCAAATTTAATGACTTCATGCTGTTTCGGCTCAACAGCCGTGCCCATGGCATGTCGCCCCTGACCGCCGCTGTCAAATGCCCGTCCAGGCTGATCGGATGTCAGCTCGTTCTCCCGCAGGCGGGACTCGGGATGCTCCAGAGAGGCTACCTCACTCAATGGCCCCGCCGGTTTCTCCGCTGACAAGACTCGCGCTTTTGCACTGTCCGCAACAACAATCCAGATATTCATTATGACCTCCTGTATCCAGTCAATCAGTATAGTCCAGATATCCAACGGGTGCGAACGGGTGGCAGTTTCCCTGCAGGGGGAATCGGATTAAATGTATTGTAGTCACTCAATATTGATTAGATGGGTGATCCTGGGCTGGCACCATGTATATGCTCCTGTTGTTGGTGCTGCTTAAACAAATCCTCCTTTTAGATCTGCCTCGGTATGAATATTTTCGCGGAGTAGAGCGGCGGAGCCGTGGCCGCTAAAATATTTATGCCGAGGGCACCCGAAGGGAGCAAGCGGCGTTGTCCCGCCGCGCGATAGGTCCGTTCCGTAATAAATGGGCGGCTTTGATTCGGGCTATCCTAGCCCTCAGGGCTTCTCCCCACCTGTTCAGGTCCCCAAATGAGCTGTCCTGCTGATTTGTCTTTCGTCCTTTTGTGATTCGGGGCTTCCTGCCCCTCACCCTGTGGGCGAGCTAAAGCACGTCCAAAACAGCTGTCCTGCTGTTTTGTGTCGCCAAAGAAAGGACAGGTAAATGCTGATACAGTTTTTACTTGTGATTAATGACCAGCTGGGCGGGACTGCGGATTGGATATTCAGTACATGAATAAAGGGTCGTTTTAATGTGACTGTCCTGGTTCCCCGGCTGGTCGTCAGCAGTCGAAATCGACCACAGTGCGGGCAATAGCCGCCGCCTTCACCATCGGCACAATGGCCTGATGCTCGGGATGCTGCTGGTATGCAGTCAGTGCAGCACGATCTGCCAGATCACAGACCAGTACCAGATCGGCCGATTGCTCCGACTGCAGAAAATCAATGCCTGCCTCGATGTTCAGCAATCCGGGAATCCGGCCGGCCAACGCCTCCAGCTTCGCCTTGATAGGGGCTGCATCCGCCCGGTCGCGCAGCTTCCACATCACGATATGTTTTACCATGGTATTACTCTCCTGCTGATGCTTTTTGTTGTCGTCAATCCGAGGGCTTTAAGGTGCGGGTGATGCCCAGCAGGTATTCGACATTGCCTTTGGGGCCGTGGATCGGAGATTCGGTGATGCCGACGACTTCGGCATCGGGCAGTGTGATAACCATATCGCAAACGCGCTTGATTGCCTGCTGCCGGTACTCGTCATCACGTACCACGCCGCGATCCAGATGTTTCGGCTCCACTTCAAACTGCGGTTTGATCAGCGCCACGCACCAGCCGCCCGGCTTCAGGAAAGGCCAGCAGCATGGCAGTACCCGCGTTAATGAGATAAATGATGTGTCGATGACCAGTGCATCGACCGGTTCAGGTATCAGCGTGTTATCGAGCTTGCGCACATGTGTTTTTTCCAGATTAATGACGCGCTCGTCGTGCTGAAGCCGGTAGTGCAGCTGACCGTGCCCGACATCGACTGCATAGACCCTGAGTGCACCCTGCTGCAGCAATACATCGGTAAAGCCGCCCGTGGAGGCACCGGCATCCATGCATACGGCTCCCTTTGCCTGGAAAGGGAAGAAGTCCAGCGCTCCGGCCAGTTTCAGCCCGCCGCGAGAGACATAGGGCAATACCTCACGCACTTCAATGTCGGCATCTTCACGCCAGGTCATGCCGGCCTTGTCGGCTTTCTGTCCATCGACGTAAACCAGGCCCGCCATAATATGGCGGCGGGCAATATCGAGCGTGTCAGTCAGCCCGCGATCGAACAGCAGCTGATCGAGCCGTATCTTTTTTGCTTTGGCCACCGCTTAAGATCAGGCGATCAGCTGACGGAGTCGGGAGAGAATGCCAGCCGCATCCAGCCCCAGATCACGCAGGATTTCGGCTTGCGTGCCGTGAGCCGGAAATGCATCGGGCATGGCGATATGGGCAAACGGACCATGCCAGCCGTGCTGCAACGCCAGCACGGCGATCTGCTGTCCTGCGCCGCCGGCGGCAACGCCTTCTTCAACGATGATCAGTGGTTGCCCGCTCTTGAGGTGGATCATGATCGCCTGCTCATCCAGCGGCTTGATAAAGCGCAGATTCAGCAATGTCATCGCGCGGCCATGCTCGCTACGCAGTGTCTCCACCGCCTGCAGCGCATCGTGTACGCGTGAACCGACCGCGATGACCAGCCCGCTATCACCCTCTGTCAGAACCTCGGCATGACCAACAGGCAGCGGGGAGCTGTCTTCGATGCTCACGCCATAGCCATGACCACGCGGGTAACGGATGGCGACAGGTCCGTCGATCGTCAGGCTGGTGACCAGCATACGGCGCAGCTCGGCTTCATCTTTGGGCGCCATCACCGTCATATTCGGCAGGTTGCGCATGAAGGCCAGATCAAACATGCCGGTGTGGGTCGCACCATCGGCGCCGACGATACCGGCGCGATCCAGACAGAAGGTCACAGGCAGGTTCTGAATACAGATATCATGAATAATCTGATCATAGGCGCGCTGCATAAAGGTTGAATAGATCGCCACATAAGGGCGCTTGCCGCTGGCGGCCAGGCCGCCGGCAAAGGTGACGGCATGCTGCTCGGCGATGCCGACGTCAAAGCATCGATCCGGATGACGGGCGGCAAAGCGGGTCAGACCCGTGCCCCCCGGCATCGCGGCGGTAATGGCAACCACGCGGTCGTCGGCATCGGCCATATCGGCCAGCATATCGGCAAACACCTGTGTATAGCTCGCTGCCTGGCCGCTGCTCTTGAACGGCTCGCCGGTCTTCACGTCGTAAGGGCCGAGGCCGTGCCATGTTTCCGGATCCTCTTCGGCAGGCGAAAATCCCAATCCCTTGCGGGTGACGACATGCAGCAGCGTCGGCCCGTTCAGGCGGGAGCAGTTTTGCAGCGTTGGCAGCAGATGATCAAAGTCATGCCCGTCAACAGGACCGATATAGCGGAAGCCCATCTCTTCAAACAGTGTGCCCGGCGTAATCATGCCCTTGACGTGCTCTTCCACCCGCTTGGCTGCATCCAGTGCGCCGGGCAACTTCTCCAGAATACGTTTGGCTGTGTCCTTGGCCTGGGTATAGGAGCGGCCGGAGATAATGCGTGCCAGATAAGAGGACATGGCACCGACATTGGGGGCAATCGACATCTCGTTATCGTTCAGAATCACCAGCAGCTTGTTATTGTTTCCACCGGCATGGTTCATCGCTTCAAAGGCCATGCCGCCGGTCAGTGCACCGTCTCCGATTACGGCCACCACCTGATGATCCTGATGACTCAGATCGCGTCCTACGGCCATGCCGTAGGCGGCCGAAATAGAGGTGGATGCGTGGCCTGCGCCGAACGGATCATGATCCGATTCGGCGCGTTTGGTAAAACCGCACAGGCCGCCGTACTGACGTATGCCGGGCATGCCCGGCAGGCGTCCGGTGAGAATCTTGTGTGGATAGGCCTGATGACCGACATCCCAGATGATTTTATCGCGCGGAGAGTTGAGCAGATAGTGCAGCGCGATGGTCAGCTCAACCACACCGAGGCCGGCACCCAGATGGCCGCCGATGGGCGCAAGTGTTTCAATCAGGTAGTGACGCATCTGGCTGGCCAGTTCCGGTAACTGGTCGGGCCGCAGTCGTTTCAGGTCGGCTGTGCCGTGGATGCTGTTGAGTAAGGCATAGTTCATTGGCCGCGTTCCATTATGTATTGTGCCAATGTTTTCAAATGATTACCACCTTCACCCAGTTCTGAACATGCCGAGGTTGCCAGCTCCAGCATCTCTGCTGCCAGTGCTCTGGCCTCAATGAGCCCCAGTACGGAGACATAGGTTGCCTTGTTCTGCGCCGCATCCTTGCCCGCACTCTTGCCCAGCGCTGCAGAGCTGGCGGTGGCATCAAGGATATCATCGGCAACCTGAAATAACAGGCCGACCGCCTTGCCGTAGCGGGAGCTGGCTTCCAGCTCTGCTGTACCGGCTCCGGCCAGCATCGCGCCTGCCTCGCAACACCAGCAGAGCAGTGCCCCGGTCTTGTGCAGGTGAATGCGCTCCACCATCAGCATATCGATATCGCTGTCGTGCTCGGCCTGCATATCCATCATCTGGCCGCCGACCATGCCCTGACAACCGGCAGCCAGTGCCAGCTTGCGGATCAGCTCCAGACGCAGTTCGGGATCCAGTTCGGCTTCCGCCAGCAGTTCAAATGCCAGCGCCTGCAACGCATCGGCAGCCAGCACTGCGGTCGCTTCATCAAAGCGGCGATGACAGGTCGGCTTGCCACGGCGCAGGTCGTCATCATCCATGCATGGCAGGTCATCGTGAATCAGCGAATAGGTGTGAATGCATTCGATCGCCAGCATCGCAGGCATCGCCGCGGCGTGATCCTTGCCGCCACAAGCCAGATAGGACTCAAGCAACAGCGCCGGTCGCACGCGTTTGCCGCCGGCCATCAGGCTGTAGCGCATGGCCGAGAGCAGGCGCTCCGGCACGACGCTGGCGCGTGCATCGAGCATGGCGCACAGCGCTTGCTCCACAGTTGTGGCATGCGTAGCCAGAAATGCAGGAGCCCGCATCAGGCTGAATCGCTGGTGTTGAGTACTTGCAGGCGCTGCTCAGCCTCATCAAGCAGCGATTCACAGCGGCGTGAGAGTTGTACGCCCTGTTCGAAAGCACCGACACTGTCTTCGAGCGACAGGGCGCCGGATTCCAGTTTTTCGACCAGCGCAGTCAGCTCAGCCAGCGCCTGTTCAAAACTGAGTTCTTTGACATTGTTATCGCTTTTCATCGCCGGACGCTCCCTGTTTTTATCGAATTAAAGACACCCGGAAAAAGTCAGAGACGCCTAAAAAAGGCAGCAGATTCTAGGAGTCAGGCTGTTGCGGTCAATGTGCGGCGGCAAGCAGCTTTCAGTGATGCCTGTTTTTTTGTTTCCGGAACAGTATCCACAACCACACCGGCCCGGCCACCAGCATCACCGATGAGAGCAGCATGCCCATCGTCACCGGCCCGAACAAAAAGCCCAGCTGGACATCGGGCTCGCGGAACTCTTCACAGATAATGCGCGCAATGGCATAACCTGTCAGAAACAGTGCGACGCGCGCGCCGGCAGGCCAGTCGCGCTTGCGCAGGCTCCACAACAGAACAAACAGGACGATACCCTCGAGTGTCATTTCATACAACTGGCTGGGATGGCGCGGCAGCGGTCCCGCACCGGGAAAGATCATGCCCCACGGCATATCGGTCACCCGTCCCCACAACTCGCCGTTAATAAAATTGCCGATTCGGCCGAACATCAGCCCCAGCGGCGCGACGGTAAAGAAGCGATCGGCCAGCTGCAGAAAGGGCAGATCATGTTTGCGGCAATACCACCAGCCGGCGATGATCGGCCCGACAAGACCACCATGAAACGACATGCCGCCCTGCCAGACATAGAGAATCTCCAGCGGGTGCTGAGAGTAGTAGGGAAAATTATAAAACAGAACGTAACCGAGGCGACCGCCGAGCACGACGCCCAGAATCAGGGCGGTGAACAGACCCTCATAGGCCTGCTCGGGTACGCGCGTTTCCCACAGTCCGGCCTGCTTCAGTTGCAGCCGCACCAGATACCAGGTGGCGGAAAAGCCGGCGATATACATCAGCCCGTACCAGTGAATGGCCAGCGGCCCCAGATGGATGGCAACCGGATCAATCGCAGGCCACATCATCAGCTTAACCCCCACAACAACAGGGCGCCGAAGAGGATACGGTAGACGCCGAATGCGACAAAGGTGAAGCGCTCGAGAAAGTGAATAAACAAACGCATCACCAGCCAGGCTGAGACAAAGGCAACCACAAAACCTGTCGCCAGTGCGATGACATCAGCACCGATGAAATCCTGATAGTGTTTGAGCAGGTCAAAGCCGCTGGCGGCCATCATCACCGGCAGGGCCAGCAGAAAGGAGAACTCGGCACTGGCCTTGCGGTTTAAACCGACCAGCAGGGCACCGATGATCGAGGCGCCGGCCCGGCTCGTGCCGGGAATCAGTGCGCATACCTGTGCCAGGCCGATCCACAACGCCTGTCGGTAACTGATCTCCTCGACCCGCTGCACCGGATAGCTTTTGCCCCGGTGTAAATACTCGACAACAAGAAAGATGATGCCGCCGACAATGAACATCACGGCAACGGTTTCAACCGTGAACATCGCCTTGATCTGCTTGTGCAACAGCAGGCCGACTATGCCGACCGGAATAAAGGCCAGACATACTTTTTTCCACAGCTCCAGATGTGCAATGGTGAATTTGTCACGGTAATTGGCCACCACGGCCAGTATTGCCGCCAGCTGGATGATTACTTCAAACGCCTTGTTTTCCTCATTTTGCGAAATGCCCAGCCAGTGACTGGCTACAATCATGTGGCCGGTAGAGGAGATAGGCAGAAACTCGGTGGCACCTTCGATCAGCCCAAGAATGGTTGCCTGTAATATATCCATCGTCAGCTTATCCTCACTCTTGCCGGTGTCAGGCACCTGTTGTATCGGTGCGGCGCAACCCTACGTGATGTTTTTTCGAAACGACACTGCTACGCTGGCGCGACAGGCGATGCCGGGATGGATGACAAGCAAATGATGCGAGGAAACTGATGAAAATATTTTTCCGCGGACTACTCCGCTGGATCGACAGATTACGTCGGATTGTGGTGAATGGACTATTTTTACTGGTTATTATGGTGTTTGTTGCCGTGATGTTGACGGCACACCCGAAAGTGCCCGATCAGGCGGCGTTGGTTCTCGATCCGCACGGCCAGATAGTTGAGGAGCTGGAGCTGCCCTCACCGTTGACGATGTCTTTGACCGGTGCAGCGCCAATGGGCCAGACCCGTCTGCATGATCTGACGGCGGCGATCAGAGATGCGGCAGGTGATAAACGCATTCGTCTGATGGTACTGAAACTGGATGATATGAGTCGCTCTTCGCTGCCGGTGCTGCAGGAGTTGCGCCGTGCCATCGAAGCATTCCGCGCGACCGGCAAGATGGTGATTGCCGAGGGGCCGAACTACACGCAGAGCCAGTATTATCTGGCTGCTGCGGCCAACACCGTATTCCTGCATCCGATGGGCTATGTCGCGATTGAGGGTTTTAGCATATACCGCAACTATATTCGCGATGCGCTCGACAAGCTGCACATCACCGCCGAGGTATTTCGTGCAGGCAAATACAAATCGGCGATCGAGCCGCTGCTGCGCAATGACATGTCCGATGCCGATCGTGAAGCCAATGGCGCCCTGCTCAAGACACTGTGGGGCAGCTACCTGAAGGATATTGCCCGCATGCGCAATCTGCGTCCGCAGCGTTTGCAGCAGGTGCTGGATACGCCGAGTCGTTACCTCAACGATTATCACGGCAATCTGGCTGAGCTGGCCAAAGGCGAAGGTCTGGTGGATGAGTTGGCCGATCAGGGTACGATCGATGACTATATCGCCGGAGCCATGGATATTGAGCAGGGTGAGTATCCGGCCATTGCGTTCCGCGACTATCTGCACGCAGCTGTCAGTGAGAAGGAGCATAAACATGCCGGCCGGGTAGGGATTATCGTTGCCAGCGGCATGATTCTCGACGGCGAACAGCCGCCGGGCAGCATCGGCAGCGATACCATGGTCGAAATGCTCCAGCAGGCGAGAGAGGATAATGCGATCAAGGCCGTGGTGCTGCGTATCGACAGCCCCGGCGGCAGTGCGCAGGCATCGGAAGAGATCCGTACAGCCATTATGCGTCTGCAGAAGGCGGGCAAACCGGTGGTGGTATCGATGGGCGGAGTCGCTGCTTCCGGCGGTTACTGGATGGCGGCTCCGGCCAATGAGATCTGGGCGTCGCCGACGACGATTACCGGCTCTATCGGGGCCTTCGGCGTGATGTTGAATCTGCAGCAGGGGCTGGAGCAGCTGGGTATTCACAGCGACGGACTGGGCACAACAACGATCGCCGGCGGCATGCGCCCGGATCGTGCCATGCCGCCGGAGCTCTCGCGCGTGATGCAGTTGACGATATCCGATGTGTATCAGCACTTTCTGAGTGTTGTCGCCAGCGGTCGCAAGATGGATAAAAGCCGGGTGGCAGCTATTGCGGAAGGACGGGTATGGAGCGGTCTGGATGCACAGCGGCTGGGTCTGGTGGATCATCTCGGCGGATTTGATGATGCGATCAAAGCCGCCGCCCGTCTGGCCGCACTGGGTGATGACTACGGGCGCAGCTGGATCAGGGCGCCTGAGGGGCTGGGCGAGATGCTGCTCTCAAGGATTGTTGGCGAAACAGACGCCCTGTTTCCTGGCGTATGGCAAGGCATGAACCGGCTGTTGATGGCCGGTTCAACCCCGGCCCTGTCGCCCGCGATTCTGCGTCAGTATGCCGGTTGGCTCGGGCTGCCTTTGCATCAGTCCGGCGCGCTGGCGCTGAGCAACTTGCGCGTCGAGTGAAAAAGGTTGTCAGCGGCGGTCAAACCGGCGTGGACCGGGCCGCGCTGGATGCAGCGATGAGCCTCGATATTCCGGTTGGCGGCTGGTGTCCGCGCGGGCGCCGGGCGCTGGACGGTGAGATACCCGCGCGCTATCCGCTGACGGAAACGCGCGGCAAGGGGTATCAGACGCGCACAAAATGGAATGTGCGCGACAGCGATGCGACGTTGATACTCTGCTACGGCGAACCGGGCGGCGGCACGGCGCTGACGGTGCGCTATTGTGAGACATTGTCAAAACCCTGTTATATCTGTCGCTTGCACAGGGATCGCGAACCCGAACCGGATCAGGCATTGCTGAACTGGCTGTCGGAGCAGCAGGTGGCGGTGCTGAATGTGGCAGGGCCGCGCCAGAGCAGGGCCTGCCCGATCTACAATCAGGCATACGCGCTGCTCTGCCAGCTTCTCGCCCGGTGGCAACCGCCGGCTCACGGCCCGCTGTTTGTCGCGCCGTCCGGGAAAGGGTCTGTGGTATGAGTGATGTCTGCTGTGTCGGCCACGCATCCTGGGATATTACCATGGCGGTTGCTCATCATCCGGGTGCCGATGAAAAAACAGTGGCTGATGCCATGCAACTCGCCGGCGGCGGGCCTGCCGCCAATGCAGCGGTATGCATCGCGCGACTGGGCGGTGATGCCGCTTTTTGCGGCTATCTGGGGTCAGATCTGTTCGGCGAGGCCCACCTGCATGAATTGCGGGATGCGGGCGTGGACAGCTCAGCTGTGCTGCGCGGCGCCTACCCGACGCCGCTATCGCAGATACTGGCCAAGCCCGATGGCCTGCGTTCGGTGGTCAATTTCAAGGGTGATACCCCGCACCTGAGCGCCGATGCGCTGCAGCGCCTGCCGCAGGCACGGGTTCTGTTGTTTGACGGGCATGAGCCGGAGCTCTCGAAGGCGATATGCGCAGAGGCCGCGCAACACGGCAGTAAAACCGTGCTGGATGCCGGCTCCCTGCATAGAGGTACGGCCCTGTTGGCCCCGGAGGTGGATTATCTTGTCGCATCGGCCCGCTTCGCCGCTCAGTTTTGTCACACGCATGATATGCAGCTGGCGCTGTCAAAGCTGGCAGGCATCTGTCCCCATGTGGTGATCACGCTGGGAGCCGATGGCTTGCTCTGGGCGAGCGAAGGGCGGCAGGGGCGGATGCCGGCATTTCGCGTGGACTGTGTCGATTCCACCGGCGCGGGTGATGCGTTTCATGGTGCATTTGCACTGGGGCTGGTGCGGGCTATGGTTTGGCCGGATTTGCTGCGCTATGCCTCGGCTGCCGGCGCACTGAGCTGCACCCGGCTGGGGGCGCGGCAGGCACTGCCGGATGCAACAGCGGTGCAGAGACTGCTGAGTGAGCAGCCCGGGATCGTAATTGAAAATCTTGAACTCTGAGGAGCCGGCGTGACCGAAAGCCGTTTTACATCCATCAACCCTATGAACGGGCAGTTGATCGGATCTTACTGTGAGGATAGTGCTGAAGCCGTCGAGAGCAAACTGACGGCTGTGTACGCCGCCCAGCCTGACTGGGTGCGGCAGGGTGTGGAGCATCGCGCAGCTGCGCTGCTGCGACTGGCCGAAGCACTGGAGGCGAATATCGAGCCGCTGGCCCGCTCGATGGTACTGGAGATGGGCAAGCCGATTCGTCAGGCCCGGGCCGAAGTGCGCAAATGCGCAACCCTCTGCCGCTATACCTGTCAGCACGGGCCGGCCGACCTGCTTGCGAAACAGGTGGATCTAAGCGGTCGTCAGGCCACGGTTCGTTTCGATCCGCTGGGTTGTGTGCTGGCTATCATGCCGTGGAATTTTCCCTACTGGCAGACGCTGCGTCTGGCTGTGCCGACACTGCTGGCCGGCAATGCGGTATTGATCAAACCCGCTCCCAATGTACTGGGCAGTGCCGAAGCGCTGCTGGAGCTGCTGCATCAGGCCGGGATTCCGGTGATTGAAAATCTGCGTACCGGCAATGCGCGAACGGCCTCCGTGATTGCCGATCCGCGTATTGCCGGGGTGTCGCTGACCGGTAGCAGAACTGCAGGCAGGGCTGTGGCGGGGCTTGCCGGCCGGCATCTGAAAAAATGTGTGCTGGAGCTCGGCGGCAGCGACCCCTATCTGATACTTGCCGATGCCGATGTGACGCTGGCTGCCGAGCGCTGTGTTGCCGGTCGCTTTAATAATACCGGCCAGACATGTATTGCAGCCAAGCGCTGGATTGTTGTTGATGCGGTATATGATGCGTTTCGCACGGCCGTACTGGAGCGCATGACGGCGATGAAGTCCGGCGACCCGATGCTGGATAACACGCAGCTGGGGCCGATGGCGCGGGCGGATCTGCGTATCGCACTGGATACACAGGTGCAGCAGAGTATTGCGGCCGGCGCACGCTGCACGCTGGGCGGGGTCATCCCTGACGGCGAGGGGTGCTATTATCCGCCGACTCTGTTGGAGAAGGTCAGGCCCGGTATGCCGGCATTTGACGATGAGCTGTTCGGGCCTGTCGCAGCGCTGATACGTGCGGCTGACGATGAAGATGCGGTGCGGCTGGCGAACCATTCACGTATGGGGCTCGGTGCTGCTGTATTCAGTACAGACGCAGAGAAGGCCCTGTCGATCGCTGCGCGGCTGGAGGCGGGCAATGTGGCGATTAATGATTTTGTCCGCTCCGACCCGCGTCTGCCCTTCGGCGGCATCAAGGAGAGCGGTTACGGTCGTGAGCTGGCGACATACGGCATGCATGAGTTCGTGAATATCAAGACAGTGGTTAGTGGAGGATTGCGGGATGCGTGAGGCAGGATCTATCGTGGCGATGTTTAAGGCTCTGGGTGATCCGGTCCGCTTACGACTGTTTGCCCTGATCACCCATCATGATGAGTTATGCGTCTGCCATCTGACCGAGGCGCTGTCACTGCCGCAGAGCACGGTCTCCCGTCAGCTGGGGCTTCTCCGTCATGCCGGCCTCGTGCAGGCACGCCGTGACGGCAAATGGATCTATTATCGTGCCGGCGAGAACGCGCTGCCGTCCCTGCAGGCCGCGATCGATGCCTGCGCCCCCTCCGCGCTGCTGGCGGAAGATCGCAACCGCCTGCATCAGGTATTGGCCCCGGAGAGCGCAAGCCACTGCAATACCGGCGACGCCTAGCCTTCTCCCCCTGCAGTAATTCAGGGCTGTGTTTATTTCCGATTTGGTCTAAGCTCGGCCAACGCAAGGGATATGGGATGCGTAGGGGAGCAGGAGCAAATCACCCCTGTGGTTTGATTAAATGATCGATTTAGGCTCGCTGCTTTCGCAACTCTTCGCCTCCTTCTGGTGGGCCATCCCGCTGTTCATTCTCGCTGCACTATTCAAATCCCCGTGGTTCAAAGGCTTCATCGGCGAAGTCATGCTGACTTGCAAACAACTCAATAATTCGTGCCTGACCCCGACACTCATGTACGTGGGATCGTTGCGGCGGTGGAATTATGACAGGTAACTGTGTGGAAATGGAAACATGCCCTACAGAAAAGATGCTTAATCTGAGGAGTCTAGCACCAGCCGATGATAAACTTGATGGAACATACAAGCAGGCTTTGGACAAGGCCCTTTCCGACAGTAGTATTAGAAACATTGCTCTGACTGGACCATATGGCTCCGGCAAGAGCACCGTCCTGCTCTCTTATGAGAAAAATAGAATAGAGTCAGCCCGGAAAAGCCGGTTTCAGAAAGGCGGGAAACCTTTCCTGAAAATTTCGCTAGCCTCATTTGTGACAGAAAAATATGAGCGGGCATATGCGGATAGCGACACGATCAATCAACCCCGAGGAATCCCTGAGGAAGGGCATGAAAAGATTCTACAAAAGGTTGAGCGAGGCATCTTGGAGCAGATGATCTATAGCCTCTCTGCCGATAAATTACCCCAGTCGCGGTTCAGGAGGATCACAAGCCCACGGATGGCATGGCCCAAGGCCAGCTTTACATTGATTTGGCTGAGCCTGATTGGTTTTGGATATATGAACTCTGAGCAGGCCTTGGCCATATTGAAAGATGCTATTGTGAATTATCCGCCGGTCTTATCATTTTTGGCATTTATTGCCTTTGCAATTCCGCCCATCTATCTGATAGCTAAAATTTACGAAGCGACCTTTGGGATCACTTTAGGCAAACTGTCTCTGAAGAACCTTGAACTCGAAGCATCCAATAAACGCAATCAATCTGTCCTCAATCAGCACATTGACGAAATTCTTTATTTCTTCGAGGCCGCCAAGTATCAGGTAGTAGTTTTTGAAGACCTGGACAGGTTTGGGACATCCGAAATTTTCTTCAAATTGAAAGAGCTGAACAAGGTCATCAACGATAATTTGAGTGCAGAAAAGCCAGTCAAATTTATCTACGCTCTCAAGGACGCCATGATCAAAGGCGAAGATCGAACCAAATTTTTTGACCTGATCATTCCGGTGGTCCCTGTCATCAACCCCAACAATTCGCTTGATATGTTTCATGGGGAGTTAGAAGCATTGGGTTTGAACGGCCGAGTCGACAAGAAACTGATAGCTGGAGCTTCGGTGTTTATTGTTGATCCGCGCTTAATTGCCAATATTCTTAATGAATTTGAGATATACGCATCAATCATTGCCGAAACGGATACCGACCTTTCCCGACTATTGGCCATCATCATTTACAAGAATACCTATCCTGAAGACTTCGAAATGCTCCATCATAAGGATGGGGTGCTTTTCAAACTGACCAGCGCCAAAAAAGAGTTCATCAAAAAACGGCGCGGAGAGTTAGACCAGAGAATCAAAGGTATTACTTCCAAACTGGCCAACATCGAAGAGCAGCAGAAGCTTGGTGAGAAAAGGCTAGCTATGATGTATGTCGGCTATTTTGTGAATAAATACGCTGGCAACCAAGTCGCTGGTGTCACATTCGGCAACAATCGAATCCCCTTCTCTAATTTGACCTTGGATAACCTCTTGCAAATCAAGTCCACAACTCAAGCGTATATCTATTACATCAATAACCCGAACGGGAATCGCGGCAATGTTGATTTTAGTCAAGCCGAATCAGAGCTGCATCCTGGCTACACCATTGAGGAAATGGCTGAGCAAATTCGCGCGGATGTGAATGGGTTGGAAGAGTCGCTAGAGGAAGACGCCGCCGATCTAGCAAAAGAGGTTGATCAACTTCCATTCAAGCGTCTGAGCGAATTGTATCACGACGGATATTTAGAAGACTTCATGCCCAATGGGTTAGAGGGTTTGAGGCATCAGCCCGCCCTGTTCGAGTTTCTGGTCAAAGGTGGGTATGTCGATGAAACATACCCTATTTACACGTCGTTATTTCATGAAGGGCGGCTCACACGTGATGATTATAATTTCATCTGTGGAGCAATGCACGGAATAGAGGCCGCCCCAGAAGCTAGGGTCAATAAGCCGGAAGAGATTTGCGATACCTTTGAGCCGAAAGACTTTGAATCACCACATTTCTGGAATATCGCTATCACGGACTTTCTGGTTACGAACAGTGGATACCGCCGTTACCTTGAAGCTGAGATGAAGTATTTAAGCTGCCATATAGAAGATGCCGAGCGTTTCCTACTGGCCTATTTGTCGAGCGCAAAGCAAAGGGATGAATTCTTACGAGCTTGGGGGCGGCAAGATGAAGAGATGGCTTCCAAGACAATCGCAAACGAAGCCATCGGAGTCCTCTTTATTCAGCGATTGCTTCATGCCTACTCTGGCAGTCACATTCCTAAACTTTTGCGCCTGAATCAGAATGGATCCTTGTCCGATTTTCTCTCCAAGCATGGTGAAAAAGTGTTTGCACCAGATTATGATCCTCCTGCCGATCTTCAGGCATTGAAGAAATTAGGAGTCAGGTTTATTGATCTAGATGCTCTTCGGCATGCTAATGCTGTAGCCGAATACGCATGCAAACACACTCTGTACCAGATCAATGACATCAACATCGTTTTTCATCTGAAACATCTATTGGACGGCCGCCTAAACGATGAATCACAAATCGTTACTGGCAACTACACCAAGATTATTCACAGTAACGATCAGCCGTTGCAGGAGTATGTCAGCGAGAACATAAACACATATGTTCGGGATGTGCTGCTAAAGCTTCCTGACAACACCAAAGAAGCAGCGCACGCGATTCGCAGCCTGTTAAACCATGAAGATTTGGAAATCGAGTTGAAGCAACAGCTTATAGGCAAGCAGGAGCGTGTGTTCGATAGTTTTGAGGATATTCCGGAAGAGTTTTGGGGGTTGCTAGTCGATCAAGGAAAAATCACGCCTTCCATCGAAAACTTCTTGGCTCAATTTTATGCGCGTGAAGATGATGAGGCGATAGTTGATTTGCTGAATTCGAATTCGGCATGGGTCACGGCAGTGGTATCAGGCTATCGATCGGAAGTGTTTGCCGAAGGAAAACAACTTGAGTTTGATAGATGGATATTTAACTGTGTTGAATTACATAGCGATGTGTATAAGCAATTGGTCAATGCAATTGAAACTAGGTTTAAAACATTTCCTTCATCCTTAGGTGAAACCAAGAGCCTCATCTTGGCTAATGCCGGTCGTGTTGGGCTGAATGAAGAGTCTTTTCCTCAGACGGAAGGCTTACCGGAAGAAAGAGCGGCACTGATCGCCACCAATAGAGGCAGGTATTTTGCGGGTGTCAGCAATTACCCAATCGATGATGATGACCGCGCAGCGTTGCTGGAGTCTCAGCTTTCCGCCCAAGACAAGCTGCGTATTGTCGAGGGTGCCGAGTTTGACCCTTCTGAACCTCACGCAGAACTGTCAGCAGGTATAGCCCGGCTTTTGCTTGAAACCGGTGTTGGTCCAGGTGAAGTAGAGCCGGGTTTATTGGCACATGCTATAGAGCACGTCTCATCTGCTGATGACGCCCTCACGCTTCTGTTCAAGTGCCAAGATAAGTTGAATGGGAATCAGGTTGTATGGACTATGCATCATATGCCTGAGCCATATGATGATTTGGTTCGTAGGAGAGGCAAACCCACTCTCCCTACTACCCCAGGAAACCTGAAACTTGCTCAGTTGCTTTTCGATCGCCAATTAATCTCAAAATTCGATCAAAAGGGCAAGAAGATTTATATTCAAAATTTTCACAAGCCTCGGCCTCACTTCAGTTTCGAAGGCCAGCTCTAACGTGGCGGTGCCTGGTCTTGATTCGCGCATCCGTTGGACTAAAGAGTAGTTGAAGATTACTGTTTTGATAGGTCTTCTGTTATTGAATGAGCAAAGGAAACATTAAAGATGATGCAATCTTTTATAGCTTTATTACTACCTTCATTGGCATGGTTCCTTCCTGTTTTCGCCGGAATATTAGGGTTTAAGCTTTACTTACGATTCGAGCAAAAAAAGCCGATTCGTAGGCCGTTCACTAAGGACTTCATGCGACTCCCCGGCCAGTCGCTACAGGATAAAATAGAGATTATAAGAGAAGAGTTCGATACCAACCTTCTGTTTATATTTGTTGCGCCGATATTAATATTTACGATTCACATATCGCAATCGTATTTCATACCTGCGCCAGAAACAAAAATGCGTATTGTGTCCAGCGTGATGATGGTAATTGGAACCGTTATTTACTTTTTGTATAAGCTTATCAAGAACAGAAAAGAGTTAACGGCACTGCGACTGGGGCTGGATGGCGAGGTCGCTACGGCTCAACTGTTAGACCCTCTTAAAAGAAAAGGCTTTTACATCTATCACGATTTTCAGGCAAAGGGTTTCAATATTGACCATGTTCTGGTTGGGCCAACTGGAGTGTTCGCTGTGGAAACCAAAGCTCGGAGTAAACCAGATCGCGGAAATAACACTGTTGACTCAAGGATAGTCTTCGATGGAAGACAGCTTATTTTCCCAGATTACAAAGAATCCAAATCTATTGAACAAGCAAAGCGACAGGCGCAGTGGCTGAATAAGTGGCTAAGCTCTGCTGTAGGTGAACAGGTGCCGGTTTCTCCTTTGCTGGTAATTCCTGGCTGGTTCGTTGAACTTAAGGCAAAACTGGGTGGTATTTACATCACGAACGGAACCAACTTGGAGTTCATCGTGCGAATGAATGGCGGGGCTTCGTTAACTGAGAAGCAGATTAATCAGATCACGCATCAGCTGGAACAAAAATGCGTCGATGACACAAAAGAGAAGGCATAAGCATGACAACCGGAACTCGTTGGACAAAAGAGCAGCTAAAGCTTGCCTTCAACCTTTATTGCCAGCTGCCGTTCGGGAAGCTGCACAAGGGCAATAAGGAGATCATTGAGCTTGCTGGGTTGATTGGACGCACACCGTCAGCCCTGGCTATGAAACTGTGCAATATCGCCAGCCTTGATCCGGCCATCACCAGTAGCGGACGAAAAGGGTTGAGTGGTGCATCAGATCTCGACCGTGAGGTCTGGGATGAGTTCAATGCCGATTGGGATCGATTGGCGTTGGAATGTGCGCATATTCATGAGCAGCTTCGGGTGGAGAAGGGCCTGCCCGAAGCCAAAGAGTCGGTCGATGATGGGTTGGGAGATATCGACGACTTCACGGGAGAAACAAAACGCGTCATCACCGAGCAGCGTATTCGGCAGAGCTTCTTTCGGCGGGCCGTGCTGAGCAGCTATCGCGGCTGCTGTTGCATGTCCGGGCTATCGGACTCTCGCCTGCTGATTGCCAGTCATATCGTGCCGTGGAGCAAGGATAAGGAAAATCGACTCAATCCCCGCAATGGGCTCTGTCTATCGGCGTTGCACGATAAGGCATTTGATCGCGGGCTGATTTCATTGGACGATGATTTTCGCGTGATTCTGTCCAAAGATTTGGAGCAACGAAACGAGCCGTTCGTGCAGGAGTTCTTTCATCCGCTGGCCGGACAGGCCATTACGTTGCCCGAGCGCTTTGTACCCGATAAGGCCTTTCTGGCGCGGCATCGGGATGTGGTATTTGTGGGCCATGTCTAACTGTCAGCAGGCTCAGTCTGCCGAACCGATGCTGACGGTGCATGAGGACGCATTTTACGAATTCTTTCGCCCCTATCGGCATCCGCAGTCCAGTTGCGATATCTGGGGCGGCGTCGGGCTGGAAACATTTGGTGCGGATTTGGAGCTGGTGAAATCCTTGCCAACCACCAATCTTTGGACCGTTGTGGATGGTGACGGCGGCGATCAATGGATTCTGACCGGCATCCACACCGTAAACCGGATTTGTTACCTGATTACGGAAGCGGCGCACGACTGGAAAGAGATCGAATTCCGGATACCCCGCCGGGGCTACTCGCTGACGCCCATGGGGCTTAAGCGGCAAATCAATAAGTTAAATCATCTGTTCCAATAAAAAAGAGTGCCTTGCTGGCCGTTTCACCGGGATTGGGGCGGTCGCCGCACTCCAGGCGGCAGGAAAGAGGATGGGATATCCGTGCATCGAATTTTGATTCGGGGCGGAGAGACAAGTAACGTATCCTCTGTATCGGACCGGCTTGATCCGGGTGCGGTCCTCCACGATTATTTCGTCAGGGAGTGTGTGCCATGAGTGATACCAGCTATTTGCCGCCGAAGGTGTGGGCCTGGAAGCCCGGCAACGGCGGCAAGTTTGCCAACATCAACCGGCCCGTGGCGGGTGCCACGCATGACAGGGAGCTGCCCCGGGGGAGACACCCCTTGCAGCTGTATTCGCTGGCCACCCCCAATGGCATGAAGGTGAGCATCATGCTGGAGGAGTTGCTGGCCCAAGGCCACGCGGGTGCCGAATACGATGCCTGGCTCATCCGCATCGAGGAGGGGGACCAGTTCGGCAGCGGTTTTGTCGCCCTCAACCCGAACTCGAAGATCCCGGCCCTGCTCGACCAGAGCGGCCCGCAGCCCGTGCGGGTATTCGAATCCGGCGCCATCCTGCACTACCTGGCCGGCAGGTTCGGTGCCTTTCTGCCCGATGATCCGGCCGCGCGTAGCGAGTGCATGTGCTGGCTGTTCTGGCAGATGGGAAGCGCGCCACTGCTGGGCGGTGGCTTCGGCCACTTCTATGCCTATGCCCCGGAAAAGTTTGAGTATGCCATCGACCGCTATGCCATGGAGGCCAAGCGGCAGCTGGATGTGCTGGACCGGCAGCTGGCGACCCGGGACTACATCGCCGGCGATGACTACAGCATCGCCGACATGGCTATCTGGCCGTGGTACGGGCAACTGGTGCTCGGCGAGCTGTACGAGGCAGCGGAGTTCCTGCAGGTGCGGGAATACCGCCACCTGTTGCGCTGGGCCGGGCAGATCGCCGCCCGCCCGGCAGTGATTCGCGGGCGTATGGTCAACCGGACCTGGGGCGAGCCCGACGAACAGCAGCCCGAGCGCCACGCAGCCTCCGACCTGGATCGCGGCTGATCGCCGGAAGAGTCGCGGTTCCTGGTCTTGAATCGTGCATGCCGTGAACCGGATTTGTTATTTGCACTATCGCACAATGCGAAGCAACGCCCACTGCTTCGTATAGCTTGCCTGGCGCACGACCGGAAAGAGATTCAGTTTCGTATGCCACGCCGGGGCTATTTGCTGACCTGCATCGGCCTGCTTCGCGAACAAATAAATACCACCAAATGAACGGGGCACCGGCATCATAAAAAAACACCCCGCTGTTTGCGGTGTTTGACATTCTATATTCCGGATTCCAGAATAAGGAATGATTGAGGTGCTGTGATGGAATTGAAACAACAGGATATTTACGTTGCATTAAAGCTGGTTGTGCTAAAAGGGGAGCCCTGTTCGATGCAGCGTATCGGGGAAGCATTGGGCATGAGTGCATCCCGGGTACATGACTCCATTCACCGCCTGATTAAAGCCAGGCTGATCCGGAAGGATAAGGCATACCGGCCGGTATTAGCCAACCTGAAGGAGTTTATCGTGCATGGGATTCGTTTTGCATTCGTGCCGGATATTGGCGAACCGACGCGGGGGATGCCGACGGCCTCCTTTGCGCCGCCGCTCAATCTGGAATTCGGTGAAGCCAGTGATCAGGCTCATGTGTGGCCGGATCCGGAAGGAGAAGTTCGGGGTATATCATTTTCACCCTTGCACAAATCCGCACCAAAAGCCGCCCGTAAAGACCATGAACTCTATGAACTGCTCGCCATGGTGGATGCCATTCGCGGAGGGCGTGCGCGTGAGCGAAAGATGGCGATTGAGCAGTTAAGCCGGCGTCTGTCAGCGCCATGAGGCTGGATGACCCGAATATTGCCATGTTGCAGTTGGCTGCTGATGGATTGGGCCCCCTGCTTGATGAGGTGGTATTTGTTGGTGGCTGTGCGGCCGGATTGTTAATCACAGACCCGGCAGCCCCGCCAACGCGGGAAACAGCGGATGTGGATGTGATTGTCGAACTGGCAAGTCGTCACGATTACCACTGTCTGTCAGAGAAGTTACGCAACCGGGGCTTTTGTGAAGATCAAAGCGAAGGTGCTCCGATGTGCCGATGGCTGTACCGGAGTGTAAAAGTTGATCTCATGCCAACCGATAGTGCAATTCTTGGCTTTAGTAACAGATGGTATGCAGATGCGATCTTGTCTGCCCGGAATATGCGCTTACCTGCCGGAATCGACATTCGCATGGTAACGGCGCCGTTTTTTCTGGCCACCAAACTTGAGGCATTCCATGGTCGTGGCAATGGCGATTATATGGCCAGTCATGACCTCGAAGATTTGATTGCTGTGCTGGACGGAAGAGATTCCATCGTTTCTGAAGTGAAAGATTCGGGTACTGTCAGATTATATCTGGCCGAAGAGTTTCGGCGTTTATTGGCGCTGGATGAATTTCAGGATGCTTTGCCATGTCATTTGCCGGCCGATACAGCAAGCCAGCAGCGAGCGGTGATTGTATTGCAGCGTATGTCCGCTATTCGGGATATGGTGCAGTAGAAACAGGGAATAGCAAGCCAATGCCAGATGCTGAAATGGAGGTTTGGGATGGCCGTTGCATGATCGCTGGAATCCTGAGCCGCCAGCGGCGGGCTCGCCGATTTGAACGCGGTTAAAGAGCGGCTGCGCAACAAGTCCCGGTGATTATCCGGCTTCATGAAAGGGTAGAGAAGGACCTTGCCTCCGCATTTCCTCCCGACAAAGGGTTACGGGTACGGCACAGGGACGTAGTGTTTGTCGATCATGTCTAATCTCAAAGCAGGGGGCGATGAATGGAGTTGAATAGTTCCGCACAGGCGCTTGCAAGCGAGTCCCCTTGGCTGAAGCGGGTCGCCATTCTTGCATTCGTTTTGATTGAGCTGGTCTTCTCACCGTTTCCGGGGGCTGCGGCTGATGCCGCGGGTAAGGGTGTTATTCACATTAGCATTACAGACATTCAGCCACAGAAAAGCGGCGCTCTGGTTATCCTGTTGTATGATCGTTCGGGCTGGCTCGATGCGGAGAAGGCGATTCGCCATATTGAGGTTCCGGTGGACGGAAAGGGTGCGCTTGAGCTCACCCTGACGGACATACCATACCCTGCGAGCTATGCGGTGCAGCTGTTTAGGGACGGGAACGGCAACCACAAACTGGACATGCACTGGTTCCCTCTGCCCGGCCCCGATGAGCCCTACGGCTTTTCCAACAACTACAAACCCTTCGCTAAACCCGACTTCCTCAAGGCGAGCTTCCCGCTAAACAAGAGCGAGATGGCGCTGCAGATTAACATGCGCAACTAATAGCAGCGGGTGCCTCCGGCTGCTAAAAGAGGCGGTTTTTATTTGGAGCTTTTATTATGAACGGCTACTGTATCTGCCAGATGCTGAAAAGGAGGTGCCTGGATGGCCGTTGCATTATCGCTGGAGTCCATGTCTACAGCGGACAAACTCACTGCAATCGAACAGCTGTGGGATGATCTTTCCAGTCATCCGGCGAATGTGCCATCTCCCGCATGGCATGGTGAAGTGCTGGAATCCAGAGCAGCCAGCGGCGAGTTCGCTGATTTGAACGAGGTTAAAGAGCGGCTGCGCAACAAGTCCCGGTGATTGTAGGTGTCTGACTTGGCAATTTAACAATAAATACCGGGGTGCCGGAGTGATGCCGGGGTCTGACCAGAGGCGGAACCGTTTGATCGCAAAGCTTTACGCCCTGAATGCGGGATAAATCGGCATCAGGAATCCGGGGGTATACTTCACTCACGCTTTCAGATGACGGTGAAAACCTGCTCAAATGGTTTGCGGGATTTGGACAGTTTGGCATTGAAATCGCCTTCGGGATGATGATAGCCAATCACCAGCGCGAGGCTGCATTCATGGCCATCGAGCTCTTTGGCAAACTCTTTAGTGACGGCTGCGGCATCAAGCCCTTCCATGGGGGTGGAGTCGATTTTCAGGCGCGCCAATGTGTGCAGGGCATTGCCGAGGGCGATATAGGTCTGTGCTTTGGTCCAGCTGGATGTGGAGCCATGGCTATCGGTATTTTTCTCCACATAAACACAGGCGCCAAAGGCTGCATCGCGGTTTTCCGGCCGGGTGCGCGCAACCTTAATGTCCTGATCCACTACTGCCGCATAATCATCGCGACTATAACGGGGATGATTGCCGAACAGGATCACATGGGAGCCATCGATCACATGCTGCTGATTCAGCGGTGATATATCACCGAAGGTGTGCTTCATGCGCGCTTTGGCAGCATCGCTTGCCAGCACTACAAATTTCCACGGCTGTGAATTGATCGAAGATGCTGTCAACCGCAACGCCTCAAGGAACACATCAAGATCTGCCTGAGGAATTTTTCTGGTGTTGTCATATTTCTTTGTGGTGTGCCGCCAAAGCAGGTCTTCAATAATCGGATGATTCATCAATACTCCATTTTATCATTTGCATGAGGGCGAAGTATGCAACTTGCTGTTCACTTGGGTAGCCGCAGGATCAATGCGCGCAACGGTCTGTGCCTCTCAAGCGGTACCTGGCTTGATAATGGGTGTTTGGATGAAATAGATTGATCCACTACCTCTGACGACGCAGGTCGAATGAGAGACACGGGTCCATCACCGCCCACGCTGGCAGAATATCTGCCGTATAGCGCATGCATGCGCGGCGTGTCCATACGCCGCGAAACTCTGGACAGTGGTGGATGGTGACGATGGCGATCAATGGATTCTGGCCGGTATTCACACCGTGAATTGGATTTGTTTCTTTGCACTATCGCACTATACGAAGCAACGCCCATTGCTTCGTATAGCTTGCTTGGCGCACGACTGGCGGGGAGATCGGGTTGATATAAAAGTAGCGGAACCTGGTCTTGCTTCGCGCATGCAGATCGGAAGCAGCTTAATTGTCACCCCTTCCCGGCATAGCGCTGTCGCAATCGGCGGTCACTCAGCCAGGACTCCAGTTTTTCAAGGCAACCATACTTTGCAGCCAGTTCTCGTCCTGCGCTGTTCAGTTCGGGATACAACAGACATAACGCAGCCACATCGTGCATATCCTGCTGACCGGCAGCTATGCATTTACTGACCATAAAGCTGTGAATGTCCGGCACTTTGTAGCCGGCCTTTACTTCAAATAAGCCACGGGAAATACCTGTTTCGGCAGCGGGCAACACCTGAAATTCAATCCCTTCAAACAGACCATGTACAACCCAGCTCAAATCATCCGGTTCATTGCTGTAGCGTACCGCGGCATCGATGCTTGCATCCTTCAGGCGTTGTATAATCGTTTCCGGCTCCAGGTCCGCTGCAATATCGACATCTCTGGTAAATCGTTCCACTCCGTAGAGAGCGCCGCAGATACCTCCGATCAATACTGCATCCGGATCAAGGATATCCAGCAGTCGGTGGGCCGCTTCACTGAGTTGCATCAATCTTCACCTTGAAGGCAAATATCTCATCCAGCCGTCGCATACGTTGCTGATAGATGCTTTCAACTATCGACACCTGACGGCCGTTACGGACTTGCGGGGAAATATCTACCAGACCGGCTGCGGCCAGTTGCTTTACATGGTCAAATACGCGCCGGTAATTCCGCCCGCTATGTCTGGCCAGGGCATAGATCGACATCGGCCGGGATTGCTCAATTTCGGCCAGTAACTCTTTCTGTCTGCGTGTCAGTTTTGTCATATATGCCATATTGCTGGTCGGCGATCATAATGGCAACTGTTTTTGCCTGAATGCTGGCAAAGAATATTAGTGTGAACAGCCCCTGGATCAGCAGTCTCGTATCTCTTGATCGGCAGATTTCCCGATCATTCGCCCCGGTGCATGTGCGAAGCAACATCTGTTGCTTCACATAGCTTGCTTCCCGCACGTTGTTTTGCGCTGACCCGCATCGACCTGCTGCGTCAGTCGAATAAACTCTGCCGAGTCATGACATCCGGAGTATGATGTTGCTGAGCCGAGGTTTTGTGTTTGGCGTTTCAATGATGATGGGTTACTTTATCGCATACAGATGGCAGGCCAACGGCACCTTTGACGAAATGCTGAAGGAGGCAATATGAAATATGCGCAAGCACATGCTTTGCTGACTGAACATAAGGCTTTTCTGGCCGCTCATTTCGGCGTTACAAGCCTGGCCCTGTTTGGTTCCACGGCCCGGGATACTGCGACCGACCGGAGTGACGTGGATATCCTGGTTGATTTCGATGGCCCGGCGACGTCGAAACGCTATTTCGGCGTGCAGTTTTATCTCGAAGACCTGTTTCATTGCCCGGTGGATCTGGTAACAGAAAAAGCGCTCCGGGCGGAACTGCGCCCGTTCATAGAAAAAGAGGCAATACTTGTCTGAAAGCCTGACACGAAGAACGGTGTCCGGTCTTGAATCGCGCATTTGACAGGAATGGTGGTGCTATGCACCTTGCCGAAACATCGGCATGGGCCTATATTTGGGTCTCTTTAAGGCACCAATGGAGGCCGTATGCGTTACAGTGATTCCGTCAAACCTATCAGCTATCTGAAATCCCATACCGCCGAGGTGATTCGGAATGTTGCCGAAGGGCAGGCCCCCTGTGTGATTACTCAGCATGGCGAGGCCAAAGCGGTTGTGCAGGGCGTGGCCGAGTATGAAAAGACCCAGGAGACACTGGCTCTGTTGAGAATTCTCGCGCTCGGTGAGCAGGAGATTGCTGCCGGAGAGACCATGAGTGCTGATGAGGTATTCGCAGGGGCGGATCGACTGCTTCAACGGGATTGAGCGTGAAACGCTACGAAGTGCGCTATCTTACCAGCGCAAAAAATGACCTTTATGAGTTGCTGAGCTTTTTGTCCGAAAAGGAGTCTACCGACCGGGCCCGGCTTGTGTTGAATCGAATCAGGGCGCTTTGTGAAGATCTGGCTTCCATGCCATCGCGGGGGCATGTGCCGCCAGAGCTTGCAGAGATGGGCAGCCGGAAGTTTCTTGAATTGCACTTCAAGCCTTACCGCATGATCTATCAGGTCACCGATTCGGTCGTCTACATTCATCTGGTCTGCGATGGTCGCCGCGATATGCAATCATTGCTGAGAAGGCGCTTGCTCTCCCCGGGTTCATGATTCGTCCCACGCGGGAAGAACGGTGTCTGGTCTACCCCGGCCAGCTATTCGCTGACCGGGCAGGTCAATCAAATCAGGCGGCTTCTTTCAGTCGTTCGGCAAGCCACATCTTGATCACGGACTGGCGCGTGACACCCAGACGTCTGGCTTCCCTGTCGAGCTGGTGAATCATCCAGACGGGAAAATCGACGTTTACCCTTTTCTGTTCCAGTTCAGGTCTGCGGGCGCGGGTTAAATCCAGTTCTCCTGTGATGTCACCCCCGTTTTCAAAGGCCTGATCAAAATCTTTAGCTTTCATATAATGCCACCTCCTCCTTGCGTGAACGACGTACTGAAATGATACGAATTCTGTCATCCCGATATGTCACCACGCAGGACCAGTGTTTGCCTGCAATTTTTCCGATCAGAAGATACCTTGGTTCGTCAGTTGTTCTGGCGGGAATTTCCAATATGGCAGGATCATTCCATAGTTGCCGGGCATCAATGAAATCAATCCCGTGTTTGGCCAGATTCAACAGACTTTTCTGCTCGTCAAAATCAAACATAGGAATAATAATTATACCATTAATATCACTTGTCAATGTATTGGAGCCACAGCAAAATAAAAAACGGTGTTTGCAGAGCATTACCCTTGCAGGGTGAATCCGGATAACATCGTGCGATACAAAATGATGTGACAGAGGCGCTGATGCAAAACGAAGATTTCACCGATGGATTACTGGATTTTATCGCAAGATCACCCACCCCTTTTCATGCGGTACAAAGCATGGCGGAACTGCTCGAGCACGCCGGCTTTCAGCGTTTGACGGAAACAGAGCAGTGGGATGTCAGCCGCGGACGCTATTTTGTCACGCGCAATGATTCATCGATTGTAGCCTTCGCTCTGAACCGGCCGCTGACAGAGCATGGCATCCATATGATCGGTGCGCATACCGACAGTCCGTGCCTGAAGGTGAAACCGAATGGAGCAGTTACGGCCAATCGCTACCTGCAGCTGGGCGTTGAGGTTTACGGCGGCGCCCTGCTCAATCCGTGGTTTGACCGGGATCTGTCGCTCGCCGGCCGGGTCAGTTATCTGAACGAGGATCAGCAGGTGGCTCATAGGCTGATCGACTGGCAGCAGGCGATTGCCGTCATACCCAGTCTGGCCATCCATCTGGACCGGGAGGCCAACGATCAGCATGCAATCAACAAGCAGCTGCACCTGCCGCCGATCCTGATGCCGTTGCCGGAGAGTGGATCAGCTCCGGATTTCCCTGCGCTGCTGCTTGAGATGGTGAATGATCAGCTGGCGACAGAGCATGATGCCGGCGCAAAAGCGGTGAAGGTGCTCGATTATGAGTTGAGCTTCTATGATGTGCAGCAGCCTGCCGTGATCGGCCTGAACGATGATTTTATCGCTGCTGCCAGACTCGATAACCTGCTCAGCTGTTATACCGGCCTGATGGCGCTGCTCGATCATGACGGTGAGCACAATGCGCTGCTGGTATGCAACGATCATGAAGAGGTCGGCAGCGTATCGACGGCCGGTGCGCAGGGTAATTTCCTGCAATCGGTGCTCGCCCGCCTGTGCGGGGATGAGCAGGGGATGTCGCGCACAATGGCCTCAAGCTTCATGATCTCGGCGGATAATGCGCATGCCGTTCACCCCAATTTTGTCGACAGGCATGAGCCGGGTCACGGCCCGCTGATCAATGCCGGGCCGGTGATCAAGGTCAATGCCAACCAGCGTTATGCCACCAACAGTGAAACCGGTGCGCTGTTTCGGCACTGGTGCGCAACAGTCGATGTGCCGGTGCAATCGTTTGTCGTACGCTCGGATATGGCATGCGGCAGCACGATCGGCCCGATCACAGCCAATCAGCTCGGCGTGCGTACGGTGGATATCGGCGTACCTACCTTTGCCATGCACTCGATTCGCGAACTGGCCGGTGTTAAGGATGCATTTTATCTCTACACCGTATTGCGGCACTATTTCGGCTGACGGAAAACAGATTGCCGTTTGGGATGATCATCCCGGCCGCAGGCCGGATCAGGAGACAGATGTGAAATATATCGGGGCGCATGTCAGTGCGGCAGGCGGGGTGGAGAATGCGCCGCTCAGAGCGAAAGAGATCGGAGCCAGGGCGTTTGCACTGTTCACCAAAAACCAGCGCCAGTGGGTCGCCAAACCGCTGACGGACGAGAGTATTGCCGCTTTTAAAGCCAATCTGCAGTTGGCCGATATCCGGCCGGAGCATGTGCTGCCGCATGACAGTTACCTGATCAATCTGGGGCATCCGGAGGCTGAGGCGCTGGCGAAATCGCGCGCGGCCTTTCTCGATGAGATGCAGCGCTGCGAGCAGCTGGGGCTAAAGTTGCTGAATTTCCATCCCGGTTCACACCTGAAGCAGATCTCCGAAGCCGACTGCCTGAGCCGTATCGCCGAATCGATCAATCTGACGCTGGCCCAGAGCTCCGGCGTCACAGCCGTGATCGAGAATACCAGTGGTCAGGGGAGTAATCTCGGTTTCCGTTTCGAGCATCTGGCGGCGATTATCGAGCAGGTGGAGGATAAATCGCGTGTCGGTGTCTGCCTTGATACCTGCCATACCTTCACCGCCGGTTACGACCTGCGCACGCCGGCCGATTGCGAGAGCACTTTCGGCGAGTTCGATGATATCGTCGGTTTTCAATACCTGAGCGCCATGCATATCAACGGTTCCAAAGCCAAATTCGCATCGCGTGTGGATCGCCACCACTCACTGACGCAGGGGGAGCTGGGGCTGGATGTATTCCGTCACATTATGAACAGCGATCAATTTAACGATATCCCGATGGTGCTGGAGACGATTGACGAGACCATCTGGCCTGAGGAGATCAGGCTGCTCTACAGCCTGGCTGAAGCATAGCTGCGGGGAGTGCCGCCCGGATTTTCAGCCAAATCGACGCCATCAAGGCCCTGCTTCTACAGCAGGGTGTTCGGCTCCCGACTGACCCACTGACCCGGCGCAGATTGCTTTTCAGGTAGTTTGTTCAACCATTGCAGCCAGAGCGTGAAGTAGCGGCTTTCCGATTTGACGTCGAAATCGTTATGCCCGCCGGCAAGATTACCGCGTAATTTGGGCGGGTTGGCTGCGGCAAAGATCTGATCGGCCATCTCGTGGGGGATAATCTCATCGTTGGCCGCGCTGATCAGTAGTAGCGGCGCATGCTGGCTGCGTACCGCAGCTTCCGTATCCAGACGGCTGCGCACAAAGTGGCGCAACGGCAGCCACGGATAGGCCGCCTCGGCCATGTCCGGCAAACTGGTGAATGGCACCTCAAGCGCCAGCCCGACCGGATTGACCTCCCCGGCCAGCCGCGCAGCCACGGCGCAACCCAGACTGCGGCCGGCGATAATGATGTTGTCCGCTGCAGCATAGCCCGGATTCTGCAGTAGTGACCAGGCGGCCACTGCATCGCTATGCAGCCCCTCTTCAGAGGGTGTGCCCTCGCTGGCGCCATAACCGCGATAGTCGAAGGCGAATACGGAGAGACCCATGGCGTGCCAGCGCCGATATTGCGCCAGTCGCTGACTGATATTGCCGGCATTGCCGTGCAGATGCAGCAGCGTGAAGCGGGCGTGGGCATGCGGTATATACCAGCCGTGCAGTTTGACGCCGTCGGCCGTGGTGAACCAGATGTCGCGAAAGCTCAGCCCCACGCCGGCAGGGCTCTGTACCATCTCCTGCGTGGGAAAATAGATGTAATGATCTTCATGGCTCAGCATCCACAGCATCGTGCCGCCGATAGCCAGCAGCAGCAGGAAGATGGCACGCAGTACAAGTTTCATCGCACTACCCTAACCCGATTTGCGCCGGGGATCATGTCCGGGTGATTTGTCCTGTATCCGCAGAAGATAGCAGGATGGTAGAAAAGGCGTATCCTGTAGCGTGGTTGCCGGCAGACAGAGATTTCACACCTGCCAGGGAGAGCATGGGTCAGACCGATGCAACGCCTCTCCTGAAGGCTGCCGATCAGGAGCGAAACCGTGGGTAAAGAGCAGAAGAGCAGCCGGGAAAGTAAAAAAGAGCCGGCTAAATCACCGAAAGAGAAGAAGGCTGCAAAAAAGGCCAAAAAAGCAGCCGCATAAACAGACGACAGATGTTAAAAGAGGGAGCCGTAATGGCTCCCTCTTTGATAGGGCCTGTTCACACTGTTAGGTGTTGTCGCTGCTGCCCCGAATCTTTTACGCTTCGTCGATCCAGCCCTGCAGCGATTCAATAATCAACTTTGCCTGCCTGGCATTGGTGATATTGAACTTCGAGCGCGGCGTATATTCGCCGTTGCGCTTCTGGTAGCGGCGGATGGTGTATTTGTCCTCGCCGTAAGCCTCGCTGGCGCTCTCCCAGTTCTGGTAGCGGAACAGAATCGTTGTCCATGCGCCCTTGCTGAGGATCACCTTGTCCAGCTGTTTGGTGGTTTTGATACCGCCCTCTTCGTAATCAATGCTCAGATCTTCAGGTGTCATGGTAGCCTCATTATCTATGGTATGCGTCAGAAACAAAAGGGAGCCCTCAGGCTCCCGTTCCGCGGCGAATTATGTCTAATTCAACGGAGAAGTCATCCGATTCCCTTTTGTCGCTTCGTTTAGCCCGAAAGCCGATGTAAAACCCCGCCTGTTTTAAGGGGTTCGGGAGGCATTCTGCTGTCCATCTGCATGGATATGAGAGCGCCATGTTGATATTTTGACTGTTTTTCACACACATGACTCACCATTTCGACCTCTCCCCGGCCGCGCGCCCCTCATACGAAACGTCCACGCATGCAGCGATGATAAATTGACGCTTCTGTCCCGCGACGTTCAGCCTGAGCAGTGCGGGGGGAGACACCACCACCTCCGACATCCAACCGATATGGAGCTTTACAATGCTAGAACAGAGGAAACAGTCAGAATCAAACATAGAAGTCAGCGACAATGCACACGGCTACCGCAGTCTGCAGGTATGCTACGAAGAAGAACTCGGACTTGCATGGTTCTACATGCAGGCACAGCCACGGCCATGCTTTACCCCCGAACTGATCACCGAAATCCTGGACTGGTGTGAAACACTGAGTGATCAGCAGCATATTCAATATGTGGTCGGAGGATCGAAGGTGCCGGGCATCTTTAATCTCGGCGGAGACCTGAATCTGTTTCTGGAGCATATTGAACGTGGTGACAGGGAGGGACTGTTGAAGTATGTGACCATGTGCAATCAGATGTTTATGCGCAACTACAACGCCATCAATGGCAATATCACAACCATATCACTGGTACAGGGTGATGCGCTTGGCGGCGGATTTGAAGCGGCTATTTCCAGCGAGGTGTTGATTGCTGAACGCGGTGCAAAAATGGGCTTGCCGGATATTCTGTTTAACCTGTTTCCGGGTGCCGGGGCTTATAGCCTGCTATCCAGAAAAATCGGTATGGCCGAAGCAGAACGCCTGATTCTGAGCGGTCGACTGTATTCAGCTGAAGAGATGTATGAGTTGGGGGTTGTGGATGTGCTGGCCGAAGAAGGTGCAGGCAGGCAGGCGGTGTATGACTACATCAAAAAGGAGAGCCGCCTGAGAAACGGCTATCGCGCATTTCGAAAGGCCAAACGCTGCTGTAATCCGATTACCTTTGAAGAGCTGATGGAGGCAGCAAATATCTGGGTGGATACGGCATTCCGGCTGGAGAGCAGAGATCTGCGCATGATAGAGAGACTGGTAAAGAAGCAGTCGGCTAAATCAGCATAGCAGATGAACCATCATGCTCCGGGGGAAAGCAGCCCTCCGGAGCATGACAGGGTTCAACGATGATGTGATGCAGGGTATTCCTGTATATATCTATTCAGGGCGGAGCAACCTGCCTGAAAACAGCTGCGCAACTCGATGACACAGGATGACATCGCCGCAGCATCCAGCGACTCGTTCTGCCCTTCAATCTTGTTGCAGATGCTCAGTATGCCTTGCATACCCAATGTGGCGGCGCTGCCCTTGAATGGATGCAGTGCAGTCAGAAACAGGGCTTTGTTACCTTGCCTTGCGTATAAATCCAGCTGTGTCAGATGCTCCTGACCGCTATCTTTGAATGAACGTAACAGATGCTCCTGCTTCTCTGTTGTACGAATTACACGGAACAGGTCGTCCAGACGGCCTTCGTCCAGCAGTGAGTCATGCTCCGGGCTGTAGGCAGGTAATTCTTCACCTTCAGGGGCATCCTCATGACTGGTAAATGCGGCGACCTTCTCGAGCAATGAAGCAAGCTGAACCGGTTTGGTAAGATAATCATTGGCACCGGCATCCATACACTCCCTGATGGTATCCGGCAGTGCATCCGCGCTAAGCATCAGCACCGGGGTTTTGCCTGTTGTATCCATAAAACGGAACTGCTTGAGCACATCCAGTCCGCTGGCCTTGGGCATATTCATATCCAGCAGCACCAGATCAAACTGAGTGTCTCCGGCCAGCGCATCGAGTGCCTGTTCGCCATCCTCGGCAAGCTGGACGTTGTGGCCGGCTTTTTTCAGCACCTCCTGCATCACCTCCTGATTCACTGCGTTATCTTCAGCCAGCAGGATATGCAGCGGTTTGAGCTGCTGCTTGCGATGAATGACATCGGTAATGGAAATCACATCGGCGGGGTGATGAATGACGCTTGCAGCATGCAGCGCATTGAATAGCAGCGACTGCTGCAGTGGCAGAGACAATACTGAAGAGTAACCGGCTGCAATCATCACCGAACTGTTTTCCCGCTCAGACGCAGGTTCAACCAGAATCACATCCAGCCCTGTCAGATCCGACTTGTCGCGAATGGCGCCTGCAATACGCTCCGGCCTGAAGCGCAGAGCGCTGCTGTAAATAATGGCGATATCATAGGGTTGCCCCATGGACCATGCGTCAACCAGAGCCGATAGCAGCAGCTTTTCATCTTCAATCAACGTAAAGCCGATGCCCCACTGCTGCAGCAGCGGTGCAACGAGATCTGCATCGGCTTGCTTTGCCAGTAGCAGCAGATGCAGGCGTGAGAGATCTCTCGGCTCGCTGGTCCCTGGCTGCTGCCGGGAGAGCGGCAGGTTGATGGTAAAGGTGGTGCCGGCGCCCGCCCGGCTTTTCAGGCTGATGCTTCCCCCCATCAGTTCAGTCAGGTTTTTGGCGATCGTCGTACCCAGACCCGTGCCACCGAAACGGCGGGTAATGCTGGCATCGGCCTGAGTAAACTGTTCAAATATTCTGCCCTGCACATCTTCGGACATACCAATTCCGGTATCGGTCACGGTAAACTGCAATACTACATTTTTCTCGGTTACCTCCGATGCCTCAACCTTCAGCGTGACACTTCCATGCTCGGTAAATTTGACCGCATTACCGACAATATTCAGCAGAATCTGCTTGATATGCTTCGGGTCACCGATCAGCGCAAATGGAATTTCCGGGTCATATCGCAATGCTATCCGGATTGCCTTTTCCTTGGCCTGTCCTTCAAACAGCGCAACAGTGCCGTGCAATAACTGGTGCAGATCAAAAGGTTCATGCAGCAACTCAAGCTTGCCCGCCTCCAGTTTGGCCATATCAAGAATGCGCTCAATCAGGCTCAGCTGATGATATGCGGATTCCTTGATCACAAACGTGAAACGCTTCTGCTCGTTACTTAAACTGGTACTGTATAACAGATCGCTCATGCCGATGATGCCGTTTAATGGCGTGCGCAGTTCATGGCTCATATTGGCCATAAACTGCGACTTGGCGCGATTGGCGGCTTCTGCTGCATCAATGGCATGGTGCAGTTTTTGAATGAGCCTGGCCATGAACAACGGCACCACCAGAATCAGTAGCAGATTGCCGATAGCCATATAAATATGCTGCATCCAGAACGGGTTGAGATAAACAACGGTAACAAAGCCGGCTACCGAGAGTGCCATTGCCAGATAGGCGTATTTGACGCCGAAGCGGAAACCGTGACCAACGATAATCCACAGGTAGAGGCCGACGAATAGTGCGCCGTCTTCGCCGTCGCCGTGATACATGCAGACGGAGGTGGTCACGACATCGCCAACGGCCATCAAGCCTCTGCGTCTGTTGTTGGCTGCCGGCGAGAGGGTGATCCATATCAGGAATGCGATAGAAACAGCCAGATATGCTGCTGCTATTGTGAATATAAGATGATTCTGCGTGATATAGAAATAGAGGCAGATAACAAATACAACGATAACGCGGGTAAATGACTGGCCATATTCGGGACTGCGTGATGCATGCCGCCTGCGCCACGTAGTTTTCTGCTTGTCCCTGTTGCTGTTGTACAAAGTCATACCGATATCAGTGTAGATTGGTGACATCCACTCCCTGTCACGGAGCGCATCTCAAATCGAACCTGTATCCGGTCAAAGTGTTTTCTTGTCATAGTATCCAATCCTACAGCAAGAATGTGGTGACGCTATCCCTGCTGTTCTTTGACTTCATATTTCTGGCACATCATTCCGGAGGCATGCCGGACATCAAGGCAGGGCAGGCGCGGAGACTTGAAATTGAAGGCGCTGCAGCCGTGTGGGCGCTGCTTCTCCCAGGTAATGAAATAGTAACGGCAGGTGCGACACTGCGCCGGCCGGTTTGAATCCTTAGTCATCAATATCGATTTGTACCATGCCGTTTTCAATGCGTACAGGGAAGGTGGATATATCCTCATACGCCGGCGGGGTCAGCGCGCGGCCGTTGCGGATACAGAAGCGGGCGCCGTGGCGCGGGCAGATAATCTGATCGCCTTCGCAGACGCCGCTGGCCAGTTCGCCGCCGTCATGGCTGCAGACATCTTCAATGGCGAAGAATTCACCGGCCAGATTGAATACGGCGATTTCACAATAGGGGGTATTGAAGATTTTTCGACTGCCCGGCGGCAGCTCACCGATCTCGCCCACATCCATCCATTCAGCCATTGCTCACTCCTCTTCCCTGATTGTGATCAGCCCGCTTTTTGCTGCGCTATGATTAAAACATGCCTAACTGAAGACGTGCTTCATCGCTCATCATGGAGCGATCCCACGGCGGATCAAATACCAGATCGACCTCGACATCGCTGACATGGTCCACACTCAATACCTTGGCGCGCACATCATCGACAATAAACGGCCCCATACCGCAACCGGGTGCGGTCAGTGTCATGACAATATCCACATGGTTGCCGCCTTCATCGGTTTCCACCACATGGCAGTCGTAAACAAGGCCCAGATCAACGATGTTAACCGGAATTTCCGGGTCGTAGCAGGTTTTCAGCACATCCCAGATGGCCTGTTCATCAACCGGACCCTGTTCGGTTTCCGGGCTTTTTTCAGCCGTGGCAGCGGCAACTGCCTGCTCTGTATCCATGCCCAGTCCGAGCGCATCGGCATCCTTGCCTTCCACGCGTGCCAGATTGCCCGATACGCTGACGGTATAGGTGCCGCCCAACTCCTGGGTGATCAGCACCAGCGCCCCGGCAGGAATGGTCACCGGCGTGCCGAGCGGAATCAGAATGGCATCAACATCACGGGTGGTAGTAATCATATTGCCTGCACTGTTCATTCTGTTTTTGCCGCCTTGCCGGAGTCCTCAATCGCCGCTTTCATGGTATGCCAGCAGAGCGAGGCGCATTTGATACGACTGGGGAATTCGCGCACGCCCGAGAGCACGGCCAACTTACCCAGTACATCGGTATCCGGCTCTTCATCGATATCGGCCGTGACCATGTGCTGAAAGCCTTCAAAGCGCTGCTGAAATGCCGCCAGCTCAGTTCCCTTCAGTGCATCGGTCATCAGCGAAGCCGATGCAACCGAAATGGCGCAACCTTCACCCTCGAATGAGACATCTTCAATGATGCCGTCATCGCTGACATTCAGATAGATATGCAGTTTGTCGCCGCATAGCGGGTTATAGCCGTCAGCCTCATGGTTGAAGCTTGCCAGCTTGCCGAAATTGCGCGGGCTCTTGTTGTGATCGACAATCACCTGCTGGTACAGGTCTCTTAATTCAAACATTCAAAGCCTCTTGGTCAACCACACAGGTACGGGGATATAAAGAAAAGCAGCTGTTTATCATCGTGGCAAATAAACATGCGGCAGCTGACGATGCAAGCAAAAATATTACACGCGTATGGCTGCTTTGAGTCTTTGTGTGGTCAGGAAATTTTTTCATGCGAAAATAGCCTGCGCCTTTTGCAGGGCGGCAAACAGGGTATCGACTTCCGCCTTTGTGTTATAGATCGAGAAGGAGGCGCGTGCGGTAGCCGGCACCTTGAAAAACTGCATCACCGGCATGGCACAGTGATGGCCTGCCCGAATGGCCACGCCCTCGCGATCGACAATGGTGCCCAGATCATGCGGATGTACGCCGGCCAGCACAAATGAGAGCACGCATGCCTTCTCTCCTGCGGTGCCGATCTGGCGCAGGCCGTCAAAGCTTTCGGCTTTGGCCGTGGCATAGGCCAGCAGCTCTTTTTCGCGTTTGCCAATGAGGTCGAAACCGATGCCCTGAATATATTCGATGGCCTTGCCGAAACCGATGGCGCCGGCGATATGCGGTGTGCCGGCTTCAAACTTGTAGGGCAGCTCGTTGTATTCCGTTTTTTCGAAGGTGACCATGCGGATCATGTCGCCACCACCCTGATACGGCGGCATGGCATCGAGAATCGACTCCCTGCCGATCAGTACGCCGACGCCGGTGGGGCCGTACATCTTGTGTGCGCTGGTCACATAAAAATCAGCATCCAGCGCCTGCAGATCGACAGCCAGATGGGCGGCGGCCTGGGCGCCATCGACCAGCACTGTTGCACCGACGGCATGGGCTTTGGCAATGATCTCGGCAACCGGGTTGATCGTGCCCAGCGCATTGGACATGTGCACGACGCCGACAAACTTTGTGTGCTCGTTAAGCAGCGCCTCAAACGCATCGATGATCAGCTCGCCCTGCTCGTTGATCGGTGCAACCTTCAATGTGGCACCAACCCGCTCGCACAGCATCTGCCACGGCACGATATTGGAGTGGTGCTCCATGTGGGTGATCACTACCTCATCACCGGCACGGACATTGGCTCCACCCCATGCCGATGCGACCAGATTGATCGCCTCGGTGGTGCCGCGGGTGAAGATCACTTCGCGCTCGCTGCGGGCATTGAAGAAACCGGCAATGATCTTGCGTGCCGCTTCGTAATCGGCTGTGGCCCGCTCGGAGAGGGCATGTACGCCACGATGCACATTGGCGTTATCGCACGCATAGTAATGGTTCACCGCATCAATGACGCACTGCGGCTTCTGTGTGGTGGCGGCATTATCCAGATAGACCAGCGGCTTGCCGTAAATCTGCTGCCCCAAAATCGGGAAATCATTCCGTATGGCTTCAATATCAAACATTATATTCAACCTTTTGCACCGCAGAGCGACGCAGAGTGCATGAATGTGCAGGCGTGGCTGCTGAAACAGTGATCATCCCAGCATGCCTTCCAGATCGGAGATGTTCGGCAGTTTGGCGAAGGCTGCATGCTCAACATAGCGGCGTACCGCCTGATTACTCATTTTGGCCAGCACTTCATCGGCAAAGGCAAAGGTGAGCATCTGTCTGGCTTCATCGTCGGAGAGACCGCGCGATTTCAGATAAAACAGCTGATTCTGATCCAGCTGTCCGACCGTGACCCCGTGCGCACATTTTACATCATCATTGTAAATTTCCAGCTCAGGCTTGGTGTCGATTTCGGCATGTTGCGAGAGCAACAGGTTGGCATTGTTTTGCGCCGAGTCGGTTTTTATTGCGCCTTCTGCCACGACAATCTTGCCGTTGAATACGCCGTGCGAGCGGCCGTCGAGCACCGCCCTGTAATTTTCGCGGCTGGTGCAATGCGGCGCATTGTGGTCGATGCGTGTGTGGTGGTCGATATGCTGGCGATTAGCCGCGACAAACAGCCCGTTGAGTGTGCAGCTTGCACCGGCCTGCTGTAGCCGGACAACCACGTCCGCACGCGAGATCATGCCGCCGATTTCGGTTGCGTGCAGCGTGCAGGAGGAGTCGCGCTGCTGCGTAATCTCCACGCGGCCCAGATGACACTGCTTTGGCGCTTCCATCTGCAGGCGGTAATGCTCGATGCGGGCTCCCTCAAGCAGGCGGATGGCCGTTACGGCCGTGGTCAGCCCGCTATTGTTGTGATTGCCGGCGAAGTGTTCGATGATTTCAGCCTGCGCCTGTTTGCCGATATGGATGCCGGTGCGCAGGTGGGTCGTGCCGCCGCTGTTCACGTTCAGGATATGTATCGGCTTGTCCAGACGAGTGTTGTCCGGCACGCAGATGCAGGCGCCATCGCTGGCCAGTGCACTGTTGGCCGCGACAATACCGTTACTCAGAAATGCATCATCCCTGTATGTGATCAGCTCGGATACCTGCTCCGGCTCATCCTGAATCATGGCGGCCAGCGACTTCACGCTGACCGATGCAGGCAGATCGGATGCCTGTGCATCGAAATGACCGTTCACGATCACCACACGATAGGCATCGAGTTTCGCAATAACAAACGATGCAGCATCGCATGGCTCGGTAGCGGCACTCTGCCACCACTGATCGCCAAGCAGCGCCTGAATGCGCGAGATATCTGTATATTTCCAGTCTTCATCACGGGTTGTCGGCAGGCCACGGGCCTCAAAAGCCTGCCACGCCTCATCGCGGATATGTTGCAGTGATGCGCTCATGCAGCAGCCTCTTCCCTGACCCAGTCATAACCGCGCTCTTCCAGTTCCAGTGCCAGATTCTTATCGCCGGTCTTGAGGATTTTGCCATCGGCGAGCACATGCACGACATCCGGCTGGATGTAATCGAGCAGACGCTGATAGTGGGTGATCATAATAATGGAGCGATTAGCCGCGCGTAGTGTATTGACCCCTTTGGCGACGATACGCAGGGCATCGATATCCAGACCTGAGTCGGTTTCATCCAGCAGCGCCAGAGAGGGCTCGAGCACGGCCATCTGGAAAATCTCATTGCGTTTCTTCTCACCGCCGGAGAAGCCTTCATTAACGCCGCGCGAGAGGAATGACTGATCCAGTTCCACCAGCTTGGCTTTTTCCCTGACCAGCTGCATGAAATCCATGGCATCGAGCTCCTGCTCGCCGCGATGGCGGCGCGCGGCATTCACGCCTGCCTTGAGCAGATAGGTGTTGTTCACGCCGGGTATTTCAACCGGGTACTGGAATGCCAGGAATACGCCTTCCCATGCGCGCTCTTCCGGCGCCATGGCGAGCAGATCACGCCCCTTGTAGGTGATTGAGCCCTGCGTGACCTCATAGCCGTCGCGTCCGGCAATGACATTCGACAGCGTCGATTTGCCCGAGCCGTTCGGCCCCATGATGGCATGCACTTCACCCTCACCGATCTCCAGGTTGATACCTTTCAGGATGGTTTTGCCTGCTACCGATACATGCAAATTCTCAATTTTAATCATCTTTGTAAACCTTCTCTTGCCACAGAGGACGCAGGGCACGCAGAGGAAAAATGGTTGGTTTTTCTCTTTGTCCCTGTGATTCCGGGCTATATATTTTTATCAATCCGGTTCGACACAACAAGCGGATGCCTTTTTCTGCCTGGCTCATATCGCGCACTCTGTGGTGAACCGCTGTTGTTTCTTTAGCCTACCGCACCTTCGAGGGAGACTTCCATCAGCCGGTTGGCTTCCACGGCAAACTCCATCGGCAGCTCGTTGAATACGTCTTTACAAAAACCGTTGACGATCATGTTCACCGCGTCCTCTTCCGAAATGCCGCGGCTCTGGCAGTAGAAGAGCTGATCTTCACCGATTTTCGATGTGGTTGCCTCATGCTCCATCGTTGCGCTCGGGTTCTTCACCTCCACATAGGGGAAGGTGTGGGCGCCGCACTTGTCCCCGATCAGCAGGGAGTCGCACTGGGTATAGTTGCGAGCGCCTTCGGCCGATTTGGCAATGCGTACCAGGCCACGGTAGGACTGATTGCCAAATCCTGCAGCAATGCCCTTGGAGACGATGGTGCTGCGGGTGTTTTTGCCGATGTGAATCATCTTGGTGCCGGTGTCGGCCTGCTGGCGCATCTTGGTCAGTGCGACGGAGTAGAACTCGCCCACCGAATCATCACCGCGCAGCACGCAGCTTGGATATTTCCAGGTGATGGCGCTGCCGGTTTCCACCTGTGTCCAGCTCACCTTCGAGCGGGCACCGCGGCAGTCGGCACGCTTGGTAACGAAATTGTAGATGCCGCCCAGCCCGTTCTCATCGCCCGGATACCAGTTCTGCACGGTGGAGTATTTGATCTGCGCATCATCGAGCGCGACCAGCTCCACCACGGCGGCATGCAACTGGTTTTCATCGCGTTGCGGTGCGGTACACCCCTCCAGGTAGGAGACGTAGGAGCCCTCTTCAGCGATAATCAGTGTGCGTTCGAACTGGCCGGTATTGAGCGCATTGATACGGAAATAGGTGGAGAGCTCCATAGGACAGCGCACACCTTTGGGTATGAATACAAATGAACCGTCGGTGAAAACCGCTGAATTGAGTGCGGCGAAAAAGTTGTCGCCGGTCGGTACAACCGTGCCGAGATACTGCTGTACCAGTTCCGGATAATCGCGAACGGCTTCCGAAATCGGACAGAAGATCACGCCGACATCTTTCAGTTTACCCTTGAATGTCGTGGCAACCGATACCGAATCAAATACGGCATCGACGGCCACGCCGGCCAGAAACTCCTGCTCGCGCAGTGGAATGCCCAGCTTGGCATAGGTCTCCAGCAGTTTCGGGTCCACCTCATCCAGACTCTTGGGCCCGTCCGCCTGCGATTTCGGTGCGGAATAGTATGAGATCGACTGATAATCGGTAGGCGTATATGTTACATTGGGCCAGTGCGGCTCGGTCATCGTCTGCCAGTGGCGAAAGGCTTCCAGACGCCAGTTCAGCAGCCACTCCGGTTCATCTTTTTTGGCCGAGATATGACGAATCACGTCCTCGTTCAGGCCCGGCGGCAGCGTGTCGGTATCAATGTCGGTAATAAAACCGGCCTGATAATCACGATTGGTAAATTCTTCCGGTTTGCGTTCCTGCTTTACTTCACTCATCAGTGCACCTTCTCAATGGCAATGCCGCGTTGCAGCCGGAATACCGGCACAAAGCTCTGCTCGTTCATATCAGCCAGAGATATGCCTTCCAGAGCCTGTCCCACAGCGATATTGATACGTTTCCAGTTGTTGCTGGTCGAGCAGACGTCATGCTGATCGCAGACGCTGCCCTCAATATTACATTCGGTCAGTGCGATGGATCCTTCGAATACGTTAATGACATCGCGTATATTGATCTGGCTTGCATCGCGTGTCAGTTGATAGCCGCCGCGGGCACCGCGTGTTGAACTCAGCAGGTTCTCATGCAACAGCATTTGCAGGATTTTGCTGACCGTGGGCATGGGGATATGGGTCATTTCAGCCAGTTCGGTAGCGGTAAAACGCAGTTGCTCCGATGATGCCATGCGCGTCAGCAGCAGGATTCCGTAATCGGTCAATTTGGTCAGTCTCAGCATTGCCACCTCTTAAAGGCGACTATTCTAGTCTGGTATTAAAACAGGAGCAATACGGTACAGATTTATGGTTATTCGTGCGCAGCCGTTCTGATCATGCCGCCGACTGGAAATAGAGCAGTATCAGATAGCCGGCGAAACCTGCCGTCAGCAGGCCGCCTTCAAAACGGTTAATCACGCCGCCACTCTTTTTCAGGGCAAAGGAGACGACAAACAGCGCGATGGTAAAACCTATCATGATCGGAAAATCGCGCATCAGTGCTTCGGGCGCGAATGCGCCGGGGTGAATCAGGGCAGGCATGGCCAGTACGGCCAGCAGATTAAACATGTTTGAACCGATCACATTGCCGATGGCCAGATCGGCCTCGCCCTTGAGCGCGCTGACCAGTGATGCAACCAGCTCCGGCAGGCTGGTGCCGATGGCCACAATCGTCAGTCCGATAATCAGATCGCTGACCCCCAGAAGGTGGGCGATTTCCACCGCACCCCAGACCACCATGCGGGAGCTGATGATCAACAGTGCCAGGCCGACCACAAACCATAGCAGTGACATGCCCATGCTCATCTGATCCGGGATTGAGTCGGTGAACTCCGCAACCAGCGGATCATCCCGGTCACGCAGACCAAGCATGGTGATCCACGCCAGCAGCAGTACCAGTCCGATGATCAGGATGATGCCGTCACCCCGGCTCAGTGCGCCATCGGCCATCAATGCGAAAGCCAGAAGGGTGACCATGAACATCACCGGCATCTCGCGCCTGAGGGTCATGGACTTTACGGTCAGGGGTATGACCAGCGCGGTGATGCCCAGCACCAGGCCGATATTGGCAATATTGGAGCCGAGCACATTACCGATGCCGAGATCCCTGTTGCCATCAAGAGCGGCCATCGCAGAGACAATCATTTCAGGCAGTGATGTGCCCAGGCTGACGATCGTCAGGCCGATCACCATGGGCGGTACGCGCAGGTTTTTTGCAACGGAGGCGGCACCGTCGACAAAGCGGTCGGCTCCCCAGATCAACAGGGCAACGCCAACCGCGATGGCTGCGACGGCGAGCAGCATCAGGCGGTCAGCCGGGCCAGTGCTTCGGCATACTTTGCCGATGTCTTTTCGGCGATGTCAGCCGGCACAGCAGGCCCCGGCGACTGCTTGTTCCACGTTAGTGTTTCCAGCCAGTCGCGCACAAACTGCTTGTCGAAGCTTGGCGGGCTGATGCCGGGCTGATAGTCGGAAACCGGCCAGAAGCGCGAAGAGTCGGGGGTCAGTACCTCGTCAATCAGGGTCAGGTTACCATCCTGATCAAGGCCGAACTCGAACTTGGTGTCGGCGATAATAATGCCCTTTGTCAGTGCGAAGGCGGCGGCTTCTTTATATAGCTGCAGGCTTACATCGCGCATTTTTGTCGCCAGTTCTGTGCCGACAATCCCGCACATGCGGTCAAAATCAATATTTTCGTCATGTTCGCCCACAGCGGCCTTGGTGGAAGGTGTGAACAGCGGCTCAGGTAACTTTCCGGCGAGAGGTAATCCTTCCGGCAGTGCAATGCCGCAAACCGAACCCTGTTTCTGATACTCGCTCCAGCCGGAGCCTATCAGATAACCGCGCACGATCGCTTCAATCGGCAGGGGCTGCAGACGCTTGACCACGATGGCATGGGACCTGACACGCTCACGTTCATCGGCATCGGGTATCGCCTCTTCCAGCGTCATGGTGGCAGTGTGATTTGGCAGGATATGGGCCAGTTTTTCGAACCAGAAGTCGGATACGGCATTGAGCACCTGCCCCTTGCCGGGGATTGGTGTTGGCAGCACCACATCGAAAGCCGACAGACGATCGGTGGTGACAATCAGCAGGTGATTCTCATCAATTTCATACATATCGCGTACTTTGCCGCTGTGCAGCAGCTTCAGGCTCTTGATATCGGCATGCATCATCGCGTCCATGGATTCATCTCCCGGTATTATGGCTGAAAAAAGCGACGTAACGTGCCTGATACGCGGTCAGGATACAAGTATTTGAATCACGGCCGCTCAGTCATCGAGATCTTCAGGTTGTTTCGACAGAGTTTTGCTGCCGGAAAACATGGCTGATACCATTCCTCCACCCTCGCTGATTTCAGCCCGGACAACGGCTGCGATATGCAGCAGGATCAGCAGTATCAGTGCATAGGCCGTGTAGAGATGCACTTCACCGAAGGGGCTCTTGAATGCGCCGAGCGCCTTTAGTTTTGCTGCATCCACACCTGTTTTGTCGTAAGGCTTGAGGCTTGCAGGGTTAACACCATCGGCAGCTACCTGTGCGGCAAACATCGCACCGAACGGCGGGTAGTAAACGTCGGTGCCTGCACGCACCAGTCCGGTGACTGCCTGTGTCATGAGCATCAGCATCAGCGCCACCACGGCAAGCCTGCCCAGCGGATTGTGACCGAGGAACTGCTGAGGGTTACCGCTCCTGATGCTGGCAATATAGCCGGAGAGTACGGCACCAAACCCTTTGCCCGGCACAATGCGGCTCCAGCGGGCAAAACGGTTGCCGACAAAGCCCCAGACCAACCGGATCAGCAGGTTCAGCGTAAAGATGTAGCCGATCAGGATATGAATCTCCTTGATGGCAATCTTGGCCTCAAGGCTGGTGATGCCGATATCCTTCTTATATATCATCAACAGTCCCACGAGGATGAGTAGCAGTACTGTGGTAAAATTCACCCAGTGAAACAGGCGCGTAGGTGCATCCCAGACTTTGTATCTCTTTAGCATCGCTTCGGTCATTGTTGGTTCCCTCCTTATATAATATAAGTGGTTAATAAAGATCCTGTTGCTGCGGTTTCGGGACAATGATACCGGTTGGCGATGCCCATAGGAAGGAAACGGCTGTAAATGCCGCACACTCCTGATCGACCGGGTTGAGGAGTGGCCATGAACCTGTCAGCTTCCGGTTTGTGTGTTGGGCGCTGTAATGCCGTGTCGGCATGCTCAGTATCCCGTGTATACGCTTTGGAATACTGATAAATTGCAGAAGTGATGTTTTAGTCCTTGATTAATGCGAGCAGGGACGCTAGAAATCGCGCCCCTTTTAATATCGACGGAGAAACAAGACGTGAAAGCTGACATCCATCCAGAATATATCGCATCCAAGGTAACTTGTTCATGCGGCAACACATTTGAGACGCGTTCAACCCACGGAGATATCCGTGTGGAAGTATGCTCATCCTGCCACCCGTTCTATACGGGCAAGCAGAAGGTTATGGATACTGAAGGTCGCGTTGAGCGTTTCTACAAGAAATACGGCAAGCCTGCGACGACGGCAGCCTGAGGCTCGGAGATAATATGTACGCTGTAATCAAAACCGGTGGCAAGCAGTATCGCGTAAAAGCAGGCGATACACTGCGTGTCGAAAAATTGAACGCTGAACCAGGCAACACAGTCACCTTTGATGACGTGCTGCTTGTTGGCGCAGGTGATGCTATCAAGGTTGGCAAAGATGTTGCCGGCGCGCAGGTAACTGCGGTGATAACGGAAGCAGGTCGCGGCCAGAAAGTGGTCGTATTCAAGAAGCGTCGCCGTAAAAACTATCGCCTGACTCAGGGTCATCGCCAGAGCTACAGCTCTGTGCGTATCGAAAGCATCAAGGAGTAAACCATGGCACACAAGAAAGCAGGTGGTTCCAGTCGGAACGGACGCGATTCCAATTCCAAGCGCCTCGGCGTCAAGAAATACGGCGGAGAAGCTGTGATCGCAGGTAATATTATTGTACGTCAGCGCGGTACCAAAATCCGCCCGGGCAACAATGTGGGCTGCGGCCGCGACTACACCCTGTTCGCGTTGACTGACGGCAAGGTTGAGTATTACAAGAGTGCAGGCCGTACAACCGTTCGCATTACTGCATAAGCTTGTCGGAACTACAATTAGATAAGGGGTGCGCTGGCCGCACCCCTTTTTTGTTTGTGTTTTTTACCATTAAAACACAAAGATAACAACGAATGGACTATCCCGTGCACCGCTTCTGTCTTTGTGGTTCAGGATAATTATGGTGTAATGCAGCATGCGTTTTATAGATGAAGTGAAAATTGAAGTACGGGCCGGCAACGGCGGCAAGGGATGTTCATCCTTCCGGCGTGAAAAGTATGTGGCCAAAGGTGGTCCGGACGGCGGTGACGGCGGCCGCGGCGGCCATGTCATCTTTGTCGCCAGCATCAGCAAGAATACACTGCAGGAGTTATACCTGCGCAAACGCCTGATCGCCAAAAACGGACAACCGGGCATGGGCAGCGACTGCCACGGCAAAAATGGTGAAGACATTATTGTCGAAGTGCCGGTCGGTACGATGGTTCACGATGAAACAGGCCACCTGTTATGTGATCTCTCCACTCCGGGCATGCGTTTTACACTGGCGCGCGGCGGCGCCGGCGGCATGGGCAATGCCCGCTTCTCTACCAGCACCAACCGCGCACCACGCTACTCCCAGCCGGGTCTGGAGGGTGAGCAGGGTATCCGTCACCTCGAGTTGAAGCTGATGGCCGACGTCGGTCTGCTTGGTCTGCCCAATGCGGGCAAGTCCACGCTGCTCGCGCGTATCTCCAATGCACGCCCGAAAATAGCCGACTATCCCTTCACCACGCTCAAGCCCAAGCTTGGACAGGTGTTCATGGACGATGGTGATGGTTTTGTTGTGGCGGATATTCCGGGGCTGATTGAAGGAGCTCATGAAGGGCGAGGTCTGGGCATTCGCTTTCTGCGTCATATTGAGCGCACTGCCGTGCTGCTGCATCTGGTGGACAGTGCCTGCGAGGAAGGCAGGTCGGTTGCTGAGCAAATTGCCGAAATCGAAGCCGAGCTGAAGGGTTACGGAGAAACATTGTGGAACAAGCCGCGTCTGCTGGTACTGAACAAGGCCGATGCACTACTGGATGAAGAGCTGGAAAGTGCGCTTGAGCAGGCAAAGCAGACGGGTTTGTCGGTGATGGTCATTTCCGCCGTCACCGGAGAGGGTGTAAAAATGTTGTTGCACACTGTCTATGAGCGGGTACTCAGTGATCGTGAGCAGCGTCAGGCGGAGGCGCGAAAAGAGGCATGATCCGGAACAGAGCTGAGTTGGCCTCCGCCCGTCGGGTGGTGATAAAAATCGGCAGCTCTCTGCTGGCCGATGCCGAGCATGGTATTCGTCTGGATGTCATTGACCGCCTTGTCGACGAATTGCAGCAACTGATGGTCGATGGCCGGGATATCGTGATTGTCACATCAGGCTCCGTGGCTCTCGGGAGAGTACGTCTGGATTGGCTGGGGCGTGAGTTGACTGTGCATGAGAAGCAGGCCGCTGCCGCTGTGGGGCAGCCCCAGCTGATGAGCGCTTATGGCAAGGCGTTTGGCCGCCACGGCCGCTGTGTTGCGCAGATGTTGCTGACCAAGGACGACCTGAGAAACCGGCGCCGCTATCTTAATGCCAGCAATACCAGCGAAACACTGTTCTCGGTAGGCGTGGTGCCGATCGTTAATGAAAATGACACGGTCGTGGTGTCGGAGATCAAGTTCGGTGACAATGACAGTCTTGGTGCACTGGTTAGTCTGGTGGTTGAGGCGGACCTGCTGGTGATGTTAACCGATGTCGATGGCCTGTATGACCGGAATCCGGCTAGACATGCCGATGCCTCTCGCATCTCCGAAATCAGCCATCTGGAAGAGAAGCATGTGAAGATGGCCGGCGATGCCGGCTCATCATTCGGTACCGGCGGTATGGCCAGTAAGTTGATCGCTGCCCAGATCGCCACCAGAGCAGGCGTTACGGCTGCGATTGTCAGTGGTAAAAATCCCGGAGCTCTGACCCGATTATTGACAGGTGAGGATGAGGGGACACTGTTTCTTTGTGGCGAGGACAGGCAAACCAGGCGCAAGCACTGGATATCCGAACTGCTGCGCTCTGCAGGTGAAATTCATATTGACCGTGGTGCGAACAGGGCCGTGCTGGAGCAGGGGTGCAGCCTGTTGCCGGTTGGTGTTGTGGCGGTGCATGGCGTATTCGACAAGGGCGATTGCGTGGAGATCATCGGCCCGGATGGAAAAATCGGGCGCGGACTGAGTAATTATACGGCGGAAGAGATACATAAAATCATGGGTAAGACCAGTGATGAGATAGAGGAGGTGCTCGGCTATATGGATTTTACCTCGCTAATTCACCGCGATAATCTGGTGCTCTCGGATGCGCATCAGCCATCGGCAGAGCATACAGGGGAGTAATGAGATGACCGGAACAGATGCAACAAGTGTGATGACGGCATTGGGCGAGCGCGCAAAAGCTGCGGCTGCTGCCTTGCGTATGGCCAACACAAAGACCAAGGATAGTGCGCTGCGTCTGGCTGCGTCCGTCATCCGGCGCGAAATGACCGAGATTTTGTCAGCCAATGCCATGGATATGAAGACTGCCGAAGAGAACGGCATTGATGCAGCCCTGCTCGATCGACTGATGCTTAATTCCGATCGCATTGATGCCATGGCTGAAGGGCTGGAACAGGTTGCAGCCCTCCCTGATCCGATCGGCGCTGTTGATAATCTGCGTTATCGCCCTTCCGGCATTCAGGTCGGTCATATGCGCGTACCGCTGGGTGTCATCGGTATGATTTATGAATCGCGTCCCAATGTAACTGCCGATGCTGCCGCTCTCTGCCTGAAGTCGGGCAATGCCGTTATTCTGCGTGGCGGCTCCGAAGCGATACATTCCAACCGCGCCATTGCCGCCTGCCTGCGCCGGGCGCTGGTTGATTCCGGCCTGACACAGGATGCGGTGCAATTGATTGACTCTACCGACCGGGCCATGGTCGGTGCGCTGCTGAAGAGCGAATCGTATGTCGATGTCATTATACCGCGCGGCGGTCGCTCGCTGATTGAGCGGGTTGCGGCAGAGTCGCGCGTACCGGTGATCAAGCATCTGGATGGTATATGCCATGTCTATATCGATGCCGCCGCCGACCCTGCTATGGCACTGGCCATTGCGCTCAATGCCAAGACCCATCGTTACGGCGTCTGCAATGCGATGGAAACCCTGCTCATTCATCAGCAGGCAGCAGCTGCCACGCTGACACCAATTGTCCGGGCCATGCTCGATAAAGGTGTGGAGGTGCGTGGTTGTGAGCGCACACAGGCGTTATGCGGCGATCTGCAGGTCGGCACCGCCACCGATGAAGACTGGGCGACGGAATATCTGGCGCCGGTCCTCTCTGTGCGCATTGTCGATGATCTGGATGCGGCGATCGCCCATATTGAGGCTTATGCATCCGGTCACACGGAGAGCATTGTCACCGCCGACTACGAGGCGGGGCAACGCTTTCTGCGCGAGGTGGATTCCGCCTCGGTGATGTGGAATGCCAGCACCCGTTTTGCCGACGGCTTTGAGTACGGACTGGGTGCGGAGATCGGTATCTCTACCGACCGTCTGCACGTGCGCGGCCCGGTGGGGCTGGAAGGATTGACAACGCAAAAGTGGATTGTGCTGGGTCACGGTGAGATAAGATCATAGTGCAGGCAGGACGATGAACATCGGCCTGTTCGGAGGCAGCTTCGACCCGCCGCATGCCGGCCATCTGGCGCTGGCGCAAGCAGGGCTTGAAGTAGCAGGTTTCGATGAGGTTTGGGTTATCCCCGCCAACCCGGTGCACCGGCGGCTATCCGGTTGTGCCGACGGTAAAACCAGACTGGGCTGGATGCAGCAGCTGTTTGCCGATGAGCCTGGCATTCGTGTTGTAGACTGGGAGGCGGTTCAGGATCGACCGATTCCGGCGATGGAAACGCTAAGCCGGTTTGCGCATGAGTTTCCGCATGATCGTGCATGGTTGATGCTGGGGGCGGATGCATGGCGGGATTTCGATAGCTGGCGTGAATACCCGGCGCACATGAGGCTGTGTAATGTGGCCGTATTTGCCCGTGCAGGTATCGATGATTTGCCGCAACATGCCGGCTGGCATCGGGTGAATGCCCCAGATGCGGCACAGACGACAGGTTGCTGGTGCTATGTGCCTGTATCGCTGCCGGATATTTCAGCGACAGATCTGCGCTGCGATGCAGATGCAGGCCGCTCGCTGAAAGGGCGGGTGCCCGAGCCTATCCGTCCTGCGGTGGAAGCGGCTTATCGAAAGATGTCTGCAGTAAACAGGGTTTGAACTTTTAAGAGAAGAACAGGAGAACATGTGAGTAAAGAGACAGAACAGGAATCGCTGGAGGCGCTGACCACAGCTGTGGTTGAAGCGCTGGAAGATAAAAAGGCAACCGACATACTGGTGATTGATGTACGCGGCCGTTGCGACTTTACCGACCGCTTTGTGTTGGCCTCCGGTCGCAGTGACCGGCAGCTCAAGGCGCTGGCCAATTCAGTCGGCGAAGCCGCACACCGTTTTCAACTGCCGGCCAAGACAGAAGGGCTGGAGGCTGCCGAATGGGTGCTTGTTGACCTGGGTGATGTCGTTGTTCACCTGTTCCTGCCGGAAGTGCGTGAAAGCTTCCAGCTGGAGCGCCTGTGGGCAGTTCCTTCCGGAGTAATCACGGCCTCGTGAAGTTGCGCCTGCTGGTTGTCGGCCGCGGCTCGCGCGAGCTGGCTGAATTCGAATCGCGGTTTGATCAGCGATTGCGCCCGTTTGCCGACTTTCAGGTTGTTGAGCTGCCGGAGGGGCGCGCGAAACAGCCTGTGCAGCGTAAGCAGGAAGAGGCAAAACAGATACTGACCCATGCCGGCAAGGGGTTTATTCTCTTTGATGAGCGTGGTGCCTTGCTGGAGAGTGTGAAATGGGCTGCTCACCTGGAGCGTCAGGCCGGTAATGCGCAACTGGATTTTGTCATTGGCGGAGCCGATGGGGTGGCTGATGAGGTGCGCAGAGAGGCTGCTGCATGCTGGAGCCTGTCAAAGTTGACGCTGCCCCACCAGCTTGTCCGGGCTATTGTGCTGGAGCAGATCTACCGTGCCTTTACCATTATTCAGGGGCATCCCTACCACCGCGTATGAAACGACTCACTACCAGCATACTCTCTCTTGCCGCAGCACTTGCTGTTGTGATGGTGCTGATATCGCCATCTATTGCTGCTGCCGGCATCACGACCAAGCAGAAGATCGAGCAGATCAAGCTGGAGCGACAGCGACTGGCGAAACTGCGGCACTCCATGGAACAGGAGCTCGGTAGCATTGGTCGGGAATTAAAAGAGCTTGATACCGAGTTGATTGCAGCGCGCAGGGCCAGTCGCGATGTGCGGGCGAGCATCAGGGTGTCCGACCACAAACTTGCCAATCTGGAAGCTGAGCGGGCAGACCTGCAGCGGCATATTGAGACATTGAAACAGACGATGATGGAGGAGGCTGTCGCTGCCTGGCAGCGCAGCAGCCGATCCTCACCGTGGATGGGTATACTGACCGGCGTGCCGGTCAGCGATATTCCACACCGGCGTTTTCTGCTGAATGTGGTGATGCAGGCGCAGCAGAAGGATCGCCAGGAATATCTGAAGAGTGTGGAACATCTGGCGCATATCGAGGCCGATTTGAAACAGCAGCGTGATCAGTTGACGCGCCTGCATGAGGAGAAGAAACGGGCTGAGGCGCAACTTGAAGCGCGCGTCAGGGATAAGCGCAACCTGGTCAAGCGGGTAAACGGAGAGATGAGAGCCAGCAAGCGGCACGATTCACAGCTGGCCAGAGAAGAGAAAGCGCTGCTGCGCCTGCTGCAGGGGATATCCGAGGATATCGTTGCAGGCGATAATCCGGGATCGGTAGAGCAGATACGCAAGCGCAAGGGGCGGCTGCCATGGCCGCTAAGGGGGCGGATTGTTGCCAGCTACCACTCCAGGCCGCTAAAAGGCATGCCCCGTCTGCAGGGCGTGCAGCTCAAGCCCGATCATGGCGCTTATCAGGTGAAGGCCATGGGGGCAGGTCAGGTGCGCTATGCCGACTGGTTCGGTGGTTACGGGCTAATGATTATCGTCGACTATGGCGAAGGCATCCTCGGTGTGTATGCTCATAACGAAGTGCTATACAAGCAGTTGGGCGACTGGGTGGAAGCAGGAGAGGTGCTGGCTGACTCAGGCAGTACCGGATGGGTGAGCAGGCAGTTGCTCTATTTTGAAATTCGCGACAAAGGGAAGCCGGTTAACCCGAAATACTGGTGCAGACGCTGACCTGCTGGCATGCTGCGACACTTGAATGTATTTGGTCGTCACACACCGTTGTTTCGTGAGGTTCCTGTGATAGCCATACCATGGAGAAATATATGTCTTTGATGTTTCGTCGACTATTGTTAAGTGCAGGCGCCGTTGCCCTGATCGGAGTGGGTGTCATGGCCTGGCAGCCGGGTGGCGGGGTCAAGCAGGCCAATGCAGCCACTACGGATTACGAGCAGCTACAGAAGTTTTCACGCGTGATGGAAATGGTGCGTCAGGCCTATGTCGAGAAGGTGGGTGATGAGAAGCTGATCGACGGCGCTCTCTCAGGCATGCTTTCCAGTCTTGATCCGCATTCAACCTATATGGACAAGGAGATGTTCAAGCAGATGAATGTTGATACCACCGGTGAGTTCGGTGGTTTGGGCATCGAGATTTCCGCTGCTGAAGGCGGTATTCGTATCGTCTCTCCGATTGAGGATACACCAGCTTATCGCGCGGGCATCAAGGCAGGCGATCTGATTATCAAGATTGATGATGAACTGGCGCGCGATATGTCACTGGCAGACGCGGTGAAAAAGATGCGCGGCAAACCCAACACCAGCATTACCCTGACGATCTTCCGCAAGGGAGAGGATGCGCCAAGGGAAGTGAAGATCGTGCGTGCCATCATCAAGGTGAAGTCGGTGAAGAGTGATTTGCTGGCTCCCGGCTATGCCTATCTGCGCATTACCCAGTTTCAGGAGCGCACAGATGACCTGTTGGAGAAGCAGATCGGGGAGCTGAAAAAGCGCGCCGGTGGCCAGCTCTCGGGTGCGGTGCTGGATTTGCGCAGCAATCCCGGCGGCCTGCTCAATCAGGCTGTTGCGGTCTCCGATACATTCCTGAATAAAGGCAATATTGTCAGCACCAAATCGCGTGCAGGCAAAAATATGAGCTTTGATGCACAGGCAGGCGATGCGCTGGGCGGTCTGCCCCTGATCGTACTGATTAACCATGGCTCAGCTTCCGCCTCGGAAATTGTCGCCGGCGCTCTGCAGGATCATCACCGTGCCGTGCTGCTGGGAACCCGCAGCTTTGGTAAAGGCTCGGTGCAGTCGGTTGTCCCTCTGTCGGATGGCACGGCGATCAAGTTCACCACGGCTCTCTATTATACACCGAGCGGTCGCTCGATTCAGGCCACCGGCATTGAACCGGATATCAAGGTGGAGCAAGAGGCAATCAAGCCAGCGGAGAAGGGTAAGGCCAGGTTACCTTCATTGTTCGAGAGCAACCTGAAAGGACATCTGGCTAACGGCAATCACGACAAGAAAGTCGTCAAGAAAAAAACAATAGCAGGGGATGATGCCAGTGCTGCGATGAAAGAGCGTCTGCAGATTGATACCCAGCTGCAACGGGCGCTTGATCTGCTCCGGGGGCTGCATGCGCTCAAGGGTTGATAGAGACCTGATCAGCGCAGGTTAACTGATGGCGCTCAGAAAGGGCCTCCCAATGTGGCTGGTGGTCACGCTGTTCCTGTTGCTGGCGGCTTTATTGGCGATCGCCATGATTTCGGAAATGAGCGACGTGCGCTCTAAAATGAGTGCGGAGCATACTGCTGCCCATCGGGCGCATCATGCTCCGGCTCATACCGTAGCCAGGCCGGAGACGACCCCACCGCTTGTAGATGAGCCGGTGCAGGCGCCGGAACCTGAAATAAGTGATGCGGGAAAGGCGGCAGGTATCGCCTTGATTCTGGATGATGCCGGCTATGATTTGCCGGAGCTGCAACGCATGCTCAAGCTCGGCGTGCCTGTGGCTATTGCGGTGATTCCGGATGCGCCATATGCCCGACAGGCAGCGGTCATGGCCCATCAGGCCGGACATGTCGTGATGTTGCATCTGCCGATGCAGCCGGTCAGTGAAAAATACAGTAGCCGCATGAGCGATGCCTTTCTGACAGATCAGATGAATGAGATGCAGTTGCGCCGTACATTTATCAATGATCTGGCACTGGTGCCCTATGTCGAGGGAGTCAACAATCATATGGGCTCAGCGCTGACTCAGCTGGAAAAGCCTATGCACTGGGTGATGCAGGTCTGTCTGGAGAAGGGGCTGTTTTTTGTCGATTCTGTCACCAGCGGTAAAAGTGTGGCCGGCCGAGTTGCGACCGAAATGGGGCTGGAACGAGGCAGAAGGCAATTTTTCCTGGATAATAATCTGGACACACCGGCGCTCAAAGCCATGTGGGAGAAGGTGCGTATATGCGCCCGCAAGGGGCATCGCTGTGTTGTGATCGGGCACCCGCACCGGCAGACCGTGACATTTCTGGAGAACAATATAAGTGCGGATGACCGGGCCATGATGGTGCCATTGAAGCGGCTGCTGCACCCGGCGTCGCTTCTGGCCAGGCAGGAGATGAACAGGATGACAGTGGCAAGGCCATGATTCTGTTGCGCAGGTATCTACTGGCCGGCGTGGTGGCAATGATGCCGCTACTGGTTGTGGTTGCACTGATCAACTGGTTGCTGGATATGTCGGACAAGGCGATTGCCTTGCTGCCGGCGGCCTACCACCCTGAACTGTTGCTTGGTATGGATATCCCGGGTATGGGCATTCTGTTGGCGCTGCTGGTTATTTTGCTGACGGGTGCGCTGACGAGCCATTTTGTCGGGCGGCATGTGATGCGCCTGATTCACGAAACCATGGAACGCATTCCATTGGTGCGTATTGTCTATAAAGCGACACGGCAAATGCTGGAGGCTGTGTTCGGCGATAGCTCAAAGGCATTCAGTGAAGTGGTACTGGTACCCTTTCCCACCAGCGACAGTATGGTGATCGGATTTGTTACCGGCAAAAAGCCGTTGCCTGTTGTGGCTGTGGTGGGTGATGCACCGCTTGCCGAGCGAGTCTCCGTGTTTGTACCCTCGACCCCGCTGCCGACAACCGGATGGCTGATGTTTGTTGAGCCTTCGCAGCTGGTACACCTGGATATGAGCGTGGAGGAGGGTATGAAGCTGTTGCTTTCCGGCGGGGCGATACAGGCAGACGAACAGGTGCATGATCAGCCGCGGCAAGAGGGGCATCAGTGAGCGAACTTGTACCTTGGGGCCGGTTTGCATACGATCTCCGTATGTTAAAGGCTTTTATTGCTATCATGATGCTATTGTCTGTGGTGTCGCTTGCGGGGACGGCAAGAGCGCAGCAGGCTGCCCCTGCAGTCACTTCGGATGGCAGTGCGGCTATCGCCCGTTATCAGGCGAAGGTCACTAAAGATCCGGGTGACTATGAGTCGTGGTTCGGTTTGGGTGTGGAGCAAGCCAAACAACGTCACTATCAGGATGCCATCACTGCCTTCCGGCAGGTTATCAGCCTGAAACCTGCACTGGCAGAACCGCATAATAATCTGGCGGTGATTTATAATGAACTGGGGGATCTTCGAGCAGCTGTGGCTGAGTTGGAAACGTCGCTGAAACTCAACCCTGCATATGCTACCGCCTATGAAAATATCGGCGATCTGTATGTGAAGCTGGCAGCCAATGCCTATAAGCAGGCGTTGCAGAAACATGATAGTGCCGAGCTCAAACAGCGTTATGCACGGTTGTTGCACGTCCATGATGCAGCTTCTCCGGCAAATGAATCAGTATCGGAGTCGCGGCCTGCGCTAACAGGCGAAGAGCGACAGACCGGGGCCCCGGCAACCCCGCCTGTCGCGGAGGCTGCGCATATCACACCGACATTGCCTGCCGAGGCGGCTGTATTGTCGGCGGTGGAGGCCTGGCGCTCAGCCTGGAGCAGGCGCGATATTAACGCATACTTTAACGCTTACGCAGATGATTTCGATACCGGAAAGCGGTTTAAAAATATTGCGGCATGGAAAAAATACAAGCGGTTAGTGATTGGGAAACGGGCATTTATCCGAGTGACGCTGGAGCATATCAAGGCGGTGCAACACGCTGATGGATTCCACGTGACGTTTACACAGCACTTCCGCTCTGATGCCTTTGACAGTGATGATCAGAAGGAGCTGCTGTTGAAGCAGATGCCTGACGGATGGAAGATTATACATGAAACGACTCAGTAACCTGACCGGATTCGGCCTGCTGGCGCTGATGCTCTGTATGCCGTTAACAGGCATGGCGGATGATGCCGGGGAATGGAAACAAGCTTCGATAGCACTACAGGATAACAGTGCGGCAGCAGTTACCAACCTTTCGACGCAAGAGCGTACTATACTGCAGGCTTCTCTGGCACTGAAGACAGACAAGCCGGGGCAGGCGTTGCGCCTGCTGGCCAGCGCTAAGGGCGGCAGCGATCCGCTGGTTGCATTGCTGGAGGCTGAAGCGCGTCGGCAGCAGGCCATTGCGGCCGTGCGCGAAGCCGGCGGTAGCGGCAAAGAGGTGCAGATGCTGGCATCTGCCGATCTCAATCGCGGGCTGGGTGAGGCGGATGCGCGTCTGAAGGCATTTATGGACAGGCTGGACCCGATTAGCGGTGAGCCGGTTGATATTCTGCAACCGGGCCCCGATGTCGCCAGTATATTCATGTTCGACAAGGCGCGCAGCCGTATGTTTGTCTATCAGCCGGGAGAGGATGGCCGGTTGAAGAAAATCACAGATGAGTATGTTGTAACCGGTTCAGTGAAGGGTGATAAGGAGCATCGCGGCGACGGACGTACTCCTAACGGCATATATCGCTTTATCAAAAAGCTGCAGGGCAAACAGTTACAGGCTATTTACGGGCCGATCGCTTTTCCTATCGATTACCCCAATGAACTGGATCGCCTGCATCACAAGGATGGCTCCGGCATCTGGTTGCACGGCTATCCTATGGATGTAAGCCGTCGTCCCCCGCAGGACACACGCGGTTGCTTCTCGCTCTCCAATAAACGTCTGCTGGCCATGGCTAAACATGTGAGCCTGGGCAAGACATGGGTCGTGGTTGGAGAAAACCTCCGCTTTGGCCATAGCGACGATAAACAGAAACTACTGGCCTCCGTCAAGCAGGATATCGAGTCCTGGCGTCACGATTGGGCGACATTGAATACCGATGCTTACCTCTCCCACTACCATCCCGAGTTCCACTCCGGCACGCGCGATCTGGCTGCATGGAAGGCGTACAAGCGCCGGGTCAATGCAGGCAAGGCATTTATCGATGTCAGCCTGAGTGATATGACACTGATCCATGATCCCAACCGCTGGCCGGAAGGTGAAGTGGTGGTGGCTGAGTTTGTGCAGCATTACCGCTCCAGTAATTATGCCGATTCCGGTCGAAAACGCCTGTATCTGGCGCGCTCGGATGCAAAGAGTCACTGGAAAATCCTGCTTGAGGAGACTCTGGGCAAGTGATCTCCAAGGTGCCGAATGACAAGGTTAAAGACTTTTCTGATCGCCGTTTTGAGAAGATGGCGGATGAGAACCGTGAGCTGAAGTCCTATGTGGCAGAGGTGATGCAGCGCCTGCGTCAGAACGAGATGCTGTTTTCGCGCTTGTTTGAACTGGAGTCGCAGGTTCTCAAGGCAGCTGACCCGGAAGACCTCTGCTTTACCTTGCTGCGGGGATTGCGTTCGGGATTTGACCTGGATCTGGTGCGCTTCTGGCTGGATCGTTCCAGTTTTATGGGGGGGCATAAACTCGACGGCCTGTCCGACCGGGATCTGGTGTGGGTGGAGAAGGATGAAATCACCGGCATGGGCTTCTCCCGCAAGCCTGTCTGGCTGATTCAACTCTCATCAGAGAAACCGTTTGTCTGGCTGCAGACGCAGGATAGTCATCTCGGTTCACTGGCTTTGCTGACACTAGGCAATCCGGAGCATCCGTTTGGTGTGCTGGGGCTGGGCTCGGTGGATCGTGATCGTTTTGCACCCGACCAGAGCAGTGATTTTCTACAGCATCTGGCTCAGGTCATTGGCCTTACCATGGAACATGCTGTTGCTCAGGAGCGTCTGGCGCGCCTGTCGGTTACCGATACGGTAACAGCCAGCCATAATCGTCGTTTTTTGCAGCCGCACAGTCATCAGCGTCTGTCACAGTGGTTTGGTGTAGATAATCCGATTGCCTGTCTCTATCTCGATATTGATCAGTTCCGGAGATATACAGAGCGTGCAGGTGAAGAAGCCGGCGATCAGGCGCTTAACAGTGTATGCGGCGTGGTTCGCCAGTTTGTGCGTACCACCGATCCGCTGATTCGCATGGATGGCGATGAGTTTGTCCTCTTTATGCCGGGCATATCCGAGGCGAAAGCCAAAGAGATCGCCGGTCTTGTCGTGCATGGGGTTGCCGCATCCGATCAGCATGGGGCGGATGGCCTGACGATCAGTATCGGGGTGGCTTATTCCCGACCCGCTCAGGACATGACGGTCAAGGCGCTGATTGCTCATGCCGATCAGGCTATGTATGTGGCCAAGGCGCTGGGCGGTAACCGCTTTGAACTTGCGGATCAACAGTCCGATGGCTGCAGCTGACTTTCGGACCGCAGTCAGCGCATATCTGCAGGAGCTGGCTGAAGTGCGCCTGGCTTCACCCCACACCATTGCCGCTTATCGGCGGGATCTCGGCGCATTCGGCGAGCATTGCGGCAATATAGGGCTGCAACAGATTACCCGCCTGCAGGTGCAGGACTGGCTGGTGGTCGGGCATGCGAAAGGACTTGCAGCAGCAACGCTGGCGCGTCGACTATCCGCGCTTACGGGGCTGCTGGATAGTGCAGTGCAGGCCGGCATCTGTCCGGCAAATGTAGCTGCCGGGGTGCGGCCGCCAAAGAAGTCGGCACGCCTGCCACGTACATTGCCGCCGGAGCAGACCGCAGCACTGATGCAACCGACGCATGCCAGTGCCGACCGACGTGACCTGGCGCTGCTGGCAGTCATGTATGGCGCCGGCCTGCGTGTTTCGGAGGCGGTGGGGCTTGATCTGCACGATATCGACCTGCATAGCTGCGAATTGCGTGTATTGGGCAAGGGGAGCAAGCAGCGCATTGTGCCTCTGCCGACAACGGCTGCCGACCTGCTGGGCCAGTGGCTGGACGAACGCCTGCTGGGCCTTGTCAGGGATGAGCGGGCGGTGTTTCTTAATCGTTTTGGCCAGCGCCTGACAGCGCGCAGTGTACAGCGGATGCTTAAAACGCGTGCGCTGGAAAGCGGCGCTGATATCTCGGTCACACCGCACCGTCTGCGTCACTCTTTTGCCACACATCTGTTGGCCGGCGGTGTGGATCTGCGTGCGATTCAGGAGCTGCTCGGCCATGCCTCGCTTGCAACCACAGAGCGCTATACGCATCTGGATATAGCCAAACTTACCGAGGTATATGATCGGAGTCATCCGCGTGCCGGTCGGCGCGACAGTTGAAAAGGGCTGGTAGTATTCGACAGGTTTGAAGCGAAACAGGGAGCCTTGTGTCACCCTCGGGGAGGGTGACTATGGTTTGACAGCAGGTTTTTTGCCGCCGCCAAACCACTCATTGGGCAGGGCCAGCATGCGCTCGATCAGTCCCGGCGATGCCATGCCCGCCTGCTCGGGTGCAACCTCGTCGACCTGGGCATTGGTGAATGGGCCATGCATATAGTAAACCTTGCGCATCAGGCTGTGCGATGCACCACCGATGATATCGCGTAACAGCGGCACATGAGCCAGCAGCGCATCCAGATTTTGCAAGGGGCGCGCGATCAGGTAAAGGTCAATGGTGTCCTGATCAATATCCAGCTTGCCGTGACCGATGAGGTCAAAGGCAGTCGAGCGCATGGCGACATTACGGATGTGAATATCCTGGTTCTGTATGATGGCCTCCATCTGGAGACGGTCATATTTGATGCCGGGGCCGGTTAAATCATCGCGCTTGCCGAAGAGCAGCGCTGGCAGCTTGCTCAGGTTGATTGCCGCCAGTAGCGTCGTCAGGGAGCCTCCTTCCAGTATCCGCCCGTTATCCACGCGCATACGCAGTCGACCGTCCAACCCCTTCCACCATGGCATATCGCGCAGTATCAGGCCCTGGCCGGAAAAGAGCAGGTGCCCGCGCCCTCCCAGAAAGCGTTCAGAGAGGTGGCCGATCTTGACCAGATGACCGAAGTCTCCTTCCAGCTCGGCAAAGCCGCTCCAGCGCATGCCGCCGCTCTTTTCCGGCTCCAGGGTGGCAGACATCAGCAGATGCTGTCTTTCGACGCTGGCGGCTAATTTGCGCAGCTCCACCCGCCCCTGACCGGGCAGCGTAAAACGGGCGGCGACATCCATGATGTTCAGTTGTGATGTATGAATCTGCGCGGCTTCAAATTCGCCGATACTGCCGCTTTTGGATGCCAGATTTACCCTGACGCCGGACATGCTGGCCGCATCCCAGTCGAAACGGTCAATGTTGGCGTGCAGCACCCAGGGTTTGTCTGTCAGTTGCTCAGTGCCATTGAGTGATTCCGGGAGCGCGTTGCGGTTGAGGTAGCTGGCCTTCACATCTGCCTGCCACGCTTTGTTATCAAAGGGGACATTAATCGTCAGCGAGCCGCTGAATGAAGGCGTGTGGATATCCTGCAGCTGCGCCTTGATTCTGTTGCGGTTGATGCTCAGGGAGCCACCATAGAGTTTGAACACATTGCCCTGGCTCTTCAGGTTACTTAACTCGACGGTGGGAATGCCATCCACTGTTTTCAGCTCGCCGCGATAATGCAGCGCGAATGGCTCACCGATGTTTTTTTGCGAACCCAGCAGGTGTTTCCAGCCGGCCTGCTGCATATCCAGTATGCCCGACCAGTGACCATCGTAGTGCAGGGTTGAACTGATGCTGCCATCGACATCCGAAATCGGTATCTGATAACGGCTCGCCAGAGATGAGAGTTGACCCTGAATATGCGCATCCAGTGACTGCAGCTGCCACTGCTGCTTACTCCCGGCTGCCGATGGGCTGCCAGGTGCTGCTGTAAGCGACAGCGATGCATTCAGGTGGTCGGCCTGAATTTTCATTTGCTCCAGTGTCAATCCTGTGGCCTTATCCCAGCGGATGTCACCTGCAAGCAGGTCCAGGTCCTGACCTGCCATCGAAATATGCCATGTGCCCAGCGGATGCAATTCGGCAGATGCCTGTTTTGGTTCTGCGTCGTTGGGGTTCCACAGTAGCTTGAACGTGCCCTTCGTGCGTGCTTCGTTCCACTGCCAGTCAGTCGCGACGTCCGGTTCAAGCCAGTGCAGTAAGCCGGCCATATCGGCTTCTGCCTCTCCAGAGATATGCAGATCGAGTGTATTCCAGAGAATACGCAGTTTAGCGCTTGAAGTACCGAGGCCTCCGGGCAGTTCGGTTGTAATCTTCGCCAGCATGCCCTCCTGGTTAAGATCGACCTGTCCACGGGTGTGTTGCAGGTAGTCGTTACTGACCCCCAGAGCTATATCTGCATCGTCAATGGTTGCCCGCAGATGGTAACGCATGGCCTGCAAATCCTTCTCAGACGGCAGTTGCTGCAACGGGTTGGCCCATGCCAGCTCGAGTTCGCCCATCGCCTCACTGGCATGGCCTGCGTGCATCAGGCCTAACCAGTGGCTCCACTGTTCATCACCAGCCCCTTCCAGCCAGCTCCAAACTACTGGCATCTGGATTTGAGGGGATTCCGCCTGCATGCTGAGCTGCCCCTGCAGCCAGCGTCCGCTTGCAGTGATGTTGTTTTCTCCCAGTGACCAGACCAGTCGGTTGATGTCAATGCGTTGAGCTTGCAGTCCCTTGGCACTATTGATGGCTGTAATTTTGAGTCCTGCTTTCAGCCTGTTCAGGGCAACCTTGATTGGGGTGGTTTCCGGAGTAATGGTGACGGGATCTTTGGAGCTGAGTTCAAAATCGACCTGCCAGGTTTGCGGGTCACTGCGCTTTGTATGAAGAGTGGCTGACGGTGAACCCTGTATATCTTTCCGCACACTCTCCGGCAGCCAGCGGATATCTTTGCATTGCAGATTCAGCGTATTCAGCAGTCCGTCCGCATCGAGGCTGCCTGTCATATTCAGTGTAGGAGATGTGGCTTTCAGGCTGCGGTCCTTACCGTCGAGTGTTAGCGACATATTTTCAATCTTGCCCTGCCATTCACCGTATCGCCAGGTTACCTCGACATGATCCAGTAGTAGTTTTCCTGCAGGAGCCGATACCTCGGAGAGGTCGACTCTCGTATCAAGACGGCCGCCGCTCAGGCGTATCCGGTCAGGTGTGATATTGCCAGCCAATAGGTCTTGCAATGGAATCCTGACGGCAACATGGCCGTCGTGAAATGCCAGATGGCCGTCCCGGCTGGTGAAGTTCAGCTGATCGGCCTGAATCCAGAGAAAACCTGCCCAATACCAGGACAGTTTGCCCAGTTGCAGCTCTTTGAGGTTCAGGTCCTGCTGCAGATAGTTCTCTATACTCGGGCGAATATTGTCCAGCCCGGGCGCCTGCCAGTAGACCCATGCGACAAACAGGGTAGCCGCCAGCGACAGCAAAAGGAACACGCGCCGGCATGATGCCAGCGCGCGCTTCAGAATAGTGCCGGGCACAACCGGTTTCCCGGCTTCGGTCAGCTTTGCTCCTTACCTTTAAGGTCGGCGATTTTGTCCTGCAGGGTTTTGACGAGGGTTTGATAGTTACCGTTATCCAGTGTGGACTGGAAGTCCTGATAGAAGGTACGCACCATGCTGGTACCCTCAATGCGGATATCATAAACCTGCCAGCCGGTAGGGGTCTGGTGCAGGCGGTATTCCACCGGCGTTTCCCGCGTTCCGTCAATGACGGTTGATTTGACCCGCGCCTTGTCACCTTTCTCCTCAGCATTTGCAAAAACAATTTTCTGCCCTTTGTAGCCGCTCAGGCGATTGCCATAGGAGCGCTCAAGCAGTTCGCGAAACAGCTCTGTGAAATGTGCGCGCTCGTCGCTATCGATTTTTCTCCACGGCTTACCCAGGCTGCGACTGGCCATGGCGGTGTAGTCGAAACGCCCCTGTATCGCATGGCGGATCGCTTCGCGATCAGCAGCGGACATCTTGCTGGTATCCTTGCGCGCTTCGAGAATATGGACAATATCGTTAACCGTGCTTTCAATCACCGCCCGGGGACCTTCTTCGCCAGCAGTGCCTTCGCTGGCCGCCCAAAGGGGGGAAGCGAAGACAAGTGCCAGACAGCTTACAATTGCAAATTGAATACGTTTCATATGTATACTCCTGTATAACGTGTTGATATCGGGCATATGCAGGCTAACAGTCATGCTTATGCGTGAATATCGTATTTTTCGCGTGCCCGGCGCAAAATGTCATCCTGCAGTCAGTCGGGTGTGGGTTTGTTACTTGCCCTTGCCGCTGAAAATGTATTTGCTGATCAGGTCTTCAATATTGATCGCCGATTCGGTCTCCTCGATTTCGCTGCCGGGCTTAAGATAGGTTTCCGACGGCCCCTGCGTGATGCGCAGGTAGCGGTCGCCGATGATGCCCTTGGTGCGTACGGAGGCGTATGCATCCTCAGTGATTTTTACGCCATTGTTGATGCGCAAAACCATTTGGGCATGGTCGTTCTTGACCAGGTGCACGGCGTCTATGCGACCAATAATAACGCCGGCCATCATGATATCGCCGCCTTTGCGCATGCCGCCCACATCATCGAAATTCGCGACCAGTGTGTAGCCGGATTCACCCAGGCCGCCAACCTGTCCGAGTTTCAGGGCCATCCAGCCGATGGCCAGAATACCCAGAAACACGAATACGCCGACACTCATTTCGACACGTCTATATGGTTGCATGTTATGAACTCCTTACAGGTAAAACGAGGTGAGGATATAATCTAAAATCAGGACGGTCACGGATGACACAACTACAGCCTGAGTGGTGGCCCGTGCCACGCCTTCGGTAGTGGGTTCGGAGCGATAGCCCATGTAGGTGCAGATCATGCCGATCATGAAGCCGAATACCACAGCCTTGACCCAGCCGCCGTAAATGTCGTGCATGGTGACTGTTGAGACCAGCTCGGCCATGTAAGCGCCCGGGTTTACGCCCAACAGCTCTACGCCGACAATGTAGCCGGAGCCGATGCCGATCACATCAAAGATGGAGACCAGCAGCGGTACAGCGATGGTTGTGGCTACAATGCGCGGCAGCAGGATGCGCTGCTTCGGATTGATTGCCATCATTTCCAGTGCATCGGTCTGCTCGGTCACGCGCATGATGCCTATTTCAGCGGTAATGCTGGAGCCAGCCCGGCCGATCACCATGAATGCACCGAGCACAGGGCCTAATTCGCGAATGATCGACATGCCCACACCTGCGCCGAGCAGTGATTCCGAACCGAATTTGGCCAGCGTGTAATAGCCCTGCAGGGCCAGTACCATGCCGGTGAAGGCGCCGGTAATGATGATGATAATCAGTGAGCCGACGCCCAGTGCCGAGAGTTGCAATACAAAATGTTTGCCCTGCCACGGCCTGACGAAGAACAACGAGAGTGCACCGAGGCCGAGCATGGTGGCGTCACCGATCTGCTCGATTCCGCGCAGAGCATGTCGGCCCAGCCTGCCGAAGAATGTGGCCGTAGCCGACTGTTTGACAAATAAATTACTCATGATGCAAACCGTACCGTACCCGGTTTATGGGTCAGGTCATCAATATAGGATGTCGTGCTGCGTGAAAATGGAATAGGTCCGTCCGGGCGTCCATTCAGGAACTGCTGGACGCGCTCATCGTCGCTGTTTCTGATCGATTCAGGTGCTCCTTCGGCGATAATGCAACCCTGCCAGAGCAGAATAACGTGGTCGGCAATACCCAGCCCGGCGTCGACGTCGTGGGTTACGACAATCGAGGTCATGCGGTTCTTGCGCGAGGTCTCGCTAATCAGGTTGCTGATCACGCCTGCCGAAATCGGGTCCAGTCCCGATGTAGGCTCATCAAAAAACACCACTCTTGGGTCCATCGCCATGGCACGGGCAAAAGCCACGCGTTTGGCCATGCCGCCGGAGAGTTCTGACGGCATCAAATCTTCAAAGCCACGTAAACCGACCTGCTCCAGTTTCATGGAAACCATGGTGCCGATGACCGATTCATCCAGCTCGGTATGCTCATGTAGCGGGAAGGCGACATTATCATAGACATTGAGCGAGTTGAGCAGGGCGGAATACTGAAACAGCATGCCCATGCTTTCACGCAGTTCGTACAGACGCTTCACAGGCATGCCGCACAGATCTTCATCGCCGTACCAGATATGACCTGTGGTCGGCGCTTCGAGTCCGGCCAAAAGGCGCAGCAGGGTTGTTTTTCCTGAACCCGATCCGCCCATAATAGCCGTTATTTTTCCCGTGCTGATCTCAATATCAGTCGGACTGAGTGCGGTGACATCGCCGTAGCGTTTGCTAAGTTTTTCTCCACGAATCATGTCCGCAGACTAGCACGCCAGATTGCCAATGCACGCGCGCGCGCCCAAGGATGGCGCAACGGGTTGTCAGGCGTTACCTTTGGGGCACTTTTTTTCGGGAGCAGACAGATGAATTTTGCAGATCGTGATGGCTTGATTTGGTTCGATGGGGAAATGGTAGACTGGCGTGAGGCCAAGGTGCATGTGCTGACGCATACCCTGCATTATGGCATGGGTGTGTTTGAAGGTGTGCGGGCCTATCAGACCGATAACGGTACTGCTATTTTCCGTTTGCAGGCGCATACGGATCGCCTGTTCCGCTCGGCCAAAATCATGAATATGGATATGCCTTTTTCCAAAGAAGAGCTGAATGCAGCTCAGCTCGCCTCGGTACGTGAAAACGGACTGGACTCGGCCTATTTGCGCCCGATGGTGTTTTACGGCTCCGAAGGCATGGGTCTGCGCGCCGATAACCTGAAATCGCACGTCATTGTGGCAGCGTGGAGTTGGGGCGCCTACCTGGGCGCGGATGCACTGGAGCGGGGTATTCGTATTCGCACCTCTTCGTTTACCCGTCACCATGTTAATATTGGCATGTGTAAGGCCAAGGCCAATGGTCAGTACATCAATTCGATGCTGGCACTTTCCGATGCGCTGCGCGACGGTTATGACGAGGCGCTGTTTCTGGATGTGGACGGCTTTGTTACCGAAGGCAGCGGCGAGAACTTCTTTATGGTTTACGATGGTGTGATCTATACGCCGGAATTAACCAGTGCACTCGATGGTATCACGCGCTCGACAGTGATGCAGCTGGCAGAAGAAGAGGGATATCAGGTGGTTGAGAAGCGTATCACCCGTGATGAGGTCTATGTGGCCGATGAGGCATTTTTTACTGGTACGGCTGCCGAGGTCACTCCGATCAGGGAACTGGACGGACGTACCATCGGTTGCGGTTCGCGCGGCCCGATCACCGCAGTGCTGCAGAAGAAATATTTTGATGTCGTCCATGGTCGTAGTGACGAGCACCGGGACTGGCTGGATTTCGTATGATTCCCATCCTTAATGCGCTGGGCGGGATGCTCCATACGCTTGTCTATAGCCTGCCTGTAGGCTGGCTTCCCTATGTGGATGTTGCTCTGACAGTTATGACCGGTTTGAGCATGTTGCTTACCCTGTTGTATTTTCTCTATTTCGATAAATGGATTGGCGGGGTGATCTTTCTGGTGCTCTCCACATGCCTGTGGCTGATGACGCCTTCGGTGACTGAAGAGGTGCACCATCGACAGTTCTCCCTCATCAGTGGCAGTGAGGTGTTAAACGCCGTGCCTCCACATGCTGATAAAACTGTTGTTGCTGCACCCGCTCCGAAGACTCCCTGAGATCGCAGGAGATCAGTCCACAAGCTTAAGATAGCTCTGTCTGTATGCTTCGCATGGCAGGTACAGCTACATCTTTTCACCTCTTCCGGTTAGGCTGCGGCGCGGTTTTATTTTCGAGGAGATTTCCATGACTGTTCGTACCCGTTTTGCCCCTTCACCGACCGGCATGCTGCATATCGGCGGCGCCAGAACCGCGCTGTTCTCATGGCTGTTTGCCCGCCATCACGGCGGTGAGTTTGTACTGCGCATTGAAGATACCGATCGCGAGCGTTCTACCGATGAAGCGACTCAGGTGATTCTCGATGGTTTGACGTGGCTGGGGCTGGACTGGGATCAGGAGCCGGTGTTTCAGGCGGAGCGTCAGGCCGAGCACGTACTGGCTGTGGAGCAGTTGATCAAGGAGGGCCATGCCTACCGCTGCTATTGCTCGCGCGAAGAGCTGGATGATATGCGTGAAGCCCAGCGTGCCGCAGGCAAAAAGCCGATGTATGACGGTCGCTGTCGTCATCGTTCCGACAGGCCCGAGAATGCTCCTTTTGTCGTTCGTTTCCGTTCGCCCGATGAAGGCGACACCATCGTTAATGACCTGGTGCTCGGGCCGGTGGTGTTTCCCAATGCCGAGTTGGATGATCTGATCCTGCTGCGCACCGATGGCACACCGACCTATAACCTGGCTGTGGTCGCAGATGATTCGGCCATGGGTATTACGCATGTGGTACGCGGTTCCGATCATCTGAATAATACACCGCGGCAGATTCAGCTCTATCAGGCGCTCGGCCTGCCGATGCCGCAGTTTGCCCATATTCCGTTGATCCACGGACCCGACGGAGCCAAGATGTCCAAGCGTCACGGCTCGGTCGCGCTTACCGAATATCGCGAGCAGGGTTATCTGCCCGATGCGGTGAATAATTATCTGGCCCGGCTGAGCTGGTCGCATGGTGATGAAGAGGTCTTCTCCCGTGAGCAGCTGATTGAACTGTTCGATCTGGCGCAGGTGGGCAAGGCTGCCGCCCGTTTTGACCAGCACAAGCTGGACTGGCTCAACGGCCACTATCTGCATACTGCCTCGCCTGCCTCACTGGTTGATGAAGTTGCCCGCTTCCTGGCGCTCGATGTTTCGGCCGGCCCCGACCTGACGGCTGTCATCGGCTCACTGCAGGAGCGCTCGAAAAACCTGCTGGATCTGGCGGAAGGGGCCAGGTTTTTCTATGTCGCTCCGGCCGTTTATGATGAAAAGGCCGTCAAAAAGAATTTCAAAGATACAACATGGCCATTGCTGAACGCCTTTGTTACAGCTGTTGAGGCGATGAATGACTATTCGGGTGAGGCGGTGCATGCGCTGATTCAGTCGATTTGTGAAGCCGAAGGCGTGAATATGGGCAAGCTGGCCCAGCCGATCCGTATCCTGATCTCGGGCGGGCCTGTCTCTCCGCCGATTGATCTGACCCTCGACCTGCTCGGCAAGGCTGAAACAGTAAAACGCCTGCAAGCGGGCATGGCGGCATTGCAGCAGTAAGATCCGCCGGCCGGTGCACCCGTTTTGTGCCGGCCGCTTGTTAGCTGCAGTCGGCGATTGCCGTCAACTGTTTCATCGTTGTATTCCATGGCGCATTGCCCGATGATGCCCTGTCATGCATATATGTAGTCATGTGGGCAAGCCGCTGAATGCCGGTGTGCTGCTGCGTCTGTTGTTGCTGGCGGGGGCACTGCTGTTTTGCCTGCCTGCACTGGCTGATGATGCCAGCCGTATCGTCAATTCCCCCGTTGCCGTACCCGAATCCCTGTTCAGGCAGATGGACACGCTGCGGCTGAAACCGTCCGTCGGCACCGGTGTGGTGCGATATATGGCGGGACAGGATGCTGCGCTGATCCGGCAGTGGTTACGCAGTGAGGGATATCTGGATGCGAAGGTTACGCCTGTGCTGGAAGCAGGTGAAGCGCGCTGGCGCGTTGATGCCGGTGCCCTGTGGCGGATTCGCCACGTCGAAGTGTCACCCGCGCTCAGCACTCATGTGGCGGCACTACCGCATTCCGGCGATGCATTTCGCAGTGACGCTTATGAGCAGGCCAAATCGGCGTTGCGCTGGGCATGGCGCGATGCAGGCTATCTGAAGGCCGCATTCGACAAGGCTGTTGTCATTCCGGACAAAAAGACCCGGGAAGTGGATATCACCTGGCATATAGTGCCGGGACCGCTGTTTTATATTTCAACGATCCATGTTGACGGTGCAGCGCAGTACTCGGCCGATCTGGCTACTAGAATCAGCCAGTTGCAAGCGGGCCAAATCGTTACCCAACAGCGCCTGCAGGATGCGATGCAGCATCTCTCCGAAGACTCCCGTTATCAGCACGCAATGGTTGTGCCGCAGATGCAGCAGGCCGTCGGTAACCGGGTGCCGCTGCGCATCACAGTCAGTGAGGCAGGCTGGCGAAAACTCAGTGGTGATGTCGGTTATTCAACCGATGCAGGTCTGGGGCTGGGGGCCAACTGGGTGGATCGCAGCCTGTTACAGGGCAAGCTTGAATATGCGCTGCGCGCCCAGACGTCACGTACAACCTCCGGTGCGGGCGCTACGCTGAGAGTGCCCACGTGGCCGGAGTATGATCAGCAGGTCGGCATCGATGTAGACTATTTGCGCAAGAGTACGGACGGACGGCTCTACGACTCCGTTAGTGGCGGCCCCTTCTGGCAATGGAATTTCAGGCGCAAGGACTACCTGCGCCTGACACTGCAGGCTGAAAATGTGCGCGAAGCGGGAGCTCACCTGCTCACGCTCGGCCCCCGCATGGATGTGCGCTTCTCACATGAGCAGGGCGGACTGGTGCCGCTAAAGGGATGGCGTATGAACCTTGGCGCAGGTCTGCCGCTGCGGGTCAACAGTGCTGGACTCTGGGCTGTGTTTGATGCGTCTGCTCGCTACTTTTTCCGGCCAGTGAACTGGTTGCTGTTCTCCCCTCGCGCAGGTTACGGGCGCACGCTCAATTTGCAGGGCGTAGTTCCCAAAACATATCGCCAGTTTGCCGGCGGCGCCGCCAGTGCAAGGGGTTATTCGCTCGACTCGCTGGGTCCCATCGGCGCTGACGGCTTGGCTACCGGCGGGCTGATGAAAACATACGGCGGCGTGGATCTGGTGCTGATGCCTGAAGCAGAGCTGTTTTCGCCGCTGCTGTTCGCTGATGCGGCGAAAGTGTGGCAGGCCATTGGCAAGGCTGCGCCGACTGTGTTCTCGGCAGGTTTCGGTGTGATTATGCGCACTCCGGCAGGCCCCTTGCGTCTTGATCTGGCGATACCGCTGAACAGACGGCCGCAGGACAAGCGTTTCCAGTTCTACCTGACGCTCGGAGATGTGTTTTGATCCGATCGCGCCTGTTGCTTGCAGTTCTGGCTGTGCTGTCGATCTTTGTGCTCGCCGTGTCCGGTCTGTGGGGCTGGCTGGGTAGTGATGGCGGTCGCCGGTGGCTGGCCGATACCATTGCTTCTCAAAGCGACGGCCGTGTTGTTATACGGGCTTTAAGCGGGCACCCGCTGACGCAGATCAGTGCCGGCTCGCTGCTGCTTAAGGGCAACGGCGTGGAGATGACGGCCAGGCGGGTGACACTGGCCTGGTCGCCATGGCGGTTACTCTCGGGCGAGCTGAGCATCAGCATGCTCAAGGCCGACAGGATAGATCTGCGCAGCACTGCGTCAGCAGCGACCGGGCCGCAGGCGGCTGTAGCAGTGCCGCTCTACTCCGCCCGTCTGGACGCGCTGGATATAGGTGAGCTGAATGTCGAGCAGGGCGACGGCACGTCCACCCGGATTTCAGCTATCCGTCTCGATGGTTTTCAGCTGGGTAAAACCGTTGCCGGTCATCTGCAGGCAGAGCTGCCCGACGGCAATGTCACTGTTCAGCTTGCCGGGCAATTGGCCAACTGGCGCGCGGACGGGAAGCTTGCCAGCAAGGTCAGAGGAGAGGCCGCCTTCTCGCTTGCGGGTCACTACCTGCACGACGGTGAGGCGAAGCTGGAGCTTGTGTCCGGTGCTGGTGGTGCGCAGATGCAGGCGCTCTGGCAGCAGCAGAAGGGCGCACTGACAGCCAACGGGAAGCTAAAATTGCATGCCGATCGCGGTGCAATAAGCGGTGCCTGGAAATTTCATGCGCCGCTCGATTTTTCGCGTGCAGATATCTCCATGCATGCTGTGGCAAGCAGCGGTGCATTGCTGGCACGGACGATGCCGCTGGAGATCAGTGCGATATGGAAAAAGGAAAACTTCTCTGCCGTGATCAAGGAGCAGGAGCATGGTCTGAAGTTGGCGCTGGGTTATAGCGACGCGCTGCTGCAGGGTGATTTGACACTGACCGGATGGGACTCTCCACTAAAAAACGCGGCCGGGCGATTAAGTGGCAGTATGCACGGGAGCTGGCAGTCAGAGAGCGGGCAGTGGCGCCTGCAGGGTGATATCGACAAGGGCGAACTGGCAGGCCTGATTGCCGGTATACACATTGATGGTGAGGGCGATGCAGGCAGCTGGCAGATACGGCGGGCTGATATCCACGCACTCGGGCTGAAACTGGATCTTGCTGGCCAGGGTGACAGCCAGCGATTCAAGCTGACCGGCTCACTGGCCGGGACGGATATTGCGCCGGCGCTACAGTTTGTCGGCATTGATCAGGCGGCCGGCAATCTGCAGGCGGATATCGCTCTGGCAGGCAGTTATGCTGCCCCGCATGCGGATATCACGGCGAAGCTTCGCGGTGTGAAGCTTGCATCGGTGGCCATCGACAGGGTTAGTCTGAGTGGCACCTATGCTGCGAGCGCCGGCGCCTGTCATCTGGTTGCCGGCAATGTGTCGATAGATGGCCGGCGGGAGATGGAAAAGCTGGATATTACGGGCCGATTGAAGGCAGAGCGGCTGAGCCTGAAGTTCTCCTCGCAAGGACGACTGAAGAGTAGCGCCGGGGTGGCGGTCGGCATAGCCGACCCGACCCACACCACGATTGTGGTGACGGCAGCGCGCGTAAGCTATGCAAAATCCGAATGGCTGGCAGCTGACAGGCTGGCGCTGGATATTGACGGCAGCCACTTTCACCTGCCCGAGTCCGACATCCGCCTGCTGGGCTCAACAGGGACTGTCGCCTTTGATCTGTTGCCTGAGCGGATCAGCGGTAAACTGGCGCTTGCGGCATTTAATATATCCGGCAATGAACCCTGGCTTGCCGGAGTGCCATATCATCTTGCAACGCATGTAGCGGTGAAAGTGTCACTTGCCGGCTCGCCGCAGGCACCGACGCTTGTGGTGGAGCTCACCTCGCCGGCTTTGCGGGTCACTCATCCGATGTTTGCAACAGAGGCAGGTCGATCGCTGCTGCTCAGTGATGTCAGATTGAAACTGGATTACGGCCGGCAAGAGCTTGCCTGGCAGCTGCAGGCAAAAGCCCCGGCAGGGGGGAGGCTTGCAAGTAGCGGTCAGATGGCGATGACGTTTGTCGTGCAGCCGTGGCAGCTGGCCTTTCCCGATAAGCAGCAGGGCTCTGGCGCTGTATCCGTTAAGTTTTCACGGCTCTCCGATCTGCAGGCGCTGCTGCCTCGCATCGATCCGCTGAAGGGTAGCAGCAATATGAACCTGAGCTGGAGTATGCCGATGACGCTGCATAGTGCCAAAGGCAGCGGTGTGATCACGCTGGATGCTATCGGCATCCCCGAATTCGGGCTGGAGATGAAGGGTGGGCTTACAGCCGCACTGGCCGATGGCAAGCCGTCGGTTGATCTGCATCTGCACAGCGGTGATGGAGAGCTGGTTATCAGCGGCCCGCTGGATATCGACAGGCGAACGGTACCGGACCTGAAGTTCAAACGCTTTGCGCTGATGAATCTGCCGGATCAGCAACTGGTGGTCAGTGGTACGATCAGCGCATCCGAGCAAAAGAAGGTCAGTATCATCAAGGGCGCGCTGGAGGTGGTGAAGCTGCGTCTGGAGATCCCCAATCCGGTTGCCGGGCCGACAACCGACCTGCAGTGGAAGAGTGATTCGGTTGCCAGTGCCGGCAAAAAGAGGGTGCCGCTCTCGAAAGTGGATGTCGATCTGCTGCTCAGCGGTGATGCCGAGATTTACGGACGGGGCATGAGCCTGAAACCGACAGGCAAGCTGCATCTGGGTGGCAGCGTGACGCAACCGAAGCTTACCGGGGTGCTGGATCTGGCCAGCGGAAAAATTGAATTCCGCAGTGTGAAACTCGATATTCAGCCCGGCAGCAGGGTGGTGTTTTCCGGCGATCCGAAACGGCCGTCCATCTATGTCAAAGCCGCCCGCAAGATTGGCGATATTACAGCCGGGGTGATTGTCGAGGGGCCGGTTGACCAACTGACCACACAGCTCTATTCGCAACCGGCGATGTCTAATGCCGAGATCTTTTCCTATATTGCCACAGGCAGGCCGCTTGCCTCGCTGGGCAAGGATGGTGTCAGTGATATGATGACTGCTGCCGAGTTTCTGCTTGGTCCCGGCACGATGATGCAGGAGGTGCAGGGCAAGGTTGAGCAGGTGACGGGGCTGGATGTATTCGAAGTCGGCGGCGATGCTTCCGGCGGCAAGATACGGGCCGGTCGCAAGCTCTCGGACAAGGTGACGCTGACGGTGGATCAGACTGTATCCAGAGATGCGAGTACTGCATTGACCTTGCAATACATGTTGACCAAAAGTCTCTCCCTGTTCGGTCGGCAGACGGTCAATATGGCCCCTATGGTGGGGCTGCGCTACAGCAAGGAGTGGTTCGGCCCGGCAAAGGCGAAGCAGGAGCCAAAGCATGATAAGTAGACATCGCCCGGATTACGCAGGTCGGGTAAGCATGGTGCAGTATTAATACCGCGCTGCTCTATTGGGGGCTGCTGTTTGGCTCCATCGGCATTGGCTTTTTTATCTTTGGCAAGCGGCAGGGAAAGATTGTGCCGCTGGCCTGCGGCCTGATTCTGATGATCTTTCCCTATTTTATCAGTAATACCTATCTCCTTGTCGGCATCGGCAGCGCGCTTGTCGCGCTACCGTACTTTATCAGAAGTTGAATCAGGCAGCTGATTTCACACCGGTTGCCATGGTGCGGTAAATTGCACTCTGTCTCAGGGTAAACTACGCTCTGGTTAGCATAAAAGAATCAAGGCGAGGGGGAGAGGTGATGCAACTTGCAAGATCCGGCTGCCTGGCGCCCTCAGGCGTTGGAAGCAGGGTGGTGAACTGATGGATGCCATTCATCATTTGGTGAATTCGATTCTGGTGATTGCTTTTATTTATGCGCTGGCCCTTTTATTGCGAGAGAAAGGGATACTGACAGAAGATGATTCGCTGGTTCTGGCCCGTATTGTTACAGATCTGTGTTTGCCGGCCATTATTTTTGTGAGTCTGGCAAAGCAGTCAATCCGGCTGGATCAGGTGGCGCCGGCGCTGGTCATGCTGGGAGTGGAGCTTGCCTGTGTTGCCCTGGCCTGGGCGATCAGTGCATTGCTGAAGTTTAACAAGGCGCAGCAGGGAGCCATTGTTTTCTGCTCGGCATTCGGCTCTTCAACGTTTCTGGGTTATTCGATTATTATGCAGATGTTTCCGCATACATCCCAGGCACTTGGTGAAGCCGTTCTAATTTCGGAAATAGGCGTTGGCTACCCGATATTTATACTGGGCCCCATGCTTGCCGCCTATTTCGGTTCAGGCGAATCAGAAGCAAAATTACAGTGGAAGTCCTCGCTGGTTTTTTTCAGGTCACCCGTATTCTTTGCGCTGCTCACAGGTCTGCTTTGGGGGCACTTCCAGCTGCCCGGTCAGGAGAATGTTTTTCTGGCGCCATTGTTCCAGTTAGGCCATGTGCTGGCCTCTGCGCTGACTCCGCTTGCCATTTTATCGGTTGGCCTCATGTTCAGGCTGCCCCATCTGGGCAAGGTTATTATCGTGCCTCTGACAATAGTCATTCTGCTGAAGCTGATTATCAAACCGATGCTTGCCGGCGCCCTTTCAACCGGCTTTGGTTTTCCCGAACTATGGAAAGAGGTTCTGGTACTGCTGGCCGCCATGCCGCCGGCAGTTCTCGGCGCGGTGTTCCTGCGACGCTATGGAGGAGACGCTGCACTGGCATCGGCGCTGTTGCTGGCCGCCAGTCTGGTAAGTGGTGTGACACTTGTCAGTGTCTTCTGGATACTTGCCTAGGAGTCTGTCGGACTTATAAGAATAAAAGTGTCATTCCCTATTGGCGGTGTTAAACCGCAATCGGAGCGTCGATTGCCGTCAAAACAGCAGCGGTTTACTTTTCTTCCATTAAAAGTCCTCTTATAGTCAATCTGCGGCATTTGGCCCGGATAGCTGTGCTCTATATTTTTCGAAGATATCACAGAATATTTGGTGATTTTTTGTGAACGCTGCAAGGATAAGCGGGTCAAAATGTGCCGGCTCGGTGCGACCATCGCCGCAGGTAATAATCTGTACAGCCTTCTCGTGATCAAATGCGGGTTTATAGGGGCGCTTGCTGCGAAGCGCATCGTAGGTGTCGCAGATAGTCATAACACGCGCGGCAAGTGGAATGCTTTTCCCTTGCTTGCCCTCCGGATAGCCACCTCCGTCCCAGCGCTCGTGGTGATTGAGCGCAATCTCTGCCCCCATTTTAAGATAAGGGGATTTGCTTTTGCCAAGAATCTTTGCGCCCATTGTTACGTGGGTTTTCATGATCTCCCACTCTTCCGGTTCGAAGGTGCCGGGCTTGAGCAGGATATGATCGGGAATACCAATTTTGCCAATGTCGTGCATCGGGCTGGCAAAAAATATTTTGTCGACGAAGATTTCATTCAGGCCGAGCAGTTTGGCAAGGGCGCGACAATAATAGCTGATGCGCTGTACATGGTCTCCGGTATCCTCGTCTTTATATTCCGCTGCGCGCGTCATTGTGAAAATGGTTTCCAGATAGTTTTCCTGAAGGTCGGCAGTTCTTTCCTGTACACGTTGCTCCAACACGTCGTTGTAGCTGTGCAACTCCTTTTGTAGCAGGCTCATTTCCACCATGTTGTTCACGCGCGCCAGCACTTCGGGAACCTCAAACGGCTTGCTGATGAAATCCTTCGCTCCGGCTTTAAATGCGCGCAGCTTGTATGCCGGTTGAGCGGTAATCACCAGCACCGGAAGGTAGTTGTCCGGTTTGATTGCCTTTAGCCCCTCCATCACCTGGAACCCATCCATGCCGGGCATCTGCAGGTCGAGCAGGATCAAATCGTAGTTATTCTTGCGGTGAAGCTCGCAGACTGTGAACGGGTCCATTGTGGAGGTGATGGAATCATAGCCGGCTCCGCGCAGTATTCGTTCGAGCAGAAGAATATTGGCTTCCAGGTCATCGACGATCAGGATTGTGCCGTGAAGAAGGTTGGATGAATCAATCATGATAGCTTCGGTTCCTGTGCGCTCTTGGCAGAGTCTTTTTCTGCAAACCCCAGCGCTTCACTCAGTGCATTTATGAATTCATCGACCTTGATCGGCTTGGTGATGTAGCGGAAGAATCCCGCCTTCAGCCCTCTTTCGATATCTTCCGGCATGGCGTTGGCACTGATGGCAATGACGGGGATATGCGTGGTGGCCGGGTCTTCGCGCAGGATATTCAGGGCTTCGAAGCCGTTGATATCGGGCAGGTTGATGTCCATCAAGATCAAGTCAGGCAGGGCTTCGCAAGCAGTATCAATACCGCTATTCCCGGTCGCGGCAGTCAGCAGACTGATATTGGGGTGGCGTGCGGTGATCTGCTCGACCAGTTTCATATTTGCCGGGTTGTCTTCTATATAAAGCAGGGTGCATGGCCGCACTTCACGAGGCTCATGTGTTGGTTGAGCGGATGCCTCGGCATCATCACCCTCAATGGTGCTCTCTCTCTTGGTAAGAGCTGGCTCAGCAACCAATGCGAGTTCGAACCAGAACACGCTACCCGCCCCAAGGCTGCTTTCTGCACCAATAGTGCCCCCCATCAGTTCAACCAGGCGTTTGCTCACTACCAGGCCGACACCTGTGCCCTCCTCGCTGCCATTTTCCTGTCCGAGACGATTGAACGGCTCAAATAGCTGCTCCAACTGTTCCGGAGTCAAGCCTGCACCGCTGTCTTTGATGCTGATGCGTAGGCGTCCGGGCGCGCTCTCGGTGTACTCCACCTCGATCTCTCCCTTCGCGCTGTTGTATTTAATCGCATTGGTAAGCAGGTTAATCATAATCTGCTTCACCCGGGTCCGATCAGCGTGAATGAAATAGGGAGTATCGGATTGGGGGAAGGTCATGCGGATGCCACGCTCTTGCGCCTGTGGCTCGACCATGCTCTGGCATTCCAGCATGACTTCGGACAGCAATACAGGCTCTCGCGACAGCGGCACCTTCCCGGACTCGACCTTGGAGAGATCGAGTATCTCGTTGATCAGTGTCAGCAGATGCCATCCTGCCTGGAGGATCTGTGCAATACTCTCCTTTTGGCTATCCGTTGGCGGGGGGGATTCGGATTCCATCAGTTGGCCGAAACCGAGAATCGCGTTGAGCGGGCTGCGTAGTTCATGGCTCATGCTGGAAAGGAAATCCGATTTGGCGAGGCTGGCTTTTTCCGCCACAGACTTGGCGTCCTCCAACTCGACATCCAGGTGCTTGCGATCCGTGACGTCGCGTGCGGCGGCGAATACACCCTGTAATTTTCTGTCCCGGTCGTAGAACGTGGTTGCGTTGTAGGATACTACCGTTTCCTTGCCATCCCAGGCGCGCGCTGTGAGTTCGTAGTCGGTAACCTTTTTTTCGTTCAGTACCCGCTTGATACCCGCCTCGGCCCGCTGCGGGTCAGTGAAGAAGTTCTTCATCGGCGCGCCGATCAATTCGTCGCGAGTGCAGCCGGTGAGCGCTTCCATCTGTTTATTGACGTCGCTGATGATGCCGGATGGATCGGTAGCGATGATAGCGTCGATGTTGGATTCGATCAGTGATCGGGTGTAAAACTGTTGGTCGCGCAGGCGCTGGTCGAGCTTTGCCTGATCGGCTTCGACCTGTTTGCGCGCAGTGTTATCCGTGCCGATCAGCAGGTAGCCAATGATGTTGTTTTGAGGGTCGCGCAGTGCGGTGACCGACACTACTGCCGGGAATCGGCTGCCATCCTTGCGGATATATGTCAGCTCGTAGATATCCTCGATGCCACGTGTCGCCTTGAACACCAGAGCTTCGAAGCCCGGCGTGATCGGTGTGTCGAGTTCGGCGCTCAATGCCTCGGCACGGGCGATCAGTTCCTGCGGGTCGGAAAGATCGGCCGGGGTGATATTGTTCATTACGTCGGCGGCTTCATAGCCCAGCATGCGCTCGGCACCGACATTGAATATCTGTATGACGCCGTTGGCGTCGGTGGCAATGCTGGAGAAGTTGGCGCTGTTGAAAATCGCGTTCTGTAGCGCCTCCCTGAGTAGTGCCTTTGGTTGTCCGGCCTCGGGAATAGCATCATCTATGCCGGCTGTCTCGTTTGTTTGCCTGATCATAAATACATCTCTGAATATTCCCCCGTTTTAGCCATGCGGGGGGCTATGGATATATTGCGATTAGCTCACCGGTGATTTCTATTGTAGCTAAAGAAACCTGAGTTGCATAATTATGTATTGAATGAGGTTTGTAGCCGGTGCCCGTAAGTGTGCCTCGGCCGGCTCACCGGATCAGTGAATCATGCTTAGATGGCAATCGGGGCGCGGATGCCGGGATGGCACTGATAATCACTCAGCTCAAAATCGTCATAGGTGAAGTCAAAGATATTTTTCACAGCCGGATTGAGCTTCATAGTCGGTAGCGGGTAGCACTCGCGCGCCAGCTGGGTCTCCACCTGCTCAGTATGATTGGAGTAGAGGTGCGCATCGCCGAAGGTGTGGATGAAATCACCCGGCTCAAGCTCGCAGACCTGGGCAATCATCATGGTCAGCAGTGCGTAGGAGGCGATATTGAACGGTACGCCGAGAAAAATATCGGCGCTGCGCTGATAGAGCTGGCAGGAGAGTTTACCGTCGGCGACATAGAACTGGAAAAAGGCATGGCAGGGGGCGAGTGCCATTTTGCCCTCCGCCACATTGGCTTGCGGACTGATCGATTCATCCGGCAGATCGGCCACATTCCAGGCCGATACAATCAGGCGGCGCGAATTCGGGCGAGCCTTGATCTGTTCGATCAGTTCGGAAATCTGATCGATCGATTCGCCGGACGGGGTTGGCCAGTTGCGCCACTGATAGCCGTAGACAGGCCCGAGTGATCCGTCCTCTGTAGCCCACTCGTTCCAGATGCTGACACCGTTTTCGCTCAGATAAGCGGTGTTTGTCTCACCCTTGAGAAACCAGAGCAGTTCATGGATGATTGATTTCAGGTGCACTTTTTTGGTGGTCACCATCGGAAATCCTGCGGAGAGGTCGAAGCGCATCTGATGACCGAACACCGAGCGGGTGCCGGTGCCGGTGCGGTCGCCCTTCTGTGTGCCGTGATCGCGCACGTGACGCATTAGATCCAGATAACTCTTCATGTTCCCCTCGCCTGATGAATATGACTTGGCTATGATGCCGTCTGTCGTCTCCCACGGCAATGCGAGGTTTTGAGTATGTTCATTCGTTGTTTGAGTGCAATCCTGTTGGCTGGCCTGATGGCAACGCCTGCATGGGCTGAGCAGAAAACAGCTACCGATAAGGTTGTCGATACATTCATGGCGCTGGATGGCGATGACAGTGGCACAGTTTCCTCTGATGAATATAAGGCCATGGTCGAGAAGCGGGCAAATGAACGCTTCAGCCAGATGGATGCTAATGGCGACGGCGAAATCAGCGCCGATGAATATCGTGCATTCTGGGTCAAGGAAAAGGCGAAGTGGTATCGCCTGAAACGGTGATAGCGCGCTGTAGTGGAGTGGCTACTCCGTGTCGATCTTCAGTCGAATGACAAACTGTCGCTGGCCGGTGCCTGAGTAGCGACTGAGCAGGGCCTCTCCCAGCCGGTTGGCCTCACCGTGGCTTGCGGCAATTTCTACCTCTTCTCCTTTGTGCACAGTCACTTCGGTCGCCGCACCGCTGATATTGATGCGACGGCCGGCTTTGATGACCGGGCGGGCATTGAGCCGCATATTGGCTGTCTGACCGGGTGGCGTAGCCGGTGCGCTGCTGTTGCCGAGCCCCAGCAGCATCTCCTGTTGTCCCTGCAGCTGTACATCCTGTTGTCGTTGCATCCATGGTGTGATGCGCAGATGCACCTGATCCGCTCCGGCCGGGCGCGCGGTCACGTGAAACCCGGAGGTAATCGGAGTCATGGTGACGCTGTTGACCTGCATCAGGCCGTAGCTGCTGAGCCAGACGCGTGTCTCCTCAATCGGTTCGAGCGTGCCGATCTCCATGCTGGCCGGCTGGCCGGCGCTCAGGCGTAACGAGTACTGTTGGGAATTCATGCTGCGGTTGCGCTGATCCTGCAGGCGCAGTTGCACCCAGCCGCCGGGCAGGTTGCCGAGGTTAGCGCTGCCGCTCATCTGCGCCTGGCTGTTGCGGTTGCTGAGCACGTCTTCGATGGTGAGGTGTAGCGTATATTGCTGTGAGCGCACATCCAGCCGTTTCAGCAGCGCCCGTACTTTTTTCAGGTGCGCTTCGTCATCATCGACAAGCAACATGCGTCGGGAGGCCAGAATACCGACGCTGCCGTCGGGAGAGAGCTGGCTGCGCGCGGCCATGGCGGCCTCCTGCAATGGCAGATAGTCGATGGTGATCACATCTGTGGCGGCCATCGCCTGCGTGGCAGGCAGCAGCATCAGCAACAGGAGAAAAGTGTACAGTCGGCGGATCATGCTGCTGCAAACTCCGGTCGCTGCTCCATCAGGCCGGCAGGGTCCTGATGGATAATGACCTCTGCATCTTCAAACTCAGCCAGAATAAGCGCCTCGACATCATCGGCAATGGCATGGGCCTGCATCAGTGTCAGGTGGCCATCGAGCTCAAGGTGCAGCTGGATAAAGGCGGTCATGCCGGATTTGCGGGTACGCAAATCATGGATGCCGCGTGTCTGCGGATGCTTTTTGACGATCTCCTTGATTCTGGCGCGCTGCTCATCGGGTAACTCCCTGTCCATTAGCAGATCCAGCGATTCGCGGGCGATTTCCGCTGCGCTGAACAGGATATAACCGGCAATGGCGATGGCGAATACCGGGTCGAACCCCGGCCAGCCGTAGTAAGCGAGGATCAGGGCGGCGATCACGGCGCCATTAACGATCAGATCGGTTTTATAGTGCAGGTGATCGGCCTTGATGGCCGTTGAGTTGCTCTGGCGGATGACATGGCGCTGGAACAACATCAGGCCGAGTGTGGCCAGAATGGAGAAGATCATCACGCCCACGCCAACCGGCATTGCCTCTATCGGTTGCGGGTGCGAAAAACGACCGATTGATTCAAAACAGAGAAACAGGGCGGAACCTGCAATGAATGTCGATTGCCCGAGCCCGGCCAGCGCCTCGGCTTTGCCGTGTCCGAAGCGATGCAGTTTATCGGCCGGCTCCAGCGCATGACGCACAGCCAGCAGGTTGAGCATGGAGGCTGCCGCATCCAGACAGGAATCGATCAGTGTTGCCAGCAGACTGACCGAGTCGGTCATCATCCACGCCGCTGTTTTGGTGAGAATAAGGACCAGTGCGACACTGGTAGAGGCGTAGGTTGCCATGCGCATCAGACGCGCTGCTTGATCGGGGGAACTTCGTGACATCGGGGCATTTTGACGGCAAAGCTTGTGATAATAAAGCCTCGGTATTATTCGGACATGACAAGCAATACCGCGATCCGCATGATAAGCGCATGCGACAGCTTGTATCGCCTCACCAGAATGCGCGCCCGGCCGGCTTGGGCATTGAGCTGATCGTGCTGCACGCCATCAGCCTGCCGGACGGTGAATTCGATATGCAATATGTTGAGGATCTGTTTATGGGGCGGCTGGATTGTGGTGCCTGCCCGGAATTTTCGGAACTCAAGGGGCTTGCGGTATCAGCGCACTTCGTGGTGGATCGAAAGGGCGAGGTGACCCAGTTTGTCGGCTGTGAGAAGCGTGCCTGGCATGCCGGTGTCTCGCAGTGGCAGGGGCGCAGCCAATGCAACGATTTTGCCATCGGCATAGAGATCATCGGTGATGAAAGGCAGTCGTTTACCGCAGCACAGTACAGGGAAACCGCGCGCTTGTGTCGTTATCTGATGCGGCGCTATCCGCTTATCAGGCGTGAAAATATTGTCGGCCATCAGGATATTGCACCGGGGCGTAAATGGGACCCGGGCAGGCAATGGGACTGGCACCATTTTAATCGATCCCTGTCGCATATTCGCCATGATCAACTGGAGGTATTATGACGGCAGACGCCATGCTTTTGGCCTTTCCCTCGCTTGCAGGGTTACCGGCAACGATACTGCGCGAATTTTCCGGCCTCAAACAGATGCGGGTCGACAAGGGCACGGTGTTGTTTCGTGATGGCGACAGCTGTCAGGGCTATGTGTTCGTTATGCACGGCTCGATCCGGGTGCAGAAGATGGACCCCGAAGGGCGTGAAATTGTGCTCTACCGGGTTGAAGACGGGCAGACCTGTATGTTAACAACTTCATGTCTGCTGGCCGGTCGCTCCTATCCGGCGGAAGGGGTCGTGGAAGAGCCGACCGAACTGGTGTTGTTGCCGGCCGCCCGTTTTGATGCACTGCTGGCCGATCCCGCCTTCCGCCGGTTTGCGCTGGGCATGATTTCCGATCGCATCGCGGAGTTAATGGCGCTGATCGAGGATGTTGCCTTCGGGCGTATGGATGTGCGGTTGGCGCGTCGCCTGCTGGAGCTCGATGATGGCACGCATTCGTTGCAGCTGACACATCATCAGCTGGCTACGGAACTTGGTACGGCGCGTGAGGTGATCAGCCGGATTCTGAAGGATTTTGAGCGTCGGGGCAGTGTGGCGCTGAAGCGCGGCCGGGTGGAGATCTCCGATCTGAACGGGCTCAGGGAGTTGGCTACGCAGCAGGTGTGATGCGGGAGGCTTTTCTGCGTTGCACTACTTCTGTCTTGAGCTGGCCACAGGCGGCGGCAATATCCCGTCCCTTGGACTCGCGCACAACGGTGATGATGCCTGCCTCTACCAGTATGGCCCGGAAGGCTGAGACTGCAGCATCGGCCGGTCGCTGGAACGGCAGTCCCGGGTAGGCGTTGAAGGGCAGCAGGTTGACCGTACAGCCCATGCCGGCCATCAGCTCGCACAGGCGGATTGCATCGGCCTGTGAGTCATTGATGCCGTCGAGCAGCACATATTCGATCAGTACCCGCTTGTTGCCGCGCACACGAATATATTCGCGCACGGTATCCAGCAGCATGGCAATCGGATATTTGCGGTTGATCGGCATAATCGTATCGCGCACGGCATCGTTCGTGGCATTGAGCGAAACAGCCAGATTACACGGCAGTTCATCGCGGATCATGCGCTGCATGGCCGGCACCAGTCCGGATGTGGAGAGAGTGACGCGGTTGGGTGAGAAGGCCATGCCTTTCGGGTCGGTGGCGAGACGTACAAAGTGAGCTACTTCATCATAGTTGTGTAGCGGCTCGCCCATGCCCATCAGCACCAGATTGCGTACTTGCCGCCCGCTGATACGTTGCCCGGCCGTCACTTCAGCGACCATTTCAGCCGCAGTGAGATTGCGGGTCAGTCCGGCCGTTGCAGTCAGGCAGAATGTGCAGCCAACAGCACAGCCGACCTGGGTGGAGATACACTGGGTCAGCCGCCCGTTGCCCGGAATCAGTACGGTTTCGACCTCTCTGCCGTCAGCCATGGCGAGCAGCAATTTACGGGTGCCGTCTTCGCCTTCGCTTGTTGCCGTGGATGCCGGTTGCAGCAGGGCGGTATGCTCAGCCAGATAGCTGCGCAGGCGTAGCGGCAAGTCGGGCGTGTTGTTGATGTCGGTATCGCTGCCGTAGTGACGAAATATTGCCGCTCTGAGTCTGTCGGCATGAGCAGGAGAGACTCCTGCCGCCCCGCACAGGGCGAGCAGCTGGTCATGGTTCATGCCGTTGAGCAGGGCGGGTGACATCATCTTATCCTTAAAAAGAAAAACGCATGCGCAGAGTTAGCTGCGCATGCGTTTTGAATCCGTAAGGCAGGTGGATTACAGACCGTATTTGGCCTTGTTGGCAGCCACTTCATCGGCACTTGGCGGCGTATGGTCTTTCACTTCTGCCAGCTCAAACAGATCGCGCTCGGTATCGGAGAGCTCGTTCAGAGCAATATCGTCTTCGAATACATCCGGCACATCCTCTTCGGGATAGATTGCTTCCCACGGACACTCCGGTTCACATACCGCACAGTCGATGCACTCTTCCGGGGAGATATAGAGCATGTTCGGTGTCTCAGCGCTGATATCCTTGGGCTGATAGAAACAGTCCACCGGACATACGGCAACGCATGCGGTATCTACACAATCCTTACAAAGCTGGGTGACAACAAAAGCCATAGCTGATTACCTCGCAAACTATTTTGAGCGCCGCAGACTAGCACAGCGTCCGCATCGATTGCTACAACGCAACTATTTAAGTGCAATAGTTTAAAACAGCCAGGGTGCCTGCTGCCGCCGGGCAGCCTCATAGGCATGAATGCTGTCAGCGTGGGTAAGCGTCAGGCCGATATCATCCAGCCCGTTGAGCAGACAATGTTTGCGGAACCCATCAATGTTAAAGGCGAAAGAGTGCCCCGACGGGGTTGTCACTGTCTGCGCCGGCAGATCCACGGTGAGGCTATATCCTTCTGTTGCCGCACACTCTTTGAACAGCTGGTCGATAACTTTATCATCCAGCACGATCGGCAGGATGCCGTTTTTAAAGCAGTTATTGAAAAATATATCGGCAAAGCTCGATGCGATTACGCAGGAGAAGCCGTAATCGAGGATAGCCCAGGGAGCATGCTCACGGGACGACCCGCAACCGAAATTCTCACGCGCCAGCAGGATCTGCGCCCCCTGATAGCGTGGCTGGTTGAGTACGAAGTCCGTTTTGACCGGGCGGTGAGTGCAATCCATTTCCGGCTCGCCGCGATCTTCATAGCGCCACTCGTCAAACAGGAACGGGCCGTAACCGGTGCGCTTGATCGATTTCAGGAACTGTTTGGGAATAATGGCGTCGGTATCGACATTGGCGCGATCCATCGGCGCCACCAAGCCCTTCAAAGTAGTAAATGCCTGCATATCAGTGTCTCCTATGACCAGTCGCGCACATCGACGAAATGACCGGCAATGCCGGCGGCAGCAGCCATGGCCGGGCTGACCAGATGTGTGCGTCCACCCATGCCCTGACGGCCTTCAAAGTTACGGTTGGAGGTGGAGGCGCAGCGCTCACCCGGCTCCAGCCGGTCGGCATTCATCGCCAGACACATCGAACAGCCCGGGTCGCGCCACTGGAAGCCTGCCGCGGTGAAAATCGCATCCAGCCCTTCGGCTTCAGCCTGCTGTTTCACCAGTCCTGATCCAGGCACCACCATGGCCAGCTTGACGTTGGCGGCTACTTTTTTGCCCTGTACGATGGCAGCGGCAGCGCGGAAGTCTTCAATGCGGCCATTGGTACAGGAGCCGATAAAGACCTTGTCGATGGCGATGTCCGTGATCGGGGTGTTCTCCTGCAGTCCCATATAGGTCAACGCCCGCCGCCAACCTTCCCGCTGGACCTCATCGCGCGCTGATTGCAGCGCGGGTATGGATGAGGTGACCGGCAGTACCATTTCCGGGCTCGTGCCCCAGCTTACCTGTGGCACGATATTGGCAGCATCAAACACAAGCTCGGCATCAAATGCGGCATCTGCATCGGAGTGCAGCTCGCGCCACATCGCTTCGGCCGCGTCCCAGTTATCAGCCTTCGGTGCATACGGGCGTCCCCTGACATAGTCGAGGGTGACATCGTCGACGGCGATCATGCCACAACGGGCGCCTGCTTCGATGGCCATATTGCACAGGCTCATGCGTCCCTCCATGGAGAGTGCGCGGATTGCCTCGCCGGCAAATTCGAGCGCAAAGCCGGTGCCGCCGGCTGTGCCGATTTCACCGATAATATAGAGCGCCACATCCTTGCCGGTAATGCCGGCAGGCAGGGATCCGTTGACGCTGATGCGCATCACTTTCGGTTTTTTCTGGATCAGGCATTGCGTGGCCAATACGTGTTCGACTTCGGATGTGCCGATACCCATGGCGATTGAGCCGAAAGCTCCGTGGGTGGAGGTGTGTGAATCGCCGCAGACGACGGTCATGCCCGGCAGAATCAAGCCCTGTTCCGGGCCCATGACATGGACAACGCCCTGACGGATGTCACCAAGTCCGAATTCGGTAATGCCGAATTCCGCACAGTTGTTATCCAGCGCCTCAACCTGGGCGCGGGAAACCGGGTCGGCAATGCCTTTGTCCCGGTCAATTGTAGGTACGTTATGGTCGGGTGTGGCAATGCTGGCGCTGATTTTCCACGGTTTGCGTCCGGCCAGTCGCAATCCCTCAAAAGCTTGTGGGCTGGTCACCTCATGCACCAGATGCCGGTCGATATAGAGCAGTGTCGAGCCATCTTCATTCTGCTGGACTACATGCTGCTGCCAAACTTTTTCAAATAATGTTTTACCCATAACCACCTCGGCCATAATGAAGTTAATTCATCAGAATGAGAAGCTTAGCGGCTGTTTACAAATAGATAAAAGGAAATATTCTTCTGTTATGATGAGTTTTATTCATGTCTGATCGTGTCAGGATGCCGTCGCTGAATGCGCTGCGCGCCTTTGAGGCGGCTGGCCGCCACCTGAATCTGCGCGCCGCGGCAGAGGAGCTTTTTGTTACCCCCTCGGCCCTGAGTCACCAGATTCGCGGTCTGGAGGAGCAGTTGGGTGTGAAGCTGTTTGTGCGTCAGCGCCACGGTCTGGAGCTGACGCAGTCAGGGAAACAGTTGCTACCTGAACTGACTGCGGGTTTTAGCCGGTTGGTCGAGGCTGTTGCTGCCCTGCGCCCGATCCATCATCCGGGCATACTGACCGTCAGCATGCTCTCCACCTTTGCCATGCGCTGGTTTATTCCCCGCCTGCACCGCTTCCAGCAAGCCTTTCCGCATATTGAGGTGCGGATATCCACCTCCATTGAGCTGGTTGATTTTGAGCAGGAGGGTGTGGATTGTGCGATTCGCTCGGGTCAGGGTGACTGGCCGCATACAGCCTCGCTACGTCTGCTGGATGAGCAATTTGCGCCGGTATGCAGTCCGTCGCTGATCACAGCTGAACGACCACTGGCCCGGCCTGCCGATCTCGCTGAGTATACCCTGTTGCACTCAAACCAGCGCCCTGATGACTGGCGTATATGGCTCAGTGCCGAGGGTTTGCCGGAGCTTGTCGGGGCACAGCAGCTGCATTTTGAAACCCGCAACTTTGCTATTGCCGCAGCCGTGCGCGGGCTCGGTGTTGCCATTGTCGATCCGTTGCTGGTGCAGGAGGAGTTGAAGGACGGGCGCCTGATACAGCCGTTTACGCATGCCGTGCCGACACGCAGCGCCTACTATCTGGTCTGGTCCGAGCGGCGCAAGGATACGCCGGAACTGGCTGCTTTCCGGCAGTGGCTGGTTGAAGAAGCCGCAGTCTGAAGCAGGCCACTGGTTTTGAATGATCTCTCCGGCTTCAGGTCGGCAGCTCAAAGCCGTCTTCGCGGAACAGACTGGTGCAGGCATCGACCACATCAGCCTCGAACAGTGTGCCGCGCTTGTCGTTGATCTCCGCCAGGGCCGCATCCAGCCCCAGCCCGGCCCGGTAGGGCCGGTGTGAGGCCATCGCTTCGACCACGTCGGCCACACTGAGTATTTGCGCCTCACGCAGTATCTCTTCTCCCTTGAGTCCCTGCGGGTAGCCCGATCCGTCCAGGCGTTCGTGGTGCTGTAATACCATCTGGGCGATCGGCCAGGGGAAATGAACATCCTTGAGAATGTCGAAACCGATTTGTGAATGCTCCTGGACCATCATAAACTGCGTTTCGCTCAGCCTGCCCGGGTAACTGAGGATTTCGGCGGGAATGCCGATCTTGCCGAGATCGTGCACGATGCCGGCCAAAAAGAGCCCTCGGATTTGCTCTTCCTCCATGCCGAGTTTGCGAGCGATGGCCACGGCTATCTCGGCGACGCGGCGCTGGTGGCCGGCGGTATAGGGGTCGCGCATCTCAACCGTACTGGCAATCGCTTCAACGGTCTCCACCAGCCCTTGCTGCATTTGTTTGAGGGTCTGCTGCTGTTCGGCACGAGAGAGGTCGCGCTCGATGCCGGTACGCAGCATGTGGATGCCGTAGTCCAGTTCGCCGGCCATCTCCTCCAGCAGGGCAATCTCCTGGTCATTGAAGGCATCCGTTTCGGCCGCATAGATGGTCAGCACCCCGAAGGGTTTGCCGTTTTCAAATAGCGGCAGTGCGATACAGGCCTTGTAGCCGTAGGCCAGCGCATTTTCCTGCCACGGTGCCATGGCCGGGTCATACTCAATATCCTGGATATATCGTGACTTTCCGGTGCGTATCGCCATACCGGTCGGGCCGCGACCCTCGGGCACATCGTCCCAACTGATCCGGATGCCGTTGGTATAGCCCGTCCTGACAGCGTGCGAGGCCATCACCCTGACCGATTTCGTCTCGTTTTCCTCGGCATAGCCGATCCAGGCCAGCAGGTAGCCACCCTCCTCGACAGCCGCCCGGCATACCCCCTGCCACAGCTCCTCCTCGCTTTGTGCATGCACCAGCGTATGGTTGACGGAGCTCAGAGTTTTCAGTGCACGGTTGAGATGGCGCAGCGAATCCTGCGCCTGTTTGTGCGCGGTGATGTCCTCGTAGATGCCCAGCATGCCGGTGATCTCGTTATCGGTATTGCGCAGTGGCACCTTGGAGGTGCGCAACCAGATGGTTTGGCCGTCCGGTGTGGTCTGCGGCTCCTCGAAGCCGATCCTTGGTTCGCCCGACTGGATCACGGCCATGTCGTCGGCTCGGTACAGCTCGGCCTGATCTTTCCAGCCCATCTGGAAATCATCCTTGCCGTAGAGCTGCTTCGGATGCGACATGCCGGCATCCTTGGCGAAGGCCGTATTGCAGCCGAGATAATGCAACTCTTTATCCTTCCAGAAGACGCGCACGGGGACGTTTTCCAGCACCGAGCGCAGCAGGTCGCGTGATACCCGGATCGCCTTCTCCGCAGTCTTGCGCTTGGTGATATCGAAGATCACACCGTCGATGTAAAGCAAGGCACCATCCGCTCCGTAAACCGGCATGCCATGTTCCTCCATCCAGCGGATACCGTCGTGCTTCTGCTTTAGCCGGTACTCCACCACGAATGCCCGTTTTCCGACCGCTGCATCCCTGACCATGGCGACCACACGTGCATGGTCTTCATCCACAATCAACGGTTCGATGGAGCATATTTTTCCGGCGGTCATTTCAGTCTCCGGGTAACCGGTTAATTGGGTGAACATGTCATTGTAAAACTGCATGCGATTGCCTTCGCGGGTCAGCACCCGGTAGACCAGCCCCGGTAAGTTCGTCGCCAGAGTGCGATAGGCCTGCTCGCTTTTACGCAGATCATCCTCCGCCCGCTTGCGCTCGGTGATGTCACGGATGATGGCCTGCCGGAACTGCTTGCCTTCCACCTCGATGATGCGGGCGCTGACCTCGACAGGGAAGGTTGCGTCGTCCTTGCGCATGAATTCCGCCTCGAAGACTGATCCCTGTTCGTCGAATTGCCATTGTTTGTCCATTGCCGCCCGGCTTTTTGCGGAGTGCAAATCACGGGTATGCATGCCCAGCAGTTCGTCATGGTTGTAGCCGGTCAACTCGGAGGCACGCATGTTGGCATCGACGATGCGCCCGTCGCTATCGGCCAGCAGGGATATATCGTTGGCATACCGGAGCACTGTTTCGTAATGGTTGCGCAGCGCTTCGCGTTCCATCATCTCCCTATAGTGATGTTCGATGCGGGCATACTGTTGCTGTCTCCATAAGAATAACAGGAGGCCGCCCGTCAGGACGACCAGCAGCAGCGAAAGGGCGAGTAGCGCCCAGTGCTGCAGGGGCAGTGCGCCGTACACCTCACCCTGATCAATCTTGGCCACCATGATCCAGGGCGTACCCGTGATGCGTCGTGTCGCCGCCAGCACGGGTACGCCGCGGTAGTCCACCCCCTCGCCCACATTCTGTTCATCGCGCAGGGCCATGGCCGCAATCAGTTTCGCTTCGCTTAACGGCTTGCTGTACTCCAGGGGTTTGCTGTTGGCGTAGCGCAGCGTGTTGAGGAACACCACCTTGTCGCCAACCCTCTTGGCCAGCAGGGTTTCCGCTGTCCGGCTGGGTACCGGCCACATGCGGATGAGCGGTGTGAGCTGTTGTTCGATTGAGACCTGGATGACAACCGCGCCGATGGATGCTTGCTTTTTGCCATGCTTAAACATTAGCGGTGCGATGAAATCGATATGTGCATCGCCGTCCAGGTCATCGACGTAAAGGGGAGAAATCAGGGCATTGCCACTGGCGGAGGCCTTGTGGGCAAGGGATTGTGTGGCGCCGGCCATGTAGGCATGCGTATCATCGGCATAGATTGGGTGCTGGCCCTGAGTGTCCAGCAGGATGACGTTGGTATAACCGTATTCCTTGCGGATGGCTTCCAGCCGGTCCAGCAAGATCGCTTGATTCTGTCCGGAGTTCCGCCCCGATAGTTCGAGCGAGTAATGATCGGCGATGTCATAATCCGCGCCAATCAGGTCCGCGTCATGCAATCGCTCGCGCAGCCAGGATGAAACAAGGTTCTCTTTCAGTTCGACAATGCTTTCCAGTTCCTGCGACTCCTTCTGCCGGGCATGTTCCTTCATTAAGTCGTCGATGCGCAGGGTGCTGGTCAAGATGAAGGTCGAGATCACGGCGAAGGAGAGCAGCATCGTTGCTGCCTGCCGCACAGGAAAGGGCGGGGTTGAACCTTGCTGGCCACTCTTTGCCTCGGGAAAGCGAAAGCGAATGATCAGGTAGAGCAGCAGGGCCACGGTAGCGAGTATGGCGGCCATGGCCAGATGGCCCGCAGACAAGATCTCTGCGTCAGCAGGGTGAAGCAGGGCCGGAAGCACATGGATAAGCAACGTCCAGCCCCCGCCCAGCAGCAGATACCAGGCCGTGGTGTGTATTGCCTGCACCCGCCTCGACTTCATGCAGTGTGATCCTGTCCGGAGATGCCGGTCGGGCGGCTCTTTTTCAGCCCGGCAGGTTGCTTGTTACGGGATTTACTCTCTGACCCTGTCATTTAGGTGACCCCATATTCGTCCCCACCACCCGCTTTAGGAGCAAGGGATGAGTTTTCAGATTATAGCAGAAACAAAATCATTGTCCCTGTAAGGTTTTTATCGGCAAACAGGGATGGAACGGGTGCTAGCGGCCTCCGGTAGTGCTGTCACGGAGCTGTGCTGAGGCAGGGTGGATGACAGGCAGGTGTCGCAATAACTGTCTGAGAGATGGTGCACCCTAGTGGATTCGAACCACTGGCCTTCGGCTTCGGAGGATAATGGAGGCTAGATGTGACAGACGGCCTTAAAGTATATTAACTTGTTTAAAATAAACAAATTAAATATTTTAAATGGTCACTTTATGCAATATTGGACAACTTGCCACCCCTTGCTATCATCCATAAAAAGTAGAATGTAAGGAGTTAAAATGTGACGAATATTTCACCATGCCCCGTCTCCGCCGCCATAGCTCCCGTGGAACTGGGTAGTATCCTGATTCACCCGATGATACAAGATGCCGCCAGTGCTCAGGCGAAACTACAATATGCCATTTCATTCACTGACTTATCGGCGGAGGCAATCAACATCCTCTTGGTCACCCAGCCGATTATCGTGATAAAAGAGCGTGATAGATACTATTGCGTTGCAGGAATTCGAACATTGCAAGCTGCGAGAACCCGCATTAAGTCCGCGGCTACTGTGCCAGCAACACTCATTCCGAATGACCAGTTAGATGATAGTGTGCTGATGGAGTTGACACTGTCTGATATTTACTTGAAGCACTTCACTCAGCTGATGCATAGATCACAAGGTAAGCAGCTCGCAAGTCTGTTTCGTTTGCTGGGTGAACAAACCATCCGAAAGCTCGCGCCACTTCATGCATCTAAAACTGCTTATTCAAGAGCCATCGGTTACAGCAGGCAGAAACTTTTTTACGCGCAACAAAATGAGCCCAATGCAACTGAATCCTAATCTAATAGCCTATATTGAGGCACCGGAAGAACTCAACGAGGCGCATTTTATTATTCCCCGCCTGATTCGAGTACTGGATCATGTTAATAAGATAGCCAACCTCGACAAGCTCCCTGAGTTATCTTCTATCCCACTATGGTTGCAATCATGCCAAAACGCACTGCAAGCTCAAGCGGCCCAAGGTACAAACATCGAATCAATCGATTCACTTCGTGGACTGTATGAAAAGCACCAAGCGTATGTAACATTATCATATGTTCCTAGGGATCATAATCTATTAACCAAGCATGATATTCTGCTTGCGCATTTATTTGTTGCAAATGCCTCCTGCCACAGGCTCGAAGATAAAGGGAGCGTTTTCAAAAGTAGCAGAAAATCTGCATTCACCTTTGCACGTTCGATCATCAAGAGCACTCATATTCATGAGCTGGAACAACTGCCAGATACGATCACATCTACAGAAGATTATTTATCACATCTGATAGAGTTGAATGACTGTCCTAGAGTAACATCATTCATTGTGTTTATTCGATATGCACTTGGAATTAGAAAAGGGGTCACACGTGAAGGTGGTGACGGTCACCGAAAGCATCCGGCAAGGGATAGAGAACCTGTATCCGAGAACCCTGACAGTGGGCAACCGGTTGTATCTGGAACAATTACCAAATTGCCAATGTATGGTCCTGTAAAGGAAAAGGAGCTGGATCGAAGCGGGCTTTCTATTGGTGAGTTTACATACCCGTTAGAGATAACCGAAGTATCATTCAGTGATGACAAACCACTGGATGGAAGAACTAGCGCAGATCACATTATAAGATCTAAAAATGTCCATAAAAACATGGCCATGTCGAACCAGATGCTGATATCGCGCTGGGCTAATCTATCGATGTATGAGGCAAGTTGTGCGGCAAAATGCATCACAACTTTATACAGAAGTAGAATCACACATAAAGATCAGGAACGCCAAAATGAATTGATCGAACTGGCGGCGCTGTTGGCTATTATGTTCTGGTTTTCCGCACCTCTCGAAAAGGCCATCAGAACTGTTGGGTATAGAATTGAGCCGAAGTCCCCAACTGAGGCTGTGACGTTTGTACTATCACCCCAGCCGTTTTTGCTTATCAAAACAGCCCAGCCTCACTATACATCACAAGTTAGGAAATATTCAAAGCTGGATATAGCTACCCATTTGCAATTAACAACAGGGATATCTGTAGAGCAGATCATTGCTACATACTTTCAATCAATCCACTGCCGTAAAAAGCTGTTTTCAGGTACGGTTGAGGATTACAAAGGTAAGGTGTCTGGTTTTCTCTCCAGCGTTAATAACCAGTATGGCTGCCGCCTTACTGTTGGCCGCCTTTCAAGCTTCATGTTTGAGGCGATTGCAGGTGCCGCTAACTCGGAAGTCACCACTGGGATGTTAATTACCGGAAAGGCTTGCTTTGTTGGGGCTACTCCTATTTATTATACAGCCACCGATTCAGAGCGGTTGCATTCTCTATACCAGAAAACGTGTCTTCACATTGCGAAAAACACTCAGTTTGAATTTCAATCAGAAAAACGGTCACCTCTGTGCCTGAAGCCGTTTTATCCAGATAAGCGGATGCATGGAGCAAGGCTAAGACCAACTAAGTCAGAGGTGTCTGCACTATGTGAAAAGTTGAAACAAGATGTTCTGAGGGCGGGAAAAGAGGATGTGATTGCACGACACAATGCTATGTCGATATATACAGCAGCATTTATTCACTTCTCAACCGGCTATCGAGCAGTTGGAGACCCTTCATTTAAACTGGATGAAGTCGATTTTATGGAAGGATTTGCAGTTGTATCGGACAAAGATAGTGATGATAAATACCACTCCAGATTGGTTTGGATTCCAGAGGGTTGTTTAGAACAAATAAAGGTCTATAGATCCCAGTTACACAAGCTACTTGAATATGCTTCCGTTTGCTTGCCTGCGGTATATCAGAAATTAAGTGAAGAGCTTCTGGGTGCGATTGAAAAGGATAATAAGGATAAAAAATCACTGCCGGGCTTTTTTTTAATCGTAGATGAGAACATAACAACGCTTACTCCAAAATTATACGAGACATTTTTCCCAAGCGAATATCCTTTTCCAGCCAATGCACATAGGCATTTTATCAGAAGCAACCTGCTGGAAATGGGCTGCCCCGGTGACGTGATCAACGCGTTCATGGGGCATTGGGAAAGAGGCCAGGAGCCCTGGGCAAAGTTTTCATCCATGAGCCCGATTGATTATAAAGTCACTCTCGCAAAGCACATCACTAAATTACTTGGTGATTGCGGTTGGGAGACCATGGTTTATTTTCCATGATGATTAAGCCTCACAAAATATGGCTGGGGCTGGCTCCCAGACCAAGCAAGAATAATCCCAGGTCGCAACCCGCTGTGAGAAAGCGTATACAGTTCCGTATTCTCATGAGGCTTCTTCATGGCTCATTTCCAGAGATATACGCTGGTGTCATTGGAGCATCATGGACAAAGCAGGAGGCCGAGGATTTTTGTGATGTACTAAGAAAAGATGCCCCCGGGCATATTTACAAGCAGCGTAGAAACCTATTGGTTCAAGGCTTGGAGCGTGGAGCCGGGCAACTAGGGTGGCAAGTCTATATACCCGCACCGGTAACCTATGCGACAAGAGAACCGCCGCATTTTACAGGTGATGCCATGCGTGGGCTGGGTAAGCTCAGAGCATTCGAGTCCCTATTTTTACAATCATTGGACAGGCCACTTACTGACGGTAGTTCGATATTATTAGGTTACCTAGCCTTCTCCGCCTCCGTATATGGTGGATTACTCAGTCGGCAATGGTTAATCGCTTGGCTTAGAGATCCCTTTGAGGGTTTGGTTTTTGAGGAAGATATAGCATGGGTAGAGATTTACCGACCTGTGTATTTCAATAAAGAACACAGTGGTGAATGTATAAGTCTGCATAAGCGCTGGTTTATTGACCCTTTAACATTATTAATATTAGGCAGGATAAGGTTATCCATACAGATAGGCTCAAACAGGCTCCGAGTGGATCCTTGGCAGTATCTCACGCAACTGATGGATCATTTGCAATTGGATATCAATCACAGGCAAAAAAATCTATCAGATTTTCTGGCAATGGCACATACGAGAATATCGCTCTACTCAAAACCATACCTGGCAGATTATGCAATTGAGAAAATTAAATCCGTCTCACTACCTGCTGATGTCTGGGCCAGAGTACGAGTCGGACATGCCGTACCGATTGAATTGAGGGCATTATCCTTAGACTCTGATTTTATCCCTAAAGAGAAATCAAAAAATATCAAGCAGGCGGTTACAGATATGCCTCCTGCATTATGGGCAAAGCTTTACGAAGCCATTCACCCAAAAGAGTGCCGAGCCCGAAAAGAGGGTGGTAGCTCAGCATCGAGTAAAACAGCTGTTCAGATTTTTTTAGAACTCCATGGCAGTAAAATGAGTCAACTTGGTTGGCTTATAGCACAGTGGGCGATCATGCTCTTCACCTATAAGCGTGGTATAAGGAAAGGATCAAAAATCGCACCATCATCTGTTCGCACATATGTCACTACTATAGCCAGAAAGCTTCAGGTTCATGTAGGTGGAAGCGATATTATGGCCCTGAATGAATGTGAGTTTTATGCGTTATATCGGGATGTCATCGAGTCGAAATGCGGTGAAAACAATAAGCAAGTTACAGCTATGAGACTGGCGGAGTTCCATGACTTCCTCGTTTACTACTGGGATGTCCCTAAGATTGATTTAACAGAATTCTATAGAGGGAAAGGCAGTAGTGACCTTGGTGTCGACGCAAACATTGTTTGTCCATCCATCTACCAATACGCTGCTAATACCTTGGGAAAAAGATATGGAGCAAGAGCCCCTAGAGATAACCTCATAGCGCTATTAATCATGATGCTTGGATTCAGGTGCGGTTTGAGACGAGCTGAAGTGATGACTATTTTATGCTCTGATATCTGTGGCCTCTACAATCCCGTGCTGTTTATTCGTCATAATCCATACGCCTATAAAAAATCTGACAGTGCGGTCAGAAAGATCCATCTTAAAGCATTTCTGACGCATAATGAGTTAACCAGGTTGAAGGAGTGGATTCACCTTAGAGGCCATGAGGATGGTATTGAATATCAGACTCAGTGGGAAAAGAAGAATCAGAAACGATTACTTTTTTGTAAAGCAGGAACCCCCTTTGAACCAATAGATGAGCGGCAGATATTTGGGGCGATTCATCAGGCATTAAGGCAAGTGTCAGCAGACCCCAGCTTGCATTTTCACACATTGAGACACTCTTTTGCATCGTGGTTTTTCTATAGGCTGGAATCCGGCAGCCAGACATCGTGGCGACCGAAAAGTGTATCTGCCTTAAATGAGAGTATGAACTCTATGAGGCGATGTTTGGTCGAACATCATCATTTACAAATTGATCTACGCATAAATCGAAAGGCCCTCTATCATGTAGCTCTTGTGTGTGGACACTCAAGTCCTGAAATGTCCCTCAGGCACTACATTCACCTGCTGGATCTGCTGCTTGGCTGCAGTACTATGAGGAATGTAGCCCAGCCCATACTAACATTAGAAGCAGTGTTAAATTTAACCGACATTAAAAAAGCTATGGCATACCGCCTGAGGCAGAAGGCAGGTATGGATCAATGGCTTCCTTCAGCTTTTATTGCTCCTGCATGGAAGCAGTTGAAGCATCAGTTCAAAGACCCGCGACTTAACCAGCTGTCAGCAGTAAATATTTCTGACATCATTATTGAACCCCTACCCATTGAGTGGCGAACCGTCCAATCCATACTTGAAGACAGGTCGGTCAAGAGGATGGCAGTCTCTGATATTTCTGCAAAATATACGATAGAAGAGCAAAAGCTAAAACATTGGTTTAGTCGAGCGAATGAGTTATTCGGTATGCGAACACGTAAGACCAAGGCACACCCGAATGGGAAGCCTCGCCATAGAGTAACTGCCCTCCTTCCATTCCCCACCGGATTAACATCCCCATATGATATCGAAATGGCAGACAGAATATTTTCGTTCACCCAAAAGCGTGTTCCTCAAAAACGTGAGCTTATTCATCAATGGCTCAACCACTTTATTCACCACTACTCCCCAAAGGGTGGTGATATTCGCTTCACAGATGAGGCAAATGCAATCGAGTATTTGCAATTTTTGACGATGATAGGGGTTCGAAAGGAGGAGATGAAGCTACTTCATTATCGAGGAAAGGGTCGGAGTGCGGAGGAAGCTAAACTGCAGGCAGATCAGTGGGCTAACGCCCTCTCTATACCTGTTGATCAGTGTGATTTAATCAAAGCGACATTTGGACAACAACGTGGAAATGGAACCATTGGTATTACAATCAGTTCAATCACCGGAGTTAGTGGTGTAAGAAAAAAAAGGAAGGCAAAGCTAAGCATGCCTTATGGGTTTAGGTATGCTCTTTATATTTTATATATTTTGGACGACGCTCATCACTCTGAAGTTAAAGGATTGAAGTGACGAGCAAAGAAACTCTCAATCACTCGTCCTGAGAAAATTCAATCAGATCATTCAGGTTGCAGTTCAACGCTTTGCAAAGCTTATCAATGTGCTCCGTGGTTGTGCTATGACCAGGAGTGTTAGCAATGCGCTGTAACGTTGTGCGGGAAATGCCGGTTTGTTCGGCAAGTTCAACAAGCGTCATGCGCTCCCCGTCATAGGCTCGTTGAGCAAGCAACTGCTTCAGTTTTATTTTTATCATCGCTCCCCCTTAGAAGTCAAGTGACTCCAATGATTGTTTGGCGACAACTTGTTGTCAACAAAGATACAAATGTATCGCTATTGACACAGCATTACAAATGTATCATAATTGGCACATACGAACCAAAGGAGGTCGTTATGGGTCAATATATAACCACTGGAGAGCTATCTAGTCGTATAAAATACGATGCCAGATACATAAGAAACTGCTTGCTGGATTCCGTGTTCATCGAAGGTGTCCACTACATTCGTCCGTTTGGACGCAGGAAGATCCTGTTTATCTGGGAGGCGATAGAGGGTGAGATGCACAAGGCATCGAATGATGAAATACCGATTATTCCGCTACGCGCAGGAGGTGCTATTCATGGGTAGCATCACTGTTCGCAAATCAAAGGGTGGTGCTGGCCACTTAGTGATCGACTTCCGTTATCAGGGGGTTCGCTGCCGGGAGCAGACCCTGTTGGAGGACACTCCAAGCAATCGCAGCCGGTTGCAGAAGGTGCTGGATAAAATTGAGAGGGAAATCGCTACAGGAGTGTTTTCGTATGCAAAATACTTCCCCCACAGTAAACGAGCTGCTGAATTCCGGCCACTGCCATCAAGCTCACACACAGGGACTCCACTATTCAGGGATTTCGCAGAAATTTGGATGTCCGAAAATGTGGTGCGCTGGAAAAAATCGGTGATCAAGGGGTATCGATATACTTTAGAAAACCCACTCTTCCCCCGATTTGGACATTATGAGGTGGGAGCCATTACTAAAGCAGATATCCTCGCCTTTCGCGCCGAGCTATCAACCACACTCGGTAAGGGTGGCATTAAAAGGTCACCATCACGCATCAATAATATCATGAAGCCCCTACGCGGGATTCTTGGCGAGGCTTCTGAGCGTTATGACTTCCCCAACCCATTCCGCAGCATAAAAAAAATACCGGAAGGTAAAAAGGAGATACATCCATTCACGTTGGATGAGGTAATGTTGCTTTGTAAAAAAATCAGGGGTGACTACCACAACTACCTTGTAACCCGTTTTTTTACCGGCATGAGGTCAGGTGAAATCGATGGGCTAAAGTGGAAATATGTGGATTTTGATCTTGGTATTATTGCAGTTCGGGAAACGGTGGTCGACCGGGAGGAGGACACACCAAAGACTCAGAGCTCGTACAGGGACATCATGATGCTCCCAATCGTACGTGAAGCCTTACTTGACCAGAGAAAATACTCCGGTTCTATGGAGTTGGTGTTTTGTAGTCGTAGTGGAACCCCATTACATCAAAATAATTTCAGGCGCCGGGTCTGGCGCCCGCTGTTGAATCGACTGGGGTTGCCAATACGCAGACCATATGAAACGCGTCATACAGCAGCGACAATCTGGCTTGCTTCAGGTGAAAACCCTGAGTGGGTAGCCCGTCAACTGGGCCATACCAATACGGAAATGCTTTTCAGAGTCTACTCCCGCTATATCCCCAACCTGACCCGTAATGATGGCTCTGCTATTAGAGCATTAATCGAAACGAGGGTTGGAGGCAGTGACGATGAATAGTGGTCATGCTTCCTTGTGCCCAAGTTGTGGAGCTCACATAAGCAAAACAATGAATAAAGAGGATGATCCTCAACGCCGGAGTGCTGCTCAAATGCTGGCGCGGCACCTGGCCTTCTCTCTCCAGATCCGGCAGGGAAATCAGTTGCGCCGACTGCCAGGAGCAAATGGGCAGGAGACAGACACTATTGATTTGATTGCCTCCTGGGTTCTAATGAGGCTGGGGCAAACAGAACAGTGGCCATTACCCAGTTCTGATGCTGTCTTATTGGTCGAATCTCTGGAGGCGGAGCTTCGAGCCTACCTTCAAAATATCCATATAGGGTGAATGTGATGAAAAACAACGGCACTTCAATTCGGTCAATTCTTGATGGGCAGAGATTTTCCGGGATTTATTACCTGCAATCCTCAATGGGTAGTATCTCCCGTATGGGCAAAGATTACTGGAAGCTTGGTCTGTCAGATCACTCTGGAAAAATTGATGCCTACTTCTGGGGCACTCCGCTGGAACCTCCTAAAACAGATGCGGTACTATGGATCTCCGGCCAGGGACGAATCCTTGGGAGGCAGGTTATATGCGATGTAATATCCATACTTGAGCTCTCATCATGGGATGGTTGCCCACTTCTGCTGGCGCCTTCAGATATCCCTTTGCCCGATGAGTCGGCACTTGTATCGTCACTGCTGGATGACATCGGCAATGCAGAGCTTCGTCGCCTTGTATTTCAGGTGATTTCAGATCGACAGTTTATGATAGCAACACTACATGCGCCCGGCAGCCTTAATCACCATCACGCTTACCCCGGCGGGCTTATTCGCCATACTCGTGAGACAATGGAAATCGTACTGGCCCAATCTGGAAACCTGCAACCAATTGAACGTGATCTGCTTCTGGTTGCGGCCTTTCTGCATGATCTTGGTAAGGCCTACGAGTACAACCAGTATCGACGCCTGACAGACCGTGGAACACTGCTCGGGCATGAAGTAACACTACTTGAAATGCTCGCTCCGATCATGAATAGCATTTGGGAAATCAATCACCCAACCCGAATTGCCTTACTTCATTTTCTCGTGGCCAAGCCGGCACCTCAATGGACTGGCATCAGGCATCCAAGAAGTGCTCTGGTAAATATACTACGCTTTGCCGACAAATTGAGCGGCGAAAAAGATCTGGAGCAGCGGAGCTACAGTGGTGGCCAGATAGGAAGGATACTGCGATCTAAAGTTCACAAACAAACCACTGAAATAGCACTGTCCTGTTGATGTAATCCGGCGGCTTAGATTAGGCAAGAAATCCAATTATAACACTGTCCAGTTTTCCGGGGCCGGCTCTCAAATCGAGTTCAAAAGTGGAATGATGAGTAGTGCTTGTGGCTGAGTCTTAAATACTTAAATTGCAATTGTGGAAGCCGCTTTGCTTTCTGCACATGAAGGTGACCTGTGCTAAAATCTGCAAACTGGATAGGAGGAGAAGCGTGGTAACCGCTGTATCAAGAAAATTGGACAAGACGAACCGTCGTGCGCTGGCTCGCATGACAACAAAAGTATTTCAGTATTGGAAGCTTACCAACTCCAATCAGCTGGCCATGCTCGGCCTATCCAATGCCAGTCACTCGACGCTGTTGCGTTACCGCCATGGCGCTCCCATGGCTTCAAATCGTGACCTGTTAGAGCGGGCTGGCCATATTCTCTCTATCCACAAAAGCCTCCGGTTAATCTTCCCACAAGATCGGGACCTGGCTTACGCCTGGATGACACAACGTAACCAGGCATTCCATGGTAAATCCCCTGTTGAGGTAATCAGCGAATGGGGGTTCACCGGGCTACTTATGATTAGGACATACCTAGATAGGTGCCGACAGCATTGATATTTTCGCGTGCTGGTAAACCGGCACCATGCTATGGTGGTAAATAAATTATCCTTTATGGAGTCAAGAGGGCCTGTGGCACTGCGCCATTTTGAGTTGCAATCACCTGTGGGATTAGCGTGCAATTTGCAACTAGGGAGCCGGGGGAGTTCAGAATCAAGGCTGAATGCGTTTAAGAAAAAATGCCATGGCGAATTCGTCCGAGAACATCTTCAATTTCAATCAACCCTGCATCGGTATCCATTAACTGGATGGGTGGTATATTTCCCAACGGTCGACAAGGGTGATGTAACCAGATGCGGGCACCTTCTTGCCCGCAACCAAAGGTATCCAGGACACATCTGAGTAAGCGCATAGATCTGGCAATACGATCCGATATGGCGGGCGATAGTAACTATCTCTTGCTCCTTTTTCGCTGTAGGGTCCTGTACGATACGCAGAAAATATTTCTTATGGTTTCCTGGTTCGCACCAAGCAACTCCTGCACCTGAAATGCATAGTTTGGGTCTAAGCCCTGACGGACCATTTTCACTGTGCATTCAGTAATCGCTATATCGGTGTGCCTTGCATTATCTTCTCCGGATTGGAGGGGGTGGTAGACAGAAAACCAGCTACTTTCAGTCTGCAATTTTGTACCCATATCAACCTCCGGAGCTTGCGGAACAATCTGTAATAATCTGGCATCCGCAATTGGAACGCTAGACAAAACCGCTTTATGATTTTCTGGAACGCATACCGGAGAGATTCTGAGTGGGAATTTACGCGGTTTCATTTCATTGTGTTTTCATGTTTGGATGAGTATGGTGCGGCCTATGTTGAGGCATAAACTACATCTCCGTGGTCTCTCTCGCCTGATGGCGGGTTTGTTTGCGCTGCAAATTGTAGTCACTGGCTTCTGTATGTTGACGCCGGAAGCGCATGCGATGACAATGCTTGGCGTGCATTCAGTACACACAGCAGCCCACGTTGATGGTCACTGTGCCAAAGCCGAGAACGGGCATCATGCCTCGAATCACTCGGGTAGTTGCTATCATTGTGATCAGCCGGATGAGTTGTCGAATCTGTCCTCCTCCTTTGCACATATAGCATTAGTGTTGCCGGCTTTATTGATCGAACCTGCAGCCCCGACATGGAATGACTTCAGCGGCCTGTTTACCGTGCGCACTCCGACCGGGCCACCGCGCTCATCCACCCTTCTTTATACAACCAGCCAACGCATCCGAATTTAATCAAACCCTTCTGCTGATACCACCACTCTTGTGAGTCGGGGGTGCGTCTGCTGTGTGCATTTCAGCATGGCGCGAATCTCTAGCAGGAGGCGTGTTTCTATGCATGTCCCGCAAAAAGTCCGGCGTATGCTGGCGTATACGGTGCTGGCCACCGTTCCAAATTTATCCATGGCATGGGCTGATGGTTTAAGCCTGTCAGAGGCCGAAGTGCTGGCAATCAAGCATAACCCGGCCCTCGCCGCTGCCACTAAAAATGCAGCTGCCATGGCAGCCATTCCGTCACAGGCGGGCAGTCTGCCTGACCCCACATTATCGTTTAATGCGATGAACCTGCCGGTGGATTCATTTTCCACCACGCAGGAGGCGATGACCCAGTTGCAACTGGGGTTTTCGCAGGCAATCCCCTTTCCAGGCAAACTTGGACTGAAATCAGAAGCTGCAGAACATATGGCTGCAGCAGCTCTGCAGAACCAGCAGGAATTCAAGCTGGTGTTGTTGCGCAATACCCGCATCCACTGGTGGAATCTGGCATATCTGGATAAGGCGCTGTCCATTGTGCGCCAGAACCAGAGCCTGTTACGCAATCTGGTTCGTATTGCTGAAACCAAATACAAGACGGGCAAGGGTCTGCAGCAGGATGTGCTGCTGGCGCAACTGGAACTCTCCAAATTACTGGAGCAGGAATTAAAGCTGCAGGCTGCACAGAACAGCGAATCAGCAACGCTGAATGCCTTGCTTGGGCGCGCAGCTGCCACCCCCATCGCACTGGCCGGTAAAGCGAAGACGAATATCAGTGTGCAAAGACCGGATACCGCCGCACTTAAAGTCTGGGCCAGAGAGCATCGTCCGATGTTGCTGGCGATGAACGATCAGGTGCTGGCTGCAGACAGCATGGTGGCGTTGGCGCAAAAGGATTATTACCCCGACTTCAAGCTGGGCGCAGTGTATGGCTTTCGCTCCGGCACGACCAACCGTCAGCCACGGCCCGATATGGCTTCGCTGATGCTGAGCATGTCGCTGCCGCTCTACACCGGCAGCAAGCAGGATAAGGCGGTGGATCAGCGCATGGCTGAAAAGGCAAAAGCCGAGTTTTCATGGCAGGACGCGGCCAATCAGGTGGATGCAGAGATTGACGCTGCTGCATCGGACCTACGCATTGCCCGTAAGCAGCTAACCCTGTTTGAGCAGGGCATTCTGCCACAGGCGCGTCAGACCACGGCATCAATGCTGGCCGGTTATCAGGTCAACAAGGTGGATTTTCTCAACCTGGTGCGCGCCCAACTTAATGAATTCAACACCGATATCCAGTACTGGCAGCAGGTGTCGATGGCCCGACAGGCCGAAGCGCGCCTGGCTGCTGCAGCCGGCAAAGAAGATTTAAACAAAGGTGATAATAATTATGAATAAAAACAACCTACTAGGGATCAGTGCAGCCGTCGCGATCGGCCTGGCTGGCGGGTATTTTATTTTCGGCGGCCAACAGGGTGAAAAGGACGATCGTTCGCCGAAAGCAAGTGCCAGGGCTGATGGTCCATGTGCCGGAGGAGCGCAGCCGCTGATGTGGCGCAATCCTATGAATCCGTCGGTGACCAGTCCGGCGCCGGCCAAGGATTCAATGGGCATGGATTACATTCCCGTCTGTGCTGATGAAGGCGCCGGTGGCCCGGCCGGCACGGTGAAGATTGATCCGACTGTAACACAGGATATCGGCGTGCGCGTCACCAAAGCAGTGCAAAAAAATCTGTCGCGTGAGGTTACCACAGTGGGGCGTGTTACCTTTGATGAGACGCGCCTGACGACCCTGCATCCGAAGGTGGATGGCTGGGTGGACAAGCTGTTTGTCGATAAAACCGGTGAGAGTGTCAAGGAGAACACGATGTTACTCTCCTTTTACGCGCCGGAACTGGTGGCGACACAGGAGGAATACCTGCTTGCACTGGCCAACTGGGAGCAACTGAAAGCCAGCCAGTATAAGGACATCCGTGAAGGCGCAAAACGTCTGCTCGACTCATCGCTGGATCGGCTGCGCTTTTTCGATGTGCCGGAGCACCAGATTCGGGCTCTGCAGCGCACGCACAAGGTACTGAAAAACATGCACATCCATGCACCGGCAGCCGGTATCGTGACAAAAATAGGCGTACGCGATGGAGCGCGTGTCACGCCTGCGACCGAGCTGTATCAGATCGCCGATCTGTCCCGCGTATGGGTGCTGGCCGATTTGTATGAGTATGAGATTCCCTGGGTCAAAGTGGGGGATTCGGCCAGTCTGAGTATTGCTTCGATGCCCGGTCGTACGTTCACCGGCAAGATTACTTATATCTATCCTTACCTGGATCCCAAAACACGGACCAACAAGGTGCGCATCGAGTTTGATAATCGCGATGGCGCACTCAAGCCGGATATGTTCGGCGATGTCGCTATCGCCTCATCCACCAGCAAGCCCGGCATCTATGTGCCGAGAGAAGCGGTGCTGATTACAGGTAAACAGGCCCATCTGTTTGTTCAGGTCGGGCCCGGGCGTTTTGAGCCACGTACGGTCAAAACAGGCACCAGTGCCGAAGGACAGGTTGAGATTCTGGATGGCGTGAAAGCCGGTGAGCTGGTGGTGTCCAGCGGTCAGTTCCTGATCGACTCGGAATCCTCCATCCGCGAAGCCGCCGCCAAAATGGTTGAACCAAAGACAATGGCCTCACCACAAGGCAGTGGGAGTGCCGGTCAGGACATGGAAGGCATGAACATGCAGGGCATGTCCATGGATTACCACTCGGCAGGAGAGCCAAATGGGATGACCAAAGGTCACATGAAAGGTGAGGGGCAGGATGCCCCGAATCACATGGATATGAAGGGGATGCAGATGAACGGAGAGAAAATGCAAGGCATGAGCATGGAGGGAGGTACAGATGAGCACAAGTAAAAGCAAATTCTTCTCTGCGTCCTTTATGCGTGCAGTGACGTGCAGGATGCACACATGCCGCAGCCGCATGGATGCGCAGGCATGGCCAGTAAAGGATTTTGAATTTTCTCACTTTCACAGGTGGAGCCAGCCATGATCGCGAAAATCATTGATGCCAGCCTGCGCAACAAGTTAATCGTGCTTATCTTCACCGGCCTGCTCATCGCTGCCGGCGCTTTTGCTGTGAAAAATATCTCGCTTGATGCCATTCCCGATCTCTCCGATGTGCAGGTGATTGTATTCACCAAATATGCCGGTCAGGCGCCGCAGGTGGTCGAGGATCAGGTCACTTATCCGCTGACCACTGCGATGTTGGCTGTGCCGCACTCCAAGGTGGTGCGCGGTTACTCATTCTTCGGGTTTTCCGTCGTCTATATCATCTTCGATGATGGTACGGATATGTACTGGGCGCGCTCGCGCGTGCTGGAATATCTGAACTACGTGGCCGGGCGTCTGCCTGATGGCGTTACGCCGACACTGGGGCCGGATGCCACCGGTGTGGGCTGGGTGTATGAATATGCGCTGGTCGACAAATCCGGCAAGCATGATCTGGCCGAGCTACGCTCCATTCAGGACTGGTATATGCGTTATGCGCTGCAAACGGTACGCGGCGTATCCGAGGTCGCCTCCATTGGCGGCTTTGTGAAGCAATATCAGGTGGAAGTCGATCCCAATGCGCTGGCCGAATATGGCATTCCTCTGGCCAGGGTCAGGAATGCCATCAAGCGCAGCAATAACGATGTTGGCGGACGCCTGATTGAAATGGGTGAAACCGAATACATGGTGCGCGGCAAGGGTTATCTGAAAGGAATTCCTGATCTGGAGTCCATTCCGGTAGGGGTGGATGCGCATGGCACCCCGATATTGCTGCGCGACGTGGCGCATGTGCATCTGGGGCCTGAATTGCGCCGTGGACTGGCCGAGCTCAATGGTGAAGGAGAGGTAGCCGGCGGCGTGATCATTATGCGTTACGGCGAAAATGCGTTGACCACCATTGAAGCTGTACGCAAAAAACTGGAAGAGCTGAAGTCCGGTCTGCCCGAAGGCGTGGAAATCGTGCCTACCTATGATCGTGGCGGCCTGATTGAGCGTGCGGTGGAAAACCTCAAGGACAAGTTGTTTGAGGAGTTTCTGGTTATTTCGCTCGTCTGCATGTTGTTCCTGATGCATGCACGTTCAGCCCTAGTGGCCATTATCACGCTGCCACTGGGTGTGTTGATCGCCTTTATGCTGATGCAGTGGCAGGGACTGGCCGCCAATATCATGAGTCTTGGCGGTATCGCGATTACGCTGGGTGCGATGGTGGATGGCGCGATTGTGCTGATTGAAAATGCCCACAAGCATCTGGAGCAGTCGGAGCACGTTAAGGGTAGTGTACTGAGCATCAACGAGCGCTGGGCGGCGATTGGCCGGGCCTCCAGAGAAGTGGGCCCGGCGCTGTTTTTCTCGTTGCTGATCATCACTGTGTCCTATATGGCCATCTTCACGCTGGAAGCGCAGGAGGGCCGTTTGTTCAAGCCGCTGGCCTTCACCGCGACCTACGCCATGCTGGGGTCTGCCCTGCTGGCGGTGACCCTGGTGCCGCTGCTGATGGGCTGGTTTATTCGCGGCAAGGTGATGCCGGAGGAGAAGAATCCGGTAAACCGCGCGCTGCAATGGATGCACGGGCCAACACTGGCAGCTGCTTTACGGCATAAGTGGGTGACGATACTGATTGCCATTGCCCTGCTGTTTTCGATGGCTGTGCCGTTGGCGAAAATTGGCTCTGAGTTTATGCCGCCGCTGGATGAAGGTGATATTCTCTATATGCCGACCACCTTCCCCGGTATCTCAATTACCAAGGCCAAAGAGCTATTGCAGCAAACGGACAAGATACTGAAAACCTTTCCGGAAGTTGAATCCGTCTTTGGCAAAATCGGACGCGCGGATACAGCTACCGATGCCGCGCCTCTGGCCATGGTGGAAACCATTATTCGGTTGAAGCCGAAGAAGGATTGGGCCAATCCGGAAAAAACCACGCAAGCCTTGATGAAGGAGATGGATGCTGCCATCAAGTTTCCGGGGCTGGCCAATGCCTGGACGTATCCGATCAAGACACGCATCGACATGCTTTCCACCGGCATCAAGACGCCGATCGGCATCAAGGTGTCGGGACCGGATCTGAATGTGTTGCAGGACGTCGGCATGCAGATAGAGCGTGCGGTCAAAACGCTGCCGGAGACAACTTCGGCCTTCAGTGACCGTGCAGCCGGCGGTTATTATCTGGATATCGATATCCAGCGCGATAAGGCAGCGCGCTACGGATTGACCATCGGTGATATCGAAGATGTGATCCAGTCGGCCATTGGCGGTATGAATGTGACGCAAACGGTGGAGGGACTGGAGCGTTATCCGGTTAACCTGCGCTATCCGCGTGATTACCGCAGTGACCCTGATGCACTGAAACGTGTATTGATACCGACACCGACCGGGGCGCAGATACCGCTGGCTGCCGTAGCAGAGATCGGTGTGCACCGGGGGCCACCAGTGATCAAGAGCGAGAATGCGCGTCCCAATGCCTGGGTCTATGTGGATATCAGCTCCAGCGATATCGGCGGTTATGTAGCCCGGGCCAAACAGGCGATTCATGATCAGGTAAAGATACCGGCAGGTTATACGCTGGAGTGGTCCGGTCAGTTTGAGTACATGCAGCGGGCAGCAGCTAAAATGCGTATTGTTATTCCGGCTACGCTGTTGCTGATCTTTCTGCTGCTCTACTTCAACTTCGGCAATCTGATGGCGCCGGTGGTGGTGATGTTGTCGGTGCCGTTTGCACTGATCGGCGGTTTCTGGCTGGTATGGTGGCTGGGCTTCAATCTCAGCGTGGCGGTAGCTGTCGGATTTATTGCGCTGGCCGGCGTGGCGGCCGAAATTGGTGTGTTGGTGCTGACCTTTATCGATCAGGAGGTGGCGCTCAGGCGTGAGGATGCAGGCGGAAAACTGGCGCCGGATGCTTTGCGCGCCGCAGTGCAGGCCGGTGTTGCCAAGCGCGTAAGGCCGATTGCGATGACCGCCACGGCGGTGATTGCAGGGCTGGTGCCGATCATGCTGGGTGGCGGTACAGGCTCCGATGTAATGCAACGTATCGCGGCTCCGATGATCGGCGGCATGGTCACAACAACGCTCATGTGCCTGGTCGTGCTGCCGGTGATCTACGGCATGCTTCTGCAGTTCAGGGAAAAACAAATTATCAAGAAAGATAAGGAGACCGTATGAAACTATATAAATGCACTTGGATGTTAGCCCTGGTAAGTGTGATGTTCGGCTCTACCAGTGCTGTCGCTATAGCTGAAGGCAGTGGAACGCAGGTTGCGAAAATGAATCATGAAGTTGTGATGTACAAATCCCCCGCCTGTGAATGCTGTAGCGGTTGGGCCGAGCACATGCGCAAGGATGGTTTTAGCGTCACGGTGAACAAGCGTGATGATATGGATGTGATCAAGGCGAAGTACGGCATCACCGATAAACTGGCATCCTGCCATACAGCCATTGTGAATGGTTATGTGATCGAAGGCCATGTCCCTGCTGCCGATGTCGAGCGGCTGCTGAAGGAGCGCCCGGCCAATGTCATCGGGCTGACCGCACCGGGCATGCCGATGAAATCACCAGGTATGCAGAGCGTTGGTCAGCCGCCGCAGGATTATGATGTGTTGGCCTTTGACAAGGATGGAACTACCACTGTGTTTCACCGGTATTAAGCCATGCTACGCTGCATGACACGAATCATCGGGCTTATGCTGCTGGCTGGCTTGTTGGCCGCGTGCTCGGTTGATCCGGATAGCTCCGGCAAAGCGCTGCCGGTCAAGGGTCAGGCGATGCCGATATTCAAGATGGGTACATTGGATGGCAAGCTGGTGGATAGTCACAACCTGTTTGCCGGCAAAGTGATTATTTTAAATGTGTGGGCGACATGGTGTCCGCCATGTCGCAAGGAGATGCCGGATCTGATCCGACTCTCCCGTCTGCTGCCAGCCAATAAGTTCATAGTGGTTGGTCTGGCGGCGGATAATCAGGCAGAAGATGTGCGCAAATTTATCGAAGAGAAGCATGTCTCCTTTCCGATTTACTGGGATAAAGGCGGTAAGCAGCTGGCAGGGCCGCAGCTGGGCGTGTTCAAGTATCCCGAGACATTCATCATCAACCGGCGCGGTGTCTATTTGGAAAAAATCATGGGTGGATTCCCTTGGGCTTCGCCAATAACCGTCCGTATTCTGAATACTATTTATAACACCGGAAAAATCCCGGAGCAGTCAAGCGCCGGCACTCCCGGCGCGCGATAGACGTAATGAAAGCTGAAGAGAAAACATTGAAAGCAGGAGGAATCATATGAAGAAGACAAGCTTGGTATTAAGCACGCTACTGGCAGTGGCGATGAGCCAGCCGGCCATGGCCGGCGAGAATATGCATGGCGCTATGCCTATGGATAAAGTCAATCCTTGTTCGATGCATAGCATGCATGTCGATATGGAAAACCCGTGTATGGCAGTCGCCAAGGGTGCTTTTATGGTCAAAAAGGAAATAGACGGCTACACCGTCAGTTTTCACATCATGAAAGCCATGGCGGGAATGAAGCATGGAGCCAGTCACCATTCGGGCGAGGGGCAGGATGCCCCGAGTCACAATGTAATGATCAAATTTGAAAAGGGCGGAAAGGCAGTAACGAATCTCGTGGCCAATTCCAAGGTGGTGCATCCCAATGGAAAATCAGAGTCCAAAATGCTGAAGAAAATGGGCGATTGGTATATGGCCGGCTACAACCTGGATCACCCCGGCAAGCATCAGTTGATGCTGCTGTTCAAAACGGCGGATGGCGTCAAGCATTTTGGTGGCATTGACTATCAGGCGCAGGGAGCGAATAAATGAGTCCTCAATCGACAGGCATTGAAACCGGCGCTATGCGTGCCGTGATATGGGCGGTCATCCGACCTGTACGACATGGATTGCTGATGGCTATAGCCGCGATGATTCTGGGTATATCGTGGGCCGGCTATCTGGCGACCCACCATGAGCAACTTCACGGCGGATTCGAGAAGCAGGAATCTGCTTTGATGGCCCAGGAAACGGGGATGAACATGCACGGCGCTGAATCAGACCACCACAGCGGAGAGCCCGATGCCCTGCATCAGCATTCCCACACCGGCAGCCCGGCCATGGATGCCATGCAGCGACTGCTGCGCGGCCATATTCACTGGATGGGGTTGGGCATCCTTGTCACAGGGCTATTGCTGATTGTCGCTTTTACAACCGTGAAGAGCGTTTGGAAAAAAGCGTTGGCATGGACCTTTGGCATTGGCGCGCTGGTCTATCCGGTGGCCTGGATTCTGATGGGTTTTCGTACCGTGATCATGGGAGGGGAGACAGCCGAAGCGAGCGTCATGTGGCTGTTCGGCCCGGCAGCCGGCTTGCTGCTGGCGTCACTGGTCGGCGTATTTATCATTTTGCTGCTTGAAATGACGGGCTGGTATGCGCGTGCGCCTTTCTGCGGCTTTTTTGAGCCCGGGCCATCGCCGGAAGTTTGAAATGAACAGCCTCGATAACCATTATCTACAGGCTGAGGGCTATATCCAGTGAGCGCAATCACAACGCCCACTGATTACCGCTTCCCGTGGTATGTGCGCTTGTTCTTTTGGAACCAGAGACGGCGCTACGGGCAGGTACTGGAGCCGGCGCGTTTGTGGGGGCGCACGCCTCGGGTGTTCTGCTCGCTGGCCCTGCTGTACGGGGCTCTGGATCGGCGTTCATCACCGCTGGAACCCGCGCTGCGATCACTGGTCACTGTGCGCGTCTCCCAGATCAACTGGTGCAGGTTTTGTGTGGACATCAATTCAGCCACGGTGCTCAAGCGCGGGGTGGAGAGAGAAAAATTCGATAAACTGACCGAGTTCCGGGAAAGCGGTTTGTTCAGCGCGCGCGAGCAGGCGGCGCTGGTCTATGCCGAGGCGGTAACATGCTCCGATCAACAGCCGGGTGAGAATCTTTTCACGGCATTGCGCCGCTACTTTGATGACGATGCTATAATCGAGTTAACAGGGCTGATTGCCTTTCAGAATATGTCGAGCAAGTTCAACGCAGCACTCGGCGTGGAGCCGCAGGGATTTTGCCTGCCCGCGAAAAACAAAAACAGTGATGGAGGCTAGTCATGCAATTGATGCATATGGAAGAACATACCTGCCCGGTTTGCGGCATGGATGCGAAAGATTCAACGGTTCATGCTGAACATACCGGCATTGAATATTACTTCTGCACCCCTCAGTGCAGGGAAAACTTTATCGCCCGTCCGCAGCTGTATCTGGGCAGACAATCGGCAAAGTCTGCCGGTCGGGAGATCATCAAGCGAAGGTCGTTTTCTCTGGATCAGGTCATTGAGGGAGAGATGCAGGCGCAACTGATCCAGACTATGAAGCAAATGATGGGCGTCAGGGATGTGGAGGTGAATGGCCGTGATGTCGCCATCACATACGATCTGTTGGAGGCGACGGCCGAACAGATGGAGCGGGCGTTGGCCGATGCAGGCGCGGCACTTGGCAGCGGCTGGGCCGCACGGCTCAAGCGCGGCTGGGTTCAATACACCGAAGAAAATGAGCTTGATAATCTGGCAACAGGCGATGCCGCCTGCTGCAATAAACCACCGGCAAAGGGATAGGGAGCAGGACATGAAATACAAAAAAGTGATGGCTATTATCATAAGTGAGAAACTGGAAGAGGTAGAAAAAGCGCTGAATGCCATGCACGTTTCCGGACTCAGCGTCACTCAGGTGCGCGGCTACGGTGAATATCATAACTTTTACCGGCATGACATGACATGCCGTCATGCCCGCATCGAAATCTTCTGCCAGACGTCCGAGGCGAATGCGATTGCCCGCTGTATTATGGACGCGGCGCATACCGGCATGTCCGGTGATGGCATCGTAGGCATCCTGCCGGTAGAACAATTCTATCACATCCGCACCCGATCCGAACCGTGTGTCGATAGTGCTGACTGAGGTCTGGGTATGATGACGGTCAAGGGTTTGGCTACGGCAGTCAACGTCACACCGGATACGGTACGTTATTATGTACGAACCGGGTTGCTACGCCCTGTTCGCGATCCGGTGAATGGTTATCGCCGGTTTTCTATGCTGGATGTCGACCGCTTGCGATTTATTTGCCGCGCCAAGTCGCTCGGCTTTACGCTGGCTGAAATCACCGATGTATTCGCCGATGCGGAGGCCGGGGATTCCCCCTGCCCACGGGTGAGGGCAATCATCCGGCGACGCATCGAAGAAAACCGTCAGCGCATAGATGAACTGCTGGCATTACAGGATCGGATGGAGCTGGCAGACAGTCAGTGGCAGAGCATGGAAGATGGCATGCCGGACGAGGGCTCGATTTGTCGACTCATTGATGCGATGGATACTTGACCTGTGTGTTACACCAACCCTCTATACTACCCCACGGACAGACACAGACCGGAGGTTATTGTGCGATGCCTGAATATCTCTCATGATGACATGACCTGCTTCCTGCTTCCTGCTGGATAGCGAGGCGATAGGCTGATGACCGCACCTGCCGTTTCCTATGATTATGGCCTGTGGACGCTGCTGCTGGTCAATTCCGGCATCTATGCCCTCATCTGTCATCCCCAGTATCTGGCCTTTATTATCATGACCAGCCAAGGAGGTAGAATATGGAAGGATTAGGCTCGCTTATCGTCTTCGCATTGCTGTTTTATGTGATGATGCGTTTTGGCTGCGGTGCTCATATGGTGCATGGTCACGGTGACCATGCAGTAAAAAACGATACGGCTCAGGGCAAATTCATCGACCCGGTGTGCGGCAGGGAGGTTGATCCGAAAAAAGGCTATGGGGTGATGCACGAGGGCAACCTTTACCGCTTCTGTTCGCGAAAATGCCTGGATCAGTTTGACGGCCAACCGACGCTGTTTATCAACAAGCACATAAGTCAGGCGGATCATGAGCACCAGTCATGATCTGCCTGCAAGTGCGGCCATGACAGCAACCGAGCCGCTGGCAGCAACGGTGGCTGCCAGAGTTATTCTTCATACGCTGCTGGATGCTTACAGCGGGCCGGTGGCAGCGGCTTTATGGACCGGTGAAACGGTGATCGGCGATGAAGCCAGCCCATGCCGCGTTATCTTCAGACGGTCGGCACCGTTGCGGGATCTTGTTTTGCATCAGGATGTGATCCGCCTGGCTGAGGCGTATCTGGGCGGATATGTTGACGTGGAAGGCGATATGGAGCTGCTGCTCGGCATTAGCGATTACCTGCAGGAGCTCGAACTGTCGTTGTCATTGCGTTTCCGATTGATGCGGGAAGCGCTGCGTATTCCGGTTGCAACGATAGAAAAGGAAGCTTCTGCTGTGCGCGCTGCAGAAAAGAGGCAGCGCAACTGCCAGAGCAGTATCGCCCACCATTACGATGTTTCAAATGAATTTTACCGCTTGTGGCTGGATCCGGAGATGGTCTATTCCTGCGCCTATTTCGATGATCCCGATCAGGATCTGTGCTCGGCGCAGCAAAACAAACTGGATTATATCTGCCGCAAGCTGCGACTGGTTCCGGGTCAATCCATGTTGGATATCGGCTGTGGCTGGGGCGCGCTCGCCTGCTGGGCTGCGCGCAACTACGATGTCCATGTGTATGGCATTACGCTGAGCGAGCAGCAATATGACTTTGCCGTGGAGCGGGTTAAAAAGGAGGGGCTGCAAGAAAGCGTGACGATCGAATTGCGCGATTACAGGGATCTCCCGGGTGATATCGGCTATGACCGGATCGTAAGCGTGGGTATGTTCGAACACATCGGGGTCAAGAACTTCCCCGGCTATTTTGGAACGGTCAAACAGCTGCTCAAGCCCGGAGGGCTGTTTCTCAATCACGGTATTACCAATGATACCGGTTGGCGCAATACACCTGTTACCCGATTTATGAACTGTTACGTATTTCCGGATGCCGAACTGGCGCGCATCAGTCAGGTGATTACCGCGATGGAGGACGCCGGCTTCGAGATTATTGACGTAGAGGGCCTGCGGCGTCACTACGTATTGACCTTGCGCCGCTGGGTTCAGACGCTGAAGAACCGGCGGGCGCAGGCTGTGGCGATTGTGGGTGAGCCAAGCTTTCGGGTATGGGAGCTCTACATGGCCGGGAGCGCTTATTATTTCGAACTGGGCAGTTCCGGCCTGTTTCAGGTGCTGGCAGGACATGCACAGCAGCCGTTGTCCATACCGCTGCGCCGAGAGGACATCTATCAAGCCAAGGAGGTCAATGATGTGTGAACATGCCTGCGCAAAGGAGACCCAAGCCATGCTGAAAGAGTTCATCCGCAACGAGCGCATCGCCTATTTCTCGATGGAGATTGCGCTGCAGAATGACATTCCCACCTACAGTGGCGGTCTTGGCGTATTGTCCGGCGACACGTTGCGCTCGGCCGCCGATCTGGAGATGCCCATGGTGGCGATCACGCTGGTACACCGGCTCGGCTATTTCCGCCAGTCGATAGACGATCATGGCGGGCAGCAGGAACAAGCTGATCCATGGGCGCCGGAAAAATATGCGGCCCCGCTGCCCGCGAAAGTTGCGGTGACCATTGAAAACCGCGATGTATGGGTGGGCGGATGGCTATACATCCTGGAAGGTCACATGGGCGGTCGGCAACCGGTTCTCCTGCTTGATACTGATCTGGATGAAAACACGGCGGAAGATCGTCAAATCACCGACCGCCTCTATGGCGGCGATGCGTGCTACCGCCTCAAACAGGAGATCGTACTTGGCATCGGCGGCGTAAGATTATTGAATGCTCTCGATTTCAATGTACGGCAGTATCATTTGAATGAAGGACACTCCGCCCTGCTCGTTCTCGAATTGCTGCGCCGCCATGCCTACCCTGCTGCTGATCTGCGGCAGGGGGAATCGCCGTATGATGTGCCCAGTGTGCGCGAGCTGTGCAATTTCACCACCCATACGCCGGTTGAAGCCGGGCAGGATAAATTCCCCTATGATCTTGTCTCCCGTATTTTGGATGATTTCGTTGACAGTGAAACCCTGAAAGGCCTGGCCGGCCGGGATCAACTCAATATGACCAGTCTGGCGATGAATATGAGTGATTATGTCAATGGCGTGGCCAAGCGCCATGCCGAGGTGTCACGCAGGATGTTTCCCGGTTATCGCGTGCGCGCCATCACCAACGGTGTCCATCCGCACACATGGGCGTCCATCCCGTTGCGCAAGCTGTACGATGCACATTTTCCCGGCTGGTGCCATGAGTCGGAGCAGCTGGTACGTGCCGATTGCTGTATCCCCAAGGATGATCTTTGGCAAGCGCATGTTGAGGCCAAGAAAGCGCTTATCGCCCTGATCCAGGAGCGGTGCGGCATCACACTCGATGCGGAACTGCCCATACTCGGATTTGCCCGCCGCATGGCTGCCTACAAGCGCCCAGATCTGCTGTTTCATGATCTTGCCCGCCTGCGTGAGATTGCCCGGCGTCGGCCGTTCCAGATAGTGCTTGCCGGCAAGGCCCATCCACGGGATGAGGCGGGTAAGCAGATGATCCAGCTGCTGCACGAGCATATACGGGAGCTGGCGGATGCCATCCCGATCGTGTTTTTGCCCAACTACGACATGGACATTGCCTTCAAGTTGGTATCGGGCTCCGATGTCTGGTTGAACACGCCGCTCAGACCTTTCGAGGCCTCCGGTACCAGCGGCATGAAAGCCGCGTTTAACGGGGTGCCGAATCTCTCCGTGCTGGATGGCTGGTGGGTCGAGGGCTGTATCGAGGGGGTAACCGGCTGGGCTGTGGGTAACAATGATGAGTCGGACAATGGTGAGGATGCGATCTCCCTCTACCGCAAGCTTGATGAGGTGGTGTTGCCTCTATATCACGAAGACAGAGACGGCTGGATTTCCGTTATGCAAAGGGCTATCAGCAAGAATGCGTCCATTTTCAACAGCCACCGCATGATGCGCCGTTATGCATCCGATGCGTATATCCGTTGACAAGTTTCACTATCACTACACCGGTAGCAAACCGGCATAATCAAGGAGGACGACAATGCATATCAACATCATCCGAAGCAAAGCCAAAGATATGGGTTTAAAAACCGGTCGCATCGGCAAGATTGATCTGGTGCACAACATTCAGCGCGCCGAAGGCAACTTTGACTGTTTCGCCACAGCTTTTGACGGCATCTGCGATCAGGAGGGTTGTATGTGGCAAGAAGAGTGCTTTGCGCTGGCCAATAAACAGAGATCCGGCGATTGATGTCGCCACTCTCGATCTGTGCGCGGGTTGAGCCATGACAAGATATTTCTAAATCTCTAAGGAGGCAGCGATGAAACATCAAAGCAACGAACGAAACTTCAAGGATCCGGTTTGCGGCATGGAGGTCAGCCGCATAACCGCCAGTGATGAACTCGAATATCAGGGGAAGATCTACTATTTCTGCGCCACGAGCTGTCGGGAGGCGTTCGAGTCGGAGCCTGAAAAGTACATTCGGCATCACCGCCAGCACGGGATTAAGCAGTCTTAAGCCTGCACAAGAGCGGGCCGGTGACAGCCAAAGAGCGAAATAAAAGAGGAGTTTACTATGACTGAAGGTATTGCGCATTCCGGAGCCTGGGGCATTGCCGCAATCATGATCGTTCTGGCGTCATGGGTGCTTTATCGTTATTTGGCTCCGAAAACCTGGCGTGAGTGGGCGAGTGCGGGGGTGGTGCAGGCATTCATTATTGCGCTGTATGCGGAGATGTATGGATTTCCGCTCACCATTTACCTGCTGGTGCGTTTTTTCGGTCTGGATAAACACAATCTCAACGCCAACCTCTGGTCCTCGCTGCTCGGCATTGGAGAGACAGGCATGATGATTTCGATGCTGCTGGGCTATGCGTTCCTGTTTGTTGGTATCGGCCTGTTCATTCAAGGTTGGCGAGAACTCTATCGTGCGCACCGGCAGGGCAGGCTGGCAACAACAGGTTTGTATGCCCTGGTGCGGCACCCTCAGTATACAGGACTGTTTATCGGACTCTTCGGCGAGGGCGTGGTGCATTGGCCGACACTGTTTTCGGTGGGCCTGTTTCCCGTCATCGTGCTGGTCTACTTTTTGTTAGCGCGCAGCGAAGAGAAACGGGTGGTCGAACAGTTCGGTAAGGAATACCGCGCTTATCAACGGCAGGTGCCGATGTTTTTTCCACGTATGGGCCAATGGCGTCAGCTCGTGGAGCGTTCCAACGTAAATGAGGAGGATGTATGAATACTAAAATTGCTCTTGCCGCATTCGGCCACGCCACCAGCCTGTTTCTGGCCATCACCTTTGCGCTATGCGTCGCGTTTGATGTGCTGTTGCCCGAGCATGCGATGTTTACAGTTTGGCAAAAGCTGCTGCCGGGATTTACCGGTATCAACTGGAGCAGCTTTTTCATCGGACTGATCGAATCCTATGGCTACGGCTGGTATGCGGCCCTGATTTGGGTGCCACTGTATAATGTGTTTGCCGTCCGCGCATCCCGGCCATGCAGTTGCAAAAACGAAAAGAGTGATGAACACGCAGAGCAAGGGCAGTGATTCTGCAATGTGGATGGCATGGAGCCCCGCACATATGAATCAGGCACTGACGCGCCTGATTGTCATCGGACTGGAGGATGGATAAGCCAACAGCCGTAATTTATTACAAAGGAGCAAACCATGAAACATAGTCTGATCGTTAGTATATTCGCCCTGAGCATCGCCGCAGCACCGGCATTTGCCGAGCAAGCACATCATTCGTCTGATTCAGCGGCAGGGAAATCCGGTGCTGCCGTTGCTGCACAGCCATGTAATAATGGCATGGGCATGATGCAAATGCAGGGAATGCAGCCTCACATGGATAAGATGCATGCAACAGCGCAACAGTATTCACAGGCAAAGAGCGCTAAGCAGCGCCGCAGTCTCATGCAAGAGCATATGCGGGAAATGCGCAAGGCCATGGATAAAATGCAGGGCATGATGGGCAATATGGGTATGATGGGCGGTAAAGGCAGCAGCGGAGCCTCGATGCCCATGGAAAAGCGCATGGACAAAATGCAAGCAGGCATGGGCATGATGCGGCAGATGATGAAACAGATGATGGATCAGCAGTCCATGATGATGGATATGCCTGTTGATATGAAAGGACATTGATTCGCATGAACAACATCATGCTAAATGGAGGTGTTGATGATACGTGACCCGGTTTGCCTGATGACGATCACCCCCAGCCATGCCGTAGCGATGAGCGAATTCGGCGGCCGCAGTTATTACTTCTGCTCCGAAGAGTGCCGTGACAAATTCCGGGAACGGCCTCAGGCATTTCTCAACAAGGCGCCCGGCATGCGACTGACAGTCGGCGTGATGGGGTCTGCGGATTCGAATCAGGATGATGATATCAAGGATCAGGTGTATCAGTTGGGTGTGGCGATTGCCGAGCGTGGTCTTGTCCTGATCACCGGCGCCTGCCCCGGCCTGCCATACGCTTGCGCTGAAGGGGTTAGGGAAGCCGGCGGCACATCCGTAGGGATTTCGCCCGCCCTGAGCCTGGATGAGCATGTGCATAAATATTACTCTCCTGCCGACGCCTATGATGTGCTGATCTATACGGGCAGCGGGCTGATGGGGCGCGAAGTAACAAACATCCGTTCCAGCGACATGGTGATCATAGTCGGCGGACGTTCCGGCACGCTAGGCGAATTTGCCATTGCCTTTGATGAAGGCAAACTCATTGGCGTCCTGCGAGGATCCGGAGGCATCACCAGTCAGCTGCCGGCTATTGTTGCAAGCTTCGGCAAGGATACCGGTTCGCATATCATTTATGATGCCGATCCGGTTACGCTGGTTTCCCTCCTGCTGACCTACTACGAAACGCATCAGTTCAGGCGGCCGTCCTGTTTCTGCGACGAGCAGATGGACGCGGCAGGCTAGATTGATGGGGGAGTCAATTCGTACAGGCCTTGTATTGAGCGCTGGCGGCGTGCGCGGCGTCTATGCCCATAGCGGTTTTATGCAGGCGCTGGCGGGCATGGATATCCAGCTTTCGGCGGTAGCCGGATGCAGCGCGGGCGCGCTCGTCGGCGGCATTCATGCCAGCGGCACGCCGCTGGAGCAGTGGCTGGAAGCACTGGCGCATATGGAACGGAAACACTTCTGGCGCCCGGGCTCATGGCGACGCGCGCTTATGGAACTGATGCTACACAGGGGTAGAACATTCACCGGCATAGCGACAACGGATGACGCCCTGGATTTCTGTCGCCGCAACATCGCGGTTGACTCGTTCGAGGCATGCCGCATCCCTTTCCATACGATAGCCACCAGCCTGACGACCGGCGAAAAGCAGATGTTTTCAGCAGGGGATCTGGCGCTGGGTATTGCAGCCAGCTCTACGGTCCCGCTGCTCTACCAGCCGGTTGAGATCGAAGGGATCTTCTATTGCGATGGCGGCGTCATAGACCTGGGGCCGACGGATGCAATATGTTGTCGCCATGAACTGGATGTGTTGATCGTGCACCATGTCGCGACGCGCACCAGGGGGTTCCGTGGCATCGATGCAACCGAGCAGGATGGCTGGCCGATCCTGGAGATTATTGACACGCTATTGTTCCGCAACCGGCCGTGGTATCTCTCCGACCTGCCGCTGACCTTCCGTCGTTGCCCTTGCGGCTGCAAGGCGTTGATTGTGGTGCTTGAACCATCGCTGCCGGAACTGCCATGGCCACAAACAGAGCATGGTCCGGATGTCCAGGCTGCAGCGAAAAGCCAGACGGAGGAGCTGCTCGCGCCATATCTGGAAACGTTGCGGCTGAATCCATCAGCGTTGTTTGGAGAGGTATTACCTCCTGCTACGCCTGGTATGGGTGGAGGCTGCCATTGTTGAATGTCAAACAAACAGCAGGTAGACGGTCGGTACTGCATATTTCCGGCGCCGGTCCGGCAGGTCTTGCCGCAGCCATCACGTACGCCAAGGCTGGCGGCCAAGCTATTGTGCATGAGCGAAAAACATCAGTCGGATCCCGCTTCCATGGCGACTTTCAGGGTCAGGAAAACTGGACTAGCCGTACCGACATCCTCGGCGAACTGGCCAGTATGGGCATTCAACCGGACTTTCCCCATACTGCATTTCGCGAACTGATCGCCTATTCGCCGGATGGGCGGGAGTTCCATCTTAGCAGCGATGTGCCGCTGTTTTATCTGGTACATCGCGGCAGCGGGCCAGATTCCCTGGACACTGCCCTGCTAAGGCAGGCGCTGGAATTGGGCGTTGAGATCAGGTTTGGCGACCGTATCAGCAAGCTGCCAGACGGCGGCATTTGCGCCGAAGGTCCGAAGGCGGGAGACGTGATTGCCGCCGACTACCAGTTTGACACCGATATGCAGGATGGAGCCTACGCGGCGCTTTCGGATGATCTGGCACCCAAAGGGTATGCATATCTGCTGATTCATCAGGGCCATGCGACCCTTGCCAGTTGCATGTATGATGATTTTCACCGGGAACATATTCACCTTGAAAAAACTGTAGCGTTCTTTCAGCAACGCCTCGGCTTCTCAATGGGCGAGCATGCCAAACGCTTCGGCGGGCTGGGCAATGTCAGTTATCCGAAATCTGCTATTAAGGGCAAGATTCTTTATGCCGGGGAGGCTGCCGGGTTTCAGGATGCGCTGTGGGGTTTCGGTATGCGCTATGCCATGATCTCGGGTCATCTGGCTGCGCAAGCATGGCTACGGGATCAACCATTGGCCTATGATCAGATGTGGCGGCAGGTGCTGGGCGGACGGATGCGGGCCGGCATCGTCAATCGTTATATGTTTTCCCGGCTGGGAGACAAAGGCTATGTCCGGTTTCTGGAGCATCTTACCAAATGCCGTGATGTTCGCGGCTGGCTTGGCCAGCAGCATAGGGAACAGTGGTTTACGCGCCTGCTGTTTCCATGGGCCGACCGGATGCTGCCCAGCAAGCGCAAGAATGAAAACTGTACTCATCCCGGCTGCACCTGTACCTGGTGTCGTTGCGCCAGGGGGCAGGCCGATGTCTAGAACGAATTTGCTGATTATGTGTCTGTGCATGGTCGCGCTGCCGGCCTGCAATGCGTCGTCGTCGGATAAAGCGGTGCGCTGGTATTCGCCGGAGCAGGTTGAACTCGGTGCCAGGGTGTTTGCCGACAATTGCGCGCAGTGTCATGGACTGCAGGCGCAGGGTTTGGTGAAAGACTGGAAACAGCGTCTGCCTGATGGTTCTTATCCGCCGCCGCCGTTGAATGGCAGCGCCCATGCCTGGCATCACCGGCTGCCACTGTTAGTAGAGATCATACAGCAGGGTGGTGCGCTGTATGATGGCAAGATGCCGGGTTTCAAGAGCAGCCTGAGTGAAGCCGAGCAGCGGGCGGCCATCGCATGGTTCCAGAGTTTATGGAGCGATGAGATCTACCGCTTATGGGCGGCGGATCGCAAATCCTCCGATATACCGTTTGCCCCTGTACCGATGACCGGCAAGGAGACAAACACTGATGGCGAATAACATGTTTCACCTTATCCATGATGATAAAAGCCTGCGCGATCTTCTTGAAACCATCATATCTGATGCCGGTTATGATGTTCGTTGTTTTGACTTTGCCGAACACTATCTTCAGTTCCTCAAGGATCCCGAGTTTGCACAACCAATTGCTGTATTGAGTGAGGTCAATCTGCCCGGGATGTCCGGTTATGACCTGGCCATTGAAATCCGAAGAACATACCCATTGCTCAAAATTGCCATTATTACCGGCAAATCCGATGATGAGTACCACATCTTCGCTGCCAGTCAACTGTGTTACTCGCTGACTGAGCAGTTTCAACCTGAAAAATTAATATCACTATTGTCTTCACTGGCAGCCTGTGAAAATGCCCACATATCTGAAGGCAGAAGCAAATACTTTCAGCGCTGTGATTTCGGCATGGATCACGATTGCCCGTTTTATAACGCAAAACGGCTGAATGGAAAACCATGATGATTGACCCTGTGTGTGGTATGGAAGTTTCCGGTTCAGATTATTCGACCAAGCACCAGAATGTACTTTACGCATTTTGCTCAGACCTGTGCAAACAGAGCTTTCTGCAACATGCTGATACCTACATTGATATGCAACTATCGCGCATTCAGGAACGCAATAAAGAATTGGAACTGATCCGAAGCGAAACCATTCAATGTTTGTCCAGAGCTGCTGAGTACAAGGATAATGAGACAGGTGGACATATCTCCAGAATGGCGAGTTATTGTAAACGTCTGGCGATGGTTTCCGGGCTTGATATGAGGCATGCGCAGCTGATTGAAATGGCCTCACCCATGCATGATATAGGGAAAATTGGTATCCCCGAATATATTTTATTAAAAGAAGGACCGCTGGATGCCAATGAACGACGCATAATGCAGCAACATCCGGAAATTGGCGCCGACATTATTGGCAGAAACCTGCAATCTGAATTGATGAATATGGCCTGTTCCATTTCATTAACCCATCACGAAAAGTGGGATGGTACTGGTTATCCGAAGGGGTTAAATGGTAACTCAATACCGATTGAAGGACGCATTGTGGGTCTTTGTGATGTTTTTGATGCGTTAATATCCAAGCGCCCATATAAACCTGTCTGGCCCATTGATAAAATAAAAAACTATATTTCCGAACAAACAGGAAAACATTTTGACCCAACACTTGCGGCATTGTTCCTGGATAATTTTTCCGACTACCTTGCCATCTGCAGATGTTGTAATGAAGAGTAACTATGAAGATCAAGGAGACAAGCAATGAATATTGATCCGGTTTGTGGCATGAACGTCAAAGATAATTCTCCCCATAGAGCTGAATATGACGGCCATACATGGCATTTTTGCAGCGCCGGTTGTAAGGGTAAATTCAATGCCGGGCCGGATCAGTTCACCATTGATCCTGTCTGTGGCATGCATGTCAAACCCGAATCACCGCATCGAGCCAAACATGTTGATCACAGCTATCGTTTCTGTAGCGAGAAGTGCCTACAAAAATTTTCTGACGATCCGTCTCAATACATTAACAAGGAGAGGCATGCTGTCGAAGCGACGACCGAAACAGGTGCTGGTCGCTACACCTGCCCGATGCACCCTGAGATTGAACAGGATGGCCCCGGCAGTTGTCCCAAATGCGGTATGGCGCTTGAGCCGATGGGTGTTCCCGTAAGCAGTGGAAAAATCGAATATATATGCCCGATGCATCCGGAAGTGGTCAGCGATGAACCGGGGTCATGCCCTAAATGCGGTATGGCGCTGGAGGCGCGTACGGTGACGCTCGATGAAGAGAATCCGGAACTCGATGATATGAGCCGTCGATTCAAGGTCAGCGTACTGCTGGCGGTGCCGGTTTTTCTGTTGGCCATGGTCGCCGATCTGGCACCGGCATGGCTGCCTTCCGGTCTGAGCATGGGTACGGTACAGTGGATAGAATTTGCCTTGGCTACCCCCGTGGTTCTGTGGGGTGGCTGGCCCTTTTTTGTGCGCGGTTGGCAGTCAGTGCTTACCTGGAATCTGAATATGTTCACGCTGATCGGTTTGGGTGTCGGCGTGGCATGGGTTTACAGCATGGTTGCGTTGCTTGCCCCAGGCCTGTTCCCGCCAGTTATGCAAATGGAGGGCGGGCTGGTTGATGTCTATTTCGAGGCGGCGGCCGTGATCACAGCACTGGTGCTGCTCGGGCAGGTATTGGAGTTGCGCGCCCGTTCGCGCACCAATGAAGCCATCAAGCTGCTGCTTGGCATGTCGCCGAAAACCGCGCGGCGTGTTGGGAAGGATGGAAGCGAGACCGATGTGCCGCTGGAGGATGTGCAGCCGGGGGATGTACTGCGCATTCGTCCCGGAGAAAAGGTGCCCGTGGATGGCGTGGTGACCGAGGGCGAGAGCAATGTCGATGAGTCGATGGTTTCGGGGGAACCGGTTCCGGTAGAGAAGTTTGCCGGAGAAAAGCTGATCGGGGCGACCGTCAATGGCAATGGCTCGCTCTTGATGCGGGCAGAGAAGGTGGGCGCTGAAACCTTGCTGGCCCAGATCGTCAACATGGTGGCCGAGGCGCAGCGCTCACGCGCGCCCATTCAGAAGATGGCCGATACCGTAGCCGGCTATTTTGTGCCTGCCGTGGTCGGTGTAGCGCTGGTCGCCTTTGCCGTGTGGTTCTTTGTCGGCCCCGAGCCGAGGCTGGCGCATGCAATTATCAATGCCGTGGCCGTGCTGATTATCGCCTGCCCCTGTGCACTTGGGCTGGCTACGCCAATCTCAATCATGGTCGGCACAGGTCGCGGCGCAACCGCCGGCGTGCTGATCAAGAATGCCGAGTCGCTGGAGATCGTGGAAAAGGTGAATACGGTCGTGGTGGACAAGACCGGCACGCTGACCGAAGGCCGGCCTTCCCTGACGACCGTCAAGGCTGTGGGGAAACTGAGCGAGGATCAGGTGTTGCAGATGGCGGCCAGTCTGGAAAAGGCCAGCGAACATCCGTTGGCCGAGGCGATTGTTGCCGGAGCGAAAGAGCGCAAACTGGAACCGAAAGCAGTTAAAGGGTTTGCGGCAGTGACGGGCAAAGGAGTAAGCGCCACGCTTGGAGGAAAAGCCGTGCTGCTGGGCAATGCCAAACTGATGCAGGATAGCGGCATTGATACTGCTACCGCAGAGGCGCAGGTTGAGGAGCACCAGCGTGACGGTGAGACGGTCATGTATCTTGCCGTGGGCGGAGAACTTGCAGGGCTGCTGGGCGTTTCCGACCCGATCAAGGCTTCTACACCGGATGCAATCAAGGAATTGCATGACGAGGGCATTGAGGTGGTGATGCTGACGGGAGATAATCGCAATACGGCGGCGGCGGTAGCGAAGAAACTCGGCATTGATCGCTTTGAAGCTGATGTGTTGCCGGATCAGAAAGCGGCAGTGGTCAAAAAACTACAGGATGAGGGAAAGATCGTGGCCATGGCCGGTGACGGCATCAACGATGCGCCGGCGCTGGCGCAAGCCCACGTTGGTATCGCTATGGGTACAGGCACCGATGTGGCGATGGAGTCGGCAGGGGTGACCCTGATCAAGGGCGATCTTCGCGGTATCGTTCGCGCGGTTCGACTTTCTCGATCTACGATGCGAAACATCCGCCAGAACCTGTTTTTCGCTTTCATCTACAATGCTGCCGGAGTGCCGGTCGCCGCGGGGGTTCTCTACCCGGTGTTCGGGCTGCTGTTGTCGCCAGTCATCGCTGCTGCAGCGATGAGTTTTTCATCGGTGTCGGTGATTACCAATGCCCTCAGGCTGCGAAATGCTAAGTTGTAGGTTCTGATGAATCAGCCAATAAAAACAGTAATCGAACGATATAAACGTGATGGCGAGTCCGTTTACAACACATGGTTTGTAAATAATGACGAGCGGTTGAAGGCGTTTCGTTCCATTCGCAAGGGCGTTCAACAAGTCGTTGACGACATCCGCGATGATTCGTTCCCGAACGATTTCAAAGGATCATCGCTTGAATTTGTCATCACCTGTATCAGCGAGCAGAAACAGGTATTTGCCGGGGCATCGCATCCATTTTACTGGAAACCAAAACTCCGGATTCCCGATATTTATGAAAACGAACAGAACAAGCGTGCATTCGGAGCCTTTTTAGACTGGTGTTTAAAGGCTACAAATGAAGAAAAGCTGCTCAAGGAGATTATTCGGCTGGATGGTCTGAATATTAAGGGGCTCGGACCAGCTGTAGCAAATATTCTCTATTTTCTGCACCCGACCCTGTTGCCTCCATTCAACACAGCTATTGTGAATGGGTTTAACCGCCTGTTCGGCGAAAAGAGGAAGCTGGGTTCATGGTCTGAATACCTCGCCATGCGTGCAGTGATGCTTGAGGTGAATCAGCAGCATCGCAGCCTGCTTTCTTCCGATCTCGGAGCCATAGCCGGGCTGTTGTTCGATATCGGAAGCAATAAGCTGTTGGTCGGGAATGAGCATACATTGACTGACGCTGAGCGTGAAAAGGTTGAAAAGAGTCTTCGTAAGCGGCGCAAAGAGGTCGAAGAAGATGGCGAACAGGGAAATCTGCATTCGGAGATGCAGGCCCATCTACTCAAAATCGGTAGTGCGCTGGGTTATGATGTGATCTGCGCCAGCAATGACCGTTCCCGGTGTCACGCAGGGATAACGTTGGGTTCAATGAGTATGCATGTCTTTCCCAGATTGCCAGTGAACGAAGCGACAGCTAAGACTATTCGACTGATTGATGTGCTCTGGTTTGAAAAGGACAGCCACCGCGTGGCTGCTGCGTTTGAGGTGGAGAAATGCACAACCATCACTTCAGGCATTGGGCGAATGATAGATTTGCACCATTCTTTCCCGGCATCAGCCTCATCCCTATATATCGTTATCCCGGACAAGCGCGAAAAAGAGCTGCAGCTATTAATGGCGAGACCATCTGTGCGCGCAACCCATACGGATGTGGATATGCATTACATATTATTTTCCGATCTTCGGAAGCACTGCGATGCCATGTGCACGTTTGGCGATTCCAAAGATATCCTGAAGAAAATCGCCAAAAAAGCAGAGTGAGCTAACTGATTTTATCACGGCTGTCCGGTTAAGGAATCCGGAGGGATAAAAAAAGGTCTGAATTCCCAAGGGATATGGTAGATTTATTGTGATTGAGACAGCAAATCTACGCCCCGGAGAATTCAGACCATGAAGCATGCTAACACGGTTTTTCATCAATTGCTCAGAGTGATTCCGCGTCACCGTTTTGAGGAGGTTGTCAGGCGTTATGATGGTGACAGGCGTATCCGCAGTTTGTCCTGCTGGACGCAGTTTTGCGTCATGCTCTATGCGCAGCTTTGCTCCCGGCAGTCTCTGCGGGATGTGGTTTCGGCATGGGAAAGTCACGCCAGCAGGCACTATCACCTGGGAGCAGGCTCGGTGAGGCGTTCCACGCTTGCTGATGCCAATGTGAAGCGCTCTGCGGGCATGTATCTGGAGCTGTTTTACTGGCTTTTGCATCAGTTTCGCGGCAAGGGCATCCACCGCAAGGATGCCGTTCGGCTGATTGACTCCACGACGATTGACCTGTGCAAGCATCAGTTTGAATGGGCGAGCTTCCGCACCGGCAAATCGGGCGTGAAGGTGCATACGGTGTATGACCCTGATGCGCAGGTTCCCACCTTCTTTTCCATCACCGCAGCCAAAAAGCATGACAAGAAGGCTGCGGAGCACATGCCCCTGTTGCCCGGCGCCACTTATGTGTTCGACAGGGCCTACAACGATTACGCATGGTTCCATGACCTGACACAAAGGGATATCCGCTTCGTCAGCCGCATGAAGCGCAACGCGGAATTCGAGGTAGTGGCAACGCTCCCTGTATCAGATGACGGTGTATTGGAAGACCAGCATATCCGTCTGTCATCGGCCAAAGGCAGGAAGGAATGTCCGACCATCCTGCGCCGCATCTGCTTCGTGCATGAGGAAGATGGCAAGAAGCTTGTCTTTATCACCAATGACCTGAAGCGCTCCGCCGGAGCCATCGCAGCCCTGTACAAACAGCGCTGGCAAATTGAACTGTTCTTCAGGTGGATTAAACAGAACCTGAAGATCAAACGCTTCATCGGCACATCCGAGAACGCTGTCAAAATCCAGATTATCATTGCCATGATCGCCTATCTGCTGCTGCACATGGCAAGAAGGATCCTGCCTGCAAGCCGATCCATGCAACAACTGGCGAGACTCGTTTCCGTCAACCTCATGCAGCGACGAAACTTGCTCGAATTGCTGGCTGATTCCCCACCGCCGCCAAAGCGACGATTCGCCATAAATCAGCGACAAATGTGCCTCATCAATGCTTAACCGGACAACAGTGTGATTTTATGTTAAATAATACTCGAAACAAATGGAGATTGAATGATTGAAGTGACGCTCGCCGGAGCCTTGATAGCCGGATTATTATCTTTTTTATCACCGTGCGTGTTGCCGCTGGTGCCAGCGTATTTGTCTTATATTTCCGGCGTGTCCGTGAACGAGCTTCGCCAGCAGGATGATGAGGCTGCAAGTGTCCGGCGGCATGCTTTGGCGCAGTCCTTATGGTTTGTAGGCGGCTTCAGCCTGATTTTCATCGCTCTTGGCGCATCTGCAACTCTCCTTGGCCAATGGATGATGGCCCATATGGAGATGCTAGGAAAGATTGCCGGCTCTATCATCGTGATATTCGGACTTCACTACGCGGGCTTGATTCGCATCCCGCTGCTGATGATGGAGGCTCGTTTTGAGGCAGGCGGTGTAAATGCCAGGCATGGTATGGGCGCTCTGATTCTGGGAGCCGCTTTTGCCTTTGGTTGGACGCCCTGCATTGGCCCTATCCTTGGTGCCATTCTGGCCGTTGCCGGCGCACAGTCTGAGATGACACGTGGTATTGCCCTGCTGGCAGTTTATTCGCTGGGCTTGGCAATCCCGTTTTTATTGGCGGCTTTAGCCACGGATTCTTTCCTGCGCTGGTCGCAACGTTTTAAGCATCATCTTGCAATGGTTGAGAAGGTTTCCGGAGTCCTCTTGATCATTGTCGGACTGCTTATCTTCTTCGGCAGCTTTAACATCGTATCCGGCTGGATCATTGACTGGTTTCCTGCACTTGCTGACATTGAGGGGGCCTTTGCCTCGGTGCCTAAATAGCATGTTATCCATGATGAGCCAATGATGGGATGGCATCTCGCTTCAGATCATTATGTATGGCTGTTGTGGTCAAGTGCGTTTCTTGTGCCATGGGCGATCGTGTATCTGTTATTTCCAAGGCATCGTCGGGCGATGTTATGGGCCAGCCTGTTTACCATGCCGTTCGGGCTCAGTGAGCCTTTGTTTGTGCCGGAGTACTGGCACCCTCCCAGTTTGTTTAACCTGGCTGCAAGCACAGGGTTTGATATCGAGAGCTTGATTTTTTGTTTTGGCATTGGAGGCATTGCTTCTGTTGCTTACAACCTGATCACTCAGCAGGCGCCTCAACCCGTTTCACAGGCTGAGAAGAGCAGACCACTTCACAAGCATCACTATACGGCTCTTGCCGCACCATTTGTCTCTTTCCCGATACTTTATCTTTTGCCGTGGAATCCGATCTATCCGTCAATTGTTGCTATGTTTATCGGTGCGTTGGCCAACATGCTATGCCGTCCTGATATCAAACGAAAAAGCTGGATTGGCGGCTTGTTGTTTTTGCTTTATTACGCGCTCTTTCTTGCCGGCCTGGAGTGGAGTGCGCCCGGTTATATTGAGCGAGTATGGAATTTGGCTTCGCTTTCCGGTATAAGTATGGCTTCTATGCCGGTCGAGGAGTTGTTGTTTGCCATTGGTTTCGGCATGTACTGGTCCGGCGTTTATGAGCATTTTACGTGGAGAAAGTGAAGTACGGCAGAACGCTGGAAGCCGAAATAAAGCGGGCATTCACCATGCTTCCGGAGAGCCTGTCTAGAAAAGAATGGTTGAGGAGATAAGATTATGTTTACGGTATACGGCCCGGGCATCACTGACCCCATCCATCTGGAAAAACTCTTTGCTCAGGGCAAGGTGACAAAAACAGTTGCTATATCTCCCGAGCTGGCAATCGACGCCAAACAGCATACAACGCAATCTGAGCAGCAGCACAGGGAGCGTACCAGCGGCGCTGCGAATCAACATTACCAGACTTTGGCGTATGGAGAGAAAGAGAGCCCGTTGCTTCGCGCCGGGCAAATCATGACTTCGCCGGTTATCTCGATTCAGGCGGGCTCCAGCGTGGCTGATGCAATAAGCATGCTGGAAAACGGCGCTTTTCGACATATCCCGGTCCTGAACCACGATCATCAACTGGTCGGCCTGCTCTCTGACAGGGATCTCATTCGCTGCCTGTGTGGCTCCGGTTCCGTGTGTATGCATTGTTCCACCGACAAACAGGTCGTTCCGGTTCATACCATCATGAAAGCGCCGGTGCTGACAACGACCATTGATACTGATGCCCGCCATATTGCCCGCCTTTTTGTCGAGCAGAAAATCGGAGCGATTCCTATCATGGATGGGAAAACTCTGGCCGGAATTATTTCACGCAGTGATATCCTGCAAGCGGTGATGCACCACTTTGCGCTGGAATTATGGGTTTGAGTAGAAACGATATGAGGCAGTTACCCAGTGAAAAAAGCCTGGATGCAGTTGATCGACTGGTCGCCAGTTACACACTGAAGTCCGGCACATGCACCCATCCGGGTCCGACCGTGACCGAGTCGGTAAAGTTGGGACTGGCTGAGCATAAGGATAAGTTGAACAAACTGCTCTGCCCCTGTCGCTTCTATCCTGACAAGGGGGAAGAGGTGACGCACCGCACATGGATTTGCCCCTGTGATGATATGCAGGTCTACAAATATTGCCACTGCCTGTTATTTTTCACGGAGCAGGGCTTGCCCATCACAGAGTATTTGCCTTCATATCATGAAGGCCGGGAGACGTATGGTGAGGTCAAGGATCCGACACCGGATAAAGGGCGTCCGCTGAAACATCGGGCGGATGCACGTGAAGATGAACGCCTCAGTCGTCCGAGCTAGTGAGCTATAGAGTCATGAACTTTTTGCGCGGTCTCTCCGGTGTGGTGGCATTATGGCTACTCGCCGTGTTTTTCATGATGGCTTTTGTGGGCTGGCATCAACTCAGGGATATCTCGACCATTCATGACCGGGCACTGCACCTGGAATCAGTCAACCACAAGAGCCATATATTGCACGAACTGGAGATGAGCATTCGTAAACAGGCGGCATTTGTACATGATTTTCTGATCAACGGTTCTGATCAATATAGCAATCTTTACCGGGCATCACAGCAGTATTTAGGCAAGGAAATAGATGATGCTGCCAGCCAGGGGATTGAGGTCTCACATATTCGTAGTGCTGTGCACGGTGTCGATGAGCAGGCCGAAAAGATTTTTTCTCTGCCTTTTGCGACCGGCAATATGGAAGGTCCTATCCTGATGCAGGAACTGGATAAAAAGCTGGCTGATCTTTCCAGTTTATTGGTGCAGCAACATCATGATATGGATGATTCCGTGAATGATGCCATGCGGCTTGTGGAAGGTTTGCATCTGGATTTGCGTGAGGACTTTGCCGTATCTCTGCTTGTGCTGTTTGCCCTGCTGGCCGGGCTGACTGTCTATATGTATACACGCATGATTCGGCCGTTGCTCCTGTTGCGCTCCAGCGTGGCCAAAATAGGTGAAGGCGAACTAACTGTTCATTGCCCTGAATTCGGGAATAATGAACTGGGAGACCTGTCACGGGCGCTCAATGCTATGGGTGAATCTATCAGGGAACATCAGAATGCGCTGGTTCGTGCCCGCAGCCTGCAGTCGCATCAGGAAAAGATGCAGGCGCTGGGCTTGATGGCAGCAAATATTGCCCATGAAGTCGGCAATCCACTTGCCGCTGCATCCGTGTCGCTGGATGTGGCCGGTCGCAAACTCAAGAACGGAAAATCAAGCGAGGCGGAAGCAGACCTGCAGATTGTCTCCGATGAGTTGCGGCGTACCGAGGCAATTATCCGCAATATACTGGAGTTCGGCAGGCCGTCTCAGGCCGTACTGGAGGCTATCGACCTGACAAGCGTGGTTGGTAGCTCGATCCAACTGGTCGGGCTGGTCAGAAAAGCCCGGCATGTGAATCTGGAGTACAGGCCGCAGCCCGGTATTGGTTCGGTGTCTGGTAGTGAGGATATGCTGAGGCAGGTGCTGGTAAACCTGCTGCTCAATGCAATTGATGCATCCCCCGAAGGAGCACTTGTTCGTATCAATGCGAAGAGTCAGGACGGAATGATATGGCTGGATGTATCCGATCAGGGCAGGGGAATTGATTCGGACCACGTGGAGGCGGTTTTTTCACCGATGTTTTCCACCAAGCAAAGGGGTGATGGTACCGGGTTGGGCTTGTCTATAAGTCGGGACCTGATTCGACAGATGGATGGCGATCTGGTGTTGTTCGCCAATAGCCCTGAAGGCTGTACGTTCAGAATAACACTACCCGTAGCAAAGGAAGGTGATGAACATGCTGATTCTGGTTATTGAGGATGAGCGGCGTATACGCGAAGGTATTGTCCAGATGCTCGCGGGTGATGGCTATGATGTACTGGAAGCAGAAAGCGTGGAGCAGGGTATCGCGATGATTGAGGCTGAAGAGCCACCGGTGGTGCTATCCGACATCAATCTGCCGGATGGCGACGGTTTCACGATTCTGCGTTACTGCCAGCACAACGGAATTGATACATCCTTTATCTTCATGACGGCTTTCGGCAGCCGTGATGTGGCTATTCAGGCTATTCAGGAAGGGGCCTATGATTATGTTTCCAAACCACTGCGTTTCGATGAGTTGTTTGCCCGCTTGAGGCGCCTGGAAGAGATGCAAAGCCTCAAAGGGCAGGTCAAACGCAAGTCGGAGCGGAAGCTTGCTGAAAGCAGGCTGGCGGTACTGGGTGATTCCGCACCGATGCAGCGAATCCGGAAGCTGGCTGCCAAGGCAGCGGGCTCCAATGCTCCTTTGCTGATTACCGGGGAAACCGGTGTCGGCAAGGGGCTGCTGGCCAAGCTGATACATACCAGCAGTCAGCGCAGCAATCTCCCCTTTGTCAGCATTAATTGCGCCTCTATTCCGGAAAACCTGCTGGAATCCGAACTGTTTGGTTACCACAAGGGCGCATTTACCGGTGCTGACGGGAACAAAAAAGGGCTGTTTAACGAAGTGGGCGAAGGCACGCTGTTTCTGGATGAAATAGGTGAAATGCCGCTCCATCTACAGGCCAAACTACTGCATGTACTGGACGATGGTACATTTCGACCCTTGGGCAGCACCCGTGATTTGCATTTCAAGGGCCGAATTGTTGCCGCCACGAACGTGGCCCTGGAAGACATGCTCGAAAACCGGACATTCCGCCAGGACCTCTATTATCGCCTTTCAGTACTGTCCATTGAAGTGCCTCCGCTGCGCAGCCGGCCTGATGACCTGATGCCGCTGGCTGAAAGCATTTACAGGGATCTGGCCATTGAAATGGGGCGACAGGTAAACAACATGCCCCTGAGTGTTGCTGAACAGGTTCAGCAACGGATGTGGTCGGGTAATGTCCGGGAGCTGAAAAACTATCTGGAGCGAGTCCTCATATTCGGTGATGAATCGTTGGAAGATGATTTGGACCTGACACTGGCCGAAGCCATACGCCGTTTCGAGCGCTCGTGGGCAGAGCGAGTGATCAATGACTGCGAAGGCGATAAAATCATGGCCGCAAGCCGGTTAGGCATTGGCTTGTCTACCTTGTATCGCAAACTGGAGGAGTAAACTCCCGAAGTTCAGTACTATGTTGACATCACTTTTGTTCCTGCGGAGGGAGACAGGAGGTTGAGATGGACTGCCAAATATTTTTGGTATCAGTACTGATGTTGACGAGTCTTCCGTAACAGGTGTGAAAAAACGACAAAACCAAGCAACAGTCGAAGTGGCTGGGATAGATGCATCGAGCATCATTCAACGACGCTCTACGAGCTTCGGTATACTATCTATCTTACTAATCTTGCAAATCGCAAGATGACGTCCGTTCCTGTCTAACTGCACGCTGTGCAGGACAAACCCTAATTCCCACGCACGGGAGCGCCGCTACCATTTATTCCCGGAATTGGGGAGGAAACGGCCTATTTTCCTCGATATAAAGCCAATTCCTGCTTGGTATAACATTTGCTTTTCCTGTGGTGCAGATAGTGATAATCATTATCATAAACCAGGAGGATTTACTCATGTATTATTCAAGATCACTTTACAGTTTGATTGCATTTCTCGTCGTAATATCGATGTTCCCTTTCTGTGCACGAGCCGGGGACGGCGCTAACTTCGTATTATACACCCACCATACCCCTGAGGCCGGAGAAAGGGAGCTTATGCTCATGAATGATATCGCACAGAACCCGGACGGCAAGCGTTATGCGGCGCAGATGGTGGAATTAGAACTCGGCATCACCGACCGGCTCGCCACCGCATTCATGGTCGAGGGGCAGAAGACCGGTGCAAACGCCTATCGCTTCACCGGCTTCAGGTGGGAGAATCGGTATCGGCTTTTCGACTACGGCACATTTCTCAATCCGGTGATTTATCTGGAGTATGAGGATCTTTCGTCGGACACCCGCTATGTGATGGAGATGTCCGGCCGCGAGGATGCGACGCCACGGGTCAAGGCCAGACCGCGCGAAAGGGTGTTCGAAAGCCGCCTGATCTTGGGCGGCGAGTTGGTCGATGGCTTGGACCTCTCCTTCAACTGGCTGAACGAAAGCGATCTCGATACCGGTGTGACGGCGTTCGGATACGCACTCGGCTTGAATTACAGGTTCGATCCGCGGGTGATGTTCGGGCTCGAACTGTTCGGCGGTACCGGTGACAGCGACAAGGGATTCACGCTCGATCCCAGCGTCACCCAGCACTATCTGGCACCTAATATAATGCTGGATGTTGGCAATGATATTTCGGTGAAGTTCGGCGGCGCAATAGGCCTCACCAATGTCAGTCAGGATATAGTCCGTCTGGCGCTGGGGTACGAATTCTAGCGCGTGCCTGCTAGTCCGGAGCCTAAATAAATTCCCGTTTCCATGGTGCCACCATCTGCTGCCTTAGTTTTTCCCCGGCTCCGGCAGCCGACTACAGGGCAACCGAAAATGTGCTCCCGCATCTCCCGTTTTCAGGAATGGCTATTCGTCAGATTCTCGAATATGGGAATGGCCGGATGCCGCCGTGTCGGAAATTATCATCATAACATGCTGTTATCTATAAAAAAAACAGGTCTTTCATGTTTTTTCGCAAGTGGTTTTAGAGCTGGCAGCAAACTTTCTCTTTAAACGTTGTTCGCTCTTTTTGTGCGAGTAGATAAAACAATGGAGGGTATTATCAATGAAAAAAATAATGATGACTACGGTCGTCGGCGCTTTCACCCTTGTGGGTTCGCTCGCATTCTTTGCGAAAGATGCTGATGCCATCCCCGTATTTGCACGTAAATACGGCCTGTCCTGCAATTCTTGCCATACGATGTTCCCCAAACTGAGCAAGATGGGTGTTGCCTTCCGTGAGCGCGGCTTCCGCTTTGCGGAGGGGAAAGAAGACTTGGATATGCAGGGTGGCCCGGGCAAGAATGTGGATACAGGAGCTGAATCTCCGGCGGCGGTATTCGCCAGCAACTTCCCGTTCACCGTACGTTCGCAGATTCTGTTCTCCGGTGCCGGGCCAATAACAGATGCAGCCGGTCAGCCTGTTATGCCAGGGCACCGCTTCGGTATGCTGGATCAGGCGACCCGCTTCACCAAAGGCGTTCAGAATGGCCTCCAGGCTGGTGAATGGTCGACCAATAACAAAGTGGGCTTTGGTGAGTTAGGCTTGATTTCATCTGGGTCGTATGACAACGCTTTCTGGTGGATGGATGCCAACCAGAATGGCATCGGCATGCTGGAGGGGGGCTACTACGTCAATGATCTGTTCAAAGTGCGTGTTGGACGTGTGCAGAATGATGTCGGCTACGGCATGACAATGATGTCCCGTCGTCCACTCGGGTTCGGTGCTGTAGATGCGGCCCAGATGGCTGGCGGCACCATGTTGATGATGGGTGAAGGCATCAGTATTCACGGCACAACCAATGGCGATTCCGGCGTAGGTACATTGTATAATTTTTCGGCCTTCACCTATGGTAAAAACGGTACTACCGATGCTCTGGGCAACGCCATTAATGCTAAAGTGGCAGGTAAGCGGGGATCCGCTTATTACGGGCGTGTCGCACAGGAGATCATGGATAACCACATCATCGGCGTCTATGGCTACAAGGCGAAGAATTGGGTAAGTGATACCATGGGCGGAGACGCTGCGATGTATATGGCTATGGGCACGTTGGATCCTGTTACAGGTCTGGCCAGTGCGAATTCCATGCAGTTCACAGATGTTACCCGTTATGGCATGGACTTTGCGATTAACTATGGCGAGCCAATGCAGCTGTATGGCGCATTCACATTCGGTAGCAATACAAGTGCGGCAACTGGCCAGAAGTTAGATGTGCGCGGCTTTACTGTTGCCAGTGAGTGGCTGGTTAAAGACGGAATAATGCTCGGCGCCAAGTGGGACTATAGCCGGGCCGAGTTGCAGGCCAATGCGCTGACTTCGGTCACGCCAAAAGCAACCCAGAATTTCACTGTATATGGTTTGTATCAGGTGGCCCAGAACGTACAAGGATTTCTAACCTATACGAACAGCAAAAACCTGGTGACCTCGATGGGGATGAATATGATGGCAGGATCAACCATTGTCAGACAGCAAAGCACCCTGAATACAATCATCGCCGGTATTGATTTGGCACTATAGAACAAGAAGGGGGAGGGCTTTATGTCCTCCCCTATTATTAACATTCAAGGGGATGGGAATGAATGGTTTAAGAGAATCCATGCAGCATGTGCATCATGGTCTGGGCATGGCTGTGCTGGCGCTGATTATGGGCACGTTATGGGCGGCTTACATTGCCACCCATCATGAGCAGCTGCATGGCGCTTTTGAAGCACAGGAAGCCAGCATCAAAACAGTTGAAGTGCAGCACCACATGCAGGAGCTGGATATGGATCACACTCATGCGGAAAGTGCGAGCCCACATGCCCACTCTGCCACATCGGATAGTCACAACGAATTATCGCATGCGTCTGATGCTCATCAGCACAGCCATTCCGGTAGTCTGGCCATGGATGCGATGCAGCGGCTGCTGCGCGGTCATATTCACTTCATGGGGGTGGGTATCATGGCCATCGTCATGCTCATACTGGTGGCCTCTACGGCTCTGAAATCATGTTGGCAAAAAGTATTCGGTTGGACCTTCGGTCTGGGTGCATTGATGTATCCACCTGCCTGGATTCTGATGGGCTTTCGCACCGTGGAGTTGGGGCCACAGGCTGCTGAAGAAAGTGTGCTGTGGCTGTTTGGCCCGGCAGTTGCTCTCTTGCTAGGCTCACTTATTGCGTTGTTTGCTGTGATGGCCGTAGAGTGCATAGGTCTTAAAAAAAGGAGATTGTTTTCATGGGCATTCGATCAATGATCTATGCTATGCTGTTAAGCGCGGCTGTATTACTAACAGGTTGTGCCGTGCTGACCGAAGAATCGGTGAAAACAGCTCAGCCATCGAGCGCGACAACACTGCATATGGATCACAAGAAGGATTTCTTTGCCGCACGCAAAGGTATCCGCGATGGCTACGAAATCATTTTTCATATCATGCCGGCACCGGAAGGACTGGGGTATAGCCGTAAAAATTATCACCTGATGGTAAGCATCCTTCAGGACAGCAAACCGCTCACGAACCTGACGGTTTATTCCGACGTAAAACACCCCGATGGTAGTTATGAACCACGCTTACCCATGATGCGGATGGGAGACTGGTATATGACTCAGTATAATCTCAGTCACGAACCGGGCCGGCACTTTATCACAATTGCGTTCGATGTATCAGGTAAGCATTATGTATCCAGTATTCAATATCCTGAATTTTTTATCTCTTCCCCCTGAAGTTGGACCAGCAGGCGCTGGAACAGAACATGTCCTGAGTGTTGCCAAGTTTACATTCATGTATGTCGATGTCCCTGATTTGTTACAAAACTGAAAATCCTTGCGTGCGTACCCGCCCTTGCTTAACTGCGTCTTTCAGTGCTTTGCTAGGCTTGAATATTGGTGCATTAGATGCAGCTACTTCAATGGTTTCACCAGTGCGTGGGTTACGTGCTGTACGTGCGGCACGAGCAATCACAGAAAATCTACCAAACCCTACAAGGCTAACTGTTCCGCCATCGCTCAGCACATTGATAATGCCGCCAATGGCCGCTTCAACAGCATCGCCTGCTGCTGATTTGCTAAGGCCTGCTGATGAAGCCACGTGATTAATCAAATTTGTTTTATTCATGTGTTCCCCCAATGCTTTCTATGAGATACGAACTATACGTAGGCATCCCCATTACCTGTCAATAAATTGCTAGTGTTGGATTATGTGGAAGTGTGATGTTTTTCGACAAGCAGTTGAACTGCTAAGCTGACTTAATCGGTCCGATGTTCTGAGTGGGGTAACTTGTCGAGCAATGTTTTTTTGTAAAGCGCGTAGATATAAGGGCGTTGGTCTCCAAACGGGTTGATGAATGTGTAGGCTTCATGTTTGACGAGTTCAAATCCTGCGCCCATGCGTTCTGACATTTCTTCGACGGAGTAGCGATGCAGTTCGAGACCTGCGCACTTAGGCGCACCCGTGGTCGAGAACTCTGCCAGCAATGCGTATCCTCCAGGGCGTATCGCTGAATGTAAGTTGGAGAAATACCCCTGAATGTCTGCTTCTTCGAGCAGGAAGTGAAGAACGGCTCGATCAATCCAGATGTCGGACTGAGGAGTGTTATCAGGCAGAGGCTTGGAGATGTCATGGTGAAGCCATGTCAATCTGTCATGCACTCCTATTCTATTTCGCAGCTTATTCAGGGCTTCGTCGCTAATATCATTCAGTATGAGCTTATGCTCCCTGTCCAGAAGTTCATCGACAAGCATGGATGTTCCTGCACCGGCGAGGAAAACCGCAGAGATTTCGCGCTGCGGAATCAGGTCGAGAAATTTTACCGTCTGCGAGGCATCGCTTTCATACCAACCGAGTTCGGGGTCGGTCTTGGTGGAGAATATCTTGTTCCAATGTTGATTCGGCGAAGTCATATATCCCTCTACTAAATGTACATATCCGATTTTGACGTGTTCGGATGAATGCATTAATGACCGCATTTTCAAGCTGTAATAAACACTTCTGCATACCCTAAACTGGGAACCCACGCTGCGACAGTCTGCTACCAGTGTAATCGTCACACAATACCTGATTGTCATTAGTGCTTGAACAATTGTTTCTGTCGAAACCGCCAATTGACGGTTGTTGATGCGCTTATTAACCTATCCCCCAGTATAGGATGAAGCCGAGGATATAGACATGACAACACATACATCTCACCCCGAAATCATCAAACGGCTCAAACGGGCCGAGGGCCACCTTAAAGGTGTTATTGCCATGATTGAGGATGGGCGTGGCTGTCTGGATATTGCTCAACAATTGCAAGCTGTCGAAAGTGCCATCAATAAGGCCAAGAAAACCCTGGTGCATGATCACATCGACCATTGCCTTGAGCATGCAGTGCGAGAAGGCACGCAGAGTGCGGATAACACCATACAAGAGTTCAAAGCCATTACCAAATACCTGTGAGGACATCGCATGACTGATTTTGCCACGCTGTTACAGCAGGGGGCAGGCAATGCCTGGTTGTTTATCCCCAGCGCAATCCTGCTGGGTGCCCTGCATGGTCTGGAGCCGGGGCATTCCAAGACCATGATGGCCGCATTCATCGTTGCGATACGCGGTACGCGGACACAGGCAATCCTGCTGGGTTTGTCTGCCACAATTTCTCATACATCCGTAGTGTGGATCATCGCACTTGGCGGCATGTATTTCGGACAACAATGGAATGCGGAAACCAGCGAGCCTTACCTGCAAGTCGCTTCCGCCGTGCTAATCGTTGGCGTTGCTGCATGGATGATATGGCGAACATGGCAGCAGCAGTTCGCTGAAGATGATCACGAACACGAACATAACCACGACCATCATGATGAACCCAGGCTGATCGACACCGGCCATGGCATCGTGCGCCTGACAGTGTTCGAAGATGGCGTTCCGCCGCGCTTCCGGTTATATCCCGAGAAGGGCGACCAGATATGGACAGCCGATCAGGTGACCATTGAGACAGAGCGAGCGGACGGCAGCTTCCAATCGTTTGCCTTCGTTCAGCAGGATGGCTTCATGGAGTCGGCTCAGGAGATCCCCGAGCCGCATGAGTTTATTGCCCGCCTGCGCTTAGGGCATGATCACCATGGCCACGATTATGATGTTGAATTCGTCGAGCACGACCACCATCACCACGCTATCAAGGATTATGAAGGGCTGGATGTGATAGCGCCTGGCTACCAGGATCCGCACGAACTGGCTCATGCCAACGACATCCGCCACCGCTTTGCCAATCGGGAAGTAACAACCGGGCAGATCGTGATGTTCGGCCTCACGGGCGGACTCATTCCCTGTCCGGCCTCCATCACCGTGCTGCTGCTGTGCTTGCAATTAAAGCAGATCGCGCTCGGCGCAACGCTGGTTTTGAGTTTCAGCGTCGGCCTGGCGCTCACTCTGGTGACATCCGGCTTGCTTGCAGCCCTGAGCGTCAAACAGGTATCCAGTCGTTGGAGTGGATTCGGTGAATTCGCCCGCAAAGCACCGTATTTTTCCGGGGGCTTGATTCTGCTTGTCGGTTTATACATCGGCTACCAAGGTTTACGCGCCTTGGTTTGACTGTTATATACCGAATCGAAACCTTGTTCATGCGTTGGTGTTTGTTTACTTGATCTGGCAATTATCATGTTCGGCCCAAGATATGCCTGACAAGTCACTTCATATACTACATTTCTAGCTAAAAAGGATGGACAGTTGTTAGATTCTTTTGTTCTCTTTATAGGGGCATTTGTCGCCGCTGCAATTTCAGGTGCGGCAGGTTTTGGCGGCGCTCTATTACTTATGCCTCTACTGGTAATAAAAGTAGGGGCGGCTCAGGCAGTTCCATTATTAACCATTGCTCAACTTGTAGGCAACCTCTCAAGGGCTGGCTTTGGCTTCAATCAAATTCACTGGAAACCGGTCGGACTGTTTTTGGTGACAGCTATTCCGTTCAGTGTTTTGGGGGCACTATCATTCGTAGAGCTTCCGAATGAATCGGCTGCACGCATCATTGGAGCAGTCATCTTGATATTCGTTGCATTAAAATATTTCAATTTATTAAACCTCACGGGCAGTCCTTTATTATTGATTATTGGCGGAAGCATAGCCGGATTCCTGTCCGGACTGGTTGGCAGTGCAGGCCCGCTTGCCGCAGCTATTTTTCTTTCGCTCGGATTACCACCAGTTTCGTACATTGCCAGCGAAGCGATGACAGCGATTGCGATGCATAGTACAAAGATGCTTGTTTATCAACATTTCGTTGTCTTGGACAAATCTTTCTGGTTTCTTGCTGGACTAATGAGTGCTGCGATGATTATTGGAACGTGGACAGCGAAGCGAATTGTAGAGCGCTTATCGCGCGATAAGTTTCAACGGTTTGTGTCCATATCGTTAGTTGCCATTGCTACCTATATGCTGGTACATGGGTAGAAGCAACCATTTGATCACCAAACCAAGGGCTCGATGAGCCAGGGAAGGTGACTGGAGTTAAAATTTTTATGATGTTGAAACAACTAAAAAATTGGGCAAAATCAATCGAGCGCGACATCATGGCGCTTTACCTAGCAGCGCGGGACTCGCGGGTGCCGTGGTATGCAAAAGCATTAGCTGCATTCGTTGCAGCTTATGCGCTAAGTCCAATTGATTTAATTCCTGATTTTATTCCTGTGATCGGGTATCTCGATGACCTGATAATTGTTCCGTTAGGAATCATGTTGGTGATTCGAATGATTCCAGCAGGCGTTATGAATGACTTGCGCAAACGTGGTGATGAAATGTTAACTGAACGACCCCGAAGTATTATTGGAGCGGTGTTTGTTGTTTTAATTTGGCTCGTTTGCCTTACTTGGGCAGGCTGGATAATATGGAAGAAGGGCTAACCACCCTCAGCGCTTCGATGCCACTCCGGATGGTGGTGTATCTGTCGGCCACTCCGGTACAGGTGTGCCCCGATATAGCGTTCAACACTTATCTTTGTCGGCATCAGGCAAACTTCTGGATTTTTGCATGGTGCCACCCTGCAAGCGGCGATAAACCGAACATCAATGTACAGACAACAAGATAAAGCTTCTTCACTCTTCCTTAAGTTTTTTTTGATGGCTGAAAACGGATATAGTCGGGGTAAAACAAACAGGGTCGGCAGGGTGGAAGATACCAGTCCATCTACGATAACGGTGGCCAGTCGACGTTGGCTTTCCGTAGCAAATCATCGGATATCAACGGCTGCATGCTTGATTCGCAGCAGGCGCAGGCCGTTGGCAATAACGATAAGGCTGGCGCCCATATCTGCAAATACGGCCATCCATAGCGTAGCATGACCCGTCAGGGCGAGCGCTAGAAACACAGCTTTAATCAGCAGAGAAAGAAAGATGTTCTGGCGAATGATTGCCAGGGTGGCGCGCGACAGACGTATGGCAAGAGGCAGCTTGGTCAGGTCATCGCTCATGAGGATCACATCAGCGGTTTCCAGTGCCGCATCGCTGCCCGCCGCCCCCATGGCAATCCCCGTCGTGGCTGCGGCCATGGCCGGGGCATCATTGACGCCGTCACCCACCATGCCAACCTTGTGATGTTGCTCGACGAGTTTCTTCACTGCCGCGACCTTATCGACCGGCATCAGCTCTGCCTGAATGTCGTCAAGGCCCAGGTCGCGGGCAATAGTCTGAGCGGTGCGCCGGTTATCCCCGGTAAGCATGGTGATCTGCCGGATCCCCAGGCTTCGCAACGCCTCGATTGTGGCTCGTGCTTCGGGCCTCAGGTTGTCAGCAACGGCAATGAGTCCCATAACGTGTTTGCTGTTACCCAGAATCATCACGGTTTTGCCTGCCGCTTCATGCCGCTTCAGTACGGCCTCCACCTCGGGCGTGCACAACCCGCGCTCCTCGAATAAGCGGTGGTTACCCAGCAGAAAGTCTTGCCCTTGCACCCGCCCCTGAACGCCGAGCCCGGTCAGAGCCTTAAATTCGCTGACCTGTTCGGATTCGATACCGCAAGCGCTTGCATAATCGCGGATAGCTTGAGCCAGAGGATGTTCTGAGCGCGCCTCCAGACTGGCTGCGATGCGGATCAATTCATCCTTGGGTGTCTCGTTAAGCGGTTCAATATCCTGTACACGGGGCAGCCCTTCAGTGAGCGTTCCGGTCTTGTCCAGAGCAAGCGCCTTGATATGCCCGGCATTCTCCAGATGCGCACCGCCTTTGATCAGGATGCCATCGCGCGCGCCGCGCGCCAATCCGGAAACAATAGCCACCGGCGTGGAAATAACCAGCGCGCAGGGGCAGGCAATGACCAGCAGCACCAGTGCCCGGTAAAACCACTCGCCAAAGCTCTGTCCCATCAATAAAGCCGGGAGCACGGCGATCAGTACCGCCAGAACCAGCACTGCCGGGGTGTAAATGCGCGCGAAGCGATCGATGAAGCTTTGAGATGGTGCGCGCGCCGCCTGCGCCTCCTCAATCAGGTGGATGATATGGGCGAGGGTGGTATCGCTCGCCTTGTGGGTGACTCGCACATCAAGACTACCCTGACTGTTGATGGAACCGGCATAGACAATGTCGCCCGATTCCTTGTCCACAGGCACCGACTCGCCGGTGATGGGCGCCTGATTCACGGCGGAGCTGCCGTCGATGATTTCACCGTCCAAAGGTACTTTTTCACCCGGACGCAGGCGGAAAACATCGCCCTCCTTTATTTCATCGACCGATACGCTTAGCTCTTTGCCCTCCCGTATTAACCGGGCCGTTGGTGGCGCTAAATCCATCAACGTACGCACGGCGCTTCTGGCCCGATCCATTGCGCGACCTTCCAGCATTTGAGCCAGAGCAAACAGGAATACCACCATGGCGCCCTCATCCCAGGCGCCAATGCCCATAGCCCCGATGACTGCCACCATCATCAGGAAATTCATATCCAGAGAACGGTGACGGGCGGCGGCCAGACCCTTGCGGGCGATGAACCAGCCGCCGCTGGCGATAGCGAGACTGTACGCCGTGATTTCCCAGACATTTCCAGCATCCATGAAGTGCAACAGGAGGCCCACGCCCGTAAGTATGCCGGCCGTGCCGGTGGAAATTTCGCGGCCGTAACGGCTCCAGCGGCCTTCAGTCGGCTGCGCTGCCCCAAAGGGGGCGGCCGAAAGACCTGCATTTTCCAACACCCTGATAATCCCGGAGAGAGGTAAAATATTCGGATCATGGATGACACGCAGGCGCTGGCTCATCAGATTGACATCAAAGCGCTCCAGTCCGGGTATCCCCGTCAACACTTTTTCAACCAGCACTTTCTCTTCGGAGCAATCCATACCCTTAACCTGAAGCACGGAGGTCACCCGTTTTTCCCCATCCTCCTCAACACTGTAGCCGAGTGAACATATTGCCTTGCGCATGCGTTGCATTGATTCCTCAGAGTTTACCTCTGCACTCAGCGTTTCACCGATGAAATTCACGCGTACATTGGCCACTCCCGGTAACCGCACCACCGCTTTTTCGATCCTGGCGGCACAGTCAGGGCAATCCATACCTTGAATACGGAGACTTGATCGTTCATTCATTGAGTTTTCTCCGGCTAAATCGTTCATACAGGCACGGTAAAACAAACAGCGTCAGCAGGGTGGAAGAAACAAGGCCGCCCACAACCACAGTTGCCAGTGGCTTCTGAATTTCCGAACCGATACCTGTCGCCAGAAGCAAGGGAATCAGGCCAAGTGCCGCAATCATGGCGGTCATCAATACAGGCCTCAAACGGCTCTCTGCGCCATGACGAACAGCGTCATTCAGATCATGCTCATCCAGGTGCCGGTTGATCGCATCGACTAGCACAACGCCATTGAGCACGGCCAGGCCGAACAGGGCGATAAAGCCGATGCTGGATGGCACGGAGAGATATTGGCCCGAGATAAACAGCGCCAGAATCCCGCCAATCAGCGCCATCGGTACATTGAGCATGATTAGCGTCGCCTGACCCAACGAATGGAACATGAAATAAAGCAGCAGGAAGATCATCAGCAACGATAACGGCACCACAATCATCAATCTGGCCTGTGCCCGTTGCTGGTTCTCAAATTGACCACCAAACACCACGGTATAACCCGGCGGCAGTTTGATCTCGTTTTGAATACGCTTATCCAGTTCGGCCACCAGAGAGCCCATATCGCGACCTTCCACATTGCTCTGGATCACGACGCGCCGCTGCACGTCATCGCGCCTGATCATCGGCGGCCCCTGTTCCACGCCAATCGAGGCCACATCCTGAAGCCGAACCCATGCGCCATCCGGCGCTTGCAGAATCAGATTCCCGATCACCTCGCTGTTGTCGCGATACGTCTTGGCCAGCCGTACATAGATATTATAGCGCTCATTACCCTGAATCACTTGTCCGGCAGATACTCCGCCAATGGCATCAGCAACCAGTGTCATCACATCATCCACCGGGATGCCGTAACGATCGAGTTTGGCGCGATCAGGGCGGATCACCAGTTGCGCCTCGCCCTCGATCTGTTCCATCGCCACATCACGCGTGCCTTCAACACTTCTGGTCAAGGTTTCGATCTCTTTGCCCTTTTCCGCCAGAATCTTCAGATCCGGGCCGAACAATTTAATCGCCAGCGCCGCCTTGACGCCCGATATCAGTTCATCCACCCGCATGGCAATCGGCTGAGTGAACGAGATCAGGATGCCCGGCATCACTTGCATCTTTTCGTACATCAGCTTTTGCAGTTGCATCCGGTTGCTCGCGCTGGTCCATTCAGAGGCCGGCTTCAGTCCAACGAATATTTCCACATTGGAGACCGGTTCGGGGTCGCCACCGATTTCCGCACGCCCTGTTCGGGCTGAGACGTAGGTGATTTCAGGGAAGTTTTGCATCAGTGTCTGCTCAAGCTCTTGGCCCACGCCCTTGGCATACTCAAGGGAAGAAGATGGCGCCAGCGTTACGCGAATGGTTAGCGTTCCTTCTTCCAGTTCCGGTACAAACTCAGTGCCGAGAAACGGCACGATGCAAAGGGTCAGCACAAATGCCAGTGCCGCCCCGCCCACCACGGTCTTGCGCGCATTCAGGGCTTTATCCAGTAACCAGTGATAGGCGCGGGCAATCGGCGCCAGCACAGGACTTTCCCTGTGCACCACGCCTTTGGTAAACACATAGGTTGCCAGCACAGGCATTACAAAGACCGCCGCCAGCAGGGATGCGAACATGGCAAAGCAGATAGACAGCGCCATCGGCGTAAACATCTTCCCCTCCACGCCTTCGAGAGAAAACAGCGGAGTGAATACCAGCAGGATGATGAGCACGGCAAACAGCACCGGGCGCGCCACCTCTTTTGCCGCCTCGGTGATACGCAGCGCAATGCCGTGATCTCCTGCCGGCGTTTTCTCCAGGTGTTTGAAGATATTCTCGACCATGACCACGGAGCCATCCACCATCATACCGATGGCAATGGCCAGTCCGCCCAAGCTCATCAAATTGGCCGATATGCCGTAATATTGCATCACAGCCAGCGCCGCCAGAACCGAGATCGGCACCGATAGCAGCACCAGTGTGGCTGCCCGCAGATTCATCAGAAACAGAAACAGCACGATAATGATCAGTACAAATGCTTCCAGCAGTGCTTTTTCCACCGTCCACACGGCCTTGTTAATCAGCTCGGACTGATCGTAAAACGGCTGAATGGTCACGCCCCTGGGTAGCGCCTTCTGTACTATTTTCAGCCGCGCTTTTACGTCATCAATGGTATGTTTAGTATTGGCACCAAAGCGTTTGAGCACGATGCCGACAACAACCTCGCCGAGTGATTTGACACCCCCGTCGTCTGCACGCTCGGTCATCGTGACCGCGCCCTGACGAATCTCGCCGCCAAACGCCACACTTGCGACATCGCGCACACGGACCGATACGCCGTTCACTGTTTTGACCGGGATAGCTGCAATCGCTTTTAAGCCATCTTCCCCACTGGGAATCCAGCCGACGCCGCGAATCACCAGTTGCTCGTCACCCTGGGGCAGATACCAGCCTCCGGCATTACGATTATTGGCTTCAATGGCTTTGGCTACGTCATTTGGATGCAGTTTATAGGAAAGCAGTTGTTCCGGATTGAGTTGTACCTGATATTGGCGCACCTCGCCGCCATAGGAGAGAATATCGGTTACGCCCTCAACCGGCATCAGCATCAGCTTCACCACCCAGTCGTTCAGCGCCCTGAGTGTCAGTGCATCGAACTCTGCTGCCGGATCGGACTTGATAATATACTGGAATACCTGCCCGAGACCGGAGGTATTAGGCCCGATTTTGGGCGTACCGGCCCATGCCGGGACGTTTTGACGCGCATCCTGCAGCTTTTGAAATACCAGTTGGCGGGCAAAATAGATGTCCGTCCCTTCCTTGAACACCACGGTAATTGCGGAAAGCCCTGTCTTGGAGATCGAACGTACCTCCTCCACATCCGGCAGTGCATACATGACTGCCTCAATCGGGTAGGTGATCAGTTGCTCCACCTCTTCCGAGGCCATCCCCTGGGCTTCAGTATTAATCGTCACCTGCACATTGGTGACATCGGGAAAGGCATCCAGATTCAACTTGGGCACGATGAACAGCGCATAAGCCATCGAGCCCAGTAGTAGCAACAGAACCAGCAGGCGATTATTGACAGCCGCATCAATTAATTTTGAAAACATATTGGTAGCCTCAATCTGCTTCAAAGCTGGACTTGGCCAGCTCTGAAGCAAGAACAAAAGCACCCTTGACGACCACGGATTCCCCTGTCTTTACACCCTCGATAACAGGCATAAGCCCCATATTGGCCTTGCCGACACGGACCTCCCTGCGTTCAAAACGTCCGGATCCTTTTTCAATAAAGACAACCAGTTTACCCCCCAGTCGTTGAACGGCCTCTACCGGCAACAGCAGCATTTTTTTTCCGCTGCCAGCGTTAATTTCCACCTGCACAAACATGCCCGGCTGCAAGCTGTCGTCGGGGTTTTTCACTTCCAGACGTACCCCCCCGGTGCGGGTTATCGGGTCCAGTTGGTGATGTATATTGGCTACCTTGCCATAAAAGATATCTGCATGGGTTTTGCTGCGGATGATGGCCGCTTGCCCCGCACGAATATCGAACAGTTGTGATTCAGGTACTTTGGCTTCCACCCATACCGTTGTTTCATCCACAACTGTCATCAATAATGTGCCGGCGGCTACCTGCTGGCCGATACGAAAGTCATCCTGAATGACGGTGCCGGCGATAGGAGCATGCAGCGTCAGTGCGCCGTAGTCCGTCTGTTTTTGCAATGCCGCAATATCCTGTTGGCGTAAACCATAGGAGGCCAGTGAGGCCCGGGAGGCGGCCAGTGATACCTGTGCCGACTGGAAGGTCGTTTCCACCTGCTGCAGACGCGATTGCGATACGATTTTTTGTTTGGCCAGTGCCTTGATACGTATCCATTCCTGCCTGCTTTTCCGATGCTCGGCCTGAGCTTGCAGAAACACAGCCTCTGCCTGCGCCAGAGCAGAGCTGGTCAATGTCACAAGCTTCTTCCCCTTGCTTACCTGATCTCCCAGACGCACATGGCGCTGACTGACAACGGCATCAACCAGGCTGGTAACATCGGCCAGATGATAGCCATTAAAGCGCACGGTACCCGGAGCCTGAATGGTTTTCGGCAGGGGCTTTAGCGCAGCTATTTCTACTTTCAACCCGATCTGTCGCATTTGTTGCGGGCTTAACGTGACGCTGGAAGTCTGTGTTTGAGCCTCACCCTGATCGCCTTGTTCCGCCGTCGTTGCAGTTGCAGGACAGAGTAGCAGTGCAAGTGTTAATATAAAGTTCATCGGTGTCTTCATTATTTGCTTCCTTGTAGGATATATTCCGGGTGACCGAGCACTTCGGCGAGCCCGATGCGGGCCAGCCATGCCTGTTGCATGATTTCCACCACGGTCAAGCGGGCGTCCAGGCTTTGACGGATATGTACGACCAGTTCTTCCAGATCCAGCTCCCCGGCATCGTAGGCCTGACGAGCCAGCGTCAGCGTGCTTCTCGCTGCTTCATCGGCATTCGTCATGCCGGCCAGCGCCTGCATGGCTTCATGATGGTTTGTCAATGCGGCCTTGACGGACATTCGTAGTTGCTGCTCTGCCCATGCCAGCCCTGTTTTGACCTGATCTGCCCGCGCCAGAGCTGCCCGATATGCTCCTTTGTGATTGTTAAATACAGGGAAGGGTACGCTGACACCCAACTTGACTAATTGGTCGCCGGCCTCCCGTCCGGACATGGCGCTGATAGTGATATCCGGAATTTGCTGGGCTCCGGCCAGTTCGGCCTGTGCATTCGAGACGACCCGTTGCGCTCGCATCGATGCCAGATCCGGACGGGATGCTAACGCCACCTCGTATGCATCAGGTGGCGCCTGCCAGTCGGTAGCAAGCTGTGGCAACACAAGCTCTGATGACGACTGCGCCTGCCCCAGAGCGGATGCATAAGTCATGCGGGCTTGCGTCAGCGCCTGTTGCGCCACAACCGCTGCATTCAGGGCTGCGGTATAGGCTGAACTGGCCAGGTTCGCATCCAGTTGGCTGGATTCCCCGACGACAAGTTGTTGTTTGACTGCCTGACTGACCTGATGCAGCACATCCCGCTGCTGCTGACGCAATAGTAAGGTTTTTTGGGCATAATACAGGTCGACAAATGCACGGGCTGCTTCGGTTTGCAAACGCAGGTACGTTGCTTTCGCGCGCTGACCCACGGCATCGACATTTGCCTGTGCACTTTGTTGCCGGTAACCCTGTTTGCCGCCCAACTCAACGCCTTGCGACAGGGTGATGTAATAATCATTGCTGGTGCCGCCGCCATTGCGTTTGCGGCGTTGTGGCTCCAGTGACAGCTGTGGATTATAGGCATAGGCGCTTTGCTCGGTCAGATCAGCGCGTGCTGCCTCAAGCGCTTGCTCGGCCATGCGCAGTTGCGGGTGTTTGCCGCTAGCTATATCCATAGCCTGTTGGAGCGTGGTTGCCATGGCTGCCCATGGGTACAGGCATGCCAGCATGCCTGAGATGATGAACGTTGTACGCACAGTTTCCCCCTGTGATATGTATTGCAAAACGGGGATGCTGAAACACTGGGCACAAGGCATCGGACGAGCGCGCAGATGCGCCCCCCGGATGCTTCACTCAGGATTCAGCTGTGCAGTAACTTGGGAGGTTGGTCTATGAAGTGTGCAATCTCGGGGAGATTGAGCGAGGTCGGAATATTGACCAGTTTAAGCGGCACATCATATGTGCCCTGGTTATTGATCGCCTGCCCCAGAAACACATGCGCGGCATGGGCTGCACATGTCTGGTCAATAGGACTACTGTCATGGTTATGATCTGTCTGTGACGATGTCATATGCGCAGGAGCATCCGCTGCCTGGCACACATCAATGCCTGCTCCGCAGACAAACATGCCCAGTTGCAGAGAAAAAACAGCTATCCACGCCAGCATTCGCATGGCGTCAAGGTAGTAAGCCATGCATTTCGAGTCAACAAGAATTGTTCTGATTGTGCATTTTTGGTGGCATTGATTGTTTGGCAATTCCGCGTAATTCTGGGGCAGAATATTGAATCCTGAGTGGCTATTTTGGCCGCACCTTGCCGATCACGCCACAGGCAATAGTCGGCAAAACTCGGTCACTAAGTTTATAAATGAAAACCGCAGGTGAGGGTGGCAAAGCAACTCACCACATTCCAATACATCAGTGAGCTTATTCTTTCCAAATCATCTACCCAACCAAAGCAACGCATACTAACCAAACGCATATAACAAAAACTGCACCAAGAATACTTCGGGACGTTCGATTAATGCTTCCTCTGCTTGTTTCCGCAAATCTTCCATGACATTTTCAGGAATCATCCGAATCACCAATGCAATCCCTAACGGAAGGATTATTAAATCATCGAGATATCCAATCACAGGAATGAAATCAGGAATGAGGTCAATTGGACTTAGCGCATAAGTGGCGATAAATGCCGCCAAGGCTTTTGCATACCAAGGCACCCGCGCATCCTTTGCTGCCAAGTATAGAGCCATGATGTCCCGCTTGATTGATTTTGCTCAAATCTTTAGTTGCTTCAACATCGCAAAATTTTAACTCCAGCTAAATACATTAGATACTGTTGTCTAACCTCTTCTTGCACATTACTAAACTACAGGAACCTGTCCAAAGGATGGGAACCAGCTCACTTGTTCTCATATTCCGCTTCAGCAAAGCTCATCTGATCCATGGAAAACCTCCGCGGCCTCAGGCTACCATAAGCGATGAGTTTTTCAGAGTATCCCTAACTAAATGTTGAAGCACATCCTACTGCTTTGAATTACGGAAAGCGGGCCATTTACTGCATCATCTGATGGAGTAATACGAGAAGGCCCTAAAGACAGCCCTTCGCGATATGCTTGGATTGATTAGCAATAGTGCATTGATCAATGATGGTGCCAATTGTACGATGTAAATTGGCGTTGAATTTGGTCACATATCTGCGAGTCCGTGACCAAATGGTGACCAAGATCATGTGACCAAGCTGGGCTTGCGTGCATTGTTTAAGTGCTTGATTTTATTTGGGAAAGTGGTGCACTCTAGTGGATTCGAACCACTGGCCTTCGGCTTCGGAGGCCGATGCTCTATCCAGCTGAGCTAAGAGTGCAGTTTTCGTGACCACGCGTAATCTACTGTTATTTTTAAGCAAATGAAACAGGCTGGTCACGATGTGGTCACATTCTGGTCACGCCTTTTTTTGACCTTCGACCCTGCAGGCATGAAACCATTTGCGGGCCTCATCTCTTCGTGGTCACACCTCTTAAATGCCCACTATGACCGTTATCTTCGGAGGCCGATGCTCTATCCAGCTGAGCTAAGGGTGCATATTGGAAATAGGTTGCAAAGTATCACATATCAGTATGGCTGACACATCAATCAGCGTGTCCACGAAAAAAACTTCATGATACGTGCCGGGGGATGCTAATGAGCTGTCATGAAAATGGAACAACATATATTTATCTCGGCTGGAACGGGGCAAAAAAAACGGAGGTTTCCGGCCTCCGGACGATCCTTGCGCTGAATCATGGCAAGTCCCTTTAAGGGGGGCGATGCATGTGGTATTAAAGCAGGTGATTGTTCAAGTTTACCGCACATACTGGATTGTGGGGCTGACGCGGTGAGTTACTTTTTACCCTGCGGTTATGAGAGGGGTTGTGCATGAGGCTGAAACTATGTCTATACTAAAGCGTTAAGAAGATATCATCCGGAACAGGAGTCTGTCATGCCATTTGAATTACCCCCACTTCCCTATGCCCGTGATGCACTGGCGCCACTGATCTCGCAGGAGACGTTGGATTACCACTACGGCAAGCACCACAATGCCTACGTCACCAACCTGAATAATCTGGTTGTCGGCACCGAATTCGAAAAGGGTTCGCGATTGGAAGATATTATTCTCCAGGCCGACGGCCCACTGTTTAATAATGCAGCACAGGTATGGAATCACAGCTTTTACTGGCGCTGTCTGTCGCCGGATGGCGGCGGCGAACCGGCTGCTGAGTTGCTGGCGGCCATCGAAGCGGCTTTCGGCTCCTTTGCTGCATTCAAGCAGCAGTTTTCTACCTCTGCTGCCGGCAACTTCGGTTCCGGCTGGACCTGGCTGGTGAAACAGAAAGACGGCGCGTTAGCTATCGTCAACACCGCCAATGCAGGCAACCCGATGACGGACGGTCTCATACCGCTGCTTACCTGCGATGTATGGGAACACGCCTATTACATCGATTATCGCAATGCCCGGCCGGCCTATATCGAGGCCTTCTGGAAACTGGTCAACTGGGAGTTTGCTGCAGCAAATCTTGCGGCCTGATCGCTTCCATTCAATACGACAACCTATCCTCTCCGGCTCATCCGGGACGGCCATGCTGAGGCAATAATGCCGACATAGGCTTGGCCGGGTGTCGCGGGCGAGGCTGTTTGCCGACACAGCCGGCAGCTGACACTATTTCACTACTGTAAACATGGATAAGAGTGGAGGTGAGGCGTTAAGCGGCTGAAAGGGTCATGTCTGTGCGGCAAGGTGAACATCGAGCTGCCGGACCACTTCGAATATATCGGCAGTTGCCACTGCTCGGAGTGTCGTAAATTTTCGGGTGCAGCCTGCGCTACGGCCGGCGGGCTCGATGGTGCGGCGATGCGTATTGTTGCTGGTGAGGCGTTTATTTCGGTTTACCGCAAATCGGAAAGCACCGAACTCGCTTTCTGCCGCAACTGCGGCTCCAGCCTGTTTTCGCGCAAGCTGGATTCTGGCAAGTGCAATGTGCGACTTGGTATTCTTGATGATGTGCCGGCGCAGAAACCGGCATTCCATATTTTTACCGGCTCCAAAGCCCCGTGGGAAATGATCGGCGACGGTCTGCCCCGATTTGAGGCCGGCCCTGGCTCCAATCGCCTGGAGCAGGAGTCAAAGGGGTACGTTGTCATCTTCAAGGCCAAGGTTGCTCAAATGGATGCCGAATATGGCGTGACCGCCGCACGCATGCGCGAACGCGCCATACAGGTCTACGGCTGCACCGGTTTTGATTCTACAATGGAAAATGGTGTGGAGGTTTCAATCTCCCACTGGCCCGACCTCGAAACCATGCGGGCATGGAAGGCTGATACTGAACATCGCGTGGCACAGCAGCAGGGTCGCGAGAGGTGGTACAAAAGCTATTCGGTCGAGATTGCCGAGGTTATCTGCTGCGCTACTGCGGAATAGTGGCCGCTCAGGCCAGTGTGTAATCCAGCTTCTGGTTAGCGAAGCTCAGAGAAAAGCTCTGTGCTGTAATCTGTGCGGCAATGGCCGGCAGACGGGCGTAAATCGCATCGGTCATGGCCGGATTGGCATCGGCCTGTTGCTGGGCTTTGGTTACTGCATGAGCGATTTGCTGGATCTTCAGGGCATTCTCCATACCGATCAGGTCGTTGCGTAGCGCCCGGGCACTACCATCGTTGAGCATACGTTCGATCTCGGCAGCTTTCGGATCGTCTGAGGTGACGACGAATGTGCCGTCATTGTTCGATTGAATGTCGACTTTCGTTGAGGCGGGAATGCCGAGCTTTGTCATGAGTGCCTGTAAATCCGACTTGGCATTTGCCATATGCCAATTTGGGTCGAGGCTGAGTCCCGATAGGTTGGAAAGTAACCCCGAGGTTGTTTGCGATGTCTGGGAAAGGGTAACTGAATCATCGGCCCTGGCAGGAGCTGTTATTTTTTCATCGGTTTTTGCAGAAGCAGGGGTGAAATAGTGGGGGGTGGTTGCGTTGATTGCTCCAATCATTGGCCTCTCCTTTGAATCGTCAGGGATATGAAGAATTGAATATAAAGCATATTTTGAGCCGATTGAGCATGTGTTCGATTGTTCTAAGATTTTCCTTGATAAGCAAGGCGTTACAGGTTTTTTTATGATCGGGATATCAAACCCGGTGTGGCAAATTTTGCTGGAACTGGAAAAAAGTGCCTGTCAGGCGAATGAGCAAGATCGGTCAGGATTGGCATTACGGTACGCGGCAGGATTGCGGCTGTGAGGAGAGTGTCAGTGAATGAGATAACGACAAGGGCATATGCGAAAAGGTTTGAAAAGGTGTTCGACTATATCGACCATCATCTGGCTGATCCGCTCGATGTTGAACAGTTGAGCCGGGTAGCCAACTTTTCGAAGTTCCACTTCCATCGACAGTTTTCGCTATATGCCGGTATCAGCGTCTTCGCCTATATCCGCATGATGCGACTCAGGCGGGCTTCGTACCGGCTGGTGTTCTGTAAGGAGGAGCGGATCATCGATATTGCGCTGGATGCCGGTTTCGAGAACCCGGAATCCTTTTCGCGTGCCTTTAAGCAATCGTTCGGACAATCGCCCTCCGGGTTCAGAAAAAAGCCGTTATGGCAGCCGTGGAACGAGCGGTTCCAACCGCCGCCAAGGCAAAGGAGCGAGAAAATGGAAGTAAATACAGTCGATTTTGCAGAAACCAGGGTGGCGGTGCTGGAGCACCGCGGAGCGCCGGAGCGGGTCAACGATTCGGTGATGCGATTTATCGAATGGCGCAAACAGAGCGGGTTATCACCGGTAAAAACGAGTCGCACGCTGGGTCTGGTCTATGATGATCCGGCTACGGTGGAGGCGGAGCAGTTCCGTTTCGATATCTGTGGTGAGGTTTCTTCGGATGTGCCCGCAAACCCGCAAGGTGTGAAGAGCGGGGTGATTCCGGGCGGCCGTTGCGCCGTGATTCGTCATCACGGTCCACACGAGGGGCTTGGCGAGAAGGTTTATTATCTCTACCGGGACTGGTTGCCGGAGAGTGGGGAGGCGTTGCGTGATGCTCACCTCTTTTTCCACTACCTGAACCTGCTCACGGAAGTGGAGGAACATGAGCTGATCACCGATATTTACCTGCCGTTGAAGTAGCTTGTAGCAGCAGAAGCCGGCGGGTCATGCCGGCTTCTGCTTATCACCAATGCCGATCACTCGGTCAGATAGTACTCCAGATTGCATCCGGGATGCGGAGGGTGATGCTCATACAATAGCTCGATGTTCCGGATGCGATCAAAGCGGAAGTTGCGGTATTCATCGCGCAGCCCGCACCAGGCTCACAGTGTCCAGTGATCGCTTCAGCCGACCATGCCGAGTGGCCATAGGGTGCGCGTGGTCTGCTGCTCTTTTATATCGCGGTAGTGGATCAAGATCTTGCGACGGGCCTCGCATGCCTTTCGGATCAGGCCGTGGGTGGCTGCTTTGCTTTCTTCGGCTTTGGTATCGGCAGCCCTTTCGCTGTTGCCACAATCAGTTCACACAACCAATCGCTATCTTCCCACGCATCGGGATCGATTTGCAGATGTGGGCGTGCCTTCGGATAGGGCGAAGCTTCTACGATATCTGAGAGTAGTGCTCGCCCACCTTTGGTAGGCTTGAGAAACAGCAGGTCATCGCAGACCAGCCCCACGGGCTTCCCGTCCAGATAGAGGCAATACTCGCCGAACATCTTTTTTTGCTGAGGCGGAATGCAATTCGGCCAGCTGATCGAGCAGAAAATCAATGGTGTTTTGTGATGTAGCCATGCCTTACTCCTCCGGCAGTTCGAATGGGCCCGGTGCTTGCGGGGGGCATCCATGTGTGCATGTATCATGCATTCTTGGGTCCATTTCTGACAGTAATATGTATCAGGCCTCATTTGTCGGACCGCGCCTCCACCTCGCTGAACTGGATTGCCGGTTCAGGAGAAATTCAGCCCGCGATAGGGATCGTCTGCGAACCATGCAATCAGATGCCTTTTGAAGGCGCGAATGCGGGCGTTGTACTGCGTGTCGGCGTGGCAGACAACCCAGAATTCCAGTGGTGGTATGGGGGCCCATTCAAGGATCCGTTTCATTTCCGGCCACTGTCTGGCAACTCCTACATGAGTGCCAACGATTCCGCAGCCCTGCAATGCCAACTGGATTTGCAGCATCAGGCTGTCTGTTCGTAACTCAAAATCATTGTTAGAGAAGGTAAATCCCATGGCGCGGGCACCATCAATAAAATCACGATTCTGGTCAAAGCCGATAAGCGCGTGTTCCCTGAGTTCATTGAAACTTTCAGGTGTGCCGTGTTGATCGAGATAGCTTTTATGGGCATAAAAGCCGAGCGGCATATCCGGCAGTCGTCGGGCGACCAGGTCGGGTTGCTTGGGGTGAAACATTCGCAGTGCAATATCAGCCTCGCGCTTGTTCAGGTTACTGGCGCGATTGCTGATCACGATCTCAATATGTACGGCCGGGTGCTGCTTGCGGAATGCGGCGATAACGGCAGGCAGCAGATAGATGCCGACAATCTCGTTGGCGCTGATACGAATTTCTCCGTTCAATTCGGTGGAGAGTCCGGAAACCTGGCGTGCAAAGGTTTCGGCAGAGTTGTTCATTTGTTGTGCCGCTTCAACCAGCGCCGTGCCCTCCTCGGTGAGGTTCAGGCCTTGCGATGTGCGTTTGAACAGATTTAGACGGGTATGACTCTCCAGCGTCTGGATATTGCGGCTCAGCGTCGGCTGCGAAAGCTCGAGCGATCTTGCCGCTGCCGACAGGCTTCCCGCATCGGCAACAGCAAGAAAGGAACGGATCAGCTCCCAGGGAATGCTATTCATATATGTATGGCCACCATCAATATATATCTATTCCATATCATAATACGGATAACCATAGTGGCGATGTCCGGATCGGACAAGGAGCGTAACATGGATCATGTACTGATTATCGGCATCAACGGCACCTTCGGCAGAGAGGTGGGAATCGCCCTGAAAGCAGCCGGTGTTCAGGTTTCAGCCCTGATGCGTCACCCTTCCAGACTACCCGCGGCCCTTGAAGGGGTACATGTTATACAGGGTGATGTGCTGGATAGATCAACGTTGGCTCATGCATGCGAAGAGGTCGATACTATTATCTACGGGGTGAATCCGCCCAACTACGACTGGAGCGAAAAAGCGATAGCATGCCTTGAGCCGGTTGCCGATATGGCCGAAAGAAAATGCCTCACTATTGTTTTTCCCGGCAATGTCTATGCCCTGGACCCGGCTGACGGACCGGAGTTCGACGAGCAGGCCGTGCAGCGGCCGCGCACGGAGAAGGGGGAGATACGCAGGGCGATGGAACAACGCCTTCAAACTGCAGCCCTGCACGGAGCAAAGGTCATTATTCTGCGAATGGGTGACTTCATCGCTAAAGATTCAGGAACTTCATGGCTGCCTGTCTTGATCAGGGAGGGTAGAAGGGGAATCACCCTCGCGTCTCCCTGCGCTGAAACATTGCGCCGAACTTGGGCTTACGTCCCGGATGCTGCCAGAGTGGTCATCAGGCTACTGCAACGAGTCGATGAACTGGAGGCGTTCAATCTGTTCCACTTTCAGGGAATGCGCCTAAGCATTCGTGATATAGCGGAAGCGATGGAAGATGTATATGGAAAGAGGGTACGCATCAAACCCTTCCCATGGTGGGCGATCAGGCTCGCATCGCCATTCTCGACCCTTTGTAGTGGCCTGATTGAGATGCGTTACCTATGGAACGAGGAGCTGCTTCTCTCAGATGCCAAGCTGCGCACCTTTTTGCATAGGGATGTGCCATCAACAGATATTCGGACAGCGCTTACAGAATATCAGCAGGGCTAGCTGATAAGTTTCTCTCTTTTCCGTATTGATTCGCTCAATATATCCGCGATACGACACCTTGTACGTTGTTGATCAGCCCATGGATCGCGAAGGCATAAGTGTTGTCGCACACTGCGGGCTTACTCCGATGTGCGGGGTAGCGGGTGGTAGTTCTCTATCCAGGCATCACTGAACTCCCGCTCTTTTTTATATGTCCGGAGTGCCTGTATGGCTGCCCGTTTGCTGGCGAAGCCGGGGATGCGTATGCGATAAAACGACTTGTTGCCAATCGTGACCCAGACCAGTTCGGTTTTAATGCCTCTGTTATCGAGGCTTCGCTCTATTTTTTCGGCAATAGCGAGATTGGAAATCGATGTTAAATTGACAGCCCAGGAGATGCGGGTATGGGCCGGCTTGGGCGCAATTACCTTGCGCGAGACCGGGTCGATATACAGGTGCAGCATGGTGGAAGGGGGCGACGCTGCCTGCGTCGGGGTGTGTGATTGTTTCTGCTCTATCGTGGGTGCTGACGGCTCATTCTGCTCCGGCGCGGCAGCAGGCTCTTCGACCTGATCCGGTGCGGTAGCAGGCTCTTCGTTCTGTTCCGGCGCAGTTGCAGGTTTCTCGCTATGATCCGGAGTGGCTGCAGGTTCCTCGACCTGATCCGAAGTAGTAGCAGGTTCCGCGCTCTGCTCCGGTGCGGTAGCAGGTTCCTCGACCTGATCAGAAGTAGCAGCAGGCTCTTCGCTCTGCTCCGGTGCGGTAGCAGGTTCCTCGACCTGATCAGAAGTAGCAGCAGGTTCCGCGCTCTGCTCCGGTGCGACTGCATGCTCATCAACCTGATCCGCCTCGACGGGTTGCGTTGTGTCGTTTTCCGGTGCCGTTTGCTGATCCATGACGGCAGGCGTAACCGGTTGCACTGTAGTTTGTGCGGGTGCTGTCTGTGAAACTGGTTGCCCGATATCGGTGGCGGCATGCTTGTCATCATCGTCACCATTGAGAGCCAGCCAGAGAACCATGCTGAGCACGATTGCGAGAATAAAGCCAGCCAGCAGAACGATGGTGGGGTCTGTTGTTGTGTCGGTTTTTTCGGTCACTGCAGGCAATGTGGCCTGCGATGGTGATTCATCCGGCTCGGATATGGGAGGTTCGATCAGTTCGGGCTCGCTGCCGGCTGATGGCTGTGGCCCATCCGCATCGTTTGCAAAATCCTCATCGACGTCATCCTTAAACTGGGCAATGAGCGAGTCGAGGTAAGCTGCCTGATCGCCATCCGCCTGTTTAGATGATTGCTCTTGTTTATTCCTGCCGGAATTATCTTCGGACACTTGCCCCCTCCATCCTCTGGGTTTCCGTAAGCTGGCGAGTGTTTCACTACCGCGGCAGGATGTCCATGCCCCAGCTAACCTGAATCACTAGCCGCTAGTTGTTTGCGATCAGCAGGGGCGTTTGAACGCCTTGCGGGCGCGCCCCACTTCATCTCTGATTACGCAGCCTTCGACATGATCATTGACCAACCCCATGGCCTGCATGAAGGCGAAGGCGGTGGTCGGGCCGACGAACTTCCAGCCGCGTTTTTTCAGCTCTTTGGACATGGCGACCGATTCCGGCGAGGTCGAGGCAGTTTGCGGCTCTGCCGGGTGTCTTGCTTCATAGCGCCAGACGAAGGAGGCGATGGAGCCTTCCCGTTCAACCATTTCACAAGCCCTCTGCGCATTGTTGATCGTCGCCTCGATCTTGCCGCGATGGCGGACGATGCCGGCATCGCCCAGTAGGCGCGCCACGTCGCTTTCAGTAAAGCGTGCAACCTGCTCGAAATCGAAGCCGCAGAAGGCGGCGCGGAAATGCTCGCGCTTGGCAAGTATTGTGCGCCAGCTCAAGCCGGACTGGAACGACTCCAGGCAGAGCTTTTCGAAGAGTCGCCGGTCATCTGCGACCGGGAAGCCCCACTCACGATCGTGATAGTCGAAAAACTCCGGTGCAGCATTGCACCAGCTACAGCGGGGCCGCCTGTCTGGTCCCAAAATCGTATGGCTCATCAATCTGCTCCTGTTATCCGATTCTGGTCGGAAATTACCGGTTTGTCATCGTGCTGGCAGCAGCGTTAGCGGCGATCGGCCTTTCGGGTCGATTCCCGCTCCAGTATGCGCCGAATGCTTTTGCTGACCTTTGCCAGATCATATGGTTTATCCAGAACCTCGATATTGCCTGTCATGCCATGATGATCCGACTCTTTATCGTAACCGGTCGCAAAAAGCAGTTTTGCACCAGGAGCTATCTCCCTGATCTGCCGGGCCACATCCGGGCCTGTTAATTTGGGCATAATGATATCAAGTATGACCAGATCTATTTCACCCCTGTGTTGCCTGTAGCTTTCGAGCGCTGCGCGGCCATCACGAGCGGTCAGCACACGGTAATTAATCGATGTCAGTACCTTAGCGAAGGTCTGCAGTACATTCTCATCATCATCGGCAAGCAGAATAGTTTCGCCATCTCCGTTGATGACCTCCTGCTGTTGTTCTATCGGTAGCACTGTATTTGCATTGCTTTGAAGAGGCAGGTAAATTGAGAAGCAGCTACCCTGTTCGGGTGTACTCTCAACCTCAATGACCCCGTGATGTGATGTCACTATGCCGTATGCCATTGCAAGTCCCAGCCCCGTGCCTTTTCCCACCTCCTTGGTGGTAAAAAACGGATTAAACACCTGTTCCATGTGCTCAGGCGCGATGCCATGGCCGTTATCGGATAGTCGCATACAGGCAAAGGCATCCTTATTTTCTGCTTCCGGATGGCGTTCGATAAAGTCGCTGTCGGGTTCGTAGTATTGCAGCGACAGGTCGATGCGGGCCTGATCCACTCCCTCCAGTGCATCGCGCGCATTGGTCAGCAGGTTAAGGAAGAGCTGTTGCAGCTGGGTTATATCGCCTGTTATCAGCAGGGAATTTTCGCAGTAGCTCATGGAAAATTGTATGTTTTCCGGAATGGCGACGCTGTCGAGTTTGGCCGTCTCCTTGATGAAAGGGACTAGTGCCAGAGGCTTCTGCTCGACCTTGCCTTTGCGAGCGAAGGTAAGCAGTTGCTGTACCATGCTGGCTGCTTCGAAGCTCAATGTCTCCACCGATTGCAGGCGTGCTGCTGTCTCGGAGCGAGAGTCGATACCGCTCCGGGCCAGATAGAGGTTGCCGGTGATGGCTGCCAGCTTGTTGTTCATGTTAGGCTACATTGGTCAATCTCTTAGAGATTCGACTTCACAAAGGGGAAGTATCAATTTACAGGGATGTAACCCGCCTTCTTCACAAGAGCCATGGCTTCTTCAGATTGAACAAACCGGACGAAATCAGCAACGTAACCGGGGACATTCTTGGGAACTAATAGATAAAGTTTCCGTGCCATAGGAAAAGAACCATTCCTGATGTTACTGAGTGTAGGAGAAATGACTTTATCGTCAACTTTCAAGGAAAGAGCCTTCACATCTCCGCTGGCATAAGCGAAGCTGACATAACCGATTGCCTGGTCGCTCGATGACACCAAATTGAGCACTTCCTGATTATCGCCAAGAATAATTGCTCTCTTAGTTGCTCGTGCTTTCGGGTCGCCAAACACGGCCATGGCAAAGACAAAGCGAGTTCCCCTGTGCACCTCTTTGTCAGCAACTAAAATTTTTCGATTTGCCCCCCCTAATTGGTTCCAGCTTACTATCTTCCCTTGATATATCCGAGCAAGCGTAGGTAAATCGACTAGTTTGATTCCTGCTTGAAATACTTCCCGTGAAACAACCGGAACGACTGCGTCCAAACCCACCACAAGATGCTGGATTGAACCAAGTTTCTTTTTTTCATCGTCAGTTAATTCCCGACTCATCATTCCTATTTGAATACGCCCATCGATTACTTTTGCGAAACCCGCAGTAGAACCGCCACTGCCAATAATGAATTGGATATCTGGGTGGCGAGATGAGTAAACATTCGCAGCCAGCTTGATGAATTTCTGAATGGTTGATGAACCAGCTATTGTGATGACTTCTGCCTGAGCCTGCTGCAATAACATACAGGAAAAACAAATAGCTATGAGCGTGAGGTATATAGACTTAGGCATTATCACTTTCTTCTCCAAGCACCTTAATGATTTCCTGCCTTAGAGTGTCCTCTGTATAAGGCTTTTGGATAAATCCTGCCAGCCCCTTACCCGAAAACTGCTGAATCGCTTCCTGAGAGTTATAGCCACTGCTTAGAATAATGTGACAATCCGAATTTAGTTGCTTCAGTCGAATAAATAAGTCCCTACCATCCATGTGAGGCATGGTTAAGTCTGTTAAGACAAGGCATATGTCACCTTGATGGCGTCGATACAAGGATAGCGCCTCCTCACCATCAGATGCAGGGATGGTTTTAAATCCTAGTTCTTCCAGCATCATGCAGGCCATTTCACGAACTGTTTCTTCATCATCAACGACTAACACAGCTTTTTCCAAAAACCTTGGAGGTAAAATATTGCTTTGCTTGGTGGCTGTGTCGGTATGAATGTGCTCTTCTTTGCTAATTGGCAGCAATAACTTAAAGGTCGTGCCTCGCCCCTTCTCGGAGTACACTTTTAAAGCCCCATGGTGGCCGCGCACGATTCCCAAAGTCGCGCTCATTCCAAGTCCCCGGCCAGTCACTTTTGTTGTAAAGAAGGGGTCGAAGATTTTTTGCACTGTTTCCTTATCCATGCCGCAGCCGTTATCACTTACTTCAACATAGACAAATCTTCCTGCTGATGTGTGCTCTCCAGCATGGCAATCTGAAAGATATTGCTCATCAGCATACATAACTCCAGTTGTGATTGAAATAACGCCGCTTTTACCTTCAATTGCCTCATTGGCATTGGTTACGAGGTTCATTACAACTTGCTGTATTTGTGCCTCATCAACCATGACCTTGGGCAGCCTGTCAGCCAAGTAATATTTAATAACAACTGACTTATCAATAGACACTTCCAGCAGGTGAGTCATTTCCTCCACCAGAGGGGACAGTGAAATTGATTTCAATATAAATTGCCCCTTGCCTGAATAAGCCAACATTTGTTTGCATAGTACACCGGCTGTTTCTGCAGATTGAACAATTCTATCAGCCCTCTCTTTTGCGCGAAGAGGGTCTTTCATAACATATGATGATATCAAAGACGCATTTCCAAGAATTGCTGCGAGAATGTTATTGAAATCATGTGCAATTCCACCGGCTAGGATTCCTAGGCTTTCAAGTCGCTGTGAGTGATGAACCTGTTTTTCTAATTGCTCCTTCTCACACTCAAGCATTCTTTTCTCAGTGATATCGACAAAAGTAACAACACTTCCTACAGCCTTACCATCTTCGAGCAATGGTTGGGCCCAGTATTCCACCTTGATTTCTTCACCGTCTTTCGTCCAGAAAGATTCATCGTCTCTGTGGATTCTGCTTTGGTTTTGATGCGCCTTATAAATATTGCACTCTTCTACTGGATAGGGACGACCATCAGGGTAAGAGTGGTGAATCAGGCTGTGGATTGTTTGGCCAAGAACTTCCTGCTCCTCATATCCAAGCAAGCTAAGAAACTCCCGGTTAACAAATGTACAGCGTCCCTCCATATCGATGCCGTAAATCGCTCCTGCTGTGGATTCAAGCAATAAATTCCGGTGATAGTTGGCTTCCCGTTCAGAGCGGACTCGCAGGCGACTATACGCCATCACAGCAACTACGCTTCCTATTACGACAACCAACAACAAAGCCAGCATGACATTGCGCACATATACATACTTATCTAGCGCTTCATCCTCATCGATTTCAGTAATAATTGCCGCCTGTAATGGAACATCCCAGCGCCACACACCAATTACGGGTACGCCGCGATAGTCTCTATAACCAGTGGTGCTCCACCCCATGCGGTGGGTTGTCAGGGCTTGTTGAACCCCGAATGTTAATGGCCACTTATCTTTTGGTAACTCCACTTCATTATTTGCTTCAAGCAGGTTAACACCTGGGTCGGCTACTCTCAGATGTTTTGTGCTCGGCTCACCTTCAGCGAGCAACCCAGTCATCACCAGATGTTCCTTGAATCGTGACTCTGAAAGCATCAGGCCATTCTCATCGACAAGATAGGTTTCTCCTGTTTCGTAACTGATACCTGATGTTAAAGTTGTTGATGAGAAACGAAAATCAGCACCTAGAGAAAGCGCAAAATAACCGAACACTTTTCCCGTATCGTTCATTACGCTTGCGATTCCCCACATTGAGGTTTTTCCATCAAACACAAAAGCATGTGTTACAATAAAAGGCTCTCCTTGGTTTAATCGTTCAATTGCGTTCAACACGACAGAAGGTGGGGGTTTGTGAGTATCATGCTCCTTCATCGAAATAAGAATCTTGTGGTTCTTGCCAATCAAATAAAATCCTTTATACCCTTGAGGGAATATATGTTTAGCAAGTAATTCTCTTAAATTGAATCGTTCACCTTTGGATATGTCTGGTTTCTGAAGCAACTTGTATATATTTTGATATACCAACTCATTCTTCAGGATTTGTTGGGATGATAGGGATATTTCTCGAATTTGCCGATGTAATGAGATTTGAATACTATTGTTGACAGTGGTAAGGTTGGTTATTGCTTCTTCGTTCAGATGGCTTTTAAGTTGAGAAAGGGCTACGGCTACGGCTACGGCTACGGCTACGGCTACGGCTACGGGAAATTCTAGTGTCCGTTTTTTCAACATAGCCCTCCTATCTCCTCACCCGATATGGTATGAAACTTGCAGGGGGGGGGCAAGAGAATTTTAATTTCTCAAGTTTTCTAATTATCTCCCGATAAATAGATTTACGCAACAGGCCCCTCTGGCCTAAAGAGCGCGCTTAGGCGTTTCTCTAGCGAGAAACGGCGCGTTAAGGGCAAGCCCTTAAAATCCCATGCATATTTAATTTATTTGAGTTCTGTTTTTTACGTTACCTATTTCAATTTTATAAGGAATAGGTGCGCCCTGATGGCAACGTATCATTTAACATTGAAGATCGGAGAGAAGGGTAATGCTGCCCGTCACTTCACTTATATTTGTGCAATTGAAAAGTATGCACATAAGCGAGGCGTAGTTCATATTGAGCATGGAAACATGCCCAAATGGGCTGCCGACAAGCCAGTCTTGTTCTGGCAGGCATCGGATGAATTTGAGCGTGCCAATGGCACTGTCTATCGAGAATTGGAAGTGTCATTGCCAAGGGAGCTGCCGCTTGCTCAGCAAATAGATTTGGCAAAACAGCTTGCTGAAGAAGCATGCGGAAATAACCATGCATTCAGCTTTGCCATTCACAATACGAAAGCCAGTGATGGTGCTATGAATCCTCATGTGCACCTTCAATTCTCTGAGCGTATTGATGATGGTCATGAGCGCGATCAAAAACATTATTTCAAACGCGTAAATAACAAGAGACCAGAAAGTGGAGGGTGCCGCAAAGATCGTTCATGGCAGGCAAAAACACGAGGTCGTGGAATACAACCTGCTAAATCCAGTGATAAGCTACTGGAAATTCGTCAATTATGGGAAGTTCTGTGTAACCAGACCTTGGCTGATTTTGATGTACCTGCACGCATTGATTGTAGAAGTTATGCAGATCAAGGTATTGATCTGATTCCACAGCCTAAGGTCGGCGCAGAATCCTGGAACCTACACAGAAGAACAAAAAAACAGGCTGATGAGTCCAAGGAAGATATTAAACCAGATATCATCAAGAATGAACGCTACCAGCGATGGGAAAAAGTTATTCAGAAAAACCAATATCTTCTATCTGATATGGCAAAGGTTCAACGTGATACATTGCTTCATCATTATGAAAAATTGATTGGTGACAAACAGATTATTCGCAAAGAACTTAATCAATTGAATTCTGCCAAACCTATGATTCAAACATTGCAGCAAGCTATTCAAGCATACCTTTCCAACACCAAGTCAGGCAGCGTTTATCACCTTGCCATGAACCACGCGAGCATAGAACATGCAAAAGCAAAAAAACGCTATGATGCCTACATTCTAATCAAGAATGCTCCGATAAAATTGTCAAATATCAGGGCAAAATTATCCTGCTGGTGGAATCATGGATTCAGGAGTACTGAAACTCAGTATATGAAGCAAGCCGACCGTGCACTCAGAGAAACCCAACATCAATATAATAAACTGCTAGACACGGCATATGCCCATCCAAAATTAATTGATAAAGCAGCCTCTATGCTTGAGTTTGAACAAACAAAGAGTCAACAAAGGAAGGATGAACTTCACACAATGAAGAACAGGCTCTCCCAAATTTCAGATAATTTACGTAGTACGCACCAGTCTTTGAAGTTACTACAGCAGAAACATCCAAATATCGATATGCCAAAGTCTACCCTCGCATTATCATCCACAGGTTCAGTCAGTTAATAAGCAGGGGCGTTTAGGAGTCAACTTTTGGATTGTTATTGTATATCAAAAAAAAGTAGAAAGGACAAACGAATTCTACTTTTTTGTGATATGTCATAACAACAAAAAATCGACTAATTAATTTGATCTCACAATATGCCTATATTCAGAGGGTGTATAGGGAGTCAACTTTTTATTGTCATAGCTTTCAACGTATCTGACATGACAAAAAAAAGTCGACTCATATTTTTACACTTAAACATCAATCTAAACTTATACATTCCTCAAAAATATCAACAGGAATATCTTTCCATGACTCTCCAAGAATTTCATAGGTTTTATCAATCGCTTCAATTAACTCTCCTGCAGTGTTATCAAGTTCAATATCAATTAAGTCTTCATCATTTTCAAGTGCCTCTCTTATCTTGTCAGCATCAAGAGACTTTTGAAAATCCTGAAGGTCTTTTTTTATTCGAACAGTAATACGCAAAAAAGTATCAATATTTTGATCACTATTTTCTAACTCAGTATAAAGATCCATTCTTTGATCATTATCAATATGTGGCAATCTTTCAAATAATTCATATAATACATCTTCCAAACATGGATTCATATTTTCAACCTCTTTTATTTTAGTATCATGGCATTCAATATATCGAACTGAACCATATGCCTCAATACAGTCATCAGTACTATATATATGAAATTCTATCGCCAACATCGCTTTTCAATTTTTCGAATATTGTCCGCATCCTTTAATTGAAGCAAATATGGCATTAACCGCTGAAGTTCATGGTCATCCTGAGCACCTAAGAATTTTTCAATTTGGATCAGGTTTCCGTAGTTCTTCTCAAGCATCGATGGCGTATCATCAACCATGATTGTTTGTTCCAGACGGAAACCAATGCGCTTAACCTTCTTTAAGTTTTTAACCCAATGATAACCACCACCAAAATCACACATGCCGATTGAGTCAACAACTTGAGTGCAACGATTGCCCGTCCATATGAACTCAAAGGGATAGTCAGGGCTGCATATCGCCCCCAAAGCCAACTTGGCATGCTCAGGCGATGCAGTAGTCCAAATAGCTACCTTATAATGCTCACGGCAAAACTTCATAAACGAATCAACATGTGGCCGCTTATAAAGATAACACCAATCCGATATAGCATCAGGTTCAGTATCCAAACGATGCTGGGAGCCATGGATTAATGTTTCATCAATATCCAGTATCAGTAGTTTTTTGTTATTCATGCCCTAATCCCTCAATATCTTGTTAACTCATTATTTATCGGTTCAACCACATCATTCTGAAGGCTCAAATCCCACACAGTTGAAATCATCATGTTTGGAAGCATTCGACTATCGACATATCCAAGGTCAATCACTATCACTATCCATATAGGAAGCATGACCCTGAAACAGCCATCAGGGCATGAAAGTTGAATGCTTTCATATCTCTACCACCATCGACGGGGTAAAAAATCCATTCTCCCACCCACCTAAAGGGTTAGGGTATCCCCGAGGATTACAGACCACGCGAGCGCCATTTAATACATAATCCAAGCTACTGTGCGTATGGCCATGAATCCACAAGTCCACATCAAGAATTAATGACTCTAGATCAGATGCAAAGCATGGATTCCAATCATTCCCCTTATATTGAGGAGCTATGCTTTTCCTCGAAGGTGCATGATGAGTTGCCACAACTGTTTTTCCATTAAATGATCGCGCCAATTCAGATTGAAGCCACAGCTTGTTTCTTTCAAACAGTGTTTGTGCATACACCCAATCAAAATGCTTCAAACCTCCAGCATGTTGGTTGATCTCATACTCCGATATAATTCTGTCAGCATCACAAAACAGTATCGATTTAAATTTTTGCAAGTCAGTCCATAGAGTAGACCCAATAAACCGTACTCCATTGATTACTGTAGTTTTGTTATCCATAAGCATCACATTTGATCCCGAACATGCCTGTTGCATCAAAGCTATATGCTCATCCATCAACATCGATGGATCATGGAACTCATGATTGCCTGGTACATACAGTACAGGAACTTGAAAACACTCTTTCGCCCAGTTAATACCAGTCACACCAACACCAATGTCTCCAGCTAGGACTATCAGATCAGCAGAAGTTACAGCAGGCTCAAATGAAGCACATTCAAGATGCAAGTCAGAAAGGATATGTATCTTCATCAGTGAATAAATCCTATTTTTTGTTTTGTCTCAATCGAGTGATATTCAGGAATATCTAATGCTAATAATGACACCTTTTTTTCTCCTCTTTTCACACGACATGCCGCATTTGCTAAGCCAGATTTTAGAACAGACTGGATGCGACGAATTGAAATATTGCGGTATGACAGCACCTTTCTAACCACACTCTCATTCAGCTCTATTGCAAAAGAACTTTGAAGACCAATTTCCAATACAGTAGATTGAAATAACTGGGGAATAATTTGTTCCAAATGCTGTTCGCTTGGAGCACTAACCGAGATAACCTCAAACCGATCACGAATAGGCTCATCTAAGCAGGTAGTATCATTACTTGTGGCAAACCAATTAATCTTACTCGCATCCATCGCTATTCCTATAAACTCATCTTGGAATGATTTGGCGTTATTTTTTTCTAGTAGTCCATATAAGGCTCCTGTGAAATTCTGTTTTTCAGCTTGGCTATTGGTTTTATCAATTTCATCGAGAAGTATCACTGGATTAGGACATCTAGAATTAATCAATAAATCATATATTTTACCCGGACGACCATTTCCCCAGCCTGCTGACAAGCCAGTTAAATCAAAATTATTTGTGGCTGCTGCACATGAAATCGAAGCAAATTCCGTTTCAAAGATTCTGCTCAATTTCATCAGAAAAGAAGTCTTTCCACAGCCTGCAGGACCATCCAAAAGAATAGATGCTCCAAACTCTAGGGCGGGGTGTTCTTTTAGCGCATTTAACCGCATTCGCTGCTTAATAAAGTTAACAACGTTGTGAAAATGAGGGTACATATTCAGCAAGTTATCAAGCAATGCTTCATAACCTGCTGGCAGGGGAGCAAGAAACGATTGTCCTCCATTTATTTGCATCTTTCTAAGACAAGCTTGAATCTCTTGGGAATCTTTTTGCTGTCCAACTGTTTTTAACTTTTGCAGTACTTCCATCCTATCAAATAGACACATCGAATATGCAGGCTCGTGAATATCCTCAGTACTGTTTAAATTTTTAAATGAACCTCGCTTTGCGAAACCTTCTGATTTCCTTTCACGCTTCTTAGGTGATGCAAATATCTGGTCTAACTCTTCTTTTGTAGGCATCAGTAACTCTCCATTGGGCAATAGCAATCCATCCGCGAAATAGCGGTAAAAAAATATCAATAAATTGTAGGCATAGGTAATTCTAAAAAGGGTTAGTTTTTAATCTGCATGGGAAGTACCACCTCAAAGATTCATAGTTATCACAAAGTTAAAAATGCATAAGTGGTGATTTAATATATCAAATATTTCGGCTTTGTCAAGCTAAATGTCGTTATTTTACAATCATTTACATAAATTTTTAACTTGACTTTTAGGAATTGGTTCTTTATATCAATAATCAAGGCTCGTTCTTTTAATAAAACATATTCTCAATTTAAGGATTCATACTAATCACGCATCGGTATGAACTCTAAGCTGTAAAACAACGTAGCTAGGAGTCACTTTTTGGATTGTTATTGTATATGCAAAAAAAAGTAGAAAGAACAAGCGGATTCTACTTTTTTATGATATGTCATAACAACAAAAAATCGACTGATAGATTATAAAAAAAACCACTTCAATCCTGTGAGCCTAAAGTCAACTTTTTATTGTCATTAGTTTTCAACGCATCTGACATGACAAAAAAAAGTCGACTAACTAAAACAACTCCATCAAAATCATGTGCTTTCACTACCATTTCTAAGGACAAGCTTATCTATTTAAACTTAAATACTCTTGCAATGGGTAAGCTTCCACTTGAAATGCCAGTTATCTTTTTATAGAGAAACTACACTTATATTAGCTACAGCAAACCGGCCATACATTGAATGTCCACCAGAATGATGCCAACCGAAACATATTCACCTGCTTTGGCAGCATGGATCGTCCATGGCTGTTTAGTTTCAACTCTTCGGGAAAGACTTCCTCTGGCTTTTTTAACTAAGTCGCAAACGCACTGACTGCGAGACACTCTCTTTTTAGCAGCATACTGATCTATCCAGTTATAAAGCTCTGTGGGCATTCTGATTCCTGATGATTTCGTTGATGGTTTTGGCATAAGCACCTCCAATAGTATTTTACAGCCTATCGACTGAACTTATCCCCACTTTAGCTATTTCTTGTGCACGCCTTGTGCACAAAGAACTTCAGGCTAAATTTCTTACCTCTTCAATACATTCATTCATTCCAGAAAAAGAGCGTTGGAGCATTTCAAGATCAGCCCCCATGGAAAGAACTTCCTTATGTTCATCAATCAAAACAATACCTTTTTGATTCGTTTTCTTGAGGTAATAAAATACACCATGTTCATTGAAATAGAGCTTTAACCCTACATCACGGAACATCCCATTAATCTGTGCACGCAGTTCATACAGCTTGTGCACATCAGTCTCTGACCTAAGTTCGAAGATAATACGGTTCAGCCTATCTAGGTTATGCTGAACTGGCGTGAAGGTGCGAAGCTCTGCCTCTTTTACCTCAATATCATGGCGAACCCCATCAGCGCTCTGCATGGCTTTCACATACCTTTTCCGAGCATCTGTCATCATCGAACCTTCAGCTAAGCTAAAAAGATCGGCAAAGCGACTAACCTGCTTTTCAACATCCAATAGCTTTGCATTCAGTATCGCTACTTCAGATTCCAGTTTTTGCTTGCTGCTTGTATGGCCGCCTAAAGCACTGAACCAATCAATTTTCTCACTTATTACAAGCAATGCTGCATTTTCAACATCACGATGGCGCCAGCGTTTGACGCACTTACAACCATTTCCCATATAGTTACTATTGCAGCGAAATAAATGAGAACGACCATTCTTGATCATACGAAAGGTCGAATGGCACTCCAAACATTTACACATACCTGAAAATAAGTTGGAAAACTTTTCTCCCTTCCTACCTGCTGATGAAGGATTTATTCTACTGACGCGGGCTGCCTGTGCTTTATCAAAAATACCCTCGCTTACAATAGCCGGATAGTAACCAGGAATAGATTCACCAATTGGCTCACCTTTCTGCTTGGGCTGATATTCACCTATAACTGATTTACTACGGATGATCTTAGCAATGTATGACGAGTGCCACATATCACCACCATTAAAAGTAGAAACTCCACGCTCATTCAATCCCGCTGCAATCTTCCGTTGTCCTGTCCCTGCGATGCTCTGATCAAAGATACATCTAATGACCTTTGCACGAGCTTCAATCACTTTAAAACAGCTTCTGTCCTTTGATATACGCAACCATTTTGGACATTGATTGGTCATAGGTCGTTTGAACTCCACCGCTAGTTTACGCTTGTTCTCCCAACTCGCTGATATGCGTTTGGATTTTACGGCGGATTCTTCATGGCTGCGACTCATAGAAATCAAACTAAACATAAGTTGACCCACATCGTTGATGCTTTCTGAAGTGTAATGCTGTCCATCCGCCAAAGTAACGATTTCAACACCTGCTGACAGGAGAGAGGAAAATAACCCCAAGGCCGTGAAAACCTGCTGGCGGGATAACCTATCCAAACTCTCCAGAATCAAAATAGAACCCTTGTCGACATGGCCATCTTCAACCAGTTTGATAAAGTCCTTCAGTGCCCCTTCAGTAGCGTTCTTTCCTTTATACGCACTCATTCCAATGTCACGTAGGCTATCGTCTAGAATTAGGTCATGCTTTTCCGCATAGGTACGGCTTGCTTCAAGTTGGCGGCGTAAGCTGTCACCTTTCAACTGTTGTGGCGTGGAAAATCTGATATAGGAATAGGCTTTCTTTGCATATAATAAGCTCCTTATTGGCAAGCCTACTATCTATCGGCAGGCGCTTGCGCTAATGTAGCCGAATTGTTTGAAGTCGTGAGCGATGCCGCCAACAAGCGTGCCGAGTGCCTCCATTTTTTGGGCCTGCTGCAGTTGCTCCTCGGCCTGTTTGCGCTCGGTGATGTCGCGCGCTACTGCGAGACTGAAGGTCTTGTCGCCATATTCGAAGGAGGAGGCATGGATTTCGACGGGGAATATTCGCCCATCTTTCGTCTTATGGTGGGTCTCAAAGGCGATGGGGGTACCTTCTACCACCTCTTTTGTCAGCTCCTTGTTTTTACGGTCAGTGATATCCGGATCGATATCAGGCGGGCTCATGGTCTGAAGCTCCTCCCGGCTATAGCCCAGAGCACGGCAGGCGGCATCGTTGACGTAGTGGAAGAGTGTGGTCTGATCGTCCATGAGATAGATGGCATCGGAGGATCGGTTTACAGCTGTCTCAAGCAGCGCCATTTCCTGCTCCGCCTGTTTGCGTTCGGTGATGTCCTGATGCGTACCGACACGCTTGATCTCGTTTCCATTCTCACCGTTGATGCGTACCCAGCGGCTATGAATCCAGCGAATCTCTCCATCCGGCCTGATGATGCGGAACTCCTGTTCAAAATCGCCATCCTTGTTGACAGGTAGCTCAATATCGTTGAACAGCTTCTGCTTATCATCGGGATGGATAAACGAGAGGCCCAATTCGAGAGAGGGTTCTTGAGGAGGGATGCCGAGAATGTTGAAAAACTCCTCCGACCAGTACATCTCGTCGGTTACCAGATCGTGGTGCCAGTTCCCAACATGGGCAATCTGTTGTGCCTCCAGCAACAGGCGTTGCTTCTCATTTAACTCTCTTTCGGCCTTTTTCTGTTCGCTGATGTCGCGGCCAATGGCAAGCACACCAGTCACTTCACCCTGTTCGTCATGCTCGACGACAATGCGAATCTGATGAATAACAGGATTCGTCGCCGTTCCCAGATTGGGGACAACAAATTCAATTTCATCGTCCTCACCGCTGGTGAGTGCATTGTCAATGGCCTGTGCGTAGGCTTCATAACTGCCGTCTGGGTGACGTTCACGGACGCTTTTTCCGATCAGTTTTACAGCATTTTCGCCTAGCATTTTTTCAAGAGATGGGTTGATGTATATGGCTAATCCTTGCCGATCATAGAGGATGATGTTGTCTGGCAAACTTTCTGCCAGACTGCGGAACTTCTGTTCGGATTCAGCAATTTTTCGCTCTGCCTGTTTGCGTTCGGTAATGTCGTGGGCAACACCGAGCACGGTCATTACCTGGCCATCGGCGTCATGTTCCGGTACTAACAGCATATCGTAGCCGTGGATCTCGTCATTCAGATCAATAAAATTGAAATCGACATGGCATGCCTGATCACTGTCGAACGTCTGGCGGATGGCTGTCGTCAGGTTTCTCGCTTCGCTGTCACTCAGTAGCTGGGTGTCTTCAGGTGTGTAGCCGAGCAGTGAATCGATAGGCTTGCCGCTGATCTGATTAATCACCGGATTGACATAGGTACGCCGGCAGTCGCGGTCATAGCGCAGGATAGGATCAGAGCTGTTCTCAACCAGCGTGCGGAAGTCGCATTCGCGGGCGATAATATCCTGCTCTATGCGTTTACGTTCGGTGATATCGGTGAGCATCGCAAAGGAGCCCTGAAACTCTCCGCTATCACCATTGATGACGCTTGCCGAGACCTGTGTCCACAATTCGCTGCCATCTTTGCAGCGTAACCGGCGTTCGTACTGCTCTGAAGTCCCTTGGCGACGCAGCGTCATATGCCGCTCGTGATCAGCGATATCTTCCTCAAATATGAAATCGCTGAGTTGATGTCCGATAAGTTCATCAGTGCTATAGCCAATCATTCCGACCATCCGTGCATTGATGAACGTAATTATGTGATTGCTGTTCAGGCCTACGATTCCCTCACTGGAGGTCTCGACAAAACGGCGATACTTGGCCTCGCTCTCTTGCAGTTCATGCCTGACCAGCAGACTGGTCAGAGCGTCGGTCAGTCGTCGGCCGATCTCCAAGAACAGTCGCTCCTCTCCGGCTGTCCAGATACGGCTGTGGGAGCATTGATGAATGCCGAATTCCCATGTGTCACCGCTTTTCGGATGCAGGGCGGTTGCGATGAAGGATTTGATTCCGAATCGTTGAGAAATATTGGAGGGAAGAGGGTGTTCAGGACCGAGGCCGAACTTTAAGGCTCCGTCACATGCCAGCAGAAGGCGCATTTTCTCCGCGACTTCCGGGTCCATGGGGGTATCGACATTCATGATGCCTGCACCGGGATATTCCAGAGAGGTAGACTCCATCGGCACTGTCCACGAATCTGAGTCAGGATTGCATGGGTAGAGGAGGTAAGCGCGGTCGCAATCGAAGATGGAACGCACCTCTTCGAGCACATTGCGCATCATTTCATTCAGGTCACTAGTTCCCTGGATGGCTCTGTTTATCCGGTCCAGGCCCTCGAAAAAATGCAGAGAGTCGAGTGTGGATTCTCCAGTCTCTACCCTGTCGGCCTCTCCTTGCATCTATACCTCCACGGGTGAACCCTGATTGATAATTATAGCCACTACACAGAATAGCCTCAATATAAACAAGGTTAGCCGGGCGGTTGCCCCCTCCTTCTGTTCATTTTCTTCATGCGATCTACGCCGATGAAGCTGGATTCAGGTCACAATCATTTGGACATTAGCGCAGGCAGGTAACAGTTATGTTTAGGACTGCAGGAATGAGATAGATAGAGACGGAGACCTAACGTGAAAGGGGGAGTAGCATTAAGTCACGACGGTTTGTTTGAGGAAGAGCAGAAGCCTAACGCGAAAGGGGAGGTGACATTAAGTCACGACGGTTTGTTTGAGGAAGAGCAGAGGCCTAACGCGAAAGGGAGACGTGACATTAAGTCACTCCCGTTTGTTTGAGGAAGAGCAGAGGCCTAACGCGAAAGGGGAGGTGACATTAAGTCACTCCCGTTTGTTTGAGGAAGAGCAGAGGCCTAACGCGAAAGGGGAGGTGACATTAAGTCACTCCCGTTTGTTTGAGGAAGAGCAGAGGCCTAACGCGAAAGGGGAGGTGACATTAAGTCACTCCCGTTTGTTTGAGGAAGAGCAGAGGCCTAA
>NZ_DS022294.1:604597-620697 GCF_000153765.1 Mariprofundus ferrooxydans PV-1 | reverse complement strand
GCGAGGAAATTATTCGGCTGACGGTAGCTTGTCAGCCGGTGCGGATGCCGGAGCATCGCTTTTTAATTTGGACGGGTCAAATCCTTCCTGCTGAGGTGTGCCTGCAGGCTGTTGAATCGGAGTTGCCTGACCGGCAAGCGAGCGATCCACAACAGAACCTGTCTGCTGCTGCGAGAAGAAAGCCAGTGTCAGGCTGGTCAGCATGAAGGCCGCTGCCAGGCCACCGGTCAGCTTGCCCAGAAACGAGCCGGAGCCACGGCTGCCGAACAGTGTCTGTGCACCGCCGCCGCCAAACGAAACGCCCATATCCGCACCCTGGCCGCGCTGAACCAGCACGGTGCCGATCAGCAGCAGTGCGACCAGTACATGGACGATGATCAAAATTGTTGTCATTTACAGTTCTCCTCAATCCGCTGCTAGGGCAGCGGCTTTGACAATTTGCATGAAGGAATCGGCTTTCAGGCTGGCGCCACCAACCAATGCGCCTTCCACGCCCGGGCAGCGCATCAGCGCCTCGGCATTGCCCGGATTTACGCTGCCACCGTAGAGTACACGACAATCGTGGCCCAGTCGTTGCAGCTCCTGGTGAATAAAGGCATGAGTTTCCGTGACCTGTTCCGGTGACGCTGTTCTGCCGGTGCCGATAGCCCAGACAGGCTCATAGGCGATAGTCAGGGCTGCATCCGCATCCACATCGGCCAGAATGGCCAGCTGCGACTTCAACACTTCATTTGTACGGCCTGATTCGCGCTCTTCCAGGTGCTCGCCAATGCAGAGGATCGGCTCAAGGCCCGCACTCCAGGCTGCATCCATCTTGTGGCGCACGACTGCGTTGGTTTCGCCCATAATATCACGGCGCTCGGAATGGCCGAGAATAACATAATGGCAGCCGGCATCACGCAGCATCATGGGTGAGGTCGAGCCGGTGAATGCGCCTTTTGGTTCGTAATAGACATTCTGTGCGCCCAGGCGTACGCCTTTTTCATCCAGTGGCTTGCTCAGTGAGTGCAGTAGAGTGAATGGTGGCATCAGTGCAACTTCGACATGCTCGGGAGCCGGATTTGCCTCCAGTTCGCTGAGAAATTCCAAGGCTTCTTCAAGGATTCCGTTCATTTTCCAGTTACCTGCAATCAGGCAGCGGTTTGAACTCATGATCTTATCCTCCTCGAAATTTGCAAAATGGGCGCGAAGTTTAGAAAAATACTGTACTTACGCAAGGGGCAATCCACGGTGGGCTGCTGAAAATAAGGATATGACTGCATATAAGTCGTGCGGACAGACTGCTTTCAGTGCTGATCTCTTATAAATTACCTGTTCTGAAAAAATCTGCAGGCTAGCTTGTCGCCGATATGACAAACGATCAGACGAATACGCAATCAGCGAATCAGAACCACGCCAAGAAGGCGCTGGGCCAGCATTTTCTTATGGATCAGCAGGCGATCCGTCGTATTGCCGGCGCCATAGATGATGGCGCGGATATTATTGAAATCGGTCCGGGGCCGGGAGCTATTACCGAAGTGTTGCTGGCCCGGGCCTCTCATCTTACCGTGATTGAAATGGATGATCGCTTTGCCGCCCGCTGGCAGCAACATGCCCGGAGCCATCCGACGCTTAGTGTTGTGCACGGCGATGTGATGAAGGTGCTGGAGGCGACTGTTGCCGACAAACAGCCGCAGTGGATAGCAGGCAACCTGCCCTACAATCTCAGCGGCCCGCTGACAGCTACGCTGGCCGGCATTCCGTTATCCGGGGGCATGGTGCTGATGTACCAGCGTGAAGTGGCCGAGCGCATCTGCGCAGGCCCAGGCAGCAAAACCTATGGCGGGCTGTCGGTGCTGGTGCGTCACTTCTATGATGTAAAGCGGTTGCTGACGCTCCCACCCGGTGCATTTTCACCGCCGCCCAAAGTGCACTCGGCCGTGGTGGTGCTCACGCCGCATCATCGGACGCCGCCCTGCGATTACAGCATCCTGCAGCAGACGGTGCGTAAAGGCTTTGCTCATCGGCGCAAAACCATTTTCAATAATTTCAGGGGTGTGCTGGATGCTGATGCGTTCACTGCTATTGATATCAATCCGGGATTGCGCCCCGAACAGCTCGATTATGCTGCATGGGCCCGTCTGGCGCTGCGACTGCAGAATAATTAACTCAGAGACTTCTCAGGCGTTCAGCCAGCTATCCAACTCGCCTCTCTTTTCCAGTGCATAGAGTTCGTCACAACCGCCGACATGTCGGTCATTGATGAAAATCTGCGGTATCGTGCGTGCGCCATTGCTGCGATCCAACATCTCAATACGCTTGTCGCTCTCCTTCTGCACATTGTACTCGGTGAAATCGACACCTTTTTTCTTCAGCAGCGACTTGGCGCGTACGCAGTAGGGGCAAAAATCGCCGGAATACACTTCAACCTTGTTCATATCATGATCCTTGGTGTTGCGTTCTCGCCAGTGTCAGTACATGCACCGGCAGTTTGGTCTTTATTGCGGCCCTGGCCGCATAATGCGCGGTCGAGCCGGTGGTGAAAATGTCATCCACTATCCACAAACGGGCGTGTGGTGATAATGCCTGTGTTATCGACGGATAGTCGTCGCACAGGCCGAAAGCCTTACAAAGATTCTTTCTGCGCGCTACACCCGAGAGTGCAGATTGCCTGGGTTGCTCGCCAATCCGGCGCAGCAGCCGCCATTCCATGCGGGAACCTGTGGATGTGGCCAGCCACCGACACAGATTGGCTGCATGGTGTTGCCCGCTTTTGCGCATGCGCGATAGCGGCGCGGGGATAGGCAACAGCAGGTCATCCGGCGTGATCAATTGCTTTAGCGATGGCACTGCCGCCTGCAACAGCCACCGTACACCCCCGTCTTGTCCGGCCAGCTTCCAGTTCAGAATCGCATCGCGGACCGGGCCGTGATATTGATAAAGGCTGTGGGTCTGTTGTTGTGCAGGCGGGTGATGCAGGCAATGGCCGCACGGGCCGGGAGCCAAAGCCAGCGGCAGCATCGAGCCGCAACGCAGACAGGTGGATGCAGGCCAGATGAGGATCTCCTGCAGGCAGTCCGGGCAGCAGCCATCGCTCTCATCCAGTGCTTTCCGGCAAAACAGGCAGCCGGGTGGAAACAGCAGGTGACGCGCTCCGTTAACCATGTGAGCGAGTTTGGTTGACAGCTCGGACATGCCGACCAGCATGCCCGTCATGCCGGATTCACGCAATTGGTTTGATATAGTTCCAGAACATCGTCATCGCCGTTTATCCGCCAGTCGGCGTGATGGCATCCATATCGATGTGGGTGGTCGCCGGCTGATTAACTTTGCCAGCAATGATTATCTGGGCCTGAGTTTCGATGCAGCAGTATGTATGGGAGCGAGTGGCGCGTTCAGCGAGTCAGTGGGCAGCGGCGCCTCAAGGCTTGTCAGCGGTGATGATCCGATGCTGCACCGACTGGAGCGCAAGCTGGCTGACTGGAAAGGCTATGAGGCGTGCCTGATCATCGGCTCCGGCATGCTGGCCAATATCGGACTGTTGCAGGCTCTGGCTGGTCGTCATACGCATCTGTTTGCCGATCGGCTGAACCATGCATCGCTGGTAGACGGTGTCCGTCTTTCCGGCGCGGTGTCGCACCGTTATCGCCATCTGGACAGCGCGCAACTGGCAAGGCAGCTCAGGCAGCACCCGGCTGATAGACGCATTATAGTATCCGATGGCGTATTCAGTATGGACGGGGACTGTGCCGATGCGCGCACGTTGCTGGCGCTGGCCGAATCACATGATGCACTGCTACTCATTGATGATGCGCATGGTACCGGCACGCTCGGCGCTGACGGGCGCGGCCTGACTGCGCTGCACGGGATTGCCGGTCACGCGCGCCTGATTGAGGTGGGTACTTTCGGCAAGGCCTTTGGCTCCTACGGTGCGTTTATTCTGGGAACACACGAATTGATTGAGGGTTTGCGTCAGCGTCAACGCACAATGATCTATTCCACGGCGCTGCCGGTAGCGCTGATTGCCGCCAGTGAAACGGCGCTGGCATTGATTGAGCGCGGCGAGCCGGTGAAACAGCTGCATGAGCGGTTGGCCCGTTTCAAGGCGGGCGTGAGCGGCATGGGCTTTATGGATTCGGATACGCCGATTCAGCCGTTATTGATCGGCAGTGATCAGCAGGCGCTCACCATGGCCGCAAAACTCGCCGATGCGGGCTTTTTTGTGCCGGCGATCCGGCCGCCGACCGTGCCCGATGGTACGGCCCGCCTGCGTTTTACGCTCAGTGCGGCACACAGCCACGAGCAGATTGATGCCCTGATCGCGAAATTGAAGGAGCTGCTGTGACGCCGCTGGTCTTCCTGCATGGCTGGGCGCAATCGCGGCAGATATGGTATCAGCAGCAGCGGGCATTTCCGCAGGCGCACTTTCTGAACCTGCCCGGTCACGGCGGGGCGATGGCTGCGCCGGCTGATGCATGGCTGGATTTGCTGGTGGCGCAGTTGCCGGATGAGCCCTGTGCGCTGATCGGTTGGTCACTGGGCGGTATGCTGGCACTGGAGATTGCGCACCGTTTTCCCGAGCGTATCGCAGCGCTTGGCCTGATTGCCACGACACCGCGTTTCCGCACAGGTGATGCGTGGTCCTGTGGCTGTGATGAGGCGACGTTTGCGGCGTTCCACGAGGCTGTCGCATCGGCCTCGCCGCGCGCATTGAACCGCTTTTTCGCCCTGATGCTGCATGGCGATGATTTGCCGCGCAGCCGCTATAATGAGTTGGCGCGGCACGCCGTGGACAGGCAAAACCCGGCGACTTCATCAGCTCTGTCGGCGGGGCTGGCGTTACTGGCATCACTGGATCTGCGCCAGTCGTTAGCCTTGGCGGATATGCCTGTGCTGTTGATGCATGGCGAACAGGATGCGATTGTACCGGTTGCAGCAGGACGCTGGCTGGCAGAGCAGCTGCCCGGTGCGCAGGCGCACTATGCGGATGCCTGCGGACATGCACCCTTTTTAAGTCAGCCGGAGAGATTCAATACAATTCTGAAAGAGTGGTGGCAGCAATGAGTTCATCCCATATCCATACGCAGCAGGTGGGGCGCGCCTTTTCCGGCGCCAGTGAAACCTATGATGCGCATGCCGTGTTGCAGCGGGAAATTGCCGATCGTCTGCTGGCGCATCTGGATTTTATCAAAATCGAGCCGCAGCGTATCCTGGATATCGGTTGCGGTACCGGATATTTCACCCGTTTGTTACGGGGTCGTTACAAGCGTGCGGCACTCGTGGCATTTGATCTGTCGGAGTCGATGTTGCAGTACACACGCTCAGCCCATGCCAGACGTATGCCCTGGCATGGGCGCCATCATCATGCGGCCGGCGACGCGGCTCAGCTGCCGTTTAAAAGCGGCAGCTTTGATCTGGTCTGCTCGAATCTGGCCATGCAGTGGGTCAATGATCCGCAGCAGATGCTGGCTGAAATGCGCCGGGTGCTGGCTCCCGGCGGCTTGATGCTCTTCTCCACCTTCGGCCGACGTACGCTCTCCGAGCTGCGTCAGACGCTGGCCTCGATTGAGACTGAACGGGCGGGCCATGTGCTGCCTTTTCCCGATGTGATGAGTCTGGGTGATGCACTGATGAAACTGCCGGTCGAGTTGCCTGTGACGGACAGCGATCTGTTCACGCTGACCTATCCGGATGTGATGGCGCTGGTGCGTGAGCTGAAGGGGCTGGGGGCATCGGCATCGGCGATTCGCGGGCGCCGGGCCGGTCTCTACGGCCGTTCCCTGATCCGGGAGCTGGAGCAGCGCTATCCCGAGCGCTATCAGATGGAGGATGGTCGCCTGAGCGCCACCTTCGAAGCGCTCTACGGGCAGGCGTGGTACAAAGAGGCGGGATTTGAGCATGGTGATCATGTCATTCCGATTCAACTGGCAGGCCGTTGAAGCGCAGGATTTTTATAACCGCCACAGATACCGATGCCGGCAAGACATGGGTAACGGCGGGTGCAGTACGCTCACTTGCGGCTTCCGGTATTGATGTGCGCGCGGTGAAGCCTGTGGCATGCGGGCTGGATGCAGACGGACGCAATGAAGATATAGAGGTACTGCTGGCGGCACAGAATCTGTATGATGCGGATCTGATCAGCCTCTACCGCCTTGCGCTACCGGCTGCGCCGTCGCTGGCTGCTGCTGCCGAAGGGGTAGAGATTAACCCGCAGCAACTGGTATCGTGGTGTGAAAATCGGCCTGCTGATACCTGCCTGATTGAGGGGGTCGGGGGGCTGATGGTGCCGCTGAGTGATGGTTGGCTGGTCAGTGACTGGCTTGCAGCGATGAGCGATTGCGAGGTGTGGCTGGTTATCGGCTGCAGGCTTGGTGCAATCAACCATGCACTGCTGACGCTGGATAAATTAAACAGTATGGGGCGCTCTCCTGCACGTGTGATTCTCAATGCAGCAAATGCCGGAGATGAGAGTTGGCTGGAGCCTGTTGCTCAGGCCATTACCCCCTTTCTGGGGGCAGGCTGCCTGCTGCACAGGTTGCGTCATGGTGATGTATATGTGCAGGATTAGGTACCGTTTATGACAAGGCTTGTGCAGGCACTGGCAGCCTGGGGCTCTCCCGAATTTCCGGCGGCAGTGAAGCGGGATATCGAGCGGCTTTCGGCGATGGAGCTGCCTTTACAGCAGGAGCTGTCGACAGGCAGTTATGCGCTGGATCGTGATGTTGGCGCAATGATTCTTGCCATGCACGAGTCAGAGCAGTCTATCCACGTAAAAGCAGGTATCTTTTATACCAGTGTCATTGCCGGCTGCAGTTGCGCCGATGACCCGACTCCTGTTGATGAGCGACAGGAGTATTGTGAAGTGCTGCTGGTTATTGATAAAATATCAGCAGACACCGTGATTACGCCGGCCTGATGCTCAGGCGTTGGCCATGCGCCGGCTCGACGGGGTAGGCCGCTCTTCCGGACGAATACCGAGACGGGCAAACAGCTGCTGATCTTTTTCAGCATCCTGATTGCCGGTGGTCAGCAATTTCTCACCATAAAAAATGGAGTTGGCACCAGCTAAGAAGCAGAGCGCCTGCATCTGTTCATTCATCACTTCGCGACCGGCAGAGAGGCGCACATGTGAAGAGGGCATGGTGATGCGGGCAACGGCAATGGTGCGGATAAAATCGAAGGGGTCGAGATCGTCCAGGTCCTGCATCGGTGTGCCGGCCACCTTGACCAGCATATTGATCGGCACCGATTCCGGATGCGGGCTCATGCGCGCGAGCTGCGCGATCATGCCTGCGCGATTGCGCAGGCTTTCACCCATGCCGACGATGCCGCCGCAGCAGACGCTCATGCCTTCAGCACGCACGTTTTTCAGCGTATCCAGTCGCTCTTCATAGGTGCGGGTCGAGATGATCTCTTTATAATACTCCGGATCGGTATCGAGGTTGTGGTTATAGTAGTCCAGCCCTGCAGCTTTGAGTTTGGCCGCCTGTTCTGCGGTGAGCATGCCGAGTGTGGCGCAGGCTTCCATATCCATGGCCTTGACCTCGCGAATCATATCCAGCACCAGATCGAACGCGCGTCCTTTCGGCTCACGCCATGCAGCCCCCATGCAGAAGCGGGAAGCGCCTTTCTCTTTGGCGATGCGTGCGGCCTTCATGACCTCATCTTTTTTCATCAGCAGTTCGGACTCGACATCTGTCGTATAGCGTGAGGACTGCGGACAGTATTTACAGTCTTCCGGACAGCCGCCTGTCTTGATCGACAGCAGTGTGGAGAGTTGTACCTCATTGGCGTCGAAACAGGCGCGGTGGGCCTGTTGTGCGCGAAACATCAGATCATTGAACGGCAGGGCAAACAGCGCCTCAATCTCTTCAATACTCCAGTCATAACGCATATCCAATCTCCTCTCATCCGGTATCCCGTTAACCACGGGGCGGCGAAGGGTAAACGGGATTGAGCGGATGAGCAAAAAAAACCGACTAAATCGCTCCTGATTATACCATAAAATAAGAATGGACAATTAAAAAAAATTAACATAGCATGACAAACATACTTTTCAAGTCCAAGGAGGTGGAGAAAGTGGTCGGAAGTTCTTCTGAAAACCCCAACTACAATTTTGGCATCGTGAAAGCGTTTGCGGTGTGTGCAGTGGTCTATCTCGTTGTTGGAGCACTGGTCGGCGATATTATTGCATGGCAGTTATCGTTCCCTGCATTGAATCTCAATGAATACCTCAGCTTTGGACGCTTGCGCCCCCTGCATACCAACGCAGTAATCTTCGCCTTCGGTGGTTGTACCCTGATGGCGACTGCTTTTTATGTAGTGCAGCGCACCTGTGCGGTGCCGCTGTGGAGTAACAGGATGGCCTGGTTCACCTTCTGGGGCTGGAACCTGGTTATTGTCGCGGCTGTGATCTCTTTTCCTATGGGCTGGACGCAGGGTAAGGAGTATGCCGAGCTGGAGTGGCCCGTCGATATACTCATCGCCGTAGTATGGCTCTCCTACATGTTTAACTTCATCATGACGATTGCCAATCGAAAAACCTCACATATCTATGTGGCCAACTGGTTCTTCCTCGGTATGATGGTGATGATTACCTATCTGCATGTGGTGAATTCGCTGGCTATTCCGGTCACCATGACCAAGTCCTACTCGATCTTTTCGGGCGTACATGATGCGATGATTCAATGGTGGTGGGGACATAATGCGGTGGGCTTTTTCCTGACGGCAGGCTTCCTGGGTATTATGTATTACTTTATCCCCAAACAGGCGGATTTGCCGATCTTCTCCTATCGATTGTCTGTGCTGCATTTCTGGGCGCTGATGTTTGGTTATGTCTGGCTGGGTGCACATCATCTGCAATATACCGCATTGCCCGACTGGGCCGGCTCACTGGGGGCGGCTGTCTCCATTGCGATGATTATCCCGTCCTGGGGCGGAGCCATCAACGGGCTGATGACGCTCTCGGGGGCATGGAGCAAGCTTCGAGATGACTATGTCCTGCGTTTTCTTGTCGTGTCGCTGGCCTTCTATGCGATGTCTACCTTTGAAGGTCCGGTGATGTCACTGAAGACAGTGAATGCGCTGTCTCATTATACTGACTGGACGATCGGCCATGTGCATTCCGGTGCGCTGGGCTGGGTGGCCATGGTCTCTATCGGTGCGATCTATCACCTGGTGACCCGACTGTGGAAGACCGACATACATTCAGTGCCGCTGGTGAATTCACACTTCTGGATACACACGATCGGAACCGTGATCTATATCTGCGCCATGTGGGTATCAGGTATTATGCAGGGGCTGATGTGGCGTGCCACCGATGACTACGGAAATCTGGTATACAGCTTTGCCGAAACCGTCGTGGCCATGCATCCCTACTATGTGTTGCGATCGGTAGGCGGCCTGCTGGTTCTGCTGGGTGCGCTTATCATGCTTTACAATATCGTGATGACGATTCGCGGCGCCGGCCAGCCGAAGGCCGTTGCTGCACAAGCCGCCAGGGCGTAGGGGGATTGACATGACATTTCAGGAGAAACTCGAAAAAAACATCTGGGGATTACTGATCATGGTGGCCATCGTTGTTTCCATCGGTGGTATTGTGGAAATTGTTCCCCTGTTTTATCTCGATAACACCGTTGAAAAGCTGACCAAGGATGAAGACAGCATCCGTCCCTACACAGCACTGGAGCTGGAAGGGCGAGATGTTTATATCCGTGAAGGCTGCTACCTCTGTCACTCGCAGATGATTCGTCCGTTTCGCGACGAAAAGGAGCGTTATGGACATTACTCTCTGGCTGCGGAGTCCAAATATGATCATCCGTTCCAGTGGGGCTCCAAGCGTACCGGACCGGATCTGGCACGCGTAGGTGGCAAGTACTCCGACGCATGGCAGAGACAGCACCTGCGCGCACCGCGTTCGCTGGTGCCGGAGTCGGTGATGCCGAACTATGCTTTTTTTGACAAAAATATTATTGATGACTCCCTGACCGAGAGAAAGATGCGTGCGCTTTCCAAGGTGGGGGTTCCCTACACCGATGCGGACTTTGCCGGCGCAGCCGCTGCTGTGCACGGCAAGAGCGAGATGGATGCAGTCGTAGCCTATCTGCAGGTGCTGGGGACGATGGTGAAATTTGAGAAAGGGAAAGACTACCGTGAATAAGCTGCTGGAGTATTTCGAAACGGACTGGGAGGCCATGACGCGGGCCGACTGGACCGGATTGATTATCGTGCTGGTTCTTACACTCCTGATGGTTGCTCTGTATGTATGGATATTCAAGCCGTCTAACCGCGATAAATTCGAGCAGTACCGTGATTTTGTGAATAGTGATGAAGATGTGAAGAGGGAGGTTGGACATGGCCAAACCAAATAAGCCGCAACACGCCCCGGATACGGGCCACGAATGGGATGGGATTCGTGAGTTGACCAACCCGCCTCCACGCTGGTGGATGATTGCCTTTCATGCCGGCTGGATCTGGTGTGTGGTCTATTTCATACTCTATCCGGCCATTCCGCTGGTGCACGAATCAACCAAAGGCATTCTTGGCTGGACCCAGATCAAGGAGTTCAAGCAAGCCGTTGCTGAAAATGATGCGATCAAAGCGCCTTATCTGAAGAAGGTTGCAGCCATGAGCGGACAGGAGTTGCTGGCAGATCCAGGCATGCGTAATTTTGCCGAATCTTCTGCCAAAGCGATTTTTGGTGATAACTGCGCGGGCTGTCATGGCTCCGGCGGCCAGGGTGCTCCCGGGCTATTCCCCAATCTGGCTGATGATGCCTGGTTGTATGGCGGTGATTTCGACACCATTGTTGAAAGTATTACCGATGGGCGTCAGGGCAATATGCCGGCCCATGAGGGCGAGCTTGATGATGCTCAGATCAATAAACTGGCTGATTTCGTCATAGCCGAAGCACAGGGTAAGGGAACAGCCGAAGGCTTGGCGCTCTTTAACGAGGCGGGCTGCGGCGGTTGTCATGGTGAGGATGCAAAAGGCGGAGCGATCAATGAGCTGGGCAGTGGAGCGGCCAACCTGACGGATGGTATCTGGCGCTTTGGTGGCAGCCGTGATGAGGTGCTGCGTACGATCCGCTATGGCGTGAATCAGGAGGATGTGCCGAATACCCGCGTGGCCATCATGCCCGCCTTTGGCGGTAAACTCAGTCCCGAAGAGATCAAGATGTTGGCCGTCAAGGTTCATGAACTGGGTGGCGGCAAATAGGAGAGGCAAATGGATGCAGTAGTGATAGGTGTGATTCTGTCAGTGGCAGGCACGATTCTTGTGGGCGTTTTTGCAGCATTCTTTGTTATCAGGAAAATGGGTGAGAAGGACGATGCTGAGTAGTCTGCAGTAGAACAGAAGGGGGGAGGGAGGTTTCGGCCTCCCTTTTTCTATGCTGCAGGGTTTGCGATCGGCAAGGCAGTGTTGCACGGATGCCATTGTACATTAGTATATTTATATATACTTCCGTTTTATGTACATATGCAACAAGGAGTTGATATGCAGGAACAGGAACAGGTGAATATCGATGAGCTCTATGCCGATGCACGCCACTGGCATGTGAATACGGGTGGGGAAACCATCCATGCAATGCGTGTGCCGGGACGATTCCGCAATTTCAAGTGGTTTGCTTCCTGCCTGTGGCTCCTCTACCTGATTGCCCCCTATATTCGCTGGGAGGGGCATCAGGCTATCCTGTTTAATATTCCCGAGCGCCAGTTCCACCTGTTTTCGATCACGCTCTGGCCGCAGGATATATGGATGCTGTCGCTGGTGCTGATTCTGTTGGCAATGACACTCTTCGGTGTGACTGCCGTTGCCGGACGCGTGTGGTGCGGCTATTTCTGCTTTCAAACGATCTGGACGGACTGGTTTACCTGGCTGGAGGAAAAGATTGAAGGCACTCCGGTGCAGCGGCGAAAGCTGGATGCGGCACCGTGGAGCCTGCGTAAAATCAGGCTGAAGTTGTTCAAGCATACGCTATGGCTGCTGATTTCTATTCTGACAGGCGTCACTTTCGCAGCCTATTTCACAGATGCCTTTGAATTGTGGCATAGCTATCTGACCTTTAATGCGCCGCAGGTTGCCTGGGTAGTGGTGGCCGTGTTTGTGTTTGGCACGTATGTGTTTGCAGGCTTTATGCGCGAGCAGGTTTGTTTTTGGTTATGTCCCTACGCGCGTATTCAGAGTGTGATGGTGGATAAAGATACCGTGTTGCCGACCTATGATGAGGGCAGAGGCGAACCGAGGGGCAAGGTGCGCGGCAAGGGCAGTGAGGGGCGGGGTGATTGTATTGATTGCAGACTCTGTGTCGGCGTTTGCCCGACCGGTGTTGATATTCGTGAAGGCATGCAGGAGGGCTGTATTACCTGTGGTATGTGCATCGATGCCTGTGACTCTATTATGGACAAGGTTAATCGTCCGCGCGGCCTGATCCGCTATGCTTCCGAAAAGGAGATGGCGGGAGAGGTGCTGCCGCCGCTATTTAGGCGACCGCGTGTGATAGCCTACAGCACTATATTTTTGCTGGCAGTTGGCGGGATAGTCTATGGTCTGACTCATATTCCGCCCGTGGAGCTCTCCGTCGTGCATGCAAGGCAGCCGCTCTATATCCAGATGAGCAATGGCATGATCGAGAACAAATACACGATCAAGGCACTCAACAAGACATCGGCTGACCGGCATTTTCAACTGCGTGTTGAAGGGGCTCCAGGGGTTCATATTGTTGGCGATGCCGGCGCCGGTATCGTCCTTGAATCAGGAAAAATGGTTCCTTTCCATGTCTTTCTGGCGGCAGAGCCTGCTGCCTTGAAGGGTGAAAAGATGCCTTTGCGGCTTGTGCTGGAAAGTATTGAACCACCGGCCATCAGGATGGAGTATGATTCGGTTTTTATCGGCCCGGCCAGGCACTAGGTGCGGTTCGGGGCTGACAGGGCACCGGAAACAGGAGGCGATATGTTGAGTGCGCAGTTAAAGCAGGATTTCAGGAGCCCGTGGTTGCGAGGGGTGCTGGCTATTGTGGGTGTTACCGTTCTCGTCAATATAGGCTTTATCGGCTATGCCTTTATTTTCCCGCCGAATCTGGTGGTAAAGGATTATTATGAGCGGGGAAAAAACTATTTTCACGATCAGCATATCCGTCAGGAGGAGCTGCCGACTGCCTGGCGCCTGCAACTGATGTTTCCTGACCCGTTGAGTGTGAATGCTCCGAAGCTCTGCAGGCTCTACGTGATGGACCATCAGGGTAAACCTGTGCGGAGCGGTCGTGTGATGCTGACAGCCTATCGTCCGAACAGCTCCGCCGATGACTTCAAGGTTGCGTTAAAACTCGTGGATGCGGGTACCTTTGCGGCCCCTGTTAATTTTCCGTTGCCGGGTAACTGGGATGTCATCGCCCGCATTGATGCCGGTGGCCAGCACTTCGATACCGCCCAGCGTATTTTTGTCCAAAAGTGACTCCCCTCTCGGGAGCAAGCCGGAAGAGGATTCCGGAAGCTTCCCGGAATATCGCTGTTTCCACTGCGGTTTGCCCGCCACCGGCGCATCTGCCTGCTCGGGTGAGGTAGCAGGAGAGGAGAGGCTCTTCTGTTGCAGTGGTTGCCTGAGCGTTTGTCAGGTTATCCATGAAGCGGGACTGGACAGTTTTTATCAGCGTATAAAAAAGCAGGAAGCGAGCATGGAGCCGCCGCCGGGTAAGCCAGCTGACCTGGATCAATATGCGCTGCAGGAAGTGCAACAGGAGTTCGTAAGAGAGCTGCCGGATGGTTCAAAACAGGCTCATCTGATGGTTGAGGGTATCCACTGCGCAGCCTGTGTATGGCTGATAGAGAAAGCCCTTTCAGGTATGGATGGTGTTTCGCGCGCCGAGGTTAATCTGGTTCATCACAGGTTGTTGCTGGAGTGGCGGGCTGAGCAGGTGGCCCTGCCGGATATTCTGAAGCGGCTTGCCGCCCTGGGTTATGCTGCGGTTCCGTTTAATCTGGAAAGTGTCGAGGGCAAGTTAAAACAACGGAACAGGCAGCTGCTGTTTCGCATGGGTTTTGCCGGTTTTGGCGCGATGAATATCATGTGGATCTCAATCGCTCTGTATGCCGGAGCTTTTTCAGGCATCAGCAGTGAATATCGTCACTTCTTCCACTGGGTCAGCTGGGCGATTGCCACGCCGGTCCTGCTCTATTCCGGCGGTCCGATTATCAGTGCCGCCTTGCGGGGGCTGCGTCAGGGACGTTTGGGTATGGATCTGCCGGTCGCGATTGGAGCATTGGCCACTTATAGCTACTCCCTGTGGCAGACAAGTCAGGGCGGGGCTCATGTCTACTTTGATACAGTCGTTACCTTTTTATTCGTGATTCTGGTTGGTCGTTATCTTGAGGCGCTTGCCCGGAGCAATGCCTCGTCCGCAACCCTGCGGCTGCTGGAGTTACAGCCTCGTATGGCGACGCGTGTGACGGCGGACGGGGAAGAGCGGGTTGCTGTGCGGAAACTGATTGCCGGAGACCGGTTGCGAGTAAGGTCGGGGGACAAGGTGCCTGCCGACGGAATTGTTCTCAGTGGTGATTCGCATACCGATGAATCGATGCTGACCGGAGAATTCCGGCTGGTTCACAAGCGTGTCGGGGATCGTCTTGCCGGTGGTACGGTTAATGTTGAAGGCTCGTTGATTATGCAGGTGGAGCAGGCCGGTTCCGGGACAGTGCTCGCACGTATTATCCACCTGGTGGAGTCAGCACAGGGCTCGAAAGCCCGCGTGCAACGGTTGGCCGATCGCATTGTTCCGTGGTTTGTTGCTGTCACACTGTTGCTCTCCGCCTGCACCTTTTTGTACTGGTGGATGCATTCGGATTTTGACATAGCCCTTTTGTCCGCGACGGCGGTGCTGATTATTACCTGTCCCTGTGCGCTCGGGCTGGCAACGCCGATGGCGATTGCCGTCAGTACCGGTTTTGCCGCAAGAAACGGCGTGCTGGTCCGCAACGGTGAGGCGCTGGAGGGGTTGTCCGGCATCACACATGTGGTGATGGATAAGACCGGAACGCTTACCGAAGGGCGCATGCAGGTTGTAGATATCATTGCAGCGGATTCTGATCGTTTGTTGAAACTGGCAGGAGCGGTGGAGCGTCACTATTCGCATCCACTGGCTGTGGCTGTTTGCGCATCGGTTGAGTCGGCCGGGCTGTGCTTTATCGACAGCCATGACCAGCAGTTGCTTCCCGGCCTTGGCGTTGGTGGTCGTGTTGGAGACGAGCAGGGTGACTGTGAGGTCTGGGTTGGCAACGAGAAGCTTATGCAGAGTGTGGGGATAGAGGTTGCAGCAGGCACGCGCGAAGCTTGTGCGAGAATCGAATCCCAGATGGGTTCTGCTGTGCTGGTGGCTGCGGACGGTGTATTACTGGGACTGCTGCATATCGAAGACAAGTTGCGTACGGGAGCCGTTGATCTGATTGCCAGTCTTGGCCGGCAGGGGATTGCTATGACACTGCTGACGGGTGATTCGCCAGCCGCAGCGCATTATCTGCAACAGCAGCTGCCCACATCTGTGGGGGCTCCGATGCATGTCATGGCCGGTGTTTTGCCCGCAGAGAAGGCCCGTGAGGTGGTTGCACTGCAGAAGCGTGGGGAGCATGTGCTTATGGTGGGGGATGGTATCAATGATGCGCCTGCGCTGGCACAGGCAGATATAAGTATTGCCATGGGCGGGGGAACCGATGTGTCGATGGAGTGCTCGGATATTGTGCTGATGGGCAGTGATCTGCAAAAGATTCCCTGGGCTCTGTCACTGGGGCGGAGGACGCTTAGAACGGTGCGTCAGAACCTGATGCTGTCGCTGATCTATAATATCATTCTGGTGCCGGCGGCGATGGCTGCCTGGGTAACACCTGTATTTGCCGCGCTGGCGATGCCGCTGAGCTCGTTGCTGGTCATCGGTAACGCCATCCTGATCCGGCGTCATATGCAAGGCGTAAAATAATAAAAGCCCCGGTGCCAGGAGGGAAGGGAGGTCCTGGGCACCGGAGCCAGACAAGGGAGGGAACTCAAGCCGATAAAGCGGCCCGGCACCCATCCACAGATTTATTTCAGTGTATTGAGGTAGGTTACGATAGCGGCAGCATCTCACCGCACTGTCT
>NZ_DS022294.1:534896-592631 GCF_000153765.1 Mariprofundus ferrooxydans PV-1 | reverse complement strand
CGGCAGCATCTTCACCGCACTTGTTCTGCTTGGCCATCTTGGTTTTGGCATTGTCATCGCCGGTGAGCTCTTTGATGGCGGATTTGGAGTCACAGACCCAGGCTTGCAGTTTGGCATCATCCCACACCCAATTGCCATCCTTCAGTGAGTCGCTGTATTTATAGCCTTCCTTGCTGCCTGCCTTGGCTCCGACAATCCCGAACAGGTTCGGTCCCATTTTATTCTTGCCGCCCTGATCAAAGGTATGACAGGCCTTGCACTTACTTTCAGGCCCGGCTGCGGCTTCGTTGACCGCAAACACAGTCATCAGCATGGCCAGAGAACCTATGGCAATGATCATTTTTTTCATGGTTTACCCCCTTAATACAATCGGCAAACTATTTTAGTGGGAATGATCGCCCATGTCAATGAGAATATTATTGTTTATTTATATATTGTCGAATTTGCGGAGGTCGACTACCATGGCTGAACAGGAGGATTCATGAATGTTATTTATGGATTGATTCCGGGGATGATTCTGCTCGGCCTGGTGAGTGTGCTGGTCTTTTTCTGGGCGGTAAAAAATGGTCAGTATGATGATATGGAAGGCCCGGCTCACCGAATTCTCGATGACGATGATATGGATGAATCTGATCGAGACAGTGATAGTTCGTTATGACTGATACATCCGCATCATTACTGCTGTTGATGTTCACCATGGGTTTTATGGGCAGCCTGCACTGCATCGGCATGTGCGGCGGCCTGGTGAGCGCGGTTACCCTTAGTCGGCAACAGGTGTGGTGGTCAGGACTTCTGATCTATCAGCTTGGGCGGGTAACAACATATGCCGTGCTGGGTTTGCTGGTCGGCATCAGCGGCGCGGCTTTGAGTGTGTTTGGCGGAGACCTGTTGCAGCGCATGTTGGCTCTGCTGGCCGGCCTGTTGATGATCTTGTTTGCCATGAACCTGGCTGGCTGGCTGCCGGATCCTTTGCGTCGAGCCGGTATTTGGGCGGCTCGAAGAACAGGGCTGGCGCAGCTGGCCAGGAGCGTTGCAAATGATGCCCGGGCAGGCGGCTGGTATGCACTGGGTCTTGCCAACGGCTTGCTGCCCTGTGGCCTGGTTTATGCTGCTTTGTCGCTGGCGCTTGCCGCCGGTGATGCCGTGGACGGGTTATTGATGATGACTTGCTTTGGTCTGGGAACGATTCCGGCGATGATGGCAGTGCCATCTGTGCTGCGTGCGATGACGCCGACGCTACGTTCAACCGCGATGCGTACGGCTGCAGTGATGATGGTGGTTTTGGGGTTGATGACGATTTTCCGTGGTGTGATGCATATGCATCAGATGTGACGGAGCATGGTAGCGTTACTTCCGTGCTGCCGGATTGGTGAAATGTAGCGTGGGAGGGCTCTCCTTGCTGAGGGTGGCCTGTAATCCGATGGCGTTAAAGTCATACTGATCCCGCTCACTGTCCAGGTGCCTGATGTGATCGGGTTTTCCGAATCGGCTCTTCAGGTTTTCAGCGGTCAGTATCAGATTGGGGATCAGTGTTAGTTCGGAGATGGTTGCATGGCGCATGTTTATGATGTCATCCGGTGCAAGGTTCATGCGGGCCACTCGGTTCTGATACTGATGCGGGATGGTTGCGCGTGATTCGAGCCCCTTGAGTTGAGCCTGTGTGAGATCCAGTAGCAAGATCACTTTTGTATGATCGGCGATAGCCGGGAAAAATGCCTCCAGCTTCAGCCCGGCCTTCGGATGCTCCTGTGGATAGATATAGAGCGCCACATCGCTCTTGCTTTGCAGAATAATCTCTGCCTGCTTCAGATTTGTCTCTCCCAGTGTGATGCCCAGTACATGCAGATGTCCCCGCGCATCGATGTGGGTCTCCAGCGATGCACTCCCTCCCTCGTGGTAGCGAGAGCTTGTCCAGAAAAAAACGGCTGCGGTGATTGCGACAACTGCCAGTAACATCCACAGTCCTGTACGGTCACTACGGCGCAATTTCGATTCGGTTGTCATAGGTCTCCTAAAATATAAAACGGCGGGGATCCGGCTTAATACAGCTATATGCTGAAGCAATAGCCTTGCGACGGCCAGATGTTAAGCCAGTGAGCGCCGCCGGCGGTCAAAAAGCAGGAGGTATGGCGGGTTTATAATCCTGCTTACTCAGATGGCGGCGAATAGGCAGAATATTGTTCAGGCTCATCGACAGGGCATGCATATCGAGGTTCAGGAAGGTTGATGTCCATTCGGGGCTTGCTGCCAGTTCACCGCAAACCGACAGGGGAATCCCGGCTTTTTTCGCGGCCACGGCAGTTTGGTAAATCAATTGTTTGATGGCCGGGTGGCTTGGCTGATAGAGGCTTGCCACCTCTTCATCGGAGCGGTCTGCCGCCAGCGTATATTGAACAAGGTCATTGGTGCCTATGGAAAAGAAGTCGCTGATTTCTGCCAGCGCATCGGCTACCAGCGCGGCTGCCGGTACCTCAATGATAGCGCCGATGGAGAGCGGCTGGTGCAGATTCATGTCGTGATGCAGCTGCTCAGCCAGTTTACGCACCTCAATCATCTCTTCACAGCAGGTCACCATGGGCACAAGAATATGCAGGGGTCCCTCCTCGCCAGCCCGCAACATGGCACGCAGCTGTGTAGTCAGCAGGCGGGGTGAACGCAGCAGCAGGCGAATGCCTCGCAGCCCCAATACAGGGTTGGAGCCACTATAGTCGCGACTGGTGGCCTGCCTGTACATGCAGGCCTTGTCGCCGCCGATATCCAGCAGCCGCATGGTCACCGGTTTGCCTCTCAGGCGACGGACGATGGAGGCATAACAGCGGTACTGCATCTCCTCATCCGGTATCTCCTTGCAGTTAAGAAACAGGAACTCGCTACGGTAGAGCCCTACGCCATCGATGCCGATCCGGTCGGCAAGATCAAGCTCCTCGAGAAACTCGATATTGGCCATCAACTTTATTTCGCGCCCGTCGCGGCTGAGTGAAGGCTGCATGGCATATGCAGAGAGGGCCTCCCGACTGATGGAAATGGCTTTGATAAACTGCTTGTAGGTAGCCAGCTCTTCCGGCGGTGGATTCAGTATCCATAAGCGCCTTTCGCCATCGAGAATAATCTGGTCGCCGTCATTGGTGTGTTGAAGAATACCTGTTGCGCCGACCAGAGCAGGCAGGCCAATACCGCGCGCAACAATAATATTGTGGGCATCGGCACCTCCCTGTTCGGTGATGATGCCGGCAACGCCTTGCCGCCACATTTGCACGATATCACTGACAGAAAAATCTTCCCCAACATAAATGACCGGTTCATCCGGGTGAACCGGATACCTTTCTTCAGGCGAGCTTGCCGGTGACTGATCCATCAGCTGGTTCAGAATGCGTTGGCCCGCCTGTTCGACATCATGCCGGCGGCTTCGAAGATAGGTATTGTCCGACTGGTCGAACACCATCTGAATGGTATCGATCTGCTGCCTTAAGGCCCACTCTGCATTAATACACTCGGTCATAATTCGGGTGATAGCCCTGTGCGCGAGTTCGGGGTCCCTGATCATCATGCGATGGGCATCAAGCACCATTAACGGATCTTGTGAACCGAGCTCGCGCAGGTGTTGCCGTTCGAAATCAATTTCAGCAATGGCTGCATCGACGGCCTGTTTCAGTCGTGTGACCTCCTGATCAATACGATCCGCCGGCAGGTGGCGCTCCGGAATCGGGCTGCGACCATGCATCAGCTTCTGCGTACGGGCGATAATGATGCCGGGACTGGCGGCTACTGCGCTCCCTGTACTGCGAGGGGCACTCACTCGGCTTCTCCGAATCGCTCGTTTACCACTCTCTCCAGGGCATCCAGCGCCGCATCTGCATCGGGGCCATCGGCCTGTAGCAGCAGCTCAGTGCCCTTGGCTGCCGCCAGCATCATGATGCCCATGATACTTTTGCAGTTGACGTTCACGTCATCCCTGAGCAGGTGGATATTACATGTGAAACGGCTGGCCTCACTGGCCAGTCTGGCGGAGGCACGTGCGTGCAAGCCGAGCTTGTTACAGATACGAATGCGTCGCTCAGGCACGTTTGCTCCTCTGCAAATCGGATGCCATGCGGATATACTGGCGTCCGGAATCTACTACATGATTGGCCAGTTCGGATACACTGGCAGCCTTGTCCCGAATGGTTGCGGCCTTGATCAGCAGCGGGAGGTTAAAGCCTGACACCACTTCCACACGGCCAGCCTGTAGAAAGCCCATGGCAATATTGCATGGCGTACCACCGAACATATCGGCCAGCAGCAGCACTCCGTCACCGACATCGCAGGAGCGAATCTTCCGCTCCAGTTGGGCAGCCAGAGATTCCGTGCTGCTTTCATCATTGATGTCTACCGTGGCAATCAAAGGCTGTTCGCCCAGAATATGTTGCAGAGCCTCATTCATCTGGCTGGCAATGTGAGCGTGCCCGATCATGACAATGCCGATCATGGCGTCTCCATCTGCTTTTCATCGGCTTCCCAGCGATAGACAACACCGAGCTCCCGATGCTGGATGGTCGGCACCAGCCAGCCTTGCCGCTGAATCCATAGTGCCACTCTTTCGGCCATATAGACGGAGCGATGACGTCCACCGCTACAGCCCAGAGCAAGGGTGAAGTATTGCTTGCGCTCTCTTTGCATCAGCGGCCATACCAGTTTCAGCCAGTGCTGAATCCGCAGCTCCGCCTCATTCACATCGGGGTATGACTGCAGAAATGCGGCGACCTCTTCATCGCAGCCCGTTTTCGGTCGCAGCTCCGGTTGGTAGTGGGGGTTGGGCAGGAAACGCATATCAAAGACGACATCTGCATGCGGGGGCAGGCCGTATTTATAGCTGAAAGACATAACGGTGCAGGACATCTGCGTTGTGTTTGACTCCGGCTGCCGCCAGAACAGATCCACTTTTTCAGCCAGCTCATACGGCGTCAAGTGGCTGGAATCGAGAATCAGATTGGCCATTTCCCGCACCGGCATCAGGCTGTCGCGTTCCTGATCTATGGCTTCCATCAGGTCCTCATTCGGAGCAAACGGGTGGCGCCTGCGCACGGTGGAGAATCGGCGTTGCAGTACCTGATCCTCTGCTTCGACAAACAGCAGCTTCCAGTCGTCGGAAACCAGTACTGCAGCAACAGCTTCCCTCAGCGAACGGCTATTCATGCCGCTGCGTGTATCCAGACATACGGCCGCAGGCTGTTTGCGCAACTGCATGCTGATTGACCAGTCGCGGAGTAGTTCGACCGGCAGGTTATCCGTGCAGAAGAACCCGCTGTCCTCCAGTGCGTGCAGGACAGTACTTTTGCCCGCTCCGGAGAGGCCGCTGATCAGGATCATTCGTTATTTCCCCTGATCAATGCGCTTTTGCAGGGACTGGACAAACGCTTCGCCACTGTGAATGCCGCGTTGCTTGAGCAGTTGATTGCGCGTTGCCACTTCAACCAGTACGGCCAGAGAACGACCGGAGCGGATCGGAACGGGAACGCGCGGAATGGAGACGTCCAGCAACTCGGTTTCACTCTCCTCTCCCAGTACGCGGTCTTCCGGGGCCAGTTGATCCCAGGGCACCATTTCCACGACCAGACTCAGGCGTTTGGCATCTGTGATTGCCGCAGCCCCGTACAGGTCTCGGATATTGAGTATGCCCAGGCCACGGATCTCCATATGGTAGCGCAGAGCCTCAGGACTGCGGCCGACAACCACGCCCGGACTCTTGCGGGAAAATTCAACCATATCATCGGCAATCAATCGATGTCCGCGCGAAATCAGTTCCAGACCGATTTCACTCTTGCCGATGCCGCTGGCTCCGGTGACCAGTACGCCCAGCCCAAAAATGTCCATATAGACGCCATGCTGGTAGACCACCGGCGCCAGGCGGTCGGAGAGGAACAGCATCATGTTGGTCATGAAAGTGGAGGAGGGAAACTCTGAGATAATCAGTGGCGTTTCAGTTCGTCTGGCGGCCTCACGGATGATGTCGGGCGGCATCAGGTTGCGCGTCACGACAACGCCGGCAAGCCGCAGTGCAAACACCGCATCCACTGCCTGTTGTTGTTCTGTTTCTGTACGCGTGGCCAGATATTGCAGTTCCGTCTGGCCAATGACCTGCAGGCGGTAGTCGCTGAGGTTCTTGGTGAAACCGGCAAAGGCCAGAGATGGCTTCTGAATGCGCGCATGATCGATATAACGATCCAGTCCCGCCTCACCCTCCAGCAGACGCATTTTTGCGACCGTGCCCTGCGCCGCCAGTATCTCACGTATTGTGATCCGGCGCCCTTGTTTCATTACGAGCCTGAAATCCCTTCGCCGCTGAATAGCTGGCAGAGCATCTGGTTACTGGTGGCTTGCATGACCTGCTCCCTGAATGCTTGTTGCTGCAGGTTGCGGGCCAGTTGTGCCAACAGCTCCAGGTGGCGGCGGTCATCCGAGTCAGGGACCAGCAGTAATACGATGATATGTACGGGTTGGCCGTCAATGGCGTCAAAGTCGACGCCGTTAACGTGTCTGGCCAAAGCCAGGATAGGATTTGACAGGTCAGGCATGCGGCCATGAGGTATGGCAACCCCATGGCCGATACCGGTACTGCCCAGATGCTCGCGCGCCATGACCACCTCCATCACACTATCCGGATCAATGGAGGTCAGCACGTTGGCCAACTCCGTGATGACAGCGCGTTTACTGTCAGCTTTCGAGTCCGGCAAGATATGTTCTGCAGTTAACAGGGTCATGGTTTGCGGAGTATCTGCTTAAGCGGCTTCTGGTTCAATCCAGCTTAATGCGCCGTCTGGCCGGCGATAGATGGCATTGAGCTGATCCGTCTCGTCATTGGTGAAAAAGAGCAGGTCGCGGCTGCCCAGTTCCAGCTGCATCACCGCTTCATCGACATGCATGGGTTTTGCATCAATGGACTCATGTCGGAGCGTTGCCGGCTGATGAGCTTCACTCAGTTCGTCTTGCTCTGCCGCGACATCAAGTACCCGATGGGATACCTTGATCTGCCGGCCTTCGCGTTGCCCGCCACCCTGATGGCGATGGAGCTTGGAACGATAGCGCTTAAGCTGGCGGTTGATTTTATCAATAACCCCGTCAATAGATGCATACATATCCTCTGTTTCATCGCTGCCATGGATGTTGATACCGTTGGCTTGCATACTCACTTCGCAGCGCTGACGAAATTTCTCCACCGAAAGTACTACGTGCACATCAAGCACATGGTCGAATGAATGTTTCAGGTGTTGTAATTTGTCAGTGACATAGGCCTTCATTGGCTCTGTAAGCTCTACATGGCGACCTGTGATGGATACTTGCATGGTTTTTCCTCCGTTGTTGTTTGGCAGCCCCAATGGTGCTGAAGCGGCCTGTGCATGCGCTATGCTGCGCATCACTACTGGCGTGATCTGGCGGTACGCCTCCGCTGGCTGCTCGGCGGCAGCCCTAATTGTTCACGATATTTGGCTACAGTTCTACGGGCAATTTCAATACCCTCGGCCTGCAGCCTGTCGGCAATGGCCTGATCGGAAATCGGCCGGCCAGCCGGTTCTGAGTCGATCAGTGCCTTTACCCGTTGTTGTACACGATATACAGAAATTGTACCTCCTCCCCGGGTAGGCAAACCAGCGGAGAAAAAACGTCTGAGCTCAATCAGTCCGATCGGGGTCTCGGCGTATTTACTGTTGGTTACCCGTGAAATGGTTGATTCATGCAATCCCACATCTTCAGCTACATCCTGCAAGGTCAGGGGCTTGAGTCCCAGTATGCCATACTCCAGGAATGCCCGTTGCCGCTCTGCCAGACACAGCGCCACCTTCATCAGGGTTTCACTGCGCTGATCCAGCGCATGTAGCAGCCACTTTGCTTCTTTCATGGCCTGGCTCATGAACTCCTTGTCCTTGCCTTTCCATTCATGCTCTTTCCACTGCTCATTCAGGCGAATGCCGCGCCAGCCTGTGCCAGGGATATCCACTTCAATGTCGTTATTGCTGTTGCGGCGGAAAACAATTTCAGGTCGGATGTAGTAATTTTCTTCTCCTCGCAGACCATGCCCGGGGAAGGGGTCAAGGCGGCGCATCCGACTGCGGGCGAGCTGGACGGTCTCCACATCACAATCGGCAGCTGCTGCCAGTTCATCATCGGGCAGTAGTAGTTTATCAGAGTAGTGAAGGAGCAGTCGCTTGACCCATATATCAATCTCCTGACTGCCATCGAGTTGCAGCAGCAGGCATTCAGTCAGATCCCGGGCACCGAGGCCTGACGGATCGAGTTGCTGAATCACATTGTGCAGCACATTATCGACGGCCTCTGCGTCTGTGGTGATCTCGTCGGCTACTTCACGTACAAAAGCATCCGTGCCAAGGCGGAAATAGCCATCATCATCGAGCGAATCAATCAGCATATGTGCAATCCGATGCTCTGCCTCGCTCATCGGTTGACGGTCCACCTGTTCGTGCAGTGATTCACTCAGGCTCTGTTCCTGCTGCCACAGTGGTTCGCGCTCGTTGTAGTCATCCCTGCTGGCGGATGCATACATGGTTTCCCATCGATTATCGCCCTGTTCACGCCATTGATCCTGTTCGGATATTTCCAGCGCCCGCTCTTCGCCCGCGGCATCCGTGGTTGGTGTGGCATTGAAGTCTATATCCAGCATTGGATTGGACTCGATGGACTCTTCCAGATAGGCATCGAGCTCCATGCTGTTCATGGCCAGAACCTTGAGGCTTTGGGTCAGCTGCGGCGTCAGCGCAAGGCGCTGACCCAGTTTATGGGCCAGTTTAGTCTGCATCAGAAGCGCCCGGCATATGGGAGTGTAGGGATTTCCAGGTTGTAGAAGTGCTGTTGTGGCAGTGAACCACTAAAGTACCGGAAAATGGCGACCGTCTCAATTAGCATCTACATCCTTATAGTGGTGGACAGGGTATAATCCGATACCCATTGAAGCATAAGTTTATGCGTCTTTTTGCAAATGGGCCAGTAATTCTTTTAACTCGCCGGATGCATGCATTTCAGAAACGATATCGCAGCCACCGATAAATTCACCTTTTACATATAGCTGCGGGATGGTTGGCCAGTCGGAATATTCCTTGATGCCCTGACGAACCGCGTCGGAGAGCAGAACATTCACTGCGGCGTAAGGGAGTTCATACTCATTGAGGATGCCGGCAACACGCTGTGAGAAACCGCATTGAGGAAAATCGGGCGTGCCCTTCATGAACAATACGATATCGTGCTCTTTTACAACCTGATCAATCTGTTTGAGTGCTGAATCTGTCATGATTACTCCTTGGGTGCTGCTGTTTTCAGGGCCAGCGCATGGATGGCCTGTTTCATGTGCTCACCAAGCGCGGCATAAACCATCTGGTGCTGGGCGACGCGCGTTTTACCGATAAAGGCAGATGACACGACAGTCATCTCGAAATGATCATTTCCGGAATAAAGGCGTACCTCAACATCTGCGTCAGGCAGGTGCGTGCGGATCATATCGGCAATCTGTTCTGGTGTCGGTGTCATGTTGCTCCTTCTCTGTTTAAGTGCGGGTTGATGTAGTGTTTGTTATGGTGTCCTTATCAATAGATAAGCCACTCTGCCAAATGTCGTTGCCTGTCGAACGCTGACAACGCTGGCCGGGAGATTCAACCCTATTCCCCGTCCCGTTTCGAGCAGGAGAGCCGCTATTTGCAAGAAAAAGCCCGCAATCACAAGGGTTGCAGGCTTTTTCGACTCGATTTTCTTATGTGGTGGGCTCACTAGGACTCGAACCTAGAACCAACCGGTTATGAGCCGGTTGCGCTAACCAATTGCGCCATGAGCCCGTCAGCTTTCATTGCAAGGCGGCGCAGCCTAATCAGCCTGTAGTGGCATGGCAATCGCTTGACGCGTACGCTTCGCAGCATGAATCCAACGACTTTCCAAGAACTGAACCTTCCCGATGCCCTGCAAAAGGGAATCGATGCGCTGGGCTTTACCAGCATGACCGATGTGCAACAGACAGCTTTACCGATTACACTGGCAGGCAAGGATGTGGCCGGACAGGGCCGAACAGGTACGGGTAAAACAGCTACTTTTCTGGTGACCGCCATCAACCGGCTGCTGACCTCTCCGCCAAAAACAGGGCGGAAGCATAATTTTCCGCGTGCACTGGTGATCGCCCCGACGCGCGAACTGGTGATTCAGATTGCATCAGATGCACACAAGCTGGCGCAATTCACCGACCTCAAGATTCACACAGTCTATGGCGGTGTGGATTATGAGAAACAGCTCAAGGCATTCGATGATGGTGTCGATATCCTGATCGGCACGCCAGGTCGCCTGATCGATTATCTCAAAAAGAGAGCCTATGAGCTGAAACTGACGGAGATGCTGGTGATTGACGAGGCGGACCGGATGTTTGATCTGGGCTTTATCAATGATTTGCGCTTTATGATGCGTCGCCTGCCGAAGTTCGATGAGCGCCAGTCGCTGATGTTTTCGGCTACGCTGTCGCACAGGGTGATGGAGCTGGCATACGAGCATATGAATCAACCGGTGAAACTGCGTGCTGAAGAGGGCGGTATTACGGCCTCGGGTATTGTGGAAACCATGTATCACACGGCGATGGATGATAAATTGCCGCTACTGATTCACCTGCTGCGTGAATCCAATGTTGAGCGCGGGATGATTTTTATTAACGAGAAACGCACTGGTGAGCGTCTGGCCCGCAATCTGGCTCGCTACGGATTTTCCGTAGGTATTCTCTCCGGTGATGTGCGACAGGCAAAGCGGGTACGTATTCTGGAAGACTTCACCAATGGTAAGTTGCAGCTACTGGTAGCCACGGATGTGGCCAGCCGTGGCCTGCATATTGACGGGGTTACGCACGTATTTAATTATGATCTGCCTGAGGATGCCGAGAATTATGTTCATCGTATCGGCCGAACTGCACGTGCCGGCGCAGCTGGCACCGCCATCTCTTTTTCCTGCGAACGCTTTTGTTTCGGCCTGCCCGATATCGAGGCATACGTAGAGCGCCGCATTCCGCTGGTCAGTATTACGAATGAGATGCTGGATATCGGTAAGCCGACCCATCCCGACGCGCATGCCGAAGGTATGGGAGCAGGTGACAAGGCGGAAAGCCCTCATGGCAAATCGGGTGGCAAGCCTGGTAATGGCCGTCCGCCGCGCGGTGGCGGGCGGGGTCGCTCATCGGGACGTCCGCGGGCCAAGAAAGGTTAATAAACAGAGTCGATTTTATCAGGATTGTTGTGCAGTCGATGTGTGGCTGCCTCAATCCGGCAGGCTTTTCGGTGGATTAGAGGTGAGTCTCTGTCGGCAAGGCGGTAAGAGCGACAGGGTGCCTCAAATCAGATGTGTTCTGCGGTGAAGTCAGTACCTTAGTAGCTGCCGAAGTTATCCATCAGTATCATCAGGCAGAGAATCAATAGTGAGCCAATGATGATTTTAATGCGCGTGTTCCATATATCGGACATGGTTCCTCCTTGTGTTACTGGTCAATCCGATACACTCACACATATATGTGTCAATATGATGACATCATCCTGACGCGGTAAAGCGAGATGAACTGGCAAGGGCATGCCTCGGCGGCTAGGCTGCCGCATTCCATGTTTTCGGGGAGTACAATACAGTGACCTTTCAGGACTTGATACTTACATTACAGCGATTCTGGGCTGCACAGGGCTGCGTGCTGCAGCAGCCATACGACTCTTCGATGGGAGCGGGTACCTTTCATCCGGCCACCTTCCTGCGCGTGCTCGATGATTCAGACTGGCGGACGGCCTATGTGCAGCCATGCCGTCGTCCGACCGACGGCCGTTATGGCGAGAATCCCAATCGGATGCAGCACTATTATCAGTTTCAGGTGATTCTGAAGCCTGCGCCGGAGAATATCCTCGAGTTATACCTGGATTCGCTGCGCACCATCGGTATTGACCCGGAAGTGCACGATATCCGTTTTGTTGAGGATGACTGGGAGAGCCCGACACTGGGTGCATGGGGACTGGGCTGGGAAGTATGGCTCAATGGCATGGAAATCACCCAATTTACCTATTTTCAGCAGGTCGGCAGTGTTGAATTGCCGCGCACGCCGGGTGAAATCACCTATGGTCTGGAGCGTCTGGCCATGTATATCCAGGGCGTGGAAAATGTCTTCGATCTGGTTTGGGTGGAAACGCCGGATGGCAAAACAGTGACTTACGGCGATGTGTTCCACCGCAATGAGGTGGAGTTCTCCGCCTATAACTTTGAGCAGGCGGATGCTGCCCGGCTGCATGAACAGTTCGACCATGCCGAGGGCGAATGCAAACGTTTGACCGAGCACAATCTGGTGCTGCCGGCCTATGAGGAAGTGATGAAAGCTTCGCATGCATTTAATCTGCTGGATGCGCGCGGTGCGATTTCAGTGGCGGAACGCCAGCGCTTTATCGGTCGTGTGCGCGGACTTGCCCGCACCGTTGCCCGTGCCTACGCGGGGGTGGACGCATGAGTATGAAACCGTTATTGATTGAAATCGGTACCGAAGAGATCCCGGCCGGCGTTGCGCCGCGTATGGGGACGGCACTGTTTGATGCGCTGCACAAACTGCTGGCTGATGCTGATGTGGCGTTGGCTTCACTGCGTCTGGGCGTATCGCCACGTCGACTGTTGTTGCATGCAGCTGATTGCCCGGTCATGCAGGCGGATCGTGAAGAGACCATCTGGGGGCCGCCTGAGCGGGTTGCCTTTGCCGATGATAAGGCAACCGGTGCGGCCCTCGGCTTTGCCAAAAAGTCGGGTTTGTCGCTGGATGATTTTACGTTGGCGGACAAAGGCGATGGCAAGGGGCTGTATATGAAAGCCGTGCGTACGCAGCAGGGGCGACCGGTGGCAGAGATTATCGCCGAGGCGATGCCGGGAATTTTGCGCAAGCTGCCTAGCCCGAAGCAGATGCAGTGGCAGGACGGGCCATCACGCAGCGATGCCTTTATTCGTCCGGTTCGCTGGATAGTGGCAAGACTGGGCGATGAGGTTATTGATTTTACCTTTGCCGGTATTCAGTCAGGCAAGATCAGCCGTGGTCATCGGGTGCACGGAAGCAGTGGTGAAATTGATGTGAACGATCCATTCGCCTGGCTGGAAGGCCAGTTTGTGCGTGCAGATCGTGATGCACGGAAGGCGCTGATTGTAACGCAGTTGGCCACAGCTGCTGCTACTGCCGGTGTTGAGCTGGTGGGTGATGATGCGCTTCTGGATGAGGTTACCGACCTTGTTGAGTGGCCGCAGGCCATTGCCGCGCGTTATGATGAAAGCTTCCTGCGTTTGCCGGCAGAAGTCAGTCGTATTGAGTTAAAGCATCATCAGCGCTGCTTCTCCGCCTGCAATGCCGATGGCAGTGTCAGTCCGGTCTTTTTTGCCGTCGCCAATATCGAGTCGAAGAATCCTGCCGCTGTGGCGCAGGGCAACGAGCGGGTGGTCAATGCACGTCTGGCCGATGCCGCCTTCTATTTTGATCGCGATCCACAGCAGTCGCTGGATGCGCGCGTTGAAAAACTCTCCGAAATCGTCTTTCAGGACGGGCTTGGCATGGTGGGTGATCAGGTGCGTCGTATACGTACCTTTGTGCTTGATAATGCCAAGGCACTGGGTGTTGATGCCGATGCTGCGCAGCGAGCCGCTTACCTGTGCAAGTCGGATCTGACCACCGGACTGGTCGGCGAGTTTCCCGAGTTGCAGGGCTATATGGGCGGTATTTATGCCCGTATGGACGGTGAGAGCGATGCTGTAGCCGCAGGTATTGAGTCACACTATGCCCCGACCGGTGCTGAGGATGCATTGCCGGAAGATAGGATTGCCCGTGCCATAGGTATCGGTGAGCGCGCGGATAAACTGCTTGGTTACTTTCATCTCGGCCGTATCCCGACAGCCAGTGCCGACCCATACGGCCTGCGCCGTGCTGCGATCGGGCTGATTCGTCTGCTCAGTGATACGGCCATGCCGATTGATATGACACTGGCGAAAGTGATCGATGAAGCGGCCAAACAGTGGAATCAGCAGCGTGTTACTATTGCCATTGCAGATGATACCAAGGCACAGGTACACGCCTTTATTATCGAACGTCTGCTGGGCATGAGCAGTACGCTGGGTGTATCCCGTACCTCGATCGATGCAGCCGTAAATTCGTCCGAAAGCCGCCCGTTGTCTCGGGAGGCGTTGATTGCACGTCATCTGATGGGCTTCGAGTCTTCGGATGAGGGGCAGGCCATTGCCGCAGCCATAAGCGAATTGCCAACATCCTGAAAAAAGCCGTTGCTGTCCCGGCCGGTATCGATGAGACCCTGTTTTCCGAAGCGGCTGAGAGCAAGCTTTATGCTGAGTTGATCAGCGCCGAAAACGATTTCAGGGCAGCCGTGTCCACGGGAGACTTTGACAGCAGTATCGTACCTGCTCTGTCGGTGCTGGCGCGTTTGCGTGAGCCGGTAGACAGCTTTTTCGATGATGTGATGGTGATGGCCGAGGATGAGCGGGTGCGCGGTAACCGACTGGCGCTGCTGGCGCGTTTGCGTGCATTGTTCCTGAATCTGGCGGATGTGTCGCGCCTGTAACGGCTCTGCTGCCGCTGTTTATCGGGGCATGAGTTGAACAACAGCTTCAGCTGGTGGACGCGCGGCGACCTGGACGGTTTTTTCGGCCTGTTCGTCGACAACCTGATCCAGTTGATTCTGATTACCGTGCTCTGCACCGGCCTGCTCGACATGCCGGCGGAGCTGGTGTTCGGACGTATTCTGCCCGGTGTGGCTGTCAGTCTGCTGGTAGGTAACCTGTTTTATGCATGGCAGGCCAGACGGCTGAGTCTGGCGACAGGGCAGCCCGCCACAGCGCTGCCCTATGGCGTTAATACGGTATCCCTGTTTGCCTATGTGCTGTTTGTCATGCTGCCGATAGTGAAAACCACGGGTAATGCGGAGCTTGCCTGGCAGATGGGGCTGGTGGCCTGTTTCGGCTCCGGTGTGATTGAGCTGGCAGGCGCATGGATTGGCGGACGGGTGAAGCGGATCACGCCGCGCGCAGCGATGCTGGCGACACTTGCCGGTATCGCTATTACCTTTATCTCGATGGATTTTGCCTTCCGCATATTCGCCGATCCGTTGGTCGGATTCGCGCCGCTGGCACTTATTTTTATGCAGTATATCGGTCGGCTGCAGTTGCCGCGCGGTATTCCGGCAGGCCTTGCTGCGGTTATTGTCGGTACCGTGCTGGCCTGGAGCCTTGGCCGTATGGATGCGGCAGCAGTGACGGCAGCGATGGACCTGCATCTCTATCTGCCGAGTCTCTATCTGTTTGATCTGGCCCGTGCATTTGAATCGCCCGAGCTGATCGGCTTCGTGGCGGTAATTCTGCCGATGGGTTTGTTTAATCTGATCGGCTCGTTGCAGAATCTGGAGAGTGCGGAGGCGGCCGGTGATATCTACCCGGTCAAACCTTCGCTGGCAGCCAACGGTATAGGCACGATTGTCGCTGCCTGCTTCGGCAGTTGCTTTCCGACCACGATCTATATCGGTCACCCGGCCTGGAAGAGTATGGGAGCCGGAGCCGGGTACTCGGTGGCCAATGGTGTCGTGATTACATTGCTTTGCTGTTTCGGCCTTGTCGGCGTTGCCACTGCGCTGATTCCGATAGAGGCCGGTGCTGCAATTCTGTTGTGGATCGGCATTGTTATTGCCGCACAGGCGTTTCGCGATACTCCGCCTCACCATGCACCGGCCGTGGTTGTCGGTCTGATTCCTGCGATTGCTGCCTGGGGATTGTTAATGCTGGAGAGCGGGCTGCGTGCGGCCGGGACCACTGTTGGCACGGTCGGCATCAATACGCTGGCCATGCAACTGCCGGTCACCGGCATGATTGCGTTGGGGCAGGGCTTCATTTTCACATCAATGCTGCTGGCTGCGATGACGGCCTCTCTGCTGGACGGGCGTTTTCGAATTGCCGCCAACTGGGCCTTTGCCGCCGCGCTGTTTAGTAGTACCGGCATTATTCACGGCTACAATGTGACCGAGGCGGCTATCCTCAACGCTTATGGGCCGGCCACGACATGGCCGTTTGTCATCGGCTATCTGACTGTCGGCGCATGTTTCTGGCTGTTGGGCCGTGAGCAGGCCGATGGCTGAGTGGCCTGAGCCGGATGAGCAGAACGGCTTTCTGGTTGAGCATGCGCGCCTGCTCAGCGACAGTCTGCAGCACTGGAGCGGTTGCGGCCTGATTGAGCCGGGAGAGGATGAGGTAGTGGCAGCCCGCATGCTCTATTTTGCCCCGTTTGCCCTGCTCTCGCATGGCACAGGCAGTGACCCGCTGTTTACCTATGCGAATCACACCGCGCAGGCGTTGTTTGAGATGGATTGGGCAGAGATCACCCGCCTGCCTTCACGTCTCTCCGCTGAAGCGCCGTTGCAGGCTGAGCGCAATGCATTGCTCAAACGCGTATCTGAGCAGGGTTTTATCGATGACTACACCGGCATCCGAATCGCAGCCAGCGGTCGCCGCTTTTATATTGAACAGGCCACCGTGTGGAGTCTGCTCGATAGCCGGCAGCGGCATTGTGGTCAGGCGGCAATGTTCGGTCTCTGGCGGGATGTCTCTGATTAATGCTTTGATTCAGCGGTTATTCAATATGCTGCGAATGTCATGGTTTAGCACTTCAAAATTCACCGGTTTACTCAGTATCGCAGTTCTGAATTTTTATGGAATCGGAATCATCTCGTGTCGATTTCTTTATCTCACATCCAGAGAGGAAGAGTCCCGTCATAACCACGAGCGATAGCTGTCTGATCCATTCAGCCGGTTGGCAGCGTCGCATCGTTGTGTCGGCATATCCAGATCAGGTCCCTGCTGATGGCTATGAAACCGTTCAAACGTCCTTAGTCCAGTTTTCAGGCGATTCTCACTGGTTTCGAAGAAGCCTCCGACCGTTTGTTTCCTGTTTGACCCATTTGAAAAAAGATTCTGATTTCCCAATGTAACGTATACAAAAGTGCAATTTTTCCAGCTGTACGCTTGAGGCCGTTGTTGATGACAATGACCGGGTAGTCCTGGCAAAACATGTGTCATACAAACGATTACTGTGCCGTCGATATCTGGTGAGAGTGCCCGGTATTTGCAGTGATCCGAACGCGATCAGGTTATATTCGATATGGACTTTTATGTGTAATTGGTCTTTAAGTATAAGGATTGGAATAGAGATGCCTCCGCTTTCCGTCTGGAGCTGCCTTTTGTGTCATGAATGGGGGCCTGGTTACAAAATCACTGCTTTGTATATGTGATTGAATGTATCCTGTAAGGAGGAGACCATGAATAATTTTAAACGATTCATCTGTCTGTTCGCAGCGCTTACGGTAATGCAAGGGGCGGCATGGGCGGATATTCAAGGCAGCAGCGATCACCCGCTGTTTCCACGTTTTGCAGGTTCCGAAATTATCGGCCATAAGGTTAGCGACTATGACGAACTGATCATGGCGCTCGGCAAGGCTTACGACGCCGGATATAACGACAAGCGACTTGAAAAAGACAAGCGCGTTGAAGGACGCATCACGCGCAATTTGTATTTACTGCCTGCTGAAAAGACAACATTGCAGGTCTTTCGAAATTACGAAAAAACGCTCAAGGCCCAGGGTTTCTCTACCCTGTTCAGCTGCGCCGGTAATGGCGGCTGTGGTTGGTGGTCGTGGTTTGTTGGAGCGCAGACGCTCGGCGGTCTGCGTGACTATGCGACGCAGTTGGGCGGCGATTTCCGCTACCTCTCTGCTTACCTGCAGCGCAAGGAGGGAGATATCTATGTCTCCCTGCTGGTCTACAACTATGACTCATCCGTTGTGCGAGCCTGGGCAGGGAGAACCATGGCCGAGCTTAATGTGGTTGAGGTTGAGCCGATGCAGCAGGAGATGGTATTCATCAAGGCTAAGGATCTGGCGAATGGGATCACGCAGCAGGGGCATATCGCACTTCACCAGATTCATTTCGATACTGACAGCGACATAATCAAAGCGGATTCGCGCCCCGCCATTGATCAGATTGCTTTGATGTTGAAAAACAATCCGGATCTGAAAATCATCCTGGTTGGCCACACCGATAATCAGGGCGACCTGCAGTACAATATGGACCTGTCACAACGCAGGGCCAAAGCGGTGATGAACTCCCTGGAGAGCGATTACGGCATCAAGCGAGCGCGTCTTGGCGCAGCCGGCATCGGTTATCTGGCACCGATCGCCAGTAATCGCAGTGCAGAGGGGCGGGCCGAAAATCGTCGGGTGGAGATCATCGAGCAATAAGTCTCTAGCCGAGGAAGTGGTGTCAGGTGTTTAGGAGGGGGATGATGGTATATGACACGAGTAACTATAACGCCAATATGACCGTTCGTTCTTTCCGCAGTGAAGGACGATGCGGACGACTTGATTATCTTAAGGGGGGCATTGCCCTTTTGTACCGGATATTGTTGGTATGCATAATTTATTTTTTTGCACTTATAACACCCGCACATGCTGTTTCGTTGCAGCTGCCCGATGTGAAAAATCAACAGGTGGTGCTGAAAGGGGTTGAGGTCTGGGATGCCATTGCAATGCGCCGTGGGACGGCAACGATGATCATTGAACCGCATCGCATCAGCGTGAAAGTAGACTGGGGAAAAGGCAGAAAAGAGAGCTACCGGTTTGATCAGCACCATAACGCGAGGGTGGCTTCGACAGATTATGTGTTGGAAGTTAAGCAGAGCTTACTCAGCGATGCCAGTCTGAGTCGGGTACAGCTGAAAACGGCCAGACAAAGCGGGCGTGACATCTGCAACGCGGCAATCACATCGGAAGCGATTAATACAGGCCGCGAGTCATCCGGAGGAATGTCGCAGTACTATTCCGGCGAATTCAAGTTATATAAAATCCACAGGCTTGAAGCGGATTCCGCTAATCCCGTTTACAGTTTTGTGGTTGAAATGAATGTGGAGCAAAGCAGGGCAGGCGGAGAGAAAACAAGCCTGTCCTTCACCTATGAGCACTTTTCCGAAACCGATGTGTATAAAGGATTGGTTCATGCGAAAAAAGACAAAGTGCACTTGCAAGCACCCATTATTCAAATTAATGCTCCACTGCAGGTTTGCACAGCTGCAGTAGCCGGCGACAGCCGCTTGACTGTTAAGCCGGGTGTGCGGGCAAAAGGCAATAAGATAAGCAAATCCGGCAATATCGGCGCGAAGAATGTTCCGGAACATACGAATTCGTTGCAGGTCGGTGGTTGTCTGTTTTCCCAACCGAAATCGTCGACAAACTACCGCCGAAATGTATCGGACATGCCAGCAGATATTCCCTGGCCGCCAGCTGCGAGGTCTCCTGAATCATTTGACCATGACACAGGCAAGTCATTCAGCTTTCTCTCGACCGAATCGCCTGCCAACATCAAGTCGTGGTATAAAGTGCGATTGCCGAAAAAAGGCTGGCGTATTCTGAAGGATGACGCCGCCCGGTCCAGGTTCGGCACTACTGAGCGATTATGGCTCAAATCCAGGCAACTCTGCGTCGCCCTTCTGGTTACAAAACAGCAGGGCCCAGAGCCCAGAAAATCCCTTGTGTCGATTTACACCTATCCCGGACCGGGCAAGCACAGGGAACTTACAGGTAAGGATGTCGGGTTAAGCACCGGATATTCGGAACATGATGCCGGTAGTGGAGGCCCGGGCTTGAAAAAGACTGGTGTTCTAGCATCAAAGGGAACCGATGTTGTTGCTGGTGAACCCGGCTATCTGCAACAAGGGGAAGCGCATGGCAAGAAGCCTGCTGCGCTCGCACAGGGAGAGGCCTACTGGCTCAGTCCGGAACAGGGCGGGGGTGTGTTTCGCGGAAAGAAGGTATGCAAGGCATGCCGATCCCTGCTGGCCGGTTATCACCATGGATTATACGATTACAATGAGAAATCCAAACGTGCATCGGGCTTGAATCATGATCTTTACGCACTCAGACATGAAGACGCAGCCGGATATTCGGTGCAACGCAAGCAACGCCTCAAGGAGGAGATTAAGGATGTGGAGCGCATGCTTCGGGATGCCGAAAAGGATATTCAGGCTGTTCGGCAGCTTAATCTGAAAGCGGAATCCGGCGTTGTCGCTTGCATCAGGAGGCACTGTTCGATCAAGGGTGAAGATAAGACTGGTGGGCCAGGCACTTTCAGAAAACTTTCCGGCAAGGATATCCAGCTAAGCACAGGCTATCTGGCACATGACCCCGATCAGCTGAATGGCGGGATGTGTGATGCAGAAATCAACGGCCTGACGAACCCGGTGCTTCTATCCATGCCGGATAGTGAGAAAGCGGCGAGCAAGGTGAAATCTGCCGCCGGGGATGTTGCCAAGGGTGCGCTGGGCATGTTTGGCGGCGGCAATCCGTTTGGCGGAAATAGCGGCCCGCGCATGACTCCCCGGCCCAAGGGAGACTGGATGAAGATCTCTGATGCTGCCAGTGGCATCACGATTCAACTCAATGGCTGGCTGTATCAGCCCAAAAACAGGGCGGGCGAGATTCGCATCGCCCAGGAGATCTCCAGATCGCCCGATCAGGGCGCACCGCACATGATGGTATTGCAGAACAGGGACGGGCGCATCCTCAGGCCAGTCGGTTATATGATATTTGAACTGTGGGCGCACTGGAAGCTGACGATTACTATTACACGGGAAACCTATATCGATGGCCAGCTGGTTGATCGCAGTGTCACGCGTGAATCAACGCAGTGGAAAGAGTTGCTGGAGCGATACAAGGCGATCTTAAATGCCCCCGGCATATGGGAGCGTTTCGGTCTGCCGCCGTTCGGCAAGCTGAAGGGGGTGATTGCCCGGTTTCCGTTGCCTGATCATTTTGATCCGAAGCAATGGTCGCTGGTTACACAGGATACGGCCAAAGCGACTATGTTTGGCCGCGAAGTGATCAAAACGGTTCCGTTTGTCTTCGGCCTCGGGTTTGGTGAAAAAGGCAGGCTGAGCTTTGAGCAGCCTGCGGATGGTAAAACCGCATACCAGAGCGCGCATGGATGCACGTCGTTGCATGAATCGATATCCGATTTGATGAAGCGGCCTGAATATAACCTGAACCATGACACAGGTCGCAAAGAAGCGAAGGTCAAGCTGTCCAGGACGGCTGAGAAAAAGGTCCGGATGGATGCGGACAAGTGGGCGCGCATTCTTATTCTGGCACCCGACCCGGAGCATCAGCATCTTATACAGGATTTCAAGGCGTTTAATGAACAAATGCAGCATGCCCTCGTATTTCAGGCCTCCATGTTTTTGTTTAACCAGATCACCGGGGATGGCATTTCACCCGAGATGGCGGCGCGGTGGAATAGCCGTGTCACCAATCTGGCCATTCGCGCAGCCAGACGTTGGCAGAAGGGTATGAATCCAAAGCAGCAGCGGGATATGGCACAGGCATATGCCAGACTGTCGCCGGCGTTGAAGGCGGTATTCCACCGCGAGTTCATGATGACGCTGTCAATGAACCTGTTTTTCGATTTGCATCGTTCTCCGGCAGCTTTGGAGAAGATGAACGACCTGCCGACCAATGCGACTCCCGAATCAGTGCTGTAAAACAGTTCGAGTCGAACCGGTAGCAGCACCGATGAGGCAACCGTTATGCGTACTAGATCTGCCGGACTCGGAAGGAGCGGCCCTTGAGCTTTCCTGCGGTTAATTTTCGGATGGCCGTTTTAACCGCATCCCGGCTGACCGCGACATAAGACCAGTTATCCATAATGTGAATTTTACCGACCTGTGAGCCGGCAATACCGGCTTCGCCGGTCAGCGCGCCGAGAATGTCACCGGGGCGGATCTTCTGTTTTTTGCCGCCGCCAATCTGCAGCGTTGTCATCAGCGGCCTGGTCGGTGCCTGCTTTAACAGCTCTGCCGGCGGCAGTGTTTCCCCCTCAATCACACGACCCAGATAGTCGCCGAGTACCGTCATGCGATACGGGTTTTCGCGGTAGAGGGAGCAGGCCACGCCCTTGCTGCCGGCGCGTCCGGTGCGACCTATACGGTGAACGTGTACTTCCGGATCATGTGCTATGTGATAGTTGATAACGGCATCGAGCGCATCGATATCCAGTCCGCGCGCAGCCACATCTGTGGCGACAAGCACGGAGATACTTTTATTGGCAAAGCGCACCATCACCTGATCCCGATCCCGCTGCTCCAGATCACCGTTTAAAGCCAGTGCACTAAAACCATGCCAAACCAGCGTCTTGGCGACAGCCTCGGTCTCCGCCTTGGTATTGCAGAAGACCAGTGTGGAGACAGGTTTGTGCTGCAGCAGCAACAGGCGTAGAGCTGTCATGCGCTGCTCATCATCGCTCACCTTGTAAAAATGTTGTTCAATGCTGCTGTCATCATGCGTCGATGCCACGGCCACCATGACAGGTTTGTCCATGATGCGTTTGGCGACAGACTGGATCTGATCGGGAAAGGTGGCGCTGAACAGCAGGGTCTGACGCTGTTTGGGTATTTTGCCGATGATACTGTCGAGTACGCTCTGAAAGCCCATCTCCAGCATCCGGTCCGCCTCATCAAGCACCAGTGTAGTGACGCGATCAAGCTTCAGTGTGCCCCGGTTCATATGATCTTCGATGCGTCCGGGTGTGCCGACAATGATATGCGCGCCATGCTCCAGTGAGCCGATCTGCGGGCCGAATGGCATGCCGCCGCAGAGGGTCAGTACTTTGATGTTAGCCAGCTTGCGCGCCAGTTTGCGTATCTCCTTGGCCACCTGATCGGCCAGCTCACGTGTCGGGCATAGTACCAGTGACTGCACGTGCGGCTTTGTGATATCCAGCTTCTGCAGCAGGCCAAGGCCGAAGGCGGCGGTTTTACCTGAGCCTGTTTGCCCCTGCGCGATCACATCCCTGCCGGCCAGAATATCAGGCAGGCTCTGCTGCTGAATCGGGGTCATCGCCTCATAGCCCAGCGTCGCCAGATTATCCAGCAGATCGGGGCGTAGGGAGAGTGTTGAAAAGGCAGCTTGGCTCAATGGGTTATCCTGTGTGCAGACGATTGAATAGTTTCGGCGATGCGTCAGAAAGAAACGACATCATGGTCATATTGGCAGCATCTTAGGCGGGCGCATATGCAAAAGATAGAGAGAGCAGCCTTCGCCTTATTGTTTTTCGCGGCTTAAGAGCGCTGTGACACTTTGCCGCATCGTCAGCCGGGCGGGAATAGGTATAGTTGAATACTCATTCTCGAGGGGAGGATCACAATGAAAACAGAGAGGCTTCGTACGAAGCTTAAGTGCGTTTCACCACTGGCTGTCCTACTGGCTTCAGTGATGTGTGCCAGTCAGGCGCAGGCTTGCGCCACGTGTGGCAGCACTTTGTCCAGAAACTGGGAGACGCAAGGTATCACAGCTACCGAGGGCTGGTCTGTTGATGTGACATATGACCTGCTCAATCAGAACAAACAGCGCTATGGTTCCAGCGCGGCCTCATCAGCGAGAATGGCAGCTATCACGGCTGCCGGTGGCGAGGTGGAGGATTATACCCGCACACAAACGGTGACCAGTAACATCAACTACACGGGCGAGGCCTGGGGACTCAGCCTGCAGTTGCCATATGTGAAACGTACGCACGGTACTTTCGGCAGCGCATGGCCAACCGGAGCACAATATCTGAGCTCTTCCGCCAGCGGTGTCGGCGATATGCGTTTGCTGGGTCATTACTCCGGTTTTTCCGCAGATAACAGCAGCGGCCTGATCGTCGGGCTGATCGTCGGGCTGAAGCTGCCTACCGGCACCAACAACACCTATTTCTCCGATGGCGTAACGCCGCTTGATGCCGGCGTGCAGATCGGCACAGGCTCCACGGATACGATTCTGGGTCTCTACAGTTTCGGGGCGATCAGTGATTTTGGCTGGTTCGTGCAGGGTACATGGCAGCATGCAGTGGCAACCAAAACGGGACTTGCCGGTGTGACGTACCGACCGGGCGATGCCTATGCGTTCAATGTAGGTATCCGCCACTCCCACTTTGGCGATAAATTCGTACCGACTGTGCAGTTTAATGTGATTAAACGTAACATCGATACTGGTACAGGCGTACCGAATGACCCGATTACCGGCGTCTCGGTGAGCGGGGGCACGCTTGTGTATGTAGCGCCGGGGGCGACCTACCGGCTGGGTGGCGGATTCATGCTGCATGCCTTTCTCCAGTTGCCTGTATATCAGAAGGTGAACTCCCTGCAATTGACGCCGAGCTATATCTTCTCATTTGGTATGCGGTATGCCTTCTAGCATCAAGCGGGTGTTGCTGGCGGGAGTGTCCGGGATGATGTTTCTGCTTTGTCTGACTGCCCATGCCGGCGGCTGGGCGCTGACAGATCAATATGGTGAACATTTTGCGCAGACTGAGACGCATGGTAAATGGGTGCTGGTTAATTTTTGGGCGCCATGGTGCCCTCACTGTCTTCAGGAGATTCCCGACCTGGTGGGTTTGCAGCAACGGCGTCATTCGTTACAGGTTATTGGCGTGGCGGTGATGTACCGGGCGCGTCAAAATGTGACGGAGATAGAGCACGAGGCGCACCTTAACTACCCCGTCGTGATGGGGAACGAAGATATAGCCAGTGCTTTTGGCAGCATGAGAGGTTTGCCAACGAGCTATTTATATGCCCCGGATGGTAAGCTGGTTGCCAAATATGACGGACCGGCGCCCATTGCAGATATCGAGAGTCGACTTGATGCTGTGTACTCCACAGGCGCAAAGTCCGGGAATCATTAGGAACTCTTATCCATGCAAGCATGATCCTGTTTATGTCATGTTATCAGCAGAATCGCTCTTTGGGTTGATTATGACTGAATGTCTGACCAGACGGCGTATTCATTGCCATTGGGGTCTGCAAAGTGAAACCGGCGTCCGCCGGGGAATGCAAACAGCGGTTTGATGACAGTGCCACCGGCAGATTCAATGTTTGCCTGTGTTTGTTCAATGTCTTTGCTGTAAAGCACAATCAGGGCACTGCCGTTGGCTGTGGTCGAAGCCAGATCGGATTTGAAAAAGCCGCCGTCCAGCCCCGCATCCGAAAAGGCACTGTATTCCGGCCCGTAGTCGGTAAATGACCAGCCAAAAGCTGCGGTGAAAAATGCTTTTGCTGCTTCAATATCGGTTGCCGGAAGCTCAACATAGTTAATTTTCTCATGTGCCCCCATCTGTTGCCTCCCTGTCTGATCTTGCCCCGGATCAGTTGCTTGCAATTTAGTTACTCAGGCCACGCCTGCAGGTATTCATTCAGGTGAGGGCGCTCGCCGCATTCGCCTTCCAGGTAGTGGCGGATACCGAGGCTGGCGCGCTGATAAGCGCCGGTGGAGAGGGCGCCGGAAAAGAGCTGATGACGCAGAAAGATCAGCATGGTGGAGAGCACATCGGTCTCACAGTAGTTGCGGATTGCTTCGATCTGGCCCGATTCAAACATCTCGCGTACCTCGCCGCCGGAGGTGTCCAGCTTGCCGGGCAGATTCAGCGCTGCGGCCACCTCATCCATTGAGCAACGGGCGGAGGCGCCGAAATCGGATAGCACCTCCAGCAGGTCGCAGTGATAGGTGGGTGAGTAGCGGGTATCGTAATTGTTCCACTTATCTCCCTCGCTGAACCAGCGCGGACAGGAGAGGTCATGCGCCATGGCGCGGTATTTCAGCACCGGCACATCAAAACCGCGGCCATTGAAGCTGACGAGCTGCGGGGCGCGTGTTTCGATCAGTTGCAGAAAGCCATCCAGCAAATCCTTCTCGCTGCTCTCTTTCGTGCCGCCGCTGGCCAGTTGGCGGATGATTAGCTCCTGCCCCTGCTCGCCCGGCTCCCGGATCAGGTGGCCGTAGGAGATGGCAACGATCTGGTGGAAGGGCTGACGCGGGAAATCATTACGTCCGTCGGTCTTTTCCAGAAAATAGTCGGAGAGTGCATCGCGTGCCTCGCTATCAGTGAGCTCGGGCAGGTGCAGCAGGCGACGCGCGGCATCGGCATCCACGACCGTTTCGATATCAAAGACAATCACATCACGACGCATGGTTTCTCCTTGTCAAAAAGCGCATCAGCAGCGCTCGCTCACCCAGTATTAAAGCAGAAACGAAGAAAACTGCGATAGCGCCGATCATGGCTGCGGCAAGCCAGACAGATTGCATGGGGCCAGTTGCCGGGAATGGCCAGAACATGCCGAAAGCAGCGAGGGCGAACAGCATGGTCGCACTGGCGGCTATCGCACTGAGCAGGCGGCGTATGGTTGCAGGCGTAAGCAGTGAGCCGTAGCTGCTGCGCAGTCGTGCATAGAGCAGCCCGACATTGACGAATGCCGCCAGCGATGTGGCCAGCGCTAACCCGACATAGGCCCAGAACTGCATCAGAATCACAGCCAGTACAATATTTACCGCTACGCTGATGGCCGCATAACGCATCGGCGCTTTCGCATCCTTGCCGGCATAGCAGGCGGAAGCGAGCAACCGGACCCAGCAGAAGGCGATCAGGCCGATGGCATAGGCCTGCAGCGTGTGGGCGGTGGCGATGCTGTCGGCATGGGTGAAGGCGCCGCGCTCGAACAGGGTGGCGACAATCGGTTCAGCCAGATAGAGGGCGCCGGCGACGGCAGGCAGCGTGATCCAGCTCAGCCAGGCGAGCCCTGCGCGCAGATCATCGGCGGCGGCAGTCTGATCGCCCCGGGAGAGATGGCCCGATAGGGTCGGCAGCAGGGCTGTGCTCATGGCAATGCCGAACAGCGCCAGCGGCAGCTGCACAATGCGATCGGCATAATAGAGATAAGAGACCGCACCGGTATCCAGCAGTGTGGCAAGGATCGTGCCGACCAGGATATTGATCTGTACGGCGGCAATGGCCAGCACGGCGGGGCCGAACAGGGTCAGCGTTTCAATAATGGCCGGCTGCTTGAAATCAAAATTCAGCCGCGGAATCCAGCCGATACGTTTGAGTGCGGGAAACTGGATGGCCAGCTGTAAAAAACCGCCGAGCAGCACGCCGATAGCCAGAGCCAGCGCCGGATTGTCGAATGAGGGCGCCAGCGCAACTGCGGCAAAGATAATCGCGACATTGAGCAGAGCAGGGCTGGCGGCAGGTACGGCAAAGCGCTTGTAGGTGTTGAGTACAGCCCAGGCCATTGCGGCCAGCGAGATCATAGCCAGATAGGGGAACATCCAGCGGGCCAGTTGCAGCGCCAGGGCCCAGCGTTCAGGCTCATCGGCAAAGCCGGGGGCGAACAGGTATAGCAGCCATGGCATCAGCAGCATGCCGAGTAGCGTGAACAGGGTCAGCACTATCAGCAGCAGTGTAGCCAGTGCATCGAGAAAACGGTGTGCTTCTGCTTCACCGGTCAGGCGGGCCTCGGCGAGAACGGGCACCAGTGCGACTGTCAGCGTACCTTCGGCAAACATGCGGCGGAAGAAATTGGGCAGCTTGAAGGCGACAAAGAAGGCATCTGCAAGCATGCCTGCACCAAGTACGCGCGCCAGCAGGATATCGCGCACAAAACCGAGAATGCGGGAGATCATGGTCCAGCCACCTATTTTTGAGGTGGCACGCAATAGCGCGGAGCTGGAGGCAGCCCCTGCTTCAAACGTCTGATTTGACTTGTTCTCGTCGCTTGCCATAATCCGCCGCCCTTTCTCCACACCCTCGTCGGGTGGATTTGCGAAGCTAGCGTTGTAGCGGGAGAAGGGCGAGCCCGATGGCGAAAGCTTAAGGGCACAGTTTTTTGGGAAGACCCAAGGGGGTGATGTTTTACATGCCAGGAATTAGAGTAAACCCTGAAGAGCCTTTTGAAATCGCACTCAAGCGTTTTCGTAAACAGGTTGAGAAAGGCGGCGTTATTGCAGACTGCCGTCGTCGTGAAGCCTATGAAAAGCCCTCGATCGCCAGTAAGCGTAAGGAGGCTGCAGCGCGCAAGCGTCTGATGAAGCGCCTTCGCCGTGTACGTATGCGCGAGAACCGCGATTATTAAGATCGCCCTTGCGTAAGCAGTTGGAAATGCCGGGCCTTTGTGCCCGGCATTTTTTTTGCAGGTGAAAAAGTTTTGTACTTTATGAGTTATGGAGAGAGCCATGCAGGAACAGTTAGTAGCTGATATGAAAGCCGCGATGAAGGCGGGTGAAAAAGATCGTTTGTCCGCGATTCGTATGCTGCGTGCAGCACTCAAGGACAAGGAGATCGAGCTCGGGCATGCGCTGGATGCTTCTGAGTCTTTGTCGGTTGTCACAAGGCTGGTCAAGCAGCGTAATGATGCTGCCGCGCAATATGCCGATGCCGGTCGCGATGATCTGAAAGAAAAGGAGCTGTCTGAGGTTGCCTTTTTTCAGACCTATATGCCGGAGCCGCTCTCCGATGAAGAGCTTGTTGCGATTATCGATCAGGCCATTGCCGATAGCGGTGCAACCAGCATGCGCGACATGGGCAAAGTGATGGCGATTGTCAAAGCGAAAGCGGAGGGACGTGCCGATATGGGCAAGCTTTCAGGTATCGTCAAAGGCCGTTTAGGCTGACGTGACCTTGCAAATCGGCAGCTTAAGCGCTACATAAGAGTTTATGGCTCACTTCCAACCATCATTTCTTGATGAGGTGCTTGCGCGCACTGATATCGTTGAGCTCATTGGTCGTCACGTCGAGCTGAAAAAGTCCGGCTCGAACCTGATGGGCCTCTGCCCGTTTCACCATGAGAAATCGCCATCTTTTTCCGTATCGGCCGACAAGCAGCTCTATTACTGTTTCGGTTGCGGTCAGGGCGGCGGTGCTTTTCAGTTTCTGATGGAGCACGATGGTTATGCCTTTCCTGAGGCCGTTGAATATCTGGCGGAAAAAGCGGGTCTGGAAGTGCCGCAGGAGACAAAGCAGGATCATGGTGATGAGGTTCGGCAGAAAAGAGATTATGAGCTGCTGGAGCGCGCAGCACAGGCGATGAACAAGGCTCTGCATGGGGAGCTCGGCGGCAAAGCGGCTGCCTACCTGCAGCAGCGCGGCCTGCCAGCTGATATTATCCGTGACTATATGCTGGGTTATGCCCCACCCGGTTACGGTTTTATGAAGCGGCTGTTCGGCAGCGATAGCGCCACCAATAGTCGCCTGGAAACAGTTGGTCTGGTTTTCAAAGGGGAGCATGGTTACGGCGATCGCTTCCGTGACCGGCTGATGTTCGCGATACGCGACCGGCGCGGTCGTATTGTCGGTTTTGGCGGTCGTGTGCTCGGATCGGGCGAGGGTGAGGCGAAGTATCTGAACTCCCCGGAAACACCTTACTTCCACAAATCCGATTTGCTCTACGGCTTTTCCGAGCATCGCGACACCATTCGCAAAAGCAAGCAGCTGGTCGTGGTTGAAGGCTATATGGACGTGCTGGCGTTGGCTTCGCATGGTTTGAAAATCGGTCTGGCCCCGCTGGGGACGGCCATTGGCGAGCGCCAGATTCGTGAGATATTCCGCCTGTGTGATACGCCGGTATTCTGCTTTGATGGTGATCGCGCGGGCAGGCAGGCGGCCTGGCGTGCGCTGGAGCGTATGTTGCCGCTGCTGAAAGCTGAGCTGATGCCCGCTTTTCTGTATCTGCCGGAGGGGGAGGACCCCGACTCGCTGCTGAAGCAGGAGGGAGGCGAAGCTTTTGCCAGACGCCTGAAAGAGGAAGCAAAGCCGGTTCTGGAGACATGGTTGCATGGTTTGAAACTGTTGGCAGGTCAGGGTGCCGAAGGGCGTGCCCGTATGGCCAAAAAGGCCGATACGATGCTGGCTGCGATGACTGATTCCTACCTGATGCAGGCCTGGCGACAGGAGGCTGAGCGGAGCAGCGGCATTGCGTTGCAGCACCGGCGCAGGGCTGCGGTAACAGATGTTGCCAGCGAACCTGCCGCGCGAGCAGATATTGTGCTCAATCCGGTGGAAGATCGCTTTATGGCCGGCTTGATGCAGAAGCCAGCGCGCTTTTTACAGCTTTCCGGTGCGGCGATGGAGTTTTTTGTTGATAATCCGGCCATTCATGCGTTATACTCGCGCGCTTTTTCGATGCAAGCGGATGCTGAGACAGAAACTATCGATATCGCGAGACAGTTGATCCGGGAATGCCCCGCCGATCAAAACATGATTTCTCGTTGGATAAATCAGGCAACCGTTCACGATATAGAATACAAGAGCTTGTTGTTGGACATGGAAGCCAACGATATCCGCTGTCGTATACGACAGGGATTGAGTCTGGGTGAGTCAGTGCAGTTGCAGAAGCGATTGCGCGAATTGCAGGCGCAGCAACAACTTCTCAAAGAACAGTTGATCGATACAGGAGCATAACCGCATGTCGAAGAACAGTCAGGAACAGGTCACGATTCGCGAGCTTGGCAGCTTGATGGCCAAGGGCAAACAGGCCGGCTTCATTACCTACGATGATCTCAATAAACATCTGCCCGGTGGTCTGGTCAGTGCGGATCGTGTTGAGCAGCTGATCAATGTCTTTACTGAAATGGGCGTTGAGGTTGTTGATCCCGAGCGTGCACCGACCGGCGCGTATGCCATGCGCAAGGATCGTCTGCGCAAGGAAGACTCCGCCCTCAGGGCCGATACCTCTCAATTGGGTACGGTGATCAGAATTGATGATCCGGTACGTATGTATTTGCGTGAGATGGGTACGGTTGAGCTACTGACCCGTGAAGGCGAAATCGAAATTGCCCGCCGTATTGAGGAAGGCCGCATGCAGGTGCATGAGGCGATCTGTCTCTGTCCTTCGACCTTCCGTGAAATCATGCTGCTGGGCGAGCGTATTATCCAGATTCGTGATGAGGCGATGGAGCTGGGTGAGGAGCCAAGCTTTCGCGATATTATCGATGTAGATGAGAAGGTAGTGAATTCGGCGGCCATCAAAGAATACGAAAACCGTATGAGCCGCAGTGAGGAAGATGACGACGAGCCGGTTGAAACAGAGCCGAAGCTCGACGGCGAGCAACTGACTGAAGCGATCAAGGCACGTACTGCGACTCCCGATGGTACGCCGATGCAGGAAACGGTTATTACCAAGGAAGAGCAGCTGGAAGAAGCGCTGTTTCACTTTGGCGAAGCCAAGAAGCTGCATGATGATTTCATCGAGGTGAAAAAGAAACTGGCCAAACGCCCGAATGACAAGGCGCTGCTGCTGCGTAGTCGCGAAGTGCTGGATGCGATGCTGCTGGAGCTTGTCAGTATCCCGTTCTCGCCGCGACAGCTGGATCAGCTGGTGCAGCGTTTCAAGAATGCCGTGGAAAAAGTGCGTCGTTTTGAACGTTCTATTCGTGATTATGCGCTGGAGGCAAGAATGCCGCGCAAACTGTTTCTGGAAACATTTCCTGTCGATGAAACCAACGAGCGCTGGATCGATGAGCTGATGAAACAGAACAAGGATGCTGCCTGGGTGACGGCCATTGAGGAAGTGACGGGCAAAATCAAGGAGAATCAGCGTCGTCTGCGCCGGGTTGAGCAGGAAACCGAGATGGGCGTCGTTGAGCTCAAGGATGTAGCGCGCAAGTTGACCATGGGCGAGGCCAAGATGCGTCAGGCCAAGCGCGAGATGATTGAGGCCAACCTGCGTCTGGTGATCTCCATTGCCAAGAAATATACCAATCGCGGGCTGGGCTTTCTCGACCTGATTCAGGAGGGCAATATCGGCCTGATGAAGGCCGTGGAGAAGTTCGAATGGCGGCGTGGCTACAAGTTCTCCACATATGCAACATGGTGGATTCGTCAGGCGATTACCCGCTCCATTGCCGATCAGGCGCGCACGATCCGTATTCCGGTTCATATGATTGAAACGATCAACAAGATGATGCGCGTATCGCGTCAGATTGCACAGGAGATCGGTCGTGAACCGACGCCGGAAGAGTTGGCCGAGCATCTGGAGTTGCCGGTTGAGAAGGTGCTGCAGATTCTGGAGGTAGCCAAGGAGCCTGTATCACTGGAAACGCCGATCGGTGATGATGAAGATTCGCAATTGGGCGATTTTGTTGAAGATGACAATGCGGAAAATCCGCTGGACTCCACCATTGGCGCAGCGTTGGCCGAGGCTACGCTGGAAGTGCTGGAAAACCTGACCGACCGCGAGCAGAAAGTGCTGCGCATGCGTTTCGGCATCGGTATGAATACCGATCATACGCTGGAAGAGGTCGGTAAGCAGTTTGGCGTGACGCGTGAGCGTATTCGTCAGATTGAAGCCAAGGCACTGCGCAAGCTGCGTCATCCGTCGCGGTCGCAGAAGCTCAAGACCTTCGCCGATGCACCGGATGCACCGGCACAGGTTGAAAGCATCCGCTGATTGCTGCAAGTCGCACAGCGTAAATAGTAAACAAGGAAGGGGGCTCGTTTTGAGCCCCCTTTTTTTATCTTCCGGCACCGGCTTAACGGGCTCGGGAGCAGGCTTTCCGGCTGTCGGAATGGGGCCGGATTTCATGTTACCGCATTAATCCGCGATATATCCATAGGTGTAGCTTCATCATGGAGGTGGGAAACATGCTCAAGTGGGATCAATTGCATGAAAATCTGGAGAAGGCGGCTGAATCGCATCAGCAGCTTGCCTCCCGCTTTAACAGGTTCGCGATGTTTGTTGATGATCAGCTGCTGCCGAACACGTTTCATATCAAAGGCATCTCTGTTGTGATGCATCTGGATCACGGCTTTTTTGTCACGACATTTGCAGGGCGTACGCTGCATTTTGTTTTTTCATCGAGCGCGACCGAGAGCGGGGCGCTGATCGGAAATATAAGGTGTTATCTGAAAAGTGAATTTCCGGAGCCCGGATGTGTTGAAATAGGTGGGCTGAACTTCACGGGCAGCGGACAGACGAACCTGTTTGAGCCGGAAAACAAGGCCCCGATTACTATTGATAACGACCTGCAGTCACTCTATGTCGTTCTCCATTTTATCCAGGTTGCTCTGTCTAAAGCGTGATTCTTCAGGCCGGAGGAATGTGAATGCGCTCAATGGATGTGGCCATACGGGTTGCCGGATTGATAGTGACCATGGTGGCAAAGATGGAGCCGCCCCGTTCGACCGCCTCAAAGCGCTGAGGCAGACGTTGCACCATACGTGTCAGTGCGCCCTCCACTTTCATGCCGATGATCGACTGGTAGGAGCCGGTCATGCCGATATCGGACTGGTAGGCCGTGCCTGAGGCATGAATGGTTTCGTCGCAGGTGGGAATATGCGTGTGGGTGCCATAGACAAATGAAGCCCGACCATCCATGTACCAGCCCATGCCCATTTTTTCACTGGTTGCTTCGGCATGCATGTCGACAAGGATCGCGCTGACATCGTCGGGTATCTCATCCATGGCCCGGTCCACGGCCGCAAACGGGCAGTCCCATGGCCCCATGAAGGTTTGACCGATCAGATTGATCACGGCGATGCGGTGGCCGAGACCTGTTTCCTGTATCGTCCAGCCGCGTCCCGGTGCGAATTCAGTAAAGTTCATCGGCCGTACATAGCGATCATCTTCATCAATCAACTCCAGGAATTCGCGCTGATCCCAGCAGTGATTGCCGTTGGTCAGTACATCCACCCCAAGCTTGAACATTTCGGAGGCCACGCTTTCATTGAGTCCGAACCCGTGCGCCAGATTTTCACCGTTGGCAACGACAAAATCGATTCGGTGCATATCAATCAATGCAGGCAGATGCTGAGCAAGAGCCCTGCGTCCGGCTTTGCCGATAATATCGCCAATCACCAGAATATTCAGCGCTTCAGACATTGAGTGACCTCTTTTTCAGTAATAATAAAATCCATCGGCATATCATGCCTTTCAGCAGGAACTTCCGCGACCTGCTGACAGGAGAAGGCCAGCCCGATCACTTGATCAATCGAGCTGCGGTACTGTGCCAGCCAGAAATCAAAACACCCTTTCCCCATGCCGAGCCGGTTGCCGCGTTGGTCGAATGCCACCAGCGGGCAGACGAGAATCGTATGCCCCGATGCAGCCGACCACAGCGGGCCTTCTTGAGGCTCATCCACGCCGAACACGCCCGCATGCCATACCGTATCACGACAGATTTTTCGCCATTCCATATGTTCATGGTGATGGGTGACCGGGGCATAGAGCTGTGTTGCAGTGTCCTGGAACAGCGGTGTTGTATCGACCTCGTTAGGCAGTGATCGATAAGCCAGTAGGCAGTCGGGTTGGGCTGCGGCCAGTATCTCATGCAGGCGCAGGCAGATTGTACGGGAGTATGCACTGCGCTGCTCGGGTGAGAGTTCACGCCGCGCCGACAGGGCGGACGAGCGTAGTACGTTTTTGTCTGAAGATATCATGTCAGAGATAGAGTCCGGGGCACTGATCGGAAATAGAGGGCGCCCCCGCGTTGACGTTGCGGCAATCTGTTGTCGAACCCTCTAACAAGAGGTGGGTGCAGCACTCTGGCATCAGGTATCCCCTAAAGGGATTCACACAGCCATCGTAGCTTGGCTCCCGTTCAACAAGTATCGGCTCAGGCAACATGATTGCCATTCGCTCAACGCAGGGGCGCTTTCGCTAAACCTTCTGCTTGTAATACTACATGGTCCAGGCTGGAAATCAAGTTGCCCAGCCCATCAATCTTTGTTTCTTTGCCGGCCAAAAGCTCACCGGCCAGGTTCAATGAGGCCAGCGCCAGCAGGCGATCTGAGGCAACCGACGCCCCCATTTGTCTGAGTTCATCAACCTTGGATTGCACCAGTTCAGCGGCAGCCTGTACATGAGCGGGATCTTCATTGGAGATGATGGAAAAGGTGCGTCCCATCAGATGGATCTCAACAGGTGTGCTCACGATGTTTCCTCCGGTTGAGATAGCAGTTCATCCACTTTTTCCAGTACATGTTCGACTCTGGCTTTTGCTTCGAGTCTTGCATTTTGCAGGCTTTCCAGTTCATGGTCGCGTTGCTGGCTCTGGTCCCTGCGCTTGCGCAGTTCACTTTCGGCGATACGCACGACTTCACGCATGCGATGATTATCGGCGATAAGCTTTTCCATATTGCGCCGAATAGTCGACAGATGCTCTGTCAGTAATTCAATGCGCTTCTCCAGTTCCTGCTGCGGGTTGGTCTGCATGGATGATATTGAATCACCAGTGAGCGCCACGGTCAACAGTCAGATAAATGGCGCCACCGAAGAGAGTGGAAAATCAGGGGGTCAGTTTGCTCTCCAGATCGGCCAGTGCGGGGAACCATTCGATCAGCCATGCGGAAACCACGCTGAAGCTGCCGAGAAAAATCAGTACGCCGACGATGATCAGCAGTACGCCGGAAAGCTTCTCCACGAAGACGAAATGGCTTTTGAAACCTTGCGACCAGCGCAGGAAGCTGTCTGTTGCCAGCGCAGCCAGCAGAAAGGGGATGGCGAGTCCCAGTGAATAGGTGGCCAGCAACAGGATGCCGTGTGTCATTTCAGCCTGCGCGCCGGCAATGGCTAAAATGGCGCCCAGAATCGGACCGATACAGGGCGTCCAGCCAAAAGCAAAAGCACTGCCGAGGATTAGTGCGCCGGTTCCATGTTTGGCATTGATGCCGCCGGTATCAAAGTGGGCATCCATCATCAGCAGCGGAATGCGAATAATGCCGGCGTAGTGCATGCCGAATACGACGATAATTGCGCCGGCCACCTTTGCCAGTATCGCCATATGACTGAGCATCCACTGACCCAGCAGCGAGGCGGATGCTCCGAGTGCAATAAATACGAGGCTGAAGCCGGCAATAAACCACAGCGACTGGGCCAGCGCATGTCGGCGCACGGAAGCAGGCTCGTCCTGTCGCCGTAATTCCGAGACCGAAACACCCGAAATATACGACAAATAAGCGGGTACCAGCGGCAGAACACAAGGGGACAGAAACGATAACAGGCCGGCAATAAATGCGCCGGCAAAAGTGACTTCAATCATGTAAACTCCATGTTTGTTACGGGTTTTCGATCTGCTGCCAGAGAGGTGCTGATGGATTGGTTTCTGTCAAACACCAGCGTTTCCCCGGGATGAGGGTGTAAGTTACTGTTCAACGACATCACCCGCCCAGTTGGCATATGCTATTGTACCCTGGCAGGTTGACCAGATAATTTCAGGTACTTCGTACGGATGATGCGTTTCGAGCCATGTGCGTGTTTGCAGACTCGCTGCTGTTGTCGTCTTGATGGTCAGGTGCCACTCTTCCTCGTGCGTTACCTCGCCCTGCCACCGGTAGAACGACCTGCCCGGACCGGTGATTTGAACGCATGCTGCCAAGCGCCTGCGAATCAGTTCATCAGCCAGCTGCGAGGCATCAGCCTCGCTGGCTACACTGGTATGGATGACTGAGATGTCGGGCATAGACGCATGCTAGCGGGAATGACGCCGGGCGGGAACATGCAAGCGGTGTTGTTGTTCATCCGCGTGCATGTTAGAAATGCAACAGGAGGGAACTGCCATGTCTGAGGTGATTGATAGCGCACTGCATGAAAATCGTGTGTTTGAGCCGCCTGCCGGGGAGGCGGGGAGGATTCCGTCGCTGGATGCCTATCATGTACTGCGTAAACGTTTTAACGACGATTTTGATGGAACATGGCGTGATCTGGCCCGGGAACATCTGGAGTGGCGTGAACCTTTTACGCGTGTGCTCAATCGCGAGCACGCACCGTTTTTCCGTTGGTTCGAGGATGGCAAGCTGAATCTGTCGGAAAACTGCCTGGACCGTCATGTGCGTGCAGGCTTTGGTGAGCGTACTGCGATTATCTGGGAAGGCGAGACGGGTGTGGTTCGCAAGTACTCCTACTCGGCATTGCTGGCAGATGTGTGTCGTGCAGCCAATGCCATGCGGGAGCTGGGCGTCGCCGCTGGCGACCGCGTCGTGATTTATATGCCGATGATTCCTGAGGCTGCGATTGCCATGCTGGCCTGTACGCGTATCGGCGCGGTGCATTCTGTTGTCTTTGGGGCCTTTTCGCCGCAGGCGCTGCGCGACCGGGTTGAGGATGCCGGAGCCCGATTGGTGATTACTGCCGACGGAGGCTGGCGTCGTGGTGGTATCCATGCGATGAAGCCGAATGTTGACCTGGCTCTGGCCGAAGGCTGCCACCGGGTTGGGCACGTGCTGGTGGTCGCCCATGCCGGTAATGATGTGGAACGAACAGCCGGGCGCGATATTGACTGGCAGCAGGCGCTCAACATGCAGCCTGCCGAGTGTGCGCCGCTGGCGGTCGAAGCCGAACAGCCGCTGTTTATTCTCTATACGTCGGGCTCCACAGGCAAACCCAAGGGGATTTTGCACAGCACAGCCGGCTACCTGCTCTGGTCACGTTTGACCATGCAGTGGAGTTTTGACTTTAAACCGGAGCGCGATGTGTTCTGGTGCACGGCCGATGTCGGCTGGATTACCGGTCATACCTATTCTGTATATGGTCCCCTTTGTTGTGGGGGTACGACGGTGATGTATGAGGGGGTGCCGACCTGGCCGGATCCCGGGCGTTTGTGGAAAATCTGTGCCGACCATGGGGTTACCGTCTTTTATACCGCACCGACGGCTATCCGCGCCCTGATCAAGGCAGGTGATCAGTGGCCGGAACAACATGACCTCTCCGCCCTGCGCATACTCGGTACGGTGGGTGAGCCGATCAACCCGGAAGCCTGGATGTGGTATCACCGGGTGATCGGCAAAGAGCGGTGCCCGATTGTCGATACCTGGTGGCAGACGGAAACCGGTGGTCACATGATTGCGCCGCTGCCTTTTGCAACCCCGACCAAACCGGGTTCGGCCACGTTGCCTTTGCCGGGTATTGATGCAGCCGTTGTCGATGGAGATGGTAAACCTGTCAGTGAGGGGGGCGGCCTGCTGGTGATCAGGCAGCCGTGGCCATCGATGTTGCGTGGTATATGGGGCGATGAACAGCGCTATCTCGATACCTACTGGAAAAAATTCAGTAATCGCTACTATTTCGCCGGTGACGGTGCCCGTATTGATAAAGACGGCTACTGCTGGATTATGGGACGGGTGGATGATGTGCTGAATGTGTCCGGCCACCGTTTGGGCACGATGGAAATCGAGTCGGCACTGGCATCGCATCCGGCAGTTGCCGAAGCGGCTGTCGTCGGACGTCCCGATGATATCAAGGGTGAGGCGATCTGTGCCTTTGTTGTGCTCAAGTCGGTTGACGAAGATGGGCTCGCGGAACTGTTGCGCAAGCATGTGGCTCGGGAAATCGGCGCCATTGCCAAACCGGATGATATCCGTATAGCCAACAGTCTGCCGAAAACCCGCTCGGGTAAAATCATGCGGCGCCTGTTGCGCGATATCGCAGCAGGCCGGGAAATTACACAGGATATTTCCACGTTGGAAGATCAGTCGGTGATTGCGCAGTTGCAGGGGCGGTGATGAGCATGTCGACAGTGCTCATAGCCGGCGAGGGGCTGGAGGGGGTCTGAATAGACCCCACCTGTTCCGCCATCCGGTAGGTGTTTTTCCCGCCGGAGCGCGCTGGTATCTGGCAAGTATTGCCATACTGGCACTACTTGGTGTTGGTATGCATCTGTCGGTACAACAGCAGGCTCAGTTACAGGCGGAAGCGCTGATCCACAAGTGGGGGCGCGATGCAGGCGTTGAAATCGCTAACGTCCGCTATCATCTGCTGCGTAACGGACTGGTGTTGCAGAATATTCAGGCCAGACGTGGAGAAGAGAGCCTGACGATCAGACACATCCTGATACATGCCAACCCGCAGTTACTGACCGGTTCGCATCCGCGTATCGGGGATGTGACGGTCAGCGGTGTTGATGTGACGCTGGATATGCGCAGTGGTGAGAGTGTTTGGCTGCATGAACAGGCATTTCTGCAACTGTGGCAGGCAACCCGCTCCTTTAGCCTGGGTGGTGGCCGGCTCGCCGTATATGCTGCACAGGGAAGCGACAAACCGCTGGTTTTCTCTGATGTGAACTTTCACCTGAACACGCGCGATGCCGTGCGCCTGTTCTCTGTATCAGCCCGTCTTGGAGGCGGTCAGTTGCAAGGGACATGGTCGCAGAGCGCCGGCCATACCCAAGGAAAGAGCAGCTGGCAGCAGCTGGATGCATCGTTGTTAACGACAAGAGTGGGGTTGCACGCGATTCCGGGCCAACTGAACGGAGCGTTTGACTGGACGTCGACGGCTGCAGGCGATCATCAGTCCGGCAGCAGTGATGTCGAAGGCCAGGTGCAATTATCCTCGGCTGTCGGCACGTCCCGCAGTCGCACGCTGCAATGGCACGCCATTGAGCATGGCGGACAATGGCTGATCGATACGAAAGCGGAAGCATGGCCACTGCGACCCTGGTCGGCCGTGCTCCCGCATCTGGCCGGGCGGGAATTGACGGCAGGCCATTTCGATGGCGTTCTGCACTGGCAGGGCAAGCCCGGTGCGTGGATGGTCAACAGTGAGCACGGCACGCTATACGATCTTACCTATGCTGCGGATCAGAGGCAGGCGTGGTACTGGAGTCAGATAAGCTACGAACAAGCCAACTTCGATACGTCTGAGCACAGCATGCATATTGACAGTGCCGAACTGGATGACTCCAGGCTGGTGCTGGATACGCAGTCCTTGCCGGATAATGCAGCTACAACGAACCAGTGGCGTGTCAGCGCGGGCAAGATGACGATTAACAATATGATGCTGGCACTGTCACTGCCGCACGGTAAGGTGATGTTACCCGAGCTCAATGGGCGCAGTAGCTGGCCTGCAGATGAGCCCCTGTCGTTTGATTTGATGACGGCAAAAACAACCAGCCTGCCTGCGCAGGCGATTAGTGAATGGCATCTGAAAGGTAGTACGGAAGGGGGGGAGAGAGTCGCCGCTGACTTCAATGTGGTTGGGCGCCATGTCTCATTACCACTACTGCGTGCACTGCTGCCGTTTCGGGTTGATGAGGGACATGGCACGAGCCTGGCCGGAAGCGCTGAGCTGAATATTGATGTCAGCATCAGGCAGGGGCAATGGCAGATGCAGGGCAGAGCGGCTGCCCGCGACCTGCGACTGAGCCATGGCGGCAGTATCTGGTCGGCGGCAAATGCCAGTGTTGCATTCGGGCCGGTAGGAATGGGGCTCGATTTTCAGCAAATCAGTTCGATTGAGGCCGACGGGTGGCACTATGTCACTGCGCTGCAACCACTTACGGCTACGGTGCAGGGCGACCAACAGGATAGCGCAGCAAGGCAGCTACCGTGGTGGATGACTGCACTTAGGGAAAATCACTGCCGTATAGACAGGCTGCACTGGCAGGATGGTACGCTTAGCATCGGCAGGAATGATGCCCACTGGGCTGAGAAGATAGATGTGGATATGCAGCATATTGCGCCCGATGACTGGGCGGAAACGAAGATTCACGGTGTGGCGGGCGGCGCGCCTTTCAGTCTGGACGGGGAGTGGGATCTGTTCTCGGATTACGGGCGCATTCGCGGTACAGGACGCATAAATAATGCGCTGCCGTTTTTTCTCAGTGACTGGATGCGTGCCTCTGGTATGCCGCAGCTGATTCGAGGGCGTCTCTCGGCCGCAATCTCCCTGAGTTCGCCGACGACGCCGGAGAACTGGATGGCAACGGTCACCCTTACACTGAAGCGGGGACTGTTCGAGAAGCAGGAGGCACCGTCGGATCCGATGCTGGCCAGAACCGGCTACAAGACGGCGGAGTTGCTCTACGGTTTGCAAAATGACCGGATGCTTGCAGGGGTGAGTTATACAGCAGGCGGGCGATGGTCTGAATTGACGCTGGAGTCGCTGGGCGAGGGGTTACAGCAGGCTCTGCGTAACGGAATGCATCGGCATGCCATGCTGACAGCTGATGAGAGGGTGCAGAAGCGCATCATGGCGGAAAAGCGGGGTCACCTGGAAACCCGGATTCGCCTGCATGATAACAAGCGGCTGTCACTCAACGAGCGCACACGGCTGCATAAAGTGATGGTCAAGGCGCACAACTATCCCGAGATGATGATCGATCTCCGGCCTGAGTGGACAGGGGCAACGCTGAGTGCGACAGAAGCAGAGCGCATCCGGGAGACGCAACAGGCTGTTGAGCGCTACCTGATACACAGAAATATAGATGTCGGACGTATTTACCCGCTTCGGCCCTCAGCATCCAGTCATGTCGAGGAGTCGGGTTCTGTCTGGGTAGAGACAGCGCCCTAGCCGTTTATTTTATCTGCACCGGCACTGATTTTTGCCCGGATAAACTGACTGTGATGCAGCCCCATCAACTCGGCGATGCGACGCAGCAGCTGCTCTTCATAGGGGTCGACATACCCGTCTGCCATGGCCACCTGCCATAGGTCTGCCAGTATCTGAATTCGCTCTTCCGTGGTAAAGGATTTGACCACAACCGAGGTGAACTGATGCAGGTCCAGTGCCTCTTCAGTCTCCCTGCCTGCATCTTCGATTAACCGGTGAACCGCAGTTGTGTCCAATCCGAAGCGCTGCTCCAGTCTGCCAACGATATGTGCACGCTCAGCTGCATCTGCCTCGCCATCCATGCGCATGACCTCGGTCATCAGGGCGGCTACAGCCAGTGCAACATCGTGCTGTTTTGTGGCTGACGGGCTGGCAGCAGCCTGGGCCCACATCTGCTTGAGTGCCCTGATCATTGAGACAGGTTGACGATCAACAGCGCATGCTTGTCCGCTTTGACCGGAACCGGGATTAACACCTGATGGCCGCTGCCGGGAGCAACCTGCATGGGGTGGCCGTAACGGGCATCGTTAATCGATGTGATGGTGAAGGTACGGTTTCCGCCCGGATTCATTAATTCAACCGTATCGCCGACAGAAAACTTGTTTTTCACCAGCACTTCCGCCATGCCTGTCTCATCATGGTAGGCGAGGACTTCACCGACAAAGCGTTGCACGTCAAATATGGAGCTTCCGGTATCGTAATTCTGGGTCGCCGATGCACGTTTGCGCGTATAAAAGGCATCGGTATAACCCCGGTTGGCCAGTCCGTCGAGCTGATGCAGCAGCGATGCGTCAAACGGCCGACCGGCCAACGCATCATCAATCGCCTGCCGGTAAACCTGTGCAGTGCGTGCAACATAATAATGGGATTTGGTGCGCCCTTCGATCTTCAGTGAGTCCACGCCGATATTCACCAGCCGCTCAACATGTTGCACAGCCCGCAAATCTTTCGAGTTCATGATGTAGGTGCCGTGCTCATCCTCGAATATCGGGTTCTGCTCTTCCGGGCGTCCGGGTTCAGTCAGTGTATAGACCTTGTCGGCGAGCGGGTGACGCTCAACATTGCCTGTATCGGCAAACGGCTGCGCATTCATGCCATCCATGACCTTGACCGGGATAATATCGCCGGAAATGTCTTCAGCCGCACTTTCCATGCCGTAATCCCAGCGGCAGGCATTGGTGCATGAGCCCTGATTGGCATCGCGATGGTTGAAATAGCCGGAGAGCAGGCAACGGCCGGAGTAGGCCATGCAGAGAGCGCCGTGTACAAACACCTCCAGCTCAATGTCCGGGCAGCGCTGACGAATCTCTTCGACTTCGTCCAGACTCAACTCGCGTGACAGGATCACGCGTGATACTCCGACCGACTGCCAGAATTTCACGGCAGCCCAGTTCATCGTGTTAGCCTGTACCGAGAGGTGGACGGGCATTTCGGGCCAGCGCTCGCGGACCATCATGATCAAACCGGGATCGGCCATAATCAGCGCATCCGGCCGCATATCGATCACCGGCTGCATATGCTCCAGATAGCGTTTAAGCTTACTGTTGTGCGGCAACAGGTTGCTGGCGACAAAGAACTTCTTGCCCTGAGCATGTGCTTCGTCAATGCCTGTCTGCAGGTTATCCAGTTGGAAATCGTTGTTGCGGACGCGCAAGCTGTAACGTGGCTGGCCTGCATAGACAGCATCCGCGCCAAAAGCGAAGGCATAACGCATGTTTTTTATGGTGCCGGCGGGTGCCAGCAGTTCGATATCGGGCTTGCTCACGGTGTCTGTCCTCTTGCCTTTTCTGCCTGTTCACGGATCGGTGTCAGATGCAGGCGCCAATCATACAACGCATCGGCATAAGATAAGGGCACATGAATTTTGCGGGTTAGCTCGCTCAGGCAGATGGTGAACCCCTCTGCCGGCAAAGCGTGCTTCAGTGTCTGATAGATCCTGCCCGGCAGGAGTATTTTCAGTTTATCCATAAGTATGGCGCGCAGTGTAGGCGGAGGCGGGTTCACTGCAAATGCTCAGGATAGTCGAAACAGTGCAGTTGCCAGCGGCGACCAGCCTCGCGCCAGTGTGCGATCTCCGCTTTCAGTGTGACCACGCCGGCTGTCGGCATATGGTCAAAGCGCTCGCTGGTAAGGCGCTCGACCAACCCGGTCATGCCGGGATTATGGGCCAGCAGTGCCAGAGAGTTGACCGTCTCGGGGGTCTTTCGGATGATATCCAGCATGGTCGAAGGCTCTGCCAGATAGAGCTCATCGCGCCAATGCAGCTGCGCTTCAGGGTAGCCCATGGCTTCTGCCATCAATTCGGCGCTCATGCGTGCCCGCACGGCGCTGCTGGCGGTAAACAGATCCGGAACCAACGTCTGTTCGGCCAGGCGACGCCCCATCACCGGAGCGTCATGTAGTCCCCGGTGGTTGAGTGTGCGGTCATAGTCGGGGGCTGACAGGTCACCCCAGTCGGATTTGGCATGGCGGATCAGGATCAGTGTTTTCATTGCGTCAGCTTACTGGCTTCCCGGTAGCAGGCCAAGCGCCATAAACACGCCGGCAGGCGGAGATATTGCGGTGGATCAGAAAGCCGAGGTAGTTGTAGCAGGCTTAACCGAGCTCGAAGCTGGTGATGCCATAGGTGCGCTCCAGTGATATTTCCGGCGCCTGTTGTGTATACATGCGCGCCGTCTCAAATACCCGGTGCATACCGTGTCTCTCTGCCAGCGCCATGGCCGCTGTATTGCATTCGGGTACATCAAGGAAGACGGGCTCATCGGAGTGACTGCAGAGTGCGGAAAACAGTGATGCCGCAATCTCCGGCGTATCGGCAAACAGCGGACCGATTTTGGCACCATCGCGACATCGCCGGATGACGCCATAACCGAGCAGCTCCTCACCCTGTTGTACAGCTATTGCAGTGCAGTGGGGTTGTACAATCCAGCTGTGTAGAAATTGTGTGCGATCATCGGCAAAAAAAGCCCGGTCATAACGCTTGAGGCTGCTCAATGCGGCCCCATCAAGAGGGATGAGTGAGGCTCCCCCGGGCAGTGGTGCCTGTGGTGGAAGGGGGTGGCCGGACCACTGGTAGCGGATATTTCTGTGCGCCAATATAAATCCCGATTTTCTGTAATTATCCTGCTGGTCAGGGACACCGTCGAGTCCAATGTTGCGGTTTGCAAGCCGGGCTATGGCTGCCTGCCATATCTGCCAGCCATAGCCGCGCCCGCGATATTCCGGTCTGACGATGTAAAAGCCCATGAATGCGAAGCTTGTGCCATAGGTGACGGCCGAGATCATGGCAGCCGGCTGATCATCGAGCAGGCCGATCAGAAAACCTTGCGGGTCGGCCTCGTAAAATGGAACAGCATCATCAAGCCCCGGGTTCCACCCTTCAGCGGCAGCCCAATTCAGGGCAAGATCAAGCTCTTCACGAAGCATTGGTCGAATCAGTAAGTCAGAGGTGTTCACGGTGGCTTCCCTCCCTATTGGATCAATATCGTCAATATGGCGCCAGATCTCAATGTTTTTGTGTTGGGAGTTGTTAGCGAGGAATGCGTACCATCGGCATATAGTGGCGGATGGTGTTCGATTTTTCGGATATCCACTCCGTTCGTCGTCCATCGTAGTAGCGGGGGTTGGGCAGGATCGCGGCCAGGCGGGCGGCCTGCCAGGGGGAGAGCATGGAGGCGGGAATGCCGTAGTAGTGGCGGGCGGCAGCTTCGGCCCCGTAGATGCGGTTGCCCCACTCCGCATAGTTCAGGTAGAGCTCCAGAATTCGCCGTTTGGAAAGCGTGGCCTCAAGCATTACGGTATAGATTGCCTCCTCAGCCTTGCGCAGAAGTGTGCGCTCGCCCGAGAGAAAGAGGTTCTTGGCCAGCTGCTGTGAAATGGTCGAGCCGCCGGCCGTGATATGCCCGGCCTTCAGGTTTTTTTCCATGGCCAGCTGAATACCATCCAGATCAAAGCCGTTGTGATCGACAAATGAGGCATCCTCGGCGGCAATTACCGCGCGCTTGAGATTCACGGAGATGCGCTTGTACGGAACGGGGTGATGTTTTAGCCGCGCTTTCGGATTTTTTATGTGTCTGCTCTCCAGATCCTGCTGCATAAAGGCACTCATCTGCGGGTTTCCGGCGCGCCATGTCAGCACCTGCGAATAGGCCCAGCCAAGCCAGCCGGTAAGCAGGATTAATGCAGCCAGCAGAGCGTATTTGAACAGTTTAATCACGGGCAGGGCTGTTGCTGCAACAGGCGCGCGTTCCTGTATGGTTGAAGTGAGCATGGTGTGCACGCTTCATCATCCGGTAATTCCATCCCATGAGTCAGGTCACAGTTTCAGAATTTTTCTGTATATTCATGTGAATCCTGCCTCCCGGGTTGTGCAGCTATCGACAATACTGCGCAAGAATACCGCAAGCAGGACAGCGCTACACCTAACGTGATTGCGGGCGATCTGACGGTGCAAAACAGGCCTGAGTCCGAATGCGTTACATACTGTTTGCCAAGGGATTTTCAAAAAGTTAAAGACGTAATAGCCTGGATGAGGTATATTTAATCCGGTTAGCGTCAGTAAATGGAAGGGCATTTCCCTGCTCTGGGGCGCTTTCTGTTATATCAAGTGTTATTAAGTCTATTTGTTCTGAGCTGCAGGTCCGAAGAGGCACCTGCCTGAAATGATGCCGGAGGATCACTTTCCATAGAGAGGGCCAACGGCAAACGAGATGCGATCTGTCCTGTAGCAGGTATGCATGATGAGGATTTATGTATAAAACATTGTTTTCAGGTGCCATTTAACGATGAATAGGCGGATCAGGCCAGGTGATGGCTCCGGGTGGGTTCAGCATCATTTTTTTGTTCTGCTCGGGGTGCTGTTCGCCGCTCTTTTCTGGATCGGGGAGTCGCTGCTTCATTTCTACTTTTTTGAGCCGGGGAATCTGTCCCATGATCTGTTTCCTACCGTATACCATGAAATGTGGATGCGAATGTTTATTGTGTGCATGTTTCTGGGGTTCGGTTTTTTTACCCAACGCATAGATGACGCTCGTATGCGGGCTGAAATAAGGCGAGGCGAAGAACAGTTCAAGGCTTTGATGGATGTATCGCCCGAGGCGATAGCGGTGCATCAGGGTGGGCTATGGGTGTATGCCAATGATGCCGCCGCAAAGCTGTTTGGCGGCAAGCAGCCGGAAGACATTATCGGTCGGCAGGTAATGGAGTTTGTGCACCCCGATGATCATATCGTGGTTCAGGAGCGGATGCGTCAGCTATTCGAGGGAGAAGCGTTGACTCCGAAGCTGGAGGAGAGACTGCTACAGCCCGGCGGAACATCGATATTGGCAGAAGTTTATGCCTTGCGAACCGAGTTCGATGGAAAGCCTGCCGTCATGGTTGTGGCCCGTGATATTGACGAACGCAGGCGTGCGGAATTAGAGCTACAGCGAAGTGAGCTTCGTCTCAAAGAAGCACAGCGGGTTGCCCACCTGGGAAGTTGGGAGCTGGATCTGTTGGAAAACAGCCTCTGGTGGTCGGATGAGAACTACCGCATATTCGGTGTGGAGCCCGGCTCGGTAAACACCTATGACACCTTTCTGGCTACGGTGCACCCGGATGACAAGGTGTATGTTGACCGGGCCTACACGGCATCGGTCAAGAATCGGACCCCTTACAACATCGAGCACCGCCTGCTGTTGCCGGACGGCTTGGTGAAGTGGGTCAATGAACGCTGCGAGACCTATTACCATGATGATGGCACGCCCCTGCGCTCGGCTGGCACAACACTGGACATTACCGAAAGCAGACACTCAGCGGATGTTATTCGATTAAGTCAGGAACGCTTTGCCACCATCTTTCGCCAGGCGCCTTTGGGTATGGCGCTGATTGATTCGCTCAACGGGACAATCCATGAGCTTAATCCACGATTTGCCGAGATCGCCGGCAGGTCTGTCGAGGAGATGAAGGCTGTTGACTGGATGAGTATTACTCATCCGGAGGATGTGCAGGCAGATCTGGATAATATGGCTTTGATGAATGCGGGAAGGATTCCCGGCTTTACGATGGAAAAGCGGTATTTTCGCCCGGATAGATCGATTGTCTGGGTCAGAATGACGATTGCACCATTGAGAGGGGAGAAAGGCAGCTCGCCGCAGCACCTGTGCATGATTGAGGATATCACCGAGCGTAAGCAGGCTGATGAAGCACTCAGGGAATCAAAGGATTTGCTCCGCTCGATCATCGAACATGCGCCGATTCGTGTGTTCTGGAAGGATGCCCAATCGCGTTATCTGGGCTGCAACAGCGCCTTCGCGCATGATGCCGGCCTGACGCAGCCGGAGGAGTTGGTCGGCAAAAGTGATTTCGATATGGGCTGGCGGGAGCAGGCTGAGCTTTACCGCACCGACGATCATCGCGTGATGGCATCCGGCGAAGCCAAGCTGGGCTTTGAGGAGCCGCAGACGACCCCGGAGGGCAGGCATATCTGGTTGCGCACCTCGAAGGTGCCGTTGCGCAGTGCCGCCGGAGAGCTCTTCGGCCTGCTTGGCATCTATGAGGACATCACTCAGCGTAAGGAAGCGGAGCTTGAGCTGCTGCAAGCGAACCGGGCTCTGCGCACCATTAGTGCATGTAACTCGGTGCTGGTTCATGCCCGTGACGAAACCAACCTGCTGCAAGAGATGTGTCGGGTGATTGTGAAAACCGGCGGCTATTTGATGGCCTGGGTGGGGATCGCCGAACACGATGCCGGCAAGAGTGTGCGTCCGGTGGGGCAATCCGGTTATGAGGAGGGTTACCTGGACAGTGTGAATATCACATGGGCCGATACGGAGCTGGGACGGGGCCCCACCGGCACCGCGATAAGAACAGGAAAAAAAGTCGTCAATCAGGATTGCCTGAATAATCCGAAGATGGCGCCATGGCGTGAGCAAGCTATCAAGCGCGGTTATCAGTCGAGCATCGCCCTCCCTCTTGCTATCAGCAAAGCCGAAATGGCAGTACTCACCATCTATGCAGCCGAGCCCGATGCATTTAACCTTGATGAAGTGGCATTGCTGGAAGAGTTGGCCAGTGACCTTGCCTATGGTATCGGCGCGCTGCGCACGCGGGTCGCGCATAAAGAGGCAGAGGATAGACTGGATTTCATGGCTCATCATGATGCGCTGACCGGTATGCCCAATCGTATCCTGTTGCATGACCGTTTTGAGCAGGTAGCAGCAACAGCCAGACGCCGTGGCTCGAACGTGGCCATGCTCTTTCTTAACCTGGATGATTTCCATCTGGTCAATGATGTTCTGGGGCGCAGCCTTGCTGATCATATGCTTGTTCAGGTGGTTGAGCGGCTGCACGGCTGTATACGTGAATCAGATACGATCAGCCGCGAGGGTGGCGACGAATTTATCATTCTGCTGGGCGATGTAGGCGATCTGGCGGCCATTGAAATCATTGTCCAGAAGATCCTTGATGCCTTTTCTGAGCCATTTACTGTTGATGATCACATCGTTTCAGTTACCTCCAGTATCGGTATCTCCATCTTTCCGAATGATGGCAGGGATTTTAACAGGCTGATTAGTCAGTCCGAGGCAGCCTTGCAAAAGGCCAAGGCTGCAGGGAAAGATACCTATAACTTTTTCACCGAGCAGATGAATATCAACGCGCTGGAGCATATGCAGTTGCAGGGTCAATTGCGTCACGCCATCATCAATCAGGAATTTCGCATCTACTACCAGCCCCAAATCGATACGCTCAACGAGCGGATGATCGGGGCCGAGGCACTGGTACGCTGGCAGCATCCACAGCATGGGCTTGTTCCGCCCCTTAAATTTATCCCGCTGGCCGAACGGAGCGGCCTGATCATCCCGCTTGGTGAGTGGGTGCTCAATGAAGCGTGCAGACAGGCTCAGGTCTGGCGGAAGAGAAACCGGATGCCATCGATGGTCATGGCCGTCAATCTCTCTGCAGTCCAGTTCAAGCGTGGCAATATCGTTGAGACAGTGATCCAGGCCCTTGAGCGATCAGGTTTGCCGGCCGAAAACCTTGAGTTGGAGCTCACCGAATCCATTTTGCTGGATGATGTCGAGGTTGTTATGGAAACGCTGCATCGCCTGAAGGATATCGGTATCAAGCTTTCCATCGACGATTTCGGGACAGGTTATTCAAGCCTGTCTTATCTGAAACGACTGGCGGTGGACAAGCTAAAGATCGATCAGTCTTTTGTACGAGACATGGTTGTCGATCCTGAAGATGCTGCCATTGTAAGCGCTATTATTCAGCTCGGACATACGCTGCAACTGACCGTTATCGCTGAAGGTGTGGAAACCCGCGCTCAACTGCAACTGCTAAAGAGCCTGGAGTGTAATGAAGTACAGGGCTATCTGTTCAGCCGCCCGATCCCTGCCGAAGATTTTTCCGGCCTGTTTGAACAGGCAGGGGAGAGTGGCATGAATGATAAAGCGTGATACAAAACGAGGTGTTCATTGCGAGTTAGTAGCTGCCTGTGTTCAGCGGGCAGAAAGGGCGGGATAAGCTTTAAATGGATGGTGCTTCGCCGCTTGTCAGAATGAGCTGTCCGGCTGGGTGAGGAATTCCAGCTCTTCCGGCGTGGATGTTCTGCTGAGGATGGCGTTGCGGTGAGGATAGCGGCCGAAGCGGTCGATGATGATCTTGTGCTTGATCTCGAACTCCAGGTTGAACTCCACACCCGGTTGATCGAACAGTTTTACCGCCTGGGTGTGAATCGCCATCGATTCGCTGTGCATATAGGGCATATAGAAGAAGGCTTTTTCCGGCGCATCAAACTCCTGATCGGCTCCGATGCGTATTGCCTCCTGTGCCAGTACCAGCGCCATGCCGTCCCAGGCGAAGGCCTGCGGTGTGTTTCTGTAGATATTGCGTGAAAACTGGTCGAGTACAATGATCTCGGCGAGTCGACCGGCTGCATCTTCGCGCCAGTTATACAGTTTTGCGGCGCTCGCATCGGCATGCAACTCGCTGAAACGCTGTCGGATTTCCTCATCCAGTGCAGTATCTGCGACCCACCACTGGCGCGGCTCAAGCTCCGCAAACCAGAATTCCAGCACATCCATGGCGGTACTGCCTGTCATGCAAACTCCGGCAATAGCTCCGCCGCAAACACCGGCCCGTCAACACAGACGCGGCGATATTTTTCCTGACCCTCTTCAAGCGTTTTAACCACGCAGCCGGCGCAACCGCCGATACCGCAGGCCATATGCTCTTCCAGGCTGAGGAAGGTAGGGATCTCCAGCTCGCGTCCCAGCTTTGCTACTGCATGCAGCATAGGATGCGGCCCGCATGAGAGTAGTACGCAACGCGCCCGTTCATCCGGCCGCAGGGCCTGCAGATAATCTCTGGCCAGATTCGGCACATGCCCCTCATAACAGCCATAGAGGCCTGCATTGGAGGCCAGCCGGGACGGTATACCGCGCTCTTCCAGCGAGCGGATGGTGAGAATGGCGTTGCCATTAATGCCGGGCAGTAGTGTGGTTGACGGCTTCAGGGCAAACGGGAATTCGACTTCAGAGCCGGCAAAGAGGATACAGTCGGCCTTGCCCTGCAACTGATCTGCGGCAAAAATCATTGGTGGAATACCGACGCCGCCACCGATCAGCACGTATCGTTTGGTGTGGTCGGAGAGGTCGAACGGCACGCCGATCGGGCCGAGCATCGGAATAAGGTCTCCGGCTTTGCGTTCGGTCAGCAGTTGTGTGCCTTCGCCGATGGCCTTATAGAGCAGGTCGATTGTACCGTGCTCCGGATCGGTGAGCATAATCGAGATCGGGCGGCGCAGTGGCCGCTCCGGTGAGACGCGCAGGTGTACGAACTGACCGGGTTTTGCCCGGGCGGCTGTTTTTGGTGCATGCAGGCGCATAATATACTGATCACCCGGATGGGTGACATGAGCCAGTACCCTGGCCTGCTCTTCAAAGATGGTGGCATCCTGCTCTTTACTCATGCACGACTCCGTCGCTGAATACGACCCGCCCGGCTTTGATAGTATGGGTAACGCGCCCTGTCATCTGCTTGCCGTGCCACGGCGTATTTTTACCCTTGGATACCAGTTTGTTGCGATCCAGCATCCACGTGGCATCGGCATCGAAGATGGTGACATCTGCGTCTGCGCCGGTTGAGAGTGTGCCTGAATCAAGCCCCAGCAGGCGGGCCGGATTACAGGTCATCTTGGCGATCATATCGGACATGGATAGTACGCCATCACGAACCAGCTCAAGCGATACCGGCAGCATGGTTTCAAGACCTACAATGCCGAAGGCGGCGCAGGAGAGTCCGCAGCGTTTATCATCTTCGTGATGCGGCGCATGGTCGGTGGCGATGACTTCAATGGTGCCGTCTCTCAACCCTTCGACGACGGCCAGTCGATCCGCTTCGGTTCTCAGCGGTGGACTCATCTTGGCATCGGAATTATATCCCAGCACCTCATCTTCGGTCAGGGCAAAGTGGTGAGGGGCAGCTTCCGTGGTTACTTTCAAACCCTGTTTGCGCGCCTGTCGTACCAGCTCCACGGCGCCTGCCGTGGAGATATGGGCCACATGATAGCGTGCATCGGCGAGCTTGGTCAGCATGATGTCGCGGGCAATCATTGAGTCTTCACCGGCTGCCGGCATGCCTTCCACGCCCAACTGGGTGGAAATCCATCCCTCATTAACCGCACCGCCCTTGGTCAGCGCCTTCTCTTCAGCATGCTGGATCACCATGAAGCCGAAGCTGGCAGAGTACTCGAGGGCCTTGCGCATCACGCCGGCATGCCAGATCGGCAAGCCGTCATCGGAAAAAGCCACGCAACCGGCGCGGGAGAGCTCGCGCATCTCGGTCAGCTCCTTCCCGTCCAGGTTTTTTGTCACAGCACCAATCGGGTGCACATTGCACAGGTTCACCTGTCTGGCTCGGGCGACAATCTGCAGAGCAATGCCTGCATGATCGATATGGGGGCCGGTATTGGGCATACAGCACATGCTTGTGACGCCGCCTGCTACAGCCGCGCGGGAGCCCGATTCAATATCTTCCTTCCACTCCTGGCCTGGTTCGCGCAGGTGTACATGCATATCAATCAGGCCGGGGCAAACCACCTTGCCGGTGGCATCAACCAGCTGATCCGGCTGCTCGCCCTCAAAGCTGCCGATGCCGGCAATTCTGCCATCATTGATCCACAGGTCGGCGACGGTATCTATGCCGTTGGCCGGATCAATGATATGTCCGTTTTTTATCAGCAGTGTGCCGCTCATGCCAGTGACCCCTGTGCCTTGTCATCGGACAGTGGTTTGCCGCTGTCCGTACTCTTCTCTTCATGCTGTCCGCCGCACAGGGCGGCCAGTACAGCCATGCGCACGGCCACGCCGTGCTCCACCTGATTGAGGATATGACTCTTCAGCGAATCAGCCACATCGGTGGCAATTTCCACGCCGCGGTTCATCGGGCCCGGATGCATGACGATGCAATCGGGGCCGGCTGCACGCAAACGCTTCGCATTCAGACCGTAGGCCTCGTGATATTCGCGGATGGAGGGGAAGGCGCAGCTGTCGGTCAGCCGTTCGGTCTGAACGCGCAACATATAAACGGCATCGGAGCCGGGGAGTGCTGCATCAAAATCATGATAGACCTCGCAGCCATAGCGCTCAATTTGCGACGGTAGCAGCGTCTTCGGAGCCACTACGCGCATCGTATAACCCAGCTTTTGTGCCGCCAGCAGGTGTGAGCGGGCCACACGCGAATGGGCGATATCGCCAACGATGGTAATGATCTTTCCCTTAGGCGATCCCCATGTCTGTTTGAGTGTTAGCAGGTCGGTGAGAATCTGGGTCGGATGCTCATGCGCGCCATCGCCGGCGTTAACCAGTGCGGTGTTGGGCAGATATTCGGCCAGGAACTCACAGGTGCCGGCCAGTGAGTGACGGATGACCAGCACATGTGGCTGCATCGCGGCCAGCGTCTGACCGGTATCGAGCAGGGTTTCCCCTTTTGTCGTCGCGCTGGTCGAGGCCGAGATATTAATCACATCGGCAGAGAGTCTCTTGCCGGCCAGCTCAAAACTGGTACGGGTGCGTGTTGAGTTTTCAAAGAAGAGGTTGATAATGGTTTTGCCACGCAGTGTCGGTGCTTTTTTGATGGAGCGGCGGTTAACCTCAATAAAGGATTCGCCCATGTTGACCAGATACTCGATCTGTTCACGCGAAAGATCGGCAATGCCGAACAGATGTTTGATGGTTTTCATTGCTCCTCCGCGCTTGATGGATCGCGTTGTTCGATATACCAGGGACCTGCCGTGACCAGTTTGATTGAGCAGCCGGGGTCGGCATTATAGTTCAGCCCCACCAGATCCGGAGCGATGGGCAGCTGATGGCCGCCGCGATTGACCAGTACAGCCAGTTTGACCGCGGCCGGACGACCGTAATCGAAGATCTCTCCCAACGCCGCCCGAATGGTGCGGCCGGTATAGAGTACGTCATCAATAAGCCAGATAGTTTTTCCGTTGAAATTGTGTGGTAGCTGCGATGGCTTTACTTCGGGGTTGGGAGCGATGGTATCCAGGTCGTCGCGATAGAACGATATATCCAGATTACCGCGGCAAACCTGTGTGCCGCGCGCCTCCAGCAGCTGTTGCAGGGCGTTGGCGACCTTGGCGCCGCCGCGCTGGATGCCGATCAGATGAACCTGCTCACCCTGTATGGCGTCGGCCATGTGGCCAATGGCATCTTCGACCGCCTGATGATCAAATATGATGCTACTCATAGTTTTTTCCCCGTAAGCTGCGGATTGGAAGCCAGGAAATCCTCCAGAATGACTGCGGCGGCTGTCTGATCCAGTTTTTCCTGCACCTTTTTTTCGCGCAAGCCCTGTGCATAAAGTCGTTCTTTTGCCGTCCAGGTGGAGAGGCGTTCATCCTGGAATGTAACCGGCAGTGGCAGCGTTTTTTTCAATTCGGCTACGGCGGCACGGGCATCAGCGGCCTGCACTCCTTCGGTGCCATCCATATTTTTCGGCAGACCTGCGACAACAGATTTTGCGCCGTACTCCCTGACGACCTTGGCCAGCTGCTGAGGCCAGCCATGATCCCTGCGCATCAGGCAGGTCACGCCGCGGCAGCTGATGCCGAAACGGTCGCAAACGGCAACGCCAATGCGTTTCATGCCGATATCGAGCGCAATCAATGGCAGTGCGAAATCGGGCGGGAGATCTTTGTCAGGAATCCGGGAGGAGGAAACAGGCTGTTCAGGCCGACTGGAATCGGTCACAGGGTCAATAGTTGAGCAGGATGCAGCTATCATCAAATCCGAGATGATGCAGCGTTTCCGTGCATGCGTCCACCATTGCACTCATGCCGGCGAGGCACGCCACGGCATGGCTGCCGTCCGGAGCATCGTTTTCCAGAGCATGCTGTACATAACCGATCGGGCCATCCCAGCTGTCATGGCCGGCCTCCAGTGTGATCGAGACCTCAATATCATGGCTGGCCAGCTCAGCCAGCTCATCGGTCAGCATCTGGTGCATGGCGGTCCTGAAGCCGGCATAAATAGCGACCTTTCCGAAATCCGACCGGTGACAGATGATATGATTCCAGAGGCTGCGTAGCGGTGCAATGCCGGTGCCTACGCCGATAAGGTAGACATCCTTACCCTTGTGCGTATTCAGGTCGAAGCCCTTGCCCATCGGCCCTTCCACTTCCAGCTCTGCACCTGCTTGCATATCGCAGAGATAGGCGGATAAGGGGCCGGCATTTTTAATATAAAACTGATAAGAGGAGAGCGATTCCGGTCCGGAAGCAATAGCAAAATAACCGGCTGCAGGCTCCTTTACGCCGGGGATAGCCAGGCGCACATACTGGCCGGCCGTGAATGATCGGACATCTGCACCGTCCGGAGATGCCAGCGTTAGCTGCATGACGGTATCGTGGCATGCCGGGTCAACCATTCTGATATTTTCTTTGACCCGCATGCGATAAGCAGAAGAGTTGTGCACCAGCGACCTCCATTTAAGAGGGCAGTATTGGAACGAAGGGGAACAAAAGATGCAAGCAGGAAAATGTCTGGAGCTGCGAATACCGGCAACCGCGATGGAAGAGGACGACTTTATGCAGCTGGCCGGTGCCCTACAGTCTCTGGGGGTAGCGAGTGAGACGGATGCTGATTCCAAAGCTTGTGAACATCTTGCCTGGTTTGCCATAGATGAGGATGAAGCTAAACGACGCGCCGGGTTAACGGCGGCTGTTTTGCTGGCCGGCCTGCAGCCTGCGGATTTTACGCTGACGACACTGGAGCAGCATGGCTGGGAGACGGCCTGGCAGAAGGACTGGCATGCGATGCCGGTAGGCAAGCGGCTCTGGGTAAGGCCATCGTTCTGCGAAGGGCCGAACGACGGGCGTATCGATATTGTGCTCGATCCCGGTATGGCTTTCGGTACCGGTACGCATCCGACAACGCGTCTGTGTCTGGAGGCTATTGAGCGCATCTGTGATAAGCGGCCGCCGTTGACGCTGCTGGATATGGGGGCGGGCTCCGGACTGCTGGCCATTGCCGCTATCAAACTGGGTGCCGGATCGGCACTGGCTGTCGATATGGAGCAGGATTCTGTCGACGCATGTCAGGCCAATGCCGGGATTAACGGCGTTGCACTGGATGTGTTGCTGGCCGATACGCCGCCGAAGCAGCAGTTCGAGCTGGTGGTGGCCAATATTCTTGCCGCGCCGCTGGTATGGATGGCAACAGAGTTGTCGGCATGTGTTGCCGATCATCTGATTCTCTCCGGTCTGCTGACCACACAGGTGGATGATGTTTGTGCTGCCTATGCGGCAGAAGGGCTGGTCGAGGTGCGCCGCGACACTCTGGAAGAGTGGGCCTCGGTGGAGCTTGTACGGAAATGAAATATATTGATGTATTCAACGGGGATGCCGATGGTATCTGTGCATTGCATCAGTTGCGGCTGGCCGCGCCGCGTGATGCGGAGCTGGTTACCGGGGTAAAACGGGATATCGCACTACTCAAACGGGTGCATGCCGAAGCCGGTGATCAGGTGACGGTGCTGGATATCTCGCTGGATAAAAACAGGGATGAGCTCAACCGTCTGCTGGCCGGGGGCGCCCGTGTACGCTATTTCGACCATCATTTTGCCGGTGAAATACCGCAGTCGGCAGATCTGGAGGCTCATATCAATACGGATGCCGATGTCTGCACCAGCCTGCTGGTGAATGATTTTCTCGGGGGCGCATATCTGCCCTGGGCTGTCGTGGCGGCATTCGGTGATAATCTGTTTGCATCGGCGAGAGCGGCAGCGTCGCCTCTGGGGCTCACCGATATGCAGCTCTCGCAGCTGGCGCACCTGGGTACGCTGATTAATTACAATGGTTACGGGGTAGAGCTGGACGATCTCTATGTCGCGCCGGATCAGCTCTACCGGGAGGTCGCCCCGTTTGCCGATCCGTTTGCATTTATCGCTGATTCGGCGGCTTATCGGCAGCTGGATGAGGGGTATGCATCCGATATGGCGCAGGCGCGCGAGCTGGATTTTTCTATTGATGAGAGTGCGATCCGGGTGGTGTTCTTGCCGGATGCTCCCTGGACGAGGCGTGTCTCCGGCGTATTCGGCAATGAGCTGGCGCGCGGGGCTCCTGCACGGGCGCATGCACTGGTAACGCTGCTGCCCGGCGGCGATTACCGGGTAAGTGTGCGTGCGCCGTTAGAGAACAAGTCCGGAGCCGATGCGCTCTGTATGCAGTTCCCGAGCGGTGGCGGGCGCAAAGCTGCAGCAGGCATCAATGCCCTGCCTGCCGAACAGCTGGATCATTTCATTGCAGCTTTCAGAGCCGCCTACAGCTGAGCTTCTCAGGGGCTGCCCGTTAAGACCGGGTTGCTGTGATGGTCTCATTGCGGAGTATGTAAGCGTAACGGAGGTGTTCGGGTGTATCTGATCATGTTTGATATCGATGGTACTCTGACCGAATCGTACGCATATGATCAGCAGGCCTATGTCGATGCATTTTTCGAGGTGACCGGCTACCGGGATGTGAATACCGACTGGCATGCTTACCGCCATGTGACATCGCATGGCATTACAGCCGAGGCGATACGCAACTGCCGGGGCAGGGATGCAGAGCCGGCGGAGGTTGCTGCCATTGAGCAGCAAATGCTGGAGTGCTTGCAGCGGCTGCACCTGAAGGCTTCCGAACAGTTTTACGAGGTTGCCGGCGCATCTGCATTTTTACGCTACCTGCGCCAGCGCGACGATGTTGCGATTTCGATTGCGACCGGATGTTGGCGGAGCGAGGCGTTGTTCAAACTGGAGGCCAGCGGTATTGACGTCGATGGTATTCCTCTGGCTGCATCGGAAGATGGAGGCAGTCGGGTGGAAATCATGGCGGTTTCAGCAGGGAAGGCGTTACGCAGCGCGAATCTGACGGCTTTTGAAGGGGTTATCTATTTCGGTGATGCCCTCTGGGATGTGCGGGCCGCGGCCGAACTGGGTTACGGGTTTATCGGTATCGGACAGCGACTGGCTTTGTTGCGTGAAGCCGGTGCAAAGTTTTTGCACCGTGATTATAGCGACATCAAGGGCGTTGTCCGGTCGTTGGC
>NZ_DS022294.1:530795-534760 GCF_000153765.1 Mariprofundus ferrooxydans PV-1 | reverse complement strand
GCAGGATGCTTCGCCGGCACCGCGCTGTACGACCACATCGCAACCTGCAGCAATGAATTTCTTCACGCTTTCTGGTGTTGCGGCAACTCTTTTCTCATGAGGCAGGGTTTCTAGCAGAACCGCGATTAACATCGTATCACAATCTCCCGGTATCGAGTCAGGCTCTGTGCCACAAGCCCTGATAGCTGCGGAAGTGTAGGAGTAAAGCGAGCTTTTACAAGCGCAAAGGCACCGGCTTATGATCTGCCGGCAGTGCGCCCCGCGATACAAAGACCCGCCTTAAAAATATCGCAATACACTAATACCACTTCACTTTTAACGCCCATAAAACCAGAATCAAAAGGGTCTGATAACGATTCCGTCATTGCTCCTCACTCCGCCACAATGCCTCACTCCCACATCATCCGACAGATCAATGCCCGCGTGGCCGCGGCTTCTACAGACACAGCTCCACCGGCGTCAACTGGCCTGCCGGAATGATCGCCGACTCAATGTCGACCAGTTCGGATGCCGGCACACATGCATGTGCATAGCGATATAGCTCTTTATCAACAACCTGCTCATCATACATCAGCACGTCCAGATCCAGCGTACGCGGTTTCCATGAGCCAAGCGTTCGATCCCTGCCCTGCACATCTTCCAAAGCCTTCAGACACAGCCGGACGGCAGACTGTGACTGCTCCGTATGCAGCAAACAGCAGGCATTGAGAAAATCATCCCCGTCCATGCCGACAGCTGGCGAGCGGTAAACACTGGAAAACGCAACCGCCCCGAATGCCGTGCGCAGGGCTGCTGCAGCCTGCAACAGGTTCTGCTCCGCCTCAATATTCGAGCCCATGCCGATCAGCACGGCATGCATATCAGGCGGCACTCCGCTCAATCAGCACGGCAACATTCTCGCTGCCTCGCACGGCTCCCGGCTTGGACATTTTCAGCCGCAACCACGGCACATTAAACTCATCAATGACAATACGGGCGCAATGCTCGGCCAGCGCCTCAATCAGGCCGAAACTGGAACCTTCAACAAAACCGATCAGTCGCTTGGAAACAGCCTTGTAGTCCAGCGTATCGGCAATATCGTCACTCCGTGCAGCCTTGCTGGTATCCCACGCCATCTCCAGATCGAGACGTACCGTCTGACGTATTTCACGCTCCCAGTCATAAATACCGATGACCGTGCGCACCTCCAGCCCTTCTATCAATACCCGGTCAGTTATTTGCACGCATCACTCTCCTCTGGTTTGAAAATAGTGGCAAAACTTGACATTTTAAAGCTTGCCGACAAACTTCGCCCGTTTTTTTTGCCAGCCTCGGCCGGCAACATGGGGGACAGCAGCAATGGGCAACATTATCAGATCTACGGAAGAAGTCGTTTCCTGCTCAGATAACGGACAGCACCCGCTTGTATATATCAACCTGAAAAATGGCACGGGCCGCTGCCAGTACTGCGGTCAGAAGTTTGAAAAAGTCAGCGTGGAAAGTCACGCAGTAAAAACATCCGACGCCGCCTGACCTCGACGAAGGTCACTTATTCTGACCTGATCAGCCGATTACAAATCAACCAGCAGCATTAAGCCGTCACCCTCTGACGGTTGATCTCAAACAGCGCCACACCGGTCGCCACCGACACATTCAGCGACTCCACGACTCCCGGCATAGGGATATGAATCAACTGATCACAAGTCTCCCGCACCAGCCTGCGCACACCCTTGTCTTCTGACCCCATCACGACCGCCGTTGCGCCGGACAGCTTTGCATCATAAATGGAGAGCTCCGCTTCACCCGCCAACCCTACCGTCCAGAAACCTTGCTGCTGAAGCTGTTCAATACAACGCTTCATATTAATGACACGCAGCACAGGCAAGCGTGAGAGCGCTCCGCAGGCCGCCTTCGCCACCACCGGCGAATGCACATCGGCAGCATGATCCTTTAATACAATCACCGCCGCGCAACCCGCTGCCTCTGCCGTACGCACACAGGCACCCAGATTATGCGGATCTGTTACCTGATCCAGCAGCAGCACCATAGGCGCCGTTTCCATATCAACCGTTTTGAGCCACGCCTCGAATGTAGGCACCGCTTGTGCACCGGCAGCCACCATCTTCGCCACAACTCCCTGATGGGGCACGCCTTCGGCCAAACGTGCCAGCGCCTCTTTCGGCACAAAGGAGAAACGAATCGAATGCTTCTTGGCCAGGTGAATCAACTCATTGAGACGCGGGTGATGCTTACCCTTCTCAATCAACAATTCGTCAATCGAATCACCTGCGTCCAACGCATGCTTCACGGCATGAATACCGGCCAGTACACTCATCTTCTCTCCTTACTGCCTGCCCACAGGCTATCCGGAAGACTTCTAACGGCAGCCGCACAGAGTTGCAACCGCCCATCATCAGCACTGCATCTGAAACATCCGCCACAGCCAAACAGCAGCATGCAAGTAATGCCCGTCTGCTGCCTGACGCCTCTTCCATCTGATCAGTGTGTTCTGGCGCACAGAGCCACGCCCTTAAGCCTGTCAGAGTCACTCCCTCACAAGGAGAACAACCATGCACAAAATCATTACCGGCGGCCTGTTAATAGCCGCCATGGCACTAACATCCATATCGGTTCAGGCAGGCGAATCAGCCCCCCTGCTGGGAGAGGCAGAGGCCGTTCGGGCCCAGGAGCTCTCTCCTCTGGCATACAAGGCGGCAAAAGACGCCTATACGCAAAACAACACGGCAGAAGCGGATAAATATGCGCAACAGGCGATCACCAACAGTCTGACCATGAGCAAAAACTTCCCGAAACTGATTGAGTCGCGTGATCGCATGCGTGCATCTGGCACTGCAAATGTCCGTCGCGACCTGACAGAACGGGCCGAAGAGGCATTTGCACGTGTTGTTGCCGAAGTTGAATCCGGAGATATACGCCGCGCCCGCAAGGAGTCAGAGCAAGCAAAGCTGCTGACCTATCAGGCCGAGGTCGTTGCCGCACGCGAACAGCTGACGCGCCCTATCGCCAGAGCTATTGCAGAAGCACGCAAGGAGGGTGGCAAAACCTATGCGCCGGCCAGCTTCGCTAAAGCCAGTGACGGCTTGAAAAAAGTGGATCGTCTGGTTAGCAGCAATCCTGCCGCACGCGGTCAACTCTATAACGAAAGCAGAAACAGCATTGAAAGTGCGCGCACGTCACAGCAGATAGCCGGCCTCGGCAAACAGCTGAAGAAAAAGCCGGCTAACGTTGAAGCATGGGTAAACAGTCGCAATAGCGATATGGAGACCATTGCTTTAGCGCTCAAGCTGAATCTGGATAACACGGCATCACCCGGGGAGCGCGTCAAACTGATCACCGAAGCCATCGGACAGATGCGTTCCAACTATGATCTGCAACTGGCAGATGCACGCCAGCAAATCGACACACTGCAGGGCAACCTCTCCGAGTTGGACGATACACGCTCCAGCCTGGGGCAGGCGCGCTATAAGCTGCAAATCAAGCGCGAAGCCGAAGCCAAAATCGCGCAGCTGGCCAAGTTGTTTGATCCGTCACAGGTCGAGCTGTTCCTGACAACCGATGCCGATGTGATTATCCGCATGAAATCAATCCACTTCCCCAGCGGCAGCGCTATCATTCCATCGGAATCCTACGACCTGTTAGAGCTGGCCAGTAAAGCCATCGACCTGTTTGGCGACAGGGCGGTACGTGTAGAGGGCCATACCGACTCGATGGGTAACGATGAGTACAATCAGAACCTCTCCGAGCGCCGGGCGACCACTGTCAAAGAGTATCTGGATGCCCGCTTCAGCAACAATAAACGCACGATCACATCTATTGGCTTCGGCGAGAACAAGCCTATCGCCAATAACGAGAAGGCGGAGGGCCGCAGCAAGAACAGACGCATCGACATCGTTTTGCTGGCACCGGTCATGGAGGCTCCTGCCGATGCCGGACAACAAACCGACATGTGAGATCATGGTGAAGGG
>NZ_DS022294.1:495450-530540 GCF_000153765.1 Mariprofundus ferrooxydans PV-1 | reverse complement strand
GTGCTGATCTGGTGTTAAGGTGCGCGCACCCGAGGCATCCGAGTTGCCGGCCCTGCCGAAGGGAGCGGCTGTAGCCAGCCTGATGTCCGTTTTTTCCAATCCGCTGCTGAAAGATTATGCCGATCATGGACTGGCCTGTTTTGCCATGGAGATGGTGCCGCGTATTTCGCGCGCGCAGAGTATGGATGTGCTCTCCTCACAGGCGAATATCGCCGGTTACAAGGCGGTGTTGCTGGCTTTGGAGCATTATCAGCGCTTTTTCCCGATGTTGATGACTGCTGCGGGAACAGTACAGCCGGCCAGAGTATTGGTGATGGGGGCAGGCGTTGCCGGATTGCAGGCGGTTGCCACCGCGCGTCGCATGGGTGCGACGGTGGAGGCGTTTGATGTGCGTGCGGCAGCCAAGGAGCAGGTGGAGAGTCTGGGTGCCCGCTTTGTCGAGGTGAAGGCGGACGCGGATGCCGAAGATGCCGGTGGGTACGCCAAAGAGATGGATGACGACTACAAACAGCGTCAGGCGGAGTTGATTGCAGCACATGCTGCGAAATCCGATGTTATCATCACCACAGCGTTGATCCCCGGTCGACCGGCACCGGTACTGATTACCGAAGAGGTAGTGCTCAGCATGAAGCCGGGCTCGGTGATTGTGGATCTTGCCGCCGAGATGGGTGGTAACTGTCCGTTGACCGAGCTTGATCAGGTGGTGGAGAAGCATGGCGTGACGCTGGTGGGTATCTCCTATGTGCCGTCGCTGATGGCAACCGATGCCAGCCAGCTCTATGCACGGAACCTGTTTAATTTTATTAGTCCGATGCTGGATAGTGAGTCGGGCGGATTGAATATCAACCTGGAAGATGAAGTGATCGAAGCGTCGCTGTTGTGTCAGAATGGCGAGTTTCGTAAGCCGCAGTTGCTGAAGTCGGGAGGAGAATCATGAGTGCGCCAGAGATGACACAGGCTGTAGCGCAGGCTGCTACGGGCCATGCGGCACATGCCGCTGTGGACCCGTTTGTTTTTTCTTTCACGGTGTTCGTGCTGGCCGTGATTGTAGGCTACCACGTGGTCTGGAATGTGACGCCGGCTCTGCATACGCCATTGATGAGTGTAACCAATGCTATCTCCAGTATCATTATTGTCGGTGCGCTGCTGGCGGCAGGTCCTGTGGAGATGAGTCTGGCTACCGTGCTTGGCCTGATTGCCGTGGGCCTGGCGGCGGTGAATATTTTCGGTGGATTCATGGTTACCCAGCGTATGCTGGCCATGTTCAAGAAACGTTCCAGGGGCTGATATGCTGTCTTTAAATATGGTGGCTATGGCCTACCTCATTGCATCCGTACTGATTATTTTTGCCCTGAAGGGGCTGGCCAGTCCGGAAACCGCTCGTCGCGGTAACTTCTTCGGTATGCTCGGCATGGGTATTGCCGCGCTGGTAACGCTGCAGCTGGACTCCGTGCAAAATTATGCATGGATTGTGGCCGCGCTTGCTGTCGGAGGACTCTTCGGCGGTGTGACTGCGCGCAAGGTGCCGATGACGCATATGCCGCAAACCGTGGCCTTTATGCATTCGCTGGTGGGTCTGTCGGCCGTGCTGATTGCGGTATCCGCTTTTATTGACCCGGTATCCTATGGCATTGCTGATGCACATGGCGGACTTTATCCGGCCAGTCGCATTGAGCTGTTTCTCGGTACATTTATTGGTGCAATTACCTTTACCGCTTCGCTGATCGCCTTCGGTAAACTGCAGGGCTTACTCTCCGGCAAGCCGCTGGTCTTTGGTGGCCAGCACTGGCTGAATCTGGTGCTGGGTCTGGTGATGATCGCTGCCGGTATTCTGTTCTGCGTGACCCAGGGTATGACGCCGTTTCTGATTATGCTGGCGGTGGCTATGGTGCTGGGCGTGTTGCTGATTGTGCCGATTGGCGGCGCGGATATGCCGGTGATCGTATCGATGCTGAACTCATATTCGGGTTGGGCGGCTGCCGGCATCGGCTTTACGCTGGGCAACAATATGTTGATTGTGGCCGGTGCGCTGGTCGGCTCATCCGGTGCGATCCTCTCCTATATCATGTGTAAGGCGATGAACCGTTCGTTGTTTAGCGTGCTGCTTGGCGGTTTTGGCGGAGAGGCTGCGGCTGCCGGCGGCGGATCTGTTGGTGAGCGGCCGGTACACAGTGGTGCGGCGGAGGATGCGGTCTTTCTGCTGAAAAATGCGCGTTCGGTTGTAATTGTGCCGGGATATGGTCTGGCCGTGGCGCGAGCCCAGCATGCACTCAAGGAGCTGGTGGATGTGTTGCTCAAGATGGATGTGAACGTGAAGTTTGCCATTCATCCGGTAGCCGGACGCATGCCCGGTCATATGAATGTGCTGCTGGCCGAAGCCGATGTGCCTTATGATATCGTCTACGAGATGGATGAGATTAATCCGGAGTTTTCCGATACCGATGTGGTGCTGGTGATCGGGGCCAATGATGTGATCAACCCGGCAGCCAAGACCGACCCATCCAGTCCGATTTACGGCATGCCGATTCTTGAAGTGGGCAAGGCCGAGCATGTCATTGTGATCAAGCGCTCCCTGGCCGCAGGTTATGCTGGGCTGGATAACGACCTGTTCTACATGGACAAGACGATGATGTTGTTTGCCGATGCGAAGAAAGCATGTGAAACCATGCTCCAATCACTGGATTAGCAAGCAAATTGAAGCCACGGGTGTGGCTTCAATTTGCGCGATAGCAACTGAAAAGATTTAAAACCGAAGCCACTGGTGTGGCTTTAAATTGCGCGATAGCAACTGGAAGGCTTTAAACCAAAGCCACGGGTGTGGCTTTAAATTGCGCGATAGCAACTGAAAAGCCTGAAACCTGAGCCATGGGGATGGCTTAAAGCTGCGCGATAGTGTGAAGGAAACGAAGCCACGGGTGTGGTTTTAGATTACGCGATAGCAACTGAAAAGCTTTAACCTGAATGCACGAGTATGCCCCAGTTGTTCAAGTTCAGTGTCCACGTGGTGATGGCGCTCAGCCAGGAGTGACTGATTTTGTGGTCCACACCCGGTCATTCAGACTTGCTAATCCAACTTCGTGCATCCTCAACTGTCTGAAAAATATTACATTCGAACGTTTGTCCTCTCATGAGGTCACAATAGTTTTTTGCTAAATCAAAAAAGTGTGCTTGAGGTACAACCAGAGCGATTGCAAGTGTATGTTTAGTTTTAGATATTATCTTATCTGTTGATGCATAGACTTCCGTATGTCCCAGGTCTATTGAGTGATCTGTTACTCCTGAGAAATCATTAATAATATATTGAATCCCTTTAAATCGGATATCTGTATGTAACTCGAGGTTTGATTCAAAAATCTCATCCCCACTTACTTCACCTGAGAACATCCAGTGCAGGCCACGAGGCTCCCAAATATTTGTATATGGCATGAAATGTTCCTTATGAAGTTAAATTAGTAGGTTGCATATATCGCGAAAGAGTATGAATACATTAACGGGTGGTCTGAGTATCTATTTTTTGCCGAGAGCAGGCATTCGGCAGGGTTGAGTTTAAATTGGATTGAGTGCGACTTTGCTGGAGGGGGTGTCTGCGAACCTTCACCGGAGTGTGCATGGCGGTGGTTTGAAGTTTGATGCGTGCAAAAAAAGGGGCCGAACGAAATGATTTCGTTCGGCCCCTTTATCGTTTGCTCGCGGGGCTTACTGTAGCAATTTATCCAGCAGTGACGGGGAGAGGAATACAGCATTGACCTTCCAGACCAATACGCTGCCATCCTTGGCGATGACGGTGGTGAACCAGTCATCCTTGTTGGTCTTGCTGACAAACTTCAGGCTCAGCCTGGAGTAGGAGAGGGATTCTCTGCTCATGTCAAAGTCATTGAATGAAACGGAGCCATCTGCATCTTTTTTTGCGATCGAGGTCTTGATCATCAGCTCTACAACGTTTTCCGGTGTGACAGTGATGTTCGGGTGATTGCTGTTGATAATGGCTGAGCTGGAGTATATGTCGTTAGGGTCTTTTTTTACCGTATCCATAATACCCGGCATCTGGCCCCGGACGGAGTTGTTCAGCTTGTGAAAGTTGATAGCCTCATTTAGCTCGGTCTGATTGTTGTGGGTAACGCCTGAGACAATGTGTGCTTTGGTAAAAAGCAGACCTCCGAATAGCATTATCACGACAACAACGGCGCATGTTAAATAGAATAGAATCATTCTCAGGCCGTTGTTCTGCTCCTTCTTTTTCATGTGTTCCTCCATTGATAATATTCCCGGCTTTCAGCCGCTCGTTGGTCTGCGGCTGGCAATCAGGAGTGTATTATATTCCCCGTTTGTTCATCCTGTAACTTATAATATGCGGGTTTAAGGTATATTTAGGATGAAGCAATTTGCTGATTATCGCAATAGATGCTGATAATTCAAGTTTCATGACAGATGAGGGTGTGCGCTGTTCCGGCGAGACGAGTAGCAGGGCAGGTGAAAGCTCTGCGTGTTGGTGAAGTCGTGGATAAAGGCCGACGAAGGGCGGAATTTTTTGCAGGGCTGATAAAAACAGATGATATAGCGCTATGTCCGTTGCCCCGCTACGGCCTGACGCCTTGTATCCGTTGCGGTTGGACATGATGTTGGCGCTGCAGATTGTCGGAAGGTTATATATATAGGAGGTGAAAAATAAAATATGCCATAAAATCGGGTTGACAGTTTAAATGAGCGACACTATGGTTCGCGACCCTTCGCAGGCACCTTCTTTTGGAGTGCTGCCAGCAGAGTGAAAGTTTTTAATGAGGTAATCATGCCAACAGTCAATCAGTTGATTCGCAAGTCGCGCAAAGACAAGCGCAAAATCAACAAGGTTCCGGCCTTGCAGGCTTGCCCGCAGCGTCGCGGCGTTTGCACACGTGTGTATACGACGACACCGAAGAAGCCAAACTCAGCTCTGCGTAAAGTGGCGCGTGTGCGTCTGACCAATGGTCAGGAAGTCACCGCCTATATTCCGGGCGAGGGTCATAAGCTGCAGGAGCACTCGGTTGTGCTGATTCGTGGCGGCCGTGTGAAGGATTTGCCGGGTGTGCGTTACCATATTCTGCGTGGTGTTCTGGATACAACGGGTGTTGAGAGTCGTAAACAGGCTCGCTCGAAGTATGGCGCCAAGCGTCCGAAGTAAGAGAGGAATAGAGATATGCCACGTAAAGGCCCAGTTACCCGTCGTCCGGTAGTGAACGACGCCAAGTATGGTGACCACAAGGTTTCAGTCGTCATTAATAAAGTGATGCTCGACGGTAAGAAGAATATTGCGGAATCTATTGTGTATGAAGCAATGGATATCGCTGCGCAGAAGACCGGTGCAGAAGCGCTGGCTGTTCTGCACCAGGCGCTGGAAGCAGTGCGTCCACAGGTGGAAGTGAAGTCCCGCCGCGTGGGTGGTGCAACCTACCAGGTGCCGATCGAAGTTTCCGATCGTCGTCAGCAGTCGCTGGCAGTGCGCTGGTTGGTAGAGTTTTCGCGCAAGCGTTCAGAGCACACGATGGCTGAGCGTCTTGGCAATGAGATCGCCGACTCTGTTAATGAGCGCGGTGGTGCATTCAAGAAGCGCGACGAGACACACCGTATGGCAGAAGCGAACAAGGCATTCTCTCACTTCCGCTGGTAAGTGGCGGGCGACGCGAGTCGCCGGCAAGAGTGGTATAAAAATTGGTCGGGCAGCAATGTCCGGCATTTAAAAAGACAGTATGTTTTTTTAGTTCTTTCAAATTTGATGGTTAAGGAGTGGCGACGTGGCTCGTAAGACACCACTGGAACGTGTACGCAACATCGGCATTATGGCTCATATTGATGCCGGCAAAACGACAACGACTGAGCGCGTGTTATTTTACACTGGCGTTAGTCATAAAATCGGCGAAGTGCATGACGGCGCTGCGACCATGGACTGGATGGCTCAGGAGCAGGAGCGTGGTATCACGATCACTTCTGCTGCGACCACATGTTCATGGCAGGACCATCAGATTAATATTATTGACACCCCCGGTCACGTGGATTTCACCATTGAAGTAGAGCGCTCCCTGCGCGTGCTTGATGGCGCTGTTGGCGTATTTTGTGCGGTGGGTGGTGTGCAGCCTCAGTCTGAGACCGTTTGGCGTCAGGCTGACAAGTATCACGTTCCCCGTATTGCATTTGTTAACAAGATGGATCGTACCGGCGCCGACTTCTTCAGTGTAGTAGAAGATATTCGTGAGCGTCTGGGTCATAATGCTGTTGCGCTGAATATTCCGATCGGTAACGAAGAGAATTTCCAGGGCGTGGTTGACCTGGTTTCCATGAAGGCCATCGTCTGGAAAGATGAAGCCATGGGCGCGATGTACGACGTGATGGACATTCCTGCTGATCTGCAGGAAGTGGCTGAAGAGCGTCGCGAGTTGTTGCTGGATGCCGTGCTTGTGCATGACGAAGATCTGATGATGGCCTATCTTGAGGGTGAGGCGATTGACGAAGCTGCGCTGAAGACCTGTATCCGCAAGGCTGTGCTTGATATCAGTGTGATTCCTGTGTTGGCTGGTACTGCGTTCAAGAACAAGGGTGTTCAGACGCTGCTGGATGCAGTCGTTGATTATATGCCTGCGCCAATCGATGTGCCTGCGATCAAGGGTGTTCACCCGGATACCGACGAGCCTGATGTGCGTCTCTCATCTGATTCAGAGCCGTTTGCAGCACTGGCCTTCAAGGTGATGACCGATCCGTTCGTGGGTACGCTGACATTCTTCCGTGTTTATTCCGGTGAGATTGAAGCGGGTTCATATGTCATCAACTCGACCAAGAACAAGAAAGAGCGTCTGGGCCGTATTCTGCAGATGCATGCTAATGAGCGTTCCGAGATCAAGGAAGTGCGTGCCGGCGATATTGCCGCTGCGGTAGGCCTGAAGTTCACCACGACCGGCGATACGCTGTGTGTGGCTGAAAAGCCGATTATCCTTGAGCGCATGGAGTTCCCTGAGCCGGTGATTTCGGTGGCTATCGAGCCGAAGACCAAGGCGGATCAGGAGAAGATGGGTATTGCTCTGGGCCGTCTGGCTGCAGAAGATCCTTCTTTCCGCGTTCGTACCGATGAAGAGACCGGTCAGACGATCATCTCCGGCATGGGCGAGTTGCATCTGGAGATTCTGGTTGACCGTATGAAGCGCGAATTCAGCGTGGAAGCTAATGTCGGCAAGCCGCAGGTGGCTTACCGCGAAACCATTCGCGGCAAAACCAAGGCAGAAGGCAAGTTTGTACGTCAGTCCGGCGGTCGTGGTCAGTATGGTCACTGCTGGCTGGAGATCGAGCCGATGGAAGTTGGCGGCGGCTTCGAGTTTGTCGACAAGATCACCGGTGGTTCTATTCCGCGTGAATATATTCCGGCTGTTGGCAAGGGTGCTGAAGAAGCGATGCAGAACGGTGTTCTGGCCGGCTATCCGATGGTTGACGTTCGTGTCACCGTGGTTGACGGCTCTTACCATGATGTCGATTCCAATGAAATGGCATTCAAGGTGGCTGGTTCCATGGGCTTCCGTGCCGGTTGTGCACAGGCCAAGCCGGTCATTCTTGAGCCGATGATGGAAGTGGAAGTGGTGACGCCGGAAGACTACATGGGCGATATCGTGGGCGATCTGAATCGTCGTCGCGGTCGCATCCTGGGTATGGAAGATCGTAACAATGCCAAGGTAATTGACGCTGAGGTACCGTTGTCCGAGATGTTCGGCTACTCGACCAACGTGCGTTCAATGTCTCAGGGGCGTGCAACGTACACCATGCAGTTTAAGCATTATGAAGAAGTTCCAAATAACATTGCGCAAGAAATTATTGCGGCAGTTAAGGGTTAAGGAGTAAATCATGGCAAAGGAAAAGTTTGAGCGGACCAAGCCGCACGTCAATATTGGAACCATCGGTCACGTAGATCATGGCAAGACCACATTGACGGCAGCGATCACAAAGGTTCTGTCCGAGACAGGCGGCGCTGTATTTAAAGATTACGGCGACATTGACGGCGCACCGGAAGAGCGCGAGCGCGGCATTACGATTTCGACTGCCCACGTTGAGTATGAGACAGAGGCACGTCACTACGCCCACGTTGATTGCCCCGGCCATGCTGACTATGTAAAGAACATGATTACCGGTGCTGCACAGATGGATGGTGCGATTCTGGTTGTATCGGCAGCAGACGGCCCGATGCCACAGACCCGCGAGCACGTGCTGCTGGCACGTCAGGTAAACGTACCGCATCTGGTAGTCTACCTGAACAAGGCAGACATGGTTGATGATGAAGAGCTGCTTGAGCTGGTAGAGATGGAAGTTCGTGAGCTGCTGGACTCTTACGACTTCCCGGGTGATGACACTCCTGTGATCATCGGTTCTGCACTGAAGGCGCTGGAAGGCGACGCATCTGAAATCGGCGCACCATCTATTCTGCGTCTGATGGCAGCTGTGGATGAGTTCATTCCTACCCCGACGCGTCCGATCGACAAGACATTCCTGATGCCGATTGAAGACGTGTTCTCTATCTCCGGTCGCGGTACTGTGGTGACTGGTCGTATTGAGCAGGGTGTGGTTAAGGTTGGTGAGGAGATCGAGATTGTTGGTGTTAAGCCAACAACCAAGACGACCTGTACCGGTGTTGAGATGTTCCGCAAGCTGCTGGATCGTGGTGAGGCTGGTGATAACGTGGGCGTACTGCTGCGTGGCACCAAGCGTGAAGACGTAGAGCGTGGTCAGGTACTGGCTACGCCGGGTTCAATCACCCCGCACACAACCTTCAAGGCTGAAGCTTATATCCTGAACAAGGAAGAGGGTGGTCGTCATACCCCGTTCTTCAATGGATACCGTCCACAGTTTTACTTCCGTACAACTGACGTGACAGGCTCAGTAACACTGCCGGAAGGCACCGAGATGGTGATGCCTGGCGATAACATCTCAATGGATGTTGAATTGATTACCCCAATCGCGATGGATAAGGAACTGCGTTTCGCCATCCGTGAAGGTGGTCGTACGGTCGGCGCTGGCGTCGTTACCGACATTAGTAAGTAATAGGGGGCCTAGGTGGCAACTCAAAGTATTCGTATTCGCCTGAAGGCTTTTGATCATCGTATTCTGGACAAGAGTGCGGCTGACATTGTGGCGACAGCAAAACGTACAGGCGCAGAAGTGCGCGGTCCGATTCCGATTCCGACCAAAATCCGCAAGTTTTGTGTGATCAAATCTCCACACAAATACAAGGATTCTCGTGAACAGTTCGAGATCCGTACGCACAAGCGTGTGCTGGACATAGATAAGCCGACACCACAGACCGTAGACGCGCTGATGAAGCTCGACCTGCCGTCAGGCGTGGATGTCGAGATCAAGCTGTAAGGGGGAGAAGATCATGAGTATTGGATTAATCGCCCGGAAAGCGGGCATGACACAGATTTTTACTGCAGACGGCTCCGCTATTGCAGTGACTGTCCTGAACATCGAACCGTGCAAGGTTGTTGCACGTCGTAGCGCTGACAAGGACGGTTATGATGCTGTTCAGGTCGGTTTTGGTGCAGCCAAGCGCAACACCACGCGTCCTGTGCAGGGTCACTATGCCCGTCAGGGCCAGGAAGTAGCTGGTGGCTTGAAAGAGTTCCGCATTGCTGCTGATGCCGAGTTTGAGCTCGGTCAGGAGCTGAATGCAACATTGTTTGAAGCAGGTCAGAAGATCGACGTTTCCGGCACCTCCAAGGGCCATGGCTTTGCCGGTGTTATGAAGCGTTATAACTTCGGTGGTGGCCGTGCAACCCATGGTGCTGAAAAGGTTCATCGTCAGATGGGTTCAACCGGTCAGTGTCAGTGGCCGGGCCGTGTTTTCCCGGGTAAGAAGATGCCGGGTCATTTCGGTAATGTTCGTTCAACCACGCAGAACCTGGAAGTTGTTCGTGTGGATGCAGAAGCAAACCGCATTCTGGTTAAGGGTGCTGTTCCCGGTTCACGTAATGGGCTGGTTGAACTGCGTCCAGCCGTAAAGGGAGCGTAAGATGGCGGAAATCACCATCGTAAATCAGAGTAATAAAGAAGTAGGCAAGCGCGAGCTTAATCCGGCTGTATTCGGTCTGGATGCAGATGCTGCATTTGTCCACCGTGTGTATGCAGCACTGGCATCTGCCCAGCGCGGCGGCACCAGCAAGGTGAAAGATCGTTCGGAAGTTTCCGGTGGCGGCAAGAAGCCATGGAAGCAGAAGGGTACCGGTCGTGCCCGTGCAGGTTCTTCACGTCAGGCGCAGTGGCGTCATGGCGGTACCGCACATGGTCCGTCTGCTGATACATCATTTGCTACCCGTATCAACAAGAAAGAGCGTCGTCGGGCACTCTGCCTGGCTCTGTCTGATTGTCTGCGTGAAGGTAAGTTGACTGTTGTAGACAAGCTTGAGCTTGCTGAGATCAAGACCAAGGCATTTGTGGATACACTGGGCGCTCTGGGTGCTGATTCAGGCCTGATCGTGTTGGGCGAGTCCAACAACGCAGTTGAATTGTCCGGACGTAATGTGCCGAACACCCGCATTGTTCTCGACGGTCAGGTGAATCTGCATGACCTGCTCAAGAGCAAGCGTGTCGTGCTGACATCAGCTGCTATTGATAATCTTGAGGAGCGTCTGGCATGAGTGCGAACATCAATCACTTTAACATTTTGCGCCAGCCTGTAATTACTGAAAAGAGTTACACGGCTACCGGTGCAGCAAATCAGTACACTTTCCGCGTTGCCCGTGAGGCAAGCAAGGCGCAGGTCAAGGCCGCCATTGAAGCCATTTTTGAGGTGAATGTGGATAAGGTTCAGGTGATCAATATGCCTAGCAAGCCTAAGCGTCGTGGTGCACAGTCAGGCAGTCGTTCCGGCTACCGCAAGGCTGTTGTACGCCTGGCCGAAGGGCAGACTCTGGAAGTGGCGGAAGAGGTATAAACCATGGCTTTGAGAGCACTGAAACCCACATCCAACGGTAATCGCGGTCGCATCGGTGTAGTAAACACTGATCTGCACAAGGGCGCCCCTGAGAAATCGTTGACGGTTGGCCTGACAAAATCGGGTGGCCGTAACAACAACGGACGCATTACTTCCTTCCATCGCGGCGGCGGTCACAAGCGTCTTTATCGCATGGTTGATTTCAAGCGTGACAATTTCGGCGTTGAAGGTAAGGTTGCGCGCCTTGAATATGATCCGAACCGCACAGCGCACATCGCGCTGGTTGTTTATAGCAACGGCGACAAGCGTTATATCCTTGCTCCACAGGGGCTGCGTTCGGGTGATGTAGTGATGTCCGGTCCTGATGCTGAAATTCGTCCGGGCAACACGTTACCGCTTTCAATGATCCGTGTTGGTACGCTGGTACATAACGTGGAGATGAAGCCGGGCAAGGGTGGTCAGATGGCCCGCAGTGCAGGATCTTCCATCCAGTTGATGGGTAAAGAGGGCGGCCGTGCTGTCCTGAAGATGCCATCCGGCGAGTTTCGTCGTGTGGATGCACGTTGTTTGGCAAGTATCGGTGTGATGGGCAATGCTGATCACTCTAACCGTAAAGTTGGCAAGGCTGGTCGCACCCGTTGGTTGGGTATTCGTCCGAATGTTCGTGGTGTTGCCATGAACCCGGTTGATCATCCACACGGTGGTGGTGAAGGACGCACCTCTGGTGGCCGTCATCCGGTTACCCCCTGGGGTGTACCAACCAAGGGTCACAAGACCCGTCAGAAGAACAAGGCGTCGAACCGTGATATTATTCGCCGCCGTAACCAGAAGTGAGGTAAGACATGGCGCGTTCATTAAAGAAGGGCCCTTACATTGAGGCCTCTCTGCAGAAGAAGGTTGAGGCAGCGCAGGCATCTGAGAAGAAGGGTGTGATCAAGACCTGGTCACGTCGTTCGACCATTTCGCCGGAATTTGTCGGGCTGAACTTCGCCGTACATAACGGCCACAAGTTTATACCGGTCTTCGTGACCGAGAACATGGTTGGTCACAAGATGGGTGAGTTTTCACCTACCCGCACCTACTATGGTCATGGTGCGGATAAAAAGGCCAGGAAGAGGTAGGGCATGTCTGAGAAAGTACGTGCATTGCACAAAAACAGTAACATCAGCCCCCAGAAGGCAGGCCTGATGGCCGATGCTATTCGCGGCCTGAATGTCGATCGCGCTATTGCAGTTCTGGCGCTCTCACCAACGAAGTCAGCCCGTCTCTACGAGAAGGTGCTGAAGTCTGCGATTGCTAACGCCGAGCAGAACCACGGACTCGATGTGGATGCATTGTTTGTGTCCGAGGCCAAGGCCGATGCGGGTATGACACTCAAGCGCTTCCGTCCGAAGGGCATGGGTCGTATGCGTAAACGTTTTCACCGCCACAGCCACCTGACAGTGTCTGTCAGCGAACGCGGATAAAGGGGTTATTTCATGGGACAGAAAGTAAATCCGATTGGATTCCGCGTAGGTGTTATTCGCAACTGGGAATCAGTCTGGTACGCCTCTGATAAGAATTTTGGTGCACAGCTGCGTGAAGACATCAAGCTGCGTCGTCATGTGAAAGAACGTCTCAAGCATGCGGGTGTTTCCCGTATCATCATTGAGCGTCCTGCGGACAAGATCAAGGTTACCGTTCATACATCCCGTCCGGGTGTTGTGATCGGCAAGAAGGGCTCCGAGATCGATGCGGTTCGTAATGAGCTGGTCAGAGAGTTCGGCCAGGAAGTGCAGGTGTTCATTGTTGAGGTTCGTCGTCCTGAGGCGGAAGCTCAGCTGGTGGCAGAGAATGTGGCCTTCCAGATGGAGCGTCGTGTGGCCTTCCGTCGTGCAATGAAGCGCGCGGTTCAGAGTGCTATGCGTATGGGCGCCAAGGGTGTGCGTATCAACTGTGCCGGCCGTCTGGGTGGTGCCGAGATTGCGCGTACTGAATGGTATCGTGAAGGCCGTGTGCCTTTGCATACGTTGCGTGCCGATGTGGATTATGGTTTTGCTGAAGCGCATACCACTTATGGTGTGATTGGTGTGAAAGTTTGGGTATTCAACGGCATTAAGCTGGGTGATACCGCCGACGCTAACGCATAAAGACTTGTTAATTAGGTAGAGAGGAAGAGTCACGATGTTGCAACCGAAGAAGATCCGCTGGCGTAAGCATCACAAAGAGCTTCAGCGTATTCGCGGCAAGAGTCCGCGCGGTGCCAGCCTGAATTTCGGAGAGTTCGGATTGAAGGCGATGGAGCCGGGGCGTATTACTGCGCGTCAGATTGAAGCTGCACGTATTACCATTAACCGCCATGTCAGGCGTCAGGGCCGTGTATGGATCCGGATTTTCCCGGATCTGCCGGTATCCAAGAAGCCTGCTGAAGTGCGTATGGGTAAGGGTAAGGGCTCGCCTGAATTTTGGGTTGCCGCTGTGAAAGCAGGCCGCATCCTGTATGAAATGGACGGTATTGATGAGGAATTGGCTCGCGGTGCGCTTGAGCGCGCTGCTTCAAAATTGCCAATCCGCACCAAGATTGTCGTGCGTGGAGTTGGACGATGAGTGATAACAAAAATGCAAAAGAGCTGCGCGCACTCAGTGCAGCTGACTTGACAGAGCGCATGAATGAGCTGGCCGCAGAAGGTATGAAGCTGCGTTTTCAGAAAGCTACCATGCAGTTGAACAATACGGCCCGTGTTGGCCAGGTACGTCGTGAGATCGCCCGTATCAAAACCATTCTGGCTCAGCGCAGCTAAGGAGATAGAGAGAGATGTCCGAGGCAACAAGCAACAAGCGCACCCTTGAAGGGGTAGTATTAAGCAACAAGGGCGAGCAGACCATCGTCGTGCAGGTGGAGCGCAAGTTTGTGCATCCGCGTTATCGCAAGACCGTACGTTCGCACAAGAAATATATGGCACATGATGCAGAGAACACATGCAACATCGGTGATACCGTACGCATCATTGAGTCAGCCCCAATCTCCCGCCGCAAGCGCTGGATGTTGGTGAACGTGCTGACCCGTGCTGAACAGCTGTAAGGAGAGATTGGCATGATTCAGAATGAAACTGTATTGCAGGTTGCCGATAACTCCGGTGCCCGCAGAGTAAAATGCATCAAGGTACTGGGCGGCTCCAAGCGCCGTTATGCCAGTGTCGGCGATGTGATTGTCGTAGCGGTAAAGGAAGCAGTACCGAACGGTAAGGTAAAGAAGGGTGAGGTTCAGCGCGCGGTTGTTGTGCGTACAGCCAAGGAATTTCGTCGCGCCGATGGTTCGTCCATCCGCTTTGACGAGAATGCCGCTGTACTGCTCTCCAAGCAGAATGAGCCAATGGGCACCCGTATTTTTGGCCCTGTAACACGCGAACTGCGCAGCAAAGGTTATATGAAAATAGTTTCCCTTGCGCCTGAAGTGCTGTAAGCGGGAAAGTGAGGCGATTAGAGATGACAGCAACGGTGAAAACCCGAATTCGTAAAGATGATGAAGTGATCATCATTGCCGGTCGTGACAAAGGCGCACGTGGCAAGGTAATCCGTGTTCTGCCGCAGGATAGCAGTGTACTGGTAGCCAAGGTGAACATGATCAAGCGTCATACCCGTCAGACGGAAAACAGCGCAGGCGGTATTATTGACAAGGAAGCGCCTCTGGCGATCTCCAATGTGCAGTACTTCTGTGCCAAGTGCAAAGCCGGCGTCCGCCTGGCCGTTAAGACGCTTGAAGATGGTCGTAAGGTTCGTACTTGCTGCAAATGCGGCGAAGTGCTGGATAGGTAGGAGAGACTCGACAATGGCACGTTTGAAAGAACAATATAATGAAAGAGTAGCACCGGCTCTGAAAAAAGAGTTTGGCTACACTAATCCTATGCAGATTCCAGGCATCACCAAGATTGTGGTGAATATGGGTGTCGGCGAAGCATCTCAGAATGCCAAGCTGATGGACGGCGCACTGGCAGACATGATCGCCATTACCGGCCAGAAGCCTGTAGTGACCCGTGCTCGCAAGTCGATCGCCAACTTCAAGTTGCGCGATGGCATGCCGGTCGGTTGCCGTGTGACACTGCGTGGTGAGCGCATGTGGGAGTTTTTTGATCGCCTGGTCAATATTGCTCTGCCGCGTATTCGTGACTTTAAGGGCCTGTCTCCGAAGTCATTTGACGGTCGTGGTAATTACACCATGGGTATTCGGGAGCAGATTATTTTCCCTGAAATCGAATACGATAAGGTTGATAAAGTGCGTGGCATGGACATCACCATTTGCACCACTGCCAATACCAATGATGAAGGACGTGCACTGCTGAGAGAATTCAGCATGCCGTTCCGCAAATAAGAGGGCTGTTACATGGCTTCCAAGAGAATGATTGTAAAGTGCAACCGCACACCAAAATTTAAAGTTCGCGCCTATACACGCTGCCAGCTTTGTGGTCGTCCGCATTCGGTCTACCGTAAGCTGGGCATGTGCCGTATCTGCCTGCGTAAGCATGCGCTTGCCGGAGAGATCCCCGGCATGGTCAAGTCGAGCTGGTGAGGAGTATACAACTATGATGATGGACCGTATCGCCGACATGCTGACGCGAATTCGCAATGCACAAATGGCAGGGATAGAAAGAATTGAAATGCCTGCAAGCAAAACCTTGCTGGCAATGGCTGAACTGTTGAAGGATGAAGGCTATCTTGGTGCAGTCAAAGCCTATAACCACAAGGGCCATCGCTTTTTGCGTGTGACCCTTCGTTATGATGACGAAGCCAAGCCGATCATTCGTGAGATCAAGCGTATTTCCAAGTCCGGCCGTCGTGTTTACGTCGGTGCTGATGAATTGCCGCGTGTAAAAAATGGCTATGGTGTTGCGCTTATCAGCACATCACAGGGAATCATGACCGACAAGAAGGCACGCTCAGCCCAGGTTGGCGGCGAAGTCCTCTGTACGGTATTTTGAGGTAGATTATGTCACGAATTGGTAAACAACCCGTTACAATGCCGGCCGGCGTATCAGCCACTATCGGCAGCGACTCTATCACCATCAAGGGTGCCAAGGGTGAACTCACGTCTCCATTGTTCGCAGGCATTACCGCTGCACAGGAAGGCAATGTACTGACCATTAGCTGTTCCAACCTGGAAGACAAGAAGACCAAGTCTTTCTTCGGTCTGGTTCGCGCACTGGTTGCCAGTAATGTCACCGGCGTCAGTACCGGTTTTGAGAAGAAACTTGAGCTCAAGGGCGTCGGTTACCGTGCCCAGGTTCAGGGTAAGGCGTTGAACCTCTCCCTCGGTTTCTCCCATCCGGTTGTTCATGAGCTGCCTGAAGGTATCACTGCAGTTGTGGATCAGAGTATTATTACCATCAGCGGTATCGATAAGCAGCGTGTTGGACAGGTTGCTGCAGAGATCCGCGCTTACCGTCCGCCAGAGCCTTATAAGGGCAAGGGTGTGCGCTATGTCGGCGAGCATATCGTCATGAAGGAAGGCAAGAAGGCATAATGGCCTACAGCTTACAGGTAGAGGTTAGCAAGAGATGAGTATCAAACGTTACGAATCCAATGGCGCAGTGCGCCGTGCACGCAAAGTCCGCGCCAGGGTCAAAGCATCCCGTCGCCTGCGTCTGAGCATTTTCCGTTCAGCACGTCATGTCTATGCACAGATCATAGACGATGCAAACGGAACGACGCTGGCAGCAGCTTCCAGTCTTGATGAAGCCGTCAAGAACGGTGGCAACAAGGTGGGTGCTGAAGCAGTTGGCAAGTTGATTGCCGAGCGTGCCATCAAGGCTGGTGTCGAAGTCGTGGCTTTTGACCGTGGCAGCTTTGCATATCATGGGCGCGTTCAGGCGCTGGCCGAAGGCGCTCGCGCCGGCGGTCTGAAGTTCTAGGAGATACATACAAATGATCAACGCAAACGAATTGGATCTGAATGAGAAACTGGTGTCGATTAATCGTATCGCCAAGACAACATCCGGTGGCCGCCGTATGAGCTTCTCCGCCCTGATGGTTGTGGGCGACGGCAACGGTCACGTTGGCTACGGACATGCCAAGGCAAAAGAAGTGCCTGAAGCGATCCGCAAAGCAGGTGAAATCGCCCGCAAGTCGCTCATTTTCGTCCCTCGCAAAGATGGTTCGATCTTCTATCAGGTGACAGGTCGTCAGGACGCCAGCTACATCATGCTCAAGCCTGCATCCGAAGGTACCGGCGTAATCGCCAACTCGGCTGTACGTGCGATCATGGATGCGGTCGGAATCAGCGATATCCTGACCAAGTCACAGGGTTCACGGAACACGATTAACAGTGTTCGTGCTACCTTCAACGGATTGAAGATGCTGGAAAGCCCAGAGCAGGTTGCCGCACGTCGTGGCAAAACCGCCTGAACAGATTAGGAGCTCCAAATGGCAAACAAAGAAACGATCCGCGTCCGTCAGGTGAAGAGCGGCATCGGTTACTCCGAAGATCAGAAAGCAACACTGGTTGGTCTGGGTCTCCGTCGCATGCACCAGGTGGTTGAGTTGGAAGACACCCCGAGCGTTCGTGGCATGGTGAACAAGATCAAGCATCTTGTTCGAATTGAATCCGGAGAGTAATACGATGAAATTGAATGAGCTGAAATCAGCAGACGGTTCCCGCAAAGCGCGCAAGCGTAAAGGCATGGGCATTGCTTCAGGCAACGGCAAAACCGGCGGCCGTGGACACAAGGGACAGAAGTCCCGTACCGGCGGCAAGGTTGCACGTGGTTTTGAAGGCGGCCAGATGCCTCTGATTCGTCGTGTACCAAAGCGCGGCTTTACCCCGCTTTCCCGCAACGAATTCCAGGTTATTAATCTGGCTGATCTGAACGGTTTCGACGATGGTGCGGCAGTTGATGCAGCTGCATTGTTCGAGGCAGGTCTGATCCGTAATGCAGTTGATCCGATCAAGCTGCTGGCCACAGGCGTACTGAGCAAGAAAATCAGTATATCCGTAGCAGCTGCATCTGCATCTGCAGTCGCAGCTGTTGAAGCCGCTGGTGGTACGCTAAATCTGATCGTGAACGAGGGCTGATATGGCCTCTCAGCCGTCGGGCGCATTGGGTGGATTCGGTGATATCGGCAAGATTCCGGAGCTGAAGTCCCGTATTCTGTTCACTCTCGGTATGCTGATTGTTTACCGGATTGGTGCGCATATCCCGGTTCCCGGTATTGATGCGGGTGTTCTGGCGCAGTTCTTCAGCCAGGCCAAGGGTTCGTTGCTGGGCATGTTTGATATGTTCTCCGGCGGTGCCTTGTCTCGCCTGACTATCTTTGCTCTGGGCATTATGCCGTACATTTCAGCAGCAATTATTATTCAGTTGATGACAGTGGTTTCTCCGAAGTTGGAGCAGCTGAAAAAAGAAGGTGAGTCCGGTCGTCGCAAGATTACCGAATACACCCGTTACGGCACTGTGGGTCTGGCTATTTTTCAGGCTATCGGCATTTCCATCGGGCTGGAGTCATTTTCGGTCGGTGGGCAGTCTGTTGTGATTGATCCGGGCATGGCATTTCGTGCGATGACTGTGATCACGCTGGTGACAGGTACGATTTTCCTGATGTGGGTTGGCGAACAGGTAACCGAACGCGGTATCGGTAACGGTATCTCCCTGATCATCTTCGGCGGTATCGTTGCAGGCCTGCCTCACGCAGTTGGCTCTACGCTGGAGCTGGCCCGTACAGGTGAGTTCAGCGCATTTACCGTGCTGGGTCTGTTTGCGATGTCACTGGCTGTAACCGGTGCTGTGGTATGGTTTGAGCGCGCCCAGAGGCGCATTCCGATCCAGTATGCCAAGCGACAGGTGGGTAACCGCATGTATGGCGGCAAGGCCTCATTCCTGCCTTTGAAGGTGAATACTGCAGGTGTGATTCCGCCGATCTTCGCGTCATCACTGATTCTGTTGCCGGCAACCTTTGCCCAGTTTACCAAGGGCGTTGATGGATTTGCCTGGCTCGGTGATTTGTCGGCTGCGCTTTCTCCCGGTGCATGGCTCTATATGGCACTGTTTACCGGTCTGATCGTGTTCTTCTGCTTCTTTTATACGGCTATTGTGTTTGATCCGAAGGATACGGCTGATAACCTGAAGAAGCATGGCGGCTTTATTCCGGGCATTCGCCCCGGGCAGAAGACAGCTGATTATGTCGATAGCGTGCTTACACGCATTACTGTAGTGGGCGCGGCTTATGTCTCGATGGTCTGTCTGCTTCCACAGTGGCTGATCTCCGAGTTGTCCGTACCGTTTTACTTTGGCGGCACCAGCCTGTTGATCGTTGTGGTAGTGACGATGGATACGATGGGTCAGATTCAGTCCCATCTGATGAGTCACCAGTACGAAGGTCTGATGAAAAAGGCGCGTCTGAAGACCGGCAAATCATGAATGTGATTCTGTTTGGCCCTCCGGGTGTGGGCAAGGGTACTCAGGGTGAGAAGCTGGCCGGTGAAACTGGCATCAAGCATCTTGCCATGGGTGATATCCTGCGCACGGCCGTACGGGAAGCAACCGATGCGGGTATCGCAGCACGTGCGTACATGGACGCTGGTAAGCTGGTTCCCGATGAGCTGGTTGTGGCCATGATTGAGGACAGCATTATTGAGGATCTGTCACAGAACTTCCTCCTTGATGGCTTTCCACGCAATGTGGCGCAAGCCGAAGCGTTGAATCAGATGTTGTCCAGGCACGGGCTGAGTATCGGCCGTACGGTGTTTATGGATGCACCTGAAGATAGCTTGCTGGAACGCCTGAGCGGTCGGTTGATATGTAAGGCTTGCGGTTTTGGATTTCATCGGCAGTATTCGCCCCCCTCAAAATCAGGCATCTGCGATCGTTGCGGTGGAGAGTTGTACCAGCGTGATGATGACCGGGAAGATGTGATTGCGCATCGACTTGAAGTGTATAAAGAGCAGACAGCCCCATTGCTGGATTACTACAGGCATAAGGCAGGATTTCGCATGATAGATGCATCCGGGGAAATGGAGACGGTTTACGCCGCTCTGAAAGAGGCGGTAGAAGGTTAAAGCATGGCAAAAGAAGATATTATTGAAATGAGCGGTGAAGTGGTTGAAAAACTTCCCAATGCCATGTTTACAGTTAAGTTGGAGAACGGGCACGAGTTGTTGTGCACGATTTCCGGAAAAATGCGTAAGTATTACATCCGCATTCTTCCAGGTGACAAGGTGACGGTTGAAATTTCACCTTATGATCTTTCCCGCGGTCGCATCAGTTACCGCGAGAAGTAATCGACATCCAGTCGGTTGTCGAAACAGCGTACAGCTGAGAGAAGATCACCACCTGGTGGATGATCAAACCGGGCGACAGCAAAAAGTCCCCCGGCTCATTGATGGGTAGTAATACCTACGGTGAACACCATGCCGGTTTATCCGGCAGAGTTGAGGAGGTGCAGGCATGAAAGTCCGTGCATCGGTCAAGAAAATGTGTAACAAATGTCGAGTGATTCGCCGCAAGGGCGTAGTCCGCATTATTTGCGAGAATCCACGACATAAACAGCGACAGGGTTAAGGAAGTTGCGCGCCGTCATACTTATCGGTATGGTTCGCGCCCTTTTCCTCAAGGCCTAAGGAGGCAGCAAGTGGCTCGTATAGCCGGTGTAAACATTCCGACTCAGAAACGCGTAGAAATAGCGTTGACATATATTTATGGTATTGGTCATACAAGCTCTAAGGCAATTCTTGCCAGTGCTGGTATCGACGTTAATACCCGCGTCAAAGATCTGAGTGACGGAGAAGTAGATAAAATCCGCTCATTGATTGATGCAGATTACGCTGTGGAGGGTGACCTTCGCCGTGAAGTAACGATGAGCATTAAGCGTTTGACGGACCTCGGTTGCTACCGCGGCCTGCGTCATCGTAAAGGCCTGCCCGTTCGCGGTCAGCGCAGTAAAACTAATGCTCGCACTCGTAAAGGCCCGCGCCGTACAGTCGCTGGCAAGAAGAAGTAACAGGGGTTTCGAATGGCTAAACCAAAAGCCTCGGCCAAGAAGCGTGTCCGCAAGAATATTGCGAACGCTGTTGTCCATATTAAGGCAAGTTTCAATAACACACTTATTACCTTCACGGATGGTAACGGTGACGCAATATGCTGGGCAACCAGTGGCGCTTCAGGCTTCCGCGGTTCTCGTAAGAGCACTCCGTTTGCTGCCCAGGTTGCTGCTGAAGAAGCTGCCCGCAAGGCGATGGATCACGGCGTGAAGAACTGCTCTGTGCTGGTTCGTGGTCCGGGTAGTGGACGTGAGTCCGCATTGCGTGCCATTGCTGCAGTAGGCATCAATGTCACTACTATCCGCGATGTTACCCCAATTCCACATAATGGATGCCGCCCGCCCAAGCGGCGCCGCGTTTAGGAGCTTAATACATGGCACGTTATCTGGAAGCCAAGTGTCGGTTATGCCGACGTGAAGGCGAAAAATTGTTTCTCAAGGGTGGCAAATGCTACTCGGACAAATGTCCGATTGAGCGTCGTCCTTATGCACCTGGTATGCACGGTCAAAACCGTCGTACCAAGGTATCTGACTATGGTCTGCAGTTGCGTGAAAAGCAGAAGGTCAAGCGTATTTACGGTCTGCAGGAAAAGCAGTTCCGCGGCTACTTTGATGATGCTGATCGCATGCCTGGCATTACCGGTCTGAATCTGCTGCAGATTCTTGAATCACGTCTTGATAACGTGGTCTACCGCATGGGGCTTGCCTCATCCCGTACCGAAGCACGTCAGATTGTTCGTCATAAGCTGCTTAAGGTAAACGGCGGTATTGTGAACATCCCTTCTTACCGTGTCGCTGTCGGCTCTCGTCTTGAGCTTGTTGACGGTGCCAAGGAGCAGTTGCGTGTAAATGCTGCGACAGAAGCTGCAGGCAGTCGTGGTGCGGCAGAGTGGCTGGATGTTGATCTGCCAAGCCGTCAGGGTGTTTATCGTGAGATGCCTGTGCGTGACCAGCTGGATTCGAATATTCGCGAACAGCTGATCGTCGAACTTTACTCCAAGTAAACATTGAGGACCGATTCATGCAATTGATTAATCCGCGCCACATCAGCATTGAAGAGAAAGTACCAGGTCGTGCTGCCAAAATCGTGTTTGAGCCGCTTGAACGCGGTTACGGCACAACAATTGGCAACAGCTTGCGTCGCATGCTGCTGTCATCGCTGCCGGGTGCCGCAGTAACATCGGTTCTGATGGACGGCGTTGCGCATGAATATGACTCCATCAAAGGTGTTCGCGAAGATGTCATGGACATCATCCTCTCTTTGAAGGAGCTCGACCTCCGTATGGAAGGCGACGAAGCGGCAACTATTTCACTCGAGATCAAAGGCTCTGCGATTGTTACAGCTGCCGATATCAAGTGCCCTGCCGGCTTGTCGGTGCTGAACCCTGAGCTGATTCTGGCGCATCTGAATGACGATGCTCACCTGAAGATTGAGGCGGTAGTAGAAAAGGGTCGTGGATATGAGCCTGCTACCGATCGTGAAGTGGATGAGCGCGCGGTTGGTTCATTGTTGGTGGATGCCTCCTACTCTCCGATTCGCCGTGTTTCAACACGTGTTGAAGCTGCCCGTGTGGGTCAACGCACCAACTATGACAAGCTGATCATGGAAATTGAAACCAACGGATCACTGTCTCCGGAAGAAGCATTGAATTCCGCGGCAAAAATCCTGGAAGCTCAACTGGCAGTCTTCGTAGACTTTGAAAATGTGTCTATCGTTTCTGAGCCGGAAGGTCCTGATGATACACTGGACAACCTGCTGATTCAGCCGATTGAACACCTGGATCTGTCTGTTCGCTCGATGAACTGCCTGAAATCCGACGATGTGTTCCGCGTGGGTGATCTGGTTCAGCGTAGTGAGCAGGAGATGTTGCGTACACCGAACTTCGGTCGCAAGTCACTGAATGAAATCAAGGAAGTCCTGGAAAATATGGGACTTGAACTGGGCATGGATTTGCCTAACTGGCCACCGCAGGAAGATGCGGAAGCGCTGGAAGACTGAGTCTGGCAAGAGAGGACAGGATAGATGAGACATCGTAAACACCGCGGTTCATTAGGACTGCCTACCGGGCACCGTCGCGCTCTGCTGGCCAATCTGGCTACAGCGCTGCTGACGCATGGCCGTATTGAAACGACAGAAGCTAAAGCACGTGCAGTGCGCCCTTATGTCGAGAAACTGATTTCGCTGGGCAAGCGTGGTGATCTGCATGCACGTCGTCAGGCTCTGGCTAAATTGCGTTATCGTCCGATTGTTGATCTGCTGTTCAACGACGTGGCTGCTGCTTGTTCCGATCGTGCCGGTGGTTACACCCGCATGATCAAGACCGGCTTTCGTGCCGGCGATGCTGCATCCATGGCGATTATTGAACTGGTTGATCAGGTTGAGAAGACCGAGGCAGTCGCCGAATAAGATCGCAATCAATAGTGATTGTTTTAAAGGCCCCGCATTGCGGGGCCTTTTTTTTGGTCCGTTCTTTGCACAAACAGAGAGTTAACAAATCTGAAACAGCATAGCCGATCGCGGTTCTGCCGCTTTCTCCGCGTTCGAATTTACTGGGTTTGTAGCCTGCTAGCTGGGGATCAATGACCCGGCAGAACTCCTTACGCTTAATATTTCATGCAGAAAACTTCCATTTATGCGCGATAGGGCTTTTTGGGTCCGGAGCGGGGTGGGTTGTTTACTATGAGTGTTTCCGGCGTACAGTATCCGCCGTGCCGATATTTCGACATAAATCAGATGCAGGGAGCCCGGAATGTTTGTTAAACGTATACGCAATTCGACCATATTGCTGGCCTTTATCTCGGTGGTGGTGGCCGCACCCTTCACAGGTTACGCCGAGTCATTGAATCAGGCCGTGGAGAGCGGCAAGCACCTGTTTATGACGGCCAACTTCAACGGTAACGGCAGAACCTGCAACAGTTGTCATATGGCCGGTGGAACCACAGCGGGCAAACTGCCCGACGGCAGCCCTATTCCAAGTCTGAACAATGCGGCGGCTGTTTTTCCCCGTTACAATCGCAGGCAGGACAAGGTTATTACGCTGCTCGATCAGGTGCATAACTGTGTTGCAGGGGCGCTGCAGGGTACACCGCCTGCGTATGACAGCGCCGAGATGGTTGATCTGATCAGCTACTTGTCATCGTTATCACAGGGAAAGCCGCTGAATATGGGCGGTAAGCCTGAATAGCCGCATTTGAGCCCGTCAGTCGGTTTTCTCTGTTTCCTTCAGATAGGGAAGCAGATAGAAGCTCTGGGCGATAATGAATGCGAAGGTCAGTCCCATCAGCCCGAACAGTTTGAAGTTGACCCAGGTGTCGGTGTCGAACGAGAAAGCGACATAGAGATTCAGGGCGCCAAGCACAATGAAGAAGAGAGCCCAGGCAATATTCAGCTTTGTCCATACGTTTGAGGGTAGCGTAATGTTGGCGCCCATCATACGTTCAATCACCGGCTTTTTACCTATAAACTGCGAGCCGATAAAAACAACGGCAAACAGCCAGTTTATGGCCGTGGGTTTCCACTTGATGAATACTTCATCGTGCAGGGCCAGGGTCAGTGTGCCAAACAGGGCAACCAGTACCAGTGTGATCACATGCGATTTTTCGAATGAACCTTTGACCATGCGGTGTCCGAATGTCTGCACAGCAGAGGCTGCAATCAATACAGCGGTCGCGGCATAGATGTCGACCGTCTTGTAGACAATGAAAAACAGCAGAACCGGGAAAAAATCAAATAACATCTTCATAAAGCGTATCAGACCATAGCAACCGCTTCTTGCCAAGCATAAGCGCCGAGGTGGCGATTCGGCTATTGGCATGTGCAGATCAATCGGGAAGCATGCCGGCATGATGAAGCGCTTGATTCGTCCCGTCAGCCTGCTTGCTTTGGTCTTGCTGCTTGCCTCCTGTGCAGGCAAGAGCAGCGAACAGGTCGCCCGGAATCTGTGGCAGGGATGGGAGGAGTCAGACCTGCTGATGCAGCCCGACTATCCTGATGCCGTGCCTGTGTTGTTGGTGCATGGATGGAACGGTGATGAGTTCACATGGCCGAATGCAAAACGATTGCTGGCGATGGAGAAGCGTCTCGGGCGGGATATCTATTATTTCAACTACCGGACCGGTGCATTACCGAATCGCTATCCGCCACTTGAGGCTATGGAAGAGCATCTGGAGCGCTACCTGAAAAGCTTTCCGGGACAGGTTGATATCGTTGCGCACAGTATGGGCGGCCTGCTGGTGCGGCAGTACCTGTCTCACCATGCAGGCAACAATGTGCGTCGTTTGTTGCTGTTGTCGGTGCCTCATTTCGGTACGAGTGCAGCCAGTCTGCTCTCGGAGCTGGCATCGGTGACTGCGACAGGCAATGTACAGGCTCAGGAGATTCAGCCGGGCAGTGATTTCCTCTGGCATCTGAACAGCCTGGACGGCAGCGAACTCGATGGCATCCAGGTGCTTAATGCTTATGCCATCAGTAAGCATACCCTGAGAGGAGATCTGGTCGTCGATCCGGTCTCTGCGTGGTTGCCATGGGCGCCCAATGTGGTGGTTACAGGTGATCACTCAACACTGCCCAGAGAACTGGACCGGCTCCCTTTTATTTACAATTTCCTGCAGGAAGGAGCTATTCCTGCAGAGCTGGCATCAGAACCGGCGCAGCGTAATCTCTGGGTCAGGGTCAATGGCCATGACCATGTGCCGCTCAACTTTACCCCCTCATCGGTGAAACGCAGACCGGGCAGGGATAAGCATTGGGAGAGTAAGGGGACGAGCCTGTGCTGTGGCCTGCGCAGCTCAATGTATGATGAGGGTGCCACGACTGTCATCGCTGAAGATGTGCATGCCGGTGAGTCATTGCGACTGATTGATCGCAGGCAGACACCCGCCGGGGTGATTCAGGTTGATGTGCCCGATGAGCTGGATCAGCCGGTAACATTAATCGAACGGAACCTGGCCGGTCAGTCGCTTGCAGCGCCTGTTGAGGCGGCGACAGACGAGTAAACGAGCCTGTAAATCTATCTGTGTAAATAGCCATCTCAGATTCTCTCCGGCATTCGATCCGGAAACTCGATCATAAAGCGGTTCAGTGCGGCTTTCCAGTCGCGAATGGGCATGGTCCATTTTTTGGCCGCAGCCTCGATGGCCAGCCAGACGACCTTCATGGCCGCCTGATCGTTTGGGAATACCTTGCGATTCTTGATGGCCTTGCGAATCACGCTGTTGAGCGATTCGATCGCATTGGTCGTGTAAATGACCTTGCGGATCTCATCAGGATATTCAAAAATCGTGATCAGATTTGGCCAATGCCTGCGCCACATGATGCTGATGGACGGATATTTTCCATCCCATTTCTCAGCAAAGATATCCAACTCCCGTTCAGCTTCTTCCACAGTGACCGACTGGTAAATCCTACGCAAATCCGTAGCCACGTGCTTGCGATCCTTCCAGGCAACAAAGCGCAAGGCGTTGCGCACCATGTGCACGATGCATAGCTGCACCTTCGTTTGCGGGAACACCGCGTTGATGGCGTCCGGAAAGCCCGTCAGGCCGTCCACACAGGCGATAAAGGCATCTTGCATACCCCGGTTCTTCAGCTCCGTCAGCACTGAAAGCCAGAACTTCGCACCCTCGTTCTCGGACAGCCAAAGACCGAGAACTTCCTTCTCGCCCTCAAGATTGATGCCCAAGGCAATATAGATGGCCTTGTTCAGAACCCGCTTATCCTGGCGAATCTTCACCACGATGCAGTCCAGATACAGAATCGGATACAGAGTATCCAGTGGACGGTTCTGCCACTCAACAACCCGTTCCAGTACAGATTCGGTTACCTTGGAAATCAATCCGGCAGAAACATCGGCGCCGTACATCTCCTTAAATGCGGCCACAATGTCCCGTGTACTCATGCCCTTGGCATATAAGGCCAGAATCTGATCATCAAATTGCGTCAGACGACTCTGGCCCTTCTCCACAATACGAGGCTCAAAGCTCGAATGACGATCCCGGGGGACCTCAATCTCGACTTCACCGTGCCCACCAATCAGGCGCTTGGTTGAATAACCATTGCGGCTGTTAGATGAATCGCTGCGCTCGCTCGGGGCATAGCCCAGATGTGCTTCCATTTCTCCACCAAGCGCCGCCTCAACTGTCATCTTCACCAGGTCTCGGCTCAGATTAGACAAATCTTCTTCGGTCTTGACGTGCTTCGCCAGCTCACGGGCAATCGCTTCAAGCTCGTTTCGTTTCTCATTCTTCTTCATAAATGCTCCTTCCTCAGTTCTTGCTGAGTAAAGCATTTACACAGTTCAATTTACAGCCTCGAGTAAACCGGTAGCGAGATTTCAGTTATCAAGCGGGTATGCCACGCCTGGCCAGCTCATCCGCCCGTTCATTTTCAACGTGCCCCGCATGCCCCTTCACCCACTGCCACTGTACTTCATGCCGGGCTGCCAGAGTGTCCAGCTCCTGCCAGCGCTCGAGATTGGAAACAGGTTTCTTGCCGACCGTTTTCCAGCCTTTTTTCTTCCAGTTGTGAATCCACTCATTCATGCCCTGAACAACATATTTGGAGTCCGAGATGACGGTGATTTTGCATGGCTGCTTAAGCGCCTTGAGTGCTTCGACCGCAGCTTGCAGCTCCATCTGCTGGTTGGTGGTCTCAGCTTCGCCGCCATAGATCTCTTTCTCGTGCTTTCCCATGCGCAGCAATACGCCCCAGCCACCGGGTCCGGGGTTGCCGGAGCATGCACCATCGGTAAAGGCCAGAACAACCGGCTTCTCAGTCATTCACTCTTTTTCAATATGCAGTGTGCGCGTTGGAAAGGCGAAGTTGAGATTCATCGACTCCAGTAGCTCCATGATCTGCATATTTATCTCCTGACGTACTTGCAGGTACTCTGCCCATACCTTGCTTGATGAGAAATAGTAGAGAAAAATGGAGAGGGAAGAATCTTCGAACTCGTCGAATTTTACCAGCTTATAGCCCTGATCGACCCCCGGATGCTTTGTCAGTATCTCTTCGATGCCGGCAATGGCTTCGGCCATCTGGGCTGCAGTCGTATCGTAGGTCAGGCCGATGCGCATCTTGATGCGGCGCTGGCTGCGGGCATCAATATTGTCGATCACCATGTTGGCCAGTGATGAGTTGGGTACATTTACCAGCGTGCGCTCAAACGTGCGTATCCTGGTCGAGCGAAACCCGATCTCTTCGACTACGCCTTCGAATTCGTTCGTTTTGACCCAGTCGCCCACGGTGAACGGGCGATCAACGAGGATCATGATCGAGCCGAATACGTTGGCGATGGTATCCTTGGCCGCCATGGCAATGGCGATACCTCCGATGCCGAGAGAGGCGAGCAGGCCGGAGATTGAATAGCCCATATTCTGTGCAACGACCAGCACAGCCGTCATGACCAGAAAAATTCTCAGCGTTTTGGCAACGAAGGGAACCAGCTGATCGTCCAGCGATGAATCCGTCTCACGTGCGCGGGCGGTAAAGTAGGCTGACAAACCACTGATCAACCGCCACAGAAACCAGATGCCGATAAATATGGCGATAATCCGCCCGGCTTGGTCGGCAAGGGAGACCAGCGGAAATATTTCTGCCGGTGGGTGCAGTAAATGAACGGTCAGCAGCAAGCCAATGACAAGAATGAACATGCTTGCCGGCCGCTCTGCGGCAGCAAGCAGTACGTCATCGAGTTGGGTTTTTGTGCGTGAGGCCAGTTGTTTGGCCATGCGGTTGAATACGGAAAGTGAAATGCGCTGGGCAGCGACTGTCATGAACAGGGCGATGACAGCCATCAGCCAGTGCGCCAGCGTAATATTTAACAGCGAATGCTCGGTTAACAGGGTCCAAACTTCTTGCATCATGCCTCTCCTTGATCATGTTGTCGGCCATGCTAGAGGGATAGCGATTTATTGCATCCGGCTGTGACTCAAGCATGGATAAAAACATGCAACTCTGACAAAGGCACACACGATGCAGTGTTGTGCTCAGGATGTGGCCGGGCAAGAATTCGAGTTGGATATAGTCCGGGATAAAAGGAGTGCTTATGAAAAAGATAGTGATGTTATGTATGCTGTGTATGCCGGTGTGCGGTTGGGCGGCCGACTGGTCTCTGGATGGTAATCAGTCGACGCTGAACTTTGTATCGGTCAAAAAAGGCGCGGTGGGCGAGGTGCACCATTTTAACGGCCTGCAGGGCTCAATTGACGATGGACAGGCGAAGATCTCTGTTGATCTGAGCAGTGTGGAGACCGGCGTGGCGATTCGCAACGAGCGTATGCAGTCGATGCTGTTTGACGTGAGTCACTTTGCCACTGCAACCATTACCGCTGATATCAGCAGACTAAAGGTTGCAGCGCTAAAGCCCGGTGAAACTCTGTCGGCTGACCTGCCATTGACGCTCGACTTGCATGGCATGCGTAAAGATATGCATGCCGATGTGACCGTGGTTGCGCTGGCTGACGGCAGCTTGCTGGTCAGCAGCAGGGCACCGGTGATCGTCAAGGCTGCGGATTTTGGTCTGGATGCGGGTATTGAGGCATTGCGTGAGGTGGCGAAACTGCCATCGATTGCCACAGCCGTACCTGTCACATTCCAGTTGCATTTCAGCCGCTGAGGTCATCGCTACGGCAGATCAGGTATGAAACACAGACCCGCTGTAACAGGCGGGTCTGTGTTTTTTACGATCTGCCTCATTGACCAATGCAGGCAGCTTTTCTATGCTGTTGTCACAGAGGAAATGACCATGACTGATTCGGCACTGCACAGAATGATCGGTGAACCCGAAGCACTTATACGGCTGATCGGGCAACGGGTACGTTATCTTGATGAAGAGTATGAGGTGACCGATCTGCTGGTCGAAGAGGGCTTGATGATCCTCTCCTCGGCCGATGGCGATCAGGTGCAAGAGGACAGTTATGGTCGGCCCAATCGACTGGTGCCACGCTGCCAGCAGTTGCGCTTTCGCGATGTACACGGGGAGCCGACCAGTATCTGGGTGGAGCTGTCTTTTCTTGATGGTCCGCTATTGGGTTAACGCCTGCCCGTACCACTTGGGTTTCGCCCATTCGCCGGGCTGACAGATGCCGTTAAAACGCACTACTCTCTGGCTGATCGCTTTCGTGCTGTTGATGGCGGTTACTTATATCTCCCTTCCGCAGCTGCTTTCAATACTGATATCCGCACGACTGGCCGATGCCGGCTATAGCAGCAACCAACTCCATATCGCATCGTTAAACCTGAGTCGTGCAAGAATCGACACCGCTCAGTTGCGATCTGATGATGGTGCGTTGCAGATCAGCATGCAGGGGCTGAGCGTGGATTACTCGCTGACCGAGCTGTTGACGGGTCATATCCGGCGCATTGAACTGGCCGGTTTGTCGCTGGCGATAAAGCCCGCCTCCGCTCCGGCACAGGGTGTCAGTATTTCGGCACCGGCAGCTATGCTGGCTCTGATTCCTGCCGAAGAGCTGCATGTGGATCGGATACATATTGATTTCCCGCCCGACCAACCATTGCGACAGATCACCGGGCAACTTGATTATGGGCATGGCACGCTGAAAGCGCCGCTCGTGCTGGATAACGGAAGAGAGCAGTTTCATCTGCAGGCCGAGATGAAACAGGATGGTAGCTTGCGTATAGCTCTCGAGCAGCCGGGGCAGGAGGCTGTTGCCGAAATTGCATCAATCAGGGGCATGGTCAGTGATCAACAGGGGAAACTGCATTTTGCAGGCACTCTGCATGCCGATTATGCGCTGCTATGGCCACTTGCCGGGAGCTGGTTGCGCGGAGAGAAGGTTGGGGGTCAACTGGATGCGGAGCTGAAACTGGCATGGCCGGAGCTGCTGCCATCGAACGGACTGGCTCTCTTCTCAAGTCTTGCCGGCGAGGTTCGGGTTTCGACCAGGCTGACGGCAGAGCAGTGGGGGTCAGCAAAGCAGGTTGACCTGAACGGAACGCTACGACTGACTGTTGCCGATGGTCATTGTGAATGGCGGGTCGCCAGAGGATTGAAGCTGGCAGCACAGTGGCCGGATACAACCGGATCGCCATCACTGTCGTTGCCGGCCGGGCTGCATGGATCTGTTGTACGGGATGAGAACAGGTTGCTGCTGACCCTGGCGCCACAGCAGACGCTTGGCTTGGGCAAGCTGCAGTTTTCCGGATTGAAGCTGCCTGATACAGAGATAAACGTCGACCAGCCGCTACAGCTGTCCTATGCAACGGCGTCAGGCTGGCAGCCTGAAAGCGTTGGCCTGTCTGTAGCAAAACAGATATTGCAATGGAATGACCTGCGCATAACGCACCAGGGAGGCTCGCTCCGGCTGGATTCAGGCAGGAAGTGGCAACTGCGAATGAGTGGCGTGACGCTGGCTGCCGGTGCTGTCGCTGTTCGTGCGGCGGATCTGGATCTTTATCTGAGCTATGAGCAGGGAGTCGCTTCATCCCGTTTTGCCCTCGTCAGTCAAGACGGTCTGCTGCAGCTCAGTGGCCGGGCGAAACAACAGCTACAAACAGGCAGCGGGTCGCTGACATGGTCAGTGCCCGAAGTCGCGTTTGGCGAGAGCCATCGCCTGAGCCGCTGGCTAAAGATGCGACCGGATATCGATCTGGATGGCGGGGCGTTGTCACTCAGCGGTTCCAGTGACTGGCGGCGATCCGGCACGGCATACAGGTTCAATCATCATATCGACGCCGTGCTGCAGAGCCTCTCGGGCAACGTGGGCGAAAGCCGCTTTTCCGGTTTATCAACGCATCTGCAGCTGGCAGGCGGCGAGCGGCTGAGCAACCGCTCGCCGGCCACGATAACGCTGACCCTGCTGGATAACGGTGTTGCCATACGCAATCTCACGCTCAAGCTCGGCCTGGAGCTCCCATTGAGCGGGCGAAAGCCGGTAGTGCACGTTGATAATGCATCGGCAGAGCTGCTGGGGGGCAAGGTTGCCGGCTCCGGCATCACTCTGGATTTCAATCGCAGGAAAAATCCGTTCAACCTGAGTGCGACACATCTGGATATCGAGCAGATACTGGCGCTGGAGAGGCAGCAGGGGCTATATGGCAGCGGGCTGCTGGACGGTACGATTCCGATGATATTCACGCCGGATGGCATGACGGTAGTACAGGGGCATTTGTCGGCGCGTGCACCGGGTGGCGTGATCCGTTACGTGGCCAATGATACAGCGCAGGCGCTGGCGAAGAGCAACTCGAAAATGGATATGGTGCTTGGCATCTTCCACGATTTTCACTATGATCAGATGAACGTGACGACAGATTATGCGGCTAACGGCCAGTTGATGATGCAGGTACATCTGGCCGGGAGAAATCCGGCGTATGCCGCAGGGCGTGCAGTGGCATTTAATCTCAGCCTCGAAGAGAATGTGCTCCAGTTGCTGAAGAGCCTGCGTGTTGACAGCAATGTCAGCAAAGGAATAAACAAACGGATGCAGCAGCGTCTGAAACGGTAAGACTGGCGAGGTCGTTCGCACAGCAAGGCAGGTGGGTAATGCGCAAAGCAGTAATCATGATTGTGATGTTCACGGGCTATGCCGCAGTGCTGTTGGCATGTACCCCTACCGTCAAGGTTGAAGTGCCGGACAAGCCGATCACCATCAACCTGAATGTAAAAATCGAACATGAGATCCGCATCAAGGTGGAAAAAGATCTCGATCATGTCCTGTCGCAAGACAGTGGCCTGTTCTAGGAAAGGGAGTCGAATTATGTGTTATTTTAACTATACCCGTTACCTTGTGATGCCGCTGTTTGCCCTGATGCTGGGGCTCTCCTCGATGGTGGCGATACCTGCAAGCGGCTGGGCGATGGACTTGCACGATGCCAAGGCATCCGGCCTGGTCGGCGAAAAGCCGGATGGTTACCTCGGAGTCGTTCAGGGCGGAGCAGCTGTAGCGGCGCTGGTTGCCGATATAAACGGCAAGCGGCGTGCGCATTATCAGGCGATTGCCGCAAAAAATGGTACGTCATTGCAGGCGGTCGAAGTGCTCGCCGGACGTACAGCGCAGGCGAAGACGGCGCCCGGCCAGTTTATCATGACCGCTTCCGGTCAGTGGGTACGAAAGTAAGCGCACCCCAACAGGGCGGTGCAAGCAACTGCACGGCGACAATGCTTGAGTGAGACCCCGATGCAGATCAACAGAGACTGAAGCCTCTTTTCACCATAGCGTGCAGCAGGTAAACATCACGTACGCGAATGTGAAAGGGAAGCAACCTACATCATGATGAGTATCATCTCACCGCTGTTCACCCGTAAAATGGCTATCTGCGTCTTTACCGGCTTTGCTTCGGGTTTGCCGCTGTATCTGCTGATCAACCTGCTGCCTGCATGGCTGCGCAGTGAACATGTGGATCTGACGACCATCGGTCTGTTTGCGCTGATCCAGTTTCCCTATACATGGAAGTTTTTGTGGTCGCCGCTGCTGGATCGCTACGCAGTACCGTGGCTGGGTCGCAGGCGTGGCTGGATGTTGCTGACTCAGGTCGCTTTGTTACTGACGATCGCCGCTATGGGGGGCTTTTCACCGCAAACGGAACTGACGATGATCATCCTCTTTTCCACGCTGCTTGCCTTTCTCTCCGCAACACAGGATATCGCGCTGGATGCCTATCGGCGGGAGCTGCTGTCGGATGAAGAGCTGGGGCTGGGCAACTCGGTACATGTCAATGCCTACCGCGTGGCAGGACTGGTGCCGGGTTCTCTGGCGCTGATTCTGGCCGATCATCTGCCCTGGAGTGCGGTGTTTATGATTACCGCCCTGTTCATGCTGCCGGGCATGGTGATGACGCTGCTGGTCAGCGAGCCCGTTGTAGCGCTTGCACCGAAAAGCCTGCGTCAGGCGGTGGTTGAGCCGTTGCACGAGTTTCTTGATCGTCAGGGGTGGCGGGGTGCAGTGATGGTGCTGGCCTTTATCTTCTTCTACAAACTGGGCGACAGCCTGTGTACCGCACTGGCCACACCATTTTATCTGGATATGGGTTACTCCAAGACAGCGATCGGGCTGATTGCCAAGAATGCAGGGCTGTGGCCGGCCGTGATCGGCGGGCTGCTGGGCGGTTTGTGGATGGTGAAAATCGGTATCAACAGGGCACTCTGGTTGTTCGGGGTGGTACAGCTCGGCTCGATATTCGGTTTCCTCTGGTTGGCTGCAGTGGGGGTACAGGCTGATGTCGGTCCTGTAGAGTTGACCCGCCTGGCGGTGGTGATTGCCTTTGAGGCATTCGGCGTCGGGGTGGGTACGGCAGCCTTTGTGGCGTTTATCGCCCGCTCGACGCATCCGGCCTATACAGCGACCCAGTTCGCGCTGTTCAGTAGTCTGGCTGCAGTGCCGCGCACCTTTATCAATGCCGGTGCAGGCTGGCTGGTTGAGTCGATGGGGTGGGTGAATTTCTTTCTGTTCTGCGCCGTGCTGGCTGTGCCCGGTATGTTACTACTACTCAAGGTGGCGCCGTGGCATGATCGGCGGCCATCCATTCGAATAAACCCGCCATCTGATGGGGTATGAATAGCAACAAAACACTCAAAGCAAGAAACCTCACCCTTTTGGCATGATGAATGGAGTCTGCCTCTGCTCCGTCCGGCCTGTGCAGTATGTCGTGCAGGGAAGTATTACCAGTGTGACAGCTCCACACCGGTTAAAGGGGAAAGTAGCTCATTCCAGCAGAGTGCCGATATGTCTGTCCAAATGGTGCAGGCCATGAATGGGCTGAATGATGAATCACGATATTTTGGGCCGCCATGACTCCCCGCCCGCACGACTCATGGGTACGGTGCAGGGGCACCTTGACGGGTAGCCCTCATAAGTCGGGCAGAGTGCTAGTGCAGCATGCCCGTGCTGCTCATGATTTTTGGACCATCAGGGGTTATTGATACGGTATCTTCAACGTTTGATGTTTCTTTATGGGGGCGAAGCCGGGAAATTTGACCGGTGATGGTAGCCTCATAGCGCACCTTGTATGAATCTTCATCCCGCTGAATCGTCAGTCCTCTTATACTCATCTTAATGCTGTTAAACATCCGGAAACTGTTAGTCAGGGTTTCCTCCAGATCATAGATGTCGCTACCGTCTGCCGCATGCCAGTTACGTGAAAACAAACGAGACAGAGCCGAGTAATTTTTACTTTGATATGCATGGCAAAATC
>NZ_DS022294.1:492829-495321 GCF_000153765.1 Mariprofundus ferrooxydans PV-1 | reverse complement strand
CCCCACCAATCAGATTTCAGAAGCCGCCAACGATTTCGCCATCGAGCGCCTCTCCGACTATCTGAAAGAGAAGTACCCTAATGCCATGACCGGCCGGATCACCCAGAACGTCGGCAAGGCAAAGGAGAGCTCCATCACTGGCGTTCAGAAATTCAACTGGGCCATCTCCCTGAAGGAGCCGGAGCTTGCCGGCTACATCCGCACGGAAACCCCGGGACTGGCCGGTCAGGACTCGATTGGCGACAACCTGATCATCCTCAAGAAGTTCGAACTCATGATCAAGGCAGGAGACAAGGCCGTTTCGCAACTGGATACGTTGTTAAAGGCGATTCTGGAACAGCACAAGCAGCTTGCCGGGCTCAAGGGCAGTGTGGATCACGATATCAAGCGCCTTGAGGAGAACATACGCTCGTGGAACCGGCAACTGGAGTTGATGGGCGTCATCAAGTCGGCCAACGAATGGTCAAAGTCTCCCGGCCTGGTCACCTTCCCCAACGATTCCAACTACGATTTCGGTACTGCCGCCTCCAAGATGAGGGATGCCTGGCAGCAGCTTGCCGGCGGCAGTTATTCCTGCAACAGCTATAATAACGCCATCTGGAATGCCGTGCAGGGTGCACAAAGAAAACGGAGCGATTTGCTTGAGCCCATCTATGCTGCTGCTCGCGCTGCCTGCGCCTCCGGCAACGGGGATGCCTGCTCGGCCGCCCAGGCTCGCGCGTCGGCCGCAGCCGCCAGCGTCTATCGCGCCTTCGAGAGTCAGGTGATAGGCACTACAAAGCAACTACATGCGGACGCAAAAGCCATGGCCGACGGCCCTATCCGCCGTTTTGTGCTATCCCTGCACAAGTGGGATCAGAACGACGTAGACATGGTGATCTGGGGCGAAGACCACACGATTAAAATGGAGGGACAGCATGGCGATTGGCTGGGCATGAGCATCTGGAGATTTGCCCTGGACAACTCTGCAAGCAACATCTCCCCCCGCTTCTACCCCATGTCCGTGAAACGCCTGGCACAATCTGAAAAGTTGTTCAAGGAGTGGAAGGATGATGCCAAAAACCAGAAGGATTATTTTCAGAAGCGGATGAGTGCCGCGAAACGCTCCACCAGCACAGTCGCAGGATATGCATCCACCGCGACCCAACTCGCCGGCGAACTGCAACCAAACATCGAGATATGGGACTGCTTCAGCGGCGCTGGCTCCAACGGCTACTATGCCGCGTTGCATAGCTTTGAAAATACGCGATACCAGTATGATCGCCTTGCACACTTTGAGGCTACTTTCAACGTCATTTCCCGCAACGGCGAGGACGCAGCCAGAGATTTCATCGAAGCAGCAAGCAAAAACATGGAGCTTACCAACAAGGTGGTGGATGCCTTGCACGGCGCTGCTTCGGTCATGGACCGCGCCGACAAACTTGTGGCTGCGGCGAAGAAACAGCGTATCGCTCAGGAAGGAAATCTGGATGTAAACGGTGGTCAGGTCTATACCATTCTGGGCCATTTTGGCGTGAATGATTCCGGCATCAAGGCGCTCGAGCAGCGCATCAAGGATGCGCGTGCCGACCCGCGGGTTCTGGAAAAGGAAGCCCTGAGCCAAATACCTCTTATGCCGGGTTACCCCGTCAAAAACATGGTGCTGACCAGTCAAGGCATCAAAGACCTGAAGACCACTGTGAATAAAATCCTGGCCAGCATAGACAACGCCCGGGACAGCTACGCCCGTGCCTACAAGAACACCCGGAAGGCGGAAGCGAGCCTGGATGCGGCTCTTCAAGCCATGCGCGACAAGCTGACTCCGATTTTCCCCGCAGAGGTCCCCTATTTCTTCAAGGATGAGGTCCTCCGCGAATACTCGGAATCGGAGGATCGTCTGGCCCTCATTCTGAGAAACCGGGTTGGCGAAGCAAAACAACTGCCGGACAGCGGGCTGGGCAGCGGTAAATTGATTGAACGCTACGCTGCTCTGGCCAAGCGTTACCACGCGCTGGTGGACCCCATGATACCCGTGGCCAAAGCCAATCGCTATGCACCAGCGATGGAGGAGATTCTTAAAAAACTGGAGGCCGATTCGGGTCGCATGGCCGGCCTGGACAATGCCGCTTTTTCCAGGGAGTCCAACCGCTATTCCCATGAGGCCTACACACTCATCACCAAGGCGAACAGCGAGGGCAAGGTGGAACCCAAGAGCCGGGTAAACGTGGCCTACGGCGCTATCATGAGCAAGCTATCCAACCTTTCTTTCAACTATTATCAACGCCAGCGCCTGAGCCGGGCTCAAGCTCTCCTCCGTGAGCAGATAGGATACATCAACGCATTCCTCAGCAATCCTGATGCTAATGGTGGCCGGATCATGGCCCGACAACACATCGATAACATTGAAAACGTAAAAAAACAGATTGATGCTTCGGTTCGAAATCAGCCCAGCATTCAGACGCTTGTGGAGCAACTGGACGGTTTGAAAACAAAGTTGAGAGCGATTGCAAACA
>NZ_DS022294.1:474149-492699 GCF_000153765.1 Mariprofundus ferrooxydans PV-1 | reverse complement strand
CGGGTCTAATCGGCATGGCAAACTGAGGGAAGGAACAAACCCGCCATGCCAAGCATCAGCAACAGTACCCCCGGTAGTGAACGCGTAATCATGGCTTCTCCTTTATGGGAGCTGGCAACATGAGCGCTTCAACACTGAGCATACGCGCAGCCGAGGCGGCGCGGCGAGCTTCATCTTCCAGCTGATCATCCAGTCTCAGAGCCTGTTGCCTCAGCGCACCCAGGGCGTCCGCAGCGGCCATCAGTGCTTGCTGGCGCTTTGTCAGACGGACGGACGATGCATTGGCTGCGACAACGGGGATCGCGGACAGAGCATGATTGGCAGTTTTCATCGACTGCTCCAGCGCCTTGATACTCGTTACTGTAGCCCGTGGCAGGTTCAGGCTGTGCAGTGGATCAATTGCTTTCTGCCATGCACTTAGCCCGGCAGGCGCAGGATCGGGTTGCCTGGCGAAAGCGCCTTCTTGTTTGAAGGCGAGGCTGTAGAGGCTGTCGATTGCTTTATCCAGCTGTTGCATTCGTGCAGGTTCATCCGACAGGTAACGCCGGAGTGCATCGGCAAAAGCCTGTTTTTTGCTCTGCTCTGCCTGCATCTGTGCTTGAGCATTTTCAGTGTGCACCGGCTCGGCGGCCAGCGCAAGACAGGCGGGAAAAAGGAGTGTTACCAATGACAGGTGACTGTATTTCATGAATCCTCCTTAAACCACCGGTAGTTGACGAGCCTGTCCGGATGAAGATGCCGCTTTAGAAGTTACGCCCACCGGAAGGCTGATATTTGTAGCGGAAGGTCATGTCGCCGGTGGCTGCATTGTAGGAAACAACTTCAACGAGCGCATACCTGGGGCCGGGGAGCATCTCCAGTGCAAAGCAGCTTCCTGCCTGTGCATTTAACAGATAGGGCTGGCCAATGTATCCGCCGGCAGGTGCGGATGATGTGCTGCTTATGGGACACGGAATACGTTGAGAACCTACGCCGTTGCGTGTAAAAACGACGCCGACTTCAGGTTTGACGTCGCCCTGAACCGCAGGGCCCGGCCCTTCATTTGCTACGCTATCGGTGTCGAAATTATAGCTTTGATTGAGGGCCAGAAATTGGGTGCCGCTTGTGCTGGTTGCGCTGGCTGTTTCGCCTTGAGAGCCGAGACTGGCATTGCCCGTGGTGGGATCCAGTGTCAGCACATTCTGGCCCACTGCCTGACCGGTGACATAGGTGGCGATATTCGCGGTATCTGAAACACCAAAGAGAAGGGGTGCCGACATGCGCACCAATTTCATGCCTTTTACACTGCGACGAAAACCTACAACAGATGCGGCGGAATCCTTGAGAAACTGACCGGAACGCATAGATCGCACCTGCCGATTGTAGGTGAAATAAAGCTCATAAACGCCATGGTTGCTGACCACACGGGTGATGTTTGCTTGAATGGCGATGCTGTCGAGCCAGCGGAAGTCATCTGTCAGCGCATCCTCAAGCGCAGATATATTGCCCTCGAAGGAGTTGGAAACTAAATCCATAAAACCGCTTCTGTCTTTATGCATATAAGCATTGAGCATTTTACGGAATGTCTCTTTGGCTTCAGTAGTACCATTGACGGACAGAACCAATAGATGAAAATCATTTTCTTCGGCACCGGTAGAAACGCCGGTAGTGCTGACTGCACGTATCTGAAACAGGTAATCATGACCGATTTCGGGCCGGAACTCCCAGGTGAACATACCCCGGTCATCCAGCTTTGCCGCTTCCCATGTCTTGCCTTCATCGATTGATATTTCCACCAGGCCAATATTACCACGGCCTACCTGAGCCTGTCCGCGCACAACAATGGACCCGTTTTGCAAATCCTCGGGGCTAAGCACCATACCCTCATCCAGCCGGGCGGAATCCAGGCTGTTGAACTGGAGACTGGTGAAGTACGGCTCAGAACTTTCACGACCAAATTCCCACCATGCGGCATGGGCATTGGCATAGGGCAAGAACAAGATCAGCAATAAAATTAGTGTTTTTAGCGATTTCATATTATTCACCTCATTTGCGGATCTATTTTTTCAAGTTCCAGTTGATTAATACCTGAAGCAATCCTTCCCTGTAATTGCGCGTGACATTATCAAAACGATAGTCGTTAAGGCTGTACTCAGATCTGATAGATCCCCCGTGCAATATCTTGGGTGCTATCGAAAAATACACCATCCCGCGATTTTGTCTGGATCCGGAACCAGCCACTGTCACTCTGTTGCTTCCCAGGTTGTAGCTGGCCCCCAACTCACTTCCGCCCGAACTTTTGGCTTTTAGAGACAACAGCATCATATCCGAAATATCAAAGTTAGCCGTGGTCGGGTTCTGTAATTCCTGCCTGCCAAAATCAAAATCTCCGCTCACTCTCCATTTACCTATATCGTATCCACGATAGCCCACAGAAATATGATAAAGATTATTTGATAAACGAGTAGTGGCGATACCTGCTTTGTCGGTATTAAGCAGTCGCTCGTAGTCTAGAGTGTAATTCAAGGCATTATCGAAGGCTCGATCCTTATATTTGAGACGTATGCGGTGTGATCGGGCTGATGCTGAACCATCATCAGTCCGTTTGGATCGGCTTCGGCCGGAAATAGTCAGAGCGGAAGCCCTGCGCCCGAGCAGATGACGGCGTATAATGCCGGCCTCAGCAGTTTCGTAGTGAGTTCTGGTGGATAACTGCTGGCTCAGACTGTTGTAAAACTGGTCGTAATCACTAAAGATTTGCCATTGTCTGTCCAAGCGCCAGTCGGCGCGTGCATGGTACCGCATTCTGTCCGGCGTAGCTCCGCCGCCTAAAGTGATAAAGTTTGGCGTAACCCGTTCCACATTACCATTGAGGCTGAAGGTCCGGTATATTCCTCGAAAGACTATCCGGTTGGCGTATCCCTGGAGTGATTGGCTGAGGCTGGCATACGGCAACAACTTGCTACGGCTGTATGCATGCTCTCCCGACAATACCATACCTCCACTTCTGTATTCCCAATCTACAGCAGGCAATACCTGGCGATAGACATTGGATGTTCCTCGTTTTGGGTCGCGGGCCCGATCCGCAACCTGGGCGAGGTTGGCTCCCACGGTCAGGTTGTCGATAGCTCTCTGCACGCGAACCCCGCCACCGAAGCGATCCATAGGCTCATCGAGTCGTGAGTTGAGAAGCAGATACGCCCACTGTCCATCAAATGAACCATAGACGGCTCGCACATAGTTTCTGTCGTCTCCGAAATTGTGCTGGAACCCGACGCCCTTGATGCCTTTCATCATGGAATAAGGAGACAGATTGGCAAATACATCTCCGGCATCAATGTTATTTTGTGGGTCAGCTAAGTGTATTGCCAAATTTTGGATGGATGTATAGTTCGGATCATACTGCGGGGAATCGGTATAGCGTAGCGTGGTCAATAATGAACCCTTCCAGTCGCCGCCCAGCTGAAGGTCCGAAATCTGGATGTCCGATTCATGATAAATCCGGGCCTTGGGGTCATAGAAACTTTGTGCCTTGCCAGGGCCTGTGATTGTGTAATTCAATAACGCAGTTCTATTCTCCATCTGGTATGTCGTCTCAGCTGTTGCAGAGGTAAAGGAAAATAAACAGGCCGTAAAGGCCAGTGTAATATTTCTACAAACCGGCATGCATTCCACACACCCTCCCAGGGTATCTATAGCCCGCACGTTTAATATTAAACATAAATTAAAAAGCCAGTTCATTCTAGAGGGAGCTGTGATTAAATCAAGGTACTTGTCCGGCAAAAGGGGCAGATATTTACTTGAGTAGGCCTGTCAATGTAACGTCCTTCAATCTTCATTCTGACCCCTGTTTGTGTAAGCGGCTCTGCTATTTGATTGAAGGGGCTGTGCCGGGCATGCTGCTATTCTCAGGGTTCTCCCCACAGGCGTGAGAATGCATTGCCGGGGTTTGAGTCGCAGGGGGGTCTGTGCCAGCCTTAATGCCTGAACAGCGGGGATGGAATGTGGTGCTGTTCTGCCGTACCGGTGCTCATAGCAATTGAAAGCCGCGCGGCAGTCAGTCATCTGCCCGTGGTGCCGAACAGGAGAGTGTGGAATGCGTGTTACGGGATGGCTGGTGATGGTGGTCTGTCTGATGTTGGCAGCGTGCTCTGTTCACCATGGAGCTGTGGAAGAGCAGGGGCCGCTCTTTGTGAAAAAGAGCTGGCATGCACTGCCCGGCTGGCGCAGCGCAGAGCTGGCAAATTCGTTGAAGGCGTTGCGTCAGGGATGTACGGCACTGGCAAAAAAGGAGGCGTGGCAGCAGATATGTGCCGAGGCCTCACTACTGGACGTAGATAATAGTGATGGCCTGCACCACTTCTTCGAAAACCATTTTACGCCGTACCAGTTGCGCAATGGCGATGGCAGCGCAGAGGGGCTGATTACCGGTTATTACGAACCGCTGCTCTACGGCAGCAGGGAAAAGACCAAGCGATTCCGCTATCCGGTATTCGGTGTGCCGGATGATTTGCTGGTGGTTGATTTAAGCGAGTTATATCCGCAACTCAAGGGCATGCGCCTGCGCGGGCGTATCGAGGGGCGACGTATTGTGCCCTATTATGACCGGGCAGGCATTGATGCCGACCATGCTCCTCGGGGAAAGGAGATCCTCTGGGTTGATGATCAGATCGGACTGTTCTTTTTGCAGGTGCAGGGCTCAGGCAGGGTCGAGTTGCCGGACGGCAGTATCGTTAAGCTGGGTTATGCGGACCAGAATGGTTATCCCTATGCATCGATCGGCAAGAGGCTGGTTGAAATGGGTGAGTTGACGCTTGAGCAGGTCACCCTGCAGAGCATTCGCCAGTGGGGGCTGGATCATCCCGATCGGTTATCGGCATTGTTAAACAGCAATCCCAGTTATGTATTCTTTCGTGAGATGCCGGATACGCAGCAATCGGCTGTCGGTGCCATGGGTGTACCGTTGACCGGCGGCTACAGTATGGCGGTGGATCGACGCGTTATTCCTATGGGTATGCCGGTGTTCCTTGCCACGACCTGGCCCGGTTCGGATAAGCCGTTAAACCGTCTGATGCTGGCACAGGATACCGGCGGTGCGATCAAGGGCACGATACGCGGCGATTTTTTTTGGGGCTTTGGTGCCGAGGCGGGCAGAGAGGCAGGCAGTATGAAGCAGCAGGGGCGGATGTGGGTACTGTTTCCCAACGGAGAGAAGCCGGCAGTGAACAAGGTATCCCGCTGATGCAGACAGACATAAAACTGTTTTTGTAATAGCGCAAGCTATCGTAGGCATTTGGCTCGATTTGTGCTAGAACACATGCTATGAAATCATTCTCTCAATGGCGACCGCACCCCTGGCACGGGTTGGCAATCGGAGCCGCACCGCCGCGGCGGGTACATGCCTATATCGAGATCACTCCATTTGACACGGTGAAGTTTGAAGTGGACAAGCCTTCGGGTTATCTGCGCGTGGATCGTTCGGTGCGCTCATCCTCACAGCATCCGGCGCTTTACGGCTTTATCCCGCGTACGCTGTGTGCCGATCGTGTCGGCGCACTGATGCCGCATGCGTTGCGCGGTGACGGCGATCCGCTGGATATTTGTGTGATTTCCGAGCGGCCGATTTCACGTATTGAAATCATCGTCAATGCACGCGTTGTCGGCGGTTTGCCGATGTGCGATCACGGCGAGGCGGATGATAAAATTATAGCCGTGATTGAAGATGATCCTCTCTGGTCAAAAATAGATGATATCTCTGAACTGCCACCGGCAATTGTTGATCGACTGTTACACTATTTTCTTACCTACAAGCTTGAGCCCAACAAACCAAGCGAAGTCACTATCGGCAAGCCGTATGGTTTCGAACACGCAAGCACTGTGATCGAGGCGGCGATTGCCGATTATGCCGATGCTTACGGGGCGTATCATCGCCAGACGCAGACGGGCGAGTCGACCTGATCGGTTAGTGATGATCAGGTGATGGGTATCAGGCGGTTCTGATATTCTTCATTGTACAAGTTTGGAGTCAGGGAATGTGTGATGCCTGAAAAAGAGACCGGGATGAATCAGTTTGCGGTTTTATTAAACCGGGGGGTCTGGCTACCTCCGGTTATGCTCTCCGCCGTACTCATACTTGCCAGCTACTATAACTACCTGCTCTTTCACACGCTGGCGGAGCTGTTTTCCATTATTGTCGGCGTGCTGATGTTTGTCGTTGCCGCCTATGCGCAAAAATATGCGCGCGATAATTTCATCATGTACCTGGCCACCGGTTATTTCTGGGTGGCCTCGATGGATCTGATTCACACCCTGATCTACAAGGGGATGGGCATTTATCCGGTTACTATCGCCAATTATTCCACCCAGTTCTGGATTGCCAATCGCTATGTTGAGGCGCTGTTGTTACTTACTGCACCACTGTTTTTTACGCGCTGGACGCACCATGTCTCCAAGTTTGTTGTTTTCGGGTTGATCGCCGTTGCCTGTTATGTACTGATCATGAGCGGGCGCTTCCCTGATGCGTATATTGAAGGCGTGGGACTAACCCGCTTCAAGATTATCAGCGAGTATGTTATCTGTACCATTCTTGTGCTGGCGCTGGTCAATATGTACCGATTCAGGGATCGGTTGAAGCAGGGGCTGTTTCCGTTTCTGATGGCCTCCATTGTCTTTACTATTCTGGCTGAGATCTCTTTCACCAATTACATCGGCGTTTACAGCACAGCCAATCTGATCGGACATATTTTCAAGCTGTTTTCATTCTGGATGATTCTCTATTCGATCGTGCGCGTCAGCCTGCAGGATCCTTATCAGTCGCTGGGGACGTCGCGCGCATTGCTCAAGGGCTTGCGCGATGGTATTCCCGATTTGATCTTCTATAAGGATATGCAGGGTGTTTACCTCGGATGTAATCAGGCTTTTTGTGAATTGATCGGTCGGGAGAGCGAGTCGGATATTATCGGCAAAACGGATGTTGATCTGTTTAACAAGCAGCAGGCACAGTTTTTTCGTGATGTGGACCAGCAGATATTGCAGGCAGGTGCCGCCAGACGCAATGATGAGTGGGTGAGCTATCCTGATGGCTCAAGGCGGCTGCTCGACACACTGAAAACACCGTTCATGGACAGCAAAGGGGGTGTGATCGGCGTGATCGGTATCAGCAGGGATATTACCGACAACTGGCTGGCTGAAGGCAAGCTGCGAAAACTGTCGCAGGCACTTGAGCAGGCGGGTGAGGCGGTCATGATCACCGACAGGGATGGCGGCATCGAATATATCAATCCGGCCTTTACCCGGGTGACCGGCTATCGGGCTGATGAGATACTGGGGAAGAGCCTGAGGATGTTGAAGAGCGACAGACAGAATGCGGCATTTTATAAAGGAATGTGGCGTATGCTGGCGCGAGGGGATCAGTGGCAGGGTAAACTGGTTAATCGCAAGAAGGACGGCAGCTTCTACCCGGCGCTGCTGACGATTTCACCGATGTTCGATGAGCAGGGCGCAATTAGCAACTATATCGGCATTCAGCAGGATCTCTCCGAGTACGAACAGCTGGAGGCGCAGTTTCATCAGTCTCAGAAGATGGAAGCTGTCGGCACGCTGGTCGGTGGTATTGCGCATGACTTTAACAATACGCTGGCAGGGATAACCGGCAACCTCTACCTGGCCAAAAAGGCTGCTGACAGCCTGCCAGATGTCGTGGATCGTTTGAACAGCATTGAGGAGCTTGCTTTTCGCGCTGCCGGCATGATTCAGCAACTGCTCACCTTTTCCCGCAAAGGCACGGTGCAAATGCACCCTATATCCATGCCCTCTTTTCTGAAGGAGGTGATCAAGCTGCAGGAAGTCTCAGTGCCTGAAAATATCAGCCTGACATGTCAGGTTGGAGATGTGGATCTGATCGTCAACGGAGATATTAATTTATTGCAACAGGCGCTGATCAACCTGATCAACAATGCACGCGATGCGGTTGAGTCCGTCGGGACTCCTGCAATTACTGTTAAACTGGATCAGTGCTCGGTCGATGAGGAGTTTCTGGAGCGATATCCGGCGATCACCTCACGTGATGTTGCATGCATTACGATCAGTGATAACGGCGAGGGGATGAGTCCGGAGATTCAGAAGCATATGTTTGAACCGTTTTTTACCACCAAAGGCGTGGGCAAAGGTACGGGACTGGGCCTTGCTATGGTGTATGGGGCGATACAATCTCATGGCGGAGCCATTGCTGTAGAGTCGGAAGAGGGTGTTGGTACGATAGTCCGTATCTATCTGCCGCTGCTGCAGTCCGGAGCTGCAGAGGGCGTCGTCGATGATACAACCGGTGTGCTTGGCGGGCGCGGAGAGACCATTCTGCTGGTCGATGATGAAGCTACGGTGCTTGCTACCGGCAAGGATGTGCTGGAGAGCCTGGGATATAACGTATTGACGGCAACCGACGGATTGAAAGCTGTCGAGCAGTATATTGCGCGTCGGGATGAGATTGATCTGCTGATGCTGGATGTGGTGATGCCGCATATGGGCGGGCAGGAGGCTCTTCGGAAAATCAGGGAGATTACCCCGGATGTCAGGGCGCTGTTTGTAACCGGGTATGACAAGAATGATGCGCTGGTCGAGGATGGTGATGCCAGTCCGGAAATGGTGATCAAAAAGCCATTTTCAATCAATAAGCTCAGTCAGGCGATGCGTGCATTGCTGGATAATTAGGGCCTGTTTATACTCATTTAGGTGTTGTCTGCTGTCCCGAATCGGGCCGACTTCACAACCATTGAAAGGGTGCAGTGCGCTGTGTCAGCTCGCTTTTACTCTCTCCGCGCCAGATCAGCCAGGCTTTGGGGTTGCTGCCTAAATCAATACGCAGGCGGAATGCTGACTTCTGACCGGCAACGCCGGCGCCGAAGCGCAGATCGCCGCATTCAATGTGGCGGTCATCCTGTTCGAGAATAACGGGAAAGCGGGCAAACCAGCGGTAGAAAGCCATGCCCGGCAATTCGCGCTGTACTTTGAGACTGCTCATGGCGGGCAGATCCTGCCACTGGAGATGCTCCGCGCTGTGAATGTTGGCGTTGTAACGCTGAACGAAAGCTATCGGAAATAGTCTGCTTGTGCCGCTAAAGTGCGGCCACAGATTCAGTGAACAGCGCTGGTAGTGGCCCGGATAGCTGGCAATCAGTTGCCAGTGAAACGGAGAGAAGGGCATCGGCAGGGCAGCCACGCTGTCAGCTTCGGGCCAGGCGCTGCGCGTAATCGCCAGCGCCTGCCGGTGGGCAAGGGTTGCCATAATCAGGTAGGCGCACATCAGAACCAGTGCACTGACAGCCAGCGCACGCCGTCTGCGTTTCCAGAACAGGCCGATGAGCAGGGGTAAGAGCAGGCAGGCACTGAACAGCGGATCGACAATGTAAACAAGATCGAGTGCCGCGCGCCAGTCCGATAGCGGTGCAAGTATCATGGTGCCGAAGGACGTAATCAGATCGAGCATGATATGCATCAGCAGCGCAGCCCCGATCAACAGTGGCGAGAGTGTCTGTTCACCCTGCCAGCGGCGCAGGCCGGCCCATGCCAGCCAGCTCCATAGCGGTAGCATCAGCAGTGAGTGGGTCAGGCCGCGATGATGCTCAAGATAGGTCGTATCGGAGATAAACTTGAGCAGGAAATCTGCATCCGGGGCCATTGTCAGCAGCACCAGCAATATGAACGGGCCTCTGTTCAGTGGGCGATGAGGTAGCGCGCGAGCCAGTGCCGCGCCGGAGAGGGCGTGAGTTAACGGATCCAGCGGGGAAGCTCCTGCAGCAGCGTTGTCCAGTTATCGCCGGGGGTGATCTCTCCGCCGCACACGTCATGGCTGGCGCCGGTAACGGCCGACAGGGTGTTGTACTCCCCCGTGAGTGTCGCTCTGGCGAGCATGGCAAAGCTGGCCGCCTCTACCGCCTGGGCGGGTATGCCTGCGGCATCGCTGGGCAATACTTCAGCCGGTGCTAACACCTGTGTCAGCTGTTGCATCAGGTGGTGGTTGCGTGCACCGCCGCCGCAGATCAGCCATCGCTGTGGCGTGCCCGGCAGAAACCGGCAGCTTTTCGCAATGCTCTCGACCGTAAACCGGCAGGCAGTCGCCATTTTGTCGGCATCGGTGATCTCAGGCCAGGTGAGTATGCGCTGTACAATCTCATCGCCGAATGCTTCGCGACCGGTCGATTTTGGAGGCTTGCGCGAGATATAGGGGTGAGCCATCAGTTTGTTTAGCAGGGGGGCGCAGACTATGCCGCCGGCTGCCAGCTCACCGTTTTGATCATAGTGATTACGCCCGGCAGTGATGGCCAGCATCACTCCGTCCATCACCATATTGCCGGGGCCGGTGTCGAAGCCGGTGACCGAACCGTCAGCGCCCAGCCAGGTGATATTGGCAATGCCGCCGATATTGAGCACGACGACATTTCCATCCGTTGTTCCGAATAGGGATTGATGGGCAAAGGGGACCAGCGGGGCGCCTTCGCCGCCGGCTGCCATATCGCGACTGCGGAAATCGGATACAATCGTGATACCGGTGCGCTCGGCAAGGGTGGCGGCGCAGCCGATCTGTAGCGTAAACGGATACTCGCCTTCGGGGCGATGGCGTATGGTCTGGCCATGGCAGCCGATGGCTGCGATATCCGCAGGCTCCAGTCCGGCAAGCTTGATGGCCGTGAGCGCTGCCTCGGCGTAGGCCTCTCCGAGCTGCCTGTCGAGCAGGCCCATGCTGTCAATTTCATTCGCATCTTCGCCCGGTGAAGCCAGCCGCAGGATAGGTTCCCGCAGTTGTGCAGGCATGGGCAACTCCGAGAACCGGATCAGTTCAGGCTTGTTGTCTGCGTGTCTGTCGAAACGGACAATCGCTACATCGATGCCGTCGCCGCTGGTGCCCGACATGATGCCGAGCAGCAGCGGCGTATCAGCTGGTGACAAGGAGTCTTAAAATGCCTGAGGCGTGGAGGCCGGCTTGTCACCGGATGTGTCGGGGGTGGTGGTTGCCGGCGCATCTGTAGCAGGCGCTGTGCTGTCTGCAGGTGTTTGAGGCTCGGTACTACTGGCGGGCTCATCTGCGGCACCCGGTGCGGTCGCTGCCGGAGCAGACTCGGTTGTGGCGGGTTGCTCTGCCGGGGTTACAGGTGCCTCGGCAGGTGTTTCCGCAGCCGGGGCGGGAGCAGTCTCTTTGACCTCGGGCGAAATGATGTCATGCAGCATGGTTTCGATCTCCTGCAGTCTGGAGCGTGTTTCGGTGGTAGCCATCTGGCCGATTTCCTGCACATTCTCGAGCGCCTTCTGCAGCTTGGTGTGGATCAGGTGTTCGCGGTTACTTTTTACATCTTCACCCAACTGATCCAGGTGCGTATTAATAGATGCCACCTGCTCTTCGATATTGGTCAGGCGATCCTGCACCTGCATGTCGGCGGTGTGACTGCGCCCGGCTACCAGGGCATAAACGGCGATAACAATGGCAATAACCGCCACCAGCAGTGACATATGGGGGCTACAGCAACCGGAGGGTTTGCTCTTGCAGGCTGCAGTATTCTGTTCTGATGCTGCGTCGGTGCTTTCTGATGTTGGTTCATTTGCGTTCATGGATCACTCCTAGGTTGCGTTAAATCAGTGCTGACTGTGTTATCAACATGCTATTCTTGCATCATGTGTCGGGGTTGCCAATGGTCAAACCTGCTATGCGGGAAATCGGATGACTGTGACCTGTATTCCTGAACAGCGATTGAGCGCCGTATGGCGAATTGTTGTCGGTTTTGCCATCATTCGCCGCGCGTTGATGTAAACGGCCCTGCTTGCGGGTGTTCGGAACAGTCAACCTGTCTGGCATTTTTCCGGGGGATATATGAAGATTGAAGAACAGATGGCACTGCTTAGCCGGGGTACACTGGAAGTATTGCCGGCCGGTGCTCTGGAAGCCAAACTCAAGCTGGCCGCGAAAGAGGGGCGTCCTTTGCGAGTGAAGGCCGGCTTTGATCCGACGGCTCCCGATCTGCATCTGGGGCATACGGTATTGCTGGAGAAGCTCAGACAGTTTCAGCACTGCGGTCATCAGGTGGTGTTTCTGATCGGTGACTTCACCGGCACGATCGGTGATCCGACCGGCAAGAATGAGACGCGCCCGCCGCTGACCCATGATGAAGTGTTGCTCAATGCCGAGAGCTATAAAGAGCAGGTGTTCAAGGTGCTCGATCCCAAACAGACGGAAGTGCGTTTTAATTCGGAGTGGCTGGGACAGTTGACGGCTGCGGATCTGATTCGCATTGCCGGCAAGGCTACCGTTGCTCGCATGCTTGAGCGCGATGATTTTGAAAAGCGCTACAAGGGCGGTCAGTCCATTGCCATTCATGAGTTTCTTTACCCGCTGGTGCAGGGCTACGATTCGGTAGCGCTGGATGCCGATGTGGAGCTTGGCGGTAATGACCAGAAGTTCAATCTGCTGATGGGACGTCAGCTGCAGGATGCCTATGGTAAGGCTCAGCAGGTGATTATGACGATGCCATTGCTGGAAGGGCTGGACGGCATCAACAAGATGTCCAAGTCACTGAATAACTATGTCGGTGTGGCGGAACCTGCCAAAGAGCAGTTCGGTAAACTGATGAGCGTCTCCGATGATCTGATGTTTAAATATTATGAACTGCTGACCGATATGGACCTGGACGAGATCAGGGCGATGCACCCGATGGAAGCCAAGAAGCTGCTGGCGGCGACGATTGTTGAGCGCTTCCACGGCGAAGGGGCGGGTGCGCAGGCGCGCGCGGGCTTTGAGTCCCAGTTTGCCAAAAAAGAGATCCCCGATGATGTGCCGGAGGCTACGCTGGCCGGTGAGGATGGTGCGCTGTGGATTGTGCATGCACTGACGCAGGCCGGTTTGACCGCCTCCAACGGAGAGGCGATTCGCATGATCAAGCAGAATGCCCTGTCCATCGACGGCGACAAGGTGACCGACAAGGATCTGAAGCTTGCACCGGGCGGCCCCTACCTGATCAAGCTGGGCAAACGCAAGTTTGTTAATCTGACAGTAAACTGATCGAACAAAGGCGGCCATTGGCCGCCTTTGTTGTTTATACGAGCAGCGCCGACTTATTAAATTTACAAATTCCTGTAAGTCGTCTTTAATAGGTACTCATGCCGGGCAGGGGAAATCAATTGAGACTGATCCTGTGAGTCGTGCGTCGACTTTGGCCTCGCCGACCTGCCCGTTATGCTGATGGAGGGGTAGTAATGGCGCATGTTACTTTTATTCATGGAATAGGAAACAAGCCCGAACAAAAAGAACTACTTACTCGATGGCGGCGTGCGTTAGCAAATGCTGCGACTCCCCTTGATTTGTCTGCAGAAGGTGTGACGAGCGAAATGGTTTACTGGGCAGACGTTCTCTACGCGGAGCCTGTATCCTCTGATACTTATGAGGAGTCCTCATCCGAGGGTAGTGATATTGAGGGTGTTGCTGGTGAAACAGAAGTCGTTTCATTATCGCAATCAACAGATACTGATGAGTCTCTCTGGATTAGTGCAATAGCTCAGCGGCTTGGAACCGAAAGTTTTAACCTATACGACCATAGTGAGGCGCAATCCTCTTTCTCTGCACCGGAAGGCAGCTTTGCAAATGAGTTGGAAAGAATTCCTTTACCATGGGTTGTGAAGAAAGAGTTTCTTCGCCGATTTATCCGAGACGTGCATCACTATCTATTTAATTCAACGAGCACTCCAAGGCCTGGCGAAACCTATGAAGTTCAGACTGAAATCAGAAAGCGCTTTATCGAAAAGCTCAAGTTGGCTGATGGGAAAGCTGGCCCGCATATCGTTGTATCGCACAGTATGGGAACGGTAATCGCATATGACTGCCTTAAACGTGTCCCTGAATGCCCTTGTGTCGATGCACTTATAACAATCGGTAGCCCTCTCGGTATTGATGAGATTCAGGACAAGCTAAAGCCTGAATGGTCGAGAAATGATGGGTTTCCTCAAGAAAAGGTCATTTCTGATTGGAATAATTTTTTTGATCCTTTGGATATCGTATCGCGATTGGATACTCACCTTGCGAATGATTATAAACGTGAGGGAGTGGAGGTCATCTTGGACCAAAGACAGTCGAATGATGGGTTGTGGCGGCATGATGTTGAGAAATACCTAAAGGGAAGAGAGGTCAGCTCCGCTATTGAGCAGCTTCTAGAGGGTTAACGTGAGTACTTTGAACACACTGATTACTGAGGTCAAAGAGGCTGCAGACTCACATGAGGTCGATAGGCTTTCTGCTGCGTGCACAGCTCTAATCGCCCAATTGCCACAAGAAGAGAGTCTTATCGATGTGGAGACGGCTCGGGATATTCTTGGAGCCTTGCGTAAAAGCCGTCGATTTGAACACATGCGGAGTGTAGCTGAAGCCATTGTACGTGAAGGGTGCGAAGACCCACAAGTAAAGCGGCAATATGCTCAAGCGTTAATTGAATCGGGAGAAACAACTCCGGCCATAGGAGTTCTTGATCAGTTGATTCCAACACTGAACCAAGATCCTTTGGAGCAAGCAGAAATATATGGACTTAAAGGTCGCGCGTGGAAAGAAATTGCTCTCAGCGCTAAGCGAATCGAGCAAAAGGCAAACGCATTCAAAGAAGCGCATCAGGCCTATCACGCTGGCTATGAACTCGATAGAGAAAAGAACCTTATTTGGCATGGCATCAATTTGGTAGCCATAGCCAATGCCGATCGAGTTGGTGCATTGGAGTTATCGGTAAAGGATGAGGCTATCGAAATTGCCAATCGTATCGTTGATTTTGTAGACAATGCCCAAGCTGAAGAACCGGATGCATGGAATTTCGCATCTGCTGGAGAAGCGCTAGTTGCATTAGGCCGGACTGATGAATCACTTGAATGGTTTAAAAAATATGTGGCACATGAGAAAACTGATGCATTTGAGTTGGCTGGGACTATCCGTCAGTTGAAAGAGCTCTATAACCTCGAAGAAGTAGATGGTGGAACTGAGCTCCTTGCACCACTCCGAGCTCGGCTTTTGCAGATGCCGGGAGGCAACTTTACTTTGAGCAATTCCGAGCTTCGTGAAATGTCACAAGTTGGTGTCGACCAATTTCAGAAGGTACTAGGTAGCACGGGAACAAAAACATACGAGTGGATGATGCGTGCTTTGAATTGCGCCGGATCAGTTGCTCTGATTAGTGCAAATGGAGAGGGGATCGGAACTGGCTTTCTAGTCCTAGGGAGCGACCTGGACCCTCGCTTAGGAGATGAGTTATTTGTTTTAACAAATTCACATGTGGTAAGTGACCCTCCGCAACATGGCGCTGCTTCTATAGATGATGTGTCCATCACATTTGAACTTGCTAATAAGCATGGGAGGCAAGAGCAGATTTTTGGAATAGAAAAAATTGTTTGGGGGTCTCCTCCTGACCAGCATGACGTATCTATTCTCAAGCTGACTCCCGATCCTTCAGAGTCATTTTTACACCTTCCTCTTGCGCGTGATCTTCCCTTGATTGAGGGAGGGGATATTCAGCGGGTTTATATTATTGGGCACCCTAGAGGTGGAAAAATAAGCTTTTCTTTAGAAGACAACGAACTCCTTGATTATGACATGGCTGTGGTGAAGCACGCGGATACTTTTACAGCCTGTCGTGTGCACTACCGTGCACCGACGGAACCTGGTAGTTCCGGTAGCCCTGTATTTAATGGGAATTGGAAAACTATAGCCCTTCATCATATGGGGGGGGAATCTATTCCTAGGTTAAATGGCAGATCTGGAACATATGCGGCGAATGAAGGAATCTGGCTGCAGTCAATTGTGAGGGCGATCAGGCATGTTGAAAACCTGTAACATGGTGGATATGACGCTTTGCCTCGGGGGACGAGTACGTGCCTGATATATGTATTTTCTACTCTGAGCCAGATGAGGATAAGGTGAGAGCCTTAATTAAGAATCAGCAGTAAATGGATATGGATTGTTGCAAATATTGAGGAGGAGGAAATATGGGAGAATACGATGGAATTAGATTATTGGTTTTTTTACTATCAATTGTAATTTCCTTTGTTTGGGCTAGGTCAAAGGGATTTAATGGTTTTGCTTGGGCCTTATCTGGTGGGCTTATTGGATGGATATTTTTAGCATTTCTTATGCCCGCAAAGGAGCCGAAATGTCCCCCCGAACTTATAGATAAAAGAGCCAAGAGAGCAAATATAATAGGGGTTTGTATTAGTATATTGGCTATTCTAGGCTTTATTCTTAGGAGTGTTTAAAATGGTTTCAATTTTATCGAAAAAAGCTTTGGGAAGATGCGAACTGTCACCTAATGTTATTTGGCTGTTCTGACTTAGTCCCAGCTCAGTAGCGGCTAGTATGCCGCTCTTGCCTTTAATCAGAGCAATTAGCTTGTCTGAGCCAATCAGTTCAAGTGACTTAGTTATCTCCCAGTGAAGGTGAGGACCAACAAAATCTCGGTCAAGAATAACGATCGCAATGGATGCTTGTTTAATATGTTTTTCGATAAGGAGTTTCCAGTCTTCGTTAGGTGTTGGTAATGATTGTAGGTCTGCAAACTCATCTGGCTCGACTCCTCCTCTCTGCAAAGGTACAAACCACTTATCTTTCCAATAAGGAGACGATCTTGCGAATGAATTATCTGCTATTAGAACGACTCTTCCATAGCATGCCGCTGCAGGAACGATCCACTGTCTGACAAAAGTTGCATTCCTGTCTGAGAAGGGTCTGAAAACAACTATTAGGTGATCAGGCCTAACTGTGGAACGAAGAGCCTGAAGAGTCGCCGCCAAAATTCTTACCAAGATCCATAAGGACAGCCATATAAGAAAAATAACCCCACCCATCGCGCCTACAAAATATATGCAAGCGATGGTTAATACGATGATAGAAAAAAAAGTCATTGGAGAGTTGAGAGTTTCTAATGCCCAGTTAATTGGGAACTGAAGGCGCAGGAAATGCGATCCAAGGTAATCATGGGGTATTCTCATCGGATTATTGTAGCACCTCTTTGCATTGCTCATGATATATCTTAAAATCAATGAGGCTACTTCATTCGAGGCAGTAGTTGTAGTTTGTCGTATAGGTGCCTGATATGACATTTGGGTGTTGCCGAAGCCGCTGACAGAGCCATTAGCGCAGTAGTCCTTTCTTCCGTTTGCGAGGCAAGCCATTCAATTGTCCGACCGGTTTGTAACGGATAAATGTTTTCTGGCGCAGGGAGGCAAGGCCTTGAATGGCGAAATTCAGCCAAGAGCGGGGGCTAGTTTAGGAGACCTGAGCGACGCTCCGCCTGACTCCAGCTAGGTGAGGTAGGCGCGCATCTTGGGGACAAGCGCAAGTTTGTTAATTGGACGGTTGCATAGCCTGATCCGTTGTGGTGCGGCAGCGGCTGAGGAGCTGATGAATATGGGTGCTCAGCTCCGGCGGGGAGAAGGGTTTGCGTATAAACTGTGTGCAATCCTCGTCCGGGGGTGAGATGTCGCTGTAGCCGCTGGTGAAAATGACCGGCAGCCCCGGCTTTTCGGAGCGCATTTTTGCCACGGCGATATCGCCATTCATTTTCGGCATCACGACATCAGAAATGACGATTGCGAGATCATCCCGGTGGCTGGCGAATGCCTCCAGCGCCTGCGCTCCGTTTGCCGCGGTGACAACGCGGTAGTTGTATCCCCTCAGTGCTTCCGCCGTTACTTCGCGTACGGCGTCTTCATCATCCACAAGCAGAATCTTCTCGCCTTTCCCTTGCATGGGAATATGCGCCTGCTCTTTTGTGTTGGCTGTGTACGATTCGTCCAGCGGCAGACAGACGGTAAAGGTGCTGCCTTCAGTCTCGCTACTGTCTACCAGCATCATACCGCCGTGGCGATTAACAGCTTGATAGGCGGTGGACAGGCCCAGGCCTGTGCCCTGACCGGGTTCCTTGGTGGTAAAGAAGGGTTCGAAGATTTTAGCGATGATATCTTCCGGGATGCCTTGTCCGTTATCCGAGATGCTGAAGAACACGCCGGTCTCGTAACAGAGCGGGCACTCATTGCGCTTGGTGCATGCAAATTTATCTTTGCATTGGTTCCACTGGCGTCGCCCGGCCTCAATGTGAATCAACGGTGACACACCCTCCTGCTGCATGCAGGCATCATGGGCGTTATTGATCATGTTCAGGATAATCTGTTCGATCTGGCTCTTGTTGCCGAATATGGGCAGTGGCGTGTCAGCAATATCGAGTTTTAATTTGATCGTCTCCGGCAGCACCAGTCGAGCGGTCTTTGTCGCACGTTTTACTATTTTTGCCAGATCGCAGTGAGATTCATCCAGCGACACGTCACGGGAAAATACCATCAGCTCACTGACCAGTGCGGTGGCGGAACGGCCTGCTTGTTCAATGGCTTCCAGCTGCTTGGCAACCTTGGGCAGCGAGTCAGCCTTTTTGGCCAGAAATACGCGGCCCATGATGCCGGCCAGATAGTTATTGAAATTATGCGCGACACCACCGACCAGTGTGGCCAGCGCCTCCATCTTCCTGGCTTCAGCGAGACTCGCTTCCAACTCGTCCTGCTCACTGATGTC
>NZ_DS022294.1:314149-469149 GCF_000153765.1 Mariprofundus ferrooxydans PV-1 | reverse complement strand
GGGGTGCCCTTTTTATGTGAAGCGACTTGCTCGTGGAGCAGAAGGGGGTTGCAGTGACCAGGGGGTAGCGACTGTTTACTAAAAACACAGCACTCTGCTAAGCCGTAAGGCGATGTATAGGGTGTGACGCCTGCCCGGTGCTGGAAGGTTAAGAGGTGGGGTTAGCGCAAGCGAAGCTCTGAATCGAAGCCCCAGTAAACGGCGGCCGTAACTATAACGGTCCTAAGGTAGCGAAATTCCTTGTCGGGTAAGTTCCGACCTGCACGAATGGCGTAACGACTTCCCCACTGTCTCAACCAGAGACTCAGCGAAATTGAACTCGCAGTGAAGATGCTGCGTTCCCGCGGCTAGACGGAAAGACCCCGTGCACCTTTACTACAGCTTGACATTGGATCTAGGTATATTTTGTGCAGGATAGGTGGGAGGCTTTGATATGGTGACGCCAGTTACCATGGAGCCACCCTTGAGATACCACCCTGAATATGCTTGGGTTCTAACCAAGGCCCGTTATCCGGGTTTGGGACATTGTCTGGTGGGTAGTTTGACTGGGGCGGTCGCCTCCTAAAGAGTAACGGAGGCGCGCGAAGTTTCACTCAGGTTGGTCGGAAATCAACCATTGAGCGCAAGAGTATAAGTGAGACTGACTGCGAGACTGACAAGTCGAGCAGGGACGAAAGTCGGTTCTAGTGATCCGGTGGTTCCGAGTGGAAGGGCCATCGCTCAACGGATAAAAGGTACGCCGGGGATAACAGGCTGATTCCCCCCAAGAGTTCATATCGACGGGGGAGTTTGGCACCTCGATGTCGGCTCATCACATCCTGGGGCTGGAGCAGGTCCCAAGGGTTCGGCTGTTCGCCGATTAAAGTGGTACGTGAGCTGGGTTTAGAACGTCGTGAGACAGTTCGGTCCCTATCTACCGTGGGCGTTGGAGAATTGAGAGGATCTGTCCTTAGTACGAGAGGACCGGGATGGACAAACCTCTGGTGTTCCTGTTGTTCTGCCAAGAGCATTGCAGGGTAGCTACGTTTGGAACGGATAACCGCTGAAGGCATCTAAGCGGGAAGCCGGCCTCAAGATAAATTCTCCCGGAGCTTTAAGCTCCCTGAAGGGCCGTGGAAGACTACCACGTTGATAGGCTGGGTGTGGAAGTGCAGCAATGCATGGAGCTGACCAGTACTAATTGCCCGTGCGGCTTAACCATGCAACGTTAAGACATTGAGTGTTTGAATTATCACAAAATAACCAGCTATGGTTGGACCTTAATGGGTTCAGCCCACCAGTTTCCTGGTGTTCATAGCAAAGAGGAAACGCCTGATCCCATCCCGAACTCAGAAGCTAAGCTCTTTTGCGCCAATGGTACTGTAGCGTTCGTTACGGGAGAGTAGGTCAATGCCAGGAATTTATCACAAAGCCCCATCGTCGAGAGTAATCTCCGATGGGGCTTTTTTTATGCCGAAAATATAGCTATCGCGCGGCGGATCTGCCGCCGCTTGCTGGGGCTTTTTTTATGCTCGAAATTCAAGAGTTGTAGGCGCGTTTGTTTATAAAAATACTATCGCGCGGCGGGACAGCGCCGCTTGCTCCTGGCGGTTTTTTTATGCTCGAAATTTAGAATGAATAAACACTATCGCGCAGCGGGAATACAGCTGCTTGCTCCTGTTTGACCCTGTTCCGCTTACAGGCATACTCTCTTGAGAATAAGAAGAGAACTTCAGGTTTTGTTACGACAAACGAAGCTCCTTATATGCATTTATGTTAAGGCGGTGTATGATTTTATCGTGATTCGGGGTGCCGTGTATTTCAGCCTTGTGTTTGCTGTTGGCTTCATTCTTGGCGTTATTCGCGTCACCTGGATTGTGCCTCAGTTTGGCGAACGTGCTGCCGAGCTCATGGAGGCCCCGTTGATGCTTGCTGCCATTTACGTCGCGGCTCGCTTTGTCACTCGTCGCTTCAGGGCATTACGCGTAATGGATTATTTATATTCAGGTTTAATTGCATTGTTACTTTTGCTTACCGTAGAGTTCTCAGTGGTGCTAGGGCTACGGGGACTGAGCATCAGAGAGTATTTGGAGGCTCGTGACCCTGTTGCAGGTGCTGTCTATGTCATGATGCTTATCATCTTTGCAGTCATGCCGTGGCTGGTAGGGAACAGACATACCGCCGCTTAATTGGAGGGCTGACGGGGGGCGGGTCTTGAAGGTTGAGTTTTCTACCCGGTTAGAGTGACCTTATTCAGGCGCGAAGTTAACTGTGGCAATCACCATCCCAGTAAATCAGGGCGTAACGGGTGAGAGCGGTGCTTACGCTATATGTGATAACGATCACCATACTCAAAACATATCTGTGTAATATCCGGCTCATTTTCACGGAGGACACAGTTGTGCCTTTAACTACAGGCGATCAGCGGGAAACCATTCTGGTTGTAGACGATGCACCTGTTAACCTCAAAGTTATGCAAGCACTGCTTCAATCAAGATATGAGGTGATGCTTGCAGGCGATGGGGAAGAGGCCATGGCACTTGCGCTTTCGTCAAACCGGCCGGACCTCATTTTGCTGGATATCATGATGCCGGGCGAGAATGGTTATGATGTGTGCCGACGCCTGAAGGCAAATGCTTTGACTGCGGATATCCCGGTAATTTTTGTGACGGCAAAAGATACAGGCGATGATGAACTGGTCGGCTTTGATGCTGGTGCTGCTGATTATGTCAGCCGCTCGGTTTCACCGGCTATTATGCATGCACGTATCAAGAATCAGCTGGATCTCTGCCGGGCCAACAGAAAACTGCACCTGGCCTATCATTTTATTCGTAAGACATTCGGTCGCTACCTTTCTGAAGAGGTGGTCGATAATTTAGTCGATACGCCCGACGGCTTGAAGTTGGGCGGAGAGAAGCGCGAGGTCACTGTACTGATGGCGGACCTTCGGGGCTTCACCTCATTGTCGGAGCGGCTGCCTGCAGAATCGATCGTGGACATGGTCAATATCTATCTGGGCGTGATGACCGAGGTTATCCAGCGCTATATGGGCACCATCAATGAATTTATCGGTGATGCGATTCTGGCCTTCTTTGGCGCGCCGGTTCAACGCGACGATGATGCCATGCGGGCTGTTCGCTGTGCCGTTGAGATGCAGCTGGCTATGAGGCAAGTGAACCTGCGCTATGAGGAGGCCGGATATCCCCGGGTAAAAATGGGGATAGGAATCAACACCGGTTTTGCCATTGTCGGCAATATAGGCTCAAGTATCAGAAGTAAATATGGCGTGGTCGGGATGTTGGTCAATATCACTTCGCGCATCGAGTCCTATACGGTCGGCGGACAAATTCTGATCTCGGAGACAACACGCAATGCCTGCCGTGAACAGTTGCGGATCGATGACGAAATCAGGGTGTTGCCGAAAGGTGTCAGCCATGAAATGACGATTTTTGATGTCGGCGGCGTCTATGGTGATCAACCGCTGTTGCTGGCCGAAAAGAGCTCGGAGCCGCTGGTTACCATTGCCCCATTGCCGGTTCTTGTTTCTCCCCTTGAAGGCAAGTTTTCCCGCGAAACATTTGATGGGAAAATATTGCAATTGAACAGCTCTGCATTCGAGATGCAGCTGGATCAGGATTGCTCAACCCTGAGCAGTTTGAAACTGATTCTGCCCAATGAGGCCAAGCTGTATGTGAAGGTGGTGCGTAACAGTTCGGTTAATCCGATCATTGTGCATGTCAGTGTGACCTATATGCCGGAAGAGGCTGAAACATTTATTTCCAACCTGATGCACGCCTCCAGATGTGCTTTGACCGCCTGATATATCTCCGCTCTTTTTGCCAGTCCAAGGTTGTCATGGGCCTAGCCCTCCTTGTAAATTACACCGCGGCGGATCAGCCACTTCTCGAATTCAACGAAGACCAGTACCAGTGATGACAGAATCATGCAGACGGCCAGATCGAACAGTGGTAGCGGCTGGGTGTGGAATATGCTGTTGAGTGCCGGCAGGTAGATCACGGCCAGTTGTAAGATCAGTGTCAGCAGCACTGCACCGAGCATCGGCAGGTTGCTGAACAGACCGATGCTGAACAGCGAGCGGGTTTCGCTGCGTACGGAGAGTGAGTGAAACAGCTGTGATACGGTCAATACGGTGAAGACGACGGTCTGCCAGTATTCTGCGCCTCGTGAGATGGCCCACGCCTGCGAGGCAATTGAGATACCGCCGACAAACAGGCCGACCCAGATAATATGTTGCCACATGCCGTGGGCGAAGATGTTCTCTTTCGGCGGGCGCGGCGAGCGCTGCATGATCCCTTGTTCGGCAGGCTCCGCTGTAAATGCCAGCCCCGGTAAACCGTCGGTGACCAGGTTGATCCACAGGATGTGAATCGGCAGCAGCGGGATTGGCAGGCCGAAGAAAGGGGCCAGAAACAGCGTCCAGATTTCACCGGAGTTTGAACTCATCGTGTCCTTGATGAACTTGCGAATGTTATCGAAGATATGGCGACCGGATTTTACGGCGGTCACGATGGTGGCGAAGTTGTCATCAAGCAGCACCATATCCGAGGCTTCGCGCGCCACATCGGTGCCATGTTTGCCCATGGATACACCGATACCCGCTCGCTTGAGTGCCGGCGCATCGTTGACCCCGTCGCCGGTCATGGCAACAAACTCGCCGTTAACCTGCAGCGCCTTGACGATGCGCAGCTTTTGCTCCGGCGTGACGCGCGCATAAACACGGATGGACTCGACGATGCGGGCAAACTTCTCATCACTTAGCTTTGCCAGTGCATCACCAGTGATTAGTGCATGCCGGTCATCGGTAATGCCCATGCGTCGGGCAATGGTCATGGCTGTGGCCGGGTGATCGCCGGTAATCATCACCGGTGTAATGCCGGCCGTCAGGCAATCGGCTACCGCCTGCTCCACTTCCGGGCGGGGTGGATCAATCAGGGCGACCAAGGCCAGAAAGGTTAACTGCTGCTCAACTGCTTCGGAGGTGACGGGGTCAGGTAGTGCGGAGAACTCGCGTGTGGCAAAGGCGAGTACCCGGTAGCCTTCACGTGCCAGCTTCTCCGCCGTGGCAAGCATCTCGCCGGCATCAAAACCGTTGTTGTTGCTGCACTGGGCCAGCACTCGCTCGGGGGCGCCCTTGATATAGGCGACAACGCCTGAGCGCGTGCGGTGCAGTGTTGCCATCTGCTTGCGCGTGCTGTCAAAGGCGATAATGCCCAGTCGCGGCATAGCCTTTTCCAGCGACTCTCTGTCATAGCCGGCTTTCAGCGCGGCTTCAAACAGGGCCAGCTCGGTCGGCTCGCCTGCCGGAGCCCCGTCTTTTTCCGCCACATCGTTATTGAGTGCCATTGCCTGCCCGAGCGCGCGCCATTGCGAGTCGGCAGATGCTGCCTGCAGGGTGTTGTATTGTGTTGTTGCGGTAACGACCAGGTCCACGCTCATATGATTCTGTGTCAGGGTGCCGGTTTTATCGGTGCAGATATAGGTCACTGAGCCGAGCGTCTCCACCGCCGGCAGATTGCGCACCAGCGCCTGATGGCGGATGAGCTTGCGCGCCCCCAGTGCCAGAGAGATGGTGACGACGGCCGGCAGAGCCTCGGGAATAGCGGCAACGGCCAGACTGATTGCAGTCAGAAACATCAGTACGACATCCTCTCCCCGCAGTAAGCCGACCACGAATACCAGTGCACAGATGGCCAGTATGGCCAGAGCAAGATGTCGGCTGAAACGGTCCAGGCGGATCTGCAGCGGGGTCATGACGCCGGTTTCATCACGCAACAGCCCGGCAATGCGACCGATTTCCGTATCCGAGCCTGTAGCTACTACGACGCCCTGACCGCGCCCGCGCGTCATCAGGCTGCTTTTGAATACCATATTGTGACGATCGGCCGGTGTATGGGCGGCTTTGCCCAGCGCCGTATGTTGCTTGTGCACAGGTATGGATTCGCCGGTCAGGGCGGATTCATCCAGCTGCATCGCCTCGCTCTGCAGCAGGCGCAGGTCGGCAGGCACGATATTGCCTGCCTCAAGCAGCACGACATCGCCCGGTACCAGGCCGGCTGCCGGCAGGGTGATCACTTTGCCATCGCGAAGCAGGCGTGCGTCGGGTGCCGCCATCTCGCGCAGCGTGGATATGGCGCGCTCAGCCCGCAACTCCTGCACTGTGCCGACAATGGCATTGAGCAATATAATCACGATGATGGCAATTGTATCCTGCGGCTCGCCGATGAAGCCGGAGAGCAGTGCTGCGGCAAGCAGCACGATAATCATAACGTTGGAAAACTGCGCAAGCACGATGGCGGGTAGCGTCCGTCGTTTTGCTTCCGGCAACGTGTTCGGCCCATAATCGGCCAGACGTTTTTGCGCTTCGGTGGCAGTCAACCCCGCAGCAGATGAGTGCAACTGCTGCAGCGCCTCATCCGGGGTCAGGTTGTGCCAGTTAACCGGTGCCATTCCGAATCAGCTGCCGGCCTGCCGGTTCTGTAACTGCCGGAGGCATGGTGCTCGCCATGTTGTGATCAATCGTTCTGTAACAAATCGCATCTGCGTGATCCTCGCCTGTGCCGCGAAAGCTGAAGCCGCAACCTGTTTTGGCATTATAGGCTAAAGCAGCCGGATGAACACGGGCCTGTTTTCACGATTGCAGCGGCAAGCCACGCTGTTGATGTGGAGTGGCGGTGCGCTTAGTCGTCGTCGGCTATGGCAAATGAGCGCCAGCGGGAAATCTCCGGCGTGTTACAGAGCATGCGCGTGAATGCGATCGCTTCATCAAGATTGGCGGAGGCTCTGTTGCCGAGAGACTCGCCCAGTTCGAACTGATAGCCGCGAATGCGGAGCAGAAACGCTGGCGGTGGGTGGCTGTGGTATACCTGCCGGTAGGCATGCAGCAGCGCGTGCGGACTCATTGCGTGGCTGGTGTAGCTGCCGTCCTTCTCTTCGGAGATCTCCGAGAAGTGGAGTTGCCCGTCGCAGGAGGCATCGGCATCAACGAACAGGATCAGCTCCCGCCCGGCCATGTCCACGATGTGCTCGACCTGCAACTGCATATCGGTGAAACATGCCACTTCCGGCAGCGCCAGCGTTTCGAGCCGCTCGATTAGCGCAGGTCCTGCGCCATCATCGCCGCGGCCCGGATTACCGTAACCGAATACGAGAACAGGATTCATACGGCTCAGGCGCGTTCGATGCTGCCGTTAACGCCCTTGGTCAGGCAGTCGACCACGGCACCGTCCGCATCGATCAGCTCCACCTGCAGCGGCATCTTGCCGAGTGCATGCGTGGCACATGACAGGCATGGATCATAGGCACGTACAGCCACTTCCAGATGATTGAGCAGTCCTTCGGTGATCTCATTGCCGTCCAGATATTCATTGGCTACCGAGCGTACCGACTCGTTCATCGCCTGGTTATTGCTGGTTGTCGAAACAATCAGGTTGGCCTTCTCGATCAGACCCTGCTCATCAATCTTGTAATGATGGAACAGGGTGCCGCGCGGCGCTTCGATGACGCCGATACCTTCGCTGCGTTTTTCTCCGGTTACCACCAGATCATTGCCGGAGATATCCTCATCATTGAGCAGCAGTTCGATCGATTCAGCGCAGTAGAGCGTCTCAATCATGCGTGCCCAGTGATAGGCCAGCGTATCCTGTACAAAGCCGCCATCGGCAAAGGCCCGGAAGCGCTGTCTGGCCTCTTCTGCCAGCGGTGTGCTGATAACATCGCAGTTGTTGACGCGCGCCAGCGGCCCCACGCGATACCAGCCGTTCTCCTTGCCGAGTGCTGTGAAGTAGGGAAACTTCATATAACTCCACGGGCGCACCTCCTCGCGGATAATCTCCTGATAACCGCGATAGTCGAACTGATCAAAGAGTGTACCGCCGTCCGGGTCTCTGGCACGCAGGCCGCCGTGATAGATCTCCAGTTCTCCCTTGGGTGAGATCATGCCGAGAAAGTGGGTGTTCAGTGCGCCGAAACTGTGGTTCTCCGGGTGTGACATGTGGACCTGCTCATTCAGAGCTACCGCCTCCTGAGCCCATTGCTTGATATCGGCAATACCGGCAAGCAGCACATTACGCTCTTCCCTGCTCAGTGATTTGTTCATGCCGCCGGGAACGGCAGCCGAGCCGTGTACGCGCTTGCCTGAAATTGCAGCGATGATCTGCTGACCGTATTTGCGCAGTTTCACCCCTTTAAGTGCCAACTCCGGATGTTTTTCGATGACACCGACAATATTGCGCTGTGCGACATCGCTGCCGAAGCCGAACAGCAGGTCGGGCGAGGAGAGGTGAAAGAAGTGCAGCGCATGTGACTGCAGTGTCTGGCCGAAGTGCAGCAGTTGTCGCAACTTCAGGCTGGTTGGTGTCAATGCATCCACGCCGACCAGTTGATCGACAGCCTTGGCCGCCGCCAGATGATGGCTGACCGGGCAGATGCCGCACAACCGTTGTACGAATGTCGGCACCTCGCCGTAGGGGCGCCCCTGAATGAACTTCTCAAAGCCGCGGAACTCGACAATATGCAGGCGGGCTTCATGCACACGATTTTCGGCGTCCATCAGCAGGGTTATTTTTCCGTGACCTTCGACGCGTGTAACCGGGTCGATGGCTATGCGGCGCATTTGTTCACTCATCATTTTCTCCTTCAAATCTAAAGCGGGGCGGCGTCACAGCATGTATGAGAACAGATACGTGGGGAAATACTCTGTTTGGTTCCCCTGCATCCTCCGCAGTAAAAGCATCAGTCATAGTGCAGAATCTCTTTCGGCAGGCTGGGCTCCTTGCCTTCGAGCAGGTCGGTCAACACCTTCATGAAGGCGTCGGCCGGTGGCGGACAGCCCGGGAGGTAATAGTCGACATGCACGACTTCGTGGAGGGGATGTACCTTGGAAAGCAGCAGCGGCAGCTCGACATCATTCGGTATCATCGGGTTTTCCACGCCGATGCCATCCAGATAAGCCTCTTCCAGACACTCTTTGAGTGTAAAGTGATTACGCATGGCCGGCACGCCGCCATTGATAGCGCATGCCCCGACGGCGATGATGATTTTGCAGTTCTCGCGGAACTCCTTGAGCACATGCACATTATCGGCATTGCACAAACCGCCCTCAATCAGGCCGATATCGCACGGGCCACAGTGCTTGATATCGGTGATGGGGGAGCGGTTGAACTCGACATGATCGAGCAGTTCAACAATGCGCTCGTCGATATCGAGGAGGGACATGTGGCAGCCGAAGCAGCCTGCCAGTGAAGTTGTGGCGACGCGGATTTTAGTGCTCATCGGAATGCTGTCCTTTACGTAGAATGACCGGTTCAAGACCGGGCTCTCCAACCATGTGCAGATCAAATGTGCGGCGCCCGATCGGCACCTCGTAGCCCTCTTCCTTGATCAGAATAGCGCCTACCGGGCATATATGCGCTGCCAGATCGTCGGTGGTGATATTAGTGTCGACGAGTTTTCCCGATTCCGAGTTGACGATCAGACGGGCGTCAGTACCGCGTCCGGTGATGGCGAAAACATCCTTGCCATCGACCTCGCGGCTGGCGCGCACGCACAGCTCACACAGAATACAGCGGTCACGGTCGAGCATAATGCCGGGATGCGATGCATCCACCTCGCGGCGCGGGTAAAACTGCGGGAAATGACCGTCGAGCATATCCAGATGATAAGCCACGGCCTGCAGTGTGCAGTTACCTGTTTTCTCGCAGGAGGGGCAAAAATGATTGCCTTCGACAAACAGCATCTGGGTGATGGTTTTGCGGACCTCATTCAGAGCGTCGGTGTTGTTGCTGATCTCCTGACCGGATGAGGCAGGCAGTGTGCAGGCAGAGGCGCTGCGTCCGTTGACTTCAACCGTGCAGAGCTTGCAGCTGCCATGTGGCGAAAGCCCCGGACGATGGCAGAGGTGAGGGATATAGATATCGGCAGCCAGTGCCGCATCCATAATCGTCTGTCCCTCTTCGAAAGGAATTTCGCGCCCGTCGATGGTGATGGTTTTGTTGGTTGGTTCACTCATGACAGATGTGCCTCCGCGTCATCCCGATGTGTGATCCGGCGCGCCTCTTCGAGCGATGCATCCAGATCAAAGTGTGGTGCATATTCACTGTGCAGCAGTCGCTCTTCGAACAGCTTCGGAAAACGCTGTAGTGCATCGAGAACAGGGTTGGCTGCAGTCTGTCCCAGGCCGCAGTGCGAGCGGCGTTTGACCAGTGTCGCCATACGGTACATCTCATCCATGTCATAGCGCGTGCCGTGACCGCTGACGATCTTGTCCAGCCCGTTTTTCAGCAACGATGTGCCCACCCGACACGGGGTGCAGAAACCGCAGCTTTCGTGCGCAAAGAAGTGGGCAAAATTGCTGATCACGGCGAGCAGGTCGCGCTCTGCCCCGAAAATCATGAAGGAGCCGCCTGTCGCCAGATCCTCGAAACCCAGTTTGCGCTCGAACTCATCCGGGCCGATCAGTGTGCCGGATGGTCCGCCGACCTGGATGGCCTGTACATTTTCGGCACCGCAGTCATCAAGAATCTTCTGGATGCTGACGCCGAATGGATATTCATATATGCCGGGTGTGGTGCAATCTCCGCTGACACTGAGGATTTTGGTGCCGTCGGACTTGTCAGAACCCTGGGTGTTGAACCATTCACTGCCATGGATAGCGATCTGTGCGGCCGCAGCCAGTGTTTCAACATTGTTGACGACTGTAGGCTGGCCGAGAAAGCCGCTGGTGACCGGAAAGGGTGGACGCACACGCGGAATGCCGCGCTTCTGCTCCATCGATTCAATCAGTGATGATTCCTCACCACAGATATAGGCGCCGGCGCCGACAATAATGTCGATGTCGAAGTCGAATCCCGTCTGGCCGAGAATGCCTGCTCCCAGCAGGCCGGCCTGCTGCCGCCTGCTCAGTACGGCGTACAGTTCAGGCAACAGGTAACGATATTCAGCACGCAGGTAGAGATACCCCTTTTGTGCGCCGATGACATAGCCGCACAGGGTCATGCCCTCGAATACTGCATGGGCATGGCTGGTCAGCAGAATACGATCCTTGAATGTGCCGGGCTCGCCCTCATCGGCATTACAGATGACATAATGGGCATCACCTTTTGCCTCACGACAGAACTTCCATTTCATGCCGGTGCCGAAGCCTGCACCGCCACGACCGCGCAGACCAGATTTGGTGATCTCTGCCAGCAGGGCTTCCGGCTCCATGTTAATGGCGGCGGACAATGCGCTACCTGTATCGAAGGCGGTGCCCAGTAACAGGCCGTTCTTGCGCACATTATCCTGCACGCGGAACCATTCGGCCGGCCACTGATCGAGTGGGGTGGCGGCCTCTACATGGCTGGCAATCATCTCAAGCCGCTGTGCGCTCAGCTGCGTTATCGTGCGACCGTTGACCAGCAGTGCAGGCCCCTGATCGCACATGCCGATGCAGGAGGTGGCATCAATGCTGACCGAGCCATCCGCACGTGTGTTGCCGGGGGAGACATTCAGCTTTTCGCATAACTGCTGCATCATGGCCAGATCACCGCAGCTGGTGCAGTTGCTGAACAGGATGTCGTAGCGCCCGCGCGGCGAGCGGTGAAAGAATGAATAAAAATCAACGACACCTTCGATCTGGCTGATCGGCAGCTTCAGTTCCGTTGCCAGATTGATAATGGATTGCTGAGGGATATGGTGAAATTGTTGCTGCAAATCGTACAAACGGTGCAGCAGGTGATCGTTTTGCCTGGTCAGGGAGCCGGGCTTCGTGTCCGACCCGTTATTTGTGTCCATGGAAGACTCCTATAGTGCTGCGACATTGTATAACAGTATAACCATAATAAAAAGGTGTAATAAGCACTTTTCTTTTTATGTGAAGAGGTTTTCGGGTCATATAAACTGACTGCTTTTGGCGATGTCATACATGATGCTGATGCCAAGACATAGCGTTGCACTTCCGATGCCCAGTTGCAGGTAGTGGTGCAGTGCGGAGAAGCGGTTAGCCGACTGTTGCAGCGGTAACATGATGACCGCCGACAGAGCTGCCATGCCGGCAATAGAGCCCGCACCGAACAGGGCGATATAGATCATGCCTGTGGCGAAGGAGTGGACGGATTGCAGTGTCAGGACGATCAACGCGGCGGAGCCGGCCATGCCGTGCATAATGCCGACCAGCAAGGCCCGCATCGGAAAACGCCCGGCATGGAGGTGCTCATGGGAGTTGTCTGCATGCAGGGCTTTATCGGCATGGCTATGAAAATGGATATGACGTGAGCCGTCGGCATGGCGGTGGACATGGATATGCATGCGCTCCTGTATAAAACGCCGCATCACATCAATACCGAGTGCGACCAGCATGATGCCGACAGTAAATTCAAGCATCAGGGCCATGTGTTCGGGAATCATCTGGTCGAGTAACATCACTGCCGAGCCGAAGGCAAACAGTGTGAGCGTATGGCCCATCCCCCAGACAGAGCCCAGGCGAATGGATTCGCGCATCGACGGCGATTTTGTCACCAGTGAAGCCACGGCCGCAACATGGTCTGACTCCATGGCGTGGCGCATGCCGAGCAGGAAACCCATCAGCAGAACCTCGATCATGCGACCTTCTCCTTTAACCGGATTGCCGCAGCAACAACCGCCTGACCGAGGCAGATGCCACCGTCGTGGGCGGGAACCTGATGATGTTGTAGCACACTAAGGCCATCCTGTTGCAGTGCTTGTGGCAGGTGGGTGCTGATCAGCCGGTTCTGGAACACACCGCCGGAGAGGGCAATGGTATCGACCCGGTGTGTGCGGCACAGTGACACGGCTGTGACATGCAGGGCATCGATGATGGTGCGGTGGAAGCGTGCCGCGATCACACCGGTATCGGTTCCGTTCTGTATGTCGCCCAGCAGCTCCAGCCACATCGGCCGCCAGTTTAGTTGCAGGCAGCCGTTTTCGTCGCTTGTCTGATAGTTGTAGCGAGCAGTCTCACGGTCAAAGCATGTGCTTGCAGCCTGCTCCAGCGCAATTGCCGCCTGTGCCTCACAGTCGACCCTGTCGCGATAGAGGCCGACTGCGGCAGCTACGGCATCAAACAGACGGCCGCAGGAGGAGGCGAGCGGCGCATTCAGTCCCGATGCCAGCATGGAGTGCATCATGGCCACCGGCTTGTTGTTCAGGAAGCGGATGATATCGGTGTCGGAAAATGTTGTGCTCACCGTATCCCACAGTGGTAACAGGTGGGCCAGCGTATTGCGCCACGGCTCATGAATGGCGGCAGCTCCGCCCGGCATGGCAACAGGCTGGAAGCGGCCGACTCTTTGAAAGCCACGGTAATCGGCCAGCAGGAATTCGCCGCCCCAGATGGTACCGTCCTCGCCAAAACCCAGGCCATCCAGCGCGATGCCGAGCACCGATTTGCAATCCAGCGGCAGATTGTTGTCGGCCATGACTGCGGCGATATGGGCGTGGTGGTGCTGAACCTGCTGCAGAGGCAGGCTCAATTCGTCAGCCAGTTGCTGCCCGTATTTTGTCGACAGATAATCGGGATGGCGGTCAATCGCGATCTGCTCCGCTTTGCAGGCGGTCAGAACACTCTCTGCCGATGCAAGGAAGTGGCGGTAGATATCTTCCTGCTCCAGATCACCGATCGCCACGCTCAGCCCGGCCGTGCCATGGCGAATCAGACAGATGCTGCTTTTGAGTTCTCCGCCCAGTGCCAGCGTCTCTGCTGCCGCCTCAAAACCTGCAGGTAGTGCAACGCTTATCGTCAAGGGCGACCCCATATCAACAGATTCTCGGCAGCTGTTCGCCGGCCAGCCAGTCGACAACGCGTTTGCCGCCGAAGGCGGTCGCCATCACCACCATCTGTTGTGCATCCGTACAAACCGTGCCGATGATGGCGGCGTTTTGCGCCAGCGGATGTTTTTGCATGATAGTGAGCAAGCGCTCTGCATCTTCGGGAGCCACGATGCAGACCAGCTTGCCCTCGTTGGCGATATAGAGTGGATCAAGCCCCAGCAGCTCGCACGCGCCTTTGACCTCGGCCTTGACCGGGATCGCCGTCTCCTTGATACGCATGCCCACGCCGGATTGGCGGGCCAGCTCATTGAGTGTGGTGGCCAGCCCTCCGCGGGTCGGATCGCGCAGGCAGCGTATGCCGGGTACGTCTGCAACCATCGCCGCCACCAGCGTATGCAGGGCGGCGGAATCGGATTCCATGGCGGTGCCGAACTCGAGCCCTTCGCGGCTGGAGAGGATGGCAATGCCGTGATCACCAATTGAGCCGCTAACAATGATCAGATCGCCCGCTCTGGCTCGATCCCCTGAAATATCAACATCGGCGGGCACGATGCCGATGCCGGTCGTGGTAATAAACACGCCGTCACCCTTGCCCCGCTCAACCACCTTGGTATCACCGGTGACAACCGGCACACCGGCGGCTTTACTGGCGCGGGCCATGCTGATGACAATGGCTTCGAGATCTGCGAGCGGAAAACCCTCTTCGATGATAAAGCTGGCGGCGAGATAGAGGGGAGAAGCGCCGCTCATGGCTACATCATTGATGGTGCCGTGTACCGAAAGCGATCCGATATCGCCGCCGGGGAAGAAGAGGGGCGTAATGACATGGGCATCGGTGCTGATCACCATGCGTCCGGCAGGCACGTTAAAGGCCGCCTGATCGTTACCCTGACTCAGCAGGCTGTTATCGAAGTGACGGATAAACAGCTCCTCGATCAGCGTGGCGGATGCCCTGCCGCCGCTGCCGTGACCCATCTCAATGATGCCGTGTTTAATATCCAGTCTGCTCATGTTGTGCCCGTTGTTTCACGGTATCTGCCGTAGCTGTAGTAGGCGGCGCACGCCCCTTCGGAGGAGACCATGCAGGCTCCCTTCGGATCTTCGGGGGTGCAGGCGGTGCCGAAGAGTTTGCACTCATCCGGATTGTTGACGCCGCGCAGGACGGCCGGGCAGATGCACCCTTTGATATCGGCGGTGGCAATCTCTTTCATGTTAAATCGTTTCTCGGCATCAAAGGCTGCGTATTCGCTTCTGATTTGCACGGCGCTCTCAGGCAGTGAGCCCAGTCCGCGCCATTCAAACATCGGACGCTGCTCAAACACTTCTTGCATCAGCGCCTGTGCCTTTTGATTGCCGGTTTGGCTGACTGCGCGGGTATACTGGTTCTCCACTTCTGCCTCTCCGGCATTGATCTGTCGCACCAGCATCAGTACCGATTGGATGACATCGACCGGTTCAAAACCGGCAATCACCAGCGGTACCCGGTATTTATCGCAGCAGTCGGCATATGCGCGGCTGCCGATAATTGCACTAACATGCGAGGGCCCCAGGATGCCGTCGATCCCGGCTTCGCCCGCAGAGAGGATATGCATCATCGCAGGCGGTGTTTGGACATGATTGCAGAATACGGTGAAGTTATTCAGTTGCATTGCTTTGGCTATTTTCAGCACGGCTGCAGTCGGCGGCGTGGTGGTTTCAAAACCGATGGCAAAAAAGACCACCTGACGTTCGGGGTTGGCCTGTGCGATGGCGAGCACATCGGTGGCCGAGTAGATCATGCGGATATCGGCACCGCGTGCTTTTGCCTTGTGCAGGCTGTCGCGGCTGCCTGCCGGCACGCGCATCAGATCGGCATAGGTGCAGAGAATTACACGCTCCTCTTCGGCCAGTCTGATTGCCGACTCAATACGGCCGGCCGGCAGTACACAAACAGGGCAGCCGGGGCCGTGAATGAAACGGACATTTTCAGGCATCAGGTCATTCACGCCGAAGCGGAAGATCGCATGGGTATGGCCGCCGCAAAACTCCATCAGGCGGTAGTTTCTCCCGGGCTTTACCTCTGCCCGGATAAGTCGGGCCAGCGCGCTGGCTGTATCACCATTCCGAAACTCATCGACGTATTTCATCCCTCTGCATCCTGAGCGCGCAATTCAGCAAACAGGGCCAGCGTTTTTGCCGCTTCCACGGCATCAATGCGCTCAAGAGCGAAGCCGACATGCACCAGTACGTAGTCGCCTACAGCGACCTCATCGAGTAGCTGCGTGGAGACCTCCTTGCGGATGCCGTCGAGATCGATCATGGCCGTTGATGCGGCGGGATTAAGGGATTCGACCCTGGCCGGAACTGCAAGACACATAGGTTTTATGCCCCAACTGCTGTTTCAGTATTGCCGATCAGCGTGACAGCGCGCGTTGCCTGCAGCCACTGGTACCACTGTGCCATACCCTCGCCTGTTGTTGCGGAGAGCTGTAGCACCTTGATGCCGGGATTAACCCGTTGTGCATATGCAATACACTGATCCACATCGAACTGCAGGTGTGGAAGCAGATCTGTTTTGTTGAGCAGCATCAGGTCTGCCGCATGGAACATATCGGGATATTTAAGCGGCTTATCCTCGCCTTCGGTGACAGAAAGAATGACCACCTTGTGCGCTTCACCAAGATCGAATGAGGCGGGGCAGACCAGGTTGCCGACGTTTTCGATAAACAGCACGCTCTTATCCTCGGTTTGCAAACCCTCCAGTGCATGGCCGACCATGTGGGCATCCAGATGGCACCCTTTGCCGGTGTTGATCTGGATTGCGCTGGCGCCGGTGGCGCGGATGCGCTCGGCATCGAGCAGGGTCTGCTGGTCACCCTCGATCACGGCCATAGGCAAATCATCTTTCAGATCGGTCAGCGTGCGGGTGAGCAGGGTGGTCTTGCCGGAACCGGGGCTGGATACCAGATTCAGTACCAGCATGCCGCGGCGACTGAACTGACGTCTGTTCTCTGCTGCATATGCATTGTTCTTGCTCAGAATATCCTGCTCGATACGCAGGATGCGGGAGTGACTCAGCCCCGGCGCATGCGAGGCGTTGTGCCCGTGCTCTGCATGGTCATGATGGTGGTGGTGATGATGGTCATGACCGTGTTCATGGGTATGGCCCTCGATTTTTGTATCGCCCTCAGCGCAACCGCATGTCGTGCACATTATTGAACCTCCAGTTCCTTGATCCGCATTTCATCTCCGGCAATCAACTCCAGCGGGTAGTGACCGCATTCAGGGCAGCCGTCAAAACGTGCGAACAACTCTACCTGACGCTCGCAGGCGGGGCAGATGGCCCGGCCCGCAATATCGATAATTTCCAATCGGGCGCCATCGGCCAGCGTGCCTTTGGCAACGGCATCAAAGCTAAAATGCATGGCCTCAGTTTCAACGCCGGCCAGTGCCCCGATTTCCAGCCAGACGGTTTTCACCCGGGTGAACTGCTGCATCGCGGCCTGATCTTCGATCAACTGCACCACGCCTTCGCACAAGGACATTTCATGCATGCCGATGCTCCGGAGCCACGGTAAAAAAAGTTATGTGATGTGTGTGTTGCATATTTGTTAAACCTTTGCGGCATTAATCGACAGGCGCACTCCTGTACGTTCATTAACTTCGACCATCATCCATGACGGAAAAAGGTAATCTACAGATACTGTTGCAATGCCGGTTAAAAACAGATGAATAGCAGTGTAGAGGGGCCCTAGGTGGCGGCGATATATCCCTCGAGCTGGGTGATCAGGTCATCCTTCTCCTGCAGGGTCAGTACAATAATATCCCGCAGCGAGATCAGCCCGATAAACTCATCACCATCGAACACCAGCAAGTGGCGACATCGTTTTGTCTCCATGATGTGCAGCGCCTCTTCGCAGCTGGCATCAGAGCTTATCTTCAGGTGATCGGTGTGCATTACATCCTTGATCTTGACTGTGTCGGGATTCCGATCCTTGCCGACGACCCGCATCATCAACTCGCGTTCGGTGAATATACCGACAATGCGGGAGTGGCTGGTGATGACCACTGAGCCGATGTAGTTCTCCGTCATCAGCTTGGCGGCTTCCAGTACTGTGTGATGCTCGTCAATTGTTGCAACGGTTTTTTTGATGCCTGAAGTGATTTTCATGGTGTGTGCCTCATATGCAGTGAATCTGCGTACATGCTATACCCGTATTTTATCTGTGTCATGCCATTCATCACGCCTTCAGATCAGCAGGAAGATGAACGTGCCGGCACGTATTATAGCGCAAGTCAGGTAACCCGGATTGCTGTTTTTGCCATGCCGGCTAGTCTAAAGCGATGAGCAGAGATACAGAGAGCATACTGATTCTCGGTTGCGGCTATGTCGGAGAACGGGTGGCCGCCGCATGCCTGAGTCTGGGCATGCGGGTGATCGGAACAACGCGTGATGAGCGGCGTGAAGCAGCGCTGAGCGCTCAGGGGATGGAGGCTGTTGTAGCTGCCTCGCCTCTGGCGTTGCCGGAGGCGCTGTTGGCTTCCATGGATCTGGTGCTGGATTCCATTCCACTGGAGCGGGATGAATCGGGCATGCGTGCAGGGCAGCCTCTCTGGTTGCCGGAGCTGGCCGGCCGTTTGACAGGTGTTCGCTGGGCGGGCTATCTCTCTACCACCGGCGTATATGGTGATGCCGGCGGCGCATGGGTGGATGAGTCGTTTGTGTGTCGGCCGGGCAGTGCGCGAGGGCTTGAGCGGTTGCGTGCTGAACAGGCCTGGCTGAGTTCAGGTTTGCCTGCCGAGGTATTCAGGCTTGCCGGCATTTACGGGCCGGAACGCAATATTCTCGGGCGACTGAAAGCGGGCGGTTACAAGGCCGTGAGGTGGAACCCAGCGCATTACTCCAGCCGCATTCATGTCGATGATATCGTTGCAGCCGTGATCAGTGCGATGCGGTCTCCCGGAGACGGGCGTATCGTCAATCTGGCTGATGACATGCCGTTGCCGCATGCCGATTACGTGTGCGAGGTGGCGCGGATGATTGGTACGCCACTACCGGAGATTCTGACTGAAGCCGAGGGTGAGGCGCAGTTGTCGCCGGCCATGCTCGATTTTTTCCGTGATAACAAACGGATTTCAAACCGGTTACTGCATCGTGAATTACTGACGGAGCTGAAATATCCGGATTTCAGGTCGGGCATGCAGTCCCTGATCCGAATATAAAAACAGGATCGACCAACATGGATACTGATCAATTTCAAAGTCTGGCTCAGGAGGCGCTCAATACACTGCCGGAGCCGTTTTTGCTTGCCATGGAGAATGTGGTGATTGTAGTGGAGGATTATGCTGATAGCGAAGTGCTACGCAAAATGCAGCTGAGCTCCGCCTATGATCTGCTCGGGCTCTACGAAGGGGTGCCGTTGACCGTACGGGAGAGTGGCGCAGCTGGTAGCCTGCCTGAGATGATTCGTTTGTATCGGGAACCGATTTTATCGATGTGCAGGCAAACGGGTGAGTGTATCGGAGATTGTATTGCGGATGTGCTGATTCATGAAATCGGCCACCACTTTGGTTTTTCCGATGCTGAAATGGAAGCAATCGAGTCGGGTCGTGTGGAGGCAAGAGGATGAATCATGCATATCAGGTGATGGATGAGCTCAGAGAGCAACTGGCCGGCATTCTGGCCGGCAAGGAGACCGCTATCAGGCAGCTGATGATAACGCTGCTCTCCGGTGGCCACCTGTTAGTTGAGGATGTGCCCGGCGTGGGTAAAACGACACTGGCACATGCGCTGGCATCGAGTCTCGACAGCTCCTTCGGGCGTATCCAGTTTACTGCCGATATGTTGCCTGCCGATATTGTCGGGGTGGAGATTTTTGATCCGGCGGAGAGGCACTTTGTCTTTCACCCGGGTGTGATTTTTCACCATATTGTGCTGGCAGATGAAATTAATCGCGCAACGCCCAAGGCACAGTCGGCATTGCTTGAAGCGATGGCGGAAGGGCAGGTCAGTATTGAGCGGGAGACAAGGCGGCTGCCGGAGCCGTTTTTTGTCATTGCCACGCAGAACCCGAGTGAACACAGGGGCACGTTTCCACTACCGGAATCGCAACTGGATCGCTTTTTTATGCGTATTTCTATCGGTTACCCGGATCGGCTGGCCGAACGCGAGGTGTTACTGGGCGCAGTTGGACAGGCCCGGCTGCCGGGCTTGAAGCCGGTGGCGACATGGGAGGATGTGTTGGCTGTGCGGGCACAACTGGCCTCAATGACGGTGAGTGACCTGCTGCTCGATTATGTGTTGGAGTTGCTGGCGATCAGTCGCAACGGCGAGTGGTTACAGCATGGTATATCACCACGGGCAGGTCGTGACCTGTTGCAGGCCGCGCGTGCACACGCATGGCTCGACGGTGCGGATTATGTCACGGCTGCCGATGTGCAGGCCGTCTGGTTACCCTGTCTGGCCCACCGCGTGAGTGCCGCCGGTGATGTGGAGCAAACGCTGTTGGCGCTACTGGATCATGTGCCTGTGCCGGCCTGATGTCTGAGCGTTTGCAGACAGGATTTCTGCAAGCGGGCGGATTTCATGGCGTATGATCCGGCCGATCTGAAGCTGCCGGCATGGCTGCTGGGTTTGCTCGACAGGGTTGTGCGTATGCATCTGCCGCTTACACCGCGCTGGCGGCTGGGTTTTACGCGTCCGGGCATCATCTTTGTTGCCGGCTTGTCGGGTATATGGGCGGCGGCATTCTATTCGGGCAATAACCTGCTCTACCTGTGCGGCGCGATGCTGTTGTCGTTGATGCTGGCAGCCCTGCTGCAGGGGGCGAATTTGTTGCGCCGGCTACCAATGCCGGTGCTGCCTGTGCTGCAGGCCGGCGAAACAAGGGTGCTGCATCAAACCATCCCGCTTCCGACTCCTGTTGTATGTTCCGGCGTGGTGGCGGTGACTTGCGCTGTCGGTGGCGAGCTGCTGCACCTGAGTGCCCGTTGTCACGGTCATGAACTGCGCTGGGATGCCAGATTGAGACCGGATCGGCGCGGCCTGTTTGTTGCTCGGGAGATGTTACTGAGCAGCGCTGCACCGCTGGGGCTATTTGTGCTCGGCTGCAGGCGATCGGTTGCCATCGAAGTGTTGGTGTTGCCTGTTCCCGTTGCCTGGTTGCAGGCAGATGGCAGCGGTGATGAGGCAGGCGGTTTCTCCGGTGACGAGTGGCACGATTTGCGCGCCTATGTGGCGGGCGATAGCCCCAGCCGCATTCACTGGCGCAGGGCGCAGGGCGAGCCGCTTTCATGGGCGGTTAAACGATTTTCTGCGGCAGATGAGAGGCAGGTCAAAGCGCGCCTGCGCGTGGATCTGCGCCTGCCACCCGGCATGCAGGTAAGTGCTTTCGAGCAGTTGATCGGACAGGTGTGGTTCTGGGTCAAACAGCATGGAGGAGAATGCGATATACCGGGCAGCGGGCAACCGGCTGAGCTGATCATCGGCGAGGATTATTTTGATCTGGCTGATGCGGCGCAGTATCAGTTGGCATTAAGAACGATTGCCGGTGCAACACCCGCACAACAGCCGCCTGCCGGCAGTGATGGTCTGCTGTTGAGTCTGGTCGAGGCGGACTAAGGTGGCCCGCGGTGTAACCGAGTTGCGGGAGCTGCGTGTAGAGCGGCTGACGCTGGCCGTGCTGCTGTGCGGTGTCGTTTCGCTGGCCCTGTCTGATTTTGTCAATCCGCTCTACTGGAGCCTGCCTGTGTGTGCGGCGCTGCTCAGGTTATGGCGGGGGCCGTCGCTCGCTCTTACCGAGATGCAGGCCAGTCTGGTCGGTTGGGCCGGGTTTATCTGGGTAGTTGTGGAAGTACTGCTCGGCCGTGCGCTGGTGATTGCCTTTACCGATTTTATGCTGATTCTGGCTTTTGCTGTTGTGGTGGAGGCCGCAACTGCGCGTAATCATCTGCATCGTATGCTGGTGGGGCTGTTCCTGCTGCTCGCGGCTGCGGTACTGACCGATACAATGTTTTATGCGCTGCCTCTGCTGGCAATGGCGTGGTTTCTCTGGCGAGCTTCAGCCTGCCTCTATGGGCTGGGTTGGCCGGGCGGTGATCTGCCTGCTGCACCGGCCAGGCAGGATATTCCTGCGGTGCTGCTGGTTGTTGCACTTGCTGTAGCACTGTTTGTGGCCATGCCCCGTTTTGAGTTTCACAGCCTGATGTCACCCATGCAGCCGCGCATGGAGACCAGCGGCTTTTCCGACTCGGTGCAGCTCGGCGATTTTGCCCGCAAGCTGGATACGCGTGTGGTCATGCGCATTGAGGCTGCAGGGCACAGTCTGCATACACAGAAGCAGTTTCGGCGTCTGATTGCGAACCGCTACTGGCGGGGCGCGACCCTGTCACAATTTACCGGCAAAGGTTGGCAGAAGGGCGGAGGAATCCGATTCCGCCAGCAGGCGGGCGATATCAAACTCTCAGCGGGCGACGGCATCTCTGTCGCGGTGTACCGGGAGGCCAGTGATCACGGTTATATCCTCTGGCCGGATGGTTTGCTGGAGCTTAAGGATTTGCCGGAGAGCGTGCGCGTTGATGATACCGGTGCCATTACCTTTGTCAGGGCGCCTCAACGCCGATTGCGATTATTGATGGATATAGGAAAGTCGCACACCCGGAGCCTGCCGATGCGGCCGCCGCGGCGGCTGGAGAGCGATACCTCCCATATCCCGGTACAATTAAAACAGTGGGTGCAGCGCGTGGGTGGAACTGGAGCTGCCGCTGACAGGCTGGCTCGCATCGCTGCCGAGTTGAAGAGCTGGCGCTATGATCTGAATGCGACGGTTGATAGCGCCCATCCGTTGCTCTCTTTCCTGCAGAACAAGCGCGGCCACTGTGAGTTGTATGCAACAACGCTAGCGCTGGCGGCGCGTGAGTTGGGCCTGCCGTCACGGGTGATAAATGGCTACTATAGGGGAGAATGGAATGACGCCGGTGGTTTCCTGTTACTCAGGCAACTGCATGCGCACAGTTGGGCTGAGGTCTGGCTGGACGGGCAGTGGCAGCGTATGGATGCCACGCCGTCGGCACGCTGGCAGCTCTCCTACCTGCGTTTCCCTGCAGCTGATCAGCTATGGGAGATGGCAAAATTGTCATGGTATCGTTATGTGCTGGAATTTAGCGCCGTCGACAGGCTGGGGCTGGTCGATCAATTATGGCAGTGGCTCAAGAGGTTGGTGCCCTGGTTGCTGGGGGGGACGCTTGCTGTTTCGCTGATATGGATCTGTTATCGTGGCGCTCTGAAACGGCTGCAGCTTGCCCTACTAGAGCATGGCAGGCTCTGGCCGCTGCTTGATCGCTGGCTGAAACAGCGGGGCGTGTGTCGCCTGCCGCATCAGCCGCTCAGGACGTTGCCGGTGCCGGATGGCATTAGCCCCGAGCGCTGGTCGCAGTTTGTGCATCAGTGGGAAATGCAGGCTTACGGGGCAGGGGCATCCTGGCGCAGACGGGATCTGAAACGGCATTTAGGTGCGCTTTTGCAGCGCGGCTGATATTCTTTGCAGCAATAATTTATTCTTTGCAGCAATTATAATGAATACTGGGAGTATGCAGTGGGAATTCTTGACGGTAAAAAAGGTCTGATCCTCGGTGTGGCCAACAATAAATCGATAGCCTGGGGCGTTGCTCAGGCGGCAAAGCGCGAAGGTGCAATCCTTGGGTTTAACTTCCTTGGTGAGCAGATGGAGAAGCGGGTTCGTCCGCTGGCCGAGAGTGTGGGGGCAGAGATTATTGCGCCGATGAATGTCTCTGATGAAGCCAGTATCGATGCATTTTTTACACAGGTGAAAGAGCAGTGGGGCGAACTGGACTTTATCGTGCATTCGATAGCCTATGCGAACAAGGACGCGTTGCAGAATCGTTTTGTGACCACAACACGTGAAGATTTTCACCTGGCGCTGGATGTTTCAGCCTACTCATTTATTGCCTGTGCCCAGCGTGCCGCGCCGATGATGAAAGCCGGTGGCAGCATGATCACCATGAGTTATCTGGGTGCTGAGCGTGCGGTTCCCGGTTACAATGTCATGGGGGTAGCCAAGGCTGCGCTGGAAGCCTCGACCCGCTATCTGGCTCAGGATCTCGGCAAGGACGGTATTCGCGTGAACTCCGTGTCAGCCGGGCCGATTCGTACACTGGCAGCCTCTGCCGTCGGTGATTTCCGCAAGTTGATGGAGAAGAGCGCCAGAGGTTCGATGCTGGGACGCAATGTCACTCAGGATGAGGTGGGTAATACTTGTGTTTACCTGCTCTCGGATATGTCTTCCGGCGTTAGCGGCGAGTTGCATTATGTCGATGCCGGGTTCCATGTCGGGGCCGGTGATCCGGGCTTTCCGGAATAAACGGTGTCAGGTTCAAGCAGCGGTCAGATATTCCGCGTTACAACAGCAGGTGAATCGCACGGCGCGGCACTGGTGGCTATTGTCGACGGCTGTCCGGCCGGGCTCCCGTTAAGCGAGGCCGATATTCAGCCGGATCTGGACCGGCGCAAGCCCGGTCAGTCGAAATACACGACCCAGCGACGCGAATCGGATGAAGTAGAGATCCTCTCCGGTGTGTTTGAAGGGGTGACTACCGGTTGCCCGATCGGGCTGTTGATCCGCAATACCGATCAGCGCAGCAAGGACTACTCCGACATCATGGACAAGTTCCGCCCCGGCCACGCCGATTTCACCTATTATGAGAAATATGGCCGACGCGATTACCGCGGCGGCGGTCGCTCTTCCGCGCGTGAAACAGCGATGCGTGTGGCGGCCGGTGCCGTAGCGAAGAAACTGCTGGCCGAAAGCGGCATCAGCGTGATCGGCTGGGTTGATCAGATCGGGCCGGTGAGGGCCGATCCTGCCCGATTCGATGTGAACGAAATCGCCAACAATCCGTTCTTCTGTCCGGATGCCGAAGCGGCTGCCGCCATGGCTACGTTCATGGATGGTCTGCGTAAAGAGGGCGATTCGATTGGTGCTGCGGTAACGGTGGAAGCGCATGGCATGATTCCGGGTCTTGGTGAGCCGGTATTCGACCGGCTGGATGCCGATATTGCCAAATCACTGATGAATATTCCGGCCGTCAAGGCTGTGGAGATCGGTGACGGTTTTGCCTGTATTGAAGCCCGTGGCTCGCAATTTGGCGATGCGATGCGTGCCAACGGATTTACCAGCAATCATGCCGGCGGCATTCTCGGCGGCATTTCCAATGGAGATACCGTACGTGCGCGCATGGCTCTCAAACCGACCTCATCGATTCTGAAGCCGAGGCCGACTGTGGATATCCACGGCGATGAAACCGAGATTATAACCAAGGGACGCCATGATCCCTGTGTAGGTATTCGTGCCGTGCCGATTGCCGAAGCCCAGCTGGCTCTGGTATTGGCAGATCACCTGCTCAGGCATCGCGCCAGCAGAGTATAGGCGATCTGTCGCCGCAGTTACGACCGGGGCGACACGGAAGTGGGGGCTGTCTATTTACTATCGTTTTCGCGTTTTCTGCCCTTGTTATCGTGTCAAACAGTCAATTCTGACCCGGTCAGTTTATAGGAAGTCATGAGCATCAAGTACAAAATAAACACTATGATATCAGTTGACCAATTCATTGAATTACTCAATGAATCAACGCTTGGCGAACGTCGTCCAATTGACGACCGAGAGTGTATGGAAGGAATGGTGAGCAATAGCAATTTCGTCGTAACAGCGTGGGATGACGAAAAAATGATAGGTATTGCACGCTCAATAACTGATTTTAGCTACGCATGTTATCTTTCTGATTTGGCAGTGCATAAACATTATCAGAAAAAAGGCGTCGGCAAGAAACTTCAAATCATTACACAAGAACAATTAGGCCCTAAGTGCAAGTTAATGCTGATTGCTGCCCCTGCGGCAAACGCATACTACGAGCATATTGGGTTTACGAACAATCCAAGGTGCTGGGTGCTTGATCGTGATCAAGATATCAGCAGCTGACAAGTCACTCGTCCGGACGCAAAAAACCACACTGCAAGACCAGTATTCTGTCCTCGATTTATTACTATCCTGAGTCCGACGGCTCCCGGGCTCACGTCAATTTTGGGTTGACCGAAGGAAACACACGACTTGGACTTCCTGCAGGTTGTCAGTCAAATATCATCGGAGGTATTTGCATTGAAAAAAAGCGTCTTACTATTTTTTCTATGTATGTTTTTTATTGGCTGCTCAAAGAGTCCGGGAAGTCAGGAAACGGGTTACAGAGGGATTCCATGGGGCTCTGATGTCGGAGCTGTTGCCAGGGTACTCAATGTTACGCCAAATTTAAGCAGCGCCAATTCCATGTTTGGAAGCTATTATCAAGACCTTGCACCAAGGCAGCTTGTCTTGCTTGAAAAGGGGTTCTCCATGCTTTTGACAGGGAGAAGCGGGGCTGTCTTGAACGGAATCGGCGCGCTGAAAGGCATGTCCGTCCTGAATGAAGGGAGAGCTGGATACAGCCTGTTTTTCAATAAGAAGTTCGGAATGAACCTGCATGTCATTCAGGCAAATGACTACCAGCGTTATCACGACAAACTTATGAAAAGGTACGGGGTGATTGATAAAAAGCTGGAATACCGGGCAAACGGAAATGAGTCGTCATATTTTATTATGTGGCACGATGCGGATGGTGTCATCATTCTGGCAAAGGAAACATATAAGACAGATTCGCCACATCTGGTGACGTCCACTCAGATCATTCACATGCAAAAACAGATATTCGACGCCATATCAAGCGACTTATTGAGAGCAGGTTAAGGTGGACAGCATAAAAGGAGAAACTACTCCACCAGTTCCCGGGTCATGTGCGCGGCCAGCAGTAAAAAGACAGGGATTATCAGGGCGTTTTTAAGCTTTATTTACGCTCTTCCAGCCAGGCATCTTGCAGGCCGGATGCATCCTTCAGGTGCTGTAGCTCCTGGCGGGCATCTGCCAGAGATGAAAATTTCTTTGTGCTGCGCAGGCGATACCAGGTGTTGTCGCGCACTGATGCCGTATAGACCTCGGTGTTTATGCCAAGGCGGGAGAGGCGTCCCTGTTCGGCTGCAGCTTCAACCTCGCTATGATGTGATGAGAGGTTGATGATATATGCCGGACTGTTGCTGACGTCTGTGGCGGCCAATTTAGCTTGTGCTTCTTGTGGTGGTTGGGTTTCAGCAGGTACATTGCCGGCCTGCTTTTCAGCGGGGGCTGCTGCAGAAATCCGGGTTGCCGGTTTGGCAGGCGTGGGTTCGGGCTTGGCCTCGCTGTCGAAATCCACATCATCCCATCCATCATCCTTGTTTGCGGGTTTGGCGGGCGGGTGACCATCATAAATCAGGTATTCTCGATGTTGCCGCCATGCCTCGCGGGTGAAGACATAAGGGTCAAGTGCCAGATCATCACGCATATCCGATGCTTCCAGCAGGCGGGCGCGTTTGTCGACATATTTGACGACAGTTATCGGAATGGTGACGTAAGGGGCCAGAACAAATGCGGCCCAGAATAGTGGGTCGGTAGCCGTGGCTGTAACGAAGTCCGGTGTTTTGCGCAGAGAGTTCGGTCCCAGCAGAGGATAGATGATATAAGCGCTCTTGCCGACGCCCCAGACAGCCAGTGTCTGCCCGAAGTCCTCGTCGTGGCGCTCAAGGCCCATCTGGGTGGCAACATCCACCAGACCGCCGATGCCGAGTGTGGAGTTGATCAGAAAGCGACCAAAATCACTAAATCCCTGACCACCCTTGCCTTGCAGGAAGTCATTGAGAACGGTGTTCAAATAGGTGGCATTGTCGAAAAAGTTGGATACAGCCGTACGCATCGGCTTGGGTACAACGGCCGTATAACCCTGTGCAGCCGGTTTGAGCGTGATGCGATCAATGCCGTCGTTGATCTGGTCGGTAACGCGATTGGTCGATTCAATCGGATCATAATGATTCTGCTGCGTGGCGCAGGCCGGCAGCAGTGCTGCCAGCAACAACATGATTATCGGCATGGCTCGGTTCATAGAGGGCGATTATGACGGATAAATATTGAAATGCACGAATCAACAGCTGCGACCGTGTTACCGGCATATGGGAGGGCATGCGGCCTGTGTATGGGTTCGGTTATGGTGACTGAACAGAGGGTGTGGATTCACCGACCTCTCTGTTTAAGCAGGCAATGTTGCACATTGGGTTTTATGCCTGAACTGTCAGTGGTGATGATCTGAAATTGTGGCCCGGATGCATATGAAGCTGCGGTTGAAAGCAGCGTCACCATCAGCCATGATCATGTAAGCCGGTGTACTGTTTTTCGTTATATCTGACCTTGTCTGCCATTGTAGATGGCTCCGTTATCGTGTGCGTAGCGCTGCAGGATGGCTGCCGCTTCCTGCCTGCAGAGATCGGTTCTCACGCTGATGCCGCGAGCTTCCAGAGCGGCTTTCCAGTCGGTCATTTTGGGCCCTTCATCAAAGCCGACAGCGCGAGCATCTGCATCACTGGCGCCGCAAACCAGTTGACGGATGCCGGACCAGGGGATGGCGCCGAAACACATGGCGCATGGTTCACAACTGGTGACCAACTCGTAGCGCGCCGTGCCTGAGCCGAGGTCAAAACTGCCCAGTTTCTGCTGGGCGGAACTGATGGCGACCATTTCGGCGTGTGCCATTGAGCAGTGGGCTGACACGACCAGATTCATGCCGACCGAGATCAGTGCATGCGTGTCCATATCAAACACTGCCGCGCCGAACGGACCGCCAGTGCCGGATTCGATATTCATGCGCGAAAGAGTGATGGCCAACTGCATGCGTGATTCAGCAGATCTGTAGGTATCGCCGGAGATGAAAGCTCCGGACCACTCCGGTAATGGAATCGACAAGGCTAAAGGCGTCTTGTTTTTCATAGCATGTTTGCAGCAAGCTTGCGGCTGAAGCCCTCATTCAGGGTTGAACCCTCATGGTTCCGGTTGCTATGCATCAGGGTTCGGTACAATCAGAGGTCGCTCGTATTTAAGGTCGACCTGCTGAAACTCTTCCAGAGAATCATTTTTGATGTGCCCCCAGAAGGCGGCATCGATCTTCAGCCAGCGCTTGATCAGCGGCTCCGGCACATGCTCCTCCTCTAATGATTCGCGCAGTATGGACTGGCGCAACTCCAGCTGTTCAAGGGTGATATACATGCGCCGATGAGCCAGCTCCAGGGCCATGCCGGGGTAGCGCATGGCGCCACCCATTTTGACCCCCATAAACTGGGTCTGGCGCAACTCAATCGCCTGCTGATCGTGACCTTCGAAAAATTTCCCTAACCAGGGGTGAGCATACATTTTATCGTAGAATCGTTTGTGCACTCTATCCAGTGTTGGCAGTCCGCCAACCTGATCGAACAGCGATATTTTTTTGCTCATGAGAAACCGGCCGGGCAACCGCCACCGCCGCAGGCAGGTGCCGGAGAGCAGGGGGGGGAGCCGCAGGCGGTATCCGGCGTACCGTTGCCGATGGCATGTGCCGAGATCATTTTCTGCAACTCAGAGCTGCCGCAATGCTTGCAAACGACTTGTTCCCGGCTGTTGCGAACCAGCGTTTCAAAGGTACGGTCACATGCCTTGCAGCGAAATTCATAAATCGGCATCCCGTTTCTCCTGCTCTACAGATGTTGTTGTTATTTCTGCCATGCGTACCCGGTGTAAACATGAAAACTACGCTGAACCCCTGCTCTGGCAAGCCAGTCGGGCTGGCTATGTTTAGTTGCCGAAGTATAACTTTTCCCCTATAAACCGACAATGAATCCAGTTCCCCAGTCATCAGCCGAATCAGTGTTTGCCAATCGTCGCAAGCTGATGGAGTGGGTGCATCTGGCCAGTGCCATCACGCTGGCCCTGTTTGCCATCATTCATTTTTTTATGGGGTGTTGTTATGCCCTCTCTTATGTAGAAGCTGCTCTTGCGCTGGTGATGATGGTTTCATGGCAGCTTGTGCGCCGGGGTGCCAGCTTGAGCGCCATAGAGAATATGCTGATGTCCTCCGCTGTGGTTCTGTTTTCGGCGCTGGTGCTGCTGGACAGTCTCTATGCCACAGGTATTTACTGGGCTGCCGGATATCCGTTTGTAGCCTATTTTGTGCAACCGGCCTCGCGGGCCAGATACTGGGTAGGACTCTTTGTTGCTGAACTGGTTGTTCTGACAGGAATAGATGCTGCAGGGTGGCTGTCCATCCCTTACTCGGCTGGCCAACTGGCCTGTCTGATCTCTGCGGTAATCTTTTACTGGATTCTGGCCCATATCTATAAAGCTCAACTGGAGTTGAGGCAGCTCCAGCTGGAAGAGTCTTACCTGACTCTGGCCGAGCAGCAGGAGCGCCTGCAGGTGATTCTTGATTACTCGCCGATCGGCATATGGATGCTTGATGATGATCGGCATATCCGCTTTCTGAATCGTACATGGGTGAACTGGTGTGCGGCTGCCGAATCCGATGCCTACCGTGATGGCGACTACGACAAGCTGTTGTCTGCAATATTTCCAGGCTGCAAGACCTGGCTGCTGGATCAGGATGGCCTGGATAGCGGTAACCTCTGTTATTCGAGGGAGGAGCTTCCGTGTGCGGATCATGTAACCCGAACGCTGGATGTGATTCGGGTTCGTTTACCTGGTGCGGGCGGCAGGGCAAGTGGCCTGGTTGGATTCGCCATCGATGTGACTGCACAGTTGAAAGCTCAGACCGAGCAGCAGGATCTGCTGCTGCAAATTCAGCATGGCCAGCGTCTTGAGTCGCTTGGGGTGATGGCTGGCGGTATTGCGCATGACTTCAATAACCTGCTGACAGCTATACAGGGGAGTATTGAGCTGGTGAAGCTGGAAGAGGGGCTGTCGCCTGACGTCATGGAATCTCTGGATACCATGGATACAGCCACCCGGACGGCGGCTGACCTGTGCCGTCAGATGTTGGCATACTCCGGCAAGGGCTTAATGAAGCCGGAGCAGTTCAATCTGCAGGACCTGATTGAAGAGTTACACGGATTGATTGATGTGTCGGTCGGGAAAGAGGTCTCGCTCGAGGTTGAGTTTGATCCGGCGGCCAAACCGGTTTCCGCTGACAGGAGTCAGATATCCCAAGTGTTGCTCAATCTGTCGCTCAATGCCGCAGAGTCCATGCCGGCGGGGCGGCATGGGCATATCCGGATAACGGTCAGTCACAGGCACTTGTCCGAGCATGCGGATGTCCACTTTGTAGGAAAAGCCGCCCTGCAACCCGGTGACTACACTGTACTCGCTGTTGAAGATGATGGGGCGGGCATGGATGAGGAGGTTGCAGAACGCATCTTCGATCCCTTCTTTACCACCAAGTTTACCGGTCGCGGGCTGGGATTAAGCGCTATTATCGGTATTCTTAATGCTCATGATGCAGGAATGGTCGTGGACAGCCGGAAGGGGGCTGGTACCGCGATGTATGTCTGGCTACCATGTTATTCCGGGGTGGACAGCCTCTCCGGAGATTCAACAGCGCAGGCAACGGAGGTATATGCAGGCAGGGTGCTGCTGGTTGATGATGAGCCCGGCGTGATTCAGGTCGGCACTCGTATGCTGGAGAAGCTTGGTTTACAGGTTGTGGCGGCTTGTAGCGGACAGGAGGCGTTGAATACATTCAGTCGAGATCCGTTGTCGTTCGACTGGGTGTTGCTGGATGTCACGATGCCCGGTATGGACGGTGCTGAGTGTCTGCAACAGTTGCGCCGGATCAGGCCTGAAATCCACGTGGTGATGACCTCCGGTTATGATGCGGACTCCGTACTGGAGCAGGAGTGTGAGCCGGATGATTTTCTGCCCAAACCGTATACGATAGAGAAGCTGCGCCAGATTGCAAAACGTATCATGTCGTGATGGCAGCATGCTCTTTGTGGTGAGTGAGTCTACTCTGCCTCGAAGCCGATAGCGGCGTGTGAGGCATCACAAAACGGTTTGCTCTTCGATGCGCCGCAGCGGCAGAGCACGGTCCGCTCTGTATATATTACTGCCTCTCCCCGGGCATTGCGTATTTCACATGGCCCTTCGAGTAGCAGGGGACCATTGGTGAAAGTCTGGATGTTCAACGGCAAGCCGACAGGCTGACTGGATGGTTCGCTGACAGGAGGTCGGGTGCAACTGTCCTGAAAACCGATATCCGCATGGGCTCCGTCGCACCATGGCTTGTTTTTCGATGCGCCGCAGCGGCACAGGACGGCGCGGTAGCCCCCTGTAGGTTCATCGTTTACCGTGAAGTCGGCATGCACCCTCAAAGGGCCGTCATCTTCGATGGTGATCGTGTTGATCTCCGGTTTGGTTTCATCCGGACCTCCATCTTTGCGCCTGTATGTTAATGCACCCGAAGGGCAGGTATCACACAGGGCCGCCAGCTCATCGGGCGTGGCAGCATTCGGATGAATCCATGGCCCCTCCACGCCGCTACGAAAGACTTCGGGCAGACCTTTGACGCAGTTGCCGGCATGAATACAGCGCGTGGCATCGAAACAGACGCTGATATTTTCGCCTTCGTATGTTTGCTTGTCGGACATATCCACCCTCCGGTTTTTACTCAGGTTGGCAACTCGGCATGAGGATCAAAGAGTCGCTTGTGAGGCCTGACGCCAGAGTTTGGGACCAACAATTCTATATGCAAGTGCTGAGCAGGGTCAGGTTCCACCCCGTTTTTCATCAATTTGAATGGCGATGCTTTCATCCTTTGCCAGCTGAACAAGGTCCACCTTTACTCTGGAGTAGCCGGACATATGGTACAGATTAATGATATCCTGCTTGATCTTTTTGATGTCAGACTGGGTTCTGCCGTTGCCATAATAGGCTCTGAGGTTGATCAGGATAAAATCGGTAGAGAGCAGTTTGTTGCCGCTCAGATCAAATCGATTGATGGTAAATGATGGGGGATCGCTGGCGGTCAGCATATAGGGCGCCGTGCGTTTTGCTGCTGTTTGTCTGGATTTGAATTTCACGCTTTCGCAGGCTAGCAGCAGCCCCGAAATGCCGGCGGCTTTTTTCAATGATGCCAGTTTGATCTGGCGTTCGTGCATATCAGAAGGTACCTCTCGGGCGGAGAGTACATAATAGATATTCCGACCGTTCATGTTGGATAGAACAATAAATGCATTCTGATTGTTCCCGACCTGTTGAAGAAGGTCAATCGCATTATCAAGCATGGAGAATGCGCCAAGTGTAGCAAGTAATTGTGTGTCGGGCATGTCGTTGAGCCCGCGTTGCCAGGCATCAAGAGCATCTTCATAATCCTGCTGTTCACTGTACTGCCAACCATCGTGAATCCATTCAGATGGGGATGCTCTGGCAAGTTTTACGTCTGATTCAATTTCTGTGGTTGTTTTTGTTGCAGCATGGGCCTCAGCAGTTCTGGTACCTGTATCCGGAGTAGTACTATTTTGTGCAGATGTCGTCTGCATGTCGAGCTGCTTCCCGTAACCTGCAGCCTCCGCCATCACAGCCTGTTTCATAGCAGGGGGGGCTTTGGACTTTTTAGCTGTATCAGCAGTAGCTGTGCTGGCCATTTGTGTTTTGGTTTGATGCATCATTTTGATGGTTGAAGCCAGTGCATCTACCTTGGCCCGTCGCCTGATTGAGGCCGCCTCTATCTCAGCTTTCGCTCTGATGGCGGCTGCTTCTTCTGTTGCTTTTGCCCGCGCATTGACTGTTATGGCTTCGGATTTAGCTTCAGCGTTTTGACGCATAACAGCGATGTCTGCTTCTGCCTGGGTCGTCAGCCTCCTGATCGACTCTGCCGCTTCAGTCCGGGCCTTTTTTATCATATCAGATGCTTGAGCCATGGCGTCGTTTTTCAACCTGATGGCACTCAAATGCTCGGTCTCAGCCTGTGCCCGTTGAGTCGCAGCTTCTTTTGCATCGGACTGCGCTTCACTGGCTGCCTTCTGCCGCATGGCATCGGCATCAGCTCTGGCCTGCTGCAGGATATTCTCAGCCTCCCTTCTGGCCTGTTCTGCTATCCCTTCGGCTGTTATTTCAGCGTCATGTACTGCTTTTGTCTGTGCCGTTGCAGCCTGTGTGTCTGCTTCAGCCTGAGCCTTCCGGGTGAAGGCGGCAGCGTCGCTTTCAGCCTGTTTCCGGATGTTCTGTGCCTGTATCTGTGCCTGCTGCTGTATGGCTGCGACTTCGGCGGCTGTCTGCTGTTTAATAGCGGCGGCCTCGGCCTTAGCCTGTGTACGGATCGAGGCAGCTTCAGCCTCTGCCTGTTTTTTGATGGCAGCAGCTTCGCTGCTGGCTTTTTCCGTCAGCCCGGTTGCAGTGCGCTCTGCCTGCTGCAGGGCTTTTCCGGCCGAGGCTCTGCGTGACTTTGCTGCCTGTGCCAGCATGGCTGCCGCTTCAGTTTTACTCTGCTGCTTCAACTTTGCCGCAGCCGTTTCGGCCTGTACGCGGATCGAGGCTGCTTCAGTTTCAGCCTGTTGCCTGACGGCCGCTGCATCATCTTTGGCCTTTTGCATTATTGTAGAGATGTCCGCATTTGCCTCTTTCCGCAGCTTTTTAAGTGACGCTTCGGCATCGGCTATGGCGTTTTGCCTTATGGCGGCGGCTTCAGATATGGCCTGAGCATGCACATGGCCGGCACTCTCTTTTGCCTCGGCCTGAGCTGTCTGCCTGATAGAAGCAGCCTCCAACTCTGCTTGCTGTTTCATTGCAGCGATCTCAGTGAGCGCCCGGCCCTTTAAGGCATTGGCTGTAGCAGAGGCTTCAGCCAATGCCTGCTGTTTGATGGCAGCGGCTTCTGCTTCAGAGCGGTTTTTTTGTGCTGCGATGAAAGCTGATGCATCGTTTTGTGCCTTTTGGTGAATAGTCTTTGCATCGAGCTTTGCCTGTTGCGTGATCTTCAAAGACTCGGTTCTGGCCTGCTGTTGTATTGTTGCGACGTCAGCTACTGCTTGCTGCTTTACTGCAGCAGCCTCAGTCTGTGCTTTGCGCTTTATCGCAGCAGCTTCATGGCCGGCCTGTTCAGCCAGCCGGGCATTTGCTATCACTGCGTTTTTCGCTACCGCTGTCTTTGTTGCAGCAGTCTGCTGCAAGGCATCAGCATCTGCCTGAGCCTGCAGTTTGATTGTTGCAGCCTCGGTTTGGGCCTGCTGTTTGATAGTAGCAGCTTCTGCTCCAGCGCGGGCTTTTTGCTCTGCGATGAAGGCCGCCACATCGTTTTGTGCTTTTTGATGAATGGCGTCTGCGTCGACTTTGGCCTGTTGCGTGACCTTCAATGCCGCGGCCCTAGCTCGCTGTTGTATTGTTGCGGCTTCTGCCTGCGCCTCCCGTTTCATCGCAGCTAGCTCTGTTGCCGCCTGAGCCGTCAGTGCGAGCGCCGTACTATTTTCCTTTTGTTTAACAGCTTCGGATGCTGCCTTCTGCCGTGCAGATGTGATCGCTGCAGTAGCCTCCGGTTTGATGGTTGCCTGAGACTGCTGTTTTGTTGAGATTGTTTTGGTCACTGAAATTGTGCCGTGCGGGACAGGTATTTTGAATTTTTCCGCATTATTGGCGAGCAGCTTACCACGGATGCCGAGCGTTTCCTTTAATGATGCCATCTGTATCTGGCGGAGGTTGATGTCTCGGGCGACTTTCTGAGCAGTTAGTACAATGAATGACCCATGCTGATGCGCATCGCGAATGATAAAGGCCTGCTCCTGTTTGCCGGCAAGCTGCAGTTGTTCCAGAGCGTTTGCGAAATCGAAAAAGAGCCCGAGTGAGCCCAGTAGCTGCGTATCGGGGAGGTTGTTAACACCATTCTGCCAGGCATGCAGAGCCTCCTCACGGTGATTTCTTTCCATCAGCTGCCACCCCTGTTCCAGCCAGCTGGTTGGAGGGGGTGGTGTCGAGTCTGCCGATGCCAGAGTAGGAGCGATCAGGCATAAAATCGTGATCAGTAGTTTTTTCGTTCCGTAGTGTCGCATCTCTTTTCCATATTTTTATACAATCCTTGCAGTAAGTGGTGATTCATTACGCAAAAGTAGTGCCAAGACCTCACACGATTCTGTCGCTATAGAGCGTCGGTATGGTTTGCGAGAAATGATGCTGTGCATTTATGAAAAAGCGCAGTGATCGGTGAAAATTGTGACGCATGTCACGCAAAATGCCGAAAATTAAGGGTTTTTTATGTGTTTATAAATAAATTCTAATGTCGCTCTAATCGAGTTATAACGCCTGGTGTGCAGAATATCGCTACAAGATCAGCACAGGAGGCTACTATGGCAATTCACGAAGCAATCAATACATATCTGAATGCAGTCGAAAAGAAATTCGGCACGGATGTTCGCAGGAAAACCGAAGTGGCACACCGTGGCGGTAACACATTCGTTCTCAAGCGTGCAGGCGCAAAACATAGTCAGGTCGTCGACCTGGGTAACTTGACCCTTATGGCCAAGCATCTGCAGTCCAACGCCTGAGTCAGACTGAACTCATGATACCGAAAGGCCCCGCAATGCGGGGCCTTTTTTTTGTTCGGTCTTTGTGTAAGCACAACGAATGAACACACATGCACTGCAGGTGCATGCCTATAGCCAATCCACCGCTGTTTAGTTGTTCATGCTCTAACTTTGCTTGCCCTCGTTAATACAAACAGCATTACACTATCAGCATATCTCCTGTTCTAATCTGGAGCTGAGTTTGCACGATCTGAACGCCTGTTTCCGGCTACAAGAGGACTTTCAGAAAATGGCGCTGACTGCTTTATTTCGGCAATTCTACATAAGAACGCGTGTTTGCGTGTCCTGCTTGATGGGTGTGGGTTAGACATTGGATTCACCACTCATCATTAAAGTCGTCAGTTGGCTCTGTGTCTTCGAGTATACCCTCTCTAATACAGCGCCTAATAAGCGCAGCGCCCTCCTCTGTGTAATAGCTATCGCTGCTCGCGTGTTTGCCACCAACTGCGCAGAAGCTTGGCTTGGCAAACAACTTTCCGTGAAGTTCCGCAGCCACCCGCATCATTTGAGTGCCAATCCCAGATTTCTGATATGCAGATTCAACGTTCATGCCCCATAAAGTGGGGAAGTCATTCGGATGATCGAACTCAATACAGCCAATACACTTGCCGTTGTGATAAGCTTTAATGTCGTCGCCGTCACTTTCGATCTCAATAGATCGGCCGGCTAAATCAACGAAAGCCATGCCACCCCCTAGTTTACTAGACACACCTAAATGCCCATCTTAGCCGACTATTGCCTATGGTGATCGGCGTAAAACGGCCATAAACAGCCACTCGTATCACCAGTGCCGGTGAGCAAATTGAACCAGAATATACAGTTGTGCTGCTCACAAATTCAATCAGGCTAATTGGAAGATATTCTTGGAGAGAGCCTGCACTCAGGGCTCTTTGAAAGAATATCCTGCACTAGCAAGAAATTGTTTGTCGCTGAATACACATACCTAGACGACTGAATCACTTGGAGAGAATTGTGGAAGTCCATGTTCTCAGGCTTCAGTGTTTGTGCTTTCCCATCGTCGAGCGCATTTACAAACGATTCTATTTCGGCCGTATCAACTGGAATCAGTACGCCGAGGGTCTTTTTCCCTTGGACATCTTTCATCTTGGAAACGATCTCACTAATAAGCTTCTCGCAAACAAAAACTAGACATAAATTGCTACTGATAGGGAACTGAACTTCTATACCCTTACAATTTAACCCAAGGTTTCCCCTTCCGGGGCGAGGCAAATGGTTATGCATAACTATGGGGTTATCAGAAATTATAAACTGGGTGGCGGGAGCAGCTTTAACAAGCTTCAAATGTTTCTTCCTAAACAACTCGGAAAACTCAAAAGCTAGAGATGCTATATTTTGAACGTGGCTACGCTTAATCTCTTCATCATCAAGCACCTCAAAGTTTTCAACATCTTCAACCTTGCCACCTCTGGCTTCCACCCAAGTGGCAATTGAGTCTTGAAATTGTTTAACGAACTCCCTTTGTTGATTGGTACGCAGTAGCTGAACGGAACAAAATAATGATAAAACTGACATATCCTCAGATGACAATGTCGCAAGTGACTCTGTCTTAACCAAGTTTGATATAACCATTGAAGTCGATGTCTCAAGAGAAGCTAGACGATGTTCTAGAGTAACATTAACTCCATCTTCAGTTATGTTGTAATAACCATTTGAACATGCTGCTTTCAACACTGAAGAAGGAAATGATCTGTCTTCATGCTTATCAAATACCCAAACCTGTTCTTTCTTCCCCGATGTGAAGTTCCTAAGGATAAACTGAGGTACGAAATGTTGTTTCTTAGGAGTTGACTTGGTTACTTTATCCAGCATGTTAACCTCACCTGTTGGCTTAGTTCAGGGCATGAAACTACACCTAGGGAAATTCCGTGGACACAATTTTTAATTCAGTTCAGCGAATGGCTGTTTGTGGTCGTTTTAAGCTAGTCGCGGCTCTGCCGCTTACTCCGACTTTACAGGTGCAGACTCGGCACACTGCTAGCGGGGCCCGTAGTGTTATCTCTTCGCAAGTCCGTGAAGAACCCTTTTTTGCCTGTTGCAGAGCGGATTAATCGACGAAGGGACCATGCTGGTAAATCGGTTCATGATGCGGCTTGCCGAAACACCACATCAGGCGTGCGCCGGCACTGCTCTCCAGCCGTATTGCCGGGGCATCCTCTGCAAAGGCCGCATCGCCGCAGGCGAGGGCCTTGCCGTCCAGCATCGCTTCTCCCTCGACAGCATAGATGAAGCCGCGGAACCCAGTCGGGATATCCCGCTGCAGTGAGCTGCCCGCAGCCATGCGAATCTCCATATACTCAACGACGCTACGCAGTGAGATAGCTCCGCCTTCACCGACGATGGTGCGTATGGTGACGCCATCCTCACAGCTTTCGGGGATGCTATCGGCTTCTACCTGGCGGTAGTTCGGGTCTATGGATTTCAATCGCTGGGGCAGGTTGATCCATAGTTGAATGCCGTGTGCGCGATCGTCCGGAAACTCCGAATGGACTATGCCGCGCCCGGCGGTAAACGCCTGTGCACCGCCTGCGTGGATGGTGCCGCGATTACCCAGATTATCGGCATGCTTCATGCCGCCGTCGAACAAATAGGTGATGGCTTCAAAGCCGCGATGTGGATGATCGGGAAAGCCGCCGCCGGCAATGTCGAAATGATCCCACAGTACGAACGGATCAAAATTCCGCAAACCCGCTACCGGCATCAGCCGTCTGACAATAACACCGTCTCCTTCCGGTACGGCGATGCTGCTAATGATACGGATACTCATCGTGAAAACCTCTTGCGATCATGTGGTGCTTCAAAATCCTGCGCAGGTCCTTTTGGCACGATGCGGGTCGGATTGATGGAGGCATGACTGTAGTAGTAGTGCTGCTTGATATGCTCAAAATTCACTGTCCCGGCAATGTCCTGCCACTGATAAAGATCGCGCAGGTAATTCGACAGGTTGGGCATCTCGGCAATACGATTGCGATTGCATTTGAAATGGCCGACATAGACTGCATCGAAGCGGATCAGTGTGGGAAACAGACGGATATCGGCCTCGGTGATGTGGTTACCAACCAGATAACGTTGCTGCCCCAGCCGGGCCTCGACGACATCGAGGGCGGCAAACAGCGCGTCGAATGCTTCATCGTAAGCCTGTTGTGTTGTGGCAAAGCCGCATCGGTAGACGCCATTGTTGATGTTGTCGTAGACAAAGGCATTGATCGCATCGATCTGATCACGCAGTTCAAGCGGGTAATAGTCATCGCTATTGCCGGTCAGTGCATCGAAGGCGCGGTTGAATATGCGGATGATTTCGGCCGACTCGTTGCAGACAATACTCTCCTGCTTGCTGTCCCAGAGCACGGGTACGGTGACACGCCCGGAGTAGTGCGGGTCGGCCTTGCAATAAAGCTCGTGCAGGCAGGTGAAGCCGTATAGTGGTTCGGGCTCATCGAACTGCCAGCCCTGCTCAAGCATGTGCGGGTGGACGACAGTGACCGGGATGATCGATTCCAGCCCCTTGATTCTGCGCATGATCAGCGTGCGATGTGCCCATGGGCAGGCCAGTGATACATAGAGGCGATAGCGGTCCGCTTCGGCGGAGAAATGTGCATGGTCGCTCTGGCAGTGGAATTGTGATTCGGATCGTACAAACCGCCCGCCGGTGGAGCTGGTGTCGTACCACTGGTCGCTCCACTTGCCATCAATCAGTAAACCCATGCAAAACCACCGCCCGGCAGGCGACTGTTATACTGCCGGCAACACCTGTTCATGCTCATCTCCGGGCTCCTTGTTCTTGCTGTGGTCGGCAGCGATCAGCATATATACAGCCGGTACCACCAGCAGGGTGAAAATCGTACCGATGGCAATACCGCTGGAGATCACCAGTCCCAGATTGAAGCGGGAGGCTGCACCGGCACCACTGGCGACGAGTAGCGGCACCACGCCCAGTACCATTGCCGCGGTGGTCATCAGGATCGGCCGCAGACGTATGGCGGCGGCCAGTTCGATCGCTTCCCGCTTGGATTTGCCGAGTCGCTGCTGGCTGTTGGCAAACTCAACGATCAAAATGCCATGCTTGCTGATCAAGCCCATCAGCGTCACCAGTCCGACCTGGGTATAGATATTGATGGTGGCACCGCCGACGCCGAGGCTGATGAAAACAAGTGCGCCGGCAATCGACATCGGTACGGACACCAGAATAATCAACGGATCGCGGAAGCTCTCGAACTGGGCTGCCAGCGCCAGGAATATGATAATCAGCGCAAATGCGAAGGTGACCATGAAACCGCTGGACTCCTGCATGAACTGGCGGGACTGGCCGGCATAATCGATCGAGTAGCCCTGCGGCAGCGTGGTGTCGGCAAGGTGCTTCAGAAATGCGAGCGCATCGCCCGTGGTCACACCGGGCAGCATCACGCCCTGCACGGTGGTGGCGTTGAGCTGTTGGAAATGATTCAGCGCTTCCGGCACGGTCTCGGTGGTAATATGGGCAATGGTAGAGAGCGGCACCGACGCGCCGCTTGCCGTGCGCAGATAATAATTCATCAGCTGGTCGGTATTCAGACGATCGCGCTGCTGCACCTGCGGAATCACCTTATAGGAGCGACCGGCCATACTGAAATAGTTGACGTAGCCGCCGCCCAGCATCGATGAGAGAGCATCGCCGACATCTTTCATGGAGAGGCCCAGCTGAGCGGCCTTGTCCCGATCAATCTCGACCGTGGCCTGTTGCTGGTCGATTTTCAGGTTGTCGTCCAGAAATGCGAACATGCCGCTTTTCAGTGCGGACTGCATGAAGTTTTGCGTTACCTCATGCAGCCGACCGAACGGATCGGTGCTGCCAATGACGAACTGGATCGGCAGACCGAAACTGCCGGGCAGCGATGGTCGCTGGAAGGCGACACTGCGCAGGCCGGCAATGTGCCCCAGTTCCTGTTGCACCAGAGGTTGCAGGTCGCCCGGTGTTTTTTCGCGTGCATCCCAAGGCTTGAATACCATACCCGAGATGATGCGTCCGGGCATATCCAGCTGAAACACGTGATCGGTTTCGGAATGGGCGGCAAAGGTTTTGTAGATAGCGTTCAGATAGAGATCGCGTTGCTGCAGGGTGGCATTCGGGGCGGCGGTTGATGAGGATATGATTACGCCCTGATCCTCCTGCGGGGCCAGCTCCTGTTTGGACGTGGTGTAGAGAAAATAGATGCTGACGAGTATCAGCAGGGCGAATATGACGGTGACCGGCAGATAGCTCAGTGTGCTGTGCAGGCTGCGTGCGTAGATCTGACGCACTGTTTCCAGTCGCCTGTCGATCGTATCCACCAGCCTGGCTTCCAGGCCGCTTCTATCCTTTGTGTGAGCCTTGAACAGTCGGGAGCACATCATCGGAGAGAGTGTCAGCGCAATAACGGCGGACATGGTGACGGCGCCGACCAGTGTAAAGGCGAACTCGGTGAACAACGCACCGGTCAGTCCACCCTGAAAGCCGATCGGCACATAGACCGAAATCAGTACGATGGTCATGGCGATGATCGGGCCTGCCAGTTCGCGCGCGGCCTGTATGCTGGCCTGCATCGGTTGTAAGCCCTCTTCGAGGTGGCGGTTGACATTCTCCACCACGATAATGGCATCATCCACGACCAGACCGATGGCGAGCACCAGTGCCAGCAATGTCAGCAGATTCACCGAGAAGCCGAAGATAAGCATCATCGAGAATGTTCCGATCAGCGACAGCGGAATGGCGATGATCGGGATCAGCACCGACCGGGGCGAGCCGAGGAAGACAAAGACCACGAGGGTGATGACGATTAATGCCTCGATCAGCGTATGTTCGACCTCAGAGATCGAGCTGTTTACGAATTTGGTAGAGTCGTAAACGATCTTGCCATGAATACCCTGCGGCAGTTGCGATTGAATATCCGGAAACACTTTCCGAACACCCTTGATGACATCCAGCAGATTGGCGGTCGGAGCCACCTTGATACCGATATAGACCGCCTTGTTACCATCAAAGGCGACCTGAGAGTCATAGTCCTCCGAACCGAGCGTGACCTTGGCGACATCTTCCAGACGGACGATGGCACCATTGTTCTGCTTGATCACCATATGGCGGAACTCTTCAACCGAATGCAGGCTGGTGGAGGCGGTGAGGTTAACCTGCACCATCTGCCCCTTGCTGTTGCCGAGCCCTGACAGGTAATCGTTCTGGGCCAGAGCTGTGCGGATATCGGCTGCAGTCAGCCCGTAGGCGGCCAGTTTTTTCGAATCCAGCCAGGCACGCAGGGCGAACTGTTTGCCGCCCAGCAGCTCGGCTGTCTGTACACCGTCCACCGCCTGCAGCTTCGGCTGCACCACGCGGATCAGGTAATCGGTGATATTATTGGAGGAGAGCTGCGAGCTGGAAAAACCGATGTACATGGCGGCAATGGTCTGGCCGATCTGCACATTGATCACCGGGCGTTGCGACTCGGGCGGCAGCTGATTCAGCACGGAGCTGACTTTGGCGCTGATCTCGGTCAGTGCCTTGTTTGAATCGTAATTTAATTTCAGATTGGCTGTGATGACGCTGCTGCTGGTTGAGCTGGTGGAGCTCATATAGTCAATGCCGTTAGCCTGAGCGATGGCATTTTCCAGCGGTGTGGTAATAAAACCGGCGACCAGATCCGGATCGGCGCCATAATAGGCGGTGCTGACCGTGATATTGGCATTTTCGGTGCGCGGAAACTCCAGTACAGGCAGCGCTCCGAGCGAGCGCAGGCCAAGCAACAGCAGCAAGAGGCTGACCACAGTGGCCATGACAGGCCGGCGTATAAAAAAATCGGTAAATTTCATATCGAGTGCAGTGCTCTACTCATCCGAGGGTTTCGGATTCGGATTGTTTGTCGGTTGAATAGCGTTGTTGATCATGACGTGTGATCCGTTGCGCAGCTTGATCTGCCCGGCACTGACAACGGTATCGCCCTCCTTGATGCCCTGCAGAATTGCAACCTGATCACCACGTGTGCTGCCAGTCGTAACGAATGTCTCTTTGGCGATCAGCAGCGGTTTACCCTGCGGACCTGTCCCCTTGTTTTCGACCAGGAAGACCAGGCTGCCGTAGGGGTTATAGGTGATCGCTGTTTGTGGCAGCGTGATCTGACGCAGTGGCTGGCCAGAGGTGACCTCAACCTGTGCATACATGCCGGGCAGCAGTTTGTGATCGGCATTGTCGACTCTTGCTCTCACTTTTACATTGCGTGTGCTCGCATCCACCCGCGGTTCGATCACTTCGATTTTGCCGGTGAAAGTCATGCCGGGCCAGGCATCCGTTGTTGCAGTTACTGTCTGGCCGACCTGAATGCTCGAGAGCGCTTGCTGCGGCAGGTAGAAATCCAGATAGATCGGATCCAGTGCCTGCAGTGTCACCATGACCGTACCTGCGCTCAGGTATTGTCCGACATCGACCGCGCGGATACCGAGGCGGCCGGAAAAGGGGGCCCGGATCATTTTTTTATCCACGATGGCCTGTTGCTCGGCAACATTGGCCTGCGCCTGTTTAAGGCTGGCCTCGTCCGTATCCAGCACCTGTCGGCTGATTGCCTTGATCTGAAACTGGGCCTTGTCACGTTGCAAGGTTGTTTTGGCAAGCTCGGCGCTGGCCTTGAGCGACTGCAATCTGGCGATATCGCTGTCTGCGTCCAGCTCCACAAGCAGCTTGCCCTTCTCGATATCCGCGCCCTGTTTGAAGTGGATTGCCGAGACAATGCCTGCAACCTCGGAGCTGAGGTCGGTTCCGCGCATAGCTGTGATATTGCCGACGGCCGAAAGCCTTGGTTGCCACTGCTGATAGGCGGCAGTGACGGTGGATACCGTCTGTACCGGGGCTCCGCGGGAAGCCATCATTTTTCCCATCATCTTACCCTTGTAGGCTTTATAACCGAAGATGCCGCCGAATACGATGGCGACGGCAACCAGCATAATGATTATCCGCTTTGTCATGGGGCTTTTCTCCATTGGGCGTGGTGTGGTCTGGCGAGCATCATGGTTTTACATCTGTTTGTGCTGCCGATGTCATGGCGGTCGTATCAGCATGATGCCACCAGCCGCCGCCCAGCGCCTGAAACAGCGCGGCCGTGTCCGCATAACGACTGGCCTGGGCCTGTACAAGGCTGATGCGGGCCTGTTCATATGAGCGCTGTGCGTCGAGCAGTAACAGGTTATTGATGGCGCCGGCACTAAACTGTGCACGTGCCATATCCAGCTGTTCGGAGGCGGCCTGCACGGCATGAGTTTGCGCCTGCAGCCCTTCGGCATCGGACTGCAGTGAGCGCAGTACATCGGCTACATTCTGAAAGGCTGCGAGGACGGTGCTCTGATATTGCGCCGCCGCCTTGTTATAGGCTGCAACCGCGGCGCGCCGGTTATGAATAGAGCTGCCCCCATGCAGGATTGGTTGTAGCAGATTGGTGCCGATGCTCCACACGCCGGTGCCGGGAGAAAACAGGTTGGCTGTCGTTGTCGCAACCGAGCCGAAGCTGCCGCTAATGCTGATCTGCGGAAAAAATTTTGCGGTAGCGACGCCTACCTGTGCGCTGGCCGTATGCAGTTGCGCTTCGGCCGCGCGGATATCCGGTCGCTGCCGTACCAGTTCGGAAGGCAGGCTGAGCGGCAGCTGTTGTGGCAGCTGCAGAGCTGATAATGTGAAAGCACTTCCACTCTCCTGTTCGGGAAAGCGACCGGCCAGTGCAGTCAGTTGATTACGTATCAGTGCCAGCTTTTTGTGCAATGCCGGCAGGGTGGCGCGTGTCTGCGCCAGACGCGTTTTTCCTGCCAGTACATCACTTTTGGATATTCCGCCCAGCTCGAACTGCTTCTGTAGCATCTCCAGCTGCTGTTGCTCGGATTCGATAATCTCTTCTGTTGCGGCAATCTGGCCACGCAGTGATGCCTCCTCAATGGCGGCCGTGACGACATTGGATGTGAGTGTCAACCGGGCGGCTTCCAACTGGTAACCCTCGGATTCCGCCACCGCTGCCAGTGCTTCGACATTTCTGCGCTCACCGCCGAAGAGGTCGAACACATAGGCGACATCTACCGACGCATTGAACAGATTGAACTGCGTACCGCGGCCGCCGGGGTTGCCATACTGGGAGCCGGTGGTTTTTTTCCGGCTTGCCGAAGCGTTGGCATCAAGGCTGGGATAATAGACGCCCTGGGCGGCATAGGTGTTCTCCTGGGCCTGAACCAGTGCTGCTTTCGCCGCGGCCAGATCCGGGTTGTTGTTCAGCGCATCCTCCACCATTTGGTTGAGCTGCTGTGAGTGAAACAGCGTCCACCACTGGCTCGGGATATCAGCACCGGACAAAAAGGATTGCGCCTGACCGCCGGCAACATCCGCTGCTGCGGTATGCTCTGCCAGTTTCTCTCTGGTATAGCCGCTCACGGCGGGTGCATCAGGCCGGCGGAAATCCGGCCCGACAGTACATCCGGCAAATAACAGGCAAATGCCGGCCATCAGTAACGGTTTCTGTTGCATGCCCATCATCTGTCGGAGTTGTCTCGTGACTTTCATAGTGTGTAACTGTGCATGGCCAGTGTACCAAATGTCCACTCTCGGATGAGTGCCTCCGGCTCTATGTCGCCACTGGCGATGACCGGTAGCAGCGGCCAGTAGTGCTCCAGAGTGGGGTGGGCATGCTTTCCATGTGGCAGTTGCAATGGTGCTACCAATGCTTCGCTGTCACGTGTGACGATGGCCTGCTCCAGCGCCTCCATGAAATCGGTGGCCCATGATACAGCCGTGCCTTGTGTTGCATGCCAGTCAAGGTCTTGCAGATTGTGCGTCAGGTTACCCGAGCCGATAATCAGTATACCCTGTTCCCGCAGGCGTGCGAGTTTCTGCCCCAGCAACAGGTAATCTTCGCCCTGCCAGCCTGTTACGAGAGAGAGTTGAAACAGCGGCAGCGGCATCAGCGGCCAAACTCGCCTCAATGGCGTCCATACGCCGTGATCAAAGGCTCGCTCCGGAGCTTCGCTCACGGCAATGCCTGTCGCTTCCAACTGCTCCAATAGCCAGCATCCCTCGTCGTTACCGTCGGGGACAGGCCAGCTAATACGGTATAACTCTTCGGAAAAACCGTAAAAGTCATGCTGGATGGCCGGCTTTGCCGTGCGCCCGGCGATTGTCAGCTTCGGCTCCTGCCAGTGGGCGGAAATGCAAAGCACGGCTCTTGGTTGCACAGGCAGCCGGCCCGGCAGAGTTTGCCAGAAACGGGTAAACAGATTATCGCCCAGGGTATGAAACGGAGCCCCATGACCGAGAAACCATGCCGGTTGTTTCATTCCTGACTGTCGTCCAGTGCCGGGTAGTCGGTGTAGCCATGCAGGTCGCCGCCGTAAAAAGTGGCCTGATCGGCCTCATTCAACGTCGCATTCAGGCGCAAGCGGGCAGGCAGATCCGGGTTGGCAAGAAACGGGATGCCGTAGGCCACCAGGTCGGCCGCTCTCGTCGCGATCACATCATTGCCGCGCGCCTTGTCGTAGCCGCCGTTGGCAATATAGAGGCCGTCAAAGCGCTCGCGGATCTGTTGCATATTGACGGCGTGATCTGCTGCACCGGTCATGGAGACCTCAACAAGATGCAGGTAAACCGGTTTCAGCCCGGAGAGCGCGTCGGCAACATGGTTGAACAGGGCCTGCGGGTCGGAATCGTGCATATCATTGAAGGCATTCACCGGTGAGATGCGTATGCCGACCCGATCGGAGCCGATCTCGTTGCATACCGCTTCTGTCACCTCCAGCAACAGACGGGCGCGGTTTTCGATTGACCCGCCATAGGCATCGCTTCTTGTGTTGCTGCCGTCACGCAGAAATTGATCGAGCAGGTAGCCATTGGCGGCATGGATCTCCACACCGTCAAAGCCTGCTTTGCGTGCGCAGGCCGCGGCATGACGATATTGCTCAACGATGGCGGGGATCTCTTCGATATCCAGCGCTCGCGGTGTGACAAAATCCTTTAGCCCTTCGTATGTGAAAGCCTGTCCTTCCGCCCGGATGGCGCTCGGCGCTACCGGCAGGTTGCCGCCATGAAAATCGGGATGCGATATACGACCGCAGTGCCACAGCTGGACGAAGATATGGCCGCCTTTGGCATGTACGGCCTCGGTCACCTTTTGCCAGCCATCCACCTGTGCGTCGGAATAGATACCCGGTGTCGCCGGATAGCCGACGCCCTGTTCGGAAATCTGCGCCCCTTCGGTGATAATCAGCCCGGCTGTGGCGCGCTGACTGTAATATTCGACCATCAGCGGCGTCGGGATGCCTTCCGGCGCACGATTACGCGTCATCGGCGCCATGGTGATGCGGTTGGATAGTGCCAGTTTGCCCAGTTTAATCGGTGAAAACAGATCAGTCATTGTTGCTCCTCTATCAACCTTTCAAGTATGCAGAACAGCGCTTTCGGGCCGTCATCCTGCGCTGTGGGTGCAAAGCGGCTTTCCTGCGTTTCGATTAATTTGAAACCGTCGGCGAAGAAGCGGCTGATATCCGATTCTTCATAACGTCCCGGAGGGCCTGTTTCGCTGGTTTCCTGTTTGTGAAAACATTTGAGCAGGAGCGTGGCCCCCGGCTTGAGTCGTTGGTGGAGTGTGGATACATAGGTCTGTTGGTCGTCTGCGTCCGCGAAACAATGAAACACGCCACGGTCTATAATCAGGTCAAACTGGCCGGTCAGCTTGCTGTGCAGCACATCATCGACATGAAAATCGACCCGGACATGTTCTGCTGCAGCCAGTCTTTCGGCGGACGCTATTGCTGTCCACGACACATCGCTGGCCGTCACGCTCAACCCGCACTTTGCCAGAGCCACGGCCTGCGTGCCGGGACCGCAACCCAGATCAAGCGCTGTGGCGCCATCGCCCAGTTCAAGTGAGTCGAGCGCCCGGCTGATGTCGGCATCCAGTCCGGCATGAAACCACGGTAGTTGCTCAACAGATGTTTCCTGATAGCGCGCCTCCCAGCCGGCTGATGCCGGTGGGTGATATGCCGTGCCCCATGCGCCGTTATGCACGGTATCAGCCAATGATCTGCGTGTTCTGGCTGCCTCTTCCATCGGCTGAAAATCCGTATCGAGTGCTTTTATGTCGCCGGCATAACCGATCGCGGTTACGCTCATCAGTTGCAGCGCCTCGGGAATGGTAAGAGCGGATTTCAATGTTTCAGCATCGAAGCCGCCCATCTGGTGGCAGGCGAGCCCCAGTGACTCAGCTTGCAGAGTGAGGCATACCGTGGCCTGACCGGTATCATATTCAGCCCAGCGGTTCGGGTTGCCGTTATGGGAGAATACCGGGTCGGCAACAGCGACGATCAGAACAGGCGCATGCTCTGCCCATAGCTGGTTCTTCGGCGCAAGAGCGTCCAGCACCCGTTGCCAGGCTGCCTGAGCGGTAAATCGGTCGGCTACGATATAGTGCCATGGCTCGGCACCGAAACAGGATGGCGCCCAGCGAGCTGCTTCCAGACAACTGGCGAGCAACTCTGCAGGCACACGCTTGTCCGGATCAAAAGCGCGTGTGCTCCAGCGATCAGCAAACAGGCGTTCAATCGGCGCCTGCACATTCATGCGTTGTTGAGCCATCTCTCCTCCTTATTACCGTGGTGTCTGTTGTTATAGTTTTTTATGGGAGGCGTCGCAGAAAGGTGGATTCTTTGTATGTTTACACTGGCACAGGGCAACTTTCTTCTTTTCGGTCACCTCAAACGCCTGCGGTGTGAAGCTGGTGCCTGCATGGGAGCCGTCGCAAAACGGCTGATTGGCCGACTTGCCGCAGGCGCACCAGTAGTAGGTGCCTGGCTCCAGTTCCAGCACTGCCGGCTTTGTGGAGGCTATTGTGACTTCGGACATGTTAATCTCCTGTAGATTCATCTGGTCATTTGAACGTCCTGCACGAGCCGGGGGCGGAGCATTGCCTCCGCCCCCGGCCGAGATTCGCACAGGGATGTTAATCGCTGTTTACTGACGGATACCTTCAATGGAGAGGAATAGCTCCACGTTTTCAGCTACAGGGCCGAGCATCGCCGCTTTTTTCATATTGTAATCGGACAGGTGCAGTGTGGTGCGACCTTCAAAGCCGCGACGGTAGCCGCCCCACGGGTCGGGGCCGGCACCGATCTGTTTGACCTGAATGACGATATTCTTGCTGACGCCGTGCAGGTTCAGTGTGCCGTGCAGGATACCGGTATCCTTGCCTGTCGGCTCATAGGAGGTGCTGACGAATGTAGCGGTCGGGAAGTGCTCTACATCGAAAAAGTCAGCGCTGCGCAGGTGCTTGTTACGCTCGGCATGGTTGGTGTCCAGGCTGGCTGTCTCAATCGTGACGCTAACCTTGTCCTGCTCCGGTTTTTTCTCATCATAGGTGAAGTTGCCGTCGAATGTGCGGAATGAGCCGAGCAGCCAGCTATAGCCCAGATGTTTGATCTTGAACTCGATGAATGCGTGCTGGCCCTTGATATCAATGGCGTAATTCTCGGCAGCCTGAACAGGCATGGCAAAGGCCAGTGTGATCAGTAATGAGGCAAACAGGTGTTTCAGTTTCATGGTGTCTCTCCTTGTGTGTGTTGTGAATTTCGGGATATACCCAACATACGCAGTAGCGTGATGTCCTTGTCGATCCAGTGGTGCTTGAGTGCGGCCGCGGCATGCAGGATGGTTAACCCCATGATAGCCCATGCGCTGATCCGGTGGATACTGCCGATCAGGTCGGCCTGCTGTTTGTCGAATGAGAATGTGGCGGGCACGGTGAACCAGCCGAAAACATCAATGCCGACGCCTTCAGCTGTTGGTATCAGGTAACCGCTAAGCATCACTATGAACATCAGCAGGTAGTGGAGCTGATGCACAGTCAGTGCAAGCCGCTTTTCCCACCACAGACCCAGTAGTACGGGAGGTCTGTTAATGACTCGCCAGATCACCCGAAAGAGCAGCAGAAACAGTAGCAGCATGCCGATGGACTTGTGAATTTCCGGCGCATCGTGATACCAGCGGTCGTAATAGGTGAGTCCCGTCATCCAGATGCCGAGCGCAAACATGGCGGGAATGGCAACGGCCATCAACCAGTGAATCATGATGGCAACCAGACCATAGGATGTCGATGTATTGCGTAACACTGCGATCAGCCTCCGGTAAACACTCCCTCTTCGGGTTGCGATATGATGACGTTTCAGATGATTCATAAAAAGCATAAATAATAGATGGTCTTGATTAATATATTAAATCATCTAGTTTTTGTTGATGACATTGGATCAGTTGCGCGCCTTGTGCGCTGTGGTGGAGAAGGGCGGTTTTCATGCGGCGGCCGAAGCGCTGTATCGTAGCCAGTCGGCGATCAGTATTGCAGTGAAAAACCTGGAGCAGGAGTTGGGGCTTTCCCTGTTTGATCGCAAGGGCTATCGGCCTGTCCTCACGCCGGAAGGGCATGTGCTTTACGGCAAGGCCCGGAGTATTCTGTCGCGCAGCGAAGATATGAGCAGTATTGCCAGCCATTTTGCCCGCGGTGAAGAGCCAGAAATTTCGATAGCACTCAGTGCCATCGCTCCTGTGGAGCAGGTGCTGGATGTGATCAAACAGATCTCCCAGTCAGCACCTGCCACACGCATGAGTCTGCAGGTCGAGAATATGGGGGGGACGCTGGAGCGGCTGCAGGAAAAAGACGTCGATTTTGCCATTGCCGAACAGTTTGTTCCCGTTGAATATGCGGAGCAGGTGCGTCTGACCTCCACGCAAATGATCCCGGTGATCTCACCCGATTTTCCGCTGGCGACCCGTTATCCGGCAATCACCCTGTCCGATCTGGAAGCGTATGTGCAGGTGGTAGTGCGTGACACCAGTCGGAATCAGCCTAAACGAAGCGCTGGCGTGCTGGAGGGTGCGCCGCAATGGCTGGTCAACGATTTCGACATGAAAAAACGCATGATACTCTCCGGTGCCGGCTGGGGGCGCATGCCGCGTCATCGTGTGGCCGAGGAGTTGGCTGACGGACGGCTGCTGGCGCTCTCCGGCAAAGGACTGGATGCGGTGAAGATTGATATGTATCTGTTTCGCCGTACGGGGGAGCCGATGGGTCCGGTTGGTGAAAGGTTATGGCAGTTGCTGCAGCAGTGTCAGTATCAATAGTATACGATACGATGCATCGCCGATTTGAGCAGGCTTTTACTGAATCGGCGCGTCGGCATCATCAATGCTGTTGTCAAACACCACCTCAAACTCGGACTGAAATGCCTCGACGACGTTGGCGGCATCGCCGGCGCGCTTGAACTGCGCGATATGGCAGAGTGCATCGCCCTCATAAACCAGCGGTAAATTGGTTCTGCCGATGATAATGCCGGCTGCAGGTGCATGAACCTGTATATCCGTGGTTCCGTATGGGTCATCAATCAGGCCCAGCACATCGCCTCTGGCCACCTGAGCGCCCATTGGTATCAGGCTGCGATAGATTCCGCTCTGCGCGGCGCGCACCCAATAGGAACTTTTCGCCACCTGCGGTACATACGGTTTTTTTGTTTTGCGTTTGGGAAGCATGCCGATTTCGCGCATCACCTGAATGATGCCGCGGACACCCGCACGAATTGCTACCTCATCAAAGCGCAGCGCTTCACCGGCCTCGTAAACCAGCCAGGGAATGCCCAGCCGACCGGCGGCTTCACGTATGGTTCCTGGGCGCAGGGCTGCGTCCAGCAGCACGGAAACAGGAAAGGCATTGGCCATCTGACAGGTTGCCGGATCATCGAGCGTGGCGCGTATCTGGGGCAGGTTGTCGCGATGGATGGCGGCCGTATGCAGATCAATGCCGTGGGAGCACTTGGCGACAATTTCATTGAGAAACAGGTGCGCCAGCCGACCGGCCATGGAGCCTTTTTCCGAGCCCGGGAAGCAGCGGTTCAGATCACGCCGGTCGGGCAGGTATCGGATCTGGTGGATAAATCCGTAAATATTGACGATGGGAATGGCCACCAGGTCTCCCCGAATCTGGGCGAGTGCAGGGTGGTTCATCAGACGGCGGATGATTTCCACGCCATTGATCTCATCCCCGTGCAGGGCGGCGCATACCAGCAGGCGGGGGCCGTTTCTCTTGCTGCGGACTACATGCACCGGCATATGCAGGCTGGTATGTGTGATAAGCGGCGGCAGTGTCAGCTCAACGATCTGACGCTCACCGGGCCGAATGGTTTGACCGCCGATGATCAGTTCAGTGGTCAACCCTTGCCTCGTGTACGTGTATTGCCGGTGCCGGCATTTTTTTCAATACAGCTGATAATCATGCCGGCGATATCCTTGCCCGTTGCCCCTTCGATGCCCTCCAGTCCGGGTGATGAGTTGACCTCCATGACGACCGGTCCATGGTTGGAGCGAAGCAAGTCCACGCCGGCCACATTCAGGCCCATAATGCTGGCAGCTCGTACTGCAGTGGAGCGCTCTTCGGGCGTAATGCGGATTACGGTGGCATTACCACCACGGTGCAGGTTGGAGCGGAACTCGCCTTCCTTACCCTGACGTTTCATCGCTGCCACGACCTTGCCATCGACAACAAAGCAGCGGATATCTGCGCCGTCGGCTTCCTTGATGAACTCCTGTACCAGGATATTGGCATTCAAACCCATAAACGCTTCGATCACGCTTTCAGCTGCTTTCTTCGTTTCCGCCAATACCACGCCGATACCCTGCGTGCCTTCGAGCAGTTTGATCACCACCGGTGCACCGCCGACAGAGGCCAGCAAATCATCGACATCATCCGGACTGCGCGCAAAACCGGTCACCGGCAGGCCGATGCCTTTACGCGCCAGCAACTGCACGGAGCGCAACTTGTCGCGTGAACGCGAAATAGCCACCGACTCATTGAGCGGGTACACGCCCATCATTTCAAACTGGCGCAGTACGGCAGTACCGTAAAACGTGACGGAAGCGCCAATACGTGGAATGACGGCATCATAGCCTTCGAGTTTTTCACCGCGATAGCTGATGCTGGGTTTCATGGAGGTGATATTCATATAGCAACGCAGGTGATCGAATACGCGCACTTCATGGCCACGTTCTTTGGCTGCTTCAACCAGCCGGCGGGTCGAATATAACTTCGGGTTTCTTGATAAGATGGCGATTTTCACTTTTTCTCCTTATGTCCGGGGGCAGGCAACAGGTATGATTGCGCCGGGTCAACAAGCAGCCGTTTTTTCATTGCCTCCCGTCCTAACAGGACCCGAAACAGCATGGAGTCCCGATTGGTCAGTGTGAACTCGGTCGGGAAACGAAGTCTGCCCAGTTCAATCGTGGTCTTGATAATAGGGCGCAACTCACGGTGCCCGCCGGAATCACTGACCATCCGTTCATCGACGATCTCCGCTTCAGTGAATATCTCGATGTCGGTGCGCTGCTGAAGCGGGTGCATACCGAAACGAATCCACGGGGCTCCGGCCTGTGTAAAGCGCTCCTGACTGAATGCATGCAGGCACGAGGTTTTTGCTCCGGTATCCACCTTGGCCTTAATGCGCGGAATACCCAGATCAGGGAGGGCGGCCCACTCACGCCAACCCACGGTAATCAAATCCATCTGTTCCATCTCCTGTCTGGTTGAGGGCTATTGCGACGCCGGTCTGTTAAGCCGTCTACTGTCGCAGACTAGGAGGCAACAGGAGCTATGGGAAGAGAGGCGGTAATTCAAGGCTGTAGTTGCACTCCTTGTTACCGGTGTTTGCAGAAGCGCTGCGATTGAGGTTTATTGCTGCCCCAACCAGTCATCGCTAATGGTATGCGAATGTGCGGGGTAGGGCGTTAGAACCACCCCTTACGCTTGAAAAAGATGATCATGCCGCAGGCAATGCCGATCATCAGCAGCCAGAACACAGGATAGCCGTAGGCCCAGCCGAGCTCCGGCATGCTCAGCGGATTTGAACGGTCGAAATTCATGCCATAAACACCGGCGACGAAGGTCATCGGAATGAAGATGGTGGAGATTACAGCCAGTACACGCATGGTTTCATTAAGCCGGTTGCTGACGCTGGAGAGGTAGATGTCGAGGATGCTCCCGGCCATATCACGATAGGTTTCGAGCAGGTCCATGATCTGTACGGTGTGGTCGTAGCAGTCGCGCAGGAAGATGCGGGTCTCTTCGCCAATAAAATCATGATTCTCGCGCAGCAACTGGGTGATCACCTCCCGTTGCGGCCATACCATGCGCCGCAGCAGAATCAGTTCCCGCTTGAGTATGTGAATGCGATCCAGCAATGCACGCCCACCGCCGGATTCGGCGATATTGTCTTCCAGTTCTTCCAGGTGCAGTCCGAAAGATTCCAGCACAGGGAATCCCTGATCAATGACCAGATCGAGGATACCGTAGAGCAGATAGTCCGCGCCCCGTTTGCGCAGGTTGGAGCTCTTTGTCTGCAGGCGTTTGACCAGTGGCATGAACGGATCATCTGCCCCTTCGCAAAAACTGACGATATAGCGTGCGTTGGCGAACAGGCTGATCTGGCGGGTGATAACCTCTTCGCCCTGAAACACCGGCAGGCTCATGACCAGAAACAGCTGGTGATCGAAAGGCTCGACCTTGGGGCGCTGTCCGGTATTGAGCACATCTTCCATAGCCAGCGGATGCAGATGGAATGTTTCGCCCAGCGTGCGCAACATGTCAGGAGGCGGATCCCCCTGTAGGTGCACCCAGGTGACGGTATCCCGCTCGATATAGGTCAGACAGTCAGTGATTTCGGCATCCTCCGTCAACAGGAGTTTCTCCGGGGAGTAATCCACCAGGCGGATATGTACCGGGGTGGTTGCCGAGGCAAGCGCCCCGGTCAGCGTGCCGGGTGCCGTACCCGGTGTATGGTAGCGTTTGCCGAAATATGGCTGTCTTGCAGCTCTTTTTTTTGCCCGAATCATAGCCATTTACCCCGTTTTCGAATTCATTCTCAAACCAGCGTTTTCAGGAGTCTGTCGGACTTGTCCAGTGTTGCCGGGCAGGCTGTTCCTGCTACGATCACCCTGTGAATCCGACAGACTCCTAGCGAATATAGGCGTCTGTAGCATAACGTCGCATCATATGGTGGCTGTTGAACATGGATGCATTCTTGCTGATGGCCCCCTGCATTACCGAAATCCAGCCATCCCTGTCCTCGTGATAGAGGGGCAGTACAATATTTTCCAGTTTGCGGTAAAGGGCATCGGCATCGTTATTGTTGGCAATGTCGCAATTCTCGCCGTCATCGCAATTATCCCCGATCGACCAGCCGGTTACGCCCTCGATACACCCCTCGACCCACCAGCCATCCAGTACCGAGAGGTTGGGTACCCCGTTAAACGCGGCTTTCATACCGCTGGTGCCCGACGCCTCGAAAGGCTTCAGCGGTGTGTTCAGCCAGATATCGGAGCCGGATACCAGCTTCAGAGCGATCTCCATGTCGTAGTTGGGCAGGAATACAATGGGAATGATGCCGGCCAGTTGTTGCATATATTGATACAACTGACGGATCAACGCCTTGCCATCTTCATCCCGCGGATGAGCCTTGCCGGCGAGCACAATCTGGAATGGCCTGTTCTCAGCAATCGCGCGTAAACGGTCGATATCATGAAATAACAGATCGGGACGTTTATAGGCCGTCATGCGGCGGGCAAAGCCGAGAATGGGCAGAGCCGGATCCAGGGTGATACCGCAGCGCTCCGCGACCAGTGCAAGCAACCCAGCCTTGGCCGCAACATGAGTCTGCCATATCTGATCTTTTGGAATACAGCAGTCGGCGCGCAGCAGCTGCTCCGGCTCATGGCACCAGCCGGGCAGATGGGCGTCATACAGTTTGCGGAACGGGATGCATGCCCAGGTGTGCGGATGTACGCCGTTGGTGATGGCGCGTACGCGATAACCGGGAAACATCCTGCGCGATACCTCGGCATGGCGCTTGGCCACGCCATTCACATAATCGCTCATATTCATCGCCAGCCGTGTCATATTGAGCTCATCCTGACCGGCCAGATGATGTACGGTTTCCCGGTCGACAAAGTCATCAAGCAGGTGATAGACCAATTCATAGGGGAACTTGTCCTGCCCTGCCGCAAGCGGTGTGTGAGTGGTGAAATTGCAGATCTCGCGTACTGCGGGAATATCATAAGGGGTATCCCCCGGTCGCAGGTCATCTGCCGGATAGGCACGGCGGCGCAACAGCTCCAGCGTGAGCAGGGCCGAATGCCCCTCGTTCAAATGGTACTGACGCACGTTGAAATCCAGTGCATGCAGTAGTCTGGCGCCGCCAACGCCAAGCACAATCTCCTGTTTGAGCCGGTAGGCTACATCTCCGCCGTAGAGCCGATCGGTGATTCTGCGGTCTTCCTCGGTATTTTCATCCAGATCGGTGTCGAGCAACAATACCGGCTGCCTGCCGCCAAGATAGCTTTCCAGTACATATAACCAGGCGCTTACCCAGACGCTGCGATCTTCAATAGGTACGGCAATCTTGGCCGGCAGAGGGACGGCATATTTCTCCGGCGACCAGGCGTCGGGACTCTCGCTTTGCCTGCCCTGATCATCCAGTGACTGGCGAAAATACCCGAGTCGGGAGACCAGCGTGACGGCCACCATCGGCATTTCCAGATCAGCCGCTGAGCGGAGGGTATCACCTGCCAGTATGCCGAGACCGCCACTGTAGGTGGGGATCTCATTCTGCAGTGCAATTTCCATCGAAAAGTAGGCGATACGTTCGTTGCGGATAAACTCTCTAAGCATCGGTTCACTGCCCCAATGTTTTTGATTTACTTTAGTTGATACAAGTCATTTAGGGAAATGCCGGTTTATTGTCTTCCGGAACAAATAAGGAGTTATCATGTAATAAGCAGCGCTGCTTTTGAGTATGCAGGTCTGCAGAGGTGCTAGACTTCGTCGTGCTCTCCGAACGCTTCCTTCAGTCGCTCAAGGTGGCCGTAAACGATGAGCTGGTCGTTTTCCTGCAACGGCTCGTCCATGCGCCGTGCATGCATCCATGTACGGCCTCGCTCCACCCCCAGGATAAGGGCATCCCTGTGCTCTGTACCGATTTGAATAATGGACTTGCCCACCAGAGGTGATTCGCCGGTCACCTCTATTTTCACCAGCCCGAAGCCCTCAATAAGGTGTAGCAGCTCCTCCACCGGTTCGAATTCAAATAATGAGCTGCGATATAGCAGCCGCTCAACCATGCTTTCCCAGCGCTGCATCAGTCCGATGTGACGGGCGAGGGCGTAGATGCATATAAGCCCGAAACAAAGAATGAGCAGGTTTCTCGGCAGGTTCTGTGCCGTGCTGGTGACAAATGAAGAGGTGCCGCTGACGGTCACGGCGGCAATTCCGGCGTAGCCGCCTATCATCAGCATACTGATGATTTTTCGACGGGTGGGGTGGTTGACGACCTTCTCCGCTTCATGGGTGGTAAAGCCGGTCGCTGTGAAGGCGGACAGGGCCTGAAATTTTGCCTGTTCATAGTGCATGCCTGTACGCACCAGGGCGATGGCACCTGCGCGGACAAACAGCATAGACAGCAGGACAGCCATTAATGTGGGAATAAGGAAATATAAACCTTCCATGTCAGCTCCTTCCGCTGACTCCCGATGACAAGGAGTCATTTCACTCAGGGAAGGTAGTGGCTAGCGCTACCCGACACAAGAGCGTGCCGGATATTCTGTCCAGGCTATATGCGCGCTGATGTTCTGCGTATCAGCTGGCAGAGTTCAGCGGGTTTGAGAAGGGGGCGTAGTGTCCAAAAAAGCCGCCCCGTTTCCGGGACAACGGCCTCTCTTTATTCAATCACTGTCCCAGCCGTCTCCCCATTCATCCTCATCTTCATCCCAATGCCGGTTCTGTCTCCGTTTCTTGTCGGGATTCCATAACAGGTCATCATCTTCATCCGGCAGGTCGTCCAAATCGTAGTCAGGATCGTAAGCCATACGCTTGCTCCATCTGTTGTGATTGTGCTGCACTGCCAATTCGAAAGTCATGGCAAAATGATGTAAAACGCAATATTTCGAACAATATGAACGAAAAAATATAACAGTAGCTGAAAAATGGATATTGCAGGGCGTCTGCCCGGCCATATCGAAAAAACAGCGATAACGGAATATGGCAAGGCTGTGCTGGACAAAGGGATAAGCCGGATATAACAATGGCGCGCAACAGGGCGAAGTCCCGTAACCCGTGGAGAAAGCCATGACCAAGCAATATGCAAGCATCGTAATCAGCGATACCCATACGCCGAACGCACTGCCGATCCTCAAGGGCAGCATCGGCCCCGATGCGATTGATGTGCGCGCGCTACTGGGGCAGCAGAATTTGTTAACCTATGATCCCGGTTTTCGTTCCACGGCATCCTGCGACAGTGCGATCACCTATATCGACGGCGATGCCGGTCAGCTGCTCTATCGCGGCTATGCGATTGAAGAGTTGGCGACACATTGCGATTTTTCGCAGGTTGCGCATCTGCTGATGTATGGCGAGCTGCCTGCACCTGAGCAGCAATCCGCTTTCCAGCGTAACCTCAATGAATACAACCTGCTGCACGATCAGGTGCTCTCCTTCTATCACGGCTTCCGCCGCGATGCCCATCCGATGGCTGTGATGGTTGGCGTGGTCGGTGCACTGTCCGCTTTTTATCAGGACTCTCAGGATTACAGCCTTGATGAAGACCAGCACAAGGCGGCCATCCGTCTGGTCGCCAAGATGCCGGCCATTGCGGCAGCCAGCTATACCTACAGCATCGGCAGACCGATTCGTCATCCGGATAACAATCTGGATTATGCATCCAATTTTCTGCAGATGATGTTCGGCAGACCCAGCGAGCCTTATCATGTCGACCCGGTGCTGGCCAGGGCCATCGAGTTGATCTTTATTTTACATGCGGATCATGAACAGAATGCTTCTACCTCGACAGTGCGTATGGCGGCATCCTCGGGCGCCAATCCGTTTGCCTGTATTGCTTCCGGTATTGCCACGCTGTGGGGGCCGGCACATGGCGGAGCCAATGAGGCGGTACTGAACATGCTGGAAGAGATTGGCTCTCCCGATCGCATCCCTGAAGTAGTGCGCCGGGCCAAGGATAAAAAAGATCCGTTCCGCCTGATGGGCTTTGGTCACAGGGTATATAAAAATTATGATCCGAGAGCGGTGTTGATTCGCGATACAACCCGGCAGGTGCTGGCTCATCTGGGCATGGAAAACAGCCCGCTGATGGCAACGGCTCTGGAGCTGGAGCGCGTGGCGCTGGAAGATGAATACTTTATTGAAAAGAAACTGTATCCGAACGTCGATTTTTATTCAGGTATCATGTTGCGAGCCATGGGTTTCCCCAATCGCATGTTTACCGCTGTCTTTGCCGTGGCGAGAACCGTCGGCTGGGTTTCGCACTGGCTGGAACTTAAGCGTACCGGACACGGCATCGACAGGCCCCGCCAGCTCTATACAGGGTCTACCCTGCGCCATCTGGACAAATAGACGGAAGATGTGAGCCGGGCTAGATGCCTGTGCTGTCACCTGGAAGCAGCATGTTGCGTAGCATGCTGTAGGCGACATCATTTTCCTTGTTTAGTGCGGCATATACGCCGAGTGAGATGCTTTTGACTCCCGCGATCTGATGCAGTCTGCCCTGCCGGAGGTGTTCCTCAATCATGGCTCCGGGTAACCAGGCGGTGCCGCCGAAGCGTAACAGCCACTCCATTCCCAGCCAGGCAACATTAACATCTGCGGCCGGGTCGGGGGTCAGGTGCGTGGCTTTCATCATACGGTTTCTGAACCTGTCGCCCCAGTCAATGTCGACAAAGCCGCTTAAGCCTGCAGCATCTTCATCGGAGACTTCGGTCGAACGAACCGGTATCAGTTCCAGCTCGCTAACCCGCTGACATGAGATGCCGGGATATTTGATCTCCTGCGTCAGTACGGCGCCGTCCAGTGCCCCGTTGATCAGCATGCGAGCCAGTTCACTGCGGCCGCCGGTCCGGAGTATAAATCTGCTGTCGGGAGCGACAGCCATGAATGAGCCGAGCTTCGACTGCAGCCATATTTGCCAGATCACATCGGTTGCGCCGATGCGCAGGCAGAGATCGTGTTCATCCCTTCTCAATACATCCTGACGGATATTACTCCAGTCCTGAATCAGCCCTTCCGCTCTCTCTTTCAGGCGATAACCCGCCGGAGTTAAACCCACGCCATTTCTGCTGCGATCAAACAGTTGGATGCCGATTTCACGTTCCAGCTGACGAACTCTGGAGCTGACGGCCGATGGGGTCAGATGGAGAAATTCTGCCGCTTTTCTCAGGCCTTCATGTTCGGCGACGGCCAGAAAGGTACGTAATAAATGAATATCCATGTGTTCTCCGCTTTCGAACATGATGCGTGATTTGTTTTGCTTTACGCATGCGGCCTCATCTCCACATATTTGCGCCGTGTTCACCAGCACAATCATATGCTCGAGGTGGTAACTATGACCAGACAAAGTCATTCGGGAGAAGAGGACTTCCTGGAAAATGAAAAACGCAGCATAGGCAAAACAGATGGAAAGCGGAGCAGCAAGACAGGTTCAGATACAGAATGTGATGATGACTGGTTCGATCATATAGATGAGTACGATGATATTCCGATGTTCAGGAGCGAGGATTAATAACTAATGACAAACAACATAAAATCTCTGGTATTGGCTGCATGCATGATCATTGCTGCAGGAGCAATCGCTGGCACTGCCAGCGCCGAGGACCAATCTGACGGACTCAATCCCTGTGAGATGGGCTCGAACCCTTGCGATGAGCAAAGTGGCCAGGATAGCGGAGCAAATCCGTGTGATCCGCAAGGCGGCGAAGCAGACAATCCCTGCGCACCTCAGGCGGATGATTCCTACATGGATGATGGTTCGGCACCACAGGAGTCTGATCCGGAATCTCAGGTACAATAAAGAAGTTGTAATGAAATGAAACGGGCCCGAAAGGGCCCGTTTTGCGTTGTCACGTTGTGTTATAAACGTTTTCCTGTCATCTTCTATAAGATGCCGGATTAAAATGCTTGTCAGCCGATCTCCCGTGTGGGGTAATTTGGGCACAAATATTGTAAACTCCGAACGAAAACCTGAGGACAAAGAATGGAAAAGATGGACTGGACGGTAGACCGCGCGGCTGAGCTTTATCAGGTCGAAGGCTGGGGTAACGGTTTTTTCGGAATTAATGAAGCAGGCCATATGGTGGCGATTCCTGATGGTGAGCATCAGGTCGATCTGAAGCGGCTATGTGATGATCTGGCCGAACGCGATCTGTACCCGCCGCTGCTGTTACGCTTTTCCGATATTATCAAACAGCGGATGGCCCAGATTCACCAGCGCTTCGCCATTGCCCGCGAAGAGGCGGAGTATGAGGGGCGCTATTTCGGCGTCTATCCGATCAAGGTTAATCAGCAGCGACAGGTCGTTGAAGAGATTGTCGAATTCGGCACAGAGTATAACTGGGGGCTGGAGGCCGGTTCAAAACCCGAGCTGCACGCCACGCTGGCCATGCTTGAAGATGTTGAGGGGCTGATTGTTTGTAACGGCTATAAGGATCGTGAGTTCATTGAACTGGCCATGATCGGCTGCAAGATGGGCAAACGCGTGTTTATTGTGGTCGAAAAGCCGAACGAGCTGGATATGATTATGGAGGCGTCCAGACGATTGGGTGTCGAACCGCTGATCGGGTTGCGCTGCCGACTGGTGGCAACCAGTCAGGGTAAATGGGAAGACTCCGGCGGAGACAGTTCCAAGTTCGGTTTGGCTGCAACCGAATTGATGGATGTGGTGCGCAAATTGCGCGAAAACAATATGCTCAGTGCACTGCGTTTGCTGCATTTCCATATCGGGTCGCAGGTGCCGCGTATCCGGCATATCAAACAGGCGATGCAGGAGGCTGCCCGCTTTTACGTGGAGCTGCGCAAGCTGGGTGCTCCGATTGAGTTTATGGATGTCGGCGGGGGACTGGGGGTGAATTATGATGGTTCCATTTCTGGTACCCAGACCTCGGTTGATTACTCCCTGCAGGAGTATGCCAACGATATCGTCTGGACGCTGAAGGCGGTCTGCAATGAAGAAGGTTTGCCGCATCCGCATATCATCTCTGAATCAGGTCGGGCACTGGTGGCGCACCATGCCGTACTGGTGATCGATGTGCTGGGCATTACGCGCAGAACCAGTCGGGTATCGGTTGATGAACCGGATGAGAATGCGCCGCTGCAGTTGCGTCAGATGTGGGATACCTGGGCTGATTTTGACTGCATCGAACCGCGTGAGATTCTGCATGATGTTGTCTCCCTGCGCGAAGATGTAAACCGGTTGTTTGTACTGGGACACTGTACGCTGGGCGAGCGTGCGCAGGCTGAAGAGCTCTACTGGCATATGCTGATTCTGCTGCTGGACAAGGTGGGGGAAGAGACCGTTGCCGAACTGATTCCGGGTATTCGCACCCAGATGGCGGATCGCTATTTTTGTAACTTCTCGCTGTTCCAGTCGTTGCCCGATGCATGGGCGATTGATCAGGTGTTCCCGGTTGTGCCGATCCACCGTCTGCATGAGGAGCCGGAGCGGCAGGGGATTCTGGTGGATATCACCTGCGACTCCGATGGCAAGATGCAGAACTTCCCGCTCTCATCGGGGCACTCATCAACGCTGCCGCTGCATGCGGTGAATAACGGCGATGATTACCTGATCGGCGTTTTTCTGACAGGTGCCTATCAGGAGATTCTGGGCGATCTGCACAATCTGTTTGGTGATACGCATGCGGTGCATGTGCGTATGGATGGTGACAAGTATGAACTGGAGCAGATTGTTGAGGGTGAGAGTGTGGCCGAGGTATTGGACTATGTGCAGTTCAATGAGAAAGTGTTGCTGGATCGTATGCGCAGGCAGCTGACGCAGGCCCGCACGGAGGGGCGTTTGACCGCTTCCGAAGCCAACGGCTTCCTCCGCTTCTACAAGGACGGGTTGGCCGGCTATACCTATCTGGAAGAGCAGATGCCCGGTTGAGATTTCGCCTGCGGCATAGCCGTGTGACCTGTTCAATTTCTTCGCACAGAATGTCCATACCTTTCCGCTTTACCAGCCTCTGTTAGAGGGCAAAAGTACGGTTATATTTTGCAGCGGGGGTGCCTGATGGGGCATGTCAAACACAGAAGAAGCGAAGAGTCGGAATTTATTCCTGAATTCCCTGAGCCAAAGCGCTCGAAGAAAGATGAAAAGCGGTGGCGAAAGCATGCCGGTAACGATGATGATGAGTGGGGCGACGATGCCGAATGGTCGGACGACTTCGACAGCCTCTCCTTCGACGACGATTTTTAACCGGCGATATCATTGCGCAGGGACTGCGATGCGTAATCTCCTGACTAACAATATTTCCGGACTTTACCGATAGCCTGTTCCCGGCAACGAGTTGATGATGCTGGCCAGCGGCTGAAGGTTATCACTTGCCGCCGGCTCTGTTATCTGTTCAACGGTTTAATGTCGGCTGATTGTCTGTGATCTGTGGCGGAAGGCGTAAAGCCTTCAGGGCAGGGGACGACGTCCTCTGATGATGCTCAGGTGGAGAGCAGGCGGTGGATGATTGTACTCAATTTGGCGGCACTAAAGGGTTTGTTAATTACGGGGATGTCGGCCACCGTTTCATCCTGCTGCATGCCGGCGTTATCGTAACCGGTAGCAAACAGTACCCTGGCCTGCGGATTGATTTCACGAATAGCCTTGCAGGCCTCTGTGCCACCCATTTTTGGCATCACTACATCGAGAATCACCAGCTCAATTTCGTTGCGCCGGGCGCTGTAAATCCCCACGGCTTCCTCTCCGTCGCTGGCGGTGAGTACCAGATAGTTCAGGCTTTCAAGTAACTTCCGGTTGGTGTCCAGCAACTCCTGATGATCATCGACCAGCAGTACGGTCTGGCCAAGGCCCATCGTTACACCGACAGTCGTCTCGTCGACTGTGGCCGTGGATACTTCGATCAGCGGCAGATAGATGCGGAAACTGCTACCCTGCTCCGGTTGCGAATCTACGGTGATCACACCATTGTGCTGCCGGACGGCGCCGTAGGCCATCGACAGACCCAGGCCGGTACCCTTGCCGACCCCCTTGGTGGTGAAGAAGGGGTCAAAAATGTGGTCAATATTTTCCGGGCTGATGCCCCGACCATTGTCTGAAATGCTGATACAGGCATAGTCACGGGCGATGAGTTCCGGATGGTTGGCCAGGACTGCCGGGGCCGCCGAATATCTCTCCAGTTTGACCTCTATGCGTGGATCAGGGCGATCCTGAACGGCATCACGGGCATTGTTGAGCAGGTTGACCAGCACCTGTTGCAGCAGGTTTATATCGCCGGACACGGTAAGATCATGGTCGACGATGACCGATTTTAGTTCGATGTCCTCGCGGGTCGAGATGCGTTGCAGCTTGATGGTCTCTTTGAGAAAGGAGTTGATTGCGAGAGGTACCATTTCGGCCTTGTTTCTGCGTGAGAAGGTAAGCAACTGCTTGATCATCGCTGCAGCGCGGAAAGAGAGCTTGTCCACTGTCTCCAGACGCTCCAGTAGCTCGGGATTTTCCTGCACTTGTTTTCTGGCCAGAAAGATGCTGCCTGTGATGCCGGCAAGTGTGTTGTTGAAGTCGTGAGCAATGCCGCCTATCAGCGTACCGATGGCCTCCATTTTCTGAGCCTGGTGAAACCGGGCCTCCATATCCTCATACTCATGCAGATCCTGCTGAACGCCAACATAGTGAGTAATAGCGCCATTTTTCCCGGTGATCGGTGAAATGGTCAGCATGGCAGGATAATTAGTGCCATCATTTTTTTGATCCACTATACGGCCACGCCAGCTGCGCCCGCTGCTGATCGTAGCCCACATGTTTGCATAGAATTCTTGGTTCTGTACGCCACTTTTTAGCAGGCGTGATGTTTGCCCGATCGCCTCGCCCGCGGAATAACCGGTAATAGTGGTGAAGGCCGGGTTCACATACTCGATGACACCTTCGGCATTGGTCATGATGACAGCTTCGCCGGATTGATGTACCGATTGAGACAGCAGGTGCACACTCTCCTCAGTCTGCCTGCGTTCGCTGATGTCGCTCTTGGTACCGACAAGGCGTAGCGGCCGACCGTCCTCAGAGCGGGAGGTGACCTTGCCGCGTCCCAGCACCCAGATGTAATCGCCGCTATTGTGTCGCAGGCGGTGTTCGCAGGAATATTCGGGGGTTTCACCGTTCAAGTGGCGATTGATTGCATCGTTTACTTCGGCGATATCGTCCGGATGTACCCGTTGCCGCCACTCTTCGATATCGTTACCCAATTCGTTCTCTGCCAGTCCCAGTAGTTGTTTGAATCGGGGAGAGAAGAAGACTTTGCCGGCTTCAATATCCCAGTCCCATACGCCATCACCACTGCCTTCCAGGGCAAAGCTCCAGCGCTCCTCGCTCTGGCGCAGTGAGGTGGTCAGATCGTGTGCCAACAGACTGGCCTTGCGCTGCGTGTTGAACAGATTCCATGTCAGCAGAATCAGCAGCAGGCCAATCAGCAGCATGGCGCTCATCTCCTTATGCAGCGATCTCAGACCGATCACTTCTGCATAAGCAGGTAGCGCATCGAAATCGAGTAGCCAGGTGCGCCCGGCTGTCTCCATGCGCAGGGTATAGTGAGCAAGAATTGCGTCATCGGAGACAGGCTTGCTGCTTGTGCCTGCGCTATCGTAGAGCAGAGCTGCGGGGTCGATGTCGGGGTGAGCGGAGTCCGGTGTCTTCTGAATTGTGCTGTCGACGTCATAAATGCGCAGACGCAGCCCCTTGAAGTCCCGATTGTCCAGCATGCCCCTGATCATATTTTCCATACGGTAGGGGCTATATATCCAGCCGATCAGTGCCTGACGCCGTTGCTGCACGGTATCCAGTGGAGCCTGTTTCCGGTAGAGCGGCAAATAGAGCAGGCTACCGGCCTGCGGCTCTTCGTTCGTCTCCTGGACCAGCAGGACTTTACCGCTCAGGGCGGCGTTGCCTGTGTCGCAGGCGCGCTGCATGGCTTCATGCCGCGTCGGTTCGGAAAACATATCGTAGCCGAAGGCGCGTTGGTTGCGCCAGTCGAAGGGCTCCAGATAGGTAATGGCGGAGTACCTTTCGCGCTTGCCTGCAGGCCAGACATGATAGTCGGGAAAGCCCTCGCTGTGCATTTGCTGTTCATTTTTCGTGAGATTGGCCGGAGCTATGCTGACGGCATAGCCCACGCCCTGAATGCCGGGATAATGTTTGTGCAGCTCCAGCGTGGTGACATAGCTATGCCACTCCTGCCGTGTCACCTTGTCGGAGGCCAGAAACAGGCTGCGAGCTCCCCTGAGTACCTGCTCGTAGGTCGCCATATGTTCGTCGATTTCTGTTTTGACTTCGGCAATATCAACGTGAAACTTGCTCTGCAGGGATTGTTGCTGTCCGGCCTGCAGTAGTTGCCAGGAATAGAAGATAACTCCCGCGACAAGCAAGCTCATCAACAGCGTGGCAAGCAGTGCTTTTTTCATGTCTGGTCACTGTTGTCCGGTTAAGCATTGATGAGGCACATTTGTCGCTGATTTATGGCGAATCGTCGCTTTGGCGGCGGTGGGGAATCAGCCAGCAATTCGAGCAAGTTTCGTCGCTGCATGAGGTTGACGGAAACGAGTCTCGCCAGTTGTTGCATGGATCGGCTTGCAGGCAGGATCCTTCTTGCCATGTGCAGCAGCAGATAGGCGATCATGGCAATGATAATCTGGATTTTGACAGCGTTCTCGGATGTGCCGATGAAGCGTTTGATCTTCAGGTTCTGTTTAATCCACCTGAAGAACAGTTCAATTTGCCAGCGCTGTTTGTACAGGGCTGCGATGGCTCCGGCGGAGCGCTTCAGGTCATTGGTGATAAAGACAAGCTTCTTGCCATCTTCCTCATGCACGAAGCAGATGCGGCGCAGGATGGTCGGACATTCCTTCCTGCCTTTGGCCGATGACAGACGGATATGCTGGTCTTCCAATACACCGTCATCTGATACAGGGAGCGTTGCCACTACCTCGATTCCGCGTTGCGCTTCATGCGGCTGACGAAGCGGATATCCCTTTGTGTCAGGTCATGGAACCATGCGTAATCGTTGTAGGCCCTGTCGAACACATAAGTGGCGCCGGGCAACAGGGGCATGTGCTCCGCAGCCTTCTTGTCATGCTTTTTGGCTGCGGTGATGGAAAAGAAGGTGGGAACCTGCGCATCAGGGTCATACACCGTATGCACCTTCACGCCCGATTTGCCGGTGCGGAAGCTCGCCCATTCAAACTGATGCTTGCACAGGTCAATCGTCGTGGAGTCAATCAGCCGAACGGCATCCTTGCGGTGGATGCCCTTGCCGCGAAACTGATGCAAAAGCCAGTAAAACAGCTCCAGATACATGCCCGCAGAGCGCTTCACATTGGCATCAGCAAGCGTGGAACGCCTCACCGAGCCTGCTCCCAGGTGATAGTGCCTGCTGGCGTGACTTTCCCATGCCGAAACCACATCCCGCAGAGACTGCCGGGAGCAAAGCTGCGCATAGAGCATGACGCAAAACTGCGTCCAGCAGGACAAACTGCGGATACGCCTGTCACCATCATAACGCCTGACAACCTCCTCAAAACGGTGACGCGGAATCACTCTGAGCAATTGATGAAAAACCGTGTTAGCATGCTTCATGGTCTGAATTCTCCGGGGCGTAGATTTGCTGTCTCAATCACAATAAATCTACCATATCCCTTGGGAATTCAGACCTTTTTTTATCCCTCCGGATTCCTTAACCGGACAGCCGTGATGTCTGGTATATCTCTGTCTACAGCAGTGGTCATTCAACCTTCCTGGTTTTCTGCCCCGGCAACAAAGGTCGCGCCATCATTATGAATCAACAGATCCGTTGCCGGGTGAGCAAGCGAAACGATTGCTCTCAGCCATTATTGTTTCTCTGCGCATGTCGCAGCCGTTTTACGGAGAAATCACCCTTGAGTGTACACTTTCAGAGTGCGCTCCGGCAAAGAGTCTGCTGCCCAAATCGGAGCAAGTATGATGCCATAAGACGGCGTTGCCTAGTATGGTTTTAGCTCCTGCAGTGGATATAGTGCCACTATCAGGATCATGGCGTGGAGGGCTATCATGCAGCAGCCAAATTCAATCATCTGCTTACGTTATGCGCTCGTGGGGGCCGTTTTGGCTCATCAATCATGCATCTGCCGATGATATGAATCCGTTGCAGCGCCGTCGCCTGATCGAGCGCCACCGCGATAGCCTGAATCTCCACGGCTATGCGCCGGATGCGCTGTTCTGGCAGTCACGAGGCTTGCAGAAAGTGCTGTTCAGAGTGCTGGCTGATATCGGTGTGTCTGCCGGGGACTCCCTGCTGGATGTGGGCTGTGGCTTTGCGGATTTGCACAGCTGGCTGCGCGGTCATGATTTGAGCGTGGATTATACCGGTATCGATCTGTCGCCGGAGATTCTGGCAACAGGTGCGCGCATGAATCCGGGATTGAACCTGTTATGCGGGGAGCTGTTCGACTTTGCCTGGCCGCCCCGATCATTTGACTGGGTTGTGCTCTCCGGAACGCTAAACTGGAATCTGCATGATGATGGCGGTTACGCACGTCGCGTGATCACTCGCATGTTCGAACTATGTCGCCAGGGTGTGGCATTTAATATGCTGGATGCCAGAAAATTTTCCGTGACGCAACTCGGTGACATGCAAGCTTACGATCCAGGCAGCATACTGGAGTTCTGTGCCACGCTGACCCCGGACTGCCGTTGTCGTAGCGACTACCTGCCGGATGATTTTACCATTTACATGCGACGCGCATAGTGTTGATGAACAGCAATGTCGCGCTGTGTTACTGCTTTATTCGATGCGATGGATTTTCCCGCGTGCCTGTTTTAGAGTCAGATCATGCACCTGTTCTCGCCCCTCCGCCGTATCACCGCGCACTATGGACGCGAGGGCGAAGATTATCTTGTCGAACTGCATTTGAGTGAAGCACGACGTCTGTTTAACTCACTCGACCCCGCCCCGTTTATCGAGAAAGACCTCGATGCCGATGCCGAAAGCTATATCGTCGATACGGTGCAGGATTTTCCGCTGGCCCTGCCGCTGAAACTGGTGATCTATTTACCGGCGAGTGAGTGCGACAGTGAGCAGGCGCGCTCAATACCGACAGCTGTGTGCAACTATTTCGATTATTGCGCTCATCACGCCGACATGAATCTGCGTTTCATGCTTTTGCAGGGAAGGGCGTCCCTGATCATCGGCCTGTTGTTCCTGTTCGCTTGTCTCGCTGGGCGCGAGATGTTGAGTACGCCGCACCCGGGGCTGGTGCGCGACATGTTCGGTGAGGGGCTGCTGATCTGTGGTTGGGTGGCGATGTGGCGACCGATCCAGATCTATCTCTATGACTGGTGGCCGATCCGTCGCATGCGACGGATCTACGAAAAGATCAGGGCGATGCCGGTGGAAGTGCGCGAATTACCGGGGTGATGTGCGATAGCTCAGTGATGCAAAGTTCGATGCACGCGCGAGCCGATGATCATGGTGGGTGCCCGGTCGCTGCAAGATACGGATTGGCCGACCTGCGGCGTGATTGCCCCGATATTTTGAGACAGCTCTGATGACCTGCGAGCGGGGGGATGAAACAGCAAGCTGTTCATGCGGGGTGCCCGGCGGCAAGCTCTCCCGCTTCACAGACGGGGGACTCAGTCATGAAACCAACAATCGATCCGTTCGATGCACTGCTCAGATTTCTGACGGAGCTATTGGGCACCAAGGTGTCGCTGACGCTGGTGCTGGATGTTTTCGTATGTATTTTCCTTTTGGTGGTAGGGGTCGTTTTTATTCTGAAGCTCCGGTATGCATCGAAAGATCCGGATCAGGATGAATAGCCATTGCGTAAAACGCAGCTGACAGCATGGATGGCCGGCAAGATTGCCGAGCGTGGTTGCAGCGTACCTGCTTAAAAACAGATCCGAATCGGAAAGCCCGTACTGATTGATCTATAATCACTCTCAGGCAGACCGTTTCCGGAGGTGTATCATGACCGACATGCGTTCAGTTCAGGCTGATATCACCATGTTGAATGTTGATGCGATCGTCAATGCAGCGAATACCTCGCTGCTTGGAGGTGGCGGTGTTGACGGGGCGATTCACCGCGCAGCGGGTCCTGCTCTGTTGGATGAGTGTCGTAGGCTGGGCGGTTGCAATGCCGGAGAGGCGAAAATGACCGCCGCCTATCGTTTGCCTGCCCGTTACGTGATTCATACGGTCGGTCCGATCTGGCATGGCGGCGGGGAGGGTGAAGCGGAGGTGCTTGCCGCCTGCTACCGCAACAGCCTGGCTCTGGCTTTGGGCCGCAGCCTCGCATCGGTTGCCTTTCCCTCGATTTCTACCGGCGCTTACGCTTATCCACAGGAAGCCGCCGCGCGCATTGCTGTACGCACCTGCGCCGACTTTCAGGATATCAATGATGCGCCGGAATTGATTCTCTTTGTCTGTTTTGATGCCGTGACACTGGCGATTTATCACGGACTGTTGGGCGGTTGAGGGTATAAGAATCAGCGGCTGCCGGAGAATTGCGTCATGAAATGGCCGGCGATCAGTGTTTCCAGTCCGAAAAAGATGACTGCAGCGATGGCGATACCCAGTATGATTTTTGTCGACAGCTTCATGGCTACTCCTGCACGTGGCTATAGCAGGTGCAGGTGATGCACATGCGTGCCGCTATTCTGCAAGTTAACGTATAGCGTGCAACGGCGGTGTCGGGTAAAAACAGACCGGGGAGGCGATCGTTGGATCGCCTCCCCGGTTCGCTCAATACTACGCGGTTAATCCTGTTGCCGGTTTTTTGTTGTGTTTCATGGCATTCTCGTTTTTTTCCGTTACCCACTTACCGGCATTGGCTGTGCCGCGCTTGGTTGCCTGCCAGCCTTGTTTTGCTTTTTCGGCAGTCCATTGGGCGAGATGACCGGTGCCCTGCTTGGTCGCTTTCCAGCCCTGTTTGGACTTTTCAGCCGCCCAGCCGGTGATGTTGGCGGCACCATTTTTGGTTGCCTGCCAACCCTGTACAGATTTATCAACGGTCCATTCGACAACTGTGCTGGTGAGGGCCTTTGTCTTTTCCCATGCAGTGGCATCTGCGGCCATGGCATTGGAAGCAATGCTCATCAGGGCAAAAAGTGAGAGTAGAGTAATCACTATTTTTTTCATCGGTAGACCTCCGTTGGTGTCAGGGCCATTCAAACGATGCGCCGGGCTTAGGGCAGTGAGCGATATCACCAAACAAGAGGATCGAAATATGTTATGCGAGTGTACTCTTGTGTCAGCGCAGCAGGCGGCGGGCGGCAAGTCGGGCGGCAAGGGTAAAGCCTGCCAGCGCGTAGAGCGCAAGTACGCCTGCGTGCAGCCACGGCAGTGTTAACGGCATTTCGGTCAGTAGCGGACGGACCAGTGCCACGGCATGGGTCAGCGGCAGCAGCTGTGCCAGCATGCGGGCAAAATCCGGCAGGGTGTCGATCGGATAGAAGACGCCGCAGAAGAGAAACATCGGCGTGACGGCCAGCGTGAAATAGTAGAGGAAGAAATCGTAACTGGGAGATACGGCACAGATCGCCAGAGCAGGGCCGGCAAATGCCAGGCCGATCAGAAAAATGACCGGCAGCGCCAGCAGCGCGGTATCCCACTGTTGAATACCGCCGAGCAGACCTGCGACAATAAAGATGGCTGTGCCGCTGATCAGGCTTTTAGTGGCAGCCCATATCTGCTCGCCCGCAATGATCTCCTGAATGCGCACAGGTGTAGCGAGAATGCTCTCCCATGTGCCCTGTTGATTCATGCGGGTGAAGGCGGAGTAGAGGCCCTCGAAGGTAGCTGTATTCATGGCGCTGGAGCAGAGGATGCCGCTGGCCAGCCAGGCCATGTAGGGGATGCTGTTCATCTCACCGATATAGTGACCCAAGCCGTAACCGAGACCGAGCAGGTAGAGGAGAGGATCGCCGAAATTGCCGAGCATGGATACGCCGGCGAGTTTCCTCCAGACAAGATAGTTGCGGCGCCAGACGGCCAGGATATGCGAGGGCAGGAGTGTGAATGGATTCATCCCTCTTCCCTCATGTCCCGACCTGTGAGTTTGAGGAAGACATCCTCCAGCGAGGCGGGTCGATGGATAAAGGTGAGCTCAAGGCGGCCGGTACAACGGGCGACCAGCTCTCTCGCGTCGCTGGCATAACAAAACCACGTATCGCCCACATGATCGAGGCGGACAGACAACCCTTCGCACAATTCGATCGCATCCAGCTCGTTACTCAGCCCTCTGATCGCCACGACTTCGGCTTCGACATGTTCGGATATCAGCGCGCGCGGTGCGCCGCGTGTCAGAATCCTGCCGTGATCAAGGATAATCAGTTCATCGCACAGCTCTGCCGCCTCTTCCATATAGTGTGTGGTCAGGATCAGCGTTTTCCCCTGTGTTTTCAGCGAACGCAGTCGCTGCCAGATCAGGTGGCGAGCTTGCGGATCCAGCCCGGTAGATGGCTCATCCAGCACAATAAGGTCGGGATTGTTGATCAGGGCGCGGGCCACCATCAATCGCCTGCGCATGCCGCCAGAGAGCGAGGATACCTGGTCATTGCCGCGCATGGTCAGGGCGGAAAATTCCAGCAACTCGTCAATGCGTGCGTCTGCTTCTGCCGCGCCGATGCCGAAATAGCCGGCATAGACCTTCAGGTTCTGGCGCACGGAAAAGTCGGGATCCAGATTATCCTGTTGCGGGACAACGCCGATGCGATGGTGCAGCGAGGTGTCGGAAACGGGTGAGCCGAACAACCTGTAGTCGCCGGATGTGATTGGGGAGAGGCCCGTCAGCATGCGCATCAGCGTGGTTTTACCTGCGCCATTGGGGCCGAGAATGCCGAAGCATATACCGGGGCGAATATCGAAATTTACGCCGCATATCACTTCACGCTCTCCGAAGTGTTTGCGGATCTCTGTTGCGCTTACGACGGCATCGATCATGGGGGGGATTCTCGCGCAATCGCGCGCAACTTCAATGAGCTGGCGCGATGGCCCGCTTACTGCGAGTTGTCCGGCTCCAGATAGAGATAGGTAAAGCCCCCTGCAACGCCAGCGCCGCTGTTCCGGGACTGAACCGGTTGCAGGGAGATGTTTTTGTCATGATTTCTGATGGGAGCCGAGTTGCCGACGGAAACGCCCAACGTGACACCACCGCCGACCCCTGAATATTTGCCGCTCAGCTGACCTGTGCCGGGCGAAAAATGATCGGAAAGAACCGAATAGGCCATCTCTGTGCGTTTGTTGAAACTCATATCGACACCGAACTCAATGCCTGTTTCACCCTTGTATTTTTCGACCCGGTTACCGTTTAACGGGGTGAATGTGCAGCGGATTTCACTGGTTGAATGGATCAGCAGGTTGAAGCCGGAGTGAGGCAGGATATTACAGGTCAGTGTGCCGATCTGGTGTGTCGGGGCGGCGGCCTCGTCAGCGGCACTGTTGCAGGCAGAAAGTAACAGTATGCCCAGGCAGATACCTGTAAGGATTTGTTTCATGATCGCCTCCTTTAAAGGGAACACTTCTAATATAGCCTGTTTTAACCCAGACGGGAAACGGAGCCCGGTTTGATCGCAGATATGTGAAATCCGTTGTCGTTAGAAGCGGGTTAATCGCCGCCTGAGATGTTACGTTCACTGAGTCGCTGCTCGAGTTCGGCATTGCGGGCCTGCAGCTTTTCGATCCGGATTGCATTGGAAATGGCGACGGCACAGGCGGAAGCGAGTGTCCGGATCATGGTTTCATCAATAGGAGTGAAAGCCCGCCCTCCCTCTTTCTCGGTCAGATAGATAACGCCCTGAACTTCATCGGCAAACATGATCGGTGCACCAAGGAATGTTGTCATAACGGGGTGGTTGGCTGGCACTCCGACTGCTTTCGGGTGCAGGTGGATGTCGTTCACGCGTAGCACTTCGTGCTGCTCCCACATGATCCCCAACAGGCCAATACCCTGGGGTTCGTTGGGGCCAAGCAGCGCCAGCTGCTCTTCAGACATACCCAGTGGGATATAAATTTTTTTCCCGTCTTCAATATAGGAGAGCATCGCATAGCGCGCTCCGGTCAGTTGCTTCGAAAGTTCGCCGACATGTTGCAGAATCGGCTTGAGAGCCACCCCTTGTGCCAGTGCGATCACCGCCTGAGCCAGCTGTTCATGCTGTTTGACCAGCTCTATTTCCAGATTCGTGTGTTCCATCATTCAGCTCCTGTATGCACGGCTTTATGCATGCCGGGCGAGTAGCGGATTGGTGATAAGGAGCAGTATGAGTGGCTGCTCCGTTACCCCTGTCGAGATGCAGGAATAACGGCTATTGGTACTCCTGCATAGAGGCTGAAGCAAGCGCCGATCTCATCTGGCGGGGTTCACCTCAATCTCGCCCTGCATATATTTCACTGCAAGGCCTGCTATATACACGCGATCTCCTATTAACTCGCAAACTACCTCACCGCCCCGGGCGGAGAGCTGTCTGGCTCTGAGTTTCGTCCGGTTCAGGCGTCCGGACCAGTACGGGGCCAGTTGTGTATACGCCGAACCGGTTACAGGGTCCTCATTGATGCCGTATTTGGGGGCAAAGAAGCGTGCGACAAAATCATGCGTATCCGATAGCGCCGTGATCACCACACCCCGTCCATCCAGTTTTTTGAGCGCAGCAAGATTGGGGTCTGCCGACGCAACGGCACCCTCGCTCTCCAGAACTACGATATAGTCACCCGCTTTCAGGCATGTGACAGGTTCCATGCCAAACGCTGCAATGATCCCGGCCGGGGTGTCGCACGGAACTGGTGCTTGTGCCGGAAAATCAAGCACCAGTAGTGCCCCCTCCCGTACAACCCTCAGCGGGCCGGAGCGCGATGCAAAGACAATCTCAGACTCTTCATACGCGAGGCAGTGAAACAGAACAAAGGCCGCTGCCAGTGTGGCGTGGCCGCAGAGATCCACTTCGCTGGTCGGGGTAAACCAGCGGATATGAAAACCTGTCGGAGACGGAACAAAAAACGCGGTCTCCGACAGGTTGTTCTCCATGGCGATCGACTGCAACAGCTGTCGGGCAGCCACTGCGTGAGCGGACAGACTGCAGCGGGGTTGCCTTCAAACGACCTTGATGCGAATGCATCAATTTGATAAATCGGCAGCTTCATACTTCCTCCCTGGAGCATGCTGGACAGCAGGCTTCTATAGTCGTGACATAGTTTCAGGAATCAAGACTTCTTCACCCCCAGAGCCATGATGCCGGTAATGACAAACAGTGCGCCAACCACCTGCATCCATGACAGGGGCTCATTCAACACCAACGCAGCCATGGCGATGGTGGCAACCGGCCCCAGTGCCCCTATGACCGAGGTGGTGCCGGCGCCGATGCGCTGTATGGCTGAAGCGAGCAAAAAGGCAGGGATTACCGTGGAGAAGAGCGCCATCGCCAGTCCATAACCGTACACCGGGAGCGGCTGCCGCAGGTCGGATACGTCCCGCAGCAGTGCAAACTGCAGAAATACGGCCAGGCATGAGACGATCATGGCATAAGCGGTAAAACGTCTGGCTCCTACCCTGGGTATCATTTCACCACTGCCGACCAGGAAGAGCGAGTAACTCACTGTCGCCGCAAAGATCAGCAGTGAACCGGGCACGGTGGACTCACCCGATAGCTGCAGGTCGTGATACATGGCAAATGCAATGCCGGTATAACTGAGTAATAACGCAATCACCGCCTCTCTGGTGATCCGCTTACCGAAACAGAGTGTTGAAATGATGACGACAATGGTCGGGTAGATGAACAGAATCAACCGCTCCAGTCCGGCGGTGATGTACTGTAAACCGGTAAAATCCAGCAGGCTGGAGAGGTAGTAGCCGATCAGTCCCAGCAGGGCGATCATCAACAGGTTGCGCAAGCCCACGGGCTCGGTTGCCAGGTGCTCCTCCCGTATTGCGATCACCACAAAAAAGGGCAGTGCAAATGCCATGCGGAACAGCAACAGGGTGATGGCATCAACATCGTAGTTGTAGGCAAGTTTGACGAAAATTGCCTTGATGGAAAAGCCCAGGGCTGCGCCTACGGCGAGCAGCAGGCCAGGTATCAGTGACGGATCGCTGTAGTTGTTATTGATGTACGAACGGATTCTCGCGTTCATATATTACTCCTGTATGTGGGGAGCAACGGCGGAAACGTATCATGTGATGGAAGTGAAAAAAACACAGGCAAAACGCGATGCAGATTCCGCGATTGCTGTGTAAGATCTGTTACAAGTCAGTAAAAATCAGACAATAGAAAGCGCGGTCGATGGCAGCAGTAGCCATGACAGGGCTGTGTGTTTGGATATCGTCTGCGTTTTCATAAGGCGATGAATTATGCGACGACGGGCGTATATGTCCAGCCGGGGAGGCTCTTGTGTTCACGACAGGCGGTCACGAAAATCCTCATAGGTGAAGCGGCGCACCAACTCAAAACTGTCGTTGCTGTGCCAGATGCCGATATCGGGATGACGCACGCCGTTGAACATCGTGGTCTTGACCATAGTGTAGTGAATCATGTCTTCAAAGACCAGCCGGGTTCCGGCTTGCAATGGTTCATCAAACGAATAATCACCGATCACATCGCCGGCCAGACATGATGTGCCGCCGAGTCGATAGGTGTGCGGTTTTTCGTTTGCTCCACCCGAGCCGGTGACGGCCGGGCGATAGGGCATTTCCAGCACGTCCGGCATATGTGCGGTGGCTGAGATATCGAGGATGGCAACAGGCAGGCCATCGGTCGGCACGATATCAAGTACGGATGCAATCAGCGGGCCGGTGCGCCAGCCGATGGCGCCGCCCGGCTCCAGATATACCTCGACATCCCACTTTGCCTTGAACTCCCGGATGCGGCGAATCAGTTTATCCGCATCGTAATCCTTGTGCGTGATCAGATGCCCGCCGCCGAAGTTGACCCACTTCAGTGCCGGGATGTAATCGGCAAATCTGGCTTCAAATGCATCGATCAGTGTGACCGACGAATCGGCCAGGTTCTCGCACAACGCATGGGCATGCATCCCTTCGATGCCGGCAAGATCAGCGCCGTGCAGATGTTCCGGGCGCACGCCGAGGCGCGAGCCGGAAAAGCAGGGGTTGTAGAGGTCGGTCTCCACCTCGGCGATGCCCGGATTGACGCGGATGCCGCAGGAGACACCAGCCGCGACGGCTTTTGCGCCGAAGCGTTGCCACTGATTCACCGAGTTGAATACCAGATGACCTGCCATGCTGCATATCTCATCGAACTCATCATCGCGAAATGCAGCCGAGTAGATGTGGTTCTCACCGCCGAATTTCTCATCGGAGAGTTTCAGCTCATAGAGTGAGCTGGCCGTGCAGCCGGGCAGGTACTGTTTGATCAGGTCGAAAGTGGACCACATCGAATACCCTTTCAGAGCCAGGATAATCTTGCAGCCGGATTGCTCCTGTACCCGCTTGAGCAGTTTCAGGTTGCCGACCAGTTTATCCTCTTCCAGCACGTAGCAGGGGGAGGGCACCCTCGAAATATCAATGCTCATATAGAAGCCTTATACCACAGAGGACTCAGAGGGATAAAACGAGCGTTATATGACAGGAGAAACGTAATCACCTGTTTTAATCGGGATAAAGCGCCATAAAGAAAAATGCTGTTACTCTGTGTCCTCTGAGTCCTTTGTGGTGAATTCATTATGCTGGCAGGGCGTCGACGTCGATATCTGTTTCGATGTCGGTCCACGGCAAGCCCTGCTTGTTCAGCGCAGCCATAAACGGATCGGGGTCGAACTCTTCCATATTGTATACGCCCGCTTTCATCCAGTTGCCCTGGATCATCATCATTGCTCCGATCATGGCAGGCACACCGGTGGTGTAGGAAACGCCCTGTGCATTGGTCTCCCTGTAGCACTCCTGATGATCGCAGATGTTGTAGATATAACGGGATACCGGCTTGCCATCTTTAGTGCCTTTGACGATGACGCCGATATTGGTTTTGCCGACGGTGCGCGGGCCCAGACTTGCCGGATCGGGCAGCAGTGCTTTGAGAAACTGGATTGGTACGATCTCTCGGCCTTCAAACATGATTGGCTCAATTGAATCCAGGCCGATGTTGCGGAATACCTCCAGATGTTTCAGGTAGGCATCGCCGAAGGTCATCCAGAAACGCATGCGTTTGACACCCTTGAGGTTAACCGAGAGCGATTCCATCTCCTCGTGGTAGAGCAGGTACATGTTCTTCGGGCCGACCTGTTCGAAATCGAACTGCTTTTTAAACTGCATCGGCTTGGTTTCGATCCACTCACCGTTTTCGAAATAGCGACCGTTGCTGGTGACTTCGCGGATATTGATCTCGGGATTGAAGTTGGTGGCGAAGGCATAACCGTGGTCTCCGCCATTGCAGTCGAGGATGTCGACATAATCCATGGTGTCGAAGTGGTGCTTCTGCATATAGGCGCAGAACACATTGGTTACGCCCGGGTCGAAGCCGGAGCCGAGCAGTGCCATCAGGCCCGCTTTCTCGAAGCGCTCGCGGTAGGCCCACTGCCAGCTGTATTCGAACTTCGCCTCGTCCAGCGGCTCGTAGTTGGCTGTATCCAGATAGTGCACGCCGGTTTCCAGGCAGGCATCCATAATGGTCAGATCCTGGTAGGGGAGGGCAACATTGATGATCATGAACGGGTTTACCTTTCTGATCAGCGACACCAGCTCCGCCACACTATCTGCATCGACTGCGGCCGTGTGAATGGTGCGGCCGGTTTTTTCAGACACCTCCGAGGCAATCTGGTCGCACTTGGAAACAGTGCGGCTGGCCAGCCAGATGTCGGAGAAACAATCAGCATTCTGTGCGCACTTATGGGTGACAACACGTCCGACGCCACCGGCGCCGATAATCAGGACTCTACTCATGGGTAACACCTGCTTTGGAATTTTCCGCTCTTGTTTTGCAATCGGAGAGTGAAGGCTAATCTCCGCAAGGGTATCATGCCAGAGTAACAAACAGCCTTTTCTGATGCTGTAGAAAAGCGTACTCTGGCTGCCATGTTTGACTTTACTGACAGAGACCAGAAAGAAGAGCACGAGATACGCATTATCGGTGCGCCGTTTGACGGCACGGCATCGTTTCGGCCGGGCTCCCGATTCGGTCCCTCCGCCATCCGTGATGCCTCAGATGGTATTGAAACCTGGTCGCCCGATCTCGATAGCGACCTTGAGTCGGTTCACTATGCTGATGCCGGAGATCTGGAGCTGCCGATGGGTAATACCGAAGGTGTTCTGGCGATCATCCGCGAAGCGGTTGACGAGTGCCTGACCGATGACGTGATTCCCTTCCTGCTCGGCGGTGAACACCTGATTACGCTGCCGGCAGTTGAGTCGGTGTTTGAGAAGTACCCTGATCTGGTTGTTGTGCAGCTGGATGCACATGCAGATCAGCGCGATGATTATCTTGGTGTTGAGTTGTCACATGCATGTGTCATGCGCCGTATTTCCGAGTTGGTTGGTGATGAGAATGTACGTCAGCTGGGTATTCGCTCCGGCACACAGCGTGAATATGAGTTGATGAAGGGCTTCGGTACGTTAACATCCTTCCGCGAAGACGATCTGATTGAGCTGGTCGACTGGATCGGCGATCGCCCGGTCTACCTGACCGTGGATCTCGATGTGTTTGATCCCGCCTGTTTCCCGGGTACTGGTACGCCGGAGCCGGGCGGTATCGAATGGTGGACCTTTCAGCGCTTTATCAAGGCCATGCAGGGGTGCGATATTGTGGGGCTGGATGCGGTTGAACTGGCGCCGCAGCTGGACACATCCGGTTGTTCATCCGTTCTGGCAGCCAAATGTGTGCGTGAGATGCTACTGATCACATCCGCAGGTTAGAGCTGCAGGATAAGGGGTTAAGTCTGGTTGGTTGAATCGTTATAATCGCTGTGGCATTGTGTTTGCTCTGATGTAATCAGAGTACAGGCTTTTCCCCGACATGGAGTCATGATTTGAAAGTTGCAAGAGAGCAGGAGCAGTTGCTGCTATTTGAGCAGGTTAAGCTGCTGTATCAGGCATTGCCACTCTCTGCCCTGGCGGCATTGATCAATGCGGTAGTCCTGGTTTTTGTCGAGTGGGGTGTGACGGATCATCGTTCGGCGATGCTCTGGTTGGTTTGCATGACTACTGTGGTCGTGACACGCTTGCTGCTTGTCCTTTTTTATCGCAGGAGTCAGCCGGAGGTGGATGGTACCACTTTCTGGCAAGGCGCTTTTATCGCAATCTCTGTTGTCTCGGGCATACTCTGGGGCAGCGCAGCACTGGTTCTGTTTCCAGAAGGCTCAGTGATGCATCAGGTCTTTCTGGCTTTTATTGTCGGCGGGATCTGCGTCGGTTCCATTACCTCCATGGCAGCATTGCCGGTTGCTTTTTTTGCTTTTGTACTGTTTTCCGCTATACCGCTGAGCGCTCGCTTTTTTACTTTAGGCAGTGAAATTAGCCATGTGATGAGTGCTATGCTGTTATTGTTTGTCACAATGATTCTGGTTAGTGGCCTGAGGACGTACCGCAATGTCAGGCAGAATTTTGAGCTGCGTATGCAAAGCCAGGTGGCGGCTGCATCGTTATCGGAAAGTGAAGAACGGTTTCGGGCGCTGTTTGAGGGAAATAAAAGCGTTGAGCTGATCATTGATCCGGACGACGGTCGTATTCTCCGGGCAAATCGCGCTGCAGAGCAGTTTTACGGCTATAGCAATGCGCAACTGTTGGCGATGAATATTGCAGAGATCAATACGCTTTCCGATGAGCAGGTGAAGGCAGAGATCGCACTAGCCGTCGCGGAGAAACGGGATCACTTCATTTTCAAACATCGGCTGGCCAATGGCGATATCAGGGATGTTGAGGTGCACAGCGGGCCTATTTTCTGGCATGCGAAGAAGGTGCTCTATTCGATCATACATGATGTTACAGCACGCCTGCGTGCCGAGTATGTTGTAAAGCGCAGTTCCGAGATTTTTGCCATGGCGGCGATGGGTTCGGCCGAACAGGGTATTTATGATGCCATTTGCCAAATGTATGAGGCTGCTCATCCGGGCATGCGGATGTCCATTCTGCGACTGAAAGGCGGTCACCTGTTTCATTGCAGTGCTCCGAGCCTCCCTGATGCATATTGCCAGGCGATTGATGGTGTAAAGATTGGACCTGCGGTCGGCTCCTGTGGAACGGCCGCTTTTTTCGGTAAAAGAGTTATTGTTGAGGACATAGCGACTGACCCGCTGTGGGCGGAGTATAAGGAACTGGCTCTGGCATATGGCCTGCATGCGTGCTGGTCTGAACCGGTTATCGGCAGTGATGGTGCTATACTGGGTACGTTTGCCATGTATTGCGATCATACGTGTGCGCCGGACAGTGTTCAGTTGGCGGATATCGGCAATGCGGCAGGGCTGGTCTCCATTATTATGGAGAGAGAGCGCCGCAATGTACTGCTGGGCATGCTGTCACAAGCCGTCGATCAGGCGGGTGAGTCGGTTATCATTACCGATAAGCTGGGTACCATTGAATATGTGAATCCGGCATTTGAAAAGATGACCGGTTATACAGCCGAAGATGTGATCGGCAAGAATCCTCGCGTGATTAAAAGTGGCAACCAAACGCCTGAGTTTTACCAGCGCCTTTGGGGAACGATCTCAAAAGGGGAGATATGGAACAGCGCCATTGTCGATCGCCGCAAGGATGGCAGTCAGTATCCCGCCCTGATGTGTATCTCTCCTATTCTGGATGCCAATGGCGAGATTTCCCACTATGTCGGCATCCAGCAGGATATGACTACACATGAAATGCTGGAGGAGAAGTTTCGTCAGGCTCAGAAAATGGAGGCGCTCGGCACGCTGGTCGGCGGTATCGCCCATGATTTTAATAATATGCTGGCGGGCATGACCGGTAACCTTTATCTGGCGAAAAGGAAGGTGGCTGCCTTTCCCGATGTAGTACACAAGCTCAGCAGCGTAGAGGCGCTGGGCTTTCGGGCGGCGGACATGATCCAGCAGCTACTGACATTTGCCCGCAAGGGGCATGTTCAGATGAATCCTTTCGGACTGACTTCATTCATCAAGGAGACCTCCAAGCTCAATGAGGCAACGGTTCCGGAAAGCATCGCCTTTCATAGTGAGATATGTTCTGATGAACTGGTGGTCAGGGGGGATGCGACGCAGTTGCAGCAGGTGGTAATGAATCTGCTCAATAATGCGCGAGATGCAGTGGCCGGGGTTCCGGAGCCCGAGATATCTCTGATCCTTGAAGAGTACCAGGCCGATGCTGACTTCATGAATAGTCATCCCGATATTGAAGGTCAGTTGTTCGCACATCTGATTGTGAAAGACAATGGCACCGGCATCACCGATGCCGATAAGAGTCAGATATTTGACCCGTTTTATACCACAAAAGATGTTGGCCGTGGTACAGGCCTGGGGCTTTCTATGGCTTACGGGGCGATTCAAAGCCACCGAGGTGTCATCGAGGTGGTAAGTACGCCGGGCAGTGGGAGCGCCTTCCATATCTATTTACCGTTGTTGGAAGAGAAGCAGATTGATGCTGTTGCCGAGTCTCTTTCTGAAGCGGTGCCAGGTCACGGTGAGTTGATCCTCATTGTTGATGACAATGCTGATATCCGCAGCACCGGCAGAGAGGTGCTGGAGAGCATCGGTTACTCTGTGCTGGAGGCGTCTGACGGGTTACAGGCAGTCGAACTAACCAAGGACAGTGAGATGGATATTGCGCTGATTATTATGGATGTCGTAATGCCCAAGCTCGGCGGGGTGCCGGCTGCAGCGCGTATCAGGGCGCTCTGCCCTGATATGAAGATCATCTTTGCAACCGGTTACGACAAGGATGAAACGCTGAAGGATGAAATGCCGTCAGATGAGATTGTTCTCTCCAAGCCATATAATGTTGTAAAACTGAGTCAGGTGATCAGGGCACAATTGCCTTCCGTATGAGACAGTAACGATACCTCTTATCTGTTTTTGCTTTAGGGAATAGAGAGAAATCAACGCTTCCTTAAATAGCGTTCATGATCGGATGATTGTATTTTTGGCGAAATGGCGCAGTCTTCGCCGCCTCCAGAGGGTAAGCCTGTCTTTCCCTCATCTGTCCTGCCAATCACTGATGGCCGGCGAATCGGAAATCAAACAGGCACCCCACACTCTCAGTGAGTTTTTATTGTCCGGGTGCTACGGAAATATTTAATACATGTCATTTGAAAAACTGGGCCTTTCAGCCGATTTACTTCGCGCTGTGGCCGACCAGGGTTATGAAACCCCTACGCCTGTACAGGCAAACTCCATACCGGTGATTCTGGCAGGGCACGATGTGCTCGCCGGCGCTCAGACCGGCACAGGTAAAACCGCCGGTTTTACGCTGCCTATGCTGCAGCTGATGCATAAAACCCATCCTGAACGTAGCCGGAATCATCCTATCCGGGCACTGGTGCTGACGCCGACGCGTGAGCTGGCTGCGCAGGTGGGCGAGAGTATCGCCACCTATGGTAAATACCTGCCGCTACGCTCTACTGTCGTATTTGGCGGCGTGGGCATCAATCCGCAGATCCAGAAGCTGCAACGCGGTGTCGATATCCTCGTGGCGACGCCGGGTCGGCTGCTCGATCTGATCGGGCAGGGCAAGGCCAATCTCGGTCATGTCGAATTTTTTGTGCTGGATGAAGCTGATCGCATGCTCGATATGGGCTTTATTCATGATATCCGCAAGGTACTGAAGATGTTGCCCAAGAAGCGCCAGAACCTGCTTTTCTCGGCAACGTTTTCTGAAGAGATCAAGAAGCTGGCGAACGGCTTTTTGCACGCGCCGGTCTATGTTGAGGTCGCACGCAACGAGACTGCCCATCAGGTTACACAGGTGGTGCATCCGGTTAGCAAGGCCAAAAAACGGGATCTGCTTTCCCATCTGATCAGGCAGGGTGACTGGCAGCAGGTGCTGGTATTTACCAAGACCAAGCACGGGGCCAATAAACTGACCACACAGCTGGAAAGCGACGGCATCACTGCTGTCGCCATTCATGGTAACAAGAGCCAGACGGCGCGCACCAAGGCATTGGCCGGTTTCAAGGCCGGTTCCGTGCGCGTGATGGTGGCCACCGACATCGCCGCCCGCGGCCTGGATATCGATAGCCTGCCGCATGTGGTTAACTATGAGCTGCCGCATGTTGCCGAAGATTATGTACATCGCATCGGTCGTACGGGCCGGGCCGGTAATTCCGGTGAGTCTCTGTCGCTGGTATCCGGCGATGAAAAGAAGCTGCTGGTTGGTATTGAGCGTCTGATCAAGAAGCCCATTGCCAAGGTGGTAGTGCCGGGCTTTGAACCCAATGATGCGGAAGATGTTGCGGCCGCTGCAAAAGAGCCGAAACCCGGTCAACGTGGACAGCGGCGTCATGATCCAAGTTCTCCACGCAAGCCGCATAGTAACCGCAGCCGCCGTCCGGGCCGCAATGCACGGGCCGCAAGCAAGGCCTGATATGTCAGTTGAAGCGGGGGTTATTGGCGTATGCCATGGCCCCCGTTGCAGCGACTATGGCGGCCGCAGGTTGGCCGCAGGGTTGAAAGATCGCGGTATCACCTGCGAGTTGCTCCCGTGCCAGAGCCTGTGTACTTATGCACCGGTAGTTCGTGTGCATGGCATCGCCACGTTGCATGCCACACTCGAGCGGATTGATAATCAGTTGCAGAAGAGGCTTATTCCAACCTTTTAAATTATGATTTATGGCGGAAGTGTTGCAACTGTCCTGTTTGATGTGTTTCATAGGATATCGTTTTCTTCTCGCCCATCAATTGCGCCATTAACTCAAGCGGGTGTGAAGTGATTTTTACACCATCATGATAAAATGTCACCAGATGCAGACTGTGACCACTTACGGCTTTTTTTGCCACATTATCAGGGCTGATCGTATAGCGTCCCAGCGTTTTTTCAGTTGGCCAGTTCATATCGGTATAGACCGTATAGATCAGTTCGGAGCAGACAATTTTATCGGTGGTTTCGACGTCAAAATTAAAATCATAATCTTTTCCGACCTGTTTAATGGCAAGTAGAATGTGTTTGATTTTTGTTTTCTTGTCCAGGTGATTGCTGCGCAGAACTGCCAGGTCATCTACATTGAGAAAATGGTGCATTGAATTCATCTGAACACCAGAGCGCAGTGCTTCTACCACTGATGCTCCTGCTCTTATTTTGCTGTGGTAAGGAATGATGGCCGGGTGATTCCAGATGCCCAGCTTCTTTAGTTGAGATTCACTGCCAATCCATATTGCAGCATGTCCCCAGTGCCCTGGAATCAGTTTATCTGTAAGTCGAAATGGGGTCTTTTCCAGCAGAATGTCTCCAGCTTGTAGCTGATCGCTGAGCTGCATTTGAATGTTTGATCTATCGTACAGCTTGCCCTTTCTGGACTCAATCAACCCCATGGTGTTGCCAAACAGGCCACTGAACATATTGAGGCCTTCGCTCTTCAATTCGGCCAGATCATCCTGTGTCACCGCGCTTAAAAAAGACAGGTGATCACCAATACGACTTAAGACAGACCTCTTTTTCATCATATTATATGATGGGCTTAGCCTGATAAGTGAATTTAAATAAGAGAAATTTTCATCCTGATTGAGTTGAGGGGAGGCGCTTTGCAATCCTTGTTCGTAAAACGCTATGGCACGCTTGACCCTCCTTCGTTTGACACCAGAGCTATATGAGAGTGCCAGTCGCTCAAGTGCATTTCGGCCTTTGGCATAAGCAGGGTCTTTGTGGTTCAGGAAGCGGCGCAGTTTGGTGTTCTCTTCATATAGTGAGCTCATCATCAGGTAATTGTCATAAAGAATAAGCGCGGCAGAGAGTGAGAGCATTGTACCTTTTAACTGGTTTTCTTTCGTAAGAGGCTCCATTTGCAACTGCTGATATACTCTTTTTGAGGGCGTCGGCCAGCAGCTTTGGGCGTAAGCCACCTCATACAGTTTATGGCGCAGGCTCAGGTGGTCCATCATCCCCTGATTAAGCAGATCAAGGTCATAGCCGCTTAACGGTACATTTCCATCAATTTTTCCCTCTCTCCGTAGCTGCAGCATGACACGGATAGCCGTTTCACGGTGCACAAGAGATTCTTCGACGAGTGTTTTATATGCCTCAATGTTGTCATTTAACAGCGGGCTCATGGAGGCTTGTGTGTGCCCGAATCTGGATGGGGTGTTTTGCCAGCATACTTTTGCAGCAGGCATCCCGCCTGTTTTTGTGTCGGGTAGTATGAGGGAGCAGGACGGTAATAAAAGCAATACTGCAAGAAAGGCGTGTTTCATGGTTGGTCGCTTATAGGGAGGCATGTGTATCTCCAGGCAAAAACTTTTTGTAAACTGTGTCTTTGGCTATAGCAGTCAAATAGAAATGAGGGGCGAGGGTAAAGGGAGGATTCTTTACCGGTTGTCGCCTTACCCCGTTCACCGGCTCTGTCAGGAAGCGGATTTCCGCTGAGTTGCGAATATTTTCGGCTCCCACTCACGTAATGCAAGCAATAGCCCGACATTGTGTTTCTCCGATACTGGGCAGGAGACACTCTCCTTTTGCAACTCTGAGAACTCATGTGCCAGTACATTCAGGCGCTGCATAAGGCTTGCTTGGGCTGTCGGCGACAAGCCACCATGCAGGTATAGCTTGATGTCACCGGCTTGATCAAAGTTAGCATGCAGAAATTCATTTAGCAGGTGCTGTTCGAAGAATGTTTCGATCGGCCCATGCGGAATCCAGCGGAAGTCTTCTGCTACGCGTAATTTAATACGGTTATTCGGGTGCAACTCCAGCAGTTGTAGTTGTTCGAGCCTGCGCAGGTATTGCAATAGCTCAACCCTGGTGAAGTTGAAGGACCCCAGTATCTCATCAAAGGTCCAGTGGTTCCTGGAGCACAGAGCGATGAGGAACAGGCGTTTATCTCTTATCAACTCCTGTTCCTGCTCTATTTTCAGGGTTGAAATGCATTGTCGCTGTGCATCAAACAGGCGAACCAGGTCAATGAAGTCCATGTCGATTAACTCGCATACCTGGTCAATGCGCTTGAGCGTGAAATGGTAGTTTGCAAACATTTTTTTAACGCTGGCTTCGCTAAGGTCAAGTTGGCGGGCTACATCCGCATATGTGTAGCCTGCCAGTTTCAGGGCTTTTTTCAGTGTGTCAATCGCGGCCTTGGCGTTGTTCATTTTCTCTCCAAAACGATATAAGTATAAAAGTATTATGCCAAAGATAGACTATTGTGATACATATCACAAACAGATTTCATCATGATGCTCCCTTGGTCACCATTCCAGCCGTCGCAAGGCGATAAAAAAGAGCAAGGAGAATGACGATGAAAAAAATGATGATGATCTCAATGGTATTGGCAGTGATGGCAGGTGGGCAGCAGGCGATGGCCCAAGGCAGTGTCCGGCACTCCGGTCAGGCTTTGAATCACTCCGTGCAGGCATCCGGCCATGCTGTTGTAGCCGGGGCGCAACTAACCTCGGCAGCAATTGCCATACCGATGGTGGCTGCGGGTGCTGTGGGGGCGGCCAGTACGCAGTCCGGGGCTGCACTGCTGAAGCAGGCTGATAGTGACTTCGACAGGCCGTTAAGCATTTCCGAGGAAACGGTAACGGCAGGTCCTGCGCCGAGTGAAGCACTGTACGGCCACAAGGAATAGGAGGCGAAAATGAAATCAGTAGTTAAAAAACTAATCATTACTCTGTGCCTGAGTGTTTGTATGGCAATGCCTGCCTATGCCGGCAGTACGGCGCATGCGGAGCCGCAGTTCGAGTCAGGACAGATCGTGTCGTTTGCCAAGAAAGTAGAAAAAGTAATGGCTGGGAAGGGGGCGCGGGTATTTATTTTGGCACGGGCCGGCAGACCGGCTTCAGACATGCCGGATGGTTTTGAATACACGCATGTGGCATTTGGTGTGTACTCCATGATCAAGACAAATGATGGACGTACCCTTCCCGGCTATGCAATTTATAACCTTTATCAGGATGATAAGCGCCCGGACATCAGCCATTTGGTGACGGACTATCCGGTAGATTTTTTTGCCGGAGTCTATGAGCTGAAGACCGGTATTATCATACCAAAACCGGAGTTGCAGAAGCGTTTGCTTCAGGTTATTGCCTCCGACACCTACCGCAAGTTGCATAATGCCGACTATTCTGTTGTGGCTAACCCGTATAACAGCAAGTACCAGAACTGTACCGAGTATACACTGGATGTGATCGAGGCAGCGCTCTATCAAACCGATGATGTCAGGTTGATTAAGGTAAATGAAAGAGCCTACTTCAAAGCACAGCCAGTAAAGATTCCTCCGCTAAAGCTGTTGGCGGGTATTTTAACAATGCCCGACCTCAAAACGACGGACCAGAAAGGTGGAATTCAGACGGCATCGTTTACAACTATAGAGCGCTACATGAGTCAGTACGGCCTGGTTCAGGAAAAGCTGGTGATTACCCAGTGATTCTCAACGGTTCGCCGGCCCCGGCAACACGGGGTCGGCTTCGGTTGCCGGCAAGAGTAACTGGATTCGGTCAAATTACTTGTTCGAGAGTGCATAGTTATTAGCAATAATCGATTACTTTAAAGGGAGTGGTGCATGGGATTGCGGTTTTCAAAGGTCATTGTTCCTGTTGTGTGCTCACTGTGCGTTAGTGCCGCATGTTCCGGGGCGGCTGAGCTCAAGAAAAATGATTATCTGAAGAAATCAAACGAGATGGGAGTGGTTCTTCTAGATGTGAATTGGGGCCGTCGGTGGGGCTGCGGAAGTTTTGAGAATGCCCAGCTGGCAAGCCTTAAATTCGAAAAAGTTCCTGTTGGTGAACAGCAGGGCAAGTATTCCAAAATTTTTCTTGAGTCACCATCGCGCCTGTTTGTAGATAACAAATTTCTTAGCTATGGCTTCATGGTGAAGCCCGGTAAGTATGCCTTCACCGGGTGGTCGGTGAAGGCTGCAAGATCCGTTCGTGACGTCGGCTACTTTCGTGCCGGACGTGATAAGCTTGTGAATGGAGGCAGTTATCCCGGTGGCACTTTTGAAGTAGCTGCGAATGAAGTTATCTATATTGGTAATATGTTTCTGGATTGCCTGCAGACTCCTATCCCCTGGCGTTACTACACAGAAGGCAAAGACAACTTTCTCCGGCATGAAGAGCAATATAAAACCAAGTTCAAGTTTCTTAAGGGTCGAGAAATTACCTACCGATTACTCGATACCAGGTATTTTGGCTCGCCGTATTCTCTGCGCGAGTGACTACAGGGGGGCGTTCTCCGTCACTGGTTTCATGGGCTGAGCTTAGCTTTTTCTTGGCAACCTGCCATTCTCATCTACAATCAACTTGGGCAGGAGGACACGAATGGAAAACACCAATCCTAAGCGGCCTTCGGACTTCGGAATTGATACAGTTTGATCCACATTCTTTTCTAAATAGAGAGCGCGAATTATGATGAAGGTCGTACTTACGATATTAGTATATTTTTCATTCTTGGGAAGCGCTTCAGCGCTGGGTTTGGTCGGTCCTGACAAATCATCCAAAGAAGAGCGAGTGCACTTTCAAAATATTTGCCTGAATGATGCTACAGGGGAAAGACGTTCTTTGACTGGCTTTAATGAAGAATTGATGGGCGTAATGCTCCATGACAGAGACACTAAAGGCTTTCTCTGGCGCGGCTCACTTTCCGGGGCAAAAAACATATCTGAGAGCGATGATGGTGTATTGAGACCGGGCAAGTCTCTATTTAATGCCTTGCGAGATGAAAAGGTTACTAACCGGTTTGTTTATTGCCTGCTGACTTCCGGGTATCGTTGGGAAGACAGCGACAAAAGTGGAATCGATGAAATTAAAACCATGGCAATAGATGGCAATGCATCCGCTCAAGCAACATTGGGAGTAATGTACTATGAAGGCCGAGGGGTAACCCAAAATTATAGTGAAGGTGCAGATTGGTTAATTCGTGCAGCAAACAGTGGGTACGCGAATGCTCAGTATAATTTATCCATTGCCTATGGGCAGGGTAATGGTGTTGCCATAGATATTGATGAGGCGATTATTTGGATGGAAAAAGCTGCATCTCAAGGGCATGCCGCAGCAAAACGCGCATTGCCTATGGTAAAGCAAGAGCAGGCAAGGCTAGCCAATAGTAAACTTGATAAAGATGTGTCCGTATATTTAAGCGCTGCAGAAAGTGGCAACCCAGAAGCAATGTTTAGATATGGTATGCTTTTTGAAGATGGCACTGGCGTTGCCCGAAATATGGATGAGGCTATTAAATGGTACAAGAAATCTGCTGAAAAAGGATTTGCCGTGGGCCAAACCTATATGGGTGTGATTTATGACAAAGGCAGAGGAGTACGCCAGAACAATACCACTGCATTTGAGTGGTATAAAAAAGGAGCCACGGGTGGTGATGCTCAGGCTCAATTTAATCTGGGGATATGTTACATAACAGGTCGTGGTACCCAAAAGGATGAAGCTATCGGAAGTGAGTGGATTCGGAAGTCTGCAAACAACGGTTATGAATCAGCCAAAGATTATATGCGAAGGTATGGGATTTGAATGACTGCTTCAAAGCGGACATTCAGTATCTATATAAAAAAGGGTGTGATTTGTTGAATGAGTAAAGCCACGGTTAAAATATTGTTTCTCGATCTTTTAATGCCCATTTCTGCAGTCGCTGAATATTTTGATTAACCTGAGTCATCGCCCCAGCGATTATATCCCCTAGCTGCGAAGGCGTCTCTGGAAGCTTTGAAGCATAACAAGTTGGAAAGCAACAAGACTTGTGCAGGGAACATACCCTATAGCTCTAGGGGGCAAAATAAATTGCTCTTTGTTTCCAAACCAGATAAGGATTCACGTGAGTTTTTATGCATCGCGAATTTGGATGTGCATCCTGTATATCCGTAACGAAGGTGCTTGAACGATCTGTCAGAGCCCACAATGGAACTTTCCTTCCCGTTCCGGTTTCAAAAGACAGGGTCGTTGCTGCAGGTCCGGAAGGGTATGAAAATGAAACCTACGAGATTGATTTGAATACCCTTGAGTATAAGCCATCTCCGATTGGTGAATGTATTCCGCGAATGTGGTTCGTTTCTCGAAAAGAGTTGTTGTGCTGGAGAGGGAAATACAATAATTATATTTTCTTTACTGTTCGAAAGTCTGAGAACCCGTATGTCCTGACTAGCCTTGATGGCAAGCATCAAAGTCTGTGGAACGATGAGCATATTAAAAATGGATGGGGCGGTATGTGAGGTCCCAGTATTTTATGCTCCAGAAACGGATGTCCTGTTTGTGAGAAAAAACCGCACCTCATTTGGTTATGGTGGCTCTTTGTATGCCTATGATATGAAAGAGCACAAGAAGAAATGGTTGTACGATGGCGTGATTGGGCCAGCAGACGTTATTTGGGTTGAAGATTTAAAACGAGACAAACAATACGCTACCCAATAAACCTGACTGATTGGGTTTGGTTGGTCGTACAAGCGGCTTATGATTAAATCAGGCTTTGGCGGCAGGGGTTAATGCGATCCGGCTGGTATCGGCCTTGTGCGGTGGCGGTATCGTTTTGCCGGTCAGCTGCAGCACCTTCTCTGCCTCTTTCCGGTCAGTGGTGAGCTTGCCTTCGCCTGTGCTTCATCAGGCAAGTAAAGCCGACATGTGCGTAAAATGGTCGGTTTCAACCAGGTCGGCGTGCTGTGCCAACAGCGCGCTGGCCAGATCCGGGCTGTTGATCGTATACAGGCCGACTTTGACGCCTCTTGCATGCCATGCCTCTATTTCGGCTGTGCGGCTGTACGGCATGAACACGTAATCGATGACACTCTCAGGCTGATGAGCCGTTTCCGATACCCAGCCGGTGCGGCAGCCAAGCTGCGTTTTGCAGGCATCAATGATGGGACCGGATTCGCTGATCACTACCAGCTGCTGCAGCTGATCTGCCGGGAGGGCTTCGGCCAACAGGTCGGCCACGACGGTGGGGCTGAGCCTGTGAAGAATGTCCGGTTTGACTTCGACAAACAGCGTCAGCTGCGGCTGCTTGCGCAGCCACTGTAGCAAGGCTTTTAGTGTGAGTAATTCAAAGCGGGGGCTGCATGCCACCGTCAATGCGGAGAGATCGGTGTCGCCGACACACAGATCTTCCCGGTCGCACAGGCGTCCGAGAGTGTTGTCATGCAGCACGACAGGTATCAGTTCGCAGGTGAACTGAATATCACATTCGGCAAAGCGCGCTCCGGCACGAGCGGCATGGACGAAAGCGGCAAGCGTGTTCTCCACGCCGCCAGCCCGATCGCCGCGGTGGGCAACCAAGTATGTCGCAGGATTATTCGCCATATGACCCATCGCTAACAAAGCTGCCTGCCTTGAAAATAATGGCAAGCAGCTGAGGGTGTATTCTTACCTGCAGGGTGGCCGCAGGGCGATGAGATGCTTGCACAGGGCTCCTCTTGCAATGAATACGGACGCACATAGGGTTGATATATGGCACATATGACCTCACCTGTACTGCATAACCTGCGTCAGCAGGTCTACACATTGGTGGAGGGCGAACACTCGCTGTCGGGGAGAATATTCAACGGTTTTATTCTTCTGCTGATTGTCGGTAATGTCATTGCCATTGTTCTGGAGTCGGTTGAATCTGTGTATGCCGCCCACCGCCTGTTTTTCGATAGATTTGAAACCTTTTCAGTATTGGTGTTCACGCTGGAATACCTGCTGCGTTTGTGGGTGTGCGTCGAGGAAACGCGCTATTATCGGCCTGTGCGCGGTCGTCTGCGCTACATGGTCAGTTTTATGGCTGTTGTGGATCTCGCTGCAATTCTGCCCTTTTATCTGTCCATGTTTACGGCGCTGGATACGCGTTTCTTGCGCGTGCTGCGCTTGCTGCGGGTATTCAAGCTGACGCGGCACTTTCGTTCGCTGGAAGTGCTGATTCAGGTTATTCGCCAGGAGGGCCCGGTGCTGGCTTCCGCCATGTTTATTTTAATGGTGCTGATTGTGCTGGCTGCAGGCGGCATGTACGTGGTTGAGCACGATGTCCAGCCGGAAGCATTCGGGAGCATTCCCCACGCCATGTGGTGGGCGGCTGTTACGCTGACCACGGTCGGCTACGGCGATACCATCCCGATTACGGTTGCCGGCAAAATGTTTGCTGTTGCCATCACTATTCTCGGTGTTGGCATGGCCGCCATGCCTGCGGGTATTATCGCCTCGGGTTTCACACGTGAGCTGCAAAAACGGCGGGACATGTTCCAGAACAGCGTGCGTGAAGCGCTGGAGGACGGGTTTATCACACCTGAGGAGCAGAAACATCTGGAAGATATGCGTAAGCGCCTTGGTCTTGACCCTGAAGATGCGCAGGCCGTCACCCGTGCAGAATTTGCGTTGATGTGTGAGCTGGAGAGCAGCCATTGTCCGCATTGCGGCAAGAAGCTGTCCGGCTCCTAGAAGCCTAGTCGGACTTTGGGTGACTGTAGCGGGCAGGAGCAAATACTTTGATGCCATGGGCATGGCGTCAAAGGCTGCGGTAGCAACATAGCATGGATAGGCTGCATGATGAATCAGCCGCCCTGACGGAAATCCGGATAAAGTAACATGCCGCCATCGACCGGAATCGTGACTCCGGTGATGTAGCTGGCGAGATCACTGCACAGGAAAGCAATCGCATGACCGATCTCGTCGGGCTCGCCTACCCGGCCCATCGGTATTTTATCATCGAGGTCCGCCAGCCCTTTGGGGTCTTGCCAGACGTTGGCATTGATCGGGGTTTTTATCGCGCCGGGGGCGATCGCAATAACCCGGATACCAACAGGTGCCACTTCTTGCGCCAGTGTCTTGCTGAACATGCTCAATCCGGCCTTGGCGCTGGTGTATGCACTGTACCCGGCCCAGGGGATATACTCGTGGACGGAGCTGGTATTAATAATCACCCCGCGATCCTGTTTACTACGCATCAGTTGCACAGCCTTGCGGGCGCAGTAGTAGGGGCCGAAGAGGTCGATCTCGACGACTTGACGCCAGGCCTCAATGTCGCTGTCGGCGCAAAGCGCACGCGGGCCGTCCGTGCCGGCATTATTGACGAGAATATCCAGGCCGCCGAGCTTTTCATCCACTTGTCGGAAGAGTGCGTCTACATCCTCCTTGCTTGCAATGTTATCCAGTTGAAACGTGTGGGCCTTAACGCCGAATGATTCCGCTTGAGCAGCCACTTTTTCTGCGGCGGCGGATTGGTAGCGATAGGTGATGGCGACATCGGCGCCAGCCTGGGCAAGAGATTTTGCCGTCGCCGCGCCCAGCCCCGAATCCCCGCCGGTTATCAGTGCCTTGCGGCCATTGAGTTCGATTGCAATCACATTGCTCTCCTGTTTGTCCCGGTTTCAGATAATCTGCATTGTGTAATCCCGGCCTTCCCACTCTTTCCGGTCCGGCCAGTAGAAGGTGAATTGAACGCTCTCCCCGGCGTCGAGTTCGGTGAGAGGAAGATCCACCACATGCACGCCAATCCCGGTATCCCGTGTATCAATGTCCTGAATATGTTGCCAGCCGTTCGTGCCCCAGTGCACACGAGCTGGCGCCCTGAGTGCAATGGTGAATTGACTACCCGCCTCTATACGGCGGGGGCGATAGCGCGGACCCCAGATTGTATGAGAAATTTCCGGCCGCCTTCCCTGATAACGGTTCCATGTGGCAACAGGCCGATCCACAGGGTAGCCCGTCGCACGACTGTAGCACAGCTTGATAAATTCGGCGTGCGCCCAAACCAGCGGCATAGCGGAACCGCTGGGTTTGCCCGTTTCCAGATGATGCTCGGGCATCGCTACCCAGTCCCATACCTGTTCCGGCAACAAACCTGCAGAACCGGTCATGGCTGCCATGGATTTGAGATAGGGCAGGGGGTCTTCTCCTGCCAGCAGAGCATAATGACCGCGCTCGCCGCTCAATAGCGGCCAGCCACGACCGCGACCGCTGCCGTCGAAAGCGCTGCCGTCATTGTGTTCACCGTAGCCATCACCGTTGTAGCGGTGCCAGACGGGGCCGTTGGGTGTTTCTGTTTTGAGTAATTGATCGACGACTTTCAGGCTGTCGACAATGACCGGGTCGTCAGGTTGTCTCAATCCGTAGCGCACCAGTTGCAGGAAGTCCGTTCCAATCTGTTCATTGGCGGGTAAATCCGGGTCAATAGCACGGTTCTTGATCAGAATATGCTCCGACTTGGCACCGTCATGTACCAGCACATCTGCTGGCGCTGTCCGGATATAATAGCCCGAGACCCCGAGACGTCGCGCCAGAGGTGTGTCCGTTACTACCGTCCAGTCATCGAGTCTGGCATTCCAGTTGTCGGCAAGCAGGAGTGCAAATTGCCGCGCCTCGCCATCGAGAAATGTACTGCCCTCCACCAGCGCCGCAATAGCGATGGCGACGGTGAAGGTGTTGACGCCGGGGTCCTCCTCCCATCGGTCCTGGCCGGTGGCAGGGCCCTCGCGGGCAATGAAGGTAAGCGCCCTTCGCACCATGTCGGTAATCGGAATGCCGTCCAGTGCACCCTGCTCACGCAAAGCGGATGCCAGCAGCACAGGGAATGCCGCCTCATCAAGCTGGATGCCCTGCCAGAACGGGGTGCCTCCCAGCCACTGGTTCTGTAACCAGTGCCCGTCCTCCTGCTGCGTGGCAATCAGATAACGCAGTACGTCGCGGGCATCCTCGAGCGCCCCCATCGCCACCATCGCGCCGGCGGTCTCCACCAGATCGCGACACCACACCAGATGATAACCGCCACGACTCTGGCTGGATTCGCCCCAGGGGATAGCGAGGCTTGCCACCGTAGCGCCGGCATAGGTGCGATCCTGATGTGTTTTGAGCACCATGCCGGAGAGCGCCAGTATCTCGCGCAGAGGGGCGGGTAAATCGGGAAATTGGCACCCTTTCATCCACTCTTTCCATGCTCGGCATTGTTTGTCCCATGTCGTTGAAAAATCTTCCATCAGACTTGCCACGGCCAGCGTCGCCGCCGACTCCTTACTGGTTCCCAGACCGAGGGCGAGGGTGGTCTGATGCGCCGGCAGTTCGCCCAAAAGGCAGACTGCGCCAGGTCCTGCGCTGTCGTGCTGCCACGTCATGCGCCCGTTCCTGTTAAAATCCTGCCATCCGTCGCTGGCTTCGAGACAGCCTGCGGAGCAGCGTCCCCAGGCGTCGGAGGCGCCTGTTTCATTCGCCGCCACCAGTGCCAGGCCGAAAGGTCCCTGCTCAGCCCATAGGGTGGTGCGTCCGTTGTGTTTGCCGACGAATGCCCGGTTGTTTTCCGCATCCCCGCCCAGACGGGCAGCCAGAAGAGCGTAGGGTCGCAGGTTTTTGTCGCCTTCGAGTCTGTAACGCAGCAGCAGCGTATCGCGCTGTTGTGAAGGGCAGATTTGTAGCGTGAAGGTAAAACGCGGATGCCGGTGAATGATTGTAACGGCGGGTACTCCCGGAGCGGGCAGGCTTACTTCGTAGCAGCCCAGTCGGCTCAGTTCGACCCAGAACCCCTGATCGTCAGCAATAATGAAACCGAGGTCCCTGATTTGCGGGATATCAATGCGCGGATAGTACACTTCCGTGACGATACCCCGTGCGACAGTAAACCACAGACGTGAAGAGCCGAGACCGGTGCCCACGATATCCTTACCGGCATAAGCCCATGTAGGGTGCGGTGAGGCTGCCTGCGGGGCCTTCATGCCGTGGCTGCCAGAGCAAGTGGAAGCGGGTCAGGCATTGCTCCCGCGGTGGTATAGTCTTCACTGACCGGTAAAGGTATTTTTGATCTCAGGCTGATGGTCGGGTGGTTGCTGTTCATGTACTTCTCCTTGTTAGAGAACCATTTCTCGCAAGCTGACAGGGAGCAAGGTGTCCCTTTGCGCACAACCAGTAGTATGACAGGGAGAGATCCTGTGGAGGGTGTCCCGACTGATGTTCAAAGCATACAATATTGATTGTGCGCCAGTATCGAAGTGTAAGCCGGCACTAATCCGTTAGTGCCGGCTTACCACACATATCAGCGGTTCAACTGTTTGCCGAACCAGCTTCTCACTTCGTGACCCCATGAGACAATATCGTCTTTGGCGTCGTTTATGATTTTTCTGGTTTCATTTTTGTCTTTAAGGGCGTCAATTTTCGCCGTTAATGTATCGATTTTCATGCGAAGTCCGCGTGCATCCCTGCCACGAACATTGCCGCTGATCGATTCATAGGCCTTCAAATCCTTTGACGCCTCCTTGAGCGTCACATAGGCGTTGTGATAACGACCATTGAACATTTCAGTTTTTGCCAGATAGAGATTATCTGCCGCTTCGGCTAACGGCTGCGGTACGGATACGGATTCAAAAACAACGCCTTCGTTTTTTATCGTCGTTAACGCGTTGTCGGCATCGGAGAGTTTGTTGGCTTTCAGGTCGGACTTCGCCTGATTAAGCATGTGCTCTGCAAGAATCGTATCCAATGAGATGATGACCCGGCCTTGCATGGAAAAATCCTCTTCCGGGTTTGACGTAGCCTTGTGGTGCCCGCCTTTACTCTTTCTGCTCTGAAGGACAGGCGCGATGATATCTTCAAGATAAGCATCACTAAGCACGGTTACATAGCGCTGGGGAACCTGTTCAGAGCTCTTGTAGCTTTCCCCGGGCGCCTTGATGGATGTTGTGATTTTATATTTCGGGACAGAGGCTTTGATGATTTTGATCAGCTTCAGCCCCTGATCAATCTGTGTTAGTGCATCGTCCTTTTTTTTGTCGGCGAGAGCCAGTTGAGCTGTCTCCGCGTGATAAAGGACCCGGGAAGCAGCCAGGGAGAGTGACTGATTCTCCTGGTTGGTCAGCGTGTTGACAGGTGTGACAGTGGTCGAGCTGGTTATGGCATGGTGTTCTCCGGCTTGTGCATTGATGCCGAAAGCAAGTGTTGTAGCGCAAATGGCTGCGGCACTTACCATCGTGTTGATACGACTATTTATGCTTCTGTTTTTCATCACATACGCTCCTGTTTTCCAGTTTTAATCCGGTCAGCTCAGCATCCGTGGCGCTGCATCCGACCGGGCGGAAATGTAGGCCGTGAAATATGAAACTGCTGTGGGTCGTTCATGACTGTTAGATGAATATATTGTGTGCTTCGGATGTAACAGGTGTGAAGATCATGGTTCATTGCTCTTCAGCGTATAAGCCAGTGCGCTGTGTAGTGCTTTCAGCAGGGGATCGTAGGCGTTGGCTTTTGTGTGCTCACTGAAGCTGCTGATCAGCTTATCCCGCGCCTGTATTGCTTCCTGTAGGGGGATGTCCAGCCCGTCACAGGCCAACATATGACGCGCCTCATTGAGCAGTTGCAGCGGGTCGCCTTCCTGATCGCCCTGCATGATATCTTCGGCCCGGCTGATTAAATCATCGGCAGCTCTTGCCGCGGCGTCATCCCCGAGCGGTTGCAATGATGCATGTAGCAGGGGAAACCATGTAAGCAGCCGGGCATAGTCCGCGGCCGGTTTCGCCTGTATGATGGCATCAATCAACAGACTTGTGCGTGCTGCCGTACCATGACTTGCTGCCAGGCTTAATGTGCTTCCGACGGAGTTCAGGTCAGTGACTGCCGTCGCCGGATTGCCATTGATTTGCGCCGATCTGGAGCGCATGGTCAAATCAAGACCGGCTGAAAGGTCATTTGCCACGGCGTGCAATGTGGCAACCGTATCAGGACAGTAGTTGCCGGGCTTTGGCGAGGCTGTGGCGGCGACCGGCATACTGAAGGAGAGTGCCAGAAGAGGGGCGCATGCGCACAATAGTCGTTTTCTGGTAATGATGGATTGTCGCTTCATTGGTGTTCTCCCTTTATTAATTTACGGCATAACAAGTACAGGGTCAGCGCCATTCCAGCTCAGGCGTTGACGCCATGTGTCCGGATCGTCGTAGCCGCAGTGCATGATGACGACAGTTTTTCCATCCATGATGGCCTGATGAAGCGTATCCAGCTTCTCTTCGGGCAGGCCCATACGGCGCATGGCTATGGTTAAGTGGGAAGCGGCGGCACCGGTAGCCATGATACCTGCGCCAACGGTTGCGCCGGCGATGATCTCTACCAGCGGGCCGGCAATGAACACAGGTCCGATAGCCGGGATCAGAACCAGTCCGGCGGCGCCGGCGAGCAGGCCGCCCACAGATCCCCACAGCGCTCCCTGGGTGCCCCAGATCCTGAATCGCTCCTTTTCATTGGTATAGGCGATGCCGAGAAAGTCATCGCCCTGACCACCCGCCTTGTGCAGTATGGATACCTGATCCATCATGAATCCGTGTCGTACCATGTCTTCGACAATGGTATGGGCGTCATCGGGATTGGCGAATACGGCGCCAATAAAGTTTTCCGGTTGTTTGGTCATGGTTGTGCCTCCTTGCCGGGGTTGTGTGTGATTTTAAGTGCAGGTCATGTCAGCCGGTATCATCAGTGGGAGTCCCGTGATGACAGTGTGTTTTGTTGTAATGCTCGGGCTGATCATCATTGGCAGTATCGCCGGCATGCTTTAATTTATGATGAATATTAGCACACCGGAAATTCATCCACTCCCCGTTAGCGTCAGGGGCAAAAAGCTTTGTATGCGACGCTGCCTTATCGCGGGGGTTGTAAGCAAAATCTGTGCGCGAGGGCTGACACAATATTGTTCATGAATATTGCTGCTACTTATGTGTTGCAAACATGTCTGTCGGGATTTGCATTGTTGGTGCGTCATGGCTCGAATCACGACAGTCTACAGGAAAAGTCGAGCTTGGCCCCTGACGTGTTGGTGGCGGCTGGACAAGCCCATGTGAGGGGCTAGGTTCTGATCATCGGACGGAGGGGAGTATGAGTTTACAACGCGTTTTCTTTGCGTTTTTTGTATTGCTGGCGCTATCAATGAATTTCGGTTTTTTTTACGGACAGATCGACAATGCCATTCACCATAATCTCTATGAGCTGTTTGGAGCGATAGTCATCAACCTGATTGCGACCATTCTCAAGCTCGGAGAGCGATCTCACTTCGGCTCGTTGATGCTTGCCAGCAGTCTGGTTGCCGATGCGGGGTTGCTGGCTGCAGCCATGGTGCTCGGGTATGCCAATCACGTCTCCGGCAATGTAACACCGGAGTTTGTGGCCGTGGCTGTGTCGCTTTCCGGAGGGGCGCTTGTTGCCAATATCGTATCCGTGACATTAATGGTTATTGAAGCAGCCACGCTGCGTCGCTAGCGACATCCGCATGAAGCATTATCAGCCCGACCCGACTAATCGGGGAAGTATTGTTTTCCTTGTCCTGAGGCGCATGAGAATGCCGCTGATTATTATGATCAGCGTGAGTTCTATTTCTATTCTGGGGATGGTGCTGATCCCGGGTGTAGATGCGTCGGGTCACCCCTATCACATGACGTTTTTTGAGGCCTTTTATTTCGTCAGCTTTATGTCCACGACGATTGGTTTTGGCGAAATTCCGTACGCCTTTACCGTGGGGCAGCGTTTCTGGGTTGCTCTTTGCATCTACCCGACCGTGATCGCATGGCTTTATACGTTCGGTTCGATTCTGACGCTGATGCAGGATAAAGCCTTTCGTCAGACACTCTACCACACCATTTATGCGCGATATGTACGTAATATCCGCGAACCGTTCTATCTTGTTTGCGGTTATGGTACATCCGGGCGGCTGCTGGTCCATCGCCTGACCCATGAAAACCGGCAGTGCGTTGTTATTGATGTGAATGAACAATTTATCAGCGAGCTGGCCATTGATGATTTGCACTTGTTTGTGCCGGGCTTGAGTGCGGATGCTTCCGAATCCGAACATCTTGTCAGGGCAGGGCTGAAACATCCGATGTGTCGGGCGATTGCGGCGATTACCGACAATGACCAGGTGAACCTCAAGATCGCCATCACCTCCCGCCTGTTGCATCCGGATCTCATTGTCGTTGCCCGTTCCGAACATCGCGATGTCACGGCCAGTATGCATGCCTTTGGCACTCACCATGTGATTGACCCATTCGAAGCTTTTGCCGAAGACATGGCAAACCTGTTGGTGCGTCCGGCGCATTTCCGCTTTCAGAGTCTGCTTGCCGAGCGGCTGGACCCCGTCGATCTCGCCGCTCGCGCATCATCGCTGCGCGATTCACAGTGGATTCTGTGCGGTTTCGGCCGGTTGGGGCAGGCCATTCATAAATCGCTGACCGCTGTGGGTGTGAAGGTTGTGGTCATAGATGCATTCCCCGACAAGAGCGCATTGCCTGATGGCTCCATCATAGCGCGCGGAACGCAGAAAGAGACGTTAATACAGGCAGGTATTATGTCCGCAGGAGGTATTATCGCGGCGACAAGCGATGATGCCGATAACCTCTCCATTATGATGGCAGCTAAGCAACTGAACGATCGGGTATTTCTGGTCGCCAGACAGGAGACGCGCACCGACGACGCGCTGTTCGGGGCGTGTGGTCTGGATATGATCATGCAGCCCAATTACGTGGTTGTGCGCAAGGCGCATGCGTGGCTTTCCATGCCGTTGCTGCAGGACTTCTCAAGCGACCTTTCGATTGTTTCCGATGCGGTCGCGGAATCCATCCTGAAGCGCATTGAAGCCAGAGTTCCGGTGGATGAATTTGAAACATGGCAGCTGGAAATCAACGATTATGAGGCGCCGGCCATTACCGAGTTGCTGGAGAAGGGGCGTGAAATCCGGATTGCCGATCTGCTTCGGGATCCGTGGCACCCGGAGAAGACCCAGCCGTATATTGCGCTGTTTGCCAGGCAGGATGATTCCCGCTGGATGTTGCCCGGAGGCTCCCAGCCACTGCAGGTGGGTATGAAGCTACTGTTTTGCGGCCATCGAACCACGGCATGGCGCGCAGCGCTCTATCATAAGGAAGCGTTAAATTTTGCTCTGGAAACAGAGTCGCTGGAGGAGGAGAGACAGCCCGGGTAATGCTGTCGTAAGCACAGCGTTATTCACTGACTTGCATTGGCATGACGATAACAAGTCGGTGTCTCTTTATTAGCTGTAGTGCGCCTCCCACTCAGCCTGTGAGCGGAACTCAAGACCGAGCTGTTTGAGTCGTCCGTCATGGATGTCGTAAATGAGCCCCAACACATTAACCTCCTGACCGCGTTTCCATGCCTCACGTACTACGGTGTTGCGACAGATGTTGTGTACCTGAGCCTCCACATTCAGTTCAGCCAGCCGGTTCCAGCGCGCCATTTTGTCGAGCTCGCCCAGTTCGTCTTTGTGTCGCTGATAGATGAAGCGGATCTGGTCCAGCCACAGGTCCACAGGCTGGATACCGCTATGCGTCATGGCAGCCTGGACGCCTCCGCAGCGATAATGGCCGCAAACGATGATATGCGGCACCCGCAACTCATCAATGGCGTATTCCAGTACGGCCAGACAGTTCAGGTCATTGGTGGCGAAGATGTTGCCGATATTACGATGTACGAAGATCGAACCCATTGGCAGGCCGATCAACTGGTCCGGGCCTACGCGGGAATCCGCACAGCCTACCCATAGCAGTTCCGGCTTCTGCTCTTTAGCCGCCCGGATAAAATACTGCGGATCCGCCTCTTTGATGTCATTGGCCCACTGTTCGTTAGCGGCTAGCATTTCCTTGATAGTTGGCATGAAGCGGATGCTAGCAGAGGTTTTCCATGTTTGTCTTCACGTTTCATTGTTTCTCCGGAGGACCTCTGTGTGCCTCCTTTCACCTATACCTTGCCCCTTGCGTCTTCCCCTACTATAGTGCGCCGCCTGATTTTTCGGAGGTAACAAATATGGCAACTGTGATTCGCCTGAGCCGTGGTGGACGCAAGAAGCGTCCTTTTTATTCTGTAGTCGTCATGGACGGCCGCAAGCGTCGTGATGGCGCATTTATCGAGAAGCTCGGTTATTTTGATCCGTGCAAAGATCCTGAAGTGATCCAGCTGGACCTTGAGCGTGTGAAAGCATGGACCGATCAGGGTGCCCAGGTATCCGATCGCGTGGCTAGCCTGATCGCCAAGGCATCCGCGTAATCAGCTTGACTGATCAATGAAGCCTGCATCAGGCTTTGTTTGATGACTGCTGAATCATTATTACATATTGGCGATATCCTTGGGGCGCATGGCCTCAAGGGTGCGTTGATAGTTTTCTCGCATACCCGGCCTGCGCAAGCAATCGCCGGGTATTCTTGTTGGTGGATTGGCAAAACGGCCGCAACGGCGAAGGCCTATCCGGTCAGGCGCTGCTGGCAGCATGGCAAGCGTATGCTGGCTGAGCTTGAAGGCGTTAGCGACTGTGATCAGGCCGCACTATTCAAAAAGCTTAAAGTATGGGTTCCCATTGATGTCGTTGAAACAGACGATGATGAATACCTGTGGGAAGAGCTGATCGGTTGTCGGGTTATCAAAGAGGGTACGCTTGAGCCCCTCGGTACGGTGACCGCGCTGGAAGAGTATGGCGCACAGGACAATCTGCTGGTGCAGACGCCGGATGATGCGGCAGAGCCGGGCGAGTGGCTGATTCCATTTATCGAAGATGTGGTGACGGATGTAAATCTGGACGACTGCGTGATCACTGTGGATCTGCCAGAGGGAATGGACGTATGTTTCACGCCCAGATCCTGACGCTGTTTCCGGAGTTCTTTGATTCGCCGCTCTCCTGTTCGATTCCCAAGCGTGCGATTGCCACCGGTCTTGTGGCAGTGGATTGCATCCAGATTCGCGATTTTGCTACAGATAAACATCACACGGTAGACGACACCCCTTACGGCGGTGGTCCGGGTATGCTGATGAAGCCGGATCCGGTGGTTGCATCCATTCGGGCGGCCAGAGAGAGGCAGCCTGATACGCATGTGGTGATGCTGACTCCGTCCGGTACACGTTTTACTCAGGCCAAGGCACTCGAATATACCGAAAAAACCTCTGTTACCCTGTTGTGTGGTCGCTATGAAGGTTTTGATGAGCGTATCTGTGATTATGTCGATGAACAGCTTTCGCTGGGTGATTATGTGCTCTCCGGTGGCGAGCCTGCAGCCATGTGCGTGCTGGACAGTGTGATTCGTTTGCTGCCTGACGTGCTGGGCAGTGCTGAATCGGCCGTGCTCGACTCATTCACCGAGGAGGGGATTCTCGACTGGCCGCACTATACCCGCCCCGAAGTATTTGAAGGAAAAGCGGTGCCGCCGGTGCTGCTCTCCGGTAACCATGCCAATATTGAACGTTGGCGCAGGGAGCAGGCGCAGCAGCGCAGTCGGCGCTCGGGTCAATGATATGCATTGCAGCGCTGTCGGAGGCGTTGGCCGACAAGGCGCCTGATATCAGTCACGCCGGTGTGCATCTTCGGCCATGACAGGGATGTTTTTCGCCGTCGCCTGCTGGGGGGTCTGGTATATGTCTCCACATCATGTGGCAATGCTGGCCTATGATCATGATGCTATTGTGTCTGGCGAATGGTGGCGTTTATGGACGGCGCACCTGGTGCACCTGCGTTATCGCGACCTGTTGATTAATAGCGGTATGCTCTTTCTGTTTGGTCTGCTGAGCGTGCGCTTTACGCGATTATGGCAGGAGATACTCAGCTTTGCAGTGGCGATGCCAATCATTACCGGGCTGCTGCTGATCACCTCGCCGCATACACTTTTATATCGTGGAGCATTTGGTATTGCTGCGATGACCACGATGATTGCCTGTTGGTTTCTGATTCTTGAAAATAAACGCTTTTCTCTGGGTTATTGGCTTGGTTGCCTGTTTCTGCTGCTGTTTGTGGCCAAGGTGGGCCTGGATGGTTTGGCTGTTCTGAGTATATCGCAGTCATCCAGGGCGACTGCAGGCGTGGCATGGATGGTGGAGATATATGGAACCCTGACCGGTCTTGCTTTTTTTAATGCCCTGCATCAGGGGAAAATTACCAGAGCGGGCAATAACCCGCAGTATTGGGGTGATACGCCGCCACCGCGCCGGCCACACTCATCCGGCAGGACTCCTCCGCATGGCTGATGTTGCTGTAGCGCTGGTACACCACCCGATACTGAACCGGAGCGGGGGCACGGGGTCAACTGCGATCACGCCGATTGATGTGCATGACTTTGCTCGCAGCTGTGCTTTTTATGGCGTCGGGCCTGTTTATATCGTGCATCCGGCACCGGGCATGCACGCAATGGTGCATGATATGCTCGACTATTACCGCTCGGGTGCAGGAGGCAAACGCAACCCGGCTCGTAGTGAAGTGCTCAGTGCTGTGCGCATGGTAAAATCATTGGAAGAGGCACAGGCCGAGGGTGATTATCGTTTGTGGTACACGTCTGCAGCCCCTCCGGGGGCGGCATGTACTGAGCCATCAGCGCTGCCAAAGATGGACGGAAAGCACCTGATTGTGTTCGGAACCGGCTGGGGATTGGACGCGAAAAACATGCCACATGCAAATGGATGGTTGTCACCGATAGAAGGTGTAGGTAAAGTGCGCCACCTTTCTGTCAGGGGTGCTCTGGCGATCTATCTGGATCGTCTGCAATTAAAGGACTGACAGGGTTAGTTTTGGAGGCTTAAACAATGCGTGCACTGGATGATGTAACCAAGGATCAGTTGCGTGATGATATCCCGGCATTCCGCGAGGGCGATACCGTCCGTGTGAATGTGCGCGTGGTAGATTTTAAAGAGACCAAGAAGGGTGTGGAGAAGCGTGAGCGTATTCAGGCTTATGAGGGTATTGTTATTGCCCGTCATAACAAGGGTATCTCCAGCTCCTTTACCGTTCGCAAGATGTCCGGCAATTTCGGTGTGGAGCGTGTATTTCCGCTGCATTCACCAATGCTGGAAAGCATCGTGGTGGTGCGTCATGGTCGCGTACGTCGCGCCAAGCTGTACTATCTGCGCGAACTGCGCGGTAAGGCTGCACGTATCCGCGAGCGTCGCTTCTAGGTTCTTTCTTCATGTAATGTTTGACCAGGGGAGGCTTCGGCCTCCCCTTTTTTTTATGGCTGTGCTATGATATCTGCTGCATATATACAGATGTATGCATATGGATGTCCCATGATGAGTGAGCCTGCTGAATATTCCGATCCCCCGGCTGTAAACGCGGTAGCTGTATCGCGCCGGCTGTTTTTAGGCTGGGTTGGTGCCGCTCTGGCGGCATTGGCTCTGCCTCGCCCGTTGTGGTCTGTCGAAGATCCCGCGTCCGCCTACAAGGAGACGATTGCCGTTTTACAGATGCTCTATCGCGGCGAAATCGAGGCAAACCTCCGTTATAAGGCATTTGAAGCGCGGGCACTCAAAGAAGGACATGTCAATATTGCTCATATGTTTGCGGCTATAGCCGCATCCGAGGCGGTACATGCAGATCACTTCAGTGGGCTGTTGGTCAAGCTGGGGGTGCAGCCGGATTCGCCTGAAGCTTTGGCCGGACAACTGCATATTACCACGGCCAGCACCAAAGAGAACTTGCGCTATGCTACCGATGTGGAGCTGGCCGAGATAGATGTCCGTTACCCTGAATATCTGCAGCGGATCAAGCCGGAGAACAACAGTAGTGCCGTCAAGCGTATTACTTATGCATGGGAAGCCGAGCAGCAGCATCGTGAGTTGATCAAGGATATCCAGTCCGGTACCGGTATGTTTTTCGGGATGCTGGCTGCCCGATTCCGTTCAACGAAAACACGTTATTTTGTTTGCCAGAACTGTGGTTCGACGCTGACTGTGCTGCCCTCGGAGAAATGCCCGATCTGTGGTTTTCCACTGAGCTGGTACAAGGAGATCAGGTTGCCGGGCAGCTGAGTGTTGCCGGGAGTATGCCAGCTGCACGTGTGCAGCTTTATTTGTTAATGATGCAGGCTAGGATGCGAGCATGAGCTCTCCATCCATCCAATTCCGAATTCTGTCACTCAAAGGACAAGGTGCCTTGTCCGACTTCCGACGAGACAAGCTGCTTGATGCCATGCGCGGCCAGGGGATGCGGCCCACCGATGTTCGCGCCAGCTATATTCATGTTGCCGAGGTGGCCGAGTCATGGTCGCAGGCGGAAACCGACCTGCTGGCTCGACTGTTGGGGCATGCGCCGGAGGTCTTCACGGGCCATGCATCTGATACTCAATTTGTTGTTGTACCTCGTATTGGTACGGTCAGTCCATGGTCATCCAAAGCAACCGATATCGCCGGCTTGTGTGGGATGAGTGGATTGTCGCGGCTGGAGCGGGGTATTGTCTATGAGATTGACGGGCTCAGTCATGAGCAGCATCAGGCTGCGGCAGCTCTGCTGCATGATCGCATGACCGAGACGGTGCTGGCTGATGTGAATGATCTGGCGCAGCTGTTTGCCCATCATGCACCGGCGCCGCTGTTGACTGTTGATGTGCTGACCGGAGGGCGCGATGCGCTGGTGGCGGCCAATCGGGAGATGGGGCTGGCTCTGGCCGACGATGAGATTGATTACCTGCTGGAGAATTTTACCCGCCTGGAGCGTAACCCTTCCGATGCCGAGCTGATGATGTTTGCGCAGGCCAACTCCGAACATTGCCGGCACAAGATTTTTAATGCCGACTGGGTGATTGACGGGGAAGAGCAGGCAAAGTCGTTGTTTGCCATGATCCGCAACACACACCAGCTGAATCCGGCCGGTACGCTGGTGGCTTACAGTGATAACTCATCGGTGATTGAGGGTGGGCAGACCAAGCGCTTTTACCCTGATGCGGACAAGCACTACCGCACGCATGCGGATGAGACCCATATCTTGATGAAGGTGGAGACACATAATCATCCGACAGCGATCTCTCCGTTTGCCGGTGCCGCTACCGGCTCCGGTGGTGAGATTCGCGATGAGGGTGCTACCGGTATCGGTTCCAAACCCAAGGCTGGTCTGTGCGGTTTCTCCGTGTCCAATTTGCGTATCCCCGGTTTTGAACAGCCGTGGGAGGTCGATTACGGCAGACCTGACCGTATTGTCTCCGCACTTGATATCATGATCGATGGTCCGATCGGTGCCGCCGCCTTTAACAACGAATTCGGACGCCCGAATCTGGCCGGTTATTTCCGCACTTATGAGCAGGATGTATCGGTTGCTCAGGATATGAGTGATCTGCGCGGCTACCACAAGCCGATCATGATTGCCGGCGGAGTGGGCAATATCGACGCCCGCCATGTGCATAAAAAAGAGGTGCCGGCAGGTAGTCTGATCATCCAGCTGGGTGGCCCTGCGATGCTGATCGGCCTGGGCGGCGGCGCTGCTTCAAGCATGGATACCGGCGCCAATGCCGAATCACTGGATTTCGATTCGGTACAGCGCGGTAACCCGGAGATGGAACGCCGTTGTCAGGAGGTGCTTGATCGCTGCTGGCAGATGGGTGATGCCAATCCGATTCTGTTTATCCACGATATCGGTGCCGGAGGTCTCTCCAACGCCGTACCCGAGCTGATTGATGATGCTTCCCGCGGGGGATGGGTAGACCTGCGCGCGGTACATAATATGGAGCCGGGTATGAGCCCGATGCAGATCTGGTGTAATGAGGCGCAGGAGCGCTATATGCTGGCCATTGCGCCGGATTCGCGCGCGTTGTTCACCGAAATCTGTGAGCGTGAGCGCTGCCTGTTTGCTGTACTGGGCGAAGCAACGGAAAAACGCGACCTGGTGGTCAATGATCCGGAATTCGACAATCAGCCGGTTAACCTGTCGCTGGATATATTGCTGGGCAAGGCACCGAAGATGACGCGCGATGTCACGCATCAGCCAGAAGCCGCCGTGCCGCTGGATCTGGCCTCGATTGATCTGCAGGAGGCGGTGGGGCGCGTGCTGCGTCTGCCGGCTGTGGCGAGTAAGGAGTTTCTGATCACCATTGGTGATCGTTCGATTACCGGTATGGTGGCGCGCGATCAGATGGTCGGTCCGTGGCAGGTGCCGGTCGCAGACGTGGCGGTCACAGCATCCGATTACACACAATACACCGGTGAAGCGATGTGCATGGGTGAGCGTACGCCGCTTGCCGTGCTGAACGCGCCTGCATCCGGGCGCATGGCTATCGGTGAGGCGCTGACCAATATTGCTGCAGCCTCTATTGCCGCGATCGGCGACATCAAGCTCTCGGCCAACTGGATGGCGGCCTGCGGTCACAAAGGAGAAGATGCCCGCCTGTATGACACGGTGAAGGCTGTCGGTATGGAACTGTGTCCTGCACTCGGTATCTCGATTCCGGTGGGTAAGGATTCGCTGTCGATGAAGTCGGTCTGGCAGCAGCAGGAGAACAGGCGGGAGATGACTTCACCTCTGTCGCTGATTATTTCGGCTTTTGCTCCGGTCAGTGATATCCGCAAGACACTGACGCCTGAGTTGCAGATGGATCAGGGTGATACCGACCTGCTATTGCTGGATATGGGTTGCGGGCAACATCGGCTCGGTGGCTCGGCGCTTGCACAGGTATACGGTGTGACCGGTGAGGCTGTGCCCGATGTTGATGATGCGGCACTGTTGAAAGGTTTTTTCGAGGCGGTGCAGGCGCTCAATCGAGCCGGCCTGATTTTGGCTTACCATGATCGTTCCGACGGCGGCCTGTTTGTCACGTTGTGCGAGATGGCCTTCGCCGCCCGTGCCGGCATGACGATTCATCTGGAAACACTCAGCGGCGATCGCGGTGGAAATGAGCTGCGCCTGCTCTTCTCCGAGGAGTTGGGCGCGGTCATCCAGATTCGCCGTGACCAGCGTGAAGCGGTGCTCTCCATGCTGGCTGATGCCGGTCTGGCCCATATCGCGCATATCATCGGTCATCCGCGCAAGGACGGCATCGTCTATATGGCCTGCCATGAGCGCACCGTGGTCGATCAGCATGTACAAAAGCTGCACCAGGCATGGGCTGAAACAAGTTATCGGATGCAGGCACTGCGTGATAATCCGGCCTGTGCCAAAGAGGCCTTTGATGTCATTGCAGATCGCGATGCGCGAGGGCTGCATGCTGAGCTGAGTTTTGACCCGGTTGAAGATATTTGCGCACCGTTTGTGCACAGTGCGCGTCCGCGCATGGCGATTCTCAGGGAGCAGGGCGTCAACGGGCAGGTGGAGATGGCTGCGGCCTTCGACCGTGCCGGTTTTGACTGTGCTGATGTGCATATGTCCGATGTCATTGAGGGGCGTGTGTCGCTGGCCGGGTTCAATGGCCTGGTTGCCTGCGGTGGTTTCTCTTTCGGCGACGTGTTGGGTGCAGGTCGCGGCTGGTCCAGCTCCGTGCTGTTTAACGCGCGCGCCAGTGATGAGTTCAACGCTTTTTTCCATCGTTCCGACACCTTCGCACTGGGCGTATGCAACGGTTGCCAGATGATGAGTTCTCTGAAGTCGATCATTCCGGGTGCAGAGCACTGGCCTCGCTTTGAGCGCAATCGCTCCGAACAGTTTGAGGCTCGTCTGTTGCAGGTGGAGGTGTTGGAGTCTCCATCAATTTTCCTTTCCGGCATGGCCGGGTCCCGAATGCCACTGGTGGTGGCGCATGGTGAGGGGCGTGCCAGTTTTGATACTGTGCAGCAGCAACAGGATGCCATCGCTGCGATGCGTTTTCTGGGGCCTGACGGGAACCCGGCTGTCACATATCCGCATAATCCGAACGGTTCTCCCGATGGCTTGACCGGCTTTACCACAGCCGATGGTCGCTTCACCATCATGATGCCGCATCCGGAGCGATTGTTCCGTACCGTGCAGCACTCCTGGCATCCGGCAGAGTGGAGCGAAGATGGTCCGTGGATGCGCATGTTCCGCAATGCACGTGTATGGTTGGGTTGAGGGTGCTGACCTGCTGCTGGCAGTGGCGGGAAGCGGACGATTCTGATAACTTGCCGCCCCGTCATGAATACTAATACTCGATTTGTTTTTGTTACCGGCGGGGTAGTCTCCTCGCTTGGAAAAGGCATTGCTGCGGCAAGCCTGGCCGCACTGTTTGAGGCTCGCGGCTTGCGCGTGACCATACAGAAGCTGGACCCTTATATAAATGTCGATCCCGGCACGATGAGTCCGTTCCAGCATGGTGAAGTCTATGTGACCGATGACGGGGCTGAAACCGATCTGGATCTGGGTCATTATGAGCGCTTTACACATGCCGTTATGTCCAAGCGTTCCAATTTCACCACCGGGCGCATTTACGAGTCGGTGATTCGGCGTGAGCGGCGCGGTGACTATCTGGGCGCCACCGTGCAGGTGATTCCGCATATTACCGATGCAATCAAGAATGCCATTCTCTCTTTGCGCTCTCCGGATGTGGATATCGCGTTGATCGAGATTGGCGGCACGGTCGGTGATATTGAGTCACAGCCTTTTCTGGAGGCGATTCGTCAGCTGCGCTTCGATCTGGGACGCAAGAATACCGCCTATATTCACCTGACGCTGGTTCCCTATATTGCCTCTGCCGGTGAAATGAAATCCAAGCCGACGCAGCATTCGGTCAAGCAGCTGCGTGAGATCGGCATTCAGCCCGATGTGTTGCTGTGTCGCTCCGAGCATCCGATTCCCAAGGGGCAGAAAGACAAGATTGCGCTGTTCTGTAATGTGGACAGAGAGGCAGTGATTGATGCGCCGGATGTAGATACGATTTACGGCGTGCCTCTGAAATCGCACGAAGGCGGACTGGGCTCGGTTGTGCTGAAACATTTCGGTATGGATGACGTCGAACCGGATCTGTCGGTGTGGGAGGATATCTGCCGCAAAATCCGTGAACCGAAGGATGAGGTTCGCATTGCCATGGTTGGTAAATATGTTGAGCTGGCCGATGCATACAAGTCGGTGAATGAATCACTGATTCATGGCGGCATGGCCAGTGGCGTACGTGTAAAAATCGAATATATCGATGCTGAATCGCTGGAAAGAAAAGGCGTTGCCTGTCTGGAATCCATGCATGGCATTCTGGTCCCGGGTGGTTTTGGTGAGCGCGGTACCGAAGGCAAGATGGCTGCGATTCGTTACGCGCGTGAAAACAGAATACCGTTTCTGGGTATCTGTCTGGGTATGCAATTGGCGGTGGTTGAGTTTGCCCGTCATGTTGCCGGCCTTGAAAATGCTGTTAGTAGTGAATTTGATGAGCGGGCTGAGCACCCTGTGATCGCCCTGATGACCGAATGGGAGCAGGAAGGTGCGCGTGTTCAGCGCAGTGCTGATAGCGATCTGGGCGGTACGATGCGGCTTGGCGGTTATCCGTGCCGTGTCATTGAAGGTACGCACGCCTATGCTGCCTATGGCAGTAGCGAAATTCGCGAGCGTCATCGTCATCGCTATGAATTTAACAATACCTACCGCGAGCAGCTGGAAGCTGCCGGCCTGATTGTCTCCGGAACACTGCCGGATAACTCGCTGGTGGAGATGGTGGAGGTGGCCGATCACCCGTGGTTTGTCGCCTGTCAGTTCCATCCGGAATTTCTGTCACGTCCTTATGCGCCGCATCCATTGTTTGCCGCTTTTGTCGGTGCCAGTAAGGCGCAGGCCGGTTTATGATTCAGAAGAGCGTTGCTGTCGGTCCGCTTCAACTCGGAAATGAGTTGCCGTTGGTGCTGTTGGCAGGGCCGTGCGTGATCGAGGGAGAAGCCTTCACGCTGAAAACGGCGGAATCAATTGCCGCGATTGCCGGGCGTTGTGGTGTACCTCTGGTGTTCAAGTCCAGTTTCGACAAGGCCAACCGTACCAGTAAGGACGGTTTTCGTGGGCCCGGTCTGGACGAGGGCTTGCGTATTTTGCAGCGGGTGAAGGATGAGCTGGGTTTGCCGGTGGTGACTGATGTGCATGAGATGCATCAGGTGGCAGCCGTGGCCGAAGTGGCGGATATTCTGCAGACACCGGCATTTCTCTGTCGCCAGACCGATTTTATTGAAGCTGTTGCCAGAACCGGTAAACCGGTGAATATCAAGAAGGGGCAGTTTCTGGCGCCCTGGGATATGAAGCATGTACTGGAAAAAGCGCAGGCCACCGGCAATGAGAATATCATGCTGTGCGAGCGCGGTGCCAGTTTCGGTTACAATAATCTGGTATCTGATATGCGCTCCCTGCTGGTGATGCGCGAATTTGGTGCGCCGCTTGTCTATGACGCGACCCACTCGGTGCAACAGCCGGGCGGTTTGGGCGGCGCAACCGGCGGCAATCGCGAGTTTGTTCCTGGGTTATCCCGTGCTGCTGTGGCAACCGGCGTGGCGGCGCTGTTTATGGAAGTACATCCTGAGCCGGATAAAGCGATGTCGGACGGGCCTAACTCACTGGCGTTGGCCGATCTGGAAGCATTACTGACTACATTAAAACGGCTTGATGAGGTTGTGAAAGCATAGCTAAACGACCTGCCGGCGTGGATCGCACTGAGGAGTGTGACGCTATTCCCTTATTTAATAGACGAGTAATCTCCTCCTACGTACCTTTCGGCAAAATTAAATGATTATCAAACGAAGAAGTTGGCATGGGGCCGACAAGGAGTAAAACATGAGTGAAATTGTATCCGTTCACGGGCGCGAAATTTTTGATTCGCGCGGTAACCCGACTGTTGAGGTCGATGTAAAGCTGGCATCGGGCGCGTTTGCCCGGGCAGCGGTACCCAGTGGTGCATCCACCGGTACGCGCGAGGCGGTTGAGTTGCGTGATGGCGACAGCCGTTTGGGTGGCAAGGGTGTAAGAAAGGCGGTCGGCTATGTGAATGGTGAGATTGCCACAGCCGTACGCGGCTTGGATGCGGCTGATCAGCAGGGACTCGATGATAAGCTGATTGCACTTGATGGCACAGCGAACAAGGGCCGCCTGGGTGCCAACGCTATTCTTGGCGTATCTATGGCAGTGGCCAAGGCGCAGGCCGCCGATCAGGGCATCTCCCTGTTCCGCTATCTGGGCGGCGATAATGCCAACCTGTTGCCGGTACCGTGCATGAATGTGATCAATGGCGGTTCGCATGCGGATAACAGCATCGACTTCCAGGAATATATGATTGCTCCTGTAGGTGCATCCTCGTTTGCGCAGGCGCTTGATATGGGTGCGGAAGTGTTTCATGCACTGAAATCCGTGCTTAAAGCCGGTGGTCATGTGACCGCTGTAGGTGATGAGGGTGGTTTTGCGCCGAACCTGGGCTCTAATGAAGAGGGCATTACCGTTATTCTTGAAGCGATTGAGAAGGCCGGCCTGAAAGCGGGCGTTGATGTTGCGCTTGCTTCGGATATGGCCGCTTCCGAATTTTACCATGACGGCATGTATGTGCTGGCCGGTGAAGGTAACCGCAAGCTGGATTCCGCCGGGTTGGTTGACCTGATTGATTCACTGTGCCGGCAGTATCCGATTATCTCTGTGGAAGATGGTCTGGATGAAGCTGATTGGGATGGCTGGAAGCTGTTGACGGATCAGGTGGGTGATCGCGTGCAGTTGGTAGGTGACGACCTGTTTGTGACCAACCCAGCGATTCTGAAAGAGGGCATCGACAAGGGTGTGGCCAATGCACTGCTCGTCAAGGTCAATCAGATCGGTACATTGTCCGAGACGATTGCGGCCGTAAACATGGCGCATGATGCAGGCTACCGTTGCATGATGTCGCATCGCTCCGGTGAAACGGAAGATGCTACGATTGCCGATCTGGCCGTGGCTTTGTCCACAGGTCAGATCAAGTCCGGCTCGGCTTCCCGTTCCGATCGTATGGCCAAGTATAATCAGCTGCTGCGTATTGAAGAAGAGCTGGGTGCTCAGGCTCGCTATGCCGGTCGGGGTGCGTTCGCGCGCTAAATATCAGTATGGGACGGATTGTCATTCGCTGGCTGCTGTGGAGTGCCGGGCTTATGGCTGTTGCCTATATGAGCTGGACACTGGTGTTCTCTGATCATGGTTATCTGGTATACCGGAATGAGGCGCAGCAGCTGCAGCAGTTGCGCGCGGAAGTTGCCCGGCTGAAGCAGCAACGTGAAGCGTTGGCGAAGGAGATTCTGCATCTGCGTAACGATCCGGATGCGCTGGAGAAGCTGGTTCACCGTGATCTGGGGTATGTCTACCCCGATGAGTTTATGTTGATTATGCCGAAGAAGGCAGATGGTGGGGCAGACATTGCGGGTGACGGGCGTGAGAAGAAAGGCGTGAGGGGAGGGGAGTGAAGCATTTTCCCTTTAGCCTTGATTATATTCGAAGAGGTGAGTAATCAGTTGGATACGTTATTTAGCCTGCCCGGCAGATTGCTTCACTCTCTGCAAAGACGAGGTTGTGCATGATGCATGACACATCACCTCTCACCCCTCAGCCATCAGAGGTAGTGACCCGGTTTGCTCCATCACCGACAGGGTTACTGCATCTGGGTAATGTACGAACAGCGCTGCTGAACTGGCTCTATGCCAGAAAGCATGGCGGTCGTTTCCTGCTTCGCTTTGAAGATACCGATCAGGATCGTTCCGAACAGGCATATATCGAGGCTATCAAGGCAGACCTGCACTGGCTGGGACTTAAGTGGGACGGCGATGTGCTGTTTCAGTCGGCGCATGCTGGGCGCCATAGTGATGCGCTCTCCATGTTGGCCAGACAGGGTCAGGCCTACCGCTGCTTTTGTTCTGAACATCAACTCTCGCTGGATCGCAAGCTGGCAACTTCGCGCGGGCTGCCGCCTCGTTATAGCGGACGCTGTCGTGGCCTCTCTGCTGATGAGTCAGTCGGCAGAGCAGAATCTGAACCGTTCGTGTGGCGTATGGCGGTGCATACAGAGCAGGGTGATGTGCGGGTTCAGGATGCGTTGCGTGGCGAGGTGCTGTTTGCCCTGCGTGATCTCGATGATCCTGTGGTTGTACGCTCAGACGGCAGTTTTACCTTCCTGCTGCCCAATGCAGTCGATGATGCGCTCGATGGCGTAACGCATGCGCTGCGTGGTGATGATCACCTGACCAACTCCGCCTATCAGGTCTGGTTGCTGGAGCGCTTGTCTTATAAACCGCCGGTATATCTGCATCATGGACTGCTACTGGGCGCCGATGGTGCCAAACTCTCCAAACGCAGTGGTTCTCACAGTGTGGTGGAGCTGAGGGAGGACGGTCTGCTGCCGGCTGCACTGGTGCAGGCGATGGCCCGCCTTGGCCACCCGAATATGCCGGAAGATGCGCTGGATGCCGCAAGTCTGCTGGCCCACTTTGAAGCAGATCACATTTCAACCACAGCTGTTCGCTGGTCGGATGATGAGATGTGGCGTTGGCATACGCGGCTGTTGCATGGCCTTGATGCCGCTCAGTTGGCGCCGCTGATTAAACCATACCTGCCGGATGTGGATGCTGAGCGCCTGCTCCGGATGGCTGTACTGATTGGCGGTAATATTGAACGGGTAGAGGATGCTTCCGCTTTCGCGCGCCTGCTGGATGCCGAAGCAGTGCCGGGTGATGAGCCTGCAGCCATATTGAAAGCAGCCGGACCGGCGTTTTTTGTTACAGCTGCGGAGGCTTGGCAGACGCATGATGGCGATGACTGGAAGGCGTGGCTGAATGATGTGAAGGCAAAGAGTGGTTGTAAGGGGAAGGGGTTGTTTATGCCTCTCAGGGTGGCGCTCAGTGGCGCGCTGCACGGGCCGGAGATGTCGGCTATTATCGAGTTTCTCGGCCCGGATGGAGTGATGGCGCGACTGCAGCAAGCCTGCCAGATAAGGCCTGACGGGGTATAAAACGATGAGTTTGATGTTATACAATACAATCAAGCGTGAAAAAGAGGCCTTTGTGCCGATCAGGCCGGGGCATATCGGCATGTATGTCTGCGGTGTGACGGTGTATGACTACTGCCATGTCGGCCATGCACGTGTAATGATTGTATTCGATGTGATCTACCGCTGGCTGATGCACTCCGGTTTCGACGTCGATTATGTACGCAACTTCACCGATGTGGATGACAAGATCATCAAACGTGCCGCAGAGCGGGGCATTGCCATTGATGCGCTGACCAATGAGATGATTGATGCTTTTCACGCCGATGCCGATGCACTGGGCTGTCTGCGTCCGACGCACGAACCCCGTGCCACCGCGCACATGGATGCGATGATAAGCATGATTCAGGCATTGATGGAGAAAGATATGGCCTATGTCTCCGAATCCGGGGATGTACTGTATGCCGTGCGCGGATTTTCCGATTACGGACAATTATCGGGCAAGAAGATTGATGAGCTGGAGTCAGGCTCGCGCGTGGATGTGGATCAGAGCAAGCGCGACCCGCTGGATTTTGTGCTGTGGAAAATGGCCAAGGCGGATGAGCCGGCCTGGGCTTCGCCCTGGGGGCAGGGTCGCCCCGGCTGGCATATTGAATGCTCAGCGATGAGTTGCGGCCATTTGGGTGATACGTTTGATATTCATGGTGGCGGCATGGATCTGAAGTTTCCGCATCATGAGAACGAGATTGCCCAGGCGCGAGCTGCCAATGGCGGTGGCTTTGCCCGCTACTGGTTGCATAACGGTTTTGTGAATATTAATGCCGAAAAAATGTCCAAGTCGCTGGGTAATTTCTTTACCATTCGTGAAGTAACCGAGCGCTATCACCCGGAAGTCTTGCGCATGTTTATGCTCGGCACGCACTACCGCTCACCGCTGGATTTTTCCGATGCGGCGCTGGACGTGGCCAAATCGGGGCTGGATCGCCTGTATAAAACCGCAAAGCGTTGTCAGGAGTCGGGTGTTACCGGTGCAGGAGGGCAAGCACTGCTTCCTCATCACTTCACTACAGCCATGGATGATGACTTTAATACGCCTGAAGCGCTGGCCGTACTGTTTGATACCAGCCGCGCATTGAATAAAGGCTTGAACGAGGCTCAGGACGTTACAGCGCTGGCAGGGCAATTTACGGCCATGAGCGCGCTGCTGGGCATTGTTCAACAGGATACTGCTATCTGGTTTCAGAGCGGCGATGTCGATGCTGCTGCCATAGAGGCGCTGATCGAAGAGCGATTGCAGGCCAGAAAAAACCGTGACTTTGCTCGTGCCGATGCCATTCGTAATGAACTGAGTGCACAGGGCATTGTACTGGAAGACAGCGCCAGCGGCACAACGTGGAAAAAGAACTGACGCAGGAAGCAGGTTGAACGGGTAGTTTGAACAGGTGGAGAAAAGCATGGATCACTCTAAAGTAGATGCGAGTATGGCCCTGTTGCAGCAGGCGGAGGCAGAATTTGCGCCGGATATCGTCTTTGCCTGCAGCTTCGGCGCGGAAGATGTGGTGATGCTGGATCTGATCAGTCGCTCTGCCCGCGCGATTACCATCGTAACGTTGGATACAGGGCGTTTGCCCCAGCAGACCTATGATGTAATGGATGCCTGCCGTACCCGCTACGGGCTACCGGTTGAAGTCTACTGCCCGGATGCAGCAGAAGTTGAGGCGATGGTGCGCGAGCATGGCATGAATCTGTTTCGGGATTCGGTCGAGAAGCGTAAACGCTGTTGTGAAATCCGTAAAATACACCCGTTGCGTCGTGCCCTGGCCGGCAGAAAAGCATGGGTGACGGGTGTGCGTCGTGAGCAGGCTGATTCGCGTCAGCAGATGGCGGCGATCGAGGATGATGTCGCCTTCGGTATTAAAAAGTTCAATCCGTTGATTGAATGGAGTCAGGCCGATATCTGGGCCTATATCCGCGAGAATGATGTGCCGTATAATGCCCTGCACGACGAGCATTATCCGTCTATTGGCTGTGCGCCATGTACGCGTGCGATTGCTGTGGGAGAAGATCCCAGAGCCGGTCGCTGGTGGTGGGAACAGGAAGAGGGTGTGGCTGAATGCGGCCTGCATGCCAGTCCCATCAAGCGTAAAAGCTGAGGAATGAACCCAGCTTTTACCGTGCAGACTTAAGGCTGCAGCATCGCGATTTAGAAATCGACTCGATAGTGGGGATCCTGCCAGCATTTGGGCAGTGGTTCACCGGAAGGGAAGGCCATGGCTGATTTTTTCTCACTCATCGGCTCGCCCGCCTCTTCGCCCGCGTGATAACGAACCATCACGGTAGCCAGATTAGGGTCGGTCAGTTCGGATAGCTTGACCACATGTGCAAGATCACCTGTTTCAGCATTTCTTAGATACATCTCAAACCTCCTCTGTCGCACTTACAAACAAGCTTGTCCATTTGATTATAGGCTGTCGGATGTCGCTCTGTCCAGAGCTGTGTAGTTATGAGAGGAGGGGGGCAATGATGGTGTGTCGGCTGCGTGTCGGCTGGATTGCTGCAGATGCAATCCGGGTGGCTTAAGCCCGTCGCTGACGAAAGATATGCTGGCGGTACCAGATCAGCTCATTGATTGATTCGCGGATATCGGAGAGAGCCTGATGTTCAGCCTGTTTGATCGGGGCTTTATCATCGGGATACCAGCGTTTGGCCAGCTCCTTGATCGTGCTGACATCAATATTGCGATAGTGCACATAGGATTCGAGTTTCGGCATATAGCGGACGAGAAAGCGACGGTCCTGATGAATGGAGTTGCCGCACAGCGGAGAACTGCCTTCCGGTACATACTTACGGATAAAATCCAGCGTCTTCTGCTCGGCTACCGCCATGGAGGTCCGCGATGCCCTGACTCTGGCTGTCAGGCCCGATTCGCCGTGATGTGTGGTGTTCCACTCATCCATCGCGTCGAGTGCTTCATCCGGTTGATGAATGACAATATTCGGCCCTTCGGCAAGGATGTTTAATTCGCCATCGGTGATAATCGTGGCGATTTCGATAATGGTATCATGATCGGGTTCCAGCCCGGTCATTTCCAGATCCATCCATACGAGGTTATTGGGCGAGGCAATCATTGGGGCAGGCTATACGAGTTTCAAACCGATGGCATCTGCCAGTCGACGGGTCTCTATATCGGCCGTGGTGAAATGGATCGGACAGTGTTGCCAGGCGCGACGTACCGGATAGTGACGGCGATAGCCGGTAAAGGCATGGGACAGCTCCGGATCAGTTAAATCGGCCCAGGATTTCATAGAATCGCTGTCTTCGCACAGCGGGTAGAGGCTGCTCACGGCAGCATGCAGATTGGCCCAGGGGTTCATGGTGGTTGTCACTGTTGTAGCCCTCGGTGGAGGTGGCAGTGCCATCCGCCATTGCGGCTCTATATTCAGAAACCGACACAGTGCATGGTAGGCAAACAGGGTGTTGGCCGCTTTGCCATCCAGCGAGTGACCGGCAATATGGGGCGTGGCGATCAGCAGCTGCGGATGGTTGAACAGCGCGCGCAGCGGAGATGGTTCATGCTCCCAGCAGTCGAGTGCGGCAAAGCGGGATGCGTCGCCGTTCAGCCAGTCGATCAGCGCGCTGTTGTCTGCACAGCTCCCACGCCCGGCATTGATAATGCCTGTGCCCCTGAAGGCGGCAAGGCGTTCGCTACCCAGCAGATGAAATGTGCGGTCCTCACCGTCCCGTATCAATGGCGTATGCAGTGTGATCAGATCTGCCCGGTTCAGCAGGTCTTCTAATGAGCTGAAGCCCTCTTCTCCCTCTGCGCGTGCTCTCGGTGGATCGTTGAGCAGTACCTGCATGCCAAGCTGCCTGCATATCTCTGCCAGCGCGCTACCGATGCGTCCGACGCCGATGATGCCGATGGTGGTGTCCGGGATGCTGATTTGGCCGCGCAGATGCAGATCAATCAGCAGTGCCAGCATATACTCTATAACCGATCCGGTGGATGAACCGGCGGCATTGGCCCAGACGATGCGATTGGCATCCAGCCATGCCGTGTCGTAATGGTCATCGCCGATGGTTGCCGTGGCGGCAAAGCGTACCGGTGTGCCGGCAAGCAATGATTCGTTTACTTTCGTGGCTGAGCGGGTGAGCAGGATGTCGGCACTCTTCAATGCTTGCCGGTTGATCTCGCTACTCTCCAGTAGTTGCAGACGGACATCAAATCCGGGTAAATCAGCGAAGGCTGATTCCACGCCCCAGATATGGGCATCGGCAACGATATTCAGCCGATTGCTCATGATGGCTGTTGCGCATGAATTCGGGTAATCAGACCGGTGGATGAGTGGCCGTCCAGAAACGGCATAACAACGACCTCTCCGCCTGTGTCACGCACAATATCTGCACCGATAATGTCATCCGGTTTGTAGTCGCCACCCTTGACCAGAATATCCGGTTTTAGCGCGCTGATCAGATTGAACGGTGTATCTTCACAAAAAGGTATGACCATATCCACGCAGCGCAGTGCAGCCAGCATAATGGCCCGATCGGCAAGCGGATTCACCGGCCGTGACGCTCCTTTCAGGCGGCGAATGGAGTCATCATCGTTGAGGCCGATAACAAGTGCATCTCCAAGTGCCTTTGCGCGCTCCAGATAATCGATGTGACCCGGATGCAGCAGGTCGAAACAACCATTGGTGAAAACGATGCGCTTGCCTTGCTCGCGCCAGTTGTTGATCTGTAACAGGGCATCCGGCAGGTCGCTTGCCCCCTTCATGAGCCGGCGGATTGCATCAAATCGACGACTGCGGTGACGCCTGCAACCGAATGGGCAATCTCTTTTGCCCTGGCCCGTTCGCTGGCCTGTTTAACCTCGCCCTGCAGGTAGACCTTGCCATTGACTGTTTCCACATGGATTTTCAGGCCGGAAACCACCTTGTCATTCAACAGGCGCGTTTTGACACGGGTTGTGATCCATGAATCCGAGAGCAGAGAGCGCATTTTTGGTGCGCCTACCGTCAGTTTTGAGTCGACCGAACGTACGCCGTGAATGGACTTGGTGATATAGATGGCCCGGTCAATTTGGTTCTGTGTGGGCAGGGAGCCGGTCAGCGTAACCTCGCCGTTGACGACATCAATACTGATCCAGCGCGAGGGCATATTCTTCTCGGCAATCAAACGTGCATCGATTTTGGAGGCCGTGGCGGCATCGTCGAACTGCCTTCCCAGCGATCGTTCGTCATGGGACATTGTTGCGGCCCCTGTAGCAGTGCCCACGATGGCAGTTGCCAGACAGCCTGGCAGACTGAAACAGATGATCAGTGCGGTCATTAAACGAAATTTGAACATGGTGTCTCCGGTGTGTTGAGTATGAGTTTCATCTATTGAATATCATCGCCCAGTGCTTCAACGACTGAGGCAAAGAGCAGGGGAAGAAGTATTTCATCGGGGCCTGAGAGCCAGAAGCCCTGACCGTCCGGTTGAGACAGACAGTCTACCACATTATGGATGGCCGAAGTGCTGGCAGCCGAATCGATCACTGCGGTCGTCATGTTTCCTATGTTTTCACCAACATTGCGGGCGGCATCCACGGCTTGCAGCAGTACGCGCGGCATGATGGCACTGGAGGCGATATTGATGACTACGCCATTGCTGGCGGCGGACATCATACCGGCGAGCAACCTGAAATCATTCATGCTGGCGGCGCCCAGAGACTCACCATGCGATGCGGGATGGATACAGAATGCATCTGCGCCCATGGCAGGCTGTACGGAAACCGGTACGCCATAGCGGCAAGCTGTGGCAACAACAGAGTGATCCAGATGAGGTAGCTCCGATTCCAGCAGCCGCTGACCGACGCTCTGGCCGATGCCACTGTTTTCCAGTGCCCCGAAATTGATGGCATCATTGATCAGAGTGCCTGTCTCATCGGTCAGGCAGTAACTGCCATCCTGGAGTTCGTATTCGTCCGAGGTGGTGGTATTGCCGACCATGGCAATTTCCACATCCTGTTGCAGTGCAGCGCCGGTGAGCACAATGCCGCTGACGAGCTTTTGCTCGATTAAACGACAAATCAGCGGTCCTAGCCCTGAATCCAGTACATGCCCGCCGCAGGCGAGAATGATCGCATAGCCGTGCCGGTGGGCAGTAATAATGGCATCACGCAGGCGAAACAGATCTCCGGCACAGCCGAGGTTAGGCAGGCTGCACAGGAAATGATCGAAGCCGCTACCTGCCTGATAGGGTGCGCCGAAATCCTTGCTGTCGCTATCGATCGTGCGGCTGGATAGTGGCACGGTGGTCAGACCTTTCAACGAAAGAGGTTTGATGCTCATGCGTCATCTCCAAACATGGTTTCATCCACCAGCGAACAGAGGATATGCAGGCAGGTGATATGCATCTCCTGAATGCGTGGTGTGGACGGGTGGTCGATATTCAGCAGCACCTGCACTGTCTCCACCTGGCCGAGCAGGCCGCCATCCTTGCCTGTGAGGGCGATGGTTTGCATACCAATGGCAGCGGCGGCTTTGGCAGCAGCCACAACATTTTCCGAATTCCCACTGGTTGAGATGGCCAGCAGCAGATCTTCCGGGCGACCCAGCGCCTCAACCTGACGGGAGAAGATACGGTCGAAGGAGAAGTCATTGGCGATACTGGTGATGACGGAGGCATCATGGGTCATGGCTACGGCAGCCAGTCCTCGCCGGTTCATTTCAAAACGGTTGACCAGTTCGGCGGCAAAATGTTGGGCATCGGCCGCTGATCCGCCATTGCCGCAGGCCAGTACCTTGCCGCCTTTTTGCAGGCATGCCACCATCATCTCGCTTGCCTTCAACAGAGGCTCGCTCAGCGTATCTATGCATTGTCTGCGCAGTTCAATGCCATCGTGCATGGCCCGATTGATGATAGCGCGCCCGTTCGTGGAATCCCAACTCACCGGATAATGTCCTCCATATGTTCAATGCACGATCCCAGCCATGCAGTCAAGCCGACTCTAGGGGTGATAATGATTAAATCAAAGCGGCACTGCAGGCTGGCGTAGCGTGGGTGCAGGGCGAGCCACATCTGTGCTGCCGATTTCAGTCGGGCGCACTTATCCTCATGCACAGCCAGCAGCGCCGATTCGCGATTGTGGTGGGCTTTGACCTCGACGAATACCACGATCTCTCCGCTGAGTGCGACGATATCCAGCTCTCCCCGGCCCAGACGCGCGTTGCGATCAAGAATGCGATAGCCGTGATGTTGCAGGTAGCGGCTGGCCTCTGATTCTCCGATGTTGCCGTCGCGGGTGCTCATCCGGCCCTTGCCTTTTATTCTGCGCTGATCAGTGCATAGACTCTGGCGCGCGGGATATCGAGCGTGTTGGCAACGGCTTTGGCCCGGGCCGAGGGTGGCAAGGCCTGCATTGCGGCACTGGCCAGACACTCGATAATTTGCCGGTCACTAAGAGCAACCGCATCGTCATGGGCGGCAGCGACCAGCAGTACAATTTCCCCGCGTGGCGCATGCTGATTAAAGTGATCAATCAACTCGGCAGCCGTGCCGGAAACGAACTCCTCATGCAGCTTGGTCAGCTCGCGGGCGACCACCAGTTCGCGCGCCGCATCCAGCTCGGCCTGCAGATCCTGCAGTGTTGCCAGCAGGCGGCGGGGTGATTCCAGCAGGATACTGGTTTCATCACTGCTGGCCGTACGTCTGATTGCTTGCAGACGGGCTTTACCGCCGCGTGGCAGAAAACCGGCAAAACGGAAGTGGTCGGTTGCAAGGCCGGCGGCACAGAGCGCCGCCATCACGCTGCTGGCTCCTGGCAGCGGTGTGACCCTGATGCCCGCCTGACGCAGGTGACGTACAAGTCGATAACCCGGGTCTGAAACAAGTGGGGTACCGGCGTCTGATATCAGCGCGATGGACTCGCCGTTTTCCAGCCGGGCCTGTAATTTCTCGAGCATGGCCGATTCGTTGTGCTCATGCAGCGCCAGCATTGGCGTATCAATGCCGTAATGACGCAACAGTTTCAAGCTGGTGCGGGTATCTTCGGCGGCAATAATATCAACACTCTTCAGTGTTTCGACAGCCCGATAGGTGATGTCAGCGAGGTTGCCGATGGGTGTGGCGACGACGAATAGTTGGCCAATGGCCTGTGGATGATTAGGTTGCGATTCCATGCTCTGGAAACATTATCCGTCCGGCCGCTTATCTGCAATGCCGGCTATCGTTATCGCTGCTATGGCAGCCATGCTTTTGCTTGCCGGCTGTCAGCCGAAGACGCCTCCGAGCGCCAGTGTCGCCGGACAAAAAACGGTCTCCCGTCAACTGGCCACAGCGCCTGAAACGGCGACCGAGATACGGTCGTTGATGATTCAGGCGGCCGCCGGCGGCGATATGAATCAAATCCTCGCACAATTTGATACGATGATTGCCGGTGCAGCAGGTCCGATGCGGGAGGAAGCGCTGTTCCGCAAGGCCGAAGTGATGCTGGAGTATGATCTGCCCGGAGCCGAGCAGGCTGTTGCCGCCGCGCTGGCACGTTATCCGCAGCATGCACTGGTACCGTATGCCTATGTATGGCGTGCTGAATGGTGGCTTAAGCAGGGGGAGTCTGATCGGGCACTGGCAGACATGCGTACGGCATTGCTGCATCCGCGCCTGACGCGCGAGTTGGCCGACCGAATTCTCGAGATTGGTCCTGCAACTGCCCGTGTCGCATCCGAGATGGAAGCTGTCCGCTGGTTTCTTGCGGCCGCCTATATTGATGTAGCCAGTCGTGACACCTGGTTGCGCATGGCCGCCCGCCGCAGTTCGCTGGACACGGTTGAGCGCGTATTTGCCGACCCGACGGTACAGCGGGAGTTGCTGCCTGCGTTTGCACTCTACAGCGGCCAGTCACGGTTGATGACCGGTGATATTGCCGCCGTACAACGCATCGCTGTTCTCCTGGCTGCATCCATGCCGCGGGCACCGCAACTGCAACAGCTGCAGGCATGGGCGTCGGGCGAGATGAGGGCGGCAACGATCGGCGTGATGTTGCCGCTGACGGGGCAGTATGCCCGCTACGGACGTGAGGCGCTGCAGGGCATACGTGTTGCGCTGGCGAGCCTGGAATCTGATGCCTATATCACGTTGCGTGTAGAGGATACGGCTTCAGATAAGACGCAGGCGATTGAAGCCTATCGACAGTTGAGTAACGAATCGGTCAATATGATTATCGGCCCGTTGCTGGCGGAAACAACCAAAGCAATTCTGCCCTATCTGAGGCCGGGGTTGCCGGTAATCAGTCTGACAGGTGACACCGAGCTTGCGCATCGTTCGCCGTCTCTGTTTATTCACACGCTCTCGCCGCTGGCTCAGGTATCGGCTATGGCCAACTATGCATGGCAGCATGACGCCAAGCGTATGGTCGTGATTACCGATGCGGATGAAAATCAGGCGGAAGCCGATACGTTTGTCGCATCATTTGAAGCGCTGGGTGGCGAGCTGGTGAAGACCGTGAAGCTGGACAAAGAGGGTCTGGACTACCGCGATCAGTTGCGGCAATTGCGCTTTGATACCGATGATGAAGAGACACTGGCTGCACTGGATGAAGACCTCTCCGTGTTCTTGCCGGAAATGGACGTCGAAATTCATATGCCTGTCAACTTTGATGCGATCTATCTGGCTTTGCCTGGGCGTCAGGTCGCGTTGTTGGCAGGCCAGCTGGCCTATGCAGATATTCGCGATGTTGCCCTCTATGGCAGCAGCCGCTGGCAGGATGGGCACCTGCTGGATGATCGGGGACGTTACCTCTCCAGTGCCCGCTTCGTCGCCTCCGGCAAGGAAGCGGCCGGGGAAAATGATGATCCGTTACTCAACCGCATTCACTTTATGTTGCGCGAGGCCTGGGGTAGTGATGCGACTTCCGATTTGTTGCTGTTGGCCTATGACAGCATGCGTATTGCCACGATGCTGACCAGCAGGTTGGGTTTGAGCGATCAGGCGATTCTTCGCGGTCTGCGGGACCCGGAAGGCTTTCCAGCAGTGACCGGGCATGTGCGCTTTGATGACGCGGGTGTAGGCCAGAAACAGCTGGATATCTTTACTATTCGCAAGGGTGAAATCGTCCCTGCAGGGTAGCGACTGTCCGGTCAGAACCGGTATCACTCAGGCCTTAACATCCAGCAAGTGGCGCTTCTCTTCCAGGTAGGAGAGGAAATGTTCCATATCTTCCTTGTGGTAATGGGTGAATTTTACATGCATGCCGCTTCCGTATTTTGCGCATCTGCTGATATTGATGACTTCACCTTTGAATTCGGCGAGCAACATCTCCTCCGGGGGGATGTAAAAGTGGAGTATGAGAGGGGTTCCTGTCGGTAAGGGGTTATCGCACTGGATAAATACCCCGCCTTCTCCTGCATTGAGTATAAAGTCCTGATATTGCAGAGGCATTTGATTGCCATGCTGAACGGCCAGGTTAACCGGAAAACGGACATGTTTTCGCCTGTCCGTACCTGAATAGAGCTCGTCCGTATCACCGCCGTGGCTGACCACAATTTTTTCTTCATCTCTTCTGATGCTTGGCAGCAAATAGTTGATCAGTCTGCCCGGCAGAGACTCCAGTTTGTCCAGAAAACCCATCACCCCCTCCCTCCTTCGCTGTGCCGGATCGCGTCTTATTATAGCGGAAAAAGAAGATTTGGGGTAAACCATCCTGCATGGCTAAGTTTGTGCAGGCTGCTGTAAGAGAAGATGCATTAGCAGGTGATAGACTCATCTGCTTTGACATAAATAGTTACCGGTGACGGATAGGATGCATCATAACACCGCCACAGGCGCCTAACATGCAGCGCAAAAAGATGTCTGGATATTATGTGTAGTGTGCAAATGCCTTAATAACTTTGCCGTCAGGGCCGAAATGGAACACCTCGGTTGATAGACCCAGCACACCTTCGTATATCAGTACAACACTATTTGCGCCTATGAGGGTGTGAAGCAGTTTAAATTTCAGATCTGGAAATTTTTTGAGAGCACCGGACCAATATTCGCCGACCGCCTTCTTTCCGCGAAGTACGCCGCTTGGTTCTCCCGTGAGTTTTGTAATCGCGGGCGATGACATTTCGAAATCATCGTCGTAATGCGAAAGAATTTTTTCCAGATTGTGCGAGTTCCAGGCTGAAATCCACTCCTGGGCAAATGCGTGAGCGTGCTCTTTATTCATTGGCGAGGTTAACCTCCTTAACAGTAATAGATACAGCTATCCAATTGGTGTCTTTAAGCCAGCTTGTCGTCGGCGACGTGGTAGTTCGGATCTTCCTGCATATTCACTTCCACCAGATCGGCGGCAGTGGTCAGCAACTTGATACACTCCGGACTCAGGTGGGTCAGGTGCAGATGCTTGCCTGCTTTTTTATAGCGCTCGGCCAGGTTGTCGATCGCTTCGATGGCGGAGTGATCGGCAATGCGCGACATGGCGCAATCAATATAGACATTTTCCGGATCATTTTCCGGATCAAACAGGTCGCTGAAGCGATGTACGGAGGCAAAGAAGAGCGGCCCGTGCATCCGGTAGATACGGGAGCCGTCTGCCTGATCTTCGCGGATGGTGTAGATATGACGTGCCTGCTTCCATGAGAAGATCAGTGCTGTTGCAATCACGCCGATAATGACGGCCGTGGCCAGATCGGTGAATACGGTGACAACAGCCACCAGGATGCCGACAAAGGAATCTTCACGTGGTACCTTGTTCAGCAGGTTAAAGCTGCCCCACTCAAAAGTGCCGATCACGACCATGAACATCAGGCCGACCAGTGCCGCCACAGGCACCATGGCAATGAGTCCGGAGGCGAACATAATGAATACCAGCAGAAATAGTGCTGCAGCGATGCCGGAGAGGTTGCGCAGGCCGCCGGAAGTAACATTGATCATTGTCTGGCCGATCATGGCGCAGCCGCCCATGCCGCCGAAGAAGCCGTTAACGGTGTTGGCCAGCCCCTGACCGATGGAGACGCGGTTGCCCTGACCGCGTGTGCCGGTCATCTCATCCACTACACTCATCGTCAGCAGTGACTCAATCAGGCCGACACCGGCGAGAATCACGGCATAGGGCAGGATAATCCAGAGCGTTTCGAGGGTGAAGGGTACGGCAGGCAGATGAAATGCCGGGAAAACCACCGCTGATATCAGCGATGTCGCCGACCGATTTGGTATCAACGCCACCGAAGATAACGATCATGCTGATGGTGATAATCGCAGCAAGGCCGGCCGGGATGGCGCGTGTGATTTTGGGTAGAAAAAACATAATTGCCATGGTTAATGCCACCAGAGCCAGCATGCTGAAGAGCGGTGTGCCGGAGAGCCAGTGCATGACACCGTCAGCGCCCTTGACCTTAAACTGCTGCATCTGGGCCAGGAAAATGACGATCGCCAGCCCGTTCACGAAACCGAGCATGACCGGGTAGGGCACCATGCGGATATATTTGCCGAATTTCAGGCCGCCGAAGGCCACCTGCAGCAGACCGGTCAGGATAATACAGGCAAAGAGATACTCCACGCCGTGCTGTGAAACCAGTGCGACCATAACCACGGCCATGGAACCGGTCGCGCCGGAAATCATGCCCGGACGACCGCCGACCAGTGATGTCAGTAGCCCCATCAGGAAGGCGCCATACAGGCCGACCAGCGGATTGACGCCGGCAACAAACGCAAAGGCGACCGCCTCCGGCACCAGTGCGAAGGCAACAGTCAGTCCGGAAAGGACGTCATCCTTGGCTTTTGCGGCATGGTCGTAGTAGAGCTGAAACATGGAGACTCCTGATCAATCAAACGGTGTGAAACTCTATGGACAGGTGTGGTGAGTGCAAGGTTGCCTGGCCGCAAAAAAATACGGGCCGCCCAAAGGCAGCCCGTACGGGGGGTGGAATGCAAATGTAGCTTAGTTCATCACTCGTAGTTCAACACGACGATTCTTGGCACGTCCTTCTTTCGTTGCGTTGCTGGCAATAGGCTGGGTTTCGCCATAGCCCTTCGAGGTCAGACGGGCGGCGTCAATGCCGTGGGCAACCAGATAATCCCTGACGCTGGCAGCCCGGCGTTCGGACAGTGACAGATTATAGGCATCACTGCCGCTGCTGTCGGTATGTGCGGCAACTTCAACCTTGATTGTGGCGCGACGGTTCAGTGTTGCCACAGCCTTGTCCAGTGTGGCCACGGAAGCCGGTCTGAGTTTAGCACTGTCGTTATCGAAATACACGCCTTCAAGCTTGATGATTTCCGGTGTGCAACCCTTAATGGCTTTCGCGCGTGCTGCATTGGCCTTGGCAATCGCGGTGGCGATCAACTCGGCATTTTCATCCGGATGGACACCGCGCTCGGTAACCTCATGGGCAGCCCAGTAGAGAGAGGCAACGGCTTCCGCCTGCAGTTTGGGGGCGCATTTCTCGGCGCCGGCGGCTTTTGCATCGGCAACGGCCTTGCGGGCATTGTCGAGCTCACTGCTGCCTAAGTTCATGTATGGTGCACAGGCCGACAGGGAGAGGGCTGCCGCAGCAGCTATAACGATATGTTTTATCATTTTGCACCTCCGGCCTTGGCCGCTTCTTCTTCAGCCATTTTGATAAAAACTCTGGCTGCACCCAGATCATGCTGACCTTTTTCTTCACTGGCGATAGATGCCAGTTCACGAGCCAGATTGGCGTGGTAATTGTTATTTCCCTGTAATTCCGCCGTAATAGCGTCGCTGCGCTCTTCGATACTGGTGAATAATTTCGCCTGTGCAGGCAGTGCAAACGCCAGCAGTGCAGTGAGCATAAATAAAATGCGCATAATGTCCCCTCCTCCTGTAAATAGTCGCAAAATTATAGACAGCGAACTGTTAAATAGCAAAAAACAGGAGAAGTATGATGTTGCTCAGGCTATATGCAGCAACGCATCCATCTCTTTTGCCAGGGCATTGCGTCTGAACAGCAAGTTCATATGACCACCGCCCTGCCTGTGCCACAGATGTGCTGCACGCAGGCCTGCCATCAGCAGGGCGCGCACGCGTCTGGTATTGGCCTGCTGGCTCAGGTGCTCGGATTTTCCGCGTACGATAATACGTGGTTTCATCGTGCTGATGGTTTCACCATACAGGTCAGCTACGGCTGCGATAATATTCGGATGCATGGCGTCGCCAAAATATTTTTGCTGGCCTGCGATGCGTTGCATGCCGCTTGCCAACGTCTGGCGGACGTTGTTCTCCTTGGTCAGTTTGCTCTCCAGCGCCATCAGGCCGGCACTATAGCTCATGATAGTTTTGTGCTGTGGCAAGGTGTCGCCTTTGAGTATGCTGCTACAGATGCGTAAGCCTGTCTGCAGATTGGTGATGCCATCATACAGTTGTGCAACATCATGTTCGGCCCGGGCAGTATCGGCAAACAGGCTGTTCATCAGCGTGCGACAGTCCTCCGCATCAGCCAGACCTTTGCGGGCAATGCTGTCGACCAGATAGACTGCCTGCGTTATAGCGGCCAGTGCTATAGCACGCTGGCGGATCATGCTGTTGTGGGATAGTTGCGACATGGGGCTATGCTGGAGCCAGAGGGAGGGATGCTCAAGTGGCGAATGAATTACGTAAGGCAGCGGCAACGGCTTTGTTGTGTTCGGATGTCGATGCAAAGCTGTTACAGGTTCGCAGGCTTGCCCGCATGCGGCGGGAGGGGACGTTGAAGCCGGATTGCGCTTCTCCCTGTATCAGCAACTGCGAGCCGGGACGACCTGAGAAGCCGCATCTGGTGCAGGCGACGCAGGTGGCCAGGCGGGGGTTTGTCAGTGTCCGGGGCAGGGCGATCCTGATGCATGCCGTGGCACATATCGAATTCAATGCGATCAATCTGGCACTGGATGCTGTGCAGCGCTTTGCCGGGATGCCCGAAGGCTTTTATGACGACTGGTTGACGGTGGCCGAGGAGGAGGCCTATCACTTTGAGCTGATACGGGCGCACTTGCGTCATCTGGGGGCTGAATACGGTGATTTTGATGCGCATGGCGGTTTGTGGGAGATGTGTGAAAGAACAGCCGGCGATGTATTGGCGCGTATGGCGCTGGTGCCGCGGGTGCTGGAGGCTCGCGGGCTGGATGTGACGCCGGGCATTCAGCAGAAGCTGACACAGGCCGGTGATCATCATGCCGTTAGTCTGCTGGATATTATCCTGCGTGATGAAATAGGGCATGTCGCCATCGGCAACCGCTGGTTCCGCTATTGCTGCGAGCAGCGACAGATTGACCCGCTGACGACATTTACCGAGTTATTGGCCATACACCTTCCGCAAGGCGTGAAGGGTCCCTACAATATGAGCGCGCGTGAGCAGGCGGGTTTTAGTCAGAGAGAAATGGATCTGCTGAAGTGATAGCGCCTATAACTAGCCACCACATTGCAGTGTCTTTTTTGTTTCCGTTTGATGGAAATTGCCTTTCGGTGCGAAAGCGTCTATCGTTGTATTGATTCTTCGGGGGGCGAGGGAATGACTTTAAACAGCGGTTCTAAAATTCGGAACTTCATTGAATACTCAGAACAATAGTAAAGTCGCATCTTTGGCAATCGATACATTTGTTCGATCAATAGCAATAAATAAGGGAACTCCTTATTGCTTCCTTCTTGGCGCTGGAGCTTCAATTTCCTCAGGGATGCCAAGCGCCGAAAGGTGTGTTTGGGAATGGAAACGGGAAATATTTGTAACAAATAATCCTTCTCTCAGTGAATCAGTCGGAGAACTCTCACTTCCAGGCACAAGAACTCGAATTCAGGACTGGTTGGATATGCGGGGGGATTATCCGCCAATAAATAGTGATAATGAGTATTCTTATTATGCTCAAGCATGTTACCCGACCCATCAAGACAGGCGTCAATTTTTTGCTTCATTCGTTCGGCAAGCAAAACCGCACATAGGGTATCAGCTCTTTCCGCTATTAGTAAAAGGCGGCCTTATTCGTTCCGTTTGGACTACAAATTTTGATGGATTGGTAGCTAGATCATGTGCAGCTTCAGATGTGGTGACTGTAGAGGTTGGGGTCGACTGTAGCCAGCGCGCTATTCAACCATACGTTCAGGGGGAATTACGGACTGTCTCACTTCATGGGGACTTTCGCTATGATGAGTTGAAAAACACAGAGGACGAACTAAAAAAGCAAGAGTCGAACCTAGAGCAAGCTTTAGAAAGAGAACTGGAAAACTGCAGCCTCATTGTAGCTGGTTATAGTGGTCGAGATGAATCGCTTATGGCTGTACTTCGGCATGCATTCACAAATAATAAATCATCTTCACGAATATATTGGTGTGGATATGGCGAATCTCCATCTGAAAAGGTAGTTAGCTTCCTTCAAGAGATAAAGGCCTCGGGGCGTGAAGCGCTTTATGTAAACACAGATGGCTTTGATGATATGATTTCTAGGCTATCCTTGCGGTATCTCGAAGGAGACTTGCTCAATAATGCAAAAGCACTCCTACAAGTTTTAGGTAGCGAGCAAACTGTAACAAAACCATTTGTTGTCCCCGCTAGCCCTCCTAGTTCCCTGTTCAAAAGTAATGCTTATCCAGTGTCTTTGCCTCTAAGTGCACTGAAAATTAACTTGAAGTATCCAGATGGAGCGAAACCGAGGGATTGGCTTAATGAGAAGCTAGATCCAATAAATGTTAGTGGGGTCGTCTTCGGAAATGATGGAGCTTTAGTATTGGGAAATGCTGAAGAGATAATCGATGCTCTAGGCTCTGCAGTAAAAGGTAAAATTAAATCGGTAGAGTTATCAATATATGAACTCTCTCGTGATGGCCGAATAAGGTCACTCATGCAGCGTGCTCTGGTATGTGCCGTTGCGAAGCAATTAGGGTTTTCTTCTAACTTAACAAATCGCTTATGGGAACCACTCCCTTATGATAGGAAACTATATCAGGGAAAGCGATTTCAGATCCATAAAGCCGTTTCAATTAAGTTAATTAACTTGCAAGGGAAAATTGTCTCTGTCTTAACACCAGAAGTGATTATAACAAACAATGAAGGCTCCATAGCAGATTTTGAATCCAGCAAAGTTATTAAAAATGAAGTGTACGGTTATCAGCACAACAAAGAGTTTGATGATGACCTTAGGCACTTTACGGACAAGCTGACCAATATCGATATTCAGGCTTGGAGTCATGGAGTTTTTCGAATTACCAAAGCCTCTTGGTATGCTGGCTTAATTGAGAAAAACAAACCGCCTTTAACACTAGAATATCGTCGTGTTGCTAAACAGCATGGGTTTATTTTGCCAGATGTTCCGCTTGTGTTTGCTTCTAAAGATGGTGGTTCTGAGTGCCGAGATGCCAACCCTCTCAAAGGCTTATTGTACAACCGACCATGGGATTACAGCCTAACTACTGAAGGCCTGTCCCCTAATGTGGAAGTATCAGTCCTATGTCCAAGGCAAGACACTCAGCGCTTTTCTTCTTTTCTTTCGAGTCTTCATGCGCGATTCAAGCCATCAAGAACGGAACAAGATTATCTATTAGAATATCCTGGATTTGCTAATGCTTTTGGAACACCATTATCAATACCAAGCCATTCAGATCCAACTTGGATGAATTTGGATGACTCTTCTCTTCCAAGTAACTCTCTTGAAGCGGCTAAAACTCTTGGCCGACGAATATGCAACGAACTAAATGTGATTCGAAGCCTGAACCCAGGGTCAGTTGTAGTCATATTCGTCCCATCGCGTTGGCGAGAACTAAATATTGTTCGTACTGATATTGAACACTTTAACCTTCATGATTACATAAAAGCATTTGCTGCTCGGATGGGACTTAGTACACAATTTATCAGGGAAGAAACCATGGCTGGCGGTCAGAAGTGTCGCATATATTGGTGGCTGTCCCTTGCTCTGTACGTAAAAGCTCTAAGGTCACCATGGAGATTAGATTGTATAGACGACCAAACAGCATATGTTGGAATTGGATATAGCATCGACCAAGAAGCATCTATTGGAAATCATGTCCTTCTTGGGTGCAGTCATCTCTATAGCGCAAGAGGAGAAGGTCTACAGTTCAGGCTTGGGCGTATAGAAAACCCTATATACAGGGGTAAGAATCCATTTATGTCTGAAGATGATGCTCGCAGGACAGGAGAAACTATTCGGCAACTATTCTTTGATGCAAAAATGAGATTGCCTGATCGAGTTGTTATTCACAAAAAGACATATTTCACTCAAGAAGAAAAACGAGGATTAACGCAAGGGTTAGAAGGCATAAGCAATATTGAGCTCATAGAAATAAATATTGAGCCATCTTTAAAATATCTGTCTTCCAAGTTGATTAGTGGGAGGTTGGGAATTGACTCGTTTCCTGTCCCAAGGGGTACTTCCATTGTTTTGGATAAACATTCTGCATTGCTTTGGGTGCACGGTGCGGCTCCAAACGTACTAAATCCAAACTGGAAGTATTATCAAGGTAAGCGTCGAATTCCTTCGCCGTTATTGATTCGTAGACATTTAGGGCAGTCTGACTTGGAGCAAGTGGCTTCAGAGATTTTAGGCTTATCAAAAATGGACTGGAACAATTTCGATTACTATTCACAACTTCCTGTGACTCTTACTTCAGCTAGTGCAATTGCACGTGTTGGAACATATCTCAGCGGATTTGGTGCTGCTCCATACGATTATAGATTATTGATATAGATTATTTTCCTTTGGTTTAATTCTAGGTGGGCTATTCATTAAAAGTGGGCGGGGGGCTCTAGGCCTTGAATGGCGGATGTAACGTTCTCGATTTTTGCCACGAGGGAGAGCTGAGACCACGGAGCGTATTCATAGCGAAGGCTCTGTGCGATAGCTATGACGAGAGAGATACACTCTCACAGCTGATCTGAGCCAACGCTTACCCGTCCAGCAGTGTCAGCACCTGGTCGAGGCCGCCTGTATTGATCGCAAAGGGTGCTTCGGCGACGACTTTCGGTTTGGCATGAAAGGCGATGCCGAGGCCGGCAGCGTGAATCATCGGCAGGTCATTTGCGCCATCGCCGATGGCGACCGTCTGGGCAAGCGGGATGCCGAAAATATCGGCCTGTTCCAGCAGACAGCGGCGCTTGGTTTGGGCATCGACAATATCGCCGATGACGCCGCCGGTCAGCTTGTTGTGATGGATTTCCAGTACGTTGGCGCGGCTGAAGTCCAGCTGCAGGCGCTGCGCCAGCTTGTCGGTGAAATAGGTAAATCCGCCGGAAACCAGTCCGACCTTCCAGCCATGTTGATGGAGGGTTGAAATCAGCAGTTCTGCGCCGTCGGTCAGCTCAATGCACTCGTCATAGACCCGCTCCAGAATGCCGGCATCCAGCCCCGCCAGCAGTTGGGTGCGTTGGGTCAGCGAGGCGGCAAAATCCAGTTCACCGCGCATAGCGCGCTCGGTGATTTCAGCGATTTGTGCCTTGAGGCCGAGAAATGCGCCAATTTCATCGATACATTCACACTGAATCAGTGTGGAGTCCATATCCATAAATAGCAGACCAGGTTGGGTGAGGGTGGGGCGTTGATATGTCATGGCCTTATGCTGCCAAGCTTTAGCGTGATTTCCAGCGTCCTTCATCACAGAGGACGCAAGCTAAGGCAATATCAGCTCAGGGAGTCAGCAGTTCGTCGAGAAAGGCGATGCACTCTTTCAGGCGTTCGCGCTGATTTTCACTGCTGTGCAGCAGTGTCAGGTTACCATCCGGGGTAAGGCGGAAGCGTTGCGGCTCTTTCTGTACTCGCATGAACAGCGATGTCGGTTCAATCGGGGAGCTGGCAGTGAAGCTCAGGCGTAAACCCAGAGAGCCCGCCCTGATGCCGGAGAGGTGAAGTGCCTGTGCTCGCCAGCGGATGCGTGCATTCTCCAGGCAGTATTTGGCTTCATCGGGCATATGCCCGAAACGATCGGTCATCTCTTCAAACAGCAGCGTGATTTGGCTGTCATCGTCAGCCCGTGCAATGCGCCGGTAGAGGTTCAGCCGCTCGCCCGCCTGCGGCATATAATCCGGTGGCAGGATGGCATTAACGCCCAGATGCATATCCAGCGGCTGTTTCGGTTTTGGCATCTTGCCACGCGCTTCAGCAACGGCATCGGAAAGCATATCCAGATACATATCCAGCCCGATTTCATCAATTCGGCCACTCTGTTCGGCTCCGAGCAGGTTGCCGGCGCCGCGAATTTCCATGTCCTGCCGGGCCAGCAGAAAACCCGCCCCCAGCTCCGAGTGCTCGGCGATCGCCTGCAGACGCTCGCGGGCATCGGCTGTCATGGCGCGGGCATCGGGGGTGAACAGATAGGCATAGGCCTGACGATGGCTACGGCCAACGCGTCCGCGAATCTGATGCAGTTGTGAGAGCCCCAGCAGATCGGCGCGTTCGACAATCAGCGTATTGGCATTGGCGACATCAAGCCCCGATTCGATAATGGTTGTGCAGACCAGGATATGCAGCCGTCCCTCATAAAAGGCCAGCATCTGTCGATCCAGCTCAGCCGGCGTCATCTGACCGTGGGCGATGCCGATTTCGGCCTCGGGTACATCTTCCCTGAGTCGCGCGGTAATGCGTTCGATGCTCTGCACATGATTATGCAGATAATAGACCTGCCCGCCACGGTAGAGCTCACGCCGGATAGCTTCACGGGCGATATGCGGATCGAAACTGGAGACCATAGTGCGAATCGCCTCCCGCTCGGCCGGCGGCGTGCTGATGATCGATACACTGCGCAGGCCGCTCATGGTCTGGTGCAGCGTGCGGGGAATTGGCGTGGCGGTCAGCGTCAGCAGATCCACGCTGGCATGCAGCGATTTCAGTTTCTGCTTGTGCTTGACCCCGAAGCGCTGTTCTTCATCGACGATGACCATGCCCAGATCGGCGAACTCGAAGGTATCCGAGAGCAGACGGTGGGTGCCGACAATAATGCGAATATCGCCGCCGGCGAGCCCGCGACAGATCTGCTCAACCTCTTTCTTGCCCTGCAGGCGTGAGATCATCGCCACCTTCAGGTCGGTGCCGATAAAGCGTTCGGCAAAACTGGCATAGTGCTGGTTGGCCAACACCGTCGTCGGGGCGAGGACTGCTACCTGGCGACCTGATTCGGCAACCACGAAGGCCGCCCGCATGGCCACTTCTGTTTTACCGAAACCGACATCGCCGCAGATCACCCGATCCATCGGTTTGTCGAGTGCGAGATCGGTCAGTACGGCATCAATGGCCTGAGCCTGATCATCGGTCTCTTCAAACGGGAAGCGGGCGGCAAACTCTTCGTATGCATCCAGCAGTGGGCCCTGCAGCAGACATGGCGGGCGTGATGCGCTGGTGCGTGCAGCCTCGATATCGATCAGTTCATGGGCCATTGCCAGCAGGTCGCGTTTGACCCGTTCGCGCGTGCGCTTCCATTTCTCCGAGCCCAGCTTGTTGAGTGCGGGGGCATCTTCGCCCGTATAGCGATGCAGGCGTGCCAGCTCCTCGACCGGCACAAATACATGCGCCTTGTCGGCATACTCGATCTTGATGAAGTCGGCGAGGTCACCATCCTCATCAATCGTCTCCAGTCCGTGATAGCGACCGACACCGTGATCCTCATGGACGACCGGATCGCCCGGCTTCAGCTCGGCCAGAGAGCTGAAAATATCGGCATGCAGGATGGCAGGCCCGGACCTGCGTTTGCGTGGCAGGCGCTGGCCGAGCAGTTCGCGACCGGTAAGTAACAGTCGCTTCTGCTGCGGCAGGGCAAAGCCGGTATCCAGATAGCCGATACAGCTGCTGATGGCGCCGGCAAAGGTATCGCTCAGCTCCGCGCAGGCTTCCAGCATGCGCTCCTGCTGCCCCAGACCGTGCGCAATCAGTTCGATTTTCCAGCCATGGTTGAGCTGTTTTGTCAGTGCATCGCGCAGGGCATGCAGAGGCTGTTTTTTATCAGCGTAATCGATCAGTGAAGGCGCAGGCTCAATCCGGATAGCGGGACGTGCAGCCGATAACGATTCTGCCCTGATTGCTGTATCGACAGCATAGAGCTCCTGCGGACTGATACTCGGCTCGGTGCTTGAACGCACCATTTCAAATTGTCCGCGCACCTGTTCGGCGAATGCACTCCGTCGTACATCGATATCGCGGACACTGTAAATGACAGCTCCATCAGGCAGGTAATCGGATAGTCGTGCCGTATTGTCATAGGCCAGCGGCAGCAGTGCTTCAATGCCGGGGTGAGGACGTCCTGCCTGAACCGATGAGAGCATCGGGTGCTTGCGCAGGTGGGGGAAGCGAGTGCGAAAGGCGGCGGCAAAGCATTCCCGGCCGCGCTGATCGAGAATCACTTCACGCACAGGTACCGAGGTGAACGCCGACAGGGACTCTCCCGAGCGCTGGCTTTCCGGGTCAAAACGGCGAATCGATTCGATGTCGTCGCCGAACATATCAATGCGCAACGGCGTCTCTTCGGTCGCAGGCCACACATCGAACAGGCCGCCTCTGGCGGCAAACTCCCCCTGAGCCAGAACCCGATCCGCCGGCGACATGCCGGCTTCAGCCAGGCGGGATTTCAGTGCGGCGATATCGAGCATGTCGCCGGGTTTGATTTGCCATACGTGAGCTGCGACCACCTCGGGCGGCGCAATACGTTGCAACCATGCAGGCAGCGCTGTCAGTAGTAGTCCTTGTGGTGCAGGCGTATTGAGCAGCCGGGCCAGCGTGGCAAAGCGCTCGCCGACGATGCCGTGGTGCGGTGATACGCGATCATAGGGCAGCACCTCCCATGCAGGCATGCGCCACAGGCATTGCGGCTGATCGCGCAGGAAAAATGCCACTTCCTCGGCCAGTTGTCGGTAGCTGCGCAAATCCGGACAGATCCATACTGTAAAGCGATCTGTTGTGGCCAGCTGCGCCAGCTGCCAGGCCAGCCCGGGCGGGGATGATGGGTCGGGGGTGTTTATGGTCGGTTGCATGCTGGCGCGGCATGCTGCCGCAAAGCTTAAGCCTCAGCTACCGGCTAGCATCTCATCCGGGTCATCGGATTGTTGATCGGAGTTGCTGCCGATGGTGGCGCGATGAGATTTGATGATGGCATTGATTTCGTCACTGGACTGGATGATTTCGTTGATGGCGTGCACCGTGGTTTCGGGCAGTTCTTCCATCAGTGCCATTTCCGCACTCATCATGATGCCGGTCAGGGAGTTGTTCAGGTCATGAGAAAGCTTGCTGCAAAACGTTTCCTGCGCCTGTTCGGCCATGTGCAGCTTGAGCTCGGATTCGGCCAGGCGGCTTTGCAGTTGCCGGATGGTTTTGCGGGCGTTGATCTCCGTCAGTATCCGACCGACCCTGGCCCTGAACAACGTGGCGTTGAATGGTTTGAGCAGGAAATCGTCTGCTCCGGCCTGAATATATTTGGCCATGGTATCCAGATTGTCGTGGCCGGAAATCATGACAATTGCCGTATGATGTTTGTGAGGCTGACGAACGGTCTGTACGATGTTCATACTGTTGTCGCCGGGCAGTACAATATCGAGCAGGATGATATCCGGCCGTTGTTGTTCAATCAGCGCGATGGCCTCCTCGCTACCGGAGGCGGTGGTGACCTCATGTCCCATCGTCAGCAGCAGTTTCTTCAGGATGCTGCGGATGATCTCTTCATCATCGACGATCAGAATATGTGCTTTTTCAGTCATGGTGATATCTCCAGCGATTGAGAGCCTAAAACTGTAACAGTAGTCGAGCCATGATGGAAGTTGCCATTTCACGCTTACGACCACTGGTGTAGCCTTGCCGCCCGGTAGATGAGCGGTGCAAATCTGCCGATCAGATACCCGGAGGAGGCGCGCTTGTCAGATGTCCCTGAAATTAGTTCGCTGCTGAGCAGCGATGAAGCACTGCAGCTGGCGAAGTGGGATGAAACGCGTCTGCGCGAGTTGTTGGGCGAGATGCACGCCTCCGAACTTGCCGAGCTGCTGCTCTCTTGTCGCAAGGATGAAGAGCGCAGCAGGCTGATTGAATCGATTCCGGATGAACTGCTCGGTGAGGCGATGCTTGAGCTGCCGGAAGGTATGCAGGAAGACCTGCTCACCGATTTTGATGCCGATGAAGTTGAGGAGGTGGTTGAGCATCTCGATTCCGATGATGCGGCCGACTTCCTGCAGGCTGTGGACAAGGGTGTTGCCGATGAGGTGATGGAGCGGCTGGAGCCATCGGATCGCCGTGAAATCGAACAGCTGATGAGTCATGACGAGGAGACTGCCGGCGGCCTGATGCAGGCCGAGCTGTTCAAGGTGCGTACAGGCTGGTCGGTCGAGAAGGTGTTGCAGGTGTTGCGCCGTTTCGGCAGGGAGATTGAAAACCTCAATTACGTGTATGTGGTCAATGATGAGGATCTGCTGGAGGGCGTGCTTTCGCTGCATACACTGCTGTTTGCCGAGCCGGACGTCATGGTCACCGATCTGGCAGATCGTGATTTTCCGCGTGTACTGGCCGGACAGGATCAGGAAGATGTGGCTCGTATCTTTGAAAAATTCGATGTATTGGCACTGCCGGTGGTGAATGATCTGGGTGAGTTGATCGGCCGTATTACCGCTGATGACGTGATCGATGTGATTCATGAAGAGGCTACCGAGGATATGTACCGCCTGGCCGCACTGTCCGATCAGGACGATCTGGCTGAGCCGGTTACCATCACGGCAGGCAGACGCGGCGTCTGGCTGATGGTTAACCTGATCACCGCCATTGCCGCTTCACTGGTCATTGCCCAGTTCGAGGCGACGATTGCGCAGATCGTGGCGCTGGCCGTGCTGATGCCGATTGTGGCCAGCATGGGCGGCATAGCCGGTACGCAGACGCTGACGGTGATCGTGCGCGGCATTGCGCTCGGTCGTGTTACCTTTGCCAATGCGCGACGTACGTTGATCAAGGAGGTGTCTGTCGGTCTGGTTTCCGGTCTGGTTTTTGCCCTTGTTATCGGTACGATCGCATCGTTATGGTTCCCGGACCTGGGGGTGCGTCTTGGAGCTGTGATTGCCGCGGCGATGATGCTCAACCTGTTTGCCGCCGGACTTGCCGGCGCACTGATTCCGCTGACGCTCAAGCGCCTGAATATCGATCCGGCACTGGCCTCCGGTACCATTCTGACCACGGTGACCGATGTGGTCGGCTTCTTTGCGTTTCTCGGCCTGGCTACACTTTTCCTTATTTGAGTTGATCATGGCAAGCATGTCAGGAGCAGAGATGAGCAGACGCAGATTGCCGGCCGAATGGGAAGCGCAGAGCGGGGTGATGCTGGCATGGCCGCATGCAGGCAGTGATTGGGTTGATATGCTGGCAAAGGTTGAGCCGTGTGTGGCGGCCATTGTGGCTGCTATCAGTCGCTTCGAGGAAGTCATATTGGTGGTTGATGATAGCGAGCGGGTCAGGCTGCTCCTGCTTGCAGCAGGAGCAGAGGCTGAGCGGGTACGCATGATTGAGTTGCCGACCAACGATACCTGGGTACGTGACTTTGGTGCAATCACTGTGGAAGAAGGCGCTGGATTTCGCCTGCTGGATTTCAACTTCAATGGCTGGGGGCTGAAATTCGCAGCCAATCTGGATAATCAGGCGAGCGCCCGTTTGCATGCCGCAGGCGTGCTCGGTAGCAGCCCGATGACGTCACTCCCGCTGATTCTGGAAGGTGGTTCGATCGACAGCGACGGGGCAGGCACCATTCTGACCACTGCCGATTGCCTGCTCTCTTATAATCGCAATGCGCACCTGTCACAGGCGGAGATCGAGCAGCAGCTGTGCGGATTGTTTGGCGCGGAGAGATTGCTGTGGTTACACCATGGTCATCTGGCCGGAGACGACACCGACAGTCATATTGATATTCTGGCCCGTTTTGCCGCACCCGACACAATTATCCATATGCACTGCGATGATCCGGATGATGAGCACTATGCTGAATTTGCCGCCATGCAGACCGAATTGCAGGCGCTTCGCCAGCTCAGTGGCGAGCCCTACCGGCTGGTAGCGCTGCCCTGGCCGAAGCCGAAGTTGAACAGCGAGGGTGAGCCGGCGGCCCCCTCCTATGCCAACTTCCTGATTATCAACGGCGCCGTGCTGGTACCTACCTACAACGACGCGGCCGATGCCAGAGCGCTCAACCTGATTGCGACGTGTTTTCCGGGGCGTGAGGTGATCGGCATCGATTCGACAGTATTGATCGAGCAGGGCGGTAGCCTGCACTGCATGACCATGCAGTTTCCACAGGGGGTGTTACCATGAGTGTATTACGAACGGGTGTAGTGCAGCAGCGCTGTAGCGAGGATAAGGCGGCCAATCTGGCCGCCAGTATCGAGGGTATACGTGAGGCGGCAGCCATGGGAGCAAGGCTGGTTGTGTTGCAGGAGCTGCATGGCACGCCCTATTTTTGTCAGGTTGAAGATCCGGGCTATTTTGATCTGGCCGAACCGATACCGGGGCCGTCCAGCGATATTCTGGGCGCGGTAGCGGCCGAGCTCGGGGTGGTGATTGTTGCCTCGCTGTTCGAGCGGCGGGCTGCAGGGCTCTATCACAATACGGCTGTGGTGCTGGAGGCGGATGGCAGCATTGCCGGCATCTATCGCAAGATGCATATCCCGGATGATCCGGCCTATTACGAGAAGTTCTATTTTACCCCCGGCGATATCGGCTTTGAGCCGATTGATACATCGGTGGGCCGCCTCGGCGTACTGGTCTGCTGGGATCAGTGGTACCCGGAGGCCGCCCGGTTAATGGCCATGGCCGGAGCCGATATGCTGATCTATCCGACTGCCATCGGCTGGGCTCCCTCGGAGCCTGAGGATGAACAGCTGCGTCAGCGCGATGCCTGGGAGATCAGTATGCGCGGACATGCCGTGGCGAATGGCCTGCCGGTGATCTGTGCCAATCGTACCGGTTTTGAAGCGCATCCGTATGAGGAGAGCGGTCTGGAGTTCTGGGGCGGCAGCTTTGTGGTTGGGCCGCAGGGTGAAATGCTCAGTGTTGCAGCAGCTGATGAGCAGAGTGTGATGGTGGTCGATGTCGACCTGAGACGCAGCGAGGCGGTGCGCCGTATGTGGCCTTTCCTGCGTGACCGGCGCATCGATATGTATGATGAGCTGACATTAAGATACAGGGATTAACGATTCTGCGGTTCTCATTCGCCGTTCATCCGGCTAGTCTCGCCGTCCAAATTCAGGAGATTATATCATGTCCCAGGCTATCCATCACAAGCTGATTATTCTTGGTTCCGGCCCAGCCGGTTATACCGCGGCGATTTATGCCGCCCGCGCCAATCTGAATCCGGTGGTGATCCAGGGTATGCAGGCCGGCGGACAGCTGACCACGACTACCGATGTGGATAATTATCCGGGTTACAAGGATGGCGTGCAGGGCCCTGAAATGATGGAAGATTTCAAGGCTCAGGCCGAGCGCTTTGGTACTGAAATCATCTGGGATCATATCAATGAAACCGACCTCTCCAAACGTCCGTTTACGCTCAAGGGCGATGACGGCACCTATACCTGCGATGCACTGATTATTGCTACCGGCGCTTCAGCCAAATATCTGGGGCTGCCAAGCGAAGATGAATTTGCAGGGCGCGGTGTTTCGGCATGCGCCACCTGCGATGGCTTCTTCTATCGCGGCAAGGATGTGGCGGTAGTCGGCGGTGGTGATACGGCGGTTGAAGAGGCCATCTATCTGGCCAAGCTGTGCAACAAGGTGACGCTGATTCATCGCCGCGATGCGCTCAGGGCTGAGCCGATCATGCAGGATCGCCTGCTGGCCACCGATAATATCGATGTGGCATGGAACAGCACGACAGAAGAGATCCTCGGCGATGACTCCGGCGTGACTGCGATCCGATTGAAATCCACCATTGATGGCAACGTCACCGACCTGCCGGTACATGGTGTGTTTATTGCTATCGGACACAAGCCGAATACCGATTTCCTCGGCGGTCAGCTGGAGATGGATGAAACCGGTTACCTGAAAACCCGCGGCAAGGGTACAGCCACCTCGGTTGAAGGCGTATTCGCCGCAGGCGACGTGGCCGACCCGGTGTACCGTCAGGCTGTCACCTCTGCGGGTGAAGGCTGCAGGGCGGCACTCGATGCCGAGCGCTGGCTGGCTGCACAGGAATAACCGGCTTCATCATTGCGAGTAAACAGTGCCCTTTTTCTTTTTCGTCCCCCCGTGCAGGATAGGGGGAGTAGACATCAGCCCGTATAACGTTTTTATTGGCACTGATATTGCTCAAGTTCAGAGGCGCTGAAAACAGGCAGTCCGGGCAGGGGTTGTATTATGCGGAATGAGCAGTTGTATTGATGACTGAACCAGAGAAGAAAAGGCGTCAGAGTCGTTATCGCAGCGATTTGATGATTGCCGTCGTCACGGTTGTTTCAATGTGGGGGGCCGGGGTTTATTTTAAGCTGTTCGCCTATTTGCATGATGCCGCCAACTCCTCTGTTCGGTGGGGGGATGATGAACTGCTTGCTGTACTGCTGTTCATGTCGCTGGCCGCTGCCTGGTTCGCTTACCGCCGTTGGCGGGAGGCGGAGCGCGCGAGTGATCTGGCGCAGAAATCTGACGCTTATATCCATGATATTATCAATAATATGCAGGTTGCTCTGGTTGTTTACCAGCTGGAGAAGATCGATGATGACCGGACATTGCGACTGAAAAGAGCAAATCCGGCAGCATCGGAATTTACCAGCGCGAATATCGGCAAGCTCGTTGGCCTGACTATTGATCAGGCTTTTCCCGATATTCGTGCGCTTGATCTGCCCCGTAAATATGCTGACGTGGTTCGCACGGGCAAGTCGTTCACTATTGATGAGATAACATATGGCGATAAAAGGATTAAGCAATCTATCTTCTCGATTCGGGCATTTGCGTTACCCGAGCAATCGGTTGGTGTGATTTTTGAAAACATTAGCGAACGCAAGCGGGCGGAAGATGACCTGCTAGAGAGCCGCGAACGTTTTCGGGAACTGGTAGAAAATATCGATGAAGTGTTCTGGGTTGGCTCTCCGGACTGGAGTGAAATTCACTATATCAGCCCGAATTATGAAAAGCTCTGGGGACGCTCCTGTGAAAGTCTGTATGCCAATCCGATGCAGTGGATCGATTCAATAGTCGATGAAGATAAGGCTCAGGTACTCGAAGCCATCGACGATTGTATCAACAGCGGTGTGGAGAAAATACGGTTTCCGGAATACAGGATTCAGCTGCCGGACGGGTCAGAGCGGTGGATATATGCCCGTGCTTTCAGGGTATCAAATGAAGATGGCGATGTTGTGCGTATTGTGGGTATTGCCGAGAATATTACGGAGCATAAGAAAGCTGAAAATGAACTATTGGAGAGCCGGATGCGCTTCTCGGGCATCGTCGAAATGGCTGACGATGCAATTGTCTCGATCAATGCAGCGCAGCAGGTGATTTTGTTCAACAAGGCTGCCGAGGAGATGTTTGGCATCACTGCCGCTGATATCGTGGGCGAGCATGTCGAAATGCTCATCCCCGAACGTTTTCATGTCAGCCATCGTGCACTGGTTGAGCGCTTCATGGTCAGGAGTGACCAGCCGCTGATTCACCGCAGGGCCGGTATGGTCGGACGGCGTTATGACGGCGAAGAGTTCCCCATGGAGTCATCGATATCCAAGCAGGTCATCGGAGATGAAGTCGTCATGACGGTCATGATCCGCGACTTGTCAGAGCAGGTAAAGGCTCAGGAGATACAGAGGAAATTGCTCAAGGCAATTACAGAAACCGATGAGGCGGTAGTGATTACCGATCGTAATGCGGTGATTGAATATGTGAATCCGGCCTTTACCTCAATCACCGGATACAGTGAGGAGGAGGCCATCGGCAATACGCCCTCTATGCTCAAGAGTGAGGCCCAGGACCCGCAGTTTTATACGGAGTTATGGCGCACGATCAGTGAGGGGCATGTCTGGCACGGTACGCTGGTTGACCGGCGCAAGGACGGCACCTTCTATCCGGCCATGATGAGTGTGGCTCCGATTCATGATGATGTCGGCGAGGTGACGCATTATGTCTCGCTGCAGCAGGACATGAGCGAATACAAGAGGCTGGAGGATCAGTTTCTGCAGGCCCAGAAAATGGAGGCGGTCGGTACGCTGGTTGGCGGCATTGCGCACGATTTCAAATACTTCGGCTACATTAGCGCGAGTTTCTGCCGATAAACGGTAAGGCTCGCCAAAGAAGGAGCCGATGATATGCAAAAGAAAGCCTATTCCTACATTCGATTTTCCAGCCCGCAGCAGTTGAAGGGTGACAGCCTGCGCCGCCAGCTTGAGGCCAGCCGCGCCTATGCCGAAGCGCACAACATGATTCTGGATGATTCCCTGCGCGATATTGGCGTCAGTGCATTCAAGGGGAAGAACGCCACCGAAGGCGCATTGAAGAAGTTCATCGAGCTGGTCGAAGCCGGTCGCATCGAGAAAGGTTCGGTGCTGATTCTGGAGAGTCTGGACAGACTATCACGCCAGCAGGTGTTCACCGCGCTGGGGCTGTTTTCTTCTATCCTGTCCGCTGGTATCGAGATTGTGACGCTGGCGGATAACCAGCACTACACCGCCGAGAGCATCAACGATGTCGGCCAGCTCATGTTCAGCCTGATTTCCATGAGCCGCAGCCATGAGGAATCAGCGGTGAAGTCCAAACGCCTTGCCGCCAGTTGGGAGAACCGGCGTAAGTTGGCAATTGAGGGTAAACGCCCGATGACCGGCCAATGCCCACGGTGGCTACGCCTGTCTGATGACAAAGCCCGCTTCGAGGTGATTGAGGAACGCGCCGAGATTATCCGCGATATTTTTCGGCAGAGCATCGCCGGAACCGGCCAACGCAAGATTGCCGCAAACCTGAACGAGCGCGGCGTGCCCACCTTCAACGGTGGCGACATGTGGCATTCCTCCTATATTGCCAAGATTATCCGCAGCAAATCGGTCATTGGTGAATATCAGCCGAAGCAGAAGGGAGAGCCGATTGGCGAGGCGATTGCCGACTATTATCCTGCCGTTGTCAGCGAGGAGTTGTTTTACAAGGCGCAGTCCGCGCGGGTCAGTCGGCAAAACCCGGCATCGGCTGGGCGAAAGGGGCTGAAGTTCACCAACCTGTTTACCGGCATGTGCAAGTGCTGGGCATGCGGTACCACCTACCGCCTGATAAGGAACGGTCGCTTGCATATGTTCCGCTGCAACAGCAACTATATGTCGAACGGGTGCGCGTGTGACAAGCGCTGGCGCTACAGGGAAGTAGAGGCCGCCGCACTGGTGGCTTTGAGTAACAAGGTGGACTGGTTCTCAGCCCTTGGCGGTCACACCAACAACCGGCAGGCGCTGGAATCGGAACTGTCCATCCTGCGCGGCAGGCTGGCCGATACGGAGAAACAGGTCGAACGCTTTGCCGAACTGTTCAGCATGGCCGATGGTGCGATGCTGACCGATGCGCGGAACCGGTATATGAAGGCCATGCAGGCAGCCGATGAACTGCGGCTTGCCATTGAGTCGAAAGAGGCAGAGCTGCGCACCTTCTCGCCGGTGCAGGAGCGTGTGGACAGATTATCGGCGGCCATCTTCGATTTGCGCTACCGCAAGAAACAGGATGCCGCACTGTATGAGCTGCGAGCCCGAATCAATGCCGCCTTTCGTGATGCGGGGCTGTGCCTCTACTTCTTCGAGCAAGGGGTTATCTATGAAGTTGCCTCCACCGGTCAGGCCGGTGTGATTATCACCGAAGCGAACCGGGAGGCGGAAGCGCTGCTTGCCCGGGCGGAACTGGTAAACCACGGCCTGAAGGGGCTGAAAGAGGCGCTGACATGTAGCACTGCTTCTTCTGGTTGAGACGGGCGGATTTTCTATGATGCACAAGGCGTGCACAGGGGATGGCCTCAAGTTATCCCCTGTTTGCGCCGATATGCTGGAGAAAGTAACAGGAGAATCTTATGCCCAAACCACCCACAAAATCATCCGGCATCCGGATGCCCGTTGAACTGTACAACTGGATAGACCGAATGGCTGCCCGCAGAGGCATGAATCGCAGCCAGTGCGTTTGCGCTCTGGTGGAAAAAGCCAGAAGAAGCCTTGCTCCCAAGGCAAAGCCCGAACAGCCGTGGACTGTGCATGCTGCAAAGGCTGGAGAATATCTGTCGGTCGTCATCATCATGGTGGACGTGCAGTGCATGTTCGGTGTTCTGTAGTCTGTACCGGCTTGTTTTGGTGAATCACGGGCGGAATCAGGCACTGCTCGCAGCATAACGGATGCTATATGGTCAGATGCAGGCCAGCGTCATTCCGGCGCTGCGTCTGCGCCTGTGGCAACAATCGTTTGCAGGCTTGCACCTGTCTTTGCGCTGACTGCAAATCCCGCTCCAGTTCGACCTTGCGCCGGATATAGGCTTGATACTCCTTTGCCTGCCTTGCGTAATCGGCGGAAGCCTTGGCTTGTGCCTTCGGGTTTTGGCAAATACGTTCAATCAGGTTGTTGCGCTCTCTGGTCTTGTCAGCCTTCCGCTTCAGCACCTTCTCATAAGCATCAGTGAGGCGGACATAGTCGCCGCCATAGTAAAAGCGGTTCCATGCTCGCATGAAGAAATTGCTGCCAGCATCGCGCCTGCATCGGGCATTCACCATCGCGTCATAGGCTTTGTGGATGGTGTTATGCTCAAGCTGCCATATCTCATCATCCAGTCGCCTGACACGCTTTTGATTCTCGGCAATGCGCCTGAGGATGGCTGACTTGTCCGGTCTGCGAACAGGCTGAAGGGCTGCAAGCTGGCGCTGCACGGTTTGCAGTTCCTGCATGGCATCGTGATAGCGCTCCTGCGCGGATGGCTTGCTGGCAGCGCTGGTGATAATGGCGTTGTTGCTGGCGATGACCTGTTCCCAGCGACAATAGCGCTCGTTCTTCTCACCGGTGCGCCGGAACAGATGCCACGACTTCGCGCCCACCTTGGGCTGTGGAGCGGTTTCTATCTCGCGCGCCTCATGGCTGCGGTGGTCGATGCGGGCATCACTGCCGAATTCTGCCAGCGCCTTGTTACACATCGTTTCCCAGTTTTTGCGAATGTCCAGCAGGCGCTCGCTTGATTCGGCGACCTTCTGCTTGCCGCGCTTACTGGCCTGCCAGCTTCTGTCCTTTGCACAGCCGCCTTTCTCTGGCTCTTTCCTGTTGGCACGCTTGAAATAGTGCTGCCGGTCTCGCTCGATGCCATCGTCAATACGCTCGGAAAACTGAAGGTGCACATGGGGATTCATGCCGCCATCGCTGGCTTTGGCATGGTGAATGGCAAAGCTGAAGGCGTGCTGGTTACCGCATGCTTCCTCTGCAAGCTGGCGGGCAAGCTCGACCTGCTGCGCAAGCGGCAGCTCTCGGGGCAAAGAGACCTCCAACTCCCGATAGGCTGTGCCATTGGCCCGCTCGAACTCGTCCGATGCCTGCCAGAACAGAGCAGGCTTGGCGGCAGCCCATAGCGGCATATTGCCGTGCTCGAGATGCACCACGCCGCGCCTGGCTGCATATTTTTCCGATGCGGTGATGTAGTTGAAGTGCGGGGCGGCCTTGCCCTTTGCTCCGATTTTGAGCGAGAGGTGAAATATGGCCATGACGTATCCATTCCTCCTTCAGGAGAATTTTGAATAGATAACGTCATAAAAAGCCGCCGTGAGGCGGTGGGGTTAAGGGGCTGGCCCCTTACGCGCCGTTTCTCGCAGAGAAACGCCTAAGCGCGCTCTTCAGGCCAGAGGGGCCAAAACAGGCGCTCGTCCATTTTATCGGACAACCCGGAAAAAACTTGAATCATCTGGATCATGGCGCAAATACTTTGCAAGCACCCACTCTGCTGACACAGTATGGGGGTGAAGAGTGGAGGGATGATCGTTGAAATCTGAATGCGGGGTGCTTGCATGCCCCTTCTGAACTGGCTGAACAAGAATAATGCAGTGAATGCTGCGCAACGGGTGCCGTACCGGCTGCTGGAGACCGTGCTGGATCTGAGCCATGGCGTCGCGGTTACGGGGAGAAGGCCGCCAATTTATATTAAGAGTCTCGAAACACTTCATTCAGGAGAACATGCATGAGCCTGAGCCAGTACATTGAAACGATTAACAATCGCTACATCTCTGGCATGGCCAGCGAACATGCTTACCGGGGTGATCTTGAATCACTGATACGGGAACTTGTTCCTCAAATCGAAGTCATCAACGAACCGTCACAGGTAACCGACTGCGGCAACCCGGACTATGTGATTACCCGAAAAAATATTCCGGTTGGTTTTATCGAAGCCAAAGACATCGGAAAAGACCTGAACAGCAAAACCTACAAGGATCAATTTGATCGTTATCGCAAGGCCCTGGACAACCTGATTATTACGGATTATCTCTGCTTTCAGTTCTTTCAAAATGGGGAATTGGAACACGAAGTTCGCATTGCCTCTATCGAAAAGGGCAGAGTCATTCCGATTCCTGACAACTTTGTAGAACTAACCACTCTGCTCCAGAACTTCTGCACATTTGTCGGTCAGACGATTCGCTCACCGAAAAAACTGGCCTCCATGATGGCAGCCAAAGCTCGGCTGCTACAAATCATCCTCGAAAAAGCAATTACTTCCGATGAACAGACTCAGGATAACACGGCACTGCAACAGCAGTTCAAAACGTTCAAGGACGTTCTGATCCATGATCTAAAGCCTGCTGCATTCGCTGATATCTATGCGCAAACACTGGCCTACGGCATGTTCGCTGCCCGCCTGCATGATGATACGCTGGATACATTCAGCCGCCAGGAGGCAGCGGAGCTGATTCCCAAGAGCAATCCTTTTCTTCGCAAGCTGTTCAATCATGTAGCCGGTGCCGATATTGACGAGCGTATCAAAACCACAGTGGACAACCTTGCCGATGTGTTCCGTGCCACGGATGTGAAGGCGCTGCTAAAGAATTTTGGACGCGCCACGCAAACCCATGATCCGATCATCCATTTTTATGAGACATTTCTGGCCGAATATGATCCAAAACTAAGGAAAGCCAGGGGGGTCTGGTACACACCGGAGCCGGTAGTTTCGTTCATCGTGCGCGGCGTCGATGAAATTCTGAAAACCGAGTTTGCCTTAAAAGACGGACTTGCGGATACTTCCAAGACCACCATTGAAGTACAGGTACAAGGCGCGGCTATCAGCAAAGGGCGCAACAAAGGCAAACCGCTTATCCAGAAAAAAGAAGTGCATAAGGTTCAGGTGCTTGATCCGGCCACCGGTACGGGCACCTTCTTGGCCGAAGTGGTCAAATTCATATACAACGGCAAGTTCAAAGCCATGCAAGGCGCATGGAGCAGTTATGTCGATGAACACCTGATTCCGCGCCTCAATGGTTTTGAGCTGTTGATGGCATCCTATGCCATGGCACATCTAAAGCTGGATATGCTGCTGCGTGATACTGGCTTTGTGGCCAATAAGGAACAGCGCTTAAACATTTATCTGACCAATTCACTGGAAGAGCATCATCCCGATACAGGCACGCTCTTTTCCTCATGGCTAAGTACCGAAGCCAATGAAGCCAATCATATCAAACGCGACACCCCCGTGATGGTAGTGATGGGTAATCCGCCGTACAGTGGTGAAAGCGCCAATAAGGGTGAGTGGATTATGAAGCTTATGGAGGATTATAAAAAGGAACCCGGTGGTAAAGAGAAACTGAAAGAACGCAATCCGAAATGGATTAATGATGATTATGTGAAATTCATGCGCTACGGCCAGCACTTCATTGAAAAGAATGGCGAAGGCATATTGGCTTTCATTAATCCACATGGCTTTCTGGATAATCCGACCTTTCGCGGCATGCGCTGGAACTTGCTTAAGACTTACGACAAGATTTATACCATCGATTTGCATGGTAACAGCAAGAAAAAAGAAGTTTCGCCTGATGGCAGCAAAGACGAGAACGTGTTCGATATTCAACAGGGTGTTTCAATTAATTTCCTTCACGGCTGTCCGGTTAAGGAATCCGGAGGGATAAAAAAAGGTCTGAATTCCCAAGGGATATGGTAGATTTATTGTGATTGAGACAGCAAATCTACGCCCCGGAGAATTCAGACCATGAAGCATGCTAACACGGTTTTTCATCAATTGCTCAGAGTGATTCCGCGTCACCGTTTTGAGGAGGTTGTCAGGCGTTATGATGGTGACAGGCGTATCCGCAGTTTGTCCTGCTGGACGCAGTTTTGCGTCATGCTCTATGCGCAGCTTTGCTCCCGGCAGTCTCTGCGGGATGTGGTTTCGGCATGGGAAAGTCACGCCAGCAGGCACTATCACCTGGGAGCAGGCTCGGTGAGGCGTTCCACGCTTGCTGATGCCAATGTGAAGCGCTCTGCGGGCATGTATCTGGAGCTGTTTTACTGGCTTTTGCATCAGTTTCGCGGCAAGGGCATCCACCGCAAGGATGCCGTTCGGCTGATTGACTCCACGACGATTGACCTGTGCAAGCATCAGTTTGAATGGGCGAGCTTCCGCACCGGCAAATCGGGCGTGAAGGTGCATACGGTGTATGACCCTGATGCGCAGGTTCCCACCTTCTTTTCCATCACCGCAGCCAAAAAGCATGACAAGAAGGCTGCGGAGCACATGCCCCTGTTGCCCGGCGCCACTTATGTGTTCGACAGGGCCTACAACGATTACGCATGGTTCCATGACCTGACACAAAGGGATATCCGCTTCGTCAGCCGCATGAAGCGCAACGCGGAATTCGAGGTAGTGGCAACGCTCCCTGTATCAGATGACGGTGTATTGGAAGACCAGCATATCCGTCTGTCATCGGCCAAAGGCAGGAAGGAATGTCCGACCATCCTGCGCCGCATCTGCTTCGTGCATGAGGAAGATGGCAAGAAGCTTGTCTTTATCACCAATGACCTGAAGCGCTCCGCCGGAGCCATCGCAGCCCTGTACAAACAGCGCTGGCAAATTGAACTGTTCTTCAGGTGGATTAAACAGAACCTGAAGATCAAACGCTTCATCGGCACATCCGAGAACGCTGTCAAAATCCAGATTATCATTGCCATGATCGCCTATCTGCTGCTGCACATGGCAAGAAGGATCCTGCCTGCAAGCCGATCCATGCAACAACTGGCGAGACTCGTTTCCGTCAACCTCATGCAGCGACGAAACTTGCTCGAATTGCTGGCTGATTCCCCACCGCCGCCAAAGCGACGATTCGCCATAAATCAGCGACAAATGTGCCTCATCAATGCTTAACCGGACAACAGTGAATTTCCTTATCAAAACAGGCAAGAAAAAGCCTGAGGGTTTAGCAGGTGTTTATCACTTTGATTTGTATGGCGAACGATCAAAAAAATATAAATTCCTGTTCAATCAAAGCATTCAAAGCATCCCTTTTAATCACTTGCCGAACACAACGCCTATGTAGATTCCCCTCAAAAAGTCACAACCCATTGATATATTGAGACAAAGCGATGTTCATGGTAGTCTGAAGTGCAAGGGAATGGGCGCATCTGGCGCAAAAGGTTTGCACATGATACGAGAGACAAGTGACCGGCAACTTCAGTTGAAGGACTTTATTCATCCATTTGGATGTGATTTGAATTCTGAGAATCGTTGGGTGAAGCTGGCGGAGGTTGTGCCTTGGGATGATCTTGCCGTGGCTTACAATTCCGTGATGAGCGCGACGCAGGGTCGGCCTGCGAAGCCTGCGCGTCTGGTGATCGGTGCGCTGATCATCAAGCACAAGCTGAACCTGAGCGATGAAGAGACAGTATTGCAGATCCAGGAGAACCCCTATCTCCAGTTTTTTTGCGGCCTTGGTGCATATGTGGATGCACCGCCGTTTGTTCCGAGCCTGTTCGTGGAGATACGCAAGCGCATGGGTGCGGAAGTGTTTGATGCGTTTGAGCAGGCGATAGTGGATCGGGCGGTGCATATCCAAAAGAAGCGGAAACCAACCCGGGTCAGCACGTCCGGCGGTGATGGGTCACCTCCTTCTTCCTGCGGGGATGGGTCCGACCAGGATCGACCGGCACCGGTTGATGCGGTTGATGCGCAGGCAGAGGACGTGACACACCATGGCAAGCTGCTGATGGATGCGACGGTGGCCGACCAGATGATCCGCTTTCCGACGGATCTCGGCCTGCTCAATGAGGCGCGTGAGATCTCCGAGTCCTTGATTGATGAGCT
>NZ_DS022294.1:312336-314029 GCF_000153765.1 Mariprofundus ferrooxydans PV-1 | reverse complement strand
ACACATGCTGAATAATCCAGTACTGGCGTTGAGCTGTGTCTAAGGGAAACGGCATGCCGGCTCGCCATCAGCTCGTCAGCATCGCTCATATGCCCAGATGCGCGCACATACTGCAACTGCTGGCGGATGCCCTTGCGGATCAGCTTGCCGCCCGGTTTCTTGCGCTTGCTGATGGAAAGAAATACCTTGCGCGCTGCTGCCTGTAAGTGCGCGGCTTCTTGCCGCCGGTTTGTTTGTGCAGCTCATCAATCAAGGACTCGGAGATCTCACGCGCCTCATTGAGCAGGCCGAGATCCGTCGGAAAGCGGATCATCTGGTCGGCCACCGTCGCATCCATCAGCAGCTTGCCATGGTGTGTCACGTCCTCTGCCTGCGCATCAACCGCATCAACCGGTGCCGGTCGATCCTGGTCGGACCCATCCCCGCAGGAAGAAGGAGGTGACCCATCACCGCCGGACGTGCTGACCCGGGTTGGTTTCCGCTTCTTTTGGATATGCACCGCCCGATCCACTATCGCCTGCTCAAACGCATCAAACACTTCCGCACCCATGCGCTTGCGTATCTCCACGAACAGGCTCGGAACAAACGGCGGTGCATCCACATATGCACCAAGGCCGCAAAAAAACTGGAGATAGGGGTTCTCCTGGATCTGCAATACTGTCTCTTCATCGCTCAGGTTCAGCTTGTGCTTGATGATCAGCGCACCGATCACCAGACGCGCAGGCTTCGCAGGCCGACCCTGCGTCGCGCTCATCACGGAATTGTAAGCCACGGCAAGATCATCCCAAGGCACAACCTCCGCCAGCTTCACCCAACGATTCTCAGAATTCAAATCACATCCAAATGGATGAATAAAGTCCTTCAACTGAAGTTGCCGGTCACTTGTCTCTCGTATCATGTGCAAACCTTTTGCGCCAGATGCGCCCATTCCCTTGCACTTCAGACTACCATGAACATCGCTTTGTCTCAATATATCAATGGGTTGTGACTTTTTGAGGGGAATCTATGTACCATAAAATACATAGAGCCTCCTCAAAAACATCCATCTACCATCCAGTGGAAGCGTCCGCGAAGCGGGGATGCATGCCAGTCAAACGATCGCCAACGCCGTCATCAAGCCTCAGCATGCCCCTGAGCCATGTTGTGCAGGCATCCATGATGGCTGATGGGCGCAAAAAAGGCAGCAAAAACCTGAGCAGGGCAATCAGGTTCATCACCAGGAAGATGCTCCGCACCCATGCCTCAGAGGTTGAAGCCAAACGGGCGCGTATTTGATTGAGCCGGTAACCGTTTTTCCCTTGCCCGAACTTGCCTTCGACAGGGATGCGACTGCGCTCATCCTCCCTGCGCTGGCGCTTGAGCTGTTTGATCTCATCCATATTCTCCGATGTAACCTTCCTTGGCCTGCCCAAAGGCCTGCCGCCAAAGCGGATGCCATGCTCCTTCAGCCACCGCCGATTCGCGCGTGTGCCGTAGATGCCATCAGCCAGCACCACCTCAGGATAAAAGCCGAAGCGCGCCTTGTATCGCTCCACCTGTGCGATCAGATCCTGTGACTCATTGAATGCATCCCAATCCAGATGATCTACAAATGCCAGTTTGCCAATCATGCTGACGCTCACCTTTGCGCCAAACTCCACCGGGCGGCCAGCCTTGCCCCGTACAATCGGCCGCACATGCGGCTGACTGATGC
>NZ_DS022294.1:192703-295187 GCF_000153765.1 Mariprofundus ferrooxydans PV-1 | reverse complement strand
AATGTGAAGCGCTCTGCGGGCATGTATCTGGAGCTGTTTTACTGGCTTTTGCATCAGTTTCGCGGCAAGGGCATCCACCGCAAGGATGCCGTTCGGCTGATTGACTCCACGACGATTGACCTGTGCAAGCATCAGTTTGAATGGGCGAGCTTCCGCACCGGCAAATCGGGCGTGAAGGTGCATACGGTGTATGACCCTGATGCGCAGGTTCCCACCTTCTTTTCCATCACCGCAGCCAAAAAGCATGACAAGAAGGCTGCGGAGCACATGCCCCTGTTGCCCGGCGCCACTTATGTGTTCGACAGGGCCTACAACGATTACGCATGGTTCCATGACCTGACACAAAGGGATATCCGCTTCGTCAGCCGCATGAAGCGCAACGCGGAATTCGAGGTAGTGGCAACGCTCCCTGTATCAGATGACGGTGTATTGGAAGACCAGCATATCCGTCTGTCATCGGCCAAAGGCAGGAAGGAATGTCCGACCATCCTGCGCCGCATCTGCTTCGTGCATGAGGAAGATGGCAAGAAGCTTGTCTTTATCACCAATGACCTGAAGCGCTCCGCCGGAGCCATCGCAGCCCTGTACAAACAGCGCTGGCAAATTGAACTGTTCTTCAGGTGGATTAAACAGAACCTGAAGATCAAACGCTTCATCGGCACATCCGAGAACGCTGTCAAAATCCAGATTATCATTGCCATGATCGCCTATCTGCTGCTGCACATGGCAAGAAGGATCCTGCCTGCAAGCCGATCCATGCAACAACTGGCGAGACTCGTTTCCGTCAACCTCATGCAGCGACGAAACTTGCTCGAATTGCTGGCTGATTCCCCACCGCCGCCAAAGCGACGATTCGCCATAAATCAGCGACAAATGTGCCTCATCAATGCTTAACCGGACAACAGTGATACCAAAATATTAAGGGGTTAAACAGAGTGTCCTTTTCAGAGGCTTTTAAAGCCTTTAAGGAGTATCATAGGGGACCTCGATCAACCGTCATTTCGAGGCTTCCATTTTGTTGGTGGTGAGATCGGCACGTCTGTTTTCCATGTCGATCGGCGGAACACTGCTGAGGCAGGCGTTTTGGGTAACCTGATGGCCCCGGTTTCGAGCCCATCACGCTGCAATCCTGCTCTTCAGAGGGAGTACTCCTGCGGATTTGAGATAGCACAGCCGTTGGATGTTGTAGACTGCTGCCTTCAGGCTGATTCGAAGCCTGGCACGTTCCAACCCGATACATCGTATCGCCTTGCCTCCCATCTGCGCCATGCTGGCAAACGGGTGTTCGACCCGTGCCCGCTTGCTCGCAATACGCCGGTTCCGCTTCGCCTGACAGGGCGAAAGCGGCTTGCCCTTCTTTGCCTTCCTCTGAATGTGCATGCGCCAGCCTTCCGACCTTAGCCTGTGTTCCCGCTCCCTGTCGGCATAACCTCGGTCCGCATAGACATCCCGGCAACTGTTATCACCATCCAGTACGTCCTCGAAATGCTTCGTGTCATGCTCGTTCGCACTGCTCACCTTCACCTTGCGCAGCAACTTGTAGCGATGATCCACGCTGGCCGACATCTTGTACCCGAAGTGTGACTTCCCATGCTTCTTCGTCCAGCGGGCGTCCATATCCTTCTGCCGACGCTTGGCCTCGGCCCAATCCGCAGGCGTCTTGCCCTGTTCAATGGCTTCATTCTCTTCCTTGCTCATGCGCTGTATCGGTGCAGAAACCAGTGTCGCATCGATCATCTGTCCACCGCGTGCGACATAACCTGCTGCATTGATCTGACGGTTCACCGACTCCAGAACCCCATCGTAGCAGCCGGCTTTCACCAGACGCTCCCTGAACAGCCAGATCGTCGTTCGATCTGGTATCTGGCTGCTGCGACGAAGACCAACAAAACGCTGAAAGCTCAGCCTGTCCAGAAGCTGAAACTCCATCTGCTCGTCGCTCAGGTTGAAATACTCTTGCACAATCATGACACGAACCATCAGCTCCACAGGGTAAGGTGGACGACCACCCTTGCTGCGGTCACGCTGCGGAAGCGACTGCTCAACCTCATGCGCAATCTCCGCAAAGTCGATCAGCTCATCAAAACGACGCAATACATCTCCAAGTTTATCCAGCCTGGTTTCTCGTTCCGACGCGGCAAAAAGACTCTCTCGTATCATCTCAGAAAACCTCCGTGCTTTGTGTGCATGATCTCATAAATGAACCGGTTTTTCGAGGTTCCCCATAGTTTAAACTTGAATGACCTCTGGCCGATCACAGGTCAGAAAGGAAGTCTAAGCAAGATTAGAGACAGGCTGGTTCATGGGGATAAATTTGAGGAAAGTGAATTTTCTGCTTTGATGGATGCTGCATATCATTTGAGACTGTTACTCGAACGATGCCTGTTGGTTTATTTGGGATGTGATCATGATCAGGCTGTTTGTTCAACTTCACTGCGGGATGGTGAAGTCATAGAATGTTGCAAAGAAAGCTTCCAGAAATTGAAACATAGTGAAGGCGGCAGATGTTGAGTATTCAAGCAAAGCACCAAGAGCCTTTCTGTATAAACATATTCATTCAACAAAATAGCCATGAAGGCGTTGCAGATGATCAGTGATGAAGAAGCAAAAGCCGTTCAGGAGGTTGCTAAAGCAACACCGCGTATTCTTGATTCTATGGATGGGGTAGGGCGTTTTTTCGATGAGGTGCTTGGGTACCCTATTCGTGAAGCTGGTGGTTTTTTAGGGGATTGGGTTAAGTTCAAACGCGATAATTGGCGAAAGACAGTGGAAATGTCACAAGAGGTTCTAAGTCAGCGTGATATTGGCCATATTGACCCCATCCCGGCTAAATATGCTGTCGATATCATTCAAAGAGCCGCCCTTGAAGATGATGAACTCATCCAAAAAATGTGGGCTGGATTAATTGCAAATAGTCTTGATCCTGCGGTTGATGTTTTTCCAAGAAAAATATTGATTTCACTGCTTGCTGAGTTGGAACCTCTGGATGCTCGTTTTTTAACAGAGACGAGTAAGTTAAAGTCTATGGATTTCAGGCTTTCAGAAGTGCTGGGCTCGATGGAGATGCCTTTATCAGATATTCTGTTGACCATTGATAATTTATGCCGATTAGAGCTCTTGCGAAATAATGCGATGTATGGTTTTGGGGGCGCAGATGGTGTGACTGAAGACTCACCATTTTCGCTAACTGCCTTATCAGCAACCTTGTTATCAAGTGTTCAAATGGAAAGATAGTATGATTGAATCCCAACACACCGAATACAAGGAATGCTGGCGCGATGAGTATTTCCAGTGGATTTGCGGCTATGCCAATGCACAGGGCGGCAGGCTGTTGATCGGCGTGGATGACCATGGCGAGGTGTGCGGCATCAGCAATGCGCGGGAGCTGCTGGAGAAGCTGCCCAATCAGGTGCGGCAGTTGATGGGCATTCTGGTCGATGTGAACCTGCTTGAAGGGAATGACAGGGAATATCTGGAAATCGTTGTCGAGCCTTATCCCTACCCGATCAGCTACAAGGGGAAATACTACTATCGCAGTGGCAGCACCAGGCAGGAGATGAAAGGCGCGGCGCTGGATCGGTTCCTGCTCAAAAAGCAGGGCAAGCGCTGGGATGGCGTGCCTGTGCCGAATGTGCGCGTGGAAGATTTATCGGATGCCACATTTGATTATTTCAGGGCGCAGGCGGTAAAAAGCAAGCGGTTAAGCGAGGATGTGCTGCGCGAAAGCAATGGCGCCCTGATCGACAATCTGCACCTGAAGGAAGGCGACTATCTGAAACGGGCGGCGATTCTTCTGTTTCACCCTGATCCTGAGCATTTTGTCACGGCGGCCTATGTGAAGATCGGCTTCTTTGAATCGGACAGCGACCTGCGCTATCAGGATGAGGTACATGGCAATCTGTTCGAGCAGGTGAACAAGGCGATGGATCTGCTGCTGACCAAGTATATGAAGGCGGAAATCCGCTACGATGGCGTGAATCGCATTGAGGAATATCCGTTCCCTGAAGCGGCGCTGCGCGAGGCATTGCTCAACGCTATTGCTCACAAGGATTACAGCGGCGGCTCGCCGATCCAGATCAGCGTTTATGAAGACAGAATCATGTTCTGGAACGATGGCCAACTGCCCGAGCACTGGACGATCGACAAGCTGCTGCGAAAACATCCCTCGCAACCGTATAATCCGGATATTGCCAACGCCTTTTTCAGAGCCGGCCTGATTGAATCATGGGGGCGCGGCGTGGATGTGATGGTACAGGCCTGTCGCGAATACGGATTGCCTGATCCGGTGCTGCGTTATGACGATTCAGGCTTCTGGGTGGAGTTTGTGGGTAAACATATGGAAAAAACTACCCAGAAAACTACCCAGAAAACTACCCAGAAAATTCTGTCTGTTCTGAAAGAAAATCCGGCAGCAACCAGAAAGGAGATCGCGGCGATATTGGGGGATATCACAGAGGATGGCGTGAAATACCAACTGAGCAAGATGAAAAAGGCTGGTCTGATCGAACGGGTTGGCGCGGATAAGGGCGGTCACTGGAGGCTGTTGGGCACTCCGGATCAGGATTGACCAATGTGGCCCAATATGAATAATATGCTGGCTGCGCTGCAGGGGAATGTCTACCTGGCTAAAAGCCGTACGAATGAGCCTGCCGTGATAGCCGAGAAGCTGGGAAATATCGAAAAACTGAGCCAGCGAGCAGCCGAGATCGTGCGCCAGCTGCTCACCTTTGCGCGCAAGGATATGGTACAGATGCAGAGCTTGCCGCTGAATATCTTTCTCAGGGACGGACTGAAGCTGGCGCAGAGCACGGTTCCTGAAAGCATTGAGTGTGTCAAAGATATTTGTGAAGAGCAGGTCATGGTGATAGCCGATGCCACGCAGCTGCAGCAGGTGTTGATGAACCTGCTCAATAATGCCCGTGATGCCGTTGCCGCTAGCGAGAACCCGCGCATCCGGGTAAGGCTGGAGACCTGTGAGCCGGCGGAGGTGTTTCGTCTGAAATACCCGAACATAAGGGCGGAGAGGATGGCTCACCTCTCTGTTGAGGATAACGGCAGTGGTATAGCGCCTGAAATCGTGGATAAAGTGGTTGAGCCGTTTTTTACGACCAAGGATGTGGGTAAAGGTACCGGATTGGGGCTGGCGATGGTGTACGGTGCCGTGCAGACCCACGGCGGTGTGTTGGAAATCGACAGCCAGCCGGGTAAGGGGACGACCATCCATATTTACCTGCCCGTGATGCATGAGCAGCGCAAACAGATCAGGGATAATGCGGAAGAGACTGCTCACGGCCATGATGAACTGGTACTGCTGGTGGATGATGAAACAGTGGTTCGGGATACGGTCGGCGAAGTACTCGACAGCCTTGGCTACCGGGTGGTTAGTGCATGCGATGGCAAAGAGGCACTGGATTATTATCACGCACATCAGGATGAGATCGCCATCGTACTCTCCGATGTGGTCATGCCGGGGATGGGCGGTATCGAGCTGATTCAGAAGATTCGTCAACTGGGCAGCGATGTGCCGACAATCCTGCTGACCGGTTACGATTTTTCAGGCCGCAGCGATGAGGTTGACGCGCTGGATAACTGTGAGCTGCTTGGTAAACCGGTCGCTGTCGCCAGTCTCAGCCGGTTGATCAGGAAGATGATCCGGACCTAGTCGTCTCGAAAGCGCTGTGCGCTTTTCTCTGTCGTCATCCGCGCGTATTGTTCCGACATGGGAGCGAGCATGCAGATCAGGCCAAAAGCCGTACTACTGGATCGTGACGGCGTTATCAATTTTGATTCGCCTGATTATATTCTGGCGCCGGATCAGTGGCAGCCGATACCCGGTTCGCTGGCGGCGATTGCACGCCTGCATGCCGCCGGCATTGCCGTAGCGATAGTCAGTAATCAGTCGGGATTGGGACGCGGCATGATGGATCAGCAAACATTCAATGCCATCCATGCCAAAATGATGCTGGCGATTGAGCAGGCCGGTGGCTTTATCTCACATGTTGCCTATTGCCCGCACGGGCCTGACGACGGCTGTGTTTGCCGAAAGCCCGAGCCGGGAATGGTCATTGAATCACTGGCGGCGCTGGGTTTATCCGACAGCCCCGCGGATGCACTGTTTATCGGCGACTCCGTGCGTGACGTTGAGGCGGCCGATGCCGCCGGTGTGCCGGCCATGCTGGTGCGCAGCGGCTATGGCGATGACGCCGCCATTCTGGAGAGATCGCGCCGGTTGCAGCCCGATATCACATGCTATGCCGATCTGGCAGCTGCGGTTGATTTTATTCTCGGTGGAGATTGCTGATGCTGGTTATCCGTTCTGCCCTGTTCAATCTCTGTTTCATGATACTGACGCCGCTGTTTTCGCTGCTGGTGATCCTGTTCCGTCCCTTCGGTTTTTCCGCCTCATGGTTGTGGGCGCGGATGTGGTCTCAAACGATATTTATGCTGCTGCGCCTGCTCTGCGGTATTCGAATTGTCATTGAAGGCAAAGAGCATCTGCCCGATCATGCCTGTGTGGTGGTGGCCAAGCATCAGTCGGCAGCCGAAACGGTGGCCATGCCGATTCTGGTGCCGCCCTATACCTGGGTGCTGAAACGGGAGTTGTTCAATATCCCGTTTTTCGGCTGGGCGCTGGCGCTGCTGGGCACGATCGGTATTCGTCGCGGCTCTCCGCGCGAAGCGATCAAACAGGTGATGCAGGATGGTTCTGCGATGTTGAATCAGGGGCGCTGGGTGGTGATTTTCCCGGAAGGTACACGCTCGTCGGTGGGTACTACCGGCAACTACCAGCCGGGCGGCGCGATTCTGGCGCAGAAGGCGAAGGCCGGCATTTTGCCGTTGGCGCACAATGCCGGAGCCTTGTGGCCCAAACGCGGTTTTATCAAAAAGCCGGGAACGATCACCTTCCGCTTTCTGCCCTATATTCCGGCGGAAGAGGTCTCATCGATCAAACGTAGTGAACTGATGACACAGCTGGAAGCCGATATTGAGGCGGCTACGCGCCAGCTGGGCGGTTGAGAAGAGCTGTTTCACCGCGCAGGAAGCGCGGAAAAACAGCATCGTTGCAAGGTTTATGACTTATCTTTGTTGCTGTTCTCTTCTTCGGCTTCGATGCCGGTCTCCGATTCCGCTTCAACGATAACCGCCTCTTCGGCACTCTCCTCTGATGCATCATCCCACGCTTCATCCGCCGCTGCTTCTTCAACCACTTCGGGTATCAGTGCGGTGTTATCCGGCCAGTCTGCAAACGGATAGGGGCGCGCATCGGTATTGAAGGTCAGGTAGCGCAGGATCTGGTAAACAAATGTGGCCAGCTGACCGCCGAAAGAGAGCAGACGCTCATTGGTGCTGCCGGTAAACAGCAGCCAGAGGAACTGGGCTACAACAACCGCCAGCAGCACAAAGCGGGATACTGCATATACGACGCCGAACAGCGCCATAAACAGCAGCCGCATCCAGACATTGGTATTGGTCACGTGATCTTTTAATTCTTCATTCATGGCTATCTCCATTGGTCTACTCAACAGCAGGGCAGGGATCAGCGATGCGACGCTGATCACATGGGGAGCTGCCGCCCTGTCATCCACGTATGCTAATTCTTGCCGCCGCGACGCTCTTTTTCCATCTATTTGTTGGTGATCAAAAAAGGCGACCGATTGCTCGGCCGCCTTGATGGTGTTGCTGGTGGCTAAATAACCAAGCCCCTGTGTTGTTTACAACTCGCCCTTATAGCGGGCAATGGAATCGACAATCTCTTTTCTGGCTGCATCGGCTTTACCCCAACCGGTCACTTTTACCCATTTATTGGGCTCCAGGTCCTTATAATGCTCAAAGAAGTGGGAAATCTGATTGAGCAGGAAATCATCGACGTCTTCCAGACATTTTACGTTATCGAATGATGGTTTCAGCTTGGAAATAGGCACAGCCAGTACCTTGGCATCCTGGCCGGCTTCATCTTCCATGTGCAGAACGGCAATCGGACGGCAGCGCACAACGCAACCGGTAATCAGCGAGAACTTGGAGATCACCATGACATCCACCGGGTCGCCATCGTCGGAGAGAGAATTGGGCATAAAGCCGTAATTGCACGGGTAGTGCATGGCCGTGTGCATGAAGCGGTCGACATAGAATGCGCCCGACTCCTTATCCAGTTCGTATTTTACCGGATCGGCATGCTGCGGTACTTCAATAATTACGTTGATCTCATCCGGCGGATTGGCGCCGGCAGGAATTTTACTGATATCCATGTGTCTCCCCTGTCGTGTGATAAATCGCTATTGTAAGAGCGATTCTTTCAGGCACAAGCAGCAGATATCTGCCTGTGCTAAACTCAAAGCTTGTGGAGGTGGCCCATGTCTTCAGGTGCAGTGGAAAAACGTTTGAAACAGATTCAGTCCCGGCTGGGCTTGCGAGCGGACGGCCTGCTCGGGCCGGATACGCTGAGCAGAATCGAGGTGCTGCTTGATCAGGCGGATCTACCGGCAGCACGGCCTCGCGATTTTCAGCTGATCTGCTCACGCACAGGTCTGCAGCAGATTGCCCGCTTTGAAATATCTTCCGATGCATATTACCGCCGCTTTCTGTCGCATCCCGTCTGGCCGAAGGGGCAGAGCGGCATCACCATCGGCATCGGTTATGATCTCGGTTATCAAACCAATCTCCGCTTTCGCAAGGATTGGCAGGGGTTAATCGCCGATAGCGATCTGGAACGCCTGGCTGCGGTGACAGGGGTGAAGGGGGAGGCGGCGCACACCGCGCTTGCCGATGTTGCCGATATCACCATCCCGCTGGATGCCGCCAATCAGGTCTACTATACCGCCACGCTGCCTGCCTATGCCGCGCGTACGCGCAAGGTCTATCCGGGTGTGGAAAAATTACCGGCTGATGCACAGGCGATGCTGCTATCGCTGATCTACAATCGCGGCGGATCACTCTCCGGCAGCAAGCGACGCGAAATGAAGGAGATCGTGCCGCTGGTTGCGACCGCCGATCTTGCAGGCATTGCCGCAGAGATCCGCGCGATGAAACGACTCTGGGGTAGCGAGCTCTACGGCCTGCTCAAACGCCGCGATCTTGAGGCGCAGATCATCGAGCATGCCGACCGGGATTACACCTCCGATGAACTGATCTACGTCTAGGCTGCCCATAAATCAGTATCGTCCCAACAGTCATGCGAATCAGGCCAAGCTCGATGAGTTGAGAAGCAACTCAATTCTCATGCCTGATCCTGACATTTCTCTTTGTCTGGTTATGTAAGCAGGCTCAAGCATGTGTCTTTTCAGAGCTCTTCGTCATTTTTGCGGGCAATGCGGTGGCGATAACCACTACAATCTCTTAACTGGAGGAAAGCGTGATCCTATCAATGTTAATATGTGTTGGCGTAGCTGCTTACTGTTTTATAAATGGCATGGTACTGGCAGGGGTACTGACGCTCCTGGGCCTGATCCCGGGACCGGGTGCTTTACCACTGCTTGTCTCCGCAGTGATGCTTGCCGTAAATGATCATTATCTGACCGCATTATTTCCTGTGTTCGCAGTTCTCAACAATTACTTCTGGGCTGTTTACTCCCTGACAAGATAGGTGGCTCGTCAAACCGGGTCCCATTCTTCAATTTCCCGATGCTCGCCTGTGGATATGGAAACGCTGCATGCTCTTTCGGCGGCATGGCATGTGCCAATATCGCTGCGCAAAGCAGCACGCCCAGGGCCAGCCATGCTTCCACCGTTACTCCGTGCGCAAACCGGCGGACCAGCGCGCCAGCCTCGCGTGGCCTCCATGACGGGTACCATTGCCGCAAGACCCGCAGCGCTAATCCTGTTCGCTGCCCGGGCAGCAGCCCGCCTTCACTATGGCGCAGCAGCGGGAGAGTGAAAAAACGGTTGAACGCAGCTATGGCGGCCATAACGCCTGCGAGCGCCAGTTTGAACAGGAGTATCCGGCCGTAGCTACTGGACCACAGGTCGCTAATATGGCCAAGCTGATGTCGGGGTCAGGCAAGAGTTATTGAGTTATTCGATTCCATTGAATATATACCAACAGCTTTTAGCCCTTCATCTTAAAGTAATCAGAAAAAGCTTCTTTGATTGTCTCCTCGGCGAAAGCAATATTGTCATCGGATAGCTGCCCAAAGAGCTTGCGTTTTTTGTTTGATAAACTCCCGCCATTTTGGACACAGAGATTGACCAGCAGGGTCAAATCCTTATCCGGCATATCGTGTTCAGCATCAATGATGCGTTTGGCTTCATCAAACGCACTCAGGTATTCCAGCTCCAGCGGCAAGCGATGTGTTACAAACTGCTCAATGCACTTATAAATATACTCTGCCTGCTCAGTGGCATCGGCATAGCGATATAGCTCGGTCGTATCGTTTGTCAGTTCGACATTATAATCCGCCGTAACTAACCATTCAGATCGCGCAAGAATCGGAGCTGAAAGCTTTTTCAGTGAGGCAATATAGTCATCAATGCTTTCAAGAAGCTCTGATGAAACTGGAACCTTGCCCAGTTGATGCAGAATAAAACGGTGAATACGCCCGTTTCCGTCTGAGAATGGGTGGATGATAATAAATCCGTATGCCAATGCCGTAGCGGCTGCGACAGGGTGTCTGTCGAACATAAGGGAATAAGCCTCAAGCCAGGCGCCCATCAGGTCATTCAGGCTTTCAGGGTGTGCGCTGATATGTTCCGGTAGCGGTGTTGCATCAGGAAGTCGGTCGCCAATCCAGCCAAAGTCTGTTCGCCACCCATGATCCGGAGTAGATACAAGCTGCTTTTGCATCTCAAACAGTCTGGCGTCATCAAGCCGGGAGCCCATGAATGCACGAACCGTTTTCATCCAGCGAACAGCACGGTTATCAAATTTTTCTTTTTCAATCTCGAAGCTTTTCTGGGAATCCCTGGTCAGTATAAAAGCTTCAGCTCTGCCAATCATGGGATGACTGGAATATGCATCCGTCATCTGCTTATGCAGTTGTTTGCTATCGAAAGCTTTCATGGTTGGCGTTTTACGAACCAGCCAGCAAAAAGCAGGAACGCCGGGCATATTGTTGCGGACTTTATGGCGGGGTGAATTGGTTTTATCTGCGGTGTAATAGGATTTTTCATCCAGCGCATCAACGTATTTAAACTTTGTATCTGCATCGGGCAGGTCTAACTGTTTACCAGTCAGCCACTCGTAAAAAAACCATGCACGGCGCGTCTGCAAACCCTGCGGATTTCCGGAGATCCACTGTTCGAGCTCTTTCAGGTCACAGATAGTGAATAATGCCTTAAGCATACCAAGGTTCAGGTTTTCGTGCTTGAGTGCGAAAAGAAGGTGACCTGCCAGGCTCTCTTCGGGTTGGTACTCTGGACGGAAAATGCGGCTCTCAGAGCTCCTTGTGCCCCCGATTTTTGAAACGGGATTGGGAGAGTCAATATCCAGTTGATATGTTCTTTTCAGCCATTCATAGCCGCAATAATGTACGCTCATGTGCAAAATCATACGCTATGGTTGATATAAATACAAAAACAAACGCGCATCAGAAAACTAAAGCCATCACCGGTTCTCTGGATAATGTGATTGCTCTATGTGAATATTCTTTTTTCATACAAGAAAATGCTGCTTCTGACGCCCCCTGCTTTCAGGGGAGGATTACCATTGAACTGTATGCAGGGGTGGGTTAGGGTGAAATGAAAAAGGAGCTGCGATTGCTCGCAACTCCTTTTCATGTGGTGGGCAGGGAGGGAATCGAACCCCCGACACGTGGATTTTCAGTCCACTGCTCTACCGACTGAGCTACCTGCCCTCAGACACCCCTTTCGGGAGCGCGGATTATGGGAGAAAAGTTGCCGGATGCAAGCTTGAATTGTTGATCACGCGAACAAGCCATAATGCGGGCGTGTTTGAATAGCGTTGTTGGCAACTGGGGCGCTGAAAGTCTGCTGCCAGTCTGAGGGACGCACGCGCGGCAAGCGCCTTCAGATCGTAAATACGCCTGAGAAGGTTTGGGTGACAGGGCCTTCCAGCCGGACGTTTTTCGCGCATCCGGAAACGGTTACGGTGCCGCCCGGCATCTCAATGGTCAGTGGCCGGACTTCGCCTTCCGAGTACCAGATGGCCGCGGCTGTGGCGCAGGCGCCGCTGCCGCATGCCAGCGTGCGACCGGCGCCGCGTTCAATGATGTCGATATAGACATGGTTGGCAATCTGACCGGTCACAATTTCGACATTGAGGTCGGACGGGAATGCTTCGGTTGCTTCAAAGAAGACGCGGTGCTGGTTGCCGATGTCGATATCGACATGCGCATCGGTTGAGTTGATCACCGTGGCAGGCCCCATCTCGACGCAAATGCCGTTGATGCCGGCCTCGGCTCTGACAATGCGGTCTTTCAGGGCAATCAGGACGAACTCTTTACCCAGCAGCTCGATCAGCAGCTGGCCGACACAGCGCAGGCCGTTGCCGCAGTTGGCTGCTTCCGAACCGTCGTTGTTAAAAATGCGTATGGCGGCATCGGCTTTGTCGCTCTGCTCCAGCACCAGCAGCTGGTCGCAACCGATGCCGTAACGGCGCTCGGTGATGCGGCGTACCCAGGCCTCGGTAAACTCCGGCAGAGTGGAGGTCAGGCCGTTGAGCACAACGAAATCGTTGCCCTGAGCCTGCATCTTGTAAAAGGGCAGTGAATTCATTTGCTGTGTTCGACTTCAACCGTGGTGTAAACGCCGCCACGTACATTGAATACGGCCGTCACCTTGATCTGGCGCGGATCGAGCAGGGCGATCAGATCGTTGGCGATCATATTGGTCACCTGTTCGTGAAAGTGGCCCTCATCGCGGAAGCTCCAGTAGTAGAGTTTCAGTGATTTCAGCTCCACGCAGAGCTGATCCGGCACGTAATCGAGTTTGATCTCGGCAAAGTCCGGCTGGCCGGTTTTAGGGCAGAGACAGGTGAACTCCGGCGAATCGATACGGATATGATAGTCGCGTTCGGGATTCGGATTCTCGAAAGTCTCCAGAAATTTGCCCGGTCGATTGATGATGGCGCCCAGTTTGTCACTCATGCCAGAACCTCAAAATGTTTAATAATATCGGAATAGATCGCGGTCAGTGTCGCAAGCTCGCTAACGGCAACCTGCTCGTTGACCTGATGGATGGAGCTGTTGGTGGTACCGAGTTCGGCAACAGGTATGCCTGCGGCAGCCAGAAAACGGCCGTCGGAGGTGCCGCCGCCGGTATCGCGCAGGGTCTCTGTGCCGGTCACGCGCAGAATACTGCCACAGACCAGATCGAGGAAGGGACCGTCCGGCGTGGAGAAGGCGGTGGCTACATGGTCGAAATCGAGTGTGCACTCGCAATCGGCGCAAGCCGCTTCAATCGCGGCCCTGATCTCATCGAAGCTGTTGCCTGGATTGTAGCGGATATCAATAAAGGCATCGCAGTGGCCGGGTATCACGTTCGAGGCGCCGGTGCCGCCGCTGATATTGGTGATCTGGCAGGAGGTGGCAGGAAAACCCGCACTCGGCTCACCCCACTTAATTGCAGCAATACGTGCCAGTGCCGGAGCGGCGCGATGAATCGCATTATCGGCATCCTGCGGGTAGGCGGAATGGCCCTGTTTGCCGTGGATCGTGGCACGCACCTGCACGACGCCGCGGCGGCCGCGGCGAATGGTGTCGCCGACGCTGTTCGAGCAGGAGGGCTCTCCGATAATAACGGCATCGGGCAGTGTCGCGGCAGCCTGCATATGCTCGACAATACGGATCGTGCCATCGATCGAGTCGCCCTCCTCATCGGAGGTAATCAGCAATTGCAGGGTCGGTAGCGGGGTGTATTCGCCGCACAGCTCTGCAATCGCGGCAATCCAGCAGGCGATGGCGCCTTTCATATCCTGAGCGCCGCGACCATGCAGGATGCCGTCGATGATCTCGGCCGAGAATGGCGGCTGTTGCCACTGCTCGACGGGGCCTGTCGGCACCACATCGGTGTGGCCTGCAAACGCAAGCGTGCCCGGCAATTCACCGGTGCGCGTATAAATGCTGTTGGTAATGCCGCCGGTATCGACATGGGTACGTACAAAGCCCAGAGGGGCCAGCAGCGATTCGATATAATTCTGGCAGCCGCCATCTTCAGGCGTGACTGATTCGCGCTGGATCAGTTTTATGGCAATGGTAGTGGCAATATCAGGCATGCCAGCACCCTAATCAAAAGCGGCTGCCGGTGGTACTCTTGTTATAGGTTAAGATATGAAGCCTGCTGGGCACCCCGACGGTGAAGCACTGTTTATCAGCTGATTTCGATAAAACTTTCGCAGCGGCGCTCTATATGCGTAAACACAGGCTGCAGCGCCGCCAGTTTCTCGATGCGCTTGATCGTGGAGGCGGGCACATTGGCATAGGTTTCCATGAAGGTGGTTTTGTTATCCTGTTTGCGGATGTACAGCTTGCCGCGAACGCCGGTTTTTTCCGCACTGACATTCAGCCAGTCAATCAGCTCGGGCTCCAGCTTCTCATCGGCGTGATACCAGATGAATGCATCAGGCATGACATGCTTCCAGCACATGCAGGGTTGCACCGTTTTCCAGACTCAGCGCGGTTGCCGACTCTGCGGTTTCAATCGGCAAGAGCGCGATGCCGATACAGCGGTTTTCCTGATCAATCGCGGCTGATTTCAGCTCACCGATATTCACACTGGTTCGAATCGGGCAGGGGAGAGTATCCGGCCTGCCATCCACAGATACCCTGTAGAGTTTCTTTTTGATGCCGCCGCGCCAGTGCATACGGCTGGTGACTTCCTGACCGACATAGCACCCTTTTTCGAATGATACGCCGTCAAATTCAACCAGGTTGGCATTCAGCGGGTGGATGGCTGCATCCCACTCGATGCCGAAATCGGGAAAGCCGCGAATAATGCGCATCGCTTCGAAGGCATTCTGTTCGACTTCGGGCTGGCGGCTTACCACCGCTCTGATGCTGGTGGCGGCAGTTACGACCCAATAGCCCCGCGGATGGTGGGGCATGACAATGGCAAAACAATCTGTTTCAGGGTTACGGCTGGTTGCCAGCCACATCTCATCCGGTTCAGGCAGGGCAAAACTCTCCAGCTGGCTGTGGGCATGGGTGCCCTGCAGCGAACAGATGGCAAGGGCTTCAACCACGCCGATGCGTAGCTCCTGCCCCAGCGCGAACTGGCGCAGGCGCGCCACGGTGGCGGTGGCGTATGAGGCAGGGGTGAGCAGAATCAATTCGTCGTTGTTGCCTTCAATGATATAGAGCTCGGTGACTGCTTTGCCCTGCGGGGTAAGCAGTGCGGTGTGGATGGCACAGTCGGCGGAGAGTCGATTCATATCCTGCGTAATCTGCCCTTGCAGGTAATCACGTACCGTTGGTCCGGAAGCCTTCAATACCGACCAGTTTCGGCGCTCGGCCATGACGCTGCCATTGAGCAGTAGTTCGGCAGTTTGCGGGGATAACAGGGGCAGATGGAGTGACATGGGCTGATTCTACGGGGAGGGGCGCGCTTGTGAAAGCATTGCAGAGATAGGGGTATAATGAGCGTATCTATGATGTCGCAGGATGCGCTGCGCCGCTATGCTTCGGCCATTGAAGTGGTTCGGGGTGGTATATGGCCAAGCGTATGAAGTTGTCCGGCAACAGGAAAAGGAAGATCGAGCAGTTGCTGGGCGTTGCGGGACGCGCGCTGCAGCAGGGTGAGACAGAGGCGTGTGAGTCGGCCTGCGGGCAGCTGGAAGCCTTGTATCCGGATCACCCGGATTTGCTGCATCTGCGTGGTTTGCTGGCGTTGCAGCAAGGGGATGTCGATGCCGGTCTGCTGCAGCTGAAACAGGCGGTTGCCGCAGCACCGACGCGGGCGGATCTGTTGGCCAGCCTGGGTAACGGGTGGTTTCAGGCCGGAGATACGCAGGCCGCGATGGAGTGTTACCGACAGGCTCTGGCGCTGGATGCAACCGATATCGCGACGCATCTGGGCATGGCCGGTGCATTGATGGCGCAGGGGGAACTGACCGAGGCGCGGGTCATGCTGGAGCGAGCCAGAAAACGCAAACCGGGCGATGCCATGGTGCGCATGGGCTTGTTTCAGGTCTGCCATGCGCTGAATCTCTACAGTGAGGCGCGCACGCACCTGGAAGCGATTCTCGCCCGCGATGCAGGCCATGCCGAGGCGCATTACGGGTTGGGCGTACTGGCGCTGGAGCAGGGCGCGCTGGAAGAGGTGCGGGAGCACATCCACCATGCGCTGCAGGCCAACCCTTACCATGCCGATGCCTGGCTGGTGCTGGCTGATTTGCGTCGTTTCGAGGCTGAAGACGATGAGACGCAGGCTATGCAGCAGGTTTACCAGCACTGCCCGCCGGGCAGTGATGCCCGTATGAAACTGGCTTTTGCGCTGGCCAAGGTGAGGGATGATCTGGGGGACTATGCTGCCGCGTTTGAGCTGTTGCAGGAGGCCAATGCGATCCGGCACGCGGACAACGCATTCGATACGGATGCGGCGGTTGCTGCACTGGCGGAGATCACGACGCTCGATGGTGAGCGGATGCGCGAAAATGCGGATATCAGTCATACACCGTGCCTGTTCGTGCTTGGTATGCCCCGTTCGGGTTCCACACTGGTTGAGCAGATACTGGCGGCTCACCCGGACGTGACGGCGCTGGGTGAAAACGGATGTCTGGAGTCCGCCATTCGCGATGTTGTCGGGGATATTTCACTCTCGCCTGCGGCGCTGAATGCGTTACCGCAAGCGCAGTGCACGGCTATCGGCGTGCGCTATCTGGAGCGGGTAGAGCAGTTGTACGGCAGTTCCAATTGTTATTGTGATAAAACCCTGAGCCATATCGCTCTGGTGGGCCTGATCCATCGCGCGTTGCCGCAAGCCCGCTTTATCCATCTGCAGCGTGATCCGCTGGATACCTGTTTTTCCATCTACAAGAATAACCTGCAGGGGGCTCACTTTGGCTATGGTTATGCACTCTCCGAACTGGCGCAATATTATCAGGGTTACCTGCAGTTGATGGCATATTGGCGCGAGCTGCTGCCTGCCGATCTCTTTTATGAGCTGGAGTATGAGAAGCTGGTGGCCGGGCAGGAGCAGCAGACGCGCCTGTTGCTGCAGGCATGTGGACTGAGCTGGAGCGACGCATGTATGCATTTTCAGCAGGCAAACCATGCGGTGCAGACCGCCAGTGCCGTGCAGGTGCGCAAGCCCTTGTCGACTGCTTCGATCGGCGTATGGCGACAATATGAGGCTTACCTGACGCCGCTTCTGGGGCTCATGCGTACGGATTAGCACTGCTGAATTCAGCGAACGTTATAAAGCCATATGTTTTTTTCGATTTTCCGACTGAGAGTCGCTCAGCGCTCTGCGAGAATCTCTCTGGCCGCCTGACAGTCGAGGGCGATCTGATCCGCCAGGTCGGCATGACCGGTGAACTTCCGATCTTCACGGATGCGTTGTACAAATGCGACATTCAGGCACTGGCCGTACAGATCGGGTGAATCATCGAGCAGGTGGGTTTCCAGCAGCAGCGTGCGGCCATTGAATGTCGGCCGGTAACCGAGATAGGCGGCACCCAGCCATTGCTTCTCCTTGTTGTTGGCGCGCACGGCATAGATGCCGACCGGTGGGTGAGCCAGATCCCCGACATCGATATTGGCGGTAGGGAAATTCATCTGGCGACCGCGCTTGTCGCCATGCAATACTTCTCCTGCGATAGCGTAATCGCGCCCGAGCAGGCTGGCTGCCAGTGTGAAATCCGCAGCTTCAACCGCCGAGCGGATGCGCGACGATGAGACGACAGAGCCTAACATGGCAAAAGCGGCAGCCTCGGAAACGGTGAAACCAGCCTCGTCACCCAGTTTGCGCAGATCATCGACATGACCCTGACGATCATGTCCGAAAGCGAAGTCATAACCGACATGGATATGGCGGAATGCAAATGTATCGAACAACATGCGTGAGAATTTCTCGGCCGACCATGCCGCCATGGCTTTGTTGAACTCGAGCAGCAGTACGGCATCGGCACCTGCCTGTTGCAGATATTGCAGGCGCTCGTGCACATGGCAGAGGCGGCGCGGTGCCTCTCCCGGAAACAGGACTGCGCGCGGATGCGGCTCGAAGGTGACTACGATGGTGGGGCCGCCGACATCCATGGCATGGCCGCGTGTTTCAGCCAGCACCTGTTCGTGCCCCATGTGTACCCCGTCAAAGTTGCCGACGGTAATGGCGCCGCCCTTGAGTTCAGCCAGTGACGCTGCTTCTTCCCATGAATGAATAATTTGCATCGGCAGAGGCTAGCGCGTCCGGCTGCGTCGTTCACGCAAAAGCGTGCATCTTCAGGAGTAAGGGGCGTTGCCAGACCCGCGCGACGACTGTTTGAAAGCCACGAACATCGTAGTCCGTAGTCGGAGCGGTGCAATGACCACTATGCAGCCGCCCATGCCAGTGCATCGTCAGGTGAGAGAAATACCCGGCATCGATAATGACACTGCAGCATGTATTCACAAAAGGCACTTGCTGTCGCGACAGCTTCCGGTGAATTGCGACTGATGATTGCAACGTTCAAATTATTCTTTGTATTGGATCTGAGGCGAATAATGCCGGTAAAATCCTTTACATCGCAGATATCAAACGGTGTGTTGGTCGCATGTGTGTAATCTTCAATGAGGTAGCGCAGGGAGTTGAATCGCGGGTTATCCTGTAGCTCAAGTGTTGCTTCCAGCACGTCGCATAGTGAGAGGTTACCGCTATATTTCCGGTGAAGGCCGCAGCCATCATCTTGCCAGCAGTTTTCAATATGCATGACGGGTCGCACTTCTGTCGGACACTTCTGCCAAAATGCGTGTTGTGTGAGGGGTCAGCATCAGCTGATGGCGTTTGGTTTTTCCGGCCAGTGGCATTCGGCGGCAACCGGGCAGAGGTGGCAGCGCGGTTTGCGCGCCGTGCAGGTATAGCGTCCGTGCAGGATCAGCCAGTGGTGGGCATGTTGCATGAACTCGGGAGGTATGGCTTTAAGCAGCCCTTTTTCCACCTCCAGCGGATTTTTTCCCGGAGCAAGACCTGTGCGATTGCCGACCCGGAAGATATGCGTGTCCACCGCCATGGTCGGCTCATCAAACAACACATTAAGCACCACATTGGCGGTTTTCCGGCCTACGCCTGGCAGCGCTTCGAGCTCCTTGCGCGTACGCGGCACCTTGCCGTTATGGCGATCCACCAGCATGCGGGCGGCGCCGATCAGATGTTTGGCCTTGCTGTTATACAGGCCGAGTGTGGAGATATAGCCTTTCAGGGCTTCCTCGCCCAGAGCCAGAATGGCTTCAGGCGTATTGGCAACAGGATATAACTTCGCCGTCGCCTTGTTAACGCCGACGTCGGTGGACTGGGCCGACAACATGACGGCCGCTAACAGCTCAAACTCGTTATTGTAGTTCAGTTCAGTGACCGGTTCCGGGTCGGCTGCGCGCAGTTGCTCGAAAAAGCGCCGGACTTCGGCGGCGTTCATGCGGGGCATGCGACGTTACGGGTTCACTTCATTAAGGGTGAGCGTAACCTGACGGTCAATAATGTCTCCGGCCGGATCAAGTACCTGTTCGACGAGGAACACTGTGTCGCCGGTTATTTTTTCGATCTTGCCGTTATTTTTACCCAGATAATTGCCCCGATGAATGACATAGCCTTTGTTGGTAGAGTCTTCAACCATGGCAACGCGCTCTCCTCCCATGCTGAAGATGGCAACCAGCTTCAGACTGTCCAGGTCATAGCTTTCCAGTGGCTCACGCTTCCGGTTGGAGAGCAGGAACTTGTTTTCCATCAGGGCACTTTTCCCGGTGCTGGTCACGCGGGCCAGATAAGAGGAGAAGGGATCGCGCAGCGTGGCGAAATCGATGTCGGGGGCAGTAACCAGATGTTGCATCGCATCCGGTACCTCGGCATCCGGAGCGGCGGCATAGAGTGTCGGCGACAGCGCCATGCAGATCATCAGTCCTGTCAGTCGTTTCATTTTACCTCCCGGTGCTTGCGGGCGAGGCCCGTTCATGCAAGCAACACGAGCAGAATTCATGCCAGCGCAACGCAATATGAACGGAATTCATGTTTGTTGCAAATCAAAATGAAGAACAGTCGTGCATAGCTTGCTGTTTGCCATCACGTTTTAATGTGGCTGTCCCACTTTTGTGACGCTCTTCCTTCACCGTTTGCCTGATGAGCCGAAACCGCCGCTGCCGCGTGCTGTGTCTGAGAGCTCGGTGACGGCATGGAAATCAGCCTGTACGAACGGAGCGATAATCATCTGGGCGATGCGGTCACCGCGGCTGATCGTGAAGGGTTGATCTCCCAGATTGATCAGAATGACGCCGATCTCACCACGGTAATCGGCATCGATTGTGCCCGGCGTATTGAGTACGGTGATGCCCTGTTTCAATGCCAGGCCTGAACGGGGCCGAATCTGGGCTTCGTAGTTGTCCGGCAGGGCCATGGCAAATCCGGTTTTGATCAGCCGGCGCTCGCCGGGCTCAATGGTGATATCCTCATCTACTGCCGCGCGCAGGTCTGCACCGGCAGCGTGGCTGGTAGCATAAAACGGCAGCTCCAGCCCTTCGCCATGGGGCAGTCGCATGATATTGATATTCGGTTTATTACTGTTCATCGGTTTAACCTCGTGACTTGATCGATAATAGCGGCTGCGAAGATCTGTTTGCTGCCTGCGGTCAGTTCCATTTCATGCTTGTGGTCAATCCACCAGCCGCTGGCTGAGGCTGCGCCCATATTGGAAATATCATTGGCTACGACCGCATCAATGCCCTTGCCGAGCAATTTGGCCCGACCGTTTTTGATGTGTTTTTCCGCTTCAGCAGCAAAGCCTATGATTTTGCAGGGGCGCTCCGGCATGGCGGCGATGGCCGCGATGATATCAGGGTTGGCGATCAGGTCGACGGACATGATCTGCGTGTCGCCGCGTTTGATTTTGCCGGTCATTGTCGTATTGAAACGAAAATCACTGACGGCAGCTGTGCCGATGAAGATATCAGCACCTTTGGCTGCCTGACGGCAGGCTGTCAGCATCTCTTCAGCCGATTCAACAGCAATACGCTCAACGCGTGGGTGTGAGGCCGGCGTGCCCGGGCCTGCAACCAGTGTGACCTGTGCGCCAAGTGCTGCAGCCTGTCCCGCCAGCAGGGCGCCGAGGGTGCCTGTGGCGCGATTGCTCAGGATGCGTACGCCGTCCCAGGCTTCCACCGTAGGACCGGCATTAATGACCCAGCGCTGACCTGCCAGGCGGTGGTCGCTCAGCAGTGACAGCATGGCATCGCGTATGGATTCCGGTTCACTGAGTCGGCCGCTGCCTGATTCCCCGCAGGCCAGCTCGCCGCTTGCCGGGCCGACCAGGTGCATGCCGCGCTTACTCAACAGCGCCACGTTGCGCACTGTGGCGGGAGCCAGCCACATCGAATGGTTCATCGCCGGCGCCAGCAATACCGGGCTCTCGGCAACCAGCATAATGGTGCTGAGCAGGTCATCAGCGATGCCGTGTGCCAGTCGGGCCAGCAATCCGGCTGTGGCCGGAGCGATGACGATCAGGTCGGCCCAGCGCGCCAGCTGGATATGGCCCATCGACTGCTCGGCCGTCAGGTCGAACAGCTCGGTATAGACCTCTTCTCCGGTCAGGGCAGCAAAGGTCATCGGTGTGACAAACTCACAGGCCGAACGGGTCATGACGCAGCGTACTTCCGCACCCTCTCTGATCAGCAGGCGGGCAAGCTCGGCCACCCGGTAAACGGCAATGCCGCCACCAATGCCGAGAAGAATATGTCTGCCTTTAAGCATGCCGGCTGCGGGCAGCGTTTATGCTCACGACGACTGCAGCTCTTTCAGCGTGTTGAGGACCTCTTCGACATGGCCCTTGACGCTGACCTTGCGCCAGGCGGCGGCAATGTCGCCTTCAGGATTGATGATGAAGGTGGATCGCTCTACGCCCATATACTCTTTACCGTAGTTCTTTTTAAGCTGCATGACATCGAAAGCCTTGCACAGCGTTTCATCCGGATCGGAGATCAGGGTAAAGTTCAGAGCCTGCTTTTCAGTAAAGTTACCGTGTGAGCGCACCGAATCGCGCGAGACGCCGACGATGCTTGCGCCTGCAGCGCTGAAATCAGGGCGGGCATCGCGGAATTCGCATGATTCCGTCGTGCAGCCGGGGGTGCTGTCTTTCGGGTAGAAGTAGAGAATGATCCACTGCCCGGCCAGGTCGGCCAGCTTCAGTCGTCCTTCAGGCCAGGTATCCAGTTCGATCCGGGTTGGCGCCGGGTCGCCGGGGTTGATGCTGTATTCTGTCATGAATGCCTCCGTGGTGTGGGCTGAAGACTAGCATGATCTGTCGCGCAGGTAAGTGTGCCGCAGTGTGTATATGGTTTTTATGTCTGCATGCGTCTGCCGGTGGTACTCGGGCCCGTGTTTGTTAGTGTCCGTCCGACCGTAAATCTGGTATGAAGGAGTTGTTTCATGCAGCAGGAATCCGTAGCTGTCACATTTCACCCGAAAACAGTGATATTGGCCGAGCCGCGCGGCTTTTGCGCCGGCGTGGATCGGGCCATCGAAATCGTTGAGCGTTCGCTGGCCGTTTACGGTGCGCCGGTCTATGTGCGCCATGAAATCGTTCACAATCGCTATGTCGTTCAGGATTTGCAGGCCAAGGGGGCGGTATTTATCGAGGAGGTGGATGATGCGCCGGATGGTGCGCTGCTGATTTTTTCGGCGCACGGTGTCAGCAAGGCGGTGCGCGAGAGTGCCGACAGACGGGGGCTCAGGGTTATCGATGCGACCTGTCCGCTGGTGACCAAGGTGCATCTGGAGCTGTTACGCCATTATCAGCGCGGCGATCAGGTGATCCTGATCGGCCATGCCGGCCACCCCGAAGTTGAAGGGACAATGGGGCAGGCGCCGGCAGGTGCAGTGCTGCTGGTTGCCACGCCGGCAGATGTCGAGGCGCTGCAGGTAAAGGACCCGGCGCGTCTGGCCTATGTTACACAGACCACGCTGAGCGTGGATGATACCGCCGATGTGATTGATGCCCTGCGCCGCCGCTTTCCCCTTCTGCAGGGGCCCAAGCGTGAGGATATCTGCTATGCCACCAGCAACCGCCAGGCGGCGACCAAAGAGCTGGCTAAAGCCAGCGATGTTGTATTGGTGATCGGTTCGAAAAACTCGTCCAACTCCAACCGTCTGCGTGAGGTGGCCGAGCGATCGGGTAGCGCGGCCTGGCTGATTGACGGGCCGGAGGATATCGATCCGGACTGGCTGACGCCGGATGCCCGCATCGGCATCACGGCCGGCGCATCGGCACCGGAAGTGCTGGTGAACAGCGTGATCGCATGGCTGCAGGCGCGCGGTTATGCCGGCGTGGAAGTGCTGGTGGTGAGCGAAGAAAATGTCACGTTTAGTCTGCCCGAGCAGCTACGTTAATGATGCGCCTGTATCCGCGCCCTTACGATTGCCCTGCGCACGACAAACTTCTAGCGTGCTGGCATGGCTGAATTAGAGAAGAAACTCACCGTGCTGCGTCAGGCGATTGACGCGGTTGATGACGAATTGCTGGAGCTGATCCGCAAGCGGGCTCGTCTGGCCGGTCAGGTCGGCGAGGCCAAACAGGACAGTGCCGATGCACCGTTCTATGTACCGAGCAGAGAGGCCTCAATTATCCGGCGTATGCTGGCGCGCAATGCCGAGGCCGCTACCAGTGCGCATGAAAGCAAGATTCCGGATGAGGCTATCCATGGTATTTATCGTGAGATTATCGGCGCGTGCCTGGCGCTGGAGCATCCGATGACCATCGCCTATCTGGGGCCTGAAGGTACGTTCAGCCATACCGCAGCCAGTCGTCAGTTTGGCTCGACTGCCAAATATCTCGCCTGCAGTACGTTGGAGCAGGTGTTCGATGAAGTGGAGTCGGGCAGGGCCACTTATGGTGTGGTGCCGGTGGAGAATGCCTTTGAAGGTGCGGTGACGCCGACACTGGATCTGTTTGCCGATATGGAGCGCGACGTATTTATCTGCGCCGAGGTGCAGCTCTCGATTCATCATCACCTGTTTACCTATGCCGAGTCTCTGGCTGATATCGATGTGGTGATGTCGCATCCGCAGCCGCTGGGTCAGTGCCGCGGCTGGCTATCCGAACATCTGCCGAATGCGCAGCTGATGGAGGCATCATCGACCATTCGCGCCGCCCAGATAGTCGATGAAGCCAAAGCAGCTGCATCGCCGACGCTGGACTGGCGCCGCTGTGCGGTGATTGGACCCTACTCGATTGTTGATCGGGCGGGGCTGCCGTTGCTGCAACGCAATATCGAGGATTTTCACGATAATACGACCCGCTTTTTTGTCATCGGACAGCATGATTCACCTGCCTCGGGCGAGGATAAAACCTCGCTGGTGATGTCAATTCGGGATGAGCCGGGAGCCCTGCATCATCTGATCTCCTCCTTTGCTGATCGCGGGATCGGGCTGACCCGTATTGAATCACGGCCATCAAAGAAGAAGCTGTGGGAATATGTGTTTTTTGCCGATATCCAGGGCCATCGCGATGACAAGGCCGTCGCCGGAGCGATTGCTGAAATCCAGGCCAAGCCAGGCGGCTTTATCAAGGTGCTGGGGTCATATCCGGTATCCAAACCCCTATAAAACCTTTCACCACAAAGGACGCAGAGGACGAAAAGCAATGCTGGTCGTAACATTTATATTTGTGAGTCATTACCATGACTGTTGATTGGTTGGCAAAAGCCGTGCCACAGACGGCGGCACTCTACCCTTACGTTCCCGGCAAGCCGATTGAGGTGTTGCTACGCGAAAAAGGTTTGAGCCGGGCGGTTAAGCTGGCCTCCAATGAGAACCCTTACGGTCCGTCACCGAAGGCTGTGAGGGCCATGCAGCAGGCGGCCGCCGGGGTGCATCTCTATCCCGATGGTGATGCCGGTGCATTAAAGCGTGCGCTGGCTGATTTTCACATGGTTGAAGAGGAGCGCATTATCGTCGGTAACGGCTCCAATGAGGTGCTTGAGCTGCTGATCCGGACCTTTGCAGGTGTCGGAGACGAAGTGGTCTACAGTCAGCGCGGCTTTATTGTCTATGCGCTGGCGGCGCAGGCCGCCGGAGCCACCGGTGTGGCCGTCGCGGAAGCCGATGGTCTGAGCCATGATCTGGATGCGATGCTGCAGGCCGTGAACGAGCGAACCCGAGTGGTCTGCATCGCCAACCCGAACAATCCGACCGGCACGCTGCACGGGGTGGCTGCGCTGCAATCCTTCCTCGATGCGCTGCCGCGCGATCTGCTGGTGATTATCGATGAGGCCTATTATGAATTTGTGGCCACTGAACTGGGCGATACAGTAGCCCTGCTGCAGCATCCGGGACTGGTGATCTCGCGTACGTTCTCCAAGGCCTACGGGCTTGCCGGCTGCCGCATCGGTTATGCCATTGCCGATGCCGGGATTGCCGCACTGGTCAACCGTTTTCGCGCGCCGTTTAATGTCAGTCTGCTGGCGCAGGCGGCGGCTGTGGCTGCACTGGATGATGGTGAGTGGATGGCGGCGCGCGTGGCCGACACGCTGGCTGAGCGCGACCGTATGGAGCGTGCGCTGCAGGCGCTTGGCCTGAGTGAAGGTCACAGTCACGGCAACTTCGTATTGCTGCGGCATGGGGACAGTGCACAAATCGCTGCGGCACTGGAGAATCGGGGTATTATTCCGCGTCCGCTGGCACCGTACGGCATGGCTGAATACCTGCGTATATCAGTCGGCACAGCCGAAGAGAATGATCTGTTTCTGGCGGCATTAACAGAGATTGTGGATGGTATGGCATGACGCGTGAAATCCGCCATCTGGTGGTGATCGGTACGGGGTTGATTGGTGGCTCTGTGGCACTGGCGCTGCGCCGTGCCGGTTGTGTTGGCCGTATTACCGGGGTTGGCCGTAGCGCGGAAAATCTGCAGCTGGCCGTGGATCTCGGCGTGATCGACGACTTCAGTCATGATGTGGCTCAGGCCGTTGCCGATGCCGATATGGTACTGGTCAGTGTGCCTGTGAGTGCTTCAGCCGATGTGTTCCGGGCCATGGCGCAGAACCTGCCTGCCGATGCCGTGATAACTGATGCAGGCAGCAGCAAGCAGTCGGTAATGGCGGCTGCGGCTGAATACCTGCCGAACCCGTCCCGTTTTGTGCCGGCGCACCCGATTGCCGGCACCGAAGAGTCAGGCGCGGGTGCTGCATTTGCCGAACTGTTTGACAGACACTGGTGTATCCTGACGCCGGATGAGGCTACAGATGCCGATGCGCTGGCGCGGGTGCGCAGTCTGTGGGAGGCGACAGGCAGTCGCGTGATGCAGATGGATGCGGCGGCGCACGATGAGCATCTGGCTGCTGTCAGTCATCTGCCGCATGTCGCGGCATTTGCGCTGGTCAATGCCGTGCGCAAGAGCGGCGGCGATGATCCGTTCCGCTTTGCTGCCGGTGGTTTCCGTGACTTTACCCGCATCGCCTCCTCCTCGCCGGAGATGTGGCGCGATATTGCGATGTGCAACCGCGAGGCGCTGATCGCCAAGCTGGATGCACTGATTACTGAGCTGGGTGTGTTGCGCGCTGCGGTGGATGGAGGCGATGCGGATTGTTTGCTGACGGAATTTGCCGCTGCCCGTGCGGCCCGGGATGCCTGGTTGTTGAAATATGGAGATGAATTGTGAGTACAGGCGGAACACTGATCGCCGGCCCTGCGGCCGGACCACTGAAGGGCGAGCTGACGGTGCCCGGTGACAAATCCATGTCACATCGTTCGGTCATGCTGGCGGCGCTTGCTGACGGCGTGACGGAGATTCACGGCTTTTTGCCCGGTGAGGATAATATCGCCACTGCCCGCATGTTTATCGATATGGGCGTGCGGATCGAATGGTTGAATGATGAGAAAACATCCCTGCGCGTGCATGGTGTCGGGCTGCACGGTTTGAAGCAGCCGCAAGGCATGCTGGATGCGGGCAATGCCGGTACCTGCGTACGGCTGATGGCCGGTATTCTGGCCGGTCAGCACTTTTCGAGCACGGTGACCGGTGATGCCTCGCTGTGTAAACGGCCGATGAAACGAGTGGTGGATCCGGTGCGGCGTATGGGGGCGAAGGTTGAGGGTGGTGATGATGGCAATTTGCTACCGATCACCATATCCGGCGGTAAGCTCAAGGCGATTGACCATGTATCCGAGGTGGCCAGCGCTCAGGTGAAGTCCTGCGTATTGCTGGCCGGGCTCTATGCCGATGGCGTAACCTCGGTCAGCGAGCCGAAACCGACCCGCGATCACACCGAGCGCATGCTGCCGCTATTCGGACAGCCGGTCACAGTTGCTGCTGACGGTACGATCTCCCTTGATCCGAAAGACCGGCTGACTGCGCCTGTCGGCGTGGTCGACATTCCCGCTGATCCCTCGTCGGCCTGTTTTTTTGCTGTTGCTGCCAGTCTCGTCGAGGGTTCCGACGTTACGCTGAAGTCTATCGGCATCAATCCGCGTCGAGACGGGTGGCGGCGGGTGATGAACGGCATGGGTGCGGCACTCTCACTGGAGAATGAACAGCGCGTGGGTGAGGAGCCTGTGGCCGATGTGCGCATCAGATCCGGCGGTCTGCACGGCATGCATGTGGTCCCGAACGATGTGCCCGATGCGATTGATGAGTTTCCGGTGCTCTTTGCGGCAGCCACGCTTGCCGATGGCGAGTTTGTGCTGACCGATGCGGAGGAGTTGCGGGTCAAGGAGTCCGACCGCATTGCAGCTATGGCGACGGCCCTGCGCTCTGCCGGTGCGGATATCGATGAGCAACCGGACGGAGCGGTTATCCGGGGTATCACTAACTTGCGCGGTGATGTGGATGTGGATGCCCATGGCGATCACCGCATTGCCATGGCCATGGCCGTGGCAGCTCAGCGTGCAGATGGTGAAGTGCGTATTCACAATGCGGCGGCAATCGCGACGAGCTTTCCCAATTTTGTACAGCTGGCACAGTCTGTCGGTATGAATGTACGCTGGGCCGATGAGGGTGAAGCATGAGTGAGTGGATAGCCGCAGCCGGCCTGATGGTTGCCATTGATGGCCCTTCCGGTAGTGGTAAAGGCACGGTGGCAAAGTTGTTGGCCGATGAGATCGGTCTGCCGGTGCTCGATACAGGCCTGCTCTATCGTCTGACCGGTGCGGTGGCGTTGGAGCGCGGTGTCGAACTGGACAACGAGGCGGCGCTGGCGGAGATGGTCGGTGATATGCTGATCGGGTTGTCGTGGAGCAGTGACGGCATCGGCTATGATGGCGCAGACTGGACCCCGCGCCTGCGCACTGAAGCCGTCGGTGCTGCAGCCTCAACGGTGGCGGCAAAGCCGCTGGTTCGGGAGCGCTTGTTGAGTCTGCAGCAGCAGCTGGCACAGGCAGGCTGCATTATGGACGGACGTGATATCGGTACCGTTGTATTGCCCGATGCTCCGGCCAAATTTTTCCTGACAGCCTCTGTACGCGAGCGTGCGCGCAGGCGCTGGTCCCAGTTGAAACAGATGGGTCACAGGGGCGATCTGGATGAGGTGTTGCTGGACCTGAAAAAGCGTGACCAACGCGATAGAGAGCGTCAGCATGCCCCGCTCGCCCAGGCATCCGATGCTATCTCGATTGACTCTACAACATTGCGTGTGGATGAAGTGGTAGATCGCATGCTGGGGATTCTGGAGCGCAGGCAGCTGATCAAGCCATCAGCCTGACCCGCGTTACGGATGGATGAACGTTAGAACGATACACAATACTGAATAACAATTCGCATGCGAATTGAGTCATTAGGATGGTACACCATGAGTGAAGCCGAGAAGCTCGACACGATACAGAAAGCAGGGGGTGAGGCGGATGTTGTCGATACCGCTTCAGCAACTGCAGAGGCAACCCCTGAGGTCGTCGTAGCAGAAACCGAAACCACTGCAGCAGCACCTGCTGCAGAAGAGCCGGTCGTACAGGCCAGTGAAGAGTCAGATGAGACTCCTGCTGAAGAGGCCGTTAGCGAAGAGGACTCTTTCAGGCTGCTGTACGAGGCTTCCCTGAAGGAGAAAGGCGAGATTCGCAAGGGTGAGATGGTCACCGGCATGGTGGTGGGCCTGAATGCCGATGTTGTCGTCATTGACGTAGGGACCAAGGCCGAAGGCACGATTCCGCTGGCTGAATTCGAGCAGGCCGGGCTGCCGGTTCCGGCAATCGGCACAGAAATCAAGGCATTGATCCAGTCGGTTGGCGGCTCTTCGGGTGTGAGCTTGTCCGTGCTGGCCATCAGACAGCGCGAGGCATGGGATGCCATTGAAGCGGCTGTGGCCGATGAGAGTACGGTGGATGCGGTCATCACATCGGAAGTCAAGGGCGGTTACCGGGTCAGCCTGAGCGGGTTGAATGCATTTATGCCGCGCTCCGAAGCGGATACGGATATCCATGTCCTGCCGGCTAATCTGATTGGTAAGGCATGCAAGGTGGCTGTACTGGAAGCGCGGCGCAGGCCGGAAAATATTGTTGTATCACGCAGGCGTCCGTTGACTGCCGCTCTGGAAGTCGAGCGCGCGGCCTTCTTCGCACAGCATGCGGTGGGTGACAGGCTGAGCGGTGAAGTGAAGCGGCTGGCTGATTTCGGTGCTTTTGTCGATATCGGTGGTGTGGATGCATTGCTGCACGTATCCGATGTGTCGTGGCGCCGGATCAAGCACCCGTCGGAGATGCTCAGCGTCGGTCAGAGCGTGAGTGTTGAGATCGTCAAGTTGAATGCGGAAACCGGGAAAGTGTCGGTGTCTATGAAGGCACTGCAGTCGGATCCGTGGGATAATGTAGAAGCAATCTATGAGCCGGGCATGGGGCTGACCGGCACCGTGCGCCGCCTGCTCGATTTCGGTGCTGTTGTGGAGCTGGAGCCCGGCATTGAGGGTATGATTCACCGTTCTGAGCTGAGCTGGACAAATCGTGATGTGAATCCGGCGGCTGTGCTGGCTGAAGGTGATGTGGTGGATGTGGTGGTGCTGGAAGTTGATGCATCGGCCCGTCGTATTCGTCTGAGCCTGAAGGCTGTCAGCGAAAATCCGTGGCAGCAGTGGATGGCAGATCATCCGATTGGCACGCATGTCAGTGGCAAGATCAAGAACATCACTGACTTCGGTTTCTTTGTGCATGTGGCTGATGGTATGGATGGCCTGGTGCATATGGAGAACCTCTCCTGGGAGAAGTCCGGAGCGGCTGCTATGGAGCCTTACAGCAAGGGACAGGAAGTCGAAGCGGTTGTGTTGGGCGTGGATGTTGAAAAACAGCGCATCGCGCTGGGCATCAAGCAGCTCTCGGCCGATCCGTTTGAACTGTTTCTGGCCGGCGTCAAGCGTGGCAATAGCGTTAATGGTACCGTGGTCGATGTGAAACCTGCCGGCGTGGTCGTGGAGTTGGCCGATGGCGTACAGGCATTCATGCCGATGCGTGAAGTCCCGCGCGATCACGGCGAATTGAAAGTCGGTTCCGAAGTGGAAGCGAAGATTGTCGAAGTGAATAACAAGCGTCGTCAGGTTACGCTCTCCATTCGTCAGCATCTGATTCAGGAAGAGCGGGAGGCTATGCGCAACTATTCCCGTCAGACCGCTGAGGAATCCGCTCCGTCGGCACTGGCGCTGGAGTTGCAGCGTAAACTCTTTGGCAAGAAGTAAGCCGATATCTGTAACAGGCCCCGGCATTGCCGGGGCCTGTCAGCAGGCCTATACAACTTGCGCATCGGCAACGATGGGCTATGCTCATGCTTGTAAACGGAGGGCGTGATGACCAAATCTGAACTTGTAGAGATTATTGCAGAGCAACAGGCTGGCATCACCAGACGTGAGGCTGAAGTTGTTGTTAATACGATTTTCTCGGTCATTGGCGATGCCCTGGCCGTCGGCGACCACGTGGAGTTGCGCGGTTTCGGCAGTTTTACGACCAAAGCCCGTCAGGCGCGTATAGGCAGAAACCCCAAGACCGGTGAAGCGGTATCCGTACCGGCCAAATCCATACCACACTTCAAGCCGGGTAAAGATCTGCGCGAGCGGGTCGACAACGCAGGCTGAGAGTTATGTCCAGAGCCACTATCCGGCTGTCGGGTCTGTATTCGGTAAACTGGATCAATGTGCTGGTGGTGCTGGTCCTGACATCATTTGCCACGATGTTTGCACTGGCCAATCTGTCACAGGTCGAGCTGCACTTTCTCGGTGTTGCCAGCAAGCCAGTCCCGGTTTACGTCCCTGTATTTATTGCTTTTATGCTGGGTTTTGCCGGCGGCGTTCTGGCCATGGCTTTTTCCAGACGCAAACATAAACAGGAAATTGTCTGGCTGCGTGCAGAGCATGAACGGTTGCAGCAAGAGGTCGACAACCTTAGAAATATTCCGCTTCAAGACGACGTATGAATACGCTTTTCCTCGCTATTACCGCTATCGTCCTGGTGCTGTTGCTGGCGCTGGTGCTGCGCCCGCTGCAGGAAGATGATGAGCCCAGACAGGAGGAAGAGGACAAGCGTATCTCGCCATTGCTGCGGGGTATCAACTACCTGCTCTCCGATGAGCCGGATCGCGCCTTGCAGGAGATGGTTCAGGTTGCCCGTTTGCGCTCGGAAGCGGCGGATGTCTATATGGCGCTCGGTGAGATGTTCCGCTCCCGCGGAGAGATCGGCAGGGCTGTCCGAATCCATCAGAATTTGCTGGCCCGCCCGGATCTGGCGAAGAGTATTCACCTGCAGGCTCACATGGCTTTGGCCAGAGACTTTCAAACCGGTGGCCTGCTCGACCGGGCGCTGATTCAGTACGGTAAGGCGCTGGAGATTCAGTCGGATCATGCAGGCGCTCTGGAAGCCAGCCTAAGGATTCGCGAACAGAGTTCCGAATGGCAACTGGCTGAAGAGCTGTTGTCGCGGCTGGAACGGGTCAGGAATGAATCCTACAGCTCACATCGGGCTTATCTCTTCTCCGAAATGGCGCGTCAGTGCCTGAGTCAGGAGAGTCGTGATGAGGCGGCCACATATGCGGCAAGAGCGATTGAGCTTGATCCGGCCTGTGCACCGGCGCGTATGGTAGCAATTGAACTGGCGATGGCGGCAGCAGAAACAGATAAGGCGGTTACAGAAATTCAGGCGTTGCGCAGTCATGCCAATGAACACTTCTCACTGGTGATTCCGCAACTGCTGGCGCACTCTGATTTTTATGATAATCGGGGCAGGGAGCTGTTGGCCGAAATGTGGAGACAGCAGCCTGATGCGGAGCTGGCTCTGAGCTGGCTGGAGGCGCTTGCCAGAGAGCGCAGTGCTGATGATGCGAAAGTGTTATATCATGATCTGGGCTTTGTGCCTGCCACCCTGCGCGAATCGTTGCGTTTGCAGGCAGTTCTCGGTGATGAGGGCGATGCGCATGCCCGTTTTTCCAGGCAGTGGCGCAAGCGAGCTAAAAACTATGTCTGTGAACAGTGTGGTGTCGAAGTGATAGATGTGCGCTGGCAGTGTCCGCAGTGCCATAGCTGGGGTTCGCTACATCCGAAAAGTGAGGAGAAGATCTGATGCGGAGTCGATTGATGGTGGCGCTGGATGTGCCGGACGCGGGTCAGGCTCTGGCACTGCGCGATCAGCTGGGGGATACGGTCGGCTGGTTCAAGATCGGTTTGCGCCTGTTTGTGGCTGAAGGCCCGCAACTGGTGGCGGCCATTGGCGCGACGCACAAGGTCTTTCTCGACCTTAAATTTCACGATATTCCCAATACCGTGGCAGAGGCGATTGAGAGTGCCGGAAGGCTCGGTGTGGATATGGTGAACGTGCATGCCGGCGGCGGAGTCGAGATGCTGGCTGCTGCAGCCAAAGCGGCTGAGGCATTTCCGGATATGTTGTTGATTGCCGTTACCGTGCTGACCAGCGATTCCATGCCCAAAGAGCAGGCTGCGGTTGTCGCACTGGAGCGGGCGCAGATGGCCAGGGATGCAGGGCTGGATGGCGTTGTGTGCAGCGTGCATGAGGCGGCTGCAATCAAGCATGCCTGCGGTCCGCACTTTATTACCGTCACACCGGGCATACGCTGGGGCGATCAGGATCTGCAGGATCAGAAGCGGGTTGCTGATCCTGCAGGTGCGATCCGGGGCGGCTCCGATTATCTGGTGGTCGGGCGACCCATTATCAAGGCGGCCGATCCGCGTGCTGCCGCTTTGGAAGCGCAGTCGATGATGCACTCGGCGCTCTGTCTGTAAATAGCCTGCAGGGTAAACAAGGGCTTCACCACTTAACTGAAAATGACCTGCTGAGATACCGGCAGGAGAGCCATGAAGCCTGCTATTGCGAGCGGGAGCACCGCTGCTTGCTTATACGTTGAAGCGGAAGTGCAGTACGTCGCCGTCCTGTACGATGTAATCCTTGCCTTCCAGGCGCATCTTGCCCGCTTCCTTGCATTTGGCTTCACCGCCGAGAGTGACAAAATCGTTATAGGTAATGGTTTCCGCGCGGATAAAACCCTTTTCGAAGTCATTGTGAATCACGGCTGCAGCTTTGGGTGCGGTGTCGCCACGATGAATAGTCCAGGCACGTACTTCCTTGACGCCGGCTGTGAAGTAGGAGATCAGATCCAGCAGTGTGTAGGCTTCGCGGATGACGGTATTCAGGCCCGGCTCTGTCAGCCCCAGATCGCTCAGGAACTCAAGCTTCGACTCATCGTCCATCTCTGCCAGTTCAGACTCAATCTGTGCCGATACCACGGCCACGCGTGCCCCTTCCTCACTGGCAAAAGTGCGCACCTGCTCCACATAGGCATTGCCGTCGGGCAGTGATCCGTCATCGACATTGGCAATATAGAGCACCGGTTTTCCGGTCAGCAGCCACATCTCTTTCAGCTTAGCCAGCTCATCATCACTAAGCTTCTGGCGGCGCACGGTGGTGCCGTCCTCCAGCCCCTTGAGCACCTTCGTCTGCAGTTCGAGCAGCGCTTTGGCATCCTTGTCGCCGCTTTTGCACAGCTTTTCAGTGCGCTGTATGCCTTTCTGGACGGTTTCCATATCCTTAAGCATCAGTTCGGTGTCGATGATTTCGATGTCCGAAAGCGGGTCAACCTTACCGGCCACATGTGTGATGTTTTCATCTTCAAAGCAGCGCACTACATGCGCAATAGCAGCACATTCGCGGATGTTAGCCAGAAACTTATTTCCCAGTCCCTCACCACTTGCAGCGCCGGCAACCAGACCGGCAATATCGACAAACTCAACCACGGCATGCTGCATGGCCTGCGGCTTGACGATGGCCGCCAGCGCATCCATACGCGCATCCGGTACCGGCACAATACCGACATTCGGATCGATCGTGCAGAAGGGGTAATTTGCCGCTTCAGCACCGCCGCCATTCAATGCGTTGAACAGTGTGGACTTGCCGACATTGGGCAGACCTACAATTCCGATACTCAGTGCCATGGTTGAACCTCGTTTTTTTACCGCAGGAGAGCAAGCGGTGATCTCCGGCTGCTCGAAGCATCGTGATAAGCATGCTCATCTGTGGTGAATTATTTTGGCTGTAACGCCAGGTGTATCCGGTTGGCTGCCTGCGGCAGCTGCCCGCTCAGGATGGTGTCTATCTCGTTAAGCAGTGCGGCGAAAACGCGCGCCTCGTCGGCCCGGTCTCCCTCGTCAGCACGGCCCAGTACCCACGGTGTAATATCACCGTGGGCGGGTCGGCCGATACCTGCCTTTGCGCGTATATAGTTGTTGTCGGGCAAGTGCTGATTGAGCGAGCGCAGACCGTTATGACCGCCGTGCCCGCCACCGTGTTTCAGGCGCAGCTTGCCAGCCGGCAAATCGAGGTCGTCATAGACAACAACGATCTGATCAGTTTCTACCTGGTAGTAGCGGGCAAGGGCTGCGACCGATTCGCCGCTGTTGTTCATGAATGTTTGCGGTTTTACCAGCAGGACTCGTCCTTCGGGGCGGTTCCAGACGGCTGTTTCAGCATGAAAACGAGGGGCCGCGTCAAAACGCAGCCCCTCCGATTTCGCCAGCAGATCGAGAAAACGAAAGCCGATATTGTGTCGTGTCTCCTCGTATTTGCTGCCCGGATTTCCCAATCCGACTAGCAGTTGCACGTTGAGTACTTACGCCTCAGCAGCTTCTTCGCTGCCTTCGTCGCCTTCAACCTCATCATCAGTAGTGTCAGTCTTCTGCGCAGCCACATTCAGTACGGTGAAGTTGACTTCATGGTGAACAACGGCGCCTTCAGGCAGGGTGACATCTTCAATATGAACACTGTCGCCGATATCGAGGCCGGAGCAGTCGATTTCGATATGCGCAGGGATGGAGTCAGCACGGCTGGTGACTTCCAGCGAGTGACGGATTACGTCAATCAGGCCGCCCTTGGCAACGCCCGGGCACTTGTCTTCGTTGATGGCAACCACGGGGACGTCCAGTGTGATCATGTCGCTGGAAGATACGCGGATGAAATCCAGATGTGTGACGGTATCTTTAATAGGATCCCACTGTGTAGCTTTGAGCATGACGGTGTTCTTGCCGCGTGAACCCTTTACTTTGACTTCAAGCATGGAGGTGTGGAACTCTTCCTGATTGAGCAGTTTGGATATTACAAAATAATCCACGGCGACTGACAGGTCTGGTTTGTCACCGCCATAAATGATGGCCGGAATTTTTCCGGTACGGCGCAGGCGGCGTGTTGCGCTGCGGCCATTTGTTTCGCGAAGTTCAGCTTCGACAATAAAATCAGACATGTTGTCCTCCAGTAATGCGCCGTCAGGTTATCCCGGGGCGGCGTGCGCTTGTATGACAGCAAGGCGTTTGAAGCCCTGCTGCGCGCGGTCGCGCACTCTAGTGATGGAGATACAAAAGTCCATGCGGGTTTTTCAGGGCGATTTTCGACCGGAGCTGATGACAGGCGCTGCAGCTTGCGCACGCGGGTGTCAGACTCGTGATATAGAGGCTGTTTAAGCGTGCCTGGAATCTATTCGTACAGGCTGCTGATGGAGCGGGCGTCATAGATGCGACTGATGGCTTCACCCATCAGGGCCGCAATTGAAATGATCCGGACTTTCTCCGTTTTCATGACCTTTTCCGGTTGCAGGATGCTGTTGGTGATGACCAGCTCATGCAGATTTGATTTTTTAAGCCGGTCGGCAGCAGGGCCGGAGAGAACGCCGTGTGAGGCATAGGCGCTGACCTTGGTGGCGCCGCGTTCGAGCAGTGCATCAACAGCGCCGCACAGTGTGCCGGCGGTATCCACCATATCGTCGATCAGGATACAGTGTTTGCCGCTGACATCGCCGATGATATTCATCACCTTGGCGACATTGGGTGCCGGACGACGCTTGTCGACGATGGCCATATCCACATGCAGCCTGCTGGCCAGTGCACGGGCACGAACCACGCCGCCGACATCGGGTGAGACAATCACGATGTCATCCATATTGTTCTTTTCCTGGATGTCCTTGGCAAAGAGAGGGATGGCAAAGATGTTATCCACCGGGATATCAAAGAAGCCCTGAATCTGGGTGGCATGCAGGTCCATGGTCAGTACGCGTGTGGCGCCGGCGCGTGTAATCAGGTCGGCAACCAGTTTGGCGGAAATCGGTGTGCGTCCTGCGCTCTTACGGTCCTGACGGGCATAGCCGAAATAGGGGATGACGGCACAGATATTACGGGTGGAAGCGCGTTTGGCCGCATCAATGAAAATCAGCAGCTCCATCAGGTTGGCGTTGGCCGGTTTGCTGGTGCTCTGGATGAAGAAGGCGTCGTGACCGCGAATGGTTTCGCGGATCTGCAGGAAAATCTCGCCATCGGAAAATCGTTCGAAGTAGAGGTCGCCCAGCGGGTGGCCAATATGCTTGCAGATACTCTGCGCCAGTGGTGGATTTGATGTGCCGGAAAAAAGCCGTAGCTTCTGGTGAATCATCAGTGATCACTCCTGTTTGGTGCATTTGTGTCATGTGAACGTTGGTGAACGTTCGTGTAACTGGCTGGGACGGCAGGATTCGAACCTGCGCATGACGGGATCAAAACCCGCTGCCTTACCGCTTGGCTACGTCCCAGTATTCAAGTAATAAAACCCTGACTGCGGATGACCCTGATTACAGTTGCACAGGGTGCTCTTTGCAAATGCTGCCGGTGTGCGTCCAGTTTGCCACACCCCGGTTTTGCAAAATCTGTGCAACTTCAGCTGCCTGGTTGGAGCTGCGAAACAATCCGACACATGCCGAGCCGCTACCACTCATCCAGGCGAGATCCGTATGTTGCCGCAAGCATGCCAGCAGTTGTGTTAGCGGTTGACTCATGCTGCATGCCGCTTCTTCCAGATCATTATGGCCGAGGTCATCAATACCGCGGCGGATGGTATCCACCCCCTCAGGAGCGGTCAATGCAGGATGCGTGCTGTCAAAATATTGGAAAACGCTGGCGGTGGAGAGGCCGGTACCGGGCCAGGCCAGCAGCATTGTGTGATCAGGTAGTGGAGCAGGGTAGTCGCACAGGGACTCACCGATGCCGCGGGCGATACTCGCCTTGCCATAAAGAAAGCAGGGAATGTCTGCCCCGAACGGGGCGGCAAAGGCGATTAACTCGTCCCTGCCGATGGCTGTGCTCCAGAGTGTGTTGGCGGCGATCAGTGCGGTAGCCGCATCGGAAGAGCCACCGCCCAGCCCCGCCTGCTCGGGAATATGCTTGTCGATATGGACGGCCAGCCCCTGTTGAATGCCATGACGCTCTTTGAAAGCCGTCAGTACGCGGTGAACAAGGTTGGACTCACCTCCCAGATGAGGACGGGAGCAGGTGACGTGAATGCTGTCGGCCTGATTAAAATGCAGATAATCGCAAGCTTCGCTGAAGGCAAATGCTGTATCCAGCTCATGCATGCCGTCTTGCCGGATACGGGTGATGGATAGGTAGAGGTTGATTTTGGCCGGTGCGGGCAGGATGACTGCTGTCATTGGATGATCAGTGTTGCCCGGCGGCCCCGGGCTATATCGGTCATGACCAGTTTACGGTTATCCGCATACCAGCGCAGCCGGATCAGGCTGCCTGCCTGTTTGCCTGACCATTGATCAGGGCCATCAGCATGGAAGTTAGCGGGCATATGGCCGAGCAGAATCTCGGCAAGTCTGGCAGGAGGAATGACGATGCCGTGCGCGGCCAGTTGCCCAGGGGTGATCGGCCTCCAGCTTCTGTTGCTGCTATCGCGAATAAACATATCCGCTCCCCGCCATCGGAATTCAACCACGGTATTGCTGGCGGCATGGGTCAGGCGCAACGTGCCCTGATTCGATGTTGGTGCATCCCAGTCCAGTAGTACCTGCCAGCGGCGGGCCGGTTCAATGACAATCAGGCGGGCTGAAAAGGAGGTGAACGGACCGATACCGCTCTCACTTTCCGGCGGCATGGTTTTGATCGGCGTGGCGCAGGCTGTAAGCCACAGCGTAGCGAACAGGCAGAGCAGCCACCTGAGCCTGTGCGGGAGAGGTGTCATTGCTGTTTCAGACGGACAACGGGATGTTTTAGTGATCAACGGGCGGCAGTCCCTTGCTGATTTTCGCCTTAATCAGACGCGGGTGATCCGACTTCAGCTCCAGTGCTTTTCGCCACGCCTGCTGTGCGGCCTGTGTGTTGCCACTTCGCCACAGGATGTCACCATAATGTTCATGCATCACGCTGTCGTCGGCAACCAGCTTGATCGCCTTTGCCTGTGTCTCCGCCGCCTGTTTGTAATCGCCGGTTTTATAATAAACCCACGCCAGTGAATCCAGATAATAGCCGTCATTCGGCTTTAAATGCAGGGCGCGCAGAATTAATACCTTGGCTCTGTCCAGTTTGATACCCTGATCGGCATAGGTGTAGCCGAGGAAGTTCAGGGCCTCGGTATAATTGGGGCTATGCTCCAGCACACGATTCAGAGTGGTTTCAACCTGATCGTAGTTCTTGAAATGCTCAAAGGCCACCGCGCGGTTAAATAACAGCTGCGGAGGGAGTTTTTTCAGGCGCAACAGCGGCTCTGTTTCATCCAGTACCTGTTTGTACTCCTTGCTGTTGAGGCGGATGGTGGAGAGAAGCAGGTGCGCATCAAGCTGCTGTGGCTTTTCATGCAGAATCGCCAGCATTCGCGCCTTGGCCTTGCTCAGTTTGTTCTCCTGCAGATCCATGGCAGCCAGGCGTATTTGTGCCTGTGTATACATTTTAGAGGCATGAGTAATTTTTGTATAAATACTTTTTGCTTCGTCCAGCTTGTCCATGGCCTCAAGGCTGGCTGCCAGATAAAAACGATTGCTGTCGTCCGGTTGAAGTTTTACCAGTGTGCGGAAGGTCTGTACGGCCTGCTCGTAATCCTTGTCCTGGAAATAAAGCATCCCCAACGGACGCAAGACCACAGGGGAGTCTCCGGCATGTTTTGCTGCATTACGATAGACAATGATTGCCTCAGGCAGCCGTGCCTGCGCAACCAGTAATTTTGCCAGTGCATGACTGACGCGTATGTCTTGCGGGTGGTTTGCCAGAAAATCGCGAAGCAGTTTTTCCGCCTGTTCGTGATCTTTCATCTGGGCGGCCAGTGCGCTGAGCATCAGCACAGCAGCATCGTTATCCGGCATCAGGTGCTGCACACGCAGCAAGGAAGCCTTGGCTCTCTTCAGATCACCACGTTTAATCAGCAACCGCGCTTGCAGCATACGCAGTCCGGCAGACTCATGCTGTTTGATGCCGAGCTTAATGGATGCCAGTGCTTCATCCATGCGCCCGAGGCCTGCCAGAATACTCGCCTGCATGGTGCGCGCGGTATCATGGGCAGGGTGTTTTTGCAGAAATGTATTAAGCTTTTCAAGGGCCAGTTGAGGTTGATCGTGTGCTATATAAATGCGGTACTGTGCCAGCTGGAGTTGTTCGCGTTGCTCTGCAGGTAGTGCCTTGTTACTCAGCATGCGTGCGATATGCTGCTCTGCCTCATCAATTCGACCCGACTCCATGAGCAGGTCAATCAGCTGCATATGGGGGGTGATCGCGTTTGGCTGTTTGGCAATCAGGGCAGTGAGCAGCTGCAGCGCCAGTTCCCGGTTGCCTTCACGGGCAGCTTTCTGGGCTGCCAGATAGAGAAAGTCAGGCTGCATGCCGCTCAGGTCGGTCTGTGTCGGGGAGTGCTGCTCGGTAGTTGTTTTGGCGGCGGGGGCTGTGGCGGTGTTCTCTACCGGTTGATGCAGTCCACATGCGCCGAGTGTGAATAATAGAATCGTTGCAAGCAGATATTTCATGAATGACCGCCATGGTTGATGTTGACAGCGCAGAATCGATCGCCTTCACTATTGACCGACCAGCAGAGAATCTCTGCGGCTTTTCCATCACAAACGCTGATGATGGGATAGGCAAACCCTTCCCATGCGCTCTCCAGGTCGGTTGGCGAGGGTCGGGCGGGGCAGTCCGGATGCGAGTGGTAGACCCCGACAATTTCGCTGCCTGTGCCGCGCAGTTCCCGATCAATGGCCTGGTAGCCGGCCGGGTCCAGGGCGAAGCGGTCGGCGGCGCGTTCCCTGTTCAGATTGGCCACAGGGCGGATGTCGCTGATTTGCCAGTCTTGCCCGGTGACAGTGCCGATTAGCAGGCCGCATACTTCCAGTGGATAGCCCGCTTCAGCTTCTTTCCGCATACGTTCCAGGCAATCCTGTTTGATATTCAGGTGGCCGGACACCGCTGATTGATCAATGATCTCCTGATAGGCTTGGCTGCGGAATCGCTCGGGTTCGTACATGGCTGACGTCAATATCACACTCCGTGGCTGTTGCTGAGTAAATCAAATGGCAAGCCTATAGCTTGCAGGTGACTTGCCAAGCGCGGTGATTTGTTCAGGATAGGTGTACTAGGGATGGAGGTTTAAGATGAATATACAAGAATCGCTGAGCCGGGTGGCTCTGATAGCTGTGATTTTCGGTTTGACGGCCTGTTCTGAACCGAAGGCACCGCCGCATGTTTCGATTGTTCAGCCGGCTGACGGGGCGACGGTCGGGCAAAGATTCAAGGTGGTTATGGCGGTTGAAGGGATGAAGGTGCGCAAGGCCGGCGAGATAGTTAACGGAACAGGGCACTTTGATTTGATTGTCGATGGCAGTGCCGCGCCGATGGGAGAGGTGATCTTCAAAGATCATCAGCATTTGCATTACAAGGATGGTCAAAGTGAGGCGACCCTGCACCTCTATCCCGGCAAGCATTCGCTGACACTGCAGTTTGCCAACGGTCTCGAAAAATCTTACGGGCAGTCGCTAAGCCATACTATCTCTGTCACTGTGAAGTAAGTGTTTCTTGTTGCTCGTGCTTAATAGCGTGGCGATGGAATTATATTTGTCATCGTTGAACACACCTATTTGAGTAACCCGTGTGTCTCCAGCATTGTGCGGGGAAATGGTTTCGCTGCCTGTGCAGTTTAGCAAACCTGTTCAGGTTGTTTTGGGCCAACAAAAAAGGGAAGGCCGAAGCCTTCCCTTTGATGAATAGAGTTGTAAAAGCTTAACGCTTGGAGAACTGCGGAGCGCGACGGGCTTTCTTCAGGCCGGCCTTCTTGCGTTCAACCTTGCGGGAGTCACGCGTCAAAAAGCCAGCGGCTTTCAGCTGCGGACGCAGAGCTGCATCATATACAAGCAGGGCGCGAGCCAGACCGTGGCGGATTGCGCCAGCCTGTCCGGAAATGCCACCACCGAATACATTGACGCGAATGTCAAAGCGACCGGCGAGTTCTGTTTCGTCCAGAGGCAGCAAGGCCTGCTGGCGGATAATGTCGATCGGGAAGTAGTTTTCCACTTCGCGGCCATTGACCAGTACCTGCCCCTTGCCTGGCTGGATGATTACACGAGCTACGCTGCGTTTGCGGCGGCCGGTGCCGCGAAAGATTGTCTCTGCCATTGTATTGATTCCTCTGTACTATCAGTTCAGTTTCATTGCTTCAGGCTGCTGTGCCGCGTGCGGATGATCACCGCCGGCATAAACCTTCAGCTTTTTCAGCATGGAGCGGCCCAGCGGGCCTTTTGGCATCATGCCTTTGACGGCAGATTCAATGATGCGCTCCGGATGTTTTGCGCGCTGCTTCTCAAGCGTAATGCTCTTCAGGCTGCCGACAAAACCGGTATGGTGATAGTAGATCTTTGCCTGCTCTTTGTTGCCGGTAACGCGAATCTTTTCAGCGTTGATCACAACGATATGGTCGCCGCAGTCAGCATGAGGGGTGTATTCCGGACGGTGTTTGCCGCGCAAAACTGTGGCAATCTCGGTGGCCAGTCGGCCCAGCACAAGATCAGTGGCGTCAACAATATACCATTTTCGTTCAATATCGCCGGGGCGAACAGTCCAGGTTGCCATGTAATTCTTCTCCAGTGTGCATTTGTCTGACTGACCAAAAACAGCTTGGTCTGTCATGCAAAGGCGGCGCATTATAGGAGAGGCAGGATTGATGTCAATTGCCGTTTGTCTGTTTTTTTATGTTAAAGAGGCTTTGTCGGTTTGCCGGGATGGCCGTTTAGCGGGTGATATGATGGCTGCATACAATTTATGGCCTGTTTTTTGCTATCTGCAGATTGTGAAATATTTGAGGAATGCACCCTTGATTGGTGCGTGAAAGGGGGTGCTCTATGGCGGGTGAGGCAGTGGTGACTCGGGATCAGCAGGGTAAGGAACTTGTCGGTCTGCGGCGGTGGTTGAATGTGCTGCTGTTCGAGGTCGAGAGGCCGTTAGGACGGATCTTTAATGTGTGTATGCTGCTGCTGATTACCGCTGCGGTGTTCGGCTCCATGGTGAATACGACGGAGGCTGCTGCGCAAGCGGTGTGGAAAGACCAGATTGATCAATTTGAATATTGGGTGCTGGTTGCTTTTGCCGTTGAATACCTGCTGCGTGTTTATGCCGCCCGCAATCGTTGGCACTATATGCGTAGCTTTAACGGCCTTGTCGATCTGATTACGGTCTTGCCGTTGCTGCTGGCGGAAAGCGCTTTTGTCGTGATCCGCCTGCTGCGTCTGGCGCGTGTTATCCGGGTGGCGGTGTCGATCCCGGTAGTGCGCTCATTGTTTACTTCACTTAGAGGTTCGATGCGACTGTTGATGGGGGTGCTGATGACCATCGCTCTGATCTCTGTGCTGGTTGGCAATCTAATATATATAATGGAGCCGACGACATTTACCAACGCCTTTGAGGGGGCATGGTGGAGTCTGGTGACGATGAGTACGGTGGGTTACGGCGATTTTGTGCCGCACAGTGCCGTAGGTAAAACGCTGGCGGCAGGACTTATTATGTCCGGAATCTGTATGTTTTCGATGGTGACTGCAGTGATCTCTGTGCGGGTGGGGCGGATGATTAATAACGTGATTCAGTGTGAGAAATGCCATCACCGGATAGCCGAAGATTTTCTCTACTGTCCTCACTGTGCCACAGCGCAGCCGCACATGCGTGTGGCGTCGGATGTGGACGACGATATCTGATCAGCCTGATCGGGGTAATCATTGCCTGACAGTGCTTGCTTTCGATAAGCGCTATGATTCGCTATCATGCGGGCTTTCCAAATTTTGACGAGGTGATGATTGCATGGATAAGCGAGTGACAGGCGAAGCACTGACCTTTGATGATGTGTTGTTGGTGCCTCAGGCCAGCAGCGTAATGCCGCGGGGTGTGGATACATCGTCCCAGCTTACCCGCAATATCCGGCTGAATATCCCCGTGCTCTCTGCGGCGATGGATACGGTGACTGAATCTGCAGCGGCCATTGCACTGGCGCAGGAAGGCGGCATCGGCGTGATTCACAAAAATCTGACGCCGGCTGAACAGGCTGCCGAGGTGCGTCGGGTTAAGCGTTTTGAAGCGGGTGTGGTGCAGGAGCCGTTGACGGTGAGGCCGGATATGACGCTGGAACAGGTGCGTCAGTTGGCTGCGGAAAATAATTTTTCCGGTTTCCCGGTGCAGGATGCCGACGGCAAGGTGTGTGGTATCGTCACCAATCGCGATATCCGTTTTGAGCGTGATCCGGGTAAGAAAGTATCCGAGATGATGACGCCCAGAGATCGACTGGTGGTTGTGGCGCATGGTGTGGAGCTGGATGTCTGCAAGGAGCTGTTCCGTGAGCATCGTATAGAAAAGCTGCCGGTTGTTGATGATGCGGGTTACCTCAAGGGCATGATTACCGTACGCGATATCGAGAAGTCGAAAGCATTTCCGAATGCGGTGCGTGATAATCTCGGACGTCTGCTGGCTGCGGCTGCAATTGGCGTGGGTGATAAGGAGCTGGAGCGTTTTGAGGCCCTGTTTGCCGCCGGCGTGGATGCGGTGGTTGTGGATACAGCGCATGGTCATTCCCGCGGCGTGATTGAGCAGGTGCGCGAATTGAAAAATAAACACGGCGACAATATCCAGATTATCGGTGGCAACATTGCTACCGGTGATGCCGTGCGTGATCTGATCGATGCCGGTGCCGATGCGGTGAAGGTTGGTATCGGGCCGGGTTCGATATGCACCACCCGCATGATCGCAGGTGTTGGTGTGCCGCAGCTGACCGCAGTAATGCAGTGTGCTGATGTTGGTCGTGCCGCCGGCGTACCGGTCATCGCAGATGGCGGTATCAAATTCTCCGGTGATTTTGCCAAGGCCATGGCGGCAGGCGCATCGACCTGCATGTTCGGTTCAATGTTTGCCGGCACCGAGGAGGCACCGGGTTCGAAGATTCTGTATCAGGGTCGTACCTACAAGGCCTATCGCGGTATGGGTTCGATCGGTGCCATGCAAAAAGGCAGCAAGGATCGTTATTTTCAGGGCGATGTGGATGAGGCGATGAAGCTGGTTCCCGAGGGCATTGAAGGACGCGTCTCCTACAAGGGGCCGCTTGGCGATATTCTGCATCAGCTGGTCGGCGGTTTGCGTGCAGCCATGGGATATACCGGTGCTGCGTCGATTGCTGAGTTGCACGAGCGCGCCCGCTTTGTACGCATCACCGGTGCCGGCTTGCGGGAATCGCATGTACATGATGTCACGATTACCGAAGAAGCACCGAATTACCGTCTGGATATATAATCGCGGAAGGTGAAGGGTAAGGAGCAGGGCGTATCAACTCCCGCGCGGCTTTCTCTTCACCTCTTACTCCTGACAACCACCGCTCACAAGGAACTCAAGCATGGACAAGATACTTATTCTCGATTTTGGATCGCAGTACACACAGCTGATTGCCCGGCGCGTGCGCGAAGCCGGCGTGTTCAGCGAGCTGCATCCGTGGGATATGTCTGCGGATGAAATTCGCGCCTGTAATCCTTCCGGCATTATTCTCTCCGGCGGCCCGAATTCCGTCTATGATGAAGAGACACCGAAAGCGGCATCGCTGGTTTTTGAGCTGGGTGTACCGGTGCTGGGTATCTGCTACGGCATGCAGACGATGGCGGCGCAACTCGGTGGCGGTGTCGAAACAGGCGTGACCAGAGAGTTCGGCTATGCCGAGGTGGTTACCAGTGGTAACTCCGCACTGCTCAGCGGGATTGAGGATAAAGAGTACGGCGGCCTGGATGTGTGGATGAGCCACGGTGACAAGGTGACCATGCTGCCTGACGGTTTTCACGTGATTTGCAGCAACGACTCTACACCGATTGCCGGCATGGCCGATGAAACCCGTCACTTCTACGCGTTGCAGTTTCATCCGGAAGTGACGCATACGCATCAGGGTAAAGCGATCCTGTCGCGCTTTGTGCATAAGATATGCGGGTGCGGCTCAGACTGGACGATGCCGAACTATATTGATGAGGCGGTTGCCCGTATCCGCGAGCAGGTAGGCGAGGAAGAGGTGATTCTGGGGCTCTCCGGCGGAGTGGACTCATCGGTTGCGGCAGCACTGCTGCACAGGGCTATCGGCGAGCAGCTCACCTGCGTGTTCGTTGATAACGGACTCTTGCGCCTGCATGAGGCGGAGCAGGTGATGCAGACCTTCGCGGACAATCTGGGTGTGAAGGTGATTCATGTCGATGCCAGTGACGAGTTTCTCAAGCATCTGGCCGGTGTTACCGATCCTGAAGCCAAGCGCAAGATTATCGGGCGCGAATTTGTCGAGGTATTCCAGCAGGAGTCGGCGAAATTGCCGCAAGCCAGGTGGCTGGCCCAGGGTACTATTTATCCCGATGTCATCGAATCGGCCGGTTCCAAAACCAAAAAAGCGCATACGATCAAGAGCCACCATAATGTCGGAGGCCTGCCTGATACATTGCACCTGAAGCTGCTTGAGCCGCTGCGCGAGCTGTTCAAGGATGAAGTACGCGAGCTCGGTGTGGCTCTCGGCCTGCCGCGCGAGATGGTCTATCGTCACCCGTTCCCGGGCCCGGGGCTGGGGGTGCGTATTCTCGGTGAGGTGAAGAAGGAGTATGCCGATCTGCTGCGTCGCGCAGATGCAATTTTCATCGAAGAGTTGCATGCTTCGGGGTGGTATGAGAAGACTTCGCAGGCGTTTGTTGTTTTTCTGCCGGTTAAATCGGTTGGAGTGATGGGTGATGGACGCACCTATGAGTGGGTGGTGGCGCTGCGTGCAGTGCAGACACAGGACTTTATGACGGCTCACTGGGCCGAGCTGCCACATGCTCTGCTGGGCAAGGTCTCCAACCGCATTATTAATGAAGTGCGTGGTATTAACCGGGTGGTCTATGATGTTTCCGGCAAGCCGCCCGCCACCATTGAGTGGGAATAGAGTTGATCAAGACGTTGAAAAAATATGATGGAGGATTCATGAAAAAGACAATTATTGCATCGGCATGCGTAGCCATGCTGGCAGCCTGTTCACAGCAGGCCACAGTCAAGCCGGAAGGCGTGAAACTGGACAATGAAAAATCCAAACTCAGTTATGCAATCGGCATGGATATCGGTGCATCTTTGAAGTCGCTGGCGACCGAATTTGATCGGCCTGCGATGATGGCGGCGATCAATGACAAACTCGACGGCAAAAAGCTCATGCTCAGTAATGAAGAGGCTGGCAAGGTAAAGAAGGCATTCTTTCAGCAGCAGTCTGCGAAGCGTGTTGCCGAGCGGAAGGAGCTGGCAGAGAAGAACAAGGCGGCAGGCGAGAAATTCCTGGCCGAGAATGCCAAGAAGCCGGGCGTAACCGTTACTGCAAGCGGCCTGCAGTATGAAGTGCTCAAGGCTGGTGATGGTGCCAAGCCGAAAGAGAGCGACTACGTCAAGGTCAACTATCGCGGCACACTGCTGGACGGAACTGAATTTGATTCTTCCTATAAGCGGGGTAAGCCAATCACCTTCCCGCTCAAGGGCGTGATCAAGGGCTGGACGGAAGGTGTACAGCTGATGAATGTCGGTTCCAAATATAAATTCTACATTCCGGCTGATCTGGCTTATGGCGAGCAGGGTGCAGGTTCAACCATCGCTCCGAACAGCACGTTGATTTTCGAAATTGAGTTGCTGGGGATAGAGAACCCCGATAACTCTGCCAAATAAATCATCGGAAGTTGTCTGATGCACAAGCGGGCCGGCACTTTATGTGCCGGCCCGCTTTTTTTTGGACTTACGGTGACTTCTTCTTTGCGAGCGTAGGTGAATTGTTTGCCGGTGAGGGTATGAAGTCATTATAGTGTCATAACTATAGTGCATGCTTTGCTGCTGATAATGGCGTGGGAGGGCATATGGATCACAGGGTCAGAAATCAGCATCCTTTGTCGGAGCTGCCCGGTATCAGGGTGCTGTTCCAGTCCAGAGATAATCCGCTGCGGGCGCAGCTGGCTGAGCATTTGCTGAAGCATCTGGGCAAGGGTCATTTTGTTGTGTGCAGCCTGCCTGAACAGCCTGTCGATCCCCGCGTTGCGAATGTGCTTGCAGAGCTGAAGATCGAAACGACCCCGGAGATAGCAGCAGTGATGCCGGGGAATGATGCTCCTGACAGTTTCGACTATATCATCACCATGTGTGATCAATCTACTGCTTCATGTGATGGGCGTGACGAGCTCTGTCCGAATATTCCCGATAACAGGCCCGGCGGTTGCTGGGCATTTGCCAACCCGCTTGATGCCGATAGTGAGGAAGGCGTTCTGACTTTGCTGCGGCGGGTTCGCGACGAGATGAGTAATCGCCTTTGCATCTGGATACCCGCAGCGATGCATGCGCACAGGAAGAGGAATACAGGCAGGGTGGCACAGTCATCCATCTGATTGACGCCGTTTTCCGACAGCAGCTTTTACACCTCAATCAGATCATCATATTCCGGCCAGACATGGCGTGCGAGACGGGTATCAACGACCGGCGCATGGTGGACAGGGTGCCGGTGGTCGCAGCCTGACATGCGCTTTGCAGAAAGATCCTGAGCTCACGGTTTTTTGCATCCTTATTGTTGTTATATCACAACCGGGCTATACTGATTTTTCCTAGTTGTAAGGGAAGGAGGGGATATGCGCGAGCTTGAACCTGATTCAGTCGTATCGGTATGTTGATGGCGAAAGAGGGCTCTATCGGGCCTGCCATGAATCGCATACTTGAACTGCTACTCTCCCTGATTCCACTGGTGGCAACAGCGGCTGCTGTTCTTACGCTACTGTTTTTCGCCTACTGGTTTCTTCTGGGGCGTCGCACCGATCTGGCCAACGAGCACAGGCTCTACCGTCAGATCGCCATGTTCGGTCTGACTGCGGCCGGAGCTATAGCGATCTCTCTGGCCCTGCCTGTCAGCGACAGCACACGTAATCAGGTGATCGCCCTTATCGGTGTACTGCTCTCCGGTGTTATAGCCTTTTCGTCCGCGACTATTGTTTCAAACCTGATGGCCGGACTCGTGCTTCATGTGACCAGACCATTTCGCACGGGCGATTTTATACGTGTAGGCGAATATTTTGGCCGTGTTGTCGGACGCGGTTTGTTCAGTACTGAAGTGCAAACCGAGCACAGGGAGCTTGTTTATCTCTCCAATGCCCACATGCTTTCCACCCCGGTTACGGTTGTCCGTTCATCAGGCACGATTATCACGGCTACGTTATCGCTGGGTTATGATGTTCATCATACACAGGTCAAGGGGCTGCTGCTTGAGGCAGCGCGAAATGTCGATCTGGAAGAACCATTCGTGAAAATTGTCGAGTTGGGTAACTACGCAATTACCTATTCTGTCAGTGGATTGCTTACCGAAGTCAAAGGGATGCTGGCTTCGCGATCCAGATTGTTCGAATCGATTCTCGACGCCCTGCACACTGCGGGTGTAGAGATAGTGTCACCGAGCTTCATGAACCAGCGTCGCCAGGACAATGATACGAAGATATTGCCGGTGATGGGTGAAGATGTGCTGCAGCCTGACTCTCCCAGCTCCGAGGATATGGTGTTCGACAAGGCTGAAGAGGCAGAGCAGCAGGAAAAAGCCGAGATCAACCTGAAGGAGGAGATCAGCAAGCTGCAGGCTCAGGCCAAAGAGAGTGAGGGCGAGGCAAAGAAGCAGATTGAAGTGCAGATTGAGCAGCTGCGCGAGCAGCTTGTAGAGATTGTACAAGATGAAGTCGATACAGGTGGAGATGAGGGTGATGTTGCCAGACAAGATGTTCCGCCAGATAAGCCGCCCGCGGGCTTGTGATCCTGATCGGCTCAGGGCTTCCACTCTTCAATCAGATAATCATAACCCTGCTCGGCCAGGAAGCGCTGGCGATTGACGGCGAATTTCAACTCTTCGCTGTGATCCGAGACCAGGGTATAGAAAAAGGCAGGTCCACCCTGTGGACGCAGGATACGCCCGAGCCGCTGCGCCTCCTCCTGACGCGAGCCGAAGGCGCCGGAGATCTGGATGGCGATAGAGGCGTCGGGCAGATCAATGGCGTAATTGGCGACTTTGGATACCACCAGCAGACGCAGCTCTCCGGCGCGGAATGCGGCATATAACCGCTCCCGCTCAGGCGAGCTCATACGCCCGCTGATCAGTGGAGCGCCCAGATGTGCGGCGATACGTTCCAGCTGTTTGATATACTGACCGATCACCAGAATGCCCTGATCGGCATGTTTTTTAATCAGAGCGGTGGCGACCCTGTCCTTGATGCTGTTTTCGGCGGCGATGCGATAGGCTTTGCGGGCATCATCGGCTGTGGCATGGGCCATATGATCATGCTGTGACATCGGAACGCGGATCTCGACACAGTGGGCTTTGGCAATATGACCTGATTGCTCCAGCTCGCGCCAGGGCAGATCGAAACGTTTGGGGCCGATTAGCGAGAATACGTCCCTTTCCAGACCATCCTCCCGGATCAGTGTGGCAGTCAGGCCCAGCCTGCGGCGTGCCTGAATCTCAGATACAGCCCGGAATACCGGTGCCGGCAGCATATGTACCTCGTCAAAAATAATCAGTCCCCACGCATGTTTGGTGATCAGTTCGATATGCGGCATATCGCCGTCTTGCTCCGGCCTGTAGGTGAGCATCTGGTAGGTGGCAATAGTGATCGGCTGAATCTCCTTACGGCTGCCTGTGTATTCGCCGATATCCGTTGCACTCACTTGTGTTTTATCGAGCAGTTCAGCCCGCCACTGGTGAGCTGCAGCCGTATTCGGCGTTATGATCAGCGTTCGCATGCCGATGCGTGCCATGGTGGCCATGCCCACCAGCGTTTTACCTGCCCCGCACGCCAGCACAATCACGCCATGGCTGCCGGAGGCGACAAAGGCATCAACAGCCTGCTGCTGGTAATCGCGCAGGGCAAACGGACGCTGATCGCTCATGGTCGTATCACGCAGTGCCAGCCCGAACAGAGGTGCGTCACTAAAACCGGCCTGATCATCGACCGGAAAGCCCAGTATGATCAGCGCATGTTTGAGCTTGCCCCGCTGCCCGGGATCAATCAGGAAAATATCATCGGCCGGTTGCTCTCTGAACAGGGCGGTGATGGTTTTTTCTCGGGCAATACGGGCGGCAATAAAGGCATCACTGACCGTCAGTCGCAGGGTGGATTCATTATCCTTTGTCAGTACCAGTTGCCCGTAGCGGGCAAAGGTGTGTCGCATCTCTTCGAGGACATTCTCCGGTATAGAGTATTTACTGAAGCGATGCAGGGCCTCTTCAGCCTGCTGCAGCGTATGGCCGGCGGCAGCTGCATTCCACAGGCTTAACGGGTGCAGACGATAGCTGTGAATATGCTCGGGCGATTTTTCCAGCTCGGCGAACGGGGCGATGGCATCACGCGCATCGGCAAATTGAGGGTTATGCGTCTCCAGCAGCAGCGAGTGATCGCCCTGCACAATTAACGGTCGTTCCGGGTGATAGCTCACAAATGATCCAGTCCCAGCTCTGTGATCTCATCCGACTCCAGTTGGCGCAGGCGCAACAGATGTCTGGGCTCCAGAGGGATGATGCTGTTTCCCCATAGATAACCCTGCTTGCTCCTGCGGGTCGGGCGTACCTCTATTTTACCGTAATAATCATCCGTGATGCAGGCAAACAGCTGTTTGGGTTTGCTGCTGCGCGCCTTCTGATAGCAAATCTCCAGCCAGCGGCCTGTTCTGTCGGCATGCATCTCCATCCACGCCTTGATCGAGGCCGTGCCGCTGATCCACTGCACAGGTTTGATCAATGTCTCCAGCATGATACCGCTTTCGGCGCATGTCCGGATGAAGGCAAGGGCATCGGCAGATGTGTCGAGCAACAGGAGTTCAGGTTTGTCGCCAAATGGCTGGGAGAAGGGGAATCCTGTTTTCTGCAGCCGATGGATGGCTGAGGGGTCGTTTAACACGACTACCAACGACGTGGCGGCAACAGATGCGACGGCCTGCTGTGCGAGTAGTTGGTCAAACAGATAGGCAATGGGCTGCGGCAGTGGCGACTGCACGGACTCCAGCAGCTCCCGGGTCTCCCTAAGGACTGCTTTATCGCTGCCCATGCGTTGCAGCGCGGCTTGATCCAGTTGCAGTGTGATCATCTGCTCAACCGACTTCATGGTGCATACCTGTGCCAGTCCGGGCAGCACATCATGCCTGCAATCCGGCGGCAGCAGAATTTCTCCGGCAGCCGAGATATAGCCGTGGATACGGGCTGTTGCATCAGCACCGTGCCAGCCGGGGGCGGAAAAGAGCGGGGGTTGTTGATTCAGCACAGCGCTAAACTGCGGTAGCAGGCGGATAGCCTGGTGGCTGGTGTTCAGGTCATGCAGAGCCAGCGAGGGGTGCTCGGTGAACAGGGAGAGCCAGTGTGCGCGAACCAGATTGCCGTCCGATTGCAGGCGCAGCCAATCCACGACCTCATCAAGTTTCAGCCAGCAGTCGACCGGCAGTGCGGCCAGCAGGCTCATGGCTGTGTGCTCTTCTGCATTGCTCCAGCGCTCCCAGCCGTGAATGATCTCATAGATAGCGCTGCGCATGCGCTCTGACCATGCAGACCAGTTGATCGTGACCGGCCGGATCAGGCCTTCATCGATTCTGAGCAAACCGCACTTCTGCATGCTGATGATCAGGGACTCGATTCCGGCGTACTCACTACTGTTCAGGGCGGCAGCGATTTTCCTGAGATCATCTTTGCGCAGGCTGCCCTGCTGGGTATAGGCCGGCGGCAGAAAGTGCAGGGTGGTCCACAACCGCCAGATCTGCTGATCCGTCGACCATGGTGAAGGCAGCTCAGCTGCAAGGGTGGGCGCAGGGCAGGCGTTTGGTAATGGCGCTGTCATGACGAGTGAGTGCAATGCACCGCCTGATCCGTTGCCGGATACTCCCTGCTGCCAGTCAGCTGCTCCCGGTTACACTGCCCTTGTCTGGCAGAGAGGAGCACCGGCATCAGTCGGCGACGACCTCGAAACAGCGTGGGCAGAGTTCATTGTGCACCGCGTGAGCCGGATCAGCCGGTGTACCGACATTCCAGCAGCGCGGACACTTGATACCGTCGGCCGCCCTGACGGTGATGGCATCACCCGCCTCAACCTTGGCGACGATGAACAGTTGCTCCCAGCTTTCACCCACACTTTCGGCAAACGCATCATCGAGCCCCGGCACGGTAATTGCCGCGGCAACCGAGGAGCCGACCACCTTATCCTTCTTGGCCAGATCGAAGGCGGTATGTACCTGTTCGCGAATGGCAAAAAAGCGATCCCATGCGGCATCGTCGATGCTGCTATCGGCGACCGGTTTAAATGACTGCAGATGAATGCTCTTCTCATCGGAGCCGGGCAGGTGATCCCAGGCCTCTTCAGCCGTAAACGGCAGCAGTGGTGCAATCAGACGGGTCAGTGTGTCGGCCAGATCGTAGAGCGTGGCGCGGGCCGAGCGACGGCGGGCGGAATCCGCCCCGTCGCAGTAGAGACGATCCTTGATCATGTCGAGATAGAAGCCGCCCAGATCAACAGAGCAGAAGTTGTGGATCTCCTGATGAATACGGTGGAACTGGTAGCTCTCATTGCAGGCATGTACATGCCGCTCCAGTCGCGACAAGCGATGCATCACCCACTGATCCAGCGGTGTACGCTCGCTAAGCGCTACGGCATCGTGCGCAGGGTCAAAACCGTCCAGGTTGCCGAGCAGGAAGCGGATGGTATTGCGGATGCGGCGATAAGCTTCAGAGAGCTGTTTGATGATATCATCGGAGATGCGGATGTCGGCCGAATAGTCGGATGAGGCAATCCACAGGCGCAGAATATCCGCACCCATCTGCTGGATGATCTTCTGAGGGGCAATGACATTGCCCTTCGATTTGGACATCTTGTTGCCGTTTTTGTCGACGACAAAACCGTGTGTCAGTACGCCCTTGAACGGAGCGCGGCCGCGTGTGCCGACACTCTCCAGCAGAGAAGACTGGAACCAGCCGCGATGCTGATCGGAGCCCTCCAGATAGAGATCGGCGGGACTCGTCAGCTCCTCACGCTGTTCCAGTACACAGGCATGCGTGCTGCCGGAATCGAACCAGACATCGAGAATATCGGTTTCGCGTGCGAACGCATTGCCGCCGCAATCAGGACAGGTGGCGCCATCGGGCAGGAAGTGAGCTGCATCATGGGCAAACCAGATATCGGCGCCGCCGAGTTCCACCGCTTTGGCAATGCCTTCCACCACTGCCGGCGTGGTCACCTTGTGTGAACCGCACGCTTCGCAGCGGATGGCTGTGATCGGTACACCCCAGTTGCGCTGACGCGATACGCACCAGTCGGGGCGCTGCTCGACCATGGCACGAATACGGTTCTCACCCCATTCCGGCGTCCATGTGGTTTCACTGATGGCTGCCAGTGCCTTGTCGCGCAGGTTGTTGGTCTCCATGGAGATAAACCACTGCGGTGTGGCACGAAAGATCAGTGGCTTATGGCAGCGCCAGCAGTGCGGGTAGGAGTGTTTGATTTCGGATGTTTCCAGCAGCGCACCGCAGCTTAGCAGGTGCTCGACCATGATGGCGTTGGCCTGATAGACGTGACGACCCTCAACAACCGGGGTGCCGGCATCGAACAGACCGGTGCTGCCAACCGGATTAAAGGCAGGCAGGCCGTACTTCAGACCGATTTCGTAATCTTCCTGACCGTGGCCGGGAGCGGTATGCACGGCACCTGTACCGGCTTCCAACGTAACATGGCCACCAACCAGAACCGGCGCATCCTGTTCCAGATAGGGGTGACGGAAGCGGCGGCGATCCAGTTTCCCGCCGTTGAAGCGGGCAATAACCTCGCCCTCGGCGCCGATAGCAGAGAGCACGCCTGCACGCAGGTCTTCAGCCAGGATCAGGATCTCTCCGACCTTGAGGTTGGTATTATCGCCGCTGTCGGTGATTCTGACTGCCGAATATTCGATAGCGGGGCCGACCGATACGGCCAGATTGGCCGGGATGGTCCACGGCGTTGTGGTCCAGATGACGATAGAGACATCACCGCTCAGGGCCGCATCGATATCGCTCAAATCCTCGCCGGCAGCGAACTTCACATAGATCGAGTGGGAGGTGTGATCTTCATATTCCACTTCGGCTTCGGCCAGCGCTGTGGCACAGGAGACGCACCAGTGCACCGGTTTTGCGCCTTTGAACAGGCCGCCATTTTCCAGGAAACGGCCGATTTCGCGCACGGTATTGGCTTCGAAACGGTAATCCATGGTCACATAGGGATGATCCCAGTCGCCGATCACACCCAGACGTTTGAACTCTTCGCGCTGCACGTCAATCTGGCCTTTGGCATAGTCGCGGCAGGCACTGCGGAATTCAGCATCGCTGATATCCTCTTTCTTCTGCTTCTTCTTTTTGAACTGCTCCTCGACCTTCAGCTCGATGGGCAGGCCGTGGCAGTCCCAGCCGGGCACGTAGGGGGCATCAAAGCCGAGCATGGAGCGAGAGCGAATCACGATGTCCTTGAGCACTTTATTGAGCGCGTGGCCGATATGAATGCTGCCGTTGGCATAGGGAGGGCCGTCATGCAGGATAAATTTCGGCGCGTCCTTGCGTGCCTCGCGCAACTGCCCGTAAATGTCCTGTTCTGCCCATATCGCCAGCCGTTTCGGCTCGCTTTGCGGCAGGCCTGCGCGCATCGGGAAATCGGTTTTCGGCAGGAAAACGGTTGGTCGGTAATCAAACTTGTCTGATTGTGCGGTATCGTTGGCCACAGTCATACTCCAGATCATCATGTCAAAGGTCGCGCATGATAGGCAAAAGATGGCCGTTTGTCGTCAGGTGTTGTTTCAGGAGGTGACTGCAGCCTCCGACTGATGAACGGAGACCGGGGTCAGGGCATCACAGCATAGATGCCGGGAGCATTGCGCAGGAACGATTTGTAATCCATGCCGCAGCCGAATACGTAGCGGTCAGCCACAGAGAAGCCGGCAAAATCCGGGCTGATCTCCGCCTTGCGGGCGGCTGGCTTGTCGAGCAGTACCGATGTCAGTACCTGTGCGGCTTTCTCCTGATAACAGAAATCCACGATCGCCTGCATGGTATAACCCTGATCGAGAATATCATCGACAATCAGTATATTGCGTCCGGCCAGGTTTTCCGGCTGTCTGCCCAGCCAGGCGATATCGCCGCCATGGGTCCGGTCTTGATAGCGACTGACGTGGATATAATCCACCTGCAGCGGGAAGTGCAGCCGGGTCAGCAGTTTACCGCAGGTAACAAGCCCGCCGACCATGACGCAGAGTACGACGGGGTGAGACCCGGCAAGACGGGCGGTGATTTCATCTGCCATGCGATCCAGCGATGCCTCCACTTCCGCTTGCGAATAGAGCAGCTCGGCACTCGCTTCAATAAGTCTGATCTCTTCAAGTTGCTGCTGCATGCGTATCTGCCTCCGCGATGAATAACGATGTGAAAGAAAATGTCTCACCATCAAACAGTCCCTGATCGCTCAGCTTAAGGCTGGGAATCACCAGCAGGGCCATGAAGGAGAGGGTCATAAACGGCGCCTGCATCGGGCCGCCGAGCTGACGGACAAAGCGGTTGATGTCGGCATAATGCTGCGCAAGCTGATAACCATCCTGATCGCTCATCAACCCTGCGATGGGTAGCGGTACAAGCATGGATTCATCCGCGCATGTGGCGGATATGCCGCCCTGCTCGGCGATGAGCAGGTTTACCGCTCGGCAAATCTGCTCATCGCTTGTGCCGACGGCAATGATATTGTGTGAATCGTGCGCAACACTCGAGGCGATGGCGCCCCGCTGCAGTCCGAAACCTCTGATAAATGCCGTGGCCGGTGTGGCATCGCGATAGCGGTTGACGACGGCGATTTTAAGCAGGTCGCGGTCGGTATCGGCGACTACTGCATGATCTGCAATACGCGCTGTGGCGATAGCGCTGCCGGTCACCAACTGGTTTTCCGCAGCCTCGATCACTCGGATGGTACTGCCTGCGGCTGGCACGCGGAAATCGGTCGGGGATTTTGCGCTGGTGCCAAAGCGATTGATCGGCAGCGGGTGGCAACGGGGAATCAGGCTGCGGCCATGCTCGGCAACCATGATGCCGTTAATCCAGGTGGAGTGGATATGAAAGTCATGCAGGTTATCCACCAGCAGAAAATCCGCTGCATCACCCGGCTGCAGCATGCCGACATCCAGTTTGTAATGGCGCACGGGATTGAGACTTGCGCAGCGCAGTACGGCGACCGGGTCATAACCCAGTTTGATGGCTCTGCTGACCAGCAGGTTGATATGACCGCGCACGAGATCATCAGGGTGTAGATCATCGCTGCAGAACATGCAGCTGGCAGGATGCTCCGTAATCAACGGAGCCAGAGCCGCGAAGTTTTTAGCGGCTGAGCCTTCCCGAATCAGGATATGCATGCCAAGGGCGATCTTCCCGCGCGCCTCTTCAATGGTGATGCACTCATGGTCGGTAGTAATACCGGCCTGTGCATATGCTGCGGCCGCCTCCCCGCGCAGTCCCGGTGCATGGCCATCGACCGGTTTGTGATGCTGCTGTGCCAGCCGGATTTTTTTCATGACCTCATCATCGCCTGCAATCACACCCGGATAATTCATCATCTCACTGAGAAAACTGATCTCCGGTTGTTGCAGCAGCCGGGCAATAGCATCGGCAGGCAGCGATGCACCGGCAGTTTCAAATCCTGTTGCAGGCACGCATGAGGGGCGCCGAAATAAAATTTCAACGGCACTTTCCCGCCGTTTTCGATCATGAAACGTATACCCTCCACCCCCAGCACGTTGGCAATCTCGTGTGGGTCTGAAACGGTGGCTACTGTGCCGTGGGGTGAGGCCAGACGGGCAAATTCGGATGGTGGCAGCATTGAGCTTTCGATATGGATATGGGCATCAACCAGTCCGGGTACGATGTATTGATCGGGTGCGCTGTCGCTGTGGTTGACGGCATTGATGCGGCCATCAACCACCTCGATGCTGCCCGGAAATACCCGGCCTGCAACCAGGTCGACCACCTGCCCCCTGATGAGCTGATTTCGGCTGCTCTGCTCCATGTCTGGATCCTCCGCACGTGCAACTAATAGTAGCATATTAAACAGGTGCCGACCATCTGTATGGGTGAAAACTGCGCAATTTGGCATCGCAGAATGGCCGCAGCAAAATGTTGTCAAACCTGCTATGCTGTCCGGGTATGCCGAAGCAGGTCATGGCTGTAACGGATGAGGAATTGGAAAAGGAGATGGTGATGGACAACAGGCCGGATTACATCCGCTGGTTTGATGAGATCAGTCTTACAGATGTGCCGGAGGTGGGTGGCAAAAATGCCAGTCTCGGCGAGATGTATCAGCACCTCTCATCTGCCGGTGTGCGCGTGCCGAACGGTTTCGCCATTACGGCGACGGCCTATCGTGATGCGCTGACGCATGCAGGCGCCTGGCAGGCGTTGCACGATCTGCTCGACGGACTGGATCCCGATGATGTTGAGGATCTGCAGCTGCGTGGCAGCAGGGCCCGGGAGATTGTCTACGCATGCGAGCTGCCGGGTACACTGCGTGCCGAGATTGTGGCCGCCTATGCAAAGCTTACAGCCGAGTACGGCGAGGATCTGTCGCTGGCGGTGCGCTCATCGGCAACGGCGGAAGATTCGCCCGAAGCTTCGTTTGCCGGCCAGAATGAATCCTATCTGAATATCAGCGGGGCAGATGGCTTGATTGAGGCTTACAAGCGCTGTCTGGCATCCAATTTCACCGACCGCTCGATCCACTATAAATATGACAACGATTTTGACTGGTCGAAGGTCTATCTCTCCGTGGTGGTGATGAAGATGGTGCGTAGCGATATCAGTACCAGCGGTGTGATGTTTTCGCTGGATACCGAAACGGGTTTCAATGATGTGGTATTTATCAATGCGGCCTGGGGGCTGGGTGAAAATATCGTGCAGGGTACGATCGATCCGGACAGTTTTTATGTGCATAAGCCGACGTTCAGCAAGGGCTATCGCACCGTACTCAAGCGACAGCTTGGCAGTAAAAAGAAAAAGATGGTGTATATCGATGCTGCCGGCGGTTCTGCCGGCGGTCATATCGGTAATGTGGATACGAGCACTGTCGAGCAATCCCGATTCTGTATAACGGATGAGGATATCATGACGCTGGCCGATTATGCGATCAAGGTCGAAGCGCACTATTCGGCTCAGGCCGGGCATACCCGGCCCATGGATATGGAGTGGGCGAAAGATGGTGTCGATGGTTACCTGTATATGGTGCAGGCACGACCGGAAACGGTCGCATCGCATCGACAGGCCAATATGCTGGAGATTTATCATCTGCAGCAGCACGGCACAGTGTTGGCTCAGGGGAGAGCCGTGGGTGAGCGCATCGGGGTCGGGCGTGTGCGGGTGATTGATGATGCCAGCCTGCTCTCGACATTCCAGAGTGGTGAAGTGTTGGTAGCCGATACCACAAGCCCCGACTGGGAGCCGGTGATGAAGCGGGCCTCAGCGATTGTCACCAACAGAGGCGGGAGGACCTGTCATGCGGCGATTGTAGCGCGGGAGCTGGGGGTGCCGGCTATTGTCGGCGTGGGCAATGCGACAGAGTCGCTGTCCGACGGGCAGGATGTCACCATCTGCTGCGCTGAGGGCGAGACGGGTGTAGTTTATGCAGGCGAGTTACCCTTTACCATTGAACAGACGGATCTGGGGGGGCTGGGTCATCCGCATACGCAGATCATGATGAATCTGGGTGATCCGGACAGGGCATTCAGCTTTGCTTCGCTGCCTGTGGACGGGGTCGGTCTGGCCCGTCTTGAGTTCATTATCAACCAGTTTATCAAGGCTCACCCGATGGCGATCTGCCATCCTGAGCAGCTGGATGATGCCACGCGCCGGCAGATCGCTGCCATGAGTACACCTTTTGACTCTCCAGAGGACTTCTTTGTCCGTACCCTCTCCGAGGGCGTGGCAACGATTGCCGCATCGGTTTACCCCAGCCCCTGTATCGTGCGCATGTCCGACTTCAAGAGTAATGAGTATGCCACGCTGCTGGGAGGCAGCGGATTTGAGCCGCAGGAAGATAACCCGATGATCGGGTTCCGTGGAGCCTCCCGCTATGTGCACCCGGCCTATGCCGATGGCTTTGCACTGGAGTGTGCCGCGATGAAGCGGGTGCGTGATGAGATGGGCTTTGGCAACGTCAAGCTGATGATTCCCTTCTGCCGCAGGGTGGAGGAGGGGGAGCGGGTACTCGCTGCGATGGCGGCGCACGGTTTAACGCGCGGCGAGAACGGGCTGGAGGTCTATGTGATGTGCGAGATCCCCAACAATGTGATTCAGATTGACGCCTTTACAGAACTGTTCGACGGCATCTCCATCGGCTCCAATGATCTGACCCAGCTGACACTGGGCGTGGATCGCGATTCGGAGATCGTTGCTTTTGATTTTGATGAGCGGGACGCAGGTGTACTGAGCATGATCCGTATGGCCGTGGAGGGAGCCAAACGTAACGGCAGGCACTCCGGCATCTGCGGCCAGGCACCGTCAGATTATCCGGAGATGGCCGAATTTTTGGTGAGTATCGGTATCGATTCCATCAGCCTGAATCCGGATACGGTCCTGACATCGATACGGCATGTGTTGGCGTTGGAAGAGGCTTTGGTCAGGAAGCCGGGAGCAACAAATGAGTGATGGAAGTGAAATAAACCTGACAGCGTGCGAGAAAGATTTCGAGCGATGGTATAGCGAGCATCAGGCGTGGCTGGATGATTTACAGCATTGGCAATCCTGCGAACACAAGGTCGTGGGTATTATCTTTGAACTGGAGGCAGCCTTGCCGGGGCATCGTGCCAAGCTGGATCAGTTTCATGGCATGGTGATGGATCATAAACAGCTGCTTGAGAAGCTTGCCCGCAGCTTTGCATCACTATCTGCCGGGGGTGATGGAGAGCGTGTCGCAGAGTTGGAACGGATCTACCATAAGGCTGCTGTCCGGCACGAAGAGATGGCGACGGAGTATGGTCGGTTAGAAAGTGAGTATGAGTTGGCTCTGACGCAGTTGCAAAATCTGGCGGAGAGGCTGCAATGTTGCCTGAACAGGTCTGAGGCATGACCTGGTGGTCGGGAAGTGCCGGGAAAAAGAAAAAGCTGCCAATATTGGCAGCCTTAACGTTTAGTCTTTATCAATATGTATGGTGGGCGATGCAGGGTTCGAACCTGCGACCCCTGCCGTGTGAAGGCAGTGCTCTCCCGCTGAGCTAATCGCCCGGTTTTCTGTGGGGCGCGCTTTCTAGCAGGCACTCTCCACAGATACAACCAGTATGATAAACCGGTGCTGGCGCAATACCGCGCATCGGTGCTGCCGGGGGTGATATGTCGGTTGTTGTCTACGATTTTAAACAATAAAAAAGGCCCTGAACGCAGTGCGTCAGGGCCTTATGTTTGGTTGCGGCGGCCGGGTCTGACAAGCTTCAGCTTGAACGTGCTTGCGCCTGCAAGCCTCATACACGATCCAGTAATTCGATCCAGTGCAGCACGGGACGTACAGAGCGGCTGGCCAGATGCATCTGGCATCCGATGTTGGCGGTGACGATGTACTCCGGTGCACCGCTGTTTAGTGCGGCGAGCTTCTGCTCCAGAAGTTTGCCTGAAAGCTCCGGCTGCAGCAGGGAGTAAGTGCCAGCCGAGCCACAGCACAGGTGTGCATCGGGTACCTCGGTCAGCCGGAAGCCGGCCTTTTCCAGTAGTGCCTCGACGGCCCCTGGTAGCTGCTGGCCGTGCTGCAGGGTGCACGGTGCATGCACGGCGATGGAATCCGCTCTGTCAGCGCGCAGTTGGTCGATATCCTCCTGCTGTAGGACCTCGATCAGATCGCGGCTCATTTGCGCCACATGCCGGGCCTTATCTGCATACGCCGGATCGTCGCGCAGCAGGTGGTCATAGTCCTTGAGCAGTACGCCGCAACCGCTGGCCGTGGAGATGATGGCCTCCGCGCCCTGCTCGATGTGCGGCCACCAGGCATCGATGTTCCGCCGTGCTGCGCCACGCGCCTCCTCAGTAGCCCCGAGGTGCTGGCTGATTGCACCGCAACAGCCGGCCTCGTCGGCGGCGAGCAGCGAGATGCCCAAACGGTCGAGTACACGTGCCGCCGCGGCATTGGTCAACGGGGTGGCCGACGGCTGTACGCAGCCCTGCAGCACCAGCATGCGGCGTGCATGCCGGATTTCCGGCCAGGAGCCGGCGACCTGCCGTACCGGCAAGTGGGCGCGCCATCTGGCTGGCAGAAAGGGGCGGAACAGGCGGCCAGCGGCGAGCAGTGCGGCAAAGCGTTCCCGGTGTGCCACCAGCCTGCGCAATCCCCAACGCAGCAGGCGTTCACCCATAGGTCGGCCGACCTGCCGGTCGACCAGCGTGCGCCCGATATCCACCAGATGGCCGTATTGCACGCCCGACGGGCATGTGGTTTCGCAGGCCCGGCAGGTCAGGCAGCGATCCAGGTGGGCCTGCGTCTTCTCGCTTGCCTGTCCGCCCTCCAGCACCTGCTTGATCAGGTAGATGCGGCCACGCGGCCCGTCGAGCTCGTCACCCAGCAACTGGTAGGTCGGACAGGTGGCGGTGCAGAAGCCGCAGTGCACGCAGGAGCGCAGGATGGCATCGGCCTCGAGCCCCTCGGGCGTGTCACGAAAGGCATCGCTGATCCGGGTCTGCATTACAGCCCCTCGTACAGGCGGCCGGGATTGAGGATGCCGGCCGGGTCGAATGCCTGTTTCAGCCGCCGGTGCACGTGCATCAGCTCCGGCGCAAGCGGGTGCAACAGGGCGCGGGGATGTTCCCCGCGGCGCAGCAGCGTGGCATGGCCGCCGAGTGCTGCGGCCGCGGTCTGGACCTTATCCACCGGGGCATCGCTGTGTAGCCAGCGTTGTGCTCCGCCCCATTCGAGCAGCCAGCGCCCGGCGATGGAGGGCTGTGCCGCCGCCTGCGGCAGGGCGATGCGCCACACACCGCTGGCCATGAAGAAGGGCAGTTGCCGCTCACGCAGTTCGAGCCAGAAGCTGCGTGCCTCCGCGTTGCCCAGCACCTCGCCGGGTACGCGCCCGGGGATGGCGAGCATGGCGCTGTCGCTGCCGGAAAAGCGCAGGTACAACACGCCCTCCACCCAGGCCGAGGCGGACAATGGCAGTGGTTGGCCGGCCAGCCGGTTCATTTGCTGCAAGGCCTCAGCGGCACTGCACGAGCACACCATGGTCATCTCGCAGGCCGGTACGGGAAGCACCTTCAGGCTGATGTCGAGCAGTACGCCCAGCGTGCCCTGAGCGCCGGCCATCAGGCGCGAGGCATCGTAGCCGGCGACATTCTTCATTACCTCGCCGCCGAAATGCAGCACCTCGCCCTTGCCGTTAATGATGCGACAGCCCAGCACGAAGTCGCGCACAGCCCCGGTGTAAGGCCGGCGAGGGCCGGACAGGTTGCAGGCAATGCTGCCACCCAGTGTTGCGGATTCACCCAGGTGTGGAGGTTCGAAGGGCAGCATCTGGTCGTGTGCGGCCAGCAGTTGTTCGATCTCGGCCAGTGGGGTGCCGGCGCGTGCGGTCAGCACCAGTTCAGTCGGCTCATGGTGGGTCACCCCGCGGTGTGCTGCTACCTCGAGCTGGGCTGCATTGACCGGCCGGCCGAGGCCGGCCTTGCTGCCGCTACTCGTGATGCACAGCGGGGTCTGTCTCGCATAAGCCTCGGCCACATGTTCACGAAGTTCGTTGCTGCGATCCGCCTGCATCAGAAGCGCTCCAGTTCGGGGAATGGGAGTTGCCCTGCGTGCACGTGCATGGCGCCGAACTCGGCACAACGGTGCAGGGTCGGCACCGCCTTGCCCGGGTTGAGCAGCGCGTCGGGATCGAAGGCGTGCTTGATGGCGTGGAACTGACTGAGTTCGGCGCTTTCGAATTGCACGCACATCTGGTCGATCTTCTCCATGCCCACGCCGTGTTCGCCGGTGATGCTGCCGCCCACCTCTACGCATAGCTCGAGAATCTTTCCGCCGAAGGTCTCGGCGCGGGCCAGTTCGTCGGAGATGTTTGCATCGTACAGGATCAACGGGTGCAGGTTGCCATCTCCGGCGTGAAACACGTTGGCCACCGGCAGGCCGAACTCCTTCGAGAGCTCGCCGATGCGGCGCAGTACCTTGGGCAGGTGGCGGCGCGGGATGGTGCCGTCCATGCAGTAGTAGTCGGGGGCAAGCCGGCCGACGGCCGGGAAGGCGGATTTGCGCCCCTTCCACAGCAGTGTGCGTTCGGCCTCGTCGCGGGTTATGCGCACCTCGGTGGCGCCGGCGCGGTGCAGGATGTCCGCGGCCTGCTCGGCCTGCTCGTCCACTTCCTGGCGCATGCCGTCCAGCTCGCAGAGCAGGATGGCCGCGGCATCGCGAGGGTAGCCTGCATGCACGAAGTCTTCGGCGGCGTTAATTGACATCCGATCCATCATCTCCAGCCCACCCGGGATGATACCGGCGGCGATGATGTCGCCCACCGCCGCACCGGCCTTTTCCACATCGTCGAAGGCAGCCAGTAGCAGGCGGACGCATTCCGGGCGCGGCAGCAGGCGCACGCTGGCCTCGACGAACACCCCGAGCATACCCTCCGAGCCAGTCATCAGTGCTGCCAGATCAAAGCCGGCGCTATCCAGCGCCTCACTGCCCACGCACAGTAGTTCACCTTCTGGGGTAACCAGCTTGATCTTCAAAATGTTGTGCACAGTCAGACCATATTTCAGGCAGTGCACGCCGCCGGAATTCTCCGCTACGTTGCCTCCGATAGTACAGGCGATTTGTGACGACGGGTCGGGCGCATAGTACAGTCCGAAAGGGACGGCAGCCTCGGAGATAGCAAGATTGCGCACCCCGGGTTGCACGCGGGCGATGCGACCGATCGGGTCGATGTCGAGAATGTTGTGCAGCTTGGCCAGGCTGAGCAGCACGCCGTCCGGATTCGGCAGAGCACCGCCGGAGAGCCCTGTACCGGCACCGCGCGCCACCACAGGTACCTGCATGCGGTGGCACAGGCGCATGACAGCCTGCACCTGTTCAACGTTTTCCGGCAGTACCGTCACGCGCGGCATTTGCCGGTAAGCCGACAGGCCGTCGCATTCGTAGGGGTGCTGGTCTTCTTCGCCGAACAGCACGCTTTCATCCGGCAGCAGTTCGAGCAGTTGTCTTACCAGCTCGTCAGCGCTCTGCTTTGGAATGCCGCGTCTCGGCATCAGTCACCCATGCCCGACAGGCGGCGGTACACGGTGGTCAGCGCAGAGTCGTCGCCGACGTTGCCGGGGAAGATGACCACTGGCAGGCCGGGATAGCGCGGATGATCGTCCGGGCAGCGCACTACAGAGCAGCCGGCCAGTACCTGGCCGAGTACGCGCGAGGTGCCCAGTGCCAGACCCGAACTCAGCACGTCGTTTGAGGTTATACCACCTTTGCTGATCAGAAAGCCGATCTCTTCCGGCAACCGGCGCACGATATCCATCAGCAGGGCCGAGACGGCTTCGCCGAAAGCCAGACGGGCGGCCTGATCGGGGAAGACCTTCTCCACGCGACTGGTGTAGATCGCCGGGGTGTCGCCGTCGGCGTGTGCGCCGGCAGCGCTTGCAACGACATCGGCCAGCAGTCCATCACGATCGGCTTCGATGCGCTCCACGTCCACCTCGATGCCGCGGATGCCCGCTTCCTTGAGCAGCGCGGCAAGCTGCGCGGTGGTCTTCTTCACGTGCGAACCGACCAGCACGGCGCCGGGTTTGCCTTTGCGCACGTAGCGCGCCATATGCTGTGCATCCACCGGTTGCGGGCCGAGTGCGGCCAGCGAGGTCAGCAGGCTGGCTGCGCTGCGGAACAGGAAGCGCTTGCCCTGTGCTGCTGCGGCCTGCACCTGGGCGGCGAAACGATCAAGGTCATCCTGTTGCTCGGCGTCCACCACGCCGCAGACATTGCCATGCAGAGCCATCAGGCGTTCGCTTACGTCGCCGCGCAGATCGTCCAGCGTGAAGCGCTCGACCTGTTCGGTGGCGATGCGTCCGGCGGTTTTTTCCTGCACATAATCGGGCAGGTGGCTGTGTTTGTAGCCGAATACCGAGTCTCTGGCGAACTCGGTTTCGTGTGCCGGCACCGGGGTGCCGTTCTGCACCACGTAGTGGGTGCTATCGCGCGTGATGCGGCCGCCCTCGAAGAAGGCGGGAACCAGGAAATGCGCATCGAACGGCCCGAGCTCATCGGCGATGATGTCGGTTTCCACCGGGTAGTGGCCGCGCAGCGTGGAATCTGAACGGCTGACCAGGATCGGGTTCACGCCTCGGCCCTCTTCCTCCAGCTGCTGCAGTGCCTGCTTCAGGTTCACGCAGATCTCGCGCGTCACTTCGGCAGCGCGTTCGGCCGACATGCCGCGCGTGTTTCCCAGCACGAAGAAAAGTGGCGAGTCATCACACAGTGCCGTACGCAGCGTCGGCACGTCCCAGCGAGTCAGCAGCAGGCAACCGTGAACCGTCTGCGACCCGGTCGGGTCGTCATCAATGGCGATGATTTTGGTCAGTCGGTTCACAGCAGACCTTTGGCGCGTGCCACCATGGCATCGGAGGTAATGCCGTTGAAGGCCATGATCTCGTCGGCTGAGGCGGTGGTTTCACCGCGCTTCCAGCAGAAGGTATCGCGCTTCGGGGCACGCGTACGCAACAGCACCGGTTCAAGCGAGGCGGATGGGCCGCCGCTGACCGCGATCAGTGCATCGCCGTCGAACAGGGCGTTGAAGTGATCATCGTCCATAAATCCATTGTCCGGTTGCGACACAGTGTCCCAGGCCACGTCACCCGGACGATACAGTGCGCGTGGGTTGACCACGGCGACAATGCGCACGCGGTAGCCCTCGGCTTCCAGCAGATCCTTCGCGGCGAACACCGGCAGTAGCACCATGTCGCCGGTAACCGCGAACACCACTGTGCCGTGCTCGCCTGAGCAGCTTTCGTACAACGTGGCCGCACCCTCCTTGATAGCCTTCTTCGAGCTTGCCAGGTCCAGGTAGACCGGCAGCGGGCTCTTCGAAGCAATAATCACCATGCCTTTGTTGATGCTATCGGTAGCGTATTCGTAGGCCGCCTGAATGCAGTTGGCATCGCAGGGGAACAGCGGGAAGACGTTGCCGTTGCGCATCATCGCCGAGAACAGGTTCTCGATCTCCGGACGCTGGTGGGTCCAGCCGTTGCGACCCTGCTCCAGCGCTCCTGCAGTGAACATGCAGACGATGGACGGGGTCTTGCGGCGTAGCTCGGCCATCGCCTGGGTGACGGTCTGCACGACCGGCCAGCCGTTGATGGCGAATGACTCGTAGGAGAGCCACAGGGCACGTGAACCGAACAAAGCCAGGCCGGCGGCAAGGCCCGCGCAGGCATCTTCGTTGAGCGGCTCGTAGACCTGGCCGTCGGGCTGCTGGTTGTACAACGGGTCGGTCGATGGATGGCGGATCTTCAGTGCATCGTTGATGTTCTTCATCGCCGAGGCCTCGTTGCCATCGGCATTGGTGACCACGAAGCGCGGGTCGGCCTGGCCCATCTGTGCGACCAGCGCGCCCATGGCTGTGGCAGGCACGGCCTTGTCCGCTGGGGTGAACTCCTGCATGGCCAGCTGCGGCATCGGGGCGATCGCAAGCTCACTTTCTGTTACCACGGTCTTGGCGGCCGGACCACCCCCGGCGCGCGACAGATTGTCGCGCACGATCTGCCAGGCCTCCGGCGGCAGGGCACGCCGCTTCAGACCATCGATAATGTGCGGCTGGTCCAGCGTGTCCTGGGGATACAGGTTGTGTGACTTGGCGCCGACGGTGTGCACGCCGGCACCCTTGAGCTGTTTGATGATGAATACGGTTAGTGTGCCGCCGAGTGCCGAGTTTGCCGCGCGGTCGATGCCCTGCAGGACTGCAGAGGTGAAGGCAAGGCGGCGGGAGTGTGAAAAACGGGTGCTGTCGACATAGGGCTGATCCTGGCCACTGTCGTCGAAGTCCTTCGCATCGATCAGCACGACCTCCCTGAAACCGTGACCCTTCCAGTAGGCGATCATCTCGTCGTTGCTCATGCGCGAGACCATCGAGTGATGCTCCTGCGAATAGCCGTTCCAGATCAGCACGGGCAGGAAGTTGGTGACCGCGGGGAATGCGGTGTTGAAATGCATCATGCTGTTCAGCACGTAGGGCTCGCCCATGCCGCCGTCACCGATGGTGACAGGGAACAGCTTGCCCGGGTACAGCAGGGCGCCGGCCATGGCGAAGTGCTGTCCCTGGCCGAGCGGGCCGGCGGGAGCCAGCAGGCCGGGGATGGCGCCGGACAGGTGGCCGAGCAGGCCGTGGCGCTCGCGGAAGCGGGCCATCATGTCATCCATGGTATGGATGCCCATCTCCTCCAGCGAGGAATCCAGGAACATCGAGGAATAGAAGCCCGGGGCGTGATGTCCTACCTCGGTGACGATGTTGGTGTGCCCCTGCATCATCAGCGAGGCATGTGCTTCGGCGCTGGAGGCAAAGCCGCCGGGATGGCCGGAGCCTTTGGAGCCGGTGACCTGCAGGGTCAGGTAGCGCAGTGCATCGGCCGCCAGCAGGGTCTGGTAGGCGGCGGTGTCGGTCGTGGCATCGGCAATTGAGCTCTGGCCCTCAGCGATCACCGCACTGGCTGCATGTTGGTCGAAGTCTGGCCACTTCTCTCCGTAATGTTGAATTCCCTGGCAAAAGGCGGGTGCGTTCATGGCGGCTCTCCTGGTCGATAAGTGAATATGTGCAGGCACTTCTTATGCCCGATGGCAGCACATTACTGGCAGCCTTTTTATTACGCAATACAGAATTGATTTCATAATGTGAAATGTTTAGTGTGTCGCCATGCGTAACGAATCGAATATACAAGTCATTGATCGCATGGTTGCTCTGTTGCAGGGGTTGGCGCAGCACGGCCATGCCGGTCTCAAGGTCCTGGCCGTCGATGCCGGGTTGCACAGCTCCACGGCACACCGCATTCTGGCTTCGCTGCAGCAGCACGGCTGGGTAGCGCGCGATGCCGATGGTGGCTACCGACTGGGTAGCGGTCTGTTGCGCTATGCATCTCATGCCGCCCGAGAGATTGATTTGCGGCAGCTGGCTTTGCCGGTGATGACCGCGCTGCGCGACCTCACAGGCGAGACGGTGAACCTGACGCTCAGGGAAAGTGACGAAGTGGTGTATGTGGAGCGGGTGATTTCCAACCGCTTGATGCGTGTGGAACAGGTGATCGGCAGCAGGGCGCCGCTGCATGTCACGGCGGTCGGTAAGCTGATGCTGGGCGAAGGTGTGCCGGAGGGGTGTATGGATTATGCCCGGCGCACCGGGTTGCCGGCCTACACAGCCAACACGATTACCAATGCTCGACAGTTGTGTGATGTCGTTCGCCTGGTCGCCGGGCAGGGCTACGCCTTTGATGATGAGGAGGCCGAGCTTGGTGTTGGCTGTATTGGCGTGTTGGTGAGAGATGCTGGTGGGAATGCCGTGGCCGGTCTGTCGATTTCCGCACCGCGTGAGCGTCGCCGGGACGAGTGGATCGAGCCGTTGCTGGCTTCCGGCCGGGAAATTTCAATGAAGCTGGGTTATCAGGGGGCAGACACCTCGCCTTCGGTTTGAAATTCAGTTTGTTGCAGAACAATCTTATGGTCAATAGCTGCATTCAGTGATCAGCCTGTGATGGCTATGGTTGTAGAAGTGTTCGATATATATATAGGTATGGTTCGACGTGTGTCGAAAAATGAGTGCCTCAATTCAGCAGTTTGATTACTACCACTTTCCGACTTTGTCCGACCACGCAGTTGTGCGGGGTGTGACAAAAAAGAATAAAGGGCTCGCAGTGATTAGCTGCGAGCCCTTTATTGTTTGGTTGCGGGGGCCGGATTTGAACCGACGACCTTCGGGTTATGAGCCCGACGAGCTACCACTGCTCCACCCCGCGTCAGGGTGTAAATAAAAAGCCCGTAAGTGATTAATAGAATCGAACTTACGGGCCTTGTGTTTGGTTGCGGGGGCCAGATTTGAACTGACGACCTTCGGGTTATGAGCCCGACGAGCTACCACTGCTCCACCCCGCGTTAAGGAGGCCGAACTATAGGGAGGGCTTCTTCCATGTCAATATCTATTCGCCCGCTTTTTTTTATCGCACTCTGTATGCCTGTTCGGGGTCAGGTATACTTACTGGCGGGCCTGTTTTTCTGCGGCCGCCGCTACCGGTTTGCAACGCTTTGCATGGCAGCGACAACAACAGAGGACTTGTAAGCAGCCTAAAGAATCGAGAGGCTAAGCATCAATAGTTTGCAACGAGGTGTTCATCTGGCCATGAATGAGCGTATTTCACCGAACGAGAGTTTATCCAGCCCGACCGTGGCGGGCCACGGCATGCGCCGGAAGTTGATGGCTGCGATGGGTCTGATGATCGTCATGCTGGTGACGTTGCTGACCGTCCTGCAGGTCTCCCGCTTCAAGCAGAGTATGGAAGATACGCTTGCCACGCATATCGATTTTCTCAAAAGTGAAATGTCCAGAAAGGCAGACAAGGCTGCTTTAAATCTGTCAGGCCATGTAGATAACCTTATTTCCACCTCTCGTTTGAGTCTGGTGCGCGAGTTTATTCAGGATGCTGTAAAGGACATGGACGACCTGAAATATGTCGTACTGATGAAGGGTGATAAGCCACGCGTGGCGTTCGGAGACAATCTCGGCAAAGATCTGCAGGAGTCGATTTCAGAGGGTGAAATTTCATCCTTTGCCGCGAAGCAGCAGAACAGGATCACTCGGGAGTACAGCTTCGGCGGGCATGAATTTATGGAAGCCATTGTGCCGATCAGGATTCGGGATAAACAATGGGGCGTACTGCGTCTGGGTTTTTCGCTGGATGATTTGCACAGTCGTATGCTGGCATCGCGCAAGTATATTGATTCGGAAACCGATAGTGTGGTGATGCAGGCGACGATCACTGCGCTGCTGTTTCTGCTGCTCGGAGCGCTGGCGGTATTTTTGCTGGTGCGCAGGTGGACTGATCCGATACGCAAGCTTGTGCACTTCACACATGAGCTGGCTGGCGGCAACTTTGATGCCGAACCGCATATCAGTACGCGCAGTGATGATGAAATCGGCATGCTGGTGACCTCTATCAAGGAGATGGCGGCCAGTTTGCGCCAATCCTATAGCCGGCTGGAAGAGCATGGTAATGAGCTGGAACATGAGGTTGCAAGACGTACAAGTCAGCTGGCTGAGGCACGTGACCGCGCATTGGCGGCAGCGCAGGTAAAAAGCGATTTTCTTGCCAATATGAGCCATGAAATCCGCACGCCGATGAATGCGGTTATTGGTCTCTCACATCTGGCCAGAGAGCAGGCGGAGAGCCATCAGCAGCAGGATTATTTAAACAAAATTCTGGCTGCCTCCAAATCACTGCTCATTATCATCAATGATATCCTCGATTTTTCCAAGATTGAAGCCGGAAAAATGCATATGGAAACCGTTGTGTTTGATTTCGATGATACACTGAAAAATATTGCCGGAGTCGGGGGGCTGGAGGCTGGCAGGAAGGGATTGGATTTCCTTTTTGATGTGCCGCCGCAGTTGCCGAAGTTGCGAGGCGACCCTGTTCGTCTGGGTCAGGTGTTGCTGAATCTGGTGAATAATGCCATCAAATTCACCTCCCGGGGCGAAGTGATCGTGACGGTTAAAATACTGGCAATGGATGAGCATGAAACAGAGTTGAGCTTTAGTGTCAGTGATACCGGTATCGGTATGTCGCAGGAGCAGCTAGCAGGTATTTTCGATGCGTTTAGTCAGGCGGATACATCGATTACACGCAAATTCGGTGGTACAGGCCTTGGTCTGGCGATCTGCAAGCAGCTTGTTTCCATGATGCAGGGCGAGATCGGGGTGGAGAGTACGCCGGGAGAAGGCAGTCGCTTCTATTTTACGGCCCGATTCGGATCTGTTGCCCGATCAGAGGAGAATGCGATCAATAGTGAGCTCGGGCAGGGCAAGATGCTATATGTTGTCGATGGTGGTCAGCATTCCGGTCCGATTATGTCACACATGGCCGAAGAGCTCGGATTTAATACGCAGCTGTTTCCTACAGGGAGCGATGCGCTGACTGCATTGCAGCAGGCGCCGGATAAGCCGGATCTGTTTCTGGTGGACTGGAAACTGTCGGATATGAACAGTGAAACGGCAATTCGGCGCATGCATCAGCTGGTTTCTGCAGCTCATGCAGATAAGCGGATCAAGGTTGATGCGCACGTGCCGTTGATCCTGATGCAGCCGATTGGTCGGGATGCCGAAGTACAGTATCAGGGTATTGATGTCCGCCTGTTCAAGCCGGTGACAGGCTCGGATTTGTGCGAGGCTGCCAAACAGGCGCTCAATCCGGATACCAGAGGTGCAGGGCTCGCTCAATCGATATCGCCGGAGAGTATCTCCGCCTTGCAGGGCGTGCGCCTGCTACTGGCCGAGGATAACGAAGTTAACCGGGAGGTGGCTGAAGGTCTGCTGACGCGCGCCGGGATCAGCCTGCAGGTTGTGCATAACGGACAGGAAGCAATCGAAGCGCTGGAACATGATGATTTTGACGGTGTGTTGATGGATCTGCAGATGCCGGTGATGGGTGGACTGGAGGCAACGCGTGTGTTGCGGAAGAATCCACGTTTCAGGGAGTTGCCTATTATTGCCATGACTGCCAATGCGATGGCTGATGACCGGGAGCGCTGCCTGCAAGCCGGCATGAACGACCATATTGCCAAGCCGATTCATCCTGCAACGCTATATGATACATTGCTGCGATGGATTGATGCATCACGCCTGAATGCTGCCGGCAATGCAGGTGCGCCCGAGGCAGGCCAGCTGATGGACGTACCGTTGATCGAGGGGCTGGACGGGGCTGACGGACTGATGCGAGTCGGTGGTGATTTGTCGCTGTATGTCGGAATCCTGGGCAAGTTTTATAATTCCCAGGCTGCAGCTCTCGAGACGCTGGAGCAACTGCTCGGAGCAGGGGATATGGCTGCGGCGCAGGCGCATTTGCATACGCTCAAGGGCGTATGCGGTAATATCGGCGCAACGGCTTTGCATGGCGAGCTGGAGCGGCTGGAGCAGATGCTGCCGGATGAGGCGGCTAACGGATTGAGCACGATTGCACGTTTACATGCACCTTTTGACGCGTTGATAGCCGGTATCGGTGCCTGGCTGGCTGACAGGCAGGCCCGGCCGAGAGCAATCTCGAGTGGTGATGCCATGCCGCTTATTACCCGCATGCGCGAGTTGCTGAATGAGTACAACGGAGATGCCGTCGATCTGCTTAGTGAACTGGATGACGCCTTGTCCGGTTGTAATGCAGGTCGGTTGGTGCCGCTGCTGCGTCAGCACCTCTCCGCTTATGATTTTGATGAGGCGCTCTCTACGCTGGACGAGATAGAGGCCAGCTGTCGGCAGGCGTAAAGCGCCGGAGTATGTGGTTTGATGGCCGGGTTATGGGGCTCTGCCCAATAGCGGGCGCTGATTGATCAGGAGGTTGTCGCTCAACTTTAACCAGGTGCCGGCTCGCTCGCTGTCTTCATTGTCGGCAATAATGTGAAGTCCGCCGTATTTTCCGGTACATGCTGCATCAGGATGACAAATGCATGATGGCTGTTGGCCGGTACGGTGGATAGATCCCGTGCCGGATTGAGAAAGTCTGAGCCGTGCAGATGATCCTGCTGCGGTAAGCGGATGAAATGTGCCACTGATGCGCTGAGCGCCTCATCCGGTTGTCCGGCGGAAAAGAATGTCACCATCAAGCGTGGTAGCGGCATGTCGATAGCAAGCAGGTTTTCTATGCTGCCATGAATCAGCAGGATGCGGCTGCCGTCCTCACGTGTAATCCACTGAGGTTTGATGCTCTCCGGCTCAATGCGCCAGTCTTTGCTTCGGGCAGGCAGGTCGATGCCGACACGCATCAGGCTGCTGCGAAACCAGCGGTTATCCATCCATGCATCCCGTTGCAGTATGAAACCTGCCCCGGCAACCAGTAATAATATCAGCATGAACCAGCGCCAGAGGTGAACATCGCTGCGTTGCATTGGCTGCGGCGGGGTCGTGTATGCACCGGTTGTAAATGGAGCATCGGGGTGCGCAATACGTAGCGGCTGATGACAGCGAGAACAGGCGAACTCAGCTTCCGCACAATCCGCGGGAAAGCTGTAACAACGCTGACAATGTGAACAAACAACAAGCATGGCTGCATATTGAAGCGTTCACTGCTGGTTGCAAGCCGTGGTGGCGAGAAGCTGTGTAATATAAGGCGTGGGTTCAGTGCCGGTAGATACCGGGCAGAGTTGACATGATGCAGGGTGACATGCACGGGCGTCATGGCTACCGTTTGCGTTATGTCGTTCGAAAAGCCCCTGATCCATATGCAACAGCTGATGCTCCGTTATCCGACCGGGAAAACGGCACTCTCCGGCATTACCTTGGAGATTCCTCAGGGGCAGTTTGTCTATATGATCGGTGAGAGTGGTGCCGGCAAATCATCGCTGCTGCGCATGTTCTATGGCGGTGTGCGGCCAAGCTCCGGCTCGCTGGTCGTGCAGGGTCTGGATATGCGTCAGGCTAATGATGCAAAAATTCGCGAGATCAGGCAGCGCACGGGCATCATTTTTCAGGATCACAGGTTACTGTTTTCCCGTACCGTTTTCGAGAATGTGGCCCTGCCGCTGCGTGTGCAGGGCTGGCAGACCGAGCGACTGATTCCCCGCGTACGCAAGGTGCTGGCCTATGTCGGACTGGCCGATCGATTGTGGTCCTATCCGGAAGCACTTTCCGGCGGTGAGCAGCAGCGGGTTGCCATTGCGCGTGCCATGACAGCCAACCCGCCGCTGATTCTGGCTGATGAGCCGACCGGCAATCTGGATGTGGATACGGCCAGGCGAGTGCTGGACTATTTGATGGATCTCAATCGTGCCGGCGCCACGGTGATTATGGCCACCCACGACCTGCATCTGCTCGAATCGCATCCGGGTCGGGTTGTACAATTGCATGGTGGTACGCTGGCAGGAGATGACTGGTGATCAGAATTCCGGGACTCAAACCGCCACCGAGTAAAAATATGGCCAAACGGCGGGTAGAAAACGTTGTGGTTAATAACACTCAGGGCACTGTGCCTGAGATGGCGCATCCGCGCCTGCCCGGTGGCTTTAACCTGCCACCGTTTGGTGTTCATCAGGTGCTGGCTGTTGTGATTGTATGTATCGCATTGTGGGCTGTGGGTGTGATCTGGCTGGGAATGCAGGCAGCCAGCCAGTGGGTTGGCAGTTGGCAGCAGGATATTCATATCCATGTCTATCTGGATGTTAAAAAAGATCAGGCGGATAGTGGCAAACGAGCCGACAAGCTGCAGCAGGCGTTGCAGAGTATTCCGCAAATTGCTGCTGTCCGGCGCATTCCACCGGCTGAAGCTGCCGTCTGGATGCAGACATGGTTGCATGATGCGGCTCTTAATGCACAGGATCTGACCAACCGGTTGCCGTTGACATTTGAGATCTCGCTTACCGATGCGCAGAGCCGCTTTCTTTTCGATGATATCCGTGATGCAGCCGGTCGTTTCGGCGGGCGGGTGAATGAAGATGAGGTCAATCTTGCCCGTGCGCACTACTGGTTATCTCAGGCGTCATGGCTGGCTGGATTTGCTTCTTTGGTGTTGGCTCTGGCCATGGCGCTGATTATCTCCAATACCTTGCGTATGACACTACTGGCGCGGGCGGACGAGATTCATCTGATGCGCCTGTTGGGCGCAAAAGAGTGGTTTGTGCGTATGCCGTTTATCCTTGAGGGTATGGTGCTGGGAGCGGCTGCGGGTATTGCTGCATGGCTGCTGCTCTGGCCGATTGTCTGGGGCAGTTCGGCATGGCTGCTCACCATGCAGGTGGACCTGAATCTGTGGGTACTGTTGCCGGCGCTGCTGTTTGGTGGCGGTGTTGTGGGTACGCTGGGTGCGGTGATTGCCACAGCACGCGTTGTCTCTGCTGAAACCGGAGTATAAGCTCTCTGAGGGAGCGGCGAAATCCCGTACTTGATAGACACTGGTCTGCCTTTTAATATGCCGGCCGCTGTTCACGCAGATCATCGGGATGTGGCGCAGCCTGGTAGCGCGTACCGTTCGGGACGGTAAGGCCGGAGGTTCGAATCCTCTCATCCCGACCATTTTCTTCTGCAATGATTGTACCTTCCCTGACACTGCAGAAAACGCTTTGCGATTCAGATCACAGAACCCATGCCCTGATCCGACACTATTGCCACGCATAAGGAGCGGCTTGTCCGCTTGCATGCGCCTTATACGGCGCTATCGGCAATACGGAGGTCTTATGGGCGCTGTGCAAAAGCAGGAGAATACCAGTAACGAGGTACGGGTTGTCTCACTTCGGCGGCCCGCACCGGCTGAGAAAGCAGCGGCGCCTCGCAAGACCAGAAAACAGCCGGTTGCGGATATGGTTGATGAGGCGACTGTGTTGCCGCAACTGGCGGCCTCAAGGCCTGCCGGCCGCGTGGCAACCAACCTGGTTGATCTGGATAAAATTATCGGCGAAGTCTCGCACGTGATCGCCACCACCAAAGACCACTATAAATGTATCATGTTTACCGACCTGGAGAGTTCAACCGAATACAAACGCTCAATGGGTCATACCAAAGGGTATATGCGTAACCGGTTGTTTTGCGACCTGTGTGAGGATGCAGTGCGTCAGCACAACGGGCAGATCGTCAAGCGCCTTGGTGACGGTGTGATGGTGGTCTTTGAGCATGCTATCGATGCGGTGATGGCTTCGATGCTGATCAAGCGCAGTATTGCAGGGCACAGGAAGAAGCTGAAAAAAGTGGTCGGCTCCCTGAACTATCGTATCGGTATCACCTGCGGCTATGTGAAGGAGATTCCCGGCAAACCGAAGGATTACATCGGTCATGCCATGGACAAGGGGGCGAGGATTCAGACCCATGCCCGTCGCAATCAGATCCTGATTGATGAAATCATGTACGGCCTGATTCATACCAAGATTCGCGATTATTCCGACGATATCCTGATTGGTGCACCGAAGAATGTGACGCTCAAAGGGGTCGGTGTGAGCACGTTGTATGAAGTCTCGCCGAAGCAGATGGGGCTGGAGTCGGGTATGGCGGCACGCATGCGTAACCTGTTTCGTTGAGGTGTGAGCCTGAACCTGTAAGATTTCCTCCTCGCATGTCGTGTGACGCTCTCCGGATGGCGGCCGGCCTGCGAGCGGTGTGCATAAAGCACAGGAGGTCATGATGAGAACATGGATGATTCCGGCAGTGGGGCTACTCCTGCTTTCAGGATGCGCTACGCAAGCCCAACAGCGAACAACGACACAGGGCGCATTGATTGGTGCCGGCACCGGCGCGGTGATCGGCTCGCAGAGTGGTCAGGCGGTTGAAGGTGCAATGATTGGTGGCGTGTTAGGCGGAGTGGCTGGCGCAATGATTGGTGCCGATCGCAACCAGCGCACTGCCGCGCCCCGGCAAGGCCGTCAACCGAGCGCTTATCGACACGATGAACAGCGCTATGCCGATGAGCATGAGTATCGCAGGTCCGACGAGCATCACAACCGGGACAGAAGAGACAGCGAGGACGACTGAATCCCTGTGTTAGAACGGGAACAGAAATAACCCCGGAAACAGGATTGCTTGGCTCAATGGCATGCCTGTCGTTATGCTTGCGGCATGCGCTATTCGAATTGTTTTGTACCCACCCTGCGGGATGTTCCGGCTGATGCCGAGGTTATTTCACACCAGTTATTGCTCCGGGCGGGCTATATCCGCCGTGTCACTTCCGGCGTCTATGATTATCTGCCGCTGGCGCTACGTGTGCTGCGCCGGATTGAAGCGATTATCCGCGAGGAGATGGAGCGTGCCGGAGCTCAGGAGTTGCTGATGCCGATGGTGCAGCCGACTGAGCTGTGGGAGAAATCCGGGCGACTGGCCAAGTACGGACCGGAACTGCTGCGTTTTGAGGATCGGCATGCCCATCAATCCTGTCTCGGCCCGACGCATGAAGAGGTGATCTGCGACCTGATGAGTCGCGAGTTGCGCTCTTACAAGCAGTTGCCGCTCAATCTCTACCAGATACAGAATAAATTCCGTGATGAAATCCGTCCGCGTTTCGGTTTGATGCGCGGTCGCGAGTTTGTCATGAAAGATGCCTACTCCTTCCATGCCGATGATGAGAGTCTGATGGCTGAATACCGCAATATGTTTGACACCTATACGCGTATCTTTGACCGGCTGGGGCTGAGATTCAGGCCGGTGGAGGCGGATACCGGCTCAATCGGCGGCAGTGATTCGCATGAGTTTCATGTGCTGGCCGATTCCGGCGAGGATGTGATTGCCCACTGTGAAAGCTGTGAATATGCGGCCAATGTCGAGAAAGCGATATCGCTACGTAGCGCGCCTGTTGCCGCATCGGCGGCTGTGGCCGAATTGGAAACGCCGGGCCTGACGAGCGTGGAAGAGGTGGCTGAATTTGCCGGTGTGGATGCGGCACAGCTGCTTAAGACGCTGGTCTACCGCGTGAGCGGTGGTGCGTTTGACGGAGCGGTGGTTGCAGCGTGCGTACGCGGAGATGACCAGCTGCAGACGGTGAAGCTGATCCATGCACTGGATGCGGATGCTGTGGAGATGGCCAGCGATGCCGAGATCGAAAGCATTGGCGGCGTAACGGGCTTTGTCGGGCCGATCGGGCTGAATGCACCGCTCTATATTGATTCAGGGCTGGAGCATGCGCTTGATCTGGTGGCCGGTGCCAACCGGCGTGATTTGCATCTGACCGGTGTTGATGTCGGTCGTGATATCAGCGGTGCTCAGCTGGTGGATTTGCGAGAGACGCGTGCCGGTGATGGTTGTCCTCGTTGCGGCGGCACGATTGCACTGTCGCGTGGTATCGAAGTTGGTCAGGTGTTCGCACTGGGCCGCCGCTATACCGAACCGATGGAGGTGGTATTCCAGAATCAGCAGGGCAAGCGTGAAGTGGCGACCATGGGTTGCTACGGCATCGGCGTATCGCGGCTGATGGCGGCGGTGGTAGAGCAGTGCCATGATGATGGCGGTATTGCCTGGCCTGACGTGCTGGCGCCATTCCCGGTGATTCTGGTGTCCATGGGTAAATCCGATGCGGTGCTGGAAGCCTCCGGAGAGATCTATAAGCAGTTGCAGACAGCCGGTATTGATGTGCTCTGGGATGAGCGTAACGAACGGCCGGGTGTGAAATTCAAGGATGCCGAACTGATCGGGATTCCGCTGCAGATTGTCATCGGAGATCGCGGCCTGAAAGAGGGCGTCGCTGAATTTGGCAGGCGGGGCAGCGATCGACGCGAGGTGGCTATCGCGGATGTGGTGGCTATGGCTACGACGGAGCTGGCAAACAGGGCGGGAGCCGCTATTTGAACGCGGATGAACTGAGGCAGCGGCTGGGCGGTATCTCGCCCAAATCATTGCTGGCTGCAGTGCTGGTGATCGGCTTTCTGGCAACGGTGCCGGCCTGGATGGGTAGCAACAGTGAGGATCAGCAGCATCTGGCGCAAACAGCAGTACGGCAGATGGTCGAAAAAAATGTCGGGCTGCTGGATATTTTACCGAAAGAGAAGAAAGGACTGCGTCAGATGCTGGAACCTCTGCCGGAGCCTGCCAAGACGGATTTTGAGCAGACGGTTTGGGTTAAGGACATCGTCGGCACTATTCGTCCGTGGGTGGGTGATGAGCAGGAAGCGACAACAATTGCACGCTGGGTCTATGTCTATGCCAGGAAATCCCGGCTCTCTCCCGAACTGATTCTGGGCGTGATTGCAGTGGAATCGCAGTTTGACCATTTTGCCGTCAGCAATGTCGGGGCGGTGGGGCTGATGCAGGTGATGCCGTTCTGGAAAAAAGAGCTGGGAAAACCGGATGATAACCTGCTTAATATTGAAACCAATATCCGTTATGGCTGCGCTATTATCCGTCACTACGTGGATCGCTATAAAACACTCGACAGGGCACTGGCTGCCTATAACGGTTCGCTGGGAAGAACAAAGTATCCCGATCTGGTTTTTGCCAAAATGAAAAAATTCCATGCCATAGAAGGTGGTCTTGCAGCGGAGGCTGATTCATCGCCCTAAAGCGATGCGTCGCTGTATTACCCTGGAGGCTGAGATGGCGTCCACGGACTTGGCTGCACATGACTTCTGCATTTGGAACAATATCTCGAGTACCAGGGTTCCTGGAGCATGCGGGCACGGCAGCCGGAGCATTTAGTGAAGGTGCCGCTTTTTAAATATGTATCATCATATTCATATGATTTCATACCTGCATATTATGTCCGCTTTATGACATTAATATGTCTTGCCCCTGTTACAGTTGCAAGGCAGTCATGCAGGAGGTGCTGATTGATTGCCTCCTGCAAAAAAAATCAGGACGCAAGGGAAGACGTGTTATCTCCACTTGCTTACGAAATCAGCGCTTGCTTAATCATCTCTTCTGGTGAAACGGATAATCTGACGGCGCGCTTTTTTATCCGGGCGTCTCTCCGGAGCCGGGGCGCTGGCAGCATGCAGTTTGCGCAGTTGCTGCTGCGTTGCCCGGGCGGCAACACTGGCTGCGGTTTCCTGATACAGCGTTTGTGCGATCGTGGCGGAACCGCGTTTTTCCGCCAGTCCCGTCACGGTTACGATAAACAGCTCCTGTTCACGTTGAATGGATAGTGTATCTCCGACCTGAACAGCGCGGGATGCTTTGGCCCGATCACCATTAATCTGCACATGCCCGCCGCTGACCATCTCAGTGGCCAGACCGCGTGTTTTGAAAAAACGGGCTGCCCATAACCATTTATCAATACGTACCGATTGTTTCGACATGCGGTGAATCTATCCGGTTACGTATATTAGGGAATCCCTGATTGATCGACTATTCCACATTGCAGAAGGGCACGCGTTGGCTATTATCTATAGTTGATGAGCAGCCATACGCCACCTACAGACGTCGCCCCGGGAGTTCTTGCCTGCCACGGATGCGATCTGGTCTATCAACTTGAGGATGTGCCAATCGGCAGCAAGGCTCTGTGCGGCCGCTGTGGTACGCTGTTGAGGCGTCATGTTGCCAATAGTCTGGAGCGTTCGCTGGCATTGAACTTTGCGGCATTGTGCTGTTTTGTCATTGCCAACGCGTTCCCTTTTCTGTCGCTGGAGGTCATGGGGCGTATTGAGGGTACCCGGCTGATCACCGGTGCTGTGGCGCTCTGCAAGGCGGGGATGTGGGAGCTGGGATTGCTGGTATTCCTGACCAGTGTGCTGTTTCCGCTGGTGACACTGCTCGGCATGCTCTATGTGCTGTTGCCCGCCCGTTTCGCCATTCGCCTGCCGGGAGTGGCGCTGGTCTATCGCATCGTTTGCAGAGTGAGTCCGTGGAGTATGTTGCAGGTGCTGATGCTCGGCGTACTGATCGCCATTGTTAAGTTGCTGGATTTGGCTGAAATTATTCCCGGAACAGGCTTTTTTGCCTTTATTGCACTGATTGCCCTGACCTCTGCGGCATATGCCAACTTTGATGCGGCGGCGCTGTGGCCCTTTTCCCGACCGGCTCCGGAGCATCTGCAGGCGGGGATGACGGCTGTGCAGAAGAATCTGATCCATTGCCATACCTGTGCCCTGCTGGTTCCTGCCGACGTCGCACGTGAGAGTGATGCCTGCTGTCCGCGTTGCAGCACACGCCTGCACCTGCGCAAGGTAAACAGCATCAGCAGAACATGGGCGTGGGTGATATCGGCCTGTTTACTGCTGATTCCTGCCAATCTCTATCCGGTGATGACCGTTATTCATTTTGGCAGGGGCGAACCGAGCACGATTCTGGGTGGGGTGATTCAGCTGATTGACGGCGGCATGTGGCCGCTGGGCATGATTGTGTTGATTGCCAGTATTCTGATCCCGGTGCTGAAGCTGGTAGTCCTTGTCTTTCTGTTGATCACGGTCAGGCGGAAATCCCGCTGGCGACTGCGCGATCGCTCGGTGCTCTATCGCATCACCGAACTGGTTGGTGCCTGGTCGATGGTCGATATTTTTCTGATTGCCCTGCTGACCGGGCTTGTTAACATGGGTACGCTGGCTTCGGTCAGACCGGAGGTCGGTGCAATATTTTTCGCAGCTGTTGTGGTCACCACGATTTTTGCCGCCGGCAGTTTTGACCCGCGTCTGATCTGGGATCAGGAGGAAGAGGGGCAATGAGTGAGCAACAAACGGATGGCGGCAAAGGCACTCTTGCCAGCCCGGAGATTAAATCATCGCCGCGGATCTCACTGGTCTGGCTGATTCCGATCATCACCGCCGTGATCGGCGGCTGGCTCATCGTCAAGACGCTTGCCGAGCAGGAGCCGGAAATCTCCATTACCTTCAAATCGGCAGAGGGTATTGAGGCCGGCAAGACCCGGGTTAAATACAGGGATCTGGATGTGGGCGTTGTCGAGTCGGTGCGCCTGAGCGATGACTTCTCGCAGGTGGAGCTTAAAGCGAAAATATCCAAAGGTGCAGAAACTCTGCTACATAAGGGAACTCGCTTCTGGGTTGTCAAACCCCGTCTGGGGATGAGTGGTATATCCGGCCTGAGCACGCTTGTCTCCGGAGTCTATGTCGCACTGGAGCCCGGTGATGGCCCCGCCGCCAGCGTATTTGCCGGTCTGGATCAGCCTCCGAGAGTGATGCCGGGGGAGAAGGGCACGGAGATCACCCTGGTTGCCGACAGGCTCGGTTCTCTGGATGTCGGTTCTCCTGTCTACTACCAGGGTTTGCAGGCCGGTGAGGTGCTGGGCTATGAACTGACAAAGGACAAGAAAAACATCTTGGTTTACCTGTTTATCAAGTCACCGTTCGATGGGCTGGTACACAGTAATTCGCACTTCTGGAATGTCGGCGGCCTGGATGTGTCGCTTGGAGCCAACGGCGTTAATATTCATGTCGAATCGATGAAAAGTCTGTTGCTAGGCGGTGTTGCCTTTGAAACAGCCGATACGCTGGAGCAACGTGATCCTGTCGCAAAAGATCAGCGGTTCACGCTGTTCCATAATCACCAGGACATTGCCTCGAAGGTCTATACCAATGGCGAAACATTTATTGCCTATTTCGACAACTCGGTGCGCGGCCTGGCGGTTGGTGCACCGGTAGAGTTCAAGGGGATCACGATCGGTTCGGTATCCGAGCTGCGGCTGGAGTTCAATCAGAAAGACACCAGCTTTCGTATCCCGGTATTGCTGGAGATATCTTTCAAACGCATGCGTGAAAGTGGTATCAGTGCCGGTACTGATTCGAAAAAATTGCTGGATCAATTGATTGCCAAGGGGCTCAGGGCGCAATTGCGCATGGGTAGTCTGCTGACCGGCAAGCTCTTTGTGGAGTTGGATATGCATCCGGGCACGCCCGTACATTTGCGCGCGGACAAGAGCATCAGCTTCCTCGAACTGCCTACCATCCCCGGCAACTTTGACCGCATGAGGACATCAATACAAAACACACTGGCCAAACTGGATCGGGTCGATATTGACGGGATTTCGAATGAACTGAAGCAATCACTGCGCGCGTTGCATCATCTGCTCACCACACTGGATCAGCATGCCGAACCTGTTGCGACCAATGTGGATCAGACGCTGCGCAAAGCCAGAAAAACACTGGAGTTGTTGAACAGGCAGCTGAAATCCGGTTCGCCTGCTGTCCGAATGACTGAAGAGGTGGGCGAGGCCGCCCGCTCCATTCGTGCGCTGGTTGATATGCTGGAACGAAATCCCGAGTCTGTCATTACCGGCAAGCCGAAACCGGGAGGTAAATGATGAGGGCGATAGCTGTGCTGAAATTTCTGGTGCCGGGCCTGACGGCGCTGTTGTGCGCGGCATGCAGCGTGTCACCGGTGACACGTTATTATGTGCTCAATCCGGTCATCAGGGCGGAAGCCCCTGCTCAGACCGACCATGCTCCCGGCAAGCGTATCGGCATCTCGCTGCTGCGTTTGCCGCAGTATCTGGACAGAGCCAGCATCGTTACCCGCAGCACCAGCAATGAGCTGAAGCTGGCGGAGTATGACCGCTGGGGCGGCAATCCGGAAAAGAATATCCGGCAGGTGATGAACAGGAATCTGTCGCAGCTGCTCGAATCCGCAGGTTTTTCGGTGATTGCTGCAGATTCGGATCTGTCGCCGGAGTTGAATATCGAAATTGAGATTACCCGCTTTGAACGATTTCCGGATGGTGTGGTCCGGCTCTCGGCCGTATGGCATATTCTTGATCCTTCGGGAAAGCTGCTGACAGGGCGGAGCTCGGATTTGAGCAGCCAGCCTGTTGCCGGTGCATCAGATTATGATGCCATTGTCGCAGCCATGAGCGATCTGCTGGGTCAATTGAGTCATGTGATTGCCGATGCAATCCTGCATCCGGATGCAGCATGACAGGCGGTCATGGCAAGGCTGCGATAAATGAATATCACTTGTCCGGTGGGATGAGCGATGAGTGATAGTTGGCAACAGGGCGTTGGTGAGCTGTTGCAGAAAAGCCGTATCAGCTTTTTGGCGACAGAGGGGAGAGACGGCCCCGAAACATCGATGGCTCCCTATGCTCTTCATCGCGGTTTGATTTTATTGCATCTCTCCGGACTGGCCAGACATACGGCGAATATTGAGCAACACCCGCAGATCGGCCTGATGATCTGCACAGCTGAAAGCGGGTCACACTCGCCGCTTGCTCTGGCCCGGCTGAGTCTGCAGGGCGATGTGCGACGCGTGCCGGATGAACAACTGGCCACAGCCAGATCGGCTTATCTGAAGCATATCCCTGAAGCGGAGCAGCTGTTCTCATTTGCCGATTTCCACCTGTTCGAGTTTACTCCGGCAGTAATCAACTGGGTGGGCGGATTCGGTAAGGCCCGGAAAATTTCGCAGCAGCAGTGGCAACAGCTCAGTGGCGGGGTGGCACTCCCGGGCGATTAAAGTTTCCAGCGGATGCCTCGTTTGATGCGGCACTGCTTGAGTATCGGGCATAATCGAAAAGCTTGTGCTTGCCGGATGCGTTGATGTGTCATATAAGCTCTCTCATGGCCATCAAATCAACTATTTTCAAAGCAGAATTACAGATTACCGATATGGATCGGAACTACTATCAGGACCATCAGCTGACCATGGCGCGGCATCCGTCCGAAAATGATGAGCGGATGATGGTGCGTCTGCTGGCGTTTGCACTTAATGCCAGCGAATCGTTGCAGTTTACCAGGGGCTTGAGTTCGGAAGATGAGCCGGAAATCTGGCAGAAGAGTATGAGTGACGAGATTGAGCTGTGGATTGATCTGGGACAGCCGGATGAGAAGCGCATCCGCAAGGCCTGCGGGAGAGCCCGGGAGGTGGTGATTTATACCTATCAGCAGCGCAGCAGCGAGGTGTGGTGGGAGCAGCAGCGCAACAAGCTGGAGCGATTTGATAATCTCGGGGTAGTGAATATTCCCGATGAAAGCGTAGCCTTGCTCGGACAGATGGCGCAGCGGGCGATGCGATTGCAGTGCACGATCCAGGATGGGCAGCTATGGTTCAGCAATGGTGAGCAGGCGATTGAGGTCATGCCGGACATCTGGAAACGTGCGACAAGAGTGAAACCATGAAATTCGACCGATACTATATTTGTGCAGATCTGAAAAAGAATCTGCGTGCGTTGGGCTTTAAGCGTACGACCGATATCCAGTTCAAGGCGATCCCGTCGATTATGGAGGGCGAGGATGTGCTGGCGATTGCCCAGACAGGTACGGGTAAAACCGCCGCCTTTGCCATCCCGGTCATTGATAAAATCCACCGTTTCAAAACCAACAGCCAATCCTATGGCATCAAATGTATTGTTATGGTGCCGACCCGTGAGCTGGCGCTGCAGATCGGCAAGGTGTTTGAAAGCCTTGCCAATCACACGCGCGTGAAGGTGTTTACACTGCACGGCGGTGTGGAGCAGGAGCGGCAGATTGCCAAGCTGCAGGATGGCATTGATGTGCTGATCGCCACGCCCGGCCGTATGTTCGATCTGATCAATCAGCAGGCGATCAGGCTCGAAGGTGTTTCCACACTGGTACTCGATGAAGCCGATCACATGCTGGATCTCGGTTTTATTGAGGATATCCGCTATATCAAGAAGATGCTGAAGAAAAAGCATCAGACGCTGTTCTTCTCTGCCACCATCAATGATGAGATCAAGAAGCTGGCCTATTCGCAGGTGAAGAGTGAAGCGATCCGTATTCAGGTGTCGCCGGAAGATCGCATTGCCAAAAATGTCAGTCACTTTGTCATGTTCGTCGAGATGGATGACAAACGCTTTTTTCTCGATCGCTTTCTGCAGGATCATCCCGAGGGCAAGGTGATTGTCTTTGTGCGCACCCGTGTGCGCGCCGAGCGCGTGGTCAGGGCGATGGCGCGCGCAGGCTTTGATACGGTGAGTATTCATGGCGATAAAGATCAGGACGAGCGGGCTACCGCGATGCAGGCGTTCAGAAAAGGTGATTGCCGTGTGCTGATTGCCACCGATGTCAGTGCGCGCGGTATTGACGTGCCCGATGTCGATTTTGTCATCAATTATGATCTGCCGGAGAAGCCGGAGAACTATGTGCACCGCGTGGGTCGTACCGGGCGCGGGATGAAGCTGGGTGATGCGATCTCCTTTTGCAGCAGTGAGGAGAAGCCGCTGCTAGAGGCAATTGAGGATTTCATTGCCAAGCCGATTGAAGTGATGAATGTCAGCAAGGAAGGCTATGCCGATGTGATCCGGACGCCGGAGAGAGCGGCAAAAGAGTTGCAGGATTTGGTGGCTGAGCAGGAAGCCTGGCTCAGCGGTGCCGGCAAAAAGAAGAAAAAACGCAGGAAATAGGAGTGGCTCATGGATGAACCGGTTACAGGGATGTTGTCGGCGCTGGAAGCGCGGGTGCTCGGTTGTTTGATGGAAAAGCAGATGACCACGCCGGATTATTATCCGCTGACACTCAAGGCCCTGACTGCCGCCTGCAATCAGAAGAGCAGCCGGGTACCGGTGATGAACCTGAGCGAAAGTGAAACAGGCGGTGTGGTCAACGGGCTGCGTGCCGAAGGGCTGGTTACCGCGCGCATGGACGGGCGGGCGGATCGCTTTGAGCACCACCTCTCGCGCAAGCTCGGCCTGTCAACGAAAGAGCGGGCTGTGCTCTGCGTGCTGATGTTGCGCGGCGCACTCACCGTGAACGAGATTCGCATCAATACCGGCCGCATGACCACCTTTGACAGCGCTGATGAGCTACAGACCCTGTTGGACGGCCTGATAGGGCGCGATGATCCGCTCCTGATCCGTATCCCGCGTGCTGCCGGTCAGCGAGAAGATCGCTATGCCCATCTGTTATGCGGCGTACCCGAGTTTGATGCGGCAGCACCGGCTTCCGCCGGCGGCAGCAAAGCATCCGATCGCATCGATGCACTGGAGCAGGAGGTAGCCGATCTGAAGGCCGATCTCCAGCGCCTGTGGCAACTGACGGGGTTCCCCAAAGCGTAATTCAGCAGGGCTGACACAGATTCCAATTCCCGGTGGATACTGATCCTTGTGGTGCCTGATCTGTTATGAACCATTGAATAAGCAAAGTAAGCTACTTTGCATGTGGTCTCTGCATTACTTTCTTTTTGCTGAATCAGAAGCTATGCTGATGCTGAACCGGTAGTTAGCCAAACAGCTGAAAGGGCTCCGGCGGCGGAGGGCGAATGAACGAAGTGGATTCCGCGGGAAAGCCGATCAACAAGCCGGATAATAGCCTATTGATTTCCATTACGCGTTGGTCCGGGCTGCATCGAGCGGAACAGCTATTATTGCTTGTATCACTATTTATTGTCTGGTTTTCTGCAGTCAGTGCCATCAACCTTATTCACAGTGGCTATGAGCAAAGGGTTGAAAATCAACTGACAACACTTCTGAAAAGTGCCGGTCAGTCCATTCAGATTTGGAGTCATGACAGAAAGGCCGTTGTAGAGAACCTGGCTACTGACGAAGCTCTCCTGAAAGAGACAGAGTCCCTTCTTCAATCACCCAGAGACAAGCGGTCACTTCTTACGGCTCCTGAGCAGGAGAGGCTGCGAAACATGTTTCTCAGCTTTCTCAAGGGCGGAAACCTGCGTGGTTTTTTTATCATCGATCGCAATAATATAAGTCTGGCCTCGTCACGTGATATCAATGTGGGTACGGTAAACCTGTTGGCAGAACAGCCCGATCTGATCAGGAAAATGTGGCAGGGTAAAGTGGTGATCAGTCAGGTGCAGCTCTCCGATGTGCCGATGCCGAAGCAGACGGCAGTTGATGTGGGTACACGCGACCTGAATATGTTTGTCGGTAGTCCTATTCGCGATCAAAAAGGGCGGATTATCGCGTTGCTGACTTTGCGCATTGATCCAAACGCGACCCTGTTCGCACTGTTAGATCGTGTCCGACCGGGCCACACAGGCGAAGCCTACCTCTTTGATCGTCAGGGGTTGATGCTCAGTCCCAGCCGTTTTCGAAAAGACCTGATCAACATGGGCTTGATCAAGCCGAACGAATCAAGCGTGACGCGGGTTTATATTCGCGATAACAGCGAAAGCCGGACAACAGGGCTCACCCGAATGGCCGCCAGCGCCACGCAAGGCAATCAGGGGTTTGATATTTCAGGGTACCCCGATTATCGCGGTATAAAGGTAGTAGGGGCCTGGCAATGGGAAAAAGCGTTGGATCTCGGTCTTACGGTTGAGCAGGACTTCGACGAAGCCTATGCACTATTCTTTGAGATGAGATCTCTCATCTATGCCGCAGGTATGGTGGCAAGTATTGCTTTGCTGTTGCTGGCACTGTTTTTCGGAAGGGGGCGAAGGAGGGTTCAGGAGACTCAGAATCGTTTGTCGGCTGTGGTGGAACACACGGTGGACAGCGTTGTTGTGATCAACCACCTTGGCATTATCGAGAGTGTAAATCCGGCCGTAGAGAAGGTGTTCGGTTATCAGGCTTCGGAACTGCTCGGGAACAATGTGAGCATGCTGATGCCCGAGCCTCATCGCGGCGTACATAATGACTACATCTCACGCTTTATGGACTCCGGAGACGCGCGTGTGATTGGAATTGGCCGAGAAGTCGAGGCTATCCGTTCCGACGGCTCGCTGTTCCCGGCGGAACTGACGGTCAGTCGGTTTGAACTCGACAGCGGTACTCATTTTGCAGGAACACTGCGCGATTTGACACAGCGCAAGAAGGCCGAGGCTGAGCTGGAGGCTGAAAGAAAATCCAATGAGATTACGAAGAGGGCACTGGAGCGCGGTAATATCGGCGAATTTTGGGTCAATGTGCATACCGCAGCTATTCTCAGAGTAAATGACTGGGCGTGCGACTACCTGAAGTACAGTCGGGAAGAGCTGTTGAATATGACTATTCCCGAGATCGCTCCCGAATTTCCTATGGAGCTGTTTCCCCAGACTATGGAAGAGATCAGGGGGCAGGGATGGGCCCGTCTGGAATCGTTTCATCGGGCCAGGGATGGCTCTGTTATCCCTCTCGAATTTATTGTCGATTATGTGAAGGCGAAGGATGCGAAGGATGATATAATCATTGCGTTTTCACTAGACATCAGCGAGCGAAAGCAAATTGAAGATGAGCTGCGCATGATGTCACTGGTGGCAGCCGAGACCGATAACGGAGTGGTGGTTACGGGGCTTGATCAGAAGATCAAGTGGGTGAATCCGGGCTTTACTGACATTACGGGTTATGACTTCGATGAGGTGATAGGCAGAAAACCGGGCGATTTTCTGCATGGGCCGAAAACCGAACAGGATGCAGTCAGCTGTCTTGGCACGGCGATAAGAAAGCAGGAGCGGGTTGCGACCGATATCACCAATTATGGTAAGAACGGAGAGCCATACATTCTGCACATCGAAATCATGCCGATTCGGGATGAGTCCGGTGAAGTGGTTGAGTTTATTGCGTTAGAGAGCAATGTCACCGAGCAACGTCGGGCTGATAAGGAAATCAAAGAGGCGAAAGAGGCCGCAGAGCTTGCCAACCGTGCCAAATCATCATTCCTGGCGGCCATGAGCCATGAGATCCGCACGCCGCTAAACGGTGTGGTCGGCACCATCGATCTGCTTGAGCACACCAGACTTGAATCTAATCAGCGTGACATGGTCAGAACGGCGCGTGACTCCTCCCTGACCCTGATGGGTATCATCGATGATGTCCTTGATTTCTCCAAGATTGAAGCTGGTAAGCTCGAGCTTGATGATGCTCCGGTCTCCCTGCAGCGAGTGGTGGAGGGTTGTGTTGAGTCTATGCAGCCACTGGCAGCAAAAAATAACATTGAGCTGCTTGTGTTTTGTGAACCCGCAATCCCGGAAGTGATGGGGGATTTGGTGCGCCTGAGACAAATCCTGTTAAATCTGACCGGCAATGCGATCAAGTTCTCTGCCGGATTAAAAAGCGGGCGACAGGGCCGGGTAGAGGTGAGTGCTGCCCTGGAGAGTGTGGAGGAGCAGGATGTTAAAATCCGTTTGTCAGTAAAAGACAACGGTATTGGGATGAGCGCCGATGCGCAGGAAAAGTTGTTCAGGCCCTTTGTGCAGGCGGAAAGCTCAACCACACGCCGATTTGGCGGCACAGGGCTTGGTCTTGCCATTTCAAGGCGTCTTGTCGAGATGATGGGCGGGCATATAGAGGTGGAAAGCCGCCTGGATCAGGGAGCGTGCTTCTCGGTAGCGCTCACCATGAAGGTGGCACTTGACCAGCAAGTGACTCCAGACAGTGGGCTGGCCGGGTTGCAAGTTTTGCTGGTAAAAGGTCACCCTGAAGCAGTTCGTATTATCGATGTCTATCTCCGTTTTGCAGGTGTCATAGTCACTCTCGCAACACCTGCAGATGCACTTGAGCGATTTAAGACGCTTGTGAATAATGATGGTGAGGTGCTGCTGGTTATCGATAGTCAGGGCGAAGAAGAACGTACAAACCAAATGAGAGCGGAGATGAGGAAAATAGCGGCTGGAAAGAAAGAGCTTCGCTTCCTCATGATTGGCCGAGGCAGGCGAAGATATGTGCGGCCGTCCGCTGAGGATGGCATGGCGCTTGATATTAACGCTATGCGGCGAAGCACACTGGTCAATGCAGTGGCCTCTCTTGCCGGGCTTGAATCGCCGGAGCAGGGAGATCAGGAGCAGGATTATAGCTATATCATCGAGCTCCCTACACGGGAAGAAGCGAAAGCCGAAGGACGACTTGTTCTGGTTGCAGAGGATAACGAGACCAACCGCAATGTGCTTCGCCAGCAACTGGCCATGCTGGGATTTGTTGCAGAGATGGCTGAAGATGGGGTGCAGGCGTTGGAGATGTGGAGAAAAGAGAGGTATCCGCTGCTGCTTACAGATTGTCATATGCCAGAGTTGGATGGTTATAATCTGGCCCGCGCCATTCGTGAAGAGGAAGGTGATATCAGGCATACAAACATCGTCGCCATCACTGCCGATGCGCTAAAAGGAACGGCGGAGAAGTGCCTTGCTGCAGGCATGGACGACTATGTCACCAAGCCGATGCAAATTCCTGAGCTTCGTGGCATTCTGGAGAAATGGTCTTCCGACAGGCCGGTTGAACAGGGGGAGGATCTGCTGCCGGACGTCTCTGCAGTCAGCCCGTCGATAGACCCTGAAGCTTTGAGCTCCTTGCTGGGCAGTCATGAGCCGGAGATGCTGGCCAGGTTTTATGCAGATTTTCTGGAAACAAGCATGACCACTGTCGAGCAGATAAAGACTGCCCATGCTAAAGGAGATCTCAGGAAAGCAGGCGAGCTGGCGCATAAGCTGAAGTCAGCTGCGCGAACGGTTGGCGCGAATGAGTTGGCCGATTGCTGCCTGGCGATTGAGCAGGCCGGCAAGGCTGGAAACGGGCAGGATCTTGACCTGCAGGTGAGCCGCTTTAGTTTGTTGTTTGAAGAGGTGTGCGACTGGCTTGAGCAGCGTAATGCCAGCGAACAGGGGCGAGGTAAGTGATGAAATCCATCGTATCGAATCAATCTGTTCTGGTCGTGGATGACGAACCTTTCGTGTTGGAAACAACAGCATTCATTCTTCGCAGGCTGGGTTTTAAGGCAATATTCACTGCTGAGAATGTTCCCGATGCATTGGCTATACTCGAAGGCTCTGACACGCCAATTGGGCTGGTGTTAAGTGACCTAAATATGCCGGATGTAGATGGTGTAGAACTGCTTCGGCTGTTCGCTGAAAGAGCATATGAAGGCGATATTGTGCTCTTTAGCGGCGAGGATAGCCGTACATTGAGCATGGCGGAAAGTCTTGCAAAAGCCCGGAATCTGTCGGTGCTTGGTTCGGTGTCCAAACCCCTTAAAGTGGATGAGCTGACCGTACTGCTGGCCAAGCGAGGTAAAGTGCTTCGCAAGAACGGGCATGTTACTCCGGACCTGGTCCCTGTAGATGAGCTGGTTGCGGCTATTGAGGCGGAGGAACTGGAGCCCTGGTATCAGCCGAAGATTGACATTGCGAGCAAGCGGGTGGTTGGTGTCGAAGCTCTGGTCCGCTGGCCGAGCAAGGAAAAAGGTATGGTTTTCCCCGATGCCTTTATTCCTGTCGCCGAAGAGAATGGTCTGATTGATGCGCTTACCTTTCTGGTGATCAAAAAGGCTGCCGATATGCAGGCCCATTGGCAGAAGCAGGGGTTATCTCTCAAAATTGCTATCAATGTTTCTATGGACAGTCTTTACGATCTGACGTTTCCAGAGCGTGTCGTCAGCTATTTGGAGAAGCATCGGGTTGATCCAACAGGCTTTCAGTTAGAGGTGACGGAGAGTCGTCTGATGGACGATCTGGTCGGTCCACTGGATATTCTGTTGCGTTTGCGGCTTAAGAGGTTCTCGCTCTCTATTGATGATTTCGGTACCGGGCACTCCAACCTGACCCAGCTTCGAGATCTACCCTTCGATGAGATTAAGCTTGATCGCAGCTTTGTTCAGGGAGCAGCAGAAGATGAGAGGGCTAAGTCGCTACTTGAGTCGAGTGTCGATATTGCAAAAAAACTCGATATGGAAATCGTTTCAGAGGGTGTCGAGACGTTGGAGGATTGGCAGCGGGTTGAGATGCTGGGTTGTGATCAGGTTCAGGGCTATTTTGTCTCTCGTCCGTTGCCCGGTGATGATATTCCTGCCTGGGTGGAAGGCTGGCCCAAGCTCTGTGAAACACTTTTTCCTTGATTAAAGCCTGAAAAGAGAGAGCGGCGCGGCGACTTTCGACGAAAATGATTTTCCGGTTGTATCATACTCATTGCAAGTCGAAGTCGCTCCCTGCTTACTGCATGTATTCGACGCGTGCGGATCAATGGAATACAGGGGCGTCAGGGGTTGAATGTTGAATACTCGGGTGATTCATTTAGCTACTGCTTTGAAAGCATCCGGCTTATCATCTGGCTTGCGGCTTCAAATGAATAGGGTTTGCTCAGCACATGGCAATTGGAAATATCTGCATTTCCGGATGTGACCAATGCTCTGTCATAGCCAGTGGCCAGAATAATCGGGATATTGTCATTTAACTTGCGAATCTCCCTGGCCAGTTCCACTCCTCCCATTCCGGGCATCACGATATCGGAAAGGATTAATTCAATCTGCTCATGGTGCTCTAAATAGAGACGTAGTGCCTGATCTCCATCGCAGGCCTCAATAACTTGATAGCCAAGGCCCTGTAGTACCTCTGATGTGGTGTCGCGCAGATTATCCTCGTCATCAACCAGAAGGATCGTTTCCGCATTTCCCTGTATGGAGAGGGATGGTGGAATTGGGTCGTTAACAACCGCAGCCTGAATAAGTGGAAGGTAGATGTGAAAGGCAGTTCCTTTACCTATGTCTGACTCTACATCAAGTACGCCACCATGTCTTTCTATTGAGCCGAAGACCATAGCAAGTCCCAGACCTGTTCCTTTTCCCGGCTCTTTGGTAGTGAAAAACGGATCAAATATAGCTTCTAAATGGATCCGCTTAATGCCGCAGCCATTGTCCCTTATCGTGATCCTGGCAAAGTGCTCTTCAACTGTTTCAGGATGTGACTTTTTGAACTCAGGGGTAGCTTGATATTTATGCAAACTCCATTCTATCTTTGGTTGCTTGGTTTTTTCCAGAGCATCACGGGCATTGTTTGAGAGGTTGATCATTACCTGCTGTAGCTGGGTCTTGTCGGCATTCACCGGTAATATTTCATTGCTCAGATGCAGGCTACGATCAATATTTTCGGGAATCGTACTTCTTGCCAGTTTGAAGGCATCCTTGATCAGCGTGTTCAGCTCGACAGCTTCGATCTCCACAATATCCTTTTTGGCAAATGTAAGTAGCTGTTTAACGACTCCGCTGGCATCTGAGACAAGCTGGTGAATGGTTTGCAGTCTTTTGCCAACAACCTGCCGGTCTCCCAGGTTTCTGGTTGCCAGAAACACATTACCCTGTAACGCAGCAAGCATGTTATTAAAGTCGTGTGCGATACCGCCAACCAGTGTCCCCATCGACTCCATCTTCTGTGCTTGCAGCAGTTGCTGCTCCAGTTTTTTTAGCTCTGTAACATCTTTCATGATTGAGACGAAATGAATGATTTTTCCATCTTCATCAATGATAGGGGCGATTGAGAGCAGGATGGGGAAGAAGCTTCCATCCTTTCTTCTGTCAATAAGACCGCCTTCCCAAATTTTCCCGCGGGAGATGGTTTGCCAGAGTTCCCGGTAGACCGAGGGGTCCTGCGCCTCACTTTTAAGTATCGAGGTGTTCTTGCCAATCAGGTCCTGAGCAGAGTAGCCAGTGATGTCAGTAAATGATTGATTGATATATTCAATAGTTGCATCAGGAGAGGTGATCATGATCCCTTCACCGGCCTGCTGCAGTGCCTGAGACAGTTTCGACAACTCTTTTTGCTGGACTGCAATTTCCTGTTGAGCCCGATTACGTTCGCTGATATCGATAGCAAAAACCATGAACGTACCACCATTGAAGGGATAAAAGGTGGTGACAATCTCTACCGGCCATAACTCGCCGCTTTTGGTGCGGTGCCATGTTTCAAAGCGGTCGTACCCTTTACTTATGATTTTCGCGAGATGCCTTCTGGTCTCATCACTTGTTTCGGTCGCTTCAATGTCGGGAATTCGCATGTTCAGAAACTCTTCACGGCTGTAACCTGAGCGTTTCAGGTAGGCATCGTTTACCTCGATAAAACATCCTTGCGAATCAGCTACCCAGAATCCATCTGCAGATGTTTCGACGAGGGCGTTGTATCTGCGCTCCTTGTCCTGCAGCGCAATATCCAGATGCTTGCGCTCGGAGATATCGCGCACAATGCTGATCAAACGCTGCTCACCATCCACATAAACAATACGTGCGCTGATCTCCACCGGCATGATCGAGCCGTCTTTACGATAGTGGGCCGTCTCAAATACAGCGCGCCCCTTGCTGATGATGTCATTAATACGTTGAGAAACTTTGGGTGCAAACTCCGGGGTATCAAGTTCAGCGACTTTTTTACCTATAATTTCCTGTTTATGATAACCCAGACGCTGATGAAAGGCGGGATTACATTCAATGATCAAGCCTTCATGGTTGATGATAATGACACCATCATCCATGATATCAAATAGTAGCGAGTGTATCTCACCGATTGATTTGAATTGCGATAGCCTTTCGTTGTCCTGCATCTGCTTTCCCCGGTATATTCATACACTACTATCATGGTACGCGTTTGCCTTGAACTGAAACATTTAATTATAAGCAAGTCATGTGCCTTATTCGCTGATTGAGATATTGCGTGCTGATATTATTCAGAGCATCGGGAGGGCTGGTTTAATATGGCCCTTTAACGGAAAAAAATGGGAGTATTTATCACTGGACGTCACCCTTCGGGCGCTCAGTAATTCAGGCGCATCGTCATATCGATACTCCGCCCGTCGTAGCGGAAGCTGGCGGCTGAGAAGGAAGGCGCGCCCAGCAGTGCTTTGGCGTTGTTGGAAAAGCCGTAGCCCTCCGAGGGGATGCCCATCCATTTGCTGTCCAGCTTGCCGTTCATATTCTCATCATGAACAACGGCCATTGCATACTTGCCGGGCGGGATGTCTTCAAAGTCGCAACGTGCCTGATCCTTTCGAATTTTGATGATCATAATGTTTGTTGCAAACTTCAGGAATTCATGAGGGAAACCCTTCGGCGACTCGAACAGGGCGCACGCCACGGTTCCGGTGCTGTTTCTTATGTTGAGAATCTTCACATGAATCCCGGGGCATGATGGAGGTTGGGCAAGGACGGGAAGACTCGCAAACATCAGTACTGCAAGCCACGCCGCGCATAGAGCGCTCATTGGAATCCGTCCCTGCACCCCCCTGAGTGTGGAGGTTGTTGCTGGCTTTCGAATGGGTGGCTCATTCATGATCTTCCTCCCGGCTCCAACCGGTATGCCTTCAAGCGTATCGTAACGATCTCATCGTGACTATGGTGTCTGACGCTGATTCGCCGTCACAATTATAGACGCATTTGACAGACTTTTTCTCCAGACTGTGTGAAAACGCTGGTTGAGCCGTTGAGCAGGGGTACCTGTATGTGCTGCAGCTCGGGGTTGACCTGATTTCACGGAACGGAAAAGACCTGTAGGTTGACCTGTGAGGAGGATCTGGCCTATTCGGGCGCGTCGCTGTTACTGGTGCGATAGCGGGAGATCTTGTGGAACTCCTTCTTGACGATAATCAGTGTCGCGCCCCATGTGATACAGACGATCAGAGTCAGCCAGCTGATGGCAGTGATGGGAACGCTGAACCATAGCCACTGGGTCAGCAGCAGAATCATCACCGAACCCAATATTTTAAAGACGCGGTAGCCGAACATATCAATCCATGCCTTGGCCTGAAAAATCAGCACGGCGTTGATCGGAATATAGAGCAGCTCTTTAGACGCGCGGTTGATCGAGTAGGAGAGGCCGCGATCGGCGATTTTCAGTGTGGCTGCCGTGAACAGGCCGGGGGCGGATATGAAGAACAGGGTACTGAAAGCCACGGCCAGCGGCTGGAATGCCAGCCCGGCAATGGCGCCCATCCAGCGGTGTATCAGTGGCGTGATCAGCAGGTTAACGCCGATGGCCACGCCGCTTAACAGGCTGAACAGTCCGCCCAGATAGGCTGTCCGCTGCTCCTGATCGCTGTAGGCCGCTTCAACGGCGTGCATAAACTGAAACTCCACCAGTGGTTCGATGACCTGTGAGAGCAGCAACAGGGCGGCAATCAGTGTCAGGTAACGATTGCCGATAATGGTGTGCCAGAAGCCGCTGTCGACACTGGGAGTCGCGGCAGTGTCTGCCTCGTTCTCATGATACAGACCGAAGCGCTGCATCAGCAGTGTCAGTGCCATCAGTAGCAGCAGAATCAGCCCGGCAACCGGTAGCAGGTCCAGTGTATCCATACCGGCATAGGCAATCAGTGCATGCGCTCCCATGCCGCCCAGCACACCGCCGAGCAGGCCGCCGGTGCCGATCAGGGCATACCAGCGATGCCCCTCATGTTCAGTGTTGATTGTATTGGTCAGGCTCCAGAACTGCTCGACCAGGATGACGCTGAGAATATCAACATAAATATAGAAGGTGAAAGCGGTAACCGGTGACGGTGATGCCAGCAGTAACCGGAACAGACCCAGCAGGGCGATCAGAACCACTATCGTGCCAATCACTACGCGCATGCGCGAAAAATGCGCGACCAGGCGGTTATAATAGGAAATAATCAGGCCCAGAGAGAATGCGGTGGCAATCCATACATAGGGTAAATTCGCGCTGCCGATCTGTTCGATAAAGATCGACCGGCTGGCCGGCTTCAGTTGATAGAGCGCTGCGATGATCAGGAAATAGTTCGTGAACAACAGTACGCTGCGCAGCAGCGGCAGATTAGGTTTCTTTTTCATGCAGTCTGATTCCTATGTTTGGTCGGTCGCATGCATACGGCATGAAGAGGTAGCATAGGGGGGATGGCGAGCACACGCAATATCTTGTCTTTTTGCAGCGGAAATAGCGGCGTATGGTGGTCATATACCTGTGGAGATCAGGCCGGATTGAGTCCTGCTGCCAGCGCACGCAGTGCTCTGCCACGGTGGGAGACGCTCGCTTTTTCCTCTGCACTGGCTTCAGCGAAAACCTTGTCCAGTTCTGGGCAGTAGAACAGCGGATCATAGCCGAAGCCGGATGAGCCGGCCGGTTGCGATAAAATCATACCATCAACATGACCTTCCGCCGTGACCGGGGCACGCCCGTCAGGATATGCCAGATGGATGGCGCAGCTGAAGTGGGCACTGCGATTATCAATGCCTGCAAGCGCTTGCAGTAGTTTGGCATTGTTGGCGGCATCACTGCCATCCTCGCCGGCATAGCGGCTGGAGTAGATGCCCGGAGCACCGCCCAGTGCATCGACGCACAGGCCGGAGTCATCGGCCAGCGCCGGCAATCCGTTGGCGCTGGCGAAAGCCTCGGCTTTTTTCCGGGCATTACCGGCAAAGCTGTCGGCATCCTCAATCACATCGACGCTGATGGTCTCTTCTGCAGGCACCAGCTCAATGCCGAGTGATCCGAGAATGGCTGCGATCTCTTTGCGTTTCTTTTGATTGTTACTTGCAACGACCAGTTTCATTTTTATCCATGCCCCTTTACCACAAAGGTATAAAGTGTCCAAAACGCTGACTTTACTTGCTGCCTTTGTGGTTCAAGATTTTTTTTGTACTTATTGATAACTATTGTTTGTATGACAGCCAGCCTGATCCGCGCTGAGCTTTTCGGCATAGCGGTTGCATTTAACGGGCGAAGTTCATCCGCGCTCTTCGCGCATGGTTTTAAAATCCTGTTCAAACATTATTTCATCACAGAGAATATGAAGGAGGCAGGGGAAAATATGAGCTGAACAGCTGGTTACCTGTCCGGATAAATGATGCAACCGTCCATATCGTTATGGGTATGGCTAGAAACCAGACTACCCCGCTTATATCAGCTTTTTCTCTGTCTCCTTCGTGCGCTCGGCGGTTATATGTTTTTGACTTGTTAGTGGGTGCCGGCGCTTGCTTCCTGCAGCCAGGCTTTCAATTGGGGGGCGTCTTTGCCGCCGGGGGAGAGTCTGCCATCGCCGGAAATCAGCGTAGGTGTGCCGGTGATGCCGAGCTTTTTGCCCAGTGCTGCAATCTCGTCAATCGGTGTGTCGCAGGTGCCGGCAGCCGGATCTGCATTATTAACCATGATATCGGTCATCATTTTCTGACGGTCTTTGCTGCACCAGATCGCGGTGGACCAGCGTTTGGCATGCTTGTGGAAGCTCAGCGGGTAGAGGAAGCTGTAGACCTTGACGCCTTTAACCTTGGCCAGTTCCTTTTCAAACTTGCGGCAGTAGGGGCATTCCGGATCGGTAAATACAGCCAGTTTCAGTTTCCCGTTTTTGTCGCCGGATACGATGGCCTTATCCAGCGGCAGTACGCTCCATTCCACACGATTGAGCTCTTCCAGGCGGGCTCGGGTCAGGTCTTTCTTCGCCACTGAATCAATAATATGCGCGCCGATCACAAAATGGCTGCCGTCGGCATCGGTGTAGAAAATATTTCTGCCGCTCTTTACCTCGAACAGGCCGGGAATGGGTGAGGGGGTTACCGCATCAATTGGTGTGTTGCGCAGTACATCGGCCGCATGGCTGCGAATGGATTCGATATTGGCTTCTGTTGCCATTGCGGGTAAGGCAATCAGGCATGATAAGATCAGTAGTAGTGAACGCATGGTGCCTCCGGAGGGTAATATGTTGGTGCGCATGATGCGGCTATTGACCTTCGCTGTGAAGGGGGAAGCGGTACACTGTATGGGTGTGCGCATCAGGGCTTGAGCATGCTCAGTACGGTGTCTGAAAATGAGGGGTCCTCCCATGGCAGGGTACCGATCTGGCGGGCTTTGATTGTACCATCCGAGGCGATTGCCAGGGTGGTAGGCAGGCCGCGTGCGCCCATGCCCATCGCCTGGGCAGAGTCAGTCAACTGGGCGGGCAGATCAAAGTGATTGCTGGTCAAAAATGCCTGTGCATCTGCCAGACTGCTGTCCAGCGATATCGGAATAATTATGACCTGCGGGTGCTTCTTCAACCAGGCGGTCAGTGCAGGCATCTCATGACGGCAGGGGCCGCACCATGAGGCCCAGAAATGCACCAGTACCGGTTTGCCCTTGTATTCATCGAGTGAATGCATTGCACCTTTACTATCCGTCCAGTGCAGGGAAGCAGCTTGAGCGGGCATCCATGCCAGCAGCAACAGGGCGGCAATCATCCACCGGATGGCCTGAGCGGGAGATGACATACGGTGTATAGGCAATTGGGGCATGGAGTTCTCCTTTGACTTGAGTCGAGAGTGGCGGAGAAACCTTGCATAAAAAACGGGGCAAGTCATATTTTTCACCGGTAACATGGACAAGACTTGCGTGCGGCAGGCAAGCTGAAGGTCTGCTTTGGATATAACACCGTTACTTGTCTAGCGTTTCCGAATACTGCTAATATGCCGCTTAAAGTCAGTGTCCGGTCGCTGGCCTGCACGCTCTAACTTGATGGATCGGAAAGGATGATGGCGCGATGATGAAAAAGCACTGGAAGCTTATAAGCGCTATATCTGTGATGCTTTTATTTGCTGCGGGAGTGGCCGGCTGGTCTGTCTGGCATCATGCACGCCCGGAGATACCCGGTTACCTCAAGCGTATGGGGGGTGACTTCACACTCATGTCGGCAGATGGCCCTGTATCGTTGCACGACTATCGGGGACGCGTTGTACTGGTTTATTTCGGCTATACCCACTGTCCGGATGTCTGTCCGATGGCGCTGGGAGTGATTGCATCGGCGATGCATGCACTGAAAGGGAGCGAGGCCAGCCATGCTGCAGGCATTTTTGTCAGCGTGGACCCGCGTCGTGATCATCCGGATCTGCTTAAGAAGTATACAGCTTTTTTTGACCCTCATATTGTCGGAGTCACGGGAAGCAATACAGTACTCAATCAGGTTGCACAAAACTGGCATGTGAGTTTCAGCGTGCCAAAAGCAGCAGCCGACGAAAATTATACGGTTGAGCACTCAACATTTATTTATCTGGTCAATGCGAAGGGGCAGATTGTTGAGTTGTTTGATGAAAAAACGTCGCCAAAATTGATTGCACAAGCCATGCGTCGCTGGCTGGACTGAACAGGAGAGAACAATGGGCAGATATATTATCATGATCCTGGCAGGACTTATTGCGTCCCCGTCCGCAGCGTTAGCCGGGGAAGTCGTGGCAAAGCAGGCGTGGGTAAGGTTGGCTCCGCCGGTATCCGATTCGACCGCAGCTTATATGGTGATGGAGAACGACGGTGACAGTGACGTGATACTGACTGCGGTTGAATCTGCAGCGGCAAAACATGTGATGATGCACGGGATGGCGATGAAAGAGGGCCGCATGCACATGTTTGAGTTGGAGCATGTGAGGGTGCCTGCACACGGGACTGTTTCATTTGAGCCCGGTGGCATGCATATCATGCTGATGGGGCTGAATGAAGCACTGCACACCGGCCAGACATTACGCTTCAAGTTCAGAACGGCTGCTGGAGAATCATTTACGGTGCCGGCGGTTGTCAGGGATATGCGCCACTAATAGCGGCTGCGGGTACAGCATTTTCCTCGATATGCAGGGACGAGCTGCGAAACCGTGGAGGAGTGCTAGAGTCTCGTCCGGAAGGTCGTCAGATCGGTAACTATCAACAGCAGTACACAAATCAGGAGTGGCTATGTCCTCGTTTTTTTCCAGACTGAAAAAGGGTTTGACGCGTAGTCGTGAAGGCCTGGCGCAGCTTATCCCCGGCCGTGATGTCGATGTGTTATCCGCTGACGACTGGATGGATATTGAGGACGGCCTGATCATGGCCGATTGCGGTGCCGAGTTATCGACCGCGCTGGTCAAATCGGTACGCAAACGTCGAGGCGGATCAGTAGCGGCACTGAAATCGGCCATGCTGGAAATGCTGCCGGATGCACCTCCGGTCACTCAGGCCACAGACGGCCCGTTTGTGCTGCTGGTTGTCGGCGTGAATGGTACGGGCAAAACGACGACCATCGGCAAGCTGGCTACGATGTTTCGGGCCGAAGGCAAATCGGTGCTGGTCGGTGCAGGTGATACCTTCCGCGCCGCTGCAGTGGAACAGCTGGCGGTTTGGGTGGAGCGGGCCGGAGCCGATATGGTGCGTCAGAGTGAGGGCGCGGACCCGGCCGCAGTAGCTTTCGATACGATACAGCGGGGGCTCGCGCGCGCTTATGATGTGGTGATTGTGGATACAGCCGGGCGCGTGCAGACTGATCGCGGTCTGATGGATGAGCTGGCCAAGGTGCGTCGGGTGATTACCAAGGCATATCCCGCAGCACCGCATGAGGTGTGGCAGGTTGTCGATGGCGGCACAGGCCAGAATGCCGTGGTGCAGGTGGAAAAATTCCGCGAGGTGGCCGGTACGACGGGCCTGATCGTGACCAAGCTCGATGGCTCGGGCAAAGGCGGCATCGTTTTGCAGCTGACCGAAAAATTCGGTCTGCCGATCCGCTATGTGGGTGTTGGGAAACGCTG
>NZ_DS022294.1:130079-190759 GCF_000153765.1 Mariprofundus ferrooxydans PV-1 | reverse complement strand
CAATACGTCTCTGGCAATGGCGGCAGATGATTCAGGCTTCTATCTCGGTGGTAACGTTGGGCAGTCGGTATCTCATCTGGATGAAAGCGGGATGACCAACCGGGTATCAGGTCCGGGTCTGGCTATCACGTCAGTTACCAGAGATAATCGGGATATCGGTTATAAACTGTATGGCGGTTATCAGGCCAATAAGTACTTATCTCTTGAGAGCGGCTGGTTTGATCTGGGTCGTTTCAATTTTACGTCGACCACAACACCCGCCGGCTCTTTGCTCGGCAATATCAAGGTCAGAGGTGTGAATCTGGATGCATTAATCAGGTTGCCTCTCACCGATCAGTTTTCTGTGTTTGGTCGGGGTGGTCTGACTTATGCCCAGACCAGAGACAGCTTTTCCACCACAGGCGCTCTTGCCTTGCCGGCTAATGCCAGCCCAAAGAAGTGGGCCTGGAACCCGAAATATGGTGTGGGTCTTGATTACAATTTGACGCGTGCTTTCGGAATACGCGCGGAAGCCGAGCGATACCGGATCAATGATGCTACAGGCAGCAAAGGTAATATCGATCTGTTCTCACTGGGTATGACTTACAGATTTGGTACTGAAAAGCCTGCCCCGGCTCCGGTAGCCGTGGTGGAGCCGGAGCCGGTTGTGCCTGAGCCAGTAGTTGTAACACCGCCACCGGCACCTGTGAAGACGGTCTTTGCTTCTGACTCCTCGGCGAACTCCCTGTTCGGCTTTAATAGATCAACTCTGAGGAATGAAGGTAAACGGGCTCTCGACAAGTTTGTGGAAAGTTTGAAGGGCGCAAGCTTTGAAACCATGGTTGTGACGGGGTATACCGATCGTATTGGTACGGATGAATATAACCAGAAGCTATCTGAGCGCCGTGCCAATGCAGTTCGAGACTATCTGGTTAAGTTCGGCGGTATCCCTGCCGATAAAATCACGGCCAGAGGTGCCGGTGAGTCAAATCCTGTGACCAAACGGGAGGATTGTGCGGGCAAGTCCGGCAATCCGTTGATCACCTGTCTGGCGCCTGACCGACGCGTGGAGGTAGAGGTTACCGCTACGCGGACGTCCGAGTAATCCGCGCTATCGGCTCAAACAAACAAGGGAGGCTTAATAAAGCCTCCCTTGTTTGTTTTGCATAGCAACCGCTTGAATCGGAGCTAAGACTATTTCTTAATTTTACTTATCTTGGTTCCTTCAAAGGTCAGGTTATACATCAGCCCCTTGTTAGAGAAGATAAAGCCGATAATCGGTTTTTTGGCAGTCTCACTATCAATGGACCCGTCCGCACCCAGAGAGGCCAGCGCTACACTGCCGTCTACCCCGGCTTTCCAGCCGTCGCTGGCGCGAAATTTCTTCAGTGCATCTTTGGTCATAAACAGGATCACCTGCGACTTGACCTGTGCTCCCAACTGAAAACCGATGGAGGCGGCAGCCGTACTGTAGTACTGGACGGTTTTTCCGCCGATTCTGAGGGCGCCTTCGCCATATTCGCCACCGATACCGATACCGGCCTTATATACTTCCGGAAATACCAGAATGCCGCGGGCTTTTGCAGCCAGCTCCTTGCCACCGCCGACAGTTTTATAAAAATCGGCCAGAGCGGCTGTTACCTTGGCATTTATCTCCACCGCGCTTGCAGCCATAGCCGGCAGTGGTGCCAGAAACATGAGTGCCATTACCATGAAGCTTGCTTGTTTCAGTCTGTTCATTGATTAACTCCTTTAACCGTTAGTTTTCGTCGTATCAAAGATATTGATAAATCTTGCACGGACATCAAATTCACATGCCCGGGTTCATGAATCAGTCGTGATGCTTGCGCTCCTTCTCATGGCCGTTGTCGCGATGATGATCCTTGTCGCGCTGATGGCTGTTGTCGCTATGTCCGGAGCGATAACCACGGTCATACGGGTGGTAAACGAGTTCACAGCCTGTCATGACAAATCCGAGCATCAGCAGTATTGTGATCATTAAAATATTTCTACGCATCATTCTGTTACCTCTGGTCGCCGAAAAAAGTCCTGATCATGACTTGGCATTTATCATAGCCGAAAAAGCCATTCATAACCAGCAGAGGGGGTACCACCCTCCGGATGAATGCCAGACTCTGCTTTTCGCATGGCTTTCTCTGTACGTTAACGCACAGAGTGTCATATCCGGTCCGAAAAACATTGTTTTCCAATCCATAAAGGAGTCTGAGGGGGGGACGTCTCCGGAATATGATTCCAAAGCAGGGGTGTAAGTCGAATGGGGGAGTTGTTTATGGCCAGCTGGAAATTAACAGACCCAGACCGATGATCTGCTGGCGGTGGTTGTAATCAATCAGGCTTTCACCGTAGCCGTTAAAGTATTCTGCATAGCCCTTTAAGCGCCCCTTGATAGGAAATACCCAGTTGATTTTCAATGCGCCTTTGCGCCCCTGAAAGCTATAACGACCCAGCGCTGATAGTGCATACTCATTGCCGATCCAGGTTGCCCGAATATCGCCACTGCCCATAAACTGACGGATATCCGGATTGTCATCCCTGTTGAGTGCTTCCGGGAGGCGATACCAGGGACGAAGCATAAGCAGGAAGTTTCCCCGTTCCAGGCCGGCCTGCAGGTAGATGCGGTTCCAGCTGCGTGAATATGCACCGGAGCGGCCATTGGATTGATGCATGAAGCCTGCATTGAGCATTTTCCAGTGCATACCGAGCAGCTTGATATCCATGGGCAGGGTAAGGATCAGTTCCGGCGCATAGTCGGTTTCGCGAATCGGGGAGGAGCGGGCACTATTATAGAGTTGCCAGTTGGACTGTTGGGTATAGGCGAACCAAAGGTCAACGGGGGAGCCTATCGCATTTTGCAATAATTTCGTTTTGAAGCTCAGCTGAAAACGTACTTCGGTCGGTTGCAGGTGGGCAGGTGCAGCACTCCCATGCGTGGGTGAGAAGGGTTGCAAGTTCGGTCGGTTGGAACGTCTCCAGGGCATGAGGTAGTTCGGCTGATAAGGTCGAAAGCGGAAGGTGCCGTTTTTGCTGGCATCTGTGAGTTCCCACATGCGTTCAAGATAACTGGTAGCCCGTCCGTCAGGGATACTTACAACCGGAGCAGTCGCTTCCGGTAGTCTGGTCGAGAGGATGTCTACGTTCGCTTTTTTACTTGCTTCCGGCTGATGGCCGGCTGCTTTGTCGTAGCAGGCCAGACGGGCATCGGGGTCAGCGATGCCGGTACAGGCGCTGACTCCGTCAGCTGCGCCGGCCTGTGTCGCGTTCAGCAGGAGAAAACAGAGCAGCATACAGCAGCGATACCTGTTCATAAGCCGCTCCTTATCCAGCAGTACATGCCCGTGGCTGTAGCAACTGCAGACACGTATTGTTGTCGGAATGAGTGAATGATGCATGGCACACAGTAACACAACAATGGATTTTCTGCTCAGGTTGTTCGATCGGGAGATGGTGCCCTCCTGCGTACGGTTTCCGTACGCAGGAGGGGAGTCTGTTTAGGCCTTCTCTGCAGCCAGCTGGCGCAGTACATAGTGCAGGATGCCGCCATGCTGGTAGTACTCCACCTCTTTCGGGGTATCGATGCGTACATCCACAGTGAACGACTTCACCGAACCATCGGTTGCAGTAGCGGTAACATGCAGCTCTTTGGCCGAGCCGTCGCCGATGCCGCTAAAGTCATAGCTCTCCTGACCGGTCAGGCCCAGTGACTCGGCAGACTCACCTGCCTTGAACTGCAGCGGCAAAATGCCCATGCCGACGAGATTGGAGCGATGGATGCGCTCATAGGTTTCGGCAATAACAGCCTGAACACCCTGCAAACGCGGGCCTTTTGCCGCCCAGTCGCGTGAGGAGCCGGAGCCATACTCTTTGCCGGCCAGAATGATACTGGCCACGCCTTCATCGATATACTGCATGGCTGCATCATAGATGCTCATCAGGGTGTTGGAGGGTTGGTGCAGTGTGACGCCGCCCTCGGTACCCGGAGCCAGCCGGTTGCGCAGGCGGATATTGGCGAAGGTGCCGCGCATCATGATCTGGTGATTCCCGCGACGGGAGCCGTAGGAGTTGAAGTCTTTTGCCTCCACACCGCGCTCCTGCAAATAACGACCGGCAGGAGAGTCAGCCTTGATGGCACCCGCAGGTGAGATGTGGTCGGTGGTGACCGAATCACCGAGCAGCGCCAGTACACGTGCGCCCTTGATGTCGGTGACCGGGTCCAGCTCGAAGCTCATGCCCTCAAAATAGGGTGGGTGCTGGATATAGGTGGAATCGTTGTCCCAGGCGAAACGGTCGCCGCTTGGCGCCTGCAGGTTCTGCCAGTTGGCATCGCCGGCATACACATTGCCGTAGGCCGCTTCGAACTGCTCGGCTGTGACGCAGGACGCCACGGTATCAGCCACCTCTTTCTGGGTAGGCCAGATATCCCTGAGGAAGAGATCCTTGCCGTTGGCATCCTGACCGATCGGATCGTTATAGAGATCGATATTCATTGTGCCGGCAATGGCATAGGCGACGACCAGCGGTGGGGAGGCCAGGTAGTTCATGCGCACTTCGGCATGGACACGCCCTTCGAAGTTTCGATTGCCGGAGAGTACGGATGTGACCGCCAGGTTGCCTTCGGCGATTGCGGCAGAGACTGCTGCCGGCAGGGGGCCGGAGTTACCGATGCAGGTGGTGCAACCGTACCCGACGGTATTAAAGCCCAGCTTGTCCAGCTCGGGTGAGAGACCTGCCTTGTCCAGATATTCGGTAACCACAAGCGAGCCGGGGCCGAGCGAGGTTTTAACCCATGGTGCTGCACTCAGGCCGAGCGCAGCCGCTTTTTTGGCAACAAGACCGGCAGCGACCATGACGGATGGGTTGGAGGTGTTGGTACATGAGGTGATTGCCGCAATGACGACAGCTCCGTCATCAATAGTGACGTTTTCTCCGTTGATCGTGGTGTTAACTGCGTGGGTGGTAATGCCTGCTTCAGCTTTGACCGTTTCGACCGCCTGCTGATATTTGGCTTTGGATTCGGTCAGGGCGATGCGATCCTGCGGGCGCTTGTGACCGGCCAGCGACGGTACAACGGTGGACATATCGAGTGCGACATACTCGCTGTAGATTGCTTCCGGGCTGTCAGCGTCACGGAACATCCCCTGTGCTTTGGCATAGGCCTCAACCAGTGCAACGTTCTCCGCCGAGCGATTCGAGAGGCGCAGGTAGTTCAGTGTTTCATCATCAATCGGGAAGATGCCGCAGGTTGCGCCATATTCCGGAGCCATATTGGCGATCGTCGCACGATCGGCGAGCGGCAGGCTATCGAGTCCGGACCCGTAGAACTCGACAAATTTACCGACAACGCCGTGCTTGCGCAGCATCTCAACGATCGTCAGAACCAGATCGGTTGCGGTTGCGCCTTCCGGTAGCTCGCCGGTCAGCTTGAAACCGACCACCTTCGGTACCAGCATCGATACCGGCTGACCGAGCATGGCGGCTTCGGCTTCAATGCCGCCGACACCCCAGCCCAGTACGCCCAGACCGTTGATCATCGTGGTATGGGAATCGGTGCCGACCAGTGTGTCCGGATAGGCAACGCCTTCATTGTTTACAAAAACGGTGCGCGCCAGAAACTCCAGATTGACCTGATGCACGATGCCTGTGCCCGGCGGTACTGCCTTGAATGTTTCAAAGGCATTCTGTCCCCACTTCAGGAAATTGTAACGCTCACGATTGCGCTGAAACTCAATGCCGGTGTTTTTCGTCGCAGCATCGGCTGTGCCGAATGTGTCGACCTGTACGGAGTGGTCAATCACCAGCTCGGCCGGGGCCAGCGGTTCGATTTTGGCGGTATCGCCACCGAGGGCTGCCACTGCATCACGCATGGCGGCCAGGTCCACAACGGCGGGGACGCCTGTGAAATCCTGCATCAGCACGCGTGCCGGCATATAGGCGATTTCATGATTCGGTTCCGCTTTTTCATCCCATTTGGCCAGAAAGTTGATGTCATCAGCGGTGACGTTCACACCGTCCTCGCGACGTAGCATGTTTTCCAGCAGGATTTTCATGGCGTAGGGCAGGCGATCAATGTCACCCGCAGCCTTCAGGGCGTAATAGGTATAGGTCTTGTCGCCGACCGACAGACTAGTTTTTGCGCCGAAACTGTTGTTCATGGCTGCTCCAATGTTATGAAATATGTCGGCGAATATAGCGGAAACATCAGTTATAATCCAAAGGTGACTGACAATGTCTCTGCAGGCAGACAGGAAAACAGAGTCGGAAAACAGTGCCTTGCAGATCATTTATTGGTATCCAACCTTGCAGGTGCAGGCCGGTTTAGTGGGCCTGTTGTGAGTAGAGACCAGGTTGCAGGAGATTGCCGAGCATGCCCGTATGCATTACCCTGCAGTGAACGCATTGATAGTCCGTCTGCGGGCTTGGTGTTGCATCTGAAGCGAAGGGGGCATGGTATGTTCGAATCGGCCGAACTCGGTCACAGCATCGACAAGGAGCGTTATGATGCTGAGGTGCCTGCACTGCGCGAGGCCTTGCTGAATGTGCAATATGAGTTGGCCGAGCAGGCGCGCTTTCCGGTCATCCTGCTGGTTGGCGGTGTGGATGGTTCCGGTAAGGGTGAGATAGTTAATCTGTTGAACGAATGGATGGATCCGCGCCATATTCGGGTGCATGCTCTGGCCGAACCGACTGATGAAGAGCGTACCCGGCCGATGATGTGGCGTTTCTGGCGCGCACTGCCGCCCAAAGGAAAAATAGGTGTATTTTTCGGTTCCTGGTATTCCCATCCGATCATGGAGCGCATGCAGGGCAATATCAAAGAGGCTGAACTGGGCCAGTGTATCGATGAGATCACCAGTTTCGAGCGAATGATCACCTATGAAGGGGGGTTGATTATCAAGCTCTGGCTACACTTGTCGAAAAAGGCCCAGAAAAGACAGCTGACAAAGCTTGCCGAAAATCCCGAGACCAGCTGGCGTGTCACCGAGACGGACTGGCAGCACCTGAAACTATATGACGAGTTCAGCAATGTGGCAGAACATGTGTTGCGTGAAACCAATACGGCCGAAGCGCCGTGGATTATCATCGAGAGCAGTGATTTCCGGTTTCGCAATCTGACTACCGGCAACTACCTGTTGGAGGCGATACGCAAGCGGCTGGACGCATCGTCGCCACCACATCCTGTCGGAGTGCCGCCCATGCCACCGGCAATAGATGACAAAACCCTGCTTAGTTCGCTGGATCTGACGCTGTCGCTGGATAAAAAATCATATCATCGGCAGTTGGCTAAATATCAGGGGAAGCTCAACCAGCTCATGCGCCATCCGAAATTTCGCAACAAGTCTCTGATTGCCGTTTTTGAGGGTTCGGATGCGGCAGGCAAGGGGAGTGCCATCCGCCGCATCAGTCAGGCGCTGGATGCCCGCCATTACCGTATCATACCTATTGGTGCGCCCAGCGATGAGGAGCTGGCTCAGCCCTATTTGTGGCGTTTCTGGCGGCATGTACCGGGCAACGGAGAATTTACCATTTTCGACCGCTCATGGTATGGCCGTGTGCTGGTGGAGCGGGTGGAGCAGCTATGTTCGGAGGCCGACTGGATGCGGGCTTATAAGGAGATCAATGACTTTGAGGCTCAGCTCATTGCTCACAATACTATTATCGTGAAATTCTGGCTGGCGATCTCCAGAGAGGAGCAGCTAAAGCGCTTTCATGCCCGCGAACAGGTTGGATTCAAGCAGTTCAAGATCACCGGAGATGACTGGCGCAATCGCGAAAACTGGCAGCAGTTCGACCGTGCCGTCTGTGATATGGTCGATCGTACCAGCAGTGAAATTGCTCCATGGACGCTGGTGGAGGCTAATGACAAGCGGTTTGCACGTATCAAGGTGCTGAAAACATTGTGTGACCGCCTTGAGCAGGCGCTCGATTGAGGCTGCTGCCAGCCGTGAGTATGGGGGGCATGTATCGAGCCGGTAAACCCCGCTATACTGCAAGAGGTTAATAAGGCGCAATCATAGCCGCGCCGGTGACCTGACGGAGGTGTGATGGAGTACAGTTCCCTGAATGACACCCTGATCATGCTGGTAGCGACGGTATTCGTTGTGGTGCTGTTCCTGCGTATAGGTATGCCGCCTGTTCTGGCCTATCTGGTTGTCGGCATCACGGTCGGCCCATACGGGCTCGGCCTGGTCTACGATGTTGAGCAGATTCGTGTGCTGGCCGAGTTCGGCGTGGTGTTGCTGCTATTTACGATCGGTCTGGAATTCTCCGCTTCCCTGTTAATGCACATGAAAGCCGCAGTATTGGGACTGGGCAGCGCACAGGTACTGTTTACCGCAGCAGTCACGACTGCAGCAGCGGTGGCAGTCGGTCTGTCGCTGGAGAGCGCATTGGTGCTTGGCGGGGTACTTGCCATGTCATCAACGGCACTGGTCACCAAGCAGCTGGCCGATCAGGTTGAGTTACAGACGCGTCATGGCAGGAACAGTCTGGGTATCCTGCTGTTTCAGGATCTGATGGTGGTGCCGTTTCTGATTCTTGTCGCCATGCTTAGTGGAACGACAGGGCAAACAACCATGCTGACTGTGTTGAAGGCTTTGGCGGAAGGGGTAGCGGTCCTGTTACTGATGTTTGCCTTCGGTCGCTGGGTACTCAGGCCGTTGTTCCGTGAAGTGGCTCGTTTTCATTCGGCCGAGTTGTTTACACTGACTGTGTTGCTGGTGGTACTCTGCTCTGCCTGGCTCACTCATCAGATCGGTTTGACGTTTGCGCTGGGGGCATTCCTTGCCGGGGTGATGCTGAGCGAAACAGAGTTCAGGCATCAGGTTGAGTCGGAGATCAGACCGTTTCGGGATGTGTTGCTGGGACTGTTTTTTATTACCGTCGGCATGATGCTGGATCTCTCGGCACTGCCCGATGTGTGGCGCTATGCATTGGCGCTACTGGCACTACTGATTGTATTTAAATTGCTGATTGTCGCGGCCTTTTGCCGGCTGGGTGGCTGGAACAGCGCGGTGTCATTGCGGACAGGCCTGATCCTGGCACATGGGGGAGAATTCGGCTTTGCCATTCTGATTCTGGCTATGGAGGGAGATATTCTGCGTCCGGATGAGGGGCAGAGCATGCTGGCGGCAATGCTGCTCAGTATGATGCTGGCCCCGTTGCTGATCCGTTATAACGGCATTATTGCGACCCGACTGCTGCCGAAAGCGGTGAAGCAAAGTCAGCAGGAGATCAGGGACGGTATTCTGGATACTGCCCGTACGCTGAACCGGCATGTCATCGTTTGTGGTTTCGGGCGGGTGGGTCAGCATACACTGAATCTGCTGCTGCAACATCGGGTCCCCTGTATGGCGATAGAGTTGGAACCGGTGATGGTCAGGCAGGGCACGGCCGATGGCAAGCCGGTATCCTTTGGGGATGCCGGGAGTCTGGAGTTGCTGCATGCCTGCGGCCTCTCCCGTGCATCGGCGCTGGTGATCAGCATGATCGATTTCAATACGGCGATGAAGATTATCAGCCGGGTTCGGGCCGTGGAGCCGGACTTGCCCATTATTGTCAGAACGCGTAAGGAGATGCATCTGTTCCAGTTTTATCAGGCGGGTGCGACTGAGGTGGTGGCGGATACCTTTGGTAGTGATCAGATGATCACGGCAGAAACGCTTGCCAGGTTCGGGCTGGGAGACAATGAAGGCGACCAACCTGTTCGGCAGCGCTGAACCCTGTTCGGCGGCAGGCTGCGCGCTGCCCCGAAAATGGTGATGGAAAACGGCAGCGTTTCAAGTTTATCGAACCCTTCTGTGAATTCACTTATAATCCTGAATATACGCCATGATTCCGAGCCCTTCAGATCTTCCATGATTCAACCTCCCGGTCACCTTCCCGATATCGGGGGCGGGTACTCCGGTTTGATGCAGCAACGCCAGGCTATTCCTGATCCGTTTGTTTATTCAGCAGCGGTCCGATCAGGTCTATAGGCAGCGGAAATACGATGGTTGAGGTTTTATCGCCGGCAATCTCGGTCAGTGTCTGCATGTAGCGCAGCTGAATGGCCTGCGGTTGTTTCGACAACATGCCTGCGGCTTCAACCAGTTTTGTCGCTGCCTGCATCTCACCTTCGGCATGGATAATCTTGGCACGTCTGGTCCGCTCTGCTTCAGCCTGCTGGGCAATGGCGCGAATCATACTTTCATCCAGATCAACATGTTTGATCTCGACATTGGCGACCTTGATGCCCCATGCATCGGTCTGCGTATCGAGTATGGTGCGGATATCGGTGTTGAGTCGGTCTCGCTCCGCCAGCATCTCGTCCAACTCATGCTGACCAAGCACGCTACGCAGCGTTGTCTGGGCCAGCTGGCTGGTGGCATCAAAGAAGTTCTCGACGTTGATAATAGCCTTCTGTGGATCCATGACGCGGAAATAGATCACGGCGTTGACCTTGACTGAAACATTGTCGCGGCTGATCACATCCTGAGTTGGTACATCAAAGACGATGGTGCGCAGGTCCACACGTACCATCTGCTGGATGACCGGGATCAACAGGATCAGGCCGGGCCCTTTGACCTTCCAGAAGCGACCAAGTTGGAAAACGACACCGCGTTGGTATTCGCGCAGCACCCGAACGGAGCTGATCAGAATAACGAGAATAAAGAACAGGATGATAATGATAGCGTTCATGGCAGTGCCTCCGGATTGTTGTGTTGTACTGGATCAACCTGCAAGGTTAATCCGTTTCGATTGCTGACGCGTATGCTTTGGCCGTTAGTTAACGGCACCGTTGAAACAGCCTGCCAGATTTCGCCATGCACCAGCACGTGACCTGTGCCATCGAAGTCTTCGCTGGCTGTGCCGAGCAGACCGATCATCTCTTCTGCCCCGGTTACGACTGGGCGCAGTCTGGCCCTGATCGCCATGCCGATAATCAGGATGAAAAAAGCGGCCGAGCATGCTGCAACGGCGAAAATCAGGCTCAGTGACAGTGCAAAGCCCGGCGCACCTGTATCCATCAGCATGACTGAGCCGGCAACAAAGGCAATCACTCCGCCAAGCCCCAGCGCTCCGAAGCTGGGCACGAAGGCTTCGCCGATCATGAAGCCGATGCCGAGAAATATCAGAGCCAGACCGGCATAATTGACGGGCAGTACCTGAAATGCGAACAGGGCCAGCAGTAGCGAAATACCTCCGATGACGCCAGGCAGTATCGTGCCCGGATTGGCCAGCTCGAAGAACAGGCCGTAGATGCCGAGCAGCATCAGCACATAGGCTACATTGGGATCGCTGATCACGGCGAGCAGCCGGCTTCTCCAGTTGCGTTCGACAGTTTCAATGCGCATGCCGCGGGTATGCAGCGTTACGCTTGCATTGCCTGTGGATACAGTGCGCCCATCCACTTTTTTCAACAGTTGAGGGATATCCTGTGCGATCAGGTCAATAACGCCCATTTTCAGCGCCTGATCGGCACTCAGCGAGGCCGCTTTGCGTACAGCCAGTTCAGCCCATTCGACATTGCGATGCCTCAACTGTGCCAGACTGCGGATATAGGCGGTCGCATCATTTACCATTTTATGCTGCATCGGGTTGCCGCTCTCTTCCGGTGTTTCAGGGCTACTGCCTTTTACTGACGGTGAGCGGGGGATATCCGGCTTGGGTAATGCGCCGATCTGTACCGGCGTGGCGGCGCCCAGATTGGTGGCTGGTGACATGGCGGCAATGTGAGAGGCATAGAGAATATAAGTACCGGCGCTGGCAGCTCTGGCACCCTGCGGTGCGACAAAGGTTGCTACCGGCACAGGGGAGGCAAGGATGTCCTGTATAATCTTCCGCATGGATTGATCCAGACCGCCAGGCGTATCCATGCGCAGGATAACCAGTCCCGCATCCCCGGCCTGAGCAAGCGTGTTATGTACATCTTCCGCCACAGCAGGGCCGATGGCCCCCTGAATATCCAGTACCAGCGCATGCGGCACGGCCTGTGCGGGCGAAGTATGCGCGATCAGTGATATGCAGAGCAGCATCAGGATGCGGGTGAAGACTGACATTGGAGCAGTATAGCATATATCTGGTGCATCTTTATATAGTGCAGCATTTGAGCTGACTGCTATTGAGATAGTGGATGGACTTGCAATCATGCACAGATAGAGTCATTCCGTAGTGACATGAAAGGGAGTGCTTGAATGCAGGTATTGATCAGTTATCACTCGGATTACGGTAACACGCGTAAAATGGCTGAAGCGATTGCGGCAGGCTACAAGGTAGCCGATGGTGCGGCCGTGATCGACCTTAAACTGGTCGAGATGACCGGGCTGGATGACCTGACACAGGCTGATGTCATTATTCTCGGTACACCTGTGCACATGGGGTCAATGGCCTGGCCGGTCAAAAAACTGATTGATGAAGCTGGCAAGCTGTGGATGGAGGGGGCTCTGGAAGGCAAGGTCGGTGGTGTGTTTGCAACCGGCGGAGGTTTTGGTGGTGCTGGTGGTGGTATAGAGCAGACGCTTGTTTCGCTGCACTCGAATTTCCTCGAACACGGTATGATTGTGGTCGGTTTTCCTAAATCTTTACCGGGATATGCCGACGGTGGGTTGCAGTGGGGGCCCTGCGGTCGCAGTGGAAATCATGAAGGCATGCCTGCAGGGCTTTCAGATGGATCGCTGGTTGCGGCACGCAGCTATGGTGCGCATATAGCGGAAGTAGCTGCCCGCCTGATTGACTAAAATTTGCGGAATCAGAGGTAAAAAAAGGGGGCTCTTTCGAACCCCCTCTTATGGTGATTGTTACTTGTCTGCTTGCAGGTACAGATAGGTGAGGCCTGCACTTGCACCAAGACCGGTATTGCCCTCAATGGCCGGTTCAAGCGAGATGCTCTTGTCACCGCCTCCGACCAGCACTTGCGCGCCAACGCCTGCACCGACAGTTGCCGAAGCGCCTGCGCCGACATATTTACCGGCCATCTTGTGGTTGCCGGCATGACCATCGGCGGCAAACACGGTAAAGGCAATTGTTGAATCACGTTTGTAATTCAGGTCAACGCCAAAGCCTACGCCTGTTTCCCCGATATAGTGCTCAACGCCGCTGCCATCTGTTGCCACGAAGTCACAGCGTACGTCCGTTGTTGAATGGACCAACAGGTTTACCGTGGTATGGGGTACAGTCTTGCAGGTCAAAACGCCGATTTTTGTGCCAGCGGTCGATTCCCCTGCAAATGCAGGCGCTGCAACCATGCCCAATGCCATGGCACTGATGATGCCGAATTTTATAAGTGAATGTTTCATGCCGAGCTCCTTTACTGACGAATTGCTGCTTCCCTCTTGAGGGCTTGCGCTTATTATAGACGAAACTCAATAAAATAATAGGGTCTTTCATGCATGCGATCCGGGCTTAAGCCAGGCTGTCATGTGGCTTGAAAATCGTGCGCTGATGTTGTGGTTCGAGGGCCTGTTATCGCCGGCGTAAAAACTCCGGCCCCATTTCAATAGTAAACTCTACCCTGCGATTTTTGGCCCGGCCTTCCGCAGTCGCGTTGGAGGCGAGCGGGCGTGTGTCGGCATATCCGGCCGCATGCAGGCGCCCCGGCTCTATGCCGAAATCAATCAGTGCCTTTACCACAGCGGTAGCCCTCATCGTTGAGAGCTCCCAGTTGGATTGATAGCCCCTGCCGGCCAGTGGGGTACTGTCACTGTGCCCTGCCACTTCTATTTTACCCGTGTAAGTCTGCAACACTTTGGCCAGATTCTTTAGTGGTATTCTGGATGACTCATCCAGCTCCGACTGACCGGGCTTGAACAGCAGGGCTGCATCCATTTGTAATCGGATCTGACCGGGTGACATTTTGACGTCCATCACGCCGCCGAGCGAGTTGCTGCCAAGAATGCGGCGCATATTATCTTCCATGCCCTCCTTCTGCCCCTGTCGCTGAATGGTGGCATTATCTGAAACCGGGGTACCTTCTGAGGTGGTATTTTGCGGCGAAGAGGGGGCCTGCATTTTTACGCCTGCCTTGGAGTGACTGACGGCCCCCATAATGATGAACAACGCCAGCAACAGGGTCATCAGATCCAGATAGGCGACCATCCATCCTTCATTTGTAACGCTTTGATCATGTTCGATTTCGCGTTCTTCCATGTCGCTGAGGATATGGCTCCGGATCATTTCCATGCTGGATTTCCCGGAGACTGATTCAGGATTGCTGCTCATCAGAAGTCATCAGCCATGCTACTTCTTTGGGTAGCGGAGGCTTTGCCGGAAGAGCTGCCGGTGCTGCGCAGTTCATCGTCATGGTGGGCCGAAAATGAACTTAGCGTTTCGCGGATAAACACCGGGCTGCGATTGCCTGCCAGCATAATGGTGCCTTCAACAATCATGCGCATGATCATGGCCCGCTTTTCCGTACGCCGTTCCAGTTTGATGGCGATTGGTTTGAATATGAGATTGGAGAGAATGACGCCGTAAAGTGTCGTCATCAGAGCGACGGCCATATTATGACCGATATTTAACATGTCGGGACCACTGATGCCAAAGAGCATGTTTACCATACCAACGAGCGTGCCGAACATGCCGAATGCCGGGGCGTAAACACTCATGACGTGAAAGACATGCGCTTCAGCGCGCTCCTGCTCACGCAGTCGCTTGATACGCCACTGCAAAATATTGACGATTTCTTCGGTTGGTGTGTTGTCGATGACCAGCTGGATTGCAGTTCTCAGGAACGGGTTGCCAATGCGGGAGAGTTGGTCCTCGATACGGGCCAGGTCACCATGGCGGCGCAGGCGGGCAGCATTTGCGATTTCAGAAATATCATCACTGATTGAGTATTCGTTATTGCGAAACACGTTCCCCAATACCCGCCAAACCTTGCCCAGCTCCTGTGCCGGAAAACTGACCAGAGTGGCGGCGAATGTACCTCCGACAACGATCAGCAGTCCCGGCAGGTTGATATACACGTCGGGCTGCACTGAGGAGAGAAATACAGAGAGAATGATCAGTCCGATACCAGCCAAAATACCTGCAATGGTTGATAAGTCCATGTTGATCTCCTTTGTGCGTTGTTAGTTCGATCGTACCTAGCAATTATCCGGCCAAATGTTCATCAGCAACGGCGCATGAGACTACTGCTGTTGGCCGAGCGGATCAGGCGGGCCAGTTGTTGGCAAACAATATGCTTGTCTTGCGGTATGCAGGTGTATTTGACGCCCCTGTTGCTGATTCTGATCGGAGGATTTCATGTCATTGCGTTGGGTATGGAGCTTGCTGGCTGCTTTGTCAGTGATTGCGGTTGGCACTGTGATGCTGCTGAGCATTACCGCCGTTGAAAGAGATGCATGGGCTTCCAGTGAGAGTGAGCAAAGTCGTCTGTTGACGGTGCTCCTGGGTGATGAGTTGAAGATGCCGATGATGGCGAATAGCAGGGCCGAAGTGGATAGCCTGATTAATGGGTTTATGTATCAGCTTCCGAATATCCAGGTCTTCCTGCGCTGGGCGAGTGGCGAACAGGTGAATTATGGTAATACAAAACTGCCTGCACCCATTGCCGCGTTGAAAGAGTGGCCTGTTACTCCCTCCATGGTGAAGGGGGCGGATAAATGGTATGTGATGACGATTCGATATAATACCGCCAGATTGGGGGATATCGCTATCTATAACCCGGGTAAGGCATGGGAAGCCTACGCGAGTCAGATCAGATGGCGTATGGCTGCAACGACACTGCTTACTGCCCTTTTGATGGGGTTGCTTGTCTATATCATGAGCGGGCGTGTCAGGAATTATTTAAGAGAACTGGCCCAGGCATGCAGGCGCGTTGGGGGCGGCGATTTCTCCGCGCACCTGCCTGTGCGTGCAACGAATGAGTTCGGCAAAGTATTTTATCAGTTCAATCAGATGGTTTCCAATCTGGAGCAGCGGGAGAAGATACATGATCTGTACGGTCACTATCAGCGCCCGCAACTGGTGGCGGATGAGTATGACCGCAATGCACACCGGGCAGATAAACAACGGGAGGTCAGCATTCTTGCTATCCAGGTGATGAATTTCCACGGTAGTACGCTGCACTCACCACAGGATGATGCCCTGCATATCCTGAACCGCTACTTTGCCCTCTTCGAATTTATTGCTCACGAATTCGGCGGTCATGTTGATCATATTTCGGGCGATGAAATGGTGGTGGTATTTAACCACCCGTTTGATCTCAAGTGTCATGAGAATCAGGCAGCCAAAGCGGGAATGGCCATCGCCGCTGCCGCCACTCGGCTTACTGACGGTGCTGCTGATGCTGTTGGCTTCAGAATCGGACTGGCGATAGGGGAAGTGATGATCGGCTACCTTGGAACAGGACGTCGCAGGCAGTTGACTGTTGCCGGTGCACCGGTTGAACTGGCTTCGCAGCTGGCCAGAGGGGTGGAGAGTGACGGCGTGATAGCGCCATACGGAACCATGTTGGTGTTGGGACATGGTTTCCGGCCGAAAGAGCTTGGTGAGTGTCCGCTGTCCGCCGGCAAACAGGTGCGCTGCATTAATATTCTGCCGGGTGAGGCTTATGTGGAGCAGGAGATAGCAGCTGTGGTTGAAAAAGCATTCCAGTCATTTAATCCGGTTGATGATCCAGAAGATGATCCGTGGTGACTCGGTTGTTACGTGCGCTGGTGAAATGCCAGCCTGCTGCTCTGCTCATCGCAATATAAACGACTCCAGCAGGCATAAGGCATATCCATATGCCGTGTGCTGGCGATGGGTGCGCGAAGAGCCAGCGCAATCAGCATACGCAGTGTGCCAGAGTGTGAAACAACCAGTAGCTGTTTGTCCTGATAGTTTGTGCTGATTTCCATCAACCATGCATGTACCCGTTGACGCAGCTCATCAACCGATTCGCCGTCGGGGGGACGCATGCCTGTCGGATCTCGCCGCCACTGCTCCAGCATGCCGGGAAATGCCGAGCTGATGGCTTCACTGGTTTTACCCTCCCATGCCCCATAGTGCATTTCAGCGATGCGCGGTTCAATGATGCACGGGATGCGAGCCTGTTTTGCCCATGCCGTGGCCGGCTCAGCGCAGCGGGAGAGGGGGGATGTGATGATCAGATCCACATCACCAGCCAGTTTTTGCCATACGGCATCCATATCGGCCCGGCCCTGAATGGTCAGTGGGTCGTCGGTCTGGCCCCGGTATTTTATGCCTCCTGCCAGTGCTCCGTGTCTGAGTAGATCAACTGTCAGCATTTGCTCTCCTGGATTAACCTGTAACCATTTCTGGTTTTGTCACCATGCATAATCCGTTATGGTGCACGCCTGTTCGATAAAAGGAAGTGGCCAGTGACGGAAGATTTTGATTTGAATGATGAGAAGAATATTGCAGCGATGAAACATGTGCGCGGCCTGTTGGAATATATGGGCGAGGACGTACATCGTGAAGGCTTGCTGGAAACGCCGGCACGAGTACTGGCGGCCATGGGCGAGCATTTTTCCGGATACAGGGAAGATCCGAAAGAGCATTTGCAGAAAACCTTTGAAGAGGTGGAAGGTTATGATGAGGTGGTGCTGGTCTCCGATATCGATGTGCACAGCCACTGTGAACATCATATGGTGCCGTTTGTCGGCAAGGCGCACGTGGCTTATATCCCGCACGGTCGTGTCGTCGGCCTCTCCAAGCTGGCGCGCGTGGTGGATGGCTATGCCAAGCGGCTTCAGGTACAGGAAAAACTGACCATGCAGATTGCCAATGCCATCAATGAGGTGCTGGAGCCGGAAGGTGTGGCAGTGATCATTCAGTGTCAGCATTTCTGCATGTGTCACCGCGGCGTACAAAAATCGAATTCATGGACGACCACCTCCAAGCTGACCGGTACTTTTCTGAATAATCCGTCATCGCGACTGGAGTTGTTTCAGCTGATTGGCATGGATAAGTCACTGCGATAATGCGGGCTCCTGCACCCATGAGCTCCCCCGGCAACAGGCTGGGTGCAACATTGTTGTTACTGCTGGTCAGCGCACTGTTTTACGGAGCTTCATTCGTAAAAGTTCCGGCCATTGATCATATTGCTGATACTTATTTCTCCGAATCAATCCGCTCAGCCACGCTCGCTTATGCCACGATCCGGGGTGTTAATGCGGTGGTCTCGGTCGTCAAGGAGTCTCACCTGGAGCTGGCCCCGGCCGGTGTCGGTATCACCATCGCGGCAGGCCAGATACTCGATCCGATTGATGATATGACAGAGCGGCTCTCATCCGTGCTGGTGGCGGCGATTGCCTCGCTCGGTATCCAGAAGCTCGGTTATGAGATCGGCACTGCCATCTCGTTCAAAGCCATTGCCATTGTGCTGCTGCTGATGGTGCCGCTGCTCTGGTTGAATAGTGTCACGCTCACCACGCTGTATGGGCCTCTGCTGAAGCTTTGCCTGCTGCTGCTATTGTTACGTTTTTTGCTGCCGGCCTCGGCACTGGTCAGCGATCAGCTCTACAGCCACTGGTTGCAACCGGGTATTGCCGGTGCTGTAGATGACCTGTCGGTGGTATCAAGCAGTTATCAGTCGTTAAGCAAGTTGTCGCCGGAGCAAGGGGGTGGTTTCTTCTCCTCGATGACGACGGCAACATCGGAAAAGGTGGAGCAGATCAGAGCCGCATTTATGCAGATGGTGGAACATGCGGAAAATATTATTCGTTCCCTGTTAACTCTGATGACTTTGTATCTCGCTATTTTTGTCGTGCAGGTAGTGTTGCTGCCGATGTTGATGCTGTGGCTGATGCTACGTATAGGCAAAAGCAGGATGCTGGATATATTGGCCGACAGTTTCAGACACAAGTTGACGGATAGTCATGACGACGCTGCGCTTTAATAAACCCTTTGAGGTGCTGACCCAGTTTAGTGATGGGGCGGGGCGTCAGACACTGGCAGATTTTATTCCCGTGTCCGGTGTGTATGCAGCCGGTCGTCTGGATCGTGACAGTGAGGGGTTGCTGCTACTGACCGATGACGGCCCGTTGCAAAACCGGATTTCGCATCCGCTGCATAAGCTTAAAAAGGTCTATTGGGTGCAGGTGGACGGGGCCATCAGTGATGAGGCGGTTGAGCGGCTGCGGCATGGTGTTGAGTTGAAAGACGGCATGACCAGTCCCGCACGGGTGAGCGTGATGGAGGCGCCGGCCACACTCTGGCCGCGCAATCCGCCGATTCGCACACGGGCACAGATTCCTACCTCCTGGATCAGCCTGGAGATCAGTGAGGGACGCAACCGTCAGGTCAGACGCATGACTGCCGCAGTCGGTTTTCCCACCCTGCGCCTGATCCGTTATGCGATCGGCCCGATCACGCTCGATGGATTGCAACCCGGTACATATGATGAGGTAGATGCTCAACAGCTGTGGAACCTGTTTCCAACACAGGGCAGCGGCGTTGATCGGCCTGTGGTTTCTGCCGGAAACAGCCACAAAAAATTCGACCTGAAGCACCGGCCGATCAGGAAAAAGAAACAACAAAGGTAGGGGTGGCCCATGCCTCAATGACGGCCTCCAGAGTCTGTTTGATGAGATGTTTCGTCCGGAGTGAGCGTAATGGCGAGTATTGAACAGGCCGTTGTATGTATTGGTAATTTCACCCTTTCCCCACCAGCTGAACTGATGACGAACATGGACTTCCGTGTCTGTCTTGCTTTATCCTTGCACAATTGAAAAGGTGACACATCTGATGTTGGCGAGGTGCTAGCTTATTGAGGAAGCCTGCCTGTTTTGTGATGGTTGCAGGCCACAGCTCGTTGTGAGGGCTAAAGGAGGTCATCATTGCCACTGCATGTGATTTTGACAGGCCAGAGCAAAGCCCCATGTTTAAGAAGCTTTGGATGAACCTGAAATGACGCCCGAGTTTGAAGAGTGGCTGACAACGATTCACTCTGACAAGAAGCCAGGTATTGATGCCTTGCGGGAAAGCGAAGCACATTTTCGGCAGTTGTTCGAGATGCATCGTGACGTCATGTTATTGATTGATTATCAATCCAGGACCATCGTGGATGCCAACCCTGCGGCAGCGCAATTTTATGGCTACCCGCTGGAAAGTTTGCGTGGTATGAGCGTAAGCCGGATCAATGCCCAGCAAGAGTCTGAAATTCATCATCAGAGACAGAAGGCCATTGCTGGAGAACAGAATATATTCTCCTTTGACCATCGTTTGGCTAATGGTGATGTTCGCACGGTAGAATCACATATTTCACTTGTGAGCTACAGGGGCAAGAGCCTGTTTTTTTCGATCATTCATGATATCACCGAGCGCAAACGGGTCGAGGCGGAACTGCGCATTGTTACCGCTGCATTTGAATCTCAGGAAAGCATGGTGATCACCGATGCAAATAGCGTGATTCTGAAGGTCAATCATGCCTTCACAAAGACCACCGGCTATACGTCAGAGGAGGTTGTCGGACAGACACCGAGCTTGCTTAAATCGGGCCGTCATGACGCGGATTTTTACGACGAGATGTGGGATACCCTCAAGCGCACCGGGAAATGGCAGGGAGAGGTATGGGATCGACGCAAGAATGGTGAGATATACCCGAAGTGGCTTACGATCACCGCCGTCAAAGGAGAGAACGGCGTGACGACCCACTATGTCGGCTTACATATCGACATCACCGAACGCAAGCAGGCAGAAGAGAAAATCAGTAACATGGCCTATCATGACCATCTTACAGGGTTAGCCAACCGGGCACTGTTTTATGACCGCTTGCAACAGGCTGGGGCCCACCTGCAGCGCAACAGGAATCGGATGGGCATGTTGATGCTGGACCTTGATCGCTTCAAGCTGATTAATGATGAGCTGGGCCACGAGTGGGGTGACAGGGTGCTTGTCGAGGTGAGCAGTCGCCTGATGCGATGTGTTCGTTCAACAGATACCGTAGCCCGCCTTGGTGGCGATGAGTTCAGCATCATTCTGCTTGATGTTCCTTCAGAAGAGTTTGTCTGCAAAATGGCTGAGAAAGTAATTACTGTTATTGGGCAGTCGTTAGTTCTGAAAGGGGGTCACTATGAGGTGGGTGTAAGCATCGGCATTTGTCTGGCCTCTTCGGACGATCAGGATATGGAAACCCTGGTGAAAAAAGCCGATGCTGCCATGTACCAGGCCAAGGAAAGTGGCAGAAACTGCTACTGCATTTTTGATAAGAACCAAGGCTGATTGCGCATCGAAATAAACGCATGGGTAGCCGTAGTCCCTGCCAGGAATAAAAACAGGTACGGAGCAGAGCGGGTAGCTTTTGCCTGCTGTCAGGGCCAAGCTCTGCGCTGTGACTGAATCAGAGGAGTGGGCTTATGTGGGCAGGTGCTTTGTTGCGGATATGTATGATAGCCCTGCTCTCGGCGTGCTCGCACGCATTGCCGCTGCCTCAGGAGGCAGACAAGCCGTTAGCGGCAAAAGCGTCAGCAGAGAGTGCCGATAAGAAATCCGTAGCAACAGCACCGCCGCCACAACGCAAGAGAATGGGAAAACGCGCGTTTATCACACTGATGAAGCCGCTTGTCCAGCTTGAGAATGAACGGGTGATGCGGGAGAGGCGGCTGTTGATACAGTGGCGGGATCAGCATCGATTAACTGCTTCACAGCAGCGCGCTCTGCAGGCGATCGCGAAGAGGTATCGGGTTGGACTGCAGGTGGGGCTGAGTCATCGATTCTGGCATACTATGCTCCGCCGGGTCGATATGATTCCGCTGGACCTGGTGTTGGCGCAGGCGGCAAATGAATCATCCTGGGGTAACTCCCGCTTTGCCAGAGAAGCCAATAACTATTTTGGTCAGTGGTGTTTTCAACAGGGGTGTGGCGTGGTGCCGTTAAGGCGCGATGCCGGTGCGCATCATGAAGTGAAGCGTTTTGCATCGGCGCAGTTGTCCGTGCGGGCATACATACGCAATCTGAATACATCGGACTCCTATCTGTTATTGCGGAAAATGCGTCTGTCCATGAGGAGAAGCCACAAGCCACTGGATGCCGATTTTCTGGCTATGGGACTGAAGGATTATTCACAGCGTGGGATGCGCTATGTGAGCATTATCCGCGGGATCGTGCGGAGCAACAGGGAGCTGGTGCGGTCGTTATAGACGATTCGGCGCTGAAGTCTGCGAGGGAAAAGCGTGCGGTGACATGCAGAGGGCCGGTTAGAGCGCGTTCCGGTGAAGCAGCAGCTTCCGGCGATACTCTTCAGGGTCCTTGGTCTGGGTCATGGCTCCGCCGCGTGGAAATATGGCGTCAAACAGACGCGAGACCCAGAAGCGCAGTGCGCCGAGCCTGAGTAGTTGCGGCAGCGCGTCTCTCTCGTTTTGCTGCAGAGGCCGCAGGCTTTCGTAGCCTGCCAAAAAGGCATCAATGCGGGCCTGATCATCCTCCTCCAGCTCTACGGCCTGGGCATTGAGGGTGATGGCGATGTCCATCGCGAAAGCGGCACTGTGAGCATAATAAAAATCGATAATACCGCTCGCCTTGTCGCCTTCAAACAGAATGTTATCGACGAACAGGTCGCCGTGAATGACCCCGTGTGGCAGATCGTTTTGTTGGTACGCTCGTTGAAAATTCAGCTCATCGGCAAGCAGTGCGGCGGCATCAGGGCCGTAGCGCTCGCGCGTTTTATCCATGACCTCGGCAACCTTTTCCGCCAGCCAGTCAAAGCCGGTCGGATTTTCCCGCTGCTCGTCAAAATCTGCCCCTGCCAGATGCAGTTGGGCCAGTGCTTCACCGGAAGAGCGTAATTGTATCTTGCTCAGGCGATCCAGTGTCCTGCCTGTCAGGCAGGAGACGATGCATCCCTGCTTGCCATGCGTCTGGAACAGCAGCGAGCCATCACGCCGTTGCATCACATCCGGGCAGGAGAGGCCGGCAGCAGCCAGATGCTTCATCAGGCGCATGAAATAGGGCAGCTCCGTTTCATCCATCCGCTCGAAGATGGTCAGGACATAACGATCGGTGTCGGTATCAATGAAAAAATTACTGTTTTCAATACCGGCAGCGATGCCTTCGAAGCCTGCCAGTGTGCCGAGTTGATAGTCGGCGAGGATGCTCTGGATATCGTGACGGGTAAGTTCTGTATAGACGGACATCGCCGCATCCTGAGAAGTTTGTCGGGCTTAGGCAATTGTGACAGGCAACGTGGCGATGCGGTTGCCGTGACAGGCATTGTTCCCTGTGGCTGCAGCCGTTAGCGTGCGTCGCCTTTATGGTGCGGGTGAAACATGGATAAAATTATCATTCAGGGCGGCAATGCCCTGACCGGAACAGTCAAGGCCAGCGGTGCAAAAAATGCAGCGCTGCCGCTTTTGGCTGCGGCGATTCTGGTTGACGGACGGGTGACCTATCACCGTATTCCGCATCTGCACGATATCTCGACGATGATGACCCTGCTGGCCTGGCAGGGTGCCGATGTCGCTTATGACGACCAGTATTGTTTGCATGTCGATACCAGAGAGGCAAACAAGCCCGAAGCGCCATACGAACTGGTCAAAACCATGCGTGCATCATCGCTGGTGCTGGGGCCGCTGCTGGCCCGTTTCGGCGAGGCGACAGTCAGCCTGCCCGGCGGTTGTGCTATCGGTGCGCGCCCGATTGATATGCATTTGCGCGGTCTGGAGGCAATGGGAGCCACTATCGACGTGGCGCAGGGTAATATCATTGCCCGCGTGGACGGGCGCCTGAGAGGCGCGCATATCGTTTTTGACCAGGTCACCGTAACAGGGACCGAGAATCTGATGATGGCGGCTGTACTGGCCGAGGGCGAAACTGTGCTGGATAATGCCGCCCGTGAGCCGGAGATTGTTAATCTGGCCGAATCCCTGCGTGGACTGGGTGCAGTGATTCAGGGAGAAGGCAGCAACCGTATCGTGATTCAGGGTGTTGATCGTCTGCACGGCGGCGAAATGACAACGATTGCCGACCGCATAGAAACAGCAACCTATCTGGCTGCCGGGCTGATTACCGGTGGTGATGTGACGGTGACCGGCACCGATGCCTCCATGCTGGAAGCCTTTCTGGCCAAAGTCAGGGATACCGGCGCGTTGGTCGAGACGGGAGATGACTATATTCGCTGCAAGGCACGCGGGCGGCTTAAGGCTGTTGACATCCAAACCCAGCCCCACCCGGGATTCCCGACCGACCTACAGGCCCAGTTTATGGCCATGATGACGTTGGCGGACGGCGTCAGCGTGATTCGGGAAACCATTTTTGAAAATCGCTTTATGCACGTGCAGGAGCTGGCGCGCATGGGTGTTGATATTCGGCTGGACGGCAATACCGCGATTGTGCATGGGCGTAAGCAACTCTCCGGCGCGCCGGTGATGGCGACCGATTTGCGTGCTTCGGCCTCCCTGGTGCTGGCGGGACTGGCGGCGAAGGGGGAGACTACTGTGTCGCGTGTCTATCATATCGATCGCGGCTATGAACGTATTGAGGAAAAACTAAGCAGGCTGGGGGCTCGTATCGAGCGGGTTAGTGCCAGTGAAAGCTGGATGCAGGGGGCACGACTAAATGGCTGATACACGGGTATTGACGATTGCGCTGTCAAAAGGTCGCATATTGGAGCAAACGCTGCCTCTGCTGGCTACTGCCGGACTGACACTGGCTGAAGATGCGGAAAAAACACGCAAGTTGATGGTTGATGGAGACTATCTGGGTACGCCTGTACGCTTCCTGATTATTCGTGCGGCGGATGTCTGTACCTATGTTGAGCAGGGGGCTGCCGATATGGGTATCGCCGGCCGCGATTCGTTGCTGGAGTACAGGCCGCGGGTATATGAGCCGCTGGATCTGGAGATTGGTCGTTGCCGTATGTGTGTGTGTGGCCCCAAAGCGCTGGTGGACGCAGGCGTACCTGAACGCGGCAGCCGCATTCGCGTGGCTACCAAGTATGATTCTCTGACGTCACAGTATTTTTTGACCCAGGGCGTGCAAGCGGAGATTATTCACCTGTATGGCTCAATGGAGTTGGCGCCGCTGGTCGGCATGGCCGAGCGTATCGTTGATCTGGTGGAGACCGGCAGCACACTCAAGGCGAACGGTCTGGTGGAAGAGACCACGCTGTTTGATATTTCCAGCCGCCTGATTGTCAATCCGGCAAGTTTCGCGACACGCAGAAAACAGGTGGGCGAAATTATCAACGGGCTGCGCGAGGCAGTAAAAACAAAAGGTAACGGGTGAGAGCCATGGCTAATATTACAAGACTGGACTCTGCAGATACTGACTTTGCCGCCAAACTGGAGGCATTGCTGGCCAGGGAGACGGATACCGGTGATGATGTACAGCATCTGGTGGCAGACATCCTCTCCAACGTGAAGAAGCGCGGTAATGCGGCGTTGTGTGAATATACCGAACGCTTTGACGGATGGGCCTGTACGCCGGAGTCCATGGAGATCAGTCGGGAGCGCATGCAGGCGGCCTGGGAAGCAGTTTCCGACCTGGATCGGGAGTCGCTGGCACTGGCTGTCGAGCGCATACGCGCCTACCACGAGCGTCAGTTGCAGCAGGATTGGGACTTTACAGATGATGCCGGATTGACACTGGGCCAGCGTATTACATCTCTGGACCGCGTTGGTCTCTATGTGCCCGGCGGCAAGGCGGCCTATCCCTCATCGGTGTTGATGAATGCTGTGCCGGCAGTAGTGGCAGGTGTCAGTGAGATCGTGATGGTTGTACCCACGCCGGGTGGCGAGATTAATGAGCTGGTGCTGGCCGCAGCCTATATTTCCGGTGTACAGCGCGGTTTTGCCGTGGGTGGTGCACAGGCCGTGGCTGCGCTCGCCTATGGTACGGAAACGGTGCCGGCTGTGGATAAAATCGTCGGTCCGGGTAATAAATTTGTGGCTGCTGCCAAGCGGCAGGTATTTGGTACATGCGGTATTGATATGATCGCCGGGCCATCGGAAATCGTGGTTGTGGCCGATGGCGGTCACCCGGCGTGGCTTGCTGCCGATTTTCTCTCGCAGGCCGAGCATGATGAGGCGGCGCAGAGTATCCTGATCTCCACAGATGCCCATCTGCTCAATCAGGTGGCCGAGTCGATCGAGGCCCATCTGGCGGTATTGCCGCGCGCGGCTATTGCCCGTGCCTCGGTTGAGGCGCACGGTGCGCTGATTCATGTGCACAGCCTGCAAGAGGCTGCGGCTGCGGTGAATGTTATTGCACCTGAGCATCTGGAACTGGCGCTGGAGGATCCGGACGCACTGTTGCCTTCGATTCGCCATGCAGGCGCTATTTTTCTCGGCCATTTTGTGCCGGAAGCGCTGGGCGATTATATTGCCGGACCGAATCATGTGCTGCCGACCAATCGCACTGCCCGCTTTTCCAGTCCGCTGGGCGTCTATGATTTCCAGAAACGGACGAGTGTGATTCGCTCCACCCGTGCAGGTGTGGAGGCTATAGGCCCTGCTGCTGCACATCTGGCTCACCGCGAAGGTTTGCAGGCACATGCGTTGACGCTGGAGTTGCGTTTGAATGATGAATAATGTGGTGGGTGCTGGCGTGTATGAACGATGTACATACCCCCGCACATGCATATAGATCGGTTGCAATTATTGTGGCTATTTGTGAAGCAGAACCACGCTTTTTTAAAGCGAATATAAGTGAGGGGCAGTATGCTCCCGAACGGGTGTAACTAAACTGTGATTCGAAGCGATATTAAATCTCTTTCCGCCTACCATGTGCCTGATAGCAGCGGCATGATCAAGCTTGATGCGATGGAAAACCCCTACGATTTGCCCGAGCAGTTGCGCCACGACTGGCTACAGCATCTGGCCGGTGTGAACCTGAACCGTTATCCGGACGCCGACATGTTGCCGTTGCGCCGGAAGATTGCGAAACGTGATGGTGTTGATCCGGAGCAGGTACTGCTGGGCAATGGCTCGGATGAAATTATCCAGATGCTGCTGCTGGCGACCAATCCGGGCACCTGTGTCGTGCCGCGACCGACGTTTGTCATGTACGATATGATTTCACGCTGGCTGAAGCGGCCGGTGGCCAGCGCGCCATTGCGCGCGGATTTCTCGCTTGATGCGGATCATTTTCTGCAGGTTTGTGCCAGGGAAAAGGCGGAAATCGCTTTTCTGGCCTGTCCGAACAATCCTACAGGTAACCTCTGGGATGAGGAGACGATCAGCCGGATTGCCCGCGGACTCAATGGGCAGCTGGTGATTGATGAGGCCTATGGGCCGTTTGCCGAGCGTGCCCATACCCATCTGATTAGCTCCAATGTCATGGTGCTGCGTACCTTCTCCAAGCTGGGATGGGCCGGACTCAGGCTCGGTTATCTGCTCGGCGATGCCGATCAGATTGCCCACCTGAACAAGGTGCGTATGCCGTATAATATTAATGCGCTGACGCAGGCTTCAGCCGAATTTCTGCTCGATCACTTTGATGTGTTCGAGCAACAGGCAGCTGTCATTCGTAGTGAACGGGAGCGCCTGCACAAAGCGCTGGCGCGGATCAAGGCGTTGACGGTGTTTCCGTCGCAGACCAACTTTCTGCTTGTCAGGGTTCCCGATGCGGCGGCGGTATTTACCGGTCTCAAGCAGGCCGGCATTCTGATCAAGAGTATGCATGGCGCCGATCCGATGCTGGCCCAGTGCGTGCGTATTACCGTCGGCACAACAGAAGAAAATGATGCGGTGATTGCCGCTCTCAAGGAGATGTCATTATGACACGAGCTGCAAGCATTGAGCGCAAAACCAACGAAACACAGATTCAGCTGTCACTGAGTCTGGACGGCACCGGCAGGGCTGATCTGAATTCATCAATCCCGTTCCTGGATCATATGCTGGACCAGATTGCCCGTCACGGACTGATCGACCTCAAAGTAGAGGCCAACGGTGATCGCGAGATTGACGATCATCATACGGTGGAAGATATAGGGATCTGCTTTGGCGAGGCTCTGCGTGAAGCGGTGGGCGACAAGGCGGGTATCGTGCGTTATGGGCATGCTTATGTGCCACTGGATGAGGCGTTGTCGCGCGTGGTGCTGGACTTCTCCGGTCGTCCCGGGCTCGAATATCATATCGATTTCCCCAAGGAGACGGTGGGCGGTTTTGATATTGACCTGTTCAAGGAATTTTTTCAGGCCGTGAGTAATCATGCGCGTATCACGCTGCATATCGACAATCTGCGCGGCGGCAATAACCATCACATTATTGAAACAGTCTTCAAAGCCTTCGGTCGGGCACTGCGTATGGCGATCGAAGCCGATCCGCGTCAGTCCGGTATTCCGAGCACCAAGGGTGCATTGTGATCATAGCAGTCGCTGGTAATCCCTCATCTCTCACCTTACAGGTCAACGCATGATTGGTCTGGTTAATTATGGCATGGGTAACCTGCACTCGGTGGCCAAGGCGCTGGAGAAGACGGGCGGCAAGGTTGAGCTGGTCAGTGATGCCGATGCGCTGAAGCAGTATGACCGGATTGTGCTGCCGGGTGTTGGCGCCTTTCGTGATTGTGTCGGAGCATTAAAACAGACAGGTATGGATGTTGCGCTGAAAGAGCGGCTGGCTGCGGGCACTCCCTTTCTCGGTATCTGCCTGGGCATGCAGGTGCTGATGGATGTGTCGTACGAGTTCGGCAGATATCCCGGTTTGGGTCTGATTCCAGGCGCCGTCAACCCGTTTCCCGCATCGCATCCTGAACGGGGATTCAAAATCCCGCACATGGGCTGGAATGATGTCATTCTTTCATCCCAGCACGAGCCGCATCCGGTGCTGGCGCCATTGGCCGGGTTGCAGGTCTATTATGTGCACTCTTACTACTGTGCCCCGGAGCATCCGGAGCATCTGCTGGCGGCCTGTTCTTACGGCGACTACCCGTTTGCCGCTGCTATCGGGCGGGACAATATTGTAGCGGTACAGTTTCATCCGGAAAAATCCCAGCGTGCAGGACTGGCACTGCTGGAAGCGTTTCAGCAGTGGAACCCCTGATCCTGTAACCAGCTGCCTGATCAGCCTGCTGCAGAAGTCCACGCCCGCTTGTTCAGGCTGAATCAGCAGCGGCCGCGCCGATGTTGCAGGCCACTATTGGCAATGATGAGCAGTAAAACTGATAAAGCATAAATCTGCGGGTGTAAGATAAATATAATCCCGACCTATTGTATGGTGATCTGTTTAGGCGGATAATAACACGCACCTCTTAACTATAAGGAGTGAGTATATATGAAAAAAATTATAATGATCACAGTCGCTGCTGTACTCGCAATGGGCGCAATGTCTGCTTCTGCTTATGCAGGCGCTGAGGCCAAGTGCAAGGCGTGCCATAACCTTGATGCCTCCAATAAAGTCGGTCCGGGTCTGGCCGGCGTGGTTGGTCGTGCGGCAGGTAAGCACGAAGGTTTCAAATACAGCACGAGTCTGGGTGGCGCTAACTGGAAATGGGATGAAGATCATCTGCGTAAGTGGGTATGCAACGCCAAGGATGCAATCAAGGAGTTCACCGGTGATGATCATGCCAGAACGAAAATGCCAGCAGTGAAGGTTTGTGATGCAGCAAAACAGGATGAGCTTATTGCTTTCCTGAAGGGTAATTGACTTATCCCGTACGGAAGGCGGCTGTTGCTTAACTGCGCTGTCGCTGACTGCCAAAGCCCCCGCTGTAGCGGGGGCTTTTTTGGTTTCTCTCGGATTAGCGGGAAGAAAGGTTGCGTGTCCGGCAGGCAGGCCCGAGAAGTCGCAGGGCAAGGGGCGCTGTCACGCCAGGCAGGGGTAGCTAAGGCGATGCATGATTCTTGCTGCGTTGATCTTCATCATGGATCGCCTTGATGCGCTCTGTTCATTCGTGTTGGGCTCGCATCTGTTGTGTGAATGTAGGTGATGAATGTGTAAAACAGATATAAACACAGGACTCCTGTCGTCACAGAAAGTTGCGGGTGCAATCCCGATGCATTATCTGCATCATTCGCTCCATGAATATCGATACCTCCTTTGAGCTTATTCCCGCCATTGACCTGAAGGGCGGACATTGCGTACGTCTGAAACAGGGGCGAATGGACGATGCGACCGATTACGGTGACGATCCGGCTGCGATGGCACTGCACTGGCAGAGGCTTGGTGCGCGCCGTATGCATGTGGTCGATCTGGATGGTGCTTTTGCCGGCAAGCCTGCCAACCGTGAGGCTATCCGGGCTATATGCGAGGCGCTGACGATTCCGGTACAGCTCGGTGGCGGTCTGCGCGACCTGTCCATGATCGAAGGCACGCTCAACCTCGGGGTTGAGCGGGTGATTCTTGGTTCAGTCGCCGTTTCCAATCCGTCACTGGTAGAAGAGGCATGTAAGGCGTTTCCGGGGCGGGTCTGTGTCGGCATCGATGCAAAAGCCGGTATGGTGGCGGTGCACGGCTGGGATGATGTGACGGATGTGAGCGCGGTCAATCTGGCCAGACAGTTTGAGGATGCCGGTGTTTCAGCGATTATCTATACCGATATTTCACGCGACGGTATGTTGAGCGGCCCCAATATTGAGGAGACTGCCAACCTCGCCCGTGCAGTTTCCATCCCCGTCATTGTCTCCGGTGGCGTGGCGACTATGGCCGATGTCACTGCATGTGCCGCGCATGTGGCCGATGGGATCTGCGGCGCGATTACCGGTCGTGCCATATACGAGGGTACACTGGATTTCGCTGCTGCAATGAAGGTGTCCGGCTGATGCTCTCCAAACGGGTTATACCTTGCCTGGATGTTGCACACGGGCGCGTAGTCAAGGGCGTTCAGTTTGTCGATATTATCGATGCTGGCGACCCGGTCGAGGCGGCGATTAAATATGATCAGCAGGGTGCTGATGAGCTGACCTTTCTCGATATTCGCGCCAGCCATGAAAGCCGGGGTACGCTTTATCACATGGTGACCGAGGTGGCAGAACATGTATTTATGCCGTTGACAGTCGGTGGCGGCGTCAAGGCGCTGGCTGATATTGAGGGGCTGCTGCATGCCGGAGCCGACAAGGTATCTATTAATACGGCCGCTATTTTTACGCCGGAACTGGTCAAGGACGCGGCCGAGCGGTTTGGCTCATCAACCATAGTTGTGGCTGTTGATGCCAAACGTGTCGAGAGTCATTGGGAGTGCTTTACCCATGGTGGCCGCAAGCCGACCGGCATCAATGCGGTCGAATGGGCTAAGCGCATGTCCGATTACGGTGCCGGTGAGATCCTGTTAACCAGTATGGATGCCGATGGAACCAAAGATGGCTATGACATAGGACTGACGCGCACAGTGGCCGATGCGATCAGTGCCAATGTGATTGCTTCCGGCGGTGTTGGTACGCTGGAGCATCTGGCTGAGGGGCTGCAGGATGGTAAAGCCGATGCTGTACTGGCGGCCTCTATTTTCCACTTCGGCACATTCACCATTCGTCAGAGCAAGGAGTTTCTGGCTTCCCGCGGTATTCCGGTGCGTCTGTAATGCCGAGCGATGAGTCACGTCTGATCTTCCACATCTTGCGCTTCACCTCCGGCAGATAGCCATGGAATGGGCCCAGCACTTTGTTGAACAATACGGCTACTGGGCCGTATTTGCCTGGACATTTATTGAGGGTGAATCCGTATTTATCGCTGCTGCCGCACTGGCCGGGGCGGGCCTGATGACGCCGTGGAAGGTTATTGCGGTGGCGGCTGTCGGTGCTTACATAGGTCATCTGGTTTTTTTCGCGCTGGGTCGCTGGCGCGGTATGGCTATTATCAATGCTCTGCCGTTCCTCAAACGCCACTATGTCAAGGCCAATGCAGTACTGGATCGTTATGCTCACTGGTCGATATTCATTTTTCAGTACCTGTACGGCACCCGCATGATTGCGGCGATCCTGTTCGGCTCATCCACCATTGGTTTTGTTCGCTTTGCTCTGTTGCAGGTGGTCAATTGTCTGACATGGGCGCTGGTGATCTATGCTGTCGGACATCTGCTGGGTATGGCCGGGTTGGCCATCCTGCACCGTTTTGGCTTGATCGGCCTCGGGCTTGTGCTGTTGGCGGCTGCGATTTTAGGCGGATGGATCTATATTCGTTACGGCCATCACCATGTGCGCAGACACTGGCAGAAAAACGTGGATGCCGAGCAGGGCAAGATGGGTGAGGACTGAAATCGAAAACTGACAGATGACAGCTATTCGGCTATACTGAAACTTCTGTCGAGGTTGCCATGTCTGTTCGTCCTGCTGCTGTTGCCGGCCTGTTTTACCCCGCTGACCGGGCGGAATTGTGCGATATGATCGCTCGTGAGCTGGCTCAGGTTGATGTTGTGTCACCCTGTCCGCGGGCGCTTGTTGCGCCCCATGCCGGTTATATCTATTCGGGCCCGACGGCGGCCTATGCCTATGCGTTGCTTAGCAAGTCTCCTGTTTCCCGCGTGGTGATTGCAGGACCGGCACACCGGGTTGCTTTTCGTGGGGTTGCGGTGGCTTCGAGTTCTGCCTTTCGCACGCCGCTGGGCGACGTACCGCTGGCCGCTGACGGGCGGGAGCTTGCCGAGCGATTTGACTGCGTAGCGATCGATGACGGGGCACATGCGATGGAGCACTCCCTGGAGGTGCAGCTGCCTTTCCTGCAAACAGTGCTGGGTTCATTTGAACTGTTGCCACTCTGCGTCGGTGCGGTTGAGGCATCTGAGCTGGCTGATGTGCTGGAGTCGCTGTGGGGTGATGCGCAGATGCTGTTTGTCATCAGTTCCGACCTCTCCCATTATCACCCTTACGCAGAGGCACGGCGTATGGACCTGACAACGATCGACCGGATTCTGGAGGGGCAGTCGATAGATCATGAACAGGCTTGTGGTGCCACAGGGATCAATGCCATGAACATACTGGCAAAGCAGCACGGTTTGCAGGCCCAACTGCTCGATTACCGCAACTCGGGCGATACAGCCGGTGATCGCGATCGCGTTGTTGGCTATGCCTCGCTGGCATTCGGATAAGAGTGATGGATGTGGACGGAGAGCTCCTGCTGGCGCTGGCACGTGCGGCTATCGGGTTGCGATTGGGATTGGCCACTGACCTGCCGGAAGGTACTGCATCCATGCAGCAACAGGCTGCCAGCTTTGTGACCCTGCAGAAGCAGGGGCGGTTACGCGGTTGTATCGGCTCGCTGGAGGCGTACAGGCCACTGGCAGAGGACGTGGCGGCCAATGCTGTGGCGGCCGCATTTGAAGATCCCCGTTTTCCGCCGCTCACGGCAGAAGAGTTTGCTGACACTCGCATTGAGGTGTCGGTGCTTTCATCACTGCAGCCGATGCCTGTGCGCGATGAGCAGGATGCTCTCGCTCGCTTAAGGCCGGGCATTGACGGGGTGGTGCTGCATTTCGGCATGAACAGGGCGACATTTCTACCGCAGGTATGGGAGCAGTTGCCCGAGCCCGCACAGTTTCTGGCGCATCTGAAGGTGAAAGCGGGGCTCCCTGTCGACTTCTGGGACCCGGATCTGCAACTGCACAGATATACGGTAAGCAAATATTGCGAGCCGGAGGGCGGTGAGGAGTAGGTTATGGCGCAGCAGCATTTTCCGGCTAGGTACTGGCACAGACTGGATGACGGGCGTATTCAGTGCGATCTCTGCCCGCGCGATTGCAGGCTGCACGAGGGCCAGCGTGGCCTCTGTTTTGTACGCAAGCGTGAGGGAGAGACGCTGGTGCTGACCACCTATGGTCGTTCATCCGGCTTCTGTATCGATCCGATTGAAAAAAAACCGCTGAATCATTTTTATCCCGGTTCCAGTGTGCTCTCATTCGGCACCGCCGGCTGTAACCTGGCCTGTAAGTTCTGCCAGAACTGGGATATCTCAAAATCGCGAGCATTCGACCGACTGTGTGATGAGGCAACACCGGCGGGCATTGCCAGAGCGGCGGTGGAGGCGGGCTGTGGGAGTGTTGCATTCACCTATAATGACCCGGTTATTTTCCTGGAGTATGCGGTGGATGCGGCCATCGCATGTCATGAACAACATATCCGGACTGTGGCTGTCACTGCCGGCTATATCCATCCGGAAGCGCGTGGTGAGTTCTTTTCACATATGGATGCGGTCAATGTGGACCTGAAAGCATTTTCCGGTGATTTTTATCATCGCCTGTGTGCCGGACATCTGCAGCCGGTGCTCGATACGCTGCTTTACCTGAAGCATGAGACGAATGTCTGGTTCGAGATTACCACGCTGCTGATTGTCGGCGAAAATGACAGTGATGCGGAGCTGAACTCCATGTGTGACTGGATCGTCGGGCAGCTGGGGCCGGATGTGCCATTACACTTTACCGCATTTCATCCCGACTGGAAAATGCTGGATACGCCCTCTACGCCACCATCGACTCTGTACCGCGCCAGAGATATTGCGCTCAGGGCCGGGATGCACTACGTCTACACCGGTAATGTTCATGATAGTGAGGGAGGCACGACCTACTGCCCCGGTTGCAAGCGTGCGCTGATCGTACGCGACTGGTATGAAATTCTCGATTATCAGTTATTGCCCGACGGGCGTTGTCCGGACTGTCATGCCGCTGTTGCCGGGTGCTTCGGCGTATTTCATGACGGTTTCGGTGCGCGCCGTATACCGCTGTCTTTGCATAATGGCGGGTGAGCCCGCTCACAGTATTTTTCACCTCTGAGGGCAGTTTTCCACGACCTTTGTTTAAACTGGCACACTTATTTCTAGGCAGGATGTCATGATGTTATCGGAGAAGTTGCAGGTCAATCACCGCCATGACGGCTCCAGGGTGAAGCACCTGCTGTTTGTGCTGCTGATGCTGGCCTCCGGTTTTGCCGGTATTTCGTATGAGGTTCTGTACGGGCGCATGTTGGGTAACCTGATCGGCGATCAGTTTGTGGTGTCGGCAGCGATTCTGATTACGTTCCTGCTCGGTATCGGTATTGGCTCTCGTTATGCTTGGCGATTATGGCGCAGTTTATGGCTGATTGAGGCAATGATCGGCGTTTATGGCGCCGGTTTTGTCTTTGGTGCGAGCTGGCTGGAAGGGTTGCTGTATGCGACCCTGCCTGTGCTGCCGGCCGGTCTGGCTGGCACGGTGATCGCCTGCATTGCACTGTTGTTGCTGCCCGCATTTCTGATCGGTTGCAGTGTGCCGCTGTTTGCCGGTTACATGTCCCGCATTTCCGAAAAATCTGAATTTTCCGGGGTTTATGGCATCTACAATATCGGAGCGGCGCTGACAGCTATCTTGATTGAGTTCGTGCTGTTGCGCTGGCTTGGTATTCACGGTGCGGTGCTGGTGTTTGTCGGTATTAACCTGTTTATTGCTGCCGCCTTACGGTTTGGCTATCCGGCGTTGCGCAGCGATCCGCCCCGGGTGAAAGTCGGAAGCGGCGGCTTTTACGGTTGGCAGGCACTTATTCCGGTCAGTATGGCTTCGGCGGTGTTTCAGCTGTTTATGGTCAAGCTGGCTGAAATGATTTTAGGCCCGTTCCGGGAATCGTTTGCACTGGTATTATCGATTGTGCTGCTTGGTATTGCTGTCGGTTCATTGCTGGTGCGTCGCTTTCGAATATCCTTTCAAACCGTGTTGTTGCTCGCGCTGGTCGGCCTGCTTCTGCTTCTGGCGGGGCTGGTGCCGGTTACCGACCTGTATGCCTCATTGTACGCCTCGGCTGCCGGGTCCTATGTCGCACTGGTGCTGTTAAAGTGGTTGTGCCTGTTTGTGCTGATGGGTATTCCGTGCATTGCATTTGGCGCCACGATTCCCGCGCTGCTTGGAGAAAACTCAGCGGATGTGAGCAAGGACTCCGGTTATCTGTTATATCTGGCATCCATGGGTAATGTGGCAGGCTTTCTGCTGATGGTGTTTCTGCTGCACCGTTATCTGGACTATGGGGTGCAGCTGCTGGTTATCGGTGCCTGTATTGCCTGCTCGATGCTGCTCTGTCGACAACGCAGGCTCCGCCATGTTGTCATGAGTGCCCTGCTGTTGCTGGCCTGTGGCGGGGCGTGGACAAGCATGTGGGATGAGGGATTGTTGTATGTCAGCTATACCAGTTTCCATGCTGCGGATGATCTGCGTAAAGCGCGTCAAAATACGGTCAGGGTGGCGGCTTATAAGGGCTATCAGGATGTGTTTGCTATCAATGAGGTCAATGGTAGCCCCTACTTCTTTATCAACGGCTATAACAGTATTCCGTTGAATAATCCTTCTGAAAAAGTGGTCGGGTCACTGGCTTCCATTTTTTCAGCTGACACAGGTCAGGCGCTGGTGCTGGGGTTGGGCAGCGGGGCCACGGCATCTGTGGTGGGACAGATGTTTGGCCATACCGATGTGGTTGAGATCAATCCGGTCGTCAGGGAAAATCTGTTTCGCATGAAGCGCTGGAATTTCGATATTGAATCCAACCCGGCAGTGAATATCGTGGTCGATGATGCCATTCATTATGTGCGGGCAGCGGATAAGCAATATGATCTGATCCTGAATACAGTGACGACGCCGCTCTATTTCAGTTCATCCAAGTTGTACACCCGCGACTTTTTTCAGGTGGTGAAACAGCGCCTGAAAGGAGATGGTGTCTATGTGACATGGCTGGATGCGCGCGTGGGGGATCGAGGCGTGGATATTATCCTCAATACCGTGGCTGACAGCTTCCGTCACTGCGCATTGTTGTATATCAAGTCCTCCTATTTTCTGCTGCTCTGCTCGGATCAGCCTATCTCGGCGCATTCACTGCCCGGACTGCAGAAAGGTCAGCCTGTCTACGATAATCTGCTGGCCGTTCACGGTATTCCGGCTGAGTGGCTGCCTTATCAGTTGTTAACGACCGATGCCCTGGCTCTGGTTGCAGATAAGACGCTACCGTTGAACCGGGCCGATTACCCGACGCTCGAATTCGAGATGGCGCGTCTGCGCCAGCGTGGAATTCCGGCGTTCAAATCCCGGTTGCGCCGACAGATGAATCTGGACGATATCAGGCATGTCGTATCGGCCCAATCGCCACTGTTTCCGGGTGATCTGGTCTGGCACACGAAAACCCGGCTGGGCGATTCATCGCTGACGCGCCGCTGGCGGCAGCTTTCGGTTCAGGCTGTACCAGATTTCGATGTCCGTTATGCAGATGCACAGGGGTACTATGCAACGGCGCTGCATGATGCTCATGCCACCCCCGCCGCACTACACGAATTCGGTTACCTGTTGATGCGGGAGGGGTGGTATGCCGATGCGATTGCAGTGTTTAAGTATGTGCTCAGGCAGGATCCTGAGCATCGATATACAGCCTTTAATCTGGGCGCTTGCTATGAATACAGTGGCGACCTGCCCGCAGCGTTGCGGGCATATGAAGAGGCGGGCAGGGTGGAACCCGATGATGCCGATGTGCCGTACCGGATTGGGCGGGTGTATGTGAAGCAGGGCCGCTTTGATGATGCGCAGGCTTCATTAAAGCATGCTCTCGCGCTGATGGGAGAGAATGGACGACCGGATATATATCGCTATCTGGCCAAAGCCTATGAGGGCGTGGGTAATGCCAGGGCTGCAGCTGTTGCCCGGCGCATGGCGGAGGGTAAATAGAAATGGCTGTACCCACCTGATATTTTCTGCTGCATCTGCGTGAATAATCTGACAGGATGGCTACATTATTGCCCGGCTGGAAATAACAGTTCCGTCAGGCGTAGTGTGGTGTGTCGCAGCTGGCACATAAACTTGACATTAATTCTTGTGGCAAGCTAACTTGCACTGTTTTTTGTCGGTAATGCTTAAGCTATGGAGGGTGAGTGGCGCTTTTCTCAAATAAGTCGGAAGGCATGCTGGGTATCGATATCAGTTCGACCGGCATTAAACTGGTAGAGCTTGCCCGCAATCGATCCGGCTTTGAGCTGGTCGCGCTGGCCATGATTCCATTGCCACGTGATGCGATTGTGGAGAATACGATTATTGACTCCACCGCAGTCACTCAGGCCCTGGTTGATGCCGTTGAACAGGCCCGCCCCGCCAGTAAAAATGTGGCTCTGGCGGTATCCGGTAACGCCGTGATTATTAAAACCATTGCCGTACCTGTTGCCACGGAATTTGAGCTGGAGCCGCAGATTGAGTTCGAGGCCGACCAGCATGTACCTTATGATATTGATGATGTTTTTCTCGATTTTCATATTCAGGGCATGAATGCCGAAGATCCCGAGCAGATGGATGTAGTCCTTGTTGCATGCAAGCGAGAGGTTGTGGAAGATTATCAACTGGTGCTGGGTAATGCCGGCCTGGATGTGAAGTGCATGGACTGTGCTGTGTTTGCATTGGAAAATGCTGCAGAAACTACTGATGAACATCAGCCACCTGTCGCAGGCGATGACTGGCCGCCGGATGAAGATGCGGAAGTGCACGCACTGGTGAATATCGGCGCCAATATGATGAATATCAATGTTCTGATTAATGGTCGCATGGCTTTTGTCAGAGATCAGTTTTTTGGTGGTCAGAACCTGACGGAAGAGATCCAGAAACTGCACGGGCTAAGTTACCAGGAGGCCGAGGCCTTGAAGGTGGAGCGTTTTTCGGAAGTTCAGCCGGAAGCGCTGGAACGTTTTTATAGCGGTTTGACCTCCGAACTGGTTCGCTCGCTCGATTTCTACTCTGCCAGCAAGGCGGAATTTCCGGTGCGCAAGCTCTTTATTTCAGGCGGCTGTGCACTGATACCGGACATTGCTACGGAACTTGAACAGCGCCTGGGTATCGACAGTGTGGTACTGAATCCGCTGAAAAATATCAAGATAGCCGCTCGCAAGTTTGATGTTGAGCATTTGCAGCGCATCGGCCCGATGCTGATGGTGCCGATTGGCCTGGCCTTACGGAACTTCGATATATGATCCGCATTAACCTTATTCCCTACCGTACGGCACGCCGTCAGCAGCAGATTGTTCAGCATTTGACTGCTTTTGCTGCTGTGGTGATTGTTGGTATCCTGTGTACGCTGGGGGCTCATACATATGCTTCATTGCAGTTGGCTGACCTGAAGGAAGAAACGATGCTGTTGCAGAAGCAGAATCAGGACCTGAAACAGAAGATAGGCAAAATTGAGAACCTTGACCACCTGCGGGCGGATGTGGAGCGCAAGCTGAAGATTGTTGACCGCCTGCAGGAGGGACGCTTTCATTCTCTGAAAACGTTACATGAGATAGCTCTGCTGATTCCTGAAAATGTCTGGTTGAATCAAATCAGTGAGCAGGGCGGGAGTCTGCTGCTGACAGGACAGGCCGAAAGCAACAAGGCTGTAGCTATCTTTATGCGCAAGCTGGATCAGTCACCGATGTTCACGGATGTTCGGCTGGATGTGATCAGCAGGGTGGTGGTAAATAACCTGCCGGTGCGTAAGTTCAGTCTGAAGGTGACCCGCAAAGAGGTTACGATAACCACCAGCTCGACTGGCAAGGCGGCTTCCTGATGTTTGAATCCATGCAGCAGTCCATGTATGAATCGCTCAGGCCTATGTTGCCTCTGCCGTTATGGCAGAAACTGCTGGCCCTTACCGTCGTGTTTCTGGTCATTGCAGGTGTCTACTTTTCTTTGGGCTGGGCACCGCTACAGCAGGAAATCGCGCAGCAACAGGCGCAGGCGAAAGTGCAGCAGATGAGATTGATCAAGAATAAACGGCTGGCGCATAACCTGCCTCGCAAGCAGAGGGAGTATGCCCAGTTGGAGAAGCAGCTGAAGGTGGCTCTGAATATGTTGCCAAAAAAATCACAAATTCCGGATCTGCTGGAGAGCGTATCATGGGCGGGTAAGGATTCCGGTCTGGAGTTCGCGACATTCAAGCCGGAGGGTGAGGTGAATCGCCAGATCTATGCCGAGGTACCTGTTACCTTTAATCTTTCGGGCAGTTTTCGCCAGTTGCTGACGTTTTTGAAACGAGTGGGTGAAATGCCGCGTATCGTGGATGTGAAACATCTGAGGTTGAGTACGGGCAAGAGCAAAGGGGATCTGACTGTTGCAGGGCAGGCGGTGACCTATCGATTTGTTGAGGAACAACCTGAAAAAACACGCACAGCCAGGGGCCGATAATGGTTGATGTCGTTGATTTGGGTTCCGGGAGACAGAGGATGAGAATGAAAGCAGGATACCGGTATTTATACGGAGCCATGATAACAATGTTTGTGTGGCTGATGGCCCCGGCGGTACAGGCAGCAACGATTGAAGGTATCAATATGTTGGCGGATGGTCCGCGGCAGAGCCTGCGTATCTCGATGGATGCGCCGATTGCATACCAGGTGTTCAACCTTGAAGGACCTGCCCGGGTGGTGTTGCAATTTCCACATACCACGCTGGCCAAAGGGGTTGTACCGTTAAAAGGTGCTGGCGGCGTCGAACAGATTGTCCCTTCGCAGGATAGTGACGGTGTGCGGGTTGAAATCGGCATGGCCGGCGGTACTACCTATAATATTGCCGAAAAGGGTAACGATCTGCTACTGTCATTTACGGCCAAGGCTGCGCAGCAGAGCTCTGCCAGCGGGGCTGTGGTGCAGGATATTGAGGTGCGCGATCAGGGAAAGTCGACTGAGGTGATTCTGCGCGGTCAGCACATGGATGCAAATCACAACGCCTTGTTGACCAATGAAGGCGAGACAATGGTGCTCGACTTCTGGGGCGGCAGCTCCAAATTACCGAAGGAGTACTATACCTATACGTCTCCGCGCCTGAATAATGTGACGGTGGGCTCCGCTGATGGCCGTTTGCGTCTGGTGATGAGCTTGCGTGCCGGAGCCGGGACAAAACACCAGATTGAAGCGGACAACAATCAGATGATAATCCGTTTTGGTGATGTGGTCGCGAAACAGAAGGCTGGAGTCGTGGTTGAAGCGGTTGATTTTCAGCCGGATGACAGGATTTCTCATCTGGTGGTAAGAACGGATAGTACGGACCCTGTGATTAATCTGCAGGAAGAGGGTGACAAGGTGATTCTCGACCTGAAACAGGCGCATCTGGCGCCCGGTCAGGAGCGCACGCAGGATGTCCGCGCATTTCCCGGTCCGGTTGAGCAGATTGACGCCTACAGTGTCAACAAGGATGTCCGCATTGTTACTCGCTTGCGCCAGAAATCCGTTGTTTCGTCATATCAAAGCGGCAATGTCCTGACTGTCACCATAAAACCGCAGGATATGGTGGCATCCGCACGGGCTGATGATGAAGCGGTGAAGAGTGAAAAGGTCTACACTGGTCAGAAGGTGACCTTTAATTACAAGGATATTGATATACGTAATGCTTTGAAACTGATCGCGGAAATGAGCGATTTTAATATTATCATGTCTGATGATGTGAAGGGCGTGCTGACCATGCGGCTGATAGATGTGCCATGGGATCAGGCCCTGGATTTGATTCTATCGGCACGGGGCTTGGGCAAGGAGCAGAACGGCAATGTGGTGCGTATTGCGCCGCTGGCAGTGTTGAAGGCGGATGCCAATGCGAGAAAGGAAGCCAAGCAGAGTGTGGAGGATGTTGCGCCGCTGGAGACGGAGTTTATTACGCTGGGATATGCGTCGGTGAATGACGTAAAGACCATTCTGGAGGGCGGTTCGGTCAAGACAGAGGTGACCAGTGCAGGCGGGGCAGCCGGCGGCACAACAGGTGCTAACGGCACCGGACAGACTGTAAGCAGCTCCAGCGAGCTGAAATTGCTATCCGAGCGCGGCGTGATTATGCTTGATGAGCGCAGCAACACGATGATTATTACCGATACGCGCGAACGGCTGAATAATATCAAGCGGTTGATTGCTGTGATTGACAAACCGATGCAGCAGGTGATGGTCGAAGCGCGTATTGTTGAGGCGACAGATACATTCTCGCGCGATCTGGGTGTGAAGTGGGGCGGCACCCTGAATAGTAACGGTGGCGGCTATACCCATACGGTGACCGGCGCGGCATCAGCGCCGCAGAACGTGGTGGATCTGGGCGCGGCTGTAAAAGCCGGTGCGGGCGGGGCTATCGGTTATACGCTCGGCACATTGAATAACGCACTCAACCTGAACCTCGAATTATCGGCTGCGGAAGCGGAAGGCCAGATCAAGGTGGTCTCCAGTCCGCGCGTCTTTACCAGTAATTTGCAGGAGGCGCTGATTGAGCAGGACCAGCAGATTCCTTTTCAGGTAACCACGGCATCTACGCCACCGGTTGTTTCATATCAGCTTAAAAGTGCCAAGTTGACGCTGAAGGTGACACCGCAGATTACGGCGGACAAGCGCATCATCATGCAGCTGGTGGTTAACAAGGATACGCCTGTGGCAAACACGGTTGGTCCCCCGACGATTGATAAAAAACAGATTATGACCAAGCTTTTGGTCAAAAATGGTGAAACGATGGTGTTGGGTGGTATTTATACGCAGACAACATCAGATCAGGTGAACGGTGTGCCGGGTTTGCAGAATATTCCGTTTATCGGCAATTTCTTCAAGCGTAAGCAGAAGGTGCGTAACCGTAACGAGTTGCTGATCTTTATTACCCCGACAATTATCGCCGATGATGGGCCGAAGAACTAGTTCATTCTCTGCGGGTCGAAAGATGCAGTGGTTGACAGGAGGGGACGAGGCGTTATTGTTGCGCGCCTCATAAACAGGCGCAGCCATTGGGCTGCAAGGAGATAGACAACGTGGCAAATCATGTATCCGCACTGAAACGTGCCCGCCAGGATCAAAAGAAACGTATTCAGAATCGTGCCCAGAAGTCGGCTATGCGTACTGCCGTCAAGCAGGTGCTGGTGGCTGTAGAGGCAGGAGACAAGCAGGCTGCATCCGATGCGCTGAAGCAGGCGACGTCCTTGCTTGACCGTGCCGGCCGCAAGAACCAGATGCATCCGCGTCAGGCTTCCCGCCGTGTTTCCCGCCTGAATGCCCATGTTAAGGCTATTGGCTAATATACCTACAGTTTGTTCTTTTTGTAAAAAAGCCCGCCCGAAAAGGCGGGCTTTTTTGTTTTACCCGGTTCGTTTTCCATCTGAGTATGTAGGGGAAAAGTAGCCCGTTCAGTCTGTGCGGTCGAAGTTACTTATCTTTTCAGTGAAACCCTGTGTACTCTGCAGTATCAAATATTTTAAATAGTTGCGACAGTTTAAGGTTTTTTTCATCTCATCGTCCTACTATCCTGTGCCGTGACTTCGACGCGACGTGACCAGCATGGAGAGCCACTTGCCTGACAAAAACCGCGAAATTCCGTATAACTATACATCCTATTCTGATCGGGAGGTGGTGATCCGCTTCCTTGGTGAGGCGACATGGGATGATCTGAATGTGTTGCGTACGCAGCGGCGTACCGGTCGTTCAGCCCGCATGCTGTTTGAAATCCTTGGTGATTTGTGGATTGTCGAGCGCAATGTGTTCCTGCGTAACGACTTGCTGGAAAATCCGAAGCGACGCAAAATCATGCACCGTCGTCATTATGACCGGCTTAAACGTATTCAGGCCGGTGCCGAAGACAACCCTCGTGCCTCGAAAGTGGCTGCTTGTACCAGCCGTTTGCTGGAAGATTTTTATGCCTGGTTTGATGAGGAGCCGGCCAAACGTCTGCAGGCACGAAAAGCTCTTTCCCGCCATACGCATGTAAATAATGTGCATTTTGATGCGTTTACGCTGACCCACCATGCCACCGATGCGACGGACTGGCGTCATCACGCACCGTTCTGCGTGCTGACACCGGACAGTATTGATGAGCTGCCCGGGCTGGTGAAGGCTGTGGCTGAACTGGATCTGGTGGTGATTCCTCGCGGTGGCGGAACAGGTTTGTGTGGCGGCTCGGTACCGCTGTCCAATAATGCCGTGTTGATCAATGTGGAAAAACTCGATCATATCGGCGAGGTGGTGAACAGGGACGTCGGTAGCAAGGGCGTTGTAGCCACGATCAGTGCCGGGGCAGGGGCGGTGACCGGCAAGGTCATGGAAGCGTCAAAGCCCAATGTCTTCGCTACCGATCCGACCAGTTTGTGGGCATGTACTATCGGCGGCAATGTGGCATCCAATGCCGGCGGCAAGCACGCGGTGATCTGGGGTACCTGCATCGATAATCTGTTATCGTGGAAGATGGTGACACCGGACGGTAACTGGCTGTTGGTAGAGCGTATCAATCACAGTATGGGCAAGATTCATGAAGAGGCGGAAGTCTCATTCCGGTTGACGCGTACGGATTCAGTTTCCGGTGAGTTGATCAGCGAGGAGACCCTGACGCTGCCCGGTTCGATATTCCGCAAGCAGGGTCTGGGCAAGGATGTGACGCGCAAGGCGCTTGGCGGCCTGCCCGGTGTGCAGAAAGAGGGAACGGACGGGCTGATTGCTGAGGCAACCTTTATTCTGCACCGCTCTTTTGATGTTACCCGCACGGTCTGTTGTGAATTCTTCGGACAGGAGCTGAGCAAAGCCACCCATGCGATGGTGCATATCAAGGAGCATGTGGATGCTGCTCAGGGAGCGCACCTGGAGGGGCTGGAGCATTTCGATGCGAAATACGTCAAGGCCATTGAATATATATCGAAATCAACGCGCGGTGAAACGCCACGCGTGGTCTTGCTGATTGACGTCTCTGGTGACGATGAACGCGCTGTGGGCAAGGCCTGTGCCGATATCTGCAGGCTGGCATCGCAGGGGGATGGTGAGGGCTTTGTCGCGATCACACCAGCCGACCGGAGTCGTTTCTGGGGAGATCGCGGTCGTATGGCCGCCATTGCCAAGCATACGCGCGCGTTCAAACTCAATGAGGATGTGGTTATTCCGCTGCCACGCCTCTCCGAATACAATGATTATGTTGAGCACCTGAATGTTGAGAACTCCATTGGTAACAAACTGGAGGTTCTCAGTGCCACGGCTGATTACCTGAAAAAGACGATGGAGCGCATTGGTGGCAACCGCCTGGAGCAGCAGGGGCTGGGCATTGAAGATGATGCTTTTTTGCATGACAAGCTGGCCAAGTGTTTGGAGCTGGTGGATCGTATTACAGAGAACTGGCTCCACCTGCTCAGGTCACTGGATGCGCCATGTAAGGAGTCGGCTTATCTGCTGGGGGATGCGAAATTCAAGCGGAGCGAGCCACTGTTCCGCCTGATTCAGCGTGGCGGCATGCGTATCTCCTATCGCGATGAAGTGGAGGCCCCGCTGCTGGATCTGCTGCGCGGCCATGAGGCGTTGATTGCCGGCATCAAACAGTGTCACAAGAAGGCGCTCTCCAGTCGAATTGTGATTGCCACTCATATGCATGCCGGCGACGGCAATGTGCATACCAATATTCCGGTGAATTCCAACGATTATCCGATGATGAAAAAAGCTCATCGTGTGGTCGAAAAGGTGATGGCCAAGGCAGTGGAGCTCGGCGGCGTGATTTCCGGTGAACACGGTATCGGTATCACCAAGCTGGCATTTATGCCACCTGAGCTGCTGGTGGAGATGGCGGACTATCTCAACCGTCATGATCCTGACGCATTGTTCAATCGTGGCAAATTGATGCCGGACACCGACCTGCAGCTCAGCTACACCCCGAGTTTTAATCTGCTGGAGATGGAGTCGATGATTCTGGAGGCAGCCGATCTGACCGATCTCTCTGAATCCATCTCTCCATGCCTGCGCTGTGGTAAGTGCAAGCCGGTGTGCAACACTCACTTTCCGCGCGCCAACATGCTCTATTCTCCTCGTAACAAGATTCAGGCGACAGGTGCAATTATCGAAGCTTTTCTATACGAATCGCAGACCGGCTCCGGTATTTCGTTCGAACAGTTCGAAGGGCTGCATGATGTGGCCGATCACTGCACGATCTGCCATAAATGCGAGTCTCCCTGCCCGGTCAATATTGATTTCGGCGAGGTGACGGAGAGTCTGCGTGCCCTGCTTAAGGACAAGGGGCAGTCGCGCTTTAATATAGGCAGCAAATTATCGATGATGTTCCTGCTGATTCAGGATCCCAGAGCCGTGCATTTGATGCGTGAAGTGGTGATACGCTGGGGCTATGCCGGCCATCGGCTGCTCAATAAGCTGGCGAAACTGACAGGCTTTGTACGCGAAAAACCGGCAGCCAAACGTAACCTTGATGGTGTACAGGCGCAGCTGATTAATTTTATTGAACGACCACTGCCATCTCTATCGACAGGTACAGCGCGTCAGAAGCTGGGGCTGGAGTCTCGCGACCGGAATATGATTCCGATTCTGCGCGATCCTGCCAAAGCCAATGGTAGAGCTGTATTCTACTTCCCGGGTTGCGGCTCCGAACGGCTGTTTTCACAGGTCGGTCTGGCTACACAGGCCATGCTTTATGAATTGGGTATCAATGTGGTATTGCCGCCGACCTATCTCTGTTGTGGTTACCCGTCGACAGCCGGCGGAGATCATGTAAAAGGAGATCAGATCACCTATGACAACCGGGTGCTGTTCCACCGCATTCGTAATGCTCTCTCCTATCTGGATTTTGAAGCGGTCATTGTCTCTTGTGGTACCTGCTATGATCAGTTGACCCGCTATGAGCTGGAGCAGGTATTTCCCGGCGCGCCACTGATTGATATCCATGAGTACCTGATGGAGCAGGGTGTGACGGCGGAGGGTGTCAGCGGCGTGGAGTACATGTATCACGTACCTTGTCACTCGCCGCTAAAGCGGCACGGCACGCAGGCTGCAATCGACTCACTGCTTGGCTCGGATGCGGTAAAATCCGAAGAGTGTTGCGGTGAGGCGGGCACGCTGGCTGTGGCTCATCCGGCGATTGCGGGCAAGATCCGTATGCGCAAGGAAGAGCAGATGGAGCAGGCCAGGGCGAAGATGCCCGGTGCTGACCCACAGAAGATACTGACCTCATGTCCGTCCTGTTTGCAGGGGCTCTCAAGACTGGAAGGAGAGACGGGTGTGGAGGCCGATTATATTGTCGTTGAGCTGGCCCGCCACCTGCACGGTGAAGATTGGCAGCAGAAGTTTATTCGCAAGGTGAAAGCCGGCGGAACCGAGCGGGTGTTGATGTAGGCATGGGCGCAGCGCGTGTCACATTCCTGTTACTCGCGCTGATGGTGAGTGCTTGTGCCAGTGGACCGCCGAAGCACCTGAATGATGGTTGTGCCATTTTCAGGGAAAAAGATGACTGGTATGAATATGCCAATGACTCATTCAAACGCTGGGGTGTGCCGGTGCATGTGCAACTGGCGATTATTCATCAGGAATCCCGCTTCCGGAGTAAGGCAAAGGCACCGGAAGATACATTGCTCGGATTTATCCCGTGGGGTCGTGTTTCCAGCGCCTACGGCTATGCCCAGGTACTCGACAGCACGTGGGAAACGTATAAGCGAGCGACCGGCAACAGCGGCGCTGACCGCGATGATTTCGAGGATATTACTGATTTTATCGGTTGGTACGGCAACACATCATATCGCAGGTTGGGAATCTCCAAATGGGATGCCTACAACCAGTATCTGGCTTACCATGAAGGGCAGGGTGGCTGGAAGCGCAAGACCTACAAGAGGAAACCATGGCTGATCAAGGTGGCACGCAAGGTAGAGCGTCGGGCGGCGATGTATCGCGCTCAATTGGCGCGTTGCAAGGATGATCTGGACAGCGGCTGGAGTTTGTGGCCGTTCTAAAAGCAAGGTAGAGACGAATATGGCTGCTTTCGCATGACGTTGTGGGAACTCCGGAAGCAAAAATGGCAGCAGTTACACTTTCGCTACAATGCTTTCTCCCTCCTCTCAGGCCATAGAATTTGGACTATCGCGCGAGTCCTTATTCGGTGAGATGCTACTGGCTGGCGAACACTTTTTTCAGGATGGCGGTTGTACGTTCTACCGGATGATGACGGATCGCCGCCTCTTCGCTGGCCATATAGATGAAAATACCTTTCAAACCGCCATCGACGACATGTTGGGTCAGGTTGGCTTTTACATCAGGCATAAATGGCAGGGTTTTGTATTCGCCCATGACGCTGTCATACGCCTGTACGGCACCGGTCCGGGACATCGCTTTTTCTACAATCGGGCGCATCTCATCAGCCAGTGGTTTGCTCATCTTGTTTTTGAAATACTGCGTAGCTGCATCGTCAGGCCCGTTCAGAATGGCTCGGGCATCGGCAAAACTCATGCTCCTGATGGCATCGCCGAACAGGCGTTTGGCTTTCGGTGTGGCGGCTTCTGCAGCCCGGTTCAGTTTGAGTTCCAGATCATCCATCATCGCACCCATGCCGACGGCCGAGAGCGCAGATTTTACCTGCTGCATACTTTCCGGCAGCGGAATATGAATCTTCGGATCGCTGTTGAAACCATCGGTTTTTCCCAGCTGTGCAACCACGCGCTCGGAACCTACACGTAGCGCATCTTTCAACCCGGCCACTACATCCGAGTTGGACAGGGCAGAGGCAGCTGCCGGAGCTGCGGTTTGTTTAGCTCCCATCTGCTCCAGCATGCTTCCCGCCTGATCCATCCAGCCGGCGAATGCTGCTGTGCCGGGGAAGAGTATCAGTGTGGCAAGAATGGCTGTGTGACGAAGTGAATGAGGCATGGGGAAACTCCTGCTTATCGAGTGATCACCACTCTAGGTCCGGTTGCCGGAAAAATCGAATGCCTGTTGTTCTTTTTGATGACTTTGTAAAAAGTCATCAACGCGCCCATGGACGGGCACGCAAATCAATCGCTTGCTTTGCTAGTGATTGATTTGTAAGGAAAATGAAAATCGCACTTTTCGCTTTCCGATGAGTAAAAAGGCTATGGATGGACTTTTTACGTCTTCACCCTATTTCTGCCGACAGCTGCCAGTCGATCGGTGACCTGCCGTGGGTCTGCAGCCAGCTGTTGGCCTGTGAGAAATGGCGGCAGCCGAAAAAGCCACGGTAGGCCGACAGCGGCGAAGGGTGCGTTGCCTTGAGAATCAGGTGACGGGTTGCATCGATCATGTCCGCCTTGGCCTGTGCAGCATTGCCCCAGAGCATGAATACCAGATGCTCACGATCCGCATTGAGCGCCTGCAACGCGCGATCCGTGAACTGCTCCCACCCCTGTTTTTGATGTGAAGCCGGGCTGCCGTCAGCCACCGTCAGCGTGCTGTTGAGTAGCAATACCCCCTGCGCAGCCCAGGAGAGCAGGTTGCCGTGTGTGGCCGGGCGGATATCCAGATCCTGTTGTAGCTCCCGATAGATATTGCGTAACGAAGGTGGAATGCGTACGCCATGAGGCACGGAGAAACTCAGCCCGTGGGCCTGACCCGAACCGTGATAGGGGTCCTGACCGAGGATGACCACTTTCACCCGCTCAAATGGCGTCTGCCGGAATGCTGCATACCACTGGTTGGCCGGAGGATGTATTACGGTCTGTTGTCTATGTAAAAAAGAGTGCAGCGCCTGCATATAGGGCTTGTCAAATTCTGCAGCCAGATAAGGGTCCCAAGAGGGTGAAACAGAGGGCTGGTGCATCAGGCTACGATCTTCAAGGCTATCCATGGCGCGATATTGAACAGGAAGATGCATATCTTGTAAAACGCCATGCCGGTATAATGAATGGCATCGAACTTCTCCGAAGGTATGCTGAACCAGCGGCTGTGCATGCGATAGACAAAGTCGTGAGCGAATATGAAAAACAGAGCCCACCACAACAGCAGCCCCATATTGATCAGTGCGCAGTAGAGCAGCACATCCCGAATCGTGTCAATTGTCACCATGATCCTCCTGATACACGCAGTTGAGGCTATTCCGGATCTGTTTGCAGAGCTATGCTTGAGCGATGAGTGTGTTACAGCTATTTCCGCCTGATGGTTCCGGTCAAAATCTGCAGGGACTCTATCTGGCCATGAGTCTGCATCAGCAGGCGTCAGCCGATGATGTGTTTATCTACGCTAACTATATTGCCAGTCTGGATGGGCGCATTGCCATGGAAAAGGCTGATAGCGGTGAGTTTGAAGTGCCGGCAAGCATTGCCAATCCAAGGGACTGGCGCCTGTATCAGGAGTTGGCCGCCCAGTCGGATGTGATGCTCACTTCGGCGCGCTATTTTCGCCAGTTGGCAAAGGGCTGTGCCCAGGACCTGTTGCCGGTTGGTGAGGGTGACGACTACGCTGATTTGGTGCGCTGGCGGCGAGAGCATGGGCTCAAGCCACAGCCGGATGTGATGGTGCTCTCATCGAGTCTGGATTTGCCGCTGGCAGCACTGCAGTCACTGACGGACCGGCAGGTGATCATTGTGACCGGTAGCAGCTCGGATGCAAACAAACGTGCGCTGCTTGAGGCAGCCGGTTTTCCGGTGTTGCTGGCCGGTGATGGCCGGATCGTTGAGGGTGGCAGGCTCAAGCAGTTGCTGATCGAGCATGGTTATCGCAGCGCCTATATGATTGCCGGCCCCGAGGTGCATGGTGCGCTGCTCTCGGCAGGTGTGCTCGATGAGCTGTTTCTGACTACACATTTGAGCTTGCTGGGTGGAGACCGTTTTTATACGATCGCAGGCAGAGAGTTGAAAAAAACAGTGGGCTTGCAGATACAATCACTGTATCTGGATCAGTTGGATACTGGTTCGCAGTTATTCGCCCGCTTCAGGGTTTGTGATCGAGAGCCCTTAACGGACATGGAGGTCGGGAGTTAACATGATTCAGCGATATGGTTTGACTGTTCTGGGTGTGGTTATCGGTCTGCTGTTCTGGCCGCTGGAAGCGATCATGCATGATTTCGTTTTCGACAAGGGCGATTTCATCCCCAACCTGCTCAGTCATGACCCGAATGAGTTGTGGATGCGTACGCTGATTACCCTGGCTTTTGCCACTTTTGGCTGGCTGGCTCAGCGTAATATGCGCGAGCAGCATCTGTTGCAGGAGCGTTTGACTCAGAGTCGCGATCATCTCCGTCAGATCATCGATTCGACTTACGACGCCTACGTTGCCATTGATGAGCAGGGCGTCGTAATCGGTTGGAACCGTAGCGCCGAAAAAATGTTCGGCTGGCTCAGACAGGATGCGATGGGAAAAGATATCTCCCGGCTGATTATCCCCGAGCCGATGCGGGCTGCACACCGCAAGGGTATGCAACGTTACTGCGAGAGTGGTATTGCTACGATGCTGTACAAGCCGTTGCATTTGCAGGCGTGTCACCGGGATGGCAGTGAATTTGAGGTCAGCATGGTCATTACGCCGTTGCGTTCGGGGGACAAACAGGAATTCTTTGCTTTCGTTCGAAGGGAGGGCAGTGCGCAGGATGCCTTGGCGGGAGATGGCCTTGGTTGAGCTGTTCGGGATTGCCAATTGTGATACGATGAAAAAAGCGCGTCGCTGGCTGGATGCAGAAGGTGTGGCATATCGCTTTCACGACTATAGAAAAGAGGGGCTTGAGAGCAAGACGTTGGCTGCCTGGGTGGAGCGGGTTGGCTGGGAAGTGCTGCTCAACAAGCGTGGGACAACCTGGCGCAAGCTCTCCGATGCAGAGAGAGCGGACCTGGATACTGAGAAGGCAATCACTCTGATGCTGGCGCATCCGGCCATGATTAAGCGACCGGTGTTGGTTATGGGCGATGCGATTGAGGTGGGTTATTCACCCGAGCAATACGGGCAATTGCAGATATCATGAGCTCCCAGCATCTTGAAAATATATTTCTGCCGGGACCTGCAGGAAGGCTGCAGGCGTTGTATAAGGCGGGTGAAGCGGGGCACCCGGGAGTGGTACTCTGCCACCCGCATCCGCAATACGGCGGCACCATGCGCAACAAGGTTGTTTACTGGATGGGGCGGGCATTTGAGCGGATGGGATGCTCTGTGCTGCGCTTCAACTTTCGGGGTGTCGAACAGTCGGAAGGCGTATGGGATAACGGTGATGGTGAAGCGGATGATGCGGCGGCCGCGCTGGAGTGGCTACATGCCCGGGCGGCGGGTGCCCCCTTGTGGGTGGCGGGTTTTTCTTTCGGTAGTTTGGCGGGCCTGAAGGCGGCGCATGCGGATAAGCGGGTGGAGCGGATGTTTGCTGTGGCGCCGGCAGTCAATCTGTGGTCATTTGATTTCCTTGATCATGAGGAGCGACCTGTCACTGTGGTATCTGGCACTGCCGATGAGATTGTACCGTTCGATGATGTACGCAACTGGTGTGAAGGGCACCCCTCTGTGCGTTTGCATACGATTGACGGTGCAGGGCATTTTTTTCCTGCGCATATGGATCAGATGATGGCGGCACTGGTCAGTGACGTTAACCTGTAACGCTTTCGCACTTTCGCCGGGTAGGTCACACCTCACGCTTTTCTGTTACGTTTCACCATTTGCATAATCAAGCTGTCCAGATCATCGGGATTGAAGGGTTTGCTGATCAGGGTGCTGTTGTCCACCTTTTGCGTATTGTCGATGACCAGCGACTGGTCATAGCCGGTTGCATAGATTAGTGGAATGTCGGGCCTGAGCAGTCGCATTTTCTGTGATGCTTCCAGCCCGTTCATTCGTGGCATCACCATGTCGGTGATGACAATATCCCAGCTCTCCGGATGTTGAACGAAGACCTCGTATGCTTCGACTCCGTTACGGGCGAGCGTCACCTGATGTCCCATGGCCTCCAGCAGCTCCATAGTCGGCTCCAGTACCCGTTCATCGTCATCGGCAAGCAGAATGGATACACCTGAATGGTGCATTTCCGCAGGCTCTCTGGGTGTGAGCACGCCCCTGTGTTTGATGGTGGGCACGAAGAGGTGGACAGTGGTACCGGTGGGGGAGCTATCGACATCAATGATGCCCTGATGGTGGCGGATACAACCCATCACCATGGCCAGTCCCAGGCCGCTTCCGAGTTTCTTGGTCGAAAAAAACGGATCGAAGATGCGCTCCTGTATTTCAGCCGGTATGCCGCTTCCGTTATCATGGATGCAGATGTGGCAGAAGTTGCCATGTCTGAGTACAGGGAATTTTTGAATATGGGCGGCGTCCTGGGCGGGCTTTAGCGAAAACAAGCCGATTTTGATCTGACCGTCGCTCCTCTCCTGCAGTGAATCCACAGCATTCTGGACGATGTTCAACAGGGCTTGCTGTAATTGATTGGGGTCACCGCGGAATGCAAATCGACCGGAGTCAAAATCAGTGGTGAGCCGGATATTTTTCGGTACGGAACGAGCTGCCAACTTGGCAAACTCTTTGATGAAGGAAGAGAGTGGAAACTCCTTGCTATGCATCTCTCCCTGACGGGCGAATGTCAGCAACTGATTGACGATTTCGGCCGCTTCCTGAGTGATACCCTGAATATTTTTGATTCGTGCTGCTGTTTTCGGCATATCGCTTACTTCACGCGCCGCCAGATAAGCCTGACCTACGAGGCCGGCAAGCAGGTTATTGAAGTCGTGGGCGATGCCGCCAATCAGCGTGATCAGAGCCTCCTGTTTTTGTGTGTGACGGAACTTTTCCTCGAGGGTGATCTGCCTGCTGATATCTTCCTGAATAATGATGTGGTGTGTCAGTGAATGCTCGTCGTTGAAAATAGGCGCGATGCTGACAGATGCAGTGAAGCGGCTTCCATCCTTGCGAATAATTTGCTGCCTGCCTTGCCATGTTTTACCACTCTGCAGCAGGGCCTGTAGTTCCTGAGTGAACTCTGTGTCTGTTTTGGCAAAAAACGTATCATAGATGGTGTCAATCGTGTGAATCTCTTTATGATTCCAGCCGGTCTGCTTAAGAAAAGCACGATTGGTGTATTGAATCTGACCGGTTGTATCGGTAATGATCACCGCTTCACCCGCCTGATCAATGGCTGCAGCCAGCTGACTCTTTTCCCGTTCCAGAGTCTGACTGCGTCGGAGTTCATCTTCCAGTTCGGCTGTCGCAAACCTGTATTTTTCGATCAGCCTGTGCTGATCGCTCAGATCCTGGATGCTGAACAATGCGACCTCATGCGTTGCCAGCCATGAAATCGTGACCAACTGGGATCGCCATGAGCCGTCTGGCAGTCGGCATGGAATCACATGATGGTGTAGTTGCGGTGAGAAAGTGACCGAAGCGCCATCTGCGAGTACCTGATCAATCTGAATGCGGAGCTGCGGTGCGTTCAGCTCGGGAAAACATTCAAACAGATTCTGGCCGATCATTTGCTCCCGCTTGCTGTCGGTCCACTGCTCCAGCATACGATTCCAAAGCACAATTTCTCCATACCTGTTGATGGCAAGGATGCCGGTAGGAATATGGTCGAGCAGAGGGAATTGTTCGGATATGTTCATGCCGTTACCTCCCTCCGGATGACCTTTCTTCTCCATGCCGGTGTATACGGCGAATCAACGCTGACTGACATAGCAGAGGGGATGTCTTGTGACGTGGGTTCACTGCACATTTTTAATCAATTGTCCGATAGCCGGGAGCGAGTTCACACTCATGCCGTTGAGCGCAGCCAGTTTTTCAGGCGTAAAACGACCGAGAATCTGCCTGTTCCTTTCGGCCAGCTTCTGCCAGCTGTCACCTGCTTGCCAGGTATAGAGGTGAATGCGCGGCACATCGCCGTCCTTCTGCTTGTCATAGCGTTTAAAACTGCGGGCTATTTGCGAAAATTGATCCCGATACTGGTCAAAGACACTCCGATCTGCCCACATGCTCAGCAGGAAGGCCTTGCTACCAATGAGAAATACGTGCGAGCTGATCATGGCCTGGCTGACATGAGGTGCGGACATACGGATCAGTGCCTCAGCATGTGGCATGCCGGCCTGAGTGTCGCTTTCCACGATGCCGAACAGTTTATTGCTTGGGAATGCATGACGTAACACCTCTGCAGGGCTCTGGCGCTTGCTCAGCTCCTTTAGCTGCATGAGGAAAAACACCTTCTCCTTGCGCAGGCGTGCTTGCAGGCTGGATGGAGTGTTGGTGATCACCCAGTCTTTCGGAAACTTCAGCTGTATTCCGAGCTCCGGATGCAGGAATCGGCGGCCGACCACTGCGCCCTGTTCCGGGCTGTCACCATATGGGTAACCGTCGAGCGCCGTCAGCATGGCTTTGCGGTTGACGATACCATGGTGACCCTGATGCTTTTCTTCCAGGTTGATGGCATCGCGGATGCGCTGTTCGGTTTCAGGGTGGCTGGCAAAGGCACCGTGATATTTATCCACCTTTTCCCCGGCGGCTGTCTTTTCCTTAGTGTCCAGATCCTCCAGGCGTTTAAGTGTCTTCAGAATACCAATGGTGGCTTCAGGGTCATAACCGGCCCGGGTCAGGTATTTGATGGAGAGCTCATCCGCCTGCAGTTCAGCTTCGCGTCCATAGCCCTGAATCACGGCTGTGGCGACCAAATCGGTCAACATATTGGAACCGTAAGGCATGGGCAGGAAAATGGATGTAACAGCCATGCCGATTTGATAAGCCTGTGCCTTGGTGTATTGCTTTACCGCATGACGCGCAGTGACATGGCCGATTTCATGGCCGAGAACGGCGGCGAGTTCAGCTTCGCTGTTCAAATGAGTGAGCAGGCCGCGGTTGATATAGATATAACCGCCGGGCAGGGCGAAGGCGTTGATGTCGGCATTATCGACGACATTAAAGTGGTAGAACAGTTCGGGTCGGTCTGCTTTGGCGGCCACTTTTTGCCCCACGCTGTCGACGTAGCGCACCAGCGGGTCTGTCTCTGGCAGCAGCGGGAGCTGTTTGGCAACTTGAGCGGCGGCCTGTTGCCCCAGTTCCAGCTCCTGCTTTTCACTCATCAGGACGAAGTTGGATTTTTTGGTGACCGGGTTTGTGGCACAGGCGGATATAACCAGTGGTATGGTGATCGATAAGAGAGCGAGCATGTATCGTTTCATTAATCTACCTCGGTTCATGGTTGTATGCTTCTATCAGAGTATTCAACATCAAAGGGTGAGTGCAATGCAAGGCTGTAGTTGCCGGTGCGGGATACGCGTATTACGCCGCGTACCGTGATTGTCTGGCCGGGGGTGAGTTGCAGCGGATGTTTAAACCACTGTCTGTATTTTTTAGGTACGCTGATATGTAGCCGTCCGAGTTGAAAGCTCCAGCCGCTACTCTGCTCTATTGGCCCTGTAATGAGGCGGAACTGGCCGATATGACGGGCGGTTACTTTTCCTGCTGCGAGTACCCGAAAGTGATCGGTGGACCAGATGCCGATCTGTGCCGCTCGGGCCTGCTTCTCTGCGACAAGCAGGGCTTTCGTCCGGCTATGATTCGGCTCAAAGGTATAGACGTGGGCCAGTCCTTCGCGCACAAGTTGTGCATTCACCCAGCTGTTATCTCTGAGATAGATATGTGCAAGCGTGCGTCCGTAGTCATCCTGTCGTACTTTATCGAATGAGAGGCGCACGGTTTTTCCGGAGATCAGTTGTTGCAGGCGGATGCTAGCTTCGTGCCCCATGACCTGTTCGCGCTGCCGGTTATGCGCGACTTCAGGCGCATTAATGCCGAGCAGGCGTACTCTTTCACCGCGGGTTGTGCGGAATGTGTCGCCGTCATACACGCGGACCACGTGTACCCAGCGGTCTGTGCTGATAACCGACAGTGTGCCTGCATTTGCCGCCCAGGGCAGTAGCAGTAATAGCAGCAGGATCGCTGAAGATTTACTCTGCAGAGGTGACAAGTGTACCGACAAGATCGCTGTAGCTGTTCATGGTATGTCTGCGTAGGTAATCGCGCATCTCCTCCAGTAATTTGTGGCAGAGCAGCGGATCGTAAAACAGACCTGTGCCGAGTCCTATGGCATCTGAGCCGACAATAGCAAATTCGATGGCATCTTTGGCTGAAGTGATGCCGCCCTGACCAAGAATCGGGATGTTGTGTTTGGCAGCCACGGCACGCGTTTGATGAATCTTCCACAAGGCGACAGGTTTGATAGCAGGCCCTGACAAACCGCCTGAGATATTGGCGATGACCGGGCTGCGCTGCTCAATATCGACAGCCATGCCTACCAGCGTATTGATCACGGAGAGCCCATCCGTTCCTGCCTCAATCACCATGCGAGCTGTTTCAGCAATATCGGCAGTATTCGGAGAGAGCTTGGTGATCAGCGGTTTTTTTGTCATGGGGCGCATCGCTTCGACCACGCGCGCTGCCATAACGGGGTTATTACCGAAATGCACGCCGCCCTCCTTGACATTGGGGCAGGAGATGTTGATTTCAATCGCTGTAACAGGCGAGTCATCGAAGATGCGTGCGACCTCGGCATACTCCTCCGGGCTGGTGCCGTTGGCATTGGCCCAGAACTGGGTTTCCTTATGGGGTAGTTGCGGCAGAATATGATCGACCACATAACGGGCTCCGGGGTTTTGCAATCCGATGGCGTTGAGCATGCCGGACGGGGTTTCATAAACCCGATGCGGCGCGTTACCCATGCGCGGCTCAAGCGTAGTGCCTTTGAGGATTACAGCGCCTATGTCGTGGTTATCCCAGCCCTCGATGCGGGTGTACTCCTCACCGAAGCCGACACAGCCGGAGAGCAGAACAAGCGGGGTCTGCAGGTGGAGGCCGGCAAACTGGATGGAGAGGTTCGGGGTGACTGAATCAGATGAATATGCCATGGGCGTAGCATAACGCTGGCGAGACGCGAGTCACGGATTGGCACTTACGGCGACTGAGTCAGTTCTGAAAATCCCGTTTGCGCGACACCTTCTCAGGCAGCGACAACAGCCGAGAGTTCATTGTGAACCGGCCAATAAAAAAGGCGACCCAAGAGGGCCGCCTTTCATATCTTATAACACTACGTGTTTATATTTTACCTGCTTTAACAGCAGCAAAAAGTGCGTTTGCCGCCTCTTCTTCATGACCTACAATCAAATGCTTGAACTGTCCGGTCATCATGCCGGTCTTGTGTTTCCATTTTGCATTAGTGGCGGCCACTTTGCGGTCTTCCACTTTAAAACCGTCCTTAAAAACCTTTGCCAGATTTTCAGCGCTGCCATATGCGGTTGCAACTTCTGCCCAGTCAGGCCCTACTTTATTCTTGCCAACAGCATGGCAAGCCTTGCATCTGCCCGTGCTGAAACCGCCTGCAGTTGCAGTTGTTACAGTGCCCATAGCTAAAGCGGCTACGGCAGCAATCATCATTAATTTCTTCATATGTCAATCTCCTCCTCTCGAAAATTCTAACCTCGACTGTGAAGCGTACGCCGAGTCATGTGCTGATGCTGGCGATGTGAGTTTTCCCTGCCAGATGTAATAATTGCCCCCACAGGTGCATATCCTGACATTGGTTATCAGTTTGGCAGGTCGAGTAATGGCCTGTACTTCAGGTCCAGCCTACATTTTTTTGTTGTGCTATAGGGGAGAAAAGGTATGGGGCAATAATTGACATTGAGGGGTGATGTGCGTAGAAGCTCATTTCATATTTCGAGAGGAGGGATAATGAAGAAACTGATGATGATTGCTGCTTCTGCAGCGTTTGTATTGAGCACCATGGCTCTGGCTCCTGTAGCAGCTCAGGCTGCAGCCTGGGGCAAGTGCAAGGCTTGTCATAACTTTACCGAAAAGAAGAAGGTCGGTCCGGGTCTGGCGGGCGTATTCGGTCGTCATGTTGGTATCATGCCTGACATGAACTATTCCGCAGATGTGAAGGGTGGAGACTGGTCGTGGGATGAGGCGCATCTACGTGAATGGATGTGTAACTCCAAAAAAGCAGTCAAAGAGTTTACCGGCAATCCGAAAGCGAGAACCAAAATGCCGGCGCAGAAAATTTGTGATGCTGCCAAGCAGGATGAAGTGCTGGCCAAGCTCAAGTCAATCTGAGCTCAGGCGTATCAGTGAAAAAAGCAGTCTATGCGCAAGCATGGACTGCTTTTTTGCTTATAACCTATAATCAAGCTTATATCGAGAATGGCGCTTTTGCCCGAGGATAGTTTTATCATGTTGTTGCAACCAGATGCGGGGGTCAGCTTGTGACCTGTACCGGTCGATATATGCTTTTGCCGAAAAGGTGGTTGAACCTGCGGTCAGGTAAGTCTTCGACTTGCTTTCAGGCACTGTTGAGTCGAGGAGTGCTCGGCGTTCTGCTGTTGTTGTCGACTTCTTGTGCGACGAACAGGGATGTGTTGCACCCGGTGCTGACTGCGCCGGTGCATTCGATCGAATTTGCCAGTCTGGAATCGGACAAGATTCTGATGATCCGACAGCTTAATCCTGTTTTTATGGTGATGGGGAGTACAGGTATGCTGCTGGACAATCTCGTTGTTGAGCAGAACAATGCTAACTATGAAGCAGCGGCCGGGCCGGTTCATGCAGCATGTATGCGGGTATTCAAGAGCACGCTGATGCGGGAGATCTCTTCGCTGGGTTATTCAGTGCACGCTTCGGGTAAAAAATATTGGGACTACTATAAGCCCAGTCAGCAAGAATTGCGGAAACAGACCGATGGTATCCTGCGTATCCGTTTCAAGCAGGTGGGGTTTATCGCCAAGGGATTGCAAAGTGACTATGTTCCATCGGCTTATGTGTCCGCAGAATTGATTGACCCTGCTACCCGGCAAGTGCTTTACAGTGACCGTTTTGCCATTGGGATTGATGATTCGATTGTCAAGATAGCAGCAATGGGCGAAGGTGAAATCAGTTCCCTTATTTTACCGGGTTCAAACGTGTCATATGCAAACATGAAGGATTTGCTCGCCCATCCGCAGGAAAGCCGTGATGCTCTTGTGCAGGTTGCAGCGCTCGCGGCCAGGCATGTGGCTGAGGGGCTGCGTAGAAAAAAAACTCCGACGCTGATGGTCTTTGAGCCTGAAATCATCGACCGGGCGCCTTTTATGCCGTCATTCAACGAAATGCGAGAAAGAATGAAGCACTGACAATGGGTCTATTGGGGTTGTGCAGGCACCTCAGGCATGTTTCCTCTGGTGTCCAATACAGGTGGGTATGTGCTATTATTATGCTATTATTAAAATCAATCAATTATACGTTAATGTCTGATCTCCCGGGCTGCTTGGGCAGGGGGTAAAAAAAAACATTGCCATTGTTGCTTATAACGGTAATTTTTGAAATATAATCAAGATGTATAAGTAGATTCCCCTCAAAAAGTCACAACCCATTGATATATTGAGACAAAGCGATGTTCATGGTAGTCTGAAGTGCAAGGGAATGGGCGCATCTGGCGCAAAAGGTTTGCACATGATACGAGAGACAAGTGACCGGCAACTTCAGTTGAAGGACTTTATTCATCCATTTGGATGTGATTTGAATTCTGAGAATCGTTGGGTGAAGCTGGCGGAGGTTGTGCCTTGGGATGATCTTGCCGTGGCTTACAATTCCGTGATGAGCGCGACGCAGGGTCGGCCTGCGAAGCCTGCGCGTCTGGTGATCGGTGCGCTGATCATCAAGCACAAGCTGAACCTGAGCGATGAAGAGACAGTATTGCAGATCCAGGAGAACCCCTATCTCCAGTTTTTTTGCGGCCTTGGTGCATATGTGGATGCACCGCCGTTTGTTCCGAGCCTGTTCGTGGAGATACGCAAGCGCATGGGTGCGGAAGTGTTTGATGCGTTTGAGCAGGCGATAGTGGATCGGGCGGTGCATATCCAAAAGAAGCGGAAACCAACCCGGGTCAGCACGTCCGGCGGTGATGGGTCACCTCCTTCTTCCTGCGGGGATGGGTCCGACCAGGATCGACCGGCACCGGTTGATGCGGTTGATGCGCAGGCAGAGGACGTGACACACCATGGCAAGCTGCTGATGGATGCGACGGTGGCCGACCAGATGATCCGCTTTCCGACGGATCTCGGCCTGCTCAATGAGGCGCGTGAGATCTCCGAGTCCTTGATTGATGAGCTGCACAAACAAACCGGCGGCAAGAAGCCGCGCACTTACAGGCAGCAGCGCGCAAGGTATTTCTTTCCATCAGCAAGCGCAAGAAACCGGGCGGCAAGCTGATCCGCAAGGGCATCCGCCAGCAGTTGCAGTATGTGCGCGCAATCT
>NZ_DS022294.1:128268-129979 GCF_000153765.1 Mariprofundus ferrooxydans PV-1 | reverse complement strand
TCAGGTCATGGTGATAAAGACAAGCTCTGCCATCTCTCATGCACGAAGCAGATGCGCGCAGGATGGTCGGACATTCCTTCCTGCCTTTGGCCGATGACAGACGGATATGCTGGTCTTCCAATACACCGTCATCTGATACAGGGAGCGTTGCCACTACCTCGAATTCCGCGTTGCGCTTCATGCGGCTGACGAAGCGGATATCCCTTTGTGTCAGGTCATGGAACCATGCGTAATCGTTGTAGGCCCTGTCGAACACATAAGTGGCGCCGGGCAACAGGGGCATGTGCTCCGCAGCCTTCTTGTCATGCTTTTTGGCTGCGGTGATGGAAAAGAAGGTGGGAACCTGCGCATCAGGGTCATACACCGTATGCACCTTCACGCCCGATTTGCCGGTGCGGAAGCTCGCCCATTCAAACTGATGCTTGCACAGGTCAATCGTCGTGGAGTCAATCAGCCGAACGGCATCCTTGCGGTGGATGCCCTTGCCGCGAAACTGATGCAAAAGCCAGTAAAACAGCTCCAGATACATGCCCGCAGAGCGCTTCACATTGGCATCAGCAAGCGTGGAACGCCTCACCGAGCCTGCTCCCAGGTGATAGTGCCTGCTGGCGTGACTTTCCCATGCCGAAACCACATCCCGCAGAGACTGCCGGGAGCAAAGCTGCGCATAGAGCATGACGCAAAACTGCGTCCAGCAGGACAAACTGCGGATACGCCTGTCACCATCATAACGCCTGACAACCTCCTCAAAACGGTGACGCGGAATCACTCTGAGCAATTGATGAAAAACCGTGTTAGCATGCTTCATGGTCTGAATTCTCCGGGGCGTAGATTTGCTGTCTCAATCACAATAAATCTACCATATCCCTTGGGAATTCAGACCTTTTTTTATCCCTCCGGATTCCTTAACCGGACAGCCGTGATATTCCATATAAGCAGCTGGAACTGCCGCACGACTCCGGTATGCATGAGTTGGACCTGCTGCTGCCATCTTCAGCTTTTCACGGAAAGCTGGTGAAGGTGACGATCAGCGCGATTTTGCCGGTGTCGGATGACCGTTGTTTTGATGATCGTTTAAGCAATGTATTCCTGCATATCATGCCTGAATCATCGCTGTCTATATCGTATCAGCCTTTGGAACGCTCTATCCGCGACGCGTGGAGGTTGTTGCCGAATAAGGTGACGATCAGCCTATCGCAAGGCGCATTGAGCAAGGATCAGTTTGCCTCTACGCTGGCTGTAATGGCGCTGCTGGCTGACAAGGGCAAGGAAGTAAACCTGGTTCGTTTGCCGACAGTTGGTGATATTGTTATCGCGCCGAAGTCTGCGCTTGCCGGACTTGCTACTGATGTTTCGGGGAGCGTTCCTGAGCAGACCGATAACCTGATGATGGCACATTTTGCAAACCGCTCGGCGATTGTGGTGACGGATCCGTATGATGTGCAGCCGATGTATCTGCTGGATGATAACTGGAAAATACTTGCTGCCGGTGATCATTATCGCGTGTACAGGCCAGACAGCCTGCGGGCCCATGGCGGCCCTATGGGGTTGGAGGGTGACGCCGGATTTTATTCGCTGCCGCTCTCCACGCTGGGTATGAATACCGATGTTAAGTACCTGACCCGGGAAGTCAGCTGGCGGACGATGGTGAGCCCCTTTGCCTTGCCTATGGGGACACAGCCGGACTTCCTGAACCTGGAGGTTGTGGCTC
>NZ_DS022294.1:0-128168 GCF_000153765.1 Mariprofundus ferrooxydans PV-1 | reverse complement strand
AGCGCGCAAGGTATTTCTTTCCATCAGCAAGCGCAAGAAACCGGGCGGCAAGCTGATCCGCAAGGGCATCCGCCAGCAGTTGCAGTATGTGCGCCGCAATCTTGGGCATATTGAGCGGATGCTGGACGAGCTGATGGCGGAGGCCGGCATGCCGTTTCCCTTAGGACACAAGCTTCAACGCCAGTACTGGATTATTCAGCATGTGTATGCGCAGCAGAAGCGGATGTATGAGACGAAGAGCCGCCGCTGTGATGACCGTATTGTCAGCATCAGTCAGCCGCATGTGCGGCCGATTGTACGGGGCAAGGCTGGCCGCCCGGTGGAGTTTGGCGCAAAGGTGAGCGTCAGCATGATTGGCAAACTGGCATTTGTAGATCATCTGGATTGGGATGCATTCAATGAGTCACAGGATCTGATCGCACAGGTGGAGCGATACAAGGCGCGCTTCGGCTTTTATCCTGAGGTGGTGCTGGCTGATGGCATCTACGGCACACGCGCGAATCGGCGGTGGCTGAAGGAGCATGGCATCCGCTTTGGCGGCAGGCCTTTGGGCAGGCCAAGGAAGGTTACATCGGAGAATATGGATGAGATCAAACAGCTCAAGCGCCAGCGCAGGGAGGATGAGCGCAGTCGCATCCCTGTCGAAGGCAAGTTCGGGCAAGGGAAAAACGGTTACCGGCTCAATCAAATACGCGCCCGTTTGGCTTCAACCTCTGAGGCATGGGTGCGGAGCATCTTCCTGGTGATGAACCTGATTGCCCTGCTCAGGTTTTTGCTGCCTTTTTTGCGCCCATCAGCCATCATGGATGCCTGCACAACATGGCTCAGGGGCATGCTGAGGCTTGATGACGGCGTTGGCGATCGTTTGACTGGCATGCATCCCCGCTTCGCGGACGCTTCCACTGGATGGTAGATGGATGTTTTTGAGGAGGCTCTAAGTATGAATCAGGGGTGGGTGCTATGAGATCATATCATGAGATGATTAATATCGTGCGGCGAGTGCTGCTTCCGATCTTTCTGTTGTTGTTTTCGCAAGTGGCTCTGGCCGATATCGGTGATCGGCTTGAAGTGCTTGAAAACAATGCGGTACTGTATGCAGGCCCCTCTTCAACAGCATCGCATCTGGCATCGTTGAATGCAGGCGAACAGATGGTTGAGATGGAACGCCAGGGGGGCTGGGTGTTTGTTTCATTGAAGCGCTCGGGAAATCAGGGCTGGATTCTTTCCAGACAGGTACGCAAGGCTCCGGCACATATCATTGCTGCAGCAGCAAAAGCGCAGCCTGCAGCCGCTGCAAAATCAACCAAGCGTGAGGGCAAGGCCAGGATGGTCGTGAAAAAAGTGCCTGAGCCGATAGTGGCCAACCCGGACACCCCTTTTGCCACCCGCAATGTCTCTCTGGACGATCTGGGCTTTCGTAAGGGGATTATGTTTGAAGGTGCGACGGTATCGCATGCCACTACTTTCTTTTTTCCCGCCCCGCTTGATTCGCGGATTACCAATGGTGCACTGCGACTGTTGTTTCGAGCCTCTCCCGATTTAAATAAATTTGCCAACTTCCGGGTCTCCATCAATGATATTCCATATAAGCAGCTGGAACTGCCGCACGACTCCGGTATGCATGAGTTGGACCTGCTGCTGCCATCTTCAGCTTTTCACGGAAAGCTGGTGAAGGTGACGATCAGCGCGATTTTGCCGGTGTCGGATGACCGTTGTTTTGATGATCGTTTAAGCAATGTATTCCTGCATATCATGCCTGAATCATCGCTGTCTATATCGTATCAGCCTTTGGAACGCTCTATCCGCGACGCGTGGAGGTTGTTGCCGAATAAGGTGACGATCAGCCTATCGCAAGGCGCATTGAGCAAGGATCAGTTTGCCTCTACGCTGGCTGTAATGGCGCTGCTGGCTGACAAGGGCAAGGAAGTAAACCTGGTTCGTTTGCCGACAGTTGGTGATATTGTTATCGCGCCGAAGTCTGCGCTTGCCGGACTTGCTACTGATGTTTCGGGGAGCGTTCCTGAGCAGACCGATAACCTGATGATGGCACATTTTGCAAACCGCTCGGCGATTGTGGTGACGGATCCGTATGATGTGCAGCCGATGTATCTGCTGGATGATAACTGGAAAATACTTGCTGCCGGTGATCATTATCGCGTGTACAGGCCAGACAGCCTGCGGGCCCATGGCGGCCCTATGGGGTTGGAGGGTGACGCCGGATTTTATTCGCTGCCGCTCTCCACGCTGGGTATGAATACCGATGTTAAGTACCTGACCCGGGAAGTCAGCTGGCGGACGATGGTGAGCCCCTTTGCCTTGCCTATGGGGACACAGCCGGACTTCCTGAACCTGGAGGTTGTGGCTCCTGTTCGCTGGAAGGATGATCCCAACTATGAGTTGTACGTCTTCCTGAACGATGTGCTGGTGAAATCTGCACGCTTGGCGGACAACGGTGTTAAGCAGCATTTTACTGTTAATTTGCCGTCGGAATATCAGAAGCAGTTCAACGACATTCGTGTGGTTATCCAGCACGATATCGAAGAAGGTGACTGTCATGGTGTGATGCCGAGTGACTATGTGCAGATCATGCCGGATAGCGCACTGGTTGTGAAAAAAGAATCGACTGTTTCTCCAGCTAAATTCTCTGACTTGTCGAGATATTTCCTGTCCGGTTTTGATACGTATATGGAGTCATCCTATCTGGATCATCCTGAGCAGGTGCTGCATCTGATGGCGCGGCTGGCATCTGACTTCCCGCTGGTAATTGATCATAGCAGGCTGCATTTTGTCTCTTCATCCGAGGTGGTGAATCCGGACGGTCCATTTGTCGCTGTTGGACATTTCCCTATGGGTGAGAGCATAGAAGCGCCAGTTCGCTTTGATAAAGGTCATGTGAAGATTCAGACTCCGAAAGGCCAAACCTACTTTGATCTAAGCAACCTGACCAAGGTGACGGTGGCTGAAATCGTCAAGGCACCATCGGCCTTCGGTATGTGGATTACTCCGGCTGACAACGCCGAGTTGCCGGTAACAAACCGACTGGACCTGGCTGAGGATAACGTTGCATTCATTGACTCGCAGGGTGTAATCAAGACTATGAACAGCGCCGAGCCGTCGTTGGCCCAGGTTTATTATCCGGATGTGGAGGACTGGTTTGATGTGCTCGGTAAATACAAATTCTGGCTGATGGTGGCACTGTGGTTCCTGCTGACCATGGTCGTTGTGTATCTCTATCGTATGTCCAGATCCAACAAGATAGCGCGTGAGGCCGATGACTCATTCTATCAGTCGGAAGAAGAAAAAATGCGAGCGAGCGCAGCGGCGGATATGGGTGATTCACTGGATCATCTTGATGAGCACAGGTAAGTATCCGTATGAGCAAGACCGGAGGGGGGGCTAAACCTCGAATTGGCGAATTGCTGGTGAGCCGCGGGCTCATCAGCGAGGAGCAACTCGAGCGGGTGCTTGCTCAGCAGAAGCGGGAAGGTGGGCCTATCGGGCACATTATTCTGGCTAATCGCCTGGTCAGTACAATTGCGTTCTATGATGCACTTACGGATCACTTCAGGCGTGGTCGGATTGGCGATTTGCTTGTCAGCAAAGGTGTGTTAAGCAATGAGCAGATGGAGGAAGCCGTCCAGATTCAGTCTGAATGGGGTACCCGTCTCGGTGATATCATTCTGGCCAAAGGGTGGGTGAGCCCTTATGTGATGGGGCAGGTGCTGGCCGAGCATTTTGATAAACCGCATGTAGATCTGATGGACAGACGGCCGGACATTAGCTTGCTCGACCGAAGCAAGCTTTCTGTCTATTCGGAAAACCTGTTTATGCCCTGGCAGCGGGAAGATGGTCTGTTGAAGGTCGCCGTAGTGGACGTGACGCCCGAGCTGCTGAAAATCGTTAATGAAACAGTGGACGAGCCGTTTGATTTTATTGTGACTTCAAAATTCGATATTATCTGGTTGCTACAGGAGATCGGCGGTACATATTATAGCGGAAAAGCAGTGCATGAACTGGCCAATACGTTGCCGCAATATTCGGCATCCGAGGTGTTCACCGTCAAACAGCTGACATTCCTGTTTGTCTGGATGACGCTGAGCATTATCATTCTGGCGATATGGCCGATTCAGTCGCTGGTGGTGTTGAATCTGAGTATTTCAGCGTTTCTGATGCTGAATTTTGGCTTGCGCATGTTGCTCGGCTGGGTCGGTGGTGAGAAACATTTTGATCAGTATGTGACGGATGAGGAAGTGCTGGCTCTGGATGATCGTGACCTGCCGGTTTATACCATTTTGCTCCCGATGTTTCATGAGGCGGCTACGCTGCCCAATATTGCTCAGGCGCTGCGCACGCTTGATTATCCGCTCTCCAAGCTCGATATCAAATTGATATTGGAACAGGAGGATGATGAAACGATTGATGCTGCCAAAGAGCTTGGACTCGAAGGCATCTTCGAAATCATCCGGGTACCCGAATCCCTGCCGCAGACTAAGCCGAAAGCCTGTAACTATGCGCTGCATTTTAGCCGGGGCGAGATGGCGACGATTTATGACGGTGAGGATGCGCCGGAACCGGATCAGCTGAAGAAGGCGGTGATCGCTTTCCGGAAATCGCCGGAAAATACGGCGGTGATTCAGGGGCGACTGAATTATTTTAATGTGGCTGAGAACTGGCTGACTCGTATGTTCACCATGGAATACTCTCTGTGGTTCGATTTTTATCTGCCGGCACTGGATTATCTGCGCATTCCTATTCCGCTGGGGGGCACATCCAATCACTTCAAGATGAGTGTCCTCCGGGAAATGGGTGGATGGGATCCCTACAATGTGACGGAGGATTGCGACTTTGGTGTGCGTCTTACGCAGGCGGGATACCGGGTTGGTGTCATGAATTCCACCACATTTGAGGAAGCAAACAACTCTATTCCTAACTGGATTCGTCAGCGCTCCCGCTGGCTGAAGGGCTATATGCAGAGTTATCTGGTTCATATGCGCTCGCCGTTCAAGCTCTATGGCGAGCTGGGTCATGTGGGTTTCTGGGGCTTCCAGTTTTTTATTGGCGGCACAATTGTCAGTGCCATGCTGACCCCGGTGCTGTTTCTGATGTATATTATCTGGTTGCTGACCAGTACTTTCGCGTTTGATCCTTATTTCCCATCTTTTGTCCTCTATATTACACTGTTTAATCTGTTGATTGCTAACGGCATGCTGATTTACCTGTTTATGCTCAGCGGATTCAAGCGCAGGTATTTCGGTCTGATCCCATGGGCGTTGACCGTGCCGTTTTACTGGTTGCTGCAGTCATGGGCTGGATATAAGGGGTTCTGGCAGCTGATTCATAACCCCTTTTACTGGGAAAAAACGCATCACGGCCTGACCAGTTTTGAAGTGACGCATAGTGCAACTCAACCCGAGAAGCCGAAAGCATGAATATATCACCTGTTCGCCAGCGTAATTACGGAGGCAAGGCTGTGCTTGCTCTCATTGCTCTGGCGATGTGCGGCGTAACAATCTGGTTGTTATCCAATGACTTTCAGCTTGCAGCAGCCACCCAGCGTTGGGCCATGGTGACCGGTGCACTTGGAGCAAGTGATGTGCTGTTGGAAAATCTGAGCTTTCTGCAGCCACATTTTCCCCTCTATGTGCTGGTACCATTTTATTTTATTCCCGGCCTGGATACCGGAGCAGCGCCCTATCTGGTGGCATTGCTGGCAGCGACATTCCTGCTGTTTATGTGGGATCGCCATCTGAAAGAGGTGGAGATAAGCGGATTCAGGCATGCATTGTTGGCCATTTTGATTGTAAGTCACCCGGCATTTTTATGGGCGGCAACATCCGGCGGCCACCTGATGCTGAGTATGATTGCATTTTATATGCTCTACCGAAGCGCTCAGCATGTTATCACAGAGCACGATATTCACTCCTATATCTCGCTGGCTGTCGTGTTTCTGATCTTCTTTTTTGTGGATAGTTCGGCCATCTTTATTTTTGTGGCCCTGCTTCCGCTGTTGGTTGTGATCGCTCCGATCAGAACGGTGATGGTATCACCGGTCGGTCTCTACCTGATTGTGGGTACCCCGTTTGCATTTGCTGTGGGTACATGGGCCTATATGAACTGGATCTTTGAAGGTGATCCTCTCTTCTTTATCACCAATGCAGACTCAGCCTTTATGGGTGGTATGCTGCATATTCAGGATTTCCCGTGGTTGCAGCAATATGGCGGTCAGTTTTTTATGCCGCTGATTGCGGCGACCGGTTATATGCTGGTTGCCTATCCTGTTTCAGTATATCTGCTGCTGGATACAATGGATAACAGCTACCGTTTTCGTGCTTCATTTGTGTTGCTGTTGCACCCTCTTATCGCTATCGCTATTGCCACCAGCCAATATTATCTGATGCACCCATTTGAAATTCTGGGCCTTCTCAGTGCGGGCGTGATGGCCGAGTTGACCTTTATCAAGATGCAGAGCCGGCGAGAGTTTGTTTTGCTGGTCATCTTTATGTTCATCAGCAGTGTCGGTGGCTGGTGGCTGTTTTCACAGGCGGGTAACCCTGAGATGAAGCACTGGATGCAGGCCTTGCAGGGGGACACGCATCAGGACTCATCGAATGATGCTGATTTGGCGCTGGGACTCTGGTTGAAGCATAATCGCCAGCAAACAATGCTTTACGATCGGGACGCCTACGAGGTGATTGCCGCCAGAGGCGATGCGAAAGGGCTGGTGCTGTCGTTTTCCAACGAATATAAATCGAATATTCGCGAGCGTATCCCGAATGTGGCGCAGATCGCAGTGCCCGACCCGACGACTGTTCGCGGGCGCCGTGACAAGTTGAATATTCGTTATCCAAACCTGTATGACTTTGGCATGAAAGGCTTCAGCATCGTCTACGACCATCTTGGCTGGCGAGTTTACAGGAAAAAGCATGTCTGATCGGCGTTATTTTCCCGTTGCTCTGGCATTGGCTCTGTTGATGACAGGCTGTGCAAGTCACGGCCTGTTGCAGAACAGTTCAATGAAACATGGCTTTAATGTCATGCAGCATGCCTCGATGTCGTGGGAGGACCCTCAGGCGCGTCGGTCACTCAGAGAGATGGTGTCGACAGGCGCTAATGCCGTTGTGCTGATCAGCTTTCTCAAGCAACCGAGGCCCGACTCTGTAGAGGTCACGCGTTCAGATGCGGTGTCTGTTAATGAGTTGAAAAAGGCGATCAGGTACGCTCGTGAGCTTGGTCTGTATACGGTGCTTAAACCGCAAATACTGGTACAGGGGTCATGGGCCGGTGATGTGGATCCTGGCCGGCCACAGGCGTGGCACCAATGGTTTGAGAACTATTCGCGGGAAATTGTTGCTTTTGCTCGATTTGCATCAGAACAGCGGGTGCAGGCACTGGTCATAGGAACAGAACTGGTTCATGCCCGTGATCAGGTAGACTGGCCCGAATTGATCCGTAAGGTGCGCGCGGTTTATTCAGGAACAATCACTTATGCGGCACATAATGTGGAAGGGGTTAAAAAATTCCCGTACTGGAACATGCTGGATACAGTTTCGCTGACACTTTACCCTTCATTGGGCTCCAGCGGCAGCAGGGACGATATGCAGCTCTATGTGGATCAGGCCGTCGAGAACTTGCATCAAGCGGTTTCCGCATATAACAAGCCACTCTGGGTGCTGGAGTTTGGTATGCCATCGGCCAGAGGGGCTTCTGCACGCCCCTGGGCCTGGCAGGGGCTTCGGCATGCGCAAGTTGATTTTAATGTGCAAAGAGATGCTCTGGATATCTGGTTGCGTGCGCTGGACAAACCATGGGTTGACGGCGCATTTATATGGGTTTGGTACAGCGATTATAAACCCGGTAGAATCAATGATGCGGACTATACGCCACAGAACAAGCCGGCAGAACGCATTATCCGGCGCTATTGGAACTAACAAGGGGATGGTATGATATTCAAAGCAGTATGCCGGCCCGCTCTCATGCTGTCGCGTGTAGCTGGCATTATCACAATTTTCTTCGCTCTTGCTCCGTCGGTTCAGGCAGGCGTCGGCATGCTCGATCAGGGGGAGTCCTTGTATAACGGAAGTGTGAACTTTTCCGGAGGCAATAAGCATTGGGACGTACAGCGTCAGGTCATTACATCGGTTTGTCAGCGCAGAAACGTCAGTCTGCTGCAGGGGTATGAGTATGGTTACTCCTATTTCCACACGATTTTTGCCAGTGTGAACTTTGCCTATCGCAGGTGCGGACAGATCAACCGTGCGGCGAGGGTGAATCCGATCACCGGTCGGGTCAGGCCGGGCTACACCCTGATTGGCGGCCCGAATGCAGGTATTGGCGATGTACAGGTAGGTGTAAGAACACGCCTGAATCATCGTGGTACGGCTGCCTGGGAGGCGCTGTTGATCATCCCGACCGGGTACGATAATAATAATCCTTCGCGACTGGGGCGCGGGGCGCTGGGGCTGGGGCTGGGGCTGAAGTTCTCATCTGATGTGCCGAATATGCTTGTGAAGCGCAGTTCATGGGGTTGGACCCTTGGCACGCGTTATGTCTACTTTTTCAGCGGCAAGGGCAACGTTCTGACCTCATTTCTGGAGACGCAATATGCCTTTACCTCGACCGATTTTCAGCAAACCGGTGACTATGCCGGCTTGCGCATCAATCACAGTGTCAGCTTCGGTCGAAACGGACTACAGAGGCAGCTATTTTTTAACCAGGTACCCAGGAGTATGACTAACTCCGACCAAATCACGGTCCAACTGCGTTATTCGCATGCGTTTACAGGTACCGGCTGGTCGACGAGCGTGCATGCAGGAAAGACCGTCTTCGGCCGGAATAACCCGATTGACTACTTTGCAGGCATGGGCCTGAGTTATCGTTGGAGAGACTAATTGATCAATCGTAACGCGATTCTGGCTTGTGCGCTGCTCTGGGTGGCGCTATCTGCAGGTTCACTTAGTGCTGCGGAAGGGGATACGTATGCGTTGCTGGCGGCATCCAGTCTGCGTAACGGTCCGGATAGCGCCTATGCGCCGGTTGCCGCGCTATCCGCCGGTGACCGGGTGATAGAGGTGGCCAGAAAAGGTGACTGGATTAAAGTAAGACAGGCTTCAGGTTCGGCGGATGGTTGGCTCTATGCTGCGTCGGTGGAGCAGGTGAGTGCGAAAGGTGGGCAGACGATTCTTGCTGCCGGATCGGCTGCTGCATCGGCAGTCCCTACACAGACGGTTGCACCGGTAGCGATTACTCAATCGACGCCGACCATCCCCCCGGGCGGACAGAACGCGCAGGAGAGCAAGCCTGCTGTGCCGGTGGTTACTGAACCTGTTGTACCGAATGTGATATATCAGGGAAAAGGTCAGACGATCACAGCGACCGATTTGCTTGATGCACCGCAGTCGCAGCCGATTGCGGCTCCCGCGAAGCAGCAGTCTGTATCGCCGTCGCCGGCACCTGCTGCGTCTCATCATCCCCTGGCTGCAGAGTCAAACACACCCGCTGTCGATACAACTGCCGTCATGCCTGTGCAGCAAGATCAGGGAAAGACTCTTTCTCCAGCGCAGGCATCGCCCGTAGTGACGCCCACCCGTGCTGCTGATTCGCCGGCAGGTGACCAACAGGCTTCAGTGCCGGCCGAAAAAACGGCAACAACGCCGATTATGCTGTGGGATGATGCTGTTTTCGGGCAGAATCAAACAGGAAGCAGTAGTCAGACGGCAGCAGCGAGCCCCTCGCATGATACCGCTGCAGCAACAGACACTGCATCCGCATCGACAAAGCCCGAAAATGTAACACCTGCACCGGCCTCTGATCCGACTGTCGCCCGCGCTGCTGATACTACGGTATATCGTTTTAATCGTCCGTCCAAACTGCGCGCAGGCCCCGATTCGAAATATGATATCGTAGGCTGGGGCGGGGTGGACTCCTATGCTGACGAGATCGACCATAAAGGGAACTGGATCAAGATACAGATGCAGGTCAGTAAGCGTACCGGCTGGGTTTACCAGCCATCGTTGACGCCTGTGAAAGCGAAAGAACTGCCAAAACAAGTTGCTGCACCGGCAGACCCTGCTTCTCCTGGTGCACAGGTGTTGGTTAACGAAACGCCAGCTTCGGAGAAGGCAGCGGCAAAGACAACCGACCAGGCCCTGGAGGCCGGCGGGAAAGTTGACTCCGTACAGACAGCCGCAGATGAACCAGCGATGAAATTGCTCAGCGATGAGCATGGTCAGCAGGTAGGCTTGAGCGATGCGCTGTCGCCAAGTGTTCCGGTGGATCATACTGCCTCAGACACTGTTATAGAGCCTGCTGCCGACAAGGTCAGCGCTCCGGCAGCTGTTGAAACGACAGCAACTTCAGATGCAGCCGGCACGGTTTATCGTTTCAACCGTCCGTCCAAACTGCGCGCAGGCCCCGATTCGAAATATGATATCGTAGGCTGGGGCGGGGTGGACTCCTATGCTGACGAGATCGACCATAAAGGGAACTGGGTCAAGATACAGATGCAGGTCAGCAAACGTATCGGCTGGGTTTACCAGCCATCGTTGACGCTTGTGAAAGCGGCAGTATTGCCAAAGGAGCCCGCCGTATCTGTAACTGCTAACAGTGCAGAGGGATCAGGTGCCGCTGCCTCTCCGACAGAATCTACTCCGGTGGCTGCAACTGCTGCCAAGACTGCGGTCGAACCCGGGCCGGTGATGACAGCAAAGCCTGCACCAATAGCTGCAGCGCAGCCGCCGGTACTCACATCAGGCACTAAAACTGCTGCAAAGCCGGAATCAATCAAGGTAGCGCCGCAAAGCGAGCATGCGATTTATCGTACCACGACGATACGTAAAGGACCCGGATCACTCTCTGACATCATGGGGTGGGCTGGTGCAGGCGCAATGGTCACGGTACTGGCCCAGCAGGGTGGATGGGTGAATGTTCGCATGCAGGAGAGTGGGCGGACCGGCTGGATTGATATCGGATCCATACAGAAAGAAGCCCCGGCGACAGTGGTTGCTGTGAAGCAAAAGGCCGCACCGGCAGAAGCAGCCGTAAAGCAGAAATCGGTAGCACCGGCAGCTGCTGCAGAGAGCCCAGCCGCAGAGGGTAAGGCGGCTGTTCCGGAAGTGGTTGCGCTGAAGTCCGCTACTCCGAAGGCGGAGGCCGTGCCGACAGCAAGCACTGCAACTGCACCGGAAAGAAATCTTTATCGGTTCATTCGCAACTCAACATTACGTGCCGGTCCGGGCGCCAATTATGATGTCGTAGCTTGGGGCGGGGTGGATTCATATGCCAGTGAACTGGAGCTGAAGGGTGACTGGATCAGGGTGGAAATGGAGGTGAGCAAACGCATTGGCTGGGTGTATCATTCATCTCTGGTTTTGGCCAAGGCGGGCCGGAACAGATCCGCTCCTGTGACGGTCGCTGCTGAGAAGGTTGCGAAGATTAACCCGGATCAATTGTATTTCTTCAGTCAGACCAGCGATCTGCTTGCCGGGCCGGGCAGGCAGTTTGACAGAATTGGCTGGGTTGGACGTGATGAGTCGGCAACGATCATTGACAGCAAGGGTGACTGGCGAAGAGTCAACATGACCATTAGCGGAAAACGCGGTTGGGTTCCGGCTGACCTGTTGAAGTTGGCGCTGGCAACAGGCGAGATCATAGTTGATGACGCTAAGTCGACTGCTCCTGTCAAAAAAACCGCTATTGCTGCGTTCAGTCATTATCAGCAGGCACGGGTTGTGAAAACAGCCACACTGCGTACGGTGCCGAGTATTGACTCGGGCATGGTAGGCTGGGTAGCTAAAGGGGAGAGGGTTAGCGTACTGGAGCAGAAGGACGGGTGGATGCGGGTAAACCCGCAACAGGTTGGTGAAAAACCAGGCTGGATCAGAGGCAGTTATCTGACATTAATCAATGCTCCGCCGGGCGTTACCATGATCGGTGACGGGCAGCCTGCATCGGCATACAGCAATCTGATTACACATGGAAAAACATTCAATTACTCTCATGCAGCGCTTGAGCAGGCCCTTTATCGAATTCCGATTGAGGAAATTGAATTGACGATCGGCGAGGATGATCTCAAGGCGCTGTTTCGCAAGGGTATATATGACCAGTCAGCTTTTCCTGTCGATATCCTGCAGGATAAACGCAAACTCACCGGTACAATTCAGGTGCTGGGCAGCTCCACGCGCGTATTTCGTAAGAAGTCGTTGCGTATCAAGCTGGACAAGGATGGCGGTCGCTGGTTCGGCCGGCGTGATATCGCGCTGCGGTCGATGAGCTCCGATAAGGCGATGATGCGGGAATGGATGGCCTGGAAGTTGATGGAAGCCATGGGCATGAAAGTGCCGGATGTGCATTTTACCCGTGTTCGATTTAATCACGGAGAAAAAGTCGCGCTATACCTCTCTGTCGAGTGGATGGGTAAGGAGTTTTTTGCTTCCAACGGTCTGGATCCAAAAGGCGAGTTCTTCCAGCCTAATGACGCGGCGCACTGCGGCGATCTCTATACTGCGGATAATATGGATATCTGCTTTGATAAAATCACGCCTCAGGATGGTGATTACAGTTCGCTCAGTAACATGGCAAAAGCCATGAATGCGGCCACATCCGAGAATATGGATCAGGTGCTCGAAGAGTATTTTGATGATGAAACGGTGTTGAACTGGATTGTTGCCAATGCTCTGGTGACCAACGGTGATACCTATAACAAAAACTACTGGCTATATCATCAGCCGGGTGGCGGAAAGTGGACTATGGTACCATGGGATTACAATCTGACCTTTGGTCGGACCTATGACCCGTATGGCGTCAGGCCGTTCACCATTTTCAATGATAACTTTCAGTATTATTACGCGCCCGATGTCGGTGCAGGTAACCCGCTCAAAGACAAGGCGCTGCGTAACCCCGTACTGCGTGCGCGTATTGATGCGAAGATCAAGCATCTGATTGGCCTGGAACCCAATGGTCCGGCAGACACATTCGGCTGGTTTTCACCGACAGTGATGGAGGCGAGGATCGGTAATCTTGCTTCAGTGATCGGCAAGGAAGTCAGTAAGGATACATTCCTCTCTTATGGAAAAGAGGATTTTACCAAAACCTATGAATCGCTGATGCATTACACAAAGGCACACGATTACTTTCTCAAATACAAGTTGTTTGGCAGATTCGACTGGCAGCCGGACCAGCCCAATCCACCTCTGATTGACTGGCCGTTGCCGAAAGAGCTTGTCGGTCAGGGCGTCATTAAGGCAGGTACGAGCCAGACTCATATGGTTGATACGGGCTGGGGCTATTTTGTGGCTGATTTGAACCTGGATAAGCCGTTGAAAAAAGATACTGCATTCAAGGTGATGGTTGAGGGCGGGGCTGCGCCCAGGTATCTGCCTCCGACGAAGTCGGCCAGTCAATGCATCCAGAGATCATGGGTTGTCTCTGCCGAGACTCCCGGTGCAGACGTACATGGTGATGTGATGTTCGAATATATACAGGAGAACTCAAGGCGCACCGAGGTACCGCAGACGCTGCATGAGGATTTGCTGGAATTATGGTTGCTTGACGGTAATCGCTGGAAGCCTTTAAAGACTGATGTGAATCAGTACTCCAATACATTGATGGCCAGAGATATCGATATGAAATACGGAGAAGCCAAACGCTTTGTTGCCTGTAGCCCGTTCTAGCTTTATCCGGAAAGAAGTTGTGTTCAACAGGAAACCGGGGCCGACCAGTCTGCTCTCATGCATTCGACTTGAGTTGCTGCTAATATGCCCGCCTGTGAAGTTGCAGGTGTAACAACAGTTCCGGTTTTCTGCAGGCAGCCCGAATCGCTCCTGTATATCATGGTGGAAAACGTATCGGTAGTTCGTTCTGTCATGATGCGTTCGATTAAAACAGAGGGTGGAACACGACGATAATGAAAATTACACAGCTGATGCATGGTGTCTGGGACAACATGAGAGGGCCGGAAGGCAAGGCAACCTTTATGTTTGCCCTGCGGCTGTTTCTGATCCTGTTTGCATATTATCTGTTAAAGCCTGTTCGTGAGGCGTTGATTCTTGTCGGTGGCAGCGCCGAAATCAGGAGCTATGCGCTTGCCGGTCAGGCGGCTTTATTACTGTTGCTGGTGCCCTTTTACAGTGTACTTATTCGCCATCTTCATGGAGACAGGCTGTTTCACTGGGTTACGGTATTTCTTGCCGGAAATATTCTGCTGTTTTACATCGCCGGTTTATACGGGTTGCACATTGGCGTGATTTTTTTCATCTGGCTGGGTATTTTCTCAGTGGTTCAGATCTCCCAGTTCTGGACCATGGTCAGTGATTATCACTGCGTTGAGAAAGGCAAGCAGCTTACATCATATATTGCGATAGGTGGTTCGCTGGGTGCGATGTTTGGTGCGATGATGGCCAAGTTTATGTTTTTGCAGCTGGGCACTTATGGCTTGATGCTGGTGGCTATCGGAATGTTACTGCTGGCTGTGATGATGCCAGGCGCCAATATCGCCATGAAGCGGGAGAGTCAGGAATCAAGTTCGGAGTCGATCCAGCATCTGCTTGGCGGTCTCAAGCGTGTTATGGATGTACCATATCTGCGCTGGATTGCAGCATCAGTGGTGCTGCTGAATCTGATTAACTCCACCGGCGAATTTGTTCTGGCAGACTTTGTCACAGCGGAAAAACATGGCGCTCAAATAGGTGAGTTCTACGCGACATTCTATCTCTATGTGAATATTGCTGCACTGTTGTTACAGGCATTTATTGTGCGCCCGCTATATCAGGTTATAGGCGTCGGCGGCGCACTGATCAGTCTGGCTGTGATCAACCTGTCGATGTATCTTTCGGTACTGTTCTTCCCTGTTCTGGCCTGGTTTGCCATCGTGAAGATGGCAGATAACAGTATTGATTACTCCGTAGCCAATACGACCAAACAGATTTTATTTCTGCCGCTGGATCGTTTTACACGCTATGAGGGGATGCAGGCGATCAATACCTTTTTTACGCGCTTTGGCGACCTGATTCAGGGTGGTATTATTTATCTGGTGGTTCACATCATGGGGTTGCCAACGATGTATCTCGTCGGCACCAATATCGGTCTGTGCCTGTTATGGTTACTGGTGACGATCAGGGTTAGCCGCAAGTTTAAATATCGTTCCGAGCAGGCTTCGGAACATGGCTATGCCAGGAATTTGAACTCCGGAGAGTGATGATACCGGGGCGACTACGATTATATGAAAAAAGATGATCATTGATGATCACAAACAAGGGTGAGGATATGAATTATAATAGTATCAAAGCAGTAGTACTTGCCGGGGGTTCCGGTACCCGTTTGTGGCCGCTGTCACGCCAGCAGTTGCCCAAGCAGTTTCTCAAACTCAATGGAGACGAGAGTATGCTGGGAGCGACAATATCCCGACTCTCACCGTTGGTGGAGCGTAGTGACGCCTGGGTCATCACCGGTGAAAAGCATGCCACAGGTGAGGCATTTTCGGAGCTGGATGGTTTGCATCTGATTTTGGAGCCGTGTGGCCGTAATACGGCACCTGCGATTGCTGTAGCAGCTGCTGTTATGCTCGACTTCAATAAAGATGACCCTGTGATGATCGTGTTGCCATCAGACCACCTGATCACCAAAAAAGAGGCTTTTCAGAAGTGTCTGAAGCAGGCTATTGAGGTGGCGATGACAGACCAGCTGGTTACCTTCGGGCTGGTTCCGGATGCGCCGGAAACAGGCTTCGGTTATGTGCAGGCCGAGCCGGAAGAGGGTGCGATTCACAAGGTACTCCGTTTTGTTGAAAAGCCGAATATTGCTGCCGCTGAGCAGATGCTGGAGGAGGGCGGTTATTACTGGAACTCGGGCATGTTTGTCTGGAAGTGTTCGGTAATCCTGGAAGAAGTTAAACAGTATCTGCCCAGCCTGTGGACAGTGTTGGAGCGCATGCGTGCCCGCTGGCAGACTGGAGAGCCGTGGCAGGAGGTTGTTCGGGACTCATTTGCCGATATGCCTGATGTCTCCATTGATTATGGCGTGATGGAAAAATCAAAGAGGGTGTCGCTGGTAGCAGCTGATATCGGCTGGTCAGATGTCGGCAGCTGGGATGCCGTGCATGAAATGGCCAAACACGATGAAGACGGCAATGAAATCAGCGGTAATGTGCTGGCAATCGATTGCAAAAACTCACTGCTGCGTAGCGAAGGTCGCTTGCTGGCGGCAATCGGTCTGGAAGATATTATCGCGGTGGAAACGCCGGATGCCATCCTGCTGGCCAGGGCAGGTCAGAGTCAGCGGGTGAAGGAAATTGTTGGCGAACTGGTGAAAACCAAGGGGACGCTGCATCTGGAGCATGTGACTGTGCGCCGGCCGTGGGGTAGTTATACGGTACTGGAAAATTCGGGACAGGGTTACAAGCTTAAACGCATTGATGTGTTGCCGGGAGGGCGCCTTAGCCTGCAGTCGCATCAACATCGTGCCGAGCACTGGGTCGTTGTTTCCGGTACGGCCACCATTACATGTGGTGATTTGACCCGTACCGTACCTAAGAATGGCGGTACCTATATCCCTATCGGTGAAGTGCACCGGTTGGAAAACCGCGGCAAGATGCCGTTGCAGTTGATTGAGGTGCAGGTGGGAGATTACCTCGGTGAAGATGATATCGAACGCTTTGAGGACAGTTACGGTAGGAAAAAATAGACGTTTATTGATTCGCTGCTGATGCAATATGCACTTGCAATGGCAGTTCGCCTCGCGAGTATGTCCTGATGAGCCTGAATCGTTTCATGATTAGCATCGGTATACTACTGGCGCTATTGAATGCATCCGCTGCATATGCCGGCAGTGCTGTGCGGGATATCCGTTTGTGGACGGCTCCCGATCATAGCCGGCTGGTATTGGATCTCAGTGGTCAAATTTCCTACAAACTGTTTCGCCTGCATAAACCGGAACGCATTGTCATTGATATGATGCACACAACAATGCAGGCGAGTCTGGGTAAACTGGCGCTGCCGGATCCGGTGTTGAAGTCCATTCGTCATGGCAAACCTGAAAAAGGCGTTTTGCGTCTGGTGTTGGATGTAAAGGAGAAGGTGCAGCCGCGCTCCTTTCTCCTTAAACCTATGCAGGGAAAGCCATACCGGCTGGTGCTGGATCTGATGCGGCCGGAGCAGACACAGAGGGATGCCGTGGCTGCAAGCAGTCGCTCGAAAAAAGGAATTATCGTTGCGGTGGATGCAGGGCACGGTGGTGAAGATCCGGGTGCAATCGGGCCACACAGGGTGATGGAGAAGGATGTCACACTTGCGGTGGCGAAAAAACTGGCTGCTGCTATTAACAAGATGCCCGGAATGAGTGCTGTACTGACGCGTAAGGGTGACTACTTTGTGCCGTTAAAGCGCCGGGTAGCACTGGCCAGAAAAGCGCATGCCGACATGATGATCAGCATCCATGCTGATTCAGTGCGTCAAAGAGACGTGAAAGGAGCCAGTGTGTACATGCTCTCCGATCGCGGTGCGACGCAGGATAGGGCAGCCAGAGCGCTGGCTGCCAAGGAAAATGCCGCCGATGAGGTGGGTGGTGTGACGCCGCTGGATCAGGTGTCTGACCCTCTGGTGAGCCGGATTCTTGGCGATATGTTCCGGCGTGACAGTCTCAATAGTTCACAGATGCTGGCTGAAGAGATGTTGCACAGGCTGAAAAAAGCCGGGCCGATCAAATACTCATCGCCCAAACGTGCCCGTTTTGTCGTGTTGCTGGCCATGGAAATTCCCAGCGTGCTGGTTGAGCTGGATTATATCTCCAATCCGTCACGCGAAAGGCAGCTCAGAAGCAGCAAGCATCAGAAGGCGCTGGCGGAAGCTCTGCTGGATGGCAGCGTCGGTTTCTTTGAGAAGATGGGACGTCTGAAAACATCAGCCAGAGATCAGTCGTCGGTACGTTCCCCTTATGCTTCGTTATAATATATTTCCAACGGGAGTCTGAGTGACACGTTCATCAATGGGTTTATACCGGCGCCTGCTGGGTTTTTTGATGCCCTACAAGGGGCGGTTGATTACTGCGATCTGTTGTATGGTTGTGCTGGCCGCCTGTACGGCTGCAATGGCGTGGATGCTTAAGCCGGTACTCGATGAGGCATTAACCGGCAAGAATACGCACCTGATCTACCTGATTCCTCTGTTGATTATCGGTCTCTACCTGATCAAGGGAGCAGCTTATTTTGGTCAGGCTTATCTGATGGGTTATATCGGCCAGCATGTCATCTTTGATATGCGTAACCTGCTGTATCAACGTTTGACGGCCCAGTCGCTGTCATTTTTTGCTCATCGCAAGACCGGTGAGTTACTGGCACGCCTCTCCTATGATGTGTCGCTGGTGCAGGCTGCGGTCAGTACCGCCGTGACAGCGCTGATGCGTGATGCAATATCCATTGTGTTTCTGCTTGGTGTCGTATTTGTGCAGGACTGGTTGCTGGCACTGATTGCCATGCTGGTGTTTCCTGCCGTGATCTATCCAATTGCCCGTTTCGGCCGGAAAATGCGCCATGCAACACTGGATGGACAGGCTGCGATGGGGGATTTGACCAGCCTGCTGGAGGAGACGGTCAGCGGTATTCGCGTGGTTAAGGCTTTTGGTATGGAAGAGTATGAGCGCTCGCGTTTTCGCCGCTTTACCGGTGATTTTCTGGTGCATCAATTGCGTGTATTTCGTGTCAATGCACTCTCTTTTCCGATTATGGAGCTATTGGCCGGTTTCGGCATTGCCGGAGTACTGTTTTACGGCGGTATGCGCGTGGCCTCAGGTGAAACCACCGCCGGTACGCTGGTATCCTTTCTGGCGGCGGTGATTATGCTTTATGAGCCGGTCAAGCGCCTGTCACGGGCTAATAATGATATACAGCAGGGGCTGGCTGCCGGCGAGCGCGTGTTTGAGGTGATTGATGAACCGGTTGATGTAGAGGACAAGCCTGACGCGCTAAGCGCCGCGCCCTTTTCACAGTGTGTTTCCTTTAACCATGTCGACTTGCGTTATGCCGGGACAGAGAAGTCCGTGCTCAATGATGTCAGCTTTGATGTGGCGGCAGGTGAAGTGGTGGCGCTGGTAGGGCGCAGTGGCGCAGGCAAAACATCGCTGGTTAATCTGGTGCCGCGCTTTATGGATGTCAGCGCCGGTAGCGTGTTGATTGATGGTGTGGATGTGCGTGAGCTCAGTCAGCAATCGCTACGTAACCAGATTGCTTTGGTGACGCAGGAGATCATCCTGTTTAACGATACCATCCTGAATAATATTGCTTACGGCCACGATCCGATTGACCGGGACAGAGTTGAAGAGATTGCCCGGGCAGCAAACGCACACGAGTTTATTTGCAAGCTGCCGCAAGGGTATGACACGATGGTGGGCGAGCGGGGGGTTATTCTCTCCGGCGGCCAGCGTCAGCGCATCTCTCTGGCGCGAGCCCTGCTCAAGGATGCGCCGATTCTGATTCTGGATGAAGCAACCAGTGCGCTGGATACCGAATCCGAGCGACTGGTACAGCAGGCTATTGATCGATTAATGCAGGGGCGCACAGTGATCGTGATTGCCCATCGCCTCTCCACGATTCGCAATGCCGACCGCATTGTCGTGCTTGAGGATGGACATATTGCCCAGATGGGCTGTCACGAAGAGCTCTTGAGTGCCGGCGGCCTCTATGCCGAGCTCTATCATCTGCAGTTCGAGGCGCGTGAGGTACCTGACAGGGGGGTGGACGGAGAGAACGGCGGGTGAAAGATCGCTTTGTTACCTGGCTTATTCCGCGCCTGATCCGACTTATTTTTCTGTTTCTGGTCAATACAATACGCTGGCAGGTGGTTGGCGAACCTTATTCCCGTCAAGATCCGAAACGATACCTCTATGCCTTCTGGCATGCGCGTATGCTTATGATTCCGCGTATATCGAGAAATCGTGCGTGGCACGGTTACATGTTGATTTCCGAGCATCGGGACGGCGGATATATTGCCGATACCATGCATCTGCTGGGGATCGACACGGTGCGTGGATCAACCACGCGCGGAGGCGCACGTGCCATGCTGAAAATGCTCAGGGCGGTCAGGGATGAGAACCGGCATCTGGCAATCACGCCCGATGGCCCGAAGGGGCCGCGCGAAGTGGTGCAGAAGGGGACCGTTCAGCTGGCCATGAAAGCCGGGTTACCTGTTGTGCCGGTCTGCTACGCCACAAAGCGTCACTGGCGTGTGAATTCATGGGACCGTTTTTATATCCCGCAGCCGTTTTCCAGGGGCGTATTTGTTATGGGCGATCCGGTCAGTGTATCAGAAGGCGATGATATGGACGATGCGCTCAGGCGCGTTCAACAGGCGATGGATGATGCACAACAAACAGCGGACAGTTTTTTCGATCAAGACTGAAGGCAGGGAGTGTGATCAGCACAGGGTGTTCAATATTGATAATCATATGATGAACATAAATCTTGCTATGTGAGAGAGCAGTCACGAATTGTCCTTGTAATACAGGGTTAAGGGCTGTCTGTTTTCAGTTCAACTGATTGATGCAATAGGTGTATTAAATCTCTCAGCCGGGGTTTCAAATATCAACTCCAAGAGCGTAGGATTAAAGCTGGAGTGAATATGGAATACCGTATCTCTGATATGCAACTGAATCGTATTAAAAGAAAGGGCTATTTCATGATAGCCATGGCTTTGATTCTCGGGGTGTCAATGTTTTACGTTGTTTCATCCGTATTTCTTCGTGCAATAATATTTATTGTGCTTACGGGAGCTCTGGCTCCTATGTTATGGCTCATTTTTCGCATTGAGCTTCCCTGGGAGCAAAAACACAGGCTTAAAGTTGAAGAGGAATCTTTAATTTATCTCAATGACGGGACTGCAAGCAGGCTTAAATTTTCAGCTATACAAAGCGTTACTATTGAGTGGGAAGGCGAAGAAATTCGATGCATAATCATAGACAGAGGGAAAGGTATGACGGAAGAAATGCCGAAATACGAAGATATCGACCTGCTTGTTTCTGAAATGGAGGAAAAACTGCCTCCTGAAAAGATAAGCAATAATAAGAAAGCACATTTTAAGATTCGTTTATAGACAGTGTTAATCACGCTCTCTGTTTGTGAGTCACTGGTCTTCAGGAATGACTGATCTCCAGCCAGGCGCCTTCGAGCAGGCCGGCATCGACAACATACATGCCTGCATAACCCCAGCGAGTGAGTACCGTTTCAACAATGGCAAGACCTGCGATAATCAAATCGGCTCGACCGGGCTCAATGGTGCGGATGACTTGCCGCTCGGTATGGTCCATAGACAGCAGCCGCTCACGCAGTGATTCAAATGCAGTCAGACTCATCCAGTGATTGTTGATGGTGTCTGCATTATAGGGGCAGAGATCCAGCTCGGTGGCAGCCAGCGTTGTTACGGTGCCGGCAGTACCAACCAGATGCCGGGGCGGTGCAACGATGCCCCAGTGCGCCTCGACATCGGCCAGATGCAGGTTGGCGGCAGCAAGCATCGCCTGGTAATCGCTTGCTGATGGCGGATCGGAGTTCAGGTGTGCTTCAACCAGACGGACAACACCCATTCTTGTGCTGATCGCATCCCGGCAGTGGTGATTATTTGCACGGATAAACTCGGTACTGCCGCCGCCTATATCAAATAGCAGCATATCTGCACGCGTTGCCGGTTTGAGCACGGCGCCTGCGCCGGACAGTGACATGCAGGCTTCGCTGTCCCCGTCGATGATGCGGATGGCGATGCCTGTTTCAGTCTGCACCCGGTCGCGAAAGGCTACGCCATTGGCCGCTTCGCGCATGGCGGCGGTGGCGACTGCCAGCGTATTTTCGGCAGACACCTGATGCTGGCTGAGGATTTCTGCGAATTCAGCAAAGGCCGTCATTGCGCGGCTCATGGCAGCGTCGGCCAGCCGGCCGCTATGATGCAGTCCTTCGCCGAGACGGATAATGCGGTGGGTATAATATACCGTGCGCCACGGCGTATGGTGGTTGGTGGCGGTTGTTTCACCGATGAGCATGCGGAATGTGTTGGAGCCGATATCAATGGCGGCGAAACGCTTAGTCATACATATGATCTCTTGCTACCTCGACATAATGGCTGGCGGAGCGCTGCAGAAACAGTTTCTCTTCCTCGCTGAGTTCGCGCCTTTCTGTGGCCGGGCTGCCGGCGTACAGATAGCCGCCGCGCAGTATCTTGCGCTCGGTCACCAGGGAGCCTGCGGCCAGCAGGCAGCCTGCTTCCAGTACGGCCTGGTCCATAATAATCGAACCCATGCCTACCAGAGAGCCATCCTGAATCTCACAACCATGCAGGAGAACCCGATGACCGATGGTGACATCATTACCGATGATACAATCGCTTACGCCGGTACTGGTATGCAGCATACAGTGATCCTGGATATTACTGCGCTCGCCTATGCTGATGTCGCCCACATCGCCACGCAGCACACTCTGGTACCAGATGCTGGAGTCTTTGCCGATACGGACCCGCCCGATGACATCGGCCGAGTTTGCGATAAATACGGATGCGGCTATCTCAGGTTGCCAGTGCAGATAGGGCTTGATCATGGTTGCTCCTGAGTGGGGGCGACGGCGAGGGTGACAACAGGAAACTCGGCTTCGCGTATTTTTTTATCCAGATGATTGATAAGCGTAACATGCAGTGCCGATGGTGGTGTGTTCTCATGCCATAACAGCGTACCCTCCATAAACAAATGCGTGGTCATCTCATATTTGATATCCGTTTTACCATGCGGGTCGGTCAGGCTAAGAATCGTCCCGTCGGGCATGCGGGTGGAAAACTGCAGGTGTCCCAGTGCCCAGCGCGGGTAATTCTCTCCCTTGACCAGCACCAGCTGATATTCAATGACCCCTTTATCTTTTTGCCACTGCGCTTCGGGATGGAGTACATGCACACCGCGTACGGTCCGAGCCGCCAGCACATCATCAAACATGGAGAGGCGTTGCCGGATCAGTTGGCGGTCTCTGATATCCTGATGGATTTGCTGCTTCAAGCCGCTGATCTGACTATCCCGCAGTGAGATTTCGGCTTCTGCGCTGGCAAGTTGAGATTGCAGTTTCTGTTGTGCCGCTTTCAGGGTGTTGGTCTGCCGGACAACTCCTTCCTCCTGTCTGGTGACTCCCAAATGGAATCCGGCATACAGGGCAATACCGGCGAGGGCGGCAGCGGCCAGTAGTACGGTCGCCGGGTGAGCACTGAAAGACCTGCTGTCTTTACGGTCCGAGGCTTTACCGAAAGGGGGAACCAGTGGCTTTGACGCATGTTTCGCGCGGCCTGGCTTATGGCCAGGTTGCATGTACACTCAGCCCGGCACCTTCATCCAGCGAGAACATCAAATTTGCATTCTGTACGGCCTGCCCTGCAGCGCCCTTGAGCAGGTTGTCGATACAGCTGACAATGACAACTTCATGCTCACCAACTACCGAGATGCCGATGTCACAGCGATTGCTGCCGCATACGCCGCCTGTAGAGGGCAGTTCGCCTGCCGCCAGAACGCGCACAAACGGCTCGTCGCTGTAAGCTTCCTGCAGGATAGCATGCCAGCGATCCACCTGCTTCCCTGAGAGATGCAGGGTGGTCAGCATACCGCGAGTCATCGGCAGAATATGCGGGACAAAGCGGATGCGGACGGGGGAGCCGGTAAAACCCTCAGCCCACTCCTCCATCTCCCATGCATGTCTGTGCCGGGGCATGCCATAGGCTTTTACCGATTCGTTGATTTCACAATAGAGCAGATCTGTTTTGGCGCTGCGTCCGGCCCCCGATGCGCCTGATTTGGAATCCACAATAATACCGTCGGTATCCAGTAGTCCGGCTTTGAGCAGCGGAATCAGCGGCAGCAGTGTTGATGTAGGGTAACAGCCGGGGTTGGCGACCAGTGAAGTGGCGGCGACCCGGTCACGGGCGTGTTCGCACAGTCCGTAGACAGCCTGCTGGAACAGCTCCGGGCAGGGGTGCTCCACTGCATAAGCCTGCTGATAAACTGCCGCTGACTGATGGCGAAAATCCGCTGACAGATCCACGACTTTTTTTCCCTGAGACAGGGCGTTGGCCACGCTGGTTGCGGCTGCGGCATGCGGCAGGGCGGTAAAGACCAGCTGCACAGCTTCCGGCAACGGCGCATCGGCGGCAGCCAGTGTCATGTCAGCGGTGCGTCCGCCACAGCCGGGCAATACGGCACCGGCTGCTTTGCCGGCCTGCGAATGTGCAGCCAGATGGGCAATGGTGAAATGGGGGTGGCCGTCGATCAGCCGGATCAGTTCTGCGCCGGTGTAACCGGTCGCGCCAAGAATGGCTACAGGTATCTTCATAGTGCAGGTATGCTACGTGCTCCCCCAAAAGCTTCAAACAGTTTAATAGGGGTCGTTATTAAGCAGGTCGGGCGGAATGAAGCCGGTAATTCTGTGAACCGTTGTACTGATGTTTCCATCATCCAGCAGTTCCAGCCAGCGGTAGCCGGGCGAGATGTCGGCAAGCGCGAAGTTGTCTGTGCCGGGAGTGAACTGTACGCAGGTGGAGGGGCTGCCTAACACGCGCACGCCATCATGTATGGTATCGAAGGACTGATGAATATGGCCACACAACAGAGCACGCACATGTGAGTGCTTGTGAACGATTTCCCACAGTGCATCCCTGTTTACCAGATCGATCTCATCGAGCCAGCGGCTGCCGATGGGAATGGGGTGGTGATGTAGTGCGATCAGGGTATGGATTCCGGCCGATACCGATAGCAGTTGCTGCAGTCTCTCCAGCTCGGATGCGGGCAGCAGGCCGGATATGTGTCCGGGATGATGCGAGTTCAGTGTGATGATCTGCCAGCGTCCGGACAGTAGCCGGTCGCTGTACGCCCCGCGCGCTCTCAGGGCGGGGATCAGTGTGCCGCTCAGGTAACCCAATGCGGCGTGATTGCCCGGTGTCAGCATCATGGGTGCCTGCCAGTCGGGCAGCATGGAAACAAGCCGGTGATAGGTTTCCGGCTGCTCATCCTGAGCCATGTCGCCGCCCAGAATGACAGCATCCACGACAGGAAAACTGCGGTAGGCATCGGCGAGAACAGCAGTGAAACTGTCGTGGGGGCGGATACCCTTGAGCAGGCTGGCAGGATCGCTGTAAAGGTGTGAATCGCTGATATGCAGCAGTTGCAGGCTCATGACCTGTTACCTGCTGCTTTTTCTGCGAGTTGACGCAGCCGGGCGGAGAGGTCTCCGGAAATACTGGTTGCATGAGCCTGAAAGGCGGGGCCCGACTGATCGTCAAGTTGACCGGTAACCTTGGCATAGAATGATGCGTCGCTGTTTTGTGATGATATGCCGGTAAGGCTGATGCGGATATTGCTGAAGTCGTCACATGGCTGATCCGCCCTGATATGCATATCCCGTCTGCCTGCGCGCAGGATGACTCCGGAAACAGATTCGGTTCCATGCTTTTCGGTCAGTTGCATAATCCTGATCGACAGAGGTGGTGTCATCTCGGTCAGTACTCCATCGACCTTTTCGGGGAGGTGAGCGGCGGCATCGCGGTCGATAATACCGCCAATATCGTAAAGGGTCATTTCATGGGAGATACCCTTGGGCATCACCGACATTTTTCCGTCAATACGCAGTTCTGCCCCGCAATCGGCCAGTGTGCTTTCCGAAATCAGGATCTGACCACCGATGGTATAGGACTCGATACGGGAGGCTGTGTTGACAACGCGACCGACTACGCCGTATTTGCTGCGTTTGTGAGAACCGATATTGCCGACGATGACTTCGCCGGTATGCAGCCCAACGCCCATCTCCACCTCCGGATAACCGCGTTGCCGGAATTGTCGATTAACCTCTTTCATGGCCACCTGCATATCAATGGCGCAGCGGATGGCACGCAGGCTATCATCGGCCCGCTGCAGCGGGGCACCGAAGATGACGAGGATCGCATCGCCGATAAATTCATCGATGGTGCCCTGATGCTGCTGGATCACATCGGTCATCGTGGCGAGAAAGATATTGATCATCTCAACAACCGTTTCAGCCGGCAGTCGCTCGCCAATGGATGTGAACCCGCGCAGGTCGGCCATCATGATGGTGACCTTGCGCTTTTCCCCGCCCAGTTTCAGGCCGTGCGGGGTATCAATCAGCGCATTGACGATATCTTCCGACAGATAGCGACCGAACGTCTCGCGGATAAACCGGTAGGCCGAACGCAACTTCAAATGTGTGGCAACCCGCGCCAGTACCACTGCAGGCGTTACCGGCTTGCTAATATAATCCACGCCGCCGACTTCGAAACCGAGAATCTCATCGCGTGTTTCATTTTTCGCGGTGACAAAGATGACCGGGATGCCTTCGCTGCGCGGATCTTCCTTCAGCTTCCGGCAAACCTCGTACCCGTCCATGCCGGGCATCATTACATCCAGCAGTATCAGATCCGGCGGCGTATCGGTGGCGCACAGTTTCAGCGCCTGCATGCCGTTGATGGCAACCTTGACCTTGTATGTGCCTTTCAGGATACCGCGCAGCACATCGATATTTTCCGGTGTATCATCAACAACCAGGACTGTAGCTTGTTCGTTGTTCATATTGCTTAGTGAACCTGGTGTTCGGCCTGTGCGCGGCTGTTTTCAAATAGCGCCCTGAAATTCACCGGTTCAAGTAACAGGGGCATGAAACCGCCATCAATTGTCAATTGACTGATGAGCTGGCGAGCATAAGGGAAAATAATCGTGGGGCACTCTACGCCAAGCAGTATCGGCATCTGTTCTTCGTCAATATGCCTGATATAAAATACTGCTGCATGTTCAATTTCTATTTCAAACAGCAACTGTTCGTTCTGGCTCTCGTGAGACGTGATTGAAATCTTTAACGATACTTCCCAGTGATCAGCATCAACCTGCTTGTGGGCCACGCCCATGTTGATCTCAAATTTAGGCTGACTGGCCGGGAGGGTATAGATGCCCGGTGCATTCGGATTCTCAAACGAGATGTCCTTTACGTATATTTTCTGCAAGCTGAAAGCAGGTGCGTCAGTATCAGCATCCTGCACGTTATGGTCTGTCATCGGCTTTCCTTCCTTGATTATGATTAAAAGCAATTAGACTGTTTTTATGAGACTATGCAAGTGCGGAATGACGCGGCAGCGATGGGAAGGGCGGCTGTTAACCCTGAAAGTGAATTGTGTATGGTGACGACGTCTGTTGGTGTCGGCCTGATTTTCTGCCGGCTGAAGAGCCTGCCTGTTCCGCGCTATTGCAGGCGGGAAGGATCGGCCGGAGTTGCAACGGCTGCACGAAGCGCATATTGCCCCGACAGAGCAATGGCAGAACATAAGTGACTTCGATTGACGCCGGATACACAGGCCTGTACTTTGGCCGAATGCACCGATCAGGAGTCAATCGGGCTTATAAGTGCTGCTTGCTCGGCGAGTATGGAGTCAAAGGTATGTTCCTGCCCGGCTGTGATCACGCTAAGCCCGTCACTGGCTCCTGGGTGTAATTGCTCCCTGGGAGGGGAAATGCTCCGTTTATTGTTGGTCATGCTGTTTTTCAGTTTTACACATCTCTCTGCGCCATTGGCCTCAGAGCTGAATGATGCAGCGGCTTCTCCGGTACAGGATGAAGGGCGCGTTCAGAAGTCATCCAGGCTGATTGGCGAAGCTTTTTTCAACATTGATGACGACTTTAAGGGAATGGCTCTCTATCCGTTTGAACACCCCCGAGAGACCCTTTTTTTTCTGGGAGGTATCGGGGCTCTGGTGGCCGCAGACAAGCCGGTAACACGTTACTATCAGGATAAAGTTGAACCCATCTTTAACGGCTATGCATTGAAAACCCCTGCTGCTGCAAAAGGGTTGGGTTTAAACGGAGCCGACAGCTACCTGGTACTCGGTATAGCCGGTTCGTATGCGTTGGGTGTCGCCTTCAATGATGAGAAATCGCAAAAAGCAGCGTTGTTGGCCGGCAAGGCTACTGCTTACTCAATCATGATCTCTCACCTCTTGCTGAAGACGATTACCGGTAGGCAGAGGCCGGTATCGAATTTGAGGACGGCGACCGGCGATCAGCCGCCGTTTACCACCAACCCCTACGCATTTGGCCATTTCAGCAAGCCACGTCTGGGTTCTTTTGCCGGTGGCAGTTCGATGCCATCATATCATTTCACACAGTATTTTGCCGTGGCGCGGGTTTACGCCGAGGTGTACGATAATTATCTGATACCTTATGGCGTTGCTGCAGCCCTGCTTGCATCCGATATAAAGGGCCATCGCCACTGGGTCTCCGATATGGTGGCCGGCGCCCTGATCGGAACGGTGATCGGCGGTGTGGTTGCCGACAATGCTGAGGATGCAGCAACGGCACCAAGCACCATGTTTATTCCAGCCTATACCGGCGATCAAATCTCCCTGAACTTTTACCATCAGTTCTGACCGGTTTTTGTATTTACGCCGACAGCTGCCGGATAAATAGTGTGGAGCAAGTGCAGGGCGAATATATCTGCGCATCCCTACAGTGATGCGGGCAGGGCCTGAATGCCCATCCCCTTATCAACGGAAGGCAATATGGCTAGTGTTCGTGGCATGGATGAGTGGCAGCATATACTAATACGTCAAGCCTTGCTGGAGGATGCGGCAGCGCATGACCTGACCGCGTTGGCGACGATGCCGACAGAGAGTTCGGCGGTGGCGCGTATCAGTGCCAAGGCGGACGGCGTACTCTCCGGCGTGGAGATGGCGGATGCTGTATTTACCGCACTGGATTCGACGATTGAGCGTAAATGGCTGGCTCATGATGGTGATCGGGTACATTGCGGCGATATTGTGTGTGAACTGGCCGGGCCGGTGGTCTCGTTACTGGCGGCTGAACGCACAGCGCTGAATTTTCTGCAGCATCTCTCCGGCATTGCCACGGCGACGCGTGCCTTTGTCGATGCGGTGGAGGGCACAGGTTGCCGGGTTGCCGATACGCGCAAGACTACGCCTGGTTTTCGATTGCTGGAGAAGCAGGCGGTGCTGCATGGCGGCGGCGTTAATCACCGCATGGACCTGCAGAGCGGCATGTTGATCAAGGAAAATCATATTGAGGCATGCGGCTCGATCTCTGCGGCTGTGCAGGCCTGCTACCGGGCCGGCCATGCGGTATGGGTTGAGGTCGAGTGCGAAACGCTGGAAGAGGTAAGAGAAGCGGTGGATGTCTGTCCGGATATCATTCTGCTGGATAATATGGATCCGGCCGTGGTGGCGCAGGCGCGGGTGATGGTGCCGTCTTCGATCCTGCTGGAGGCCAGCGGCAATATCACGCTGCTCAATGCGCGTGACTATGCCGAAACCGGCGTGGACAGGATCGCGATTGGTGCGATTACCCATTCCGCACCGGTGCTGGATCTCTCCATGCGTATCCTGCCATCCCCGGCTACGGCCGATGCATAACGTACGCGAGCATATTCTCAATCGTTTAAGCCTCAGTCAGTCGCCTGTTTCCGGTGATGCAATAGCGGCCGAGCTGGGCCTCTCTCGTGCTGCTGTCTGGAAGCATATTCAGGCGCTGAAAAAAGGTGGTGAGGCAATCGAGGCATATCCCGGCAAGGGTTATATGTTGCCTGCTCCGGTATTGACGGCCGCACAGTTGCAGGCGCGCCTGTCGACAACCCATCTGGGGCATCGGTTGCTGTTGGTTGATGAGACCGGTTCCACCAATCAGGATGTCATGCGGCTGGCTGAGCATGGCGAGCCTGACGGGCTGGTGATGATTGCCAAACGGCAGACCACGGGCCGTGGTCGCCTGGGGCGTCGGTGGCATACGGTGCCAGAGTCACTGGCTGTCAGTGTGTTGTTGCGCCCGGCCTTGCCGCCGGAGAAGGTGCCGCAACTCTCGTTGCTGACTGCGGTGGCATTGCATGAAGCTCTGCAGGTTTATGTGCCGGCGCTGCGCATCAAATGGCCCAATGACCTGATGTGCCATGGTGGCAAACTGGCCGGTATTTTGACCGAGATGCGGGCGGAGCCGGGAAGTGTACACGCAGTTGTCCTTGGTTTTGGCATTAATCTGAATCCTCCGGCAGATGGTTGGCCGGCGGATATTACGCAGCCGGCTATCGACCTTGCCACGGCTGCCGGACGCTCTATGTCGCGTCTGGAGGTGGTGGCAGGCGTGCTCAATGTGCTGGATGCCTGGTATGATCGCTATTTGCGACAGGGGTTTGATCCGGTGCGGGAAGCGTGGTGGCAAGCGCATGCAGCCAGTGATCAGGCTGTGCGGGTACACGATGGCAGGGGTTATCTCCATGGTATGGCAAGGGGGCTGGATCATGACGGTGCGCTGCTGCTGGAGACGGAAGAGGGGATGCGACGGATTATCGCAGGTGAGTTGGAAATACTATGACGACGGATTTGAATCGAACCGATAAACTGATGCTGGTCGCCGATGTCGGCAATACGCATATGGTGTTCGGCCTTTATGACGACACTTCGCTGCTGGCGCACTGGCGTTTGTCCAGCGCTCGCGATAATACGCCGGATGAACTGGCCTGGCAGCTGCATGGCATGTTCGTACAGTCCGGTTATGCGGCAACTGCGGTTACCGGCATTATGGTGGCCAGCGTTGTACCGCATCTGGACACGCCGCTTGCCGGCGCCTGTGAACGTATCTGCGGCCTTCGTCCGGTCTTTGTCGGTGATCCGGAAGTAAAAACCGGCATGGCCGTGGATTATAAAAACCCGCGCGAAGTGGGGGCGGACCGGATTGTCAATGCGGTTGCAGCACGCGAGAGATTCGGCTCACCGGTGATTGTCATGGATTGCGGCACGGCAACCACATTCGATGTGGTTTCGGCGGCAGGTCATTATGCCGGCGGTTTGATTGTTCCCGGTCCCGATGTGGCGCTGGCGGCATTGTGTCTGAGAGCAGCCAAGTTGCCGGAAGTGACGCTGGCCCGAACAGCAACGCTGATCGGGCGCGATACTGCCACCAGCATGCAGGCGGGCAGTTACTGGGCAACAGTGGATGCGCTGACGGGCCTGATCGCGCGCCTGCGCAGTCAGCCGGGCTATGAACAGGCACCGGTTGTGGCCACCGGCGGTCTTGTGCCGTTACTGATCGGGGATTTGCCCTGCATCAATCATCACCTGCCATACCTGACGCTCGACGGGTTGAACCTGCTGGCTGATCGTCATTTCAGCAGCCACTAATCAGCTCTGATCGCGACAATGATTGATACTTCAGGCATGCCCGTTTTGAATCGATTGGCACGGGCACATGCGACAGCTATCGTTGGCCGCATGCGTCTTGCCTCCGTCCGTGACAAGTTGATTTTTGCCCTGTTGCCTGCAACTGTTATGTTGCTGTTGGCCGGCCAGAGTGCTGCGGCCGCAGCAGTAACTGCCGCGGCATCATCAAATACGCAACCGGTGATCGATGAATGCACGCGCATCGGTCATAAACTCGGCAGCGTCAGTCTGGCCGATTGTCTGGACCGCCACCTCTCTGACACGGGCAGCCGCTCGGTGAATGGTCAGGCGATCATGATGAAGGAGTATCCGCCGTTGCCCGGTCGTAAACCGATCGGACGCATTCTGTTGATTGGCGGCACCCACGGCGATGAGTATTCGGCCGTCAGTATTGTCTTCCGCTGGATGGAAACGCTGGATCGCTATCACTCGGGTCTGTTTCACTGGCATGTTACACCGTTGCTGAATCCGGATGGCCTGTTGCAGAAACATTCACAACGCCTGAACGCACACGGCGTGGATCTGAACCGCAATATGCCTACGCCCGACTGGTACGTGAAAAGCAGGGAATACTGGCAGAGTACAGGCAAGGACCCACGGCGCTATCCGGGCACGGCTCCATTGAGTGAGCCGGAGAGCAGCTGGCTGTATGAACAGATCCGACAATTCAAACCGGATGCCATTGTATCGGTGCATGCACCCTTTGGCGTACTCGATTTTGACGGGCCTCCGGTGGGGCCGAGTGACCTGGGATTTCTGCATCTGAAACTGATTGGTACCTATCCGGGGTCGTTGGGTAACTGTGCCGGCGTGCAGCACCATATTCCGGTGATTACCGTCGAATTGCCCTATGCGGGCATCATGCCGTCGAATGAGCAGGTCAGTACCATGTGGGTGGACCTGGTGCGCTGGCTGCGCCGGAATATACCCAAACAGAGTACGATCGAGGCACAGGCCCGATTCGATGAAATTGCTCAGGCATTAACGGGTTCAATGGTGCGGCCGGAAAAGGCGCCGCCTGCGGCAGTAAATGAGAATGCTGTGACGACGCAGGTTGACAGCGATCTTCAGTCACCTGCCGGTTCGGGTACGCAGGTCATCGGGAACGGCAAGCCTGTTCATTGAAACAACTGAGAGGGTTAATGAATTTTTTATCGCTGTTATTAGCGCTTATCGTCTGTCATCTGTCCATAATCGCCCCGGCTTTGGCGGCGTCTGCTGCGAAGATCAGTCATGAGCAGGCGTATCAGATGCTGAAGAAGGACAGTGCTCCGCTTGTGCGCAGCCTGCCTCAGGGAGAGCGGGAGATCCTGATGGCCACCGTGGCGCTGGAAAATAACCGCAGCAGTGAGGCGATCGAGTTACTCAGCAGTCCGAACGTCGGCAAGGATCCGGTTGCGGCCCGTCTGCGGGCGGAGGCGTATCGCCGGCAGTCGATACAGGCGGCGATACGGGCTGGAAAATATGCACATGCGGTGTCGGCGGATATCGGCAAACTGGAGCATGCAGGGATTGAACTGGAATCAGCTACCTTGCGTTTGCAGGCTTTTATTGATCAGGTTAGCAGTGCTCACGCGCCGCAGCGTGTTGCAGTAGCAAAGCCGTCTCCGGTTGCTCGAACAGTGACAGCACCTGCAGCGGCCGTGCCGGCTGCTGCATCCGTATCACTGTTGCAGAGCGTACGTCAGTCGGTTGAGCGTTGGCGCAGGGACTGGGCGTCGCTTAATACCGACGCCTATCTCGCGCATTATCATGCGCAGTTTTCTGCCGGCGGCCGCGATCTGGCAGCCTGGTCAGCCTACAAGCGACGGGTGAACGGCAATAAAACCTATATCCACATCAATATTTCGAACCTCAGAATCGTTGGCGGACCGATACAGGTTGCACAGGGTGAAGCGGTGCTGGTGGCATTTACCCAGAAATATGAATCGAGTAACTATTCGGCCAACAGTCTCAAGAAGCTCTATCTGGTGCGTGCACGGCCGGGCGATCCATGGCTGATACTCAGCGAGGGAGGGCGCAACCTGAGCCTCGGACGCGCGATCGACAGGCGGTTGGCCGCACATAAACAGCCGTCACCTGCCTCTGCATGGGTGATTAATCTGGCCTCCTTCGACTCAAAAGAAGCAGCCGAGAGGATGGTTGCAGGCATGCAGGTGTCGTCAGGCGGCCGCACCCCGTCTGTCGCCGATACAAGCGTAGGCGGAAAAGTGGTCCACCGGGTGCGTATGGGGATCTATGATGACAAGGCGGCTGCGAATGCGGCGATGACCTCAATCTGTGCAACACTGCAACTGAGCGGTTGCTGGCTGGAACAGGTGAATTAAGTAGGTGTTGTTGATGCTGCCATATCCGGGGCGCGGCTAGGTGGCCAAGTCCCTGTTTGTCTGTCAGAGCTGCGGCGCTGAACATCGCAAGTGGATGGGCCAGTGCCCCGATTGTGGCGCCTGGAACTCGATTGCCGAACAGGTGATTGAAGCTGCATCCATACGGGCTGCAGGTAAGGGCAAGGCGCTGGCGACATCGGCGATTACCGAGATCAGCAGCGAAAACAGTCCTCGCCGTTCCACCTGTATTGAGGAGCTCGATCGCGTACTTGGCGGTGGACTGGTGCCGGGTTCGGCGGTACTGATTGGCGGTGATCCGGGCATCGGCAAGTCCACACTCTTGTTACAGGCGGCTGCAAAGCTTGCCGAAAACAGCGGCGGCGCTGTGCTCTATATTACCGGTGAAGAATCGATGCAGCAGGTGAACCTGCGCGGTCAGCGTATTGGCGCGATGCATGCATCGTTGCAGCTGGCCTCCGCCTGCGAGCTGGAGTCCATGCTTGCGACCATCGATAAAACCCGTCCCTCAACGGTGATTATTGATTCCATCCAGACCACGGTGAGTAATCGTCTGACCAGTGCACCGGGTACGGTATCGCAGGTCAGGGACTGCTCGGCTGCCCTGATCCAGCAGGCCAAGGCGGTCGGCCATGCACTGATTCTTGTCGGCCATGTCACCAAGGACGGGGCGCTGGCTGGTCCCCGCGTGCTCGAACATATGGTGGATGCGGTGATCTATTTTGAAGGTGATCGCGGTCATGCGCACCGTATTCTGCGCGCGGTCAAGAATCGCTTCGGCCCGGCAGGAGAGATAGGCGTGTTTGAGATGTCGGATGCCGGTCTGGTCGGTATTCGCGATGCATCGCGCATGTTCCTGGCCGAGCGGGCCAAGGATGTGCCGGGTTCGGTGGTATTGGCCTGCATGGAGGGTACGCGCCCGTTGCTGGTGGAAGTGCAGGCATTGATTGCGCCTACGGTCTATGCCACGCCCAAACGCTCGGCTGTCGGTGTCGATGGCGGCCGCGTGGCCATGCTGACTGCGGTACTGGAGCGGCGAATGGGCCTGCCGCTGAGTCAGTACGATGTCTATATCAATATAGCCGGTGGCGCCCGTATTGCCGAACCGGCCGTGGACTTGGCTGTGTTGCTGGCCATGTTGTCGGCCTTCCAGGAAAAGCCGGTAGCCGCTGATATTGCTGTGTTCGGAGAGGTGGGGCTGACCGGTGAAGTGCGTCCGGTTGGACAGCCTGAGGCGAGGGCGAGGGAGGCAGCCAATCTGGGCTTTGCCCGCATCCTGATGCCGAAGGAAAATCACGAGAGGGTGCAGAAGGCGAATATCATTGCTAATATGCGCACCGACACACGGACACCGCTTGCGCTGATGCCGGTAAGGCATTTGTCGGAAGCGGCTCAGACGCTATTGACTTGAAACGCATCCGAACCTGATATGAATAACAGGTCGTAATGGATAGAGGGCTGATTTGAACTTTGTAGATTACATTCTTATTGCTGTCGTGGGTTTGTCGATGGTGCTATCGCTATGGCGCGGTTTTGTCCGTGAAGTGATTTCGTTAATTGGTCTGGTCGCCGCCTTTTTGCTGGCCAGCCGTCTCTCCGGTCAGACCGGTGATTTTCTGGGTCAGTGGATTACCAATGGAACTGTGGCCGATATCGCCGGTTTTGCGCTGATCTTTATTGTTGTCATGATTGTGGTTGGTCTGATTGGTGCGCTGATTTGTCGGCTGGTCGATCTGGCGGCTCTGACGGCGACCGATCGTACGCTGGGTATCTTTTTTGGCGCAGCCCGCGGTATGCTGCTGATCGCCCTCTGCTTTCTGGTTTACACATCGTACACCAAACCCGACGCCAGCTGGTTGAAAGAGAGCCGACTGGTACCTTATGCCATCAACCTCGGCGATATGCTGGGTCGGATGATTCCTGAGGGGTATCCATTTTCAAGACAGGGTGCGGCAGCACAATATGTCTCTCCGCAAACGAACAACGAACGTATGCAGAACCTGATTCCCGTGAAAGACCGGCAGGCGCTGAAATCAATAATCCAGAATAGCAGTAAATGAGGGTGGTATGATACCAGAGTCTGATAAGGCGGATCATTTTCACGACGAATGTGGCGTGTTTGGTGTCTTCGACCATACTGAAGCGGCAAATCTGACTTACCTTGGCTTGTATGCGCAGCAGCATCGCGGACAGGAGTCGGCCGGTATCGTCAGTACCGACGGCAAGCAGTTCAATACCCATCGCGGCATGGGACTGGTCGCCGATATTTTTCAGAAATCGGCTATCAAGGAGTTGACCGGTCGCCACAGCATCGGACATGTGCGTTACTCCACTTCGGGCGATTCGGGTCTGCGCAACTGTCAGCCGTTCTGTTATCAGTACGCACATGGCGGCATTGCCATGTGTCACAATGGCAATATCGTCAATGCCCCGGAATTGCGTGATGAGCTGGAGAAGAAAGGTTCGATCTTCCAGTCCACCTCGGATACCGAAGTGCTGATTCATCTGGTGGCAAGAAGTCCGGGTGCTACGATGCAGGATCGTCTTGCTGAAGCTGTCAACCGCCTCTCCGGTGGTTTTTCATTGTTGGTGCTGGTAGAGAAGCGACTGGTTGGCGTACGTGATCAGAACGGCATCCGACCGCTGGTGCTGGGTCAACTCGACGGAGCCTGGGTGCTGGCCTCCGAAACCTGTGCCTTTGACCTGATTGGAGCCACCTTTGTACGTGATGTCGAACCGGGTGAAATGGTCGTGATTGATGAGCATGGCCTGCAGAGTCTGCACCCGTTTTCGGAATCAGCCGGCAAGTTCTGTGTGTTCGAGTATGTCTATTTTGCCCGTCCGGACTCCACGCTGGAAGGGGTCAATGTGTATCAGGCCCGTTACCGGATCGGCGTGGAACTGGCTAAAGAGTCGCCTGTAGAGGCGGATCTGGTGATTCCTGTGCCGGACTCCGGCGTGCCGCCGGCGATGGGTTACGCCGAGGCCTCATGTATTCCGTTTCAGATGGGGCTTATCCGTAATCATTATGTCGGACGCACCTTTATCGAACCGAAACAGTCAATTCGCAATTTTGGCGTGAAGCTGAAGCTCAACCCGAACAGGGAACTGATCAAGGGCAAGCGGGTGATTCTGGTGGATGACTCGATTGTACGCGGTACAACCAGTCGCAAGATCGTTGAGATGGTGCGCGCAGCCGGTGCCAAAGAGATTCATATGCGTATCTCCAGTCCGCCGACAAAGCACTCCTGCTTTTACGGGGTGGATACGCCCGATGCCAATGAGTTAATGGCGAACAAGATGAATCTGGATGAAATGTGCAAGGCGATTGGTGCCGATTCGCTGGCCTTTGTCAGTTTTGAAGGCATGTATCGGGCTGTTGGCAAGCAGCGCTCCCTCCATTGTGATGCCTGCTTTTCCGGTGATTATCCGGTGCCGGTTGAAGGCAAGCGCTCCCCTCAGCTCTCCCTGCTGCACTTTCACAGTCGCCGCAGCGAATAGTGTCCGCACAGCCGACGGTCGTTCTGATTCACGGCCTCTTCGGCTTTGATCGTCTGCTGTGGCTGGAGTATTTTCGTCAGGCCCGTTCACTCTACGGGCAGATGGGCATGCGTGTTATCGTACCGAAGCTGCCATGGGCCGGCACAATCAAGCAGCGCGCCAGCGCACTGGCCGAGCAACTGGCTACACAGCCGGGGCCTCTGCATCTGATCGCTCACTCGATGGGTGGTGTGGATGCCCGCTACTGGATCACGCACCTGGGTGGCGGGGCTAAAGTGGCCAGCCTGACGACGCTGGGCACACCGCACCACGGCTCACCGGTCGCCGATCATGTCTGTTCAACCCTTTCTCCATTCCGCCTGTTTGCCGGCGTCCACGCGCTGACCACAATAGCCATGCGGCAGTTTAATGCAGATACCCCCGATCATGATGGTGTTATCTATCGCAGTTATGCGGGCGCGCGGCCACTTGCTCAGTTGCCCTGGCTGATGCGTCGTTATGCCCGCATCATTGAGCAAGCGGAAGGTGACAATGATTCCCAGGTATCAAGGCAGTCGGCCGCATGGGGTGATCTTGTTTCGGTCGTTCCGGCCGATCATTTTGAACTGATGTCGCTGAATATCTGGTTGAATCCGTTCAGACGGCGTGAACCGTTTGATCCCTTACCGTTGTATCGTGATATCGGCTGCTGGATTTTACAGCAGCAGTAGTTGGCTTTTTCATTCTTTTTTTGATTCAGAGAAACCGCTCAGGCAACGATAGTTCTGGGTTTCTGTCCTACAAAGCGATGCTGAAAATGTGGCGAAAATGCTCGCTGGCTGAGTTATTCCCGACTCCAGATTGTCACAAGACTGTACTTTTGCAGTACTAGTGACTTTAATCAGAGAGCTGAAGGAGGGGAGGCAATGATTTCTCCACGAATGGCTTATGGAAGAGGGTCGTAACTTGTCGGTAGATGAGCGGCGCAAGCGTATCGAAGCCCGCTTGGCTGGCATGGATGAATCTGCAGAGGCGAGCAAGACAGCAGATTTACAGGGGCTAATTCACGAACTGCGTATGCATATGACTGAGCTGGAGATGCAGAACGAAGGGCTGCATCGGGCGGAGCATGAACTGATCGAGTCGCGCGATCGTTTCTCCGATTTTTTCGATTTTGCTCCGGTCGGTTATGCCACTATTAACGATAAAGGGATGATTACGCAGGCTAACCTGATATTGGCCGGCATGCTCGGCCTGGAGCGCAACAGACTGATCGGGCAGCGATTCTCCCAGTTTATCGTGCCGCAGGATTGCGATGCATGGTATCTGTTGACCGTCACGCTGTTCAGACTCAATTCGCGTCAACAGACCGAGCTGGCGCTCAACTGTGAGGACGGCTCGATCTGTTACGCCCAGCTCCATTGTCTGTCCGTATGCACAGAGGAAAGCAAGACCATCCGTATCACGCTTGTGGATATCAGTGAGCGCAGGAGAATAGAGAGAGAAAACAGGCGATACGAGGAACAGTGTCGCTCTCTATTCGAAAATATGGTGGATATCTATTACAAAACCGATATGGATGGCCGCATCGAGGTTGTCAGCCCGTCGTGTCTGGCTCAGACAGGCTATACGCAGGCAGAGTTGCTGGGGCGGCGGGTGATGGAGTTTTATATCGACCCGGCGCAGCGGGACCAGCTGCTCAGCGCACTGTTGCGGAAAGGGAAGGTGAATGATTTTGAGCTGATGCTTGCGCATAAGAACGGGACGCCGCGCATTGCATCGGCGAGCTGCACATTGCTGTGCGATGAGGCGGGTAAACCGGTCGCTATTGAAGGCATACTGCGCAATATCACCGTACGCAAGCAGGTGGAGGAGCAGCTGCGCCTGAGTGAGGCACGTTACCGGGTACTGTTTGAGCAGACGTCAGATTACGTGCTTGTCATGGAGCCCCGCACTGATGCGGTGCCGGTCATTGTTGATGCCAATCAGGCCGCTTTTGAAAAGCACGGTTATGCTGCCGACGATCTGATTGGCAAACCGATTACATTCATTGATACCAACATATCTCCTGAGGCAGTGGCGGAGAGAGTGCGCCTGCTTCAATCGGGTGATCCGGTCTACTTCGAGACGAAGCATACATGCAGCGATGGCAGCACCTTTTGGGCGGATGCAGTTGCCAGATATGTGTCGATCGGCGACAGCAGCATGATCTATTCGGTTGAGCGAGATGCCACCAGACGTAAACAGGCTGAGGCGGATCAGGCGAGACTGTTGCAGGAGAATCGCGCACTGATGCGACAGTTGATGCAGGTGCAGGAGGATGAACGGCGCACGCTGGCCCGCGACCTGCATGATGAACTGGGGCAGCTGCTAACCGGAATCCAGACGCGTGGGGAGTATATCACCATGCATGCCATCGACTCCGAAGTGCGCATCATGGGTGAAGAGATTGTGCGTAGTACCAGTGCTTCGTTTAACGCCAGCCATGCCTCGCTATTGCGCTTGAGGCCGGCTACGCTTGATACGCTGGGGCTGACAGCGGCTCTGACCGAGCTGACAGGAGAGAGGCAAAAGCAGGCCGGTATCGTCTGCTCGCTGCGTATCGACGGGGATATTGATGCTCTGGATGATATGCGGGCTATCGCGATCTACCGGCTGGTACAGGAGGGACTGACCAATGCCTTTCGCCATGGCAAAGCGGATTGTGTGAATGTGATCATCAGGGCGCTGCCTGCACATGCCGGGCGTGATGGACAGCTGCAGGTCGAGATCAGTGATAACGGCAAGGGAGTGCACGCAGAGGCGGATAGAACACCTACGGGGATGGGGGTGATCGGTATGCGCGAGCGCGTACATGCGCTGGGCGGCACCTTCATGCTGACGCATGTGCCTGAGGATGGCGTGCGTATCAAGGCCATGCTGCCGCTGGATCACAGCGAGGATAGCGGGGGATGAGCGGCTCGCGGGCCATTACCGTGCAGCTTGTGGACGATCATGAAGTCGTGCGTATCGGGTTTCGCTATCTGCTGGAAGCAGACGACCTGATGCAGGTGGTGGCCGAATCGGCCAGCGGCAAACAGGCCTGTCGGGATTATGAAAAATGGCTGCCGGACATCGTGATTATGGACATCTCCCTGCCTGATATTAGCGGGCTTGAAGTCATGCGCCGCATCCTGTTGGCACATCCCGAGGCACGTATTCTGATGCTGAGTATGCATAGCGGCATGGTGGCCGAGCGCGCCATGCAGATGGGCGCGCGTGGATTCGTCTGCAAGCGTAGCGGCGCCAGATTACTCATCTCAGCCATTCACGAGGTGATGGCAGGCAGACGCTATCTCGATGATGAAACGGGCGTGCAACTGCCTTTGCTACACTCAGCCTCCGAAACGCTCAAGCCGCTGCCATCATCGCTGACCCGGCGCGAGTTGGAGGTATGCTTGCTGCTCACCGATGGGCGAAGCGTGAGCGATATCGCTGCAGCTCTGCATCTGAGCGAGAAGACCGTCTATTCCCATCGTCAGCACATTATGGAAAAACTGGGCGTGGCGACGATGGCCGAACTGGTACAGGTCGCTACACGCATGGGCATCCTCTCTGGCGGTTGAGTCCGCCCGGATTGATGGACTGGACTTGCTGCAGATTTGCAAAAATATTGCTATAGTGAGCTGGAGCTTTATCAGCAGCGATTACCTGCATGATCGGCTTTTTTATGGCCCCAGAAGAGATAAACAGGAGGTCTTTGATGTCTATCGCCAACACACTCAAGCGTTATCTGGATCAATCATGCATTGCTTATGAAACCGTGCCGCATCCCTTCTCGGTCTCCAGTCAGTTGATCGCGGAAGTTGCACATGTTCCCGGACACAGACTCGCCAAAGGGGTTCTGCTCCGTGATGATCTGGGCTACCTGCTGGCGGTATTGCCATCGCCGCTGCATATTGTTGTTGAGACGCTCAACGAACAGCTCGACCGGAATCTTGAGCTGGTCGATGAAGATGAAATCGCCTCACTGTTTCCCGACTGCGATGCGGGCGCAGTGCCGCCGGTCGGCGGGGCATACCAGTTGGAGGTGGCGCTCGAAGTCAGTCTGCTGGATGAGCCCGACATCTATTTTGAAGCAGGCGATCATGTTGAGCTGGTGCGGGTAGGCGGCACGGACTTCCAGACGCTGCTAAAGGGCGCGAGACGCCTCTGTTTTGCCTGCTAAGCGGGTAAAATAACGGCTTTCTTTCCTTGGCGGGCACACGAATGCCTGTCTGCTTCTGTCTATCTTTGATGCATTACGGTTGGGCCGACCATTTCCATGCAGTAGTGAGCCATCTTGTCCGGCTCAGGTACTCTCTTTCAGGCTGATTTTCCTGTAGCGACATCCACGTTCAGAAAAGATCAGAATTATTCCGATACTGATCGCTGCAAAGCTAATCTACAATCAGCCGTCGAGTCGGGAGAATGTACCTGCAGATAAGGTGCATACCGACAAGCTGCACGCCAAAGGAGATGACACCATGGCCGAATCCCCTGAAGGTGATGAAAAGAGCGAACGACGCAGTGTCACCATTGATTGATATCGACGTAAAAGCATTGACAGCCTTGCTGTTATTTTTTTATGGACAGTAGTAGGGAGAGAGGATGCGCAGTACGACGAAAGAGAAAGGTGTAAATCGCAGGAAGCCCGGCAACAGGGTGCAACACAACGTCGGCCGTCTGAATGCTGATATGCGCGAGCAGATGATCGCGGAATCGGCCTATTACCGTGCGCTGGCGCGGGGCTTTAACGGGGGAGATGCGATGCTGGACTGGCTGGCGGCCGAGGATGAAATTAACCGCTTGCTGCTCAACCAGGCCTGATGTTTTCACCGATGAACGATCAGAGGCAAAAACGATGGAAAAAATGTCTGATCCTGACCGGAGATGCCCACACAGGGGAGCAGCTTGCCATGTTGCTGGAGTCGCATGGGTGGAAAATCTCTCAGGTGCACAGTGATCGTGAGGCCTATGAGCGGATGCTGCGGGAAAATATCGATGCAGTGATTGCCGACATTGATGGCGTGGATCTGGGAGGACTGGGCGTACTGTCATACTGTCACCATCATGATCGATCGATTGAAACCTATGCGGTTACCCCGATTGATGACGGGTACCGGAAAAAACTGGCGCGTGATCTGGGCGGATGCCGCGGCTATTTTTATCTGGCCAATGACAGTCATGATATCGATACCAGCCGCGGCATGGCGGCCGGCATTGCCCCCGGTCTTTTAGAGAGGCGGGAGAGGTGCGGCGTATGAGTGATTATATAACAGAAGCGCTTCAAAACAGACGCGTACTGATTGCCGATGACGACACTGCAGTTCGCAAGTTGTTGGTCAAGATAATGACGAAAAAAGGGTTCGACGTGACGGATGCGGAGGATGGCAAAAGGGCGCTGGAGCTGTACCGACATGCAGCCGGTGGTTTTGACCTGCTGATGACGGATATATGCATGCCGGAGATGAACGGATGTGATTTGATACGTGAGATTCGCAGGCAGGATCAGTGTCTGCCGATCATTGTAGTGAGCGGTTACGCCGATCCGGATCTGGTCATCGAGATTGAAGCCTGCAACGCAACGCTGTTTGAAAAACCGATCGATTTCCGGGCTTTGTATCAATGTCTTGATTCCCTGCAGTCTGTCGGGAGCAATTAAACCTGTCCGCGCGTCAAGCGAGCGCGTGATTGGAGATTTGAAAATCCGTTTCACCACGAAGGGCGCGAAGAAAGAGGTTACCCGGAATGCATACTCTTCGTGGTGAAACAGGTATCAGGAATCAGTCGATCTGCATCAGGCACTCATCGGGATTGACGCTATCGCCGACTGCGACATTGATGGCGGTGACCGTACCGGAAACCGGTGCATGCACCTGATTTTCCATCTTCATCGCTTCCACGGTCAGGACGGTGGTGCCGGCTTCTACCTGGTCGCCGATGGCGACATTGATCGCCACGATACGACCCGGCATGGCCGTTGTTACATCGCTGTCGCTGGTTGCTTTCGGCCTGCGTGAACCCTTGGATGCCTTGCTGACATCAAAATTGCCGTTATGGGTAGGTACGACCTCGGTCAGCGTCTCAACGGTGACCTCTTCCAGTACATTATCCACCTTGACATAAAACGGACGCACATCATCGCTCTTGTGACCGGAACCTTCGATCTTGATATGGTATTCTTCACCATGAATGATGATGTTGAATTCGGTAGGCGCCAGGGACGGTGCGGTAACAACCTCAGGTGTGGAACTGGCTTCCAGAGGCGTGTCCAGTGATTCAGGTTTGAACTGACCGCTGGCCCGCTCTTCGAAAAACTCCAGAGCAATGGTCGGGAACAGGGCATAGGAGAGTACATCCTCCACCGAAGTAGCCCGATCACCGACTTCACGGGTCAGGGCATCGAGCTCAGGCACCAGCAGGTCGGCAGGACGGATATCAATCGGCTCTTCATCGCCGATGGCCAGCTTGCGCACCTCTTCATTGATTTCGCCGAGTGCACGGCCATACAAGCCTTTCAGGTAGTCGCGCGTCTCGTTGGTAATGACCTTGTATTTCTTGCCGGACATGACATTGAGCACGGCCTGGGTGCCGACAATCTGGCTGGTTGGTGTGACCAGTGGCGGGTAGCCGAAATCCTTGCGGACGCGTGGAATTTCATCGAGCACGGCGTCCATCTTATCCTGTGCGCCCTGATCACGTAGCTGATTGGCCAGATTGGAGATCATGCCGCCAGGGATCTGGTTGACGAATACGCGGGTGTCCACGCCGGTTGAATCGGATTCAAAACGGGCATATTTTTTACGCACTTCCTTGAAGTAGGCGGCGATTTCCTGCAACGCTACCAGATTCAGACCTGTGTCGTATTCAGTACCGGCAAAGGCCGCGACCATGGCTTCTGTCGGTGGATGGCTGGTGCCGCCGGCCAGCGGGCTGATGGCGGTATCGATGATGTCGCAACCGGCATGCACCGCTTCCCACTGTACCATCTCGGCCACGCCGGCTGTTGCGTGGGAGTGCAGATGCAGCGGGATGGAGACAGACTGTTTCAGGGCCAGGATCAGTTCACGCGTAGCCGTCGGCGTAAGCAGTCCCGCCATATCCTTGATCGCCAGCGTGTCGCAGCCCATATCTTCGAAGCCCTTACCCAGATCGATAAAGTATTCCAGCGTATGTACCGGGCTGGTGGTGTAGCAGATGGTGCCCTCGGCGTGCTTGTCGTTGGCTTTGACCTGATTCACGGCCGTACGCACATTGCGCAGGTCATTCATTGCATCGAATACACGGAATACGTCAACGCCGTTGGCGGCAGCCATATCGACAAACTTCTTCACCACATCGTCGGCATAATGACGGTAGCCAAGCAGGTTCTGGCCGCGCAGCAGCATCTGGATGGGTGTGTTCGGCAGCGCCTTGTTCAGCTCACGCAAGCGTACCCACGGACCCTCTTTCAGGTAGCGCAGGCAGGTATCGAAGGTCGCGCCGCCCCACGCTTCAATCGACCAGTAGCCGATAGTATCGAGCTTCTCGCAAATCGGCAGCATGTCGTCGAGCCGCATACGCGTAGCCAGCAGCGACTGATGTCCGTCACGCAGAGCCAGTTCGGTAATTGCCAGTTTTTTCTTTGTGTCAGTCATATCTCTATACCTTTTTTACGCGATGTTGTGTTTGCTTATCCGCATGTTGGCACACGGGCGTGCCAGCGACGTTAACCTTCCCGACCCGATTACAGGCCGGCATGCACGGCGATGGCCATCGCCACCGCAGCAGCGATATCTTCACGCCGCTCATTATCGTTGTAATCCAGCAGCTCCGGATGCTGATCCATAAAGCCGGTGTTGAATTCACCCTGCATGAACACTTCCGATGAGGCGATAGTACGGTAAAACGGTAGCGTGGTTTTCATGCCGCGAATATCGTATTCGCCGAGTGCACGCTGGGCCCGCATGACGGTGTTATGCCAGTTCAGACCGGATACCGTCAGTTTGGCACACATCGAATCGTAGTAGGGCGGGATTTCGTAGCCGGCATAGACGCAGCCATCCACGCGCACACCCATGCCGCCGGGAGATATATAGCGGGTAATACGACCGGGCATCGGCAGGAAGTTGTTTTTCGGATCTTCGGCATTGATGCGAAACTCGATGGCAAAGCCACGGAAGCTCAGATCCGCCTGCGTGAAGGGAAGGGCTTCACCTGCTGCAATCGAGATCTGCTGGGCGACAATATCGACGCCGGTAATGGTTTCGGTGATGGTATGCTCCACCTGCAGGCGGGTGTTCATCTCCATGAACCAGAAGTTTCTGTCCTTGTCGACCAGAAATTCGACGGTACCGGCATTGACATAGCCCACAGCCTGAGCTGCCTTGACCGCAATGGCGCCCATGCTCTCACGCAGCTTGGGGGTGAGAAAGTTGCTCGGGGCAATTTCGATCAGCTTCTGGTTACGTCGCTGAATTGAGCAGTCGCGTTCAAACAGGTGCACGGTATTGCCATGACTGTCGGCCAGAACCTGGAATTCAATATGATGCGGTTCGACAATGCATTTTTCCATGAACAGGATATCGGAGCCGAATGCAGCCATCGCTTCGCGCTGGGTTACGACATAATTTTCGCGCAGTTGAGCATCGCTGTCGCAGCGACGAATGCCGCGTCCGCCGCCGCCGGCCGCCGCCTTGAGCATGACCGGGTAACCCATTTTATGCGCCAGCTCCAGCGCCTCATCGACATTGTTGAGAGCTCCGTCCGAACCGGGAATCACCGGAACGCCGGCGGCAATCATCGATTCGCGTGCCTTGGTCTTGCTACCCATATCACGGATTGCGTCGGGGGAGGGGCCGATATAGGTCAGTCCTGCATCGATAATCGCCCGCGCAAATTCATCGTTTTCAGAGAGGAAGCCGTAGCCCGGATGTACAGCATCGCAACCGGAGTCCAGTGCGACGCCGACTATCCTGTGAATGTTCAGATAGCTCTTGACCGGATCAGGACCGATCATCACAGCGCGATCGGCTTTTTTCACATGCAGGGCATGGGCATCAGCTTCAGAATAGATGGCAACCGATTCGATACCCAGCTCACGACATGAACGGATAATTCGAATGGCACACTCACCACGGTTGGCTACCAGAATACGTTTAAACAAAGACGAACTCCTTCAATTGGGGGGTGGATCATAGCGTCAGAGGCCTGTTCGGGCAAACCGGGGCTCATCCCGACAGCCCGGCAGCACGGGGATAAGGCACGATGTCTGGGCGGCAGGACAATCCATTAAAATATTGTAGTCAAGCAATATTGAATAGATGGGTGCCCCCAGGCTGGCGCAATGTATATGAGATATATTTGTCCTTTCTTTGGCGGCAAAGAAAGGACGAAAGAAAGCCGCCTCCGCTATCTCTGCCCTTCGGGTGCCCTCGGCATAAACATTTTAACGGCCACGGCTCCGCCGCTCTACTCCGCTAAAATATTCATGCCGAGGCAGATCTAAAAGGAGGATTTGTTAAACAACACCAACAGTCCATGGCTGATACAAGTCCTTACTTGCAATATTCCGACCAGCTGCAGCATGGCTACGGATTGAATATTAAGCACAATGAATAAAGAGTCGTTTTAATGCGATTGCCCTGGTTCAGGGGCGAATGTTGACCCTTTCATTTATGCGTACATGTGCGAAGAGTTCAATGATATCAGCGTTACGCATGCGGATGCAGCCGTGGGAGGCGGGGGTACCTGCCAGCGCTTCGGCGTGGGTGCCGTGGATATAGATATAGCGGGAGAGTGTATCAACTGCTCCGCGCCGGTTTTTGCCGGTTTCGCAGCCGCCAAGCCAGAGAATACGGGAGAGTATCCAGTCGCGCTCCGGGTCGTCATGTAACGGGTCGAAGATGGTAAATGGTTTGCGTGCCTTAAAAGCGGTGAATATCGGCGCATCGGCTCCAATCATGGCTGCAATGCGATGGTGGCCGAGTGGTGTTTGCAGGCTGTCCCGCTGATTGCCTGTACCCCGGGCTGCGGTAGATATCGGATAACTATACCACACGCCGGTAGCTCGGCGATGGTGAAGCTGCTGTTCGGCGATGCGGATCTCGATCATGCCGGTAATCTACCTCGCCGGTTGTCCGACTGCACCTCGTGAGTGTTGAGGGGGAAATCAATCGACAGAGTGCTTATGAGACTATGCGTATGAGTCCTTCTGATATCCTAAGGATGATCTTTTGTGGGCGAACGCACTTGAAAGCGCAGTTTAATGTCCCTACACAGGGGCGGTCTTGCAGGAATCATAAGTGAGAGATGGAGCAGGGATAATCCCCGCATAGTGAATTTGAGGAGGATGGTTTGAGCGACAAGCGTAAGGAATCCGGTAAGCAGAAAGAGTCGCAGGAGTTGGATGCGGCCGTTGATGTTGATGAAGTTACGGTGGACGATGCAGTGGATCCGCTTGAGCAGCTACAGCAGGAGAATAATGAGCTGAAAGACCGGCTGCTGCGCACACATGCGGAGATGGAAAATCTGCGCAAACGTAGTGAGCGACAGGTGGCCGATGCACACAAATTCGGCATCGAGAAGTTTGCCTCGGCGCTGCTGGATGTGGCTGATAATATGGAGCGGGCGCTGGAAGTGGAAGCAGGAAACGAGGAGGCGCTACGCGAAGGGGTGCAACTGACTCTCAACAGCTGGCATGACCTGATGAAACGCTTCCACGTTGAACGTATTGATGCGGTCGGTCAGCAGTTTGATCCGAACTGGCATGAAGCACTGACGCAGATGCCCAGCGATGAGCCGGAAGGTACCGTGGTCGCCCAGCATGTGGCCGGATACAGCCTGCACGGGCGTTTGATACGGCCCGCCAAGGTTTTGGTTTCCAGTGGTCCGCAGAAATAGCAGAAATAAAGCCAGGAGCAGGGAATCGATCGTTTCCCTGTAAGAAGGTAAACAGCAGACAGGGGTTGAATTCGCTTTTCGCTCTCCCCATAAAGCATCTACAGATATTTTAATTTCGCATCATTGCATGCACAACAGGAGTGTAAACAAAATGGCAAAAGTAATCGGTATCGATCTCGGCACAACCAATTCATGTGTTGCCGTGATGGAAGGCGGCAAGGCCAAAGTAATTCCCAACAGTGAAGGTGATAACACCACGCCGTCGGTTGTGGCATTCACCAAAGATGGCGAGCGTCTTGTCGGTGCTTCCGCCAAGCGTCAGATGGTCACCAACCCCGATAAAACCTTTTACGCGGTAAAGCGTCTGATCGGTCGCAAGTATGAGGCTGCTGAAGCCAAACATCATCGTGAGCTGGTCGCTTATCCTGTCGTCAAGGCGGATAACGGAGATGCCTGGGTTGAAGTGGATGGCAAGAAGATGAGCCCGCAGGAAGTCAGTGCCATTGTGCTGCAGAAGATGAAAAAGACAGCCGAAGAGTATCTCGGTGAAGAGGTCAAGGATGCGGTGATTACCGTACCGGCCTATTTTAACGACTCCCAGCGTCAGGCGACCAAGGATGCAGGCGCTATTGCCGGTCTGAACGTGTTGCGTATTGTCAACGAGCCGACTGCTTCCGCACTGGCCTATGGTCTGGACAAGACCGAAGAGAACCATCTGATTGCCGTTTACGATCTGGGTGGCGGTACGTTTGATATCTCGGTGCTGGAAATTGGTGATGGCGTATTTGAAGTGAAATCCACCAACGGCGACACCTTCCTCGGTGGTGAAGATTTTGATCAGGTGCTGATTAAATATCTGGCCGAAGAGTTCAAGAAAGAGCACGGCGTTGATCTGATGGCCGACAAACTGGCACTGCAGCGCCTGAAGGAAGCGGCTGAAAAGGCCAAGATTGAGCTCTCCAGCAGTCAGCAGACAGAAGTGAACCTGCCGTTTATCACGGCCGATGCCTCCGGTCCGAAGCATCTGCTGATCAAGGTAACACGCGCCAAGTTCGAAAGTCTGGTCGGTGATCTGGTTGAGCGTTCGCTGGCGCCATGCAAGCAGGCATTGAAAGATGCGGGCGTGAAGGCATCCGATATCCATGAGGTTGTGCTGGTCGGTGGTCAGACCCGTATGCCGCTGGTACAGGAGAAGGTGAAGTCATTCTTCGGTCGCGAGCCGCATAAGGGTGTGAATCCGGATGAAGTGGTGGCGATTGGTGCTGCAATTCAGGGCGCTGTGCTGACCGGTGATGTGACCGACGTGTTGCTGCTGGACGTTACGCCGCTCTCACTCGGTATCGAAGTTGAAGGTGGTCTGTTCAACAAGATTATTGAAAAGAACACCACGATCCCAACCAAGAAGAGCCAGACCTATACCACGGCTGCAGACAATCAGACGGCTGTAACCATCAAGGTTGCACAGGGCGAGCGTGAAATCTTCTCGGCCAACAAGCAGATGGGCCTGTTCAACCTGGAAGGGATTGCGCCGGCACCGCGCGGTATGCCGCAGGTTGAAGTGACCTTCGATATCGACTCCAACGGTATTATTCATGTGCACGCCAAGGACAAGGGTACCGGCAAGGAGACCTCGATTCGCATTGAGTCCGGCTCCGGTCTGTCCAAGGAAGAGATTGAAAGCATGCAGAAGGATGCCGAGGCGCATGCCGAAGAGGACAAGAAGCAGAAAGAGCAGATCGAGACGAAGAATCGTGCCGACGCTCTGGTCTACTCGACGGAGAAATCGCTCAAGGAGCATGGCGACAAGGTGGATGAGGATACCCGCAAGAGTATCGAGGAAGCACTGGCAGAGCTGAAGACAGCAATTGAAGGCGGTGATGTGGAAGCGATCAGCGCAGGCGAGCAGAAGCTGGCCGAGAAGTCGCAGAAGCTGGGTGAAGCGATCTATCAGCATATGCAGAGCGAGCAGGCAGACGGTGGTGAATCGGCTGCAGAAGGAGCAACCGATGCGTCATCCGGTTCTGCAACCGATGCCGATGTGGTGGATGCCGAAGTTGTCGATGAAAAAGACAAGAAGTAAGCTGTAAGCTGTAGTGTAGGGAGCGGAGAGTGTAAACTCCCCGCTCCTTTTCACGTTTTAAAGAATGGTTTTAATAGTTAAAACAGAGATGCACCACAGAGTAGACAGGGTGAACATGGAGAGAAACTCTGCAGGGTGGATGGTTTGGCCGTGGATGTGCCGGGCGAATAACACGCACTGCTGGAATAGCTGTCTTGCTCCGTGGTAAAAATAGATTTGATTTGAAAGCAGGGAGTGACAGTGACCAATCGCGATTATTATGAAGTGCTGGGTGTGGCCAAGGATGCCGATGAAAACACTATCAAGCGGGCGTATCGTAAACTGGCTATGAAATTTCATCCGGACCGCAATCCGGATGATAAAAAGGCTGCGGAAAACTTTCGCGAAGTGACTGAAGCGTACGAAGTATTGTCCGACTCAGCCAAGCGTGCCCGTTATGATCAATATGGTCATGCCGGTGTGGATGACCAAATGCAGGATTTCTGGCGCGGTGGCAGTGCTGGCGGCTTCCAGGATTCGCATGCGTTCCGTGACTTCGGCGATCTGTTTGGCGACGTCTTCGGTGATGTGTTCAATGGCGGTGGTCAGCGTGCCTCCCGTGGTGCGGATCTGCGATACAACCTGAGTTTGTCGCTGGAAGAGGCCGCCAATGGCAAGGAGGTCGAACTCGAGATCCCCAAGCATGTCGGTTGCGATACCTGTCACGGCAGCGGCGCGCGTCCCGGCACGAATCCGGTACCCTGTTCGACCTGTGGTGGTCATGGTCAGGTACAGATGCAACAGGGATTTTTCGCTGTACGGCGTACCTGTCCCGCCTGTCATGGCAGCGGTACGCGAATTGATTCGCCTTGTATCAATTGTGGTGGCGCAGGCCGTGTGAAGACCAGCAAGAAGCTGAAGGTCAAGGTTCCGGCAGGCGTCTATGACGGCGCACAGGTGCGTGTTACCGGTGAAGGCGAAGCCGGCCAACAGGGTACGGCACCGGGCGATCTCTATATTGTGATTTCGCTGAAGAAACACTCCATTTTTGAGCGTGATGGTGCGGATCTGCACTGCACGATGCCGGTCACTTTTCCACAGGCATCACTGGGCGCCGAGGTGGATGCGCCGACGCTCGATGGCCGGGTGAAGATCAAAATTCCTGCCGGCACCGAAGGCGGCCGGGTATTCCGTTTGCGCGGTCACGGTGTGCCGGATATTCGCGCATCCGGCCACAAGGGTGATCTCTATGTACGCGTTCAGATTGCCGTACCGAAGAAGATGAGCGGACGGCAGGAAGAGTTGTTACGCCAGTTCGCTGCAGAGGCTGGAGATGAGATTTATCCCGAGCGTTCTTCCTTCCTCGGCAAGGTGAAAGATCTGTGGGATGAGTTGTCCGGGGATGCCAAGCCATGAGTGGCGTCAGGGTTGTCGTCGTCGGAGCTTCCGGGCGCATGGGGCGTATGCTGGTACGTGCGGTAGCGGAAAGCAGCCGCTGCGACCTGGTCGGCGCTACCGAGCGTTCGGGCTCGGAGTTTTTGGGCCGCGACGCCGGTGAGATGGCCGGTGTGGAGACATTGGCTGTGCGTATTATTGATGATATTCAGCAGTGTCCTGCTGCCGATGTGCTGATCGATTTCACAGCACCGGCTGCGACACTGAAGCATGCAGCCTTTGTCGCCGAGCGCGGTATGGGCATGGTGATTGGTACGACCGGCTTTGATGCAGGGCAAATGCAGCAGTTGCGAGATATCCTGGCCGATTCGCCGGTTGTCATGGCGGCCAACTATTCGGTCGGCGTGAATCTGGCACTGAGCCTGATTGAGCGGGCGGCACAGGTGCTGGGCGACGACTACGATGCCGAAATATTTGAAGCGCATCACAAGCACAAGGTGGATGCGCCAAGCGGTACGGCGCTGGCTATGGGCAAGGCGCTGGCGTCAGGTCGAGGTGTGGAGCTGGATGATGTAGCGGTCTTGTCACGCGAAGGCATCACCGGCGTTCGTAAACCCGGCAGTATCGGTTTTTCAGTTGTGCGTGGCGGTAATATCGTGGGTGAACATCAGGCGATGTTCATCGCCGATGAAGAGCGCATTGAGATCAACCATATGGCATCGGATCGTATGGTCTTTGCCCGTGGCGCTGTGCGTGCTGCAGGCTGGCTCTCCGCTCAGTCTGTCGGCTGGTATGATATGCAGGATATGCTGGGGCTGAAAAACTAGGTTGCTACAACACTAATCCATCGAAAGGGGCTGCATATGCGGCCTTTTTTTTTGCGCATCGAATCAGTATATCTGAAGCAGACCCGAACAGGGGGGTAATTATAGTCATCAGCTGTCGGGGTGGTTAAGCTTCAGCCTCTGCAGGTGCGCGGACGGCGATAATATCAACATCAAAATTCAGTACTTCGCCGGCCAGCGGGTGGTTGGCATCGACGGTGACCGAAGTCTCATCGGCTCCGATCACGGTGACCAGTTCGATGCCGTGACCGGTATCGGCCTGAAATCGCATACCGGGTTCGATAGGGCCGTCAAACTGAAAAATGTCTCGCGGAACCTGCTGGAGCAACTGCTCGCTGCATTCGCCATACCCCTGTTCCGGTTGCACGCTGACGGTAACACGGTCGCCGGCCTTTTTGCCTTTCAACGCCTGTTCCAGGCCTGGTACCAGTGCGTCGGTGCCGTGAGTGTAATCCAGTGGCTCGCCGTCGCGTGATGATTCAATTATATCGCCATTCGGTTTTGTCAGCGTGTAGTGAATGGTGACGATACTGTTGTCCTCTATATGCATATGAACTCCTGATGCGCCGATAATGGCTGGCAGGCTAACCTATGTCAGGGCGGAAAAAAGGGTGACCTGTTACTTTGTCCGATGCAGCGAGTAGTGATAATCATTATCATTGACTGATTAATGATAATGATTATCATTCACACCCAGCGAGGTGGTCATGAGGGCATATTCTGAAACCGTTTCAATGATCAGGGCAGGGAAGCTGTTCACGGGGCTGGCACCGGGATCAAAACGGCTGCTAATGCATGCACGCAAGCAGTCTGCATCAATAAGCGTTGCTGTAATCGTTATACTGGCCGGTTTAACTAACTTCATGTTGCCGGCTGATGCACTGGCACGAAAGGTGTACTCCCCTGCGGTTGAGAAGGGAGAGGCAGAAATCGGATATTTACTGGACTACAGCGTCAACACCGATCCGGCCAGAAATGCCGGAGCACGGCATCAGTTTGAGTACGAACTGGGAGTCACGGATCGTTGGTTGACTGCTGTCTATGGTGACTTTCGCAAGAATCCGGGACAGAAGTTCACCTGGCAGGGGGTGAAATGGGAAAACGTCTATGTGCTGACCAAACCGGGAGAGCAGTGGCTCGATGCAGGGTTATATCTGGAATATTTCAGGCCGCGAGCCGGACTGAATTTACCCGATGCACTGGAATTCAAGCTGCTGTTGGAGAAAGAGAGTGGCGGTCTGACGCACACTGCCAACCTGATTCTGACGAAAGAGCTGGGTCGCAACGCGCTCCCTCACGTCATTGCAGGCTACGCGTGGCGGAGTAAATGGCGTTGGCGGCGGGAGATAGAGCCGGCCATCGAGCTGTACGGCGGGCTGGGAGATGTTTCTCAAACGCTCGTACCATCCAGACAGTCTCAGCAGGCCGGTATTGTACTGCTTGGAAAATTGCATGGCGGTTTCAGTTATGAGATCGGTTATCTGTTCGGTCTGACACCGGTGACCGATAAAGGGATGCTGAAATTCATCATTGGATACGAACTGTAAAACAAGTGAAAACGGTAGTGAGAGCAGCCTGTTAGCGTGCAGCGGTTGCCGTGGAGGAGGCGTGCAGTTTCAGCATCAGTTTGACCTGTGCCAACGGCATGTCGAGTCGATCGGCGATGGTTTCCGGCCTGTCTCCCTCCCGGTGCATGCGTAAAATCATGGTTGCCTGGGTACTGTTCTGGGGCGGAGGAGCGTCGTTGAACGTTGGTCGGGGGCTATCTGTCCGGCTCTGTACGCGCTGTGCTGTAGCCTGCTTTTCTACAGGCCGTCCGGGTGCTTGACTCTGCTCCTGTCGGGATTTCAGTTGCTGCATACTGTGGGTTGCCTCGGCCAGGTGTCGGGTTGCCTCGTCCAGTTGTGCGGCCGTTGTAGCCAACAGTTGCTCCATCGCCTGTTGGCGTTTGCCATTGCGATACCAGGTCAGCCACAGCATGAAAATACCGATCAGCAGGGTCAGGTCGATGCAGAGGCTTAGCCACTCTCTGCCGGAGAGGCTCAGTCCGGGAATGATAGCTTCCATAGCTGTTAATCCAGCCCCATAAGGCCGCGCAGGCGCACTACCATTTGCGAATGCAGCTGTGATACGCGGGATTCAGTGAGACCGAGAATCAGAGCTATTTCTTTCATCGTCAGTTCTTCATAATAATAGAGCGTGACCAGAACCTGTTCGCGTGCCGGCAGGCGACTAATGCCGTCGGCCAGCTGTTGTACAAATTGCATCAGCGAATTCTGCGCCTCAGGCGTATCGGCCGGATCTCCTGCCAGTGTTTCCAGTATGCTTATCTCATCGTCAAAATCATTGTTCACCGGCAGATCATCAAAGTGAATAATCGACATGCTGCGCACATTAGTCAGGCGCGTCCGGTATTCATCCAGCGAAATATTAAGGTGTTTGGCGATTTCGGTCTCTTCTGCCGGGCGTCCATAGACCTGTTCCAGTTGTTGAAAGGCAGTCTGCATCTCCTTGGCATGATCGCGCAGGCCGCGCGGCATCCAGTCAAATGCCCGCAGATAGTCGATCATGGCACCGCGAACCCGGTAGGATACAAAGGTTTTAAACTGGACGTCGCGACTATGATCGAAGCGCTGGGCCCCATCGAGCAGGCCGAGCACACCGGCATTGATCAGATCATCAAACTCTATGGAGTCGGGAGTGCGCCGCATCAATTGGTCTGCATGGTAGCGCACCAGAGGCAGGTACTCCTCCAATAATTCATCCGGTGTCGGTGTGATGCTGTAGTTAGGCATGGTATTCATGCACCGGAATCCTGTGTTCCTGAGTTCCGGTCATGGTGGGTCGGAAGCAGCAGATTCAGCCATGCCAGCAGCACGCCCATCCAGCCGCCGGCAAATGTCAGCGTGAGCATACGCAATAGTGCATCAGAGATCGGGATATTCTGAATCAGGCAGACAGCGAGGCCGAAGAGCAAGCCTGTCAGGCTGCCGGTAAGAGCGGCATGGACAGGTTTCACTGCAGTTTTCCTTCTGCCTGTAAGGCAGTGGTGTTCAGGGCATCATCATCACCCAGAGAAGCGGCCAGACTGTGCTCCCAGAAGAACTGCAAGCCGGCCGAGCGGGAACTGTCGCGCGGGCGATCCAGCAGGCTGTCAAACAGCTTTTCCAGATGGCGGGAGAGATCGGTGCCATTATGGATTAGTGGTTTTTGGCGTTGAATGGCTTTGCGCACATCGGTGTGTTGCGGGACATAGCCGATATAGTCCAGATAAATATCAAGATAGCGGTCGCTGACCGATAACAAACGCTTGAAGGTAATCTGGCCGTCAATTTCATCGGTTTGATTGACGAGCACCATAAAGCGGCGCACACCACGCTGCTGCGACATGACCTTGATCAGTGCATAGGCATCCGTCAGGGCGGTCGGGTCAGGCGTTAATACGACCAGCGCGGTTTCCGATGCGGAGGCGAAATAGAGCACATTTTCACCGATGCCGGCTGCCGTATCGATAAGGATCAGGTCATAATCACGACCGGTCTCACGCAGTGTGTCGAGAATGGTCTGTTGCTCGCGGACATTCAGGTTGGTCAACTCATGCAGGCCGCTGCCACCCGGCAATACATCAAAACCCTGTTTGCAGGGTACAATCAGCTCTTCCAGGCTCGTGCCTTCCGTGAGCAGGTCGCGGATACTTCCGGATGTCTGCAGGCCAAGCATGACATCAACATTAGCCAGTCCCAGATCGGCATCAATAAGCAGTACTTTATGACCTTGGGCTGCTGCATGCGCGGCCAGATTGACGGAGACAAAGGTTTTTCCTACGCCGCCTTTACCGCTGCTGATGGAAATAACACGGGGAGAGCGCGTAGTCATAATGTTTGTTTCAGCTGTTGCTGCGGAGACGGTAGCCGGAGTGCTCACGCGGTAACATCCCGGCTGGCTTTACTTAACATGGCGGTGAGTGCCTGATCAGTCAGCCAGCCCATCTGCTCCGGCACTTCCGGTCCGAAACTGCAATATCCCAAAGGCATCCCGGCCGCAATCGACCAGTTGACAATTTTCCCCGGCTTCTGTGTTTCATCCAGCTTGGAAAATGCCAGATGTGTCATGGCCGATGCTGTATGATGTGCCAGTAATTGCATGCCATCCTCCTCATCCATGTTGGCAGGTAACACCAGAAAACGTTCGGTGCATTGCATGGCATCCCATAATCCGGTTTGCCGCCGCAACCCGATATCGCGTCGCGGACTCCAGCCTTCAGAGTCTATTAGCAGGAGTTGTGCCGATTGTGTCTGGCGCAGTATATTGGCGGCATCCGATAGCTTGTTCAGCGGGAAAAAGGGTACGCCGAGTGTGCTGGCATACGCCTTCAGGCTGTCCAGCCCGCCCATGCGCTCGGTATCGGTGGAGATCAGTGCGATACGAATACCTTTCATGCTGTAATGGGCTGCCAGCTTGGCAATCAATGTGCTTTTACCACAGCCGGCAGGGCCGCTGAAAAGTACGGTGTGCTGTTGTTGGCCGGGGTTGATACGCCTGCTCCAACGAATGGTCTTGCTGCCTGTCGGTTTTCTTTGTGCAAAATCGCCAGCCATGTCAAAAGCATGACTGGCAGCGATTCCCAGCTTGCTCAGATGATCGAAGGCCAGCTGTTCAGCGTTATCGGTCAGTGCCTGACGCAGGCTGTCACTCTCCCTGTTGCCCAGCCCTTCAACCAGGCGCTCCAGACGCCTGATGGTGGCATCGACATGGGGGGATGCTTGCGTCCTTGTATCAGCGGGTTTGACCTCTTTGACAGTCGGTTTTGCCGTTTCAACGGGGTTGCTGTTGTCCAGTGCCGCATGCACATGCCACAGGCTTGAGCCGCTGGCATCCTTGGACTGCTGGCGATCCAGAATCAGTGCCTCCGGTCCCATGTCCTTGCGCACTTTGGCCAGAGCCTCATGCAGGTGCGGCGCTGTAAATACCTTAATTCGCATCGTACAGGCTCACTTTGGCCAATGACTGAATATTGGTTTGGGGAGGAATCTCGGCAATCGATAAGACAGCGATGCGGGTCATCACCTTGCGCAGGGCCCGGGTCAGGTGACCGCGCAATTGCGGCGTTGTCAGCAGCACCGGAATATCCACATCAAAATGCGAGGAGATTTCATTAACCCGGGAGATGAAGCGCTGCCATTCGGGCATATCCAGCGGCAGTGCCCAGCCCTGTTGCTGGCTCATGCGCTCGCTCATACGTTGTTCGAGCTCTCCATCGAGCATGAATACAGCCAGTTCACCCTGTGCGTTCAGGTAGCGTTGGGTAATGGTGCGACCAAGCCGTGTGCGCACTTTCTCAACCAGATCATCAATGCTCAGATGTTCTCCGGCATGATCGGAGAGCGCCTCGAGAATCAGCATCAGGTCTCGAATCGGTACCCATTCAACCAGCAACCGCTGCAATACATTTTGTAGCAGGCCGACAGGCACCTGTGACGGCACGATCTCCTCGACCACTTTCGGGTGACGCTGAGCAAATTTCTCCAGCAGGTCATGGACCTGAGTACGATCCAGCATTTCGGCCGCCTGGCCACGCAACAGCTCGGTCAGATGGGTGATAATCACAGTTGTCGGCTCGACCACCGTATAACCGGAAAGCTCGGCTTGTTGCCGTTTATCTTCAGAAATCCATACCGCCGGCAGTCCGAAAGCAGGTTCCTGTGTGGCGATACCTTCTACGGGCGGGCCGCTGATCTGGCTTTCCAGTGCCAGCAGATTGCGTGGCCGGATTTCACCCTTGCCGACAATAGCGCCGCGAATGAGAATCTGATAATCGCTTACTCCCAGTTGCAGGTTATCCTTGATATGTACCGGAGGCAGCACGAAGCCGATCTCCTGGGTGATCTGTCGCCGCACTTTTTTCATCCGGTCGAGCAGGTTGCCTTCGCGACCGCCTTCCACCATGTCGATCAGGCCATAGCCGATTTCCAGTCGGATCGGATCTTCCACCAGCAGATCATCGAGCTCCTCTTCGCCCATCGGTTCGGCCAGCGGGGTGACATCTTCGGCGATGGTTTCCAGACCTTTCTGCTGCTGTCCCAGCTGCAGATAATAGCCGCTGGCACCCAGGCCAAGGGAGAGGATCAGGAAGGGGATGAAGGGCAGACCGGGGACGAGACTCATCAGGAACAGTGCGCCGGCAGCGACCCAGTGTACTTTGGGGTGAGCGGTGAACTGCGCCTTGAGCTCAATAGGCAGCGATTTGTTGCTGCTGGCGCGGGTGATGATAATGCCGGCTGCGGTGGAGATCACCAGAGCCGGAATCTGTGAGACCAGGCCGTCACCGACCGTTAGCAGGCTGAACACGGACATGGCATCGGTGACCGACATGCCATGCTGCATCACGCCGATGATCAGGCCGCCAACGAGGTTGATGACCGTGATGATCAGGCCGGCTACCGCATCACCGCGTACAAATTTGGAAGCACCATCCATGGCACCGTAGAATTCCGCTTCGCGCGCCACATTTTCACGGCGAACTCTGGCTTCGGCTTCATTGATCAGACCTGCATTCATATCCGCATCGATAGCCATCTGCTTGCCGGGCATGGCATCCAGTGTGAAGCGGGCAGCCACTTCGGCAATACGGGTGGAGCCCTTACTGATGACGACAAAGTTAATCAGCACCAGAATGATGAAAATAATCACGCCGACAAGGGTATTGCCGCCGACCACAAACTGACCGAACCCTTCGATAACATGGCCGGCTGCCGCAGGTCCATCCTGACCGTTCAACAGAATCAGGCGGGTGGTGGCCACATTCAGCGAGAGACGAAACAGTGTGGTTAGCAGCAGCAGGGACGGAAATACTGAAAACTCAAGCGGTTTAAGCACATACAATGCGGTGAGCAGAATCAGAACGCCGACGGTGATATTGGCGGCAAGCATCACATCCATCAGCCATGTAGGCAGTGGCACCATCATGACCAGCAGCACGGCGAGCACGCTGATTGCCAGCAGAATATCCGGCTGTTTCCCGATGCGCTGTAGTGTCATAACGGCAGCTTGTTGCATTGTTTTGTGTCGCTCCTTGCCTTGTTCGACTGTTATCGCTGCTTCAAGCGGAATATTTCGGCCAGAATGATGGCGATCGCTTCAAACAGTACTTCCGGTATTTCATCGCCGACCTTGACCTGCTTAAACAAGGACCTTGCCAAAGGTTTGTTTTCGCGCATCGGAATATGGTGCTCGCGCGCGATCTCCCTGATTTTCGCAGCAAGATGTCCCTTACCCTTTGCCAGTACGCGCGGAGCACCCGGGCTTAAAGGATCGTAGGCCAGGGCAATGGAGATATGGGTTGGATTGGTAATAATCACATCTGCATCAGGCACATCGGACATCATGCGGTTCTGTGCCTGCTGCATCTGAATCTGACGAATTTTAGCTTTCAGCTGTGGGTCGCCTTCACTGTCCTTGTGTTCATCGCGCTGTTCTTTCTTTGACATGCGCAGTGATTTTGCGTGCTCCCATCGTTGATAAAGTACATCTGCCAGTGCGATGACGACAAAAATAACAGCCACTAGCGTTGTGATTTTGACGCTTCCGAAAAGGGTCAGGGCGGCAATATCCGCCGGGTCTTTCAGGGCGGTATGCAGAATTTCGGAAAACATGCCGCTGACGATGGTCGCGCATGCCACGGAAATCAGGACAAGTTTCAACACGGATTTGATAAATTCAGCCAGCGCCTTGGTGGAGAACAGGCGTTTGATCCCTTTCAGGGGACTGATTTTTTCAAATTTGGGTATCATGGTTTCAAAGGTGAATACAGGGCCGCTGACCATGAAAGTTACCAGTAGGCCCAGCAGCATAATGGGTACGGCAATGGGTAGTACAACCATGGCCATGTCGGTAACTGCAGAGATAAGCAACTTCTGCATACCTTCGCCGGTCGCCTTGATATGTACGGCTCCGGACAAATAGTTCGTAAGCATGTGCTGCATCTGTTCACCGAACCAGCTGCCAAGGCCGGTGATGACGATCAGGCTGATGACGGTGAAGGCAATGGCCGTGGATGGCTCCTTGCTGGTAGCAATTTGCCCCTTCTTGCGCGCGTCTTCTTCCCGCTTCGGGGTCGCCTCTTCGGTTTGTTGGCTCTTATCCTGTTCGTCAGCCATGCTTTACACGCCGCTCATGTGCCGCAAAAAGAGGGGGATTTGATTGGGCAGGGTGGAGAAGGCATCGCTGACCAGGTAGACAAAGGCAGGCATGCCGAGGGCGAAAGTAAGCAGGCCAAGACCGACGGTAAGGGGGAAGCTGACAAAAAACACCTGAATTTGTGGTACCGCGCGCGATAACAGACCAAGTGCCACATACACCAGCGTCATCAGTACCATCAGCGGTGCGGCGATTTTCAGCGCCAGCACAAACATTGTTGCGGCAGCATCGGTCAATGTTGACAGGGCCGGGAAGTAAATGGCCTGATGAATCGGAAACAGCGTGAATGATTCGATCAGAGCGGTAATAAACATGTGGTGCGCCCCGACCGATATCCACAGCAGCATAGCCAGTGTCACGGCCAGTTGTGAGACAACCGATTGCTGGGAATGGGTCATGGGATCAAAGACGTTGGCAACACTCATGCCCATCTGGAAACTGATCAGTTGTCCGGCAAGCTGGATAGCGGCAAAGATCAATTGGGCGAACAGGGCAATAGCGGCAGCAACCAGGATTTCATGGATAGCGACGATGACAAACGCAACGGGTTTCAGCGGTATGGCGGCCACCTTGTCTGCGACCAGCGGAAAGATCAGGATCGTCAGCAATACAATCAGACCTCTTTTGATCTGTGCGGGGACCAGTTGATGACCGAGAATCGGCAGCATCATGATCAGGGCGCTGACGCGCAACATCACCAGCAGGCCGATAATGATCTGCTCAATGTCAGGCCATGGTACATCCACTGTTGTTACCGCGTCAGGGTAGGAATCATCGAGAACAGTTCACGGGTAAATGAGATCATCTGATCGCTCATCCACGGTGCGGCAAGAATCATGGCTACAAAGACAGCAATAATTTTGGGAACGAATGTCAGCGTCATTTCCTGAATCTGGGTGACAGCCTGAAACAGCGAAATGGCGATGCCGACGACCAGAGCAACGCCCAGCATGGGCAGGGAAATCATCAATACTACCTTGAGTGCTTCACTGCCAATTTGAATAACGGAATCAGGAGTCATATCCACTATTCAGCAACCCCCGTGCCAATGATGTCGGCAAGCTTGTTTTACTGTATGATAAGTACAGGAGGGAGGCGTGATTCACGCTGTTGCGCCGCTACCGGGCTCGGGCAGCAACCATGACAGGCCAACCCGTCACTTCACCTCCAAGGTGTTGTTTGGCGAAACGTTGTAGCGATTGCTTTTAGTCGGTCAGGGAGTGACGTATGACTTGTTGCAGGGCTTCCGGGCTATAGGGTTTCTGGATAAAGCCGGCAAGAATACCGAAGGCGAACTGTTCACCGGTTTCCTCTTCATTGTAGCCGCTGGACAGGATGACTTTGACATCGGGATTAATGCACAGTAATTCGGCCAGGCATGCTTTACCATCCATTTTCGGCATCGTTAAATCCAGCAGCACCAGCACTATTTTTTGTCCGTGGCGACGGTACAGGTCTACCGCTTCTTCACCGTCGGTGGCGGAGATGGTGTCAAATCCCATCTCTTCGAGCATAGCGGTGGCGACTTCGCGGATCGTTGCCTCATCATCGACCACAAGTACTGTGCCACGACCTTGCCAGTCGGGATCGACGCCTGACGGATTCTGCCCCGGCACAAGCTGACAGGAGCTTGTCGGTAGCAGTACCTTGAAGGTGGTGCCCTGGCCCGGCTCACTGTAGACACGAATGGCGCCATGATGGCCGCGTATAATGCCGAGCATGGCGCTCATGCCGAGCCCCCTGCCGGTAAATTTGGTGGTAAAAAACGGATCGAACATCTTCTCCATGGTTGCGGCATTCATGCCACAGCCATTGTCGGAGACCTCCATATAGACATATTCGCCCTCACTCAGGGTATCATTGTTTATCGTACTCTCCAGATAGGCACGATCGACATGCATGGTGCCGGTGACAAAACTGATCATACCTCTCTTCTCACCAATGGCTTCATTGGCATTGGTAATGAGGTTTAGAATAACCTGCTGTATCTGGGCTCTGTCGGCATCAATCAGCGGCAGCTGGTCGTTCAGTTCATAGCGGATAACGATGTTTTTTTCGATGGAGACTTCCATCAGCCGTGTCATCTCCTCAATCAGGTGACTCAGATTTACCGGTTTGACGATAAAGCGACCCTTGCCCGAATAGGCCAGCATCTGTTTGCACAGGTCCGCTGCTCGCTGGCTGGATTCCTCAATACGTGCCAGATATGGTTTTGCCGATACCGAATTATCCATCTTGCGCTCGGCGATGGCCGCATTGCCCATGATGGCGGTGAGCAGGTTGTTGAAGTCGTGCGCGATACCGCCCGCCAGAATGCCGAGACTTTCCAAACGTTGGGTATGCTCCAGCTGTTCGTTCTGCTTCTTTTCAGCCGTAATATCGCGATCAATACAGATCTGGTGATGCACATGGCCCATCTCATCCATGATTGGGGAAACGCGACGGGCTATTACTGTTTTGAGACCGCCGGCAGGGTGGAATGACATCTCTCCGGCCCAGTTTTCTCCGGAGGCGATGGCTGATACGATGGCACGGTAGGTATCATCGCCCTCATAGCCGCCGCGTAATCTGGCGATAGAGGTTCCGATCAGCTCTGTGGCCGGATATTTGTACAGGGATGCTGCCGCAGGGTTGGCAAATTCAATGCGTCCCTGAGCATCCAGGATCATGATGCTCTCATCGCTGGCGTGAATAGCTTGCTCCAGCAGAGTCATCATTGCTTCAGCCTGTTTGCGACGGGTAATATCGCGTGCCACGCCCTGCACGGCAACCGGTTTGTCGTTGCGCAGGATCAGGTTGGAGTTGATTTCCAGTATGTGGCGATTTCCCTCGCTATCCATGACCGTCAACTCATAGACGGTACTGCCGCCCTGTTCTGCTTTTTGCGCCATCATCGAGCGCACTTTCTCCGCCTCTTCCGGCACGATGATTGTGTTGATGTTTCGGCCGATGATATCGCCGCCGAAGTTGCGTGTGCATGTCGTATTGGCGGTGATGATAGTGCCGCCCAGATCATGTGCATAAATCATGTCGGAGCTGTGCTCGACCATGGCGGCCAACTCCGACTCATGCTGGCGGCTGGCTGCCAGCTGATCTTTTTTGCGACAGTTTTCTATAGCGATGCTGGTCAGACTGGCAATATTCTCGATCAGATCAATATCCGTTTTAGTCGGGCAGCGCGGTTCGTTATAATACATGGCAAATGTGCCCAGCACCTCCCCTGCAGCATCGCGTACAGGTTCTGACCAGCAGGCGCTCAGATTAAAAGCGCGGGCTGCCTCGCGATAGCTCTCCCAAAGTGGGTCGATGGCAATATCGGTGACGATAACTCTTTCATTGAGGAAGGCTGCAGTTCCGCAGGAGCCCGCTTTTGGCCCGATCTCTTCGCCATCAACTGCTGCGTTCCATGCATCCGGCAGGCTTGGCGCAGCCCCGGTCTGCAGCCGTTTACCGGTTTCATCGAGCAGCAGTACCGACGCGAACATTCCCGGGCGCTCGCTCTCTACCTGTTGTGTGATCGTTGTCAGTAATGCATTGAGGTTTCCACTATGGCGGGCAATGGCATCCAGAATGGCGCGCTGCAGACCAAGCGTATATTCATGTGCTTCACGTTGTCCGATTTCTGTCTCAAGCTGTTCATTTTTTGCCATGCTCAGCTGTAGCAGACGGGTATTTCGACGTGCAAAAATACTTAGCGACAGGATGTACAACAGGTCCATGCCGCCCAGAGTCATATAAACCTCTGTGTTCTGGGCAAAAAACCAGATACAGGGCAGTATCAGTAGCGGCAGCGTAAAGGCATAAAATAGCTCCATACGGCCGGCATAGGCGTTGCTGCTGCTGGCAACAATGCCGATCAGTACAAGGATAACCAACATCTGGTGGTGTGGATCCAGTGTGGGGAGAAACAGAGGGGCCGAGGTGCCCCAGGTCACTCCGGCGGCAGCTGTCAATATGGTTTGCAGGTGCCTGTTGCGGCTAAATGGTAGCTGAGGGCTCAGACTGGCCAGGCGGAGAAGGGAGAGCACACACAGACTGACCAGCCACCAGGCGAGAGGCGCAGTTGCGGTGTGAGGCCACAATGCAGCAGCCAGCATGGCTGCAATCAGTACGGAAACTACGATGGAGGTAGACATTTGCCGGTTAACAGTCGCCATGATGCCCATCTTGTCATTCATCGCTTGCTCGTCCATACGCTCCATCGTGGGGCCGTTGTCGTGTTGATTTTGTTCCAGCCGGGATATGCAGTCAGACCTTTATACAGTCATCAGACCTTGAAGCTGGCGATTAAGTTGGCTGTGATCAAGTGCCAGCCATCAACCAGTACGAACAGGATGATTTTCAGCGGTAGTGAAATCATGACCGGCGGCAGCATCATCATACCCATGCTCATCAGTACGCTGGCGACAATCAGGTCAAGTACGATAAAGGGAATATAGATCAGAAAACCGATTTCAAAGGCCGTCCTCAGCTCGGAGATGACAAACGATGGAATCAGTACATGCATGGGCATATCTTCAGCCTTGGCCGGTTTCTTCAGTTTGGCTGCATTGAGAAAGAGTAGCAGGTCATCTTCGCGTGTCTGCTTGAGCATGAAGTCCCGTAGCGGCGCAATGCCACGCTCAAAGGCGACGGATTGGTTGATCTCCTCATTGAGATAAGGGGTCAGTGCAGTGGTGTCAATTTTTTGCCATACGGGCATCATGATGAACAGCGTCAGAAACAGGGAGAGGCCGATCAATATCTGATTGGGTGGCGCCTGTTGTGTGCCCAGCGCCTGGCGCAGGAAGGCAAAAACAATCAATATGCGTGTGAATGAGGTCATCATCACCAGAATCGAGGGGGCCAGCGTCAGTATGGTCAGCATGGCCAGTATCTTCAGGCCGGTGAACCATGCGTCAGGGTCGTCGCCATTGCCCAGACTCAGTGACAGGGTAGGAATATCAGCAGCCTGCACCAGTTGGGGTAGCGTCAGAGCCGCAAGGCCCAGCATCAGTAACGCGAATCGCTTGTTCATAAGGCTGCTGCCTGCTTGTTTACTACTGTTGTTGTCTCCGGCTGACTGTGATCCGCGCGCAGCTGGGTGATGCCGCCGGGCGACAGGGCAAGCAGGTAGCATCTGCCATGATGCCGGATTTCGACAAGGCTGTTGCGATTGTCGATGTGAATTTTTTGCACGATGCGAAAATCAGCCGGACCGTTGATTTGACGCCCCTGCATGCGACGCATGCCCCATACAATCAGGGCAAACAGCCCGAGCACGAAGGCCAGACCCAGTATTGATTGCAATACCATGGCGAACATACTGTGTTCCATAGTGATCAGGAGAGGCTGCTGATACGGGCTGAAGCCGGCACAATCTCTGTGATACGTACTCCCAGCTTGTCGCCGGTGGAAACGACTTCGCCTTTGGCGAATATGCTGCCATTGGCGAGAATTTGCACTTCGGCGTTGGCTTCCTTGTTCATTTCGATGACCATGCCGCGGTTCAGCCGTGCGATGGTATGCAATGGCAATTTGATGCGACCAAGCTCCACGCTTATCTCCAGCGGCACATGCATAATGGCCTCGAGGTTGGCTGTTTGTGGATGCTCGGTAGCCGTTGCTGTGTCACTCATGATATGCCTCCGGGTTGTACGGGTTCGGTAATTTCTGCGGCCAGCCCGCCATTTTTCTCTCCGGGAGTGGCCTGGAACAGGGGTATTTCATCAATCCATAGGGAACAGGGATCATTGGCGCGTGTGCTGATGGGCAGAAAATCTCCCGGCATCATTTTCAGAAATGCGCCGATATCGATCTGACAGCGTCCCAACTCGAAGCGTAGCGCTGCAGGTGTTTGGGAAAGCCGTTGCATCAGACCGTTTGTCCACTCCATGTCGGTATCACCTGACTCATCGGTGACCGTCACGCGCAACACATCCAGCATCGGTTCCAGAAAAGAGCGCGGATAATAGATGCCCATTTGACCATTGAGTTCATCATTCAGCTTGATGTCGAAAAACGTGGAAAAACATTTCTCCATGGCTCCGGTCACAGCAAGAAATTGCGGGTCGTAATCCAGTTTATGCAGGGAGAAATCAAGCGGATACACAGGTTGCCATAAGTCGCCCAAGGTTTTGCTGATTTTATCGGCAATCCGCTCGGACAGGCGCAACTCTACCGCCGAGAGTGTCTGCGGATTATCGTCCGCATCGCCATCGCCGCCGAGCATGGCATCGACAAAGGCTACAATCAGGGCGGTGTCGAAGCTGACCAGCATGCGCCCGTAACCATCGGCTTCAAAGACAAAATAAACCTGTGGCGCATCCACGGAGACAATATCCTTGTAGAACAGGCTTTCCAGACTGCTGACCTGCACCGAAACATCCCGCTTGAACAGTTCATGCCACTGCTCATCAAACATTTCGATTAGTCGCTCCTGCAGATTAACAAACATCGGATACCGTTCAGGGCTATCCTCATCGTTGACATTAAAGCGGTAGACTTCGACATGTTCTGGCTGCACCACAGGAGGGAGCGAGGCAAACATCGCATCGGTTTGTTCGGCAGGTGCCACCTCGGCCATCAGTGCCTCAATCTCTTCCGGTGCCAGTATCGGTTCACTCATTGCCTGCTCCGCGTTTATTGGGATACAAAGTCGGTGAAATAGAGGTTTTTAATCGGTTTTCCGCCGACAATTCGGTTCAGGCGATAGACCAGGTCCTCTTTCAGTGCATATTTGCCTTGCGGAGTACGAATATCCGAGAACTTTTTACTGGCCAGCACCGTAATAATCAGATCGTTCACCTTAACCATATTCTCGGTGACTTTGACTTTCGCATCGTCGTTACGCACTTCCAGTTTGATTTTAGCGCGCAAAAAACGGCTTTCATCGGCATCGGCCAGGTTGACGGTAATATCATCGATGTCGATCATGATCGGCGGCCCCGTGTTCTCATCCTCGGCTTCGGGAATGGTGGTATCCTCTGTCTGAGCTACGGCCTGCTTGTCGCTGTCGGTTGCAGGCTGCTCAATACTCATCATTTTCCAGGCTATGAAGCCGCCCACTGCCAGTACGAGTAGCAGAAGTACAAGGTTGATGATCGGCAGCAGGCCACCGGAGGATTTGCCATTTCCTTTTTCTTCTTTTTCTTCGTCAGCCATTACTACTCTCCGGGTGGTACATTTTATTAGTCTTTATGTCGAGCCCATGCGATTCACAGGGCTCGCTTGCCTTACTGGTAAACCATAATCTCCACCCGCCGGTTTTTACTGCGTCCGAAGGGGGTGGCTTCGGTTGATATGGGTTGAGACGGGCCATAGCCGGCCAGTGATAACCGGGTAGGACTGACGCCCTCATCTTCAAGTATATGCAAGACTGATGCCGCTCTGGCCAGAGACAGGCTCCATGGGTCATCAAACGCACTGTTATCCAGGTCGATATTGGCATTGGTGTGGCCCTGTACACGGATGTTCCCCGGCGACATGGCCAGCATTTGGGCCAGTTTAACCAGCGTCTTGACGCTTTCCGGTTTTAGGACCGCACTGCCCCGGTCAAACAGGATGGCATCAGGAATGCGCAGATAGAGGCGGTCATTGAGAATCACACCTCGCACCTTATGGTCCATGATGCTGTTTTTCATGATTGCCCGACTGTTCTGACGCATCGCCAGCATTAACTCGCGCGGAGAAATCAATTTCTGCATCTGGAGCGGCGGGATGATCTGTAGTTCGGTTTTTGTACCTGAGTTGAGTACGGATACCGCTTTTCGAAAGGATGCTTCAATATCGGCGAGGCCGGTCTTGTCCATCGTGGACATGGAGATGAGCAGAATGAAGAAGGTAAGCATCAGGCTGACCAAGTCGGCAAATGTGGTCATCCATGCTTCGGTGTTCGCCTGGTACTCAACCGGCCATTTTTTCTTGATGGCCATTACGGATGCTCCGGTAGTGCAACCACGGGGCGGTGGTGAGTCTGGATAGGGCCGCCTTTGCTTTCATAATTGACATCATCGGTGACCGGACGGAACTTAAGTGTGATATCCACCCGTCGGGAGAGTTCCGGGTGCCCCTTGATCGGGTGCTGATCACCCATGCCGGCAGCAATCATGCGGCCTCTGGGTACGCCCTGTTCTGCAAGCTCATGAAATACAGCCATGGCACGAGCCGCTGAAAGCTCCCAGTTGGACGGATAATCGCTGTTTTTGGTGGGTGTTGCATCGGTATGACCTTCTATCTGAATTTCAGTGACTTCCGGCTTTTGAAAAATGATGGCCAGCTTGTCGATGAGTGTCCGTGCCTTTGGTGAGAGGTCTACATGACCAGCGGCAAAAGCGATGTGTTCTGGAAAGCGGATACGCAGGCTACTCTTGTCCAGCGGCATAATCTCAATGGCGTCACCTTGTCCGAGCTCTTTGGCTATATCCGTCAATTCTTTGGCAGTACGTTTTGGCGCGGTTGATCCATCGACAATGGAGCGTGTCGGCAGAGCCGGTCCCTTTCCTTCATCCAGGTTGGCTCCGCGGGGCATAGGACTGAATGTGCCGGCCAATGAGCCGATGGCGGCCAGACGCTTGTCATCCACAATAACTGCATAAGAGGTCAATAGAATGAAAAAGGCCAGCATCTGCATCATTAACTCAAGAAACAGAGCGGCACCCGGATCGGAGGGAAACGGTAGCGGTGCCGGTTTTTTATCGCGTTTGGCCATTTTAATTATCTGAGCGATGGGTTAATCAAAAGAGGATTTGCGCTCTTTCGGAGGCAGGTAACCGAGCAGCTTCTGTTCCATGATGCGCGGATTCTCACCAATTACCAGCGACTGCACACCGACCAGAATGATTTCATGTACCAGCATCTCCTGCTTGCTGCGATTTTTCAGTTTGCCTGACATCGGCAGGAAGAGAATATTGGCCATCAGGGCGCCGTAAAAAGTGGTCAGCAGGGCAATGGACATGGATGGTCCGATCGATGACGGGTCGGACATGTTTTGTAGCATCAACACCAGGCCCACCAGCGTGCCGATCATGCCCATGGAGGGAGCGTAGGTGCCCAGCGATGTAAACATATCGGCGCCTAAGGCGTGGCGCTCAGCTACCTTGTCCATCTCCTTGTACAATATATCCTCAATGACACTCGGTTCCTGCCCATCAATGGCCATCTGTAACCCCTTGGCCATGAATTTGTTGTCGATATTTCCTACTTCGCCCTCCAGTGCCAGAATGCCGTCCTTGCGCACTGTCTGAGCCAGCTCGACCAGTTTGGCAATGACTTCGCTGCCTGAGTCGACCTTGTACAAGAACGTTTTCATCACGATTCCGATAACACTCAGGGCGGTCTTCAGCGGATAGCCCACCAGCAATACGCCGACGGTGCCGCCGATTACAATGAGCATGGATGGCGGATCGATAAAACTGGAGATGCCGCCGCCAATGGCTGATACGACAAGTCCAAATGCAACGAGTATGCCGATGATTGTTGCTATATCCACGGGGGGCCTCCCGATCCTTATGGTGGTATGAACTGCCGCTGCAAGGCAGTGCTATCGTCGGTAAGCAAGAAGCGTGCTAGTTTTCTTTAGGCGTTGATTCATCTCCTTTTCGGGCAATTGCCAGTGCCAGCGGCCCTCGGGTATGGTTCGGGTTTATCAGTTGATTGAAGTCGTATGAAGTCCACCCATGGCTTTTTTGACTTTTGCGCCCGTTCCCGGGCGCGTTGATGACTTTTTAACAAGGTCATCGTAGCTGGCGGGGAGGGGCGCTATGCCGTTCGGGCGGATACAAGATCGATTGTCAGCGCATACGGGCAGGGTTATTGCAACCCTGTTTTTTCTGCTGGCAGGTCTGGTTTCATGGGTCAGCCTGGGTCAGATTCGTCAGCACGAGTTGCTGACGGCTGCGAGATCATTGCAGGGTGTCAATACGCTGACAGCCCGCGTATTGCAAAAGCAAAGTACCGAAGCCATTGCCGAGGCGACCTCGCTTTCCACCAATGCGCCGGTACATGAACTGATGCTTGCGTTACTCGGTACCGGAACAGATGTGCCTGCTTCCCGCTATGCCTTGCGCCTGCGTCTTGCAGCCTGGCTGGTTTCACATGATTTTCGGGATTTTTACCTGTTGGGCCCGGAGGGTCGTATCAGGGCAGGCTTTCGGGATGCGGATCTGGGCAAGGTGGTCGCTCAGGGGGTACTGGATACGCTGGGCGATGTGCTACATGGTGAAGGGTTGATTACTCACCCTGTATTGATCGGTGATCATGATGTGCAGATGTGGATGATGGTGCCTGTCTATGATCAGGGGGGGATAGCTGCCGGCGTGTTTGCAGTCGTTCTGGATAAGCAGCGTCATTTCGACGAAACCACGGGGCTGGGGCAGTTCGGCGCATCTACGGAAACCTATCTGGTGGATCGACAGGGGCGCATGCTGACAGCCAGTCGTTTTGAAAATCAGTTGATCGCGAACGGTCGTTTGAAAGAGGGCCAGAATAGCGAGCTGAATATGTTAGTCCACGTGTCCGGCTCGAATCAACCGACCCTGGCTGTGGCGCATATGCTCGATGGACCGGACGGGATGAGTATTACTCCTTATCCGGATTATCGTGGCGTGCCGGTGATCGGTGTCTGGCAGTGGGACCGTCTGTTTGATGCTGCCATTATCTCGGAGATGGATGTGGATGAGGCGCTGGCGGGCTATGTGCAGACACGGAATCTGATTCTGATGCTGCTGGCCGGTTTACTGTTGGCCGGGCTGATTGTTGCCCGCAGCTATGCGCGCTACCGGCGCAGGCAAGAGCGTGAGTCCAATGAATTGCGTAACCTGTTGCTGGAGTCTACCGCCGAAGCGATTTACGGGCTGGATCTGCAAGGACGCTGCTCGTTTGCCAACAAGGCCTGTGTGCGCATGTTGGGTTACGAGGCGGCAGACGATCTGTATGGCCGGAATATGCACCTTCTGGCGCAACATTCGCATGCCGACGGAACGAGCTACGATGAACAGCAGAGCAGGATTTTCAGCTCCCTGCGTAATAAAACCCGTATGCATTGTCGGGAGGAGGTGTTCTGGCGTCGTGATGGCAGCTCATTCCCGGTGGAGTTCTGGTCGCACCCGCTGTTTGATGATGGTGGTGAAGTAGTTGGTTGCGTGGTCACCTTCTGGGATATATCGGAGTTGCGCAAGGCCGAGGCCCAGCGTAACCGTATTGAAAAACAGATACAGCATACGCAGCGGCTGGAGAGTCTGGGTGTGCTGGCCGGCGGTATTGCGCACGACTTCAATAATATTCTTTCGGCCATTCTTGGTAATGCCGCACTGGCCAGTCGCAAGGTGATCAGTGACCCTCTGGATGCACGAGAGAGGATGGAGAGTGTGGTCCAGTGCTGTGACCGGGCCTCTGTCTTGTGTCGTCAGATGCTGGCCTATTCGGGCAAGGGCAAATTTGTTATTCGCCAGATCAACCTCTCGTCGATGGTGGAAGAGATTACCCATCTGTTGGAGGTTTCTCTGGATAAGGGCGTGGTAATCAAGTATTCGCTGGCTGTTACGCTGCCTTTGGTTGAGGCTGATGAAGCGCAGATGCAGCAGCTGATCATGAATCTGGTCACCAATGCCAATGAGGCGATCGGCGGCAAGAGCGGTGTGATCTCAATTACCACCGGCGTGATGCATGCTGATGCCGAATACCTGATGGATTGCTACGGCGACATCCCGGTGGCGGGTCGCTATACCTATGTCGAGGTCAGCGATACCGGCTGTGGTATGGATGCAGAGACCCGACAGAAGATCTTTGATCCCTTTTTTACCACCAAGTTTACAGGTCGCGGATTGGGCATGAGTGCCGTGCTTGGCATTGTGCGCGGGCATCATGGTGCTTTGAAGCTCTACTCTGAACCGGGCAAGGGGACGACATTTAAATATTTGATTCCGGCCAGCGATGAACTGGCAACGGGTGAGCATGAGGCGCTGGAGCTGGAAGATCAGTGGCGGGGAGACGGTCGTCTGGTGCTGGTGGTGGATGATGAAGAGACCGTGCGCGAAACGGCCATGATGATGCTCGAAGATATGGGGTTTACTGCCGTAGGCGCAGTCAACGGCCTGGAGGCGCTGGCCCTGTATCGCAGTCGGCAGAAGGAGATCGCTGTGGTGCTGATGGATCTGACCATGCCGAAGATGGGCGGTGAGGAGTGTTTCCGGGAACTTCGGCGTATCAATCCGGATGTCAGGGTGGTGCTCTCCAGTGGCTATAGCGAGCAGGATGCCATTCAGACATTTACCGGCAAGAAGCTGGCGGGGTTTGTTCAGAAACCGGTATCGCCGGCGCGCCTGAAGCAGGTGATACATGCCGCAGTAGGGGACGAGTGATGCGTACATTGTTGTTGCTGCCGGCACTGCTGTTTTTAGCTCAGCCGCTCTATGCCCAGATTATCGATATTGCCGGTTCTACTACGGTGATGGCTTTTATGGAGCCTGCGGCGCAGGCCTATCGCCGAATGCACCCGGAAGTGACTATCAATATACGCGGCGGTGGTTCCGGGGCAGGGGCGGCATCTGTCATGGATGGCCGTGCGATGCTCGGGATGATGTCGCGCGAGCCGGAAGAGCCTGAGCTGGCTCGCATGCATGGTATTGAACGTGTGCGGGTGGGCTATGATGCGGTGGCCGTAGTGGTCTCCTCTGCCGTTTATCGCAGTCTGCCGGGGCATGCGTTGAGCAGAGGCGATGTTGCTGCGATTTATCGCGGAGAGGTGCGTAACTGGCAGGCTGTCGGCGGGCCGGACCGGCGGATTATCACTGTCGACAAGGTGAAGCATAGTGGTACCAGATATGTGTTCGTAAACTATGTTCTTAGTGATCCTCATGCAGCCTGGGCAACGGATTCGGTGATTGTCGACTCGAACGGGGAGATGGAAACGCTGGTGCAGATCAGTGATCAGGCAATCGGATTTTTACCGTTTGGTGGAACGGACAGGCATCTTCATGCTATCGGGTTGATGGATCAGGGGCGTCTGTTTTTTCCGGATGCGGCTCATGTGCGCGATGGTTCCTATCCGCTTTCACGCTCCCTGTATGTGTTGCATAAAAAGAAGGTGCCGGACTATGCCCGCGACTTCATCGCCTTCCTGCTCTCTGCAGAGGGTCAGAAAATTCTCAGTGCATCCGGATATCTTCCTGTTAAGTAATCGGTAGCTGATTCAGAATCTTTTTTACCACAGAGGAGCAAGTGCCGGCACTCCCGGCGCGCGATAGAGGTTTTTGTTTTTGAAAAAGGACACAGAGGAAAACCAGTTGGGTAGAAGCGGCATGTTAGTGGCGGCTTAGTCAAAATATTCGCCATTGTCCCGGCCAATAGATCACAAAAAGATATTTCGTCTTTCCTCTGTGTCCTTCGTGTACTCTGTGGTGAGTTAAAAAAAAGGGGCGCATTGCTGCGCCCCTGCTGTTGTCAGGTTGTTAGTTGTTATGATGCAAATACCTGAAAGTGTGCGCTCGATGCCATGAAAAACAGCATCGGAATGGAGAGCATGGTGTTGATGCGGCTGGCAATCAGGGCTTTCTTGCCGGCGGCAGCTTTCTCATCGCTGCTGGCCTGAACGATGCCGATCACCTTTTTCTGGTTTGGCCAGATGATGAAGGCAACGTTGATCCACATGATGATGCCGAAGGTGGCGCCGATCATGATGTCCGGGCTTATGGCACGAGCGCCGCCCTGACTCCACAGGCCGTAGAGCAGCAGCAGGCCGAAGAATACGGTGAACATGGCTGCAAAACGGAACCAGAACAGGGCGCGGCGGACAATGCTGCCCTCCTTGAACAGGTCGGCCTTGGTTTCGGCGGATACGCCACCAAGTGATGGGACCTGTACGAAATTGAAATAGTACAGCAAACCGATCCAGGTGATGCCTGCCAGGAAATGGCCCCAGCGTGCTGCAGCGCCGAGCAGTTGGTCTCCCGTGAGGCCGCCGCCGGTAGCAGTGGCGATGCCGATTAGCACTGCTGTCAGCACAAAGCCGGCAATGATAGTCAGTTTATGGTTCGATAAGATTTTCATGGTTGCTCCTTTGAATTGGTATCAATGAAGCGAATAATAACCGATTGTTTTACTCAGGTAAGGGTTTTGCAAATTGTGGGCATAACACGCACACCCGCATGTGTGATTATATAATACATATCTATTGTGCCGTCTGTTGCTTTCTAATGCTCGACTCCCTATGGTTCGCCATGTTGAAAGTGAGCTGCGGCTCGCTTTTTTTGTTTTTTGCAAGGCGGGTAAAGCGTATTGGAATCGAAGATTGAATCGTTGCTCAGACCGATTGTCGATGAGCTGGGTGTTGAGATCATCAAAATCAGTCTTGGTGGCGGCGGGCATAACCCGTTGCTGAAGGTGGTTGTGGACAAAGCCGGTGGTGTGGATTCAGGCATGCTGGAGCGGATTAGTCGGGGACTGGCACTGCAGCTGGATGTCGAGGATCTGATCAAGAGCGCTTTTCGTCTGGAGGTTACAACGCCGGGGCTGGACTGGCCGTTGACTACCAACGCCGATTTTGAGCGTTATCGGGGTGAATGGTTAAAGGTGATGTTTGCCGATGGCAGTAGCCAGGAAGGACGGAATCTCGGTCCTGTTTCCGATCATGCTTTCATGTTGCTGGTAGAAGGTAGCAAGAGAGTGAAGGATCAGGAACAGGTTATTGAAATGGCAGATGTGAATAAGGTGGTGCGGGCCATTAACTGGAAAGAAGTGTCCCGGACAAAGTAAATAAGGAAACGAAGCTATGGTTTCCAATTATACGGACAGGTGAGAATGCGGTCATGAATGTAGAAATGTTACAGGTTGCTGACGCGGTTGCGCGTGAAAAATCAGTGGATCGAGAGCTGGTTCTGGAGGCTATGGAGCAGGCGCTGAAAACTGCGGCGCGTCGAACCTACCCCGGCTTGAACGTGGAAGCTGAAATTGACCGGGATACCGGAGAGATTCGTCTGTTTCACGTGCGTGTCGCCGTTGAGGAAGTTGAAGATCAGGACAATGAACTGACCGTGGAAGAGGCGCAGGCGTTGCGTGACGATGCCGTGTTGGGCAGTGAATTCCGCACGGCGCTGGCGCCGATTGAACTGGGACGAATTGCTGCCCAGACGGCCAAGCAGGTGATTAACCAGAAAATCCGCGAGGCCGAGCGTGAGCGCGTGATTGCCGAGTATGAGCCGCGTGTGGGCGAGTTGATCACCGGTATCGTCAAGCGTGTTGAGCGCGGTAATGTCTATGTTGACCTGGGACGTGGTGAAGCAGTGATGTATCGCGAAGATCTGTTGCCGCGCGAAACATTCCGTCAGGGTGATCGTGTGCGCGCCTATCTGCGTGAAGTAAGAAATCAGCCGAAAGGACCGGTGGTGTTTGTATCCCGTTCTGATGCAGGCATGGTGCTGCGTCTGTTTGAGCAGGAAGTGCCGGAGATTGAAGATGGTACTGTTACCATTCAGCGATTGCCCGTGATCCCGGCTCGCGCAGCAAGATTGCCGTGATCTCAACCGATCCGTCGGTGGATCCGGTGGGCGCATGTGTCGGTATGCGCGGCGCTCGTGTGCAGGCTGTCGTGAATGAGCTGCACGGTGAAAAGATTGATATTATTGAGTGGACGGATGACCCGGCAGCCTTTGTAGTTAACGCGCTGGCGCCGGCGGAAATCGAACGCGTGATGGTAGATGAAGCTACCAACACCATTGAGGCTGCGGTCAGCGAAGAGAATCTTGCTATCGCCATCGGTCGTCGCGGACAGAATGTGCGTCTGGCTTCCGACTTGTCCGGCTGGCACATCGAGCTGATGAGTACCGGTGAAGAGAAAGAGCGCCGGCATGAAGAGGTGGTCAAGGCACGTACCGTATTCCAGGAAGGACTCGATGTTGATGAGGCTTTCGCTACCGTGCTGGTGGATGAAGGGTTCTTCAGTCTTGAGGAGCTGGCATACTGTGCTGCCGAAGACATTGCAGCTATTGAAGGGCTGGATGCCGAGATTGCTCAGGAGCTGCAGAAGCGGGCACGCAATGTGTTGCTGGATCAGGCCTTGAAGCAGGGTAGCGAAGAAGCAGGCTCTGCGGTAACGCTGCTTGATCTGCCGGGTATGACGCGTGAGATTGCAGAACAACTGGCTGCGCGCGAGATGACAACAGTGGAATCGCTTGCTGATGCGGCGGGTGATGAGATTGAAGATATTGAAGGGTTGAGTCGCGAAGAGGCGGATGCCCTGATTATCGCAGCACGTGAGGCATGCGGCTGGTTTGACTGAATCCGGTCATCCCGAGCGGCGCTGCATTATCTGCAGGGCGTCGCAGCCTGCAGAGCAGATGCTGCGACTGATTGTCGATGAGGACGGACAGATATGGCCGGACTTGTTGCACAAGCTGCCGGGACGCGGTGCATGGCACTGTATGTCGGAGGCTTGCCTTGCGGCCACGAACGACAAGCGCTTGCAGGTGTTGAAGCGCGATTTTTCCGTTGCATTGCCGCAGTGGAATGTGCTCAGTGGCCGTATTACGCATGTGCTGGATGCGCAGCTGGAGCGGATGTTTACCCGTATCCGGCGAGGCGTGGCGACAGGCAGGGATGCGGTAATGCATCGTCTGTGGAATAATGCGCCGGTAATGTTGCTGCTGGCAGGTGATGCAGGTGATGCACTCACGCGACAGGTGCAGGATGCTGCAGAGAAAAGGAAACAGGCAGGGCATGGCTACACACTTGTTCTTGTCAGCGACCGGGATTGGCTGGGCCGGATGCTCGGACGGGAACAGGTTGCGGTAGCGGCGCTGGATAGCTCCGCACTGGCAGAAAAATTAAAACAATATTGCGTCTGGTTTGGGCGCATGAAGGTATCAGGGTAATTAGGGCAGATGGCGAAGCGTATTCTAGATTTGGCGAAAGAACTTGGTGTGGACGCGGCTGAAATACAGCGCGTGGCCGTGCAATGTAATGTTGTGGTGAGTGGGCCGACAAGCACCCTTGATACCGATGACCTGAAAAAAATCCGTGCTTCTCTGCAGAGCAAGGTGGAAGCCGCCCCGGCCAAGACAGGCGGTAAAACCCTGACGCTGAATCGGCCGATGGTTGCAGGCCAGCCACGTAGTGGCGGTCGTGTGGAAGGCCGGGGTCGCTCGGTTGAAGTGTCTGTTCGCCGACGGCACACGCCGGTGAAGGCTCAGCCGACTGTTGCGGAGCAAACACCGCAAGCTGATGCTGTTGAGACGCCCGCAGCTGCAGCGCCGAAAGCCAAGCCGCTGGCACCCGCACAACGGGCTGCTGCTGCCGTGGAGCAGAGAAAGCTGACGGAAGCTGCAAACAAGGCGGCTGCAGAGCAGCAGAAAGCTGCCGATGCAAAAGCCGCGGCAAGCGAACCGGCTGCTGCAGAGGCGCCGAAAGTACCGGCATCGAAACCGGAAGTCGCAGCGCAGCCTGCTGTAAGCCGGGAGACGGCTACCAAGTCGCCGGTCACCAGACAGCCGATCAAAAGGCAGGCCGGGGTTGCAAGCAAGCCCACCGATACGCCGGGTGTGGTCAGACGCTCCGCAGTGAATCCGGCTGAAGTGGCACGCTCCAAAATAGCTGCTGCTGCCGCAGCACGCACGGCTGCACAGGAAAAATCGAATCAGGAACGCGTTGCAAGACAGCGGGCTGCGCAGACCAGAAACACTCCGGCGGGTACCGGCGGAGCTGCCGCTCAGGGCAGGCCGGGTCAGGTCGGAGCTCCGGCCCGTACAAGACAGGCGCCCGGCGGCCCTAATCGCTCGCCTCAGGACAGGCGGCCTGCTCAGGGTGCGCAGTCACCGGGCCATAAGGGGCCGCGCACAACTATTCGTCGCGGACTGACGCCTGCCCAGATTGCAGCCTCGAAAGCGCCGAGTTCATCGCTGAAACAGATTGAACAGAAAATATCGGAAGAGCGTGCGACCCGTCGCAAGACCCAGCAGCGTCCTGCTTCCGGGGCCAGACCTGGTGGAGCCGCCAATCAGGGCATGACACGACGTACTCCTTCTGTTGCGATTTCACCATCTGCCGACGCACCGGCAGCGCCAACCGGGCCGCAGCGTCGCCGCGGGGCGCCGGGTGCACAGCGCGGACAGCGCCGTCTGTCGCCGGCTGAAAAAGCGGCTCGTCGCGATTATGCATCCAAGCGCAATGTGGTGCTGACACCACAGCAGGAAGAGCGCATGGCAAGGCTTGCTCGCGGTAGCAAGCGCCGGAACCAGATTACCAAGGATGACGAAAACTTCGTTGTTCGCACGGTGGAAGTAACCGATCCTATCATGATTCAGGAACTGGCCAGCCGTATGGCGATCAAGAGTGCGGAAGTGGTCAAGAAATTGTTTGAAATGGGCAGCATGGTTACCGTTAATGAAGGCATCGACGGTGAAACGGCCGTGCTGATCGTGGAAGAGTTCGGTCATAAGGCGAAGATCATCAACGCAGGTGCTGTTGAAGATGTGCTGATTGAAGACGTATCTGAAGATGATGATACCGATTTGCAGCCACGTCCGCCGGTTGTGGTGGTGATGGGCCATGTCGATCATGGTAAAACATCGATTCTGGATGCACTGCGTAAAGCGCATGTGGCCGCAGGCGAAGCCGGTGGCATTACCCAGCATATCGGTGCCTATATGGTCAAGCTGGCGAGCGGCGAGCGTGTGGTATTCATCGATACACCGGGTCATGAGGCATTTACCAGCCTGCGTGCACGTGGTGCAGGCATGACCGATGTGGCCGTGCTGGTTGTTGCAGCCGACGATGGCGTGATGCCGCAGACCATTGAAGCGCTGAATCATGCCAAGGCGGCAGGTGTGCCGATGATTGTGGCTGTGAACAAAATGGATAAGGAAGGGGCTGATCCCGAGAAGGTGATGCGTCAGCTGGCCGATCATGGCGTACTCTCTGAAGATTGGGGCGGCGATACGATTTTCGTACCGGTCTCCGCACATACAGGTCTTGGACTGGATGAGCTGCTGGATATGCTGGCTCTGCAGACAGAAATTCTTGAGCTCAATGCCAACCCTAAACGTCGCGGCAAGGGTATTGTTATTGAATCACGTCTGGATCGCGGACGCGGTCCGGTAGCTACCGTGCTGGTTCAGAACGGTACCTTCAAGCAGGGCGATACCGTGGTTGTCGGTTCGGTGACAGGCCGCATTCGTGCGATTGTTGATGAAAATGCCAAACAGCATCGTACGGCCGGGCCGTCCATACCGTTTGAGTTGCTGGGTCTGGACTCTGTACCGGAATCGGGACAGGAGATCTTTACCGTCGAGAGCGAGAAACAGGCGCGCGATATTGTCCGTTATCGTAAGGACAAGGAGCGTGAGCAGGGCGCTGAAGCGATGAAACGCGCCAGCATGGATGAGCTGTTTGCCAACCTGCAGAGCGGTATGAAAGAGGTGCCTGTTGTTATCAAGGGCGATGTGACCGGTTCGGTTGATGCAATGGCTGACTCACTGGCCAAGGCCGGCACCGACGAGGTTAAGGTCAAGGTTGTGCATAAGGGTATCGGTGGTATTACCGAGTCTGATGTTATGCTCGCTTCGGCCTCTAATGCGATTGTGATCGGCTTTAATGTGCGTCCCGAGGCCAAGGCCAAGCGTCTGGCAGAGCAGGAAGGCATCGACGTGCGCTTCTACAAGATTATTTACGATGCGATCGATGATATGAAGGCTGCGATGGCCGGCGTGTTGTCACCGGATAAGGTGGAGAAGGTGACCGGTAGTGCCGATGTACGTGAGGTCTTCCAGGCGCCCAAGATCGGTGCGATTGCCGGTTGTTATGTCACCGACGGTTATGTCACCCGCGGCTCGAATGTGCGCGTACTGCGCGACGGCGTGGTTGTGTATGATGGTGTGCTGGCATCACTGCGTCGTTTCCGTGACGATGTGAAAGAGGTCAAGACCGGCTTCGAATGCGGTATTGGTGTTGAGAAGTTCAACGATATCAAGGAAGGCGACAGCTTCGAGTTTTATATCATCGAGGAAGTGGCTGCGACACTGTAGGGCTGACTGATGCGTAATATGTCCGCCACACAACAGCGATTTCTGACCGATGTGCAGAGGCTGCTATCAACGCTGCTGATCCGTGATGTGGCTGATCCGCGCTTTTCCGGAGTCAGTATCACCCGTGTGGAGCGCTCCGGCCGTCAGGTGATGACGGTCTGGGTCTATCGCGGTGGAGATTGCGATGAGCAGGCCTGTATGCAGGCGCTGGAGAAAATGACGCCGCACTTTGAGCATGAACTGCGCAGGGCTCTGCCGAAATACCGCTTGCCGAAACTGAAACTGCGCTGGGACAAAAACTTCGAAAAAAGCGGCGATGTGTTGCAGATGCTCCGGGATCTGGAGCGCCCTTGAATATGTCTGCGCCGATGACGTTGTTTTCCGATGTGAACTGGCAGCCGGTGATTGATGCCGTGCGTCAGGCCCGAAGCATCGTTCTGATTACCCATTGTAACCCCGATGGCGATGGCATCGGTTCGCAGATGGCGCTCTATGATGCGCTGATTGCTGCAGGTGATGGTCGCATATCGATGCATAACCGCGACGGTGTTCCCCGTATTTACTCGTTTCTGGAGCACTCGGAGCAGGTGCAGATGGGTGACTGGCCGTCCGATGCCGCAAAGCCTGATGTCATTATTGCGCTCGACTGCGGTGCGCGCGGTCGCCTGGGCATGCCGGATGAGTGGTTCGAGGGGCCGACGCTGATCAATATTGATCATCATGCCAGCAACCGCCTGTTCGGCGACATCAATATTGTGGATGCCCGCTACTGTTCGACCGGTGCGATGATTTTCGATCTGCTGATAGCTATGAATATGCCGTTGAACAAGGCACGTGCCAGCGGCATTTATGTGGCGACTCTGACCGATACGGCCAGCTTCAGACTGGCCAGCACTACGCCGGCTGTCTACCGCATGGCTGCCGATCTGGTGGAGGCGGGCGCCGAGCCGTGGCCGATCAGTGTACAGGTCTACGAAAGCCGCTCCCTCTCCGGTCTGCATATTATGACCGCCTGTCTGGATACGCTGGAGATGCGCGATGACGGCCGTTCGGCCTGGGTCTATGTGACCGATGATATCTACCGGAAAACCGGTGCCGATGTCGAAGATACCGAAGGGCTGATTGATTATGCGCGCAGTATCGATGGTGTTGAGGTGGCGGTGTTTATCCGTAGTGATGAGGTTGTAGCCGAGCGCTGGAAAGTCAGCTTTCGCGGCAAAACATGTGTGAATGTGGGCGCGCTGGCCGGTGAGTTGGGCGGCGGCGGCCATGTCCATGCTGCCGGTTGCCAGTTAACCGGCACGCTCGATGAGGTGCGCGCACGCGTGCAGGTAGCAGTCAGCCGCTCTCTTTCTTCGTTCTGAAGAGGGTTCATTGATTTCCGGGGTCGTCTTTCTCGACAAGCCGTATGGCTGGACATCGCGGCAGGCGGTGAATGCGATGATCCGGCTCTACACACAGCCGGGAGAAAAGCGCATCAAGGCAGGTCACGCCGGTACGCTGGATCCTCTGGCCACAGGTATGCTGCCGATTCTGCTGGGTGAAGCCACCCGCTATGCCGAAATGGGGCTGAGTGCCGACAAATCTTACCGGGTCAGTTTTGATCTCTCTTATCAGACCGATACGCTCGACTGCGAAGGCGAGGTGGTTGCACGTTTTGATGGTGCTGTGAATCAGGCGGCAGTGCAAACGGCGCTGGCTGCATTTACAGGTCTTATCGAGCAGGTTCCGCCGGCCTATTCCGCCATCCGTATCGATGGCAAACGCGCGCATGCCATGGCGCGCAAGGGTGAGGCTGTGCATATTCCTGCCCGCCCGGTTACCGTGCATGCAATCACGCTGGTTGCTTTTGAGTTCCCGCTGGTGACATTGCAGGTGGATTGTTCCAAAGGAACCTATATTCGCTCTCTGGCGCGCGATATCGGAGCAGCTCTCGGCATGGGCGGCTGCGTGACAGCATTGCGTCGTCTCTCCACAGGCGGCTGGCCGGAAGCGATGATGGTTACGCTTGAGCAGTTGCAGGCTCAACCGGACTCTTGCGTGCTGCCGCTGGCACAGTGGCTCAGGGAGATGCCCGGCGTAACGCTTGAGCAGGATATGGCCAGCCGGTTTGTACAGGGGCAGCGCATTCAGTTGCAGGCCGCATCGGGAGCCCCGGATCCGGGCGATGGTCAGCTGCCTGTTCGTGTGTTTGCAGGTGAACTGCTGCTCGGTACCGGCATGCTCAAATCTGGACATCACCGCACGGTGCTGCATCCTTCACGCATTCTTCCAACAGCCCAGCAGAGGTATATATGACAGAGCAGCAGGATAAAATAAAATCACTGAAGAAAAAAAACGGAATCATTATCGTGATTTCATTGGCATTGATAGCTGTAGCAGGGCTGATCAATGCCAATCAGTCATCAACGGCAGAGGAGAGTAGTGTGGGATTATTAAGCAAGGCCCCCAAAGCGGGCGACAAGGATATTCCGGCGGGCAATCATGTCCGTATCGAGACCAAAAACGGTTCGTTTCTGATTGAGCTCTACCCTGATGATGCTCCCAATACCGTGGCCAATTTCAAGGTGTTGGCGGCCAAGGGTTTTTATGACGGGCTCACCTTTCACCGTGTGATCACCGGCTTCATGGCGCAGGGCGGCGATCCGAAAGGCAACGGCACCGGCGGCCCGGGTTACAAGGTGAAGGCCGAGTTCAATGATCGCAAGCATCAACGCGGCACGGTAGCTATGGCCCGCTCATCCGATCCCGATTCAGCCGGTAGCCAGTTCTATATCTGTTACGGCCCGCAGCCACATCTTGACCACCACTACACCATCTTCGGCCAGGTGGTTGAAGGCATGGATGTGGTCGATCAGATCCGTCAGGGTGATACGATGAACAAGGTCAGCGTCGAACCCTGATTGAGGAGGATGACTGGTCGGGGCCACTTGCACTTCGCGGGTTTTCATCTATAACTTCCCAGCTATAAAATCGCAGGGTCTACAGCTTTAAGTCGCAAACATGCCATCATCGTATCATTGTTCTGGAGGGGAGTAACCCAGTATGAAAAACCGGTAGTTTCCTGATCTGTTGAATGGGAGGTTCCGGCTGCGTTCAGTTTGATAGCTGTGTAGTCCGCTTTCAGCTGCCAATGTGCCTGTTTTGCGGTAGTGTGCACTCGCCCATGTTTGGCCTGTGACTTGCTTTATGTTGATTTCCGCGCTGCACGGGGGGGGCTGCTGATTGGTTTTACGCCTGTTCAGAGTGAAAAAGCCTCTGGTGTTGCGGATAGCCATCAATATGTCATATGTGCCATGTATGCTTCCTGTTAAATAAATGACGGGAGCGTAAGGAACAATCAGCCCGTGTCTTTATGTCTGTCTGACATGAGGCGGCTATTATAGGGATGGATTATTCAGCTGCATCGCACCTGAATGGCGGTAGCGTGCCTGTATGAGAGTCAGTTGTTGTAAATAATATAGCCATGTGTCTTACATGGTAACATATGGTAACAGGAGATAGCCGAGTTGCTGGAACAACGGGATCATAGGTTTTATTGTGGTTAACCGATTGAGATACTTGCTTTTGGCCGGTTATCTGCTCATGGGTGCGGTCTCCTCTGCTTCAGCATCTGAGGTGCATGCGGATGCAAAGACTCCGGACCACTACCCCACAGCTCCTGCGCAGTTTCGCGCAACGTATGAATCCCTGAAGTTGCCGCAAGGTGAGAAAATGGGGCTGATGGGCGGCACCTTTCTGTACGATATTAATAACTGGCTTTCTCTCGGTGGCGGTGGTTACGGAGCCCTTGCCGGTCAGCGAGGCGGTTTTATCACGATCGGTGCCGCTGCCGAGCTGCACCGCCAGTTGGGTGAGCATGTCCGGGTCAATACCGGGTTGTTTGTCGGGGCTGGCGGCGGTCGTGGCGGCTATACCCTGCAGGGGGGCGGGCTTATGCTACGCTACCATATGGGGGCAGAGTTGATGACGAACGGTCTGGGGCGTATCGGCGGCGGCATTAGCTACGTCGACTTCCCTGACGGAGCCATTCACAGCTTTCAACCCTACATCTCCTACAGCTACCCATTTGAGGCGCTGGTGTTACCCGGTTGGGTCAGCTTTTCTGGCGGTGAATCCGGCACGCGCGGAAATCTGCCCATTGCGGAGCAGGAATTTTCGGTGGTATATCGCCGTTACTCGATTCCGGCAGGTGTGCTGACCGACAATGGGGCCCCGCAGCACCGTTCTATGGGGCTTGCCGGAGTGGAGTGGGACCGTTATCTGGGCGACCACCTCTATATGAAGGTGGAGTCCGAGGGAGCCATGCAGGGGAAGAGCAATGGCTATATGCAAATCCTGATTGGCGCCGGTTTACGCCTGCCATTGTGGGATGGTGGCTGGCTGAAATTTTCCGGCGCGCTTGGCCCTGCCGGCGGTGGTGCGGTGGCAACCGGTGGAGGCTTATTGCTGGATGGTCAGCTTGCCTTCCAGCAGAAGTTAAGCGACCATCTGTTTGCTCAGGCGGGCCTTGGTTATGTGGTGTCGCCGGGGGCGAGCTTTCGAGCCCGATCGGTTTCAGCCTCTATGGGGTATCACTTTTTTTCGCCTGACGTACAGGGAGATAGCGTCGATGCGGCTGATCTGGCCGGGTATCAGGCGCACCATTTCCGAATCCGGTTGGTTAATCAGCGTTATCTGAAGGGTGCGCCGAACTGGCGGGCGCATCATGCGAACCTGAATGTCGACCTGCTCGGTTTTCAGCTCGACTATTTTATCAATGATTGGTTTTATCTGAGCGGTCAGGGTATTGGCGCCTATCGCGGCATGGGTGGCGGATATATGACAGGCCTGGTCGGGGCGGGGCTACACCTGCCGGTGCCGGGAACTCCTCTGTTTGTTGAGGCTGATGCGCTGGTTGGCGCAGCCGGAGGAGGCGGACTGGGTGTAGGAGGCGGACTGGTCTGGCAGAGTGATGCTGGCATTGGCTGGCGGTTGTCGGATGCATTCAGTGTGCAGGCATCTTATGGCGTGATGCAGGCAGCAAAGGGTACGATGAAGGCGAAAGTGTTGTCGTTGTCGCTCGGTTATCTATTTACCTTGCCGGTGTTATAACATCTTGCGATTTCTGCTGAGGGAGAATTTATGAAAGTAACATTTTTTGGTGTTGGCTATGTTGGCCTGGTGCAGGCCGCGATTCTGGCGGATGTAGGCCACCATGTGGTCTGTGTTGATGTCGATCAGGAGAAGGTGGATAACCTGAAGAAAGGCATTATACCGATTTATGAGCCTGATCTGACGCCTATCGTTATTGAAAACTATCAGAATGGTCGTCTGAATTTCACCACAGATGCGAAGTCGGGCGTCAATCATGGCGAGATTCAGTTTATCGCCGTAGGGACGCCTCCTGATGAAGATGGTTCCGCCGACCTGCAATATGTATTGGCTGTGGCGGAGATGATTGCCACTCATATGCAGGGACCGAAAATTATCATCGATAAAAGTACAGTGCCGGTTGGTACGGCCGACAAGGTCTCGGCCAGGGTGGCTGAGGTGCTTACATCGCGCGGAGTGTCATACGCATTCAATGTGGTATCCAACCCGGAATTCCTCAAGGAAGGATCGGCGGTTGCTGACTGCCGGAGGCCGGATCGTATAGTCGTCGGTACAGACAGCGATACGGTTGCCGACGTACTGCGTGAATTGTATGCACCGTTTAACCGCAATCATGATCGCCTGATTGTCATGGATATCCGGAGTGCCGAGCTGACAAAATATGCGGCCAATTGCATGCTGGCGACCAAGATCAGCTTTATGAACGAAATTGCCAATTTGGCAGAGCGGCTGGGTGCGGATATCGAGGCGGTACGTCTTGGCATTGGCTCGGACAGTCGTATCGGTTACCAGTTCATTTATCCCGGTTGCGGTTACGGAGGCTCCTGTTTTCCCAAGGATGTTCAGGCATTGATCCGTACTGCCGATGCGATCGGGTATCAGCCTGAAGTGCTCAAGTCGGTCGAAGCGGTCAACTATCGCCAGAAAGAGAAACTGTTTGCTATGATCAGCGATCACTTTTCCGGTGAGCTGGTGGGCAAAACATTTGCCCTGTGGGGGCTGAGTTTTAAGCCGAATACCGATGATATGCGTGAGGCGCCGTCGCGTGTGCTGATGGAGTCGCTCTGGGCTGCAGGAGCAAAGGTACAGGCCTACGACCCGGAGGCCATGCAGGAGTGTCAGCGTATCTATGGATCGCGCTCTGATCTTGCTCTGATGGAGACGGCCGAAGCGGCCTTGTGTGATGTCGACGCGCTGGTGATCGTCACCGAATGGCAGCATTTCCGGGCGATGGATTTTGATCTGATCGGAGATTCAATGTCGGAGCCTGTAATATTCGATGGACGTAATCTGTATGAACCGTCACGGATGCGGAAACACGGCATCACCTATTATTCAATAGGACGGAGCATGCCATTAACCGGGAATAGTGAAACTTGATCAGTTCTCGCCAATGGCTACTTATGCTTTACTATTCACCACTCACGAGGTTCTGACCGATGCCTGATATGATTCGAAAACGCATTTTGGTAACCGGCGGCGCCGGTTTTCTAGGCTCACATCTGTGTGAGAGGCTGTTAAATGACGGCCATGACGTATTGTGTGTGGATAATTTTTTTACCGGCAGCAAGGATAATATTGTTCATCTGATGCAAAACCCGCATTTCGAAATGATGCGACACGATGTTACGTTTCCTCTCTATGTGGAGGTCGATGAGATCTATAACCTGGCTTGTCCTGCATCACCGGTGCATTATCAGTTTGATCCGGTACAGACGACTAAAACCAGCGTACACGGCGCTATCAACATGCTGGGACTGGCCAAGCGAACCAAGGCAAAGATTTTTCAGGCTTCGACCTCCGAGGTCTACGGCGATCCGAAAGTGCATCCCCAGACCGAAGGCTACTGGGGTCACGTAAACCCGGTCGGCATTCGTTCCTGTTACGATGAGGGTAAACGCTGTGCCGAGACGCTGTTTTTCGACTACCACCGACAGCATGGGCTGAATATCAAGGTGGCTCGCATTTTCAACACCTACGGTCCGCGCATGCATCCGAATGACGGGCGTGTCGTTTCCAATTTCATTATGCAGGCCCTTCAGGGCTTGCCGATTACCATTTACGGTGACGGCAGCCAGACGCGCTCCTTCTGTTTTGTTGATGACCTGGTTGACGGCTTCGTCCGCCTGATGGCTACAGATAATGATTTTACCGGCCCGGTCAATCTGGGTAATCCGGTGGAGTTCACAATCCTTGAGCTGGCACAGCAGATCATCGCCATGACAGGTTCAACTTCGACGATTGTTTTGAGACCCCTGCCGCAGGATGACCCTACCCAGCGTCAGCCTGATATCACGTTGGCTCGTAGCAGCCTGGGGTGGCAGCCCAACGTTGCGCTTAAAGAGGGCCTGGAAAAAACAATCCGTTATTTTTCTGATACATTTGTGACAGACAGCGGCGTGGTTGCTGGCAGGGAGATCTCTGATTAACCGTATTCTTGTTTTGTGTGTTGGTAATATCTGCCGTTCGCCTTTTGCGGAGGCTCTGCTGGCTAAGGCGCTGCCGAAAGCATCCATTGATTCTGCAGGGCTGGGCGCGCTGGTCGGGGATCCTGCTGCAAAAGAGATGCAGCAGGCTGCGAAAGCATACGGGGTGGACATCTCCGCTCACCGGGGCAGGCAGCTGTTTCGTCCGCAGCTGGAGGCGGCGGATATGGTTTTTGTCATGGAGAAGAATCAAAAGGAACACTTGCAAACGAAATATCCGCATATGTACGGGCGCGTGTTTCTCATCAGTCATTTTTCACAGGGTGCGATGAAGGGAAAAGATGTCGCCGATCCCTACAGGAAGAGTCAGCAGGATTTTAATGTGTGTGCGCAAGAGATTGCATTGCATGTCGAAGCGGCAAGCAAGGTTCTCGCGCCGATGATTAAAGAGGTTGTAGAATGAATAATAATCACCAGCAGAAAGTACCGGTAACTGCTTGCAGAGTGCGTCATAGCTTTGCGACAATTGTTTTTAGCGTTGTGGCGCTGTTTACGATGAGCGGGTGCGCTGCGATGTCTACCGGTTGGCAGCCAGGGAAGGTGGCAGCTGCTTCTACGCAGAAGCCGGTGGATGATGACACCGCTCTTTGGGAGCGTCCCGACGGCTCGATGGTGCGTAGCGGGGATGCTTTCCAGAAGAAATCATCCTCTCTGGATATGGAAAAGATCGGGGGTATGCTTGGCAAGGCCAATCTGCCGAGTGGCTCTTATCTTCTGGGTCCTGGCGATGAGGTTACGGTAACTATATGGGGCTATGACAAGCTCTCCCGTACCGCAGCGATCAAGGAAAACGGTACGATCTTCGCTCCTTATGTTGGCAATGTAAAACTGGCCGGCATGACGCTGGTTGAGGCTCAGCAGGTGCTGACAGAGAAGTATTCAACCTATATCCGCAATCCGCAGCTGGATCTGAATATTGCCGATTATGCCAGCAAGAAGCTGTTCCTGATCGGTGATCTCGATATCTTTCAACGCGCAGGCATGGTCAGCGGTAACAAGGCGCAATCCTTCGGTGCGAATAGCCAGGCGCAGCAGCAGTTGAGTTCGGCAATGAGCACCCTTGCCGGTGCCTACGGCATGGGTGGCATTGTTGGTGGCGGCTCTATTGGTAGTACGACCGGCAGCAGGAAATCAAACAAGGTGAACAATCTGGCTGCTGCGGCAAAGAATGATACAGGCGAGTCGATCTCCCGTGTTGTGCCGATTCGCGGCAAGGTCTCGTTGTTTGAAGCGATGCTGCAACTGGATGTGCTCTCAGCCAATGTAAACTGGTCGGGTGCCTACATGATCCGCGATGGGAAATTTATGGATGTCAACTTCCACCGACTGATGGAGGTGGGTGACAGGCGTACCGATGTGATGCTTACCGACCGCGACATCCTCTATTTGCCGAGCAATCGCGATCAGAAAGTGTTCGTGCTGGGTGAGGTTGGTTCTCCGACGATTGTGCCGCTTTATAAGGGGCAGTTGAGCCTTGTTGATGCACTGACCCAGGCCGGATATGTCACCAATACAGCCCTGAAAGACCAGATCAAGGTGATTCGCGGTGGCTTGAATAACCCGATGATGCGCACCATCGATCTGGCTGCGCTGGAAGAGGGTGACGGGCGGCAGAACATTGTGCTGCAGGCAGGCGATATTATTTATGTACCGAACTCGTTTATTGGCAAGGTTAACGATGTGCTGACAGAGATTACGCCGAGTCTGAATACGCTGCTGCAGACCATGGCCATCTATTCGATCGGCAAGGGCAGGTTGTGGTGATCACGATATGAATATGATGAATGAAATGATCTCCGCACAGACCGAACGCAGTTTGGAAGACTACCTTGATATGGCGGTACGCCAGCGCTGGGTTATTCTGGCGATCACTCTGGTTGTGTTTGTTGCAGGCATGTTGTGGTCGCTCTCCAAGACCCCGGTTTACATGTCCGCCATGACGGTGCAGTTCCAGAGTGAAGATACGGCGATGAGCAATAATGCAGGCATGAAGATGGGCAGGGGCGGCTTCCCCGGCTTTCAGCAGCAGGACAAACTCGATTCAAAGATTGCAGTCATCAAGTCGTTGCCGGTGGCGGTGCGTATTGTCAAAGAGTTGAAGCTGGACCGCGTTACCACGCTGGTGGCGGGGCGCTCACTGTGGATGAAGATCCGGGATCGTATCAAGGGGGTCATCGGCATGGATGTGCCGCTGACCCATGTTGATTTGGGCGAATTTTTACCGCCAGCAGACAAAGCCTATGATTCTCTGGTGATTACTTTTCTTGATGAGGGGCATTTCCGCATTGAAAACCCGCTGACCGGTCATGCTCTGGATACGGTTCAGGGCAGAGAGGTGGAACTCGATGGTTTCAAGCTCTCGATCAGTAGCTGGCATGGTCCTGTAGGAACTGTCTACAGCATTGGCAATCGGCCGGCGGAGCCCATAGCCAAGGGTATTCGTGCGCGCTTGAGCGCTTCGCAGAGTAGTAGCGATATGTTGTACGTCACTTTTACCGATAATGACCGTTACAGATCTGCAGCGGTACTCAAAGCCCTGGCCTCGGTTTACGGCGATGAGGAGATCGCGTTCAAAGGCGGTCGCTTGCAGAAAAAAATCGACTTTCTCGACAAGATCCAGCAGCGGGTGCAGAGCGACCTGAACGAATTGCATGCCAATACCAACTCGTCCAATCTGATGCAGGATATGCAGGGTGAGGTGTTGCTCGGTCAGGTTGAGGGATTAAGCAAACGCTGGGCCGAAGCGTATGGAGAAATTAAGCAGACCCGTTTTATTTTGGATTATCTGGCCGGGATCAGCGATGACAAGCTAGAGGCAGCCATGCAGGTGCTTGATGTGCCTGAAAGCATGAGTGCTGCGTTTAGCGAATTAAGTTCAAAAATCAGTAAGTTGCAGGCCAAACGCACACTGTTGCGCCGGGGGGTTACCGATAAATTTCCCGAAGTGGTCAAGCTCGACCGTGAAATCGATATCCTCAAGGGGCAGGTCAAGGAGTTGCGTAAGCGGGTCAATTCGTCACTTGAACAGAAAATTGCATTTCTTAAGCAGCGCATGAATCAGGAACTACTGGAGACGAAGCGGGAGCAGAAGGCCGGCAATGCCGAGGCATTGAGAAGGGCGTTGGAGCGCAAGGGGCAATCGACTGCGCTGACGGCACTGCTGCAACGAGTGCTTGAGAGCAAGCAGCAGGATAGCATTGATCAGGCGATCCTGCTCTCCGATGTGCGTGTCATTGAGCCGGCTGAGGTGCCGTTTAGGCCGATCCTGCCCAACCGCTTTAATGATGCAATCAAGGCGTTGCTGGCTGCTTTGGCCCTCGCCCTTGGTGTCGCATTCCTGCGTGAGAATATGGACCGCACGATCAAGAGTCTGGCGGAGCTGGAAAGCAAGTCAGGTCTGGCGGTATTCGGTACACTGCCGTTCAGTGCGAGTGAGGCGGGTAACCGTAACAGCCTGATCACGATGTCCAAGCCCCGCTCGCCGGAGAGCGAGGCCTATCGAAGTTTGAGAACCAATATCCAGTTTGCCAACCTGGAGAAAACGATCAAAACACTGATTATGACCAGTGCTGTGCCGGGCGAGGGCAAAACGACAACGACCTGCAATATCGCTGTCACCATGGCTAATTCCGGCTTGAAGACGTTGCTGATCGATTGCGATATGCGCAAGCCGCGTGTGAATGAATATTTCGGACTGGAGCGCCATTCTGGGTTGAGTGATATCCTGATTCACAGCCAGGATTGGCATGAACTGGCGATGCCGACAACGGTCGAAAATCTAAGCGTAATTTCCTCAGGCTCGATTCCGCCCAATCCGTCCGAATTGCTCGGCTCCAAATCGATGAGCGCTTTCCTTGAAGAGATCAAGGAAGAGTACGAGATGATCCTGCTTGACGTGCCGCCGGTGCTGGTAGTAACCGATGCCGTGTTGCTCGGACCGAAGGTTGATGGCCTGTTCCTTGTTGTGCGCGCGAATCATGCGCCGATTGATGCGGTGCAGCGTGCCATTACCCAGCTTAATACCGTACATATCAAGCCGGTTGGTGTGATATTCAACGGCTTCAAGGTTTCATCTGTTTACGGCGGCTATGGCTATAAGAAGTATGGCAGATATGGCGGCACGTATGGCGGCTACGGTGGCTATGGCAGCAAATACGGCTACTACAGTCACGATTACGGCGAAGATGCGGAGAAGAAAGATGAAAGTTAATAGTTGCAAGTTACAAGTTACAGGTTGCAAGTCGGCTGACTTTCAACTTTCAACTTTCAGCTTTCAACTGTATTTATGAAAACAGCTCTGATTCTCGGTATCTCCGGTCAGGACGGCTGCTATCTGGCCGACCTGCTGTTGAAAAAAGGTTACCGGGTGCATGGCACATCACGCGATGTAGACAGTCGTTCATTCACTAACCTTGGCAAACTAGGTATTGCTGATCAGGTGTCACTGCACTCGGCCTCGCTGGTCGACTTCAGGAATCTGTTGCAGGTGATTACCCAGGTTGAGCCGGATGAAATATATAATCTGGCCGGGCAGACATCGGTTGGTCTCTCTTTTTCGCAGCCTATGGAGACCATGGAGAGCATTGCCCTTGGCAGCTTGCAGGTACTGGAAGTAATGCGCTATCTCAATGCTCCGATACGGCTCTACAATGCCGGCTCCAGCGAATGTTTCGGTGCTGTCCGCGAAGGCGCTCCCAGTCACGAGGCCACACCATTTCACCCGCGAAGTCCCTATGCTGCAGCCAAAGCGGCAGCCTTCTGGGCTACGGCCAACTACCGGGAGGCCTACGGCTTGCATGCCTGCTCGGGTATCCTGTTTAATCACGAGTCTCCGCTCAGACCCGCCCGATTTGTAACCCGTAAGATTGTCGCTACAGCGTGCAGTATCGCCGGCGGCAGCAAAGATAAGCTACGGCTGGGAAATATGGCTATCCGTCGCGACTGGGGCTGGGCACCGGAGTATGCCGATGCCATGTGGCGCATGTTGCAGCTGGATTCACCGGAGGACATCGTTATTGCCACTGGCGAGAGCCATTCGCTGGAAGAGTTTGTCGCACTGGTATTTCAGACACTGGACCTCGACTGGCGTGAACATGTTGAGGTGGATGAGTCGCTCTATCGTCCGTCGGACCTGATGTTCAGCGAAGGCGATCCTTCCAGAGCGTTTGAGCGTCTGGGCTGGAAAGCGGAAGTTCATTTCGCAGAGTTGATCCGGCGCCTGGTAGAGGCGGAGTTGAAAAGTTCAAAGTTACAAGTAGCAAATTAATGGTAACGAGCTGGAAAGTTGAAAGTGACAAGTTTACAGGTTTCAACTTTCAACCTGGAACTTTGGAATATTAGTTAATGAGCAGCTTTGAACGCTTTGAAGATATCGATGCATGGAAAAAGGCTCGTGAGCTTACCAATGAGGTATATGCGCTGACCAGGCTGGATGACTTTTCCAGAGATTATGGTTTGAAGGATCAGATTCGTCGCTCATCCGTATCCATCATGTCCAATATCGCTGAGGGATTTGAGCGTGGCGGTGCTAAAGAGTTTTCGCGTTTTCTGACTATCGCCAAAGGTTCGGCCGGCGAACTCAGATGTCAGCTCTATATCGCAACCGATCAGGGTTATCTTGATATGGCGCAGTCTGGAAAGTTGATCAGCGAAGTATCTGAAATCAGCCGGATGATCGCCTCTCTGATAAGATACCTACGCAGTAATAAAGAGTCCTGTTGAAAGTAGAAAGTAGCATGTTGAAAGTAGCAAATCAGGGGAAACAATTGAATGTCGGTAACCAATGGAAAAATATCCATGTTTAACAACTTGAAACTTTCCACTTTCAATCTGGAATTTCCAACTTTCAACTTTCAACCTGGAACTTACAACTGATGTCTTATGTCTTAGTCACCGGCGGAGCCGGATATATCGGCAGTCATGCCTGCAAAGCGTTGGCAAAAGCTGGCTATACGCCGGTGGTGTTTGATAATCTGGTTTATGGCCATGAATGGGCGGTGCAGTGGGGCCCGTTTGAGCGCGGTGATCTGGCCGATGAAACGCGGCTGAATGAAGTGTTTGCCCGGTACGATTTCGCCGCTGTCATGCACTTTGCCGCCTATGCCTATGTCGGAGAATCGGTCGGAGAGCCGGGCAAATATTATCGCAACAATGTTGCCGGTACGTTGAATCTGCTGGATGCCATGCGCAGGCACGGCGTGAATAAAATCGTGTTTTCCAGCACCTGCGCCACCTATGGCGAAGCCGAAGTCATCCCGATTCCGGAAACGCATGCTCAGCAACCGATCAACCCTTATGGCGCCTCCAAACTGATGGTAGAGCGTATCCTCAAGGACTATGATTCTGCCTACGGCCTCCGTTTTGTAGCCTTGCGCTACTTCAATGCGGCCGGAGCAGATCCGGATGGCGAGATTGGTGAGGATCACGAACCTGAAACGCATCTGATACCGCTGGTTCTGGATGCCGCAGCAGGCGTCAGGGATTCAATTATGATCAACGGTACGGACTACGATACGCCTGATGGCACCTGTATACGGGATTATATACATGTGACCGATCTGGCGAATGCGCACCTGCTGGCGTTGCAGGCTTTGTTGCGCGGTGAGCAAAGCCGGGCTTACAATCTGGGCAATGGCAAGGGTTACTCCATCAGGGAGCTTATCGAGGTTGCAGCTAGCGTGACGGGTAAAGAGATACCTGTTCAATACGGTCCCCGGCGCCCGGGTGATGCGCCTGCTTTAGCCGGCGATGCTGCGGTGATATCGAGAGAGCTGGGCTGGCAGCCGACCCTTGGCGCTCTGGAAACCATCATAGAAACCGCGTGGAAATGGCATATGAAAAAGTTGAAAGTTTCAAGCGAGAAAGTAGAAAGTTAGAGCCTTTACTGCATTTTACTTTCAACTTTCAACCGCATTACCTGTAACTTATGAACGGAGTGAATTCCTTGAACGATTCAGCAACAGATTTACGTAAACACAGAACGGTAATCAGGCCCCGTACGGGCTGGATTCCTGTGCGCTGGCATGAGCTGTGGCACTATCGTGGTTTGTTGTGGGCTTTTACCTCCCGGGATATCAAGGTGCGATATAAGCAGACGCTGCTCGGCTTTTCCTGGGCGGCACTTCAACCGATCATGTCAATGGTTGTATTTACTGTCATATTCGGAAAGCTGGCTGGTTTTGATTCGCTGACCGGAGATGTGCCTTATCAGCTGGTTGTCATGGCTGGGATTCTGCCATGGAGCTTTTTCCAGGGTGCATTGGGCAGGGCAGGTAACAGCTTGGTGGCCAACCAATCCATTGTTACAAAGGTGTATTTTCCGCGGCTATGGATTCCCCTTTCAAGTTTGGGCAGCGGCATGGTTGATTTTCTAATCGCATTGTTTGTGCTGTTTTTGTTAATGATGTACTACGGATTCTATCCTTCGGTGTCATCGCTGTTAATTCCTGTTGTGATGCTCGGAATTGCCTGCCTGAGTGTTGGCATTGGTATGATTTTCTCAGCCATCATAGTCAAGGTTCGCGACTTCGGCATGGTACTGAGCTATATTACTACGTTCTGGATGTACCTGACGCCTGTTATGTATCCGGCTGAAGTTGTATCAGAAAAATGGCGCTGGCTGCTCGATTTCAACCCGATGTATGGATACATTAACTGTTTTCGTTCGATTCTTCTTGAGCAGCCCATGAACTGGATAAGCCTGTTCTACTCGGTTGGATTCAGCATTCTCTTTTTGGTGGTCGGGCTTTTCTATTTTACGCGTGTCGAGAAGAATTTTGCAGATGTGGTGTAGGGGTAGTTACAAGTTGAAAGTTAGCAGGTCAGTTCAAAGTTATAGGTTGAAAGTTGAAAGCTCATCGCAATTGTCTGCAAACATTCAACCTGCAACTTACAACTTTCCACTCAGCCGGAGGCTGCCATTATGTCTATGATTAAGGTTGAAGGCGTTTCGAAGAAATACCAGCTTGGACATATCGTCAGCTCAAAAAATCTGACCAACCCGTTCAAACGGGGATTGCAGCGTCTGACGGGACGCTCCATGCAAGAGGAAGTGGCCGAGGAGTTCTGGGCCCTACGGAATGTCAGTTTTGATATTCAGCAGGGTGAGGTAGTCGGAATTATCGGTAAGAACGGTGCAGGCAAGTCCACGCTTCTCAAAATTCTATCCCGTATTACTGATCCGAGTACGGGCAGAATTGAGCTCAATGGACGCGTCTCCAGCCTGCTGGAGGTAGGAACAGGCTTCAACCCGGAACTGACCGGACGAGAGAATATATATCTCAACGGCGCTATTCTCGGTATGTCGCGTAAGGAGATTCAGTCAAAATTCGATGAGATCGTTGCATTTGCCGAGGTGGAGAAGTTTCTCGACACACCGGTGAAACGATATTCATCAGGCATGTATGTGCGTCTTGCATTTGCCGTGGCTGCGCACCTTGAACCGGAAATATTGATTGTTGATGAAGTGCTCGCCGTTGGTGATGCAACTTTCCAGAAGAAGTGTATGGGAAAGATGCAGGAAGTTGGCAAGCAGGGGCGAACGGTACTGTTTGTCTCCCATAATATGGGCACCATCAGTCGCTTATGTAATCGGGCAATACTGTTGAATCAGGGCGGTGTTGTTGCCGATGGCCCAGTTCACCACGTTATTAAAAGCTATTTGCAGGAGGGTACGGGGACCGGGGCATGGGCCCGGTGGGATGATTCTGCCACGGCTCCGGGCGATGATGTGGCTCGACTTTTAAGTGTCAGGGTCTGTTCTGAGGACGGCATTACCTCCGAACGGGTCGATATTCATAAGCCAGTTGGCATTGAGGTAGAGTACGAAGTGTTGAAGTCAGGTCATGTGCTTCAGCCAAACTGTCATTTTTTTAACAGTGAGGGTGTATACGCTTTTATCTCAATAGATAACAAATCTGAACACTGTGACCTGCCCAAGGAGCTTGGGCGCTATAAGAGCACGGCGTGGATCCCCGGGAACTTGTTGGCTGAAGGAACGATGCTTGTAGGTGTGGCTCTGACCACGTTTGAACCGCAGTGCGTACATTTTTATGAGCAGGATGTGGTTGCCTTTGAAGTAGTGGACAATGCATCAGGGGACTCTGCAAGAGGCGATTATCATGGGGACTTACCCGGTGTGGTTCGTCCTCAACTGGTTTGGGAAACATCTGTAAGTCAAGGAAAAAGGCCTTAGCATGAAAGCAGTTATTCTTGCAGGTGGCTTGGGAACTCGAATCAGTGAGGAGACGCACCTTAGGCCCAAGCCAATGATTGAGATTGGAGGTAAGCCAATACTTTGGCATATCATGAAGGTATTCAGTGCCCACGGTATCAATGAATTCATTATCTGCCTGGGTTACAAGGGTTATATGGTAAAAGAGTATTTTGCCAACTATTTCCTGCATATGTCGGATGTAACCTTCGATATGAATGATAACTCGATGCAAGTGCACCAGAATGCGGTCGAGCCTTGGAAAGTAACGCTTGTCGACACTGGCGATAATTCGATGACCGGTGGTCGATTGAAACGAGTCGGTGAGTATCTGGATGACGAAGCGTTCTGTTTCACCTACGGCGACGGAGTCAGCGATGTCGATATCAGCGAATTGATCCGTTTTCACCAGGAGCAGGGCTGTCAGGCTACGGTCACAGCTGTGCAACCACCCGGGCGTTTCGGTTCCATGGAGATCACGCATGAGCTCAAGGTAGGCTGTTTCGAAGAGAAACCGCATGGCGATGGCGGATGGATCAATGGCGGCTTCTTCGTGCTTTCACCAAAAGTACTTGAACGTATCGAAGGAGATGCGACCTCATGGGAACTCGAACCGCTGAAGGGGCTGGCATCAGAGGGCGAGCTGGCAGCATTCCGGCACCACGGTTTCTGGCAGCCCATGGATACGCTGCGCGACAAGACGCAACTTGAAGAGCTGTGGTCTTCCGGCAGTGCGCCATGGAAGGTGTGGAGATGAGGTTGCTTTGCGGCCAATTCGCGGTTGCAGAGCAACATTGTCAGTCCATTCAGTTCCCATGATGGCGAGTGTTAGCCGAGATAAATGCTACCATCATACCCGCCTGCAATAGATGATACCTGCTAACCAATACTTGAACTTCAGGAAATAGTTTATAATGAAATGCCGTCACTGTAAGTTGCCACTGCAGCATGTTTTTCTCGATCTGGGATTTGCGCCGCCATCCAATGCCTATCTAAACCCGGCGGATTTGCATGCGCCTGAGCTCTATTTTCCGTTGAAGCTGCATGTTTGTGATAGCTGCTGGCTGGTTCAGACCGAGGATTATGCGCGTTCGGATGAGCTGTTTACTAAAGACTACGCCTATTTCTCATCGACCTCATCCGGCTGGATGCAACATGCCGCCGACTACTGCGATATGATCAGCGACCGACTGCATTTGGATGAAGAGAGCTTTGTGATCGAAGTGGCATCAAACGATGGCTACCTGCTGCGCAATTTTGTCGAGGCGGGCGTTCCCTGTCTGGGGGTTGAGCCGACAGCCAGTACTGCCGATGCAGCAGAGCAACTGAATATCCCTGTGATGAGGGAGTTTTTCGGTCAGTCACTGGCTGAGAATCTTGTTGCCGAAGATAAGCAGGCTGACCTGATTCTGGGCAATAATGTCTATGCCCATGTCCCTGACATCAATGATTTCACCATGGGGCTAAAAACTGCGTTGAAGCCGGGCGGCACAATCACACTGGAATTTCCACACCTGCTCAACCTTATTCAGCTTAACCAGTTCGATACGGTTTACCATGAACACTATTCCTATCTGTCGCTGTATAGCGTACAGCGCATTTTTGAACGCGCAGGTTTGGTTGTATATGATGTGGAGCAGCTGCCTACCCACGGAGGCAGTCTGCGGGTTTACGGTTGCCATGCTGATGCCGGTTTCGAGGTCCGTGCTGCCGTGCATGCCGTTCTGGCTGCAGAGCTTGCTGCCGGCATGCGAGGACTGGATGTCTACCTGGCTTTCCAGCCCAAGGCAGATCGTGTGAAAAACGATTTGTTGTCGTTTTTGATTGAGCAGAAGCGCTCGGGGAAAACGGTTGCCGCTTATGGTGCTGCGGCCAAGGGTAATACATTGCTTAATTATGCAGGTGTCAAGCCCGACCTGCTGCCGTTTGTATGCGATGCAGCTGCCGCCAAGCAGAATAAATTTATGCCCGGCAGCCATATTCCTATTCTCGCGCCGGAACATATCCATGATCAAAAGCCGGACTTTATTCTGATTTTACCGTGGAATATAGCCGATGAGGTGATGGAGCATAATAAGGCTGTCAATCAGTGGGGTGGGCGCTTCGTGACGGCTGTACCGCATTTGCAGATTTGCGAATGAGCGATTTCGAACTGCGGTTGCTCAATTTCGGCCGCCGAAACCCAGATACACTGCTGGAGATATTTTGAGTCAACGGGAGATTTTTCGAACAGCAAAGCTGCCGGTTTTTCAGAACAAGATGTTTGCAACGGCTGCCGCCGCACAGTCATGCCCGACGGGCGACCTGGTGCTGGTACAGGACATGGATAGTGGCTTGATATTCAATGCCGCGTTTGACCCGTCGCTACTGGTCTATGACAGTGACTACCAGAATGAACAGGCACACTCCGGTGTGTTTCAGTATCACCTGCAGGATGTAACGGAGATTATTGGTCGCCACTTTCATGATAAATCGCTGATTGAGGTAGGTTGCGGCAAAGGCTATTTTCTTGAACACCTGAAACATCAGGGGCACCGCGTGACCGGTGTGGACCCGGCCTATGAAGGTGATAGTCCCGATGTGTTACCGGTCTGTTTTGAACCCGGCGTCGGTATTAAAGGGGATGGTATTATCCTGCGCCATGTTCTCGAGCATATGGTTAATCCTGTCGAGTTTCTGGCTCAGGTGGCCGAAGCCAATGGCGGGCAGGGGCTGATTTATATTGAGGTTCCGTGCTTTGACTGGATATGTAGCTCGCGAGCCTGGTTTGATCTGTTTTATGAACATGTGAACTATTTTCGTCTGGACGATTTTTATCGTATGTTCGGTAATGTAGTTGAGGCAGGGCATATATTCGGCGGTCAGTATCTCTATGTAGTAGCCGAGCTGGCTACGTTACGGACACCGCAGTTGGGCAGGGGCGAATCGCTCGAGTTTCCTGCTGATTTTCTTGCCGATATCGATGCCTGGTCCGGCCGTATTCTGCAGCAACCGGGCAGGCAGCATGCAATATGGGGCGGAGCCTCCAAAGGGGTGACCTTTGCCCTGTACATGCAACGTGCAGGTTCTCCGGTGGATATGATCATCGATATCAACCCGGCCAAACAGAATAAATACATTGCCGTTACCGGGTTACAGGTGTTGTCGCCCGAGGCGGCCATGGAATCGTTGTCGGAGTCGGCGAATATGTTCGTTATGAACTCGAATTATTTCGACGAAATCGTCAGGCAGTCGAAAAATAAATACCATTATATCAAGGTGGATCATCATGAGTTTTAAGCAAGAGGTCGAAGTGCGTGTTGAGGAAAACGGCCATAATGAGGAATTGAAGGCCAGTGCAGCCGGTTTTATGCGTGCATCGTTGAAGCCTCAGTACTCCTACAACTTCAGCTGGTTGGGTCGACCGATCATCCAGTATCCGCAGGATATGGCGGCAATGCAGGAGATTATCTGGAATGTGCAGCCGGATCTGATAATTGAAACGGGTATAGCCCACGGCGGTTCGCTGATCTTTTCCGCCTCGATGCTGGAGTTGAACGCCGCCTGCGGTGGTAACCCGGATGCAGCAGTTGTTGGCATCGATATCGATATTCGCCCGCATAACAGGCAGGCGATCGAGGAGCATCCGATGTTCAGGCGCATTACGATGATCGAGGGTTCCAGCGTTGCGCCGGAAATTGTCGGGCGCATTCACGAAATGGCAAGCGGCAAGCAGCGGGTGCTGGTGTTCCTTGATTCGAACCATACGCACGAGCATGTGCTGGCTGAGTTGAATGCCTATGCCGGTCTGGTAACGGCGGGCAGCTATTGTGTTGTTTACGATACCATTGTTGAGGACACGGCAGAGGAGTGCCCGTCCGACCGCCCCTGGGGCAAGGGTGACAACCCGAAAACCGCTGTATGGGAATACCTGAAGAGCCATCCCGAATTCGAGATCGACAAGGCTATCGAAAATAAGGTGCTGATCACCGTAGCACCTGATGGCTTCCTGAAACGGGTGGCCTGAGGTCAGCAGCGCCGGATTGTTTCAGTGAAGATTTGAAGTGAGCATTATGCAACAACAGCCGCTGGTTTCGGTCGGTATCCCCAGCTATAGCCGTCCGGAAGGGTTGCGGCGAACTCTGGAGTGCATAACCCGACAGACCTATCGTCATCTTGAGATTATCGTTTCGGATAATTGTAGCCCCGGTGATGCGACGGAACAGGTGGTGCGGGAGTTTATCGGGAAAGACCCGAGAGTGCGCTACTACCGGCAGAAAAAAAATATCGGCGCGGTGAATAATTTCGGTTACCTGCTTGAGCAGTCTGCAGGCGCATATTTTATGTGGGCGGCGGACGATGATGCATGGGAGCCGGAGTATATCCATGCCATGCTTGAACTGCTTGAAAAGGATGAAAGTGCCTCGGTTGCATTCTCTTTCTTCGATGTTCACGATACGGCTACGGGAAATGTGACAGACAGGTATAACGACTATCTGCTCGAACTTCCGTCCGACGATTTATACACGCGGCTGAAGCAGTTTCTGCTTCAGCCTGTCGAGCACGGCAAGGCGAATATTATTTACGGCCTGATGAGCAGGGAAACGGCGCTCGCTGCATGGCGCAGTGTGATCGGAAAACAAAGCGGGAAAATCATGCCATGGGCGATTGATATACTGTTTGTGTTTTATTTGTTGAGCCGAGGCAATTTGGCAATCGAGAGAGTGATTCTCACGCATACCTCGCAGCAGCCCGACTCGGTGGGTAATCAGGAAATCGATAAGGCGCTGAGTAACAAGCTAAGGCTTTATAAGTTGCTGAGGAATTATTATCACGGGTTTCGCAAGACCATCAGGGTCAGTGAAGATCTGGATATGAAACAGAAAAAACAGCTTTATCAAATTCTTTCCGGGCAACAGAAAGAGTCAATGCAGTGGATGGTTTTCAAGCCGTTTGAGAAATCCTGTTATGGGGCCTATATACAGCTTCGAACGCGACTCAGCAGGTATAAACGCAAGGCCGGTCTTTAGCTGCAGTCGGTTTTTCCGGAAAAGGTAATAACACAACTCTGTATTCGGGGGCCATATTGGTTTGCTCCCAAGGAATGATATGATTCATAAACAGTTATTGAATAACCTGAGAGGTATCAAGGCGGGGATGCGTAAGTATCTGTTGTCTGTCGTGATGGAACGGGTGCTGCATTCGCCTAAAACCTCCTACTCCCAGTCCGGTGAGGATATGATTATCCGTCATGTCTTTAATGCGCTGGGCGTCTCCAATCCGTCCTATATTGATATCGGGGCGCACCATCCGTTTGAGTTGAGTAACACGGCCTGGTTTTATGAGCATGGCAGCAGGGGAATTAATATCGAGGCGAATCCCTTACTGATGGCGCCGTTTCTCGAGTACAGAAAGCATGATGTCAACCTGAATGTCGGCATCATGGAGGAAGCCGGCGAGATGGACTTTTTTATCATAGATCCGCCGTCATTGAGTACATTCTCCGAGTCGGAAGCAAAGCGTATCGAGCGTGAATACGGCTATGCTATCAGGGAGATAAAGAAAATTCCGGTAACCACTGTGCAGCAGGTATTCGAGCGTCACCTGCCAGGTGGCCACTTGCCGGATTTTCTCAGTATTGATGTCGAAGGCTTTGAGGGGCCTATTTTTCGCAGTATCGACTTTGATACATGGTCGCCGACAGTGATCTGTTGCGAGACAGTTGTGTTTGAAATGAAAGGGATAGCCGGAAAAAACAGCGAGATCGTCGACTTTCTGACTGCCAGAGGCTATATGGTTTATGCGGATACAGGGATTAACACGATCTTTGTAAAGAAGAGCACCTGGGAAAACAGGTAACCAGGGCAGAGAGGCTTCCTGAATGATTATTGTTCAGTTTACCGGCGGGCTTGGTAACCAGATGTTCCAGTATGCACTCGGCAGAAGGCTGTCGTTGCTGCATGACGTCGAGTTGAAGTTCGACCTGTCATTTTATCAGCATGATATCTTGCGCGATTTTATGTTGGATCGATTTCAGGTTAATGGCCAGGTGGCAACAGAAAAAGAGATCGAGGCATATACGAACACCCCGATTTTTGCACTGGATCGGCCTCTGCTCGACCGTTTGGTTCGTTGGGGATTATACCGGGGGATCGTCTCTGTTTCGGATGAGCCACCGGGGAAGCAGGCGCTGATGGTTTATAACAGCCGTGTGCTACAAGCACCCCGTAACACCTATGTGCAGGGGTACTGGCAAAGCGAGAAGTATTTTATGCCCATCCGGCAGAAGCTGCTGGATGACTTTTCTCTTGTTGATAAGGCGGATCAGGCAAATGGCGCCATGCTGGAAAAAATACGCCAGTGCCATTCAGTCAGTCTGCATGTTCGCAGGGGTGACTATGTCAGCAACCCGCTGACCAATCATTCACATGGTACATGCGGACTTGAGTATTACGAAAAGGCAATAGCGTTAATTGGATCGAAAGTAGACGATCCACATTTCTTTGTTTTTTCAGATGACCCGGAGTGGACGCGTGATCATTTGAAGTGCCGGTTCCCAATGACATATGTTACATGCAACAGTGCTGACAGCTGTGAATGGGATATGGAACTGATGAGGCATTGCCGTGATCACATTATTGCCAACAGCTCATTTAGTTGGTGGGGGGCATGGCTGAATATGAATCCGGATAAGGTAGTGGTTGCACCTGCAGCCTGGTTTAATAATTTTTCAGCTGACACGAGTGATCTGATTCCGGACTCGTGGGTCAGAATATAATGTTGGTTTGGTAAGAGTTATGCCCTCCAGTTCAACAGAGCTAATCAGCGTGATTATAAGCACTTACAAAGGCGGTGAACTACTGCAGCGGGCGATTGATAGCCTGGCAGGGCAAACCGATCGTGGTTTTGAAACCATTGTGGTCAATGATTGCTCCCCTTGCGAAACGACGAATGCTGTTTGCAGGCGTTTTGAGGAGCAGGGTGTTGCCCGGGTGATCTGGAGAGCGAAAAATGGTGGCTTGTCGGCAGGCCGCAATGCCGGGATCAAGGCTGCAAAAGGTGAAATTGTTGCCATGCTCGACGAGGATGACGAGTTTCCCCAAACTGCAATTGCGGACATTCGCGCTGCCTTTGAAAAACACCCCGAGGCAGATTTTGTCTTTGGCAACTATATCTGGGTTGATGTTGATGCAGGCAACCGACATATCATCGATACCAGTGTACTATGCGATAAAAATGGCTGGCTTGTTCCGAAGCGATTGGTTGAAAACTGGATTATGCTTGGCCACAGCCCGTGCAGAAAAAAACTTTGGCGGGCTATCGACGGATATCGCCAGTGTTATTCGTACGACTTTCAGGATGGTGACTTCTGGATGCGCGCGCTTGATCGTGGCTTTCGAGGTATGCATACCCCGGCGAAGATCTATCAGTGGAACCAGGCGGGTACAGGCATGTGCAGTGGCAACGAGCCACGCATGCGTTATTTCATGTCCAGAAACATCCGCTATTATGAAGGCGTGGGTGAGCAGAAGCAGCTGTGGGGAAAACTGGTATTCCACTACATGGTGAACAGAAATGATCCTGTTGTCAGGGCGGAGGCTCGGGAAGTATGGCGCTACCTGCTGCCGCGGGAGTTGAGTCGTGTCGCTGTCTTTATGAAGTTTTCGATGCTCATTGCCCTTCCGCTGTTTCTGGACAAGCTATTGTTTGGCAGGAGTAAGGAAGCAGGGCATCTATAAGTGTATTTACTCCGGCAGCGACAGGTTTATTCGGGCTTGCTGGAAGGAAAAACTATTTTGAGCGGGCAAGAGCCCGCATCATAAGCAGATGTGACAATGCTTCCTGCTTATATGGATTAACAAGTGGAGTTTATTTGTGAGTGATTTCAGGGATAAAGTTATTCTCATTACCGGCGGTACCGGCTCTTTCGGCCATGCATTCCTGGACAGGATCATGCATGAAGGCTTCCGGGAAGTACGCATTTTCAGCCGTGATGAAATGAAACAGGAACAGATGCGAATCGCGCTGAAGAATGACAGGGTCAAGTTTTACATTGGCGATGTGCGCAGTCGTGAAAGTGTCGATAATGCGATGAAAGGTGTTGATTATGTTTTTCATGCCGCAGCACTCAAACAGGTTCCCTCCTGCGAATTTTTCCCGATGCAGGCGGTGCAGACCAATGTGATGGGCAGCCACCATGTCATTGAATCGGCGATCGCTAACGGCGTAGACAAGTTGATCTGCCTGAGCACGGACAAGGCTGTTTATCCTGTCAATGCCATGGGTATTACCAAGGCGCTGATGGAGAAAACGGCACAGGCAGCGTCGCGCAAATTGTCAGAGGGCGAGACCGTCGTTTCCTGCGTACGCTACGGGAATGTGATGTGCTCTCGCGGTTCTGTTATTCCGCTGTTTATCAAGCAGATCAGGGAGGGGAGCCCGATCACGATCACCGTGGCTGACATGACCCGCTTTCTGCTGCCGCTGCGTGAGGCGATCGATCTGGTTGCATTTGCTTTTGAACATGCGCGCCAGGGGGATATCCTGATTCGCAAGGCTCCCGCATGCACGGTGGCCGACCTTGTTACCGCATTAAAGAATTTGTTTCACTCCGATGTGGAGGAACGCATTATCGGCATGCGTCATGGCGAGAAAATCTACGAAACGCTGGCGACCCGTGAGGAGTTGAGCAAGGCCGATGATATGGGTGAATACTTCCGCATATCCATGGATGATCGCGACCTGAACTATAACAAGTATTTCACCGAGGGAGACTCCGGTAATGCTTCACTGCAGGACTATACATCGCATAATACTTACCAGCTGAGCGTGGCGGAAGTTGAGGAGCTGTTGCTCTCGCTGCCCGAAGTTGCCGCAGAGTTGAACCAGTAGTGGCTGATATGATCCGGGTTGGGATTACCGGTATAGACGGGCTGATTGGCTGGCATTTGCGGGTGTATTTGCATGCGCAGCCGGATGTGGAGGTAACAGGGGCGGACCGGACTACCTTCAGCAGTGATGAAAAGTTACGTGACTTTGTCTCCGGTTGTGATGCGATAGTACATCTTGCCGGAATGAACAGAGGCGATGATGCTGAAATTGAGAGCACGAATATCCGGCTGGTGGAGCAGTTGATTGCAGCCTGCACCACTGCGGGCAAGAGCCCGCATCTGCTCTTCTCGTCATCGACGCACGCGACAGGCCAGAGTCCCTACGGGCGCTCAAAGCGCCACTGCTCGGAGCTACTGCAGCGGTGGGCGGAGCAGAGTGGTGCCGTTTTCACCAACCTGATCCTGCCGCATATCTACGGGGAGGGCGGTAAGCCCTTTTATAATTCCGTGGTTTCCACATTCTGTTACCAGCTGGCGAACGGTGAAGTGCCGGAAATAAAGCAGGATGGCGAGTTGTCACTGTTGCATGCCCAGGATTTGAGCGCCATGCTCTGGCAACTGCTGCAAACCCCGAAATCGGGTGATCAGCGGTTGCAGGGTTCTGCTATGAAGGTCAGCGAGCTTTTGGCACGATTGCAGAAAATTGCCGGTGATTATCGGGAACATATCCTCCCCGACATGTCCGAAACTACCGATTTCCGGCTGTTTAATACCTATCGATCCTACCTGTTTCCGACCCATTATCCGGTGACGTTAAAAATGCATGAGGATGCCAGAGGTGCACTGACCGAGGTGGTCAAAACACGACATGGCGGGCAGTGCTTTTTCTCCACGACAAAAGCGGGTATCACCAGAGGTAACCATTACCATACAGGTAAGGTTGAGCGTTTTCTGGTGGTCAAAGGCAGAGCCACGATTCGTTTGCGCAGAATGTTTTCAAGCCAGATTCATACCTTCGATGTGGATGGCGGGCTGCCGCAATATATCGATATTCCAACCTGTTATACGCATAATATTACCAATACCGGGGATGAAGAGCTTGTCACGATTTTCTGGTCACACGAGATTTTTGACCCTGCACATCCCGATACATTCATGGAAGTTGTATGAGCGATATAAAGAGAATGAAAGTTGTAACCGTGGTGGGAACGCGGCCTGAAATTATCAGGCTGTCCCGCGTGATTGCCTGTCTGGATCGCAGTGTGGATCACAAGCTGGTTCATACCGGGCAAAATTATGATTACGAGCTCAATGAGATATTTTTTCAGGAGATGGGCATCAGGAAGCCCGATTACTTTCTCAATGCAGTCGGTGCATCGCCTGTGCAGACCATCGGGCGGATACTGGAGACGATCGATCCGGTACTGGAGCAGGAGGCGCCAGATGCGATGCTGCTGCTGGGGGATACAAACAGCTGTCTGGCTGTGATCGCGGCCAAGAAAAGAAAAATACCGATTTTCCATATGGAGGCGGGCAACCGCTGTTTCGACCAGCGTGTACCGGAAGAGTCGAACAGGAAGCTGGTCGACCATTTAAGCGATATCAATATGCCGTACAGCAGCCATGCGCGCGAGTATCTGCTCCGGGAGGGATTGCCGGCAGACCGTATCATCAAGACCGGCAGCCCGATGCATGAGGTGCTGCACCACTACAGCGGTAATATCGAAAATTCATCCGTGTTGTCACAGTTGCAGCTGAGTCCGGGTGACTATTTCGTCGTCAGTTGTCATCGCGAAGAGAATGTTGATTCCGACAGCAATATCCGTCGTTTTGTACATGTGCTCAACAGTCTGGCGGAAAAGTATGACAGAAAGATTATCGTGTCGACCCACCCGAGAACGCGGGCGCGACTGGAGAGCCTGGGTGTCGAGTTGCACAGCCATGTTGCGTTGCTAAAGCCGCTCGGCTTCTTTGATTATGTGCACCTGCAGATGCATGCATATGCCGTGCTTTCGGATAGTGGTACGATCACCGAGGAGTCATCCATCCTCAACTTCCCTGCACTGAATATACGGGAGGCCCATGAACGCCCGGAAGGTATGGAAGAGGGCAGCGTGATGATGGTGGGGCTGGATCTGGCCCAGATATTGCAGGCGCTGTCGATTCTGGAGACTCAACAGCGGGGCGAGCAGAGAAACCTGCGTCAGGTGGCCGACTATGCGCCACTGAATGTATCGGAGAAGGTGGTTCGGATTATTGTCAGCTACACCGACTACATCAACCGCAATGTCTGGAAAAAACATCTGTAAACTGCGCTGTTCGGAATATAAGTGTATCTACCGTCAATATGTTAGGTGCGGTTGCCAATGAATAAGCCTTGCGGTGATATTCCGCGCGTTATGCTGCTCTCCGGCACTGCACCGGGAACGGGCAACGTCGGTGAGATTTACCTGCGTGATTTGTGCAAACGCTATCCGCAGGGGGAGATCTGCTGCTTTGCGTTGATTCCGGGCACTATGGCCGTCTCTCCGGCCGCTGAGCTCGACGGTTTGCCGATCATGATTCGCAAGGGCCGTCGTGAGCATGTCTATGCCTCGCTGGCGGCGAAGACCGGTCGATTGATTGCACTGCTGGCCAGCGAATATCTGCTGCGAAAACATGTGCGCAATATGGCGGATGAGGCCGTTGCCTTCGCCCGGAAGCATGATGTCGGGATGATATGGGCCGTTCTGGACAGTCCGATCATGATCTATCTGGCCCAGGCCGTGCATAGCCGACTGGGGCTGCCAATGGTGTCGCATGTATGGGATGTGCCGGAGCATTTTTCCGAGACATTCGCAGTGCTCCCCTGGCAGCAGAAGCGGCTGATGGCATCGTTCGCTCATGTGCTGCGCAACTCCCTGCGCTGTGGTGTGATATCCGAAGCGATGGCTGAAGAATACCGTGCTGAATACGGTATAGATCCGGTGGTTATACGCTACGGGGTTCATCCACTGGCAACACTGCAAGGCAGCATCAGAGAGCATGCTCAGGAGCACTTTGTGATCGGCTTTGCCGGCAACCTCTATGCCAGCGATGCCTGGGATGCACTGCTGCATGGCTTGCAGGGGATCAACTGGCATATCGACGGCAGGTCGGTAGTGATTCGGGTTTTCGGACCGCACCTGCTACTCAATACGCATGCACCGGTGCATGTGGAATATATGGGCTGGCGCACAAGTGAACAGACGGTTGAGATGCTTGCCGATGTCGATATTTGCTATCTACCCTACTGGTTTGAGCCGGCACGCAGGCAGGAGGTTCGCCTGGCTTTCCCGGGTAAAATGTCGACTTATCTGGGTGCGGGTAAGCCGGTACTTTTTCATGGTCCTGAATACGCGTCGGTGACAGCCTTTATGGCACGTTTCCCTGCCGGTGTCTGTTGTCATTCGCTGGACGCGGCGGCGATTGTCGATTGCCTGAAGCAGTTGGCCTGTGATGAGCAGTTTTATCGGCAGGCAGTCGATGCTGCGGCCGAGGCTGTGCAAGAGGAGCTCAGCACAGAGGTGTTCCTGACCCGTTTTGCCACCATGATCGGCATTGAGGCCAGTCATCTGATTGCTGATGCGGATATGGTCTCAATGACTTCTGGCGAGTCAAAGAGCCTGTGATGCAGGGTAAAACTGTCCTGGTGCTCTACCCTTCATCTATCGCAGCCTGTGGTATCGGTACATGGGTGGATGCCCTCTCGCTTGGCTTGCAGCAGCAGGGCTGGGATGTGACGGTGGGGCTGGCATGGGGTGCGCAATTCCATGATCCGGCCAGGGTTGAGGCATTCAGGCCTGCACTGAAAACCATACGCATGGATGCACGTACCGGCACCGAAGAAGGCCGCATCCAGTCGATCGAACGAGCGGTGTCGACCGTGGCCCCGGATGTGGTGATCGTGAATGTGCTCGACTCGGCATTTGAGGCGGTCAGGCGCCTGCGTTACAGAGGGCATGCATTCAGGCTGATTGCAGTTAACCATGGTAACCTGCCGGGGCAGGCAGCCTGCCTGCTGCAGAATCGCGATGTGATTGACCTGGCTGTGTGTGTCAGCAAACTGAGCTATCGTGCCATGGCGGCACAGTCTGACGGTTTTATACCTGAGCGACTCAAACACATTGCCAATGCGGTGGCCGTGCCTGCGCAGCATGTTCGCTCTCCGGTAGATCCGTTCCGGGTCGGTTATGCCGGTCGTCTGGACGGTGATAAGCGAGGCGAGGATATCCTGCCGTTTTTCACGGCTCTGCATCAGCGCTGTCCCGAGGCGCAGATGTGGGTAGCCGGCAAGGGCGAGAGCGGGGATGAGCTGACGGAGCTTGCCGGAAACTTCCCTGAGCACTTCAGATATTTCGGCGAGTTGAGCGCTACCCAGCTGGAGCAGGATTTTTATCCTGCCCTGAGCGTGCTGGTTCACTTCTCTCCATCCGAAGCATGGGGCTATTCGATTGCAGAGGCGATGAGCCACGGCGTAGTGCCGGTTACATCGGCTTTTCGCGGCGTCGATACGGATGGGCTGGTTATTGAGGGCAGCAATGCGCTGATATTCCCTGTAGGGGATATCACTCGTGCAGCCGATATGGTTGCCGGTCTTTATCAGGACCGGGAGAGGCTGGGCAGGATGGCAGCAGCTGCCGCGACACATATTGCAGGCAGTTTCTCACTGCCTGTCTTCGGTCGGAGCTGGTCGGATGCGTTGGATGGCTGCATGCAGATGCCGGCATTACCGCTGCCGGCCCGTCCGGTCAGCCTGGATGCAAAAGGGCCTGCCGGGGTGCCTCGACCGCTGTGGGAGCGTTGCCGCAGGGTGTTGAACCGACGCATTGCCCATGCCAGTGCCGGTGAGGAGTGGCCGCATTTCAAATGCAACGATTCCCGGTTGATACAGAGTATGGAGCAGGCCCTGAACAGTGAAGCAGTGAAAGGTGAATCGGTTACAAGTTCAAAGTCTCAGGTTGAAAGTGAAAAGTGAAAAGTGAAAAGTTTCAAGGGATCAGGGGCCAGGGATTAGTCTGTCGGTTTATTCACCATTCACCGCTCCCCATTCCCAAGTTACAAATCACAAGTTACAAATCACAGGTGAAATGAATTGATGCAGAATAACAAAAAACCATCCGTTATGTTTGTTGCACCCTCCGCCTATGTGTTGAGCGGGCTTGCTACCTGGCTTGACTATATGGAGCCGGGACTTGGCAGCCTGGGCTGGGATGTAACGATCGGGCTGGTTGAAGGGCCGCGACATCACCGTCCTGAAAAGTACATCGTAGGCCATGCGCATCGCAGCTGGTACCCGATCAGTTGCAAGAGCGGCACGCAAGAGGGACGCCTGCGCGCAGTTGAAAAAGCAATATCGGTTGTGAATCCGGATATCGTGGCTACGGTCAATATGCCCGATGCCATTCTGGGGGCAGTCCGCAGCAGGCAGTATGGCAGGCCTGAGTTGAAGGTAGCCATGACCGTGCACGGTATCCAGCCTGATCTTTACGAAGATATCGGTGCTTATGGCGATCTGCTGGATCGCGTTTTCTGCACCAATCGGCTGGCTTGCAAACTGGCTGAAGTGATGGGGAATATGGATGCAGGCAGAATCTCGCATGTGCCATACGGTGTTGAATTTGACGGACCTGCGCCTCGTTCGGAACCGGGTGAATGCCTGAAGATCGCCTATGTAGGGAGACTGGAGCAGGACCAGAAACAGATTTTCGATCTGCCGCCAATTATCGAAGCACTCGAAACGCTTGGAGTGCCGTACGAATTAATGATCGCAGGCAACGGTCCGGATGAGAAACAGTTACGCGCTGAATTCGGCAGCCGTGTCGATGATGGCAGGATAACCTTCCTGGGGTTTATCTCACCGGAAGAGTTGCAGCGGCAGGTGCTGGCGGAGGTGGATGTGTTGTTGCTGACATCGAGCTGGGAGACCGGCCCGATTGTGATCTGGGAAGCGATGGCAAGCGGCGTGGCGGTGGTCTCCTCCAACTATATCGGTTCGGGACTGGAGTCGGCACTGCATGATGACGATAACGCGCTGATGTTTCCTGTCGGAGATACAGGGCAGGCGGCTGCGCAGCTGCAGCGGCTGTGGTGCGAGGCCAGCCTGATTGCAAGGCTCAGGCAGGCAGCTTACAGACTGATTGAAGAGCGTTATACCATTGCCGTATCGGTTGCCAACTGGGATCGTCACCTGAAGGCACTGCTGGAGCAGCCGTCACTGGCGTCAGCCCCCCGCATCGGTACGCAGCAGGCAAGCGGACGCCTCGATCGATTGCTGGGCGGCGGCAAGGCCGAATCACTGCGTTCGCTGATCGGCAGCACGGGGCCGGACGGCGGTGCGGGCGGGGAGTGGCCGCATTCGCATGGCACAACAGAGTACGGGAATGAATCATTCTGGACGAAGACAGAACAGCTCGATCGCAGGGATGCGGAGGGTGCGGCGGAATGAGCGCCGGAAGGCTGAAAACCTGGCTGCGCGCTCTGGCGTTGCTGCGCTTCCCGGAAACTCTGCGCTTTCTGGGCGAAAAACGGCTGGAACTGCTCGAACTTGAAAGCATCCGCAAGCAGTGGCCGACGGCGAAGCTGGCTGATGGCCTTGTGATTACCGCTTATCAGCCGGAACGCCTGCGTCTAGGTGAGCACGTCTCGCTGTGCAGCGGCACGGTGCTGGCCTTCGGTGATGAGAGTAATGGATATGGACGCGTCTCAATCGGCGACGGGACATGGATCGGCCAGTATAACAACCTGCGTGCCTGCGGCGACGGCGATATCCATATCGGCAACCACTGTCTGATCTCGCAGTTCTGCACGCTGGTCGGATCGAATCATAAAATCGGGCGGGATAAGCCGATCCTTGAGCAGGGGCCGGATCTGTCGCGTCTGGGCATTGTAATCGGCGACGATGTTTGGCTGGGGGCCGGTGTTACGGTGATGCCGGGGATAAACATCGGTACAGGTGCTGTGGTCGGTGCCAATGCCGTGGTGACGAAGGATGTTCAGGCTTATGACATCGTGGCCGGTGTCCCGGCCGTTAAAATAGGCGAGCGGGCGTGAGCAAGGCATCGCTGAAACAGCTGCTGGGCTGCTGGGCGCATGAGCGCTGGCGAACGGAGTTGGCGTTAAACGTGCCGGGCTTCTCCTGGCTCGACCTGCATAACCGGCATGAGTCGATTACGGTTGCCGATGGCGGGCGTTCCAGGGTGTGCAACTGGCGGGATACATCGATGCTGACCGTCTGCCGCCTGTTTCCCGAAACAGGAGCAAGACTGCTCAATCACTGTCTGGCCCAGTGGCCGATTGCATTCTCCGTCGATAGCGAAGCCATATCGGCCGAGCCCGATGTCAGCATTATTATCGCCTTTCGCGGTACGGAAAGGCTGCCACAGCTACAGGCCTGCCTTGCTACGTTAAAGGCCCAGCAGGGTGTGACCTGCGAGATTATTCTGGTGGAACAGAGCCGGGAGCGGCTGCTTGATGACGAGAGCGTGCCGGGTGTCCGTCATATTCATGCCCGCTCGGTATCGGCCGATATGCCGTTCAACAAGTCATGGGCGATGAATGTCGGTGCGCGCCATGCGCGAGCAGATATATTGATATTTCACGACGGCGATATGCTGGCACCTGTCGGTTATGCGGCCAGCGTTTGCGAGCTGGTTGGCAGGGGGTATCAGGCAGCGCGGATACCGCGGCTGGTATTTTATCCCGATCGGGCAACATCCGAAGCGGTTCAGGCGGATCTCTCTCTGTCCGCTGTCCGGCAGATTGCCGAGGTGCGGCAGAATTGTCGTGGCATTTCGTTGATGATGGACCGGGATGCCTACTGGCGTATTGGCGGTCACGATGAATCCTTTTACGGCTGGGGCGGAGAGGATGACGAAATACTGCAACGGGCACAGACGCTCGACTTCTATCCGGGCGGCTACATGCCCTTTGTGCATCTCTGGCATCCGGCGCAGAAGGAGAAGCACAGCGGCATGGTAACGCGGGAAGCCTTCTCGGCAGAGAAAATGAACATGCCGGTAGTTGATCGAATTGCCGCATTGAACAGCAGGGAGTCGGGCGTACAGGGCGGCCCAAACGCTCCCCGCAGGGAGCTCCCTGATGAGCAGTGATGTCCTGATCGACTGCTACGGCAAGTCGTTTGTCGATGAGATACGCGTTTCACATCAGGGACGTGACTACTGCTTTATTTTCAGCCCTGAAAAGAAGGCAGGCAAGCAGTTCTCGCTGGCGATGTATCTGGATAATGCAGCGCTTGGTAAAGGTGTTGCCAGATATCCGAAGCATCGCCGCATCTGCGTGATGCTGGAAAGTCCGATTTCGATGGTGTTTGAACATGCGGAGCAACTGCGGCCGTTGTTCAGGAAAACCTATACGCTCAGAAAGACATTGATTGAGACAGGGGAGCCTTATGGTTTGCTCTATTACGGCACCAGCTGGCTGGAAGGCGCATGGGAAGGGCAGCGCTTTGATAAAACCAGCCTGGTCTCTTTTCTCGGCAGTATCGATCACAACGCGGCTCACGGCTATTCGTTGCGCATGGATGTGGCCCGGATGTGTATAGGGCTTTCGCATGTGGATTGTTACGGCAAGGGCATCAACCCCATCGACAGCAAGCTCGACGGGTTGGGCAAGTATGCATTTTCCATTGCCATGGAGAATGTGCGGGAAGACTTCTATTTCAGCGAAAAACTGATTGATTGCCTGCTGACCGATACGGTACCGATCTACTGGGGTTGTCCTGCCATCACGGAGCTGTTTGATGAGCGCGGCATGATCCTGTTCGAATCGCTGGACGAGCTTGCAGATATACTGCGCGGCCTCAGCATGGAGCGGTATCGGGAGATGTTGCCGTATGTCAGGAAAAACAGGGATATTGCGATACAGAACGACTGGCACACGCTGAAAGGGATTTATGCACGTTTAACCGATGCGCTTGTCAAAGACATACCGTTGAACGACCTTGCTCCGGTTAAGCCAAGGGGTCATGTGCAAGCGTCAATCCGACGACTGTTAAGCATGAACTGATTGAAATGATTCAGAAACCAAACAAAAGGGATATGATATGATTACAACGTTGGTCTTTATTGCGCTTGCCGCTGCTATCATGCTGCTGGCATTTCGTTTTCGACATGCGGTACGGGGCATCTGGCAGGCTCACGAGCAGTTGAAAAAACAGTTGAGCAACCTCCAGCTTCAGCACATTCAGGATCACCGTCAAATCTACGGGGAACTGGCCGGGCTGATCATGAAAAGGGACGGCAAGGTGCCTTTCCATGCCCAGCATGGGGAGGATATTTTCCTGTGGAACTACTTCGGCCGTAAAGCCGATGGCTATTTTATCGAGGTCGGGGCTCACGATGGTGTTTCATTGAGCAACACCTTTGCATTTGAAACGATTGGCTGGAAGGGCTTGCTGGTTGAGGCCAACCCGGATGTGGCTGAACTATGCCGGAAGAATCGACCGGAAAGCACGGTGGTACATACGGCAGTCGGTGCGCCCGGTCAGGCTGATACAATTGTTTTTCATACCGTTTCCGGTGATGAAGGGGATGAAATGCTCTCCTTCGTGAATCCGGATGATGCCGATATTGAGCGCTGCACGAGGGCAGGCAAAAGTATCAGGAAAGTCGAGGTTCCGTTCAGGACCATGGACTCCATTTTGGATGAACTGGCGCCTGAGCAGATCGATTTTGTCACCATCGATGTGGAAGGCGGAGAGCTGGATGTGCTTAAGGGGTTCGATCTTGCCCGCTTCGCACCGAAGGTTGTTGTGCTGGAAAACAATACGGGCCATTCGGACTATCCCGTTTCCCGTTATATGGAATCGCAGGGCTATCACCGTTTCCATCATATCGGATGCAATGAATTCTACTGTCGGAACAATAAATAGAGAAATCGTATTTAAATATATGTTTTATAGTGAAGTTGAATGGGACTAATAAGAACCTTACTGGCCCTTAGTGTTGTTCTGGTGCATGTGCCTGGATATCAGGCTGCCCTTGTCGGGGGACAGTTTGCTGTTCAGTTGTTTTACATGATTTCAGGTTATTTAATTTCCTATATACTGGTAGAAAATAAAAGATATGAGAAGATATCAGACTTTTATTTCTCCAGATATTTAAGGCTTTACCCGGTCTATTTTGTTGTTGCGTTATTGACACTGCTGACATATCTTATGATTAATAGTTCATATTTTGGGCTATACGCCTCGTTGCCATGGCAGGCATCTACGGAGCTGATTTTATCAAACACTTTTCTATTCGGTCAGGACTACGTGATGTTCTCGGCAATCAAGAATGGAGCTCTGGTTTTTGCTTCCAATTTTCAAGATTCAGAGGTCAGTCTTTGGGCCGGCCTTCTTGTTCCGCAGGCTTGGACTCTTGGGCTTGAACTCAGTTTTTATTTAATAGCGCCTTTTATTCTTCATTCACGAAAACTTCTCATTGGTTTATTGCTACTTTCCCTAAGCTTAAGGGCATACCTGATCTCTATAGGTATAGGTTTAAATGATCCGTGGACCTACAGGTTCTTCCCTACAGAGTTGCTGTTCTTTATCTTAGGTGCACTGAGTCATCAATTTCTAAGCAAGCTGTATTCGCAATGGTTTGAAGAATCGCGTTTGAAAAAAGCGGCAATGGTTTCGACGCTAGCATTCGTCGCTTACTTGCTCATTTTTCCATATATACCGAACGTCGCCGGAGTTGGTAATATTGCAAAAATAAGTATGTTATTTGTTTTGTTTTTTTTCGCTTTGCCATTCTTTTTCACCTTTCAGAACATGCATAAACTAGATGGGAAAATAGGAGACCTGAGTTATCCGATCTATATCAGTCACGTACTGGTGATTTTTGTTTTGGGGTCTTTGTTTGACAGAGATATTATCAGTCGCGGTTTTCCGATGCTGGCAACTGTTGCAGCATGTATTGTCTTTGCATTTATGCTCGACACTGTGGTTTCCAAAAAAGTCGAGTTAATTCGCGTTCGCTTCAAGGCAAAAGCATGATAACCATCCTTCAACGAAAGTCGAAATTCACAAGTGACTCTAGCGAGTCAACTGTGAGCATATATTAAATGCAAAATCAAACTGATATGCCGACAGGTGCCACATCGCCAGTAATTTCCGGTCTCGTTTCGACGATTATCCCTGTTTATAACAGGGTAGAGATGCTGCGGCAGGCGGTCGGGTCGGTGCTTGCGCAGAGCTACAGGCCGATCGAGATTATTATTGTCGACGACGGCTCGACCGATGCCACGGGAGCGGAGGCCGACAAACTGGCCGGCCAGCATCCGGATGAGATTCGTGTGTTACATATCGATAATGGCGGAGCGGGTCTTGCCCGTGAAGCAGGGCGAAAGGCTGCCCGTGGCGAGTTTATCCAGTATCTCGACAGCGATGATCTGCTGCTGCCTGAAAAGTTCAGCGTGCAGGTCGCGGCCCTGAATGAACATCCCGAATGCGGAATCGCTTACGGCTACACCCGCCTGATCGATATCGACGGCAATATACTCAAAGCGCCGTACAAGTGGACGGACCGCCCATTCGATACGCTGTTTCCGGCGCTGCTGGTGGATCGCTGGTGGAATACCCATACACCGTTGTTCCGGCGCTCTGTCTGCGATGCTGTCGGCCCGTGGAGCGGTATGCGGATGTCCGAGGACTGGGAGTATGAGGCGCGTATTGCAGCTCTTGGGGTGAAGCTGGTTCATTGCCCGCAGTTTCTCTCCGATACCCGCCAGCACAGTGCAGACCGGATTACGGCCGGTTCATCCACCTTTGCGCACTGTCGCGATATGACACGACTGGTGGCATCGCTCTATGTCGGTGCAATGAAGGCAGGGGTGGATATCGACTGCCCCGAGATGAAACATTTCTCTCGCTGGGCCTTCCTGGAGGCGCGCAGGGCAGGGGTTGCCGGTCTTGCCGGCGAGGCAAAAGCCTGTTTCGACATTGCCGTGCGGGCGGCCGGGGCGCCTGACAAGACGCTTCGCCTGTACGGTTTGATGGCCCGGTTTCTCGGCTGGCGACTGGCAGGCAGGATCACCGGCTTGCTGGAGCGGCTGCTCGGGCGCGGTCCGGGCGCGCAAACCCAAGAATTATCATGGAGTGACAACGGATGAAGCGTACACCGGAGATTTCCGTGGTGATGGGTGTATACAACGGTGAAAAGGAGCTGGCCGAGTCGGTCGAGAGTATTCTGACCCAGCGTGATGCCGACTTTGAATTCATTATCGTCAACGATGGATCAACGGACCGCTCTGCGGAGATGCTTGACGAATTTGCAGCGCGCGACAACCGCGTGCGGGTGATTCACCAACAGAATACGGGCCTGACGCGGGCGCTTGTGCGCGGCTGTGGCGAAGCGCGTGGCGAATTTATCGCCCGCCAGGATTCCGATGATATCTCCCTGCCCGAACGACTGAGTCTGCAGGCGGCGCTGTTGCGCGATAATGCCGATATAGCCTTTGTCTCCTCATGGGCCGACTGGATCGGACCGAAGGGTGAGCTGCTGTTTGTACAAAAAGTAGAGGATGATGCAGAGACTGCGACGAAAAACCTGCTCAGCGACAAACAGGGACCGGCTGCGCACGGCAGCGTGATGTTCCGAAAAAAGAGTTACGATGCCTGCGGTGGTTACCGGCCACCATTTTATTTTGCTCAGGATGTCGACCTCTGGCTTCGTCTCGGCTATGTGGGTCAGCTGAGCTATGTGCAGCAGAGCCTCTATCAGTACAGGGTATCATTCTCCAGTATCAGTGGCACCAGAGGCGGCCTGCAGTCCGAGTACGACCGGCTGGCGCATGCATGTCATCAGGTACGCCTGGCAGGCGAGGATGAGGCAGAGCTGCTTGCCGAGGCAACAGCGCTCAGAAGTACAAAGAGGCCTGCATCCGCCAGCACAGAGACAGGCAATCCGGCCTACTTTATCGGTCGCTGTCTGCTGGCAAGGGGGGATAAGCGGGCGAGCGGTTACTTATGGATGGCTATTCGTAATAATCCCTGGCATGGCCGGGCGTGGACTTCACTGATTCAGTCTAAATTTTCTGCAGGCAAAAGGTCCCGGACTTGAAAATTCTGTTTGTCGCTGATGTGTTGCCGGATCCGGATTCGGGTGCCGCAGGCACAGAGTACCAGACCATTCAGGCATTACGGGCAGCGGGGCATGAGGTGGACGCTCTCTGGTCATCCGATCTGTCGCATAGAATCAGCCATGGAAATCTCCATTACCTGCTGGAGCAGCCCCGTGCTTACCGGAGTGCGATTGCATCGCGCATTGACGCCTGTGATTATGATGTGTTGCATGTCAATCAGTCTGCCGCATACCTTGCCGCACGGAACCATCGAAAGCGGCAAAGCCGCGCTGTTTTTGTCTGTCGCAGCCACGGCTTTGAACTCAGGGCGATTGAGACGCTTGCACACTGGTCAAAAAAGCTGGGCATTGAGCAGCGCAGCTTTCCCCGCTCACTGCCCGGACACCTGATTGATGCAGGTATTGCTCGTTCGTGCAGGCTGGCTGCACGCTATGCCGACGGCCATATTGTCAGCTGTACTGAAGATCGCGATTTTCTCATCAACCGTTTTGCCGTGCCGACCGGGCAGATCGCCTGCATTGCACAGGCCGCCCCCGACAGTTACCTGCAAGATCCGAAAGCCATGTCTATTGAAAGGTCTCAACGGCTGTTGATGGTTGGGCCTGCCAGACTGTGGAAAGGGGTTCATATTCTGGCTGAAGCCTGGAACAGGCTGGTGGAGACCCACGATGCGCTGAAGCTGACCTGGGTATGTTCAGATCAGGATTGGGCCGAGGCCGAAGCACTGTTCTCGCCTGTAGCGAAACAGAAGGTATCCCGTGTTCAGCCGCTGGCGCAGGATGCATTAATGGCTTTGTATGATTCGCACGGTATTTTTCTGTTTCCCTCCCTGTTTGAGGGGTTCGGCAAGGCTCCGCTTGAGGCGATGGCCAGAGGGCTGTGCGTGATTGCATCGGATACGGGCGGCATGCGGGATCTGATTAACAGCGGGCGTAACGGGATACTGTTTGAGACCGGCAATGCCGGCCAGCTTGAATCAGCTATCGCTGAGCTCTGCTCCGATGATGACAAGGTCCGCCGCATGGGGGCATCGGCCAGAGAGAGTGCCATGCACTATTCATGGGAGCGGGTTGCAGCTGAAACGGTAGCATTTTATCAGGCACTGATTGAGCGCAAACAGCAGAAGAGGGCGGCAGGATGAGCATGCAGATCGTCAAGCTCGTGGATTTCGGGCGTATCGCAACGGCGCGATTGCGCGCCTGGTTGCTCAGAGGCCTGGGTTGCTCGGGTCTGCACAAGGGGTTGGTTGGAGCGGGTGTCAGGGTTGATTATCCGCATGGGGTCAGCATAGGCAGCAGAACACAACTGGAGTCGGATGTATGGCTGAAGCTGGTTGACAGCAAGGCCCGGCTGGAGGTCGGCCAATATGGCTTTATCGGCAGGGGTGTTGAAATTGATGTCAGTAAGCAGGTGAGCATCGGCGATCATGTACTGATTGCACCCGGTGTGTTTATCACCGATCACACCCATAATATCAAAAGCGGCATATTGATCGATGCCCAGGGCTGTGCATCCGCCCCGGTATGTATTGCTGATGATGTATGGATAGGTGCCCGTGCGGTGATCCTTCCCGGCGTGAATATCGGCCGCGGAGCGGTTATCGGTGCAGGCGCCGTTGTGACGCGGGATGTCGCAGAAAACAGTGTGGTTGCAGGGGTACCTGCACGCGTTTTACGGAAAAGGGTCTGAGCATGGCAGATGAAAAAACGCAGCTAATGACTGGCGCGAACCATAAGGCGAATCCCCCGGGGGACAAGGTGAATGGCGAAGCCAGAGAGGGTGCCCTGGGGGACAAGGTGAATGGCGAAGCCAGAGAGGGTGCCCTGGGGGACAAGGTGAATGGCGAAGCCAGAGAGGGTGCCTTGGGGGACAAGGTGAATGGCGAAGCCGGTACCAAGTCGTGCAAGGTACTTATTACCGGTGCTGCCGGTTTTATCGGCATGCATCTGGCCAAAAGGCTGCTGCAGCGTGGTGATATGGTAGTCGGGCTGGATAATATGAACGACTACTATGATGTCAGCCTGAAAGAGGCGCGGCTGGCACAATTGTCCGGCTATGACCGCTTCAGCTTTGTCAAAATGGATCTGGCCGACAGGGCGGGAATGGAGAAGCTGTTTGTCGAGTCATCGTTTGATGCGGTGGTGAATCTGGCGGCACAGGCCGGCGTGCGCTACTCGCTGAAAAATCCGCATGCCTATATCGACAGCAATATTGTCGGTTTCACCAATATCCTCGAAGGGTGCAGGCATACCGGGGTTAAGCACCTTGTTTATGCCTCATCCTCATCGGTATACGGTGCCAATGAATCGATGCCGTTTTCCGTACATGATAACGTCGATCACCCGATTTCGTTATATGCCGCGACAAAGAAAGCCAATGAGCTGATGGCGCATACCTACAGCCATCTGTACGGCTTGCCGACGACAGGTTTGCGTTTCTTTACCGTTTACGGTCCATGGGGACGGCCTGACATGGCCCTGTTCCTGTTCACAAAGGCGATTCTGGAAAGCAAGCCGATTGATGTGTTCAATCACGGCGATATGAAGCGCGACTTTACCTATGTCGATGATATCGTAGAGGGGGTTGTGCGCGTACTGGATCAACAGGCTACAGGAAACCCGCAGTGGGATGGCGCGCATCCCGACCCCTGCAGCAGCAGGGCGCCGTGGCGGGTGTACAATATAGGCAACAGTGTGCCGGTCGGCCTGATGGCGTATATCGAAGCGCTGGAAGAGGCGCTTGGCATGACAGCGGAGAAGAACTTTTTGCCGTTGCAGGCGGGCGATGTGCCGGCAACCTGGGCCGACGTTGATGAGCTGGCAAAGGATGTCGGTTATCGCCCGTCAATGAGTGTGCAGGAGGGCGTAAAACGCTTTGTACAGTGGTATCGCGACTATTACGGCCTGGTTGAGTAACACGGGTGTTGACCGACATCAGAATGAGCGAAAACGGCTGTAATGCATGGTTGGATTCACGTGCGCCGGAGCGGCTGGTTAAATTGCTCTTTGTGCTATTGATCGTAGCCGCGGTGTTGAACGGGGGGGCATTCTGGTTGAAGCGCGTAGGGTTTCTGGAACCTCAGCATTATCATTTTGCGGCAGCCTATATTGAGAGCAGTATGAAGATGCCTCCTACAACAGCGGCGGGTATTGCATGGGAAAATGCATTAAAGGTTGGATTTTACAACACCCAGGGTGCAGAAGTTTTTTTCAAGTTAATAAAAGATGTGTGGTTAACTCTCTTCATCTTTATATCAGCAGTAATTTTCTGGCGACTCGGTCGCGGGTTACTACCGGTGCCGATATGGCCGCTGGCTTTGTCATTATTGGTTGTGACTGTTTCATTCGCGTATTCCGGTTTCAGGTTCGGACTTGTTTTACCTCTGGCTGGGCTACGTTTCTTTTTCTTCCTGTTCATTGCCCTGTTGGGGGCTTGGGCTGCAGGGGGCAGGCAACTACAATTTCTGGGTAAAGGTTTGATGGTATTTCTGTCTGTTCAGTTCATTCTGTTTCCGATTGAATTTGAGCGTGGCTTAAGGTTGTTCAGCGCCCATTTTTTTGGTCAGGATTTTGGGGACCGGATTGTCGGCACTATGTTGCAGCCAAGTAGTTTGGGACTCATGGCAGTATTGAGTCTCGCATTTTATATGAGGTTTTCAGAGAACCGTCGTTATGTTGCCATGATGGCTATCATGACGGCGATTCTTGTATTCTTCAGTGCTTCGGCAATGGCCATGTTGTTACTTTTTGTTTTCGCTGTTTTCGAGTTGTATCGGTATGTAAATCCTGCTTATCGATCATGGGTGAGAATTGCAGGAATGGTCGGAGTTGTACCGCTGATTTTGATGCTACCGGTTTTAAGCGGTCGATGGGATATTATGGATTCGTTGTGGGGAAGAATCCTGCCGCTTACGGAATATCTGAACAACCTGGATATGGCCACACTGCTTTTCGGACAAGGGCTCGGCGCAGGCACCAATTCAGCGATATCACTGCTCTCACTATTTCCTGCCCAACTGGCGAGTGCTAATGATGCCGGTATACTGTTCATTTCAGACTCGACACCTGTTGCATTAATGGCGCAGATGGGGTTGGCAGGCCTGTTATTATTTTACGGGCTCATGGCGTATGCCGCCTTCCATGATCCCGACTCTGCCCCTTTTTATCTACTGGTTTCGGTGGGCAGCATGACAATGAATGTTAGTGAGCTTTTTCCGGCGAATATTCTGCTGGGGCTGTTACTTGCACACAGCCTGAAGTTTGCAGGGCTTCCGTCAAAAGACGAAGGTATTCGTTAATGAAAAAAGTATCTCACATTGATGCCGCACTGATCATGATCGGATCGAGAGTCTTGAGCATCATGGTCGGGTTGCTCGGTATTCCTATCCTGCTCAGTTGCCTTGGCTCCGAGATGTATGGTGGCTGGGCAGTGCTTCTGGGCGGCAGCTTTGCATTTTATGTCCTCGAATTCGGCATGTCGACCACGGTTATAAAATATCTGGCGGAAAAAGACAGTTATTGTGATTTGCATCGAAGTGAGGTGCTCAGCAATGCCACCTCACTGCTTATCATTGTTTTTCTTCTGGCGGGTGTGGCTGTTTTGTATGCCGCAGCGCCTTTGGCTGGCTGGTTGAACCTGCCTGATACCCGGCTGCTTTCACCGGGTGGGCTAATTATATTCCTGTTTTTTTCGGTAATAGGCACACTGCTGTTCAGGATCAGTTTCCAGACATTATGTGCGGTCAGAAGATATGACGCCTATGCGTTAATATCGCTGCTGCAATTTTTTATATCCAATATCGTTAGCTGGATCGTGGCCTACAACTGGCCGCGGCTCGATCTTATTCTGATAAGCTACTGGGTAAGCCAGTTGATTATTCTGTACCTGTCATGGCTCTGGGTTCGTCGGACGGTTCCCTGGTCATACCGTCCCGGATTGACCAGTTGGGCGACAATTCGGCAGATGTTTTTGCACGGCTTCAACCTCCAGTTCAGCGATATGATGTACTTCGTACATTTTCAATTTGATAAAATGCTCATCGCAGGCTTTGTCGGTCTGGCTCAGGTTACCCATTATGAATGCGCCAGCAGGGCAGGACAGGCACTGAGAAGTATTCCGGGTTTCGGTCTGGGATCATTCCTTCCAACTGCGACGGAGAAATATTCAAGCAAGCAGGACTTTTGGCCCGCCTATCTTGACTTGACCAGGGTTGCGGCGCTGTCGGCGGTATTCCTGCTGCTGCTGCCCATGGCTGTTTCACCGTTGTTTTTGTTTGCCTGGGTTGGACAGATTGGTTATCACGGCCGATGGGTATTTATGCTGCTTGCAGCGGGTATTGCCATCAGTGTGATAGCAATGCCGGTGAATCTGTTTGTGCAGGCCATGGGCCGGACTGCCGTGATGGCGAGATTGGCGGTAGTTTCGATCATTATGAATGTCGTGTTCAGTCTTATATTGATCCAGATATGGGGGAAAGAGGGTGCAGCAGCAGGCACCGCTCTGGCTATATCGATTACAGGGCTGATGTATTTGTATGACTTTCACAGCGTGAATCATAGAAGTATGTCAGGGACGTGTTACAAATTGCTTCATCTGATGTGGCCGGCAGTATTCATATGTGCCATGTGTTATGGTCTGGAACAGCTGATAGAGCCGTGGGTAATCTCTTCGCGCTGGTATATGGCTCCGGCAGCAGCTGTACTTTACTTGTCGGGTGCAATATCGATTCTGTTTGTTTTCGCAACCACTGGTCGGCTTGAAATTGAGCTTAAATTACTTGGTAAAATCCCCGGTGTGGGTCAATGGATTGCTTCCATAGATGCTAAATCCTGAAAGGTCGATGTCCAGGCGAAGGGCATATCCGGATGTTTTTCAAATATGTGATTCGACCCTCAATAGCCGGGGAGAGATTTTCATTGTGATTGGAAAAAGTGGCGTGATCGCTGCGATGCGCTACTTATTAATAATACCTTGACCATAATTAATATGCACAGGATTTGTAATCTATGAAACTTGAGTCATTCATGATGAGAAAAGTGCCTCTCTGGGTGTTGCTGCTGTTGGTTTTGTTCGCCTTATGCTCTACTGTTTTGTTTGGCTGGTACGTTAAGAGGGCCTTACAGCAGGATGCTCGACTGGAATCTTATGGGTCAGCGATTGTAGCTATTGCCGATTTCCCTTCTCAGATGAAAAGGACGTTTGATGAGCTGAAAGAGAAAAAGTCGCCGCTGCTCCTGATTAATCGCTTCCCTGAAATCGACAACTTCAATGAGAATGGTGAAATGCAGCAGGGGGCAGCAACCGATAAAGGGTACCTGTTACTCTCTGTGTATGATCAGAATAAAGGTCAGTCAGTGGTGAAGCTGGTGCGTATAAGTGACAATTATGTAGTGCATGAGTGGGTGCCGAGTATTGAAGAGTTAAAAACGCATATACATTATGATCCTAACAATAATGTTCAGCCCTTAAGGTATCGGATTATGCATCCGCTGCTTCTGGATGATGGTTCAATCGTATTTAAAATGGAAGGGCCCCTGGTTAAGGTGGATGCATGCTCGCGCATTAAATGGGTGACCAATGGCGTTTTTCATCACTCTATCGAACAGGACTCAAGTGGAAATTTATGGGTTCCTTCGGTAATCGAGCCATCTACATATGATATGGATAAACTGGGCAGGTATCGGGATGATGCCATCACACAGGTATCACTCAATGGGAAGGTGCTGTTCAGGAAATCGGTATCCAGAATCCTTGAGGAAAATGGTTACGTAGGCCTGCTGTTTGGTGTGAGTTTATACGAAGATATGATTCATTTGAACGACATTCAGCCCGCACTTTATACAACTCAATATTGGAAAGAAGGAGATTTGCTGATTAGTCTGAGGCATCGAAGTACTGTTTTTCTTTACAGGCCAAGCTCGAATAAGATTATCTGGCTAAAGACGGGGCCCTGGCTTAATCAGCACGATGTGAATTTTGTAGGGCAGTCTGAAATCAGCGTTTTTAATAATAATGTGCTTCGATCGAAAAGAGGCGGAGATATTGAAGTGGGCAATAATAACATCATGATTTTTGACTTTGCTGACGGGCATGTCTCAACTCCATATAATAAACCATTAGACTCTTTGAAAGTTCATACATCGACTGAAGGGCGAGGAGAAATCCTGGATAATGGCGATGTGTTTATTGAAGAGACCAATTATGGGCGGATACTGAGAGCGTCTAAGGACAAAGTGGTCTGGCAATTTGCATCGAAAGTGAATGACAAATTTGTAAGCATGACCCACTGGAGTCGATATTTGACCAAAGAGCAGGTCAGAAATGTTATTCCGGTTCTGGAGGGATCAACATGTCCCTAACTGATCGTTGGTGTGTTTTCAGTGGGATACTGACTGCCGCTGTACTGGTAGTTTTTACATATCCCACGAATGCATATGCATATATTGGCCCCGGCCTGGGTGTCGGGACGATTGGCGCTGTGCTGGGTATTCTGGGTTCCATATTTCTGGCTTTGGTTGCTATTATCTGGTATCCGATCAAACGCCTGTTCAAAAAGATAAAAGACAGGAATAACGACGCTGCGGATTAGATGGCATTTATCTTTACAGCCCTGTTGACCCTGCTGGCTATGGAGTATTTTCTGCGGCTCCCGTTCCTGCCCCGCATTCGGGCAGTGATACGAATATCGAACAGAGTTGCTCACGTCCTGCCATCGGCGGTGATTTCCGATCATTGGAAGGAAAAAGTGTTGCTCCGTTATGCCGGAGCACTGATGTACAACAGCATGATTCTGTTGCTCATGCTTGTCGGATGCCTGCTTATGATCGGCGGCTTTGCGTGGCTTGCTGATCGGATTGCCGGTGTCGAGCCAACGACCATAAGTGTGATCTCCAGCCTGCCTGGCATGATTCTCATGGTGGCCATATCGATTCCCTATATCTGTTTCAGAAAATGGTATGTCGATCAATAATTACAGTGTAAGCGCCAGGATACTGCATCACCTGGCTCTCGGCTCATCGCTGGTACGGCGGGCCTCTTTTGATCTGGAAACATCCGTTGCTTCTGGTGGCGAATCCCAGACTAATCACAGGCATGTCTTTATCTGTGGTTTGGCTCGTGCCGGTACAACGGTACTGATGCGGAGTTTTTACGACAGCGGAAAACTCTGCTCCCTGACCTATCGTAATATGCCGTTTGTGCTGATGCCGAACCTGTGGAAAAAGCTTTCAGGTCGCTTTTATCTACACGAACAGGCGCAGGAAAGGGCGCACGGTGATGGCCTGTCCGTTGATTTCGATAGCCCGGAAGCGTTTGAGGAGGTTTTCTGGCGCACTTTCTGTGGCAGCCAATATATTCTGAAGGATCGCTTAATCCCGCATGAAGTGAGCGAGGAGATTATCACCAGTTTCCGTAAATATATTAGCTGCGTTACGGCCAGTTCCGATATCCCGGGTCAGCGTTACTTATCAAAGAACAACAACAATATCCTGCGGCTTCATGCTATTCGGAGCGCATTCCCAAATGCGCTGATCGTCATTCCTTTCAGGAATCCACTTGCTCAGGCATTCTCATTATTGACCCAGCACAGGCGATTCCTTGCCATGCACAACGAAGACAGATTCTCCCGTAGCTATATGGATTGGTTAGCTCACTACGAATTCGGTGCGTCGCATAAACCTTTCTGTTTTTCAGGTGATACAACCCTTCCCCTGAACATTGGATATCAAACGGATAACATTAATTACTGGCTGGCTCTATGGGTGCGTACCTACAGCTATATTCTGGAGCATTTACATGCAATCAATGCCATTGCAGTTTGCTATGAGGAACTGTGCAGAAATCCGGAGAAGACTCTCGCCCCTTTATTTGCTGTAGCAGATCTGCCGTTGGAGGCAATGAATGCAACGATGTTTATCTGTAACCCGTCAGAAAATAATATGGAGGGGATGATAGATATGGAGCTAAAACAGCAGGCAGAGCGGATATATCAGCGCTTGTCAGGAAACTTGCGCTGAAAAATAGTTCATGAGTTTG
>NZ_DS022295.1:1403590-1418196 GCF_000153765.1 Mariprofundus ferrooxydans PV-1 | reverse complement strand
TGGGTTACGCCCTGAAGCAGCACGCAATTATCGAAGGGTTACAGGAGGAATAGAGATGAGTACGATTGCGTCAATTCTTGGTGTTGCACTCGCGTTTTCAAGTATGTGGTTTGCCTGGTATCTGCTGATGCCGGGTCAGCATGACGAAGATTCGCACGAATAATATTGAATTATATCATAGGGGGTCTTTAGAAGATGCTTAAGTATTTGTTTGCAAAAGAGGATGATATCCCACAGGGAACAACAGCGTTGTTCTTTGCTGTATCATCAATTGCCTGGTTCATTATCGGTACCGGTCTGGGGTCGTTTAATGCGGCTAAGCTGGCGTTTCCGGATTGGTATCACGGTCTGTATGCGCTGCAGTTTGGTCATATGCGTCAGGTGCATGTGCATGCTGTGATTTTCGGCTGGATTGCGATGGCCTTTGCTGCTTCGATGATGTACATCACACCAGCTCTGGGTAACACCAAGCTGTGGTCCGAGAAGTTGGGTGTATGGAACTGTCTGCTTTATAATATTGGTCTGTGCCTTGCACTGGCGCTGTTGTGGACTGGTATTACATCCGGTCGCGAGTACTCCGATCACATCTGGCCAATCGATCTGTATATTGCCTTTGTTATGGTTGTGCCTTGGTCATTGAATGTGTGGATGACGATCGTGAATCGTCGTACGCAGGGTATTTATACCAGTAACTGGTTCTTTGCCGGTTGTATGTTCATGACTATTATCGTGTTCCTCGTTGGTAACCTGCCAGAGTGGTTCCACTTGACCGGTCTGAACGAGGCTTACATGACCTGGTGGTTTGCCCATAATATTCTGGGCCTGCTGATTACTCCGGTGGCTGCTGCTATCACCTACTACATTGTGCCTAAGATTACCGGTAACCCGCTCTATTCGCATCGTGTGGGTCATCTGCACTTCTGGTCCATCGTGGTGTTCTACTCCACCCCGGCTGCACATCATCTGATGAGCTCTCCGCTGCCGGAATGGCTGAAGTCTTTCGCATCGGTCGAAGGCGTACTGATTCTGGTTCCGGCAGTTGCTTATGTATGTAACATTCTGCTGACGATGCAGGGTAAGTGGTCGCTGTTTGTGTCCAATATCGAAATCAAGTTCACCATTACTGGTGTGCTGCTTGCTATCCCGCTGAATATGCAGGGCGGCTTCCAGCAGACACGTGCGATTAACTGGTATATCCATGGTACAGGCTGGATTGTTGCGCATGCTCATCTGGCGCTTCTGGGCTTCTCCACCTTTGCCGAGGCGGCTGCAGTGTACTACGGTATGCAGGTTCTGCTGCGTCGTAAGCTGTACTCCGCATCGCTGGCTAACTTCCACTTCTGGATGCTGCTGATTGGTTTCTCTCTGTACTGGACCTCAATGACTATTGCCGGTCTGATCCAGGGCGCAGCCAAGATCTACGAAGTACCGTATGTAGACGTGGTTATTGCTGAGCATCCATACATGATCGTTCGTTGGTTGGGCGGCACAATGGTGTTCTTCGGTAATATCATCTGGTTGTACAACATGGTGATGACAGCTCGTGCAGGTGTAGTGATTCCTGCAGGTCGTCAGCCGGTTGAAATCGCTTATACACGTTAAGGGTAATGCACAGGGCCGGTCTCGGCCGGCCCTGTTATCATAGTTTTATTATAAAAAGGGAGGAATATCCGTGGCTTTTAGAGAATATAGAATCGGCTGCATCATGTTCGGCGTTGCGTTAAGCGCGTCGATGTTTGTAACCATATTTTTGCCGGGCATCGATATCTCGGCTAGGTCATCAACCAAGATTGCGCTTGAGAAACAGTTGACCTACGGCTGGGAGAGTGGTTTCAACTATTACGATCCGTTTTTGCAGGGTAAGGACAAGCCTATTATGGTTGTGCTGACCAAGGATCCAAGGACTGGCGCGGCTATGGATAAAACCGACGCCTATGTTTTTCCGGCCGGTACGCATTTTCCGGATGGTCTGACACACGACAACATTCTGGGTGAAAAGGTTCAGGCTGCATCAACCACGAAGGGTCGTATCGGTGAAGCTTCTGAGGCTGCCGGGGGCGTGTTTTTGGTGCGTGTTGATGCTGATGATACGCCGTATATTGAATATGCCACTGCAACACGTGGCTGGACAACGGATGCTGTGCTGAAGGCTGCTGATCAGCAGTTTCTGGCAGGCGGCGGCAAAACCATGTTTATTCGTGAGGGTTGCTGGTGGTGTCATACACTGCTGCCAGAGGAGACTCAGGATTGGCAGACATTTGGTCGTCCTCCAATGACAGGCGATTTCAATGGTGAGTCTCCAACCACATTTGGTTCTGACCGCAAGGCGCCTGATCTGTTGCATGTTGGTTCGCGCAACTCATCACGTGAATGGATGACTATGCATTTCTTCAATCCACGTCTGGTTCAGCCGCACTCAATCATGCCACGTTATGATTACCTGTGGGGTAACAAGGACAAAGACGGTAACAAGATTGACCTGCACGCATGGGACAAGGAATACATGGCTTATGCAGAGGGTGACTCGGTTTATCCGCCAGAAGTTCCGGTTCCAGCAGATGACAGTGAAGCACGTATGTTGATCGATTTCGTGCTGAATCTGAAATAAGGGAGGGAGATAATTATGGCATGGACATTTAATCGGCCTCTGTATTCACTATCATCAGAGGATCAGAACAAGGAAGCTCAGCATGTATGGGAGCATGAGAGCCTGGGTGGTATTGCGGAGAATAATAATCCGCTGCCACGTCCTGTGATTGGTCTGCTGATACTGACCTACTTCACAGCAATGGCGCTTACTTTTCCATTGTACGGGCAGCGTCCGTCTGCTGCAATCTATGCGGACTATGTATCACTGATGAATTCAACCATGGTGCAGGAAGTGATGAATGATAAATCCATCACCCACGACCAGGCGAATAGTCGTGCGATGGCGATGATTGAGGATTCGCTGCAGCATTTTGATTCACCGTATACATTCCAGCGCGCACAGCATCCGATTGATCTGGATCAGCTGCGTGTGATTGCTCCTCAGATTGTGGAGCTGCAGCATGCAGGTGTGGATTTGGAAGAGTATACAGTGGTTGGTCCGACTGTGGCCAAGGCTAACTTCTTCAACCTTCAGCCTGATGGTACTGTGGTTGCCAAACAGCCATGGTGGGATAAGGGTTACACAATTGCGGTTTGGTGGTTTATCATCTTCTGTGCTGCGGTTATTATCACTGTGAAGCGTCTGCCGCACTTCAGCTGGCGCCCAGATCACACTATTGCTCATTAAGGAGACTGAATATGATTAATATGGATAATCCACAATTTGCAGGTGCTCTGGTTATTGCTATTGCACTGCTGGTGCCGGTGATTTACAGCTTTTTTGTTGATAATCACAAGAAGGGATCACCTGATCCACGTAAAAACACGTTCTGATCAGGATTTGTACTGTTTAAAGGCGTCGCCCAATCCGGGCGGCGCCTTTTTTCTTGTTGTCCGGGGTATAGTCAGAGAGGGTGGAGTCGCTGCTATAAATCTGTATGATCCGCCACCCATGGAGTGAGCATGTCTGTAAGTGTTAAGTATTTTCTGCTGGTGACAGCCCTGATGATAGCGTGCGGCGATGCAGTAGCGGCAACTGCTGCTGCCCCTCAGACATTCGATCTGGGCATCGAAAGCATGCGAAGTCACAGCTACAGTGTTTTTATCTTTATTTTTCTGATGGTCGGAATAGCCCTGTTTCTGGGGATTATTGCGGTCTTTGCGCGTACCGGGAAGGGTGCGGCGGGCCTGAAGACCGGAGAAAAGGTGATGCTCGGTATGATTGTACTTGGCGTCATTGCAGCAATCATTTTCGCTGCCTTGCAATTGCTTGACGGATTTTTGTTCTAAATGGACAATGCGCTAACCCTAGGAGGTTATGATGTTCGGAATTGAGTTACAGGATGGTTGGACCATCTATATCTGGCTGATTAGCGGTGCGGCTATTCTTATCGCGGTGGTCTTTGGTATACGTTGGGCTGCGAATAACGAGCAGTTTGATGAAGATATCAAGTACCTGGTATTTGACGATAATGACCAGGACAAAATGAGTGCGGATGAGTTCAAGAAGTATCAGGATGTAAATACCAAACAAATGGCTCGCCGTACAGAATTACAGGAAGAGCGCGAGGCAGCAGCCCGGGAACAGAACTAGACACATGTTTAAACGAATTCGTTGGTTGACCGTTATTAATACGGCCATACTACTACTTGCCGGTGTGTTTATTGTCTCAGTGGTACAGTCCATTATTTCACCAAGTAAGCCGGACACATCAGAACGGGGTTTGCCCTTCTACACGACGGCGGATGCAGCACTAGCCAGATCAGGCGCAGAGCTGTATAAAAAATTACAATGCCGCAGCTGTCATAAAATATGGTCAGTGAAAAATCTGTACGATACGGTACCTGCTCCCAGTCTTGACGGGATTGGTTCTCTGCGGACTGAAGAGTGGCTTTACCACTATTTTTCCAGTAAAAACCCGCAATCTATTGTGCCGACTCGGCTGAAGGAAAAGTACAAAATGCCTTCCTACGCTGCGCTATCGGAAGATGATCGCAGATTGCTTGCTGCCTACTTTGCCAGCCTCAAGGTGAGAGGGTGGTATCTGAAGGAGACTCGTATGGCTGAACAGAAAAAACTGACGGGAAAATAATGAGCCAGTCAACGGACAAGACAGAACCCATCGCCAACCCTGAAGCAGCCATGGATATCGTGCATGCTCAGTGGGGGCCTGTATGGCTCAGGGGTATTGCGGCATTTGCCGTCGGTGCTCTGATGATGCACACAGGCTTACAGGTACTGGATGTGCGCCTGGAGTGGTTTTTCGGTATAGCTACGTTCAGTTTCAGCTGGATACTGGTGATGACGCTGTTGCCTGTTGTCACGGGTGTTGTTATCGGCATGATATATGGCTTCGGCGGTAAATATCTGGCCCATTTCCCACCGCTTGCAGTGTTTGCATTGAGTTATTATGAAAGTATTCACTCACCTTTGCCTGAGGGCGTGCATTTACTGCCATGGGGGATGTGGGTGATGTTTGTCATTCTGCAAATGGAGTTTTGTGCGGTTGGCGGTTTTCTCGGCGAGATTCTCGTGCGCAGACGTACCGGCTGGCTTCACCGCTATGGACCGGCTCCGGATGCCTCTCCCTTGCCTATAGATGATCAGGTGGATACGTCCCGGGAATGAAACGTCCACAGCTTACACCACAGCAGAAAAGGCGACGTAAATCCCTGCTTATGGCAACCCTGATTACCTGTATAGCTGTTGCCATGATAGGCGGCTCTCTGCATGTGATGGAGCTGGGCTCAATGCGTATGAATGAGATGCAGGCAAAGTCCAGCTATGAGCCTGCCGATATGAAACAGCACATTCGTGCCGCCGGAGAAGAGCTTCATATGCAGGCAGAGCATGAGCAACGGGGTGGTAATACTGCCACCTATACTGTCGGTGAAGCTGCGGCGTTGTTAAGTGATGAACAGTGGACCGACCTTGCCTGGATGATCACGGTGCCGGCGGGCGTGTTTACCATGGGTAGTGATGATCCCCGTACCAATGAGGCGAACAGGCCTGCGCATAAGGTGCGGATGCCCGCTTTCAAAATCGATAAATACCTGGTGACCCAGGCGCAATATGCCCGATTTGTAGCTGCCAAGCACTATCGTCCGCCGCTGAACTGGGAGGGCGGACACATTCCGCCGGGTATGGCCATGCACCCTGTGACCATGGTTTCGTGGTATAACGCGCGTGATTATTGCTCATGGGCTGGCAAACGCTTGCCTACAGAGGCGGAGTGGGAAAAAGCTGCACGTGGTACGGATGCCCGTCGCTGGCCCTGGGGCAATGCCATGAACCCGAACAACCTGAACACATACTACAAAGTACGACACACAAGCCCGGTGAACCAGTACCCGCAAGGGGCAAGTCCCTACGGCCTGCTGGATATGGCTGGCAATGTGCAGCAATGGGTGGCTGATCAGTTTACGCCGTACCCTGGCACCGATGCAAAGCAAGAGGTGTTTGCCCCCAAAGCGCTGGACCCGAACTACCAGCGTGGCTCTGATGAAAAAGAAGAGTTGATCTATCGTGTGATGCGCGGTGGCTCATGGAAAAGTGATCCTCTTTCCACCACGACTTACCACAGAAACTATGCCATGCCGAATTATGCTTCCGATTTTTTCGGTTTCCGCTGCGCGATGGATATCGAGCCGGGCAAGGAGTGAACATGATTGTTATGATTTGGCGTGCGTCATTAATGCTATCCGTGCTGGTCAGTCCGGTCAGTGCGTGGGCACTGGACAGCTATCGCTTCCTGCATGTTACCATTGATACGCCGTGGTTCATTTTTATCTTTTTGTTTTTTCTGGTCTTTGCGCCGATGATACTCTCGGCCATTCTGCATTGGCGCAATGCTCTGCGTCGCGATCCTGAAGATGAGGACAAGGAATCATGATGAAGTTACTGCGCATCACGCTGATATTTGTCGCACTGCTGTGTACGGCACAGACGGGTTTTGCTGCAGCTCCATCGACGGCTGACTCTGCGACACCCGCTTCAGCTTCGAATGCTTCATCGATTTCTTCCGCCGAGACGGTGATGCAGAAATTTAGCGGCGACGATGAGGTCAGTCCTCAGCGCAAGATCACGACGGCTCGTAAACATCAGATTCTGTTCCTGATGGGTATTGGGCTGCTGGTGCTGCTGTTGATTACCGGCATCCTGGGCGTTTCCATGGTTGCCTTTGGCAAGGATGTATTTCTGCCGCATATGATTTTTGCCGGCCTGAGTCTGACGCTGGCAATTGTACACTCCGCTACCGCCATCGCGTGGTTCTGGCCCTGGTGAGCTACAGTACTACTAGCTTCTGAGCCACAAAAACAAGGCGACCCCAACAGATATGTTTATTTGCTTTCATGCTCCCTTGAGCCTCTTCGGCCTGGTGGTGAGGCCTGCCCCTGATCCGGAATATGCTTGATGGCTAACCGCTCATTGGCCTGGGTGCTTCTGTGCCTGTATGGCGCGACCGGAATGACGGCGCTGGCCTATGAAGTGCTGTGGACGCGTATGCTTTCACTGATGTTCGGGGTAAGTATTTTCGGCGTGGTGTTTACAGTTGCGGCGTTTATGGCCGGACTCGGCGCTGGCAGCTTCCTGGGCACTACTCGAGGTATGCAATACTCGCCTGCCCGTAGTTGGCGCATGGTGGCATGGCTGGAGGCTGGTATTGCGGCCTACGCACTGGCCCTGCCTGTTTGTATGCCGTGGCTGGATGGCGGGTTGGTATCGCTGGGCACCGGCTTGTCGCTGCCCGCCTGGCAGGGGCTTCAGGGTGGGGCCGTCCTGTTGTTGTTATTTCCCCCTGCACTGGCCATGGGCATGGCTTTTCCATTGGCATTGAGAGCGGCTACCGGCGCCCGTTTGACACTGGCATCAATGTATGGCGTGAATGCGCTGGGCGGAGCGATCGGCGCTGTGTTGCCGTTGTTGCTGCTGCCGCTGTTTGGTTGGCGTAGCAGCCTGTGGGTGGTGGCAGGTTTTGGTATGTTACTGGCCGTATGTGCCCTGTATGTTGCCAGGCACCTGCCGGGACTCTCTGCCGATAGTGACAAGTACCATGCCGGGGCGCAGCGGCCGCCCTCGGCGGACCTGTTGGCCTATGCAGGCATAGGCGCAGCCGCCCTGATGCTTGAGGTGCTGTGGACGCGTGAATATGGCATGCTACTACTGCGCACTGAATATATTCTGGCTGTGTTACTGCTGGTGTATCTGGCAGGCATAGGTCTGGGTAGTTTGCTGGCGGCCCGTATGCGGGCCGCTGTCTGGCTGAACCTGCTGCCTGCGCTGGCGGCTTTGGCAGCAGTGGCCGGTCAATATGCATTGTCGTCGATCAGTCAGTGGGCCGGCAGTAGTGAATTTTCGTCGCTGCTCACAGCCATGCTTGAACAGGGCGGCATGGTGGCGCTGTGTACACTGCCGGTGACGCTGTTACTGGGAGCATGGCTGCCGTTGCTGGCCAGGCACTTCCATCAGCAACAATCCGAAGCCGGCGGCTGGTGGTACGGTGCCAATAGTATTGGAGCTGCAGCGGGTGCGCTGCTGGCCGGCTTTGTCATGCTGCCTCTATTGGGTACGGCGCTGTCGCTACTGCTTGCTGCGACTATGCTGTTGCTGTGCGGCATGCGTTGGGTTCGTGACCGGCGCTTGTGGCTTTCGCTGCCATTGTTGCTGATCGTGGGCTGGCCGGTGCATAGCTTGCCCCCGGTATCCCGATTGCTACCGGCTCTGCCTGCATCTACAGACTTGTCGGTCTACGAGGATGCGGTATCACTGACCCATGTGGTGGAGCAGGGTAATGGCCAGCGGGTACTGCTATCTGATTTACAACGTATGGATGCATCCACCGACCCGACTGCGGTAACTGTGCAGAAAAATCAGGCACGCCTGCCGTTGCTGCTGCACCCGGCACCACGCACCGTTCTCTTTCTTGGTCTGGGTACCGGCATTACGGCCTCCGGCTCGCTGCCGTTTACAGGTCTTGAGCGCACTGCGGTGGAGTTGTCTCAGGGAGCCATCAATGCGGCCGGTAGCTGGTTTGCTCCGGTAAATGGCGGCATCAACGGGCAGGTGCATATTATACATGATGATGCGCGACGTTTTCTGCGTACCGATGATCATCATTATGATGTGATTGTCGGTGACCTGTTTCATCCTGATATGGTCGGACGCGCCAACTTGCTGTCCCTGCAGCAGTTCCAGCGAGCAAAGGAGCGTTTGAATGATGGCGGCATATTTGTGCAATGGTTGGCACTCAACCAGTTTGATGTCGCTTCGATTAAGGTGGTGATGCATACCTTTGCCTCGGTATTTAAGCATGCCTCGTTGTTTGTCGACGGTTATCGCATTGCATTAGTCGGACACAAGGGTGAGCCGGCGCATGTGCATGCGCTGCTGCATCGTTACGGGCAAATGAGCGATACGGCAAAGGTTCAGACGACTGGCGGTGAGGGGATATGGACCTGGCTGGGGCGCTACTGGGGTGAGATCCCTGATTTTTCCACCCCGTTACAGGATGAGTGGGCTCCGGTGATTGAATATAGCCTGCCGAAAGTGCGTTTCGGCGATGGTGTGGATATGGAGTCGATGTGGCGCTGGTTGCTATCATGGAGAAGCCGGGATGATATTGCTGCGCAGTCGCTTGGTGTTGCTGCTTCCGATATGCAGACATTCAGGCGGGCAAGGGTCGCAACAGCCCTGAATGTGCGCCTGTGGCAGGCTGAACTGGACGGTGATGAACGACGGGTGGTCGAAATGGCCCGTCTGGCCTACCGCGCCAATCCGAAGGATCGCTGGCCGGCATTTGCGCTGGCAGATCGTATGTACGACAGTCTGGCACATTTACCGGTTGGTGGCTTATCGCGCCGGGAGGCTCTTATGCGTATTCTGACACTGCGGCCGGATCATGAATCTGCTCTGCGCGCGATGATGCAATTGGAGCAGCAGCAGGGGCACGTTGCTGCGGCTGCATTATGGCAGCAGCGTCTGCATACACTTAGTCCGCTGGCTAAAAATATAAGAGAAAGGTAATATTTGCCCATGTCAGCCAATGAAGCCTTGAAAAGCATCCCGATTAAACAGATACATGTACCTGGAGCGACAGTATTACACCGATCCCGCAGAGCGGTGCAATACCTTACTCTGCTTGTGTTGGTGGCTATTCCTACGAGCGGTCTGTTCCGTATCGATCCTCAGGCCGGCGCATTTATCCTGCTGGATCGGCAGGTGTGGTTTTCCGATATTTTTATTGTCATGGGTTTCTGGATATTTGTGGCCAGTCTGCTGGTGATGATGTACTCGTTGGTCGGCTCGGTATTCTGCGGCTGGATGTGTCCGCAAAATACCGTGTCGGAGTATGCCAATATGCTGACCGAGAAGTTGCTGGGTCGGCGGGCGCAAATGATGGATTTGAGCGGTGACCGTATGAAAGTTGCCAGTCGGAAACAGTCACCTCTGAATTACCTGCTGCTGGCTGTCGGCCTGTTGCTGCCGGCGATGTTGTTTGCCCTGATCCCCCTGCTCTATTTTTATCCACCGTCCGCAATATGGTCATTGATTACATTTACCGACGATGCGCGGCTGGCTGGTTCGCTGCACTGGATTTATTTTGTCTGCGTCGCGGTATTTATGCTCGATATTGTGGTGATCCGGCATCTGATGTGTAAATACATGTGTATTTATCGCGTTTGGCAGCACTCGTTCAAGACCAAGGAAACGCTGCACATTCATTATGATGTTGCGCGCAGTGACCATTGTGCAACCTGCCATTACTGTGTTGATTCATGTTTTCTGGATATTGACCCGCGCCAGACAGAGGTGTTCGACTCTTGCGTGAATTGTGGTGAGTGTGTTACCGCCTGTGATGAACTGCATGCGAAGAGTAAAAAGCTGGACGGACCGGGCCTGTTGAGTTTTGCCATCGGTGACAAGGATCGGCCGAAAAAGAATGGCAGGGAGAAGGGGTATGTGGCCTCTTTCTTTAGCCGGGCTAAAGCCTCGTCTACGGCTACACTGCTTGGTGCTGCACTGTTTGCCATCGGTATTGCGGGTTATCAGAGCGATGAATTCTCGGTCTATCGCAGTGAAGGGTGGCAAGGGGCGAAGGTGTTGGACTACCGCATCAGTATAGCCCACAAGCTGTACCACCCGACTGATATCACGTTGCGCATCAAGGGCTTGGAAGCAGGGCAGTTTAAGTTGCAGACCACGCATGTGCACTTTGATACGGCAGGGCGTAAGGATGTGGTGTTGCATATTGATCAGTCATTACCGAAGGGGTTACACCGTTTTCATGTCTATGCGAACTCGACTGATGGCTGGTCGGGCAAATTTGATGTGACCCACTATGCTCCGGGCACCTGAAGTTTCCCGAAGGCATATTTGCATGCAGCAGAGGTTGAGCCTGGGCCTTGTCTGCATGGCAACGGGGCTTGTGGGCGATACAGGCGCGAGTGAATCGCGTTACGTTTGTGTTGATAATAAGCGTTTTTATGAGGTGAACACATGAGTAAAACGAAAGATGAGAATGATGTGGTGCAGTCAACCAAGGTGGAGTGGGGGGAAAATCCGGCTGATCACTATGGCTATGAGTCCGATGAAGAGCGTTTGGAAAAGCGTGGTATGGATGACTGGGAGCTGGTGGAGCACATCCCTGAATCCCAGAAACGTATTCCGAAGTGGTTTTATGGCGTGATTGCCGGTGTGCTGATTGTCGCTTTCGGTTTGTCATTGCCATTCTGGGGAGACAGGCCCGGTCACGCACGTCCATGGTTTACCATGGGGCATGTGTATGCTTTGATCTATTTTATTGTGGCGTTTATATTCATTTTTTTCATGGTCAACCTGTATGGCTCAGACAAGGGCGGGCGACTGGACTCTGATTCGGAGAATGATGATATTGATATGCCCGGACATGGAGGGCAAGGTAAGTGAGATCAGGGTATTTCTGCCTGATGTTTTGTATGGTGGCAATGCTTAGTGCATGCGGCGCTCCGCAACAGCAGGTGAGCTATCCGGAGATGGATAGCCCTTCTTTTACTACCTATGCAGCACAGTGCTCACTTTGCCATGCGCCTCCTCGTCCTTCAGCACATACCGCCGGCGAATGGCCCGCCGTCATTGCACGCATGCAGGGCCACCGGATAGAGAGCAGGATTCCTCCGATTCAGGCGTCTGATATGCTGGTTATCCGCGACTATTTGAGACGGCACGCCAAGGTGGAGAAGTGATGCGACAACTTGTTTTTGCAGTATGTTTGTTTCTGGCGGCCTGTTCTGAAGGCCCTCCCGCCTGGGCACCTGCGCCGGAGACGTGGCAGGATTTGACTATTCGGATGGAGACGCGCCCGGTACAGGTTCGGCACGGGATGAATGAGTTTCTGTTGATTGCCAGTCATCAGCAACGCGGTTTTATCAATAACTTGCTGGTTCAGGTGCGTACGGAAAGTTCGGGGCCCGGTTGGAAGCAGGCCATACCGGATGGTGCGTTAGGCGTCTATCGTCGGGCGCTGCCGGTGAATGATGTGGCAGGAGAACATTTGTACGTTCGTCTGACGCGCAACGGTCAACATGGCGAAATGACATTTCCTCTCTCTCCTGCGTCGGGTGACTGATGCTGCGAGTTCTGTTATTCACCTTCTGTTTGTTGTCGTTTTCACTCTCTGCGCAGGCTGCTGACGCAGCGCGTGGCAAAGTAGTGGCCCAGGTGCGCTGTATGCCATGCCATCATCTCAATACACTTTTACCCGGTATCGGGCCGGGCCTTAAAGGCATCTATGGTCGTGCTCCATCAATCTCCGGCATACCATTTGATGTGTGGGATGATACAGCGCTGAATGTATGGTTAAGTAATCCGCGCGCAGTAAAACCGAATACGCGCATGGTGTTGCCGCCTATCGCCGCGCGCGATCGTGCCGATATCATTGCCTGGTTTAAGTCGGTGAAGGATGAGAAGTGAATGAAGGCCTGAGGCCTCTTACTTGTTGTGCTTGGCCAGGCGCTGTTCGAGTTTCGGACTTTTAACCCAGTGCCGCAGTAGCATAATCTGCGTGCCTCCGCGCTCAGCCTGACAGCGGGGACAGGTTAGATAGCTAAGGAACAGGGTCTTAGGCATACGCCCCTCATCAAACAGTTCAGATTGCATCTGGCGAATCGCTGTTTTGATGTCACGGACATTTCCCTTGAATAGCTGCGCGCGCAGCATGTACGGGTTCTTCAGGCGATAGGTTTTACGTGCCGGAGAATTATCTTCACTGAGCAGGGCCAGAATGCGTCCCCGGAACATGGCCGACTGGGTCAGTACAAAGCCGGGCCACTGTTCATGCAGGCCGAGCAGTTCAATGTCGTGATGCTGACGATCCAGACATGCCTCGAAGCCGATTGGCATGTGCAGCAGCATCGGAGCGCGTTGCTCGTGTACGAGTGTTGCACCAAGATCAATATCCCGGCCGTTCCAGTCGGGAAATTCAGAAGGGCAGCCGCATTCCAATCGCATAACGACTCTTTTTACGAGCCTTTTTTATAGATGTCTTTCAGTGTCATCATGACATTGGCCAGGTAAAACCAGAAGCCAACTGCGAGCACTGAAGCGGCAATGGAGATCACCGGCCCGTAAAAGCGGTGTACAGACGGCACCTGGGCAGGATCAGTCAGCCACAGGTTGCCTTCAATAAAGCCGAAAACAAGCAGGGATATGTAAAATGCACTGACGCCGATGGTGGTCCACCAGAAAGAGTGCTCGGCCAGTCGGTGGGAATGAATAGGTTTGCCGGTAATTTTAGGCAGCATATAGTAGGTAACTGCCATGCCGAGTATGGTGACGCCGCCAACCAGATTAATATGGGCATGGGCCAGAGGATCGATCATATGGCCCGGGCCGCCATAAGGGCTGCCGATAGAGTCCAGCCACGCACGAACGGACGGGATGACCTGTAGCAGCCCGTGTACGGTGCCGATGAAAAATGAAATAACCGACATGATCAAAAATTTGACAAGATACAGGTGTTCGTTGGGGGGTGTATTGGACATGGCGGGTGAGACTAGCGGCGCACCTCCTGCTTGCAAGAAGCATGCGAGGTATGGTGCATTGCTGCGATTTTTGCATAGGGTGTCGAGATGCCTACTTCCGTGATACTCGTGTTGATCAGTTTTGCCGTGATGGCCGCAGCGTGGGCCCTGAAAAAAAGACATAGCCTGCATATAGGCCTGATGAGCAGTGTGATGCTCTTTGATATGTTATTTCCGATATGGCTCTATCTAACGCATGATTGGATAAAGCGCTTAATCGATCATGGTGAACTGTTATCATTTCTGGTCTGGACGCATCTGTTTCTGATCCTGACATTGTACTCTCTGTATGTCTTACAGGTGCAGGCGGGGCGGGGCATGCTAAGCGGGAATGCTGCTATGCGCCCGAGTCACCGACTGCAGAGTCGCGGCATATTGATTGTCCGGATTTTTGTTTTTATAAGCGGTGCTCTGTTGATTGCGCCGGATTAAAATAGATGTTAAAAAAGATTAACTTTGGCGCTTGCCTTTTTTAATCGCGCATGCAGAATGCCATTTTTATTGAATCTTAGGGAGGTCTGAGAATGCTCGCACACTTTATTGAATCTTCGGTTATGTTTCAGAATGGCACAGTTTATTTGATGTACGGAATTATATTTGGGGGACTGGGGATTATTTGTCTTGCGAACTATATTTCTGCGTGCAGAAAAGACCAAGAATAACAGTTAATAAACACATAGGAGGGAAATGCATGAAACGTATGATTAGCACCATGGGCGCTTGCGCTCTGTTAGCTTGGTTTGCGGCGCCGACCGTGGCCTCTGCAGAAGAAGCGATGGGAAATGTGAATAATGGCCGTCTTATTTTTCAGAATGGCAAAGGTGACGCTGACCCGGCTTGTCAGGGTTGTCACGGTATTGATGGGAACGGCAGTGACGAGATGGGTACACCACGTCTGGCCTACCAGGTTGACACCTATATCCTCAAGCAGTTGACGGACTTTGCTGAAACAAGCGTAC
>NZ_DS022295.1:1209848-1390886 GCF_000153765.1 Mariprofundus ferrooxydans PV-1 | reverse complement strand
GGCGTATTACTATCGAATGTATCGTATGCGGCATAGAAGACAGGCGATTGTAGTCAGTGCCGAGGTGTGCGCAACTGTGCGTTGGTCGGATTGCCCTTATATAGCCGGATTATCAGGTGCAGCGCCGACATTGCCCAGCAGGGAGATAAGGATCTCGGGTTGAACCAGAACATCTTCCAGTGTGTAGTTGCTCAGAACATTCATGAATGCTTTGCGTGCCTGGTAGAGGGCATGCTTAAGCACACATGCTGAGGTGATCGGGCATGTATTGTATTTATTATCAAAGCACTCCAGCAGGTTCATATGTGGCTCGGTACCCTGTATCACCGCGCCTATATTGATTTGTTTAGGGTTGAAGGAGAGTACCATGCCGCCGGATTTGCCACGTGTGGTGGTGATCCATCCGTCCTGCGACAGGCTGTGAACGACTTTTACCAGATGGTTGCGATTAATATCATAGGCATCTGAAATTTCCGTAATGGTGCATCGGCGCTCCGGATAGAGGCCGAGATAAATCAGTACGCGTAGTGAATAGTCTGTATACTGTGTCAGTTGCATGGTTCGAAAGATATATCCAATTGACAGCTTTTGTCCAGCTCTGATACTGTTCGTTCACATACCTGAAGTATGGGTATGACATGATGACGATACCAGAGGAGAGAAACATGAGCTCAGTATACGAACAACTTGGTGGCGAACCTGCGATTAATGCAGCAGTAGACATCTTCTATCGCAAGGTGCTTGCCGATAAATATGTGATCCGCTTTTTTGAAGGCGTGGACATGGAAAAACAGGCTGGCAAGCAGAAGGCCTTCCTGACTATGGTGACAGGCGGCCCGAACAGTTATACAGGTAAGGATATGCGTGAAGGGCATCGTCACCTGGTTGCTATGGGGCTGGATGATTCGCATTTTGATCATATCCTTTGCCACCTGCGCTCCACACTGGCTGAGCTGGGTGTTGCCCAGAACTTGATCGACACGGTAATCAGCGTAGCTGAAAGCACCCGTGACGACGTATTGGACAGGTAATTCATCATGCATTATGAAACATTCATTCCAGTATTTATTCTGTTTGTTGTGCTCGGCCTGATTATGCCGCTGGTATTCGCCGGTGTTGCTGACAAGAACCGAAATGCAGCTGCCGCTGAACCTGTCGCACCGCAAGCCAAGAGCTTGTTCGACCAATTGGGTGGTGATGCGGCAGTGAATGCAGCCGTCGATATCTTTTACCGTCGTGTGCTGGCCGATGCCTATGTCGTCCGCTTCTTTGAAGGTGTTGATATGGATAAGCAGGCTGCCAAGCAGAAGGCCTTTCTGACGATGGCTTTCGGTGGTCCGCATAACTACACCGGCAAGGATATGCGAGAGGGACATCGTCATCTGGTCAAGATGGGACTGAATGACTCCCATTTTGACCATATTCTGATGCATCTGCGTGCTACCCTGGCTGAGCTGGGAGTTGCGAATAACCTGATCCAACAGGTGATTGCGACGGCCGAAACTACCCGTGACGACGTCCTTGATCGCTGAGTCACAATACAGGTGAATGGAGGGGGGCTTGAGTGCCCCCTTTCTATGTCCCGGACAGAGCGTTCGGCGTAATTATTTATTGGGGTTGATACATGCCAACAATACGGTTTGAAGGTCAGGATTATTTCTGCGCCGAAGATGAAACATTGCTGGATAGTTTGGCTCGCCACGGTGTGATGCTGCCATCATCCTGCAGGGCAGGGGCCTGTCTGACCTGCATGACGCGTGCGCTGAAGGGCACTCCGCCGAAATCTGCACAGCTGGGAGTCAAGGATACGCTGGCTGCTCAGGGGTATTTCCTCGCTTGCCTGTGCAAGCCGGTGGAGGATATGGAGATCGGTTTGGCATCAGTCTCCCCCAGATATACGGCGCGTCTGCTTGGCAAAGAGCTGCTCAATGAATCAATTGTGCGCCTGCGGCTGGATATACCTGAAGGATTCACTTACAGGGCCGGACAGTTTGTGAACCTGATCCGGGCCAGCGATGAGCTGACACGCAGCTATTCACTGGCGAGTATTCCTGCCGATTCATATCTGGAGCTACATATTAAAAAGGTACCTGAAGGACGTATGAGCACGTGGGTATTTGACGAGATTGAGGTTGGTGATGAGCTCTCCTTTTTCGGACCGTCCGGCGATTGTTTTTATCTGCCCGGCAGTTCGGAGCGTCCATTGTTGCTTGCCGGAGCAGGCACGGGGCTTGCGCCTCTGTACGGCATTTTGCGCGACGCGCTGGAGCAGGGGCATGCCGGCCCGATTCATCTGTTTCATGCCAGTCTGGCTACAGCAGGCCTCTATCTGATAGATGAGCTGCGGAGGCTGGCGGATGCCCACGAACAGTTTCATTATACGCCGTGCGTTCTGCATGGTGACGCGCCGGATGGAGGGATGCAGGGCAATATTGTGGATATACCGGGGCAGGTGCTTGGTTCCCTGAGCGGTTATCGGGTCTTTTTGTGCGGTGATCCGCCGATTGTCAATGGACTGCGCCAGAAGTCATTTTTGGCTGGTGCCTCGATGCAGGATATTCACTCCGATCCGTTTGTATTTACCCCCGCCTGACAAGGGGGTTGGGAAAGTTATGCCCTGTGCAGGTGCGTGTTGAGGCAATGCTTGCAAGACGATATTCCCGGCGATACACTGCCCGCAGTGATTTTTCCGGGAGGTTGTGGTAATGCATTATGAGACGTTTATTCCTGTTTTTCTGTTGTTCACGGTATTGGGTTTGATCATGCCGCTGGTATTTGCCGGTGTGGCTGACAAGCACCGTAACGGCTAACAAGACTCGTAACGAGTAGCAGAAATACCTAGACTAGAGATAAGGCCCGGGCAGATAACACTGCCCGGGCCTTTTTTTTGAGAAAATATTCAGCTATCAGTGATTATCATGATAGTCTCGGCAGACCACGCTATGCTGATGCATTATAGCTTGTATCAGCCGGGTATTGACGGCTTTGGCACGGATATAAACAGGGCAGGGAGAGGCATCGAATGGCATCAAATGTAATTCAGAAATCTGCAGATCAGCGTGCGCTGAGGACCTTTGCGCTGTGGATGGGCTGGGCGATATCGGCAGTCACGGTATTTGCCATGATGTCACGCAAGGCGAATGTCGTTGGTTTTATTGAGCAGGATCAAACGCATGTCACATGGATGATCGTGGGAATGTTCATGCTGGGTGTAGCCGTGAGCATGATTCAGGCGATGAAGCTTACGGCCGAATGGTTTCGCGCCTATCGCATTGAATCGCTGATGAAAGATAAAGGGTTAGCGGGCATCCGCAATCGCGGCGGTGGTCATCTGGTTGATCGTTTTGTTGATGCGATGCATATGATCACTGAGCGCAACGGACGTGTGGATGTGGATGCGCTGATTGACGTTGAATTTTCCGCACAGCATCGCATGAGCCAGTTTGTCGGGTTGCTGGGTAACCTGATGATTACGCTGGGTCTGATTGGTACGGTGCTTGGCATGACGATCACGATGAACGGGCTGAGCGGAGCACTGGGTTCACTGGGCGTGAATCAGCATCTGCTGGTTGAGGGTTTGCGTAGCGCGATGACCGGTATGGGAGTGGCTTTTTATACTACCCTGATCGGCTCTGTGTTGGGCGGTGTTCTGCTGCGTGTTTTTTCATGGATCACCGATGCCTCGGTCAACGGCCTACAGGATCTGATGTTGCGCACCTGTATAGTGCATGCATCAGCCGATCTGGAGCCGAGTGATGATCGTAATATCAGGGCGCTTGATGTGAGTGTCCAGCAGCTTCAGAGCCGCGTTGAGCTGCTCAACCTTGCCCTGCGGGCGAGCCGTGAAGAGATGGGTATGCTGCGTGAAGAGGCGGCCACGATGCATAAGGAGCTTGGTGAGCTGGCTGCGGATGATCCGATTCGCAAGATGGCGGGCGGTCATGCCCGTTATGCATTAGGTATTCGTCCGGGCATTCTGACTCGCATATTTAATCGCCGCAGGGACTGATTCGTTCTATGCGCAGATCAAGGAACATCCAGCAGGATAATTTTTACGAGATATTTTCGGATATGGCGCTGTTGATGTTGGCGGCATTTATCTTTCTGTTTGCGCTGATTCTGATCAATGCACAGTTACAGGGCAGCGGCAAGGCGGAAGAAACGTTGCAGGAGATAGCAAACCTGAAACAGAAGCTGGCCCAGGCCAAACGCGAGAACCTCAAGCTGCAGCAGGAGATCAATAGTCTGGCGAGCGTTGATGCGCAGCAGCAGTTGCAGAATGCCGAGGCGCTGATGTCGAGCAAGGATGTGCAGCAGAAGATGGAGAATGTTCTGGTCAGTGCCGGTATGGCGACGGGCAAAGGGCGCAAGGATTTTGACATGTTCGTCAAAGGGTTACGAGACCTGCCGGGCACGGATCTGCATCTGGTTGTTGACGGTACTGGCTCGATGCACGGGGTAACGACCTTTTTGATACCGGTGCTTCGTCTGATAGCGATTCGCTCAGGCAAGCATCTCTCTGCGGTGAGCTGGTATGCGGATAACAGGACAGGCACCTATACAGGCAGTATGGGTGAGATGTTTGATAATCTGATGTCGGAAGCGCCATTTGTGGGTGTAGATGAAACGATCGGGCATACGTTCCGTGAAATAGAGGCGCATTCGCCGGTACCGGGCGCATACCTGTTGATTGGTGATGAGCCGCCGACCGATGAAGTGGGGTATCATGAGATACCGGCCCCGGTATTCACGCTGCCGCTGGGCACGAGTAATGATACGACCAAATATGCATTTCAGAAAATAGCCGATGAGACAGGCGGGCGTATGCTTGAGTTGAAGTTTCAGTAAAACCCTTCGTCCGGGGTGACAAGTTGTTATGCTATGACGGACTCGTAGGCAAGTCTGACGGCGATGATTTCAAAAGGGTGATAGCTTTTCCGGTGCGGCGTACAGGCGAACGAAAGCAAGCCCGATTTTCTGCCCGCCCGGGGCTTGCATGCATGAAGGGATTCGAGCCATGTAAGGTGAGCCTGCCGAAGATGGGGCCGGGTATCGTTTGGCAGATGTTGTTGCCTGCTGCCAAACAATAAACTCACAGAAACTAAAGCGTGATTGTGTTGCTGCTGCCAAACCAGTCGTTTGTGTTCCCGGCTTGGCAGCAGCGGTTCTCTGCGGTTTGCGCAGAAAACAGGGAGTAAATCAGCGTTATACCTGGCCGAGTTGCGGAAACAGTTGTATCAACATGCCTGAGAGTGCAACAAGAGATGCAATCACGACAATTGTCGGTACGCCGATGATGAGCAGAGCCATGCCGGATGAGAGCTTGCAGCGGTTTACCAGAGCGGCCCAAAGCAAATACAGATTCCATAGTACGCCGATGATGCCAACATAGGGGATGGACGCTAATGCCATCGGTGCAAAGGCATAGGCGCTGATTTGGAATGAGTTGGCATTACCCAGCTTGCCTTTGGCAACGGTTCTGACTGCCCATGCCATGTATCTGGACCACACCCACAGGCCGATCAGTGACAAGCCCCAGCTGACAGGAAGCAAAAACCACAGAAGAAATCCGTAAAATGGGACGCTGATAAATGTTGCGAAGAAAATGGGGGCGGATGCAAAAAACAGAGCGTTGCTGTGAAATGCAGCACCGGGCAATTCAGCAAAAAATGCTTTAGGAGAGGTGAGCAAATCCCTCAGGGCTGGAATCAGCGATTGCAACGGGCTGTTTTTATCAAAATAATTCATGCATAACCTCCGTAGGGAGGCGCAAGCTTGCTGGAGGGCGGGGAAGATGCAAGCCCCTGCGTGCAGTCATGGTAGTACTGGTGCTGGCCAGACAGATCCAATAGCTTGGAAGCAGTATGCAGGATCATGAAAGTTTTTAATAATGGCAGGGTGTGATGACGGGAAGTGCTGATTCATTAATATTGTTCGACTGCGATGGGACCTTAACGGATTCACATGGCCTGATTGTGCAAGCCATGCAGCACGCTTTTCGAGATTGCGGTCTTAAGCCCCCGACGGCAACAGCTGTGCAGCAGGTGACCGGTCTGTCATTGTCGCTTGCGATTGACACATTGACCGGGGCTGTTTCCATGCATGAGGCTGTCGCTGCTGCGTATCGCAAGCATTACCATGCCGGTGAGTTGAGTATCAAACTCTATCCGGGGGTGCGTGAAACGCTGACCGAGTTGAAAGAGCGGGGATATTGGCTGGGCATTGTGACGGGAAAATCAAAGCCGGGGATGATGCGGGTGCTGGAAATGTTTTCTCTGGGTGATTTTTTTTATGTGATACGCACAGCTGACTGTACGCACTCTAAACCGCATCCTGCGATGGTGCTGGAGAGTATGGATGAGATGGGAGTGGATGCCTGTCGAACGCATGTGATTGGTGATGCGGTGTTCGATATACAGATGGCCTGCGCGGCAGGCGTGGACTCGATTGGCGTTTCCTATGGTGCTGCTACAGCCGAGATGCTCAAAACGGCTGGAGCAGGGCAGGTCATTCATCATTTTCCGGAGTTGCTGGATTGCTTTCCCGCGCGTGATTTGTGATTGCGGTGACTCTACGCATGGTGTGTGTGATTGTGTTAGTCTGCGTGCCAATGATCCGAGTATGACCATATAAAGGGAGTGATTATGTCCATGCCGAAAACAGTTCGTTACAGTCTGGTCTTTGTCGGACTGCTGATCGTGCTGCTGCTGACAGCACCATTTTTTATCGATGTGAATACCTATAAAGGTCAAATAGAACAGAAAGTCGAGGATGTGACCGGTCGAAAACTGACGATTGGCAAGATCAGCGCATCCCTGTTTCCCTGGGTAGGCGTGGAGCTGGACAATGTCCATCTGGCTAACCGGAAAGGTTTTTCCACCCACGACTTTATCAGTGTGAAAAAGCTGCATGTCAAACTGGCCCTGATTCCGCTGTTGAGTAAAAATGTGGAAATTAAACACTTTGAAATTGTTGAACCCAGCGTTTATCTGGAACGCCATGACGATGGTCAAAGCAACTGGGGCGACTTGGCTTCCTCACCGGCAACGCCTGCTGCTGCGAGCACTACAACTTCCGATGTTGATACAGATAGTGGGGCAGCAGGTGGCATGGCGCTGGCAGCGCTGCAGGCAGAATCTCTGTCGCTGACGGATGGTGAGCTGACCTGGGTGGATGGCAAGGCTAAACCGGTGGCTCTGACTGAGCTGAATGTGGCGCTCAATGATGTCCAGTTGAAAAGACCGGTGGCCGTAAAAGTTTCCGGAAAACTGGATGGAAATGCATTTGATCTGGATGCCAATGTCGGCCCGGTTGGCGATTTGACAAAGCTGGATCCGGTCAGCCTGCCTGTACAGGGCAAACTGAAAGCCGAGCAGATCCGGCTGCAGCCGTTCGCAGACATGATTACCGGCTGGCCTGCAGAGTTGGGGGATATTGCCAAGGCAGTGGTGGGGGTGAGCGCGAACATTGAACAGCGTCCCGGCGGCCTCCGGTTGGGCGAGGGTTCAGTGACACTGGATGCGGCACACAAGCTGGATGTGAACTGGAAGGCAGAGATGTCGGGCAAGGATGAGCTCAAGCTGCAGCGCGTTGCACTGGCTGTCGACGACTCGCCATTGCTGGCAGTCAAGGGCCGTATCAACCGATTGAGCGGGACACCATCATTCGAGTTACATATAGACAGTCAGCCGATTCAGCGGACATGGCTGACGACCTTCGTGCCTGCGCTGAACGATATGTATGCGGCGCACCCCGCGCCGTGGAAGCAGGTGAGTTTTAATGCGCTGGTAGCAGGCGATGCCAGACACGTGGATATTCGTGATTTGCAACTGCTGCTTGATCAGGATCTGCTCAAGGTCACCGGTGCCGTGGCATTTGCCGGTCCTGATATACGCTTGCGCATGAATGCACAGCAGCTGCATCTCGACCCCTGGCTGCCGCAGGGAAAACAACAGAAAGCCGCTGCTTCTATCTCGCTGATCCCTGTTGCTTTGGCCGCTGAACCTGCAATCGAACCGGACTTGCGCTTTCTTAAAAGCTGGCGTGTGACAACCCAGATGAGGGTGGCTACGCTGTATCTGCGCGGTCTGCAAATGGGTGACTTCTCAGTGGATATCAATGGCAACAATGGCCGTTTTGATATGGAACCGATGAGCTTCAACCTGGCACAGGGCAGGGTGGTGGAGAAGGCCAGTATCAATGTCGCAGATTACCCGGCCAGCTGGAAGGAGTCGGTACATATTACGGATGTACAGGCAGGACCACTGCTGCAGTCGCTGGCGGGCATGGATATGTTGAGCGGTACCATGGCTATGGATACCCAGCTTCGGGCAACGGGCTTGACCGAAGCTGCTGTGCAAACGCTCAATGGTCGCGGCAATGTGCTGTTGCGTGATGGCAAGCTCAAGGGTTATGACATCGCCGGTGCTATTCGCCAGTTTACCAGTCCGGGTGCGGCACCAGGTCCTAAAGAGACTGATTTTGCCCAACTCTCCGGCAGTTTTGATATCGTCAATGGTGTGGCGACCAATAATGATCTGTTTATGGCTTCACCGCTGCTGCGTATTACAGGCAAGGGCATGGTGAACCTGGTGCAGAAGGTGCTGGATTATCATGTTGAGCCTCGCGTTGTCGGTACATTGAAAGGGCAGGGGGATAATGTGCTACGCAAGGGGCTGGTTGTACCGCTACACATTACCGGCCCGTTTGATGCCCCCAAAGTGCGTCCGGAAATCAATGCCAAAACCCTGATAGACAATGCACCCGCACTGCTTGAGAAAGGCAATGTGGGAGGGGCGCTCGGCGGCTTGCTCGGCGGCAGAAAGAGCGCTGAGCCGGCCGGACAAGGACAGCCTGCCGCTCCGGCGAAGCAACCTGAAACGCCGGCCAAGCAGTTGCTCAAGGGGCTCGGCGGCATGATTCCCGGCTTTTAAGCGAAGCTCTGATATGCATGTTTTTGAACATCTGCGTCTGCATCCTGAGCGCCCTCAACTCAGGCAGGTTCGTCGTGCGGCGGATCTGCTGCGACAGGGGCTGTTTGTGGCGGTGCCGACCGATACGACCTATGCACTGATGTGCAGGCCGGATGCGACAGATGCTGTCGCGGCTATCCGGCAATTAAGACGTCTGGATGATTCTCACCTGTGGGCCGTGGCCTGTGCTGATTTGTCGATGGCCTCTGCATGCGTGCGCATGGATAATCATGCTCATCGTATACTCAAACGCTGCCTGCCCGGCCCTTATACGTTTATTTTGCCGGCCAGTGCAGCGCTGCCTCGGCGCATTTTTGGCAAAAGAAGGGATGTGGGCATTCGTATGCCGGATCACCCTGTATGTCGTATGCTGCTCGAAGAGTGTGGTGAAGTGTTGCTGGCGACGACGCTATTACTCCCGGGTGAGGATGAGCCGGCATTTGATCCGGATGAATTTGTACCGCAACTGAAACACTTTTCATGTGCAGTGCTCGATGCCGGCTGGGGTGGCATTGTTCCCAGTACGGTGGTCGATCTGTGTGATGGAGAGCCGGTGTTGTGGCGCGACGGTGCAGGTGATTGGCCGGCATAGTAGCTGTTGGTTTGAAATCTGCTGGTAGATTGTACGAATATCATTATCCTGTGGACAATTAAGCGGAAGGGGAAGAAATGAAGAAATTTCTTGAAAAGTTATTGTGGAATTCGCGTTATATGACTCTGCTGGCTGTTTGGTCCTGCGTGGTTGGCATGGCGTTATTGTTTATCTCTTCCGCGTTGGATATGGGACATCTGCTTCTGGAATTTATTAATGTTGAATTTCTCGGACATGAGTATGCGGGGGATTTTCATACCGATGTCGTCAGTCATGTTATTACTGCGGTGGACGACTTTCTGCTGGCCATTGTATTGCTGATCTTTGCGCTGGGTGTATATGAGCTGCATATTGATAAAATAGATTTTGCCCGTGATAACGCAAGTGCAGGGAAATTACTGCAGATTGAATCACTGGACGACCTGAAAGATCGATTGGGCAAAGTGATTCTGATGATTCTTATCGTAGCATTTTTCAAAAATGTACTGCATGTTACTTTCGATGACCCGTTGAATATCCTGTATATGGGTGCAGGTATTTTTCTGATTTCGCTGGCTCTCTATTTCGGTCACAAGGCGGGTGAAAAACCTGATGGCGATCACTGATGATGTGGCCGGCATGACTCTTTGCAGTTCTAAGCCTTGAGCAGACGTATCATTTGGCAGCGTGTTCTGGATACAGGGCTCTTTGCTGCGACGATCGGAGCGGTTGCTGCGTCACTGGTTCATACCCTGCCGGATTGGGTTTCACTGGTTGCGCTGGTTGCGTTTGTGGTGCTGTTTTTCATGCGCTGGTGGATTGATGAAAATCGTACTGCGTGGATGAAGTCCAACTGGTTTGATCTGGCGCTGGTGGTGTTGCTCTCTTCGCCGATGCTGCGTATGTTGATGGCTCTGAGGGTGGCGCATCTGCTGCCTGCCCTGAGGGTGGGGGTGCTTCTTCGCGCTAACAAGGAGCGGCTGCTACGTCTGCTGGTACTCTCCGGAGACAGTCTGCCGGTTGCCATGGCGCTGCTGTTTGCCGTTGTGTTTATATTCGGTACCACAACATTTCTCATTGAGCATGGTCAGAACCCTCAATTCGGTGAATTGCAGGATGGGCTCTGGTGGGCATTTGTGACGCTGACGACCGTGGGTTATGGCGATATTGTACCGATCACATCTGCCGGACGTATCGTGGCCGTCATGACGATGCTTTTCGGTATCGTCGTTTATTCCCTGATTATCGCCAACCTGACTGTTTTTCTTGAGCAGTATGGCCGAAATCACATTGCTGCGATCGCCAAGGTGCGCGTTAAGGATAAGGATGGGGATACCGACATCACCTGAAAAGTGTGACTGCCCGGAAGGTCTGTGCTGCGCTTAGCTGTAATCGGCCCAGAACTCGGTCTGGGAAGTCATGTTGCCGATACGCTCAATCAGGGAATCCACCGCCCCGGCGTGATCTGCAAAATTCATTCGGTCTGTCTGCACTATCAGAAGTGGCGTCTCCTGATAGTGGAAGAAATACTGATCATAGGCAGTAATCACCTTTTCCAGATATTCCATTTTCATGCCGCGTTCCATCGCACGATTTCGTTGCTGGATGCGCTTCATGATCACAGAGGGCTTTGACTGCAGGTAAATCACCAGATCCGGGCGTTGGATATCAACGCTGACAAGACGTGCTACCTGTTCATACAGGGCCAGCTCTTCATCACTGAGGGTTACGGTGGCAAAGATGTGATCCTTGGCAAACAGGTAATCACTGATCACGCCCTGTCGGAACAGGTCCTGCTGGTGAAGGCTCTGCCATTGTTTAAGGCGGGAAAACAGAAATGAAAGCTGTACGGACAGGGCATTGCGGGAAGGATCCTGATAAAATAGTTCAATAAACGGGTTATCGTCTACCTGTTCGAAGAATGTGTCGGAGCCCAGCTTGTCTGCCAGTTTACGGGCCAGTGTCGTTTTACCCACCCCGATGGCACCTTCGATGCAGATATGGCACTGGCTCAGTGGACGGTCGCGTGTATCCCGCGTTGCTCTGGATGAACCAGATTCGCTGCGTGTTCCATGCAATGATTTTTCTACCATACTACTCCCTCCGCTAATGGGTCCTCTCCTGCAGCAAGCAGATCTGCCAGCAGATCTGCGGCGGATACATCAAGCAGGGGATGGTGCCACGCCGGATATATATCGCACATGGGTCGCAACACGAACTGACGTGTATGCATAAGCGGATGTGGAATGCTTAGTTGTGGCAGTTCGACGATATCAGTATTGATGGCAATAATATCCAGATCCAGTGTTCGCGCACCCCAGTGGAGCGTGCGCACACGGCCATGCCGCTGCTCAATCGATTGCAGTGCGTTTAGCAGTGTCAGCGGAGAGATACCTGTTCCTGCGGCAATGACGGCATTGTAATAGTCGGGCTGACCGGGCGGACCGATCGGTGCAGTGCGATAGAGTAGTGATGATGCCGTCACCGTTGTGTCAGGCAGCGCCGCAATCTCTGCACGGGCACTGCCAAAGGCGGCTTTTACCTCGCCGAGGTTGCCTCCAAGGGCAATATAGGCGTATTTCATGTAAAGGCCGTGGTGCCGCCACGCCGGGGATCGCCAGCCGCCTGAAGATGGCCGTGCGCATCAATGGCGATGGCGTGCACGCCGCCGAAATAGATGCTGGTTTGCCGCCAGTCCCTGATAGACCAGCCGAGCGAGATGAGCTGCTGACGCTGGGCATCATTGAAGCAAGCAGGCTCCGCATCCAGTACCATGTTTTCATTATGCAGGCGGGGGGCATGCACCGCCGCTTCCATGGATTCGCCCAGCAGCAGGTGGCGACTGAGTACCTGCAGGATTGCGCCACGCAGCCGATTGGAGCCGCCACTGCCCAGCACGATGCTCGGGCGGCCGTTTTTTATGAACACGGAGGGAGCCATCATGGATGACAGACTCCTGCCGGCCGGCAGGGTGTGAAAGCCGAACGGGTTGATATCGGCTTCACCCAGTATGTTGTTCAGGTGGATGCCGGAGTCGGGTACAACAATGCCTGCACCTTCTCCATTGCTGGTGGTGACCGATACCACCATGCCATCGCCATCGACAATGCTGATATGGGTGGTGCTGCCGAGTCTGTTGCCGGCTTCAGTCGTGCTGTCGGTTGGTGTTTCCCCATTGCGCAGGCGGTGTCTGATCGTACTGCTGGCCTGTTGGATCTGTTCGGGTGCCAGGATCTGATTGTCAATATTGTCATCATATATACGTGCATCAAAGTATTCGCAGCGCAGCTGGCTGGCTGCACGCAGGCACTCGGCCAGCAATGCGGGTGCTTCCGCTTCACCTTTTAGTTGATCAAGCAGTGTAGCGGCAAATGCGATCAACAGCCCCCCTGAAGAGGGGGGAGGGTTGCTCAGCAACCTGCCGCCGAAGAGCGGTATCGACAGCGGTCTGCGGGCCTGAACCTGCTTTGCGCGCATATCATCCATGCCGAGCAGGCCATAGGGCATACAGCTGCGTACAATGGCTCTGGCCAGGTCGCCATGATACATCTCATCAATGCCCTCAAGCAGTAGCATCTCCAGCGTGTTGGCCAGTGCCTTGTTGTGAAAGGTATCTCCGGCCTGCAGCAGCTGGCCATGTGGCGCGTATAGCGCCGTGCAATCGGTTGTGTCGGTCAGAATCGGCCGTAGCAATTGGATAAAGGATGCCTGCAGGTCGTTTAAACGAATGCCGCTACGGGCGGCATCCATACCCGGAGCTATTGCTTCGGCAAGTGGTAAGCATCCGTGCTGCCGGTGAGTCTCAAAGAGCATGGCCAGCAGTGATGGCGCAGCGACCGAGCCCTGTCCGATATGAAAGTGCTGCACGCTATCGCCGAAATCGATGGGCGTGGATTTGAGCTCGGACTGTACTCCCGCAGGCATACGGCCTGACGGCATGCGGGCAAAGCCATCATACAGTATTGGTTTGCTGCTGCCGGCAATGAGCATGAATCCGCCGCCGCCGGCAGAGGTGAGTACCGGCTCTGCAGTAAACGAGGTGGTGACAGCAGCAATGGCGGCATCTACGGCGTTGCCGCCCATGCGCAGGATGGCAGCTCCGGCCTCGGCAGTTGCCGGATGACCGGCCGCAACCGCGCCTCTTCTCGCCCCGGTTGTACGGACCGATCGCCTCATCTGGCCTGTTGACGAATAATGAAGCCCTGATTATGCAGTTTGGCCGCGATGGCTTTTTGTAGCTGCTCAGCCTGAGCGCGCGTTGTCGTCGGTCCGGCCCAAACGGCATGCAGTGATCCTCTGACGATAATGTGCGATTGCCAGCCCAGATGGCTCAAGCGGGCGGTCAGCCCTTTTGCGCGGGCAGATTCCTTGAACGCACCTAACTGGACATAGTATCCGGCACCCGGCTCTGACCGGGCGGGAGTGGCCGCCTGTGTGGTTATAGTTTTGCTGCGGGAGGTCGGGCGGGTAGTCGGCTTGGCAACCGGGGTGTGGGCTGGTGAAGGCGATGGAGCCGCGACAACAGGTGGTGTCGGGGTGGGTTCGGGCAGATCTATTGTGGCAGGTTGGGGCACTGCCGGTAAATCACTGCTGTCGTTTTGTACGGGAGTTGTGGTAGTCAGCAGTTGTGAAAAATCAAACCATTGCGGGCGGAAGGATGCAACCATGACTGTAATAATACAGCAGGTAACAATGACCCAGGCAGTGCGCTGTTCGGTTTGTGAGGCCTGCCAATACGTGTGTTCAGGCATTGGATGTCAGGAGTTTAGTAATTCGTCTAGTTTGCGGGAAAAGCTTTCATAGCGAAATGGCTTTTGCAGCACATTGAAATGCTTGTTCGGGAAACGCTCATAGAGGTCTTCCGGATAACCGGTAATGAACATAATGCGATCCAGAATGCCCGGATTTACCTGCTCGATGGAGCTGTAAATTTCATCGCCTGAGAGCTTGGGAATACGCACATCCAGCAGTATTAACTGATACTGGTCGCCGCGCGCCGTTAGCTCAAACAGACTTTCCACCGGGTCTTCCATGCCGGTGATGTCGCTTTCCAGTTCATGGTCGCTGACATAACGATTCAGGAACGCAGTCAGGATGCTTTGCACCGAATCTTCATCATCAATAATCAGTACCTTGATTTTCATGTGTAGCGTCCTCTCGATTTACAAACCGGCTTGATCATCCAGCAGGCTTGCCGGGTTGACGCGTGCATTGTAGAAACGAACGCCCCAGTGCAAATGCGGGCCGGTTGCCCGCCCGGTTGCTCCGACTTTGCCTATGATTTCACCGGTTTTCACCCACTGGCCCTTGTGAACGGCTGTGGACTCCATATGTGAATAGACGGAGACTAATCCATTTCCATGACCGATGGCTATCGTTTTGCCGTTGAGGTACATATCGGCGACCAGCAGTACGGAGCCGGCCAGTGGCAGGCGAATAGGGGTGCCGGCGGGGACTGCGATATCAATGCCTGAGTGGGGCGAGCGTGGCTCACCGTTGACGTAGCGCTGGGCGCCGAACGGTGTGGATTCAATGCCATCAACCGGTTTGAAATGCATTACGAGGTCGATATCGGCTTTCACCGGCTCACTATACGTTGCCTTGAGCGCTTTCACTTCACGCCGGATGCGCTGCAGTGTTTTCTTGTCGAAGACGGCCATGTTCTGTTTAACGCTGATTCGCGAAATACGAAAATTACCCTTGTTGACGTGCAATCTGTCGCGAGCCAGTAACTGCCCGCCTTGCTGCCAGCGGATATTGTAATTGCCCGGCTTCTTCTTTAAGTCCACGCCAATCCAGCCGCGCCAGCGATGTTGTCCGAGTGCCTTGACCGGCCACTTCCTGCCGAAACAGCTGAGGCTTGGCTTCGTATCACTGAGGGGGGGTTCGACGGTGATGACATCACCCTGGGTGACGGAATACTCGGCCGCCTGTGAGGGGGCTACCCAGAGAGAGAGCAATATTGAAAGGTAGAGGTATCGTTTCATGTCGGATTCCTTTTTATGGATTCAATGCGTGTGTCGGCAGACCCATCCTGAAACTCCACACGCAGCCGGGCGCCGGGATGTAGTGCCGCCACACGGGTGACCAGCTTGTCGTCCATGTCATAATTCAGGCTGAAGCCGCGTGCCAGAATATCTTCCTTGTCGTATGCGGCCAACCGGCCGTGGTATAGCGCCAGACGTTGCCGGTGGGCGGGGATCTGCGTAAGCAGGAGCTGTTTCAGTCGCAATGCTTGCGGCATCAGCTTTTGCCGACGGGGTGGCAGCAATGCAGCGGCAGCCAGATGCAGCCTCCGGGACTGTGTTTGCGCCAGCTTCTGTTTGCGTTGCAGGCTGCCATGCAGCATCTGATGCAGTTGATTGACGGTGCCGGTCAGGCGATGTCTGCGGTTATGCAATTGGTGACCGGGTTCCATAGCAGAGAGTCGTTTCTCCAGCGTTTGCAGGTGAAGCCGTTGTTCGTGTCGTTGCACACGCTGCAGGTGTTGCATGCGGCTGTGCATCTGTTCCAGTCGATGATGGCGTGTATCCGTGAAGCGGTGCCAGGTTTGCTTCAGGCGGTGGCTAAGCGCATGGCTGTGGCGGTCATGTCCGGCCAGCGTCTGATGCAGCATGGCTGCCATGGCGGCAACTCTGGGTATCTGCTGGCGTAATTGCTGGCGGGACGGGCAAGCCAGTTCGGCGGCATTGGACGGGGTGGCGGCGCGCACATCGGCAGCGAAGTCGGCCAGTGTGACATCAATTTCGTGGCCAATCCCCGTGATGACGGGGACGGGAGATTCCATCACTGCTTTGACTACTGTTTCATCGTTAAAACACCACAGGTCTTCGATGCTGCCGCCGCCGCGTACCAGCAAAATGAGATCGGGTGGTTGCGGCATGGTTGCCAGCGCCTTCAATGCCGTGACGATGGAGGAGGGGGCACCTGCTCCCTGTACCAGACAAGGGCTTAGCGTGAGTTGCAGCCATGCTGGCCGTGTAGCCAGCACTTTTCTGACATCCTCAAAGGCTGCGGCCGTAGCCGAGGTGGCAATGCCGATATGTCGGGGCAGGTGTGGTGGTGTTTTTTTTGTTGCCGGGTCAAACCACCCGCGTTCGGCAAACAGCTGTTTCCGTCGCTCGAATTCAGCGGCCAGTTTACCGGCTCCGGCTGACTCGATGCGGGTGACGACGAGTTGGTAACTGCCGCGCGGCTCATAAACACTGAGGTGGCCTGTAAATATGTATTCACCACCCTCTTTGAGCAACGCGTGCAGACGCATCGCCGTTGTCCGCCACACGACTGCGGAAATCGCTGCATGGGCATCCTTGATGGTAAAATAGAGGTGACCGGAAGCCGGTCGGGTCAGACGGGATACTTCACCACTGACGGCAATGGCGGCAAAGCCCTGCTCCAGCATCTGTTTGATGCGGGCAGTGAGCTGGGTAACGGAAATGGGTGCGTGCGAGTTAGTCACTTGCCAATCATGGCAGCACCCTGTTACAGGTCAATGTGCGAGAGGGGCGGTTGTGATATCGGCGGTAGTATTTCGGGTTTCGGACTGTTTTGTTCCGCAAGCCGGCTCATTGTCACGCTCATCCGGCATGTAAGGCATCAGCATCATTCCGGCTATATCGGATATAGAGAACAGAGAGCTGTCCGCCAGTTCATCGTATTGGATTTTTTCGTACTGTTTTTTCATGGACTGCTCCTTGTAAAGATGGGATGGATTTAATCAACTTATCATGTCAGCAGGATGACATGGAAAAAGTCTGTGATGGCTGAGGTAGTCGCCCACCCGAAAACTGGTGCCGGTACTGCTCCTGCAGGTCCATTGATTTGGCAAATCCGCGATGGAAATCAATCATGCCGTTTGCATGGTTGATGTAGAGGAATCCGGCAACACCGATCTCCCGTGCCCGGCGCATGGCGGGCGTGTTTCCGCCCATACAAAGAGGCACGAGTGCTGCCTGGGGGCTGAAGCATGAGATGTACTGCAGGATGTTCAGGTTGTCGGCGTTTGAGGGGGAAATATCGGTCAGTATCAGGCTGCTGTGGTAGAGTGAGGGTTGACTCATGATGTCAGACGCATCTATGCGCCGACAGTAGTAATCGCGACATTGCAGCCAGGCTATAAGCTGCTCGATGGCCGGGGTATCCTCGGCGATAATGGTGGCAAATTTTTGTCTATAGATTGCGGTTGACATGTTTGCAGGCCTCCTTTGCCTGCAAGGATAAAAAGTGAAGATGTCAGCATGATGTCATATCTGTTACAGTTCGATGTCAATGCATGACACACCGGTGTCATGCAAATCTGACAATATTCACATATTTGTTAACCTATGCTTGTCGGCCATAAATACCCCCCCTCATGAGGTGATCGATTGAAACAGGCTACATCGCTATCGCTGGATAGTCCGGAATTATATCTGAACAGAGACCTGAGCATGCTGGCCTTTAACCGGCGCGTGTTTGAGATGGCATGTGATCCGGATATTCCGTTGTTGGAGCGATTGCGCTTCCTGTGCATTTGCACATCCAATATGGATGAGTTTTTTGAGGTCCGCGTTGCTATCCAGAAGCAGCGTCTGGTTGTTGGCTCCATGCATGTTGGCGCGGATGGTTTGACAGCCAGTGAAACACTGAAACAGATCCGGGAGCAGGTCAGTAAGTTGGTCAGCGATCAATACAGCCTGCTCAATGACGAGCTGTTGCCGGCTATGCGTGAAGAGGGTATCAGTTTCCTTCATCGCTCAGAATGGAACGAAGCACAGCAGGATTGGATCCGCCGTTTTTTCATGCGCGAGTTGCTGCCTGTGCTGACACCGATCGGTCTTGATCCGGCACATCCTTTCCCGCGCCTGTTAAATAAAATCCTCAATTTTATGGTGGCCCTGGAGGGCAAGGATGCATTCGGACGCGAGTCCAATTATGCCATTGTGCAGGCTCCAAGATCATTGCCCCGGGTGATTCGATTGCCGGAAGAGGTGGCGACATCGGAGAACTGTTATGTGTTTCTCTCGTCGATTATTCATGCACATGTGGGTGAACTGTTTCCGGGCATGAAAACGAAGTTCTGCCACCAGTTCCGCATCACCCGCAACAGTGAGCTGGATGTGGATGAAGATCTGGCTGATCTGAAAAAAGCGATTGCCGGTGAGTTACTTGAACGGCGCTTCAGTCAGGGTGTGCGACTGGAGGTGTCCAACAGATGTCCGGCTGAGCTGTCCGACTTTTTGCTGCAGCAGTTTGGCTTGCAGGATGTTGACCTGTATCAGGTTGAAGGGCCGGTCAACCTGTACCGTATGGCGCTGGTCTATGATGATGTGAAGCGACCGGATCTGAAATTCCCTTCGTTCGAACAGGGATTGCCGGCGCGTCTGCAGGTGGAGGATATGAATCTGTTTCAGACCATTCGGGATGGGGATGTGTTGCTATATCACCCCTATCACAACTTTTCGCCGGTGGTTGAGATGCTCAAACAGGCGGCAGCCGACCCTGATGTACTGGCGATTAAACAGACCCTGTACAGGGTTGTGCCCGAATCTCCGATTGTTGATGCGCTGGTCAAAGCGGCACGGGCCAACAAAGAGGTTGTGGCAGTCATTGAATTAAGAGCGCGATTCAATGAAGAGGATAATATTGCTCTGGCAGATCGACTCTCTGCTGCCGGCGTGCAGGTCGTATATGGTGTGGTGGGCTACAAGACGCACTGCAAGATGATGCTGATTGTCCGTCGCGAGGGGCGGAAGATGCGTCGCTATGTGCATCTGGGGACGGGGAACTATCACACCATTACTACGCGATTTTATACTGATTTCGGCGTGCTCAGTTGCGATCCGGATCTGGGAGAGGATGTGCATCGCGTATTCCAGCAGCTGACCGGCCTGGGGCGAGTTTCCAAGTTGAAAACCATGTTGCAGGCGCCATTCTCGCTACATTCGGGGCTGATTGAGCGCATCGGACTGGAGGCGGCTAATGCTGCCGCCGATGGCAAGGGACGTATTATCGCCAAAATGAACGGTCTTGAAGAGCCGGAAATCATTCAGGCGTTATACCGGGCATCGCAGGCCGGTGTGAAGATAGATCTGATTGTCCGTGGTATCTGCTGCTTGCGTCCGGGTATCAAGGGCGTCTCCGAAAATATTCGTGTGCGTTCGGTGTTGGGACGGTTCCTCGAGCACTCACGCGTGTTCTATTTTTATAATGGCGGTGAACCTGAAGTGCTCTGTGCCAGTGCTGACTGGATGGGACGCAATCTGCTTCGCCGCGTGGAGACCTGTTTCCCTGTGCGCGATAAAAAACTTGCGCGGGAGGTGCTGAATCTTGGTCTGCGCCCCTTCCTAGCGGATAACACCGGCGCATGGATCCTGCGCAAGGATGGCAGCTACCACCGCGTTCATTCACTGGCCAGGCAACGTAATGCCCAGCAGGAGTTGATGAAAATGATGGGGCATTATCAGGGCTAAGTTGCCTGTCATCATATTGACATGAACAGAGTCCAGACTCCGCTCATGTTTCGACAGAGTGATGAAATTGAAATCGTCAATCTGCGAAACAGATGGAGTGTGTGATATGCAGACGACGGCAGAGCAATATCAGCATGAGTGGGGGGGAGTCAGTTCAGCAGGGCAGATGATTGCCATGCTTGCCGGTATGCGATTGAGCCACTCTCCCGTTTATACGCTGACCGGTCGAACCATGGATGGCGTACGCGTGCAGTCTGTATGCATGCCCGGATGTTTGCCTGATTCTGTTGCCGAAGGCCGACAAAAAACGCTCTTTATCCTCAACGCCATACGCGATTTTGCCGTGCAACAGCTACCGGGATATCTCTATATTGACCTGTCACTCTGCGATTTTATCGCTCTTGCGCTGGATGATCTGCTGGCTGCTGTCGATCGCAGTATGTTGCCTGTGCAGCGATTGGTGATTGTATTGACGGAGGAGCCGGGCGACGCTGTCGACAGACAGGTTGTGATGCAAGGTGTCGCCACGTTGCGTGAAGCAGGTATCCAGGTGGGAGCCCGACTGTTAAGTGAGGGTTACATACAGCTGGCTCTGATCTGTCTGTTAAAGCCGCAATGTCTTGCATTATATGCATCCGATCGCGCTCTGTTGCCGGCAAGAAATATTGCGGGTTTGCTGGCATCCTTGCCTCGCATGACAGGAGAGCTTGCACCTCCGGTTATTGCTGATAACTTCGATACGATGGTGAGTGGTTCATGTTCGATGTGAGCAATGCGCAGATACGTGCTGTAGAGACAGAGCCGGATGAAGTGCTTGCGGCGGCGGCTCTGCAGTATGCGGAGCCGGTAAATGGCGGCGCGATGGCTACGGCGGTGCTGGAGCGCTTCCGCAGAGATGAAAACCTGATGGCGCTGCCTGTGGTGGATGCCGAAATGAGGCCGCTCGGTCTGGTTACACGCCGGAAAATACTGTCGGTATTCGGCCATAAATTTTCGCATGAATTGTATCGACGCAAGCAGGTGGATTTCCTGATGGAGGAGAGCGCCATCGTACTGGATATTCGTGTCGGCATTGAGAAGATCAGTCATACTATGACCGATCGCGAGGCATATTGTGCCTTTGATCCTGCAATCATAACCAGTGATGGCGTTTACAGTGGTATGTTATCGGTGATCAGCGTACTGAGATCTATTACCCAAAGCCGGATTGAGCAGGCGTTTGATTGTAATCCGCTGACCCATCTGCCCGGCAATAATAGTATCAACATGGAAATCGACCGCCGGTTGCAGGGTGGCGGGTTGTTTGTACTGGCCTATATTGATCTCGATTTTTTCAAGGTGTTCAATGATCATTACGGTTACGAACGCGGTGACCGGGTGATTCAACTGGTAGCCGAGCTGCTCCGGGATTGTACTGGTCCTGATGATTTCACCGGTCATGTCGGTGGCGATGATTTTGTCATACTGTTTGAGCCTGAACAATGGCGTAGTCGTGCAGAGCGGTTGCTGGATCATTTTCAGCGGGAATCCGCACTGCTTTATGATGCCTCTGACAGGGAGCAGGGCTATCTGGTGGGTGAAAACAGGCAGGGTGAGCGCATGTGCTTTCAATTGATGAGCTTGTCTGTTGCAGCCGTGCCATGTGATCCCGGCGTGTTTCGGTCGCACATTGAACTGGCCGAGGTTGCCAGTGAAGTCAAACACAAGGCCAAGCTGGTGCCGGGTAACAGCATCGTGGTGAACCAGCGCCACTATTGATTCATTCTGTTCTTATCGGCTCTTTTCTTTCCAGCCAACCTCAGAAATATCATCAGTAACCGATAGCCAGATCCAGCTGCTTTTTTTCCGTAGCATAGCCGGTTGTCTCTTCTCCTGACTCATCAGGATGCAGCAGATTGTGTACCGTTTGGCTTAAGGTGACGATGGAGAATGGCTTTTCCATTATAACCGTCAGGTGATTATCATATGTGTCATCAAGTACGTTGTCGTTCGTGTAGCCTGTCAGGAAAATGGCCGGAATCTCCGGTCTGATCTCACGCATCAATGTAACTGCGGACGGACCGTCCAGTACAGGCATGACAATATCCGAGATGACCAGGGCTATCTGATCCGAATACTCATAGAATTTTTTCACGCCCCTTCTGCCATTCTTTGCCAACAGTACTGTGTAGCCCAGGCTCTGGAGCAGCTGGGACAACGTTGCCCGTACGATGTCTGAGTCATCAATAACCAGCAGCGTCTTTTTTGTGTCAGCGGCAATGATCTGCTGTGTATGCTCCGTTTCAAATGCTTGTCCGGATATGAGAGGGATACATATTTCAAACTTGGTTCCGACTCCGAGAGTGCTGTTGACACGGATTACGCCGCCATGCATTTCAACGATGCCCTTGGCCGAAGAGAGGCCAAGGCCTGTGCCGTTGCCGACTTTTTTGGTAGTGAAGAAAGGGTCAAAAACATGTGTGATATCTGTTTCAGCGATCCCTGAGCCTGTATCCTCAACAGCAATATATACGACTTCCGGCGTGCATGTCTGACATGAAGCCATGGACGGGCAGTCTTGGCGCTCCTTTTTTTTCACGGTAACCATGATTTTCCGGTTTGCCGAACCCAATGCATCACGGGCATTATTCATCAGATTGATAAGCACCTGTTGAATCTCCACCGGGTCACAATAGGTCGTCAGTGCTTCGCTGGTGAAATCGGTGGTCAGCACAATGTCCTCTCTCATACCTAACTGTGCTGTTTTTATAGCATCTTTTAGCACCTGTACGATATTCATGTTCTGTTTTTTCTGAGGACTTGCATGTGAAAAAGTGAGCAGTTGGCTGACAATTTTCGCGGCATCGTTCGACAGGGTTTCGATGTCTTGCAGGTGGACAAGTGCTTTCGGATGTGTGGTGTGTTTCTTCGCCAGATACAACTTCCCTGAAATTCCGGCTAACAAATTATTAAAATTATGAGAAACGCCGCCAACGAGTGTTCCGACTGTTTCCATCTTCATTGCCTGGCGGAGCAACTTCTCCTGCTGTTTGGACTCGGAAATGTCGCTGAGGTTGGCGATGTATGAGGCAAGCTTGCCCTGACTGTCAAACATAGACTTAATATGCAGGTGCCGGGGGAGCTCCTCGCCACTCTTGTGCTTGCTATAGATATCACCTTTCCAACTGCCCGTGTTTACGACTGATCTGATCATCACCTGATAAAAGTTGTGGCTGTGCTGTTCTGATTTCAACAGACGGAAATGATGGCCGTTCACCTCCTCTGAAGCGTACCCTGAAATGGTCTCAAAGGCTTTGTTTACATAGGTAATATTTCCACTTGTGTCCATGATGATAATTGCATCGCCGGCATCTTCGACGGCATCGGTCAGATACTGCAGTCGATGTTGGTACATGGTGGTCATGACGATGACCGGTTTGATGATGAAAAAGTAGATTGGGCCGGCAGCAATAAGAATCAGCAGCAGCGAGTCGGCTACTGCTCTGGTCTCCCGGGAGAGTGTATGAACGATCTGTGTATGACTGAGCAGTTCTATGACGAGGTATTCAGAGACACTTACTATGGCGATCAATAGCAGTGAATATTGTATGTGATCCGCCAAAACTTTTTTCATGGCAACATGATATTAAATGCAAGTGACACATTTATGACATCTCGTTGTTTGCCATTATGTTGAGACTATCTACGGCTGCAGCTCACCGGTACTTGCTTTGCAGTGGTGTTACACGGGCTGACCTGAAATGCCGACTGATCCGCTATTTTCTGCTTGGCTATTGTGATGCAGTAGTAATATCGATATGCAGTTTTTCTCCGAATGCCTGCTCTATATAGTCGGCAACCTGCAATACAGCCCATTGCTCCAGCAGCATATCGCCGTCACCGGCAAGGTGTAGTTCGATCTGTTTATGATCAAGTTGAACACGGACGCTGCTCACCCGGTCGCGACGCTCCCTGTTCAGGGCAATACCCAGACGCAGCAATGCGCTTAACTGCCAGACTTTCTTCTGATCAGCAGCTTGCAGCGCGGCGAAATCTGCATGGGTGTCAGATGGTGCAGCCTTGCGCTGGTAGCGTACAATTTGAGACAATACCTGTTTTTCATGCTTGCTCAAACCGAGCAGGGGCGATACCGAAATCAGGTAGGCAGCGTGGTGGTGGTAGCCACCGACGCGCACATACATGCCGATCTCATGTACCAGCGCTGCAATCTCCAGCAGCAGCCGCTCCCGGTTTCCCAGCTTGTGAATTGATGTCAGCTGGTCAAACAGGGAGAGAGCCAGCTTTGAGACCTGAACGCCGTACTTCTGGTCAACGTGGTATTTCTTTTTCAGTGTGCGCGTCCATGCCAGCAGGTTTCGACGCTGTGAGAGGAAGGTGAGCTCTTCGCCGTCCACCATTTCCAGGATGATGCCGTCGAGCAGGCTGGCATCCGGCATATGCATACTCTTCGCGCCGGCCAGTGACATGATTTCGTGAAATACCATGGCTGCAGGCAGTATGACATCGGCACGATCCGGCCTTAAGCCGAGATCGCGAATGCGCTCCTCAAAGCTGAGGCTGGAAAGCTTTGTGATCAGCTTTTTTAATTCTTTGCGTTTGATGCTTGTCGACGAGTCCGTGCCCAGGATTTGTACAGCTATTTCGCCGATGGCAGAGGCATTACCGCCGGTGGCGACGCACAGGTCTGCCTTGCGTTTGCCGATCTGTTCACTCAGTTTTTTTCGTGTCCCGTCAAGATACTCTGATAACAGGGTGTTAAAGTCACCGGTTTGTCCCATCATTTCCAGCAGCCGTACCGTGCCGATCTTGAAGCTTTGAGAAGCGACAACCTCGCCGTTATCGCAGAGCGTGACCTCTACACTGCCGCCTCCCATATCGATCAGCAGGGTGAATTTGTTGCTCAGGTCCACGCGGCGGGCAATGGAGTAATGAATCAATCGCGCTTCTTCTTCACCGGAGATCAGTTTGAGCTCAATGCCGGTCTCCTGCTGGATTCGGTCGATCAGTTGCTGACCATTTACGGAGTCGCGCAAGGCGCTGGTAGCTGCAGCCCGATATACGGTGATTTTATGTTGATCCAGGATGCGTCGGAACTGGAGGAATGCCTCGACCGCACTGTCCATGGTCTGCTGGCTCAGAATGCCGCTGGTGAATGCATCGTGCCCCAGTCGTACCGGCTCCCTGTAACGCTGAAGCATGGTCGGCACTCCGTCTGCATCGCGAGTAGCTACGCCAAGTCGAATCGCATTGGAGCCCACATCAATGGCGGCAACCAGTGCGCCGGGATCGAGAACGGCATCATCAGCAATGTATGAAATGACTTCCATGCCGTTATCATGCCGTCTGGATTTGAAAACCGCTATCTTATTTCGACGCTATCCGGTGACCTTTTAAATACAGATCCGGCGGTGTATCATCTATCCTCTCTGATCGCAGGTGTTATGAGTGAGAAGAAGGAGGGTGATATGCATACGTCTGTTACTGAAGCAGGGGCCCCGCCTGAAAATCTGCAGGAGTCAGTGGCGCCTGCTGCGCGCTGTTTTGATGCTCTGGCGGCCGAACATCATCTGGACGATGAGAAAATCCGCTCGGTATTGACTAAATACCTGCAGGAGCAGGAGCTCAAGCCGTTCCAGGCCGAGCTGATTCATCTGCAGCAATACCTTGAAGATACCGGTCGCCGCATGATCATTTTGTTTGAAGGGCGCGATGCAGCAGGCAAGGGCGGAACCATTCGCAGCGTCACGCGCTATATGAATGAGAAGCACTACCGGGTTATTGCCATGGGTAAACCGACCGAAGAGCAGCGCAGCCAGTGGTTTTTTCAGAAATATGTATCGCAGTTTCCGAGAGGTGGCGAAATCGCGATCTTTGATCGCAGCTGGTACAACAGGGCGATGGTGGAGCCTGTATTCGGTTTCTGCACCGAACAGGAGTATAACAACTTTATGCGGGGCGTGATTGGTTTCGAGAAGGATCTGGTGCGTCAGGGTACAATACTGGTAAAACTCTATTTTAGCGTCACCAAAGAGGTGCAGAAGAAACGTTTCAACCGCCGCAAGCACGATCCGCTACGCCAGTGGAAACTCTCCGAAGTGGATGTGCAGGCGCAGGAGCGCTGGGATGACTTTGACAAGGTAAAGTATGAGATGCTAAGGAATACCCACACTGCGGCGGCGCCGTGGACGGTTATTCGTTCGGCCAACAAGCATCTGGCTCGCCTGAATGCGCTCAAGGTGATCCTTAATGCGGTGGATTATGAAGCAATCAATCAGGAACTTGATTACGTGCCGGATGATGAGATCGTTGTTTCAGGTGCGCGTGAAATTGAGCTGATGCAGAAAGATAAGTTGCACAAGAAAAAGAAAAAAAGCTGATATTTCTCCCGCCCTGATCAGAGGGGACGCGACTGCTTACCCGGCGCTGAAAAAGTCACTGTTTCTGCGGCATAGCCGCATCAGGGCGCGCTGCTTTTTTACTGTCTTGAGTTTTTAAGCCTTTGTCTGTTCGTCTTCAGCAACGAGGGCGGCAGCTTTTTTGTAACTGGAATGGCGGACATCCTGTCCCCTCACCATATAGACCACCATTTCAGCAATATTGACGGCATGATCGCCGATGCGCTCAAGATTCTTGCCAATGGAGTAAGCCAGCAAGCCTGAAGTAATCTGGCGATGATCTTCCATCATATAGGTCAGGTTCTCGCGTTGCAGGCTCTTGAACAGGGTGTTTACTTTTTTATCCGATTCAATAATTGCCATGGCCAGATCCGCATCCCCATGCGCAAAACAGTCCAGAGCCTGTTGAAGTTGGAGAATGGCCTTGTCAGCCAAGTTATGCAGCGAATCGGTATGCGTTAACGGATGATCCTCGGTTTGAAGCATGGCTTCGGCAATGGCTTCGGCCAGGTCTCCGGACCTCTCAAGGTCGGTCACGATTTTGATGGTTGTGATAATGAAGCGCAGGTCGCCTGCGGCCGGCTGGCGCAGAGCAAGCAGGTTGCGGGTCATCTCATCAACCTCAATTTCCAGCGAGTTGATCGCCCGGTCACGCTCAATGACTTTGCGTGCACGCTTGGCATCCTGCTCAATCAGTGATTTCATCGAACGGCGAACAGCTTTCTCCACCAGGGAGCCCATGGATAGAACCGTCTCTTTGAGTTCGTTTAATTCGTCCTCATATCGTTTGATCGTATGTTCACTCATGCGTTTCCCCTTCAACCGAATCGGCCGGTGATATAATCTTCAGTTTTCTGATTCTGCGGCGAAGTAAAAATAACCTGTGTATCATCGTACTCTATCAGTTTTCCGAGATAGAAGTAGGCGGTGTAATCGGATACGCGTGCCGCCTGTTGCATGCTGTGTGTGACGATCACGATGGTGAACTTCTTCTTCAGCTCATCAATCAGTTCCTCGATTTTAGCCGTGGCGATCGGGTCCAGTGCGGAGCAGGGCTCATCCATCAGAATGACTTCCGGTTGCACGGCGATAGCGCGGGCGATGCAGAGTCGCTGTTGCTGGCCGCCGGAGAGGGCGGTTCCGGGCTTGCGCAGGGAGTCCTTGACCTCATCCCACAACGCGCCGTCACGTAGAGCCTTCTCCACCCGGTCATCGAGTTCACTTTGCGGGTAGTTTCCATGCAGCCTCAGGCCGTAGGCGATATTATCATAAACCGTCATCGGAAAGGGGGTTGGCTTCTGGAAAATCATGCCGACCCGGTGGCGCAACTGCAGCTCCGGCACTTTCGGGTCGAGAATATTCTCACCGTCAAACAGAATTTCGCCTTCGCCGCGATGGCCTTTGTAGAGGCTGAACATGCGATTGTAGCAACGGATATGGGTGGACTTTCCGCAGCCGGACGGACCGATGAATGCTGTTACCTTGTTGGCGACGATATCCAGCGTGTTGTCAAACAGGGCCTGCTTGTTGTCGTAGAAGAAGTTCAGATTGCGTACGGCAATCTTGACGTCGGGCTTGTTAGTTTTGGTCAAGGCTTGCTCCTGCCAGAAGAAAGTATCAGGCGTGTAATAATGTTCACGCAAAGCACGGAAACGGTAATCAGAAAAGCTGCGCCCCAGGCCAGTTCCTGCCAGTCATTATAGGGACTCATGGCATAATTGAACAGGGTCACTGTCAGGTTAGCCATTGGCTCGTTCATGCTTTGCATCCAGTATGGACTGTTCATGGCGGTAAATAGCAGCGGGGCAGTTTCTCCGGCAACACGGGCGACTGCCAGCATGATACCGGTCGCCATGCCGTTTTTCGCGGCGCGAAAAACGATATTCATCATCATGTTCCAGTAAGGTGCGCCCAGTGCGAGAGCCGATTCCCGCATTTCACCGGGCACAAGCCGTAGCATCTCTTCGGTGGTGCGAATCACGACCGGTAGCATCAGGATGGCCAGTGAGACGGAGCCGGCCCAGCCGGAGAAATGGCCCATGGTTTTGACCATAATCAGGTAGACAAAGACGCCGACAACAATGGACGGAGCGGAGACCAGAATATCCGAGAGCGAACGTACCAGACGACCGAACAGGTTATGCTTGCCGAATTCGGACAGATAGGTGCCTGCCATTACGCCAACAGGAACCGCCATCAGGGCTGCCACGATTGTCATTACCAGCGTGCCGATAATGGCATTGGCCAGTCCTCCCCCCTCTTCGCCGGGCGGGACGGGTAGTTCGGTAAAGAAGTTCCAGTTTATAACACCGAAGCCGCGCAGTACTACGTCGCCCAGAATCCACACCAGCATGACAATGCCCAGTAGTGCGGCGAGCGTAGAGATGATCAGTACAAAGCGGTTGATGAATTGCCTGCGAAAGGTGCGTGAATTGAGCATATCAGGCACCCCGCTTTTTGTTGGTCGAATGCAGCCAGAATTCGGCAATGCTCAGTACAATAAAGGTGATGAGGAACAGTACCAGGCCGAGTTCGATCAGTGCTGAGGTATAGAGTTTGCCATCGGCTTCGGTAAATTCGTTGGCCAGCGTGGAAGCGATCGAGTTGCCCGGTGCCAGCAGCGACCAGGATAGGTGGTAGGCGTTGCCGATAACAAAGGTCACAGCCATGGTTTCGCCCAGCGCCCGGCCCAGGCCGAGGAAGATGGCGCCGACGATGCCCTTGATACCATACGGAATCATTACATCCTTTACGACTTCCCAGTTGGTGGCTCCAAGTCCGTAGGCAGACTCTTTCAGGTTCTGGGGACACATGAGAAACACATCACGGGTGATCGAAGCGATAAAAGGAATGATCATCAGTGCCAGTACAAGGCCGGCTGTGAGTATGCCGATGCCGATCGGCGGCGTTGAAAACAGCGGCATGAAACTGAAGTGATCGTACAGCCAGGGTTGAACCGTGTCAGCCATAATCGGAACAATAACGAATAGCCCCCACATGCCGTAAACAATGCTGGGAATTGCAGCAAGCAGTTCAATAGCCGTGCCTACGGGCTTGCGCAGCCAGTATGGAGAGATCTCAGCCAGAAACAGGGCGATACCGAGGCTAACCGGCAAGGCAACCAGCATGGCAACGAGCGTGGTCAGCAGGGTGCCGATAATGGCAATCAGAGCGCCATATTCATTGCTTACCGGGTTCCAGTCGCTGCTGGTCAGAAAGGAGAAGCCGAACTTATCAATCGCCGGTTGTGACTCGTGCCAGAGGACGCCCAGCATGACAATGAACAGAATGGCAATGAAGGTGGCAAATGCGGCAGTCAGCAGTCGAAACAGTTGATCGGCTGTGAATCCGGGTCTGCCGGAACTTGCAGTTGACATGGAATGATCCCCTCTCTTCTTATACTGTGACAGTCTCTAAATGATGACGCATAAAGTCAAACCCAATGGTTTTTTTCAAGCCGGACGATACATACAGATGCCCCATTGACTCGTTATATAAAGCCTGGCGGATATGCATCGTGCGGATTGAAAAACGGGGCCAGGTAAACCTGGCCCCGTCCTGATCATGAGCGAGCCTTACAGCTGTATGTCAGCTATAAAGATGCTTTTTACTTCCAGATTGCACCGCCGTTGGCAGTACGGATCTCGGCAGACCATGTCTTCTCGACCATATCGATAACCTTTTTCGGCATCGGTACGTAGTCCAGCTCCATGGCCATCTTTGAACCATTCTTGTAGCTCCAGTCAAAGAACTTCAGTACTTCTTTGGCGGTGGCTGCATTAGCCTGGCTCTTGTACATCAGGATGAATGAAGCGCCGGTGATCGGCCAGGATTTAGCACCTGGCTGGTCGGTCAGCACCATGTAGTAACCCTTGGCATGAGCCCAGTCAGCGCCGGCAGCGGCAGCCTGAAAGTTCTCGGCAGTTGGAGCAACAGCGTTGCCTTCGTGGTTGACGAGGCGAACAGATGACATGTGGTTCTGCAGCGCATAGGCATATTCAACATAGCCGATGGAGCCTGGAACCTTGCTGACGAATGCAGCTACGCCCTGGTTGCCCTTGCCGCCCAGACCGGTAGGCCATGATACAGCCTTGTTGTTGCCGATATCCTTGGCCCAGTCAGCGCTGACCTTGGTCAGGTAGTTGGTGAAGATCCAGGTAGTGCCGGAACCGTCTGCACGGTGGACAACAGCGATCGCATCATCCGGCAGGTTAACGCTCGGGTTCAGCTTTTTGATGCGCTTGTCGTTCCACTTGGTGATCTTGTTCAGGTAGATGTCTGCCAGCACGTCGCCGGAGAGAACCAGCTGGTTAGCGCCGATACCCTTGATGTTCACAACCGGCACGACGCCGCCCATGATCATTGGGTACTGCATCAGACCTGCTGCATCCAGTGCTTCAGGTTTGAGTGGTGCATCGGATGCACCGAAGTCAACGGTTTTAGCCTTGATCTGCTTGATGCCGCCGCCGGAACCGATGGCCTGATAGTTCAGACGAACGCCGGTTTCCTTGTTGTAGGCATGTGCCCACTTACCATAGACCGGGTAAGGGAAGGTTGCGCCAGCACCATTGATGGTGGCTGCGGCGTGTGCCTGTACGGCAAAGCCGAAAGCGAATGTAGCCAAAGCTGCAATAATCATCTTTTTCATGCTTATCTCCTTGTATTAAATTGAGGGTGAAAAGTGGGTAAAATAATCAGGCCGGGACAACAGGCCCCGGCCTTTCATTGTACTTAGTAGGTGTACTGTGACCAGACACCGATCTGGGTAGTCTTGGCAATATCGCCAACAACGTGAGCCAGTGCAGTGGTCTTGTCCTGAATATAACCCAGAGTGAAGGTTACATGCTTGGTCGGATCGTAGCTAACGCCAGCGAGGAAGCGGGTGCGCTTCTGCTTGGCCTGACCGGCAGGGATTGCGCCGGCAACCAGTGTATTGCTCTTCTCCTGCTCATAGCGACCGACAACACCGAAACCGTTACCTACGTTCGCCCAGCCCCACAATGCAGCTGTTTTTGCATCAATGTTCTTGCTGGCCTTGTCCTTGTTCGAGATATAGTTAGCACCGATGCGGAAGTCATGCGTACCGTAGGTGACCATGATCTGATACATGGACTGCTTCAGCGGGTTGGTAGCAACGTTGGCTACAAAGGTCTTCTTGCCGCGGTAGCCTGTGTTGTAGCCCAGATCGATGGTCAGGCCTTCGATCGGATAGATGCTGACACGTGACTTGTAATCGATGCCGTTGCTCTTGGTCAGATTGCCGTAGCCGCCGCCGTTCACTGCAGTTACCCAGTAACCGATCAGGCCGTCAGCCAGCTTGCCCTTGAAGCCGATGCCGATATCAGCGGAATCATCATATTTGAACTCATCAGAAGATACTTTGCTGAAGTAGCGATGTTTCCACAGGCCCTGCTCGTAATCGATCCATGGGTTGTGTGATACACCCAAACGCATTTCCAGTGCCTTGCCGTACAGCTTGCCTTCAAGGTAAGCGTACTTCAGGTACACGTTGGTGGTTTTACCGAGGCCGGCAGCTGTTTCAGTAGCTACGTCGGTAGTGATGCGCATCATCCAGTCACTGTTGAAGTAGTATTTACCCGTCAGATAGGCACGGCCCAGATTGAAACCCTGAGTTTTTGTTGTTGATGTTACACCGGCAGTAGTTGTGTCGGATTTTGAATTGGTAACGTCGACAAAGACCTTGCCGCTGAGCTTGAGCTTGCTTTCACCGTTGTCATAAACGCTCACGCCACCGGCAAATGCCGGAGCAGTGAATGCGAACATGGCGATCGCAGCAATAGATTTGATAATTGCTTTCAATTGTATCTCCTTTTTTGTGTTGCTAAGAGGGTCCCTTTCGGGTCGCGGCGGACGTTAACCGGTGTTTGTGTCATTGCTGTGACATGCAGGGAGATCGGGTTGTCTTGTCACAACAATGACTTGTTTGACCGTATATTTCGTTGTCAATCAAACGAGAAGAGAAGAGGAGTGCATGATATGCATGTCACTGATAGTTTATTAGATGCCTATGAGGCGACACTGGAAGCCAGTCCGGTATATATGCGTTTTCGGGGAATGCCTGTTTGCGAATCCATGGGGGGGCGCGAAAGCATGATGTTGTTTTCCTGCCTGGATGTTGTGTCGGTAGCTGCCGGGGAAACAATTTATGAAGTCGGAGAAGTCTCGGATCAGACCATGCGGCTGGTGATAGAAGGACGCGTGTCAGTAATCAGCCCGTCGCTGGATACTTATACAGAGCTCGGCGCCGGCGATACCTTCGGGCTGTTTTCCTTCCTTGATGAAGATCGCCCTCATTCAGCCAGCCTGAAAGCGATATCCAATGTAACGCTGCTGACACTGAACCGCGACTATTTCAACGTGATCACGCTTGAAGACCCTGTGATGGGGAATCATCTGTTGCGTTTTATGTTCCGCTTGCTTTCGCGTATGTCGCTAAAACTGGAAACTGAATATGCGGCCATACACAATTATGTGACAGCCAGAAGGGTTTGATGCTTGAGATTGCCGGCGTCAGATTACAGTATCACGATCTTATGAATAATAACCAAGAGAACAACGCCAGTGGTGCGGATATTCTTATTATCGAGGATGAAGATGCTATCGCACGACTGATGGGGCTGCATCTGCGTGCCGCCGGCTATACAACATATCGCTGTGCGGATGGAGATGATGCTCTGAGTTGTCTGCGTGATGGTCAGTGGCGGCTGGTAGTGCTTGATCGCATGTTGCCCGGTACCGGCGGCATGCAGGTATTGCGCTGGCTGAAAGCTTCTGAGAAACGGGCACATATTCCTGTGTTGATGGTGACTGCGCTTGCGATGGCGTCTGAACGGGTGCAAGGCCTGAATGATGGCGCGGATGATTATCTGCCCAAGCCGTTTGAGCCGGATGAATTGGTGGCTCGTGCGCGTGCACTGTTGCGCCGGAGCCGCATTGTTGAATCAGGTGTTGCTGTTGAGCAGGGTATTCAGCTCGATCCGGATGTACCGGTCGTATTCGAAGGTAATGTACGGGTTGATTTACGCCCCATGGAATACAAATTGTTGCAAATGCTGATGAAAAAGCCCGGTAAAACCCGCAGCAGGGATTATCTGCTCGACCATGTCTGGGGTAATGATGTTTATGTGGAACCGCGTACCGTGGATGTCACGGTCAAGCGTTTACGCAAGGCATTGAAAGAGCTTGGGCGCAAGAATTGTGTCGAAACCGTGCGTGGCATGGGTTACCGCTTCCTGCCGCCATCCGAAAAAAAGTGAAACAGCGAACAAACCTGTGAGTACAAACGGTTTTCTGCTGCTTCTGGGGGGAGTGGCAGCGGCATGGTTTTTTTCTCTCTATAGTATGCGTCGTCAGGTACGCAGTTATCAGCGCGAGGTTCGGCGCCTGCGTGACCTCTGCGGCAGTGCCGGGGAGATCTCCGAGCAGCATCTGAACTCATTGCTGGCCGCAGTGGATCAGGTGATGCTGCGCATGAACAGCAGGGGGATGGTGGTTGCGGCCAATGCCAGTGCCTTGTCTTTATTCAGCATCAAAGCGGAGGATTTGCCGCAATCTATCCTCTCTTTCTATCGGGACAGCGACTGGCATGATGCATTCAAACAGGTGTTTAACCGGCTGCCACAAGAAGGAAATCTGCCGGATATTTTGCTGCCAGATATCACGATGGCAGGCCGGGTACTGATGCCGAGAGTTGCGCGCCTGGGTGATAATGAGGTGCTGATGCTTTGTCTGGATATTACCGACAAGCACCGGCTGGAGATCCAGCGTCGAAGTTTCATGGCAAACCTGATGCATGACCTGAAAACTCCCCTGACATCATTGCTCGGCTATGCTCGTAGCCTGCAGCGTTTTGGCGATGATCCGGGCTTTCGTCAGGAGGCGATTCAGGTGATTGCAGACGAGGCAAAGCACGTGAATCACCTGCTCGACGCCATGCTGACACTCGACCAGATCGAATTTGCCGGCAGCGATCCGGATGCCTCCTGTGACGCCGAAGATGTGATCCGGCAGGTGTGTGATATGTTGAAAGAGCCTGTCTCCAATAAAAAGATCTCACTGATTTGCGATATCCCGGATGATTTGCCAGATATGCGTATGGATGTGGACAGCTTTGAGCGGGTTGTGCGCAACCTGCTGGAGAATGCGACCCAATATGCACCCAAGGGTGGAAGAGTGACCTTGTCGCTGCAGCAGGAGGGGGATATGGGGCGGCTGGTGGTGCGCGATGACGGGCCCGGTATTCCGGATAAGCATCTGAAGCGCGTGACCGAGCGTTTTTACCGGGTGGATAAGGCGCGTAGTCGCGAATATGGCGGTCATGGACTGGGCCTGGCGATCGTTAAGGAGTTATGCGAAGCGCATGGTGGCAGTGTACAACTGACCAATGTCGATCCCCACGGCCTGGAGGCGACACTGGCTATTCCGTTTGCCTGAGAGCCTGCCTGAATTTAATCGGACAGAGCTTTTTCGGCCGGTTTAACGAACGCCTCGCCTCTATTCGGCAAGTGCATTTTTTTTATGCGGATGTGTATGATTAGCGCAATGTGGGATGATGCGAATATGGACTGCAATGGCAGGACGCAGGGTGTTGTCGTAATCTTTGCGCAGGAGAGCCGATGATTACCTGGCTGTTGCCGCTGCATATCAGCCTGGTCGGCTTGTCACTGGTGCTATTTACATGGCGTGGGGTGCGTACGTGGCAGGGAAGGCCGATAAATGGCCGCCTTCTGCATCGATATGTACCCGATACGGTGGACACGATGTTGCTGGCCAGCGGTATTTTTCTGGCCTGGTCGCTGCAGGTGATGCCCTGGCACGCTGCATGGCTGGCAGCGAAATTGATAGCTATCCTGCTCTATATCCTGCTGGGCTTCGTCGTGTTCAGGTACCGGGGCGCAATATGGATTAACCGCGCAAGTTTTGTTATTGCCCTGATTGCGGTGGTCTATATCGTTGCCGTGGCTCATACCATGCAGCCGTGGCCATGGTGATGAGACCATGCAGATGATGAGGAGGATATAGATGGCGTTAGTGGCCTCAATACATGTGGATCTTGGCTGGGAGATGCCGGATATCACGCTCAAAGACGTGGAAGGTCAGACACTCTCCCTGCGCGAACAGGCAGGGACGAACGGGCTGTTGGTGGCGTTTACCTGTAACCATTGTCCCTATGCGCTTGCTGTCTGGCCGCGGCTGATTCGACATGCGGCCACCCTGAAACAGATGGGGATCCATACCGTGGCCGTCAATCCGAATATTCATCCGGATTATCCTGCTGATGGGATACCTGCGATGAAAGAAAAAATTACCGAGTGGGGCATCGATTTTCCCTATCTGGTCGATGCGACTCAAGATGCGGCCAGAGCCTTTGATGCTCAATGCACCCCGGATCTGTACCTCTTTAATGGCGACGGCAGGCTTTATTACCACGGGCGTTTTGATGACTACTGGAAGGATGAAACGAAGGTGACGCGTCAGGAGTTGATGGCTGCCGCTGAACTGCTGACCGCCGATGAGAATCCGCCGCAACCTCAGCACCCGACGATTGGCTGCTCGATCAAATGGGTGGAGGAATCATAAAGTTGGGTTATGATCGCCGCCTTGCACTGATTGGCAGGCAGAGGACAGTTTTTAATATAGCAGTTTGATAAATAAGTTCGTGAGGGAGTTTGTTTTATGAATGTTTATACGTTTACCGGGCGTCTTGCCCGTGATTGTGAAACCCGTTTTACCCAGAGTGGTATGGCTATCTGCTCATTTTCAGTAGCTGTGGATTATGGTTTTGGTGATAACAAGGGAACGAACTGGATTCGCTGCTCCCTGTTCGGCAAGCGTGCTGAAGGCAAACTGCCTCAATACCTGCTCAAGGGAACGCAGGTAGCTGTCAGCGGTGAGTTGAGGGTTCGAGAATATACCGATAATGACGGTAACAAGCGCACATCGGTTGAATGCAATGCCGACTCTCTGGATCTGATCGGCGGACGCTCCGAGGGCTCAGGATCATCGGGCGGTGGCGGCGGTGGAGGCTTCCCAACCCACGGTGGCGGCGGCAATGCCCCGCGTGGCAATGCTCCTGCCAAAGGTAATGATCCGTTTGCCAGTGCACCCGACTTCGGCAGTGTGCCGGTGGATGACGATATTCCTTTTTAAAAAAACACCTTAGGTATAACGTATTACTGGAAGCCCGCTTTTATAGCGGGCTTCTTTTGTTATGGTTGTTTGCGCAGGCGTGTTGCCATGCTTCAACCAACCTGCGGCAGAAAGAGCGCATGTCCGGGAGGTAAGCGGTTGTATGCTGTCGCAGTGTATTTAACCCCGAGTTGCCCAGATGCGCACACTCGCTGGTTCCAAGCGCGATCCAGTTTTCAATGATGCTTGCATCAACTTCGATATGAAATTGCATACCATACTGGCAGTGCCCCAAACGAAACACCTGAGCCGGCACATCGGGGTGGGTCGCCAGCAGGGTGGCGTGATCAGGCAGGGTGAATGTCTCCCCGTGCCACTGGAATACGGTAAGCTCTGTGGCTGGCAGGGCTGAAAACAGCGGGTCTGCTGCTGCCTCTGCTGTCGGATAGACCGGAAACCAGCCCAGCTCGCGCACAGGTGATGGCATGATGCTCCCGCCTGCCGCTTTGGCCATCAACTGTGCGCCGAGGCAGATGCCCAGCATTGGCACCCCTTCATCGATTCGTTTTTGCAGCCACAGTAATTCATCCCGTATATAGCTAAGGTGAGTGTCATTGGCCGACTGCGGACCGCCCATGATGATGATGCCGTGCAGGTGATCGGTATTGGCAGGCAGCGTGTCGCCTGCATAGACATGAGCTGTGTGCAGGTGATGGCCGGCTTCACGTAGCAGGTCGCCGATCAGGGCCGGCGATTCGATATCCAGATGCTGAAGGACAAGAAAATTCATCTGTCGAGGCTACTGCTGCTCAGGCATATCAGCAACGGCATAGCCCTGTTTATACTTGCGCCTCATCACCCTTGTCGGCATCAATATAGCGCTGTCGCTTGGCTGCTTTAAGTTTGTGCAGGTCAACCACGACCAGTCCGTCCACGCAGTTGGAGAAATCCGGATCAATATTGAAGTCCAGAAAACGGACGCCGCCCGGCTCGCACAGTTCACCATACTGTTTGAACAGTGTCGGCACGCTGCAGCCCAGATGCCGTAAACGGCTTTTCAGCGTGATGTAGTCGCGTTTGCAGTCATCGCCGGCAAAGCTTGCATGCATCTCTTCGATTGTGGCGGCATTCAACCGGTATGGCAGACGGGCCTTGGCCATGCAGGAACCGGAAGCGAAGTAGGTGCCGTAAAAATGGATCAGCATATCTCTGGCGGCAGCCGGGTAGCTGTCGCTGATGGTGACCGGTCCGAACAGATAGCGATAATCGGGATTGCGGCGCAGAAAGGCGCCGATGCCGAACCAGAGATAATCCAGACTGCGTTTGCCCCAGTAGCGCGGTTGCACAAAGCTGCGCCCCAGCTCCAGTCCCTGTTGCAGTACTTGTGCCATATCGGGCTGGAAATCGAACAGTGTTGCACTGTAGAGGTCGGAATCGTCGGGGTTGCGGGTATCGCGCAGGCGGTAGGCGCCGACAATTTCCAGCTCTGCTTCATCCCACAGGATAATCTGCCGGCAGTGGCGATCAAACGGATCAACATCCCGGCGCTGGCCAGTGCCCTCGCCAACAGCCCGGAAAGAGAGCTCTCGCAAACGGCCGATCTCACGCATAATGCAGCAGTCCGGGTTGAAGTTAAACAGATAGATGCGCTTGCCGTCGCTGGTTTCACCCAGCTGTTCGCATGCGTGTATCTCCTGGCGCAGTTGCTGGCGATTTTCCGGATGGGCGATGGCGCGGCTGGTGGCGAATACCGGCTCCTTCTGTTTGCCAATACGGTAGAGATGCCGCTGAAACAGTTTTACGCACGATTTCATCGGCAGGTGGGTGCGCTGGTAGCTGTCGAACGGGACAGGATTGCCGATGGAGATATGTACCGAACGGCGGGCCTGTTTGAACATCTCGCGTACCAGCCACAATGTTGATAGCGGACGAGAGAAGAGTGACAGTGCATAGAAAAACATCGAATTCCGCCCATCAATATAGACAGGCAGGATGGGCGCGCGAGTGGCTGTGGCAATGCGTAAAAAGCCGCTGTTCCAGCTGCCATCCCGGATGCCGGCTGGACTCATGCGTGAGACTTCACCGGCCGGAAATATGATAACGGCACCTTCATTTTCCAGGTGCCGGTATACGGATTTCAACTGCTCGCGGCTGCTGCGACCACCCATATTGTCCACGGGCAACAGTAAAGGAGCCAGCGGCTGGATACCGGAGAGTACCTGATTGCCGACAGCCTTTACATCACGCCGTATCTCGCCGACCAGTCGGATCAGGATCGCGGCATCGAGCGTGCCGATCGGATGGTTGGCAATAATCACAACACGACCGCGTGGCGGAATACACTCCCGCTCGGTACCGCGCAGCGTGTAGCCGAATGAGAAATGTTCCAGTAACTGCTCGACGAAATCGAACCCTGTCAGGTGGGGATATCGGGCCTGAAACCGATTCAACTCTTTTTCGTGAAACAGGATCCGCAATATGGCCTGTAGCGGTCTGCGCAGCACTCCCGGCTTGTTCAGCAGGGCGGGCAGGTGTTTGGCGGTGAGTGCGTCTACATTTAGCAAGGGAGACCTCCATGCGATCAAACGCATAATGGCATGCTTGCATGACATCCCTGTTGCAGGGCCATGACAGGGGCGTGACACTTTTAACCCGGAATATTCATAAACACTGTTGCGCCCTTGCTTGTCCGTTTGTCTTCACCAAATCCTTCGTCAAAAGTCCGTAAGCACCGCTACGCACTATTTCCTCATAATTCGTTGCAAACAAACGTTCGGCGCAATTATCACAACGGTTCATGAATAATCCGGGTTAAGTGGCTGTAGAAATGCGGGGTTTCCAGTCCGCGCGGCCAGTGGTACAAGTCGCCTATGGATATCTCTCCCCTGATCAATCGCGTGGCGCGTGGAAAAAATGGTTCGGAAAACCTGACGCAGCAGGAGGCGCAGACTGTTTTTGGCCAGCTTCTGCAGCCGGGAGCGGACCCGTTACAGCTGGGTGCATTGCTGATTGCCATGCGCATGAAGGGGGAGGTGTCGGAGGAGTTGGCCGGATTTGTTCAGGCGGCGCACTCCCATATCAAGGGTTTTTCTGCAACCGAAGCTCCGGCCGGAGCGGTGGATCTGCCCTGTTATGCGGGCAAGCGCAGGGCGGGCCATGCCTATCTGGCAGCGGCGCTGAAGGCGCGGGATGCCGGCATCCCGATATTTGTGCACGGTGTTGAAGCCATCGCAGGGCGGGTTACGGCCTGGCAGGTGTTGGAGGCGGCTGGCGTGACACGGGCAGAGACGTTGGCTGATGCCCGGGCTGTGTTGCAGGCCGAGGGCATTGTTTATACCGATCTGTCCGACTTTTGCCCCGATCTGTTTACGATCTACAATCTGCGTCCGCGTCTGGGAGTACGCTCATTCGCCAACTCTGTGGCGCGACTGTTGAACCCCCTGATGTGCGCAGGACAGCTCAACGGTTTTTTCCATACGCCCTATGCCGATTATATGGCCGGAGCCAATGTGCGCCTCGGACAGGTGCGCTCGCTGATTTTCATGGGGGCGGAGGGCGAGCCGGAGCTCTACGCCGATCGGCAGAAAGTGATTGTGCAACAACAGGGAGATACGGTCAGTCGTGTATGTTTTGATGAGGCGGGTTTATCACCCTATCCGCGTGAGGCGATGGATGCCGGACTGCTGAAACAACAGAGTAGTGCTATGCTCGCGGGCGATATGAACCACCGGGAGGCGGCAGTACTTCAACGTATGGGCGAGGCCTTTGCCTGGGCTTCAACGGGTTGTTTTCCGGGTGGATGGAGTAAGGAGGTTTAATCATGGCAAGGGTACTGGTGCCGTTTACCACAGGGGTGGAAGAGATTGAGCTGCTGGCCATCGTCGATATTCTGCGACGCGCGGGGGTTGAGGTATGCATGGCGAGCCTTGATGGCAACATGGTGACAGGTCGTTCCGCCGTGACCATGGCTGCTGATGCGGATATTCGTGATGTGGCCGACGATGCATGGGATATGGTGGTGTTGCCGGGCGGTATGCCGAACGCACATCTGTTGCGCGATGATGCCACCGTCAAAATGGTGGTGGAGCGCTTACGGGCTGAGCGCAAATCGATAGCAGCGATCTGCGCTGCTCCGACTGCGCTGGCCGCCTATGGCCTGACTGCCGGCAAACGGGTGACCTCATACCCCGCATGTCGGGCGGAGATGGAGGCCTTGCAGCCCTCCTCGGTGTATGTAGATGATGTGGTGGTTGAGGATGACTTTTTGATTACCAGTCGGGGAGCGGGCACGGCAGTCGCCTTTGCGCTGTGTCTGGTCGCCCGCCTGTGCGGTGTAGCCAAAGCGGTAGAGGTCAAATCTGACATCGTAGCCTAGAGTCAAAATCGATTCACAGCTGCGTATGCAGAGTAAGAAAAAGTGTGTGTAATTTATTGGCTGGGATGCTGTAAATAGTCGGGCCTGCCCACCAGTTTTACCCAACGCGGTGTCCTTTGTGATGGGCAGGAGCAAGGCTCGGCACTCCCGAGCTGCGATAGCTTAAATGAGCCAGCCGCATGGATGCGCAGGTGCGGCCGGTGATTAGTTTTTTTGGAGAAAATATGAAAATTGTATTTGCCGGTACGCCCGGATTTTCCGTTCCCTGTCTGCAGGCATTGATTGCCTGTCGGGATGTTGATGTGGTGGGCGTAGTCTCCCAGCCGGACCGCAAATCGGGCCGGGGTATGAAATTGCAGCCCTCCGCGGTCAAGCAGGCGGCGCTTGATGCCGGTATTGACGTGATTACGCCGGAGCGCCTGCGTGATAATACAGAAGCGCTGGCATGGCTGGAGAGCAAGCAGGCGGATATGCTGGTTGTGGTGGCATTCGGCATGATCTTGCCGAAGTCATGGCTGGAGGCGGTGAAAATCGCCGCAGTGAACGTGCATGCATCGCTGCTGCCGCGCTGGCGCGGTGCCGCACCGATTGAGCGCGCACTGCTGGCAGGAGACAACCAGACAGGTGTTTGCATCATGCAGATGGAGGAGGGGCTGGATACCGGCGGTGTTTATGCCTGCCGGACGCTGCCGATTGATGAGACAACGACCGGCTCCGAGCTGTGGTTCGCACTGGCTCCGCTGGGGGCGCAGCTGCTGGTGGAAACGCTGCCTGCGATTGCCGCAGGCCTGCAGCCTGAGCCACAACCGGCAGAGGGCATTACCTACGCTGCCAAACTGAGCAATGACGAACGGGTGGTCGACTGGTCGCAACCTGCAGCCAGTGTCGCACGAGTCGTGCGCTGTTTCTCGCCGCAACCGGGAGCACGCACGCAAGCGCAGGGGAAATGGCTGAAGTTGATTGTCGGATCGGTAACGGATCAGCGGAGTACGATGGCTGCGGGGAGCGTGGCAGGTACGGACGGTGCGCTGGATATAGTCTGCGGTGATGGCGCACTCTATCGTATTGAATCATTGCAGCCGGAGGGTAAAAAAGCGATGTCAGCGGCCGATTACTTGCGCGGCGCATCGTTGAAAGTCGGAGATGCTCTGACCACGTGATGTGACTCACTGTCACAAGCCTAAGATGTTGTCAGGCTTGGTTTTGTCGAGTACAGATGACAAGGAGGAAGCCATGCCTGCTATTTTTCATATTGAGAACCAAGACACGTTTCTTCACCGGAATAAAAACGAATGGCTACTGCTGTTGCAGATACCGCTGGCTGTGATCATGCTGCTGGTTCTGCTTCTGCCACGTTAGGAGGAAATCACGTTCACCGCGTGCTTCTAATCTCATGGACAAGAGAGGCTCCGGCGTACTGAATATTTTTGACAGGAATCCATACCCCAGCATCACTTTCTGTACCAGATAGATTGAAACAGCAGGCCATGTCTGGCATGGCCTGCTGTTGGATTATAGCATAGCCCCTCAGTAGGGAAGGAGCGCCGATGCTATTATTATATCGACTGTTTGGATGTGTGCTGCTAACAATGTCTGTTGTCACACAAGCGGCAGCTGCTGATCTGTCGCAGCCTCTGCCTGTACGTAACTTCTATCCTCCCATGATGCGTTTTTTTGCCCCGACACCGGACTCGGCGTTGCGCCTGTATGACCCATCGTGGACGTTTGAAGTGAATCAGTCTTTATCATCCATAAGCATTATGGATCGTTATCCTAATCCGCAATTGCTGACGGATATGGAGCTCTATGTTGTGGACGGCGTAATCCGCCATGCGTTCAGCGATCATTTGGAGTTCACCATGCGCACTCCCGTACTGCGGCCATTCAACGGCGTATTTGATGGTGCCATTAAAGGCTTTCATGACATGCTCGGCATTGCTGTGGGCGGTCGTCGTATGCGTCCGAACAACAGCTTTGCGTATGCCTTTGATAATGGGCGGGGAACAGCCTGGCAGGGTCGATCGCAGTGGGAGTTGGGTAACATTGAACTTTCCGGCAGATATAGTCTGATCGCAGGCGATGACTGGGGAGTGGCAGCTCTTGCTGCCGTCAAGCTGCCGACAGCCTCAAGGGCGCGTGGCTGGAGCAGCGGATCGCCGGATCTGGCTCTGGGGGCAGTGCTTTCATGGCGACTCGGCAGCTGGTTTACCCATACGGAAGGCTGGGTGATAGAGCCGCTGCTGAAACATGAGCCGGGTATCTCCTATTCGACTTATCTTCAGGGCTCTTTTGTTGTCGGCTACCGGTTTGATACGCTGGCCCTGATCGTGCAGGCACAGGGTGGTGGTTCACCCTATCACGCAGCCAATGTGTCCGATCTGGGGCTGTCGCCACTGCTTGTTTCTGTCGGATTACGCGGCCAGATCGCCGGCGCTACGGGCTGGACGCTGTCAGTTGTTGAAAATGTCACCCAAAAAACCACGCAGGATATCAGCCTTGCCTTTGGCCTGAGCTGGATGCGCTAGATTCTCCGGCTTCTGTAAGGGTATGCTTTATTTGGCGTTCGATTCAGGGGATGTTTTGCTCTTGTTCGACGACGGGATAGAGGCGGACGCGGCGGATCCAGTTGCCGCGCACGCTGAGTATTTCAACGCGCATATTGCCGAGGCTCATGCATAAACGCCCTTCGGGCTGATCGCCGAGAATCTGGACGACCAGACCGCCGATGGTTGTAGCGCCCTCTTCAGGCAGGTCGGCATCCAGGGCTGTGTTGATATCATGCAGTGCGACCGTGCCGGCGCTGACCAGCGAACCATCCGGCTGTGGCCACATTTCCAGCTGCGGCGTAATGTCAGACTCATCGTGAATCTCGCCGACAATCTCTTCAATAATATCTTCCAGTGTAATCAGACCCTCAATATCGCCGAACTCATCGACGATGATGGCCATGTGCTGATGGTTGCTCTGGAAATCGAAGAGCTGCGCCAGTGCATTTTTGGTGGCCGGTATGTAAGGCGGGGTCTTCCAGATCATGGCGTCGCTGAGACGGCGGTCTGTACGTCCGATTTTCAATAGGTCCCTGATATGGACAATGCCGATGATGTTATCTGTTTCATGCAGGTAAACGGGGAAGCGGGAATTCGGTTTGTTGACGATCATTTCCAGACAGGTAGCGACACTGTCGTGGCCGTTAAGCATACGTATTTTCTTGCGCGGGGTCATCAACGCTTTCACCGCTACTTCGTGCAGGCTCAGGCTGCTGTTAAGCATCTGTTCTCTGGCCTGATCCAGTACCCCCGACTCAGCACTCATGTCGATGATGCTGGCCAGCTCCCTGTGGGTGAGTGGGGTATCTTCCTGGTGGGGAATGCGCAGCAGTCTCTTAAGCAGGGTGATGACGGCCATCAGCGCCGTGACCAGGGGTTTAAGGACGGCCTGGATGACGGACATCGTGCCTGCCACTTTGCCTGCTATGCCTTCAGCATGTGCGACGGCAATGGTTTTGGGCAGAATTTCAGCGAATATCAGCACAACGACAGTCATGGCGATGGTGGCGTAGAGGATGCCTGCATCACCGAAGCGTTCAATGAACAGGGAGGTGGCCAGAGCCGAAGCTGCGATATTGACGAAATTATTGCCCAGCAGAATGGTCGAGAGCATGCGTTCCGGATGATCGAGCAGCTGCTCTGCCTTTTGGGAGCCCTTGTCCCCCTGTTCGCTTCTGACCCGCAGACGAACGCGGCTGGATCGGGTCAGTGCGGTTTCAGAGCCGGAAAAAAAGGCGGAGAGCAGCAGCAGAAAAAACAGTGTGCCGGCAGCGATGGAGAGGGGGAACCCGTCAATGTTCATGTAGTTGCGGTGATCAGTACATCCAGCTCTTGATCAGGCTGACACCGAAATAGGCCAGCATCAGCAGGAAATAAGCGCCGATTACGGTGCGGCTGACGATGCGCGTCGGCCAGTCGGAGTAGTGACGCTTGATCAGCAGCAGGATGAGAATACCGAGTGAAAACAGGGCCAGCAGAACCTTGTGATTGAGGATGGCAAAATGCTGGAACTCCATCCATTGCCAGCTCAGGCCGCTGAACACGCTCAGCGCAACCAGAACAGTAGCTATTTTGACCTGAGCCATCATATGCCGCTCAATATCAAACAGCGATGGCAGGGCCTGTACCAGCACAGTCAGCCGTTTTTTCTTTAGCGCCCGGTCCAGCATGATCTGCATCACGGCATGTAGCGCGGCCAGTGTCAGCACGGCGTAGGCCAGCAGGGAGATCAGTAAATGACCTGTTTCCAATGGCGATGAGGTCTGTACCCAGTTGGGCGTATGCGCTTCGGGCAGGATGGGGATCAGTATTAACGGCACGACCGAAGCGGGCAGCAGAAACAACCCCAACCCCCGAATGCCGTGGCGCATAATGCCGATCATATAGATGCCCTGTACAAGCAGTGTTGCCACAGCAACGCCGGTTGCCAGTGTGAAATTGATGCCGTTGGCGGTGAATGAGTCCATCAGGTGAACTGCCCATATATTCAGGCCGATGGCAATCGCCAGTAGTGAGGTGATCTGATTGGCGGGCTGCTGGTTGGCACCGGCGTATCGCCCCAGCGCTTCGCGCCAGATAATAAATGAAGCCACGAGCATACAGGTGCCGGCAGTCAGAAACAGTAGGCTGGAATTCATTGGCGGCAGGCTGCCATGGTAAACAGGGATGGAAAGAGATCATTCATAATGAAGCGTGTTCTATCCGATGGCCGCTGAAAAGACAATGTCAAAACAATGCAGGCAGAGCGGTGGTATTTGACCATGTCGGCGAAAGCCGCACAATCCCGGACATGAATGTTGGCCTGTTACTACTCTCTGCCGGTTCCGGCAGCCGATTTGGCGGCGAAGTACCCAAACAGTATATTGCCGTGGGCGGGCAGGCGCTGCTGCTGCATACGCTTGAGCATCTGGCTGCAGAGCCGCGTATCGCACTGGTGCAGCCGGTGATTGCGGCCGGAGACAGTTATTTTGCCTCACTGGTGGCTGGCTTGAGCTTTCCGTTTACGCTGTTGCCGCCGGTGGTTGGCGGCGCCACACGTGCGCACTCCATGCAGCAGGGATTGCAGGCACTGCCTGCTGATATTGACCTTGTGGCCGTGCATGATGCAGCCAGACCGTTGCCGTCGAAGCGATTGCTTGGCGATGTGATTGATACCGCTGCGCGCTATGGTGCGGCCGTGCCGGGCCTGGCTGTGCATGACACGATCAAGCGGGTTGATAGCGACGGGCGGGTGCTGGAGACGCCGGCACGTGAGAGTCTGCGTGCCGTTCAGACGCCGCAGGTTGCGCGCCGGGAGTGGTTTCACAAGGCACTGCGATGCGAGCAGGAGCGTTTGCAATTGCATACCGATGACGCTTCGTTGCTGGAGGCGGCCGGTTTTGACGTTTATGTCAGTGAAGGCGATGCAGCCAATCGAAAAATCACGACGCCTGCAGATATGGCCTGGCTGGCCGATCGTTTGCAGCAGTCGTGACGTCATCGCCGCCCGGACTTTTGGATTGCGGCGGTTGTTTGATATGCTCAGGGGAGAGTAATATATGAAGTTGAATATCCGTGTCGGTCAGGGTTACGATGTGCATCCGTTTGCGGACGGGCGCAAGCTTATCCTGGGCGGTGTTGAGATACCCCATGAGCGGGGGCTTGCCGGACATTCCGATGCCGATGTGCTTTGCCACGCGCTCTGTGACGCACTGTTGGGTGCTGCCGGGCTGCATGATATCGGCGCCCACTTTCCCGATACAGATGAGCAGTACAAGGGGGCGGACAGCACGCGTTTTGTATCCCTGTGCGTCAACCTGCTCGCGCAGCTCGGCTGGTCGGTCGGTAATGTGGATGTGACGGTTATTGCCCAGGAGCCGAAGGTTGCGCCGTTCGTGCCGCTTATGCGGCAACGGCTGGCAGAGTTACTGCTGGTGGATGAAGATGAGGTCAACGTCAAAGCCACAACCACCGAGCGACTGGGTTCTATCGGTCGCAGAGAGGGCATTGCCGCTCAGGCTGTCGTGCTGATTGCCCGGGACCCCGGACATCAGACTACCGGCTGAGCCTGTGTGATTTGCAATAACATGGGTTTATAGCAATCGGTGGAGGCATTGCCTGTCAGCGTGCTTTTGCACCTGACTGCCTGCATCAAACTAATGCCTGCAAGTTTTCTGATCAGACAGTAGCGTTGCCGGCCGATATTTTACAGGAGTACACATGGCCGATTATCAGTATATCTATTCAATGGAAGGCGTTGGCAAGGTGGTTGCCGGCAAGAAAGAGATTCTCAAGGATATCTATCTCTCTTTTCTGCCGGGAGCCAAAATCGGTGTGCTGGGCCTCAACGGCTCCGGTAAATCCACGCTGCTGCGTATTATGGCGGGTCTGGATACCGAAATACTCGGTGAAGCACGGCCTGCACCAGGCATTCGTGTTGGTTATCTGTCGCAGGAGCCTGATCTGGATCCTGCGAAGGATGTGCGTGGCAACGTCGAAGAGGCGGTGCAGCCGATGAAGGATGCGCTCGCCGAGCTGGATGCCGTGTATGCGGCCTATGCAGAGCCGGATGCCGATTTCGATGCGATTGCCGCCAAACAGGCCAAGCTGGAAGACTTTATTGAGGCCGGCGACGGGCATAATCTGGATCGCAAGCTGGATGTCGCGGCCGATGCGCTACGTCTGCCCGACTGGGATGCCGATGTAACCAAGCTCTCCGGTGGCGAGCGTCGTCGTGTTGCGCTCTGCAAGCTGCTGCTTTCCAATCCCGATATGTTGCTGCTTGATGAGCCGACCAACCATCTTGATGCCGAATCGGTGGCCTGGCTGGAGCGTTTCCTGCATGACTATCCGGGCACTGTGGTGGCCGTTACCCATGATCGTTATTTTCTGGATAACGTGGCGGGCTGGATTCTGGAGCTGGATCGTGGTCGCGGTATTCCGTTTGAAGGTAACTACTCCGGTTGGTTGGAGCAGAAAGAGAAGCGTCTGGCTGTCGAAGAGAAGCAGGAGTCATCTCGCCAGAAGGCGATGCGGGAAGAGCTGGAGTGGGTACGTGCCGGCACCAAGGGGCGTCATGCCAAGTCCAAGGCGCGTCTGAAGGCCTTTGATAACCTCTCCAGCCGTGAGATGCAGGAGCGCAATGCCACCAAGCAGATCTTTATTCCGTCCGGTGAGCGTCTGGGCGACATCGTATTCAAGGCTGTCGATGTAAAGAAGGGGTTTGGTGACCGTCTGCTGGTGGAGAATCTGAATTTCGATCTGCCACGCGGCGGTATTGTCGGCATTATCGGAGCCAATGGTGCCGGTAAAACGACGCTGTTCCGTATGCTGACCGGTCAGGACAAGCCGGATTCAGGCGAGCTGATCGTCGGCGAGACGGTGAAGGTCTCCTATGTGGATCAGTCGCGCGATGCGCTCGATGACAATAAAACAGTCTGGGAGGAGATCTCAGGCGGCTCCGAGTCGATGTATCTGGGCAAGATTGAGGTATCCAGCCGTGCCTACTGCGGCCGTTTTAACTTCAAGGGCGGCGATCAGCAGAAAAAGATCGGCATGCTCTCCGGCGGTGAGCGCAATCGTGTGCATCTGGCCAAAATGCTGAAAGAGGGCGGCAATGTGCTGCTGCTCGATGAGCCGACCAACGATCTCGATGTGGAGACGTTGCGTGCGCTGGAAGAGGCGCTGCTTGATTTTGCCGGCTGCGCCGTCGTGATTTCACATGATCGCTGGTTTCTCGATCGCGTGGCCACGCATATGCTGGCCTTTGAAGGCGAAGGGCATGTCGAGTGGTTCGAGGGTAACTTCGAAGAGTATGAGGCGGATAAAAAGCGTCGTCTGGGCGAGAATGCCACCCAGCCGCACCGCATGAAATACAAGAAGCTGGTCTGATCTGACCACAGAGACACGAAGGCACAAAGAAGCAGATAACACGAATAAGCGCGGTCTGCTCCCTGTCGGGGCGGACTTCTCTTTGGGCGATGTGGGTCAGTTCTTTTGCTGTGCAGTTTTATGAGTCATAGCTGCAGCACAAGAACTGACCCCGGCCGTTCGTTTGTTACCGGGTTAACACCAGCTCGCCGTACCGGCAGCCGGTGAGCGCAGCAGCTCCTTGATGTTTGCTTCGATGACACCATAGCCAACGTTTCCGTATAGTTTTTGGCGTCCCTCGTTGAGAACGAATGTGGGGCTGCCCTGAACCATTAGTATCTGCTGGTCACGACGATCCGCTTCCAGATCGGCATAAGCCGCACCGCTATCGATCGCCTCCTGAACGTCATTGACTGGTACACCGACAGCCTCCAGACACGCATTGAGAACCGGGCGACTGCTGATATCCAGACATCTCTCAAAGAACGCCAGCCGAAGCTCCTGCAGAACGGCCCTGCAGCTGCCCTTATCAACGCGTTGTACCGCCTTTAACAGAATGTGTGCCGGCATGGACGATGTCGGTCGGTTGAGTTGCCAGATGTCGGGATGGAGTTTGATATGGGTAAATTCCGAGACGGCTTCCTTGAGGTGGTCTCCGAATCCCGCATAACTGCCGCGCTCGGCCCATCCTGTTTCAATTTTATAGGCAGTGTCGCCGAATACCGAACAGAACCGGTAGTCGATGGACACCTTATCGGAGAATTTCGCTGCGACTTCGTCGACGCGCGCTTGTGATATATATGCCCACACACAGAGGACATCGGAGTAGTAGGTTAGTGAGATATTTTTAGTCATCGTCCTCGCCTGCTAAAGGTGCAATTCGTTTATACTCAACGCTACTTGCCGTAGAGTGATATACAACGCTGATTAGACTGTAATGGTTTGCATCGTATGGCAATCACAACCAGTCCATCCAAAGACGAGGGTAAGTCCTTTAATTCCGCAGTATTATGAGTCATAGCTGCAAACTGAAAAACTGTCTTCGGCAACTTGACTATGTTGCTTTGGGCAATGCAGCAGTAATAACCCTTCGGGCTGGCAGTGAATTGATAGACAAGGGATTGATGCAGTGGTCGGAGTCCTTAGCCAATAATGCTCGAATGTCATCCAATCAGTTTGGTAGTCCGGCCTTAAACCATGTACAATTAAACATTCGGAATTATAGAGTCCGTTCCGTCACAGACTTGAATGCAAGTAGGTTAAATAACAAGCAAGAAGAAATGGCGATGTAAAATGGTCTGCGTGTGGGAAACGAAGTGACAAACGGATTTACTTCTTCTATCCCCAAAACGCCACTTCAGAAGAAGGTGGAGTTTGTTAGAAATGTGTTGTCACTATTAATTAAAAAGATGCATGGGACAGTCGATGAGCTTGATAAAAAAGATAAAATATTTATGGGCGATTCCGGGAGCTGCCTCAGGCTGGGTAAAATCTTTGGATTTATGCTCGAAAGGAAGCTTTAAGGAGGCGTTGCAATTACTTCAGAAAATCGAATTGATGCAGGCAGGACGTAATGTTGAATACCACCTATTAAGAGGATTTGCCTTCTGCAAGGTCGGTGAATATGAACATGCCATCGATGATGCTCGTATGGCTATGCAGCTAATACCAAGCGACACGCAATATAATAACGAAGAAAAGAAATACCTTTATGCCCATGCTCAAATAACTTGGGCAAGGGCATTACAGGATGAGGGCAAGCAATCTGAAAGTGACCAAATACTTCTCCAATGTGATATTCCCTCGATAAAGCTGAATAAAGTTTGCAAATCAATAAAGCTAAACTTTCCATTTAAAGCACATCCAAATTGGGAAAAGGATATGGGCAAAGATTAAAGCCCGTGGAGCAGCCAATACCCAGGTTGTATCAAAGGTTGAAGGATAGCAAAGGATACGGGTCACAAAGGATAGAAGGATAGGGGTCAAGTCTTGAATGTTGAATCATGATCCCTCCCGTATCTTTGATAAGTACACTTGGCAGAGAGTAGTTCACTCCGGCATGTTCCGCAAATTCAGGGAAAAGTGGCCGCTGCTCTTTTTTCTGCGTACTAAACTTTACGCATTCAATGGTTTTACCTGCCGCGCAGATACGTAGGCTTTGGCGACAAAGAGTGTGAGGTGTGTATGAATAAACCGGTAGTAGTAATTGGCATTGGTGAGATCGGGTCTGTGTTTGCGCGTGGTTTTCTGCGGCTGGGCTATCCGGTGGTGCCGGTGATGCGCGATATGGATATGGGCGTGGTGGCAGCGGATGTGTCCGAGCCCGAGATGGTTATTGTTGCGGTGGCGGAGAAGGATCTGCATGCCACGCTGCAGCAGCTGCCGGATGCGTGGCGCGATAAACTGGTGTTGTTGCAGAATGAGTTGTTACCGCGCGACTGGCAGCAGCACGGACTGGAAACTCCGACGGTGATTTCGGTCTGGTTCGAAAAGAAGCGGGGCATGGATTCGAAGGTGGTGATTGCATCGCCGGTCTGCGGCCCGTTTGCAGATGAGGTGAAGCAGGCGCTGGAAGCACTGAATATTCCGGTCTCTGTCGTGGCTGATGCCGGTGCCATGCTGCGTGAGCTGGTAGTCAAGAATCTCTATATTCTGACTACGAATATCGCCGGTCTTGAGTGCGGTGGCAATGTGCGGGAATTGTGGCTGAATCATAATGAGCTGGCCTGTTCCGTGGCCGGCGATGTGCTGGATATTCAGGAGTTTCTGGTAGGTGAGGCACTGGATCGCACTGCGCTGGTGGAAGGAATGCTGGCGGCTTTTGACGGGGACCCGGAGCACGGATGTATGGGCCGCTCGGCTCCGGCACGGCTGCAGCGTGCGCTGGCGATTGCCGATGAGGCGGGGCTGGAGGTACCGGCACTGCGACGTATCGCGGCAGCGGCTCTGCCATCGGACAAGTGACCCGTTACAGCAAATAGCAGCAACCCGCTTTTTTCGGGATACGCCAGGCTACGCTGACCCGTTTCATGTTGGAGTGCTTTACTCTATAATCTGTTCTATGTTTCAAGCCAATATGCGCCGTTTTGTGATGATGACCGGCATGGTTATGGTGCTGTTTATACCGGTTTTTCCTTTACACACAGCTCTCGCTCTGGGGGCTGAAGAGCTTGATGCAGCAGCACTCAAAAACACGGTGGATCGATTTAAGCTGGAGGCGCGGGGACCATTCAGACGTATCCGCTGGTTTTGCAATGATGGCAGCATCCTGCCAACCGGTGAATATGTCTGCCGGGAGCACGGTGGCGGACGGCAACATGGTCAATGGAGCAAACAAACCCTTGCTTTGCGTGCACAGGGTTACCTGGTTGCCAATGTGCTCGCAGCGGTAAAACCGGCCGATTTTACCGGAGCCACGCCGAATCTGGATGAGTTGAAACAGATACTGCTGGAGCGTTATCTGATCGGTGCTGACGATGGCTGGGTCTTTCGCCGGGCGCGCTTTTATCGTGGCGCACTGCAAAGCGAGGATGAGCAGGTGGCGGCAACGAAAATCCTGCTGGCTTTACTGGCTGATCCTGCCTGGCGCGCACCCGAGCGCTTTTTGCTGTTGCGCGAAGCGGTGCGGATGTTGCCACTGCCCGGTGATTCGAAGCTGGCTTCGAAGGTAAGACAGGCATCGAGTGATTTGGGTGAAAAGGATGCGGGGTTTCATACACTGCGGGTCAAGATTCACGGCATGCCCGATGAGCTGGATGCTGCTCGCGTCAGAGCTTATGCCCGCGATTCCGGCAGTCCTTCATTGGCCACATCCTATGAGCAGCTGGCCCGGATGCTGGATGCACTCTACGCCCCGGATACCGGCATTGCCCGGCTGAAGCAACTGGCGGCAGACTCACGTAATCGCGATTTTAAACGTCAGATCGGGGAGGCAGCTGAGCTGCTTGGCAGAGGAGACGACCCTGCCGAAACGATGACACTGATCGCATCACGCATGCAGTCATGGCGTCGACTGTTGCAGAACAGGAACACCTACTCGGTTGAGGACAGGCTGCGCCTGTTGCAGGCCTCGTTGGTTCTTGAGCAGGAGGTGTTTGTGCGCGGCAACCGGTTGCTGGAATCATCGCCACAGGATAGCCGGGCTTCCCGTCTTGTCTGGCTGCGCGCTTTAGGGGCTGCCTTAAACGGTGCAGGGATGCTTTCCGGGCGGCAATGGCTGGCATTTCACCATGAAGTGGACCGGTTGCTTGCATCGGGATCCCCCGCTGCGAGTGAATATTATGCCGCACTGAGCTATCTGGCGCGTATTCCGCAGTGGGCACAGCGTTCTCTGGAGTTTCACTTCTCGGCCACAGTCGGGCGCTGGAGTGTGTTAACGCCACTGGCCGGGCATATGGTGCCTGAGAGACTGCGCAACAGCCCGTTGTTGCTTTATTCACGGGTGCTTGATCAGCTTGTAGCCGATGCCGGACGTCTGGTTGGCATTCGGCACAGGGTGTTCGGGCGCGAGATTGACAGTAATGTGCGGGCCCTGAATCCCGGCCTGAAGCGGGGAGTGCTGCTTCTGCCACCGGCCAAAGGGGAGTATTTCAGGCCTGACGGCATCTATATCCTCGCCTCTACAACGCAGGATCTGCCGCCGGTGGCGGGGATTATTACGCTCGGCGAAGGCAGTTCGCTCTCGCATGTGCAGTTGCTGGCGCGTAATATGGGGATCCCCAATCTGCTTGCCGATGACGGGTTGCTGCGTGTGATTCGTGATCATATCGGTGAGCGGGTTGTGCTGGCCGTGAGCCGGCGCGGCTCGGTCGAGATTGACAAGGATGGCCCGCAGTGGGATAGCGTATTCGGCTCCGATACGGCTGCAGATCAGATCAATATCGATGCGGATATGACAAGGCTGAACCTGAATGACCACGCGATGTATGCGTTGCGACGCATACGGGCTGAAGACTCAGGCCGTATTGTCGGGCCGAAGGCCGCCAACCTGGGTGAATTGCGCAGTCATTATCCGAAGATGGTACCGCCCGGGCTGGTGATCCCTTTCGGCGTGTTTCGCCGCTATCTGGAGCAGCCGTTGTTTGCGGGTGGTCCTGCGGTGTTCGACTGGATGCGCTCGGAGTACGCCCATCTGGATAACATAACCGATAAATTGATGCGCCAGCGGGAAACATCGGCGTTTCTTGCCCGCCTGCGTGCGTGGATTATCACCAGCGATCCGGGTGCCCGATTTCGGCAACAGTTGCGCTTCGGATTTGGCAGCGTATTCGGCAAGGGTGACAATGTCGGGGTGTTTGTGCGTAGCGATACCAATGTCGAGGATCTGCCCGGCTTTAATGGTGCAGGACTGAACCTAACGCTGCCCAATGTGGTCGGCATGGATGCTATTGTAGATGCGATCAAGCAGGTGTGGGCATCGCCGTTTTCAGAACGGGCCTACGCCTGGCGACAGTCGCATATGATCCACCCCGAACATGTCTACCCTGCAGTGATGCTGCTACAGAGCTTTGCATCCGAGAAGTCAGGTGTTCTGGTGACGGAGGATGTTGATACAGGTGATCGTAACTGGCTCTCTGTCGCTGTCAGCGAGGGTGTCGGCGGCGCAGTAGCCGGACAGGCTGCCGAAGAGATCAGGGTGGAGCGTGCGACAGGCCGGGTGCGCCTGTTGGCACAGGCTTCAGCGCCATGGCGGGTGAAACTGCTTGAGAATGGTGGTGTCGAGAAAGTAGCGGCGAGTGGCCGGGAGCAGTTGCTCACTGCCGCTGAAACAGAGCAGCTGCGAGAGCTCTCCGCCGATGTGGTGCGCTACTTCCCGTTGCCGCGGGATGAGGCAGGTGCACCGATGGCGGCCGATATCGAGTTCGGGTTTCGTCATGGTCACCTGGCCCTGTTTCAGCTCAGGCCGTTTATCGAAAGTCCGCGTGCACGGCAAAGTGAAGCACTGATTGCTATGGACAGACAGTTGCCGGGTGTTGCTGGGATAAAGGTTGATCTGGAGCAGGCGCCGCAGGCGGGCGCGCCATGATCCGGCTTATACTGTTTGTGCTGGCGCTGTCGGGTCTCTCGGGTGCGGTGTCTGCATATCCTTTGGACGGAGCAGATCAGACCGGTATCAGTCGACTGGAAGGCTATCGTCTCGCGCAACAAGGTAAGGTGCCCGGAAACCGGCTGCCGCCGGGGGCACTGTTGAGTCAGGCGCAGGTGCAGTTGCGCCTGCAGGGCGTGTATGACGATCATCTGCTCACCCCCGACCCCATGTTAACCAACCGTGTGCTCGCCTTGCTGGGGGCGGATGCTGATCATTACAGTATCAGTGTACTTGATCTCAGTGATCCGGCACAGCCACGTTATGCCGAACATAATGGCGTGTATACGCGCAATCCGGGCAGTGTGGGCAAGTTGGTGATAGCGCTGGCGCTGTTTCAGGCACTGGCGGATATTTATCCTGATGATACGGCGGCCCGGGAGCGACTGCTGCACAACAGTATGATTGTGGCAAATGAATTTATACGCTTTGATCATCACAAGGCGCCGTTCTGGCAGCCGGAACATATGCGCCTGCTAAAACGAAAAATTGTTGAGGGCGATACCGCTAACTACTGGACCTGGCTGGACTGGATGCTGTCGGCCAGCTCCAATGCTGCGGCGAGTATGGTGCTCGAACATGTGCTGTTACTGCGTCATTTCGGTCGCAATTATCCGGTCACTGTTGAACAACAGCGGGCCTGGTTTAATCAAACGCCGAAACGTGAGCTCAGCGCAGCACTGCGCTCAGCCTTGCAGGACCCGCTTGTACGCAATGGTCTGAACCCGAACCAGTTACGGCAGGGCGGCTTCTTCTCGCGTGAAGGCAAGCGACGTGTACCGGGGACGAACAGCGTCTGTAGCACGCGCGAATTAATGCGCTATCTGTTGCTGATGGAGCAGGGGAGGCTGGTTGATGCCTGGTCGAGCTTGCAGATCAAGCGGCTGCTTTATATGACCCAGCGCCGTATTCGCTATGCCTCTTCACCCGCGCTTAAGGATGCTGCAGTTTATTTTAAATCCGGGTCGTTTTATAAATGCAAGCCGGAAGAGGGTTTTGTGTGCGGAAAATATAAGGGCAACAGCTTTAACCTGATGAATTCGGTGGCCATCATTGAGTCGCCGGCCGGTGCGCCGCGACTGGACTATATGGTAACGGTTACATCAAATGTACTGAAGAAGAACTCGGCTCTGGACCACCAGCGACTGGCGACACGCCTGCATGCGCTGTTACGTAGCTTGCATGGGGTTCAGCCATAATAATGTTGTCCATTGCGCGGATTAATTTGGTCATCCATATACCGCCGCGCGCATCATCGGCCAGTGCAACGGCAATATAACGGCGTCCGTTATGCTCAATCAGCGCGCTGTCGGCATGATAGGTGCGCCATGTGCCGGACTTGCGATACATCCGGATATCCGGGTTATGCATGGCATCCAGTCCCTTGACGAATTTATGGTTGATGCCCGAATCGGCCATGATGCCCTTCATCTCGGCGGAATAGCGGGGTGAAACCAGCTGACCGGTCTGCATCATATAATAGAATCGGGCAACCTGCATGGCGGTGGCGCCGTGCGAAAGGTTGTGCAATGGGTCGCGATGGTAGGCGGTGCCGCCGGCATACTCCTTACCGACCCACAGCCCGCCATTATATTTCGGGTCATAGAGACGGTATTTGGGCGATTCCATTACCGTATTGATATAATCCTTGCCGACCATATCAATCATGGCGGTGGCATCCTTGTTGGATGAATAGCGGATCATGCGGGTCATGGTATCGCGTGTTTCCCGGTTCAGTGGCAATTTACCCTGCTTGATCAGCTCAAAGGCGGTCAGCAGTACGGCGATTTTCGGCAGGCTGGCGGCATACATCATCTCATCGCCGTTAACCTGAGCCAGTTCCGGATTTGACGGGTCGGTCATATCCACCAGGGCAATGGACAAACGTTTGTTGCGTACAGCTCCATTCAGATGGAGGCTGGCAATGCGTTGCTCCAGCATGTGCTGCAGTTCAGGGTTGGATTGCTGACGGATGGGAGGGACGCTGCTGCTTGCTGCACTGGCAGAAAAAAATGGTGCCATCAGGATGGCACTGAACATCAGAGCAGACAGAAACTTCAATACCTTCATAAGCAATCTCCATAAACAAAAAGTGCCAACATAGCGTGACATGCTGAATTCAGCAATAATCGTGCCGGTTTGCTGTGTCACATCACCTCTGTAGTCCTGTGGGGTGGATGTTGTGACACTTTACGGGGTGGAAGCTATAGCAGTGATTTTTACTGGCGGTGATGCCAGTCACATGCCTTGTATATAGTGTAATGCATCGAAAACTGTCTGGAAACAGCGTGCTTGACCGTTTAAGAGCATTATTGATAATGCGCGCCTGCTTTGTACCGCCCGGAGGTGAGCATGCAGAAGCAATGGCTGATGACTTTGCAGAGAATGCCGGCATCGGGACGCAGCTGGGATGCAGTGATATCCGCTGATCTGCTGGGTGATGAGCAGAGTGGGAAAGTGGATGCTATACCGGGTCTGGTTAGTGATGTTCACTGGTCGGCCAGTCTGCAGCGCAGTGGTGATCTCTTTCATCTGAGCGGCGAGTGGAGCACTGCGATCAGGCGAGAGTGCTGTCGTTGTACGGCGCCGTTTGACTGGCAGGTCTCCTCTGTAATGGAGCGGGATTTTCAGTTGGGCAAGGCGGATGACACCGATGCTCGCGATACGGAAGCGGACGAAGGTGTTTGTGAATCGCTGCCGGCACCGGGCGAACTGGACTTGCTGGACGTGTTGCGCGAAGATATCTGGCTGGCATGGAAGGCGGATGTGGTATGCAGTGAAGCATGCAAGGGTCTCTGCCTTGGTTGCGGATGCAACCTCAACACAGAGGTGTGCAGCTGTACACGGGATGATTCCGATCATCCGTTTGCTGCGTTGCGTAAGCTGAAGCTCAACGGATAGCGAACCGGTCGGCAAGAGTGACTGGCCCGCTGACAGTTTGAAAGTATGAACGCGTGCTATCATTGTCACGCATAAAGTTCACCGTATGGTGACAGGAGAGTAGAGATGGCAGTACCAAAGAGAAAGACCAGCACTTCCAAGCGCAATATGCGTCGGGCCCACGACAAGATCGTACCTGCCGGCATGTCTGAGTGCCCGGAGTGCGGCGAAATGATGCGTCCGCATCACGCCTGCCCGCATTGTGGTACCTACAAGGGTCGCGAAGTAAAATCTGTAGAAGACTGAGTCACTGTTTTGAATTCTGACCGCTCCGGTCCGGATGGCGTTAACCGGAGTCGCAGTTGAGCGACGAGCTCGGACAGCAGCGTCCTGAACGGCAAATCCGTGTCCTTGTTGACGGACATGGCGGTGATGATGCACCGGAGATGGTGCTTGATGCGTTGCAGCAAGTGCTTTCCCCTGCTTTTGCAAGTCAGTTTCTGTTGCCCCTGACATTCGGCATTGTCGGTCAGGAGGATCTGCTGCGCCCGTTGCTGGAAAAGCGCGGGCTCACCGACCGGGTCACGCTGGTGCCTGCGGCCGATATCATCGGCATGTGCGATGCTCCGGCTCTGGCCCTGCGCCGCAAGAAAAACTCATCCATTCATGTCGGAGCCCGTATGGTGCGCGACGGTGACTGGGATGCGCTGGTCTCCGCCGGTAACACCGGTGCGTTGATGGCGGTCAGCAAGTTCATACTCAAAACATTGCCCGGTATTGATCGTCCGGCCATAGCCTCGATGATTCCTGCCAGCAATAATGGTCGTACCCTGATGCTGGATGCCGGAGCCAACTCCGAATGCACATCTGATCATCTGGTTCAGTTTGCCATCATGGGGTCGTGCTATATGCAGGCTGCCGAAGGCATTGAATATCCGCGTGTCGGGCTGCTGAATATCGGCAGTGAAGAGATCAAGGGTACGGATGTTATCAAGCTGACCTCCGCTAAACTGACTGATTCAGAGCTTAACTATATCGGCAATGTCGAAGGCACCGACCTGTTCGGTAATGATGTTGATGTGGTTGTCTGTGATGGTTTTGTTGGCAATGTGGCGCTGAAAACCATGGAGGGAACTGCGCGTTTTCTGGCTGAAAATATGCGCTCCGAGTTGACCTCCGGGCTGGTGGCGAAAACCGGCGCGCTGATGGCGCGCAGCGCTCTCAAACGCTTCAAGGATAAGGTGAATCCCGGTAAATATAATGGTGCGCCGTTGCTAGGTCTCAATGGTATCGTGGTCAAAAGCCATGGTGGTGCCGATGCAGACAGCTTTACCTGTGCTATTGGCGTGGCCTGCAGGGAAGTAAGTGAAAATTTGACCGACCGTATTACCGAATCGGTACAGGAGCTGATGGACGCATGAGTCTGGCCACGGTACATATTACTGGCATTGGCGGCTACCTGCCGGAACGTGTGCTGACCAATGCTGATCTGGAAAAGATGATCGATACCACTGATGTGTGGATCAGGGAACGTACGGGTATTGAGCAGCGTCATATCATTGCCGAAGATCAGATGACCTCGGATCTGGCAGCAGCTGCCGCAATGCAGGCGCTGGATGATGCCGGTATCACGATCAATGATATCGATGCGCTGGTGGTGGCAACCACGACACCGGATATGATTTTTCCGTCTACAGCTACTGTGGTTCAGAGCAAGCTGGGCGGCAAGGATTTTCCCGCCTGGGATATTCAGGCGGTCTGCTCAGGATTTGTTTATGGTCTGGCTCAGGTGGATGGCATGATGCGTTCCGGCATGTTCAAGCGGGTCCTGCTGATCGGTGCAGAGGCGATGTCCCGGATTGTTAACTGGCAGGATCGCGGCACCTGTATCCTGTTTGGCGATGGCGCCGGCGCTGTGGTGCTGGAGGCGCGTGATGCCAGTGTTGATTATGGCATGGTTGGCTCTGTACTGCATGCTGACGGCTCTTATCGGGACCTGCTCAAGGCGCATCATCCGCACCCGCCGTCTAGTCCGGAGATGCATCATGGCGCAGCTGATTTTGCGCTGGACTCTGCCGGTGCGGCCGCAGTGGAAATGAAAGGTAATGAAGTGTTTCGCGTGGCTGTTACCAAGCTGGGCAGTGTAGTTAATGAGATACTCGAAAAATATGAGCTGGTTGACTCCGATATCGATTGGCTGGTGCCGCATCAGGCCAACATCCGTATCATTCAGGCGACGGCAAAGAAGCTCAAGATGGATATGGATCGGGTAGCATTGACCGTAGCCAGACATGGCAACACGTCATCGGCCAGTGTGCCGCTGGCGTTGAATGATCTGTATCGAACAGGACGCCTGGAGACGGGGCAATTGATTCTGCTCGAAGCGTTTGCCGGCGGCTTTGCCTGGGGTGCAAACCTGCTGCGTTGGTCGAAATAGAAGCGGCTATGGGCGAAGTTTTTATTGCTGCGGCCATATGATCGGTTCAATATCGCCTGACTTCGTCTGTTTTGCCTGCTTCGTAGTGAATGATAGAAAGGATATAAAATGACTGATTTTGTATTTTTGTTTCCCGGTCAGGGCTCGCAATCCAAAGGCATGCTTGATGCATTTGATGGTATTGAGGTTATCGAGCGGACGCTGGAAGAGGCGTCGGATGCACTGGGCTACGATATGGCGGCGCTGATTCGTGATGATGCTGACGATATGCTGGGGCAGACCGAGTTTACACAGCCGGCACTGCTGACCGCTTCCACGGCCATACTGCGTTTGTGGCGAGAGAGAGGCGGCCCCGATGCCGCGCAGGTTGCAGGTCATTCTCTGGGTGAATATTCAGCGCTGGTTGCGGCCGGTGCTATCGATTTCAGCGATGCCGTCCGGCTGGTCGAATTCCGCGGCAGGGCTATGACCGATGCGGTTGCGGCAGGCGTAGGTAAAATGGCTGCGATCCTGGGGCTGGATGATGGTGTAGTGGAAGAGTTGTGTGCAGCGGCTTCCGACGATGATGAAAAAGTCTGGGCGGCCAATTACAACTGCCCGGGACAGCTGGTAGTGGCGGGTCACGCTGCCGCTGTGGAGCGGATGATGGTGAATGCCAAGGCAGCGGGCGCCAGGCGCGCATTGCCGCTGGCCGTGAGCGCACCGTCGCATACGCCGTTGATGCAGCCTGCGGCTGACGCCATGGCGGCGCGTTTGCAGGAGATCACAATTCACGCACCGGCCTGTCCGGTATGGAGTAATGCAAACGCCGCTCCTGAGCAGGATGTGGCGCGCATTCGTACGGCGCTGGTGGCGCAGCTGGTCTCTCCGGTGCGTTGGACTGAAACCGTGCAGAAACTGGCAGCAAGTGGAATCAGGCAGGGCGTGGAGATGGGACCGGGCAAGGTATTGTCGGGGCTTGTGAAGCGTATTGACAGCGGTATGCAGGTCGGCGTGAGCGTGAATCCGGGACAGATAGAAGCCAGTCTGGCTATGATTGCGGGAGAGTGAGGTAGAAATGGGTGATCTGAAAACAGCACTGGTAACGGGTGCGAGCCGCGGTATTGGCTTTGTGGTTGCCAGCCAACTGGCGGAAGCCGGCTACAATCTGGCTATATGTGGTACGACCCGGTCTACGATAGATAAGGCAGCTGAGCAGATTCGTTCGGCTTGCGGCGTGGAAGTGCTGGCCAGAGCGGTGGATGTTTCCGACCGGGAACAGATGCAGGGTTTTGTGCAGGAGACCGCCAAGCATTACGGGCGTCTGGATGTGCTGGTCAATAATGCCGGTATTACCCGTGATAATCTCTCCATGCGTATGAAGGCTGACGAGTGGGATGCAGTGATTGATACAAATCTGTCATCGGTGTTTAACGCCATGCAGGCGGCACTCAAGCCGATGATGCGCGCACGTAGCGGTCGTATTATCAATATCTCATCGGTGGTGGCCGGCATGGGTAATCCCGGTCAGCTCAATTATTGTGCCAGCAAGGGCGGCGTGGAAGCTATGACCCGTTCGCTGGCGCGTGAAATCGGTTCGCGTGGTATTACGGTCAATGCCGTTGCTCCGGGCTTTATCGCCACGGATATGACAGCAGGTCTGGGCGATGATGCACATGCCGCCCTGACTGACCAGATCCCGCTTGGGCGCCTGGGGCAGCCGGCTGATATTGCTGCTGCAGTTGTGTTTCTGGCCGGTGAATCGGCCGGATATATCACCGGTCATGTCTTGCACGTGAACGGTGGTATGTATATGTAATTTCTTTCTGCCTGCATCTGTGCAGGCAGGTGGAACGGCTTCAGACTTGTGTGCATCTGAACCGTATGATAGAAGCCGCACCTACAATTATTTCGGGAGGACTATATGTCTGCAGAAATCGAAGCTAAAATCATTAAAATCGTTGGCGATCAGCTGAATGTCGATGAGGGTGAAATCAACCCGGATTCCTCATTTGTAGATGATCTGGGTGCTGACTCCCTGGACACAGTTGAGCTGGTGATGGCTTTCGAAGAAGAGTTTGGCGTTGAGATTCCGGACGAAGATGCTGAAGGCATCCAGAGCGTTCAGAACGCAATCGACTATATTGCGGCTAAAGCTGAATAAGTTATGACCAGACGAGTTGTCGTCACCGGTGTAGGACTGGTTACTCCGCTCGGTACAGGCACGGATATCACCTGGAAAAACCTGATTGCAGGCAAGTCGGGTATTCGTCGCATCAGCTATTTCGATGCGGTCGATAAAGGGATGGCCTGTACTATTGCGGGTGAAGTACCTGATTTCGATGCCGAGCAATACATCAATCGCAAAGATGCGCGAAAAATGGATCAGTTTATCCAGTTTGGCGTAGCGGCATCGATGATGGCACTGGAGCAGTCGGGGCTGGTGATTGACGAAAGCAATGCCGAACGTGTTGGTGTGGCTGTCGGTGCAGGCATCGGTGGGCTGGTAACCATTGAAAAGACCATGCGGGCTTATGACGCTGGCGGAGCGCGCAAAATCTCTCCGTTCTTCATTCCACAGACCATTATCAATATGACATCCGGCTGGGTGTCGATGATGTCCGGAGCCAAGGGGCCGAATGTAGCCACGGTGACTGCCTGTGCAACAGGTACGCATGCCATTGGTGATGCATTTGAAATCATTGCCCGCGGCGCTGCCGATGCGATGATTGCAGGCGGAACCGAAGCTTGTATCTGTGAGTTGGGTGTCGGCGGCTTCTCGGCTGCACGGGCCCTCTCCACGCGTAACGATGAACCTGAGCGTGCATCCCGTCCGTGGGATAAGGATCGCGACGGTTTTGTTATGGGCGAAGGTGCCGGCGTGTTGGTACTGGAATCACTGGAGAGTGCCAAGGCACGTGGTGCCGTGATCCTGGCCGAGGTGATCGGTTATGGTATGAGCGGTGATGCTTACCATATGACTTCTCCCTCTCCGGGTGGCGAAGGTGGCGGTCGCTGTATGAAGGCAGCGATGAATCGTGCGGGTATTAATCCGGAAGATGTGGATTATATCAATGCGCACGGTACATCCACACCTGCAGGCGACGTGGCAGAAACACAGGGTATCAAGTCGGTGTTCGGCGATCATGCCAAAAAGCTGATGGTTTCATCATCGAAATCGATGACGGGTCATCTGCTCGGGGCTGCCGGCGGCATTGAAGCGGCTTTTTCGGTGCTGGCTGTACATAATGGTGTTGTTCCACCAACCATTAATCTGGATAATCAGGATCCTGAATGTGATCTGGATTATGTACCGCATGAAGCGCGTCAGGCTAATATTAAGGTGGCTATATCCAACTCGTTCGGTTTCGGCGGTACCAACGCTTCTGTTATCGTACGCAAGTTCGACTGACGTAAACGCGAGCTGACGTGATATTCCGCGTCATATCAAATCAGGGCCGTAAGCTTTCCGCTTACGGCCTTTTTTCTGCATTTCCGGATCATTTCTCCGCAGTTCTTGAAGACCCGTCCGGTTTGGGGAGACAGTTTCTTGTTTCACAACACGGACAGTCGGTTTCGCTGGCTCAGGATGCCGGTGTCGAGCATGTGGAACTGTTTTTTAACAGCTGGAAACATGCGGTTGCAGGCGAGCAGGAACACTCGCCGGCCATCCGTTGTCTGTTTTATGCCGCCTATGAGGCGTGCGCGTTGATTGAGGAGCTGCCTGCCCCCAAGACGGCGGTTCCCGGCCCTGTGCTGTGGACATTATATCCGACTTTTTCACTATGCTTTGACGGTGATGCGATCTATCTGGCAGCAAAAAATGAACAGGCGGTGCAAGCTGTGCTGCTGATGCTCGATGAAGTAGGCAATGTATTGCTACCCGGCGTATCCCTGCAGATGCTGGCCAGACCGGAAGTAACTTCCGGTGCGTCTTATAAACAGGCCGTTGAACGGGTGAAGGATTACATTGGCGCTGGCGATATCTTTCAGGCCAATATTGCCCGCTTCTGGTCCGTGCCTTTTGAGCAGGCTGATCTGGTCGGGCTGTACGATCAGTTGCGGCGTGTGAATTCCGCACCATTTTCGTCATTTGTGCGTGTTGGCAGTGGCAAAGATCTGCTGACGCTGGTTTCAGCGTCGCCTGAGCGTCTGTTTCGCATGCATCCGAATGGTGAAGTGGACACAAGACCCATTGCAGGTACCCGCCGCCGTGCTGAGGGCGAGATGGATGACTCACTCCGGTCGGAGTTGCTGTTGTCTGAAAAAGAGCGTGCAGAGCATATTATGCTGGTTGATCTCGAACGTAATGATCTTGGACGGGTATGTAAGCCGGGTACAGTAGAGGTGAATGAGCGCATGGTGATTGAGCAATATGCCACCGTGCAGCATATCGTTTCCAATGTGCGCGGTACGCTTGAGCAGGGAAAGGATGTCGTTGATCTGTTTAAAGCGATGTTCCCCGGCGGCACCATTACCGGTTGCCCGAAGGTGCATTGCATGGAGATCATCCACGAGCTGGAACATAACGCCCGCGGTCCTTATACAGGTGGTCTGGGTTATCTCGGCTGGGATGGCACGGCCGATATGAATATTCTCATCCGGACCTTCTGGCACTACGCTGGAAACTTGAGCTGGGCGGCGGGAGCGGGGATTGTTGCCGACTCCGACCCTGAGCACGAACTGGTCGAAACCGAACATAAAGCAGAAGGCCTGCTCAGGGCTTTGTCGGTCTAGGGCCCTGTTGTAACGGCTCTTCCTGCAGGTGAAAAAAACAGGGGGCTCTGAAAGAGCCCCTGTTGAGATCATTTATTCCGGTATCAGAAATCGCCCGTCTTCCCTTTTCATGCCGGGTACGAAAATATATCCCTCATTCTCGTTTTTTGTACACTGTTTCGTCTGCTGATGTTCATTGCTCTGTGTGGCCTGATCCTCAGATGCCGTGTGCAATTTATTTCCCCCCGATAGTAGTATTTCAGCCCGCCTTATACTTAAGGAAAGTAAGGTGATTTCTAGCTGTTTGACTCTATCAGGTCAACCGGTGATTTTATGTTTTTCCCGGCTGAAAGGCTTGCCAGGCGCCAATCCGCAGGGGAATGAGGGCTCCCGAATCAACCATCTATACCCTAGTCGCCTGCTCGGGTATCATTCGGCGCTGAACCGGTATGACTTCTGGAGGAATGATGACGACACAGGCAGATACAACGGAGATTATCAGCAATGATCAGGCTGCGCGGCAGCCGTTTCCGAATTCCCGCAAGATCTATATTGAGGGGTCTCGCCCTGACATCCGTGTGCCGATGCGTGAAGTGTCGCTCTCGCCGACGACGACCCGAACCGGCCTGGAAGAGAACCCACCGATACTGATTTATGATACATCAGGTCCGTATACCGATCCGGATGTGGAGATTGACCTGGAGCGTGGGCTGGAGCCGATTCGTTCGCCATGGATTGCAGAGCGTAACGATACCGAAGAGTTATCCGACCTGAGCAGTGACTATGGTCGTATCCGTCGGGGTGATGCAAAGCTGGATGAACTGCGTTTTGCGCATGTACGTACGCCGCTACGGGCAAAACCGGGCAGGAATGTATCCCAGATGCACTATGCACGTCAGGGTATTGTGACGCCGGAAATGGAATATGTGGCGATTCGTGAGAATCAGCGCCGTGAGCACCTGCGCGAGATCACCCGCCAGCATCCCGGCCAGAGTTGGGGCGCCTCGATTCCGCAGGTGATTACAGCCGAATTCGTGCGTGATGAAATTGCTCGCGGACGCGCCATCATTCCTGCAAATATTAATCATCCGGAAATCGAGCCGATGATTATCGGGCGCAATTTTCTGGTAAAAATTAATGGTAATATCGGCAACTCCGCTGTGACCTCTTCAATCGATGAAGAAGTGGAGAAGATGACCTGGGCGACCCGCTGGGGCTCGGATACGATCATGGATCTCTCCACGGGCAAGAATATTCATGAAACGCGTGAGTGGATTATCCGCAACTCCGCTGTACCGATCGGTACTGTGCCGATCTATCAGGCGCTGGAGAAGGTGGATGGTGTTGCCGAAGACCTGACCTGGGAGCTGTTCCGTGACACACTGATTGAGCAGGCGGAGCAGGGCGTGGACTATTTCACCATTCATGCCGGCGTGCTGTTGCGTTATGTGCCGCTGACCGCCAAACGGTTGGCCGGCATTGTGTCGCGTGGCGGCTCAATCATGGCCAAGTGGTGTCTGGCTCATCACAAGGAAAATTTCCTCTATACCCATTTTGAAGATATCTGTGAAATCATGAAGGCGTATGATGTCTCCTTTTCGCTGGGTGACGGGTTGCGTCCCGGTGCGATTGCCGATGCCAACGATGAGGCGCAGTTCGGAGAGCTCCGTACGCTCGGTGAGCTGACCAAGATTGCATGGAAGCATGACATTCAGACCATGATTGAAGGGCCGGGTCATGTGCCGATGCATATGATCAAGGCGAATATGGATGAGCAACTCAAACATTGCGATGAGGCGCCGTTTTATACGCTCGGCCCGCTGACAACCGATATTGCGCCCGGCTACGATCATATCACTTCCGGTATCGGTGCGGCACAGATCGGCTGGTACGGCTGTGCGATGTTGTGCTATGTGACGCCGAAAGAGCATCTTGGTCTGCCCAATCGCGACGATGTGAAAGCAGGCGTGATTACATACAAGATTGCCGCTCATGCAGCGGATCTGGCCAAGGGACATCCGGGCGCTCAACAGCGTGACGATGCGCTCTCCAAGGCGCGCTTTGAATTCCGCTGGGATGACCAGTTTAATCTCTCTCTCGATCCGGATACTGCTCGCAGCTTTCATGATGAAACCCTGCCCAAGGATTCCGCCAAGGTGGCACACTTCTGCTCAATGTGCGGTCCGAAATTCTGCTCCATGAAGATCACTCAGGACGTGCGTGACTATGCTCATGAGCACGGTATGGAGACGTTTGAAGCGATTGATGCGGGTATGGCGGAGCAGTCCGAGGCCTTCGTGAAGACCGGTTCCGAAATTTATCATAAGGCATGATATTCCGCTGATCGGAGCTGAATGAGCGGGGGCTTTAATTCATCCGTGTTCTGATTAGACTGTGCATGAGATGCAGGAGGGAACAATGTCATACACCAAAGTCTTTGCGCGCGATATTATGAATGCCGAGCCGCCGTTCTGTAAGCCTGACGCCACTATTCGCGAAGTGGCACGCCGTTTCAGTGAGGAAGATATTACCGGGTTGCTGGTGGTGGATGAAGACAAGCGCCTGCTCGGTGTGGTGACCGAAACCGACCTGATTGACCAGCAGAAAAACCTGCATGTGCCAACGGCTGTAGCGCTGTTTGATATGGTGATCCCGATGGGAGAGGCGAAATTCGAGAGCGAACTGGCCCGTTTGCAGGCGGTGACTGCCGGGGAGTTGGCGAGTGACGGTGTCAGAACCGTCGGGCCGGATACGGAGCTTAGTGAAATTGCCTCGATTATGGGTGACAACAGTGTGCATCACCTGCCGGTCCTTGATGGCGATGTTGTGATCGGCCTGATCGGCAAGCACGATGTGATCAAGGCGCTGGTTGCCAACCGATAATTCATTGCAGTTTCGTACTGTTCAGGAGTCCGATACGGCTGCTGTAGCCGGTCGCTTTGCCGAGAGTCTGAAACCGGGTGATGTCGTAGCTTTGCACGGCGAGCTGGGCGCGGGTAAAAGCGTGTTTTCGCGCGCCGTGATGCGGGCGCTGGGCGTCACCGATGCGGCTTTGCCGAGTCCTACATTTGCGATTATTCAGGAGTATGACGGCAGCCACTGCAGGATTGCTCATATGGACTGGTATCGACTCGATGATGCCGAAGAGATTGACCTGCTGGGCGTACGTGACTATTTCCGGCCGCCATGGATCTGTCTGATTGAATGGCCGGAGCGTGCGCGAGGCCTGCTGCCGGAGACGGCGGTCACGGTGGAGCTACGTTGCGTGGATGACGATCCCGATGCCCGTTTGATTGAAATCAGCAGGTGAGGGTGGGCCGTAACCGGTGTGTCATCAGTAAGATGGCAGCAGTTATATGTTTTCCCTGCAATGTCGTATCTTTTCTCTGCGCTGAATGAACCAGCGCTTCCCGGCAGTTTCAGATGGATAGTTTAAAGCCGCCGTCCTCTTCATCGTCGGATTTTTTATCCAGCATGCTTTCCACAGCGCCGTCGCCCGCCCCGATTTTGTCCATCTTCATCTGCAGGCGCAGGTTATTGGCTGAATCGGCATTGCGTAGCGCCTCCACTTCACTAATCGTTCCGGCCTTCCACAGTTTCAACAGAGCCTGATCAAAGGTCTGCATGCCCTGTTGTTCACCTGCTGCCATCGTGGACTTGATCTCATCAATAGAGCCTTTGAGGATCAGATCGGCAATGCGCGGTGTATTGATCAGAATTTCAATGGCGGCAACACGTTTGCCATCAACGGTTTTGACCAGTCGTTGCGACAGGATGGCGCGCAGATTCATGGAGAGATTCATGCTGATCTGCTCATGTTGCTCCTTAGGGAAAAAATTGAGGATGCGTTCGAGAGCCTGATTGGCATTGTTGGCATGCAGGGTGGACATGGCCAGGTGGCCGGTCTCGGCAAAGGCGATGGCATGCTCCATGGTATCGTGTTCGCGGATTTCACCGAGCAGAATTACATCGGGAGCCTGCCGCAACGTGTTTTTCAGTGCTTTCTGGAAGGAGATGGTATCCGATCCCACCTCTCTTTGTGTGACAAAACATTTTTTGTGAACGTGCATGAACTCGATCGGGTCTTCGATGGTGATGATATGACCGGCCTGATTACTGTTGCGGTGATCGATCATGGCTGCCAGTGATGATGATTTTCCGGAACCGGTTGCTCCGACCATCAGCACCAGTCCGCGTTTGCTCATCACGATCTCTTTGAAGATTTGAGGCAGTCCGAGCTGGTCGATAGTCGGGATGTCGGTTGTGATCTGGCGAATGACCATGCCGACACTGCCACGCTGACGGTAAATGTTGACGCGGAAGCGTCCCATACCGGGGATGGCGGTGGAGAGGTTCATCTCCATGTCATCGGCAAAGTCAGCCTTCTGCTTTTCGCTCATCAGCTCACTGGCCAGTTTTTCGACCATGCCCGGCGTGAGTTCCGTATCACCAAGGCGACGGATGTTGCCGCTGATGCGATAGCCCGGAGGCGCTCCGGCCATCAGGTAGAGGTCGGATGCATCCTGCTCGACCATTACAGCGAGCAGTTTCCGGATGGAAAGTTGGTCAGTCATATGATCTCCGTTCGTTGTGCTGTCATGAAGTATATCCTCCGACTGAGCAGTTTGAAATGGCATTGCGATACTTTCTCTGGAAAAGCGGGAGCAAGACAGGTGCCAGACACGCTGTTTTCGACACGCATGATCCGGGGTGAAATCTTTACACGTTTTGCCATCTGCGACAGCATGGAGAGTGGGTCAGATACAAGCAAGGAGAACCGGATATGTCTGATACGCCGAAGGCACAGCGCTACCGCTGGTTAATATGGGTATGCTCACTGCTGCTGTTGAGCGTCATATTGTTATCGTTGTTGCCGGAAGTGCTCCGTGTGGGGGCGCAGCACTGGTTACGGGATCACGGCGCCGTGCAGGCCCAGGTTGAGGATATAGATTTCAACCCCTTTACCGGCTCATTTGTGCTGGTGGGTTTGAATGCCGGTAAAGGCATGCATGTGCGTCGCTTGAGTGTGAAGGTGGACTGGTTGCCGCTGCTCAAGCGGAAAGTGTTGATTCATTCGTTGCATCTCCACGGAGGGGACCTGCGGGTGCAGCAGGATGCACACGGCGTATGGCAGTTTGGCAGTATCCGGCTGGATGATACAGCCGGAGAGGCGACGCCCGAGGCGGATGCTGGGTCATCTGACTGGCAGGTGGCGCCTGCCGATGTGCAGTTCAGTGATATCAACCTGCACCTTGAAGGCCGTTTGTCAGACAAGCCGCTGTCGCTGTCGCTGCCGATTCAGCTGCTGACACTTCACCTGCGGGGGGCGGATGCATCAGGTCGGCATGGCATGAGCCTGCGCTTCCAGACCGGGCCGGTTGATTTGATAATCGCAGGCTACAATCTGGCATATACGACACTGGAGACCGACGGCGATATCAGGTTGGACGCGGGCAACCAGGATCTGTTGACCGGTTTGAGGACCGGAACGTTACGGGTTGGTCTGGGTCGTGTGTCACTCAAGGATATGGATGGCGTGCAGCTGGCGTCGCTGGAGTCCGTTGATATACGTGATCTGGGTGTGCATATGGATGGCAAGGTTACGGCCGGCATGGTGGATCTGGTTGCGCCGAAGGTCACTGACGCCCTGACCGGCAACGGTGCCATGGGTGCGAAAGCGGTGAAGTTGCAGAACGTTCATGTAGTGGCAAACGGTAAGGTGTCGGTGGCATCCCTGTCACTGGATTCAGTGACGGCTCCCGATATGAATAAAAGCTCAGCGAATGTTTCTGTGGACAGGGTAAAGGCGCAGCAGATTACAGTCGACCCGACCGGCGCGATAGCGATGGCGCAGCTGGAGGCGGGCGGTGTGCGGGCGAATAACCTGCCGGGTAACGGGGATCAGATGAAACTGGAGCAGTTACTGCTCAAATCTGTCGCTGTGGATGCCAAACAGCAGGTGCAGCTGGCATCGCTTGCTTTGAGTAAATTGCAACTGGAGCGTCCGTCTGTCTCCGCTACAGATTCCCGACGGAGTGCGCGCAATAATATCGTGAAGCTTGTCGCTGTGGATGAGATTAAGTTGAACAAGTTGCACATGACGGGGGTAGAGAGCGGCGGTTTCGACCAGTTGCTGGTGAACGGCTGGACGTTACCGGCGGTGGGCGGACATGCCATGGGACGTATCGGCAGTGTGAAGGTGACGCAGGCGGCAATGAAGGCTGACAGCTATCATGTGAAGCGATTGCAGTTTGCCGGCCTGGATCTGCATATCGAGCGGCAGAAGGATGGAAAGATTGCAGTCCTTGATAAGCTGTCCGCCGGTAACGCTCCGGAAAAAGAACCGAAGGGTGCGAGTCATAAGGTTGCTGCAAGCGACCCGCATCAGTCTGCCAGCCAGCTGCTTGTTGATGAGCTGATTGTGGCAAAAGGTAGTCGGGCGGAGATGCGCGATGCCAGTGTGTTGCCGGCATTTGACACCCGTATGGTGGTTGAAAAGATGCGTCTGGCGCCGCTTGATCTCTCCGGTAAACGTAAGGGGTCACTCGATATGCGGTTGAAGCTGGGCGAGGCGGGGCAGTTGGTTGTGACAGGAGAGGTGCGGCCGGGACCTTCACCTGCGACACAGCTCAAAGTCAGCCTGAAACGCTTTAAAATGCCGGAGCTCTCCGGATATATTGAACCGGATTTTGGCAAATCTATCCGTACAGGCCAACTGGATCTCGACAGTACGGTGAGCATTGCCGACGGGCATATCGATTCGGCCAACAAGTTGATGTTACGCGGTCTGACGCTGGGGGACTCCGCGCAGCAGGGTACGGCGACGCAGGGTTTGACGATGCCGCTTGGTATGTCGCTGGATATGCTGCGTGACGGGCGCGGGGATATTGCGCTGGATGTGCCGGTCAAGGGGCTGCTGACTGATCCGAATATCAATATCCATGATATTATCAACAAGGCACTGCTCTCCTCACTCTCATCCGGCGCGATGACTTACGCTGCACTGGTTCTGCAGCCTTACGGCAGCATTGTCCTCGCGGCCAATCTGGCCAGCGGTATGATTAGTGATGCGGCCAAGCCCAGATTGACGCCGATTATATTTGAGCCACGCAGCAGTGCCCTCACTGCCCCGATGGCCGAATATGCCGGCAAGATTGCCGGGTTGATGAAGGAGAAGGGGTTGCGTTTGCAGATTTGCGGCGTTGCCACCTCCGGCGAAGGCGTGGCGGTAGCGGCGGATCAGGCTCAGGCGCCTGCATCTGCCATGAGTGATCAACAGCTTCTGGAGCTGGCGACAGCGCGCTCGAATCATGTGCAGGAGGCTATTGCCTCACATGGTGTGAAAGCAGATCAGCTATTCGGCTGCCGCCCGCAGATTGATGCAGAAAAAAAGAAGGCTAAACCCAGAGTTGAGTTGTTGCTCGACTAGGTAGAGCTGATGAATCCGATGCCTCCGGGCAGGCCATGCATGGCCTGCCAAATAAATCTATTGCTTGAATGGGTCTGCTTTTGGCCAAACATAGACATTCACCTATTGGAAGGTTTACATTTAACCTTACCAAAGAGGGGAGGGCTATGATGATTCAATATTCAAGATCCGACCCCAGTTGCCCGAATTATTAAATCTGCCGATGGAAATGCGCAAAACAAGTCCTGACCCCTTTTATTTTTTGTTTCTTTAGATACATCCATGACTCATCTCTTTTTTACGCCCAACGCTTAGCTCACCGGAAAAATGCGAGCGCAGCGAGTATTTTGTCCGGTGGAGCTACTTGTTAGCTGACTATTACTCATGTTGAATGTAAAACCTTTCTACCAAGTCAATTATCAAATCCGAGGGGTCTTCCCCCCTTTCCTTCATGGCCAGCATTTCCTTCAATTGCTCCTTGTCTAAGAAAACGATAACTTTTTCATCCTGAGTAAAAACAGTATTTCTTTGACGGTGAGCTGATTCATTAGGTTGCTTGCTGCAAACCATTAGTGCAAGCCTTCCCATTGGGTTCGTCAAGTAATTCCTAGTTTGGTTTACTTCTTCATGACCGATCTCAGTATTGTCATAGTTCTTATACTCCACCAATATCATTCGAGCATTTAGTTCGAGAAACAGATGATGCCAATTACTGGAATTTGGATTATTATTTTGGGTGATATTCCTGTTCGGATAGACCGCATCTCTTCTATTAACACCCGAATATGTTCTTGCTTGCCTATTGGGTGGACTCAAGGGCGGGACGAACAAAAATGAAAGAATATCCGTACATAAATCTTCGAACTGAACCCAACCAGCATTCCCTAATGGGCAGTTATCCAATGCCATTATAAAGTCGTTAACCTGACTCATGATGGCAAAAACTCATTAATTAGCTTTTTCCGTTTTGCGATGAGTTTTTTTAGCTTTATGCCATCAATAACCTCTATTTGGGTGTTCTCGTGTTTCTGAAGGTCAGAAAGATACTCTTCTGCAACGGACGTTAAAATACTATTAGTAATAAGTAGCATCTTGCTATCATGAGGCAATACACTGCGCTTATATTCAAATAGCTGCTTTATTGTATTTATGCTAAAACGTTCGTTCCTATAAAACTTAACTTCAACAATCCATGTTTCCTTTTGCGTGAAGCCAAATGGGTTTTTTGTGAAGGCTTCAGCAACAAAGTCAATCCCGTAGTCAGAGCTATGAAATTCGCGCCTTATATTTTTAAATCCATACTCTTTCAGCAACAAGTACGTAAATTCCTCAAAATTCTCCGCGGAGAAATTATCAAAACTCACATGTGTTAAAACATTGATTTGCCGCTTTAATGATTCGATTCCAGAATCGATATTGTTGTATAAATTAATTGTATTAAGATTTTTCAACTGCCAAGGAATATTGCATCTTTCAATGGCGACTGGAATGACGGAGACCTTCCTTTTATTACTTTCATTGAGAAATTCGTACAGCTCTTTCCCGCTGTAAACAGAGTTGAAATAGTCTTTAGATAGCAGCAATAGAACAATGTCACTAGATTCGACAAAGTACTTCAGGTTGGTTTGAATATTTGAACCTGGGTCAAGATCAAAGCTACTTAGAACTTCAATGCTGTCATCTCGAAGCCTTCTTTCAATGTCTAAGGCTACTTCAATGTCAGCATGGCAGTATGAGAGAAATACTCTTTTTCTATTGCTCATAGTCTTCTAATTGTTTCTCCATCTTTTCACAGCTAACATATTAATATACGCACGTATCTTTTTGCCAGGTGATCATAATATCTTCCCCCCTGATTCCTTGTTCATCAGCCTAGGTTAGGACGGTCCGGATTGCAAATTCGGGTAGGTGCTATCCATTTATCCTGAAATATCGTGGTTATGTATACGTATATATAACACTGGATATTGATATACCCTTGTTATGTATATCTCAAACTGAATGACAGGTTCTGGCCAAAGAAGCGACTCGTAAACTCTCATTCCCGGTGAAATAGGACCCTTAGATACTGGCAGCCTACTAACGGTGAGGGGGGTTACATCCATTGTTTCTTTTTGAAGAAGATGACCTGAAAGATGACAATGACCAGCAGGATGACAATAAATATGGCAAAAGCCCACGGGTTATTGGCTCCGGGAATGCCGCCGACGTTGATGCCCAGCAGGCCGGTAAAAAAACCAAGGGGTAAAAACAGCGCGGCTACCAGAGACAATATATACATTCTGGCGTTCATCTGTTCAGACTGCCTGTTAACCAGCTCCTCATGTGTGACCGAAGCCCGATCCCTGATCGAATCCAGATCTTCAATATAACGTACCAGTTGATCGGTTACTTCGCGCAGCCGCATGCGGTCGTTATCGGTTAGCCAGGCAGCGGTTGCAGAGGCAAGCTTTATCATCGCCTCCCGCTGGGGTGCCAGATAGCGACGCAACATAATCGTCTCACGCCGAATGGCTGAAAGCTCGCTGCGCAGGATAGCGTTACCATTATCAATCACCGCCTCTTCCAGTTGGGCGGAACGATCTTCCAGCTCCTCCACGAGAGCTTCCATTCTGGATGTAATGCGGCTGGAAAAATCGACGAGAAACTCACTGATTGTTTTTGGGCCGTTACCGTTTTGAAGGGATGCGGCCATGTCGGACGCAGACTGTAATTTCCGTTTGCGTGTGGTCACTACCTGATCACTGGTCAGCCACATTCTGATTGATACCATATCTTCAGGGTCCGAGCCGGGATTGAAATTTACGCCGCGCAGCGATAGCAGCAGGGCATCACCGACGGCGGTAGCTCTGGGGCGTGTCTCTTCATTGAGCAGGGCTTCACCAGCAATCTCATTGATATGGCTTTCGGTCAGTATCCAGTTGCGCGCCTCATCCGAGCTGTAGTCCAGGTGAATCCATATCGGTCCCTGTTCATGCTGCCACGATCTGACGCCTTGCCAGTCCAGCTGCCTTGCGCCGCCACTCCCGTCGAGAACGAATGCGTATATCAGGCCTGTATGATGCATGGTGACTCTCCGGTGAAATGTTGTAGAGCTTTCCTACGGCTCTGCAGTGGTGTGATGGTAATCCCTGAGCAGGTTTTTCGCCAGAGAACGGGTCTGAGGCGGGGCAAGGATGATGACTCTGATGGTTGTGTATCTTCCTTGCGCAGCGCGAATGGAATAGTCAGTTTCCGTTACTGTAGAAAATAGCGGTCAGCGTAAGGGGGCGAGGTGAAGAGAATCAAGGGAGTATCTCCGGTTTTGATCGGCCTGATGGGCTCGGGGAAAAGCAGTATCGGCAGGCGACTGGCGAAGAAGCTGAAGTTGGATTTGATAGATCTGGATGATTATATCGTTGCACAGGCGGGCATGAGCATTCCGGATATCTTTGCCGAACGCGGTGAGGATGGTTTTCGCGATATGGAAACTGCCGCACTACGTGCCGTTCTGGGCAGGCCGGCGGTGATTGCCAGTGGGGGTGGTGTCGTCATGCGTGAGGAAAACCGGGCGTTGTTGAAAGAGCATACGCCGGTTATCTGGCTGAAGGCTTCACCAGAGTTTCTGGCAGAGCGTATTGACGGTGACAGCAACAGGCCATTGATCGCGGAGGGCGACACCTTGAGTCGTCTACAGCAGCTGGCTGAGCTCCGTTATCCGTTATACGAGGAGTGTGCCGACTTCACGTTGCCACGAGGCGATATGAACAAGCCGGATGCGCTGGCGGCTATCCTGAAATTTCTCGATAAATGGAAAAAAAGAAAATAAAAAAGCTTTTCACCACAGAGGACACAAAGGTAAAAGCAAGGAAACGAAGATAGTCACAGTCTTCACACGGGCAGAGTGAATCCCTGAAGGCAGCGATGACAGCAGTTATTCTTTATCTACAATGCTTTGTCTTTCCTCTGTGTCCTTCGTGTCCTCTGTGGTGAAAAGTTTTTGACTCTCTATCAGAGCACCATGCGAACATCGGGGTGGGCATTGATGGCGCGATAGAGGTTATCCAGTTGCTCCCGGCTCTCGGCAGTGACGATCACGCTGACCGACAGATATTTTGCCGTCCGGCTCGCGGTTACAGTGATATCGGCTTCATCCAGCGGTGTAAAATACTCGCGCGCGATGGCCACAATATCCTCTCTGAAGTGATCGCTGTTGCTGCCCATGACCTTGACCGGGAAGCGGCAGGGGAATGTCAGCGGCGATGTCTGGGTGGAGTCATTCATGAGGCCAATATTGCGACGGCTGACTGCGTCTGTCATGCCTCTGTTGCCCTGTATGGGAAAAAGTGTGGGTTTAGACAGGTGTACGCGATAGCTGACTGGGCCTATACTTCCGCGCCATGACTGAAGTAGCACTCATTTTACTCTCTGCCGTTCTGGTGAACAACTTCGTGTTGACCAAGTTTCTCGGCATTTGTCCGTTTCTCGGTACATCCGGCAAGGTGGAAACGGCGGTTGGCATGTCGTTTGCCGTGATGTTTGTCATGACGCTGGCCTCTGTCTGCTCGTGGCTGGTGCAGGAGTTTGTGCTGGTGCCGCTGGGTCTGGAGTATTTGCAGACCATCTTCTTCATTCTGATTATTGCAGCGCTTGTCCAGTTTATCGAAATGATGATCCACAAGACCAGTCCGGTTTTGTATCAGGCGCTGGGTATTTTTCTGCCGTTGATCACCACCAACTGCGCGGTGTTAGGCGTAGCGCTGTTGAATGTGCAGCAGGAACAGACATTTGTCAGCTCCGCGCTCTACGGCTTTGGTGCAGCGGTCGGTTTTGCACTGGTACTGGTGCTGTTTGCCGGCCTGCGTGAACGCATGGATGTTTCCCCCGTACCCGCTCTGTTCAAGGGATCTCCGTTGACCCTGATTACAGCCGGCATGATGTCGCTGGCCTTTATGGGCTTCTCCGGCCTGGTCAAAATCTAGGTTCACCCATTATGACCGGATTACTCTATGCCCTGTTGAGTCTGGGCACATTTGCTTTGCTGGCCGGTATTGTGCTGGCTGTTGCGCAGAAGGTGTTTTACGTCGAGGGCGACCCGATGGTGGATAAAATCGATGCGCTGCTGCCGCAGACCCAGTGCGGTCAGTGCGGTTATCCGGGATGCAAGCCCTATGCCACGGCTGTGGCCAGCGAAGGGGAAGAGGTGAATCACTGTGTCCCCGGCGGTGAGCGGACGATGCTGGCTATTGCCGATCTGATGGGTGTGGAGCCGAAAGCCGTGGAGCAGGAAGCTGCAGCACCGATGCTGGCGTTTGTGCGTGAAGATGAGTGCATCGGCTGTACACTCTGTATTAAAGCCTGTCCTGTGGATGCCATTATCGGAGCACCCAAGCAATATCACACGGTACTGGCCGATCACTGTACCGGTTGCGAGTTATGTGTGGAGCCATGTCCTGTGGACTGTATTGATATGCTGGTTAAACCGGAACTGATTGAGCACTGGTCGTGGCCGTTGCCGGAAACCCGACGTTCCCGGCTGGGACACGAGAGGAGAGAACATCATGCCGGCCATGCTTAGAAATCTGGCCCAGCGGCTGGGCATGATGGCGCACAGCTTTGACGGCGGAATCCATCCGTCAGATCATAAGCTGGGCGCGGGACTACACAGCGAGCCATGTCCGTTGTCGCCGGTACATATTCTGCCGATGAAGATGCATATCGGAGAGGCCTGCTTACCTCTGGTGGCGGTGGGTGATCGTGTGCTGCGTGGTCAGAAGATTGCCAGATCCGAAGGTTATGTATCGGTGCCTGTGCATGCCTCGACTTCCGGGCGCGTGGTACGCATCGAGGAGTATGCGATACCGCACCCTTCCGGCATGGGTATGCCGAGTATTATTATCGAGTCGGATGGCGATGACGCTTCCGACGATAGTCTTGAGCCGATCACCGACTGGCGTAATACGGACCCGGCTCTGTTGCGTGAGCGGGCCCGCATGTGTGGTCTTGCGGGACTGGGCGGCGCTGTGTTTCCGACCTTTATCAAGCTGGTGCAGGACAGTCGCTTTCCCATCGAAACGGTGGTGCTTAACGGTATCGAGTGTGAGCCGTGGCTGACCACGGATCATCGCCTGATGCTCGAGTATGCCGATGAGATCCTGACCGGCCTGGCTATCATCATGCATATGGTCAATACCGATTCGGCCATTATCGCTATTGAAGACAATAAGTCCGATGCGGCTGAGGCCATCGAGCAGGCGCTGGCCCTGCGCGATGATCTGGAAGGAGCGCGTGTGGTGCTGCTGCCTACCCGTTATCCGCAAGGCAGTGAAAAGCAGTTGATTTACTCACTGACCGGCCGTGAGGTGCCGGCGGGCAAACTGCCGATGCATATCGGCATGCTGTGTCAGAATGTTGCTACGGCGCGAGCTCTGTACCGGGCTGTGGTGCGGGCTGAGCCGTTAACCGAGCGCCTGGTCACCGTCAGCGGCGATGCCATGCCCCGGCCGGCCAACCTGCATGTGCGTATCGGCACGCCCATGCGCTATGTGTTTGCACAACAGGGGCTGACGGATTTCGAGGATGTGCGTATTCTGCATGGTGGTCCGATGATGGGTGAGTTGCTGCGCCATCCGGATGTGCCGGTGGTGAAATCGACCAACGGTATGCTAGCCATGCTTGAGGCTTCATTTATGGGCGGCCACACGCAGGAGCAGGCGTGTATTCGTTGCGGCCATTGCTCCGAGGCGTGTCCGGCAGGACTGGTACCCAATCTGCTGGCCGATCAGTGCCGTTCCGATCAGTTCGAAAAAGCCGAATCCTATGATCTGTTTGATTGTATCGAATGCGGCGCCTGTTCCTATGTCTGTCCATCCAATATACCGCTGGTTCACTATTTCCGTTACGGTAAAGGGCAGATTGCACAGCAGCGCCGGGAAAAGAGTTTTGCCGAGGCCTCAAGGCTGCGCTCGGAAGCGCGTGAGATGCGTATCGAGCGGGAGAATCAGGCCCGCGCCGCCCGTCGTTCCAGTGTGCGCAAGACACATGCGCCTGCTGCTGAATCAACAGCAAAAACGGATGCAGCCGGTGACAGTGCTGCTGACAAAACGGATGAGGGGAGTAAAGACTGATGCTGGTGATGCTCTCCTCTCCCCATATGCATGGCGGCGATTCGCTGCGCATGATGATGTTGACCGTTATTCTGGCGCTGTTGCCGGCCGCGGCAGTCAGTGTCTATCTGTTCGGCTGGCTGGCGGTGTTGTTAATACTGGTTTGCATGCTCTCCTGTCTGGCCACCGAAGCTGTATGCCTGAAACTGATGGGCAAATCACTGACGACATTGCTGGATAACTCCGCGGCACTGACCGGCCTGTTGCTGGCACTGACACTGCCGGCATTGACGCCGTGGTGGATGGCCGTGGTGGGCAGTATTTTCGCCATCGTACTGGGTAAACAGGTGTATGGCGGGCTTGGCTATAATATTTTCAACCCGGCGCTGTCGGCGCGGGTTATTCTGCTGATCTCCTTTCCATTGCAGATGACGACATGGATCATCCCGATGTCGGCAGCCACGCCGGTGGTGAATTTGTATGATCTATCCACTTGCCTGACGCTGTTTTTTGCTGGTCCCGATGCATTAAAGCTCGGGCTGGATGCGATCTCGATGGCTTCGCCGCTGGGGCATGTGAAAACCGAATGGACGCTGGGTGTACCGGTGGCGGACGCCCTGGCTCACTATCACTACAGCTACCTTGGCGCCTTTCTCGGCACCGAGGCCGGCAGTATCGGTGAAACGAGTGTGCTGGCACTGCTGATCGGTGGTGTCTTCCTGATGGCCAGACACAGCATTACCTGGCATATCCCGTTCTCCTATCTGGCGACGGTGGCGGTGCTGGCAGCCTTGTTCAGCGGTATCGATCCGGATCATTTTGCGCCGCCGATGTTTCACCTGTTTGCCGGCGGTCTGATGTTGTGCGCCTTTTTCATGGCTACCGACCCGGTCTCTTCGCCGGTTACGCCGACCGGGCAGATTGTGTTCGGTATCGGCTGCGGTGTCCTGACATGGAGTATTCGCAGTTTTGGCGGCTATCCGGAGGGAGCGATGTTCTCCGTACTGCTGATGAACTGCGCAGTGCCGCTGATTGACCACTATTTCCGGCCGCGTGTCTACGGCCATGAGAGCGGGCGTAAATCATGAAACTGGAGCGCGAGCAACTGCAGATGGTGCTGGCCCTGTTCGTGGTGGCAGCCATTGCAGCCATCCTGTTGGGCCTGACCGATATCGTCACACGCGAACCGATTGCGGCGGCCCGGAAAGAGGCGCTGCACAGGGCACTACAGCAGGTATTGCCGGCGCATACCAACGACCCGCAGGCGGAAGCGGTCGATGTCGATGGAAAGGTGATTTATCCGGCGCGTGACCACGGTAAACTGGCCGGCATGGCATGGGAAGTGATTGCGCCGGATGGCTACTCCGGCTCGATCCGGATTCTGGTCGGCGTGCATCCGGACGGCCATGTGCTGGCTATTCGCGTGACTGATCATAAGGAAACACCGGGGCTGGGCGATGGTATTGTGCGCAATCAGGCATGGGTGGACAGTTTCCGCGGTCGTGGCCTGGACGATGTGCGCTGGAAGGTGAAAAAGGATGGTGGTGATTTCGATCAGTTTACCGGCGCCACAATTTCACCGCGGGCAGTCGTCAAGGCAGTGAAGGGTGCGCTGGAGTTTTATCGGGCGAAGCAGACTGCTATTGTTGGTCGCCTGAACGGTAATAGCGAATCTGTGCCCGGTTCTGCAGGAGGTGGCGAATGAACAAGCAGGAGGTCTTTGCCGACGGCTTCTGGAAGAATAATACGATTTTTGTCCAGCTGCTGGGTATGTGCCCGCTGCTGGGCGTGACTACGTCAGCAGAAAACGGCTTCTGGATGGGAGCTGCCACACTGCTGGTGCTGCTCGGCTCCAACCTGGTGGTCTCTCTGGTGCGCGGTGTGATCCCGAAAAACGTGCGTATTCCTGCTTACATTACCATCATCGCCGCCTTTGTGACGGTGGTGGGGATGCTGATGAATGCGTGGATGCATGATATGTATCTGATCCTCGGCCTGTTTATCCCGCTGATTGTGGTGAACTGCGCTATTCTTGGCCGTGCTGAAGCCTTTGCCAGCAAGAACAGTGTATCCGATGCCGTGGTGGATGCGCTGGCTGTCGGGCTGGGCTTTACCTTTGCACTGCTGCTGCTTGGCGGCGTACGTGAACTGCTCGGGCAGGGGGAGCTGTTCGGCTTTCCGGTGTTTGGTGAATCCTATCCGAACGTACTGATGTTTATTCTGCCGCCGGGCGCTTTTATTGCGCTGGGCTTTATTCTGGCAGGAGTGAATCTGGTCAACCGCCAGCTGAAGCTCCGTGCCGATGCGGCGAAAGCTAAAGCTGTAAACGCTGATGCAGCCGCAACTGTTGCTGTGGAGGCTGGCTGATGCCGTACCTGCATATTCATACCAATATTCGGATTCCGGATACCGATGCCTTGTTGCAGACGGCCTCCGCTGAGGTTGCTGCGGCATTGGGCAAACCGGAAAGCTATGTTATGGTGGAAATATCCGATGCGCGTCCGATGCTGTTTGCCGGCTCAGATGCGCCGCTGGCGTTTATCGAGCTCAAGAGTCTGGGGCTGAGTGATAGCAAGACAGAAGCGCTGTCAGCACGATTGTCTGCGCTGCTGACACGCGAGTTGGGACTGGATGCCGCCCGTATCTATATCGAGTTTGCCGCACCCGAGAGGGCCATGTTCGGTTGGAACGGGGGGACATTCTAGTGGCTGTGCGCGAGATACTGATACATCCGGATGATCGCCTGGTGCAGGTTTCCCGACCGGTCGAATTTCCGCTGAGCGATGAAGTAAAAGAGTTGATCAGGGATATGGCCGATACAATGTACGATGCGCCCGGTGTCGGGCTGGCGGCGCCGCAGGTTGGTGAATTACTGCGTATTGCGGTGACTGATACGGTCTGGCGCGACAAGGAAGTGCGACACGATGGCGATCTGCCGGGTGGTCACCGTGAATTGAAAGTCTGGATTAATCCCGAGTTTCTCTGGAAATCCGATGAAATGGAGACGTGGGAGGAGGGGTGCTTGTCGGTACCCGAGACCTGGGGTGATGTAAGCCGGCCTGCAGCGCTTCGTTTGCGCTGGTTTGATGAGCACGGTGTACAGCATGAACAGGATTTCGATGGTTTCCAGGCTGTGGCCTTGCAGCATGAGTTTGATCATCTGGACGGGAAGTTGTTTATCGACTACCTCAGCCCGCTCAAACGCCGGATGATCACCAAGAAGATGAAAAAGCTCTACAAAAGCTGATCAGCCGAAGCATTCACCCACAAGTCAGGGTGAACAGCCGGAAGTCGTTGCCGACTATCTAGATAGCGTTACAGCCGTGCCGCAGACACTGACCATCATCATGCTGCCGTCCTTGCCGACCACTTCATAATCGATATCAATCCCGACAACGCCATTGGCGCCGAGCTCTGCAGCACGCTCCTGCAACTCGGCAAAAGCAATTTCGCGCGATTTGGCCAGCTCTTTTTCATAAGCGGCCGAGCGCCCGCCGACAATATCACGGATGCCGGCGAACATATCCCGGAAGATATTGGTGCCGAGGATAGCCTCGCCGACCACGATGCCCTTGTAGTCGGTGATCGATTTTCCTTCGATGGTCGGTGTCGTGCTAAGCAGCATGCTGAACTCCTGATGAAATAGAGGGTCACAAGGCACGAGGTCACAACGTTAAACATCTGTGGCTTGTCATCCGACATCGCGATCGGATACGCCATTCCGATGTTCTTTTTTGTGACCTCGTGCCTTATGGTGATCTGTGAGCTTTGATTAAAACAGGGAGTTGCCCTTTTTGTTGATTGAGGCCTGCACGCCGTGGTGGTCACAGGAGAGGGTTACGGTGGTGAAATCCAGCGGCAGTGACAGCGGCTTTTTGAGGTCGAAGTGACCACCTAGGGATTTGACCCCATCGGCGATCACTTCATAGGGAATATTGCTGCAATCGCCGGATGCGATAATAACCAGCCGTGCCATTTTTGATTCACTGGCAATCACGCCCGGCGTGCCGTGATCGATGGTGTAGGTATAGGTGGCGGCGCTAGCGCTGATAGCCGGCAGGCTCAGCAGGGCCAGTAAAATGGTTGTGCGAAACATAAATACTCCTGATTTAGCGCCTGTTCGGCGCATAGTGGTATGTGTATGAAAGCCTATGCTACATATTGGATGGTTTGTAAGCATGTAGAATTTTGGCTGCCTTTTCCGGAATCTGGCGCGAACACTGGTATCAGTTGCCGCCCATCGTTCAAGCCATGTGCTGATATGACGGGGGTTGCAAGCAATCTGCGTGGCCAGGAGCAGGCGCGGATTCTTTTCTCCAATAGCTGTTCAGCCCCATTTCAGACAGAGTATTTAAACTAGCGATACATTCCTGACAGGAGGTGACATGATGCATGATACTTCATCAATCAAGGTTTGGGACATCAGTATACGTTTGTTCCACTGGGGGCTGGTGGCATTTTTTGTTATCGCCTATATCACCGGTGAAGTTGAAACAGAGACGCTGCACGCCTGGGCCGGCTATGTGATTATCGCTCTGCTGGCCTATAGAATTGTGTGGGGGCTTATTGGTAGCCGCCATGCCCGTTTTAGCGATTTTATCTACAGCCCGGCAGAAATCATGGCCCATCTCAAAAGCCTGCCTGCCCGGCATCCGAAACGTTATCTGGGCCATAATCCGGCGGGCGGCCTGATGGTCATCCTGTTGCTGCTCGGTCTGATGGCTACCAGCTGGACGGGACTCAAGGCTTATGAGGCTGAGGGCAAAGGGCCTCTGGTTGCAACCACTCTCTCGCTGGGTATTCCGGCCGCCCAGGCTCATGACTGGGAACATGGAGAGCGTCATGGAAAAGGCGATGAGTTCTGGGAAGAGGCACACGAGGCGTGTGTTAGCTTTATGCTGGTGTTGATCTTTCTTCACCTGGGCGGTGTGGCCTTATCCAGTATGCTGGGCCGCGAGAATCTGGTTCGCGCTATGGTTACTGGCCGCAAGCAGGTTGATCGGGATTAATACAGTGCAGCAAGGGCCTTATGATGAGGCCCTTGCCCGGCATATACCGGCAAGGATGATCTACAGGGATCATGGCGCAGTCAGCGTCGGCGCGCCCTGTTTTTTATTACCGGTTGGCTAATGCGCTTTGCGCCGTAATATTGGCCGCATGCGACTTTCAAAAGAATTCAGAGATCAGTTTATTCAGCATGAGATGCGTACCCACGGACGCAAGAACGGTTTTGTCACCACGGGCCAGGAGGCGCGCCTGCTGCACTGGTTGCCGCTGATCGGTTTGCCGAAAGAGAAAACACTGGCCGATGCCAATATTCCGGCAGGCTCGCCGGTAGTGATGGAGATCGGTTTCGGAAATGGTGATTTCCTCGTGCATTTGGCCGAGTCTCATCCGGAGTGGATCCTGATCGGTGTTGAGATATACCTGCCTGGTGTCGCCAAGGCGGTGGGGCGACTGGAGGATGCAGGCGTGATCGAGCGTACCCGTATCACGCAATTGCCGGCACAGTATGTATTGGAACACCAGGTTGCTGCAGAACAACTCGATGGTCTGTTCGTCAATCATCCCGATCCATGGCCGAAAGCGAGACATCACAAGCGCAGGATTATCCAGAAAGATTTTGCCGCGCTGATGGTTTCCCGTCTGAAGCCGGGCGGCTTTATCAAGCTGGCCAGCGACAAGCCGGATCTGGCTGAATGGATGCGCGATATTCTGGACGCCACGCCGGGGCTGAAAAATGTCGCCGGAGTCGGCGGCTATATTGATCGCGATGCAGACCGGCCTGAAACCAAATTCGAGCAGCGCGGCCTGCGCGCCGGTCGTGTTAGTCAGTTCTTGCACTATGTGAAGGAGTGATTAGTCTGAAATTGATGGTTAAGGTCTGTAAATCGGGCGCCCTGATCTCCTGATTTATATGCACTTACAGCGTAACCGAAGGGGGAGTCCGTATGTTCTTCGATATGTTCAGAAGCAGTCAGAGCCAACCTACGCAGCTCAGCCGGGAACGGCTTCAACAGCTGGTCCTGAATTTCCTGATGCAGATGGCGTGGCTGGATGGCAAACCTGACGAGCGGGAAATCGAAGCGCTGACAAAAATTCTCGTGCATGTATACCATTTTGATCCGGCCACGGTGCGTGGAAAAATCGACAGCTATGGCCCGGGACAACAGAGGCCAGGCTCTGTTGCAGCGCTGCGGGAGCTGCCGATGCGTGAGCGGGTACAATTACTCAGGGATTTGTGGGCTGTTGCTCTTGTCCATGGCAAGGCAGGAGAAAAAGAGCAGGCGCTGTTTTATCGCGGGGCTAAATTACTGGCCATCAAGGATAACGCGTTTCTGGAGAAGTGTATCAAGGTTAACTCCGAGCATTAGAATACTCAGTACCTTGTGCCTTTCTGATACGCTCCGCCAACGGACAAGGAATAAACTACAGGCAGGCTACCCTGCACTCTCTTTAGGTGTCATTACGCATGCTAAGCGACCGCAACCGGGGCCGGCATCGGACCAGTGATTGATCTCCAGCTCGATCTCAAGCACGCTGCATGTCGGTACCGGACCGACCTCGTTTTCGACCAACAGCCACGCCAGATCGGCAATTCCCGGCATGTGACCTACCATGAGTACGGTTTCCCATGCATTTTGCCAGTTACGTATAATGGCCAGTAATTCAATGGCAGATGCATCATAAATACCCGGCTCTTTGCGGATAGCGGATTTCGGTATATCCAGCTGCTTTGCGATGATTCCGGCCGTGCTGATGGCTCGCTTTGCCGGGCTGCTGACGATTTTATCAGGCAGTTTTTTTTGACGTTTCAGCCGCATGCCCATGATTGGCGCATCGCGTTTGCCGCGCTTGTTCAACGGCCGTTCAAAATCATTCAGGGCGGGTTGGGCCCAGCTCGATTTGGCATGTCTGAGTAGAATCATACGTTTCATGGTATCTCCTTTTGCCCTTTCGGGAGATGCTGAATTATTGTGCTCCTGCGCTGAAATCAGTTTCGGATGAGATGCCTCTTATCATATGACACAGACCTCTGCCGATCAACCGTGAGGCCGGGCAGAAAGCCGGTTCGGCATCCCTGCGGTGCAATATATTGATGCGATTACCTGAGTGGCTCCCGCATGCCTGCAAAGTTTGGTCGTCACAGGGGTTTTTCGCCTGCAGTAATAGTGCGTCGAAGGGATGAGAGGCAAGACCGGGCTGGTCAGCATGGAGAGCTGCGGTAGTATCGCGCGATGCGTTTTAAACTGGCAGGTGATTTCACGCCACGCGGCGATCAGCCGCAGGCTATTGCAGAATTGGTGAAGGGGGTAGGCGAAGGTGCCCGCCACCAGACATTGCTGGGTGTTACCGGCTCGGGCAAGACCTATACCATGGCCTGCGTGATTGAGCGTACGCAGAAGCCGACACTGATTATGGCACCAAACAAGACGCTGGCAGCACAGTTATATGGAGAGTTTAAACAGTTTTTCCCCGATAATGCGGTTGAGTATTTCGTCTCCTATTACGATTATTACCAGCCGGAAGCCTATGTGCCGCAGTCGGATACCTATATCGAAAAGGATTCGGCGATCAATGAGCAGATTGATCGCATGCGCCATGCCGCCACGCGCGCACTGCTTGAGCGGGAGGATGTCATTATCGTGTCATCGGTCTCCTGTATTTATGGTCTGGGCAGCCCCGAGGCCTATGCCGAGATGCTGCTCTATGTTGAAGTGGGACGTGAGACCGATCAGCGGGCAGCAGTCAATAAACTGGTTGAGCTGCAATATCAGCGCAATGATATGGATTTTCATCGCGGTACATTCCGTTTGCGCGGGGATGTGCTGGAGGTGTTTCCGGCACATGCCGAGGATTTTGCCGTTCGCATAGAGTTTTTCGGCGATGACGTGGATGCCATCAGCCGTTTTGATCCGTTGACCGGGCGACGTATAGAATCATTGCATAAATATACCATTTTCCCGAAGAGCCATTTTGTTACGCCGCGTGAGCACCTGCTCCGGGCGATGGAGGCTATTCGTAATGAACTGGCCGAGCGGCTGGCCGAATTGCATGACAACAACAAGCTGGTTGAGGCGCAACGGCTGGAGCAGCGTACCGTGTTTGATCTGGAGATGATCCAGGAGGTGGGCTATTGCTCGGGCGTGGAGAATTACTCGCGTCATCTGACAGGGCGTCAGCCCGGTGAAGCGCCGCCGACGCTGCTCGATTACCTGCCCAATAATGCACTGGTCATGCTCGATGAATCGCATGTCACGGTGCCGCAGATCGGTGGCATGTTCAAAGGCGATCGTTCGCGCAAAACCACGCTGGTGGATTTCGGTTTTCGCCTGCCTTCGGCGCTGGATAACCGGCCGCTGCAGTTTCCCGAATTTGAGGCGATTGTGCCGCAGGCTATTTATGTTTCGGCCACGCCCGGCCCCTATGAGATGGAGCAGTGCGGGGGTGTTATTGTTGAGCAGGTGATCCGGCCAACAGGGCTGGTTGATCCGGAAGTGGAGGTGCGGCCGGCAGGGACACAGGTGGATGACTTTGTGTCGGCGGCAACGCCGGTGATTGAGACCGGTTTCCGTGTGCTGGCTACCTGTCTGACCAAACGCATGGCAGAGGATCTGACCGAATATCTGAATAACCTCGGTATGCGGGTGCGTTATCTGCATTCGGATATCGATACAGTGGAGCGTATGGAGATTTTGCGCGATTTAAGACTGGGCGTGTTTGATGTGCTGGTCGGCATTAACCTGTTACGTGAGGGACTGGATCTGCCGGAAGTGGCGCTGGTGGCAATTTTTGATGCCGATAAAGAGGGATTTCTGCGCTCGGAACGCTCCCTGACCCAGACTATTGGTCGGGCGGCGCGTAATATCGAAGGGCGGGTGATTCTCTATGCGGACAAGATCACCAACTCCATGCAGCGGGCGATGGATGAGACGCGGCGCCGCAGGGTGCGGCAGTTGGCATACAATGCCGAACACGGGATTACGCCGCAGACGGTGAAATCGGAGATCAAGGATATTCTCGGCTCGGTATATGAAATGGATTATGCCCATATTCCGGAAGTTGCGGAGCCGGAGCCGATGACGTCGGCACAAAAGCAGCAACGTATGAGCGAGCTGGAGAGGTTGATGGCCGAGGCTGCAGCCGACCTGCGCTTTGAGGATGCGGCGCGCTACAGAGACGAGAGAATACAGTTAAAGGAAATTGCAGATGACTGAATGGCCCCGGATCAGTGAAAAACGTATTCAGCAGTGGCTGGGCCGCGCCTGTAGCACGCGTGGCAAAGCCTATTATCGACTGGGTCATGTTCTTGATCTGGCGATGGATGACGGGTTGCTGGCAGCTTCGGTACGCGGGAAAGAGAGTGATCCCTATAAGCTGCATATTCGCTTTACCAGCAAAGCAGAGCTGGTATCCCACTGCTCCTGTCCGGTGGGGGCGGACTGCAAGCATGTGGCGGCTGCACTTTATGCCTGGATGAATGAGCAGGATGAGGTTGACGCTGAGGCAAAGGCCGAGGCGGCAACCGGCCCGGTTCCCTTTGCGTTTGGCCAGTGGCTGGGTGCACTGGATCAGGTGCGTGATGGACAGCCGGTGCGTGATGAGTTTCCCGACAGTGTGAAGCAGCGCATGCTCTATATATTGCAGCCCAATGGGGAGCGCAATGTGCGTATGCAATGCCTGACTGCACGTCTGCTCAAGGACGGTGGTTACGGCAAGGCCAGCGTTTACAGTCCGGTTAACATCCTCAGTCACCATACCCCCCAGTATTTACTGGCATCGGATGAACGCATTTTACGGGAAGTGGCGATGGATCGCTCACTCGGCAGTTTGCACGGCTACCGCCTGCAGGGTGAAGACGGGTTGCGTATACTCAAACGCATAGTGGCCAGTGGTCGCTGTCACTGGCAGAGCAAAGATGCGCCGGCGATCAAACGTGGCGAAAAGCGGGCAGGTGAATGGCGCTGGCAGCTTAATAGTCGTGGTGATCAGTATCTGACCCTGCATATGCCTGCCGATGAGATCGTGATACCGACGTCGCCGCCCTGGTTTCTGGATGTGCATAAGGCGATATGCGCACCGATTGATAGTGCCCAGCCGGCAACGGTGGCGGAAATTCTGTTGAATATGCCTGCAGTTGAACTGGACTGTAGCGATGAAGTGCTCGCGGCCGTACGGAAACATCTGCCGCCCGGAGTTCCTGCTCCGCTTGCTTTGACGCACGAGCGCAGGCAGGTGACGCCGATACCCCGTTTACAACTGACAACGATTCGACCGCAAGGTCGCGGCTATTACCGCAAGCCGGAAGCCTTTCATGTCGCCAGTCTCTGCATGGATTACGATGGCAAGCGTATCACTCACAGCAGCCGGACCGAGATGATTCGCAGCATTCGCGGTGATCGGGTCATTGATTATACCTATGACGCCGCAGCCCATGCCAGAGCTGTGGATGCGCTCTGTGCAAGCGGTCTGTTTCCGCTCAGGGAGCAGAGTATGACACCCGCTGTTGAGGTGGATGAGCACTACTTTATTTTGCCCGATGATGATCAGTGGCCGGACTGGATGCTGTATGAGTGCGCTGACCTCAAAGAGCAGGGTTTTGTCATTGAAGTGATGGATGATTTTCCGTTTCGCATGGAAACCGCGCACTCATGGCATTTACAGCTGGGTGAGTCGTCGGGCGTCAGTAGTGCCTTGATGGGGCATGCATCATTTACCGCTACGCTGGATGATGGTGAGGAGGTCGACCTGATTGATGCGTTGGCCCGCTGGGTGGGTAATCAACCGAAGCTGTTGAGCGAAGCCTCGCTGGCTGCGATGCGTGAGCAACAGAGCATTGCACTGCCGATGGCTGACGGCCGTTTTCTGGCGGCTCCTGCGGATGCGATTGCCAATATTCTGCACTATATGCTGGATGTCTTTGCCAGCGGCGGTGCCGCGGAAGCCACTCTCAGTGTGCCGCAAATGCTGGCGCTGGAAGAGCATTTTGAGGGTGGAGGGGCTGTACAGGTGAGCAGCACGGCCTGGCTGCAGCAGATGCGGCAACTGGCTGATATTGCCAGAGTGCCGGCAGCGGTCCTGCCAGCAGGGTTGCAGGCGACACTGCGTGATTATCAGCATGAGGGCGTCAACTGGATGCAGATGCTGCGCCAGATGCAGCTGGCGGGAATTCTTGCCGATGATATGGGGCTGGGTAAAACGGTACAGGCGCTGACGCATATTCTGATTGAAAAAGAGGCGGGCCGTTTGCAGCAACCGACACTGGTGATTGCGCCAACGAGCCTGATGCATAACTGGCGGCGGGAAGCCAAAAAGTTCACCCCGGATTTGTCTGTGCTGGTACTGCACGGACCGAACCGGATGGAGCGGTTCGCCGAGATTGCCGATTTTGATATTGTACTGACGACATACCCGTTGCTGGTTCGTGATTTTGAAGTGCTGGAGCAACAGCAGTGGCATCTGTTGATTCTTGATGAGGCGCAATATATCAAGAATGCGAGCTCGAAAGCGGCGCAACGCGTACGCAGGCTTATGGCCAGCCATAAGCTGTGCATCACCGGCACGCCGATGGAGAATCATCTGGGCGAGCTATGGGCTCAGTTTGATTTTCTGCTGCCCGGTTATTTGCATGATAAACGCCAGTTTGCGAAGGTGTTTCGTAAACCTATCGAGATACAGGGCGATCAGGCCAGACAGAATGCGTTGAATATGCGTATTCGCCCGTTCCTGCTCAGACGGGGCAAGGATCAGGTGGCGCTGGAGTTGCCTGACAAGACGGAGATCATTCGTTCAGTTGATATGGAGGGAGCGCAGCGGGAACTGTATGAGAGCGTGCGCCTTGCCATGCAGAAGCGGGTGCGTGATGCCGTTGCCTCCATGGGTGTAGCCCAGAGTCAGATCGTGGTACTCGATGCCTTGATGAAAATGCGTCAGGTCTGCTGCGATCCGAGACTGGTAAGCGGTTTGCAGGGAGCCTTGCCCGCATCGGCCAAGTTGACCATGCTGATGGAGATGTTGCCGGAGATGATTGAAGAGGGGCGACGGGTGCTGCTCTTCTCGCAGTTTACATCGATGTTAAAGTTGATTGAGGCAGAGGTTACCGCAGCAGGGATTGATTACGTCAAGCTGACCGGTCAGACGCGCGATCGGGAAACGCCTGTAGAGCGTTTTCAGAACGGCGAAGTGCCGCTGTTTCTGATCAGTCTGAAAGCTGGCGGCGTAGGTTTGAATCTGACGGCTGCCGATACAGTGATCCATTACGATCCGTGGTGGAATCCTGCCGTGGAAGCGCAGGCAACCGACCGCGCCCATCGAATCGGTCAGGATAAGGCGGTGTTTGTCTACAAGCTGCTGACCGAAGGTACGGTGGAGGAGCGCATTCTCGAAATGCAGGATCGCAAGCGGGAACTGGCCGACAGTATTCATCAGCAGGGTGCCGGCAAGGTGCCGTTATGGACACCGGCCGATCTGGAGTCTCTGTTCACGCCGCTGGGTTGATTCAGAGCGGTCAGGTGTGCAGTTGCTCCGGTCTTTTCCCGGTCAGTAAAGCCGTCTGCAGTTTAACCTCATGTATCATATGATCCCGAAATGCCAGCACTCTTGCCGTGCGCTTCAGGTCAGGGTGAAACAGTAACCAGAGCCCAAGGTTCATCTGCGGGTCGGGGGCGCAATAGCGTGCCAGTTCCGGTTCACTATCGCCGATAAAGCAGGGAAGATATGCCAGGCCCATATGTTGTTTTAATGCGGCAGTGGTTAGCAGGGCATCGTCCACGAAAAAATTATGACGCTGGCCGGCAGCACTTTTTTTTGTCCAGCTTTGATGGAACGCACAACAGCTGACACCCAGCCATTTTGGTTTTCCCCCTTCAGAGCGCAACTGATCCAGATAGCGATGACTGGCATAAATGGTTGAGGAGACAGTAGCCAGTTGTGTGCCGATCAGAGCATCACTTGGAGTATTGGTTAAACGAATGGCCACATCCGCGTCACGCTCAACCAGACTGATATTTTTGTTGGATACAAGTACGTGCAGATCCACATCGGGGTTGTTTCTGCTAAATTTGGCAAACATGGGCATCAAAATGCCTGAGGCCATACTGCTGATTGCTGAGACTCGCAGCTCACCGATCAATCTGTTATCCCGGCCACCCAGAAAGCCGTCCACCTCCAGGACTTCATGCTCCATTCGACAGGCGGCTATCTTCAGACTTTCACCCGCAGGTGTTAATTCATAACCGCTTTTCTTGCGTTCGATCAGTCGTACGCCAAGCTTTGTTTCCAGCGTCTGCATACGCCTTGATACCGTAGAGTGTTGCACGCCGAGTTTACGGGCGCCGCCACTGATAGAGCCTTCCCGTGCAACGGCCAGAAACAGCCTTAAATCATCCCAGTTCATTGTAATTCTCCATACATGTGCATATTTGCACATTATGTTTCTTTTTTTAGGCAATTGATAGATAAAAGCACGGCATTAGGGTGCTTCGCTTGTCCGATCAGGTGAATGGAGCGGTTCAATGGTGCTGAGTACAGTCATATGGGAAGTTCAGACTTGAAGAAGCGGCCTTACGGGGCGGCTGATGATGCATTGAAACAAATACCGGTTCATTCCGAACACATACCGGGTGCCGCGATTCTGCACCCGGCACGACGGGCGTTGCAATATCTGACGCTGTTGATTCTGATTCTTATTCCACTCACGGGCCTGTTTCGCATTGATATGGCGGCAGGTACTTTTATTCTGTTGGGTCGTCAGGTCTGGTTCTCGGATATTACGATCATCTTTGGTTTCTGGTTGTTTGTTGCAAGCCTCTTGGTGATGAGCTACTCGCTGGTGGGCAGTGCATTTTGTGGTTGGATGTGCCCGCAAAATACAGCATCGGAATTTGCCGATATGCTGACTCGCAAGCTGCTCGGTCGCAGTGCGGATATGATGGATATCAGCGGCAGGAAAATGCAGGTCGCGAGACGCAATCAATCGCTGTTGAATTATCTGTTATTTGGTATTGGCGTACTCTTGCCTGCCATGATTTATGGCCTTATCCCGTTACTCTATTTTAACTCCCCGTCGGTGATATGGTCTTTTATGACGTTTTCTGACTCTGCAAGAGAGACGGGCAGCCTGTATTGGATCTATTTTATCTTTACCGCACTCTTTCTGATCGATATTGCTGCTGTCAGGCACTTCTGGTGCAAAAATATCTGTTTTTATCGTGTGTGGCAGGAGTCATTCAAAAAACCGGAGTCATTGAGAATTCACTATGATGCGCAGCGCTCGGATCACTGTGCCGGTTGTCATTATTGTGTGGATGCATGCTTTTTTGATCTCGACCCGCGCAGTACAGGGGTGATTGATAATTGCGTGAATTGTGGTGCATGCGTAACAGCCTGTGACGAATTGCATAGCAAGAGCAAGAAGCTCGAAGGGCCCGGCCTGCTGAGTTTTGTGAGCGGCATGCAAGGTGACTCCTCAAGGCGGGGGCATCCTGTGCTTGGGTTTCTTGCCCGTACCAGAAAGTCCCTGTTGGCAACGCTGGCCGGTTTATTGCTGTTTGGTATCGGCATTGGCAGTTATCAGAGCGAGCACCTCTCGGTTTACAAAGAGGCGGAAGGCAAGGGTGGCAAGATCCTCGACTACAGGGTTCATCTTGCCCATAAATTATTTAAACCGACCGATATTACGCTTCAGGTAGAGGGGCTGGATCCTTCCATGTATGAACTCAAGCAAAAGCATGTTCACTTTGACACAGCGGGCAGTGCCGATGTGATGCTGCATCTGCATGCGAATATGTCTGCCGGATTACACAGGTTTATTGTGCGTGCCCATGCGGGGAATGGTTGGTCGGATTCCTTTCGAGTCACACATTTTGTAGCGGATAAGCAGCAGTCAGGAGGTTGAAATGAAATCATCAGGTGAGCAGCAGAGTAGTTTGCAACATACCAGTCAGGAGTGGGGAGGAATCCCCGCGGATCACTATGGCTATGCCTCCGATGAGGAGCGCCTGGAAAAGCGTGGTCTGGATGACTGGGAAATGGTGGAACATATCCCCGAATCGCAGAAACGTGTGCCGAAATGGTTTTATGGCGTGATTGTCGGCGTGCTGATTGTAGCCTTCGGTTTGTCGCTGCCATTCTGGGGAGACAGGCCCGGCCACGCGCGCCCGTGGTTTACCATGGGCCACCTCTACGCACTGCTCTATTTTATTGTGGCCGGCGGTGTGATTTATTTTATGACGACATTGTATGGATCCAGCCGGGGTGGTCGTCTGGATTCAGATGTGGAACACGATGATATTGATATGCCCGGACATGGGGGAAATAAATAGTGCAGGCAGTCAGGGCAGGGAGAGGCATCGAATGGCATCAAATGTAATTCAGAAATCTGCAGATCAGCGTGCGCTGAGGACCTTTGCGCTGTGGATGGGCTGGGCGATATCGGCAGTCACGGTATTTGCCATGATGTCACGCAAGGCGAATGTCGTTGGTTTTATTGAGCAGGATCAAACGCATGTCACATGGATGATCGTGGGAATGTTCATGCTGGGTGTAGCCGTGAGCATGATTCAGGCGATGAAGCTTACGGCCGAATGGTTTCGCGCCTATCGCATTGAATCGCTGATGAAAGATAAAGGGTTAGCGGGCATCCGCAATCGCGGCGGTGGTCATCTGGTTGATCGTTTTGTTGATGCGATGCATATGATCACTGAGCGCAACGGACGTGTGGATGTGGATGCGCTGATTGACGTTGAATTTTCCGCACAGCATCGCATGAGCCAGTTTGTCGGGTTGCTGGGTAACCTGATGATTACGCTGGGTCTGATTGGTACGGTGCTTGGCATGACGATCACGATGAACGGGCTGAGCGGAGCACTGGGTTCACTGGGCGTGAATCAGCATCTGCTGGTTGAGGGTTTGCGTAGCGCGATGACCGGTATGGGAGTGGCTTTTTATACTACCCTGATCGGCTCTGTGTTGGGCGGTGTTCTGCTGCGTGTTTTTTCATGGATCACCGATGCCTCGGTCAACGGCCTACAGGATCTGATGTTGCGCACCTGTATAGTGCATGCATCAGCCGATCTGGAGCCGAGTGATGATCGTAATATCAGGGCGCTTGATGTGAGTGTCCAGCAGCTTCAGAGCCGCGTTGAGCTGCTCAACCTTGCCCTGCGGGCGAGCCGTGAAGAGATGGGTATGCTGCGTGAAGAGGCGGCCACGATGCATAAGGAGCTTGGTGAGCTGGCTGCGGATGATCCGATTCGCAAGATGGCGGGCGGTCATGCCCGTTATGCATTAGGTATTCGTCCGGGCATTCTGACTCGCATATTTAATCGCCGCAGGGACTGATTCGTTCTATGCGCAGATCAAGGAACATCCAGCAGGATAATTTTTACGAGATATTTTCGGATATGGCGCTGTTGATGTTGGCGGCATTTATCTTTCTGTTTGCGCTGATTCTGATCAATGCACAGTTACAGGGCAGCGGCAAGGCGGAAGAAACGTTGCAGGAGATAGCAAACCTGAAACAGAAGCTGGCCCAGGCCAAACGCGAGAACCTCAAGCTGCAGCAGGAGATCAATAGTCTGGCGAGCGTTGATGCGCAGCAGCAGTTGCAGAATGCCGAGGCGCTGATGTCGAGCAAGGATGTGCAGCAGAAGATGGAGAATGTTCTGGTCAGTGCCGGTATGGCGACGGGCAAAGGGCGCAAGGATTTTGACATGTTCGTCAAAGGGTTACGAGACCTGCCGGGCACGGATCTGCATCTGGTTGTTGACGGTACTGGCTCGATGCACGGGGTGACGACCTTTTTGATACCGGTGCTTCGTCTGATAGCGATTCGCTCAGGCAAGCATCTCTCTGCGGTGAGCTGGTATGCGGATAACAGGACAGGCACCTATACAGGCAGTATGGGTGAGATGTTTGATAATCTGATGTCGGAAGCGCCATTTGTGGGTGTAGATGAAACGATCGGGCATACGTTCCGTGAAATAGAGGCGCATTCGCCGGTACCGGGCGCATACCTGTTGATTGGTGATGAGCCGCCGACCGATCAAGTGGGGTATCATGAGATACCGGCCCCGGTATTCACGCTGCCGCTGGGTACGAGTAATGATACGACCAAATACGCATTTCAGAAGATAGCCGATCAGACCGGCGGGCGTATGCTTGAGTTGAAGTTTCAGTAAGGCTGATATTTATCAGGAAATGAACCAGGATGCGCATCACTAACTTGTAAGTGTGCGATCCGGAGTCACTGTTGCGATTGGAGCGTTATTTGCACCGCGCAATCACCCGTGAGTCCGGCTATCATGTGTCCTATGCGCCAGCCGTTCTCCCCGCTGTCTCTCCTGCTGCTTGTGCTTGGCACTGCCTTGATACTGGCCTTTATTCAGGTCGGTCTGATCACCATTGCTTTCGACAAGCTGGGGCTTACGGCCTCGCAGGCCATGTTGTTACTGCTTGCCTCCCTGCTTGGCAGTGGCATTAATCTGCCGTTGGTCAGTATTCGCGCCGAGCCGTTGTCAGGAAGACCGCCACGGCCCATGCTCGGGATGCTGCGTATGCCGCCTGTTCCGTTCACCGGGAAAACAGTGATTGCAGTCAATGTCGGGGGCTGCATTATCCCGATCGTCTTTTCGCTTGCTCTGTTGCATAACAATCCTGTCACCCTGTCTGAAGCCGGTGTCGCAATCGGTATGATCACGGCTTTCAGCTATGTGGTAAGTCGTCCGGTGCCGGGCATCGGCATTGGTATTCCAGTGCTGCTGGCACCTTTGGCGGCTGCCATGGTAGCTATAGTGATTAATCCGGAGCATGCCGCACCGCTAGCCTATGTTTGCGGCACGCTTGGCGTGTTGCTCGGGGCGGATCTGTTGCGGATGAAGGATGTGCGTAAGCTGGGCGCGCCGATGGCTTCTGTTGGCGGCGCGGGCACTTTTGACGGCATCTTCATTACCGGCATCGTGGCGGTGTTGCTGGCATGAAGCCGCTCGCTTGCCTGTCAGGTTCTTTTGGCAGCTAGCTGTTCATATTTCATACTTGTAGATAAATAACCCAACCCGTCAACATAGGCTTGACGCAATAATGATAATGATTATCATTTTGAATTATGATAAAGCTGACAGCGCAGAGACAGGCGATCCTCGACATGATCAACGCATCCGACAGACACTGGGATGCGGATGAGCTGGCGCGCTCTCTATCCGATAACGGTCAGCCGATTGGTATCGCCACGGTATATCGCGGTCTGGCTACGCTGGAGGCTGCCGGTCTGATCGAGTCTATTCAACTGGCGGATAAAAAGCGCTATGAGCGAGCCGACAAGGCGCACCATGATCATATGATCTGTACTGTCTGCGGTGATATCGAAGAGTTTGCCCATGCCAAAATTGAGAGCCTCCAGCTCTCTGTTGCGGCAGAGAAGGGGTTTACCGTCACTGGCCATCAGCTGGTGATGTTTGGTTTATGTGAAAGGTGTTCACAAGGAGAGCAGAAATGATTTCTTCAATGGTGATTGTGTTCAGGGAGATGCTGGAGATGGTGCTGGTTATCGGCGTGTTACTGGCGGCCACACGTGGTCTGCCAGGCTCACGTTTGTGGATTACGCTTGGCAGTGGGGCGGGATTGCTTGGTGCAGTTTTTTTTGGTGTGTTTATGGAGCAGATGGAAACTTCGTTCGGGGGCAATGGCGAGTTTCTCTTCAATGCGGCACTGCTGCTGATGGCGGCAACACTGATTGCCTGGACCGTGTTGTGGATGAGTCGGCACGGTCGCGAAGCCGGCCAGCGCATGCAGCAGGTCGGCAATTCGGTGAGCAGGGGTGAGTTGCCCTTCCTGTCACTGGCGGTGGTATCGATGGCCGCGGTGATGCGTGAAGGATCGGAGGCAGCTTTTTTCCTTTTTGGTGCTGCGCAGGGAATGGGCGCTGATAACGGTAGTATGCTGCTTGGTGGCATCCTCGGCGCTGTAATGGCGCTGGTACTCGGTGCGCTGTTTTATCTGGGTATGATCAGGATTCCGATGAAGGCACTGTTTGGTATCATCGGCTGGATGTTGATGCTGCTGGCGGCCGGTATGGCGTCGCAGGCAGCATGGAATCTGGTAGCTATCGACTGGTTGCCTGCCATGATTGATCCGCTGTGGAATAGTGCTGCGCTATTGTCTCAGCAGAGCCTGCCGGGTGAGCTGCTGCATATATTGATTGGCTATGATGAAGCGCCCAGCGCTATGCAGGTGCTTGTATTCATACTGTCGCTAACCGTGATGGGCATTCTGTATTATCGATTGAAGCCACCGATGAAGGCAACTACGCAGAACCACCAACCGGCTTGAGTCAGCCTTGCGCTGATGACGGCGCAACAGGCTGGATCATTGCCATCAACTCTGCAGACGTCGTGACCTGATACTCACCGGGTTTCAGACCAGTATCTTTCAGTGCCAGTGCACCGATATGTGTGCGTTGCAGTGCTGTCACGTGGTTACCCAGGGCAACAAACATACGGCGAGCCTGATGGTAGCGTCCTTCATGCAGGGTCAGTGATGCCTGTGTGGGCGAGTGAACTATCAGCTCGGCCGGCAGGCATGGACGATCATCATTTTCCAGTAGCAGTGTACCGGCGGCCATAATCTCAGCCTCCCGGCCCTGCAACGGTTCGGCCAGCGTAACAGAATAGGTTTTGCTGATATGCTGTTTCGGGCTGGTTAAGCAATGGTTCAACTGACCGTCGTCGGTGACAATCAGCAGGCCGGAGGTATCCTTGTCCAGACGACCAACCGGTGAAAATGGCGGTTTTCTGTCCAGCCAGCGGGCAGGGAGATCATCATAGATCAGGCGCCCGCCCTCCTTGCGTGAGCAGACGGTATCCAATGGTTTGTGGTAGATGATGGTCAGCCCGTCCGGGTGATCCAGTGGCTCTCCCTCGAGCAGTACATCCGATGCGAATACTTTCTGGGCCGGCGACTCGGCAGCTTCGCCCTGTACGGTAATCCAGCCGGCCTTGATCCAGTGGCGTACATCTTTTCTGGCGCCGTAGCCGAGGTTGGACAATAGTTTGTCGAGTCGTTCGCTTTTTTGATCGCTCATGCATATCTCCTTGGGGAGGGGGAAGGTGGGGCATCATGTCGCGTGCGACCGCAGCAGTCCAGCCGGACACAGGTGCGCTGTTTCAAGGCTGATGAAATTGAATCAGCTGTTAGTATCTGCCATGGAATGACATACATGTGCAGGCCTTTTGGCCCGCCTTATCAGGAGTAGTAATGAATGAACAGATGATCCGCATCGAAGGTGCGCGGGTACACAATCTGAAAAATATCTCCCTGAGCATTCCGCGTAATCAGCTGGTAGTGATTACCGGCGTCTCGGGCTCCGGCAAGTCCAGCCTGGCTTTTGATACCCTGTATGCCGAAGGGCAGCGGCGCTATGTGGAATCGCTGTCGGCATACGCCCGCCAGTTTCTCGGTATGATGGAGCGTCCCGATGTGGATGCCATCGACGGCCTGTCGCCGGCAATTTCGATTGAACAGAAGACTACCAGTCGCAATCCGCGCTCCACTGTCGGCACGATTACCGAAGTCTACGATTATCTGCGCCTGTTGTTTGCCCGAATCGGACAGCCCTTTTGTTACAGCTGCGGTAAACCGATTACCTCTCAGCCCGCCAGTGTGATTATCGATCAACTGGAGGTGTTGCCGACCGGGACAAAGCTGCAGTTGCTGGCGCCGATCGCACGCGGACGAAAAGGCGAATTTCGCAAGGAGCTGGAACAAGCGGCCAAAGATGGTTTTGTGCGCGTACGTATCAACGGGGAGGTGATGCCGCTCGAGGATGCGCCCGCTCTGCAGAAGCATACCAAGCACAATATTGAACTGGTGGTGGATCGTCTGGTTGTGCGCGACGGCATGCGTACCCGTCTGGCCGACTCGGTTGAAACGGCACTGCGCTATGGTGAGGGGCTGATGATCGCACTGGTCGATACTCCCGATCAGCCGGCTGATGAGCAGGTATTTTCCGAGCGTTTTGCCTGTGCCGATTGCGGCATCTCCTATCCGGAAATCGAGCCGCGTCTGTTCTCGTTTAATTCTCCTGCCGGTGCCTGTCCGGCCTGTGACGGGCTGGGAGCCAGTACGGTATTTGATCCGGAGCTGGTGGTCCCCGATTCCCGACTGAGTCTGGCTGACGGCGCTATTGAGCCATGGGCTGGTCGTGAAACTGTGATGTACAGACAGACGCTGGAGGCGGTGGCCGATTTTGTCGGATGCGACATGGATACGCCCTTTGCCGATTTGCCGGAAGCGGCCAGAATGGTGTTTCTCTATGGTAGCGGGCGTAAAAGTGTCCGTTTTATCTACCAGACCCCGGGTCAGGATCGTGTTGTCGAGCGCCCGTTTGAAGGCGTGATTCCGAATCTGGAACGGCGATATCGTGAGACGACATCCGAAGAGGTGCGTGAGGCTCTGGCCAAATATATCAATGCAATTGACTGCCCGGCATGTGCCGGTTCACGCCTGAATCGGGCGGCACGGCATGTACGTGTGGGCGGGATCAGTTTGCCTGAGCTGGTGGCGATGCCGTTACGTGATATGCATGCCTGGACCGGCACATTGACGTTATCCGAACAGCAGCGGGCGATTGCAGACAAGGTGCTGGAGGAGATTGCCGCGCGCCTCGGTTTTATGATTGAGGTGGGGCTAGATTACCTGAGTCTGGAGCGTACTGCAGGGACCCTCTCCGGCGGCGAGGCTCAGCGTATCCGACTGGCAACACAGATCGGTTCGGCTCTGGTCGGGGTGCTGTATATTCTTGATGAGCCGTCGATCGGACTGCATCAGCGCGATAACGACCGGCTGCTGGCTACATTGAAACGGTTGCGCGATCTGGGTAATTCAGTGGTGGTGGTTGAACATGATGAAGATGCCATTCGTCATGCCGACTGGATTGTCGATATGGGGCCGGAGGCCGGTGAGCATGGCGGCGAAGTGGTGGCGGCGGGATCGCTGGAAGATATTCTGCAGGTGCATACGCTGACCTCCGATTATCTCTCCGGACGCAAATGCATTGAAGTGCCGAAGCGACGAGCGGTGACCGGAAAAACCCCGATGATCGGTGTGGACGGTGCATGTGAGCATAACCTGAAAGCGGTTAATGCACGCTTTCCGCTGGCCCGCTTCTCCTGTGTCACCGGTGTATCCGGTTCGGGCAAGTCCACATTGACCAATGATACGCTGTTTCGTGCCTTTGCCCGTGCTCAGGGTTTAAAGAGTGAGCGGATCGGGGCGCACGCGCATCTGGTCGGTACTGAACTGGTGGATAAGGTGATTGATATTGATCAGAGCCCGATCGGACGCACGCCACGCTCGAATCCTGCGACCTATAGTGGCCTGTTCACGCCGATTCGGGATCTGTTTGCCCAGGTGCCGGAGTCGCGTGCCCGCGCCTACAAGCCGGGACGTTTTTCGTTTAATGTCAAAGGCGGTCGCTGTGAGGCCTGTCAGGGCGACGGCATCATCAAGGTGGAAATGCACTTTCTGCCGGATGTGTATGTGCACTGCGAATCATGTCAGGGCAAGCGCTATAACCGGGAAACACTGGATATCCGCTACAAGGGCAAGACCATTGATGACGTTTTGCAGATGACGGTGGATGAAGCGGTGCTGTTTTTTGATGCGATTCCGGCCCTGAAGAACCGGCTCTCCACGCTTGCACAGGTAGGGCTGGGCTATATCAGGCTCGGGCAATCGGCGACAACATTGTCAGGCGGGGAGGCTCAACGCATTAAACTGTCCAAAGAGCTGGCTCGTCGTGCCACCGGTGATACGCTCTATATTCTGGATGAGCCTACTACCGGCCTGCATTTTCATGATGTGGCCAAGCTGCTGGATGTGCTGCATGCGCTGGTGGAGCGCGGTAATACCGTGATTGTTATTGAGCATAATCTGGATGTAATTAAAACAGCGGACTGGATTGTCGACCTTGGACCTGAGGGTGGAGATCGCGGCGGCAATATTGTCGTTGCCGGTACGCCCGAGCAGGTGGCGGCATGCGAAGCCTCTTATACCGGCCGGTATTTAAGCCGTATGTTGTGACGGTTCAGCCGTTGATAAGTACGGCCATTTTCTGGAGGTGTTTTCACTATCTGACTTCTTGATATAGATGAATAATCTTTAACGCTTTGTTCATCCCTGTCTCAGCAGCCCATGGTTATCGTACATATTGTCTGGCGCCATTCCTCCCTCCCCTCCCTAGTGTTTTGCGTCAGATATCAGGCTCCGGCATCCGCCGGAGCCTCTTTTTTTTGTACATCAGCGTAAGCTCGTTGCCGCATATCTGTTGTTCGTTTGTATGATTTGACGTGATGTCTGAGCTGCCTTTTAAAGGCGTCTGCTATTGGGCATCGAACTGCCCTCGTTCTGCTGCTACACTCCGGCGGTGATGATGTATTGGATACGTTTCCGGTGGGTAGGGGCTCTGCTCTTCGTGGCTGGGCTGGCTGTTTTTGTACAGCCGGCGGTTGCCGCCGATGATGCAGGCAGCCTGCAGATACTTCCTGATGCATCGGTGATTGAGTGTAACGCCACGCTGCACGCGGAGAGCAAGGCTATTGCGGTTGCTTTGAAAGACGGCATTACCGGAACTACCGTGTGGCATTTTCAGGTGGCCAAAGTGCGGCAGTACTGGCTCAATGACACGATCGCTGATATTTCGGTAACCCGCCGGGTGAAGCCGGATCTGCTCTCCCGCAGCTGGCAACTTGTCGATGATTCCAGCGGCATTTCACGGCGTGTGTATCAACTGGATGAAGCGGTCCACTTTCTCTCCTCTCTGGAGCAGTTTCCCGTGCTTGACCGGAGCTTGCTGACTAACGGCATACCTTATCGTATGAGTGTTAAAGTTGAAGTGCATTATGGTGAATTCAAACAAGCCTGGTGGTCCGATATTTGGCATCCGGCTCAGGCGACCCTGCAACAGGATTTCAGGCTGCAGAAGTGAAGGGGCCTGGTGTGATGCGTCTGATGCCACTGTTAATGGCATCGGTGTTGATTCTCGTAACTGTACTGGTATGGCCTTCGCCTGCCGGAGATGTAGGTCTCCTGGCCTGGATCAATGTTACTGTCATGCTTGTATTGTCGTTGCTGTTGCTGCGTTATGGCATACGGTTGTTACGGGATCGAGCGGAACCCCGCCCCGGTTCGCGACTGCGTGCCAGACTGGTTGTCGGTATGGTTGGTCTGTTGCTGGTGCCGGCGATGGTGATTCAGCTGGCCGCCAGTCAGATGGTGGAGCGGGGCATGGATGTCTGGTTTGATGTGCGTGTGGATACGCTGCTGGATCGTGCCCTGAATCTGGCACAGGGATTTTATGAGCGGCTGGAAAAGGATATGAAGCGTAGCCTGCTTGGTTATATCAGTGACGGAGTGATGATTGCGGCGGTAAGTGGCAATATGGAATACGGTGCGACCACTAATTATCTGGCGGAAATCAGGGAGAAAGAGGGCTGGCAGAAGGCGGAACTTTTTGATCTCAATGAGCGACAGGTCGCTGGTGTGCAGGTCGGCGAGCTCAGCACGCTCGAATCAGAGCCGCTTAGCGATGCGGCCCGACTCTCCATGCGTCTGGGGCGTGTGGCTACGGAGTTGAAAACAGGCCCTGACGGAGAAATGGCTGTCGGTTATGCACCGCTTATCGGCGTAACTTCGGTGGTTGGTCTGTTGCGGGTGGAGATGAAGTTGCCGGCGGGCGTGATCCAGAATGCCCGGGCGGTAGAGTCCGATTACCGGAATTATCGCCAGCTTGAACATAATCGACAGGCGATTGCCGAGACATTTACCCATGTCATGCTGTTTGTCACGCTGGTAGTGGTATTGTTGGCCGGTCTTGTAGGCCTGTTGTTCGCCCGCCGTCTGACTGCGCCGATCGGTGACTTGGCATATGCGTTAAAGCGGGTGACCGAGGGTGATCTGGATGTCGAGATTGCAGAGTTGTCTCAGGATGAACTGGGCTCTCTGGCGCGCTCATTTAACAAAATGACCAATCGTCTGCGGCATCATGCCGAAGCAATTGAGCAGGGCCAGCAAGATCTGACCCATGCGTTGGACAAGAGCCGTCAGCGACAATTTGTACTGGAATCTCTGCTGGCCAACCTGCATACGGGAGTGCTGCTGGTTGATGGTGACGGGCGCGTACGACTGCTCAATCAGGCCGTGAGAGATATTCTGCATCTGCCGGTAAATTGGGTGCCCAGCGTGGATCTGTTGCAGGCCAGTCAGGGAAACTTGCAGGATATCGGTGATTTTTATAATGAACTGAAGCATCAGAAGGAGGAGCACCTGCAGCGCGAGTTCGATATCAGTCTGCCGGAGGAGAGCAGGCACGTGCATGTGCTGGCGCGTGGTGCCAGGCTTAATGCCAGCGCTTCTGATTTTTCCGGATACCTGCTGGTGATAGATGATATTTCCGAACTGGCCGAAGCTCAGCGTAACAAGGCATGGGCCGAGGTGGCGAGGCGTCTGGCGCATGAGATCAAAAATCCGCTGACGCCGATCAAGTTGTCGGCCGAGCGTCTGCAGCGGCGGTTTCGGGTACAGGTGGATAATCACCAGGTATTCGATGCCTGTACACAGGCTATTATTGCCCAGGTCGAGCGTTTGCAGCGCCTGATCGCTGATTTTTCCACGCTGGCGCGAATGCCGCAGCCGAAAATTCGCGAGGTACCGGTGAATGTGCTGCTGCAGGAGATGAATGACCTGTTTCATGGCTATCGTCAGGTTGAGGTGCGTTTTTGTGATCCGCACTGGCAGTGTCCTTGCGATCCGGATCAGGTTCGACAGGTGCTGATTAACCTGATGGATAATGCAGTTTCAGCCAGCAGCGACAAGGTTGCAATCCGCTTGTATGCTGTGCTTTCCGACCACTGGGTTGAGTGGCATGTTGAGGATGATGGTGACGGCATTGAGGAGGCGGCTGTATCAAGGCTGTTTGAAGCCTATTACTCGACCAAGGCCAGTGGTTCAGGGCTTGGTCTGGCGATAGCCAAGCGGATTGCTGAAGATCATCATGGTGAGTTGCTGCTGGTTTCGGCAGCCGCACCGACACATTTTTGTTTGCGATTGCCGCGACAGGTGGACGGGGGAGAGGCATGACATCACGTATTATGATTGTCGATGATGAGCAGGCGATTCGGGAGTCTCTGCAAGGTCTGTTCGAAGATGAGGAGTATTTGGTCGTTTGCGCGGCTTCCGGCGAGGAGGCTATTGCCCGTCTGCGCAGGCAGGCGGTGGATTGTGTGTTGCTGGATATTTGGATGCCCGGTATTGACGGGCTGGAGACGCTCAGTCGTATTCATCAGATTGATGCCAGACTGCCGGTGATTATGATGAGTGGCCATGCCACGATTGATACCGCTGTCCGCGCTACCCGGCAGGGAGCATTCGATTTTGTTGAAAAGCCGGTCTCTTTCGATCGTCTGGCGATATTGGCCCGCAACGCTGTACAGAAGCGACGCCTGGAGCAGGAAAACGTCGATCTGAAGCGTCAGGAGCAGTTGCAACAGAGCCGACAGGAGTTGATCGGCGACAGTAAGGCGATTGACGAGGTCAGAATGCTGATCGGGCGCGTGGCACTGTCCGATTCACCGGTGTTGATACTTGGTGAACATGGTACGGGCAAGGCAGTGGCAGCCAGGTTGTTGCATGCCTCTTCACGGCGAAAGGATAGTCCGTTTGTTGAAGTGAATACGGCCAGCGTACCACCCCATATGATGGATTCTGAACTATTCGGTCATGAAAAAGGTGCTTTTTCCGGTGCTCTGCACAGTCAGCGGGGGCGCTTTGAGGTGGCGCATCAGGGCAGCCTGTTTTTCGATGAAGTAACCGAACTGAGCTTGAGCGCGCAGGCAAAGGTTTTGCGCGTGATGCAGGAGCGTTCTGTGCAGCGACTGGGTAATCCCGGTATATTGCCATGCAATGTGCGCCTGATTGCGGCCAGTGCACGTGATCTGGAAAAGGCGCTGGCAGATGAGCAGCTGCGTGAAGATTTTTATTACCGGCTTAATGTGGTCTCTATTCGTATGCCGGCACTGCGTGAAAGGTTGAGTGATTTGCCGCTGTTGATCGAAACGCTGGCAGGAGAGCAGGCCAGAGAGCTTGGCGGAGAACCTGTGCAATTCACCCCGGAGGTGGTGGCCGAGCTGTCAGCCTATCACTGGCCGGGGAATGTGCGGGAGCTGCGGAACTATATTGAGCGTTGCCATATTCTGATGCCCGGCGAAGAGATGAACCCGGATAATATGCTGCCGCCCGACCAGGCTGGTGCCCAGAAGCAGATAAACGGGCAAGCTTCAGTGGTTGCCGATATTCCGGAAGCTGACAGTTTCCACGAAGCCCGTGAGATATTTGAGCGGCAGTTTCTGCTGCAACAGCTGGAAAAGCATGAGTGGAATATCAGTCGTACAGCGAACGATATAGGTATGGAGCGCAGTCAGTTGCATCGGAAAATAAAATCGTTTGGTCTTACCCCACCACAAAAGGATGCGTTATGAATGTTGTAATTCTTGGAGCGGGTGAGGTGGGTTATCACATCGCCATTCGTCTGGCGACGGAAGGAAATGATGTGTGTGTGGTTGATCAGGATGAAACACGCTTGCAGGTCATTGCCGATGCGATGGATGTGCGTACGGTGTGTGGCAAGGCCTCCTATCCCGCAGTGCTGGAGCAGGCCGGGACGGCGCATGCGGATCTGCTGATTGCGGTCACAACCAATGATGAAGTGAATATGCTGGCCTGTCAGGTGGCGCACTCCCTGTTTAAAGTGCCGACGAAGCTGGCCCGGGTACGTGAGCAGGACTATGTGAAGCATCCCGAACTATTTGGGCGCGATGATCTGCCGATCGACAAAATGATCTCGCCGGAGGGTGAGGCTGCCAAAGTGGTGATGGGCCGACTCAATGTCTCCAGTGCACAGGATGCCAGGGAGTTTTTTAACGGCGCTATTGAGCTGGTGGAGGTGACGGTACGCCCGAAAAGCAAACTGGCCGGACTGGCTTTGAAAGAGTTGCCGGATGTGATGGGGGCGCTGCGTGTCTATGTTGTGGCGCACGAGCATAATAACCGCTGGCGGGTACCGCGCGGGGATACAGTGCTGCTGGCGGGAGACAGTATCTACGTGACGGTAGAGAAAAAGCATCTGGATACGCTGATGCAGACGATTGACCTGGCCTACCAGACACCGGCCGGGCGTAATGTCATGATGATCGGCGGCGGACGCATCGGTTATCTGGTGGCAAAGGAGCTGGAGCTGGCCGGCGCCAAGGTTAAAATTATCGAATTTAATGCCGAACGTGCCGAATGGCTGTCTGAACACCTGAATAATGTTGTTGTCATTTATGGCGATGCTCTCGATCGTAAATTGCTGGAGGAGGAAAACATCGACCGGATGGACGATTTCCTGGCTCTGACTAATGATGATGAAAACAATATTCTGGGTAGTCTGATTGCCAAGCGCTACGGTGTAGGGCATGTGGTGACGCTGGTGAACAAGGCTATTTATATGCAGCTGATGCGTCAGATCGGTCTGGATGTGACGGTATCACCGCGCCTGTCGACTGTGGCGACGATTCTCAGTCATATACGCAAGGGGCGTATTCACGGCATGGCCTCGCTGGCTGACGGGCAGCTTGAGGTGCTGGAGGCCGAGGCCCTGGCAACCAGCAGTATTCTTGATATCCCGCTGAAACACCTGAAATTACCGGATGATACGGTGGTAGGCGCAATTATGCGGGGTGATGAAATTATTATCCCCAATGGTTTGGTGGCAGTCAAAACAGGAGACCATGTGTTGATGGTCACCACTACCGAGTCGATACCACAAGTCGAAAAGCTGTTCGCCGTGCATCTGGAATTCTTTTAACAGATGCACCCGAAGGGGGTCATCTGGACGATTGGTGTGCTGGTAGTGTTGTATGGCGCGAGCATGCTGATTCCTGCGATGCTGGCCATGTATTACGGCGCAGGGCATGTGGCCGAGTTTCTCGAAGCCGGCACGATTGTCATGCTGACCGGCGGGGCGATGATGTGGTATGGCGGCGGTTCGCCCGCCCGCCTCAGTCACAAGGACGGATTCATGATTGTGGCACTGGCATGGCTGGTGTTGTCGCTCATCGGAGCCGTGCCGTTCTGGACGACAGGTACGCTGCCTTCGGTGGTTGATGCCATGTTTGAATCGGCATCGGGTCTGACTACGACCGGGGCGACGGTGCTGACCGGTCTGGATAATCTGCCTCGCTCCATTCTGTTATGGCGTTCGATGCAGGAGTGGCTGGGTGGCATGGGTATCATCGTTCTGGCTCTCGCGGTGATGCCTCTGCTGGGTGTGGGCGGCATGCAGTTGTTCAAGGCGGAGAGTCCCGGGCCGGTCAAGGATAAATTAACGGCACGGGTGACTGAAACTGCGAAGTTATTGTGGTATCTCTACCTGAGCATGACGGTGGTCTGTGCGCTGGCTTACTGGTCGGGAGGCATGACGCCTTTTGATGCGGTGAATCACGCCATGTGTACGGTGGCTATTGGCGGATTTTCTACCCATGATGCCAGCTTCGGTTATTTTGACAGCGCCGGTCTGCGTTTGATGGCCGTGTTTTTTATGGTGCTGGCCGGTATCAACTTCACCCTGCATTTTGCTGCGGCATTGCGCGGTTTTTCGCTGCGCACCTATCTGCATGACGAGGAGTTCAGGACATATATTCTGTGGATTGCCATGTTGTTTCTGGTGATCTTTGCCCTGCTCTCTGTTAACAGCGGACTTGGCGGTGAAAACGGCTTTGTGGATATTCTGTTCAATGTGGTCTCTGTAGCGACGACGACAGGTTTTGCCGTCAGCGATTACGGTCAATGGCCCCCCGGCGCCACGATGTTGTTGCTGATGACGATGTTTGTCGGAGCCTGTGCAGGATCCACCGGTGGCGGTATGAAGGTGGTTCGCATTCTGCTGCTGTTTCGTCAGGGTCTGCGTGAGATTCGGCGGCTGGTGCATCCGCATGCTGTGATTCATGTCAAGATGGGCCGGCTCCGGATGTCATCTGAAGTGACCGAGGCCTTATGGGGTTTCGCGGTGCTGTATTTGGTATGCTATATCATGCTGGCTATACTGGTGGCATTTACCGGCGTGGATATGGTGACCGCATTTTCTGCAGCGGCGGCCTGCATCACCAATACGGGGCCCGGCTTCGGCTCGGTAGGACCGTCTGGTACCTATGCCTCCATGCCGGAGATGGCCAAGAGCGTGTTAATTTTCGGTATGCTGCTCGGACGTTTGGAAATTTATACGTTTTTCGTTATGCTCGTTCCGGAATTCTGGCGGGACTGAGGCAGCCATTCCTATCCAAAAAGAGGTTTTCTAGATGATTGAGATGTATGTGAAAGCAGGACAGGCACACAAGCAGCGTGATGACGCGGTTGTGATCCCTTTGCTTGGCGGGCGAAAACTGAGTGAGTCAGGCAAGCTCTTGCAGCAGGAAACGGGTAAGGCGCTGCCGTCTTTTTTGCGCAAACAGGATGTCAGCGGAAAATTCGGCGAATCGAAAACATTGTATCATGTAGAGGGATCACTCTCCTCCCGTATTGTATTGCTCGGCTGTGGCGATGAAAAACTGTTGACGCTGCACAAGCTGCGCATGTTGTCAGCCAGGGTTGCGCGGGAGTTGGATGCGGGCGGAGCCCGGGATGCAGCCTTGTATCTTTCCGAGCTCAGTGTGCGCGGAGCCTCGCTGGCGGACAAGGTGCAGGCTGTGGCTGAAGGTGTGTGGCTGGGGTTGTACCGTTTTGATAAATATCAGAGCAGTAAAGAGGAGCAGGAGAAACGACGACTGCGCTCGGTTACGGTGATGATTGCCTCGCGTCGCGACCTGGATACGGCACAGGCTGCTTTAGATTGTGCCAGAGCTGTATCAGCCGGCACGAACTTTGCCCGTGACCTGGGCAATGAGCCGGGCAATGTCTGTACGCCGGAGTTTCTTGGAGAGCAGGCTGCAGCTTTATCGCATGATAAACTGAATGTCACGGTAATGGATAAGCAGGCCATCGAAGCTGCCGGATTTACCGCCCTGCTGGCTGTCAATCAGGGCTCTGCAAAGGAGCCGCGATTTATCGTGCTGGAGTATAACGGGGGGAGCGATGATCAGGCTCCGTTGGCGCTGGTGGGCAAGGGACTTACATTCGATGCCGGTGGTATTTCGATCAAACCCGCAGCCCAGATGGATGAAATGAAGTTCGATATGTGCGGGTCAGCGGCAGTATTGGGTGTGTTCAAGGCGGTGTGTGAATTGAATCTGCCTGTTAACCTGCTGGGAGTGATTCCCTCCACAGAAAACCTGCTGGGCAGCGCGGCTTACAAGCCGGGTGATATTATTACCAGCTACAAGGGCGTGACGATAGAGGTGCTCAACACGGATGCGGAAGGGCGGATTATTCTGTCTGATGCGCTGGCTTATGCGGCAGAGAAAAAGCCGGCTGAAATTATTGATTTTGCTACGCTGACAGGAGCCTGTGTGGTTGCACTCGGCGGACAGGCCACAGGCTTGATCGGCACAGGCGAAAAGCTGAAAGCTGCATTGAAGAGTTCCGGTGAGCATACCCATGACCGGGTATGGGAGTTGCCGATGTTCGAGGAGTATCAGGAGCAGATCAAATCGGAAATCGCCGATATCAAGAATACCGGTGGACGCGAAGCTGGTGCGATTACGGCAGCATGCTTTTTGTCACGTTTTGTGGATGATATTCCATGGGCGCATCTGGATGTCGCCGGCACGGCATGGGATATGAAGGGTAGCGATATTGCGGCCAAGGGTGCGACAGGAGCGGGTGTACGCCTGGTGATGGATTATCTGTTGAAGAGAAACGCTTGATGAGTGGCAGTGACTTTGCTCATACTAGGCCTATACTCTATGGCTGAGAGGGGCGAGCACGGGCAAGTGCTGGTGGGGAGCGGTATCATGGCGGAAGGGATCAGATACAATGTTGACGGCAATGGCTGAGGTTACAAAGGTGTGCCCGATGCATGGTGGTGTGATCCGGCGGGCCTGTGCCGGATTTCTGATGCTGGCATTTGCTTTCTGTCTGTCGCCGGGGAGTGCGGCAGCACTCGGCTTCGGCAAATTAATGCTTAACAGCCATCTCAATGAACCCCTTAATGCAGAGGTGCCACTGCTGCTTGGTGCGTCAGAGAAGGTGGGTCAGGTGCGCGTCGAGTTGGCCAGTGAAAATGAATACCGGCAAATGGGTCTGAACTGGCAGCCTGATCTGGAGCGGATCAGGGTCACCAAACCCGAACAGCAGGCCAACGGGGCGGTGATTCACCTCTATTCTGCCACCGCCATCCATACTCCGATTCTGTCGATTGTACTCAAGGCTACCAGAGCCGGACGTGGAACCTATTTCAAACAGTACCGCTTGTTGCTCGACTCTGTGGAAGCTGCTGCGATGACGCGAAGAGAGCAACAGCCGGCCGTGCTTCCGCTACACCCGCAAGCCGAGGCGGCAGCGCTGTTGCCGACATCTGTGGTTGCTGATGACTTCTGGTCCAGAAGGTTGCGCTATGGTCCGATCCGCTCCGGAGAGAGTCTGGGCCGTATTGCCCAGCGCTTGCGCAAGGACAAGCGATTCAATAACCGGCAGGTGATGCTCGCCCTGTATGATAAAAACAGGCAGGCATTTACAGATGGCAATATCAACCAACTGAAAGAGGGCGCATGGCTGGATGTGCCGGCCGCCAGTGTGGTGAGCAGTTATGGCAACGACGCTGCGATGCAACGGTTCTCGACACTGCTTCGTCAACCTGTGAAGTTGGTCGAAGGCGAGAAACAGCCTCTGTCTGCTCCTGCTCCCGGAGAGGTACCGGCTGCAGAACCGAAACAACCGCCTGAGGCATTGCAATATAGCGGTAAAATTTCCCTGAACAGGGGCGCTGACAAACAGGGGGCTGCTTCGGCACCTGCGGATGCTGCCAACGATCAGTTGACATCTATTCACAGTGAGCTGATGGCTGGCAAGTTACAGATGTCAGAGCTGGGCAAGTCGGTAGCCGGGCTCAATAGTTCTGTTGAATTGATCCGTCAGGATATGCAAAAGCTTAAGCACGATGTCACTGCTATACGGAATCGGCCGCAGGCGGTGGTTCCAGTCGAGCCAACAATGAGCTGGCAGGTGGCCTTTTATGTATTGCTTGCCGGAGTGGCAGGCCTGCTGCTTGGCGCGATGATCATGCGACGACGCTTGTTTGGTCGAGCCGTACCAGCAGAGCAACCGGTGGCGCCTGCAGTCTCAGAAAAGCAACCAGTGACACCTGCAGCAGTTGCAAAGGAGCAACCGGTAGCGTCTGCAGCAGCAGGGCAACCGATAGCGCCTACGGCTGCAGAAGAGCCACCGGTAGCGCCGCCCGTGGCCGCAGAGAAGCAGGATGTTGCTACTTTGCCGGCAGAAAAGTCCGCAGTAGATGATGAGCTGATACAGTTGCTGAACAAGGTGGAAGAGCGCATCGGACGATGTGATTATGAAGAGGCCGGACGCTTGCTGGAAGCCGTTAGCAACCGGTCGCCCGACTCGCTCAGAGCCGCAGCATTGCGAGCGCAGGTATACCATGAAACGGGCCGGACAGAGGAGCGGGATGCATTGATTGATCAAATCAGTGCATCTTCCGACAAGGATGGATGGCAACACTTTTCCCAGCTTCTGCCTTCCCATGTATGGAATGCCTGTTTTGGTGACGGGGTGGAACATGGCTCGATACAGGGTAAGAGTTGAGTCGATGGTGTGGTTGACGGGCGGATGAAAAACCGGACGGGGGAGAGGCAGGGATGAGCAGACCTGAAAAACAGAGCCCGCGCTATCAGCCGGTGACAATCAACCTGATGAATGGGGAAACCATTGTGGGGCATCTGCTCGGTTTTTCGCCCATCATGCATAAATTGCATTTTATCGGAAGCGGGGACGGGGCTTCCCGTAAGCTTGATATAGCTGATATCGTATTTATCGGGATGCAGCACACGAGTGATGCGCCGATAAAGCACCCTGCCCGATTATCGGATATGGATGACCTGAAAATCAGCACCGTCAACCTCGATACCTTTGATGTGCTTGCGCTGCCTGCTGTGTCAAATGCATCAGGGTTTTATGCCTATCCCAAAGACGAATCATCGCCATTTGATCGCATCTTTTTTTATCAGCATGGTCTGCGTTATCAGGAGAAGCCTGAGCGACTCGGTGATATGCTGATTGATCAGGAGGTTCTGGGTGAAGAGGATGTCCGGAAAGCGCTGGACTTTCAGATCAGTTCGATGCCTTCATTGGGTAATGTGCTGAAAGATCAGGGTAAGGTTAGCGAGAACGACCTGGACGAAGCTCTGAAAACTCAGAAATTGCAGCGTATGCGCCTGGGTGACCTGCTTGTTCACCATGAGTTTGTGACTGAAAGTGATGTGAATGAGGCTCTGGAGGAGCAGAGCAGGTCAGTAGGTACACCGCTGGGCAAAATTCTGATAGACACTGGCAAGGTGCAGGATACTCATCTCGATTCCGCCCTGCATATGCAGAGCCGCAGGAAAATGCGGCTGGGTGAGATTCTGCTTGAGGCAAAGCTGATTAATGAAGCGGACCTGAAGAATGCGCTGGACGAGCAAAAAGCGCACGGACACCGGCTTGGCGAGATACTGCTCAGTACAGAAGTGATTACTGAAGATCAGTTGCTCGATGTGTTGGCAAAGAAGTTTCGTTTGCCAACGGTTGATCTGGAGACATATGAGATTAACCCGGCTGCAGGTGCACTGATTGAACGTGCTGTGGTGGAAAAATACGGCATTTTGCCGATTGATACTGATGCCCATTCGCTGACGATTGCCCTGTCCGACCCTATGGGGCTGGAGGCCTACGATACCATCAGTTTCAAGACCGGCAAAAAAGTGCACGAGGTGATGGCCAAAGCCTCTCAGTTAGAGTTGAAAATCGCACAGTTTCTCAAGGAGGATCTGGCTGACGATGAGCTGTCCTGCGAGTTTCTGCATCAGGAAAATGATGAGGAGGATGAGCCGCAGAGTGCCCAGGAGATGACACAGTCGGCGGAAGACGCGCCTATCGTGCGACTGGTCAATCGAATTATTCGAAATGGTCTGCGCAAGAACGCTTCGGATATCCATATTCTGCCGCAGGCGAAAAAAATCACATTGGCCTATCGGTTAAACGGACAACTGTTGAGCGAAAATTCGCTCGACAGAGGCTCGCACAAACAGATTGCCGCGCGCATCAAGATTTTATGCGGCATGGATATCTCAGAGCAGCGGTTGCCGCAGGACGGGCGCTTACAGTTACGTGACGGCAAAAAGAAGTACGAGTTTCGTGTGTCGTGTATTCCGAATACATTCGGCGAATCGTTGGTGCTGCGCGTATTGAACAAGGATGCGGCGGTTGACCTGGAGAAGCTGGGTTTGCGTCAATCTGACCTGGCGCAGCTGTCAATCATGGTCCGCAAACCTTACGGGTTGCTGCTGGTGACCGGTCCGACCGGCTCAGGTAAATCCACCACGCTGTTTTCCATACTCAAGTCGATTTCACATCTGCCGGCTCATATTCTGACCATTGAAGATCCGGTTGAATCGGAGATTCCCGGTGCCAACCAGATCCAGGTCAATAGCAAGATCGGCATGACGTTTGCGCGTATTCTGCGCAATGTGCTGCGACACGATCCGGATATCATCATGATCGGTGAAATGCGCGATGCCGAAACGGCCGAAATCGGCATTGAAGCGGCACTGACCGGGCACCTGATGTTCTCCACCCTGCATACAAACTCGGCGGTGGATACGATTATCCGGCTTAATGATCTGGATGTGCCCAATTATCTGATTGCGCCATCCCTGCTTGGTGTGATCAGTCAGAACTTGCTCAAAACGCTCTGTCCGGACTGCAGGCAGCCGGTGCCTGAGGATGATGAAGTGTTCTCGATCATCAGTGACCTGGGCTATCCCAAGCCCGAGCATTTATATACGGGAGCCGGTTGTAAGAAGTGCAACAAGACCGGTTATGTGGGACGGGTGATGTTGTATGAGTTTCTGGCGGTCAATGATGCGATTCGTCAGGCTATTCATGACGGTAAAACCGGCCATGATCTGCAGGAAATTGCCATTGCCAATGGCATGGTTCCGAAGTCGGAATATGCCCTGAAACTGGCGGCAGACGGCGTCATTGATCATCACGATTTTGTTTACTCATTGATGTAATACTGACGTATATCGCGTTCAGATATGCAGATCGGGTAGCAGGGGCAGCAGGATAATAAATTCGGCGCCACCTGCGGCGGGGCTTGCTACCTGCATGGTGCCGCCGTGTTTCTCGACAATATTGAAGACATTGGCCAGGCCAAATCCATTGCCATCCGCCTTGGTGGTAAATGCCGCTTCACAAACCTGATCGATGATGTCCGGAGCAATGCCGGGGCCTGAATCCTTCACGCGAATCTCGGCCCATGGGTAGACGTTATCCAGAGTGATCAAAATTGAGCCCCGGGTTTCCCTGCCAATTGCTTCAATTGCATTCTTGAACAGGTTGAGTACTACCTGATACAGCTGGCCGTGGTCACCAAGAATATGCAATGGCTCAGCCGGGCGGTGCCATTCAAGTGTGATATCTGATGGAAACACCGGCCTGGTAAGCTGAATCGATTCATCAATGGAGTGTGCCAGATCCACGATGCCGAGGTGATCTTCCGAATGATTGGCAAAGCCCAGAATACGATCGATCAGGCCATTGGCGCGTTCAATCGTTTTATTTACCGTAGTCAGGTGTTGCAGGATGAGCGGGTCATCAGTACGACGCTGGATCATGCCGGAAGCACTGATGATTACATGCAGGGAGTTGCGAATATCATGCACAATACCCTGGGTGAAATGACCAAGGGATTCCATTTTTCTGGCATGAATATCGTGCCTGCAGCCATCCCTCTCTTCACCACTTCCTGATGAAACCTTGCATTTATCCAAAGCCATCTCCCTCAACCCCGGTTGAATAGTTTTCCCAAACTATCAGCAAGCCGTCATTTTACCAATATCAGTCCGAACTATTCACATACGCGCGTGAGGGGTTCATCTGATTTGAGGCTTACACAGGCGTGATGTGCAAAATTCAGGCGAGAGAAGGCAGTAGCTTTTCAGCGTTATCAGGAGATCAGGGAGAAGTTGGAATCCGGATCATCATCGCCATGGCTGCATGCTCTTGTTGCCGGGTATGGCAAGGCAGATGTGCCGGTGAAAGAGTCACAGATTGCCGAGGCAACTCTTATGCAGGTAGGAGGTCGAACAGTGGGGCACTGTATCGCAGCCAAAGCAACCCATTCACTGCATTCGGTATCGCTCCATTTTTATGCGGAGCTCCGCATGATAAACGGGGAAATTATTTGCCGAGAAAGCTGTCGATGGCGCGCGCCTGTGCAGCGGCATTGCCGATGTAGGTCGCAGGGGTCATCTCCAGCAGTAGCTGCTTGGCTTCATCCGGAACTTCCAACTCGCCCACGAAAGCGCGCAGCCCCTCCGGCGTGATGCCCTTGCCGCGGGTAAGTGCTTTCATCTGCTCATACGGGTTTTCCAGACCATAACGACGCATGACGGTCTGTACCGCTTCTCCGAGCACCTCCCAGGTGGCATCAAGATCGGCATCAAGGACTGCAGCATTGATCTCCATCTTGGAGATACCGCGCTGCGCGGAGGAGTAAGCCAGTATGGAGTAACCGAAACCGACACCGAGATTGCGCAGTACGGTGGAGTCGGTCAGATCGCGCTGCCAGCGTGAAATCGGCAGCTTTTCTGCCAGATGGCGCAGCACAGCATTAGCCAGTCCCAGGTTACCTTCGGCATTTTCGAAATCGATAGGATTAACCTTGTGCGGCATGGTGGACGAACCGACTTCGCCGGCAATCACGCGCTGCTTGAAATAGCCCTGTGAAACATAACCCCACATATCGCGGCAGAAATCGATCAGGATTACATTGAAGCGGGCGACGGCATCATTGATCTCGGCGATATAATCGTGCGGCTCAATCTGGATGGTGTACGGGTTCCAGGCGATGCCGAGAGACTCGACAAAGCCTTTGGCAATGGCTGCCCAGTCGAGGGCGGGGTAGGCGGCCAGATGGGCATTGTAGTTGCCGACTGCACCGTTGATTTTGCCCAGAATATCGGCATCGGCAATCTGTTTGCGGCTGCGTTGCATGCGATAGGCGACGTTAGCCCACTCCTTACCCATCGTAGTGGGGCTGGCCGGCTGGCCGTGCGTGCGCGCCAGCATCGGCTGGTCGGCAAAATTATGGGCTCCGGTTCTGATATCCTCAATCACCGCATCAATTGCAGGCAGCAATACCAGCTCGCGGGCCTCCTTCAGCATCAGTGCATAGGAGAGGTTGTTGATGTCTTCCGATGTGCAGGCAAAATGGAAAAATTCGGCGACGGCGGCAAGCTCCGCATGATCGGCTACCTTCTCCTTGAGCAGGTATTCAACCGCTTTCACATCATGATTGGTGGTGCTCTCGATCTCCTTGACGCGCATGGCGTCGGCTTCGCAGAAGTCGCTGACAATTGCATCGAGGCGTGCATTGGCATCGCTGGAGAACGCCGGTACTTCAGCGATATCGGCATTGGCTGCGAGCATCTGCAACCATCGTACTTCCACGGTGACACGTGCCCTGATCAGTCCGTATTCGCTGAATATAGGACGCAGGTCGCCGGTTTTTGAGGCGTAGCGGCCATCAAGCGGGGAGAGGGCGGTCAGGGACGAAAGTTGCATTGGAAGCTCCGTGTATTGTCTGGAATGGCGGCGAAATGTACACACCCGGAGGTTTTTTTCCAAAGGCCATCTGCATCATCACAGCAGGCATTCTTGATTTAACACATGGCAGTGGCATCATTCGGCGCCGTTTTGGATGGGGAGTAAGGGTTGACCTTGCTCCTTTTTTGTTCAAATGGTTGGAAATGCGCGAGGATGGCGGAATTGGTAGACGCGCTGGTTTTAGGTACCAGTACCATCGGTGTGGGGGTTCGAGTCCCCCTCCTCGTACCATATTTACAATAAACAGGGCACTTATGTTGCCTGATAATAAAGTCCGGATGGCGGATGGAGATACGAATGATTCAGACAGAAGTGAAAACACTGGCCCCCAATGAATATCAGGTGCATGTTACTGTGGAACAGGGTGAATATGACCGCATTTATGCCATGTTGGTGAACAAGCTGAGCATGCAGGCCAAGTTGCCGGGTTTCCGGCCGGGTAAGACCCCGTCGCACGTGCTGAAGAAGCAGTTCGGGCCCAAGCTGCATGAAGATACGGTCTCCGAGCTGATCCAGACCCATTATGTAACAGCGATTGAAAAGTCCGGTCTGATCCCTGCTGTGCAGCCTCTGCTGGACGTGCCGGCCGCACAGCCGTCGAGTGGTTTTGAATTTACCATGAAAGTAACGACCTGGCCTGATGTTGAAATCAAGCCGCTATCCGGCCTCGCGTTTGATGAGACGACTGTCAGCGTCGAGGATGCTGATGTACAGGCTGTTATTGACCGGTTGCAGAAATCACAGGTGAAATTTGAAATTGAAGCCGGGCGGGCTGCCGAGACGGGTGACCAGCTGCATATCGATTTCTGCGGCTCGATCGATGGTGAAGAGTTTGAAGGCGGCAAGGGTGAAGATGTACCGCTGGTGCTGGGCGAAGGCCGCTTTATTCCGGGTTTTGAGGATCAGCTGCTGGGCAAGGTTGCCGGCGACGATGTAACCATCGAAGTGACTTTCCCCGCCGATTATCAGGCCGCGCACCTGGCGGACAAGGCTGCCAGCTTTGCCACGACCGTGAAGTCCGTGGGCAAGCCGGTGGTGGCAGAGGATGAGGATGCTCTGGCAGTGATGCTGGGCTTTGAGGACGCTGCCGCACTGCGTGCCGATGCTGTGGCTCGTCTGCAGGATGAAGCGAATGAAGCCTCTTTTTCTTCCACCCGTGAATCGGCGCTGGATGCATTGCTGGCGGCCAATGATATGGTGTTGCCGGAAGCGCTGATCGAAGAAGATATGCGCGCAACCACCCGCCGTGTACTGGAGAACATGAAGCAGCAGGGTATGCAGCCGGATCCGGCTATGCTCGATAATGACGAGTTCCGGACCGAAATCCGTACCCGTTCAGAGAGAGGGCTGAAATTGTCGGTTTTGCTACAGAAAGTGCGTGCGGATGCCGACCTGAATGTCAGTGAAGCGGAAATTGAGGCGGAGATAGATCGCCAGTCCCTGCAGTATCCGGAAGAGCAGCGCGTTCAGTTCAAGGCATGGGTGCATGGTCAGGATGAGCAGATGGGCGCCATACGTGAGCGTTTGCTCGAACGCGCCTGTGTGCAGCATATCATTGATCAGGCCAAAACATCCGGCGTGAGCAAGCCGCTCTCCGTCTGGCAGCAGGAGCAGGAACAGGAGTGATTCTGCTCAGGCCATAAGTTGCGACGCAGGGCCTTGACCTGAAGTTGAGGCAGGGCGCCTGTACGCAGGCATACATTTTGCTTAAGCTTTGTAGATGGACATTCCGCGCAGGCGGTCAGGATAGAAAGGAGTAATTATGAATCTGGTGCCTACAGTAGTGGAACAGACGTCGCGGGGAGAGCGGGCTTATGATATTTTCTCCCGCCTGCTCAAGGAGCGCATTGTGTTTCTGAATGGCCAGGTGGATGATCATACGGCCAACCTGATTATTGCCCAGCTGCTGTTTCTGGAGTCTGAAGGGCCGGATAAAGATATTTACATGTATATCAACAGTCCGGGCGGGGTGGTTACATCCGGTCTGGCGATTTATGACACCATGCAATATATCCGTTGTGATGTTTCAACGCTCTGTATTGGTCAGGCGGCCAGTATGGGGGCGCACCTGCTGGCGTCGGGCGCACCGGGTAAACGTTTTTCCCTGCCGAATTCACGTATCATGATTCATCAGCCGCTGGGTGGTTTTCAGGGGCAGGCTACCGATATCGAGATTCATGCACGTGAAATCCTTAGTCTGAAAAATCGACTCAATGAGATGATGGCGAAGCATACCGGTCAGCCTATTGAGAAGCTGGCGGACGATGTGGAACGTGATTATTTCTTGACCGCCGATCAGGCGTGTGAGTACGGTTTGGTGGATAAAGTGCTGTCCAGCCGTGCAGAGGCTGTTGCTGCCGGAGGTGGTAATGACGACAAAAAATAGTACCGGAGACAATACATTATACTGCTCCTTCTGCGGAAAGTCGCAGCATGACGTCAAAAAACTGATTGCCGGCCCTACCGTTTTTATCTGCGACGAGTGCATTGAGCTGTGCAACGAGATCATTGTTGAAGAGCTCGCAGGAAAAGATAAAAAAGAAGAGAAGGATGAGGGTGGACTGCCGAAGCCTGCCGAGATCAAGGCCTACCTCGACGACTATGTGATCGGACAGGAAGGTCCCAAGCGTCTGCTGGCTGTTGCCGTTTATAATCATTACAAGCGCATTGCCCATAATGAGAAGGGTGATGTCGAAATATCCAAGAGCAATGTGTTACTGCTCGGCCCGACCGGTTGCGGAAAGACGCTGCTGGCCCAGACGCTGGCGAAAGTATTTGATGTGCCGTTCGTGATGGCGGATGCCACGACGCTGACGGAAGCCGGTTATGTTGGTGAGGATGTGGAGAACATTATCCTCAAGCTGTTGCAGGCGGCTGACTACGATGTGGACAAGGCCCAGCGCGGCATTGTCTATATTGATGAGGTGGACAAGCTTTCACGCAAGGCCGAAGGGCCGTCGATTACCCGTGATGTATCCGGTGAAGGTGTGCAGCAGGCGCTGCTCAAGCTGATCGAGGGTACGGTTGCCGCTGTGCCGCCACAGGGCGGGCGCAAACATCCCCAGCAGGAGTTTCTGCAGGTGGATACCACCAATATCCTGTTTGTGCTGGGCGGTGCATTTGCCGGGCTCGAAAAGATGATCGAGAGCAAGGGTAAACAGCGCTCGATTGGATTCGGTGCCAAAGTCAGTTCGGAAGATGAAAAGGATATCGGCGAGATTCTCAGCCATGTTGAACCGGAAGATCTGATCAAGTTCGGGCTGATTCCGGAGCTGGTCGGTCGTTTGCCGGCTGTGGCTACGCTCGGTAACCTGGATAAAGCAGCCTTGCTGCGCATCCTTAAAGAGCCTAAAAATGCGTTGATCAAGCAGTATCAGGCATTAATGCAGTACGATGGTGTGGAGTTGAGCTTCAGCGATGACGCACTGGAGGCGATTGCTGAAAAAGCACTGGCCCGCAAAACAGGTGCGCGTGGTCTGCGTTCTATTATGGAATCGGTCATGCTGGATGTGATGTACGACATTCCGGGCATGCCGGATGTAGAGCAGTGTGTTGTTAATGCCGATGCCGTTGAAGGCAGAAGCAAGCCCGTACTGGTCTTGAAAGGGGCTGATGCAAAGCTGGCCAAGGCTGCTTCCTGACTCTTTTCGGCAGGCGGCTGTTGCTGACTGTTTTATAAGCGCATCACTACTCCGATGAGTTGCCTTTTCATGGCGCCATCACTATTGACCGCCCGTCAGTCGGGCGGTTCTGTTTTCGGACAATGCTCCCGAACTCATGTTGTTTTATCAGGAGAATCACATGGCTGAATGGACCAATAATGAAGATAATGCAACCGATGCCAATGAGGCGATTTCAGACCTGCTGCCGGTGCTGCCGTTAAGGGATATTGTTGTTTTTCCATGCATGATTGTGCCCCTGTTTGTCGGCCGGGAAAAATCGGTCAAGGCACTGGAAAAAGTCATGGCTTCGGGCAAGAAAGTACTGTTGCTGGCGCAGAAGGATGCCGCACTCGACGATCCTCAGGGCGATGATCTGTATCATATTGGTACGATCGGCAATGTACTGCAGCTGTTGAAATTGCCCGACGGTACCATCAAGGTGCTGGTGGAGGGCGGTGATCGTGTTGCCGTGCAATCCATCCACGCTGATGCTGACTATCTTACTGCCAGTTACGTGCCGCTGCTTGCGCCGGTTGATCAACCGCCTGAGCTGGATGCGGTGGCGCACTCCCTCGTCCAGAAATTCGAAGCTTATGTTAAACTGAACAAGAAGCTGCCTCCGGAAGTGATGGTCTCTGTCTCTGCTGTTGAAGAGGCAGATAAGCTGGCGGATACCATTGCGTCGCATTTGAATCTGAAGGTGGAGGAGAAGCAGGCGTTGTTGGAGATGCCGGCGGTCATGGACCGGCTGGAGCGACTCTATGCTCATATGGAAGAGGAGATGGAGCTGTTGCAGGTTGATAAGCGTATCCGCAGCAGGGTCAAACGGCAGATGGAAAAGAGCCAGCGGGATTATTATCTCTCCGAGCAGATGAAGGCGATTCAGAAAGAGCTGGGCGATGAAGACGGCGAAGGCGATTTGCAGCAGCTGGAAGAGAAGATCAAGCAGGCAGGCATGAGCAAGGAAGCTGCTGCCAAGGCGGAAGCGGAGCTGAAACGGTTGAAGATGATGCCGCCGATGAGCTCAGAGGCTACGGTTGTACGTAACTATCTGGACTGGCTGGTGGATGTGCCGTGGAGCAAGCGATCACGTGTCAGTCGTGACCTGGCTGTCGCCGAGGCTGTACTGGAAGCCGATCACTACGGACTGGAAAAGGTGAAAGAGCGCGTGTTGGAGCACCTGGCTGTATTGAGTCTGGTTCGACGCATGAAAGGGCCGATCCTCTGTTTCGTCGGTCCTCCAGGTGTGGGCAAGACTTCACTGGCCCGTTCGATTGCACGTGCAACCCGGCGCCGTTATGTGCGCATGAGCCTGGGCGGCGTGCGTGATGAGGCGGAAATTCGTGGACATCGTCGTACCTATATCGGCTCGATGCCGGGCAAGGTGATTCAGTCGCTGAAAAAAGTGGGTACGAAAAACCCGCTGATTCTGCTCGATGAGATTGACAAGCTGGGGTCCGACTTCCGCGGTGATCCCTCTTCAGCTCTGCTGGAGGTGCTCGATCCCGAACAGAATCACTCGTTCAACGATCATTACATGGAAGTCGATTATGACCTGTCCGAAGTAATGTTTATTACTACGGCCAATAGTCTGAATATTCCGGGGCCGCTGCTGGATCGTATGGAGATTATCCGTATCTCCGGTTATACGGAGCAGGAGAAGCTGGAGATTGCCAAGCGTTACCTGTTGACCAAGCAGCGGAGTGATCATGGCCTGAAAGATGCACAGCTGCAGATGGATGACGACGCTGTGCTGGAGTTGATTCGTTACTACACGCGTGAAGCCGGCGTGCGCGGGCTTTCACGCGAGTTGGCGCGTTTGTGCCGCAAGGTGGCGCGCAAACTGGTGCAGTCGGGGGAGAATGAGACGATGACCCTCCACGCCGGCGATATCGAAGCCTATCTGGGCGTGCGCAAGTACCGTTTCGGTCTGGCTGAAGAAGAGGACCAGATAGGTGTTGTGACCGGGCTGGCCTGGACGGAAGTTGGTGGTGAGCTGCTGCAGATTGAAACGGCACTGATGCCGGGCAAGGGCAAGTTGACTGTGACCGGTCAGCTGGGCGATGTGATGCAGGAATCGATTCAGGCGGCGCTGACCTATGTGCGCTCACGTGCACCTCAACTGGGCCTGAAGCCGGATTTTCATCAGAAGGTCGATATCCATGTGCATGTGCCGGAGGGCGCAATCCCCAAGGATGGTCCATCGGCCGGGCTGGGTATGGCGACCTCGATTGTCTCTGCGCTGACCGGCATTCCTGTGCGGAAAAATGTCTGTATGACGGGTGAAATTACCTTGCGTGGTAAGGCTTTGCCGATTGGAGGGCTGAAAGAGAAGTTGCTGGCAGCCCATCGTGGCGGCCTTACGGTGGCTGTGATCCCGGAGGAAAACATCAAGGATTTGAAGGAGATCCATCCGGATGTTCTCAAAGGGATTGAAGTACATGCGGTGAGCCATATGGATCAGGTGTTAGAACATGCCTTGACTAGATTGCCTGCCGATATGAGTATCCCTGGGAACCTCGAAAAACCGGTTCATTTATGAGATCATGCACACAAAGCACGGAGGTTTTCTGAGATGATACGAGAGAGTCTTTTTGCCGCGTCGGAACGAGAAACCAGGCTGGATAAACTTGGAGATGTATTGCGTCGTTTTGATGAGCTGATCGACTTTGCGGAGATTGCGCATGAGGTTGAGCAGTCGCTTCCGCAGCGTGACCGCAGCAAGGGTGGTCGTCCACCTTACCCTGTGGAGCTGATGGTTCGTGTCATGATTGTGCAAGAGTATTTCAACCTGAGCGACGAGCAGATGGAGTTTCAGCTTCTGGACAGGCTGAGCTTTCAGCGTTTTGTTGGTCTTCGTCGCAGCAGCCAGATACCAGATCGAACGACGATCTGGCTGTTCAGGGAGCGTCTGGTGAAAGCCGGCTGCTACGATGGGGTTCTGGAGTCGGTGAACCGTCAGATCAATGCAGCAGGTTATGTCGCACGCGGTGGACAGATGATCGATGCGACACTGGTTTCTGCACCGATACAGCGCATGAGCAAGGAAGAGAATGAAGCCATTGAACAGGGCAAGACGCCTGCGGATTGGGCCGAGGCCAAGCGTCGGCAGAAGGATATGGACGCCCGCTGGACGAAGAAGCATGGGAAGTCACACTTCGGGTACAAGATGTCGGCCAGCGTGGATCATCGCTACAAGTTGCTGCGCAAGGTGAAGGTGAGCAGTGCGAACGAGCATGACACGAAGCATTTCGAGGACGTACTGGATGGTGATAACAGTTGCCGGGATGTCTATGCGGACCGAGGTTATGCCGACAGGGAGCGGGAACACAGGCTAAGGTCGGAAGGCTGGCGCATGCACATTCAGAGGAAGGCAAAGAAGGGCAAGCCGCTTTCGCCCTGTCAGGCGAAGCGGAACCGGCGTATTGCGAGCAAGCGGGCACGGGTCGAACACCCGTTTGCCAGCATGGCGCAGATGGGAGGCAAGGCGATACGATGTATCGGGTTGGAACGTGCCAGGCTTCGAATCAGCCTGAAGGCAGCAGTCTACAACATCCAACGGCTGTGCTATCTCAAATCCGCAGGAGTACTCCCTCTGAAGAGCAGGATTGCAGCGTGATGGGCTCGAAACCGGGGCCATCAGGTTACCCAAAACGCCTGCCTCAGCAGTGTTCCGCCGATCGACATGGAAAACAGACGTGCCGATCTCACCACCAACAAAATGGAAGCCTCGAAATGACGGTTGATCGAGGTCCCCCCCTGCAAGTTTTGTGCAAGGACGCATAGGCGATATATACATTGACGATAATTCGTCTGTTGCCCACTAGAAAAATAAAAAAAATTGGTTGACAGGATATGGGGTAGTTTGCGTATAGTTCGCAACCCATTGAACACAGCGGGAGGAATAATGAATAAAGCAGAATTGATCAATCACGTAGCTGCAGCTGCGGATTTAAGCAAGGCAGCAGCTGGTGAGGCTGTTGAGGCCGTACTGAGTGGCATTACAGGCACTCTGGCGAATGGAGATGCTGTAAGTCTTGTTGGCTTTGGCACTTTTTCTGTCGCTGAACGTGCGGCACGAACGGCGCGTAACCCGCGTACCGGCGAAGCCATCGAAGTTGGCGCATCCAAGGCTCCAAAGTTCAAAGCTGGTAAGGCTCTGAAAGACGCAGTTAAGTAATTCCAGAGGGCGGGGTAACCCGCTTTCCGAAGAACAAGGGCAGTAGGCCCTTGTTTTTTTCGGGCGCTTAGCTCAGCTGGGAGAGCAACGGCCTTACAAGCCGTAGGTCGCAGGTTCGAACCCTGCAGCGCCCACCATTTAAGCCCGATTTCAGGGCTTGATTAACGAAACAATCTTTTAGGTTGATTTCGGGGTCGCAAGTTATTATGTTGCGGCCCGACGAAGGAACTGCCAGTCAGTAACTTCACGGAGTGGTAGTTCAGTTGGTTAGAATGCCGGCCTGTCACGCCGGAGGTCGCGGGTTCGAGTCCCGTCCGCTCCGCCACATAAAAAAAGCCCCCGATGGAAACATCGGGGGCTTTTTTTATGCCTGTTTTTTGCGGAGTGGATGGCGACGAGACAGATTGGCAGGGGAGCCAATCTGAACGACACGTAAGTGACGGCCTGCAAGGCGAAGGGCATGGAGGCCCGGAGTAACCCGATTGGGTGCGACAATATCGCAGGAGCGATATTGGACGCCGGAGGTACGACGGCGGCCGCGCAGGGTGAAGGGTAGGATGCCCGGAATACAAAAGGACAGGAGTCAGTTTGAACATCACGTAGTGATGGCCCCGTAGGGGTGAAGGGCAGGATGTCCGGAATACAAAAGGACAGGAGTCAGTTTGAACATCACGTAGTGATGGCCCGTAGGGGTGAAGGGCAGGATGCCCGGAATAGTCCCGTCCGCTCCGCCACATAGAAAGCCCCCGATGGAAACATTGGGGGCTTTTTTTATGCTTTGCCCAATGCAATAGCCGGACTGTCGAATGATCCGCATCACCGCAGGCCGGATGTGTGCAGGCGTTTGTTTCAATTTCACATGAACCCTATAGTTTCGGCTGAGACATGAAAGTAAAGACGGCATAATGACAGGCATAGAGCCATGCTGTCAGAAGTCCCGTGTTATGCTTGTCTACAAGGATTGAGGAGGAGGGGGCTATGGCTCTGAACATGAGTGACGTTGTAAGGCGTAACCCAGAGATTGTGCACAGCGATATGGATGGCGAGACCGTGATGATGAGTGTGAACGAAGGCAGTTACTATGGCCTTAATGGTGTCGGTTCGCAGATATGGGAGCTGCTGGAGCAGGAGATGAGCGTGGATGCGATCTGCACAGAGCTGCTGGGTCATTTCGATGTGGAAGAGGAGCAGTGCCGCAGCGAGGTGCTCACCTTCCTTGAGGAGATGGCCACCAGCAACGTGATCGAGATCGCCTGAACGTGAACTCTCTGCTGCGCAAATGCACCACCTTTTTGTGCATGCCGGGCAGGGAGAAGTGCTGGTTTTGTCTGGTCTGGATAATCAGCGGCCCGATTCGTGCCGGTCTGCTGCTGTTGCCGTTTCGCAAGATGGCGCCCATGCTCGGAGAGCACTGCAGCAATCTGCAACTGGCCGCGGTGGTGGGTGATACGCAGCGGCAGCGTGCCTGGCGCATCGGTCGGATCACCGAGCTGGCGGCTTCCTATACGCCGTGGCAGTCGAAATGTCTGGTGCAGGCGTGTGCGGCATCGATACTGCTGCGTTATTACAGGATTCCATATGTAATGCATTTGGGCGTAGCTCGAGATAGTGAAGATACTGATACGGATGGCAGTGCTATGAAGGCACATGCCTGGCTCTCTGTAGGCCCCCGGATCGTTACAGGTCGCGATGGTCATCGCGCCTTTACCATCGTCTCCACCTTTGTCTCGCCGGCACTGCTTAACAAGCCCGGCGATAACGGAGTTCTGGATGCGTCGTGAGCAGTGGCGGGCGTTGAAGATGGCCGTTATGGCCTTTTTTCGTTTTGCGCCGACCCGTTTGTCATTGCTGTTTGCACTGATGCTGTTTCAGCGTGTAACAGCAGGTGTTGGCCTGTTGCTGATTATTCCTCTGCTGCAGCTGGTTGGATTCGATACGGGTTCCGGGATGACCGGCGAATTCGCCGGAATGATCGGCCGCTTGTTTGCCGCTCTAGGTCTTGTCATGACGCTGCAGCTGGTCCTTGTCTGTTATGTCGCGATTGTTTCGGTGGTCGCAGGGCTGAACTATCTGCAATCGGTCATGTCGGCTGCCGTGCAGCAGGGGTATGTCTGCCGGATTCGGCATGAGCTGTACGATTCACTGCTGCACAGCCGCTGGCAGTATTTCATCAGCCAGAAGATGAGCGATTTCATCCATGGTCTTGTGCAGCAGGTCTCGACATTGGGTATGTGCGCCAACACGATGCTGACGCTTTTCAGTCAGTTGATTCTGGTGCTGGTCTATGTCGGGGTCTCTCTGCTGCTCTCCTGGCAGATGACGCTGCTGGCTGCCGGCTGTGGCGTGGTACTGCTAGCCATCCTGTTGCCGTTGAACCGGGTGGTGCTGCGCTCCGGGTATCTGCAGCTGGGTGGGAGCAAGCAGCTGATGCAGATGTTTACCGAGCATCTGAACAGTCTGAAGGTGATCAAGAGCTTCGGTAGCGAGTCCCTATACCTCGGCAAGATGGATCAGGAGAGCCGCTGCATGGAGCAGCAGGTGTTGCGCATCACCCGGATCAATGCTCTGACGCAATTGGTATCGATGGTCGGCGGTGTCATCGCCTTTTCACTCTGCTTCTACTTTGCACTGGAGTGGTTCTCTGTATCGCTGGCCACGCTGTTGCTGCTGTTGCTGATCTTCTCGCGGCTGATGCCGCAACTGGCCTCGATTCAGTCCTCCTATCAGCGTCTACTGCATCAATTGCCTGCCTTCGAGGATGTGCGGAAGCTGATGCAGGCGTGCGATGCCGCTGCTGAGTCGAAGCTGGCCGCCGGAGTGTTGCCGAAGAAACTGGAAGAGCGGATAGTACTCGAGCATGTCAGCTTTCGTTATGAATACGGCAATCGGCAGGTGATCGACGATATCTCGCTGGAAATCCGCAAGAACGCTACAGTGGCTTTGACCGGCTGTTTGATCAGGGTTACCGCCAGCGCCACCTTGTCGATGGCAACCCGAACTGGGGTATCTGGTTGCGGCCGTTGCAGTGGCTGGGCCACGAGAGCGAAATCGGCAAGCGGACCCGGCTAGCCTGGACGATGCTCAAACGCCGTGCTGCCACACATCACAAGGCAGCTGCCGGCAAGCCGCGGATTAGTGTCGCCGAACAGGAGCAGCCGGTGTTCCGGCAGTTGCAGCAGATTGCCGCAGATAACCATGCACGCCTGATCATCGGCTGGTCAGGGTTGCCGGCTAACGGTGACGGCTCCTATGCCTGGATGAAGCAGTGGGCAGCAGCCAACGGTACGGGATTTATCGACTGGCATCCGGCCGAGCAGTCCGTGGTTGCGGCCATCCCGTCATTAACGCCCGGTAATCCGCACTCCGGCGGGCATTATCGCAGTTGGGTGCAACACCTGATTGCACGTGCATACGCTGAAGCTATTCGCCGGCAGTAGGTAGCAAACGCCCGCTTACCTTGTCGCCATCCTCTGATGGCATCAGATACAGGCTGCGAGCCAGAAGCAGCCCCAGTATCACATTAACAGGAAACAGTTCAGTAACAATCGTCGTCAGGCTGGCAATCGAAATGGCCAGATAGAGTGGTGCAGCTTTTGCATCACGCCACGCCGCATATGCCAGCAGCAGGTAAAAGGCGATAACGCCGACAATGCCAACCTGTGCCAACAGTGCCAGCGGGGTAGAGTCTGCAGTAAACAACTTGCTGCTTATCTTCACCTCCTGAAAACCACCTTGCCAATTCATCATTATATTCAGTGCTGCATTGGTGCCTGCACCCAGTCCCTGACCAAAGAGTAGTGTTTGTACATCAGGCAGGCCGGACAGATAGCCTTCAAATGTAAAAAGTCGTCCCCAGAGCGAGTCGTATACATCCGGCCGTTGCACGATGCCGGGCAGCATGATGATAAACAGAATAAAGGCGGTTCCGCCCCATAACAGAAGTCCTACTCGGTATCGCACAGCTAACAGAAAGTATGCTTTTGCAGAGAGGATTATCAGCAACAGCAACAAGGCAGCTGCCGATTGTGAATACACAACGAGTATGGCTGTGGCAATAAAGGCAGGAACGGCCAACATTCTGTAGCTGGAAAACTGCAGGTAAAATATGAAGCCGATCACGGCCATCAGCCCAAGACTGCTTGGCTGCAGCATCGTGCCGGCTGCCCTTGCACCGAAATAGGTACCAAACAAATGCACGCCATGGTGTATTTCTGTCGGCACAAGCAAGACCTGGAACAGCAGGAACAGCAGCAGACACTGAGCCAGGAAATGCAGGCTCTTTTGTTGCACAGCCCAGTAACCGACCGTTGCAATAATCAGGAATGAAAAAAAACGCATGCCACCGAGCAGCATGGCCGGCCCGAACTGGATAAGTGAAACTACACTGCCGATCGCAGTTACAGTGATCATCAATGCCAGAGGCCATGGTGGTTTCCGGACAGGCAGATCCGGTAAACGCCACAACAATAGCAGCGAAATGATCAGAAAGGCCCCGATCCACAGCGCCTTGCAAAGCTTTAGTAGACGCTCGTTGCCAACAGATTGGTAAATGTTATGGGTGAAATCACTCAGCTGCTTCCGCTCTTCATCGGTCCACTGGTGCCCGAGGCCCACAGAAAAGTTGTTCATATAGTACTGATGCAGTTGTGGTTCATACCAGCCGACACGTTTAAGCCAGAATGCAGCGCCATTCAACACAGCTGAGAGTAGCAGCATGATAAACAGGAAACGAACAAGTGATGTTCCGGGACGATTCAAAGGCACCTCTCTCACGGCACGCAGCCTAATGTAAGAGGTTGCCGGCGAATAGTGAATGCGTCTGTGGGCGGCTTATTGCTGCCGGTATTGTGCAGGTAAGCGACAGTTTGGGCGCAGTAGGCGGTGTGAAAATCCGGGTAACTAAAGGTGTGAGGGCGAGCTTTCTGTAGACTCAGACAGACGAGTGGCCGATAGGAGTATTGGCGAACTCTGCTGAGATGAATGACAGCTCGCGCTTTCAGCGCACCCCGGTGGTGTATTTTTTACGATGTCAGGGCCGCTTTTCTCGCATGCTTCTGCTCATCGCTACTGTTATGATGCCGCCCCTATAGGTTAGTGTTTTAATCATTATCATTTTATATCCCCCCTGGAGGCCCATATGAATTCGCTTGAGCGCAAGGCGGTCATTCCGATCGCCGGTATTTATGGTTTGCGAATGCTGGGATTGTTTCTGATCCTGCCGGTATTCGCGATATACGCCGAAGGACTGAAGGATTTCACGCCAGCCCTGCTGGGTTTGGCGCTGGGAGCTTACGGCTTCACGATGGCCATGCTGCAAATTCCGTTTGGCTGGCTGTCGGACCGTATTGGTCGCAAGCCGGTGATTACTGCGGGGCTGCTTGTTTTTGCGGTCGGTAGCGTTGTGGCGGCAATGTCCGATTCAATCTGGGGTGTAATTATCGGCCGAGCCCTGCAGGGCTCAGGTGCGATTGCCGCGGCCATGATGGCGCTACTGGCAGACCTGACCCGGGAAGAAGTGCGCAGCAAGGCGATGGCGATGATAGGCATCACCATCGGTTCATCATTCACGGTAGCCCTGATCGTCGGACCGCTGCTGGATGCATGGATTGGTGTAAACGGTATTTTCTGGCTGATTGCCGTATTGGCCCTGCTAAGTATCGGCGTACTCTATGTGATGGTTCCCAATCCCGATCACAGCGGCATGCATCGCGATGTCGAGTCCAGGCCTGGCGAATTCGGACGTATTCTCTCCAATCCGCAGCTGTTACGGCTGGATTTCGGCATCCTTATTCTCAATGCGATCATGACGGCAATGTTTGTCGCACTGCCGTTTGTGTTGCGCGACCATTTGCATATTGAGTCGATACATCAGGCATGGGTCTACTTGCCTGTGCTGGTCGTGGCGATGATTGTTATGGTGCCGCTGATTATCATGGCAGAGTCGAAGGGGAAGATGAAACAGGTGTTCCTGACCAGTATTACGCTGATTGCTATTGCTTGTGCGATGCTGGGAGCGCTGCATAATTCCATGTTCAGTGTGGTTGCCGGTCTGTTTTTGTTCTTCGTTGCCTATAATGTGCTGGAAGCCACGTTGCCGTCGCTGATTTCCCGTATGGCGCCGATTGATGCCAAGGGGACTGCCATGGGAGTATACTCCACATCGCAGTTTTTCGGTGCGTTTCTGGGCGGCGCTGTGGGCGGCTGGTGCTACGGTCATTATGATGTGCAGGGTGTGTTTTTCGGCTCGGTCGGACTGGCTGTGCTATGGCTTTTAGTGGCTGCCGGGATGAGTATGCCGGCAATGCGTTCGGCTATAATGCTGCATGTTGCATCCGATGCGGATGCATCGGCACTGGAGCCAGGCCTGCTGCAAATCGCAGGTGTTTATGAGGCCAGAGTTGTGCCTGAGGAAAACACCGCATTTCTGCGTGTGAACAAGAAAGAGCTGGACCGGGCGGCTGTGGATGCACTGCTTGGAATAAAGCATGAGGAAGCTGTATGAATAACTCCGTAAACAATGTGGTGCTAACACCACCCACAGGTCCGGTGCTGCTGTTGATCATGGATGGCTGGGGTATCGGCTCCGGTGGACCGGAGGATGCCGTTGCACAGGCAAACACGCCGGTATTTGACCGGTTGTGGGGAAAGTACGCACATACCGAGCTGATGACGCATGGCGGTTATGTAGGACTGCCTTCAGGCAAGGATATGGGTGGCTCGGAAGTGGGGCACCTGACAATGGGAGCCGGCCTGATCCTCGATCAGGGGCCGACCCGCATTAACAAGGCCATCGCCGATGGTTCATTCTATGAGTCGGAAGCGCTGGAGCAGGTATTATCGATTGAGCCCGGGAAAGCACTGCATCTGATCGGCCTGCTCTCCGATGGTAATATTCATTCGCATCTGACCCACTTTCGTGCCCTGATCAATGCGGCATTTGAACGGGGTATTCGCCGTTTATATGTACATGCGCTGCTTGATGGTCGCGATGTTGGTATTCAGACCGCGCAGAAATATGTATGCGAACTGGAATCGGATTTTGCCTGTATCAACGACAATGACGGGTTTGATTACGCATTTGCCTCCGGCGGCGGACGCGAGCGGATTATCATGGATCGCGATGGCGACTGGTCGAAGGTGGAAGCAGGCTGGAACCTGATGGTGCATGGCGAAGGCAGCGAGCGTTTTCCTTCAATGATGGCGGCCATCACCCGTTTGCGCGAGCAGCAGCCGGATCTGATCGATCAGGATATGCCGGGTTTTGTTATTGTTGGTGAAGATGATGCGCCGATCGGTAAAATCAGTGATGGCGATGCGGTTGTTATGGTTAATTTCCGCGGTGATCGGGCGATTGAAATTACCGAAGCATTTGAGCTGGATGATTTCAGCGGCTTTGATCGCGGCGTGCGTCCGCAAGTTACCTATGCCGGCATGATGGTCTACGATGAGGATCGTAATCTGCCGGTCCTGCAGCTGATGGGGCCTACCAAGGTGGATGAGCCGTTCGGCAAGCGTATTCTGGAGCTCGGTATCAAACAGTTTCGCCTGACCGAAACACAGAAGTATCCGCATGTTACCTTTTTCTTTAACGGCGGTTATCGCCAGCCTCTGGACCCGACGATGGAGGATTATATTCTGATCCCATCGGACAAGAAGGTCTCATTCGCTGATCAGCCGCAGATGAAGTCGGCGGAGATTGCCGATAAAGCGGTCGAGTTGATCGAGTCGGGCCAGTACGGCTTCGGTCTGATTAACTTTGCCAATGCGGATATGGTGGGGCATTGCGGCAAGATCGCACCGGCCATCACCGCGGTTGAGGCTGTCGATAATGCGATCGGCAAGATTATCGATGCGCTGCAGGCCTGTGGCGGACGTGCGCTGATTACCGCTGATCACGGCAATGCCGAAGAGATGCAGGTGCAGGACAAGTCCGGCCATGTTGAAGCCTCTACAAAGCATTCTACCAACCCTGTGCCATGTATCCTGTTCGATCCCTCCTATGATGGCAGTTATAAGCTGCATCAGCCGCGGGATGGTGATGACAAGGCGCTGATGCCGGGCCTCTCCCATCTGGCTGCCACACTTTATGCGATGATGGGCAAAGAGCCTCCGACGGATCTGAACACCTCGTTGATTGAGGCGCTGTAGTAATCCGGAGAAACTGAAGGCCGGGTCTGTTCCGTGCTCTGATGATGCCTGTTTGTATTTGCCATTGCGCCGACATGGCGGTGATGTGAGATTGTCATACAATCTTCATGGCAGGAGTGAATCATGGAACAGTTAGATCAGCTTTCGCAAACGCTTGCACTGAGTATGGGCGCGGCCTGGGCCAGCGGCATCAATCTGTATGCCACGATCCTGATGATAGGGCTGATGGGGATGACCGGTAACATCCAGTTGCCGCCGGGGCTGGAGATACTGACCAATCCGATGGTGCTGTTTGCTGCCGGGGTCATGTACATCACCGAATTCGTTGCAGACAAGGTTCCCGGCGTGGATACCGGCTGGGATGCGCTGCATACCTTTATCCGTATTCCTGCAGGCGCCATGCTGGCTGCAGGCGCTATCGGCGATGTTACACCGGCCCTGAGTCTGGCTGCAGCTATCATGGGCGGCGGCCTGGCGGCCGGTACACATGCCACCAAGGCCGGCTCGCGGGTGCTGATCAATACCTCGCCCGAACCCTTTACCAACTGGACAGCCTCGGTAACCGAAGATGTCGCCGTGATTGCCGGATTGTGGACCGCACTGCATCATCCTACGCTGTTTCTGCTGCTGCTGTTTGTCTTTATCCTGCTGATGATCTGGCTGCTGCCGAAGATGTGGCGCGGTGTTAAAACGATTTTCCGCAAACTGGGCGAGTGGTTCGGCGGCAAAAAGGCAGCCTCCGCAGCAACACTGCCGACAGACCCTGTAACTGCGCCTGTCACTGAATCGGCCGCAACAGATGTCAACTCCAAACCGGATAAGGACGGGGCAGGTTGAGTTCTGATTCCTTTACATCCTCTTTCCGATCCCGGCTTTTTTCTGCAAACCGGCAGGTCGAGAATATAAAGAGTGATGACTGATAGCCTCATTACTGAATCAACGATTACCTTCGGCTAAACCCGGATGGTCAGTGATTGTGACATCATTCTATATGATGTCCCTGAAGCTGCCTGTATAATCTGTCGATTAGGTATAAACTTAAAGTTCGTATATACTGATAAATGATTTATCCGATCCAGGGACGGAACGGCTGAAAAGCTTATTCCTGGAGGGTGGGATAATGAAGGCATCAGATCAAACAACGCAGCTGTATAACCGGAACCTTGTGCTATTTTTGTCCTCGCTTCTGATTGTCATGACCTTTCTGGTTTATGAGCTGGTCTATGCCACAGGTGGCATCAAGTATGTCTACTCGCATTCAATGTATTTTCCGATTTTATTGGCAGGTTACTTCCTAGGTCCTATTGGTGGCGGCCTGATCGGCTTGCTTGGCAGTATTTTATTGGGCCCGTTTATGCCGATTGATACAATAACTCAGGAGCAACAGCAGACTCTTAACTGGATTTATCGCAGCTTTTATTTCATCTCTGCAGGTGTATTGGTTGGATATGGCGTAGGCCTGCTACGCAAGCGTATGGATGAAATTCGCTATCTGGCCAACAATGACAGGGACACCGGCTTACCGAATCGTTCCAGTACGATCGAATACCTCTCTACCATCCTCGCATTGCCAGCGCAGCAGAAATCAGACTATGTGCTGATGAAAGTATCCTGCGACAATTTGATGGATATTGAGGTGGCGTTTGGTTTCGAAGCTTCGGACAGTGTTGTTGCCCAGATGCACGAGCGGCTGAATTCAGCTTTGCCTCCTGCGACCTTCCTGTCGCGTACGCATCGCTCGGAATTTGCAGCACTGATCAAAGGGATGTCGCAAGGCGAGGTTGCAGCTCTCGCCAATGGTGTGAACGAGAGCTTCAAATGTGCTTTCAGCCATCGAGATATTCCACTGCATGTCGAGTCTTCGATCGGCTATCTGCACCTTTCCGAAAGATCCGAAGATCCGGACCGGGTCTTGCAGATGGCCGAAGTGGCGTTGATGAGGGCCAGAAATCAACATCACCATGTTGTGGCCTATGATCACGCCAGCCATAAGGTTAGCCGGGATAATCTGGCCTTGCTTGGAGAGTTGCGCAATGCGGTGGGGGCCGATCAGCTCAGGCTGCACTATCAGCCCAAGCTGCTGCTCGCCGATAACTCATTGGTCGGGGCAGAGGCGCTGATGCGTTGGGAGCACCCTGAACGTGGCATGATTCCACCAGACCAGTTCATCCCTCAGGCCGAGAAGTCCAGTATCATCAATGAGTTGACCGTCTGGGCGCTGCGTTCGGCAGTGACGCAACAATCACAGTGGTGCGCAATGCGGGGAATGGAGCAGTTGAAGGTAGCGGTCAATATCTCAGTACATGACCTGATGGTGCCCGGCTTCCATGATGTCGTGTTACAGACTTTGGAACAGGGTAATCTCGACAACGGGAACCTCGAGCTTGAAGTGACCGAGAGTGCATTGATGGAGGATATTGCTACTTCAGTTGACGTATTAAAACGGTTATCCGGTGCCAATGTGATTATCTCTATTGATGATTTCGGCACAGGCTACTCCTCACTCAAATACCTCGACCTGTTGCCGACAGCCGCGATTAAGATTGATCAGTCATTTGTCTTTCGAATGGCCAGGGATGCTGGCAGTCGCCAAATCGTGCAGGCTGCAATCGGTCTGGCGCATTCGCTTGGTATGAGAGTGATTGCCGAGGGAGTGGAGACAGAGGAGAACTACAGCATGTTGCGCGATATGGGCTGTGATATTGCTCAAGGCTTCTTTATCAGCCGCCCGCTTGCCAGTGAGAAATTTCCCGGTTTTTCATTTCAACAACAGTAACGCTCAATAGATAACGCTACGGATAGCAATTATCTGTTGTGAGAATGACGATGACGGTATTACTAAAACGCTTAATTTATTCGAAATCAAAGGTCCTGTTAAACGCAAGGGCCAAACCTTATATCCTTCTGCTGTTATAAAATTATGACCGTCTGAAGTTGGCTGGAAAGAGCTCATTTGCTGGTTAAGAATAGAACATGCCATATTCTGCCTGCTGCTGATCAGCTGCCTGATGAAGCCTGCTGAATCTGCTTATCCAGCACATCGGCAAGAAAGGCATTGGGTACACTCAGTAGCTGGTTGTTGGCGAGCTGGCGGATTTTGTCGACGGATACTTTGGCATGTTTGATATCGCCTTGTTTCAGCCAGGCTTCACCTGCCCGGAAATACCAGTTGGCGGCATCGCCACCACTGCGCACGACGCCTTTGCTTTCACTATAGATGCGAGCCAGATTAAACTGCAGCTCGGGGCCGCCGTGTTCCGCCGCTCTGACAAACCACTCCATGGCGGCAACTCCGTCATTGTCGGGGACAGCGCCTTTAAGGTAGAGCACTGCGAGATTATGCTGGGCCTGAGCATGTCCCTGTCTGGCTGCTCTGCGCCACCACGTCGCAGCCTCGACTTCACCCTTGTGACTGCCGCTATCGGCATAGATCAGCCCGAGACAGTACTGGGCATTGGCATCTCCACGGCGAGCGGCTTTATTCAGCCACCGCTTGGCCTTGCCGAGATTCCGTTTGACGCCAACACCCTGATAGTACATCAGACCTAGCGCGGACTGGGCTTCGGGCAGCCCCTGTCTGGCAGCCAGCATAAACATCTCAATTGCTTGCAGATCATCCTTTTCGACGCCGACGCCTTCATGAAACATCAGCCCGAGCAGGTAACGTGCATGGCTGTTTCCCGTTTTGGCTTCGCTCATGTAACGGCGGAACAGCTTCTCCTTATCACTCAGTTTGGCGGGGACGTTCTTCACCGCGGTCACGTTGGGAGCAGGCGCCTTAACGGGTGCAGTCGAAGGGACGACAACCGGCGTGGCTGTTTTGGATGTTGTTGTAACCGGTTGTGCCACAGAGGGTAGGGCGGTGGCAGGTTGCGAAACGACGGTTTCACTACGCTGCCAGGAGTCCAGAATGTTTTTCATCTTCAGGCTACGCATTGTATCAGCCTGCAGGGCTTGCAGTTTGTAGTCTGCTACAGCATTGCCCTGAGCTGCCGCCTTGCCGTACCAGTGGTTGGCCTGTGCGCTGTTTTTTTCAACCCCGAGGCCATCGGCATACATCACGCCCAATACATATTGGGCGTGACTGTTGCCTGCTTGTCCGGCCAGTTGGCAGGGCGCGATAGCGCGGGTATAGGCTTTTGAGTAATAGAGTTGCAGGCACAGTCCTGCACTGTCGGCCCATGCGGGTGCGCAGGAGGCGGCCATCCATCCTGCCGCCAGCACTATGCCCATGCAGGGTGATTTAACGATGCTGGTTGAGGAGATTGAAGGTGCCATTCGGATTTTCTACCAGATGGGAGATGCTGGTATTGGCCAGTTTGTATCGGCCAATGGGCTCCATGCCCTGCAGGATTTCCAGCAGGCGTGATCCTGCATGATAATGACCAACCACCAGAATAGTTTTGCCAGACTGGCCAAAGCGTTTTTTCAGACGATCCGCAGCCATCAGTGTTTGCAGAATCCCCTCTGAATAGTTGCGTGTATAGTAGCTATAGTGTGAATCGTTATCGGCAAAAGAGAACCAGTGCTGCATGTCGGCAGGCAGCTCGATTTTTCCTCCGCGTTGCAGATCGAAGGCGGAGGTCTGGCTGCGATCCTTCTGCCAGCAGCACTCAGCCAGTTCCGGCCATATTTCAGCTGTGACCCGATGTTTCTTCAGATAGGGGAGGATGGTTTTCAGGGCGCGCAGTTTGGGGCTGACGATAATATAATCAATTTTCAGCTGCCCGAGCCTGCGTGTAAGCTCAGCCACCTGCCTTTTGCCTTCAGGCGAGAGTGTCTGATCATCCTTTTTTGAATGACTATGGGTAATGTTGCCCATCGTTTCAGCATGACGGACGAAATAAATTTCAGTTTCAGTGGCTTGCGCAGCCATGGGGGCTGAAAGCAACAATGATGACAGGAGCAGCACAAGCGCGAGAGCAGACTTCATAAACATGGCATCCTCCGACCGACTAGTGTCGGCGCATCAGTGAACGATAGGCGTATCCTGCGGCAATGGCAAAGGGAGTTGCCCCGGATCATGGCGCTGCTCGCATCGGTGTGTTGGAAAAGATCGCCAGCCAGACGGTCTCCTGATCGGGGGCGGTCCATTCTACGCGATGACGCTCTCCGGCTGGGATCAACAGATAGTCGCCGGGTTGCAGGGTTTGCGGCGGGTTGCCGTCATCAAATGTCAGGCCTGCTGCACCGGTGAGCAGGATAACCCATTCATCTTCATCCTGATCATACCAGAAGTCTGCCGGTGAGCTGTGACCATGAGATACAATGCGCTCAATACGCATCCCTGCAGCCGATGCCAGTGTTGCGATCTGCTCCGCATCATCGCTAATGGCCGGCAGGGAGAACAGGTTGGCTGTTTTTTTTGCGTTACTCAATGTAGAGCTCAAGCTGACGACAGGCGGGATATTTCTCGCATACCCAGAACAGTGTGCCCTTCTGCGGGCCGCTGGCGGCCCGCCTGATATGCATGCGTGACTGGCAGCGTTGGCACAGGTGTAATGCCTCCATGGAGATGGTTGCCACCAACTCATCCGGTGAAGGGGGCGGTTTTTTGAGTAATGGTTCGAGAAGATTACGTATTTCCATGATGCTGTAGCTGGTTTTTCGCTGCAACTGGAATACCCGGATGCCGCTGTTCTCGACGAGCCGGCGCTGCTCCGCCTGCTGTTTGTTACCCGGCTGCTGCAGCCAGATGGCAGCCACCGCATGTTCTCCGGAGTCGTCATAGAGGACGAAATCGGCAATCGCACCCTTGTGCTGCTGCGGTATGTTAGCCGCAACGAGATCGGCTACGGATACTTTGCAGATGATGCGATAGTCGTTGCCGACCACCGCCGTCAGTGATTTCAGGCATGCCTGCTCCATTTCGTTCAGGCCGGCTTCGCCGGCTGCTTCATGGCGCGGGCTCTGTTGTGATGAAAGTCTGTCATGGCGCAATGTCCTGACGGCATAGATGACAACCAGCAACACCAATACAGTGAGCACAACAACTATGGCCTGAACGGGCATGGCACCTCCTGTGTGTCGTGTGAAGCGATATGATCTCCGGATTATCTTACCTGCTGTGAGGTTTATAACCCGTGAGCGTCATACCAGCTGTGTCCTGACCCGATATCCACGGTCAGTGGTACCTCCAGTGTAACAGCCTGCTCCATGGTTTGTCGCATTATAGCTGAAACCGCATCAATCTGGTCAACAGGTGCTTCCACGATCAACTCATCATGCACCTGCAGGATAATGGCTGCTGCCGGTGCCTCCTGCCGCAGGCGCCGGTGCAGATGGATCATGGCTACCTTGATAATGTCGGCGGCTGAGCCCTGCAGCGGGGCATTGATCGCCGTACGTTCGGCATAGGCGCGGCGCATGCCGTTACTGCTGCTGATCTCCGGCACATAGACCCTGTGACCGAGTAGTGTTTCAACATAACCCTGCTCACGAGCAAGTACCAGCGTATCATCCATAAAGCCGCGTACCGACGGATAACGTTCGAAATAGGTGTCGATAAATGTCTGTGCTTCGCCGCGGGATATATTCAGCTGTTTGGCCAGTCCGAAGGCACTCATGCCATAGAGGATACCGAAATTAATGGCTTTGGCACGTCTGCGCATTTCACCGCTCACATCCTCAAGGGCAATGCCGTTGACCGCTGCTGCGGTGGCGGCGTGAATATCCTCGCCGTTGGCAAAGGCCGCGCACAGGGCTGCATCGCCGGAAAAATGTGCCATCAGTCGCAGCTCGATCTGTGAGTAGTCGGCAGCAAGCAGGGTATGTCCCTCTTCAGCAATGAATGCCTTGCGTATTTCACGTCCTTCCGCACTGCGAATAGGTATATTCTGCAGGTTCGGATCGGATGAGGAGAGGCGACCGGTGGTAGTGATGGCCTGATTAAATGAGGTGTGCACGCGACCTGTTGTCCGATGAATCAGCTTCGGCAGGGCATCGGTATAGGTGGATTTTAGCTTGGCCAGCTGACGTACCTGCAGAATCAGGCGGGGTACCTCATGTTCATCGGCCAGTTTTTCCAGCACCTCCTGGCCGGTTGCCCACTGACCGGATTTTGTCTTCTTGCCGCCGGGGATGGCCAGCGTTTCAAACAGCAAAACGCCGAGTTGCTTGGGTGACTGGATATTGAACTTCTCTCCTGCGGCGGCATGGATCTGAGACTCCAGCTCGGCAATGCGCAGCCCGAAACCAGTTGAGAGCCCGGCCAGCATCTCTGCATCGACATGTGCCCCGGTCCACTCTATGTCAGCCAGTACCTGCGACAGGGGTAGCTCAATCTCATCGTGACGGGTAAGCCGACCCTCGGTTAGCAGTTGCGCTGACAGTAGCCCGGTCAGGCGCAGGGCGATATCCGCATCCTCGCAGGCATAGGGCGTTGCAATGGACACAGGCACTTCATCGAAGCAGACCTGTTTGGCTCCTTTGCCGGCCACCTCGCTATAGGGGGTACAGTGATAGTTGAGATAATCCTCCGCCACGCTGTCCAGGCTGGGCGGATATTTGGCCGGATAAAGGCAGTATGCCAGCAACATCGAATCGGCAGCGATGCCGGCCAGTTCAATGCCTGCGCGGCGCAGAACCTGCGCATCATATTTCAGGTTGTGTCCGCATTTGCGCTTGGCGGCGTCTTCGAGAAGCGGTTTCAGAGCTGCCAGTACATGTTGCAGAGGCAGCTGTTGTGGCGCAGGTACAAGCAGGTCGGTGCTGCGATGGCCGACAGGTATATACCATGCTTCGCCGGCCCGGGTGGCAAACGATAGTCCTACCAGTTCGGCATCATGTGCCTGCAGGGAGGTGGTTTCGGTATCCAGTGCAATCAACTCAGCGCTTGAGAGCTCTGCCAGCAGCGATTGCAGCGTGGTTTCATCATTCACCAGACGATCGATGCGCGGAGTGACCGTTGCAGGGGTTGATGTCCGGACGGGCTCAGCTGGTTTAGCCTGCGGCACGACAGGCGTATCGATGGCTGCTGGTCCGCTGAATTCAGCCAGCATGCGGCGAAACTCCAGACGGGTAAACAGCTCGGCCAGCCGCTCGCGATCCGGCTCCGTGACTGCCAGGTCATCCAGCTCGATCGGTAGCGGCACCTGCTCATCGAGTGCCACGAGACGGTAGGAGAGGCGTGCATCATCGGCAAATTCGATCAGATTTTCGCGCCGCTTCTGCTGCTTTATTTCGCCCGCGCGCGTCAATACACCTTCCAGATCGCCGTAGGCCTCCAGCAGGGTCACGGCTGTCTTCGGTCCGATGCCGGGCACGCCGGGGATATTGTCGGCACTGTCGCCGGCCAGAGCCAGCAGATCCTGAATGCGATCCGGCCCCACGCCCCAGCGCTCTTTTACCTCTTCCGGACCGTAATCCTTGCGTTTCATCGTATCGAGCATCCAGATGCGCTCGCCAACCAGCTGCATCAGGTCCTTGTCGGTCGAGACGATGCTGACATCCCAGCCTCTGGCCTCCGCCTGACGCGCCAGTGTGGCAATCACGTCATCGGCTTCATAATCCTCGACACAGATGCGGTTGAGCCGGAAGGCGTCGGTGACATCAAAAATCGATGGCCACTGCGCTGCCAGATCTTCCGGCATCGGCGGACGGTGGGCCTTGTAGTCAGCATACATGCGATTGCGGAAGGTGCCGCCTTTGGGATCAAAGGCGACAGCCACATGGGTAGGGCCCAGCTCCTTGAGGATGCTGCGCAGCATCTGCACATAGCCGAACACGGCATTGGTTGGCTCACCTTTTGAGTTGGTGAGGTTATGGCGCACGGCATGAAAGGCGCGAAATACGTAATTGGGTCCGTCGATCAGAACAAGATGTGGCATCGGCGCAGCATGCCCGAGTCATGCTTCTTTGGGTAGTATCATCGCTGTTACGAACGGGTTGTCGGCGAGCATGGAAAGCTGCGGAACAATTCACTATCATCACGGCTTATGGAAGCCGTCCGCGCCTGTGTGGACGCAGACAAACCAGTAAGGGGAGGCCCCGTGGCCCGCAAAGTTCAACGCAATGAGCCATGCCCGTGTGGCAGCGGCAAGAAATACAAAAAATGCTGTATGATCAATGAACGTGATCAGGCCGTGGCCAGTATGGGGCGGCGCGAAGGTGTCCAGCATGCACTCGTCTGGGTCAGTCACCTCTACAGGGAGCAACTTGATCGCTGGGTGGAAGATGTCTGGCTGGCGGACATTTCCGATGAGCAACGACAGGGAATTGCCAGTGCCGATCCGAAAATCCGCAGTATCCACGATGTGAATTTGCTGGAGTATCTGGTGGCGGAAGGCCGCTTTTCCGACATGGACGGTGAAGATAGCCCGTTGCAGTTGATTCTCGCCTCGGATGAGCTGGAACTGGATCAGGGACAGCGAGATTATCTGATGCAATTGCCGTCGCGCCCGCTGCAGTTGTATACGGTGGATCACTGTGTGCCCGGAGAAAGCTTCAGCGTACGTGAAACGCTCGATGGTGACAGCAAGGTGATTGATATCGCCGATACATACGGCAGTCGTATGTTCGATGCCGGAGATACGGTGGGCTTGCGCCTGATCGAAACGCCGGCCGGCTGGGAAACCTCCGGTGCGATTTACCACATACCCGATGTATACCTGTCAGAGCTGGAGCAGTTGCTGCAACCGTTCGAGCAGAGTGAGCGGGCGCCTCTGTTGACTCACTACTGGCTCAAACTGGTAGCTGCTCATGTGTAATGCGGTGGGGTATCTTGAATGGCGCGTGTAACGAAGCTTTCCAATAACAAGAAACGGCAAATTGAGGCGCTGGTAGAGCAGGCTGCAAGTGCTCTTTCCGCCAGACGTTTTGACGTTTGCGAGCAGCTGTGTCTGAAAATTGAAGCGATTCAACCGGGTAATGCGGATGTAGCCAATATTCGCGGCATAGTCTGTGTGCAGGCCGGTGACAAGATGCAGGCTGAACAGTTGTTTGTGCAGGCGATCAATGCTGCGCCGAAAAGAGCTGAATTTCACAATAATCTGGGTAAACTCTATTTGAGTCAGAAGTTGTTCACGGATGCAGCCGAGCGCTACCGTAGCGCCATGCACTATGACAGGAATTCGCTGGATCTGAAGCTCGGTTATTGCGCCTCCCTGGTCGGTATGGGAGAGCCGGAAAAGGCGCTTCCCATACTGGAGCAACTGCGCAGCAAAAAGCCGAATCCCCCGGATTTGTTCATGGCCCTGTTTTACGCCTACCAGGGACTTGGCAGGATAGATGATGCGCTGGCCTGTCTGGATAAACTTATTGCCGGGGATGCCGATCATTTCGACGCACGTTTTCAGCGTGGTCAGCTGTTTATGCAGCAGGGGCGTATGCAGGAGGCAGAGGATGAGTTGCATGCAGCTCTGGCCCTGCGTCCGGACTATAGCAAGGCCTACTCTATGCTGGTGGAGATGAAAAAATTCACCTCCGATGATGATGCGGACAAGAAAACGATGGAGGCTTTGTATCAACAGAGTGCTCCGGGTTCAGTGGACCGAGTTTACCTCTGTTTTGCTCTGGGCAAGGCGAATGAAGACCTGAAACATTTCGGTGAAGCGTTCGCATATTTCGAAGAGGGAAACACGCTGCGACAGCGATATTCGGATTACAATCTTGATGCGGAGCTTGCCCATCTGGACGCGGTGATGTCATTTTATACACCGGAGGTTTTACAGTGCACCAGTAGCCTGGATGATGACCGGCCGGTTTTTATTGTCGGTATGCCGCGTAGCGGCAGTACTCTGACCGAACAAATACTGGCTGCACATCCGGATGTAGGCAGTCGTGGCGAATGGAACGCCTTTGAGGAGTCATTGCTTGATCGCGGGCAGCCGGATCAGCCGCTGACGCTTGAGGAGATGACCGCCTTTTCCGCCGAGCAGTGGCGGGAAACCGGTCAGGCCTATCTTGACCGGCTGGATGATGATGCGTCGAAGCGTATTATTGATAAAACGCTCATCAATTTCCGTCTGATCGGCGCTATTCACTGCGCTCTGCCACACGCCCGTATTATTCATGTGCGTCGCCATCCGCTGGATAATTGCCTCTCCATTTACAGGGCAAACCTGAGCGGTGGGCACTTTGATTTCGGTTATAATCTGGGCCGGCTGGGATATTACTATCGTATGTATCAGCGGCTGATGCAGCACTGGCGGACAGTGTTGCCGGCCGGGGTTATGTACGAGATGGATTATGAAGAGCTGGTGGCCAATCAGGAGGATCAGACGCGGCGCTTGCTCGAATTCTGCGACCTGGACTGGAATGATGCCTGCCTGCAGTTTAATAAGGCACCCACTGTTGTTGCTACGGCCAGTGTGGCGCAGGTCAGACGCGAGATGTATTCGGATGCGGTTGCTCGCTGGAAACGTTATGAAAAGCATCTGCAGCCGCTGATTAAAATTCTCGGCGTGACTGCATAAGCCAAATCATCTGCTGTTGCCGGGGGCCGGTCAGGTCCCCGGTGGCAGTAGTGGCGGCTGGTTCCGTTTTTCGCGCATGGCATTTACCGCATGCAGAATCAACGGGCGATGAATAAACCAGCGCTCCAGCCGGTATTTGCCGGGATAGTTCATAATCATCAGGCCGATCAGCATGCATATCAGTCCCGGCCCCGGCGTGAACAGCATGATGAAACCCGCCAGCAGCAGAACCAGACCCAGCATATTTTTCAGTACGATGACGATCATTTCGATTGCAGGGTGGCGCAGGTTTTCCTTTAAACAGCGGCGTCTGTCGTGGGTGAAATAATCAACCGGGATGCGGGCGACGATAAACGGGGTCGATATCAGGCCGATGACGAATATGGCGACAGATCCTATGGCCAGCCAAAGCCCCCAATCATGCATGAGGGCTATCAGATCAGCCCACATCACCTGCATGGCACTCATCTGGGCAGGTTCAGATGCAGCCGCCATGCCAGCAGGCGGCTGCCGGTGGTCATCAGCATCACCGACCAGATAATCACGGTGTTTGAGCAATCCAGTGCACTCAGAGCCAGATAGGTTAATGCGCCGAACAGGCTGGCAGAAGCGTAGATCTCTTTTTTCAGAATAAACGGGATTTCAGCAACCAGCATGGCCCTGAGCGCGCCGCCGCCGGTGGCGGTAAGCATGGCGATAAACAGGATGCCGATATTGCCGAGCCCCGTCTGATCCGCTACCCATGCGCCGACCAGCGTGAATACACCAAGCCCGATGGCGTCAAAGGTAATCAGCCAGCTCTCCTGTTCCCTGATGGTGCGGCCCCAGAAGAAAACGGCAATCCCAACGACGATGGCAATCAGCAGGTAGGTCTGATCGGCGAAGGCCGCAGGCGGGTGACGTCCGATCAGGGCATCGCGCATCATGCCGCCGCCCAGTGCCGTGACCACAGCCAATACGACCGCGCCCATCAGATCCAGCTTGCGCGTCAGGGCCCTGAGTGCGCCGGTCAGCGCAAAAACCGCCGTCCCGAACAGATCCAGGGCATGCACGGCAGCGGGTAACTGGATGACTGTAATCAAGATCTACCTCATGAGGGACTCAGGATTGCTTTTCAGGCGCGGAAGAACCATAGGCACACAGCAGCCGCATTCAAGTGCTATTGCGTATCTATGCTCTGTGAACGGGTTTTAGTACTAATGTTGTAACTATACAGAGTGGGGCAGGGGCGAGAGAGGTCAGCCCCTTTTTACATCAAGTCTGGTTGAATCAGGTAGCTGAAGCCTGAATAGCAGTGCCGCCGCTCTCTTCCAGGCGCTCCTCCCGATTCACCTGCACATCACGCGGCGCTTCGATGCCAATGCGCACCTGTCCGCCTTTTACATTCAGTACCTGAATCTGAATATTGTCACCGATAGCGATGGCTTCACCCTTTTTGCGTGTCAAAATTAGCATGGTTTCTCCTCTTAGGGATTCTAAATAGACTATCTTTGGAGATAACGCAAGGGTGGGTTGTGTTAACGCTCGTCCGGTGTTGCATCCAGAGCGAAGGCTGTGTGCAGTGAACGCACGGCCAGTTCGACATATTTCTCTTCAATGACAACGGTGATCTTGATTTCGCTGGTTGTGATCATCTGGATGTTGACGCCTTCGGCCGCCAGCGCATCAAACATTGTTTTGGCTACGCCGGCATGGGAGCGCATGCCCACGCCGATCACCGACACCTTGGCTACACCATCGTCCCCCTGCACATCGCGTCCGTGCAGCGATGTACACAGGTCGCGCATCAGCTTCATGGTGGCCTGATAATCACTGCGCGGTACGGTAAAGGTGATATCGGTGAATCCCTGCGCCGAGACATTCTGCACAATGACATCAACATTGATGCCGGCTTCCGCCACCGGGCCGAATACATTGGCTGCAATGCCCGGGTGATCCGGAATGCCCAGTATCGTGATCTTGGCTTCGTCCCGGTTGTAAGCCACGCCGGAAATAGCTGCTCTTTCCATGGTATCATCCTCTTTTACTACCATTGTGCCGGTTATGTTTTCGAAGCTGGAGCGTAAATGTATCGGCATATTGTAACGCATGGCCATCTCCACCGAGCGCGTCTGTAATACCTTCGCTCCCAGCGAGGCCATCTCCAGCATCTCCTCGTAACTGATCTGTTCCATTTTGCGGGCTTTGCTGACAATGCGGGGATCTGTGGTGTAAATACCATCGACATCGGTATAGATATCACAAACATCGGCTTCGACAGCCACGGCCAGCGCTACGGCTGAAGTATCCGAACCGCCGCGACCGAGCGTGGTGATATTACCCTGTTCGTCCACGCCCTGAAAACCGGTGACGACCGGGACTTCTCCGGCCTGCAGGTGGTTCTGCAGATGTGCGCAGCTGATGCTCTTGATGCGTGCGCGTTTGTAATCACCGCTGGTCGTGACGCCTGCCTGAGCGCCATTGTAGGAGTATGCGCGAATGCCCCGGTGCTGCAGTTCAATGGCCAGCAGGGCGGCACTGACCTGTTCACCGGTTGCCACCAGTGCGTCGATCTCCCGCTCGCACGGGGTTGCATCCATCTCTGTTGCCATGCCGATCAGGCGGTTGGTCTCTCCGCTCATGGCTGAGACCACGACAGCTATCTGATTGCCGCGTGCCAGCTCTGCCTCAACCAGATCAGCTGTAGCGCGAATGCGCTCAAGAGAGCCTACCGACGTACCGCCGAATTTTTGTACGATCCGCATTACTGATTCCCCTGATCATCCGGAGAGATGGTGGCGATGCCGATTTTGCTGATATTCAGTCCCTGCAGGGTATCGAGTACGAAAACCGTGCGCTTGTGATGTGATTCCGAATCCGCGCGCAGTACCACGCGCATATTCGGGTCGCCATGTGTGGCATTGAGGATGCGGGAGCGCAGCTCTGAATCGGCTACCGGCTTGTCCTGCACAAACAGTTTTCCATCGGCATTGATGGCAATGGTAAGCTGCTTGACCTCCTTCTGCTGGGCGGTGGCATGGCTCGATGGCAGCTCCAGCTTGAGGCTGGATGTCACATTGAACGTCGTGGAGACCATGAAGAAAATCAGCATCAGAAAAACGACGTCAATCAGCGGTGCAATGTCCACCATATAATCGGGACGCTTCTTCTGGCGTAGATTCACGCACGCTCTCCCTTCAGCAGCTCAACAAAGCGCAGTGCATGATGCTCGATTTCCAACACAAAGCGGTCCACGCGTGATTCATAATAACGGTAGGCAACCATTGAGGGGATGGCTACGACCAGTCCGAAGGCGGTGGTATTCAGAGCCTTGGAGATGCCGCCGGCCAGCACATCCGCCTTGCCGACGCCGACCAGCGAAATCTGCTGAAACACCTCAATCATACCGATGACGGTACCGAGCAGGCCGAGCAGCGGTGCAATGGCGGCGACCACGCCGAGTACGCCGACAAAACGTTCCAGGTGTGCCACCTCCTGACGTCCGGACTCTTCCAGTATCTCTTTCATCACCGAGCGATTTACGCCGCGGTTGGCCAGTGCTACCCACAGGATACGACTCATGGCTGTATTATGATGTTGGCAGAATGTCATGGCCGATTTTACATCGCCGTCACGTACGGATGTTTCCACCTGATTGACCACATTCAGTGGAATGACGACAGAGCGACGCAGGCTCCATGCGCGTTCGAAGATAATTGTTAAAGACAGGATAGATGTTGCCAGCAGGAAATACATTACCGTGCCGCCCTGTTGAATAAATTCTATCACTTGTGCCTCCATGTATTATCCGGACCGGATAAGTAACTGTCGCGGCAATTATCATGATGAGCGACCAAAAGTCACTCAGCTACTTTGCGTGTAATCTTTGCCACCAGTAGCGCGCCAGCATGCGTCTGGATGTTTCCCGTTTCTCTGGCTGCAGGGTGTACGGGTGTGAGCCGTGCCAGCGCACGATGATGGCGCCGTTAGCGGTACTGGCTACCTGCGTCCCGATTGCCCGGTAGCGGGCAATCACATCGGCTGCCGGAAAGCGGTAACGGTTATGCGCTGCAACTTGTGCGACAGCCAGCTCAGGAGTCAGTGCGCCGATAAAACCGGGGCTGCTCGATGTTCTGCTGCCGTGATGCGGCATGAGCATGGCATGAACCGGTGATAAACCTGCTTTAAACAGTTCTCTCTCACTGCTCGCTTCAATATCGCCCGGCCATAACAGCTCTGTCTCTCCGGCAACAGTAACGGATACCACCAGCGACGTATTGTTCTCATTGCTTGGCGCAAATCCGCGTGGTGGCCACAGGATATTGAATCGGGTGGCGGATTTCTTTCCTGCGGTGTCTGTCTCTAGCCGGCGCGTATCGCCTTTGGCCAGCCAGCGAACAGGCGTGCCCTGCGCCCGCGCAGCATCGACGATAGCCAGTACCCGCGCATCCTTGTGTGCAGCAGGCACATCCGGCAGCCAGATTTCTCCGGTACTGTTGACCGAATGTAACAGGGAGAGGGCGCCACCCAGGTGGTCGGATTGGGTATGGCTCAGAATCAGCAGATCCACGTGCGTGAAGCCGAGAAAGCGCAATCCGCTTGCCACGCTGGTTCCGCCGTTGAAGCGGCTGCCTGTACGCCCCGGCACATCGATTACAACTACGCGCTTGTCGGGCAGTAGCAGAGTGGAGGCCGCACCCTGACCGACATCCCAGACCACCCACCGGGGCGCATCGATACTGCTTTCATGCAACACTGCGCTTGAGTAGAGGCCGATAACCAGCAGAGCCGAGAGGGCAGCCTGCAGCTTGCGTTTGTGCAAAGCCTGTCTGCCGGCGAACAGCATGCCGGCCAAATAGAGTCCGCCCAGCCACAATGGTGGATGGACAGCCCATAGGTTGCCGGCTGGTAAGTGTGTCATCCGCTGCAGCAGGTGCAGGCCGGCCTCCGCAGCCATGCCGGCAATCTGCATGAATCCGCCGGCAAGAGTCGGCAGGTTGAACAGGGCTGTCAGCTCTGCCAGTAGTGCAGCAGGCATCACCAACAGTGCATATATAGGCACCAGCAGCAGGTTGGCCGGTATGCTGTAGACAGGCAATCTGCCGAAAGTAGCCAGCGTGATCGGCAGTGTGGCCAGTGTTGCGACCAGTGATACCCAGGCCAGTGTGGTAATGGCCGTAATCAGTCGCTGCCTGCGCCCGGCTGCCTGCAGGGCATGATCTGCTCTGCTCTGAACAGCCCAGAGCAGTAGTGCTGCAGTTGCCGAAAAGGAGAGCCACAACGAGAGCGAGGTTATCGCAGTCGGATCGACGAGCAGAATCAGGGCCAGAGCCGCCAGCAGAATATTCATCGGCGCATTGCGCTCGGAGAGAAACCATGCCAGCACAGCGGCAGCCAGCATCATGGTGGAGCGTACGGCAGGCAGTGGCCAGCCGGCGATCAGTGCGTAGCTCATGGCTGCCAGTAAACCGCCGAACATGGCCAGTCCGCGTACCGGCAGTTGGACGATCCACGCCTCCCGACGGGTCAGCAGCCACCAGAGCAGCGCCATGGCCCACGCCGCAGTCATGCCTACATGCATGCCTGAAATAGCCAGCAGATGCGCGGTTCCCGTGGCCGCAAAGGCACTCCTTACGGAAACGGACAGCTGTGTCTGATCGCCGAGCAACAGCGCCCGCAGGATGGCTGCCGGTTCATCGGGCAAGCCGGTGATCGCACGCTCAATGCGCTCGCGTCCCTGTTGTAATACAGATGAACCGCGCGCCAGCCGTTGTAGATGTCCGCGTTCGCTGCCCAGCAGGGCAATATGATGATCAAAGCACCAGGCGCTGTAATCGAAGGCGCCGGGATTGTGTCTGTTGTGTGGTAGGTGCCAGCGGGCATGGAAAGCAATGGTGTCACCGGCGCGCAGAAGTGACTGGTGGTCGCCAGATTCTTTCGGGTAAATATAGAGCAGAGCATTGCCGGTCAGTCTGGCGCCGTCACTGCGGCGCACATCATATAATAACAGACGCGTAAAGGAGGGGGTGCGCTGAATGCTCTGTATACGGGCCGAACAGGCTGTCGGCGCAGCCAGCCAACTGTCATCTGCTGCTACCTTACCTGCATCCAACAGCAGGTCTCCGGTACCCCAGAGGGCAGCCAGCAGCAGTAGCAGAGCCGATACGCGATAACGCAGAGCGAGCAGCAGCAGGAACAGCAGAGCCAGTATGATTGCTGCAGGGTAGAGCGCTATTACATCGCTACGGGCCAGCGCCAGCCCGCTCACCCATGCGTTCACAGGCAATAGCAGCGGCAGTTGTTGCAGATATACGGGGGCAGGGCGGCCGGTTCGGGAGATCATGATGCAACCGGCTATAGGTTGCTCAGTCGGGGTAGATTACCCGGCCGCGAATCATCTGATCGACCCCCAGTATCCGGCGCTCGATCTGCTCCAGATGCGGAGCATGATCAACGCTGTCCACACCCTGACCGGACCATAGCGGGATAGCATCGCGACCGCCGATCAGAATGGGCGCCTGATAGAGTACCAGCTCATCGGTAAAGCGTGCTTCAAGAAAAGAGGCGTGCAACTCACCGCCACCCTCCAGCAGCAGCATCAGGCGACCATCCTCGGCCAGATGTTTGAGTACACCGGCCAGAGAGGTAACCTGTTCGACCTCGATGCCGGCCTCGCGCCACTGTTCCGTATGCGTATTGATGCTACGCACATAAAATCGTGTCGGCGCCTCTGCTGAAAGCAGTTTGCAGTCGGCAAAAAACTTAGGGGTTTCAAAGCACATCACTACCCGCAACGGTACATCACCGACGGCAGGGACGCCGCGGACGGTCAATGAGGGGTTGTCATGCTTGAGCGTGCCTGCGCCGACGATAATGGCATCGCTGGCCGCTCTGAGTCCCTGTGCATGCAGGCGCGATGCCTCGCCGCTGATCCACTGTGAATGGTGTGTGCGGGTAGCCATTTTGCCATCCAGCGAGATGGCTGCCTTGGCGATCACATAGGGCCTGCCGGTGCGCAGGTAATGAAAGAACGGGATATTCAGGGCTTCTGCCTGCTCACGCAGTACGCCGGCTGTAACGCTGATGCCTGCGGCTTCCAGAATCTTGTGGCCACCGGACATCTGCGGGTTCGGATCGGGTGAGGCATAAACCACATGTTTGATGCCGGCACGCCGGATGGCTTCGGTACAGGCAGGTGTGCGTCCGTGCGCGGAACAGGGTTCCAGCGTGACATAGAGTGTGCCGCCGCGTGCTCTTTTGCCGGCTACCTGCAGTGCCACGGCTTCAGCGTGAGGCCCGCCCGCCCGTTTGTGCCAGCCTACGCCGACGACCTCTCCGCGGTTGACGACAACAGCGCCAACCCGCGGATTCGGGTGGGTTGTACCCCCGCCTCGCTGGGCCAGCTCAATAGCCTGCAGCATTAACGCTTCATGTTGTGTTGGCATATCTTCCGACATCATCCCATTAAGCTGGCGTTTTCCTTTCTGCAAATCAAGCCATAGCATGTCGCGATGCTGATTATTATCTCTCCCGCCAAGAAACTCGATAACCATACCGGTGCTGCAACGACCTGCTACAGGCAGCCTGAACTGCTTGATCACGCCGCTGAACTGGCTGCGATGATGCGTGATATGGACAGTTTTCAGGTGGCCGAACTGATGCATCTGTCGATGGCGCTGGCCGACTTGAACATGCAACGATTCCAGACGTGGCAGAGGCCGTTTACGCCCGATAATGCCAGAGAAGCCATCTTTACGTTTCGCGGAGATGTCTACCAGGGTCTGGACGCCGACTCGCTTACGCCTGATGAACTGAATTTTACCCAGTCTCATCTGCGTATCCTCTCAGGCCTCTATGGTCTGCTGCGTCCTCTGGATCTGATGCAGCCCTACAGGCTGGAGATGGGCACAAAGTTGACCAATGCACGCGGTCGCGATCTGTATGCTTTCTGGGGGAGCATTATTACCGACGCGCTTAATCGCGCGCTGGTGGAACAGGGCGATGATATCCTGATCAACCTGGCTTCCGGCGAATACTTCAAGGCAGTGCAGCAGGCCAGTATAAACGGGCGCATCATTACGCCGGTATTCAAGGAGAATAGAAACGGCCAATACAAAATCATCAGCTTCAGTGCCAAGAAAGCACGAGGGCTAATGAGTCGTTATATTATTCAGAATGCCCTGAGTGAGCCGGAACAGATCAAGGGTTTTGATCTGGCTGATTATCGCTATTCAGCGGAGATGAGTGAAGGCGATCACTGGGTTTTCATTCGCTGAAGATTCTGCCCGGAACAGCAGCATGCAGAGGAATTTCAGATAGCAGGCGGGTTTTGTAAACGATGCCTGCATTGAACGTATGACGCGTGAGCGGGGCAGTCGTTTGTATTGTGACAGCCGTTGCTTGATATATTTGAAATGCTCGTAATAATCTATCGACTGTCATAACACAACAGGAGGTGACATCGGCGTGGTTGATAGGTGGACCAGCAAATACAGTATTGAAGATAAACGCCTAAGCGATCAGTTCCGGGTGTTTGCCATGCTGTTGTTGCTTACCCCGACTGCTGTCTTTCTCTATATCGCGAGCAATATGAGTTCATTGTCTGAGCTGTTTCAGGCGCAATATATTGTGCCATACCTGTTCTCTTTAATTATTACGCTTGGCGTGCTGGCGCTGCTGCAGAATATGTTTTCGAAGCTCTCCATGATTTCATCGGCGATGATGGAAGGGGGAGAGCATGCTCTGGGGGAGTTGAATGAGCTTCAGGGTGCATACGAGCTGCGCGGCATTGTAGGCAGCTTCGGCACCATGCTGGAGCAATACAAACAAGCCAGTAGTGATCTCCAGCGACGGGCGCTTGAGTTGCTGTTGATCAAGGAGTTGTCCGCTGAGGCGAGCTCCAATCTGGATATGCATATGCTGCTCAGTATTCTGCTCGATAAAATCATGCAGGTGAACAAAGCCAATATAGGTTCGGTGTTCCTCGTGGATGAGGAGGGTGAAAACTTTCATATTATCTGTTCCAGAGGTCTTGCAGGCCAGGACATAGTCGGTAGCAAGGTCGCGATAAAGGATTCCATCTCTCGCTTTGTTATTGATGGCTCTACAACGTCGTTGCTGGTGGATGATGTTGAAACAGATGAACGCACCCGGAAAAAGAATGATCCGAAATATGGCTCGCCATCGTTTCTGTCGCTACCGGTGCGTGCCGGTAATAAATTGGTCGCCGTACTCAACCTTGCGCACAAGGATAATGATGAAAGCTTTCATCAGGACGATGTAGATCTGGCTGCCATCATGATTCACGAGGTCGGATTCGCGATTGAAAATGCGCGTATCCATTCTGAAATAAAAGACCATGTCGAGCGCCTGGAGCAGCAAAGCGCTGTTATGATGGAGGAGATCCGCCGGCGCAAGCTCGCGGAGAAGGAGCTGGAGCATCTTGCTCACAGGGACACGCTTACCGGCGTTTCCAATCGCTATATGTTTCTGGATCGACTGGAGATGGCTGTTGCTCATGCACAGCGGCGCAAAGCGAAGCTGGCTGTGATGTTTGTTGATCTGGATCGGTTCAAGTTTATTAATGATACATATGGCCATGCTGCCGGTGATGCAGTGCTGCGCAGTGTTGCTACGCGCATGTCGGCCTGTCTGCGCGAGGTTGATCTGATTGCCCGTTACGGAGGTGATGAGTTTACCGTGACGCTGGTAGATGTAACCAGTACCGAAGGCATAGCGCTAGTTGCCAGAAAGATTATTGATACATTACAGCAACCGATCAGGGTCGATGGTACCGAGCTTAACATCGGATGCAGTATCGGTATTAGTCTTTATCCGGATGATTCAGCAGACTTTGAAGAGCTGATCCGCAATGCGGATGAGGCCATGTATGTAGCCAAACAGAAGCCGGAGTCCGGTTTCCACTTTTTCCAGCCGACAGAATCTATAAAAACAGATTGATCGAACAACTGTCCATGCGCTACTTGGGTCAGTGCGTGAACAGGTTTTCTCTACCCCGTTCGCTATAAAACAGGGTGGTTGATACTGCCGCGTGCCGCTTCAACTAGCTATGTTTCTCCCCGCTGGATGTGTTGCTGTCCATGCCGGCAAGAACCATATCCTTGAGTGTTTGATGTTGCATGGCTTGATCTATCGCCTCATCCCTTGCCTCCAGAAGCCGGTCAACCGCCGGCTCTGCCGGCAGTCGCCACTGCATCAGGCCCTCATCTTCGTTGCCGGAGCGGATGGCATCGAGAATATGCCGGGTCTGCAAGGTCTCCATATCCCGGGCCGGCACATAGGGTGGTGACCCCTCGCTGGTAAGGATAATGAGTTGGGTAGCGTGTAACTTATCCACGATGGCCTCAGATATATTTAACGGCACGCCCAGCCAGCGCGCCATGTCGTCGAGTTTCCAGTCGTTCTGCTGCCGGTAGAAATGCCGTCCGATATAGAACATCGTCAGCATCGCCAGTTTTTCCGTCATTATGGCGCTTAGCTGCTGTTTGCCGTGCCGTACAGCCAGATGTTCGGGATGTTGGCAGTAAAACGCGATGCTGGTGCCCAGCAGTAGGATCAGCCAGCTGATAAACAGCCAGATCATGAACATGATCAGGATGGCAAAGCCGGAATAGATGGCGGTGTAATTGCCTGAATTGGCGACAAAGGCACCGAACGCCCAACCTGCCGTTTCCCAGGCAACACCGGCCACCGTGCCGCCAATCAGTGCCGGACCGATCTTTACACGGGTGTTCGGCATGAATATATATACAAAGGTAAAGGCAACGATCACCAGTGCGTAGGGAATCAGTTTGCCGATGGAGTGCACGACCAGGCCGAGGAGCGGCATGCTGGCGAGCGCCTCAACCACATTTGAATTCATCAGTGAGGCTGTCATGCCGAGGGCGGAGAAAATCAGCAGCGGGCCAACGAGAATCACGCTCAGGTACTCGCTGAAGCGTTGTCCCAGTGGCCTGGCCTGTTCGATGTGCCAGATATAATTAAAGGATTTCTCGATCTTGTGCAGCAGTGATATCACGGTGTAGATCAACATGCCGAGTCCGAGTGAGCCCAATACGCCGACCTTGATGTTGTCCACGAAACCGACAATCTGCCGGGCAATCTCTTCACCCTTGTCGCCCAGTGCCGACAGCGTGTTCACCAGCATCGGTTCAAGCTGGTTCTGCACACCAAAGCCCTTGAGTACGGAGAAGGTGAGTGCCAGCAGCGGCACCAGCGATAACAGCGTGGTGTAGACCAGGCTCATCGAGCGCAGGGTCAGCTGCCCCTCGAGGAAATCGCGCACCACGGCAAAGCTCACCTGCAGCATGCGCGTAAGCAGCACCTTCCAGCCGGGGAATGATTCGATATTTTCCGGCCAGAGCATGTGCAGCAGGGCGGCCTTCCATTTCAGTATCTGATCGTACATAGCACCTTCAGCGGGCATCTCGCGTATTTATTGTAGCTTTTATATCACCCTCGACAGCATGATGCAATCCGGCCTGTTCTGCAATTCCCAGTAACAGGAGCGGCATTAATTTTTTCTGTTGCAGGCAGATTGGCGATGTTGTGGGGATTACAATGGCGTTGTCAGGTTGCACGAAGCTTGACCGAACGGGGAGGCATCAATATTGTTCGCCGCCCTCGTGAGGGGATACCCAGTACAGGCTCGTAGCTCAGGGGTAGAGCACCACCTTGACATGGTGGGGGTCGGCGGTTCGAAACCGCCCGAGCCTACCATTTACAGATAGATCGATTATACCAAGGCCGGACTGAATTAAGTCCGGCCTTTTTTAATCAGGCTCTTGGCGTATGTCGTTGCAACGCTAGGATGCAGACCTTTCGAAGCTGGAGGAAGCGCATCGCCATGAATATTTCACTGCCTGACGGCTCAAGCCGCACGCTCAACGAGGGCGCAACAGCCTATGACTTGGCCGCCGATATCGGCGCGGGTCTTGCACGTGCAACCATTGCCGCCACCGTTAATGGCAAGCAGGTGGATGTTTCGCATCAGCTGCATGATGGCGATACCGTCTCCCTGATTACCGAGAAATCCGATGAGGGGCTGGAAGTTATCCGTCACTCGACATCACATTTGATGGCTATGGCTGTGCAGGAGGTCTTCCCCGGTGCGCAGGTCACGATCGGCCCGGTCATTGAAGATGGTTTCTATTATGATTTTGCCTATGAGCGGGCTTTTACGCCGGACGATCTGACCAAGATCGAAGAGAAGATGCGTCAGCTCTCCAACCAGAAGCTGCCGATTACGCGCGAAGAGTGGGACCGCGATGCAGCGATTGCCCACTTCGAGGGGATTGGTGAAATTTACAAGGCCAAGCTGATCGGCCGCATTCCGGCCGGTGAAACGGTGAGCCTCTACAAGCAGGGTGAATGGTCCGACCTCTGTCGTGGCCCGCATGTGCCGAATACCGGCGTGCTCAAGCATTTCAAGCTGATGAAGGTTTCCGGCGCTTATTGGGAGGGTAACTCCGATAATGAGCAGCTCTGCCGCATCTATGGCACGGCATGGGCATCCAAGGGCGATCTGAAAGCTTACCTGACCCGTCTGGAAGAGGCGGAGAAGCGCGATCATCGCAAACTGGCCAAATCGCTGGATCTGTTTCACCTGCAGGAAGAGGCGCCGGGTATGATTTTCTGGCATCCGAAGGGGTGGAGCGTCTGGCAGCAGGTGGAGAACGAGATTCGCGGCGTAATGCGCGATAACGGTTACCAGGAGATCAAGACGCCGCAGATGGTGGATCGCAAGCTGTGGGAGAAGTCCGGTCACTGGGACAAATTCCGCGAGGAGATGTTCACCACCAGCACAGAGAACCGCGATTATGCCATCAAGCCGATGAACTGCCCGTGCCATATTCAGGTGTTTAACCAGAATCTGCACTCCTACCGCGATCTGCCGCTGAGACTGGCGGAGTTCGGCTCCTGCCACCGCAATGAGCCATCGGGCACGTTGCACGGTCTGATGCGTCTGCGCAATTTTGTGCAGGATGATGCCCATATCTTCTGTACCGAAGCGCAGATTCAGGATGAGGTATGTAACTTCATTGATCTGACTTATGATGTATATAAGCGTTTCGGCTTTGATGATGTCATTATTTTCCTCTCCGATCGGCCGGAAAAGCGCGTTGGTACCGATGAGCAGTGGGATAAGGCTGAGGCGGCGCTGCATCAGGCGCTGGACTCCAAGGGTATCGAGTACGGCCTGAATCCGGGCGAGGGCGCGTTTTACGGGCCGAAGATCGAGTTTTCGCTGAAGGATTGTCTGGGACGTGTCTGGCAGTGCGGCACTATCCAGGTGGATTTCTCAATGCCGGGCAAGCTGGATGCTGAATATGTGGCGGAAGACTCCTCGCGTCAGACGCCGGTGATGCTGCATCGCGCCATTCTCGGTTCGATGGAGCGCTTTATCGGCATCCTGATCGAACACTATGAAGGCAAGTTCCCGTTCTGGTTGGCACCGGTGCAGGTTGTTGCGTGTAATATCACCGATGCGCAGGCGGATTATGTGGCCGAAGTGACCAAATCGATGCACAAAGCAGGCTTCCGTGCAGAAATGGACTTGCGAAATGAGAAGGTCGGCTATAAAGTGCGCGCCCACACACTGGCGAGGGTGCCGTACATCCTTGTTGCCGGAGATCGGGAACGGGAAGATGGAACCATCAGTGTGCGCGACCTCAGCGGTCAGAATCTGGGTACATTCAGTGTTGATGACTGGATTGCCGAGATGGTTGATATGCGGTCGCGTCATGCCTGAGTGTGGAATGAAATTGCTTGCTGAGCAAGGGGGCTCGTATTAAAAAGGATTTACCAATCAACCTTGAGATCAACGCGGATTTGGTGCGTGTGGTCGATGATACAACAGGTGAACAGCTGGGTGTTTTGAAACTCAGAGATGCCGTTTCGCAGGCTGAGGCCAAGGGGCTCGATCTGGTGCTGATGGCAGCCAAGAGCAATCCGCCTGTATGCAGAATCATGGACTATGGTAAATATAAGTACGAGCAGAGCAAGAAGGCGAATGCAGCAAAGAAACGCCAGCATGTAATGCAGATCAAGGAAGTGAAGGTTCGTGCCAGCACGGATCAACATGACCTGGATGTGAAAATGCGACATGCGAAACAGTTTTTGTCCGAGGGTAACAAGGTGAAGGTTTCACTGCGTTTCCGCGGACGTGAAATGGCTCATACCGGACAGGGTTTGGCACAGATGAAGCACGTTGCGGAACTTGTGGCCGAGTTTGGTAAGCCGGAAAAAATGCCAAATATGGAAGGGCGTCAGATGATCATGATTCTGGCCCCTCTGAAAAAGTAAGGAAGGTTCAGGACAATGCCGAAGATGAAATCAAACAGTGGTGCTGCCAAGCGCTTTTCCAAAACGGGAAGCGGTAAATGGAAGCGCAACAAGGCTTTCGGGAGTCATATCCTGACCAAAAAGTCGCCCAAGCGTAAACGCAATATGCGTGGTACAGAACTGGTTTCCGGTTCTGATGCAAAAGCGCTGGAACGTTTAGTTCCAGGCCGCGGCTAAGAATAGTTATTAGGTTAGGAGAGATATATGCCTCGCGTTAAATCCGGTGTACAGGCGCATGCGCGCCACAAGAGTGTAATCAAGGCAGCCAAGGGCTACCGTGGTCGTCGCAAGAGCTGCTTCCGCGTTGCCACCCAGGCCGTCGATAAGGCGCGTCAGTACGCTTATCGTGACCGTAAGGTCAAAAAGCGTGACTTCCGCAGCCTGTGGATTATCCGTATCAATGCTGCAGCCAAGTCAAATGGCCTGAGCTACTCCCGTTTCATGCACGGCCTGACACTGGCCGGTATCGATCTGGATCGTAAGGTTCTGGCTGATATCGCAGTTCGCGATGCAGAGGGTTTTGCGAAGCTCGTAGAAACAGCTCGCACACAGATTCAGTAAACAACACGTATCCGGTTTTAACACGCCGGCGATGATGTGATGAAATCAAAGGCAGGGCTGTTCACGCAGTCCTGCCTTTTGGTTTTTCAGGGTCTTTCACTACAGAAGCAAGCGGCGGTATTTCCGGCGTACGACAGAGAAAAGAGTCAAAAGCTTTCACCAAAGGGGTTTGGGATTATGAGCGAGATTGATGCGCTGAAAGCTCAGCTGGAATCACTGCAGTCCGAGGCATTGGCAGCCTTTTCAGCAGCCGGAGATTCGGCCGCACTGCAGCAGCTGCGTGTTCACTATCTGGGCAAGAAAGGGGCTTTGACCGAGGTGCTCAAGGGTGTCGGGAAACTGCCGCCGCAAGAGCGGCCGGTGATCGGCCAGCATGTAAATCTGGCTAAAGCGACACTCTCGGCAGCACTCGACGAATGTGAGGCGGAGCTGGCACTCAAAGGCAAGGCTGCGCGCATTGAAGCGGAGCGTCTGGATGTAACCCTGCCCGGTCGTAACAAGAGTCCCGGTGCACTGCATCCTGTGCAGCAGGGGCTGGATGAAATCACTGCCATCTTTGCACAGATGGGCTTTGCCGTAGCCGAAGGGCCGGAGATCGAGGACGAGTTTCATAACTTCGATGCGCTGAATATACCGCCCGAGCATCCGGCTCGCGCCATGCACGATACCTTTTTCCTTAAAGAGCTGACGCACGGCGATGATGCCGAGCCGATGCTGCTGCGTACCCATACGTCACCGGTACAGATTCGCACGATGAAGCGCTTTCTGGCCGAAAACGGCGAGCCGCCGCTGGCGGTTGTGGCACCGGGTCGTGTTTACCGCTGCGACTACGATGTAACCCATTCGCCGATGTTTCATCAGGTGGAGGTGTTCAAGGTGGACCGCGATGTCTCCATGGCGCACCTGAAAGGCGTGCTGAAACATTTTCTCTCCACCTATTTTGAAAAGGATGTGGGTATTCGTCTGCGTCCGCACTACTTCCCGTTCACCGAGCCCTCTGCCGAAGTCGATATCAGCTGCGTTTTCTGTGCCGGCAAGGGTTGTCGTATCTGCAAGGGTAGCGGCTGGATTGAAGTGCTGGGCTCCGGCATGATCCATCCGAACGTACTGCGCTCGGTTGGCGTTGATTCCTCCGAATTCTCCGGTTTTGCCTTCGGGCTTGGTGTGGAGCGACTGGTTATGCTCAAGCAGGGCATTCCCGATCTGCGCCTGTTCTTTGAAAACGATGTCCGATTCCTGCGCCGGATGGGGGTGAGCAAGTGAAAATTCCATTTTCCTGGCTGAAAACTTATGTGTCGTTGACGGCTACTCCGGCACAGATTGCCGATGATCTGGTACGACTGGGTCATGAGGTTGAGGCTGTAGAGCTGCCGCGCGCTGCGGTGAAAGGTGTGCGCGTCGGACTGATTACTTCCAAGATGCCGCATCCGGACGCCGACAAGCTGAGCTTGTTGAAGGTGGAGATCGGTGAGGCGGAAGCGCTGGATATCGTTTGCGGTGCATCGAATATGGGTGAGGGCGACAAGGTGCCGGTGGCCACGATCGGTACCAGCCTGCCGGGCGGTCTGGTGATTAAAAAAGGCAAGATCCGCGGCGAGGTTAGTTGCGGTATGTGCTGCTCCGAAGTTGAGCTGGGTCTGGCCGATGAGTCAGCCGGCCTGCTGATTCTGCCGGCCGATGCGCCGGTGGGTGCCGAGGTAGGTGAATATCTGGCGCTGGAAGAGGCGGTGTTTGATCTCTCCATCACGCCTAATCGCGGTGATTGTATGAATGCACGCGGCATCGCCCGTGATCTGGCAGCCGATGCCGGCCTGCCGTTTACCGATGTTACACCGGCCGCTGTAGCGATCGATGCGGCGGTAGCCACGCCGTCTGTGACGGTTACAGCCGCGCAGGATTGTCCGGTCTATATGGCCAGAGCCATTAACGGTATCAGTCTGGCGGATTCGCCGGAGTGGATGCAGGCCGCTCTGATCATGGCCGGTATGCGTCCGGTTAATGGCGTCGTTGATGTGCTCAATTATGTGATGCTGACCATGGGCCAGCCGATGCATGCATTTGATGCCGACAAGTTGAGCGGTGATATCGCGATTCGTGCGGCTGCAAGTGGCGAGGCGTTTGCTGCGCTCGACGGGCGTGAATTGAAACTGCATGCCGGCGATCTGGTGGTTTGTGATGATTCCAGTGTCATAGCTCTGGCCGGCATTATGGGTTCCGAGCCGTCGGGTGTAAGTGATGTGACGACGAATATTGTACTGGAATCAGCCTTTTTCCGTCCTGCGCGGGTCAGCGAAACGCGCCGTACTTATGCCATGGTCTCCGAGGCATCGATGCGCTTTGAGCGTGGTGTCGATCCGTTGATGGTTGCCACGGCGATGGGGCAGGCCACGGCAATGATTATTGACCTGTTTGGCGGTTCGGCAGGCGAGATTGCTGTGTGTGGTGATGCGACAGCGATTAACGCAGATCGCACAGTGCTCTGTTCGCTCTCCCGGCTGGAATCCCGTTTGGGCGTTGAGATCCCACAGGCTACCGATGAAGTGTTGGCACGTATGGGCTTTACCCTGTCGCGACAGGGGGATGCGCTGGAGGTGACGGTGCCGTCATTCCGCCATGATGTGTCGATCCCTGAGGATCTCTCCGAAGAGTATGCGCGTGTGATCGGTTTTGATGCGATTCCGACGCTGTTGCCGCCGCTGGCGACAACGGCACCGGCAAAAACGGATCGCTCGATTCATGATGCGGTAGCCGGTGGCTTTCTGCAGGTGGTGACCTATGCCTTTATTTCGGCCGGGGAGCAGCGCCTGTTTGTAGCCGATGACGGACTGGATATTGCACTGGCCAACCCGATTTCCGATGCGATGAGCGTGATGCGTCGTTCGGTTTGGCCTGGTTTGCTCAATACCGCCAAACGTAACCTGAACCGGCAGCAACCGGGCGTGGCTCTGGCCGAGCAGGGACGTACCTATGTGCGCAGTGATCGCGGCCACGATGAAGAGAATGTGCTGGCCTGGCTGATGACCGGCGAGGTGGAATCGGATCAGTGGTACGGCCATGCGCGTGCGGCAGATTTCTTTGACCTCAAGGGTGCTGTGGACGGCTGGTTGGCGCTGCGTGGTTTGAGTGGACGCTTTATCGCCGATGATAGCATACTGGGTTTACAGGCCGGACAGAGTGCAAAAATCATGGTCGGGCGTGTTGAGGCCGGTCGTATCGGCCGCGTGGATGCTGATCTTGCCGATCAGTTTGATATCGATGCACCGGTGTTTGTGGCCGAGATCAATCTGGATCTGTTGCCGACAGGTAAGCAGGCGAAGTTTGTACCGCTGGCGGAGTTTCCCGGTGTGGAGCGCGATCTGGTGTTCCTGTTTGATAGAGGTGCAGCCTCCGATGCGATTCTCAATGCAATCAGGAGTGCAGGTGGCAAGCTGCTTACGGAGGCTCGTATCTTCGATCTCTACGACGGCAAAGGTGTGCCGGAGGGCAAGGTTAGTCTCGGTATCCGCTTCACGCTGCAGGATGGCAAGCGTACTTTGACGCAGGCCGATTCCGATGCCGCCTCATCGGCCATTATTGCGGCCATGGATAAACGCTTCGGCGCAGCCCTGCGCTAGGATTTTGTGGGACAACAGGGTGGATTAATAGTCCGCCCTGATTGTCCGGGTCTGCATTTGCGCAAGCCTGTCTGATCGTCTATATCTCCTCTGTAACCAATCCGGGGGAGGCAAGCGATGGGTGTATCTGAAAAAGGCGGCACTGAAAATGATCCCGGCGATTATATTCGCGGGGATGATTTCGATAAAAAACTGCTGCAGGCAGAGCTTGAACATATTCAGCAAAGAGCGGGTGTGGAGCAGGATTTCGCAACGCTTAAGAAAAATCTCTTCGGCCTGGCTTTTTCCGGCGGCGGTATCCGCTCCTCCACATTCAGCCTCGGCGTGATGCAGGCGCTGGCCGAGAAGGGGTGGCTCAAGCAGTTTCACTACCTCTCGACCGTCTCCGGCGGCGGTTATATCGGCGCATCCCTGACCTGGCTGTTGCACCGGAACTGGAGTGATGGCAACGGCAAGCCGCTGCGATTTGATGCCGAGCAGAATTTTCCCTATTTCCGTTTCCATGACCAGCCCAAGGCGCCGGATAAAAGTACAACCGAACGGGATAAATATGATCGCTCCAAACGCTTGATGCGTTATCTGCGGCAGCACAGCAAATACCTGACGCCCGGTCACGGCATCTCGATGGCATCGCTGTTGGCGGTAATCCTGCGCGGCGCTTTTTTAAGTCTGCTGGTCTTTGGCGGTCCGCTTGTTGTGCTGATGGGTATACTCTCCCTGACAGGGCTGCTTCATGATGGTATGAATCCAACCCTGCTGCTTTCCGGCTTGCTCCTTGCAGTTATGCTGGTGATCAACATCTACTTTGGCATACGTAGCGGCAAGAAGCGCGATAGCGACTCGGCCTATGCATTGCGACGGCAATACGACGAGTATGCGGGAAGATTATTAGTGGTTACCGCTCTGCTGGCCGTGCTTGGCACCATTCCGCTTGCCGCCCACTACCTTCAGCTTCAGATCTCCTCGTCTGTTACTGTTGCCGGCATTGTCAGCTCTGTTTTCGCCATTATGAAATCTCAGGGAAAAGATGAAGGTAAAATACCGCTGGGTCTGCTGGGGCCGGTTGCGGCAACGCTGTTGATCTACGGTATTCTGCTGGTGAGTTATCTGGGTGGTGTTGCTCTGGCAGCGGCAGTCGTTAAGGGATCATTTGCTGCACTGTTTGCCGTGTTGCTTTTGACCGTGATCCCGTATCAGCTGGCCTTGCGCGCCAATATCAATCATATCTCCATTCACCGATACTACCGCGATCGCTTGATGGAGCTGTTTATGCCGGATGTGAATGCGCTATTTCATAACGGCTCACTGGATCGGGCCGATCTTGCCAATAATGCGATGCTGTCGGATATGTGTCAGTTCTCCGCTGATCCGTCGAATCCCGCTGATGGACCCTACCATATTATCAATGCCAATATGGTGACCAAGGGCTCGAAATACATGAAGCTCAGTGCTCGTGGCGGTGATAACTTCATCTTCTCTCCACTCTACTGTGGCAATGCCGTGACCGGCTGGCGCGGTACAAAAGAGTATATGGCAGGGATGATGTCTCTGCCTACGGCCATGGCCATTTCGGGGGCTGCGGCGGATCCGCATGGTGCACCCGGCGGGGAAGGGCTGTTACGTAATGTGAGTGTGGGCCTGCTGATGGCACTGTTTAATGTGCGGCTGGGTTACTGGGCGGTGAATCCCAGACGGTTTGATCACACATCCGGCGGCTCTGATCAAACGTCCGCTGGCTGTTATCCGAACTGGTTTATGCAGGGGTGGCGCGAATTAAGCGGTTCGCGCATGGATGAAAAGGGCCCCTTTGTACATCTGGCCGACGGTGGTCACTTTGAGAATCTGGCGATCTATGAATTGATCCGGCGCAGGGTGAAAATCATTGTGGTATGCGACGGGGCGGCGGACCCGGATTACAGCTTTGCCGATTTCAGCAATGTTGTGGAGAAGGTACGGGTTGATTTCGGCACGGATATCATCATGGATAAGTCGTTTCTGAAGATGTGTCCGACGCCCGTACGCGATGAGCACGGTAACCTGGCAAACCGGTATGCCGTTGAAACAGCTGAGCAGGGCTATATCAAGGGCAATATCTGTTACGACGACGGTTCGACCGGTACGCTGGTATATATCAAGACCACGATGACAGAGGGGCTTCCCAAAGATATTTACGGCTACAAAAATGCGCACCCCGACTTTCCGGATGAAACGACTGCCGATCAGTTCTTCGATGAAAAGCAGTTTGAGGCCTATCGTGAACTGGGTTACCAGATCGGCTTGCGGGTGACCGAAGATAAAGGGTTGGAAGTGCCGTTTTGAGAGATGCGGATGCGCTGTTGTAACCGCTCTGATGTCGCATAGATTCCCTGACCAATAGCAGGCAAGGGATGATCAATGTTAGCAGGTGTAGATGAAGTAGGGCGTGGGCCGCTGGCCGGGCCTGTGGTGACGGCAGCGGTGATTTTGTCGCCGGATGACCCGTATCTGGGGCAATATCGCGACTCCAAGAAGGTGGCTGAAAAGAAGCGCCTGAAACTCTATCACCATATCCGCAAGCATGCGGTGGCCTATACGGTAACGATGGCTACGGTAGAGGAGATTGATCATCTGAATATATTGCATGCGACGATGCTGTCGATGCGTCGCTCGGTTGAAGGGCTTGCTGTGCGACCGGTGAGAGTCGTGGTCGATGGCAATCGCATTCCGGATCTGACCATGCCTGCCGAGGCGATTATCGGAGGTGATGATCTGGTGCAGGAGATTGCCGCAGCCTCAATCATTGCCAAAGTGGTGCGGGATCGGCTGATGGCCATGCTCGACGTCCGCCATCCCGGCTATCAGTTCACCAAACACAAGGGCTATGGCACGAAGGTGCATATGGATGCCCTGCGTGAACATGGCCCGTGCCCGGCTCATCGCCGCTCGTTCGCTCCGGTTACGAAACTGCTGTAACCTCTCACCACAGAGGAGCAAGCGCCGGCACTCCCGGCGCGCGTTAGTTCAAAGCTTTTACCACAGAGGACACGAAGGACGCAGGGGAAAGCATTATATATTTGATGCTGTCAGATTATTTATAAGGTAGTGCGCCCGGAAAGAGAGTGACATCCACCCTTCTTATTATGTTTTTCCTCTGCGTCCTTCGTGTCCTCCGTGGTGAACTGCCTTATAGTATGTAGCGGGAGAGATCCTCGTCGGCGCTGATTTCACCCAGTTGGGCGAGCACATAGGCTGCATCAACCTCGATAGATTCTCCGCCCCGATCTGAAGCCTCGAAGCTGATATCCTCGAGTACGCGCTCCAGTAGTGTATGCAGTCGTCGGGCACCGATATTTTCGGTTTTCTCATTCACAAGTACGGCAATACGGGCCAGCTCCGCAATGCCCTCATCGGTAAAGCTGATGCTGACATTTTCCGCCTGTAACAGTGCTGCGTACTGGCGGGTCAGGGATGATTCCGGTTCGACCAGAATACGTCTGAACTCCGACTCACCCAGTGCATTCAGATTGACCCTGATCGGGAAGCGTCCCTGCAGTTCCGGTATCAAATCGGAAGGTTTGGCCAGATGGAATGCACCGGAGGCGATAAACAGCACATGATCGGTTTTAATATGTCCGTAGCGGGTGTTGATTGTTGTGCCCTCAACCAGCGGTAGCAGGTCGCGCTGAACCCCTTCGCGGGAAACGTCGCCGCCGGTTCCGCCACGATGGGTGATCTTGTCCATCTCATCGAGAAAGACGATACCGTCGTTTTCCGCCCGATTGATCGCCTCATCCCTGATCGCATCCTCATCGAGCAGGCGATCGGCCTCCTGTTGCTGAATAATTTTCATCGCATCGGCAACGCTCATGCGTTTGGGCTTGCTCTGCTTGCCCATCATGCCGCCGAGCATCTCCTGCAGATCCATGCCGCCATCGCCACCCTGATTGGGGAATACCTGCATCATCGGCATGCTCGGCGTCTGCTCTACCTCAATTTCGACCTGACGGTTATCCAACTCGCCCAGACGCAGCTTGTGGCGCATTTTTTCCCGCGAATCGTTGTTGCCGGCAGGGCTGCTGGCTACGGCAGGGCCGTTGGGATTGACCGAATGCGGAATCAGGATATCGAGCAGACGCTCTTCGGCCATCTTCTCCGCAGGAATCTGGACGCGGGTCAGATGCTCTTCGCGTACGATCTTGATTGATGTGTCGACCAGGTCGCGGACTATGGTTTCTACATCGCGACCGACATATCCCACTTCGGTGAATTTCGTGGCTTCCACCTTGATAAACGGGGCGTTGGCCAGTCGTGCGAGTCTGCGTGCAATCTCCGTTTTACCGACGCCGGTCGGGCCGATCAGCAGGATATTCTTCGGGGTGATCTCCTCGCGCATCGGTGAGGGCACCTGCTGGCGGCGCCAGCGGTTACGCAGGGCGATGGCTACCGCCCGTTTTGCATCATGCTGGCCGACAATATAGCGGTCCAGTTCAGAAATAATTTCGCGTGGTGTCATCGTATGGCTCAAGCCTGATTCTCCTCGGGAATGGATTTGATGGTGATATTGCTGTTGGTATAGATGCATATGTTGGCGGCAATCAGCATCGCCTCGCGGGCAATGTCGCTGGCTTTTAGTTCGCTGTGATGAACCAGAGCCGTGGCTGCAGCCTTGGCATAAGCGCCGCCGGAGCCGATGGCTGCGACGCCGTCGTCCGGTTCCAGTACATCACCATTACCGGAAATAATCAGCGTATTGTCGGCATCGGCAACAATCATCATGGCTTCGAGCTGACGCAGGTATTTATCCGTGCGCCACTCCTTGGCCAGGCCGACGGCTGCACGCATCAGGCTGCCGCCATGCTCATCGAGCTTGGCTTCAAAACGTTCGAACAGATTCATTGCATCGGCTGTTGAGCCTGCAAAGCCGGTCAGGATGGCACCATTGCGAATCGAGCGAACCTTGCGACCGCCATGCTTGACGACGGTGTCTCCCAGTGTGACCTGGCCGTCACCGCCTATCGCGACCTCACTATTTTTGCGTACACAGCAAATGGTTGTGCCGCGCATGGAAATTCCAGCCATAGCTTTACCTCTCAAGTTGAACTACAGCAGACAATGCTAGCCGTGTAAGCGTGGCTCGTCAGCAGCTATCACTGTCAATTTTATTCGAATGCAAATTAAGGGATTGACGAAAGGCGCACGGATGCCTAATGTCCGCCGCCTTCGCAAGAGGGTCTAAATAATCGGGGCGTAGCGCAGCCTGGTAGCGCATCTGGTTTGGGACCAGAGGGTCGGGTGTTCGAATCACCCCGCCCCGACCATTTAGAACTGTTGTGGAGTTTTTTTGTTTTAGCGTGACTGGCGAGCGTCTGTAGCTCAACCGGATAGAGCAACGGCCTTCTAAGCCGTAGGTTGCAGGTTCGATTCCTGCCAGGCGCACCACCATGATGAAGTCTGGTGGACGTAGCTCAATGGTAGAGCCCCGGCTTGTGATGCCGGTGGTTGGGGGTTCGAGTCCCCTCGTCCACCCCAGTTGCACGGATGCGATGATTCGCTATGATTCGCGCCGAAGCATGGGCCGTTAGCTCAGTTGGTAGAGCAGCTGACTCTTAATCAGCGGGCCGTTGGTTCGAGTCCAACACGGCCCACCATGCATAAAAAGGAGTCCTTCGGGGCTCCTTTTTTTATTCTCACTTTATTCCGGATATGTCATCCCGAATCTTGCACGCCGTCGCTGTTTCACTCCCGGAAATAACCTCTTTTCTGATCGTAGCAATGGCTATGCTATCCATGCTAGCGTAGCGACTATGGGGAAGACGGATACCAATATCATCGAAGAGCTGACATCGCTGGCCGAGCGGTTGCCGGAGGAGAAGGAGCGGCAACTGCTGAGTCTGATTGCCAGTTGGCGTGAGGATGTGCGCCGTTCTCCGCGCGAGTCCTATAATGAACTGCTTCACTTTTCCTCATCAAAGGGGGCGCACTATGGCCATGCCCGCGATATCAGCGGCACCGGCGTGTTTGTTGAAACGCTGGCCGACTTTGAGCTTGGCGAACAGGTCAGTCTTGAACTGACGTTTATTTCCGCACCGAATCCGGTGAGGCTCACGGGTGAAGTGGTACGAAAAGAAGAGGATGGCGTCGGTCTTCGTTTTGATCAGCAAAGTCAGGATCAGGTTGCCAAACTCGATGATATTATCAGCCAGCACGCGCTGATCATGCATCCGCCGGGGCGTTGATCCAGGACGCAGCGCTTTATACTATTAAGCAGACTCTTCTTTTTATAAACAGACGCTCCTAGAAATGATCCTTCTGTTGTCGGATATGGGTAAATACAGCTAATGCTTCGGGTTTAACCGCTTTTCCGGCTGCGTAAGCGGACAGAAATGCCGCATCCAGCGGCCTGAGAAACGGGTTGGTCGCTTTTTCAATCTCGATGGTGGATGGAATTGTGGGGATATCCTGCTGCCGCTTCTCACTATCACGTGCCAGCCGCTCTTTCAGTGTACTGTTCTCCGGATCAACCATGACGGCAAATGCGAGGTTGGCCAGCGTGTACTCATGGGCGCAATAGATACGGGTATTGCCGTCGAGCTGCGCGATCTTTTGCAGGCTCTGCCACATCTGTGCCGGCGTGCCTTCAAACAGGCGCCCGCAACCGGCGCCAAAGAGTGTGTCGCCGCAGAAGAGTGCATCATCCAGCAGGTAGGCGATATGGCCGCGCGTGTGGCCGGCAACATCAAGTACGCGGATATTGAGTCCATCCACCAGCGGCGGAGATGCCTCACTGACTTTCAGGTTGATGCCCGGTATGCGCTCTGCATCGTGGGCTGCACCGATAACAACTGCGCCAAAATCCTTTTTCAGCGACTGATTACCGTCGGTGTGATCCCAGTGATGGTGGGTGTTGAAAATATGAGTCAGCGGCTTGCCCAGTTCGCGACATGCGCGCCGTACGCTGACTGCTTCGGCCGGATCAATGACAATCAGTGCACTGGAAGCATGCGCTTCAATCAGATAGATATAGTTGTCCTTGAGTACAGGCAGCTGGTGAACGGTGAAATTGCTGTGATTGTATGAGAGCATGCGGAGAGTTTAACCTCCCGGAGGGTAGTATGTCACATGGTTCTACCAGGACCGTTCTGACGGCGTTAGCCGGCAACAGTCTGGTTACGATGGCCAAATTTTTCGGTTTCTTTGTTTCCGGTTCGAGCGCGTTGCTGGCCGAGGCTGTACATTCGCTGGCGGATACCGCCAATCAGGGGCTGTTGTATCTGGGGCTGCGCCGCTCTACGCGCAAAGCCGATAGCGAGCACCATTTCGGGTACGGTCAGGAGCGTTACTTCTGGAATCTGGTATCGGCCGTCACCATCTTCTTTCTCGGCTGCGGTTACACCATTATGCATGCCGTGGAGCAGTTGCATGATGCGCATCAGCCGGAGCTCTCCTGGATTCCGTTTCTGATTATCGGCGTTTCGTTTCTGGCTGAGGGTTACTCCCTGGGCGTGGCGCTGACGGAGTTCAGGCAGCAGGCGGGGGCAGCAGGCAAACCGCTGCGTACCTATTTTGTTGAAACACGTGATCCGACCACGCTGGCGGTATTGATTGAGGATAGCGTGGCTGTGCTCGGACTGATGGTTGCACTGATCGGTATGGGGCTGGCGGCATGGACCGGCTCTGCCATGTTCGACGGCGTTGCGGCCATCTGTATCGGCCTGATGATGGGGGTGCTGGCCCTGTTTCTGGCCTCGATCAATCGCAAATATCTGCTGAACAGGTCGGATGATGAGGTGAATAACATCGCCGCCCGCGTCTGGCAGGCAGACAGGCAGGTGCAGCATGTACAGAGGGTGAACAGTATTGTGCTCTCTCCCGATGACACCCTGCTGATGGCCGAGGTTGAGCTCAGGGAAGAGGCGATCTTTGCCGATATGAGCGCTGATGAAGTGAGCCGGGCCATTCGTTTTATGCGCAAGCTGGACATGATCCGGCGTGGGCTGGAAGATCAGGTGAGCAGGCAGGCGCCCGAAGCCCGACATATATTTATCGAGTTTGCCACACCGGAGGATAAACCGGATAAAGCTTAGGGTGGTGCTCGCCGTTCGTTTCTTCTATTATTGCATTTCAATTTATAATCCCCAAGGAGAGTTCCATGAGTGTATTGGTTGGCAAACAAGCCCCTGATTTTACCGCTGCAGCTGTGATGGCAGACGGTTCTATCAATGAAGAATTTTCACTGTCCGACTATGACGGAAAGTACGTCGTTCTGTTTTTCTACCCGCTGGACTTCACCTTTGTATGTCCGTCGGAGCTGATTGCATTTGACCACCGTATCAAGGAGTTTGAATCCCGCGGTGTACAGGTAATCGGTTGTTCGGTTGACTCCCAGTTTACCCACGCAGCATGGCGCAATACGCCTGTGAATGCCGGTGGTATCGGTCCTGTATCTTATCCGCTGGTGGCAGATCTGACCAAGACGATTGCTGCTGATTACGATGTGCTGGTTGATAACGATGGCATTCAGGATGAAGATGGCGATATGGTCCACCTGCTGGGTGGTTCGGTTGCCCTGCGCGGTTCGTTCCTGATCGACAAGGATGGCACTGTGCAGCATCAGGTAGTTAATAACCTGCCGCTGGGCCGTAACGTCGATGAGATGCTGCGTATGATTGATGCACTGCAGTTCACTGAAGAGCATGGTGAAGTCTGTCCTGCCGGCTGGAACAAGGGCGAGAAGGGCATGGTTCCTGATGCCGACGGTGTTGCATCCTACCTGGCAAGCGAGTCAGACAAGCTGTAATAGTCTGGCGCAAGATGTGTGAGAAAGCGGTCCTGCGGGGCCGCTTTTTTCATTTGCGTAATTGGCATTGCCTTCTGCGGACAGCATGTTTATCTTTCGCCGCCCGAAGTGAAGGCGTCAGCCTTATTCGGGTTAATAAAACGGAAGGGTGGCAGAGCGGCCGAATGCACCGGTCTTGAAAACCGGCGATGGGAAACCATCCGTGGGTTCAAATCCCACCCCTTCCGCCATTTATTACATTGTACACGTACGGAGAGATGGCTGAGTGGCCGAAAGCGCGCCCCTGCTAAGGGTGTATAGGCTAAAACCTATCGAGGGTTCGAATCCCTCTCTCTCCGCCATACAATAAAAAAGCGCGCCTTTACGGTGCGCTTTTTTATTATATGCCTGAAGAGGTGTCGATGCGGCCCTGTGGTTCGATAAATTGGCAGGACAGCCAATTTAGACGGCCGAAAGGCCGCCTGTAAGGTGAGGGGCAGGAGCCCCGAATCAATCCCTGTTTAAAGATAGCGCGCCTTTATGGTGCGCTTTTTTATTATATGCCTGAAGAGGAGGGGCGACGACAAATTTGCAGGAGCAAATTTGAACGACTGTATGGTCGGCCCGCAGGGTCGAAGGCATGGAGCCTGACATAAACCCTATTGGGTTCATGTCGCACATCCTGTGCTCCACCCATACGGGCGCTGGAGTGTGCAATTTTTCTGTCCTGAAAAATTGTCATGTCGCACATCCATGTGCTCCACCCTTGCAGGGCGCAGGGCGTGCAATTTTTCTGTCCTGAAAAATTGTCGACGAATCGGCAGGATAGCCGATTCGAACGCCACTTGCGGCGGCCCCGCAGGGGTGGAGGGCAGGAGCCCGACATAATCCCGCTGTTTGAGAGCGCACCACAGGGGCAGGGCGCAGAAACCCTCTGACATCATCCTTCTATTTGAATTTACGTAAGCCCACAGGATACGCTTTGCCTGCATGGGGTTAATTAAACCGCAGAATCAACACGCCTTATCTCTATTACCCTTTCTTTTCATTTCCGCCCGGCTAGCTTTGCGGCATGAAGCGAATCTCTCAACTCAGTTATTTTGCCCTGCTCGCATCTGTGATCCTCATCAATGGTGGTTGCGAGCAGCAGAAGGCGGAAAAGATTCAGTGGCAGTTGCCGCTGGAGGCTCCGGATGATCCGCATGCGGTGCAATCGCATGTTACCGTTCCTGATTGGGCAACTGCGCGCCAGGGCGATGCGGAATTAGTCTGGTTGCAGAAATCCACGACGCATCTGGTGCATACCAAGCTGGCGTTGGGCGATGCCGCTGACGTGGAAGGGTGGCATATTCGCCTGCTGGGACTGGCCTCCGGCTTGCGTGTTAAAAATAGTACTTTTCTCGACGATGAAAATGTGCATAATCCCGCCGCGCTCGTGGAGATCAGCCGAGGCGGAAAGGTAGTATACCGTGGCTGGTTGTTTCAGGAGTTTCCGGAATTATTTGGTTTGGACGATCCGGAGTGGAAAGTTTGGTTGAAAGGCATTACGCTTCGCGCCGCAGCAAAAACCGAAGGTTAAAAACAAGGCTCCCTTAGCTCAGCTGGATAGAGCATCTGACTACGAATCAGAAGGCCGGGCGTTCGAATCGCTCAGGGAGCGCCATATAAAACAAGGACTTACAGCTTCGGCTGTGAGTCCTTTTTCTTTTATGGGTTCCCTTTTGGGTTCCCTTTTGAATAACAACATGCTTTTTTGTTCTACAGTCACTCAGTTGAAAACTGTGCAAACTTTTTGTTTTCTTTGCGTGTTGGCAATCATCAGATATTATTAGTGCTATGCCATACGAAGAATCTGAAGACCCATTCACAGATGTTTGTCCGAAATTAAAAAGTGTTGCCACAGTTAAACGGGAATCATCCAAGGTTGCTTTTAGGGTGGATAATTCTGACATTGGTGAACCAGATGAAATTGTTGTCTGTGATGATGAGGATATACTTAGGGCATCCATATATTCAATAGACCCATGTACTAATGATGGGAAAAAAAAGAGCTATTTGAGACTTCTTTTGGATTTTTATGGCTATGGAAGTTCTATGGCACTGGACGCTCAGAAAAAAGAATGGCGAATCCTTGAAGAAGCTTTGAAAACTAATGGGCCGGTTAGCGATAAGATACTTAAGCCACTTTATCAAACACTTTTTGACACATTGGCAGTTGAAAGTGATGAATGCTCTCTATTTGGCTTTTTTGCTTTCGTTCTTTCAGATGGAGGGTTGGATGCATTGCCATCTGATAGATTCCTTAAAGAGGCTCGAAAGAAGCAAGGTCAGTCTGGGGGATATAAGGGGCATGAAAATAGGAGCTATGTTCTAAGGGCTGAAGCACTTAGATTGGCTGATATTCAGAGAGATAATTCCAGCACTGCAAGCCCACGTAGTATTTCAGGGAAAATACATTCTGAGGTTCAGTCGTTCGCAAAAAAGAAGGGCTTATTTCTATCACCCGACCCTTTTGGGGCTCTCTATACATCATGGATAAATCCATATTTAAAAATAAGAGAAGAAGCTTGTCGTTTGGCTGATGAAGTGAGAAAGAGCAATAACAATATAACGAATGATGAGATTTGCGATAAAATCTTTATGGACTTAAACTCATTTGCTTCTACGGATAAATCCATGAGTAAGATGATGGAACAGGTTGTCACTGATAAGGAATACTTACTTAAATGGATTTGATATTATAATGCATTGACAATCTGCAATGGGAATAATTAATTGTTGTATCTATTGAACGATTTTGGTTCTGCTTAGGTACAATGACAAATACTTAATTATTTTCTCTGGTATATAAAATCTTGGAAAGAACTCCTTCCTAAATACTATTTTTTCATCAAAAACTTCCACATATCATAATGCTTGCTTTAGTACTAAGCATAGTATGTTGAGTACTCAACCTTCTATCGCATGAACCCCTCCTCCCCATAATGGCCCCCTGAACAGCACGAAACCTGCTGTTGTTTATATAACATTAAAAGGAGAAATACATGCAAACAATTCGATTTGCGCAATTGCAAAAACGTGTCCCGTTATCACGGACACAAATTTGGAGATTGGAGAGGCAAGGGCTATTCCCCAAACGCATTCAATTATCAGCCAACACAGTTGGCTGGGATGCCGCTGAAATCGACGAATGGCTTCAGCAACGCAAGGAGGCATCCAATGCTTAATCAGCAATCAATCACGAAGAGGAAACCCTCTTCACATCAAACTATTAAGATAAATAAGGAGAATAAAATGAAAATAAACGTAAAGGACAGTAAAAAATTAAATAAGGCTATTAAGGCCGCTGAGGGAAAAAGTTGGGCAAGGACAATGACGGCTGAAGATATACAACCTCTGATTTCTGATATTGAATCAGTTCTTAGGCTCATGGCACCAAAAAAAGAGTGGCTTGGAAGTACGTTTGATTTAACTAATGCTCATCATATTGCTTGTTCATATTTTGGTTATCCTAAATCTACGTTTGTAAGAATTGAACGATTCACATCAGGATGGTTTGTGACTCGCATAAGCAGAGAGGATGCAAAGAATATAGCAATATTCCCTGTAAAACTTCCAAAGTTCAGCAATTCAGAGCGACATGTTCGAAAGGTGTTTAACAGTGTGAAATAAGAAACCCACCTTTTTGAGGTGGGTTCGGAAATGCGGTTCAAGTTGTTTGGCGACCTCTTGAACCGCTATTTTCCTCAATCTGCCTGCAAAAGTCAACGGGTTTCCTTAATAACTAAATCTTAAGGAGTTGAAAATGTCAGTATATAAAACTGAGGGTTCCCTGCGCCTTGTCGATAGCGCTAAAGCAGAGGAAAATTTATTATATCAGAATGAAGTGGACGTATGTATCCCTGATGGATGTGAATATGTGCTGAGTCAGGGGCATACCAGCTTGCTGATTACTGTTGGCGTTGATAACGCTCTTGCAGCCATTGAGAATGGGTTTCCATGTCTGGCCCTGAAAGATGATTCAGCGTGGGCTATGCAGGCTTATGGAGGTGCTTTAACAAAAGAATCCAGCGTTAATCCTGTGATAGTTGAAGTTGTGCATAGATATTCAATTCAGAATATTCTGATTGTGTGCGAATCACAAATGCGTGATGACGATGATATCATGGAAAATATTAAAACGTTTGCTGAAGCGTTGCGTTTCCAAGTAATTGATGTGGCGGTTGGCGTGACTTGCTGCCCAGTGAGAAAAGGGAGAGACGAACACGGGTATCTTTTACACAATCAAGGTATCAAGCAGTGGTTCCAAACTGAAGATGTTTCGACGGTGATTGGTGCCCTTAATCAGCATATTGATTCTACCGTTAAGACGTATACAGGTGTTCGTAGTATAGGGATTCATGCGTTTATGGATGCTAAGGTTCAACCAAGGAAGAAGCTTCTTGGTGACTGGCTGCTGTATAAAAGCCTATCGATTATTTATGCTGAACGAGGGCTTGGTAAAACACAGCTTGCACTTGAAATTGCGATGGCGGTTGCAACTGGAACTGACTGTCTCGGATGGAAATCTCACGGTGCTGAAGGAGTGCTTTATGTTGATGGCGAAATGAGCGGACATGATATGAAGGTGCGCTTGTCAAACATCATTTCGAGCAAAAAATTGACTGATAACAACATTAACTTTGAGTTGATAACCCCTGAGATATCACCTTGGTTGCCTGACTTATCAACAGAGGAGGGGCGGCATTTAATATTCAATATTGTTGGTCAAAAGAAAATTAAACTTGTGATTATAGACAACATATCAAGCCTATGTCGTAGCAATGAATATTCTGAAAATGATGCGATTTCATGGAAGGCTATTCAAGAATGGGCGGTTGATATGAGGTCGCAAGGTTGCAGTATTATCTTCATCCATCACGCGGGAAAAAATGGAAAGCAAAGGGGCACGAGCAAACGTGAAGATGTGATGGATATTGTGATTGGCCTTAAACCAATTAAAGATGATGCAGCAAATGATGATGTTGGCGCACGTTTTGATATTCTATTTGAGAAAACCAGACATTCTTTTGGTAGTGCAGTCAAACCCATAAGGGCAGAACTACATACCAGCATCGATGGAATTCGAACATGGGATATATCAGACCCTACAATTGATAAAAATATTCTTGAGGTATCTAAATTAAGGTTAGAGGGTAAAAGTTATCGAGAGATAGCAGATATCTTAGGTATCAGCAAATCAACAGTCGAACGGTTAAATAAAAAGGCTATTGAGAGTATTAAATGATATGGGATGTGACATTGTCCCTTTGTCCCTCTCCTTAGAGAGAGGGACATGGGACAGTTGTCACTATGAATGGAATTAACACAACATCATAGGTGTAAAGGATGAGAAAAGTTTAGTAAACAATAGTTTGGAATATTATTCTGCCTCCGGCGGCAAGCGTAACGCTTGACCTATTCTTAACTCAATCAGTCTGAGAAGCGCCTGATTGAGTTAAGAATGTATGTTCTTGGGATTTGTTATTTGGCTCGTAAACTCGCAGACAACATCAAGAAAATATATTGTTATCATTAAGAAATGACGGTAATAACATAAGGAGCATACATGGTAGATAAACGCCAAACGGTAACATGGGAAGAGCTAAGCTGGTCGAACCATATCGAACAGGAAGCTCTTGTTCGTTTATTAATTAATAAAGGTATTCTTTCACAAGAAGAGTTGCTGGAGCAGGTCAGAGCGGTCCAGAAAACATATTCGGAGCAGAAATCATGAAAAGATTACTATTGCTGTTATCGATGCTGATGGTTGCCGGTGCTGGAATTGCGTCAGCTTCAGAGATTCGGGACTACATTAACGATAGGAACTGTGACCAGATATTGGATAAGGGGTATTATCAGATTTGCTATGACTACCGTGCCAAAGGTGCCAAATATGTTGCCTATACGCTTGACGGTTCCAAGGTGAACTCCGGCAATATCAAGAAGCGTCCGAGGTTCTATCCAGATAAATCTATTCCGAAGAAATACAGGACGACTTCCTCTGATTATACACACAATGAATTCCATGCAGACCGTGGGCATCTGGCTCCGGATGCCAGTTTTGATTGGAGTAAGCAGTCGCTGAAGTCGGTTTATTCGATGGCTAATATTATTCCCCAGTACCGATATATTAACCGTAAAACTTGGGTGAAGGCGGAGAAATATGAGAGGCAAGTGGCGAGTAAGCTTGGGGCAGTGACGGTAATTAATGGTGTAGTCTATGGTGATTACCGGCAGAGGCTTCGGAAGTCTGGGATAGCGTATCCTGTAGCGTTCTGGAAAATGTTATATGATAGCAATGGGTTTGAGCGGTGCTTTTTTTACAAGAATGACAGCAATGCCAAAATTAAAGGTGATAAGCTGAGAGACCATGTAGTAGACTGTAATGATTTAAAATAATCATGAATATTTTGATGTGTGTAGGCCGGTAACTTGAGAAAAGTCTTGGATGTAAATATGTCTCGTGACGACGAGTTGAGGGACTTCTTGGAGGAAGGGAATCAAGTTGTTCTTCTCGATGAATTCGTTGTTGAGTGTTTTAAATCTGGACGACCTTACCAAATGCTATACAGGAACTTGGAGATTCTTCGGCAACACCCTCAATTAGTGGTTGTTCCTTATAGCCGTGGAGAGTTGGTCAGGCGTGAACTTGAAAACGGATTGCGAACATCCTCTGATGAAGTTGTTTGTCATGAGTATACTGAAACCCTCAGGTACCTACTGAGTTTGAATGAAGAGCAGTTAAAAGATGAGTTGGTCGAACATGAGCCAAAGGCCCAAGGTTTAATAGAAGACAATAATGAGTTCTCAGAGGATTACATTCGATGTCTGGCTGCAAAAGCGGGCCAGCTTGATATGAGAGAATACCATCATGATAAAGAGAAACTTCAAGCGGATATTGCTTGGGTAGTTATTGATGTGGTCAAAGCATTGTTAGAGAGAGACTGTAAGAATCGATATGAGATTGATGATTTCATACAAAACAAGTCGATGCTTTTTATAGTTACATATGCCCACCTCTGGAAGGTGGTTCAATGGCGACTCAATCACGGTTATCAACAGAGCAAAAAGATTCCTAATGACGGTTTCGATTTAAAATATACGGCTCTTTCCTGTTACTTTGATGGGATTCTGACGAGCGAGAAGTGGCTATCAGAGTGCAGGGATTCGATTCTTTCGCACTATAATAGGTGAGCTGTATTCTCTCTCCAAACTTAATACTTAGCTCTTATTGTTGATATAGAGCCATTCCCAAAAAGTCAAGCAAAATATTTTTGTAACCTACTGAAAAACAACGATGTTTTTATTGACTTTTTCTCAATCTTTGTTATGATATTGAAGCTATCACTGGAGCGCTTCTGTAACAACAGCTCCCAAACACGAGGTAGCAAACCCATGAGTAATACAACTTAAATCCTTCTCTCAGGCTTGCCTGACACAACCCACTTGCTGTTTTTTCAGCCGCTTAATTGCGGCACAGATATCTATTGCCTGAACGGAGGGCTATATGACACGAGAAGAACGAATCTATAAACGATTGCTGAAGGTGTTTCCTGATTTGGAATCAATGGATATAGGCGGTCACCGGAAGGTCGTCAACGAGCCTTATATGCCGCTGAGCATGGATGTGCTGGCAGATACTGAGTACGGAAGGGTTATCAGTATTGCACATAACTACGTTCAGAATGGCGATGTTATGGCAGACCCAGACATGCAGCTCCTTGTCAGCTTCAAGAAGCAAACCATTCAGGGGATGACTTTCCAAAACGATGGGCTGGGTATCTACCAAGAATGTTTGTTCTTCGATGATAACGGGAAGCTGATGGTGCAAATGAGTTTGCTGAAGAGCTTGAACAAGTTCTTGGATACGTGGACGAAGAATCTTATCGCCCAAGGTTTTGTTGAAGCCGCTCAGAAGCAGGAGGTATGCGATGCCGATTGATGACAAGGACCTTCCTGAAGGCTGGACTCAGCAGGACTGGGATAGAGCATTTGGCACCCGTGACGCCGAAGTGGACCCTTTCAAGCCTACTCTGGAGGAGTTGAATACGCTGACCAAGACGGGCTCTAAACCTGT
>NZ_DS022295.1:1143862-1198938 GCF_000153765.1 Mariprofundus ferrooxydans PV-1 | reverse complement strand
GTCGCTCAGCCGGATGGTTACGAGGGTATCCTGAATGCGCTTGAACTGAAGTATCCGCATTTTGGGAATGTTACTGATTTCCTCCGGAATCGGATGCGGCTTAATGCTCTGAAGAAGCATCCTATTCTGAACTTTGGAGCCAACTTGTTGCTTAATGGTCCTGCCGGTTGCGGGAAGAGTTCGTTCATGCTTGAACTCGCTGAGAGCTTTGAAACTAAGTTTGTATCCGTTTCATGCGCCTCGGCCACGAATGGTTTTGACCTGACTGGATTAAGCGCCGGTTGGGGGAATGGTAAGGCCGGAAAGATACATGCTGTGCTTGCTGACGAGCGTTGTCCTAACCCATTTGTGCTGCTGGATGAGCTGGATAAAACCGGCGATGACAATGATAGGCATAGCTTTACTGGTGCTCTTTTTGGCTTACTTGAGAAAAATAACGCCAAAAAGTTCACAGATGAGTTCGTTGGCGTTGAGATGGATGCAAGCATGATTAACTGGTTTGGTACCAGTAATGATACGGCGTGCATGGATACAGCGATTCTGGACCGTTTTACGGTGCTTCAGGTTAATGCACCCAGCAAGAAGGATTTGCTGAAAATCATTCCGCATATATTCCGCCAAACAGTGTTACAACATGAGCTACAGGAGGTGTTCACAACAGAAATAAACGCTGATGTTGTTCAAGCTTTATCGACCCAAGAATCGGTCTCAATTAGGCGAATCAAAGCATCTCTTGAGACCGCCCTTGCGAATGCTGCTGTCAGGGTTAAGAAGGATGGGAAGAAGGTATTCCTAACCACCGAAGATTTGCCGAAAGAGAGTGAGAAAAATGTTAAGCAGCGAATGGGGTTTATCTGATGATTAGGATACGAGTGTTGTCGGATATTCATCTTGAGGATGGGGATTTCGATGTGCCTGATGTTGAGGCTGATGTTGTTGTTCTGGCGGGAGATATCGGTGTTGGTGTTGAAGGTATTCTGTGGGCCAAGGAGAGCTTTGATTTGCCGGTAGTGTATGTAGCTGGCAACCATGAATATCATGATTCTGTGTTTACCATGGATGAGCATATGGCGATGATGAAGGCAGCGGTGGAAGGGTCGAATGTCAGGGTTCTGGATAATAATTCTGTTGTTATTGGTGGTGTGAGGTTTTTGGGCACAACGCTATGGACTGGGGCGAGCCAGCTATTGCCATGTGACCAGAATATCATGATGGATTGGGATGTGGATGATGGTTATTTTTCAGTTGATTCATTGCAGCGTATTCATTCGCAGAATGTTGAATGGCTCGAGCGGGAACTAAGCAACTCATATGGCGGTAAAACCGTAGTCATTAGCCACCATGCTCCTTCGTTGAGCAGTGTTCACCAGAAGTATGATAAGCACCCTCAGAAAGATTGCTATGTCACCTCTCTGGAATGGTTGATGGGAGATAACATTGCTTTGTGGGTGCATGGCCATACGCATGATAGTTTTGATTATGCTGTTATGGGAACAAGGGTTGTTTGTAACCCAAGAGGTTATTCTGATTGCAATGGCTCTGAAAATGATGCCTTTGATGGAATGAAGGTAATTAATATCTGATGTGCAGCACCCGCAGCACCATATGTTTTTATACGTGCAGCGGTTGAATGCGTTGTGATATATAGGATTAAGCGATATGCAGCACATGCAGCACGTTTCTATAGGTCTCTGTAGATTTATATAGAATGCTAAAACAGAGATGGCATCAAATGTGTATTATTTTATGCATGAGCTTATGAACCACTATCTCCCCTGATGGCAGAGCTTGTGATAACAGGGGGAGAGAAAAGGCATTAGCTAATTGTTATTTGACTAATTTTTATCATATGTAAAACCGTACTGCATGTGCAGCAGGTGACAAAAAATTCATAAATAGCAACAAATTTACCGCAGCACATCGAATCAGCATGCGTGCAGCAGGTGCAGCAGCTCAATCTCTCCTCTCAGATAACATTCAGGGCAATGGGAGGATAGTGGTCCCCAGAGGCAACGATTAATGAATAAAATAAACTACATCATCATGGCAGTAGCACTATTAATGCAGCCAACAATAACTGAGATTGCAGTTGATATCGGCTTCTCAGACAGCAGGTTGTTCCCCAGCATAATAACCTCCATCCTGTGGGTTGCATGCCTGCTAATCACAATCGAATTTCGGAGACGCAATGCAAAATAAAAACAAGAAGCTATTGGTTATCGTCCCTGAAGATGTCCTATTATGCAGAGCCTTCGGAGGCGTGAAGCCATGGTATGAACCCAGCTACAGATTTGGCACCGGCATGACATCCTACCCAGTATTCCTCCGCCCTCATCTCAATGAATTCCTCAACTTCTGTCATGATAACTTCCGAGTCGCCCTCTGGTCAGAATCTTCTCCAGAATTCATTCAGGATGCCCTCCAGCGCATCTATGGTGATAAGCTGACCCCAGACACGTTCGAATTCATCTGGGGTGTTGATGAATGCGTGCCGCCATCTGATGGTAGGTATAATGTTGAAGGCATCGTCCACCGTACAAGATGCAAATCATTCGACAGAATCATTGATGCAGGATACTCAGAAGATGAGATTATCATTCTCGACGTAAACCCCAAGCACTGGGAGCCTGTATATGAGATACCAGATAGCTGCTGGATATCAGTTCTACCAATCCACAAGGTCTTCGGAAATGTCACCATTGGAGGAGAGTCTTATAGTCCAGACGATGAGACTATTCTTGACGTGATTGATGAATTGAAGAGGAAAGGCTGACTTTTGGTCGGCCTTTCTGTACCAGGTTAGAACTCATCGAGTGCATCTGGTCCAATTAATCCCAATATTGGGTCATAGCTCAAATTGGGATTATCAACTACGATATAGCCATTCCTAATTCGATAATATCCCAAAACTGCTTTTACAGGCATGGGGCACAAAAAGTCACCTTCTTTTCCTTTTTCTGAGAATGCCTCATCTTCATGTCTAGAAAGAATAGCAAGTATTGAATGCCCACAATCTGTTAAGTAGCAGTACCAACTATTTAATTCCGCAGGAAGTTGATTGTGATATTTTTTGTGTTTGTTGTATACGCCCCTAAGTCCAGACAAGATGTTAGACCTATCAATTTCTTGTTGACTTCGTTTCTGTATAGATTCTTCTGGAGTTTTATCGCAATTCCCATGTGATGTGGCATAAACCGAATCTTTAGTGTCGGAAACTGGATAAAGACATGTTTTTTTAAGTTCGTTTTCCAGCCATTCGCCAAGACTAAAACCATCTGCTGCATATGGTAGTAATTCTCCATATTGATTTTCATAAATATTACTAAAAAGTGCATTATAGATATCTATGGTATTATCAGTCGAATCACTATCAATGAGAATCCAATCATCCTTAAATGGTGATGAGCTTGCGCCTTCTGGAATAGGAATCCCTTTATCGTCAAGCTGCATTTCTGGTGTGCGAGCTAATGCTTTTAATGTCTGGTTACCAAACTTCACATTGAATCTTGCGTACCAAGTTCTGGCAGTTCCATCTGGTGTGGTTGCTTGCAGAAATTCGGGGTTAGAAAACTCAACGCTCATGACTGAAACTCCTCCTTTTTTGAGATATTTACGCAATCATTTTCAATTATTAATGGGGTCATAACTTTTGCTCCTATAAGCAGATTAACTACGATTGATAGGAGCAATTATGGGCTGGAGGAGCCTTGGGTCAGGATTTTGTAGCGTACCCCCTATGCTGCAAACAATGAGACAGAGGTCGTTTGCTTGATGTCCTGCTGCTAATTTGGACTTGTCTCATTGATGCAATCATAGGTGGTTCTTTGTCCAATTTGAGCATATACAATATCTGCATACGATATATCAAACCAAGAGCCACTCTTGTTGTTTTCCGTCAAGCTAGTCGAACTGAATCTGGCGCGACGTGACTGGTCTGAAGTGCGGCAGTAGCTGTATTAGAAGCAAAGCTGAAATTTTTTGTATTTTAATAAGGGGGTGTAGATAAATGGAGGCTGGGAGGTTTTCTCCCGGCCTATTTTCAACGAAACTTCGATTTCAAGTTTCTAAAATTTCATGTTGCTACCTTTCTTATAGTAGGTTTTAACTCTTCAGATTGCTTGAATGCAACAAGAGTTGGGGGTAGCCATTTTGCTATTAGCTTCTTTCGACCCGTTTTTGAATTTTCAATTTGCCAGTAATGGTGCCAGTGTGCACGTCTCACATGTGGTCTTTTCGTACCCTTTATTTTTGAGGACTGTTTATTGTAATTTCTAATTACTTTTCCTAGGTTGAACCCTGTTTCCCAAATGGTGGTTTTTTTTGCAGCGAAAGTTTTTTTACCTTTTCTGCGTGTCTTCTTAGGAGAAGGGTTCTGCGGTTTCATCGTTGGGTTTCTAGGGTTAATAATATCTGCATCACTGGAACAAATGTACATAATTAGAGATAACAAAGGTTCAACATTCATCGCCATGAAATCATAGAAGTTTGTTGGTATGAATTTATTTATCATTCCTAATCCATGAGCATCTCCTTGTTTTATGGCTTCAGATTTAACTGAATTCAATGAATTATTTATTGTTCCTTTTATAAGATGGAGCGGCACAGAAAGAAGCTCATCATCGGTATCGATAAGTAACCTTAGTTCATGTCTTGCACCATTACTATTTACATCCCATTCTAAATGAGCGTAAAAGCCATACATTTTCTTTCCCATCCATTGAGAATCAGGTGTTTCAATATATACACACCATTCTGGTAACTGGTAAAATATATCAACCGGTATTTCATCAATCTTGGAATTCTTTATAGATTGATATGTGTCTGGGTCAAATCTATAAATACCTTGCGTTGAGCGCCATGCAGATAAAGCACTCAATATACTATAATCTTGTACGGCAAATAAACTAGATAACATTGAGCCTTTCGTAACAATTGCAGCCGATGCAGCCATTGGGGCAAAACACCAATTGGGCCACGTTGGGATACCATCTTTACCTTGGCTGTTTCTGAACATATCCATGTGTTTCCATGCATTAGGATATTTTTGAGAAATCTCAAGTAAATGTTTTTGTTGACGTGTCTGTTTCATTATATGCCTCCAATTAGTAGTGAAAAAGTGTTATAACTTTGAGATTCGGGGTGAAAACATTCAGATGTTATCTGTATAATGTTTTTTCCTTTTATGTATAGGAAATGGCTTTAAGCAAGGGAGTTTTTTTACTAAGCGTAAAAAACATGGAAGCGTTCTTTGCTTTCCTGAGGCTGTCCAAATACTAAATTCAAATTCTCGTCCAGAGTCTCTATTTGCAGGCAAGAAATCACATTGAGAAACCTCAGTATGTATTGCATAAGGAGAACCTGTATAGTCTTCAAACATTATCTCTATAAAGTCATGTTTACCTATTGATGGGTATGCCCCTCTCGAAATGACTACATGCTCTGTTGACTGAATTTTATTCAGCAAATTCATTTGTAAATCAGGAAGAAGTAGTCTGATAGCTCCTGCATTACAACTTAAATAGACATATACTGCCTTTCCTTGCTCAATGTCAAAATAATTCGTGTATGAGATATTTACGCCATTATTTGCAATTATTAATGGGGTCATAACTTTTGCTCCTATAAGCAGATTAACTGCGATTGATAGGAGCAATTATGGGCTGGAGGAGCCTTGAGTCAGGATTTTGTAGCGTACCCCCTATGCTACAAACAATGAAATAGAGGTCGTTTGCTTAATGTCCTGCTGCTAATTTGGATTTGTCTCACTGATGCAATCATAGATGGTTCTTCGTCCAATTTGAGCATATACAATATCTGCATACGATATACCAAGCCAAGACCCACTCTGTTGTTTTTTTACTTCATGTAATTCAGGCCAAAAAAGGCGAGTAAGACTCGATGCGCTATGTCCATCATTCCACAGGTGTCTTTTTTCTATAATGGCTTGGATTTCTTTGCATGCTTTGTCTCTAAATGGAGACCGATTACCCTTTGAAATCTTGCCACCTATTGAGCCGTTCTCCTGATAGAATTCCAAACTGAATTTATCAGGAAGCTCTTTATCATGAAAACCAATAACCTTGCCAATTATTAGATTTGCCTGAGACATTTCCTGCCATGCAAAACTAATGGCCATTCGGTCAAAAAGAAGAATAGATTTTTCGATTCTTTTTATTGCTTCACATACAAGAGCTATGTCAAAAGGAAGTTCCTTACTCTTACTTTTCCAATATTCATTATCTTTGTTTGATGTTAGGCCATTTACTATATTGGCCGTTGCTTCATTCGTGCGAAGCACATCCTTATAGGTAAAACCTTTTGGGAGATGTTTTACTGACAGTCTTGCTACTTGTTGGGCTGCGGCGAAAAGAGGATGCGATTCATTATATGGATATGAGGTAGAAATTTTTGGCTCTAACCAATTAAATTTGAAACCAAATAACTCTTCACTATTCATAAGCCAACGCTCCTCCCTGAAGTGTGAGAGGAAGGTTATGCAAATATCCGGCGGATTCCATTTTTCTTTATCATTCGGAACGAAGAGCTTCGCCTCAGGACTGCCTGAATGATTTATATTTGATGCAATCCATCTTCATTGATGCTGACAAATGCCATAATGAACACACCCTTGCTTCAAATTTAAATCAAAATTCTTCCCGAATAAAAAATAAAGGGTAACCTGTTGCGGACGATTGGGAGGTCATCCATTGAGTAAGATTACACTTCAACAGCTTGAATCATTCCTGTGGGAAACAGCAGATATTCTTCGTGGCAATATGGATGCCAGTGAGTTCAAGGATTATATCTTTGGTATGCTGTTCCTGAAGCGCCTTTCTGATGCATTTGAAGAAGAACAGGAAAAGGTTGTTGCTCACTATCTTAGCGTTGGCAAAACACAAGCTCAGGCTGAGGAATTGGCTCAGGACGAGGATGAGTATGACAACACCTTCTTTGTGCCGGAGCGGGCACGCTGGAGCTATCTGAAGGACCTACATCACGATATTGGTGCAGAATTAAACAAAGCTACTGAGGCGATTGAAGAAGCGAACACCACCTTGGAAGGCGTGCTGGTCTCCATCGACTTCAATATTAAGAACAAGCTTTCCGATAAAAAGCTACGTGACCTGATTTCCCACTACAGCAAATACCGCCTCCGAAATGAAGACTTTGAAAAGCCGGACCTGCTCGGAACCGCATACGAATACCTTATCAAAATGTTTGCCGATTCAGCGGGTAAGAAAGGAGGAGAGTTCTATACACCGAGCGAGGTCGTGCGTCTCTTGGTGTCACTCCTGAAGCCGGAAGCTGGCATGAGAGTCTATGACCCGACCGTTGGTTCAGGTGGCATGCTGATTCAGACACGCAACTATCTGGCATCTCATGGTGAGAACCCCCGTGACCTTGCCCTATATGGTCAGGAAATGAACCTGAACACATGGGCAATCTGCAAGATGAATATGTTCCTGCATGGCGTATTCAATGCGGACATACGCAAGGGAGATACGCTTAGAGACCCTGCACATATTCAGCATGGCGAACTGATGCATTTCGACAGAGTAATAGCCAATCCTCCTTTCTCTCTGAAGAAATGGGGTAAGGATGAAGCCGATAATGATGCCTATGGTCGTTTTCCATATGGCACACCGCCTAAGGACGCTGGAGACCTTGCATTCGTTCAACACATGATTGCCTCTCTGAATGCAGAGGGAAAGATGGGTGTGGTCATGCCTCATGGCGTGTTATTCCGTGGCTCCAGTGAGAAGGCTATTCGCAAGGGCATCCTCCAAGATGATTTGCTGGAAGCTGTGATTGGACTGCCTTCAGGCTTGTTCTATGGCACAGGAATTCCAGCGTGTCTGTTGATAATTAACAAACAAAAGGCAGATGAGCGTAAGGGCAAGGTGTTATTCATCAATGCTGAGCTGGAGTATGAAGAGGGCAAGAACCAGAACAAGCTCAGAGATGAGGATATTGCCAAAATTACTGCGACGTTTGAGAACTATGAAGAGATTAAGCGTTATTCTCATATCGCTACTCTGTCAGAGATTGAGGAGAATGATTTTAACCTGAATATCCGTCGCTATGCTGATACGTCACCGCCACCAGAAATCTACGATGTTAGAGCCATCCTGCATGGCGGTATTCCCGTTCGTGAAGTTGAGGATGAATATATTCAGGAAGAGATACTGGATGGGTTTGATGTATCTGTGGTATTTAATCGAAGAGATGATGACTACTACGAGTTTAAGCCTGAGATTGAGAGCAAAGAATCTATTCGGGAGTTTGTTGGACTGGATGACCAGAAGGTTATCGCTCAGATTGAGCGCTGGTGGGATAAGTACAAGGTGAGTTTGAAGGAACTGGATGCTGAGGTGGATGAGGCTGAAAGCGTGATGAAGGGGTATTTGCAGGAGCTTGGGTACTGATGCCTGTATTAGAGCTAAGCGCCAGTGAATGGTTATCAATTATCAGCCATGCAAAAAAGTGGCTTACCAACCTGAGGAGAGCGAAGGAAAGCAGAAAGGAAGAGTCCAAGGAGGCTATTCGGGCTGTAATTACTGCTATCCGAAAAACAACATTGTATTTACGACAGGCAGAGCAGGAAGGTAAGTCCTATGAACGTGAAGAAGGCTTATCTATGGAGTGGACAAGGCTATCATTTAAGCTCGAAGACTTGGGATTAAAGGACTTGGCAAGGAAATGTATGCTTAAAGGAAAATATTGGGCGGACCCTAAGACAATTGACTCTAAAACATTAGAACGGGCTGAGATGAAGTTGTCCGAAGTGGAGGCCTTAGCAGCTTCCCTGTTAGAGGAGTTCAGTAATGATTCCTGAAGGGTGGAAAAAATATCGAATTGAAGATATTTGCGATGTCGTTGGTGGAGGAACCCCCGAACGGTCAAGGTCGGACTTTTGGAATGGTTGCATTCCTTGGGTCTCTCCAACAGAAGTAACATCCCTTTCTGGTCGATATATCGAAAAAACAAAGGAATATATCTCGGATGAAGGGTTGGCAAGGAGTTCCGCTAAATTACTCCCTGTCGGGACAGTTTTAATGACCAGCAGGGCAAGTATCGGATACCCTGCAATAAATTCTGTACCTATGACAACAAACCAAGGGTTTCAATCTTTGAAGTGCAGGGAAAAAGTCTATAACGAGTATCTTTATCAATTAATATTGTTTGTTAGGCCTGAATTAGAGAAGATGTCTGCTGGTAGTACGTTCCAAGAAATTTCAAGTACTAACGTAAAAGCAATAAAACTTCTACTCCCCCCTCTCCCCGAACAAAAGAAAATCGCTTCCATCCTAACCTCCGTAGACGAAGTAATAGAGAAACAGGAAGCCCAAATATCCAAGCTCCAAGACCTGAAGAAAGCCATGATGCAGGAGCTGCTTACCAAAGGAATCGGGCATACTGAGTTCAAGGACAGCCCTGTTGGGATGATTCCGAAGGGGTGGGAGGTGGTTAGGCTTGGCAAATATGTAAAGCTTCAAGGTGGGTATGCATTTAAGAGTGAAAACTTTACAGATAAAGGTGTACCAGTAGTTCGGATATCAAATATTTCTAAGTCAGGCGATGTAGATTTGTCTAATGCTGCATTTCATGATGAAATAAATATTTCGGAAGCTTTTGAGGTCAGTCATTCAGATAGTCTAATAGCAATGTCTGGAGCGACAACAGGCAAAGTTGGGAGATATAACTTCAGGGAAAAAGCATACCTCAATCAACGTGTTGGTAAGTTTGTATCAAAAGGAATGGTTGAGATGAGTTATATCCATCACGTCGTAAGCTCTTCATCTTTTACTGAGAAGCTCTTGATAGATGCGATTGGAGGAGCACAACCTAATATCAGTGGTGGACAGATTGAGGGGGTGGAAATTGCATTTCCACCATTGGATGAGCAAAAAAATATTTCGTCCATATTGGACTCAATTGATAATGCAGTAGGTGCAAAACAATTGAAATTAATGCATATCAAGTCTTTAAAAAAATCCCTGATGCAAGACCTGTTAACAGGTAAAGTAAGGGTTATGGTTTAACAGATGACCATATTTATTAGCTATTCGCATGCAGATAAAGATAGAGTTGATTTACTTGCAGGAAATATGGTTAAAAGAAATGCTCAGGTATGGGTGGATAGATGGGAGCTGAGTGTTGGTGACTCATTAATTCAGAGAGTCCAAGAAGCCATAACAGAATCCGATGCGCTTCTAATTGTTCTGTCAAAAGCATCAGTAGAGTCTGAGTGGTGTAAAAAAGAGCTAAGTGTAGGTCTAATTAGAGAGCTTGAAGAGAAACGAGTAGTTGTTCTACCTGTGCTTTTAGAAGATTGTGAAATCCCATTATTTCTTCGTGATAAAATGTATGCAGATTTGAGGGTCGATTTTGATGCAGGTCTGCACTCAATTTTGGAAGCAGTAGCAAAGGTCTCAAATCCAAACCAAAGCAGATTTTCTGGTGACGAAGGGTATGTGGATTGGGCTGTTGACTGGGGAGATGTTGACGGTCTTTTTTTTCTTAGGTTTACAATTATCAATGCAAACGTAGCTACGAATTTGAAAATGACTTTTCTAATAGAAATTAATGTCATTTGTAATGAAGTGTTAACAGCCAGGCAAAAACAATTTCAGAATGCAGGACTTGATTGGGTAGGTCGGAATATAATAGCTGAAGCTCTTTTTGATTTTGGAGATAAGGAAAATTTCCATTTGGTTCTCGATAGTACTTTACCTAAAAAGTTTGAGGGGGCGATAGGTGATATCACGCGTGGAGCTGTGTATGATGTTGTTGTAACTTGTCGTAGGCTTGGTGAAGATAATGGTAAAGACCAAGTGATTAATATAAGTAATTACCTTAAAGATATTAGAGAGTACATGCACACTATCTCTAAGAAGTTAACACCCGACGAGCAGCAAAGGCTTATGAAGATAATTGCTACTCCCATGGGGACATAGTTTGCATGAGTAAAAAGAAGTCGTTAATTAAGCTTATAAGGCAAAAGCCTATTGGTAGTATCGATACTGCAATAGGAAAAGTATTTTTATTTCCAGATGTGTCAGTGAGTGACTTAACAGGCATTAGCGAGGACCTTGCTGATGGGATTGAAAATATTGAGTCGGAAGCTTATGTGAGGGTTTTGTTCAGGTATTTATGCCATAGAGAAAACTCTCTTGATAATGATAAATCAAAACCAAATAAACCAACGCTTACAAAATCAGATATTGATATGTTATCTGTTGAAGAATTGGAAGAAATAGCTTCTGTTTATCTCAAGCATAATGAACGTCTATACAAAAAAGAAGAAACTGATGCAGAAACAGGTATGCGTGTGTTCGGCAATGTTGAGCATCCTAAAGAAGATAATGAAAGCAACGTGTCTTACCTTTACCGCTTATCAGTAATCGACCATGAGAAACGTAATAAACAAATCGAGGCGATATGGAAAAAGTTTTCTGGAGCTTCAAACTTTTCTTCAAAATTAACTGAAACCTTATCTGAAACACTTCACATGGGAGACTCTTTAAAGGCATCGGTTGAGCGAATTAGAAGAGCCTCGCAGTTGCCAAAAATTGCAGTCCAACCTAAAGATTTAAGCAATGAATTAATACTGCGACAGCAAGAGTTATATCAACTGGAAGAAGAGAAAAGAGCTAAACCCTTCAAAGACTTAGCCGAACGACTTGATTTGCTAATTGATACTTCTACGCAGTCGGCTGAATTTATGGCAGAGGCAAATAGCAATCAGGTGCAGATTGCAAATGAGATAAAATCATCTGGAGATAGTGCATCAAAGTTTTCAAAGTGGAGTATCTTTTTTACTGTAGTAGTGATTTCACTTTCAATATATACAATCTGGAGTGATATTCAGGCTGGAAATATTCAGCAAGAACTTTTGAAAAAGTATTCTGAAGAAATTTCAGAAAAATTGGTTGGCATTAATTCAGGATTGAGTCGAAGAGAGTCTCAAGCTGCTAAAGAAATAGAGTTATTAGGAAAAAGTATCGACTATTCTGCCATGACTCAATCTGAAACAGTTGCGTTAATTAATCACCAACGAGATGAAATTTCAAACTTAACAAAATCGAATGCAGCTCTGGAAAAGATTATCAAACAGCTTGAAGAGCGCCTTAAGGCACTTGAAAAGCAAAAAGAAAGTAAATGATGGACAATATAGATATTGAAATGTTAACACCAGTCAACTATAATGCGGGGCATCAACACCCGCCTCGCCTCTCCCTGAAGCGCATTTTTGGCGGGTTTTTTTATGCCTGAAAAACAAGCCTACGATAAGCCAGCTCTTACCATTGATGAGCAGATTGACCTGCTAATTAACCGTGGTTTATCCGTTCCTGACAGAGAACGGGCAGCTCATTACCTTCGTTACATCAGTTATTATCGACTAAGCATTTACGCTCGAACCCTACAAGTTTCAGAATCCACAGAGCATCAGTTTCAAGATGGCACAACTTTCGATGATGTACTCAAGCTGTACACTTTCGACAGAGAACTCCGCCTGCTGGTTATGGATGCCATTGAGCGGATTGAAGTGGCGCTACGTGGCACAATAGCATATGAGTTCTCCATTGGTGCCGGACCAAACTGGTATGCCGACCCTTCCTTGTTTAAAGACTCCTATCGATTTAACCATGCCAAAGAGATGTCACGCATCGAAAAGCTCTGTAACAAGTCTCACGAAGTATTTATGAAGCACCATAGGGAAACCTATGATTCATTACCGCCAAGCTGGAAACTGGTTGAAGCAATGACTGTTGGTGAAATCGAACGCATCTTTTTTAACATGGATGCCAACAACAAAACAGTTAAAGATGCCCGATACCGCATTGCCAATAGCTTGGGTATTCCGGTCAGGTTGTTGCTCTCATGGTTCAAACCTATTTGCCTGCTTAGAAATATTTGCGCCCATCACGGAAGGTTGTGGAACCGAAAACTGATTTACCGATTCGATATACCTCGGAACCCGAATATTCCATGGGTTAGTCATGACGTGGGAGACAGGCAGAAGGTATATGCATACTTGTGCATGGTGGAAGCGTTGATGAAGCGCATTAATCCACACTCAAGCTGGAGCAAGCGATTAATTGAGTTGCTGGGTAACCATCCGGACATTCCGATTCAATATATGGGGTTTCCGGAGGGTTGGAGCGATGATGAGTTTTGGGGCATGAAATAGCTATGGGACATGGGCTTTGTGTTGAGTGCAAGAACTGTGATTATGGTGAGAGCTTTATGCTTGGTGTTGGTATGCAGTATAACTCTCTTATGAATGTGATTTCATGTCTGAAGGGAGCGGCCAGAAATAAGGTTGTAGATATCTTGGAAAACCACCATGTTATGGACGGTGAGTTTGAGCACCGGCTCTACGCATGTCCGAATTGTAATACGCTGCATGAACGCTTTTATGTGCATCTAGAATATGATGACGGAAAGGCTTTTGAGGTGGCTTTTCGGTGCGGTAAATGTAGGACTCCTCTTGAAGTTGTCGATGAGAATGTGCTGGTGCTTGAAAGATATGCCTGCAAGTCATGTGGTAAGAGGGAGCTGGAGAGAGGAGCAGAAATGTTATGGGATTGAACTGGAGGGAGTTAGATGATTGCTAATCAAGCGGCTTTCTTATCGCTGTTGGATGGAAAAAAACAATTCAATATACCAATTTACCAAAGAACTTATTCATGGAAGTTGAAACAATGCCAGCAACTATTTGATGATATATTGATGGTTGGTGGGAATGCTGAACAAAAGTCCCACTTCATCGGTTCTGTTGTTTATTTTCAACCAAGTGTTGCACCGACTACCAGTGTTCCAGAATATTTGGTTATTGATGGTCAACAACGTTTGACAACAGTTTCACTACTTCTGTTGGCTCTCATTCACTTCTTGAAAAAACACGATGATGACCTGATTGAAGAGGAGTCATGGGAAGAAATTCAAGAGTCTTACCTCGTAAATAGGCATAAGAAAGATGACAGCAAATATAAGCTCCTGTTAACCAGAAGGGATAAAGAAACTTATTCAGCTATTGTGAATGAAATGGAAGTCTCCTCTGATGATTCTTCAAGGGTAGTTGAGAATTACGAGTTCTTTAAAAAGAAGCTAACAAAAGAGAATATAGAACAAGTATATCATGGCATAAAGAAACTTATCATTGTCGATGTAATACTTGAAAGAGACAAGGATGACCCGCAGTTAATTTTTGAGAGCTTGAATTCCACTGGGTTAGATTTGTCTCAAGCAGATTTGATAAGAAACTATATCTTGATGGGTCAACCAGTATCTGTGCAAACAGAGCTGTATGAAAAATATTGGTATCCAATGGAGAAACTATTTGGAGATAAAATTGACTGGTTGAAATGGTTTTTCAGGGATTACCTAACCATGAAGAAGAACGAGATACCAAAAATCGAACATATATACGAAGCGTACAAGGATTTCTTAAAGGGCGAAAATGGTCCAGCATCAATTTCTGATGCAGTGCGTGACTTATATACATTCTCTCAATATTACACTCAGATGGTCTTACATACTGAAAAGGACCAAGAGTTACTGGCTCTATTTAAAGAAATATCAAAATTAAAAATGGATGTTGCCTACCCATTCCTAATTGCTTGTTACCACGACTATAAAAATGGGCATATAGAGAAATCTGAACTTATTGAGATATTGCAAATAGTGAAAAACTACGTGTTTAGAAGGGCAATATGTGGAATCCCAACGAATAGCCTGAACAAGACATTTGCTTCTCTGTATAAGAAGGTGAAAGTCGAAAACTATCTTGAATCCATCAAAGCTGCATTCGTATTAATGGACAGCTATAGAAGATTCCCGACAGACTCTGAGTTTGAAGAAGAGTTTATGCTCAAGGATGTTTATAACTTCAGGTTAAGGAACTATTTGCTTGAATCATTAGAGAACTATAAACGTAAAGAGCTTGTTCAGGCGGATAACTACACGATTGAACACATAATGCCTCAAAATGAAAACGTATCGCCACAGTGGCAACAAGAATTGGGAGAAGATTGGCGTTCAGTCCATGAAAAATATCTTCACACCATCGGAAATTTAACACTTACTGGATACAACTCAGAATTGAGTGACCGCCCATTTAGTGAGAAGCGAACGATTAAAGGTGGATTTAACCACAGCCCTTTGACCCTCAATGACTCAGTAAGAAAAGAGGATGTATGGAATAAGGATGCCATAACACGAAGAGCTTCAAGTTTAGCGGCAATGGCTGCAAGTATTTGGACTTATCCAGACATTGATGAGCAATCGCTTGCAAGGTTTAAAGAAGTTAAGACGGGTAGAGAAACTCAAACCTATACCTTGGAACAATATGAGCATTTGAAGGGAGATATGCTTGCTCTATATGAGCACCTTGAGAAGCGTGTGCTAAATATTGACCCAAGCGTAAGAGTAGAATTTAAGAAGTTATATATTGCGTTCAAATCCCAAACAAACTTTGTGGATGTTGTTCCCCAGAAATCAAAACTAAGGCTGTCATTAAATATCGACTTCGAAAGTATAATTGACCCTGAAGGAATTTGTCGGGACATCTCTAATCTTGGCCGTTGGGGAAATGGAGATGTTGAGGTCGCTCTGGAGACAAGCACTGACATGGACTATGTAATGGAATTGATTCAGCAAGCATTCGATATCCAAGTTGAGTCAGAATAAATGAATTCGCTCGAATACGAAAAAGTAGAACTCCCTGCAATTGAACAACTCCAGTCCCTCGGCTGGCGCTACATTGATGGCCGGATGCTTACCGACGAATCCGATGAACGTGATTCCATGCGTGAAGTGGTTCTCAAGAACCAGCTCGAAACCTCACTGAAGCGCATCAACCCTTGGATAAGCGACGATAACCTTCGCAAGGTGATGCGGGACATCATTTTGCCTCAGGCAGCCACGCTGATGGAAGCTAATCAGTCCATCTGGGAAGCCATGGTTCAGTACCAGTCAGTCGAGCAGGATTTGGGGAAAGGTCGCCGTGGGCAGACGGTTAAAATCATCGATTTTGATAATATCGAAAACAATGAATTTATTTGCTCGAATCAGTTCAAGGTTGAAGGCATCAACCAGAACATCATTCCAGACATCATTCTATTCGTGAATGGGCTTCCGCTGACAGTAATTGAGTGCAAGTCACCATACATCACCAATCCAATGGAAGCAGGCATCAATCAGCTTCTGCGTTATGCCAATCGCCGTATGCCACATGAGGATGAAGGTGCTGAGAAGCTATTCTGGTATAATCAGATGATGGTCTCCACTCATAGAGATAAAGCCCGTGTTGGAACCATCAGTTCCCGCATGGAACATTATCTGGAATGGAAAGATGCCTATCCACTGAAGGTAGATGATTCCCTATCGTCTCAGGAAGTCCTGATTAGTGGACTTTTTAATAAGAAAAACTTCCTCGATATCATCCAGAACTTCACCGTATTTGAGCCAACCGATGGCAAAGTCATCAAGAAGATTGCTCGGTACCAGCAGTTCCGTGCTGTGCATAAAACGATTGAACGCATTAAGACAGGGAAGACGAAGAAAGAACGTGGAGGTGTGGTCTGGCATACCCAAGGTTCTGGCAAGTCTCTGACGATGGTTTTCCTTGCGGTAAAGATGCGCAGAGATGCTGAACTGAAGGATTATAAGCTGGTGTTTATGACCGACCGGACGCAGCTTGATAGTCAGCTTACTGCAACCTTTGAACGTGTTCAGGGTGAAACCGTGTATCGAGCTAAGAGCGTGGCACATCTCAAGGAGTTGTTACAGAAAGACAGCTCTGACCTGATAACCGCAATGATGCAAAAATTACAGGAAGAGGATGATTTCAACTTTCCTGAGCTGAATGCGTCAGAGAAGATTGTGGTATTGGCAGATGAGGCTCATAGGACGCAATACGGCGCATTGGGTGTAGCTCTGAATGCTGCTCTTCCCAAGGCAGCGAAGATTGCATTTACTGGCACACCGTTGATTGCCTCCCAGAAGACCAACAACGAATTCGGTAGCTATATCGACACCTATACCATTGAGCAGGCTGTTGCTGACGGTGCAACGGTTCAGATTCTTTACGAAGGACGGGAAGCAAGAACCAAGGTAACAGGCGACTCTTTGGATAAGCTCTTTGATGCTTATTTTCACGATAAAACCGATGATGAGAAATTTGCAATCAAGAAGAAGTTCGGCACGCTATCGGCAGTGCTGGAGGCTCCTCAGCGTATCAGATGGATTTGTATCGATATCCTTGAACATTACAGAGAACATATTCAACCCAATGGCTTTAAGGCGATGATTGTTACCAGTTCCCGCCGTGCAGCAGTGTTGTACAAGCAGACGCTTGATGAACTCGATGGACCTCAGACTGAAGTAATTATCTCAGGCAATCACAATGACCCTGAGTTCTTCAGTAAACATACAGATTCGAATAAACAAAAAACGGTGATTGAGGCATTTAAGAAACCACTGGCTGAGAGCGCCATCTCAATATTGGTAGTGAAGGATATGCTTCTGACAGGATTTGATGCACCTATCTGTCAGGTGATGTATCTGGACAGGAAGCTGACTGAGCATAACTTGTTGCAGGCTATCGCCAGAGTGAATCGAACCTATGCTGGCAAGTCTCGTGGTTTCATCGTGGATTATTATGGATTGAGTGATTATTTGACCGAAGCACTTGAAATGTTTTCCTCTGAAGATATTGAAGGGGCGTTGAAAGACCTCAAGGACGAGATACCAAAACTGAAGCAGATGCATACCCGTGTGATGGGACACTTCAAAGGTGTGGATAAAGCCGATATCGATGAATGCATTTTGCATTTAGAAGATGAAACACGGCGGCAGCAGTTTGAAATCGATTTTAAGAAGTTTGCTAAGGAAATGGATATCATCATGCCGGATGCAGCAGCAAAACCGTTCCTGAAGGACTTGGTGTTCCTTGGTAAGGTCAATCAGGGAGCACGGAACCTATATCGTGATGAGCAACTCGATATTTCGGGGTGCGGAGAGAAGGTCAGGAAACTCATCGATGAGCATCTTCGAGCTGTTGGCGTTGATGTTAAGATTCCTCCGATTGATTTGTTGGCAGCAAATTTCAAAGAGAAGCTTCAAGAACATAAATCATCTCGAGCCAAGGCATCAGAGATTGAGAATGCCATCAAACACCATATCAATGTGAACCTTGAAGAGGATGCTGAATATTATAAGAAACTCAGTGAACGGTTGAAGGCAATTGTTGAGCAACATAAAGAGCATTGGGATGAGTTGGTTCAGTTGCTTCTTGAGTTCAGAGATTCGATTGAGATTAATCACAAGAAAGAGGCTGAGGATATTGGGTTATCTCAGACTGAATATGCCTTCCATAATATACTGGTATCAGAAGTGGCTCGTGTAACCGGCAATGAGTCCATTGATGAAGCTACTCATGATGAGGTGATTCAGGTAACGAAAGATTTAGTGGTAATGCTTGATGAGGCGACTGCCATTGTGGATTTCTTTAATAAGCAGAATGAAATAAGTTCTGTGAAAAAGAAAATCAAACGACGGGTTATTGAGACTTCATTTGATGATGCTGAGCTTCGGAAAGCTGTGATGGATAGGTTTATGGAGCTGGCTAAGGTGAAGTTCGGAAAATGAGTGCAGTTGCTGAATTCATTCAGGGTAATGGCTTTCTCGCTGAGGTGATTAGAGCTAACCGCCGTAAGACTGCAACCATAAAAGTGGAGGCAGGAAAGGTCTCGGTGGTTGCCCCTGCTGGACTGTCAACATCCCGCATCGAAGAGGTCATAGCCAAGAAGAACCGCTGGATAAAAGAAAAGCTTCTTTTACATAGCCAAGTCATGGCTGTTAAGCCGAAGGAATACGTCAGCGGAGAATCATTCTCATACCTTGGCAAGAATTACCGTCTGAAGGTTATTAAAGGTTCGCCTGTTTCTGTGAAGCTTGTACAGGGCTACTTGATGGTAGTAACCCCTGAGCCGCTGAATCCAATAAGGACTAAGAAGCTTCTTGAAGGGTGGTATCGTGAACATGCCGAGAAGAAGCTGAAAGAGAAGAGCAATCGCTTTGCTAAGCAGATGGGAGTGCATTTTGCCTCGGTCGGGATTAAGAGCTTTAAGTCACGCTGGGGGAGTTGTTCCAGTGATGGGCATATCCAGTATAACTGGCGAATCATTATGGCTCCGAATCGGATTGTGGATTATGTGGTTGTGCATGAGCTGTGTCATTTGATTCACCATAATCATTCGCCGGAGTTTTGGAGAGAAGTTGGGAAGGTGGTTCCGGATTATGGAGAGGCTAAGGGCTGGTTGAAAGAGAATTCTAAGGTGTTATTTTTTTGAGTACCGGAAAAATTAAAACTGTTGCTGAGGCTACTTTTGATAGGATGAACGAATGTAGTAAGGAATTAGCCAAGCAGTTCTTGAAGTCTGTTCGTTCAATTTATGGAAGTACTAAGTATGGCAAGCCTTCTCATATTGGCTCAGGGGTTCTAATAAGTTATGGAAGTAATAAAATACTACTGACGGCTGCTCATGTGATGGACCATAATGAATTAACAACCTTATATATTAGTGGTGAAAGAAGCCTAGTGAGCTTAACTGGTCATTGTAGTTTGACTGTGGCTCCTAATGGTAATAGGCGAATGGACAAGCTTGACTTTGCATTATTGCTTCTTTCAGATGAAACTATCCAAAAAATGGGGCAAGTTGAATATCTTGATGAACATCAATTTCAGGTAACTGATTTACCTCCAAATGAGCGATGTTGTTTGGCCTTAGGGTTTCCAAATTCGAGGAATAAAAGGTGTAACAACACGAATATGAAAGTGAAACAAGAGCCATTTGTTTATACTTCAGTTTTAAAAACTGATGACTTCTTATATAGAAGTTTATCAGCTAATCCTGCCTATCATTACTTATTGGATTATTGTAGTAATCATTCTAAGGATGAAGAAAATAATACTGTAAATTCAGTATCACCAAAAGGGGTTAGTGGAGGTGGACTTTTTCTTATAGAGGGCATGGCAAATCCAGAGAGTTATAAACCTAATGCAAAATGCAATGGTAAGTTATTAGGCATATTAATCGAATATCATAAAAATGAAAAAGTTCTGTTGTTTACTAAGCTTTCTGTAGTCTTGAAGTATCTACAAGAAAACAATATCACCTCGCCACAAGCAACGGATACATAAACCTAACCCGTCCGCCCAACCCAGTCTTATCAAAAGCCCCAGCCATCTTCACAGCCCCAGCCCCATAGCGCTTATTAATCCTATCAACAGTAAGAAACAGGTCAGCCTGTTTCTCATCCCGTTTCACCTTACCAAACAAGTCAGGAACAGCATCTTCAGAGCGGGTGATTTGTTGAGCGGTAATACCGCAGGCACGGTATAGCTCGCCGGTCTGGTAGAGGTCGTTAAGCATGTTGCGGACGGCGCGGCTGAGTTGGAAATAATTGTTTGTTGGGTAGCTAAAGTCAGCCTTAGCGGATACAGCATTGAAGTCCTTTTGTTTGAGGAAAACAGTGATTCGCTTTGTGAGGTACTTCTTCAATACCAGTTCCGTTGCCAGACGGAAGGCATGACGAGTCAGATGGGCAGCAATAGTTTGCCGGTCGGATGTGACCTCTCCCATGCTTGCGGTTCTGGATATGCTCTTGGGAAGTTGGGGGTGTGTTTCTAAGCCCATGATTGAGATGCCCTGAAGCTCATGCCAGAGGTCAGTTCCAGATTTGCCCAGCAGACGTTTGATGATGGATACATCCGTATTCACAAAATCTACCGGCGTTTGAATGTTGAACTTGTTCAATGTCGCCAGCCTGTTTCGTCCAATGCCGCATATGTCAGATAGCTCAGAGCGTTCCAAAAACATCTTAATCATATGCTGTGGAACAATGGCTACGCCGTTGGGTTTATTATATTCCGATGCCATTTTAGCCAGAATCCGTGTAACAGAAATGCCGACCGAAACAGTAATGCCTACTTCTCGATGAACGGTTCTCCGGATGTCATGAGCAATACCTTGATAATCCTTTTTCCAAAGCGCCTGAGTACCATTTAAATCAAGGAAACCTTCATCAATGGAATAGACTTCAATATCAGGGGAAAATCGGCTCAAAATTGAAAACATCTTTTCAGATAGTAAGCCATAAAAGCGAAAATCAGCAGACAAGTAAGAGGCATGGGGCATTAGTTTTTTGGCTTCCCACACCGGCATGCCAGTTTTAATGCCTGCCGCCTTCGCATCATAGGTCTTGGCTACGATGCATGCATCCTGGCTGGATAGGACGCAGAGTGGTTTGCCTCTTAGTTCTGGTCGGCGAACCAGTTCACAGGAAGCATAGAAGCAATCAGCATCAACATGGGCAATGGCGTTGGGCCAGTTACTCATCATATTTGCGGAATTGTCCAACAACGACTCCATACATTTGCAAATCATTATCTGGTCGGATGATGGGATACGCAGGGTTGGCAGGCTCTAAGAAGTAGCCTTGCTTATCTTTGCGTAAATATTTGATTGTAAAATCACCATCGACAATAGCGACAATAATCCGGTCCACTCGTGGTCTTGATTCTCTGCGTACAATCATGATGTCGCCGCTGTTAATGCCTGCACCTATCATTGAATCGCCATCAACCTGCACTAACACAGTAGCTGATGGATGTTCCACCAGATAATCATCAATGCTGATAGCATCACCCAGAGCCTCTTCAGCAGGCGAAGGGAAGCCTGCTGGGGCGGAGCCTACAAGGGGGCGTTCAAGGAACTTGGAGGTTGGTACAAGGCGGCGTGGTACCTTGTTGTCGAGATATCCATTTTCCTTCAGGCGGGAGACTAATTGTTGTACGGAAGCTCTGGATTTCATGCCCAACAACTCAGCAATGCCTGCATAGGATGGTAATACCTTATGCTCTGCATAGTAGTCTTTCAGCGTGTTGAGGTGCTCATTATCTCGGTTGATTCGCATGGGCGAAGGATAGCGTACATTTGTACGCCTATAAAGGTAGGGAGTTGATTCAAGCTCTGTATGTATTCTTGTTATTGCCATCACTTATAATAATGGTAGCTGTTATCGTCCGATGCGAGAGGAGCCTATATGAGCGAAGACTACGAACTGATGTCGTCACCATTATGCCAAGATGTTTCTGCCGATGGAGAAACCGTTAGGGTTGAAATATACCGTGGTGTTGACGACAAGGGCTGGGTTCTTGAGGTCGTGGATAAATATGGCAATTCCTCGGTCTGGAACGACCTGTTCGACACAGATAACGAGGCATTCAAAGAGGCTCTTAAAACGATTGAGGATGAGGGTATCCAGTCATTGATTGGTTCGCCGTCTAACTCTGACACAGGGCTTCCTATTGATAGTAAGCTTCAGGCCCTTGATGACATTCTATGTTCCGACAATGTGCCTGAGACGGCGATGGATGCATCTACGCTGGAAGGGTTCTTAACAGCATTGGTAATTGGCCCTGAATTGATTCCTCCATCAGGCTACATGCCTTGGATTTGGGACATGTACTACGGCAAGGAACAAATTGTTTATGATAGTATGGAACAGATGCAGGAGACGATGGGTTTGTTCATGGAGGTCTGGAATGAAATTGCCGAAACCTTTGCGACTAATCCTTCAGCATTTGAACCAGCCTATTTCCGCTCAGCCGAATGGGGAGCTGCTGAATGGTGTGAAGGCTTTCTGCTTGGCTCCCGCTTGTTTGGCGAGGCATGGGTAACGCTTTGGGCTGATAACCCCAAGCTTGTGACGCCACTGAAGAGGCTTGGTGATGATTTTGGAATAGAGATTACCAAGAAAGAAGGCGATGCCGAAAAGTGGATGAATGCGGTGCCGGATGCGGTGGTTTCTATTCACGCATACTGGCTTGAACATCGAACCAATCCTGCTGCTGGGCTTACATCAATGCCGGTACGGCGTGAGCAGAAGGTTGGCAGGAATGACCCTTGCCCATGTGGTTCGGGAAAGAAATATAAGAAGTGCTGTGGAGCGCCTCCGACTATCCATTGAAGCAGGTTGCCGGTTACAACTCGGCATCGTTTTCCGGATGCATATGCCGGTATACATGCAGTGCCGCAACGCAGTCGGCAATGGCTCTATGCGGCAACATTCCTTCAGCAGGAACATAGCCAGTGCGCCTTGCTGCATTAGCAAGTGACTGCCATTTCCAGTTCTCATATTTGGGGTTCCACTCGCCAAAGAATTTGGCATATTCAAGCATGACACACCTGACTTCTGCTGGTTCCAAATTTATTTGTACTTTGGATTTTCTGGCGCTCTGGCGGAGTAGTCTTAAATCATAGTCGGCATTATATATCAGCAATATCTTGCCCTGAATCAGCCCCTCTAATTCCTCAACAACATCAGCAAAGACAGGAGCGTTGAGCAGGTCATTATCAGTGATGCCATGAATGGCAGTAGCCTCTTCTGGAATCGATATGGTGGGTTTCACAAGAGTATTCATGACTGTCTCACCACTGCCATTGATAATGCCTATTTCAATGATTTCAGCGTCATCACCTAAGCCGGTGGTTTCGGTATCGAGAACAAGAATATCTGACATGGTTTGTATGCTATGCGGAATTAGGATTCAGACAAAGGGCATCCTGATGAGGCTGTTATCGGGAATAGGTAACAGTTGGATGGGAGACTGTTTACAGCATCAGGTAACAGGTGGATTTGGGTACCTATTCAATATAATTTGTGATTGTAGAACCAAAGAGCGCACATTATCTTGACAGCGAGCATGTTCGAAACATCCTATCATGATGACCACAATCCATGAAACACGAGGGGGGGCTTCTGTGAAAATTGGGCAAATTTTTGATAAAATTGATGATAAACAGTTGTTTGTCCCCGCTTTTCAGCGTGAATATATTTGGAGAGAGCATGCTAAAGACCTTATCTACGGCACTTACTTTGCTGGTTTGTAGGCAAATACCTTTTTTGCCAATCCTTATGCATCATGGGAAAAAGAGCTTAACGAAAACAGCAATGGCTTGGTGCGGCAATACATTCCCAGAAATCGTAAATTCAACACTGTTTCACACCAAGAGATTGACTTCATCATGCATAGACTCAATTATCGATATCGAAAAACGCTGGGATAAAGAACACCTCATGAGGTGTTCTTTAATACCAAAACGAAACTCACTTGAGTTGCACTTAGCAGTTGAATCCGTGCTTTCCATATATTCAGCCCATTTTTGTTTGATTGAATTGTGAATTCACTAGAACAGAGGAAGTATGAAAAAAAACAACATTATAAGTATACCTGTTAGCAATGTAAGTAATAAAGGCAACTATTTCAAACAAAAACAATGGGAAAATTTATTACTCTGGTGCTCAGCTTGCATTGAACAAAGAAGTGTTGATTCAGATTTATTGCAAGAGATAGAAAGTTTAGAATTGGTTGAACGTGCCGATATATATCATGTATCTTTATATCTGCTGAAAATCGTTGATTTTTATAAGGAGCGATGGGCGACTAATGGAAATCAAAATATTCCTGAAATGGGAAACTCTGAGAAAAGTGATAGTCAGGTGGATTTAGAACCTTTTAGTGGAGTCCGGCAAGTACTTGATAGGTATCGAGATGAGTTTGATTCGAACGGAGGCTTTGGAAGCTTCTTTTCTTTTGAATTTGTCGCTGAATCCTCAGACTGGAAGGTTAGCAGCGACAAGAATTCACGATACAGCAAATCTCCGCTTAAAACAATTGATGTTTATATTGGGAGTCATTTTCATGGAGCTAAGAACCCCCTCTCAATCAAGTCAGAAGACAATAATGCTGGTGATGTTCCAGCAGCTCAGGTTTTTTATTATGAAGTAGTGAAATATATATCTGCAAGACTTATGACAAAAGAGTCAGTTACTTTATGGGGTGGTTGTACTGCTAGGCATATTTCATTAATTTCATCACTATGGGCATTGCTAAATCTTGGGGGGCGCAACAAGTTCGATAATATTAAGACTTTGTCTGAGCTTGCGTTAGCGTCGTGGTCACTGCTTGCTATAGAGGCTCATGAATCGGATGTTACTAGTAAAGAACATATAATAAATAATATTATAAGATTTATTATAGTAACAAGTAGAGAACTAGCACTAGTGTCAAAACATGTTGGAATAACTAAAATCTCTAATGAGCTTACTGCGGGGGGGGGCTTATTTGAAGAAAACATGTTTATTCCTATGGTTATTTCATATATTGAAAGATTATCGGATAACCCTGTTGAAAATAGGATATATATTGAGGCAGCAGTAAGTTTACCAGATATTCTTTTGGGGGACTATGGCTATGATATTGCTTGGTATTTAAGCGATAATGACTGGCTTCGGTTTAACAAGGCTATAGAAAAATTAAATAATTATTCAGTAGTAGAAGAGGGTAAACCATTCTTCCTCCCAATAGATTATTATTGGGCATGGGTACATCATAAAACGCCAGAAGATATGATAAAGGAAGTTTTTAACTTCGAATTGCAATTAGCAAGTATATGCTTTGATTCATATGGCTGTGATTTGCATATGGACACAGATACTAAAAACCATTCTTGGTATTTTAACAATAAATTTTATGCAAAATTTGCCCAAACAGCTTTAGAAAGATGTGACTTTGATATAGCAGAGTCTATTATTCTCATAATGTTATACAGAAGCTTGTCAGAAGGGGTGGCTCTGGAGCCTTGGAAAGAAACTGCCAATGCAATAGTCAATGTGATTAATGACTCAAATGAAGAGTTTTCAAAGTTTGTATGGAACTTATTAGATACGTATGAAAAATTATATCCAGCAAACACAAATACCTTATTACGCATGAGGCTTTGTCAGATTAAAGATAAATGTAGGGTTTCTATGCGTGGTGATAGAAGTCTTAAATTAATAAGTCAGATTCACCCTCATAGAGTTGAAGATATGATTAACGAAGGTGAAAATAATAAATTAGAGTTTAAGTCATCACTTCGGTGGAGTTATAAAGAAGGTAAAATTAATAAGAAGCTTGAAGAAGTGATTCTTAAATCTATTGCTGCATTCAATAATGGTGATGGTGGTACTTTATTGATTGGTGTTGATGATGGGGGAGTATCGCTCGGTCTTGAAAAGGACTACTCGTCATTAGGGGGGGCAAAGGATGAGTTTGAGTTACACTTAAGGAATCTGGTTAATAAAGAATTTGGAGTATCATTCGCCACTAGAAACCTCAGAATTACATTTCCAGTTGTAGCCGAAAATGAAATTTGTCGAATAGATATTAAGCGCGGAACTAGGCCGTTGTATTTAAAAGTAACTGATAAGAACGGCGTTAAGTCTGAAAAGTTTTATGTTAGAAGTGGAAACTCTTCGCAAGAAGTGCCATTAAGTGAGTTGCACGCGTACATTGCAGATAGATTTTAGCTTTGCTTGTGAAGTGCCAATTCAGCATTGATACCAGCATCCAAAATTCCACTTTTCCTTGATAGAGCCTATCAAGGAAAAGTGGAATTCCTCCGAATGAATCGACAACAGGCAAGCCTATAAAATGCCAGAATCAGCCTCTCAAGAGTCTGTTCTCAGGCACTTCTAAGTTCCGTTCTCGAACACTCCGAGTATCCGGAATTCGGATACTCAATACTGTAGGTAACAGTCTCCCGTGTAACTGTTTACTGAATGAGGTAACACCCTCTGGAAAGGAGAGGAATGGGCATCCTGATGAGGCGGATTAGGCAACCCTCAGGAATCTGGCATCATCGTCTACAGACGCAATAATAGAAATGTACAAGCAAAACCCGCCTGTAGGCGTGTTGCTTGCTCATGAGGCTCCGCCTCCCGAGACCCTCCAATTATTTTGAAGATGGTCGCTATAAATCCATAATCCTACATGAACTATTTCCATGTCAGAATATATCTGCTGCTGTTCTGCGGCTAGATAAAGGGTAGCATCCTTTTTATTCAAACTTGCTATATAGTAAGAGGTAAATATGAGCTTATATGAGACAACGATACAGAGGTTGGCCTTCATCAAGGCAGTTTATTCTTCTGCGGTTAATCAATCACTATCACCAGAGCCACTAAATTGTATGTCGCTACTTTCATTTCACGATGCCATCGAATTGTTTCTTCAACTGGGTTCTGAGTATTTAGGCGCAAATGCATCCAATGCTAATTTTCTTGACTACTGGGAAATAATTTCAAAAAAACTTTCTGAAACAGAACTCCAACAAAAAGAATCTATGCGAAGGTTGAATAAGAGCAGGGTGATGCTAAAGCATCATGGAACATTACCATCAAAGATTGATATTGAATCATTCAGGGCAAGTGCAACGAGTTTCTTCGAAGACAACACGCCTTTAGTTTTTGGCATACCATTTTCCACTATTTCATTAATTGAGTTGGTTGCTTCTGCTGAGGCTAAGCATCACTTAAAATTGGCTGAAACTCATATAGAGGAGAAGCGATACAAGGAAGCATTAGAACAAGTGGCTTTATCGTTTGATGTGATAATCAGGGATTATGAAAACAGCAAAAGCGCCCCATTTTATTCTTCACCATTTGAATTTGGACATGACCTCACCTTTTTAGACCATGACTTCCCAATAACTGATAAAGAAGAATTTGAAGGGCTTCGACGTTATATGAAAGTGCTTACCGATACTTTGGGGGACATGCAAAGTGCAATGAAAATATTTGCATTAGGGATTGATTATCGTCGATATGGCCGGTTTAAATATTATGTTCCACAGGTGAATAGAGCAGCGGCTGGCAATTATCAAATTGTTTGGACTCAACGCCAGAGGTCATTTTCATTCGAAGAAGTACAATTTTGTTTTGATTTTGTAATCCAATCGGCCTTATTGCTGAGTGAATTTGACTATGATGCTCCTGTTATTGAGATGAGTATCCCTGACACAATTCCTTCATTTAAGTAAATTTATTAAGATGCTTCCAAGGTGGTTTGCCGTCTTTCCAATCAACTCTCGAATGGCTAAAAAAACTGGATGCGCCCGTCATTGCCCTTCGCAATAGACAAGAAGAGGTCTAACTAAGCCTGTCACCAGCCTATGCGAAAACCGGCTAAATTGATTATCGTTCTTTACCAAGGTCTTTAGAAGGTCCGCCTATCCATTGCATCACGGCGTTGGGGAGCTTTTTCAATATATTAATTAGAAAGTAAAAGTCAATATATTGTAATAAAAACAATAAGTTAGGGTTGTTTTAATTTTCCGTATCCGGTATAATCTAAAGACGCATACAGAAATTGGATGCAAATTTATATTATGAATGGAGACAATATCATGGAACAGAAAAAAGCAGGAAAGAGCGAGAGCATATATTTCAATCAAAGGGAGGTAGAGCAAATAGCCGAAGAGGCGCGGGCATTGGATATTAGCCCCAAAGAACTAATCAAGGCAAAAAGCCTTGCAAAAGATGGCGCTGTACAAGTAATGCACCGAGTTAATTTTGGACACGAAATGAATCAGGCTATGATTGATGTGGGCATTGGACTACGTGAACTGAGTTACTTCTTCGCTTCACTTGATTCAGCCAATGATGAGTTAGTCGTACATGAAGACATCAAGAAGATGTGTGCACATTACGACCTTACGATGCAGGTATTCCATGCGACAATTCAGGAAATGAAATCGAAGTACATGAGCAGCTAATGTTGGTTAAATTTATACCAACAAAAAAGTCGGGAACAAGCATAGATGCTGTTCTCGCCTACGTTTTCCAAGAGAAGGACGCTGACGGCAAACCCCGCCCAGTCGTAAAACAAGTCACTGGCACAATGCCCGAGCTACTCTCTCTCATGTCTCTCGATATCCCCAGCAAGACTCCATACACGCATTCAGTTTTATCATTCTCGGACTCTGATATGGAACGCACAACAGAAGCCCAGCGCCTTCAGATTCTGGATTCGTATATCGATGAGCTTGCAGCAGGGTTATGTGATAAGGGGAGGATGCCCTATATGGCTGTAAGTCATGGGGACCATTATCATGTTGTGACATTACGTTACGACTTGGGTAGTGGGAAAGTGTATCAGCCGTTTGTGACTGCGAGGGGCGATACGCAGAGGTTCAACGCGTGGAAGGATGTTGTGAATGCCACGTATGGGCTGGATGCGCCTTGTAAGTCAGGGACATTGTTTCGATTATCTGCTAAGCATGTTGCCGAGGATATTAAGAATCTTCTGTGGCTGCTGAATGATGAAGGGAGATATGTGTTCGATGGTGCTGATGGTGAAATTACAGCACATGAGTTGCTGAATGAATTAGAGCCGTTGATTCATGAAGAAGGGTTTGAGATTGCACGAACTACCACGTCAGGGTTTTCAGTTACTACGTCGGCAATGAAGCGGAATGTGCGTATCCAGTTTACTCGGAAGGCTCTGGGATATGCTGATGAGGAACGAGATGAGGATGTTTATGAACTGAAGGAGAGGCTTGCCTGTTTCAGGGAGAAATTGATGTGCAGTATGGGGAGGTATCATGAGGGAGTGGTGCCGGAATTTAGGAGCGGTTCGCATTTTTCCGCTTTTCAGTGTTACTTTGCAGACAACAAAAGGCGGAATGAAACTGCCATTCCGTCTTTTGCTGCTGCGGCGTTACAATGAAAATCCGAAAAATCAGCACCTTGTTGGTGAGGTGGGTGGGGTGCTGCGAACCGAGTTAATTAAGCAATAATTTCTTCCAGTTTAACACCCCAAGCCTCCCAAGCTTTTTGCTGTTCAGTGAAATACTCATATTTATCATACACCGCTGTGACACTCTTGCCCTGTGAGTGATTTAACATTAGAGACAGAACAAGTCTATTTGCAATTTTTGATTTGGTTAAAAAAGTGGCTGCGGTTCTCCTCAAATCATGGGGTGAAAAGTCCTGAACCATTAGTGTCTCCATATTTCTTTTCACCGCTTTGGACAATGCATCTGGACGTATATGCTTGCTTCCAGCACCACAAGGCGAAGGAAATAGGAATGGTGAATCCTTAGAGTATGACTTAGCCTCGATTAATAGTTTTTTAGCGAACTGAGATAAATGAACGTCATGTCGTTTTTTGTTCTTGGCGGTTCCAGCAGGAATAACCCAAGTATCACCATGGATATCATTCCAGCGAGCAAGGGCTACTTCCTTTCTTCGCTGAAGTGTAATAAGCTGAAATTTAAGTGCGTTTTTTGTGCTTGAATGCATATTGGTGCAATCAAGTTGATGCCAGAAAGTCTTAATCTCATTCGCCGTTAGCACCCTGTCTCTTGATGTTTCGGTTGCAGGAGGGGTAATCTCATCACAAGGGTTATTCGTAACATATCCCTTTTCTTTTGCATAATTGAACACCTTTTTTAGTACCGCCAGAAGTCTATTTGCCCCAATAGGAGCACCTCGCTCGATTAGGGTATCAAGTACAGCATGTACATCCGACTTATTAATCTCAATTGCTTTCCTGTTCTTCCACCTCGGTAAAATGTCTTTGTTGAGTTGTCGCTCATCTTCTTCCCATGACGTTTTTCGTACCTTGGCATATTGGTTGATGTACAGCTTGATTAGCTCAGGAATGGTCACTTCATTCTTTTCAAGTTGAGATTTTTTGGCCTTGATTAGAGCTGGGTCATTTCCTTTTTCCAACTCTAATTTTGCTTCTTCATATAGGAGGTGTGCTTCATTGAGCGACATCGCTGGGTATGTTCCAAAACTAAGCCGTTTTTTTTGTCCATTGATTTTGTAAATAAAAACAAATGTCTTGGTTCCAGTTGTCGAGACACGAACTGCGAACCCCGTTCTCCCTGTCTCACGAACCTCAAAGCGTTTTCCTGTTGGTCTAATAGACTTGATACTTCTATCGGTAAATTTCATGTTGCCTCGAAATATATGGGTTCCCCTTGGGGTTCCCTTTATAGCGTAACAAGGTGCCGTATCGTGCAACACCATGAATAGCCATCATTATGTAAATTGTTATTAAATAGTCAAATAATCATGTTTCATTATTGTCATGGTGTTTCATACTGTTCAGTGACCACCTGACTACGAATCAGAAGGCCGGGCGTTCGAATCGCTCAGGGAGCACCATATAAAACAAGGGTCCGGCAGAAATGCCGGGCCCTTTTTCTGTTTCAGCCTCAGACAGCTGCTTTCAGTGGGCTAAACCTGCACAAGGCAAAGCAGCTTTAGATCAGCATCCGACAATCCTTCCGTTCACCTGAATCTCCTTGTAAGCATCTGCTTAAAACGCCGTCTAATGGCTGTGTGCTGACTATTTGGGCTAAAAGCGTCATATTTGCATCTGTTGCCTGCAGCGCACCATGAGGAGAATGTTGATGAAAAAACTGTTTCTGGTTCTGCTGATGGTGCTGGCGGTGAGCCTGTTCTTTTACTTTGATCTCAATAAGCTGCTTACGCTTGACGGGATGAAGGCCAGCCTCTCCACCTTTGAAGCCTGGCGGGCATCCAGCCCGCTATTGGCGGCAGGCCTCTATTTCCTGATCTATGTGCTGGTGACGGCACTCTCCCTGCCGGGGGCGGCGATCATGACGCTGGCCGGCGGCGCGCTGTTCGGCCTGCTTACCGGTACTATCATCATCTCCTTCGCCTCAAGCGTGGGCGCCTTGCTCGCTTTTCTGGTTTCCCGCTATGTGTTGCGCGATACGGTGCATGCAAAATTTGATGGTGAGCGTTTGCGCGCGATCAATGCGGGCATCAGACGTGACGGCGCCTTTTACCTCTTCACCCTGCGGCTGATTCCGGCATTCCCGTTCTTTCTGATCAATCTGCTGATGGGGCTGACCGCGATCCGGGCGGTGACATTCTACTGGGTCAGCCAGCTCGGTATGCTGGCCGGCACCATTGTCTATGTGAATGCCGGTACGCAGCTGGCACAGCTCGATTCGTTATCCGGCATTCTCTCGCCGGCGCTGCTCTTCTCGTTTGCCCTGCTCGGACTCTTCCCGCTGCTGGCCAAAAAAGCCGTGGCGCTGATTAAACGGCGTCGCATTTATGCACGCTGGCAGAAGCCGGCCGGTTTCGATCGTAACATGATTGTGATTGGCGCAGGTGCCGGCGGCCTGGTCTCGGCCTATATCGCGGCGGCGGTGAAGGCCAAAGTTACGTTGATTGAGGCCGGCAAGATGGGGGGCGATTGCCTCAATTATGGTTGTGTGCCGAGTAAGGCCCTGATCCGCAGTGCGAAACTGGCCCACCAGATGCGACATGCCGATCACTACGGCCTAACCGGGGATGAGCCGCGCTTCTCCTTTAAACAGGTGATGGAGCGGGTGCATGAGGTGATCGGCAAGGTGGCGCCGCACGACAGCGTGGAGCGCTACACCGATCTCGGTGTCGAGGTGTTGCAGGGCTATGCCCGCATTGTCGATCCGTGGACGGTGGAGGTGACACTGAACGGCGGTGAGGTGCAGCGGCTGACCACGCGCACGATTGTGATTGCCACCGGTGCCCGGCCATTTGTGCCGCCGCTGCCGGGCATTGATGAGGTCGGTTATCTGACCAGCGATACGTTGTGGGATGCATTCGCCAGACTCGATACCGCGCCTGCACGGCTGGTGGTATTGGGTGGGGGCCCGATCGGCTGTGAGCTGGCCCAGAGCATGGCCAGGCTGGGATCACACGTTACCCAGATCGAGATGGCACCGCGCATCATGGCTCGTGAAGATGAGGAGGTGTCGGCGCTGGCGCGCGCTGCGCTGGAGCGCGATGGCGTGCGCGTGTTGACCGGTTACAAGGCGTTGCGCTGTGAGGTTAAAGAGGGGCGCAAGCTTATTGTCGTTGAGCATGACGGAGAGGAGCTGGCCATTGAGTTTGATGAGCTGCTGTGCGCGGTCGGCCGGGTTGCACGGCTTGAGGGTTACGGGCTGGAAGAGCTGGGCATCGAAACCGGGCGCACGATCAATACCAATGAATATCTGGAAACCATCTATCCCAATATTTATGCCGCCGGTGATGTGGTCGGTCCCTATCAGTTTACCCACACCGCCGCGCATCAGGCATGGTATGCGTCGGTCAATGCGCTGTTCGGTCATCTGAAACGGTTCAGGGTCGATTATCGGGTCATTCCGTGGACTACATTTATCGATCCGGAAGTGGCAAGAGTAGGGCTCAATGAGCAGGAGGCGAAAGCGCAGGGTATTGCTTATGAGGTGACGCGCTACGGGCTGGATGATCTGGATCGTGCCATTGCCGATGGTGCGGCTCACGGCTTTGTGAAGATATTAACTCTGCCGGGTAAGGACCGTATGCTCGGCGTCACCATTGCCGGCGAGCATGCGGGCGATCTGCTGGCCGAGTTTGTACTGGCGATGAAGCACGGGCTGGGCCTGAACAAGATTCTCGGCACCATTCATACCTATCCTACGTGGGCTGAGGCCAATAAATATGCAGCCGGTGAGTGGAAGCGCGCGCATGCGCCGAAGCGGGTTTTAAGCTGGCTGGCTCGCTATCACACCTGGCGCAGGGGGTAGGGCAATGTTGCGCGCATCTCTGCTGCTGCTATGCAGCTGGTTTCTGGTGCCTGCAGCCGGTGCCGAGCCGTTCGATCACGGTGAGTGGGATGCGTTGCTTAAAGCGTATGTGCAGCCGCAGGGCGCGACCACGGTTGTCGATTATGCAGGCTTTGCCGCGGCACAAACACGTCTTAAGGCGTATCAGGATCGACTCTCCGGCGTGAAGCCGGATGAATTCGACCAATGGGACAATAAAGAGCAGCTGGCCTTTCTGATCAATGCATATAACGCCTGGACGGTGGCTCTGGTGCTGACCGCTTATCCCGATATCAAATCGATCAAGGATACTGGCTCTCTTTTCTCCTCCCCCTGGCACAAGGCGTTCATTCCGCTGCTGGGTAAAACCCGCTCACTCGATGATATCGAACATTACCTGATCCGCGGATCGGGCCGCTATAACGACCCGCGTATCCATTTCGCCGTCAACTGCGCCAGCATCGGCTGCCCGGCCCTGCGTCCCGAGGCCTATAGCGGCGACCGGCTCGATACCCAGCTGGATGAGCAGACGCGTTTGTTTCTCAGCGATCACAGCCGCAACCGCTTAGAGGACGGCATACTCAGGGTTTCATCGATCTTCAAATGGTACCGGGAGGATTTCGAAAAGGGGTGGCGGGGACTGCACGCGCTACCGTCGTTCTTTGCCCGCCATGCCGCAGCTCTCGGTCTCTCGGCTGCCGATACCAAACGCCTGCTGGCCGGCCACATCGACATCGAATATCAGGACTACGACTGGCGTCTGAATGCAAAGCGTAGCTGAATAGACAGGGTGCTTAAGCCCCTGGTCAGCGTATTTCTGTCCATGTCTACAGCTGACACAATCAACCCGGCCGAATCACTGCTATAATGCGCTTATGAACGCCCTTGAATCCGTCAATACCCGTTGCCCCTATTGCGGCGAAGAGATCCGGCTGCAGGTAGATGCATCCGCCGCCGGTTCGCAAGCCTATACCGAGGATTGCTCCGTTTGTTGCCGGCCGATGGTGGTTGCCGTGTGTGTGGACGAAGATGGCATTCGTATCGACGTCACCAGCGAGGATGATTAACCGCCGTTTGATAAACCAAAGCGCAGCCCGAGGGCTGTTACATGGTGCTGGTGGTTGCATGGCTTGAATGACTTAAACCGGCCAAGTGCGGACATTCGTTTGAGGGACTGAAGGGGCACCCCAGAACTTGTGAGCTAACGTCGCAGCGCAACTCGCGAATGCCTGCCTCGCCAGAAAATGTGAGCGTAGCCAGTATTTTCCGATGCTGCTACTTGTTGGTTGTCTTGAATTCCACATGATTCTCAACAAAGGCATTTAATTCAGACATTGACCGAATTACATATAACGATTTGTTTGTCGATATTGCTTCTAATTTTTTCATAAAATCATCATTCCAAAACTTGGGACACAGTTTTAACGTTCTATAACTTGCCAAAGTTCCTTTTAATATTGAACTACCATCAGGCCAACCCTCGGGCTTAACAACCAACCCTTTTAGAAGTCGCTTTGTCACTAGCCAATAGCTGTCCCTATAAGGTAGATCTATATAGATCAATGTATCAGCTACATCCAGGCGCTTATTAAATGACTCAATTGGCCCAAGGCCATCAATGATCCAACTATCAGAGGATAGTATATTTTCATGCGCGCTGTCGTACGTCTTTCGGTCTACCAATTCGCCATCTTTTTTATACACAATTGAATCTAATGGATGCAATTGTATACCTGTAGCTGATGCCAGATTTTTACTTAAAGTGGACTTACCACTTCCGGGCTTACCGAAAACTGTTATTTTTTTCATACTACCTCCATTATCTGAGACAAATCCCATGAGGCAGAAATAGAAAACCCGCCTCTTCGGCGGGTTTGATAAATTATAAGCGCATCAAAAACCCACCATTCCTATGGAATGATGGTAATAATTAGGCAAGAAGAATGCGCAACTTTCAATTTCATGCGCCATAAATTATTGGCCGGACATATCGGTGTCAAGTGCGTTTCACCAGGGTTTTCTAAGAAGGCTAGGTTTGAAATCAATATTAATCTGACCGGATAAATGCCGGTATCCGAACAAGTCTATAACTGATTGGCTTTAACTACCGGCAAGCTGAGATGCGCGGCGAGAGCCAGCGGGCGATCACTGCATCAAGCGATAGTTTTCCCGGTCCGTAGAGCGTCAGTGCCAGCAGCATCAGTCCCCAGGCCTTATGATCGATAAAGTCGTTGCCCCACAGACCGACCCAGAAGCCGTGCGGCCACAGATCGGGATAGGAGATGACGGCGACAATATTGTAGACGAACAGAAATGCCGCCGACATTCGCCCCATCAGGCCCAGAGCCAGCAACCAGGGAAAAACAAGTTCGATGCCGGTACCCAGCTGGGCGGCGAGATCGGGTGAGAGCAATGGCACATGATATTCATAGTTGAACAGATAGGCCGTGCCGCCGGGATCGTTTAATTTAACCACACCGGCTCGCCAGAAGGCCAGCGCCACCCACAGGCGAAACAGCAGCAGGCTAAGCGGACCGGTTCGCTCAAGTAGTAGTGCCACATGCATGTAGGCTGCATGGATTGATATCATCATGTTTTTCATGTTGTGTGCTCCTCAATCGCGCAGATCAGTTGATGATGCAATAGCAGGGTGATCAGTCCCTGCAGGTCGAACTCCGTCTCATCCTCTGTGGCTTTGGCGTAAGCCTTGTCCATGCTGGCGCCCTCAATGAGTGCCGCGATAAAGCGGCTTGCGGGTTGATCGATGGCCTGCATGGCGACCTGATCTTTGTCGCGCCATACCAGTATGTGCTGGCCGCCGGTGCCCAGGCTCAGGCCTTCAGGGGAGGGGGCCTGGCTGAAGCGCCAGATATCGAGAACAGGGTGCAGGGAGCTGATCAGGTGCACGTCCGGCCTCAGTAACAGGTGCAAACCACTGTTTACAACAGCACCCGCCCGGCTGCTATCAAGCGGCGCACTCTCACCGGCCAGATAGGCTTGCTGTCTGGCCCACTCCAGCCGGGCCACATCAGCCAGATAGTCGAGCGAAAGCGCCTCGGGCATGACGGCAAGAAAATCCGCAAAGTGCGCGCCGTAATCCTGCAGGTTACCGCTTTGTGACGGATAGGTGCGCAGATAGCGGGTGGCGGCCACGCTAAAGAACTCCTCGCCGACCAGAGCGAGCACGGCCGGGTAGCTTGTACGCAGAACATCCGTAGCGGTGATCATTACTATATTACGGTAGACCTGTAATCGCTGTTCGGCTTTAAGCCCATGCGGGCGCACACATGCCGCCAGAGGATAGTGCTCCCCCAGCATTGAATCAGCGAAGGCACGCTGCAACTCAAGCAGTGATGGCGATTGGGGCATGCATCAACTCCTCGGCCAGAGCGGCCTCCGCTTGTAGTACAGAAAAATCCGGAATCTGCTGATCCCATTCGATCAGCGTCGGCTTTGGCCCGAGCAGGCGCACAGCAAGGTCGAATAGGGCCCACACCTCGGGAGAGACGCGCCGGTCATGGGTATCGATCAGGAGCGGTACATTCAGATGCTCCTTGCGTGTATGTCCGGCCAGATGTATCTCGGCTACCGCATCGGCGGGCATAGCCCGGATGTAGGCCTCCGCATCAAAACCGTGATTGATGCTGTTGACATAGACATTGTTCACATCAAGCAGCAGGCCGCAGCCCGAGCGCCTACTCAGGGCTGCCACAAATTCCCACTCGGGGATGGTGGAGTGACTGAATTCTAGATAGCTGGAGAGATTTTCAAGCAGGATGCGGCGTCCCAGAAATTCCTGCACAACAAGCACGCGTTCAACCATAGTATCGAGTGCTTCTTCGGTGTAGGGCAGTGGCAGCAGCTCGTTGAGATGGACATTGCCGATGGCACCCCAGCAGATATGTTCCGACACCAGACCCGGTTCAATACGCTCGATCAGCCGGCTGAGTTTTTCCAGGTGTGCCATGCGCAGACCATCGGCTGAGCCCAGTGAGAGGCCGACACCGTGCAGGCTGACGGGGTAATCGCGGCGGACGCGCTCAAGCAGACCGATCATTTCGATGCCGCCGAAAAAGTTTTCGCTATGGACCTCAAACCAGTGCGCGTCCGGTTTTTCGTCCATTACCAGTGCCATATGCGGGGGGCGCAAGCCGATCCCGGCACGTACCGGGATCGACACAGGCCCCGACAACGTCGGTTCCATTGCAGACATATTACTTGCCGGCTGATGTGCTGCCGCCATCAATTTTGGCGCACAGACCGGCTGGCACTGCGATAAATGCTTGCGGGTCTCTGGCTGTGGCATCCTGACCGGCGCAGGAGTGACCCGGCGACCTGCAGTCGTTTTTATAGGCTGCATTGATGCCATAGCATTTTTCCATAGCCATGCCCGATTTGGCATTGGCTACGGTGGTGGTGCCGGCCATCGCTAATGCGCCAAGCAGGGCGGTGCTGACAATGATGTTTGTTTTCATGATATTGAACCTCCGAAAAATAGTGTCGGGGTTTCTCCCCGCACAGGCCTTGGTCTCTCGTCGGAACAGATTCTTACAAAAAAGTGAGCAACACATTTTCTTACAAGTCGAATGGCTGCTTGCGCGGAAGATATGGGCACCTCTGCCTGAATAATGGGCAAAGTATCTGCGACAGCTTGCCGGATTCTCTGTATGCCTGCTGATAGTAAGTTTTTTTGTGATATGTGCGGCTGGCATGTATACTGCTAGTTTATAGGGGTTGGCACGCAATGGACTGCAACCGTGGCCAAATACAATTCCTTTATTCATCAGGAAACCAAGGGAGTCTAATATGATAGTCAAATGCCTTTTTCCCGTTGCAGGTTATGGCACACGTTTTTTGCCCGCAACCAAGGCGCAACCGAAAGAGATGTTACCGATATTAACCAAACCATTGATTCAATATGGTGTTGAAGAGGCGGCTGAAGCCGGCCTGACACAGGCGTGTTTTGTGACCGGCCGCAACAAGCGGGCCATTGCAGATCATTTTGATACCGTCTACGAGCTGGAAGACCAGATCAAGGGAACCAGTCGCGAGGATCGGTTGGCATGTATCCGGGGGCTGATTGAGGAGTGCAGCTACTCCTATACGCGCCAGAACCAGATGCGCGGACTGGGCGATGCGATACTTACCGGTAAGATACTGATTGGTGATGATGAACCCTTTGGCGTGATTCTGGCGGATGACCTCTGTGTGGGAGAGGAGGGCATCATGTCGCAAATGCTGAAGGTGTACGAAAAGTATAAATGCTGCGTAGTTGCTGTTGAGGAAGTGCCCATCGAAGAGGTGAGTAAATACGGCGTGATCAGCGGTCAGACAATTGATGACCGGCATACCATCGTGGAGACAATGGTTGAGAAACCGACTCCCGAGGAGGCGCCTTCGAATCTGGCCATTATCGGGCGCTATATCCTGACACCGGCTATTTTCGATACGATTTCCCGTACACCTCCGGGTGTGAATGGCGAAGTACAGCTGACCGATGCGCTGCAAACGCTGGCAAAAGAGGAGATGGTGGTGGCGTATCGCTTTGAGGGCCGGCGTTTTGATTGCGGCAGTATCGATGGCTTTGTAGAGGCGACCAATTACTTTTATGCGAAGATGAAAGAGGCGGAGAAGAGCGCCTGATGAGCAGTCCTGCGACCTGTCGGGAAGCGGATGATCTGCTGACGCAGTTTGTTCGCGATCACCGTTTGCCGGATGAGTACCGGCAGCTCGCTGCCGAATACTGGTTGCCGCTGTCGAACAGGCTGGCATCGATGTTTGACGGCCATACTCTGGTAGTCGGCATCAACGGTGCACAGGGTACCGGAAAATCGACGATGGCAGCGGCGCTCGCCATGTTTCTCGGCAACCTGCACGACTTGAAAACGGTCGTGATATCCATTGATGATCTCTACCTGACAAGAGCGGAGCGCAGTGAGATGGCGCGCGTGCTGCATCCGATGTTTCAGACTCGCGGCGTACCCGGTACGCATGATCTACGGTTGGCTATGGCGTTGATCCGTGCGCTGAAAGCTGCGGGCAGCGAAAGTGATATTGCCATTCCGCGCTTTGACAAGGCGGTGGATGACAGGCGCCCTGAAGCTGCGTGGCATCATCACCATGGCAGGGTGGATATCATCCTGTTTGAAGGCTGGTGTGTCGGCACAACCGCAGAGCCTGCCACGCAGCTGAAGCAGCCGATCAACCGGCTGGAAGCCGATGAAGATGCTCAGGGGATCTGGCGCAGCCATGTGAATGCATCGCTCGCCGGGGAATATAGCCAGCTTAATGCGATGATTGATTTTCTGGTGTTGCTGCAGGCGCCGGACTTTGAAACGGTCTATGCATGGCGCGGATTGCAGGAGGAGAAGTTGCGTGCATCCATGCCTGATGGCACTCACCTGATGGATCAGAGCGCACTCACGCGATTTATCCAGCATTATGAGCGGCTGACGCGTCACAATCTGGCCACGTTGCCGCAGATGGCGGATGTGGTGTTCAGCCTGGATAAGCGACACTGTATCAGGCGGGCCCGTTATCGTGAGGGGGTGTCATGACGCGGGATATCATTCTGTTTACCGATCTGGATGGCACGCTGCTGGATCATCACAATTATAGTTTTGCGCCGGCTAAAGAGGCGATTGCAGCACTAAAGCAGGCGGGGATTGCCTGGATTCTCAACTCCAGCAAAACACTGGCGGAGCTTTGCGAATTGCGTGCCGAACTTGGTCAGGTTGATCCGGTGATTGTGGAAAACGGCGCAGGCATTGCCATCCCCTGCGATTATCGACACCGCTTATGGCAGCTGCCCGATGGTGATCTGCATGAACAGGATGGTTTCCTGTTGAAAAAAACCGGCCGCTCCCGGGATGAGATTCTGCAGCTGTTACAACCGCTGAAAGCGCACTACCGCTATACGGGGTTTGCCGATATGACGACGGCAACGCTGTGCGAGCTGACCGGCCTGCCTGTTGGCGGTGCTGTGAAGGCCATGCAGCGCCACTTTTCGGAGCCGATCCTCTGGCAGGATAGCGAGCAGGCTTATGATGCGTTTGTGTGCCAGGTTGAGGCTTGCGGTCTGAGCGTGCTACGCGGCGGTCGCTTTATTCATATTATGGGCGGAGCAGACAAGGGCAGGGCCATGCAGTGGTTGCTGGCCGGCTACAGCCATGCCGGGGTGGGCTTGATGAGTGTTGCACTCGGTGACAGCCACAATGATCTGGCCATGCTGGAGCGGGCGGATATTGCCGTCATCGTGCGCTCGCCGGTACATGCGCCGCCACAACTGCCGGATCATCCGCATCTGATGCTGACCGAAGCGACGGGGCCGGCAGGGTGGAACAGGGCGGTGCTGGAGATTCTTAACAAATATACCCGAGATCGTGCAGGAGAGAACAATGAGTGACTTTTATCAAAACGGCATCGTTACAACGCTGCATAACTTAACCAACCGGACGGTAGAGGATCTGGAGGCTGAGTTGTTGCGCTATGCGAAGGTCAGACCCATGTCGCTGGTGTTGCCGTCACTCTACTCGGAGTTGCAGGGATCGGCGCTCTCCACGATCGTGGATCATCTTGCCAGCGTCCCCTATCTGAATGAAATTGTCATCGGTCTGGATCGGGCCAGCGAGGATGACTATCGTCATGCACTGGAGTTCTTTTCGCGTCTGCCGCAACATCATCGCATCCTGTGGAACGACGGGCCGCGCCTGATGGCGCTGCATCAGGAGATAGCTGCCATAGGGCTTGCTCCGACTGAACTGGGCAAGGGGCGCAACGTCTGGTACTGCCTCGGTTATGTACTGGCTTCGGGACGTGCAACATCGGTAGCGCTGCATGATTGCGATATCGTCACCTATGACCGGGAATTGCTCGCCCGGCTGATCTATCCGGTTGCCAACCCGAATTTCAACTATGAGTTCTGCAAAGGTTATTACGCCCGTTTTGCCGGCGGTCGCCTTAACGGCAGGGTGACCCGTCTGCTGGTAACGCCGCTGATCAGGGCCCTGAAAAAGGTGGTTGGCACGAATGATTACCTCGATTTTATGGACAGCTTCCGTTATCCGCTGTCAGGTGAATTCTCGATGCGTACCGATGTGATCAGTGATATCCGTATTCCCAGCGACTGGGGACTGGAGATCGGTTCGCTCTCGGAGATGCATCGCAATTATGCCACCAATCATCTCTGTCAGGTTGATATTGCCGATAGCTATGATCATAAGCATCAGGATGTCTCGTTCGACAGTGAGGACGGTGGACTCTCCAAGATGTCGATCGATATTGCCAAGGCGCTGTTTCGCAAGCTGGCCACGCATGGTGTCGTGTTTAGTGAGGAGACCTTCCGCACGATCAAGGCGGCCTACTTCCGCATTGCACTGGATCTGGTGGAGACCTATCGCAACGATGCAATCATCAACGGACTGATACTGGATGTGCACGAGGAGGAGAAGCAGGTAGAGCTGTTTGCCCGTAATATTATCAACGCCGGCTCCCATTTCCTTGAATATCCTATGGAGGCGCCGTTTATTCCCAACTGGAATCGGGTGATCAGTGCCATGCCTGATGTGCTTGAACGCTTTGAGGCGGCTGTCGAGGCTGACTATCAGGAGTTTGGTCAGTGACGCCGCTGGCAGGCTTGCAACTGCGTCTGCAGGAGCAGCTAAGTCTGCTCTATGGCGAGGCAAGGGCAGCAGATCTGGCCGATCAACTGATCGCGGTGATGGATTTCGCACCTGATCTGGTTGAGCCCCTGCAGCGCCAAAACAAGTGGGATCAGGGTGATGTGATGATGATTACCTACGCCGACAGTATTCGGCGTAGGGGAGAAAAACCGCTGCGCACACTACGGCAGTTTTGTAGTGATCATCTGGGGGACTGCATTAGCTGGCTGCATATCCTGCCGTTTTACCCCTACACCTCGGATGATGGCTTTGCCGTCAGTGATTACGATGCAGTCAATCCCGAGCATGGTGACTGGCATGATATTGAGGCCATCTCAGCCGATTTCCGGCTGATGGTCGATATGGTGATCAACCACTGCTCGAGCTCGCATCACTGGTTTGAGGCATTTAGTCGCAATCAGCCGCCATACGATAACTATTTTGTGCAGGCCTCACCCTATGATGATCTGAGTCAGGTGGTCAGGCCGCGAACCAGTCCGCTGCTGCAGGCGGTGAATACGCCTGAGGGGCTGAAGCATGTCTGGTGCACATTCAGTCATGATCAGGTTGACCTGAATTTTGCCAACCCGGAGGTGCTGGTCGAGGTGGCGCGTATTCTGAAGCTCTATATGCAGCACGGGGCAACGATCTTCCGCCTGGATGCCATCGCTTTTTTATGGAAAGAGGCCGACAGCAACTGCATCAACCTGCCGCAGACGCATGCAATCATACGCCTGCTCAGATTGCTTGCGGAGTATCGTCACCCTGATGCGGTCATCATCACTGAAACAAATATTCCCAATCGTGAGAATCTGAGCTATTTCGGCAATGCCAATGAAGCGCACCTGATCTACAATTTTTCTTTTCCGCCGTTGCTCTTGCATGCGATGCTTACCGGCAACTGCTGTTATCTGCAGCACTGGATGATGAGTATGCCGCCTGCGCGCAACGGCACGACCTACCTGAATTTTATTGCCTCCCACGACGGTATTGGCCTGCGTCCGGCAGAAGGCCTGCTCAGCGATGAGGAGATCGATCAGGTGGCAGCTGCCATGCGCAGTTTCGGCGGTCTGGTCTCATCGCGAACGGTGAACCAGCAGCAGAGTCGCCCCTACGAGATTAATATTGCCTTCTATGATGCGATGAAAGGGACGCTCAGTGGTGAAGACGGGTATCAGTTTGAACGCTTTATCTGTGCTCATGCGATCATGCTCGCGCTCGAAGGTGTGCCGTCGTTCTATGTGCACAGCCTGTTTGCCACCTGTAATGATACCGAACGGGTAGAGCAGACCGGTAGCAATCGCGCCATCAACCGCCATAGCTGGGATCTTGAGATGCTGGAGGCCGCATTACAGGATAAGCAGTCCCATCACGCGCGGGTATTTGTTGCGCTGCAGCGTCTGATTGCCCTGCGCGCTGAACAAAATGCATTTCACCCCAATGCCACGCAGTTCACCATGCATCTCGGGCAGGCGTTGTTCGCGTTCTGGCGCCAGAGCATGGATCGGGAACAGAGTATTTTTTGTATCAACAACATCACAGATCGCGAACAGGTGATTCCGCTCTCGGCGCTGAACCTGATCGTCACCGACGAGTGGCGGGATCTGATCAGTGGCCGGCATTACGATGAGCACTATGGTGATCTGGTGCTGGCTCCGTACCAGACGGTCTGGATATCCAACGCGACCGATCAGACCGCTGCCTGATAGGGTAGTCGTGAAGCCAATCGAAAGGCCCGGAAAATCAAGGTTTCCCGGGCCTTTCGATTGTTGCCGGGAACTGATGCGATACATGGCCCGGGCAACTGCCTGGTAGCCGTTGATGAAATATCTATGCGTTGGCTGCAGAAACACTAACTGCCTTATTAATAGGCATAGTGGATTAAGAATTAATCAGATAATCTGCCTGAAAACAGGGTGTAGATATCGTGTTGTAATCAAGAAAACCTATATGTATTTAATAATAAAGGATAAATTCAATATAAAAAGTACACATCAGGCAGTCTCATGATCTGGCGCCCTTATTGCTGAGTGTAGTCACTCAAGCCAAACATCAAGGAGATATGCATGGAATTGAAACAGGTAAAGAAATCGATAGTGAAGCTTATGGCGGGCGCCTTTACCGCACTTGCTTTGACTTCGGCAATGGTTGTACCAAGTGATGCTTATGCAAAAGATAGCTTCAAGGTTGCCTGGAGTATCTATGTAGGCTGGATGCCATGGAAATACGCACAGGATCACGGCATCATCAAGAAGTGGGCTGATAAATACGGGATCAATATCAAGGTTGTGCAGATCAACGACTATATTGAATCGATCAACCAGTATACCGCAGGCGGTTTTGATGCGTGCACGATGACCAATATGGACGCACTGACCATTCCTGCCGCCGGCGGCGTGGATTCCACAGCACTGATTATCGGCGATTTCTCCAACGGTAATGATGGTATTGTACTCAAAGGCAAGGACAAACTGGCCGATATCAAGGGGCAGAATGTGAATCTGGTGGAGCTTTCGGTATCCCACTATCTGCTTGCCCGCGCGCTTGAATCTGTCGGAATGGCGGAGAAGGATGTTAAAGTCGTCAACACTTCCGATGCGGATATTGTTGCTGCATTTGCATCACCGGATGTCACGGCTGAAGTCACCTGGAACCCGCAGTTGAGCGAAGTGCTCAAGGCACCGGAAGCACACGAGGTATTCAACTCCTCGCAAATTCCGGGCGAAATCATTGATATGCTGGTCGCCAATACCAAAACCATCAGGGAGAACCCTAACTTTGCCAAAGCGATGGTTGGTGCATGGTATGAAACGATGGCACTGATGAGCGCGGCCGACGAGAAGGGTACAGCGGCCAGAGCGGCGATGGGCAAGGATTCCGGTACGGATCTGGCCGGTTATGAGAGTCAGCTGAAGTCCACGATGATGTACTATACCCCCAAGAGTAGTTTTGAGTTTGCCAACAGTGAAAAGCTGCCGGAGACCATGGATCTGGTTCGTAAGTTCTCGTTTGATCATGGACTGCTTGGCGAGAGTGCGCGGTCGGTTGATGCGATTGGTATTTCTTTCCCAAGCGGTAAGGTGATGGGTGATAAAGGCAATGTGAAGCTGCGTTTCGATGCTTCTTATGTCGGCATGGCTGCTGACGGAAAGCTCTGAGATGAGCTGCTGCAAATAGCAGCCGATAAGGATACCGGCACAGCCATGCTGTGCCGGTATCTTTTTTTGCGGATGAAATGGTTGCCCTGTTTCTGATTGATAAGCATACAAATGACTGGAGGTTTGAATGAACTCAGCGCTTTGGGGTGCTGTGGCGGCACTTGCCTGGGGAGTATCTGATTTTATCGCCCGTTTTACCGGCCGTTCACTGGGGCCTCCGCGTGCCATGTTGGGCTTGATGGGGGTCGGTTGCGCAATTCTGGGAGGCTGGTTGTTATATCAGGATGTGACGATCCCGTGGCATAGAATCAACCTGCTGACACTGCTGGTAGCCTCTGTGGCTGCCTTGATTGCACCATTAATGCTTTATTACAGCCTGACATACGGGCCGATGTCGCTGGCGGCGCCGATTGCCGCTGCCTATCCGGCTCTGGTGGTGCCTGCTTCACTATTGATGGGGGCTCGCCCGGAGCTGCCGGAGTGGTTGGCAATGATCGTGACCGTAGCCGGGGCTGTGATCGTTGCCCGCAATGCCGATGAGGACCCGGATGAGACGATTGCATCCGACCTGAAAAACCGTCGGCGGGCGATTATCGCGGCTGTTGCCGCAGGAAGCTTTTTCGCTGTTGCCCTGCTTGTCGGCAAGGATGTGGCTGACACCCTGGGTAATGTTCAGATGTTGTGGTTGGGACGATTTATTGGTTTTACGACACTGCTGGCCATTCTGTTGGTCAGGCGGGGCGGACAGGGAGTGCTGATTCCGATCGCTGTCTGGCCGCTTATCCTCGTGCAGGGTATCGGAGAGGCGACGGCATATTTGCTGTTTTTTATGGCCAATCAGGGTGAAGGGGCGGCGATTGCTTCGGTAACGGCATCCGGCTTCATGGTTGTGGCTGTTCTGCTGGGCTGGTTTTTTCTGCGTGAGCGTATTTCGATTGCCTGCGCATCCGGTATCGCGATGGTTTTTTCAGGCGTTGCCGTGCTCGGTTATCTGGGTGGCGAGTTATGACGCAGCCGCTGGTCGCAAGCGGACTATGGCGCCGCCTGGCTATCGAGAACCCGGATGGATCCGGCGATACCTCAACGCAGGTGTTCTGGTTGCAGGCCGGCAGCTATTACGCGGACATTCGCATTCCCGCTGACAGGCCTGCGGTAGCAGAGGGGGAGATAGAGCTATCCAATGATCTGTTGCGGGCACTGGCCCGGCAGCAGGGATTTGCCGGTGAAACTGTTGCCGCAGGTGAGCTGTGCCTCTGGCAGCGCTGGCTGGATTTTCAGCCGCCGGCACTTGTTCCCGATGAAGGGCGGCTGGAATTTAACGGTCGTATGCTGGTCGAATACGGCGTTCATGCGCCGTATATCGAACACTGGTGGTATGAGGAGGATGCCAGTGGTCACTATGCCGCATTTCGCCTACAGGGTGAATGCAGCGGTATGTTGCTGATTGCAGGTGGCTATTTCATGCGTGCCATCGGACGGGCTCAGGCACTTCCGCAGGGTATGGCGCTGGAATATCTGATCGAGCAGGCGGCAGGCAACAGGCAACAACTGGCGAACTTACTGGATTGTGAGATCTCCTTTGGTCGTTGTGACGGCGCTCCACGCTCATGGCGGATCACGCATTCGACGCTGCCCTGGCTGGAGGGAGACAAGCTCTTTGCCGCTGGCGCTCCTGACTGGCAGGGGCGAGAGCAGCTGGTTGAGCCGCTGGCCGAAACAGGAGAGCGGCTCTGGCTTAGATGTGAATCTACGGATTCAGGTATCTCTGTTTTTGACCGGGAGGCTTACGATGCATGAGATGAATATCGACGGGCAAGCTCTGCCCGTCATCGATATCGCTCCGATGTTGAGCGGAGAGGGTGATGACCGGAAACGGGTCGGTGAGGCGGTCGCTACAGCCTGTTGTCGCCATGGTTATTTTTATGTGATTAATCACGGCATAAACCCCGCTCTTGTTGAGCGGCTGGTTGAGCAGTCAAAGCGTTTCTTTGCTCTGCCTGAGCGGGAAAAAATGCGCTATTACATCGGCCTGTCGACTAACCATCGTGGTTACGTGCCTGTCGGCGAGGAGGTCTTCGGTGATTACGGCAAATCTGACCTGAAAGAAGCATTTGATACCGCCCGCGACCTGCCTGTTGAGGATAAGGATTATCTGGCCGGAAATCCGCTGCTGGGACCGAATGTCTGGCCATACGGTATGCCCGGTTTCAGGGATGCGGTGACCGGTTACTATGATGAGGCGATGAGGGTCGGCGATGCGCTGTTTCGGGCATTTGCCCTGGCTCTGGGACTGGATGAACATGCCTTTGGCCCCATGCTCACCAGGCCGACGTCGCAGTTGCGTCTGATTCACTACCCGGCAGGCCCGGCGACAACTGCCGAAGAGGAACAACTGGGGATCGGCAGCCATACCGATTACGAATGTTTCACACTGCTTTATCCGACGCGACCCGGTCTGCAGGTGCTCAGTGATGCGGGGGCGTGGGTGGATGTGCCGCTGATTCCCGGCTCGTTTGTTATCAATATCGGCGACATGCTCGAGGTGTTGTCTAACGGGCGTTTTGTTTCAACCTCGCACCGGGTGATAAGCCATGGCGTGGAGCGCTTTTCATTCCCGTTGTTTTGTGCCGTCGACTACGATGTAGTAGTTGAGCCTGTTGCACACTGTGTAGATGAAAATCACTCGCCACGATATGGCCCGGTCAGAGCTGGCGAGCACCTGTTTGCCGAGACAGCACGTACATTCCGTTATCTGCGCGACAGGCTGGAGAGCGGGGAGCTGATCCTGGATGAAAGCGTCCGCGAAGAGCCGCAGTTCGGGCGTTCACGCAAGGCTGGGCGCGTGTGAGGGCTACAATATCCGGGGGTGACAACGGCTGGTATGACAGCACCGGTGTCGGTGGTGACATAACACTGATTCGGGAGCTGGCGATCAAGCCGTTTTATCGTTGCAATATCTGGCATGTGCGGGGAAGCGACCGGGATATGCTCGTAGACAGCGGTATGGGTATTGTCAGCCTCAGAAAGCATCTGCCACTGCTCAACGAAAGAGCACTGATTGCCGTGGCGAGCCATACGCATGTTGATCATATTGGATGTCACCACGAATTTGAGCATTGCGCCGTACATGCGGCGGAAGCTGCGATCCTGCAACAGCCGGATCGCCATAATACCATCGCCGATGTCTATCTGACGGACCGGATGTTTGAGGGTGCGATACCGCACGGGTTTTCGTCAGCGTCCTATTCGGTCAGAGGTGTCGAAGCCGCCATGCAGCTGGCCGACGGTGACAAGATCAACCTGGGAGACCGGGTCTTCGAGGTCCTGCACCTGCCCGGACATTCTCCCGGCTCGATTGCACTGTGGGAGCAGGCGAGCGGGGTACTGTTCTCCGGCGATGTGTTGTATGACGGGCCGCTGATCGATGATTTCTATCATTCGGTTGTTGATGACTATATCACCAGTATGGAGCGATTAAGGGCATTACCGGTGCGTATCGTTCATGCCGGCCACTTTGGCAGTTTCGGACGGGCCAGGATGATTGAATTGATCGACGAATATATCCTGGGTAAACGCGCACCGGGTTGCCCGAAGGTATTGATTTGATGATCAGTGGTGCCGCAGCGCGTGTGATCCAGATGCTTAATATTTACGCACGCCAGATTCTGTTTGGCTAAATAGTAACCGCCTGCAGCCCGGTATTATCCGGTTCACCTGTTGCAGGAACAGGAAAAAAGCCTCAACAGAGCAAAAAAAAGTCATGGCACACCGGTTGCTCTCTATTGTCAGACAGACGCTCCACAATTCGAATGATGAAGAACAGTGAAAATATATGATGAACAGGAGTAGCCCGTTGAATAACTGGTATCAGATGACATGGGAAGAGATCGGTGAGCTGCCCCGGAGAGGTATGGATGCTGCAATGCTGCCCGTCGGCGCAACCGAACAGCACGGGCCGCATCTCGGATGCGGCATGGATGCCGAAATCGCCGGGAAGTTGTGCGATCAGGTGGCGGCTGCAACCGATATCGCTCTGCTGCCACTGCTGCCCTATGGCTGCTCAATCGGTCACTCCAAACGCTGGCCGGGAACGCTGGCCCTGCAGCCAAAAACCCTGATCGATGTGGTGAAGCAGATTGGTGACTGGGTTCATGCCGCGGGATTCAAGCGGCTGTTTATCGTCAACAGTCATGTGACCAATCTGGCACCGCTGCGTTGTGCGCTCGAAATGCTGCGTGCCGACTACGACGATCTGATGGTCGCCCTGATCAATACCGGCACCCTGAGCGCCCGAGTGCGTGAAAGGCATTTTCAGGATGCCGAGGACTGGCATGCCAATGAAGCGGAGACCTCGCTGATGCTTGCGGTGAGTCCGCAGATGGTGAGGCCGGAGCGTCTTGCCGACAGTGATGACGAGGATCGCACCGGTGACTGTGTCTTTTCGCATCCGGTGAACAGAACCAGCCTAAACGGGGTGACCGGCACGCCGAGCCTGGCAAGCCGGGAGCGAGGGGAGGAGCTGTTTGCCTGGATGGTGGAGGATTTAAGTGAACTGATACGCAAAGGTATGGCGGAATCGCCGCCACTGCCGCATTCCTATTTTACCAGAGTCGAAATAAAAAACATGGAGTTAACAAGCAATGAAAAGTGAATCAGAGATCAGGAAGATCAAACAGGAACTCAAGGATAAGGGCGTGAAATACTGTATAGGCGCCTATGTCGATATCCACGGCATTCCGAAGGGCAAGGTGGTCCCGATCGAGCACCTTGAGCATATGGCGCATGGCTCCGAGCTCTACACCGGTTATGCGCTCGACGGGCTGGGACAGAAACCCAATGATGATGAAATCGCTTCGGTACCGGATCTGGACCATATTATTCAACTGCCATGGCAGCCCGAAGTGGCCTGGATGCCTGCGGACAATACCCTGTATGGCGAGCCGTACCCGCTTAGTACGCGTGTGGCACTAAAGAAGCAGTTGGCGAAGGCGGCCGAGATGGGTTTCGGTTTTAATCTCGGGATCGAGGCCGAAGTCTATCTGTTGAAGCAACATGCCGATGGCTCCCTTGAGGTGCCTGATCCCGACGACAAACTGGTGAAGCCCTGCTACGACGCGCGTGCTTTCCTCGGCCAGTTCAGCTGGCTGGACAAGATGGCGACGACGATCAATGACCTCGGCTGGGATCTTTACTCCCTTGATCATGAGGATGCCAATGGCCAGTACGAATTTGATTTTATGTATGCAGACGGGCTGACAAGCTGTGATCGCTATACCTTTCTGCGCCTGATGGCCAAGGAGTACGCCAAACAGGAGGGGTTGATCGCCACCTTCATGCCCAAACCGTTTGCCGATAAAACGGGTAATGCCGCCCATTTCAATATGTCGCTTTATGATCTGGAAACCGGTAAGAACCTGTTTGCCTGTGATCCGAAAGATGATCCGCGCGGTCTTGGTCTTACCGAATTGGGTTATCAGTTTATCGGCGGGATTATCAAACACGGTAAGGCATTGTGCGCTGCATTTGCGCCAACGGTAAACAGTTACAAGCGTCTGGTGCGCCAGGGTGATATGCCGTATTTCACCTGGGCTCCTGTGTTCAATTCATTCGGTTCGAATAACCGCACTAACTCGATACGCGTGCCGATGGGCGGCGGACGTTGCGAATCACGCAATGCGGATGGTGCCGTGAACCCCTATTTTGCTGCAGCGCTGGCGCTTGCAGCCGGTCTGGAGGGTATTCGCGAGGGCATTGATCCGGGCAAACCTCAGGAGGACAACCTCTATGAGCTTTCTGAAGGCGAGCGTGAGGCGCGAGGTATTGAGTTCCTGCCCAAAAACCTCCAGGAGGCCGTCGATGCCTTTGAGGCCGATCCGTTTGTTACAGAAACTCTGGGGCAGGAGCTGCGTGATGAGTTCATTACCTACAAGCGCCGGGAATGGAATACATACCACCAGAACGTCACCAGCTGGGAAATTGAGCGATACAGCCACCTGTTTTGATCAGTAAGTTCCTGTACTCCGGTGTGCAGCCGGGGTGGCGGAAGCAGTGAGTTGATGTGTATTGACTGTGCAGTAGTGCCTTAATAATAGGCATTATATTTTCAGATTTATCTGTAAATCGTTTAAATACAATAAATACAGGTGTGGCATGGCCCTTGTTTGGTAAGTTGTATGAGCGGCCAAAGCCGACACCAGGATAGGAGATCATAATATGAAAAGAATGAATAAGGGTATACTTGTTGCAGGATTGATGGCGCTGGTAACGGGTTCTGTATCTGCTCAGGCAGAGGAGTCTACCGGTCCAAGTTTCTCGGGAGATATCGGTGTCATGAGCCAGTATGTATTCCGTGGTGTAACACAGACGACGGGTAAACCGGCGGTGCAGGGTGACCTTAACCTTGGTTATGGCGGTTTTACCGTATCGACCTGGTTCTCGAACGCCTATCCGTCGCCTGCTCCGCAGTTTGCCGGTCGCGATACGGTAGAATTTGACTTCGGTCTGGATTACTCGGGTTCCGTTGGTGATGTCGGTTACTCACTGGGTGCGGTGCAGTACACCTACCTGTATGACTCGGCCTCGAACTATGCCGAAGGCTATGCATCACTCTCCTATGACGCGATCGTTTCTCCGTCGGCAAAGGTTTACTACACAATCGGTCAGTCCCAGAACAAGGCTTTCCTGTCGGGTGATACCTGGGTGGATCTTGGCCTGTCGACATCCTATGCCGGCCTGGACTTCTCCGGCTCGGTTTCCTACGCACGCTGGAAAAAAGATTCGATCAACCGTCCATTGGCCGGAACCGTGAACATGTACAAGGATGGCTTTAATCTGGTCACGCTTGGCATGAGCAAGGATGTCACCGTCGGCGACGCAACCCTGACCGCCTCACTGACCGGTACGATGCCGGTTGGCAAGAAGCAGACGGACGGCGAGCGCTACATCTACGGCGTGGCGGTCAAGCCTGAAGTCGTGGCCGGCCTGAGCCTTAGCTACTAAACAGATACTTTGCGCGCTCAGATAGTGGATCGGGGGGTGGCTCTTTTCACCCCTCCGGTCCCCTGTTTGCTGCGAAACAGGGGGCCTGAACAAGGTGCCTGATATTTCGATACCGGATCAACAGGGCCATAAGATATGAAGCGAATTATAAACATACACCCATCTGACGGTGTGAAGCTGATGCTCGGCATATTACCATTTATCCTGGCACTGCTTGCTTACATGATCGCCTCGGACATGCGACTGGCGGAGAATGCCGGCGACAAACTGTTGCCCTCATTCTCTTCAATCGGTGAAGCCATTCAGCGCTTTGCTTTCGAGCCGAGCAAACGTACCGGTGAGATATTACTCTGGGTCGATACGGCCTCGAGTTTAAGCCGGCTGGCAATGGGTGTGGGCGTGAGTGCGGTTATCGGTTTCTTTGTTGGTGTTGCCTGCGGCGTGGTGCCTTATGTCCGGGCGAACCTTTCTCCATTTGTACGTGTGTTATCCATGGTTCCGCCAATTGCACTGTTGCCTATCCTGTTTATCGTTTTTGGTCTGGGTGAAGTCTCCAAGGTTGTGCTGATCGTACTTGGCATAGCACCGTTTATTGCCCGTGATGTGCAGCAGCGTGTCGAAGAGCTGCCTCACGAACAGATGATCAAGGCCCAGACGCTCGGTGCATCGACATGGCAGATTATTATCCGGGTAGTGATTCCTCAGGTGATGCCGCGCCTGTTAAATGCGGTACGCCTCTCGCTCGGCCCGGCCTGGTTGTTTCTGATTGCAGCCGAAGCGATTGCCTCGACTGACGGGTTGGGATACAGGATCTTTTTGGTAAGGCGCTATCTCGACATGGAAACGATACTGCCCTACGTCGTCTGGATCACACTGTTGGCCTATCTTATGGATCTGGGGCTGAAAAAAACAATCCGGGTCGCCTTCCCATGGTTTGAAGGCAAGAGGGATGATGCATGAGTATTCAAATCAAGAATGTATGGAAAGAGTATGGTCAGCGGGTGATTCTCGAAAAGGTCTCCCTGAAGGTTGAGCAGGGTGAGTTCTGCACGCTGGTCGGCGCATCCGGCTGCGGTAAAACAACATTTTTACGTATGTTGCTGGCCGAGGAGCAGCCTACACGCGGCCAAATCCTGATTGACGGTGAAGCGATGCCTGCCGAGCCCGGACCCGACCGCGGTGTGGTGTTTCAGCGCTATTCGGTATTTCCCCACCTGACGGTATTGCAGAATGTTATGCTGGGTATGGAAATTGAGCAGAGCCCGTTTTGGGGGCGCTTGAGCGGTAGTGCAAAAAAACAGGCGGAGGCGGAAGCCAGGTCGATGCTCGAATCGGTCGGGTTGACGCATGTTTGTAATCACTATCCGGACGCACTCTCGGGCGGCATGCAGCAGCGTCTGGCTATTGCTCAGGCATTGATCAAGAAGCCGCGCATACTGCTGCTCGATGAGCCATTCGGCGCCCTTGATCCGGGCATCAGGGCCGATATGCATGATTTGATCCTTGATCTCTGGAAGCAGACAGGGATCACTATCTTTATGGTAACCCACGATATCAAGGAGGCGTTCCATCTGGGATCGCGCCTGCTGGTATTCGACAAGGTACGTCACGACCCGCAGGAGCCGGCCGCCTACGGTGCCTCGATCACCTATGACATACCGCTGGAAACAAAGGGCAGCCGGCGCATGTACCCTGAAGTCAGAAAGGTGGTAACAGTCAGCGAACATAAAGCAGACCGGAATTCGGCCATGCTACTACTACAAAAGGAGGCGGCATGAGCAGCAACCCGACAAACAAGGAGACAGTGATTTTCAGCGAAATGCTGATTGGCGGAAGCCACTGGTCCGGCGTAATCCGGCGCGGTACGACATTGCGTCTTACCGATCTGGAGGGAGGCGCAAATGTCTCTGCACTGTTCTACAATGTTGAGGAGAAACTCGAGCGCTACAATATGGCCGATACGCTGAAAGGTCAGCATACGGCATGCCTGAGCAGCGGAGATGTCTGCTATTCGGATATGGGACGCGTACTCTGCTCGATTACCGCCGACACATGTGGCTGGCATGATACCATTTGCGGCGTTTCCGATGCGGCGATGGTCGAGGCCAGATATGGCAGGTTAGCCTATCAGCAGGGACTCAACGAATATTACAAGAACGGATATGACAGCCTGATCAATGAGCTGGGAAAATACGGTATGGGTAAACGCGATATCGTTTCCAATATCAACTTTTTCAGCAAAGTGATTGTCGATGACAACGGTAGCATGCATTTTGTCGAGGCTAACTCGCAGGCAGACGACTATGTTGATCTGCGCTTTGAAATGGATTGTCTGGTGGTGCTGTCGACCTGCCAGCACCCACTCGATCCGGCTCCGGCCTATAGCCCTAAACCTGTTGATATGACTGCACGGTATACAGGCACGGCACCTGCAAATGATGCCTGCCGCCTGTCCTGCCCCGAAAATGAGCGGGCATTTATCAATACGGAAAGATTCTACGGACTTACAGTCCGGGCGAAATGACGGAGGCATTCAGATGACAGGTTTGACAGAAAGTACGTTTGATCCGGCACAGGCGGTATTCCGTGAAACGGTGCCGGCAGGCGAGCCGTTTATCCGGGTTGTCAAAAAAGGGGAGGTGTTCCGCATTCTTGACCTTGAAGGTAACCAGGCCGTGGATACGCTGTTTTATAACGCTGAAAATCCGGATGAGCGGTATAGTGCCACGAACACGATCAGCAGCCAGGGTAATATCTACCTGAGC
>NZ_DS022295.1:1056621-1143459 GCF_000153765.1 Mariprofundus ferrooxydans PV-1 | reverse complement strand
TGCCGCTTCGCAGTAATCAAACCTATGGCCCGGGCGGGACGACCGACGGAGCCCCGTTGCTACCCGGGACGACCCGCAGAATAAATTTCGTGGGAGTTTCACATGTTCAGTAAAGTCCTGATTGCAAATCGCGCAGCCATAGCCTGCCGGATCGGACGCACACTCAATCAGATGGGTATTGAATCCGTCGGCCTGTATACCCGGGCCGATTCAACCTCTCGCCATGTTGCCATGCTGGATGAGGCGATCTGCATCGGTGAGAGCAGTGCCTCTGATACATATTTGAATATCGATAAGGTCATTCAGGCAGCACTGGATACAGGTGCACAAGCCATCCATCCGGGCTATGGTTTTTTAAGCGAGAATGTCGCCTTTGCCGAAGCCTGTGAGAAAAACGGTATCCGCTTTGTCGGGCCGACTCCTGAACAGCTGAGCTGTTTCGGTCTGAAGCATACGGCAAGGCAGATTGCCAAAGAGCAGCAGGTGCCGTTATTGCCCGGTACGGAGTTGCTGCTGGATCTCGATGAGGCGGTAGCGGCGGCGGAATCAATCGGTTATCCGGTGATGCTGAAAAGTACGGCAGGCGGCGGCGGAATCGGTATGCAGCTGTGCTGGAAAGCGGAGGATCTGGTCAGTGCCTTCGAGTCGGTAAAGCGGCTGGGGCGCAGCAACTTCAGCAACGACGGCGTATTCCTGGAAAAATATATAGAACATGCACGCCATATCGAGGTACAGATTTTCGGTGACGGCAAGGGTTTCGTAACAGCGCTGGGAGAACGGGATTGCTCGACGCAGCGGCGTAACCAGAAGGTGCTGGAGGAGAGTCCGGCACCCAATATCAGCGATGCTGTGCGTGCAGCGATGATGGACACGGCGGTCCGTCTCGGCGAAGCGGTAGAATACCGCTCGGCCGGCACAGTTGAATTTATTTACGATCCCAACAGCGAATCATTCTACTTTCTTGAGGTCAATACACGCCTGCAGGTGGAGCACGGTGTTACCGAAGAGGTGACAGGTGTGGATCTGGTCGAGTGGATGATACGGCTGGCAGCCGGTGAATCGGCGTTTATCAGGGATTACCGGCATGCGCCCGTGGGCCACGCCATCCAGGCGCGTATTTACGCCGAGGATCCGGGCAAGGAGTTCCGCCCTTCAGCCGGTATGATTAATCATGTGGTGCTGCCCGGGAAGACCCGATTCGATACCTGGATTGCCGCCGGAGTCGAGGTGCCGCCCTATTATGATCCGATGCTGGGCAAGCTGATCGTCAAGGCGGCATCGCGCGAGGAGGCTGTAGAGCACCTGTCCGCAGCCCTGCACCACACCGCAATTGCCGGGGTTGAAACCAATCTGAACTACCTCAGGCAGGTGGTCGTGGATGACCAGTTCATCGAAGGCCGGGCCTATACCCGTTATCTCAACAGTTTTGTTTATGAAGAACACTCCATTGAGGTGCTCAATGCAGGTACGCAGTCGATGCTGCAGGATTACCCGGGACGACTCGGTTACTGGGATGTTGGCGTGCCACCTTCCGGACCGATAGATAATTATGCCTTCAGGCTTGGAACCCGCCTGCTGGGTAACGATGAGAATGCGGCGGGGCTGGAGATTACCGTTTCCGGTCCTACCCTGAAGTTCAATGCCGATTCGGTGTTTGCCCTGACCGGAGCCCGGATGAAAGCAACGCTGAACGGGGCAGCTGTACCATTCTGGCAGGCTGTTGCAGTCAAGGCGGGGGACGTACTGAAAATCGGGGCAGTAGAGGATGCCGGGCAGCGCAGTTATCTCTGTGTGGCGCATGGCTTTCAGGTGCCGGATTATCTGGGCAGCAAGTCGACCTTTACGCTCGGCGGTTTCGGTGGCCATTGCGGCAGGGCGCTGAGGGTGGGGGACAAACTGCATATCAAGCCGGCTCTGCCTGCGGGTGATGAACCGGCACTGCCTGCCGCTCTGATTCCGGGGCAGGATGAACATCTTCATATCCGTGTGCTCTATGGACCGCACGGGGCGCCTGACTTCTTTACCGATGCCGACATCGAGATGTTTTTCGCCACCGACTGGGAGGTACACTACAACTCCAGCCGTACCGGCGTTCGTCTGGTCGGCCCGAGACCTGCATGGGCAAGAAGCGATGGCGGCGAGGCTGGCCTTCACCCATCGAACATTCACGACAATGCCTATGCCGTGGGTACGATTGACTTTACCGGCGACATGCCGATTATCCTCGGTCCGGACGGGCCCAGTCTCGGTGGCTTCGTCTGTCCTGCCACCATCATCAAGGCCGATCTGTGGAAGATGGGGCAGCTCAAGCCTGGCGACAGGGTGCGATTTATTGCTGTTGATGAGGCTACGGCCGTAGTGCTTGAAAAAGAGCAGCTGGCTCAGATCGAGCATCTGCAACCTGTTTCATCACTCTGGCAGCCGCTCGAAGAGCCGGGTACGCCGGTTTTGAGGCGGGTTGAGGGGGAAGGGGACCGCGTTGCCGTAACCTATCGTCAGGCCGGTGATGACAATATTCTGGTTGAATTCGGTGAGGCAAAACTGGATCTGGAGCTACGCTTTCGCGCTCATGCCCTGATGCAGTGGATACGGATGCGCAATGTCGAGGGGATTATCGACCTGACTCCCGGCATCCGTTCACTGCAGATCCATTTCGATAATCTGCGCCTGCCGAGGGAAAAGCTGCTGGCATTATTGCAGCAGGCAGAAGTCGAACAGACCGATATTGAAAATCTGGAACTGCCGTCACGCATTGTTCATCTGCCGCTATCCTGGGATGATGAGCAGACTCGACTGGCTATTGAGAAGTATATGCAGTCGGTGCGCAAGGATGCGCCGTGGTGCCCGAGCAATATCGAGTTTATCCGTCGTATCAACGGTCTGGACAGTATTGACGAGGTTAAGCGCATCGTTTTTGATGCCAGTTATCTGGTGCTGGGACTGGGGGATGTCTATCTGGGGGCGCCCGTGGCGACGCCGCTTGATCCGCGCCATCGGCTGGTGACGACCAAATACAATCCGGCCCGGACCTGGACGCCGGAGAATGCCGTCGGTATCGGCGGCTCTTATATGTGTGTTTATGGCATGGAGGGACCGGGTGGTTACCAGTTTGTCGGGCGTACAACCCAGGTTTGGAACACCTACCGGCAAACGGACGCCTTCATCGAACAAAAGCCATGGCTGTTGCGTTTCTTTGACCAAATCCGCTTTTATCCGGTGACACATGAAGAGCTGATGCAGATGCGCGAGGATTTTCCGCTCGGTCTCTGCCAGCTCAAAATTGAGCCGACGAGCTTCAGCCTGAAACAGTACAAGGCATTTCTGCAGGAGAATGATGCAGGTATCCGCAGCTTCAAACAGCGTCAGCAGCAGGCATTCGATGAGGAGCGCGCGCGCTGGGAGGCCAGCGGGCAGTCGAATTATGCCAGTGTTACGGCAGAAGAGGAGAAGCCGGCTGAGCAGCTGAGTCTGCAATCAGGGGAAGAGGCTGCAGCCAGCCCGGTACACGGTAATATCTGGAAGGTCGTGGTGGAAGAGGGGCAGGAAGTAGAGGAGGGGGATACGCTGATTATCGTCGAATCAATGAAGATGGAAGTACCTGTCCCGGCGCCCTGCAGCGGCACGGTGAGCCGGGTTCTGGTCAACAGCGGTCTGGTAGCGGCCGGGCAGAGCCTGATTGTTATTGCCGGGGAGGCATCATGATTGACCTCTCTATAGCCAGCCTGCTCTCCCGCTACCGTCGTGGTGAGATAACGCCTGCATCGGTGATGGCTGAAATCCGCAGGCGTAGCGAAGCGTGCCGGGGTGACAATATCTGGATTCACCCGCTCTCTGCTGACGAAGTGGAGCCCTGGCTGCAGCGGCTGGAAGGGCAGAGTCCGGATAGTCTGCCGCTTTACGGTATTCCATTTGCCATTAAGGATAATATCGATCTGGCCGGTATCCCTACCACGGCGGGCTGTCCCGAGTACGCCTATATCCCGAAAAATTCCTCGCTTGTGGTACAGCGGCTGCTTGATGCAGGTGCGATTCCGGTCGGCAAGAGCAATCTGGATCAGTTTGCTACCGGGCTGGTTGGAACGCGATCGCCCTTTGGCGCGACACGTAACAGCATGGATCCGACCTATATCTCCGGCGGCTCCAGCTCCGGTTCGGCCGTCTCAGTGGCCAAAGGTCTGGCTTCCTTTTCGCTGGGAACCGATACAGCCGGCTCCGGTCGGGTGCCGGCAGCCTTCAATAACCTGATCGGCATCAAGCCCACCAAGGGCTTACTCAGTACCAGTGGCGTCGTACCCGCATGTCGTTCGCTCGATTGCGTATCCATTTTTGCGCTGAACCTTAAGGATGGGGAAACGTTGTTGAAGATTACAGAAGGTTACGATGCCGCGGACGCTTACTCACGCAAAAATCCGGTGATTTCAGAGACCGTTGTTGATAGCGAAAGCTTTACGTTCGGTGTGCCGCAAGCTTCGACACTTGAATTCTTCGGCAACAGCCATGCCGAAGCCCTGTACTACCGGGCTGTAGAGAAACTGGAGGCCGACGGAGGCAAACGCGTCGATATCGATTTTGCTCCATTTCTTGAGACTGCCCGACTGCTCTATGAGGGTCCGTGGGTGGCCGAGCGCTATGTTGCTATCGAGGATTTCATCGAGACACATGCGGATGCGCTGTGGCCGGTCACGCGTGCGATTATCGAACCGGGCAGGGATATCGGGGCGGTCGATGCCTTCAAGGCGATGTACCGGCTTGAGGAGCTGAGGCAGGTTACGGCGGAGATTCTGGCTGCGGTGGATTGCGTGGTAACCCCGACAGCCGGCACTATCTATACTCTGGCCGAAGTTGAGGCCGATCCGATCCGTCTTAATTCAAATCTCGGTTACTATACCAATTTCATGAATCTGCTGGATCTGAGTGCTCTGGCTGTGCCGGCAGGTTTTCAGCCCGACGGTCTACCCTTCGGCATCACGTTGTTTGCACCGGCATTTCACGACAGGGCGCTACTCGCACTGGGTCGCAGAGTGCTGGAGTAATGGCGCAGGGATGAGAAAAGCCGGCACTTACGTATGCCGGCTTTCCAGGCTTGTCATTGCAGGGTGTTCAGATAGGTGCGCCAGCTTGCCATATGGGTAATCTCCGTGGCTCCCTGAATGCCGATTGGCTCGCAGAGAAAGCCCAGCGCGCTTTCTCCGCCTTGCAGGTATACGGTGCCCAGACATAGCGGCGACGGAATCAGCATGGCAAAAGCGCCGAGATTTGCTGAGGGGACCAGCCAGACCTCGACCTTGATGGCATGACCATCCTTCTCTCCCGTCCTGATCAGGCCCGGCCGTTTGGGCTCTCCTGCCAGAGCATAAAATCGGTAAACGGGAGCGGTTTCGGTGGCTGTTTCCAGCCTCGCCCCGAGGTTTGTGAGCTGACTGTTCAAGCCCATGCCACTCATATGTGCCCCGCATACAACCAGCCTGATCATCCGAGTTTCGTCCTGCATGACATGCGCCCCTGTATTTCCAAATAGTGTTGAGGTTAAAGCCTCTCTCGGGAGCATGCTTGAGGCACCAAACGATGGCAAGTCGCGGGTTTTCGGATCCATTCAAAGGCCGGAGATATGTGCGCAATCACTCTTTGCTGCCAGCCAAGCTGTTTTCTTGCAACGCGGGATGAAGCGATGGTGATGCCATTTTCGCTAGCGGGCACAGCAGTAGCATTTGCTTCTGCGTTGCATCGGCGGGGTGATTGATAGCCGGGTCTGTGTTGCCCTGCGTTCGACAGGCTTCTAGTCTCCACCCTATGCAAACTGCCAGCGATCCATATCCGTTGTTTCACATGATCAATAATGCTCATACGCCTGCCGGCGACCTCTTCTTCGGTGTGCTCAGCGGGCTGGGGGATGGTCTGGTCGTGGCACTGTTATGCTCGCTGCTCATGCTGTTTCGCCTGCGGCTGGGGATTGCCGCCCTGATTGCCTACCTGTTATCCGGCCTGATTACGCAGGTAATTAAACATATGTTTGATATGCCGCGTCCGCCTGCACTGCTGGAGCATGTACATGTATTGGGCTCAACGCTGACATCGCACAGCTTTCCATCCGGTCATGCGACCTCCGACGGAGTAATGCTGCTGGTGGCTTTTTTGCTCTGGTCGGTGAAATCGTGGCGCAGCTGGAGTGTGGGTGGGCTGTTCGTGCTGGCGGCTATCGGCAGAGTGTATGGCGGTGTTCATTTCCCGACCGATGTGATGACAGGCCTCGGCATCGGTGTAGTGACGATGTGGATACTGTGGCGCTGGTCGGGCTCCTGGCCCGTCGAACGCTGGCTGCAATCGCAGTGGGCCTGGAAGATTCCCGGTTTGATTGTGGCGGTGGAGGCGGCCGTGCTGGGGCTGGGCTACCATATGCAGCCGTCTACGGCTCAGCCGCTGGCCGTGGCGCTACCGGTGGCGGCGCTGATGGTGCTGATGCATGTGTGGAAGGAGCGGCTTGCCCATGAGCAGTGATATGCGCGTGCATTTTGAGTTGCTGGAAAATCCGGATCGGGTGGAAGGAATTGCCCGGCTGCTGCTCCGACGCAACCGTCTGACGCCATCCTTGCTGGTGCTCTGTCCGGATCCCGGTTTTGCAGCCCAGTTGGATGAGCGCCTCTGGACGATCCATCCAGAATCCTTTCTGGCCCATGCCGTGGCCGGCAATGATACTGCACAGAATGCCCGGCAACCGATCCTGCTGGCGACCTCGATCATTCGTGATAACAATCCCGCGGTGCTTATTAATGGTGGACTGGAAGTGCCGCCTGATATATCCGGCTTTGCCCATCTGGTTGATTTCGTCGATGGCTGGGACGAAGGATTGAAACAGGCGGCACGCGAGCGTTTCCGCACCTATAGCCAGATGGGGCTCGACCCGAAATATCTGGGTAGCAAAACATGACCATGACCAGGCAGGAAGATCGCCGCTCCTTTATCCGTCATCCGGTGGAGATACCGATACAAATCTATCCGCAGTCCAGTCCGTTATTATCGGATGTGCAGGTGAGGGATGTCGGTAAAGGTGGCATCTCATTCCGGACCAATGTAGCTCTGATGCCCGGTGCGATGTTGATTCTCGCCATTCCGCATGTCCATCCTCCGTTTAAAGAGACATGTACGGTGTGCTGGAGCCAGGAGGAGGCAGATGGTTTTGAAGTCGGTGTCAGCTTCAAGGATCAGCAGGGCTTGTTCAAGGCCCGGCTGGTGGAGCAGGTCTGCCAGATTGAAAACTATCGCAAGCAGGAGGTGAGCCGTGGGCGGCAAATCACACCCGAAGAGGCCGCAAGAGAGTGGATTGCTAAATATGCAGTAGAGTTCGGTTTGAACTGATGGCGGAGAGTTTCAGCCCGGACACCATTGCTTATCTGGAAGCTTTGGCGGCGAACAATAATCGCGACTGGTTCAATGAGAACAAACAACGTTATGAACAGCACGTCAGGGAGCCGGCGCTCAGTTTTATCGAAGCGGTGGGCCAACGCCTGCCTGAGTTTTCGCCGCATTTCAGAGCGGATGCCCGCAAGATGGGTGGATCCCTGATGCGGGTTTATCGCGACAGCCGCTTTTCCAAAGACAAGACACCGTACAAAACCAATATCGGTATCCAGTTCCGCCACGAAGCGGGCAAGGATGTGCATGCTCCCGGCTATTATATGCATATCAGCCCGAGCGAATGCTTTATCGGAGCCGGTATCTGGCACCCGCCGGCCGATGCCTTGTTGAAAATCCGGCAGTTTATTGCCGATGAGCCCGATCTCTGGTTGGCTGCACGCGATGATGAAGCGTTCAGCCGCTGGTTTTATCTTGATGGTGACAGTCTGAAAACGGCGCCGCGGGGATTCGATAAAACCCATCCGCTGATCGAGGATATCAGGCGCAAGGATTTTATCGGTATCAGCGATATTGCGCCGGTACTGATCGAGCAGGCGGACCTGGCCGATATCGCCTGTGACTACTTCATTGCTGCTGCACCGTTAATGCAGTTTCTCTGCCGGGCGTTGCGCCTGCCGTATTAGGCTACGTCAAATGCTGTATTTTCTTTGTTTTTATCAATTGTATAATGAAGAACCTGTGTCAGGCATTGGCATATATATAATCCGGATATTCATCATATATTTATTAGGGATAAGATTCACGCGGTTGCTGAGAGGTATCGACATTTCTGCCGGGCAGGCAATCAGCGACGGAGAAAGCAGTTGTGAGTGTTGGAACTAAGCGGTTGCCCGGCTGACGGCAGCACGTAGCATGGCGAACTCTATTTCGTTATCCAAAGGAAACCACATGAGTCAGCATGAGCTTGCCAAAACCTACGACCCACAGGCGGTTGAGCCTGCCATCAATGACCAGTGGCTTAGCTCCGACGCATTTCGGCCCAAGGCTGATGGTGATGATGCCTACTGTATTGTGATTCCGCCGCCGAATGTCACCGGCAGCCTGCATATGGGTCATGCCTTTACCTTTACCATTCAGGATACGCTCATTCGCTGGCAGCGAATGCAGGGGAAATCCACTCTTTGGCAGCCGGGTACCGATCATGCAGGTATTGCCACCCAGATGGTGGTGGAACGCATCCTGGATAAAGAGGGGGTACACAGGCGCGATCTGGGCCGCGAGCGATTCCTTGACCGGGTCTGGGAGTGGAAAGAGCACTCCGGCGGCACGATAGTCAATCAGCTCAAGCAGCTGGGCGCATCGTGCGACTGGTCGCGCGAGCGATTCACCATGGATGAGGGGCTGTCGCATTCGGTGCGTGAAGTATTTGTCCGGCTCTATGAAGAGGGGCTGATCTATCGCGGCAAGAGGTTGGTGAACTGGGACCCGGTGCTGGAAACGGCGGTTTCTGATCTGGAAGTGGAACATGTCGAGGAGCAGGGACACTTCTGGCATATGTGTTATCCGTATGCCGATGATCCGTCCAAACATGTGATTGTGGCTACCACGCGTCCGGAAACAATGTTCGGTGATGCGGCCGTGGCCGTGCATCCGGATGATGAGCGGTATCAGGCACTGATCGGTAAGGAGCTGATTCTGCCGCTTACCGGTCGCACGATCCCGGTGATTGCCGATGACTATGTCGATCCGGAGTTTGGAACCGGCTGCGTGAAAATCACGCCGGCGCATGATTTCAACGATTACGACGTCGGCAAACGGCATGATCTTCCACTGATCAATATCCTGACTGCTAAAGCGCATATGCTCGATGATGAGCATGTGCCCGAGAAATATCGCGGTATGGAGCGCTATGAAGCGCGCGAGCATGTGGTGGCTGATCTGGATGCCGAAGGGCTGCTGCACAAGGTGGAAGATCATACCCATCAGGTCGGGCGTGGCGACCGCTCGCATGCGGTGCTGGAGCCGTATCTGACCGATCAGTGGTATGTCGATATCAAGCCGCTGGCTGAGCCGGCGATCAAGGCAGTAGAAGATGGCGAGATCCGTTTCGTGCCACAGTACTGGGAAAAGACCTATTTTGAGTGGATGCGTAACATCCAGGACTGGTGCATCTCCCGCCAGCTCTGGTGGGGGCATCGGATTCCGGCATGGTATTGCAGCGATTGCGATCATATCACCGTTTCCCGCGCGACCCCCGAGTGCTGCGAGGGCTGCGGCTCGGCATCTGTTCGTCAGGATGAGGATGTGCTTGATACCTGGTTCTCATCCGGCCTGTGGCCCTTCTCCACATTGGGCTGGCCGGATAAAACGCCTGAGATGGATCAGTTTTATCCGACCAATGTGCTGGTCACAGGCTTTGATATTATCTTCTTCTGGGTTGCCCGCATGATTATGATGGGCATGAAGTTCACCGGCCAAGTGCCGTTCAGGGATATCTATATCCATGCGCTGATTCGCGATGCGGAAGGGCAGAAGATGTCCAAGTCCAAGGGCAATGTGATTGATCCGCTGGAGATGACCGGTAAATATGGTGCGGATGCGTTGCGCTTTACGCTGGCACATATGGCGACACCGGGTCGTGACGTAAAACTGGATGAGACGCGTATCGAGTCCAACCGTAATTTCATGAACAAGATCTGGAATGCAGCGCGCTTCGTCTTCATGAATCGGGCTGATGCGGTTCCGGATGCAAGCCTGCGTCCGCAGCTGGATGCAAACCGCTGGATTCTGGCCGAGCTGGATACAACTGCAGCCGAGGTGCACAAGGCGCTGGAGGAGTATCGTTTCAATGAGGCGGCCGGCGCCCTCTACAGTTTTATCTGGGGTACCTACTGCGACTGGTATGTGGAGGCGGCCAAGGTTGCTCTGTGGAGCGATGATGAAACCATGATATCAGAGACCCGCACGGCGATGCTGACGGCGCTGGAGGGGTGGTTGAAGCTGTTGCATCCGATCTGCCCGTACATCACCGAAACGCTGTGGCAGGAGCTGCACGGGGCGGATGCACGTCTGGTCACTGCCAGTTGGCATACACCGCGTTCAGATCACGATGCTGATGCCGTGCGTCGCATGACCAAGGTGATTGAAGTGGTATCGGCAATCCGATCCATTCGTGGTGAGATGAATGTGAACCCCGGCAAGCGTATTGCCGCTGTTATTGCAGCGAGTGATGCCGTACGTACGGATTTGGCAGGGCAACAGCAGTTGATGATGAGTCTGGCCAGACTAGAGAGTCTGGAGTGGTTAGCTGCCGACGGTGAACTTGACGGAGCCGCAGTGGCGCCACTGGCAGGCGCGCGCGTATTCCTGCCGCTGGCCGGACTGATTAATGTGGATGAAGAGATGGCCAGACTGGAAAAGAATATGACTCGCCTGCAGAAGGATATCGCGATGGGAGAGGGGAAGCTGAATAATCCGAAATTCCGCGATAATGCACCGGATGCGGTCGTGGCCAAGGTGCAGGCGGATCTGGATGAAAGCAGGACCAAACATGCCGATATGGCTGCCGGCCTGGAGCGCTTGCGCACGCTTGGCTGAGGCTGTGCGTAATTGACACACAATAGCTCAATAAGTGTGTGGCTTTTTTGACAAGTGTTGAATATATAGCTATAAATCAAGCCCGTAGCTGAATAGCACTTTGTTCAGGCGGATGAAGGTAAATATCGGAGGTAATATGAAAAGGGTACTTGTTGGTGCAGCAATGATCATGGCAGGTAGCGTCACTGCTCAGGCTCAGGATTTCAAACCGTATGCCGGTGTTGGTATCGGTGCATTTGGTCTTGAGATGAAGGACACTAGTATCAACTTTAAACAAAAGAACACCGTATTAGGCGGCTTTGCCAAGTTCGGTGTCGATGTCAATGACTATTTCGGCGCTGAGTTACGTGTCGGTACAACTGCCAAGGGTGATAAAACGTATGGCGTAGGTGGCGTTGCTGCTGGTTCACCAGCTGGTACAATAGGGCAGAAGGCTGATTATTTCGTTTCTTATTTGGCCAAGTTGCAGTACCCGGTATCTCAGGACTTCCGCCTCTATGCCATGCTGGGTGCTACGACGGCAAAGTCTAAAATAACAATGACACCTGCTCTCGGTACAGGTAGCTCGAAAACCAAAACGGGTTTCAGTTACGGTGCCGGTGGTGATTTTACCGTTAACGATCAGTTGTCAGTCGGTGCTGAATGGATGCAGTACTGGACTAATGTGACTGTTACGACAAACGGAAAAGTTAAGATTTGGGGCGCAGTCGGTACGTTAACGATGCACTTTTGATCAACAGGATACATTAGGTTTATCGCGAGGGGGCTTTAAAAGCCCCCTCTTTTTTTGTCTTCTACAATAACTGAGCGGCATGGCTGATGCCGAGATGTAAGCATTGCTGGTAGCCATGTCTGGATTAGAGCGAGGGTAGTTTGACAAGTCTGGTTTATCGTCTATAACCCAGCGTCAAAACTGTTAATAACAATCAGGCAGTTAATTTAATCATTTCTGGAGGGAAAATGAAAAGAGTGCTTATTGGCGCTACAATGATCATGGCAGGCGGTGTGACAGCTCAGGCGCAGGATATAAAGCCGTATGCAGGTATTGGCATAGGCGTATTTGGCTTGGAATACAAAGAGCCGGGCTTCGCTCAGAAAAATAACGTTTTTGGCGGTTTCGGAAAATTTGGAGTAGACATAAATGACTATTTCGGTGGCGAATTACGTCTTGGAGCAACTGGTCAGGGTGATAAAACCTATCCAACCGGAACACTTGGGGCACCTGCACCGTTTACGGTCGGTTTGAAGAGTGATTATTTTATTTCTTATTTGGCAAAGTTTCAATACCCTGTATCACCGGATTTTCGTTTGTATGCTCTAGCAGGTGCTACAACAGGTAAATTTTCAAGGCCGATAACATTGGGAGTCCTGACATTGCACTCTGCGGCTACGAAAACCGGCTTCAGCTACGGTTTTGGCGGTGACTTCACCGTCAACGACCAAGTATCGGTTGGCGCGGAGTGGATGCAGTATTGGACCAATGTCGAGGTCGGAGCCAATATGAAAGCCAAGCTCTGGGGTGCAGTCGGCACGCTAACCATGCACTTCTGATCAATCTGATATATTTAGATTCACCGGGAGGGGGCTTGTTTAAAGCCCCTCTTTTTTTGATGCGCTTATAACCGGGCCAGATTATCCCGTGCAATCTGATAGTCCGGATTAATACGCAAGGCGCTATTAAATTCATCACGGGCACGATCTCTGTCAAAGCGACCATTGCGCTGGTAGTAGGCTACGCCAAGGTCGTTGTGAATGCGGGCATAATCAGGGCAGAGACCGGACGCTTTCTCCAGCAGATAGATCTTGGTGTCATTATCCCGGCTGCGATCAGCCTGATCCAGCAAATCATTGGCTCTGCCGCAATTGGCAGTGGCTGGGGGGATGCTGGCAGATTTTGCAGGGCTGGCGGGTGGTTGTGCCGACTGTTCTGCGGATTTATCCATCTGGTTGCCGATGACATAACCGCCTACGGCACCAATGAGCGCACCGGTGCCTGCTCCACCTCCTCTTTTGACGGAATGACCGATAGCGGCACCGGCACCGGCGCCAATCAGGGCTCCGAGCAGAGCCTTGTCAGCGGCCTGTGCTGCCGGCATGCAGAATATCAATGATAGTAGAAGCGCTGTGAATTGCAGGAACATGATAGCCTCCTTCTTGCGTTATTCACTGTTGATTATAGATAGATTGAACCGAAGTTTCTGATCCTGCGTGTACAAATCAGCCGGATTACCTGCCTGATCTGAGTGATCCATGTATCTGCTAGACGAGAGGCAGACCGATATCCACCTGCAAACCGCCATCCGGATGATTGCGAGCCAGAATGCTTCCTCCGTGCAATTCAACCGCCCGTTTTGCGATAGCCAACCCGAGCCCGTAGCCAGAACCATCATGCTCCCGTGCCTCACTGATGCGAAAGAAGGGATCAAACAAATGAGCCAGCTGCGTTTCCGCCACCCCTTCGCCGTGATCACGGATACCGACGCATGCCCGGTTCTCCTGCACGGTTAAGGTGACCTCTATACTGCTGTTGGCAGCTGTATGCCGGATGGCATTGCGCATGACATTATCCAGAGCTCGGCTAATCCACAGTTGATCGGCCATGATATAGCAAACAGCAAAGTCGGTAGTGACAACGATTTTTCCTGCAGGCTCGGCTTCAAAGGTCGCATCGGCAGCGATTTCACGCAGCATATCATCGAGTTTCAGCCGACTCATTCTGGCCTGAACAGCGCCCTCTTCAAAACGGGCCAACGCCAGCACTTCGCCGATCAGTTCGTTCAGTCGTTCAGCCTCCATATCGATTCGGTCCAGCTCAGCACCAGCTTTACCACCGGCATCATTACGTGCCAGCTCAAGCGCAACCTGCAGACGAGCCAATGGTGAGCGCAGCTCGTGAGAGATATCCCTCAGCAGTTGTTTGTGGCTGTTGATCAACGTATCCAGCTGAACTGCCATGGCATCGAAGCTGCGGCCCAGATCGCCGAGTTCATCTTTACGTGTGGAGATATTTTCCGGCGATCTTGTTGACAGGCTACCCTGACCCAGTAGTACGGTACGCTCCTGCAGCTGTCGTATAGGGCGGGTGAACATGCGCGTCAGCAGCCAGCTGACGATGCCGATTGCCAGTAATACAATGGCAATGCGCATGTAGATCTCTTCCCGCATATGCTCAGGAGAGAGGTGGGAGGATGCAATCCAGTAATAGTGTTTTGATTCACCTTGCACAGGCGTGGCAACGGCCAGTAGTGGCGATTGCATAATTGTGACCCTCTTTTGCTGTGCTGCAACCTGTTGAGCCAGATGCTGCAACCGCGGCGGCAGCGGGCGGGAGAGCAGAGGTTTGCCTGTCGCATCAATGAGGTTACCGCGAAATTTCTGGCTTCGCATGGTATGCCTGAGCCAGCGGTGATAATCGGCAGGACTTTCCTGCTCATACAGGCTGACTGCCGTCTCACCGAGGCTCGCAAGTGTCATCAGGCGCATCTCAATCGCCTGATTTTCCAGTAACCATTTCTGACTCAGCCATGTCGACATGGCTGCAGTTAGCAGCAATGTCAGCATCAAGGCTAAAAATACCTTCCAGAACAGCCGCATTGCTATTCGGGCACAAACAGCCAGCCGACGCTGCGCACGGTTTTGATGCGCGCTTCGGTGTTGTCGGCGGCAGATATTTTTTTACGCAGATGTCCGATATGCACATCCAGCGTGCGATCGAACGGGCCGTGCCGTTTGCCCAGAGCAGCCTGACTTAATTCATATTTGCTGACGACTTCACCGGCATGTTGCATTAACACGGTCAGAATATTGTATTCTGTGGCAGTGAGATCCACCGGCTCGCCGTGTTCGGTAATGGTACGGGATTGCGGATGCCACTCGAGACTGCCAAAGCGGGTCTCCTGTTTATCATCGCTCTCCTGCTGTGTGTCGCTGCGACGCAGCACAGCCCGGATGCGTGCAGCCAGCTCTCTGGGGTTGCATGGCTTGGGCATATAATCATCGGCGCCCAACTCCAGCCCCAGAATGCGATCCATCTCCTCACCGCGCGCGGTCAGCATAATGACCGGCAGTGACGAGCTCTGGCGCAGCTCACGCAGCAGGTCCATGCCGTTTTTTCCGGGCATCATAATATCGACTACCGCCAGCTCGAACTGATCCTGTTTGAGCCTGGCCAGACCCGAGATACCATCATGCTCGCAGCAGACATCAAAGCCCTCACTGCTGAGAAAGCGGCTCATCAGTTCGCATAACTCGCGATCATCATCAATTAATAAAATTGCCATAACGGTATCTTGCCATGCAAATGGTTCAGTGGAAGTCTATTTTACGTATTCTTTACATCTTATTGCACAACTGTTGCAAAGCGCATGTTCAACTTTGCAGTGCCGTGTACAGTATTCGATCTGCGCATTGGTAGGCGTGTAAGAAGATGGAATATAAGGAGCATACGATGACTCAGGTAAACAGAGAAGTCTCAAACTGGAGAAGCACACTGATCTTTGGCGTGGCAGCGCTGTTGGCGGTTGGATGCGCGAATATCGCTACCGCGAACCCTGTCGGTGGCGAAGGCGGGCGGCACATGCAACGTATGGCCGATGATTTAAATCTGAGCGCTCAGCAGCGGCAACAGTTTAAACAGATTCACACTGACAGCCGTACTGCCGGTCAGTCGATTCATGAAGCCATGAAGAAGAATCGGGACGCATTGCGGATGCTGGATCCGGGGGCAAAGGATTACAGCGCGCAGGTCGCCAGACTGGCGGATGAGAAGGCGGAACTGGTCAAACAGATGGTGATCCATCATAGCGAAGTGCGGGCGCAGATATATGCGATCCTGACACCTGCGCAGCGGACAAAGGCTGCGGAGATGAAAAAGAACTTCCGCAAGGGCGGTAAACCCGGACGCGGAGGTATGGATCGAGGTGGTCGGGGCCACTGCGGCAGACAATAAACGGCTCAAAGCAAAGTTGTGTGATGAAGCGCCCCGCATCTGCGGGGCGTTTTTTTTGCTCTGAGCGGTTATGCTTCCGGGCATGCCTATAATGACTTTGAATCATCTGGATAAAGCTTTCGGATCGCAGGTGTTGCTGGACGATGTCAGCATCTCCATCGGACGCAGCGTGCGTATCGGTCTGATCGGCCGTAATGGTGAAGGTAAATCGACGCTGCTGAAAATTATGGCGGGTCTTGTTGAAACAGATTCCGGCAATATCGGTATACGCAGCGGGGCGACGGTTGCCTATTTGCCGCAGGATCCGCATTTTGATGCCGGCCAGAGTGTATTCCATGTTGTGGCCGAAGGACTTGGCGATGTGGCCGAAACGCTGGAATCCTATCATGCGGTGTTGCGCCGGCTTGAAGAGGATGCCGATGATGCCGCCGCATTCAAAAAGCTTGAAGTGTTGCAGGCGGAGCTGGATCGCATCAATGCCTGGCAGTTCCATAACCGGATTGAAACGGCCATTTCGAAGCTGCATTTGGATTCCGATCGCGATGTGGGCGAGCTCTCCGGCGGTTGGCTCAGGCGCGTGGCGCTGGCACGTGCCGTGGTTGCCGAGCCGGACCTGTTGCTGCTGGATGAGCCTACCAACCATCTGGATATCGAATCGATAGACTGGCTGGAAGATTTTGTTGCCGGCTTCCCAGGCTCAGTACTGTTTATTACTCATGACCGCTATTTTCTCGATGCGGTGGCTGAAGAGATTATCGAGCTTGATCGCGGCAAGCTTACGCATTTCCCCTATAGCTATGCGGAGTATCTGGACAAGAAGGCCGAGATGCTTGCCATTGAATCGTCGCAGCATCGTAAATTTGATCGTTTGCTGGCCGGTGAAGAGCGCTGGATCAGGCAGGGCATTCCGGCAAGGCGTACGCGCAATGAGGGGCGTGGTCGTGCGCTCGAGGAGCTGCGCAAGCAGCGTGCCTCACGGCGCTTGCGCAGCGGTGATGTGGAGTTGCGTGTCGCCAGTGGTATCAAGGCCGGTAAAATGCTGATGGAGGCGGTTGAGGTGTCGCATCGGTTTGGTGATACGGTGATCTGTAATAAATTCAGTCACAAAATCATGGCCGGCGACCGGGTTGGCCTGGTCGGCCCCAACGGTATCGGCAAGACCACGTTGTTAAAGATGTTGCTCGGTGAGCTTAAACCCGATAGCGGGCGGGTCCGCCACGGTGCGCGGCTGGCGCCGGCATTTCTTACCCAGATGCGCGAGCTGAATCATAAGCTGAAGCTCAGGGATGTGCTGTTGCCGATGGGCGGCGATTATGTGCATATCGGTGGCCAGGAGCCGCGCCATATTGTTTCTTATATGCAGGACTTTCTGTTCGATAAGGAGCGTTTGAATGCGCCGGTTGCCGCGCTCTCCGGTGGTGAGCGCGGGCGCCTGATGCTGGCCAAGCTGTTACTTGAGCCGGCCAATGTGCTGGTGCTGGATGAGCCGACCAATGATCTGGATATCGGCACACTGACGGTGCTGGAGCAGGCGCTCTCCCGTTATAATGGCACGGTGATTCTGGTATCCCATGATCGCGCTTTTATGGACAGGGTCGCCTCCCGTGTGCTGGCGTTTGAGGGCAATGGCGAGATTGTGCCTGTAGAGGGCGGTTATTCCGATTACCTGGCATGGAAAACCCGGCGAGTGCAGGAGGTTGAGGCGCAGAAACAGGTTGTGAAGCAGTCGCAGCCTGTAGCAACAACGTCGGTCAAAACAGAAAAAAAACAGCGCAAGCTGGCCTATAAGGATCAACGGGAGCTCGACGGTTTGCCGGCTGCTATTGAAGCAATGGAAACGGAAAAAGCGGCGATCGAAGTGCGCTTTTGCGATACGGATTACTTCTCGCGTGATGCCAAAGCTTTCCAGCAGGATCAGCAACGCCTGAGCGAGTTGGAAAATGCGCTGGCCGCAGCCTATCTGCGCTGGGAAGAGCTGGAAGCGTTGCAGGAGCAGTTACAAGTTGAACGTTCCGGTCACGAATGATGAACTCTGAAGCGCTCAAGCTGTAACTTGTTACCGCCCTGTCACTCCTGATAGTAGTAATCGTACATGCGCAGCAGTGACTCGGTCAGGTTCCATGCCTCGCTGTAGGAGAGGCCGCTGTCATCCGGGAAAATAATGCGGACATACAGTTTCTTGCCATACTTTTTCTGCAGTTCGTCCAGGCGTTTATGCAGCTCGACGCCGCTGACGGTGACATAGGCATCATCGGTCGCTGACTTGATCTCCATGATCAATTTCCCGTTCTGTTTGTGGTAGCGAACCAGTACCACCTGTTTACCCAGCGGGGAGCGGGCAGGGCGAATTAGTTTGTTATATTTGCTTTCCAGTGTGGCGTATTCACTCTCCAGCCTGCTCAGACGATCAAGTTGTGTATTGTTGCTCTCTTTCAGGCTGGCGATTTCCGCCAGGCGGAGCTGATACTGTTGCTGCTGTGCAGCCAGTTCCTGTTGACGCTGTTGCAACTCCTGCTCACGTTGCTGCAATGTGCTCTGCAGCTCCGCGCGACTGGTTTCCAGCACGCTCTTCTCCGACAGGGCGGCATCTCTCTCGCTGGTCATGCTGTGCAGACTGGCTTTTAACTGTGCATTTTCCTGCTCACTGTTTTTGAGTTGCGCCAGAGAGCGACTGTGCTCTTCACCCAGATCAATCAGGCGCATGCGCAACATCGCAGCTTCCTCTTCCAGATGCTGCAGACGCTTATTCAGCCGGGCATTGATATCGCTGGCGGAGTGAGCCTGCATGGTGGCTGCCCGCTCTGCAGCAAGCGAGGTGCGCAACTGATGCACCAGATCCATATTTTTCACCAGCAGCGTGACCATGGCCAGCATAAAGATCAGCACAATCACCATCATGATATCGGTAAACGAGGGCCAGAAGCTCTCGTCGCCGGAGTGCTCGCCGTTCAAGCGCAGATCGACAAATCCCTGTTGCATGCCAGTCAGTCTTTCGGCAACCGGAAGCCGTCTTTGAGTAGTGCCGAGAGTACGCGTAGCTGACCGAGCATCTCTTCATGCTGTAGCCGTCCCTGAGCAGCTGTCTTCTCAATGCTCTCATTGATCGATTGCAGATCAAAGGCGTTTACTTTCTCATTGAGCGACTGCACCAGCAGATGAGCCTCCCTGACCAGATCCAGCGCATGCCCGGTAATCGCCTCTTCGGTCACCTGATACAGCGGCATCAGGCGGGTGGTTGTCAGCTGTTCGATGCGTCCGAGTATGCGGGTTTGCAGGTTTTGCAGAGCTGAAAAGAAATAGGTGATAAACAGATAGCAGATGACAGCCGTCATGGTGGTGGAGAGGGCCGTAGACATGCCGTGAATCACCATGCCCATGCCGGTTGATGAAACAGCCTGCTCCAGCAGGGTGGATGCGCCTAACAAGGCGATGGAGAGTGAAATAATCGTACCCAGTACGCCGCACAGAATCATGATATTGTGAATAAAGCGGATCAGGGCTGTGCGCGTACTCTCATGTGCAACCAGTGTCGCTGCCAGTGCCTGATGATGAATCTCGGTACGTTGCTGACGCATACTTTCCAGCATCTCCACCCGAATGGCGATCATGGATGAGGGCGAGACAAATTCCAGCAAATCCTGCCGGTTCTGATTCAGATTCGTCTGGAAGTGGGAGAGCGCCTGCTCTTCACGATCATAGGAGATGAGCAGCACAACCATGCGGATCAGGGCAAGCAGAAACAGGGCGACAATTAACCCGTTGATGGCATAGCCGGCCGTAGTCTGCTGGTTGGAGAAATAAATCATGCGCAACAGATCGGAGAAGTAGGTGCCGAGTATGAGGACCAGCAGCGTAGCTATAGTCAGTTGAATAAGGATATTCCGGCTTTGACGCAATCCCTGCATGTACATTGCTTGCCCCCGTCAATCTGTTATTGCATAAGAACAGGCTCAGCAGAATGACGTTTCGTTATACAATCATCAAGTGACAGTAGAGAGCCGGTTTCAACCCGGCAACAGGATAAGGCGTTGGCAATGATGAGAAGGGCGGTTTAAGCCCCGGATATCAGTGGTCGAAGTCGCCGCGGGCCAAATTTTCGAAACGCGTATATTTGTTCAGGAAAGCCAGCTTTACGATACCGGTCGGGCCGTTACGTTGCTTGGCGACAATGATCTCGGCAATGCCTTCGGTTTCCGGCTTTTTGTTGTAGACCTCATCACGATAGATGAACATGATCACGTCGGCATCCTGCTCAATGGCGCCTGACTCGCGCAGATCCGACATCATCGGTCGCTTGTCAGCGCGTTGCTCCAGTGAGCGGTTAAGCTGGGAGAGAATAATCACCGGGACATCCATCTCTTTGGCAAGACCCTTCAGCGAGCGGGTGATTTCCGAGATCTCCTGCTCACGACGTTCGGAGTCGGAGCGGCCGCTCATCAGCTGCAGATAATCGATGACAACCAGATCCAGCTTTTTCTCCTCGCGTTTCAGGCGGCGGCATTTTGAGCGCACCTCCATCACCGAGATAGAGGGGGTGTCATCCACGAAGATAGCAGACTCAGCCAGTGAGCCGCTGGCACCGGCCAGGCGACTCCAGTCGCTGGCGGAAAAGCTACCGGTACGCAGGTGCGACATGTCCACCCGCGCTTCCACGGCCAGCATACGCATGGCGATCTGCTGGGCTGACATTTCCAGTGAGAAGATAGCAACGACACCGGTATCATCAGAGCGGATGGATGCATTCTGGGCCACATTCATGGAGAAGGCTGTTTTGCCCATACTGGGGCGACCGGCTACGACAATCAGGTCTCCGCGCTGCATGCCGGCCATCATGACATCGAGGTCATCAAAACCGGTGGAGACGCCGGTTACCGCTTTCTTTTCAGCGTAGCGGGCCTCCAACTCCTTGTAGCTCTGCACCATCAACTCGCCCATCTTGTTGAAGGCGGGGCGGGCGCGGTTGAAGTTTTCAGCTACAGCCAGGATGTTTTTTTCGGCCAGATCGAGGTGTTCATTGACTTCGCGGCCGCTTTCATCATAAACATCACGGCTGATTTTACTGCATGCGGAAAGCAGTTCACGCAGTACCGAACGCTCGCGCACGATATCGGCGTAATGGCGTACATTGGCTGATGTCGGAACGGCATTGATCAGCTCGGCCAGATAGGCTTCACCGCCACTTCCAGCCAGCTCATCACGTTGTTCAAGGTAATCCTTGACCGTCAGTGCATCAATCGGCTGCCCTTTGGTGGAAAGGTCCAGAATCGCATGGAATATATGACTGTTGGCGCCGACATAGAAATGTTCGGGCCTCAGAGAGCCTTCCAGGCGTTCCAGTGCTTCGGGATCAAGCATGACTCCCCCGAGCACTGCCCGTTCCGCATCATGAGCATGCGGCGGCATACGCTCGCGGAGCGTATCAGTGCGCAGGGGAGTCAGTTGACTCAATGCTGTTCAGCGGAAACCTGAATGGATACTTCAGCCGTAACATCCGGATGCAGGCGTACGCGGAATACCTGTTCGCCGACTTCCTTGATAGACTCATCCAGCAGGATGTGGCGACGCTCAACTTCGTAACCGTTTTCAGCCAGCAGTGTGGCCAGCTCAGCTGTGCCGACAGAGCCGTACAGGTGCTTGCCGTCGGAGGTGGCGCGAACCACTTCCAGGCTCAGGCCTGCGAGTTTGTCGGCAGTCTCTTTCGCTGCGGCCAGAATCTCAGCCTGCTTCTGCTCAAGCTGTGCACGGCGACGCTCGAAAATTCTGCGGTTGCCGTTTGTCGCCGGAGAGGCTTTTCCACGGGGGATCAGAAAGTTGCGGCCATAACCCGGGCGGACGCTGACTTCATCACCGACGTTTCCAAGTCCTTCAACGCGTTCCAGTAAAATCAATTGCATATTTATCCTCCAACAGCCGGAATTTTCCGGCGAAAATCAAACCATATATCCATCAGACCGACAATCACGAACGGAACGATCATGAACGACCAGATAAACAACATTAAATACATCATCGAGATGGACAGCATCATACCCTTGGCTTTTAACCAGCTGTGTCCAACTGCAATGCCTTGTGCCGCCATCAACCCGCCCACCATAATGGATGCATTGATAGCAACATACTGCACATCTCCTGCGGCCAAATTGGCCAGCAGCAGTAATACAAGAAACAGATATGCCGCAGATTTACCGAAGCTCAGTGCCAGCGGACTGGTCGCATCACCACGGTAAAAACCATAACGGCTGGCAAAATTTCTTGCCAGCACTAAATCCCCCCACCATGCAAACCACATGCTCAGGGCGACCAGGCCGGGCAACATCGATATCATCATCTGTTGCGCCTGGTTCAATACCTGCAAGGTATCCACCTCGGAGGCAGGTACCTGTTTCTGCGTTTCATCAAACACCGGCAACATCAGCTGAGCGACAAACTCGCGCAGACCTGTATGCTGCATGATTGCACCTGCAATCATGCCTGCCAGTACCGTGAGTCCCAGTCCGACAGCCAGATAACGGGCACTTTGTTGCATCCCCTGTTGCCGTGCCAGAGCCGCTGCCGCCAGTAGTGGCAGTAGCCCGTAAACAATCAATGTGACCAGACCGGGTAGCAGGGAAAACCCGGACAGGACAGACGCTCCTATGGCCGCCAGAACCACCACCTGACCGGCAAAGACAATACCGCCGCCCAGAGTAATGATGCCGACCAGTGCCGGTGTCAGTACATGCAGTGAAAGCCCTATCAGTGCCGAGAGCACGATAATGAATGAAGGCATGCCCTGTAGCAGTACCGGCATCCAGATCGCTGTCGACAGCATGACCAGTATCAATGCTGCACATGGCAGACGGTGCGTCAGCAGCAGTGATGCTACAGGTGGCAGTGTCTGCGGAGCTTGCTCCTGCATCAGATCAGCAATCTGTTAATCAGTCGTGATGCAGCGGGGTGAACGGAATCAGAGCCAGCACACGGGCGCGCTTGATAGCTGTGGTCAGTCTGCGCTGGTGTGAAGAACAGGTGCCGGTCACGCGTGAAGGCAGAATCTTGTAACGCTCAGTAATAAAGCCACGCAGCAGATCCGGGTTTTTGTAATCAATCGTTACGTTCTTTTCTGCACAGAACTTGCAGAATTTACGACGGCGCTGAAAACGACCGGCGGCGGGGCGGCGCTGCGGGCGATCACCCTGTGGACGCTGTGGACGGTCGCCCTGCGGACGATCACCCTGTGGGCGTGCTGCCTGTGGACGTGGTGCTGCTGTTGCTTCGGTTTTTGTTGCTTCAGTCATCTTGATATCTCCTCAATCTCTAGTCTGGTGCGATTCCGCGGCCTGCTCAATGCGCTGGCAACGATCCACCCAAATTTCCATCTGACCCCAGCAGGGCTGTCCTTCCCGGCTGTAAAATCTCCTGCGCAGGCAGCCTTCAATGGTCACCAGTTGACCATCGAGGGCGAGCATCTGGCTGACGATATCGCCTGCGGCGCGCAAAGGCAGTGGCTGTTCATCCTGAACACCTGCCCGAACAGGACCCAGTTCCGGGCGGCGGGTTACCAGTTCTGCAATCAGTGCTTTACTGCCATCCGGCATCCAGCGATCACGAATCTGTTGCAACCGGCCGGTGATCCGGGCCCGATTGAATTCAGGCTGCTGCTTCGGCTCCGTCACTCTTGGCTGCTCCATCATCGCTGTCAGAGGCTGCTGCTGTTACGCTATCATCGGCGGCGGTATCGGTTGCAGTATCATTAGTTGCAGCTGCTTCCGGAGTAGCTTCTTCCGACTCGGCAGGTTTCTTGCGACGTGCCAGTGGAGACGGCTCATCAGAGAGTTCGGTGAGTTTGACGGTCTGTGAACGGATGATGCGCTCTTCCAGGCTGATTGCGTGCTCGAGTGTCTTAAGGGCTTCAGGTTCACCATCGGTGACCAGCAGGACATAATTACCGCGTTTGCGATTGGCTATGGAATAGGCCAGAGGACGTGATCCCCAGTTTTCGCGTTTTACAATGCGGCCACCGGATTTTTCCACTTTGCCGATCAGTTCATCGGTCATCGCTTCGGTGTTTTCCTGAGAGATGTCAGGGTTGACTATAAAAATAGTTTCGTAATACAAACGGCGCTCCTTTCGGTGTACTTTCGTACGCCCCGGCCACTATGCGCGTCCGGAGCAAGGTATGTTACTGCAACAATGGCTGCAGTGGCGCGGCATGATAGTGATGCGGCTCTCCGTATGCAAGCGCGCCTTGTCACTCCCGGATTTGAGAGCTTTATTTGGCTGTGTTTATAAAAGCATGCATTCATAGCGTTTGCTGTCTAAACTGGTCTGATGTCCACTCCTGTTGCGCGAAGTGCGTTGATTCGGTTGACCATGCTTGGTACTTGTGCCGGGGCATTGGCTGGTTTGGGCGTATTGTTATTCCGCTGGTGTATTGAGTTGAGTCAGACCCTGTTTTTGCCCGGAGCACAGGTTGGCAATTATGAGGGCCTGTCCGGCTGGGAACAATTTTTGCTGCCGGTGGCAGGCGGTCTGCTGCTGGGGGCGGTTTTCTCACGTATTCCCAAGCATTATCTACAGATAGGCGTGGTGCATATTCTGGATCGTATCCATCTTCCCGGCAAAGAACGCTTACCTCTCGGCAATACGCTGGTGCAATTCTTTGGCGGCTTAGTTGCTATCGTCAGTGGCCAGTCCGTGGACAGGGAAGGTCCCGGCGTACATATCGGTGCGGCCAGTGCCAACCTGATCGGGTCTGTTATACCGACCAGTGCCGAGGAAAATCATACCCTGATAGCCTGTGGTGCTGCGGCATCAATTGCGGCAGCATTTAATACGCCGCTGGCGGGCGTGGTGTTCGTGATTGAGGTGTTGCAGGTCAAGTATCGCATTATCCGGTTTTTTCCGGTGATTATGGCGGCGGTCGTCGGAGCCATTATCAGTCGTGGAATCTACGGGCAGCATCCGGCCTTTACGATCCCGAGCATGAATATGGGCTCACTGCTGGAGCTGCCCTTCATCGCCGTGATGGGTTTTGTGATTGGTCTGTTTGCCATGCTGTTTGTCAGTATGAGCGAGATTATTCTGCGTACGACCCGGAGATGGCCGCTGACCCGCTGCTATGTGCTGGCCGGACTATGTACGGGAATTCTGGCGCAGTGGACACCCCAGATCATGGGCATCAGTTATGATACACTGGAATTGATGTTACACGGACAGGCCGTTGTGACGCTGGTACTGGCTCTGATCTTCACCAAACTGATTGCCACAGCTACTTGTATTGGTCTGCGCATTCCCGGTGGCCTGATCGGCCCGATGCTGGTGATTGGTGGTGCGATTGGTTCCGTCTCCGGTTTTGTCGCCGATGGTCTGTATCCGGCTTATGCCGGTTCCATTGGTTTTTATGCCATATTGGGCATGGTGGCCATGCTCGGCGCCGCCTTGCGCGCACCCTTATCCGCACTGATCGCCCTGCTGGAACTGACAGCCAACCCCAATATCATCCTGCCCGGTATGCTTGCCGTGGTCAGTGCCAACGTTGCCAATCTGCTGCTGCTCGGCAAAGACTCTGCTTTCTCCACGATGTTGCAGGTGTTTAAGGATACACCGGATAAACCATGATGCGTGGTAACATTGGCAGTGACATTTCTTTTTCCCTGCCGATCGCACGCAATTGATGCTGCTGATGCAGGAAAGGTGAAGCCTGCTCTCTCTAAACTCCCTGCGTAAATCCGAAGTATGCAAACAGCAGGCCTAGCAGTAGCGCGAGGTTAGGGGAGGATCTGTTCGTAAAGGTTACGCCTTCGAGTCGGCCTGCAGTCCGAGCAGTTCTTCCTCGACGCCGGCTGCATGAGTGAGCTCGGCAACGTTGTCCTTGGTAAAGAAGCCGTCGAAATCGCCGAATCGCTGCACGTATTCGATGATTAGCGAGGAGTGCTCCGATGCGCTGGAGAAGATCTGTTTCAGACCGTCTTCCTTGGAGCCGATGACGTCGAGCAGGAAGTTGCGTCCCTGCGATGCAATCTGGCTGACCACGAAATCGATATTGTCCAGTCCACCCTGATCCCGCTCCGATGCCTCATCACTGACCGCGACGGCAAGATGGTGCAGGCGCGGGCCGTAGTTGCGAACGAAGGTTTCAGTCGGCGAGGGCAGCTTCTCCAGGTGGTTGACGAAATAGGGCGTGTTGTTGGCAGTGAATACCTTGGCAGGGCTGTGCCTCTCGTTTTCGTAATGCACACTCTTGGTCACGTTGGTCGATGAGTTCTGATCCGCGATATTGTAGGAGCCCCAGTAGTAGTAACTCGACAGGGAGAGGTATTCGAGGATGGCAACCTCGCGATTCTGGCTGTAGACCCTTGTTGCGAGGTGGTCGATGGGCAGGATGAGCTTGTCGATGCCCAGCTCGCTCTGTGCCTGTTTGGCAGCCAGATAAGCCTCCTGCACATCATCGCGGATGGTGCTGGTGCCGAGGGCATAGGTTCGCAGCTGGCCGGGCTGGCGTTCCATGTAGCCGACGATGTTATGCGTGTAGGGTGATGGTTTGCTGATAGCGAGGTTGTCCGGCATCTCCAGCTTGCGGACTTCGTCCCGGGTGAAGAAGCGGAATTCGCGCTCCTGCTGGCACTGCACGACATTGTGCAGGTCATTGACGCGCAGAATTTCGCCCATATAGCGGCTGTTGGGCTTGTGTCGGCCTATCGGGTAGACCTCGTTGAGGCTGCGAAATATGCCTCGGGTATTCGGGTCCTTCACCTCGCGCACGAGGAAGTCGGGCGAATTCATATCGATGCGCAGGACATGCGTCCAGTGACTTTCGCTCTCCAGAGTTACCAGATAATGATAGGGCGTCATCAGGGCGAGCTCAGCGATATAGCTGATCGAGCGTCCCGGATCGACGGTGAGCATAATGGCGTCGATTTCATGGATATTGTCGGTCAGCCCCGAGCGGTCGCGCTCTTCGAGTAGTTTGACCAGATATTCTTCGAAAAATTCGGAGTTAAGTTTGTCGCCGTGCCGTGCAAATGAAAGTGACTGGCTCATGTTGATCACCACCCTGGTACATCAAAATCAATATATCGAGATATGCTGCCAGCATACATAAGTTGGAACCAGTAGTTTAATAATGAGTCTCTGCAAAAAAACAGGCATGGCAAACAGCGCGGTGCCTCCTTTTTTTTGTGCCAGGTAGTCATTTCAGCATGCTGCTGAAAGAGTCCTGTTCGACACATGCGCAGATGCAACCAACAAATAATGCAGTTCTACATCTGTACAATGGAATGGAAGTTTCCATTATCTACCCTCGGTTGTTCCTGCCTATAAGCATGGCTGGAGGGACAGTGATAGGACGTCGGTCGGGTTGAGTGGGTATCGCTGATGGCATCGGCATGGAAATTCATTCATCATTGCCGCATATGCAGAGATAACTCCGAAATTGAGGTGATATAATGAGTAACGGACAGAAGCAATCATGGCGGCCGGGTAAGCGCGATGCCGTTTTCTTGGCGATTGTTGCGACGGTTGTCCTGGTGCTGGTGCTCGGTACCAGCGAGCGCACGACCAAGGATGTGCCTAATGATGAAACTCACCTTGCTGTTGCCCACCTGAAAAAAGGTCAAACGCAGCGGTGTATGGAGTGTCACGGCGTTAAAGGCATGCGCCCGCAACCGAAGGGTCACATCAAGGGCGGCCAGTGTTTTCAGTGTCATGTCCAGCCGAAAGACTGGAAGGATGCGTCCAGATGAATCGCATTGGTATCACCGTCAAGCCTAATGACGAGCGTGCCTGTAAACTGATGTGCGAACTGCATCGCTGGCTGATTGAAAGGCAGTGTACTGTATATATTGATGAACACCTGCATCAGTGTACTCATTGCAATATAGCCAGTGAACGCTTGCCGATTGGCGAGATGGCTGACAAGGTGGAGTTGATGATTGTGCTCGGCGGTGACGGTACGCTATTGCATGCCGCCCGCCACTTTATGAATTCAGATACGCCGATTCTCGGTATCAATCTGGGACGTCTCGGTTTTCTGACCGATACGCCGGTAGGCAGTATGTTTGACGTGGTTGATGATATTCTGGCAGGCAACCTGAAGACAAAACGCCACTTCTCCCTGCATGCAGAAGTCTGGCGCGGCGATGAGAAGCGCGCTGAAGGGATCGCCATGAATGATGTAGTGCTCGAGCGCAGCGCGCATCCTCGACTGATCTGCTTCGAGATGGCTGTGCGTGAGCAGTTTGTATTCCGCATGCGGGCCGACGGTTTGATTCTGGCTACCCCTGCCGGCTCCACCGCCTATGCACTCTCTGCCGGCGGCCCGATTGTGCATCCGGAAATTCAGGCGATCAGCGTGGTACCTGTCTGCCCGCATACCTTGTCTAACAGGCCGATTATCGTGCCGGCAGATGATGTGATCCAGCTGCGTCTGGTCGAGTCACAGGTAGAAGCCGCAGTGAATCTGGACGGTATCGAATTGCTCAAGGTAGAGGAAGGGGACCGGGTTGTCGTGCGCAAGGGAGAGAGTATCTCTCTGGTCTATCTGCCTCATCGTCACTATTTTGAAGTGCTCAGAAGCAAGCTGAACTGGGCCGGTCAACCTGAAGATCGTGAGTAGGTCGTAAATCCATGCTTGTATCGCTGATTATCAAACAATTTGCTTTGATTGAACATGTGCAGCTGCAGCTGGACGCCGGCATGACGGTGTTTACCGGTGAAACAGGTGCCGGCAAATCGATGCTGGTGGATGCACTCGGTGCCGTATTCGGCACCCGTGCCAGCGCGGACTGGGTGCGCCATGGTGCGGAACGGGCCGAAGTGATGGCTGTGTGGCAGGGCGGTGAAAAGCAGATCGCAGCGCTGCTGGCCGAGCAGGATATTGATGTTGAGGATGAACTGATTTTACGTCGTATCATCAACAGCGATGGTCGTTCGCGCGCGTATATCAATGGTGTGCCGGTGCCATCCAGGGTATTGCAGCAGCTCGGTCGCGTGTGCCTGGATCTGCATGGACAGCATGAGCATCAGGCGCTGTTACAGCCGGATTTCCAGCGACGGCTGCTTGATATTCGAGTGACCGGCCCGCTGCTGAGCAATGTGAAGACCGCCTTTGCGGATTGGCAGCAGGCGCGCAGAGCCCTGCAACAGTTGCAGCAGCAGCGTGGTGATACCGAGCAGCAGGTCGACTGGATGCGTGAGGAGTTGGCACGGCTGCAGGCGCTGGAAATCGAGCCGGGTCTGACGGATCAATTGCAGGCGGAGGTGGAAGCAGGGCGTCATCATGCGCAGATTCATGCTGCGGCGGGATTGTCGATGGCGCTGCTGGATGAGGCGGAGCCGAATGCGCGTGAGCTGATCGCGCGCGCCGCTCATGAGTTGGCCGGCGTTCAGGATTACCATGCCGGTTTGAAGGGCGGTCTTGATCTGCTGGAGCAGGTGGATGCTCTGCTGGGCGAAGTGGTGCCGGAGCTCGCGGCTGCACTGGACTCCTCTTTCGATGAGCGTGAGTTGCAGGCTACAGAAGAGCGTTTGATGCGCCTGCAGGAGGCCATGCGCCGGCATGATTGCGATGAGTCCGGTCTGCAGGCTTTGATGGATGAGTGGCAACAGAGATTGTCCGCACTGGATACGGCAGGCTGGGATGAGGACGCGGCACAGAGTGCGCTGGATGATGCTGCCGAAAAATACAGAGTGCATGCGGCTGCACTGACCGAGGCGCGCAGACAGGCGGGTGAATCACTCTGCACAGCGCTACGGCCTCTGCTTGATCGTCTGGCGCTGGCAGGTATGCAGGTGCGTTTTTGTCTGACAGATGAGAGCCGTACAGGGGCGGCTGCCGAAGCCTTCTCCGCTACGGGTATGGATCAGGTACGCATGCAGGTGATGAGTAATCCCGGCGAACCGTGGCGCGATCTCTCTGCGGTTGCATCCGGTGGCGAGCTCTCTCGCATGGTGCTGGCCCTGAAGGGGTGCGGTGCGATGGAAGGGGCTCCGGGGCTGGCTGTCTTTGATGAGGTGGATACCGGTATCGGCGGAGAAACGGCATGGTGTGTGGGCGAGCTGCTGGCATCAATGGGTCGCGAGCGACAGGTGCTGGTGATCTCACATCTGCCGCAGGTGGCCGCCTGTGCGGATCGGCAGGTGGTGATCAGCAAGAACGAGCAGGACGGGCGTACGCTCAGCTCGTTGCAGCAACTGGATGCTCCGGCGCGCAAACTGGAGATCGCCCGTATGCTTGGTGATGCGCAAGGGCTGGAACATGCCGAGAGCATGCTCAATCGAGGTCAGGCACTTGCCGCAGCGTGAGACCCGGCGACACTGCACTGGGTTGTGAAGATTTTTGAGCAGTTGAGGAGCAGAGGATGAGTCACCGGATAAGCGTTCGCAACGCCGGCGTCGATGATGTTGAGGCGATTTATACACTGCTTCAGCCGTTCGTCGTCAAAAACATCATTCTTGCGCGTGATCGCGATAATATTTTTCAGCATCTGCAGGAATTTCTCGTTGCCGATTATGATGGTGAGCTGTGCGGTGTGGTCGCCGTGCATATCTATGGGGAAAATCTGGCTGAAGTCCGTTCACTGGTAGTCTCTCCGGCACATCAGAAACACGGCATCGGTCGTCTGCTGGTGGAGGGTTGCGAACAGTGGCTGGCAGCACTCGGTGTGGCACGTGTATTTGCTCTGACCTATGTGACAGGCTTTTTCGAGCGTATGGGCTATGCCGTGGTATCCAGAGAGAGCCTGCCACACAAGGTCTGGACGGTATGCGTGCACTGCACACGCTTTGCCGATTGCGATGAAGTGGCCGTAGAAAAACGTTTGAGCGATGCGCCGATCAAACCGATGCGCATATTGCCCATCATCGAAATCAACGAGGCCTGACCGGCCTGAGCCGGGAGTGAGCTTGTCTCCGCCTCTTTTTACTATCTGATCATCAAGGAGCTTCAATGCAACAGACTGTCTATCTGAAAGATTATCAGCTGCCGGCGTATCTGGTGGATACCGTGTATCTGGATTTCTCACTGCAGCCCTCGGCAACCGGGGTGGTATCCAGTGTACGCTACAGGCGCAATCCGGCGGCAGCGGCAGGTGAGAGTTTATGGCTGGACGGGCAGGATATGGAGCTGCTCAGCGTGGCGCTGGACGGGCAAGAGCTGACTACGGATGACTACAGTGTGAGTGAGAGCGGCATGCGCATTGAAAACGTGCCGGAGTGCTTTGAATTAACCATTGCAACGCGTATCAATCCCGAGGCCAACAAATCGCTGGAAGGGTTGTATCGTTCCGGAGGCAACTACTGCACCCAGTGCGAAGCCGAAGGCTTTCGAAAAATCACCTATTACCCCGACCGACCGGATGTGATGGCACCCTTCACCGTACGCATGACGGCAGATAAGGCTGAAAATCCGGTGCTGCTCTCCAATGGTAATCCGGTGGCACAGGGTGAGCTGGATGGCGGCCGCCACTGGGCCGAGTGGCGGGACCCGTTTGCCAAGCCGGGTTACCTGTTTGCGCTGGTGGCAGGGGATTTGCAATGTGTGGAGGATCAGTTCCACACATCAGACGGACGCGATATTACGCTGCGCATCTATACAGAAGCGCACCATATCGATCATTGTGCGCACGCGATGGCCTCGTTGAAACGCGCCATGCGCTGGGATGAGCAGCGTTTTGGCCTCTGCTATGATCTGGATCTGTTCATGGTTGTCGCTGTCGATGATTTCAACATGGGTGCAATGGAGAACAAAGGGCTGAATATTTTTAATTCGCGACTGGTTTTCGCCAGCCCCGAAACGGCCACCGATGATGACTATATCGCCATTGAAGCGGTGATTGGTCACGAATATTTCCATAACTGGACGGGTAACCGGGTGACCTGCCGCGACTGGTTCCAGCTCAGCCTGAAAGAGGGGCTGACTGTGTTCCGCGATCAGGAGTTTACCGCCGACCTGCACTCAAGGGCGGTCAAGCGCATTGAGGATGTGCGTCTGCTGCGCAGCCATCAGTTTGCCGAGGATGCAGGTCCCATGGCCCATCCGATACGCCCGGCCTCCTATATGGAGATTAATAACTTTTATACGGTTACCGTCTATGAGAAGGGGGCGGAGGTGGTGCGCCTGTATCATACACTGCTGGGAAGCGACGGTTTCCGGCGTGGCATGGACCTCTATTTTCGCCGTCACGACGGGCAGGCGGTCAGCACCGAGGATTTCCTCGCTGCGATGCGTGATGCTAATGATATCGACCTGGCACAGATGCAGCGCTGGTATGATCAGGCCGGTACGCCGAAGCTTGTCGTGCGCATGGCGTATGATGAGCAGGATGCAACCTGCACGCTGCATGTAAGCCAGAGTTGTCCTGCGACACCCGAATCGAGCGAGAAGCAACCGTTCCTGATTCCGCTGACGCTGGGGCTGTTGTTGCCGGATGGGAAAGCCGTGCCGCTGCAGTTGGCCGGTGAAGAGGTAGCCTCAGGCAGTAGCCGCACGCTGTTAGTACGTGAAGCAGAGCAGGAGTTTGTATTTACAGGGGTGCGTGAGCAGCCGTTGCCATCGCTGTTGCGCGGTTTTTCCGCGCCGGTGGAGCTTGATTATCCCTACACGGCTACCGATGACGCATTCCTGATGCGCCATGATGAGGACTCCTTCAATCGTTGGGCGGCGGCACAGCGCCTGGCCATGCGTACCATGCAGGCGTTGTTGGCCGGAGATACATCATCGGAGGTGGTATTGATTGATGCGCTGCATCATGTGCTGACCGATGCAGGGCTGGGTGCAGCACTGAAGGCCGAAGCCCTGCTGTTGCCGTCGGAGGCCGATATTGCCGAAGCCTGTAGCGCAGCCGATCCGGGACTGATCCATCAGCTGCGTGAGCAGCTGCGCGTCAATATTGCAGCGGCACTGCGTAGCGAGATGGAAGCGCTCTACCGACAACTCTCCACTGTTACAGGTTTCTCTGATGAGGCCATGCAGGCGCGCAAGCTAAAGAATGTCTGCCTCTCTTATCTGGTCCGGCTGGGCGACAAGGCGGCATGCGCGCTTGTCTATGCGCAGTTTGAACAGGCCGATAATATGACCGATCAGTATGCGGCGCTGGCGGCACTGGCTGATTGCGACTGCCCTGAGCGTGAGCTGGCGCTGGCTGCATTTGAGGCGCAGTGGCGGCATGAAGCTAATGTGATGGACAAGTGGTTTGGTGTGCAGGCTGCATCATCGCTGCCGGGCACATTGGAACATGTGCAGTCACTGATGGCGCACCCCTGTTTTGATGCGCGTAATCCGAACAAGGTGAGGGCGTTGATCGGTACGTTTGCCATGCGTAATCCGTCGGTATTCCATGCCGCTGACGGTAGCGGTTATGCATTTGTGGCCGAGCAGGTCTTGCTGCTGGATGCGTTTAATCCACAGGTGGCCTCGCGCATGGTGCGTGCACTGATGAACTGGAAACGGATCGAGCCAGCGCGCAGCGCACTGATGCGAGCACAACTGCAGCGTATCAACGATGCCGAGTTATCGCCCGATGTCAGGGAGATTGTCAGCAAGAGTTTATAAACTACCGCCTGCTCAGCTGTTAAAGGATTGCGGAAAGTCTGCGGCAAAGCGGGCGATCCACTCGGCAGCCGCCTCATCGCGACCGGGCATGCGACCGGTAGCAAAAAACTGCTGCAGGCGGTATTGCTCGATCAAATGCACCTGGGCTGCCATGCGATGGCTGAAAGTAACCTGCTCACTGGTCGGTTGTTCGTCCGCGTTCATATCAATCACCTCGCATACATGATGCCAGAATCGGTGAGGGCAACGTACGCTGTGAAATTCCCCCTGTGGGGCCAATTTGTACGCCTGTAAGAAAGCCGGAGACCGGGTTTGATGCTCCGGCAAGGGGAATGAATGGCAGAACTACCCGGCATATTTTACCCGATCTGATAACTGTATCCGGGAAGCGAGTTTATGTGTCGGGTCAGTGCGTTAAATTAGAAGTGGGGGCCGCTCTCCCTATTCGATCACTTTCTTTCTCAGTGATTTGATTTCGGCGCGTTTGTTTTTGCCTTCCAGGCGACGCTTGATCGAAGAGCGGGTTTTACGGGTCGGACGGCGTTTTTTTGCGACGGTGGTAGCGGCTTTAATCAGCTCCTGCAGGCGGGTGAGTGCATCGGCCCTGTTTTGCTCCTGACTGCGGAACTGCTGGGCCTTGATGATTATAATGCCTTCCTTGCTGATGCGCTGATCCTGCCGCGCCAGCAGGCGCTGCTTGTACGCATCCGGTAGCGATGATGCGTGAATATCAAAGCGCAGATGAATGGCACTGGCTACCTTGTTGACGTTCTGACCGCCGGCGCCCTGTGCGCGGATGGCGTTGATCTCGATCTCATCATCGGCGATAGAGACGGTGTTTGAAATCTCCAGCACGTTATCTCTGCCTGCCCGGCCAGGCATCGCTGGATGAGATATGCTCAATCCAGGGTTCGCTCGGGCGTTGATATGCGGCCAGCTGCAGATCCAGTACGGCCAGATCGGCATCGGAGAGATCGCTGCCGGCTTGCTGACGGCGGGCGACGCGTGAGCGCAGTACCTCTGTTTCGATCTCCAGCCAGTAGAAACAGAGCGGGGTCTCAGACGTATCGGCCAGCTTTTTGACCGCCAGACGCTGATCCGGATGCAGGAATGCCGCATCGAGTATAACCGGGCGGCCGGCGGCAAGTGCCGTAGAGGCGGCCGCCAGCACGGTGTCATAGGTGAGTTGGTTCATCTTGCTGCCGTAGAGCGCCAGCTCCGGATGAGTGTGGGCAAGACGCTTGCGTGTGGCGTCCGAGCGGATGATGACGGCATGCTCCACTCCGCAGCCCAGCAGGGCCAGATGGCTTTTACCCGAGCCGGACAGGCCGCCGATGGCAAACAGGCGCGGGGCGGGTACAGGGCAATAACCGGCAGCCAGTTCAAAGTAATGGCGGGCCTCATGCAGTGCAGCTGCATGCTTGTCCGAACCCTGCTCCAGTTCTTCCGCCAGCAGGCAGGCCACCTTGCCGCGCACGCCGGCCCGGTAGAAGAGGTAGAGGGGCAAGAGCGGCAGACCGTCGTAATCAGCGCTCTGCTCCAGATAGCGGGAGAGAAAGCGCATGCCCAGCTCACCGTGTCCATGTGCATCGCAGTCCATAACCAGAAATGCAATATCGTTCATGGTATCGATGGTGGCGAATTCATCGTTGAATTCGATGCAATCGAATACGCGGGGATGTCCGTCAATCAGTGTAATGTTTTTCAGATGCAGGTCACCATGGCAATGGCGTACATGCCCCGCAAGCTGCCGGGCGATCAGTAGCGGGGAGAGCTTGTATTGTGCGGCTGCTGCATATTCAGAAACAAGCGTCCACCTGCTTTGATCCATCACGGCAGGCATATGCGACGCGGCAATTTCAATATTGGCACGGATATGTTCATCCAGTAGATGTACATGATCGATATCTGCTGCATAGATGCTCTCTTGCTCGCGGTGAAAGCGGGCCATCTCTTCGGCCAGCGAATCCATCCAGCAGGCATCGAACCGGCCGGAGAGCAGTTTGTTTTCAAGCAGTGCCGATTGCTCGAAACGGGCCATTTTCAGACAGTAATCGATAATGGTGCCGGGAGGCGAAAGGGCGTATCTGTCACCATGCTGATAAACGGGTAACACATCCAGATAAATTTCCGGTGACAGCCTGCGATTGAGCAGCAGTTCCCGCTCACAATAGTGACGACGATCGGCCAGTGTGGAGAAGTCGAGAAAGCCGAAGTTGACCGGTTTTTTCAGTTTATAGGCATAGTCGCCGGCGAGGAATACCCACGATATATGGGTCTGGATCATATCGACAGTGGCAGAGGTATGAGGATACAGGTCCGGTGCGAAGAAGGCTTTTACATGCGGCGGAAGGAGTGAGCTGTTCATGGCGTTTTAGGCAAGGAGAGGCTCCGGCATGATGCCGGAGCCTGCTTGTAGTAAGTCATCCATGTCTGTTTTAACCCAGCTTGATAAACATACCCCTGTTGATATCACCGATACTGACCATGCCGATCAACTTGCCATCGTCAACGACAGGCATGCGGCGGAGGTTTTTCAGTCCCATGAAGGATGCAGCTTTCAATACCGGCATCTCTGAATCGACGCTCATCGGATTTGGTGTCATCACATCGCGCACTTTCATGCGCATGACGCGCTTGTAGTTCTCTTCCATATCTTCGAAATCGCGGGCGGTTTTTGCATCATGGATATATTCGCCGAAGTTGGGGTAAAGAGGCAACATCGTATCGCGGATGGTAATAACGCCCACCAGTTTGGTGCTGTCATTGTCGTCGACAACCGGCAGGGAACCGCAGCGGCGCATGACCATTTTTTGTGCAGCATCATGCAATGTATCGTCAGCTTTACAACTCAGACTGCCGTGTGACATTACTTCTGAAACTTTCATGATTCACTCCCTGAATAGCAAAATAGTGTAGTACCAGGCCGATCCATACCCTGAGCATAGCACGCGCCGTTTCTCTTTTGCATCTGTTTTTGTCGTCCGGCAGCCTTTGTTGCCACAGTGGATGCGGAATAAGGAGACAGGTTTACTTGTCGGCATCGAAAATGTCGGTGTATTGCTGATTGGTCCAGTAGATGAAGGCCAGAATCTCTGCAATAGCCGTGTGTACTTCCGGCGGAACGGAAGCTCCGATATCCAGTTGCGAGAATATCTGTACCAGATCCCTGTCCTCCCTGATCGGGATATTGTTTTCACGAGCCAGCCGAATGATTTCATCGGCCAGCTGACCGCTGCCCTTGGCTGTTATTTTTGGTGCTGCATCCAGATAGGGATCCCAGTTCAGGGCGATAGCCTGATGCTTGCGCTCGCTCATATCCGGATATCCAGCAGGGTGGATGATGCAGGTTTTGCCTGCTCCAGCTGTTCAAAACGCTCCTGGACCTGCTGCTCAGGCTGGGCCGGGGTGGCCAGCAGGTATACCTCTTTAAAGCCGAGATTCAGCAGCCGGCTTTCCAGTCGTTCAATGTGCGACTGCATCAGCGACCTTGCTTCATGGCTGGTATGATGAATGCGGGCATGCACGGACATCTCCGAGATGCTGGCATCCACGCGCAACTTGCCCAGTCCGCTCATCTCCAGTGCGATCAGTACCTTGCAGGGTGCCTGTTCACCCTGTCCACCACTGGTCTCATTCCCGGAGTGACTATGCTGTTCAAGCGATAGCTGAACATTAACCATCTGCTGATTGACGAGCATCGGCAGTTCAATGCGCGTGGCATCGGCATGTTGTGCATGGGTCAGCACATTCAGCGCCTGTGTGGATTCAATACGGGATGAAGCGCTGTGTCCCAACTCGCTGAGCAGCTGTGTCAAATGATGCATGTTGCTGATTTTCGCCTCGCCGGAAGCCATCGACAGCATAATGCTTTTGAGATCGTGCAGGGTAGCTGCGGGGCTGGCGCCTGAGTGTAGCAGGTTGCGTAACTTGTGCTCCAGCAGTTGGCCGGAGTGTTGTATCATGTTGGACAGGCGCTCACCATTTAAGGATGTATCGTGATCGACGGTCACACTGCTCAGCCAGTTCTGCAGCTGTGACAGAACCGGGATTGTGTGCAGCGATTCGGCGGGTAACGGGGCGAGCAGGTTGCGGATAGCGGTCAGGGTTTCGGTTAGCGGCATGTTACTGGCTGCCTGTTGACGTAACAGGGCGTGTGCCTTGCCGATGACATTCTGGTGGACTGACAAGACTTCCAGGGAGGTCGGCTTGTCACCCACCCTGATGATCAGCCCGTCACCGGCTGCAACAGATGGCGGGGCAGGAGTCTCAATGTGGTTGCCCTGCAGACTGAGTTGAGCACGGCCATTGCCCAATGTTTTTTCAACGATGGCGAGTGTGGTTGTACCCGGACGCGTGTTGGCCAGATTGAAGTTCTCGCTACTGGTTGCCGGCGTTAAGCGGGGAGCTTGATCGGGCAGTGAAACATGGGATTCCGATCGCACCTGCGGCCGGGACAGCAGTAATGCCGGCTTGCCGTCGACATGCTGCAATACCCCGTTGAGCATCTGTCCTGTCTTCACGTTTGCAGTCGTTGTGGTGATAAGGGGATGGTTATGTGCCGCTCCGCCTGCGATGCGCAGCTGCATTTGTCCTGCCCGAATCACTTCGACACGAGCTGAAACCCGATTGCCGGTTTGCAGCGCCTCAGGCAGAGGTGAGCGGATAGCCAGATGGGTACCTGCAGCTTTTCGACCGATGCCGGCCCGGAATAGTTGTGTAATGGTTTTTCCGCCGCTCTTGCTGTGCTGGGCAATAAAATCCACCTGTTTGCCAATCAGTGAGGCAGGCAATCCTTTGAGTGTAAATGTTTCGCCATTAAGGGTCACCTTGAATCCATTGTTCCTGGCTTTGCTGACCATCGCGGTGATGACTTCACCTGTTGGCAGATTGCCGGGCTGGCCGGTCAGAATACGTAGCGGAGCGGCTGCATTTCTGGAGGGGCCAGCCGTTGACCAGCCGGTAGCCTCGCTTCTGGCGATGCTGTCGACCCGCTGTTCAGGCATGGTGGTTTCGGCTTTTCTGTATGATTACACTCATCTGGAAATAGCCAGCAATTCTTTTGCCAGAATCAATATTTGCAGGCAATGAATAGAGGATCACTCCTGCGATTTTCCCAGATTTCCTGCGAGAGCCTGCTGAATAGAGTCACTGAGCATGGATATACGGAACGGTTTGTTGATCAGCTCGGTATTCTCGGCATAGACCTCCGGCTCCAGTGGCTGGGTACGATCATAGCCGGTCAGAAAAATGACAGGCATATCCGGTGAGAGTTTGCGGATACGGCGAGTGGCTTCAATGCCATTGATGCCGGGCATCAGGATATCCATGAATACCAGCCTGATTTCAGCCTGTCTCCGGGTGAATATTTCTACAGCCTGTTCGCCGTTTTTGGCCGGAACAGGTTGATAACCCATGCGCTCGAGAATAGAGCAGGTGGACTCCCGTACCATTTTATCGTCATCGACGACCAGAATGGTTTCGTTATGGCCGCGCAATATTGTGCTGTCCGAAGGCGATACGTCTGAGTGATTAATGATTGCAGGCAGGTAGATATGAAAGGTTGTGCCGATACCGGTGTGACTGTCAAAGTCAATGTCGCCACCAATCTGATGGATATAGCCATGTGCCATGGAGAGGCCCAGGCCGGTTCCCTCTCCGATTTCGCGGGTGGTGAAAAAGGGCTCGAATACCCGCCTTTTGATCTCGTCGGGAATGCCGTTGCCATTATCTTCAATAGTCAGGTGAAGCAGCTCTCTGGATGAGAGACCGGCGTGATGGCGCAGGAAATCATCATTCGCCACCATATATTCCAGCGCCACATCAATACGCGGTGCGATGGCGTGCCTGGTGGCCAGACGTGCATTGTCGATTAACTGAAACAGGACCTCCTGCAATTTTTGCATATCGGCCAGAATAAGCGGCCGCTCTGATCTCTGACGTTTCCTGATGGCATCCAGATGCAGTTCAAAACGGAGTGTTTCAGGCAAGGCGGGCAATACGCTTATGCGGAAGCTTTCCAGAAATTCGATCAAATCAATGGATGATGGGTGTGTGCTGCACTGCCTGGAGAAAGCGAGCATGCGCTCAATCATGGTTGCTGAGCGATTAATCAACTGCTCAATGCGGTTGATCCGGACCAGAGCTTGCTCATCGGTGACAGCCTGCCTGATCAGAAACAGGTTACCGTTCATGCCTGCCAGCGCATTGTTGAATTCATGTGCTATACCGCCGACCAGCGTGGATGTGGCCTGCAGGCGATGCTGTTCCTCAAGCGCTTCAGCCTGTTGTTGTTGACTGTTTTTGCGTTTGCTGATGTCATTGATAATGCCGTAGATGACACTCGGCTGATCCTGTTTATCGTAACAGATTGTGATGTTTTCACCGAACCAGCGTGTGTCTCCGTCGCTGGTGACCTGATAGGCAAAATCGAGTCGTGTACGTTTTTTCGCAATACCTTGTTGCAGCAGCCTGTGATTAACCGCAATCTGTTCCTGGTTGCCGGTCCACGCCCATAGTGGATGACCCATTAATTCCGACGATGGAACTCTAAGGATATCGACAGTTCTGTCAGATGCGCCCGTATAGGTTTTGCCATCATTCGAGCACCAGAAACAGCTGGGCATGGTAGCCACCATCGTTGTGATTTGAGCGCGCATATCTGTATGGGCATGCTTTAAATGATCAAAAATATCAAGAATTTCCGAGGCTTCATCGGGGAGTGTCTGCTCCAGGGCCATGATAGCCTGTTGATCCATCTGTCCATCGTTGATGGCATGACGCAATTTTTCAACGGGTATGACAAGGCTGCGTCTGAGCGAGATATGCAGTGCCTTGATGGATATCAGGACCAGAGCAAGTAGTAGCAGGGCGGTCCATGTCGTAGCCGAGAAGAGGGCGATTTCAATCGGTCGATCATCCATGATCAGAGCGAGTGTGGCATGATGGCCCGGAATTTTCCGCTTGAACAGATGCAAATGCCCATGGTTTTTCACCTGTTTCTGCAGGCTCTCCATGTTGACCGGTTGGGTCAGGACCAGGGCAGGAATGCTGTTTTTATTCATAGAGAGGTGCAGCAGTTCACCGCTGGCATCAACCATCAGAATGGCTGAAATGATATCACCCTGAGCGAGCGTATCGCCTTCCTGCTGGATGGTGCGATTATCCTGCTGGTCCAGATGTTTGGCGAATTCTCTGGTTTGATAGCTGAGCCGGTGATCGGCCACCAGCCCCAGCATATAGTGCTCGATCTGGTGAAATGAAAACAGAAACCCGACAACCAGCAGGGCAAAGAAGGCCGTACTCCAAATCAGTAGGGTATTTGTCAGATCCCGTTTCAATGTATGGTGCAGTTGATGCATAGGCCCCCACTGCTGATCCATCAGTCAAGGTTTAGAGTATAGAAGGGGAGTTTATAAAAATAAAGGCGGATAACCGATGCGCCGATTGTGGTTTTTCAGATATTTCCTCGCAAAGCTATGCGAAATAAAAAAGGCGGACTCTCACGAGCCCGCCTTTTTTGTTGTGACGTGATACTACTTAATTAGCTGTAGTAGCTGATCATGCTCTCCAGAGAGCGTGGCTTGATCTTGGAAGCATTGCCGGCAGAACCGAATGCTTCGAAGCGAGCCTTGCAGATACCCTGCATGGCTGCGGTGGAAGCCTTGAGGAACTTGCGCGGGTCGAAGTTCGATGGATTTTCAACCAGGAACTTGCGAACTGCACCGGTAGAGGCCATGCGCAGGTCGGTATCGATGTTTACCTTGCGTACGCCGGACTTGATGCCTTCAACGATCTCTTCAACAGGTACGCCGTAGGTTTCGCCCATGTCGCCGCCGTACTCATTGATGATAGCCAGCCAGTCCTGAGGTACGGATGAAGAACCGTGCATGACCAGATGGGTGTTTGGCAGTTTGGCATGGATCTCACGAATGCGATCAATACGCAGTACTGCGCCTGTCGGTGGCTTGGTGAATTTGTAAGCGCCGTGAGAGGTGCCGATGGCAATCGCCAGTGCGTCACAGCCGGTTTTCTCTACAAAGTCAGCGGCTTCGTCCACGCCGGTCAGCAGCATGTCCATATCCAGCTTGCCTTCCGCACCGTGGCCGTCTTCCTCGCCCATCATGCCGGTTTCCAGAGAACCCAGGCAGCCCAGCTCGCCTTCAACGGATACGCCGCCGGCGTGAGCCATCTCCACCACTTTTTTGGTAACTTCAACATTGTACTCGTAAGTAGCAGGTGTCTTGGCATCAGCCATCAGCGAGCCGTCCATCATGACGGAAGAAAAACCGGACTGGATAGAGCGCAGGCATACTGCAGGCTCTGAACCGTGATCCTGATGCATTACCACAGGGATATGCGGATACTGCTCAACCGCAGCTGCGATCAGGTGGCGCAGGAATGCCTCACCGGCATAACCGCGAGCACCGGCAGAACCCTGCATGATGACCGGAGAATCGGTTTCATCAGCAGCCTGCATGATTGCATGCACCTGCTCCATATTGTTTACATTGAATGCTGGCATGCCGTAGCTGTTTTCAGCTGCATGATCCAGTAGTTGTCGCAATGAAATGAGTGCCATTTCCTTCCTCCTTGAGATTTTAAAGGACTTTCGTCCGATAGTTGGCTCTTTCGAGCCTGAGTTTTCAACCTCAAATTAACTGAGGTTATCCCCGATACGAATGATCTTTAACGCATTGGTGCCGCCCGAATGGCCCATCGGCGTACCGAAGGTCATGATGATCAGGTCCTCTTCGTTCACAATACCCTTTTCGAGCATCATCTGTTTTACGTCAATGGTAGCCTGCGGTGCTTCAGTTGGTCCGTAATCCACCGGCATGCACAACGGGGTGACATTGCGGAACAGCGTTACCCGACCCAGTGTTGACTGCTTTGGTGTCAGTGCATAGATCGGCACATCACCCAGGTGACGGGACATATAGAGCACTGTGTTACCGGTGTCGGTGAATGCGGCAATCGCACGGATCGGCATGGAGTGAGCTGTTTCCATCGCCTGACGGGCAATGCATTCATCAACCGAGTGAGGAGGGAAACGCGGATCGCGGGTTGCCGATGAAGGCAGTACGCGCTGCTTTTCCGTCTCGATACAGGTGCGATGCATCGCTTCCACTGCTTCCACCGGGTATTTGCCGGCTGCAGATTCGCCGGAAAGCATGACAGCATCAGTGCCGTCGAGAACGGCATTGGCTACGTCATTTACTTCAGCACGCGTCGGGATGGGGTTGCTGCACATTGACTCCATCATCTGCGTAGCCACGATCACCGGACAGTTGTACTTGGGCGCCATACGCAGCATCTTTTTCTGAATAGGCGGTACAGCGGCATCGCCGACTTCCACACCGAGATCGCCACGGGCAACCATGACTGCATCGGATGATTCCATAATAGATTTCAGATTTTCATCTTCAACCGCTTCAGCACGTTCAACCTTGGCCACCAGACCGGCATGGCCACCTGCAGCGCGAACCAGCGAGCGGGCATAGTCCATATCCGCACCATGGCGAGGGAAGGAGATGGCGATATAATCGACGCCGATAGAGCAGGCGGTAATGATGTCTTCCTTATCCTTCTCGGTCAGGGCTGCGGCAGAGAGTCCGCCGCCTGCTTTGTTGATACCCTTGTTATTGGAGAGTTCACCACCGAGAATTACCGTGCAGTGAATTTCCTGTCCAACGACACTATCCGCATCCATGACAATCAAACCGTCATTGAGCAGTAGCCGGTCGCCCGGTTTAACATCATCAATCAATTCCTTATAGGTGATACCGACGCGCTCGTCGTTGCCGGCATCCAGATCCATTTCTGCATCAATAATGAACTTCTGACCGGGAACCAGTTCGGTTTTGCCGGTGATGAATTTGCCAACGCGGATTTTCGGGCCCTGCATGTCAGCCAGAATACCTACAACGACGCCGTTATTTTTGGCTGCAGCGCGCACACTTTCTGCCCGCTGACGGTGCTCTTCCGGTGTACCGTGGGAAAAGTTCAGGCGTACGACATTGACGCCTGCTTTGATTAATCGATCCAGTACCGCAGGAGATTCCGAGGCCGGACCCAGTGTTGCTACAATTTTGGTTCTACGAATAATTTTACTCACTTAAGCTGCTCGCTCCTCTAACATGGTTACAGCTGGCAGCTTCTTGCCTTCCAGGAACTCGAGGAAAGCGCCGCCGCCGGTTGAAATATAGGAAACTTTGTCTGCAATGCCGTATTTATCCACTGCAGCCAGAGTGTCGCCGCCGCCCGCAATGGAAAATGCGGATGATTCGGCAATGGCCAGGGAAATAGCCTTGGTGCCTTCGCCAAACTGGTCGAATTCAAATACGCCGACCGGGCCGTTCCAGACTATGGTACCTGCATTCATGATGATCTCGGCCAGTGCTGCTGCGGAATCCGGACCGATATCGAAAATCATGTCATCATCAAGCACTTCAGTAGCACCTTTCAGTGTTGCTTCAGCATCAGGTGCGAATTTCTTGGCGCAGACCACATCGGTAGGTACAGGAATGCTGCCGCCACGCGCTTCGGCATCGGCAGTCAGCTTTTTGCATGTATCCACCAGATCGGCTTCGTACAGAGACTTACCGACAGGATTGCCTGCTGCGGCAATAAAGGTGTTGGCGATACCGCCGCCGACAACCAGCTGATCCACGATGGTAGAGAGTGACTCCAGTACGGTCAGCTTGGTAGAGACCTTGGAACCACCGACGATGGCAACCATAGGACGGGCCGGATTGTGCAGTGCCTTGCCGAGTGCTTCGAGCTCACCGGCCAGCAGCGGGCCTGCACATGCAACCGGTGCGTAAACGCCGGCGCCATGGGTGGAAGCCTGTGCACGATGCGCAGTGCCGAATGCGTCCATTACGTAGATGTCGCAGAGTGCGGCATACTTTTTCGACAGCGACTCGTCGTTCTTGCCTTCGCCGGCATTAAAACGGACGTTTTCAAGCAGTACGACTTCACCGTCGGCAACATCAAAGCCGCCATCCAGATAGTCGCGAATCAGGCGTACCGGTTTACCCAGCAGGGAAGAGAGGTGATCTGCAACCGGTTTGAGAGAGTTCTCTTCGCTGAATTCACCCTCGGTTGGACGACCGACATGAGACATCAGCATTACCTTGGCTCCGGCATTCATCGCATGCTCAATCGTTGGCATGCTGGCGCGGATGCGCGCATCAGAGGTTACCTTTCCATCTTTAATCGGCACATTCAGGTCTTCGCGGATCAGTACGCGCTTGCCAGCCAGATCAAGGTCGGTCATTTTGATTACAGACATTCTCTTTCTCCTTTAGAAGTTAAATACATCTGGTGTTATGACAGTCTGCACCGGATCAGAGGCAACTGTGTGACATCAGACAAGGTCAACAACGTGTAAACGTTTGTCACTGCCGGCTTGCGTTCGTTGTTTATGCAAACGGGCAATGAAAAACGTGGGAGCTAAAAGCTCCCACGTTATGTTGCTTAGTTGGCTGCGACGTGACGCACGAAGCGCATCATGTTGCAGGTATAGCCGTACTCATTGTCATACCAGGCAACCAGTTTGACGAATGTGCCATCCAGTGCGATGCCGGCGCCGGCATCAAAGATGGATGAGTAGCTGCATCCGCGGAAGTCAGTGGAAACCACTTTATCATCGGTGTAGCCCAGTGTGTCGCCGATACCAGGCGTGCCTGAAGCTTCCTTTACCGCAGCGCAGATGTCTGCATAAGATGCGTCTTTATCCAGCTCAACAGTCAGGTCAACCACAGATACGTCGGAGGTCGGCACGCGGAATGCCATGCCGGTCAGTTTGCCATTGAGCTCAGGCAGTACAACGCCGACCGCTTTTGCAGCGCCGGTAGAGGAGGGGATGATGTTCTCCAGAATGCCGCGACCACCGCGCCAGTCTTTGTTGGACGGACCATCCACAGTCTTCTGTGTTGCAGTGGCAGCATGAACGGTTGTCATCAGGCCGCGCTTGATGCCGAACTTGTCATTGATGACCTTGGCAAGCGGTGCCAGGCAGTTGGTCGTGCATGACGCAGCGGAAACGATGGTCTGGCCGGCATAGGAGTCGTGGTTTACGCCGTAGACGAACATCGGGGTAGCATCCTTGGACGGAGCGGACTGAACAACCTTCTTTGCGCCGGCATCAATATGAGCCTGGCAGGAATCTTCAGTCAGGAAGAAGCCGGTGCATTCCAGCACGATATCGACATCCACTTCGTTCCATTTCAGGTCGGCAGGGTTGCGCTCAGCGGTCAGGCGGATGGATTTACCGTTGACTACCAGGTTGTTGCCGTCAACAGCAACATCACCGTTAAACAGGCCGTGTACGGAATCATGTTTGAGCATGTATGCCAGATAATCAGGCTCGAGCAGGTCGTTGATTGCCACGACTTCCATGTCGGTGAACTCTTTAGCTATTGCGCGAAATGCCATACGGCCAATGCGACCGAAACCATTAATACCAATTTTAATTGTCATATTTATTTAATCTCCTCTTTCCGTATTTATATGATTTAAGCTATTTCGTTTACTGCCGCGATAACTGCGTCAGTGGTGATGCCGAACAGCTTGAACAGTTCACCGGCAGGAGCCGACTCACCGAAGGTGTCGATACCGATCACCTTGCCGTTCAGGCCGACATATTTGGCCCAGAAGCCGGTAACACCGGCTTCAACAGCCACGCGTGCAGAGACAGATGCCGGCAGTACCGACTCTCTGTACGCAGCATCCTGCTTGTCGAATGTGTTGGTCGATGGCATGGAAACCACGCGAACCTTCTTGTCTGTCAGTGCAGCTGCAGCTTCCATAGCCAGTGACACTTCGGAACCTGTTGCAATAATAATTGCATCCGGTGTGCCTGCGCAGTCTTTCAGGATATAACCGCCACGCTCGATCAGTTTGATCTGCTCAGCCGTACGTGCCTGATGTGCCAGGTTCTGACGGGAGAAGATCAGTGAGGTCGGACCGGTTACATTCGTGATCGCTGCCTTCCATGACACAGCGGATTCAACCGCATCACAAGGGCGCCATACATCCATGTTCGGGATCATGCGCAGGGTTGCAGTCTGCTCTACAGGCTGATGGGTCGGGCCGTCTTCACCAAGACCGATAGAGTCATGGGTGAATACTTCGATATGACGAACCTTCATCAATGCAGCCATGCGCAGTGCATTGCGTGCATATTCGGAGAACATCAGGAAGGTAGCGCCGTAAGGTACGAAGCCGCCATGCAGGGCGATGCCGTTGATCATGGCAGCCATGCCGAATTCACGTACACCGTAGTTGACGTAGTTGCCGTCATCATTGTTGGTGACCGGTTTCGCGCCGGACCACAGGGTCAGGTTGGAGCCGGCCAGGTCGGCTGAGCCGCCCAGGAATTCAGGCGTGATCTTGGCCAGACCTTCAATGGCATTCTGTGAAGCCTTACGGGAAGCGATGGTTTCAGCTTTCGCATCAACTGCTGCAATGAATGCATCGGCATCAGCTTCCCAGTTTGCGGCCAGCTCGTTGTTAATACGACGGGTGAACTCGGCTGCTTCGGCAGGGAACTCGGCTGCGTAGGCGGCAAAGCGGGCGTCCCAGTCGGATTCTGCGGCAGCGCCGGCATCCTTGGCATCCCATCCTGCGTAGACATCTTCAGGAATAACAAACGGCTCATATTCCCAGCCCAGTTCCTTGCGAACCAGAGCAATCTCTTCGTGACCGAGGGCTGCGCCATGGCAGTCATGGGAACCGGCCATGTTCGGGGAACCGAAGCCGATAACCGTCTTGCAGCAGATCATGGTAGGCTGATCGCTGTTTGCTTTGGCAGTTTCGATAGCTGCCTTGATCTCGTCTGAATCGTGACCGTTGACGTTGCGGATCACCTGCCAGCCATAAGCTTCGAAGCGGCCCGGGGTATCGTCGGTAAACCAGCCTTCAACATGGCCGTCGATGGAGATGCCATTGTCATCCCAGAATGCAATCAGCTTACCCAGACCCAGTGTACCGGCCAGTGAGCATGCTTCGTGAGAGATGCCTTCCATCAGGCAGCCGTCGCCGAGGAATACATAGGTGTTGTGATCAACAATGGTGTGACCCGGTTTGTTGAACTGGGCAGCCAGTGTCTTTTCTGCCAGTGCCATACCAACGCCGTTGGTGATGCCCTGACCCAGCGGGCCGGTTGTGGTCTCAACGCCCGGTGCATAACCGTACTCCGGGTGACCCGGTGTGCGTGAGTGCAGCTGACGGAACTGTTTCAGATCTTCAATGCCCAGATCGTAACCGGTCAGGTGAAGCAGGGAGTAGATCAGCATGGAGCCGTGTCCGTTGGACAGAATAAAGCGATCGCGATCAGCCCATTTCGGGTTGGTCGGGTTGTGCTTCATGTAGTCGTTCCACAATACCTCGGCGATATCTGCCATGCCCATAGGCGCGCCCGGGTGTCCTGAATTGGCTTTCTGTACAGCGTCCATGGCCAGCGCACGAACGGCGTTAGCCAGATGTCTGCGATTGTTGCTCATATGCTTTTCCCCTTTTAATGGTGGTTCCGATGAACCCTATTTTTTATTACTATAAAATCTAATCACGATTAATTATAAAATCCATAAGCCCGGTTGATGAGGGCGCGCGTGGATTTCGCCTAGACGTGAATTGTAGTCTGTACGTGCCGGATGTTGCCGATGCCGCCGTCAAGGACCACGGTGTCGGTCGTCATGAACTTGCCGTAAGTGTCATGGCCGGTTTTCACATGGCGCACATAGGCGCCGGAAGTCAGGCCGGTGGCAATAAACAGGCAGTCGTCGGAGGTGACCAGCTCATCGCGTGTGATGATGCGTTTGGTGTCGATGCCTTCTTTCTTGCACAGCTCGATCTCAAAATCCTTCTGTGGAGCCATGCGGCCAAACATTTCCGCACCCATGGCGCGAGCTGCACAGGCGGTCACAATGCCTTCAGGCGTGCCGCCGATGCCGAACAGTGCATCAGAGCCCATATTCAGTACTGCCTGGATAGCGCCGTTGACGTCGCCGTCCGTAGCCAGGCGTACTTTGGCGCCTGTAGCATAGACCTCTTTCATCATTTGCTGATGGCGAGGTTTGTCGAGGATGAAGATCTTCAACTCGGCAACGTCTTTGCCGAGTGATGCAGCCAGCTGCTTCAGGCGGTCTGCAATCGGTGCTTCCGGGTCAATCCGGCCGCGCGCGGCTTTAGGATAGACCTGCTTGTCCATATAGAAGCAGGAGCCGGGACGGTACATAGAGCCGGCAGGTGCTGCCGCCAGCGTTACGATGGAGCCGGGCATATCTTTGGCGAACAGGTTGGTTCCCTCAATCGGGTCCACGGCGATATCCACGCCGATGCCTTCGCCGGTGCCGACCTTCTCATCGTCATACAGAGCAGGAGCCTCGTCCTTGGCGCCTTCGCCAATAACAATCACGCCATTCATCTTGACCTGGTTGATGCGGGTACGCATGGCGTCAACAGCCAGCCCGTCACCCTCATCTTTCTGGCCTGAACCAACGAACGGGGCACAGGCGCGCGCCGCCGCCTCGCATACTTCTACCAGGTCAATCTTCAGATTGCTAACGTTGCCCATTGGACTATCCCCTCCCTTTAAGTGGTGCACACTTTAAAGGTCATTTAATCAATTGCAGCCGCATCCTAGCGGCTTTGGCAGCAGAAATCGACCACGAACAAGTTGTGACAAAAAAAATCTTTATTTTTCCAGCCTTGCCCGTGTCAGTTGCTGTATCAATGATGCGTGCAGTGCGTTGTTGCAGGCTGCCAGTATGGGGGAAGAGAGCCGGGTGGTGGGGAAAAGATCCTCAGGCGTGAAGTCACTGACGATGCAGCCGGCTTCAGCCGCGATCAGGCTGCCGGCAGCAAAGTCCCATATTTTTTCCTTGCCGTGGATAATGAACTGGCCGCGTCCGACCGCCAGCCAGGCCCATTCCAGAGCGCATGTGCCGATATTTCGCTGGCTGCGATAGAATGGGTTGGCGGCAATATGGCTGGCAACAGCAGGGGGAAGGCGCTTGAAGTCGATAAATCCAACCGATTCAGGCAATGTGCTTACATCGGATGACTGAACAGGTTTGCCATTGAGAAACGCGCCCTGATTGCGTATCGCAGTAAATGTTTCCTGTCTGATCGGATCATGAATACAGGCGATGGAGGGCGACCCCTGTTCGATCAGAGCCAGAGATATGGCGAAACAGGGCAGGTAGGTGGCAAAGTTGGTTGTGCCGTCGAGCGGGTCAAGACACCAGAGACGTTCACTACTCTCTCCAAGCAGTGAGAGTTGTTCGCTCTCGCTCATCTCTTCGCCAAGCATGGCAATCGATGCATCCAGTTGTTGCAGGCGCTCTGTAATAAAAGCCTGGCAGGCGAGATCGGTTGCGGTGAGCACAGAGCCGTCGAGCTTTGTTTCCGATTGCACGGCCTGAGCAAACGCAGGTATGATAATTTCGCGTCCGGCCTGTTGAAGGATATCCGTCAAATCCTGCATGTCGATATGCGCCATGTGCTCTCCTGATATAAAATACTGCAAGGGGAAGACTTTAACCATAAAGGCGGGAAGGTACAAAGTCGGGCTGTCGTTCGCTTACGTGCAGACAACGCATTTTCCGTAACCGGCAAGCGCGCTGTGAAACCGCGCTTTACCGCGTGCTGTTTGTCGTATTATCTCTTTGTAATTAAACCGCCTCTGCTTTTGTAACTCGACTTTATGCGCATGATTTCGTAATCTCCGCGCCGTTCTATATGAGAGGTGCGTGCAGCGATGACAGAAGCGATATTGGCATTGGCGGATGGACGAATTTTTCGGGGGCATGCCTTTGGTGCTGTCGGCCATACTGTCGGAGAAGTCTGCTTTAACACCTCGTTAACCGGTTATCAGGAGATACTTACAGATCCCTCCTATACCGATCAGATTATGACCTTCACCTACCCGCATATCGGCAACGTCGGTATCAACGCTGACGATATGGAATCGGCTGATGTGGCTGTGCGCGGCTGCATTGTCAGGGCGCCGGCGCGGATAACCTCGAACTATCGGAGCGAGGGCGATCTGGCTGAGTGGTTGCAGCAACAGGGAATTGTCGGTTTATCCGGTATCGATACGCGAGCGCTGGTGCGTCACCTGCGTGATCACGGCGCGCAGAATGGTGTGATTGCCTCCGATGGCATGTCCGATGCCGATGCACTGGCTATGGCGCGTGCATGGGAAGGGCTGGAAGGACGCGATCTGGTCGGACAGGTCAGCTGCAAACAGGTTTCAGAGTGGCAGCAGGGTAGTTTCCATCTGGATGATGTCAGCTACCATGAGCCGCGCATGAACTCCCACGTCGTCGCATTTGATTTCGGTTGCAAACGTAATATTTTTCACAAGCTGGCTGATCGCGGCATGCAGGTGAGCATTGTGCCTGCCGGCACAACGGCTGCCGAAGTGCTGGCCATGAACCCCGATGGTATTTTCCTTTCCAACGGTCCGGGTGACCCGTCTGCTGTCGGCTATGCCGTGGATACGATTCGTGAGCTCATCGCCGGCGATATCCCGGTCTTCGGCATCTGCATGGGTCATCAGCTGCTCAGTCAGGCACTCGGTCTGTCCACCTTCAAGCTAAAATTCGGTCACCGGGGCGGCAATCATCCGGTCAAGGATGAGACGACCGGCAAGATCGAGATCACCAGTCAGAATCACGGCTTTGCCGTCTCCGACGATGCCGTCCCCGCAGGTGTGGAGATCACACATCGCTCCCTGTTTGATGGCACCGTGGAAGGATTGCGTGTAACCGGCAAGTCTGTCTTTTCGGTGCAGTATCATCCCGAGGCGAGTCCCGGTCCGCATGATTCGGACTATCTCTTCGATCGTTTTGCCGAGATGGTTAACGCCGCACGCGCCTGATACCGGCAAGCATCACGACGGCCCCGTCCATCTCCCTGAGGGAGGGCGGGGCCGTTTTTTTTGTTCATCGCGGAAGTCCGGAAACTAGTGTTAGTAAATATGAACTGATGACGCTTCCTGTCCTGGTATTGATGAGGAGGGAGGTATTTGTTCATTCTTTGTCCGTACAAAGAACGAACCAAGACAAATGGCAGGAGTCATTTGGACGCCTGAACAGGCGGGGCGTAGCCCTGAGGGCCAGGACAGCCCGAATCAAAAACGCCCCATTGTTTTGAACAAGTCCTGCCGCGCGATAGGCTCTATATTGAATTAGTTTGACGCTGTGATTCGGCACATCCATGTGCCTCACCCTTGCGGGCAAGCTAAAGCTCGTCCAAACGGCTCCTGCCTTTTTGTGCCGCAAAAGAAAGGGGGGTGCTCTGCTTTAGCAGAGTAGTATGTAGCTTTAAAAGCATCTATCGCATGCCGGGAATCAAAAAGCTTTCTTCAGCCATATTTTCCGGAATTCCGCGATGAACTTTTTTGTTGATCCGCAATTTCGACGGTTTTCTGCTACACTCTATTCCGGCTCTTGATGAATCGGGGGTAGGGTGATGTCACTTTCAGAAGTTCTCATTTTTGTCGGTGTTTTATCGGTTCCCGTTGCGATGATGCTGGCGCATGATTATCGGGTTGCCGAAGAGCACGGATTATCGATATTCCGTCTGCCAGCCTGTTTTAACCGTTACTGCACGCTGATTGCGCTGACCAGTATCTTTGGCGGCATCTTTTACGTGCTGCTTTTTTTGTTCACCAATGGTTATCTGGATAATGGTCAGTCACTCAACCTGTACGATAAGCATGACTTTTTTATGCCGACCGTGTGCATTTCAACAATAACGATGCTGCTCTTCGGCTATATCCTGCAAGCGGATAATGCCTTTTATCTCTCATCCCTGATGCATGAATCAGCGCCGGCCTCCGTCAAGCGGGATTTGATAATGAGGACATTCAGGTCCGTCAGTATCGGCCAGATTGCGCCGGGTATCCTGTTCCCGCTGTCGATCCCGTTGTGGGCCCTGTACGGAGCCTGGCTGTATAATATATATAACATCGTCATGCGCGCGAGTAATCAGGATTTGATGCCCAGGGTGTTCTTCTTCGGTGCGGTGCGCATGATCATGGCGCTGTTTGTCTCCGTGCTGGTCTATTGTGTGGTGCAGGCGTTCCTGAAGCCCTACCGTACCGGCGATCATGGCGAAACGCTTGTTGTACAGAACAGCAAGGCCGCATATTTGCTGGTGGCGATCGCATTTTTTGCCGGCCTCTTTCCGATGCAGGCCGCGCAGGCCACATGGCAGAGAGTCAAAAGCTCCGGGTATATGGGCGAGCTGTTTTCACCGGCTACCACGCTGTCGATCGAGTACCTGCAGGGCATGAATGTATTTATGCGGGACAGGCTCTTTGAAGAGGGGGTTGTGGATGTTCATCAACTGGCGACGATCGGTAACCGACGGGACCTGCTGTATAGCCGCATCGAAAACCTGATCTCGAAAGAGCAGCTGAGTGACTGGATTGATCAGGCGCAGTTGATGTTGTTTATTTCCGACAGGGATCTGCTGCAGGCGCTGAGAAGCGCAGGCATTCGCGGCAAGCAGCAGCTGGATGAGATGCTCCGCCCGGAAAACAGCGAGCGGTTGCAGCAGCTGGAGGTTAGCCTCACTGGTGAGAAGGATTCGAAGGTGAAGCGCTTTCTCGAGCAATACAGCCTGACGCATGGAACTGCACCGCAGAATAAGCTGGGCAAGCCAGACTGAGACTGCCCCCGGATCAGTTTGACACCGTCACTTCAACATCAAGGTTCGCGGCAGCAGACATTCAGGTTTCAGCTCATAGTATGCACCGGACAAGAAGATTTTTTCCCTGGATTCCATTTTCGCGAAAAGAAATCAGGTTATATAAAGGAGATTCATAGATGGAAATCCAGCTCATGCTGTTACGGAGTCAGGGATATGAAGGGCGTTCAGTGGTTGGCTTTTTTGTGGGGCTGCCTGGCGGCAGGCGCAATGCTGTTCTACTTTGCCAACTGGTTCATGACTCCTGATGGCCCATTGCGCAATGAGTTGCTTCAGGGCGCGGCAATATGGCTGATTTATGGCGGGCCTGCCTGGATTATCCTGCCGGTGGTGTTGTACTTCCGACGTCCATTTCTAAGTCCCATTGAGCGTGCTATCTTGATATGCCCGTTAGCTGTAGCTGCGTGTGCGAGCGTCTTCTTTACACTGCCGTGAGCTGATAATGAACGCGGGCTGACTGACTTATGGTAATCCGTTCGACAGATGCCCACAGGAGCTGACACTTTTGAAACTAAAATTTTTTATCACCGGTGGAACGATCTGTAAGCGCTATAATGAGATCAGCGGCGCACTGGAGTTCCGTGATTCGTTTATTCCGGGCATGCTGGAGCGGGGCAGGTGCAAGCTGGACTACAGCACCGAGCAGCTGATGCTCAAGGACAGCCTGGAGATGAGTGATGAGGATCGGGAAACCATCCTCGCCAGCTGTCTCGCTTGTAAAGAGTCAAAGATCATCATCTCCCATGGCACCGATACCATGGTTGATACCGCACGGGTGCTGGGGCAGCAGCTGGAGAATAAAACGGTTGTGCTGTTCGGGGCGATGATTCCCTATTCGATCAGCAACTCCGATGCGATCTTCAATCTCGGCTGTGCGGTCACCGCCGTGCAGCTATTGGGTGCCGGTGTCTTCGTGGTGATGAACGGCCACATCTTCCGCTGGGATGATGTCAGCAAAAATCGCGGTGAGGGCGTTTTTCAGCGGGCTGATCTTTGAAGCAGTGGAAAACAACTCAATAACTCACGCCTTGTATCTCGTAAACGCAGTCGAATGAGGCCGCATCAGTCTGCGGCAAGTTCTGAGATTCAAGCCTGTGAGTTGAGCACTGGGGTCGAGAATGGCCTCCTCGACTTTATCGAGACAGTCTTGAAAGTATTCTGGGATTCAATCCCTGATGGCGACCGATAAACAAGAATGCCCCCTGCTTTCGCAGAGGGCATTGAATGAATTACGATATCCCCGGTCTTCCGGAAGCTCTTCAGGCAGTTGCTGTGGCTAGCGCCTGATCGATATCGGCAATGATATCGTCGATATGCTCAATACCGATACATAGACGGATCATATCCGGTGTCACGCCGGCAGTTTTCAGCTCACTCTCGGTCAACTGGCGATGCGTGGTGGATGCCGGGTGCGCTGCCAGAGACTTGGTGTCGCCGATATTCACCAGCCGCTTGAACATGCCCAGTGCATCATAGAACTTTTCAGCTACTTCAAAGCCGCCCTTCACGCCAAAGGTGAGCAGTGCCGACGGACGCCCATTGCAGTATTTCTGCGCCAGCGCGTGATACGGCGAATCGGGCAGGCCGGCATACTGTACCCAATTCACAGCCGGGTGATTCTGCAGGTGTTTGGCGACAGCCATGGCATTGTCGCAGTGACGCTCCATACGCAGGGTCAGGGTCTCAATGCCCTGCAGAATCAGGAAGGCGTTCATCGGGCTCAGTGCCGAGCCGGTGTTGCGAAGCGGCACGGTGCGGGCGCGACCGATAAATGCCGCCTCGCCCAGCGCCTCGGTATAGACCACGCCGTGATAGGCTGGTTCCGGCTGATTAAGCATCGGGAAACGCTCGGCATGTTCGGCCCACGGGAATTTGCCCGAATCGACAATCATGCCGCCCAGCGAATTGCCATGACCGCCCATATATTTGGTCAGCGAATAGACCACAATCGCGGCACCATAATCGATCGGACGAATCAGCGAGGGTGCCACGGTGTTATCGACAATCACCGGCACGCCATGCTTGTCGGCCATGGCACAGATCGCCTCCAGATCAACAATATTGCCGGCCGGGTTACCGATCGATTCGCAGTAGATCGCCGAGGTTTTCTCGTCGATCAGCTTCTCCAGCGCCTCAGGGCTGTCGTTTTCGGCAAAGCGGACATCGATGCCCTGACCCGGCAACATGTGGGCAAACAGCGTGTAGGTGCCGCCATAAAGCATCGGCACGGTAACGATATTATTACCGGCTGTGGCAATAGTCTGAATCGCATAGGTAATCGCGGCACTGCCGGCACTGACAGCCAGACCCGCGATGCCGCCGTCGAGTGCGGCCACCCGCTTCTCCAGTACATCGTTGGTCGGGTTCATCATGCGGGTATAGATATTGCCGGGCACGGCCAGGTTGAACAGGTCGGCGCCGTGCTGGGCATTATCGAACTCGTAGGCTACGGTCTGATAGATCGGCACCGCCACCGATTTGGTGGTCGGATCGGTTTCGTAGCCGGCATGGATGGCAATGGTTTCTGTTTTCATGGAACGCTCCTTATAGGTTCGGTGATGGGCTTACGCCTGACTCAGGCGGTATTTTTATAATTCGGGTACTAGGTCGTTGGGCGAAACTGCTCAAGCGATGTGTTTTCATAGACCAGTCCCAGCCAGTTATTGACGATGGACTTGGTCGTATCGCGCCACGTGTTATCCAGCAGAGGCTCGATATGCGCCTCCGGGAATGGCGGTGTTGCAATGCCCTCTCGCATCGCCTTCTGCACATGCAAACGGTGATGCTCGACAATCTCGGCGGCATCTTCACAGAAATAGCTCTCGGGCACGGGCGGATAGTCGGCGCGCTCGCCGCTGATATAGCGGTTCACCTCGCGCTTGTACTCCTTCAGCAGACTGTTGGTGTCGTATTCGGGGTGTCCCTGAAAATAGACCAGACTGTATTGATCGGGGCTGACCGCCATATGTACCCCCGCAACATCGCTCTCGATCAGGATCGTCAGACCCGCCCGCTCAAGCTGCTCCCTGTGGATCGCGTTAAAGCGGGAGTGCGGTACATCGAAGCGGGTATTGATATCGCGCAGCAGCGGATGTTCGTTATGGGTCACACGATGCGGATAAACGCCCCACAGCTTGGCAGGCATCGGTTGCCGCTCGATATTGTAGAGCTGTTTGACCAGTGCATGGGTCGCCAGACACGAGCAGAGCACCGAGGTGACATTCTCCCGGGCCCAGCCGATCACCTCTTTCAATGGCTCCCAGAACGGCTCCTGGTCCAGCGACGGGTTGGAGACATTGGCGCCAGTGACGATCAGGGCATCGAGTCCCATCGTCTTGATCTGCTCGAAGCTGCTGTAATAGCTGTCGATATAGGCTTGCGTCTCTTTGCTGCGTGGCAGCCCTTCGACGGTAAACGGATGCACATAAAACTGGGCGATCTGGTTGCAGCTTCCCACCAGGCGCATGAACTGAATCTCCGTGGCGATCATGGCGGCGTCGGGCATCATATTCAGCAGGCCAACATGCAACTCGCGAATATCCTGATGCAGTGCCTGCTTGTGCGTCAGCACCTTTTCACCGCGTTGACGTAATTTTTCAAATGCAGGCAACGGTGTGTGCTCAACCAACGGCATGAATGCAGCTCCTTCCTTCTTCTCTGCCGACCAGGCAAAAGGTGAAGAGGAACAGTAGTTTATTTTAATCCTGAAAGAAAGGAACCCGGTTACTCGGTGGGGGCATCATGGGCGGCAAGCTCGGCGCACATCAGAACGACGGGGTTGGGCGTCTCACCGATAAAATAGGGTTCGCTGCCGACAATCTCGAAACCGTGGCGGCGATAGAATCGGATCGCACCTTCATTTTTCTGCCATACCCGCAGCCATAATCCACGATGCCCGGCCTTAACAACCCTCGAACAGATTTCACTCAACAGCTTTTCGCCGATTCCCCGGCCATAGTAGCGATGATCAAGGTAGAGGCGCACCAGCTCGATCGGATAGCCTGCCGGAACCATTTCCGGTGTCTCTGTCATGGCGAGTTTGGCATAACCGACGATGCCTGATTCGGTTTCGGCAACCAGATAGACGCTATCGGAGGCTCCGATCTCTTCGGAAATTCGCGATGGCGCAAAGATATCTGCCACATAACCGGCCATGTCCTCCGGCCGCACAATCGCGCCATAGGCGCTGGCAAAGGTAACCCCGCCAAGATGACTGATCGCCTCTGCATCACAGGCTTTTGCCTGACGAACAGTGGTATTGATCGCGCTATTTCTCAACATGGCGGCAATTATAGGTTTCTCGTACCTGCTGCCAATAGATCTTCCACTATTAAAAGTGATTCTGAGTGCCTGCGACCACCGATTCTGGTTACCTTTAAAACAGCCTGTTACTCATGAACAGGAGGCTAAAAACATGACTACTGTTGATCGCGCTTTTTTGAGCAGTCTGATCCCGGGGCAGGGGGGTAACTCATATACCCATGCCTGACCCAGCTGTCTCTATTAAATTACAGAGCGCGTCCGCATTGACTTGCACGCACTTTGCACAATGATGAGCTTATCCGTTCAGGCGCAATAATTGGTGGTAGGGAGGATACGACTATGAGCTTTGATGCCATCCTTTTTTCCGCACTATTCCTGCTCGTTACCGTCTCGATTACCGTGGGCATATCGAAGAAGCTTGGGGTGGGTTCTGTTCTGGGTTTGCTTATTGCCGGTATTATCGTTGGCCCCTACTCACCGGGTCCGGTACTGACCGATCAGGTGGAGAGCCTTCGCCACTTTGCCGAGATTGGTGTGGTGCTACTGCTTTTTCTGATTGGTTTGGAGATGAGGCCTGGCAAGTTATGGACTATGCGCCGGGAGGTCTTCGGCTTAGGCAGTCTGCAGATTGTATTCTCGGGCATCGTCATCGGCGCATATGCATATTGGTCGATGCCTATGTCGGCAGGTGTAGCAATGTTGATTGGCCTTACCCTTGCGCTTTCATCGACAGCTTTTGTCATTCAGATTCTTCAGGAGCGGGGTGAAATCGCCAGTCGTTATGGGACAGCTTCTTTTGCCGTGCTGCTTATGCAGGATCTGGCGGTTATTCCGCTTCTGGCCATTACGCCGCTTTTCTCCGAAGGTGGTGTTTTACCTGATGATATCCCTGTCTGGGAAGAGGTTCTGTTTGTTGCGGGTATGATCGCCGGGGTCGTTGCTGTTGGGAAATACATTGTGCCATATCTACTCTCCCGTTTTGCCCGGGACCGGAATCGGGAAGCATTTGTCTTCACAGTGATGCTCTCGGTCGTCTTTGCCGTCTGGGCTATGGAGCATGCAGGGCTGTCGATGGCTCTGGGTGCATTTCTGATGGGGATGACTCTTTCCGACTCCAGGTACCGTATTCAGATCGAGGCCAATATCGAGCCCTATAAGGGCATCCTGATGAGTCTCTTTTTTGTGGCTGTTGGTATGTCTCTGGATCTTAATATCGTTATGGAGCATCCGTGGACGATCGCCCGGCATGTCTTTGTTATTATGCTGATCAAGATCCTGGTTGTCTTTTTATTGGCACTGACTTTTGGTTTTTCCAGAAGCAATGCCTTTCGTATGTCTTTTCTTCTTTCGCAGAGCGGAGAGTTCGGCTTTGTACTTTTTGGCGCGGCAAGAGTGCTGGGCGTGATCGGCGATGAAATCTTTGCTGTAGGTATTGCCGTGATTTCTATTACCATGCTACTCACGCCGTTTTGTGTGAAGCTGGGCGAGATGATTGCCGCAAAAGCACCTGCAGGGCGTGACTTGATTGGAGAGATTCCCGATGAAGATAATTTCGCACCTGTAGTGATTGCCGGGTTCGGCAGGGTAGGGCAGGTGGTTGCAAATATGCTTGAGCTCAGCCAGATCCCTTATATGGCTTATGACAGTGACCATGATCTTGTTCTGAGAGAGAGGAAAAAGGGCAAGTCTGTTTACTATGGAGATATGAGTGACCCGGCACTGCTTTCGGCCATTGGCCTCGGAAAAGCAAGGCTGGTGATTGTTACGGTTGATTCTCCTCTGCATGCTGTACGGGTAGTTTCACATATCAAGGATATTTATCCGGGGCTGAATGTTTTTGCCAGAGCCAAGGATGTGGATACAAAGCACCTGCTTATTAAATACGGCGCTACATGGGCTATCCCTGAGGCGCTGGAGGCTAGCCTGTTGATGGGCTCAGAAACACTGCTGGCGATGGATATTGATAAAACTACAGTTGATGCGCTGCTGGATGCCTTAAGGAAGGACGATTACAAACTGCTCGTGCCAGAAGAGTAAAGTGCCCCCCAACAAAAGAGTCCCCCTGCTGATGCGATCTTCAATCTCGGCTGTGCAGTCACCGCCGTGCAGCTCTTGAAGTAGGCGGGGCCAAGTCTTGTTTTGCGGATTTCCCTTAAAAAAATAAAGGGACAGTTTGAGCCTGATCTAATCATTGAAAGTGTTTTTGTTTTGACTTAAGTTATCATCTGCGCATGCCGTTGCTTCCCATCCATGATGTTCTGCCGGAGATCAAAGAGAAATTAACCACGCACAATCGTCTGGTACTGCAGGCCCCGCCGGGGGCAGGAAAAACCACCGCTGTACCCATCGCCCTGCTGGGTGAGGGCTGGCTGGGTGACAGACAGATCATCATGCTTGAACCGCGCAGGCTCGCGGCACGCAATGCGGCGGCGCGTATGGCATTTCTGCTCGGTGAGAAGGTTGGTGAAACCGTCGGTTACCAGATTCGTCAGGATAGCTGCGTTAGCGATAAGACAAAGATACTGGTGGTCACCGAAGGCATTTTAACGCGCAAGTTGCAGGCTGACCCGGAACTGACAAACACGGCGCTGGTGATTTTTGATGAATTTCACGAACGCAGCCTGCATGCTGATCTGTCGCTGGCACTCTGTTTGCAGAGCCAGCAGATCCTGCGCGAGGATCTGAAAATACTGGTGATGTCGGCAACACTGCATACCGATGCTGTTGCGAGCCTGCTGCATCACGCACCGATCATTGAGAGTGAAGGTCGCAGCTTTCCTGTTGAGAACAGGTATCTCGATCACGCAATCCGTCAGCGCAACAGTAATCCACAGCAGCAACTGATGATCGACCTGACCAACACGGTCAACACATTCATCCATGAACACGAGGGCAACTGCCTGGTATTTCTGCCCGGTGTCAAAGAGATCAATCAGTTGGCCAGACAGATCAAACAGCTCCTTGATCGCGAATCGATCAGGCACATTGTGATTGCACCGCTACATGGCAGCCTGAAGAAGCAGCAACAGGATCTGGCTATCGCAGCACCTGCCGATAAAGGTATGCGTAAAATTGTGCTGGCCACCAATATTGCAGAAACCAGCATCACCATTGAAGGGATCAGCTGTGTGATTGATTCAGGACTGGAGCGCGTGCTCGATTACAGCCCGGCCTCGGGCATGAACAGGCTTACCACCCGCGCCATTTCACAGGACTCGGCCGTGCAGCGCAGCGGACGCGCCGGAAGGCTCTCCGCCGGCACCTGTTATCGTATGTGGAGCGCGACGCAGCAGTCACGTCTGCTCAAACATGCATCGCCTGAGATCCTGCACAGCGATCTTACTTCGCTGGTGCTGGAGCTGGCCAACTGGGGCGTGACTGATGTTAATGAACTGCAGTGGATGGATTTGCCGCCTCACGGTGCGATAGAGCAGGCAAAAACGCTGCTGCAACAACTCGGCGCAATCGATGGGCTGGGGACCATCACTGCGCACGGTCGCGATATGCTCAGGCTCGGCACGCATCCGCGTCTGGCGCACATGATGCTGGCAGCTGTTAAACTGAATCAGGCTTATCACGCCTGCCTGATTGCCAGCCTGCTCAGCGAGAAAGATATCTTTCTCGCTAATGCAGATAAATCTGCCGACATCCATGACAGGCTGAATGTGCTGCTGCATGGAAAATCAAACCATCACGGCATCGATCACCAGCAGTGTAAACGCATCATGCAGAGCGCCGATGATTTTTTCAGGCGCGTGAAACAGTGCAGCAAAGCAGGCTTAAACAAGGAGCGACCGGATCATCACTATAGCGGCGTACTGCTGGCCTATGCCTATCCCGACAGAATCGCCAAACGCCGCAATCCCAATGAAGCACGTTACCTGCTTAGTAACGGTAAGGGCGCGGTTATTCCGCCCTATATCCAACACCACCTGCATGAATACCTCGTGGTCGCCAATCTGGATGCCAGACAGGGAGAAGCCAGTATCTATCTGGCGGCAGATATCAGCGCCGAACAGCTGCAGACCTGTTTTTCCGGAATCATTGAGCAGGAAGAGCGGGTGGAGTGGAATGACGAGGCACAACGCGTTGAGGTCAAACAGGTCAGCCGCATCGGTAAAATCATGCTGCAGGAATCCACTGTTCATCACAGCGACAGCAGAGAGGCGGTGCAACAGTGTTTGCTGCAGGCCATCAGAGAGCAGGGAGTGGGGTGTCTGAACTGGAGTAGTAAGGCACGCAGCCTGCAACAGCGCGTGCAATTTATTCATCATCATCTGGATAAGAGCGCAGCTGTAAAAAATATGTTTGCCGAGCAGCCGCTGCCCGATTTTTCAGAGCAGGCGCTGAGCGACAGGCTGGAGGATTGGTTGCAGCCTCACTTAAACCATGAGAACAGCCTCAAACAGTGTTTCAATCTGGATCTGCATAGCCTGCTGTTGAATCAGCTCAGCTGGCAACAGCAGCAGCTGATCAAGCAGTTGGCGCCGGAGCGCATCAGCGTGCCCAGCGGCTCCGCGGTCACGATTGATTACAGCGATCCCGAACAACCGGTACTTGCCGTCAGACTGCAGGAGGTGTTTGGTCTGTTTGATACGCCCACGCTGCTAAACGGAGCGTGCAAACTGACGATGCATCTACTCTCACCGGCGCGTAAGCCCATGCAGGTTACGCAGGATTTGAACAGCTTCTGGCAAACCACCTATCACGATGTGAAAAAAGAGCTGCGCGGAAAATACAAACGCCACTACTGGCCGGATGACCCATTCACCGCAGAGGCCACCAGCAAAACCAAAAAACAGATGCATCGTGGTTAACGGGACAGTTTACCTGACTGTTTCACTTTATCTCTCTGTCTGGCTGAACGGTTACAGTGAGTTGGGATGTTTATGATCGATATTCGTACTTTCTTGCGTTCCCAAGAAAGTACCAAAGAAGGGAACCCCGGAACCAGCTTGCCCTGCGGGTCCCCGATCCAGCGTATAAAATCACGGTCGCGCTTACACGCTCCAGCTCGTGATTTTATACTTGTCTCGGCAACCTGCTAGCGGGGGGAACAAGCGGCGCTGTCCCGCCGCGCGATAGGCTCTATATTGAATTAGTTTGACGCTGTGATTCGGCACATCCATGTGCCTCACCCTTGCGGGCGAGCTTTTAGCTCGTCCAAACGGCTCCTGCCTTTTTGTGATTAGGCACATCCATGTGTCTCACCCTTGCGGGCGAGCTAAAGCTCGTCCAAACGGCTGTCCTGCCTTTTTGTGATTCGGCACATCCATGTGCCTGCCTGATGCAGTCCAAATCAGCTATCGCAAACCGGGGATCCAAAAGCTTTCTTTAGCCATATTTCCCGCAAATACGGGATAAACCATAAAATGAATCAGCTGGTTTTAGCAACGGCATCGCCAAGTTGAATATAGGTCTCAATGTCTGCGCAGGTGGCGCCGACTTCAATATAGGTCAGCTTGCCGAAATGGTCAGTGTCCAGGATCGAGACAGGTCTCTCATTTTTGATGAAAATTACTGCCAAACCTTGCGATCATCTGCGGGCCGGTTTCGTCATCCGGGTGCTTCCGTAGATGTTCAGCTCGCGCTCATGGCGTTCATTGTCGGGATCGTCAATCGATTCAAAACTGTCGATAAAAGCCAGATACGCATCCGGCAGCCGGTTCTCCCGGGCGCCATGGATCACATGCTGCTTGTACCAGTGGAACGGCTTGACCGCATCATCAATGCGGGTGGCGGTATACATGAATGCATCGACATGGCCATCGCTGCCATGCACCCGAACCTGTTTCTCATCATAGCCGATGCCCAACCCTTCGACCTTGTCCAGCGCCGGTTTTTCGGCGCGCGGCAGATGATAGAGCACACCGATCACGCGGTCCGTATCATCGGCCGATTCGCATGCATCGCACTTGGCGGAGAGATCGACATGGCTGAACTTGTGAAAGGCGAGCCGGTGACCGGTAAGGGTGGCGGTGCCGATGAGCCGGGCGGAAGGCACGCGCGCCTGCAATCGTTTGCTGGACATGTTCGAGCCGTAGGCAAAGTAGGTCAGGGTCTCACTCATAGAGATGTAATGGTGCCAGATCGGGCAGAATTTTTCCAGTTAGCCTGGCCGTGTGAGTCGGTTTACGCTATCAGGGGAGCTGCGCGTCACCCTCTTCACCCGGGAGCTTCATTTGCCCAACGCCTTGCCTGTCTGCTGATTTATGCGATTTCCAGGCGACGCTTGTAGCGGGTCAGGTTGTCGCAGCCGCCGTCGCGGATGACGACCATATCTTCCAGACGCACGCCGCCGATATGGGCGTAGTAGAGGCCGGGTTCGCAGGTAACGACATGGCCTGCCTTGAGGATTTCGCCGCGCGTGGAGACGCGCGGACCCTCATGAATTTCCAGGCCGACGCCGTGGCCGGTGCCGTGGAAAAAACCGCCCTGTTTGCCGCGCACCATGCCGGTTTTAAAGCCCTGTGCATCGAAGTGGGCGGTAATGGCCGTGTGTATTTGTACACTGTCGACACCTGCGGCCATCATCGAGAGGCCGATGTCCTGACCTTCGCGCACGGTGTTGTACATCTTCTTCTGCTCCGGCGTTGCCTTGCCTTTGACATAGGTGCGGGTCATATCACCCCAGTAGCCGGTAGAAAGGACGCGCGGAAAGATATCGATAATAATCAGCTCATGCGCACGGATATAACCGCTGCCGGTATTATGCGGGTCCGATGACTGGCGACCGCAGGCCACAATCGTATGGGCCGGCATCGCGCCCTTGCCGATCAAAAAGGTTTCAATCGCCCGGCGTACATCATCCGATGTCACTTTCTTGCCGGTCTCCGGATCGCGCAGGATGTTGTCATGGCCGATGCTGCAGCGGCCCAGATATTGCTCGCCTCGCTGCATGGACTGGCGTGTCAGCCGTTCGGCCTGCGCCAGATATTTGATTTCGGTGGCGGTTTTGACAGCCCGCTCGGGAAAGAAGGCGCCGGCTGATGCCGTGACCTCAAAACCCCAGCTGCGCAGCTGATCGGCATAGCGTAGCGGAAATGATGCCGGCACGCTGATGCTTCGGGTGTTGTGTGAGGCCAGAAAGGCCGCCGCGCAGCCGGCAAGCCCCGGCCACTCCCTGATCTCGGCGGCGTTGCGCCACGGGGTGTCCAGATGCACACCGGCAAAACGCGATACTTTGGCGGCGCGATCCACTTCCAGTGGCGAAAAAAGGCCATGCCACTCTCCATCCAGTGCAATGGCGATAAACGGGTCGGGGACAAACATGCCGCTGGCATAGAGCATATCGGCATCATGTTCGGAATCGGCGATGATCAGGTGGGCATGTGTCATGCGCGCATGCTGTCATTTGCCAGCGGCATCGTCTTCCTCTTCTTTACTCAGCGTCATCACCTGCCTGAGCGTGACCTGCTGCAGGATATCGGCATGCTCGCGCTGCATGCGAAAATAGAGCCCCAGCAGCTGGCGGCCAAGTGTGCTTTCAACCCACTCTTCGGGCACCTGCATCGGGGCATCATTGAGCCGCTTGAATACGGTCATCAGATTCAGCTGGTCGGGGGTCTGCGCCAGTACCCACGCCTGCTTGCCGTCGGTGTCCGTGCGCCGGAGCAGCTCCAGCTCGCTCAGTCGATCCAGCCACTCCTGCAGGATATTTTCCGGCACTTCCGTTTCATCAAGCAGTGTGGCCAATGACAGGGTTTCGCCACGCTCCAGAGACTGGGCCGCGCGCAACAGGATCAGATGTGAATAAAACTGTTGCAGCCCCGGCTTGATAAAGCGGTTTCTCTGTCGGGTCGACTGCTCCGGATGTTGCATGCAGAAGGCTATTTCCGACCCCAGCAGCACCACAACCCATGTCAGATAGAGCCAGATCAGAAAAACCGGCAGTGTGGAGAGGGCGCCGTAGAGCTTTTCGTAGTCGGCAATCTCGGTGATATAAAAGGTGAAGCCGATCTTGGTCCACTCAAACAGTGCGCCGCCAACCAGACCGCCAACCACGGCATAGCGGAAGGGGACAGTAGTGTTCGGCAGCACCACATAGAGTGTGGTCAGCGCCAGTGAAGAGAGTATCCACGGCAGCAGAAAGGGGATATGACTGAGGTAACCGGCGCCCTCGGCCACATGCTGTAACAGCGGCATGGCGGCGAAATAGGAGGTGATACTCAGCGATGCACCGATGAGGATCGGAGTCAGTGTCAGCGTGGCCCAGAAGGTGATGAACTTGGAAAGCCAGGCGCGGGCGCGGGTAATGCGCCAGATCGTGTTAAATGCCTCCTCAACTGTGTTCAACAGGGCGGTGGCCGTGAACAGCAGGCCGAGTACGCCGAAGATGGAGATGGCCGTGGTTTTGTCTGTAACGGTTCCCAGATAGTTCTCAACAGCCTGCTGACTGGTGGGGATCAGGTATCCCAGCAGGGCGTCCCGTACATGACCGGAGATCGCATCAAAGGCCTGAAAACTGGTGAAGATCGAAAAGCCGAGTGCCACCATCGGCACAATGGCCAGCAGCGAGGCATAGGCCAGCGCCGATGCGCGCTGGATACATTTGTCGACGATAAAGCGTTCGGCCACCCGATAGGAAAAACGCAGCAGATGGGTGGCATGGCGGTAGAGTGCCGGCAGGCTGGCAATGTCGGCCACGTCCATTTCCAGCAAGTGGGAGAGTTGGTCAGTCCACGACGGGTTCTTTTTTCTCAATCTTGCTCCTGACGCTGTTTCGCTGATTTACTGCAGTGTAGGAGTAAATTCAGACAATGGAAAGGGGTGGGGCTGATTGATTGCGGCTATGCCGGAAAGTGGCCGCTTTTCGGGCGCAGCCTATTGATAACTGATGAAAAGCGGTGATCAGGCCGGCTGAGGCATCCAGTGAAAGCGCAGATCCAGTTCAGGTTCGGAGCGAATACACTGCAGGCCGATGCGTTTTTCCGTGTTAACGGCAACCGGTGCTTTCAAGTTGGCGGTGACCCACTGTTTATCTGCAAACGGATTGAGTACCAGCATCCACAGCACGCTCTCTGCATCCTCTGCATCGATGCACTGGATCTGCTCCCTGTTTAGTTCGGGCTGCGGGCCCAGACGGGACTCATCCCATGGTGTGAGCAGGAAGGCTGCCTCTGGGTGATCTATCGACTGCAGGCAGGCAATCTTGCCGACACCTTCGTAGATCAGACCGAATTCATGAGCACCGCCGAAGCCGATCATGCCCTGCGGAAAATAAAATGCCCCGCTGTTACGCGGCATGATATCACTCATCTGCTGTTTTCTCGTCATCACTGCTGGACTCATGGGTTACTCCTTTCAGCCACTGTAGCGCCCCGGCACTGGCAGCAGCTTTATTTTCCTGCTGGATAAGGTTGTAAATCTCCATCCGATGCACCGGGATTTCGGGGGGCGCCTCGATACCGATGCGTACGATGTGCTCGTTTTGCACGTCCTGAATAATGATGCGGATGTTGTCATTGATTTGAATGACCTGTCCGACTTTTCTACGTAATACCAACATCCGCTTATCTGAGGAAGTTGGTCAGAGTGAGGGACTTGATCTGGTTAATTTGGCTGTAGGCTGCCTGCAGTGCGATGCTCGATTGCTGCATGCGGGCGACAACGGATGGAATATCTACCGCTTCATTCGTATTGAGCTGGGTCGCCAGATTCAGCTGTCGATCCTGAATGGCTGTTTTATTCAATCGTACGCCGTTGAGTCTGGCACCGACATCACTGGTCATGTTGATGACCCCGTCGCTTGCACTGGTCAGTGCGCCCACCGCATTCTGTACTCCGGCCGTATCGTTATTCTGCAGTGCTGTTTTGAAGTCCTGCAGGGCGGAAAAGGCGGCAGCGAATGCGGGATTATCACCGCGTATATTAGTGATGACCTGTTGCCCGTCGCTGGTGACGATGGTGCGATCCTGGGCATTGCCGTTATAGACGATATTTCCCAGTGTATCGGTCACAAATGCCGCTTTGTCTGTTGCCGTGCCGGCAAACAGCGACTGCCCCTGCCATTGCTGGTTGGCATCGTTGAATGCCTGATTGAGCAGTTGAGTGGCCTCCTGGGCGGCGCTCAGTCGTTCGGTGGCGCTGGTGGACGCTGTTGCCATCTGTACAGCCACGGTTTGCGCTCTTTTCATGATATTGGTCATATCATTGAGCATGGTCATACTGTTGGCGAGGCGTGAGTCGGCAGTGGTGATGGAATCCAGGTCCCCCTGCAGGCCGACCTGGGCATGCCTGATATCCAGCGAGGTTTTATAGGCTATGCCGGCCTGATCCGGTGTCTGAAACTTGGTGCCGGAGGCAATCTGGGCATTGCCCTGGTTCAGAATATCCTGTTGCTGTTTTACCCCGGTGAGCAGGGTATTATACATCTGGGCGCTGGTAATTCTCATCGGATCAATCCTAGTAACGAATCCATCATCTGATTCGTTGTGGTTATGATTTTGGCCGATGCCTCATAGGCGCGCTGGAACTTGATCATCGAGACCAGTTCCTCGTCCGTATTGACACCGGAAATGGCCTGGCGCTGAGCGTTGAGTGAATCGGCTTCGGCTGTGCGGTACTGCCGTTGCTGAAGCGATGTGGCGACATCGTTGCCATACTGGGTGGATACAGCTGTGGTACGGTTATGCAGGCTGGAGCTGAGGCTGCCGTCAAATGACACAGCCTGATTCTGCAGTTGCATGATCGCGATCGCAGCGCTGTTGTCAGAGCTGGAGATGGTCGATGTCAGCGGATCAACACGGCCGGTATGAATGGCGGCAGGACTCGCCTGGATTGATGTCGACAGGTTCAGGGTGGCCGCACTCGAGCCGGTGAAGTAGCTGTTTACTTCATAGGCAGCGAGCGTGTTGCTGGTGTCATTGGACAGGGCAAAGCTGCTGCCTGTTGCTGCGGTGATATTGAGGCGGCTGCCTGCATCCATGCTGGCGCTGATTCCGGTTACTGCATTCAGGCTGGTGATGACATCGGCCATTGTTGTCGTGCCTGCAGTGATGTTGATGGCAGTGCCGCCAGCTGGTGTGGCTGTGCCGGTTGCATTGTAAACGTGTATTTTGAAGCTGCCTGACACGATTTGATTGGCAAATGCGGCAGACTGAGCCGGGTCATTCAGTGCCAGCGCGACATTACTCGGCTGACCGGCTGTCATTGTTGTATCCGTAGTGGCGGAAGCCGCGCTGGCATGGATCTGGTTGACTGAAAATGCGAGATTGGCTGCCAGACTGTTTATCTGGGACATATAGCCGCCAAGTTTGTTATCACGCAGATCAATCAGTCCGCCGATGCTGCCGCTCTGGCCGATGTTGACCGCTTGCCCGGTTTGGGCGATCACCAGGCCTGCAAAGCCGCCACCGATCGCCGTGCCGCGAGCCAGGTGACGGGCTACGCCATCCTGTGTTAACAGATCTCCACTGGCAGTCTGTAGCAACAAGCCGCCATTATTGTCGCTAATTTGCTGCACCGGCAGCAGGTTGGCCAGAGAGCGTACGGCTTGATCGCGCTGATCGCGCAGGTCATTGGCTGTACCTGCACTGCTCGACAAGGCATTTTCCTGTTTTCTGATCTGTGTGGAGAGTGCGGCGATGGTGTCGATGAGCTTGTTGGCCTGTTGAATCTGGCTGTCAATCTGGCCGTCGGCGCTGCTCTGAGCAGCGCTCAGTTGCTGACTCATGCTTCCCAGGTTGGTAATCAGGGTTTCGCCTTTGGTGCGCACATTGAACTGCTGGGCACTGTCCTGCGGATTGTTGGCCAGCTGTTGCCAGGAGAGGAAAAAGTTATCCAGAGCCGAAGCGAGGCCTGTGTTCTGCAGGCTGCCGAATACATTTGCCACGCTATTGAGGCCGGTATTTTGCGTGGTCCAGTAGTTCATCTGGCTGCCGTTGTTGCTTAATGCGCTGTTGATCATCGGATCGACTATCCGACTTATGCCGGTCACATTGACGCCGCGCCCAAGACTGAGCCCGCCGACGCTTTCAGGCGTAAGTGTCGCAATGTCAGCCACCTGTCGTGAATAGCCGGCGGTGTTGGCATTGGCAATATTATGTGACACGACATTAATGGATTTTTGCTGAGTCTGCAGGCTGGACGCGGCAATATTAAGACTGTCGAAAATCATCGAACAGCTGTCCTGCCGTAAGGCTGTTCCTTCTGAACCAGTCCCAGATGCTGCAGAATGGTTGAAGAGACATTGTAGGCTGCGCGCAGGCGCAGACTGTTTTCCTGACTCTGCCGGTCGATGTAGATCATGCGTTCATAGAGGTTGCGCCGCAGCGCCTGAAATTCGCTCGCCTGATTGCCTGCAAACAGGTCGATCAGCACCTCCATTGTCATCTCCTCGGGAATGCGCGCACGCGTACGCAGTGCCCTGCCGTCCTCTTCAAGTTTGGCCAGACACTGGTGGATAATGATGCGCCGGTCCGTCAGGGCCATAATCTGATCGCCATCAAGTATTCTGATCGCTTCATATTCCGCGTTGGCGACTGATTCAAGCTCGCGTGCGCATGCATCCATTCGGGTCAGCAGCGCATGCAACTCGGACATGGTGTGCGGGGGTAGCTGTGTCATGACCATGGGTGCTCCGCCAGTGCATTGGCAACAATTTGAGTGGCAACCTTGTGGCTGTCCTGAGGATATGTCCCGTTTTCGAGTGCATCGCGAATTTCCTCGATCCGCTCCATACGTACCGGAGACATGTCTGCGAGCATGACCTGCGCTTTCTCGCGCAGGCTGGCCGAGTCGGTGACTTGTACCGAGTCACGGCTTTTGCCGGTTGATGCAGTGGCTTTATCTTTAGCTTTACCTGTGCCGCTGCTTTTGTGGATACCGGTTGCGGTACCGGAGTTGTTAACGCGCATGTCGGATTGCCTCCATCGTCAAATCAGTGGTCATATCCGTTTTATCGGCAGGATTCGGAATTGCTTGAGTCTTGTTGCCGGCTTCCAGTTGTCGATAGACGGCATTGGCGATACCGATGCTCCCTTGTTGCGTGCTGGCCTGCGCAATGGCCTCATCCATCATCGAGGCATGTACATCTTCGGCAAAGCCGTGCGGCATGAAGTCGGACTTTGTGACGGTACTGCGCATCTCACTCATCATCTGTTGCAGAAAGATGGCTTCGAACTGTTTGCTGGCCTTCCAGAGAGCAGGATCCTTTTGCTGCGGATCGGAAACAGGTACCTGATAGCCAACGCTGTGCAGGGCCGCGTGGCCTGGCACCTGTGCCGCGGGTTTGGCCGACCTGTTTATCTGTTGCGTCTGGCCATGCGACTGCTGCATGCGCTCCCGTTGCATAATGCCGCTGATGACGGTTTCGACGAGATCACGCATTACATGGTCCTTAGCTCGGCATGCAATGCGCCAGCAGCCTTGATGGCCTGCAGTACTGCAATCAGGTCGCTGGGGGTTGCTCCGACGGCATTGAGTGCTGTGACCAGCTTGGACAGCGATACCTGCTTGGGCAGCACGACAAGCTTGGCTTCATCTTCCTGCACATTGACTTTGCTCCGATCCACCGTCGTAGTTTGACCGCCGCCAAAGGCGTTAGGCTGTGATACCTGAGGGTTCTCGGTGATGCTGACGCTGATGTTGCCGTGCGCCACGGCCACGGTGTCGATGCGTACCTCCTGGCCCATAACGATGGTGCCGGTGCGTTCATCCACGATGACTACGGCGGCATGGTCCAGAGGGATGTCAATCTGTTCGAGCCGGGCGATCAATTCAACGGCATTGCTGTTCGGATTCCAGACCTGCACCGTGCCGGAATCGATAGCGCGTGCCATACCATTACCCAGTCGGGCGTTGATGGCATCCTGCATGTTTTTAGCGGTGGTGAAGTCGGGGTTATGCAGATTCAGTGAAATCTTGTCCTGGTCGGCAGACAAGCCGCGTGGTGCGGCGCGCTCAACGCGAGCCCCGTTGGGCACGCGGGCTGCGGTCGGATGACCTTTGGTGGTGCTGGCGCTCTTGCCGGCAATGCTGAAGCCACCGGTAGAGAGGCCCCCCTGAGCGACGGCATAGGGGCGACCATCGCCGCCGAGCAGTGGTGTTACCAGCAGGGTTCCGCCTCGCAGGTCCTTGGCATCGCCGATGCTGGAGACGGTGACATCCAGCTGTTGACCGGGACGAGCGAATGCAGGTAACTCGGAAGTCACCATGACGGCAGCAATGTTCTTTGGCTTCATCTTGGTGATGTCGGCTCTCACATTGACACCGAGGCGTTCCAGCATGGCTGTGATGCTGCTGATGGTGAACGGTGATGACGTGCCGGAGTCACCGGTGCCGTTTAAGCCGACCACAAGGCCATAACCAACCAGAGCGTTGCCGCGTACGCCTTCAATATCAGCCAGATCCTTGATGCGTTCGGCCTGGGCCATCAGCGGCATCATTAGCATAGATAATGCAATAGCAGGCAGGAAGAGGGGGCGAAAACTCATCAGAATGGCCATATGTTATCGAGTGTTTTGGATAGCCAGCCTTCATGAGCGGTATCGGCCAGTGAACCTGTACCGCCATAGCTGATATCGGCCTGCGCTACCTTGGCGGATGTGATGGTGTTATCCGGTGCAATGTCGACGGGGCGAATGACACCCGAGAAGGTGATCTCCTGCGGTTCATGGTTGATGACCAGCTGACGTTTGCCGATGATGCGCATATTGCCGTTGGGATAGACCGTGGTGACCACGGAGGTGACGCTGGCAGTCAGTGTGTCCGAGCTGTTGGTTGAACCGGAGCCGTCAAAACTCTTGGAGTTGGTCATGCCGATGCTGCCGGAAGGATTGACATCGGCATTGCCGAGCGCGCCGCCATATTTAATGTTGGCGGTCAGGCCGGTGTCGCGAGCAGACTTCTTGCTCTGTTTGCTGCCGAGCGAGCGCGTGGCCGAGGCGCTTTCGGAGACCAGTACCGTCACCAGATCGCCGACGCGTGAGGCTTTGGAGTCGGAGATCAGACCTGCGCCGCCACCGGCCCATAATGAACCGCTGGAGGATGTGTCCTCGCTGGGCGTAGCCAGGGCCTGATTCACAACTTGCTTTTGTTGCGCATCGGCAACCTTATCTACCCGCGGCATACAGCCACCGAGGATGACCGGGGCGATGCAGAGCAGGCAGATAGCAGTTCGGATGTTCATCCGGGACCTCCATTTAATGACACGCGTACCAGACCTGTTTGTTCAACTACGGCCTGAATCATCTCATGGCTGCGCATATTCCTGACCGGAATGCTCTCACCCTTGCCGGCGCTGCGCATGGCTTTGCCTTCTGCGCGGATATGCAGGCCACCTACATCCAGCAGAATGGAGACGAGGTCTCCGCGTTTGACCAGTGGCGGTTGTTTGACATAACTGCTCAGGATTACATCGCCTGCTGCGAGCGGGCGGGTCGTGCGCATGCCGACCAGTGTGGAGCTGTTTTGCCACCATGCACCATGGTGGCCGGCAATATCGGTACGTCTGTTTGTCATCATATCTCGTGTGAGCAAGCTTCGTGCCGAAATATTCTGACGCATGACGATGGCAGTAGCCATCCAGCGAACCTGTACAGGTACGTACCAGCGCCGATTACCCTGTTCCGCAATCAGTGAAAAACGGCCGGGGTGGTTCCGCAGAGAGGCAGGCAGCGACCAGCGCAGACTGCCGCTTGCATCCGGCCAGTGCCGAACGTTAACCAGTTCGGCTGTTGCTCCCCGCAGTGTCACGCCATGTTTGAAAAAACGTGTCAATGACTGCTGCATTGTAACGTCGGCTGTCGTATCTGCCTGCTCGGACAGGGCCAGGGTAGGCAGAAGCAGCGCGATCAGCAGCAGTGCAGAGTGCGGAGTAAAATGACGCATCACTTACCTCTTGACGTTGTTGGCGGTCTGCAGCATCTCATCGGATGCCTGAATGGCCTTGGAGTTCATTTCATAGGCTCTCTGTCCGGCAATCAGGTTGACCATCTCTTCAACCATGCTCACGTTGGACATTTCTAGCGTACCCTGAGTCATGGAGCCCAGACCATTTTCAGTCGGATTACCGATAACGGCAGTGCCAGAGGCATTGCTGGGCTGAAACAGGTTGCCGCCCAGCTTGGCCAGGCCTGCCGGGTTGAGAAAGTCGGCAATCTGAATCTGGCCCAGCACAGTCTGCGTGGCGTTGGCCTGTGTCACCGATACGGTGCCATCCTGTGCGATCTGAATAGATTGTGCATCGGCGGGGATGGTGATGCCCGGCTGCAGTACATCACCGTTCTGGGTGACGATCTGTCCTGTCGCATCGAGGCTGAAAGAGCCGGCGCGTGTATAGGCTGTTTCGCCGTTAGCCAACTGAACCTGAAAAAAACCGCGCCCCTGAATGGTCAAATCGAGCGGGTTGTTGGTCTGCTGAAAGCTGCCTTCGGAGAAGATGCTGTCGACACTGGCTGTGCGTACGCCGAGACCTACCTGAATGCCGGTCGGCAGCTGCGTGCCGGCGGCGCTGGCCTCTGCACCGGGCGCCTTGATCTGCTGATACATCAGGTCCTGGAAATTGGCACGGCCGCGTTTGAAGCCATTGGTGTTGACGTTGGCAATATTATTGGAAATGACATCCACATTGAGGCTTTGTGCGGCCATGCCGGTGGAGGCCGTCCATAGAGATCGCATCATGATAAAACTCCCTTATCTGTTGTCTGTTTCAGGTCTGTTGACATATTTTAACCCTGTACCATGCCGACGCGGTCGCTCAGCTGGGATGAGAGCTGGTTGTACTGTTCCGCCACCTTCATCATCGATTGGTAGTTGCGCATCGTGTCGACGATCTGGGTCATGGCCAGTACGGAATTGACATTGGCATCTTCCAGCTCCCCCTGATGCACGCTGATACTGCCATTGGCCGGCTGAATGTTGTCCTGTCCGGTACGAATCAGCACGCCGGCGACCTTTTGAATCTGCCTGGAATCCTTGATCATGGAGATGCCAAGCTCGGCAACCGGCTGGCCGTTGACATACAACGAGCCGTTGTCGGTGGCGCTGATTTTGCCGACAGGTAGTTGGATTGGGCCTCCATTTTTATCCAGTACCGCCAGACCACTCTGATTTAACAGGTTGCCTTCTGCATCCAGCTTGAAATTGCCTGCGCGTGTCAGCGCTTCCGTGCCATCTTTCATCTGTATGCGAAAATAGCCGTCACCATGGACGGAAAAATCGAGGTCGTTGTTTGTCTGGCGGATGTTGCCGGCCTGCGTGCTGACATATTGGGTGCTGGCGGTGAGGTAAGCTGCAGATGTTTTACTCGGCACACCTTCGCGGGACATTTTTCCTGAGAACATGGAGGAGAAAGAGGTGCGATCCTCCATATAACCGACGGAGTTCACATTGGCCAGGTTATGGGCGATGCCATCAAGTTTGTTCTGGGCCATCTGACCTGCCACGCCTGAGATATAGTAACCGAGATTCATATGTTGCTCCTGCCTGTTTCAATCTTCCGCTGTACAACTTAATGCAAGAACGTTGCCAACAGGAATGTTTTTAAAAGCCTATTTATATCAATGTGTTGGCTTGTCTATGTGCAGAGTGTATCCGTTGCGGGCGGAATTTTCTGCCGCTGAACAGGGGAGTTTTTTCCGTTTATGCCGGGATGTAAGTCGCCTCATTTGACCCTGCCGTATTCGTGTATCATGGATGTTTTCATATTCGCGCTTGCCTAGTGTACGAGCGTATACCATACTGCGCTCCATGGTGAATAAAGATCATATCTATCTGGGTCGGTTGCAGGATTACTATGCCCTCTACCGATTGATCCCCTCCTATGCGGATATCGCGGCACTGGTTGGTGTGAGCAAGCAGGGGGCGGTGAAGTTTGTCGATCGCATGGTGTTTGCCGGCTATCTGCAGAAGGCTCCCGGCGGGCGAGTGGGGCCGGCTAATATGTTTTTTGCCCGTCCGCATGTGGGGCAGGCGCCGGCCGGCTTTGCCAGCCCCGCCACCGAGGCGTTGGGTGATGTGATTACCATTGATGAATATCTGGTGGAGCATCCGTCCAGTACGGTGCTGGTGGCGGTCAGTGGTGACTCAATGATCGGCGCAGGTATTCACGATGGCGATTTTCTGGTGGTTGAACGTAAACAGAATCCATCAATCGGTAAGATTGTCGTAGCCATTGTTGATGGTGATTTTACCATCAAATATCTGCGCGGCGATAGTCGCGGCCCTTACCTGGAGCCGGCCAATGCCGACTATCCATGCATTTATCCGGAGCAGTCGCTGGATATTTACGGCGAAGTTGTCGGCCAGTTCCGTAAATTCTAGAGGTATTCACAGGCGCTTGCTTCTCTGCGGCGCAAAGGTTTTTGAATCTATATGTCTATAGCCGACTGGCCGAGTGCGATTGCACATGTTGATTGCGATGCATTTTATGCCTCCTGTGAGGCGGCGCGCCATCCGAAGTTGCGTGGTCGTCCGATCTGCGTGCTCTCCAATCACAATGCCATGGTCATCGCCAAAAGTTATGACGCCAGGGCATTGGGTATACGTACGGGTACGCCGGTGTGGGAGGCTCGCCGCATGGCACCGCATGCCGCGTTTCTGACGCCCGATTTCCGTTATTACGGTCAGATTTCACAGCAGATGTTTTCGATACTCAGGCGTTACAGTCCGGTGGTTGAGGTCTACTCGATTGATGAAGGGTTTATCGACTTTAACGGTATCCGCCAGCTGTGGAAGAAAACGTACCGGGAGTTGGCTGATGAGATTCGTCATGCTGTCTGGCATGAGCTTGGTATCACGGTTTCGGTCGGTGTAAGTGTCAGCCGTACGCTGGCCAAGATGGCATCGGAGCATCACAAGCCGAACGGGGTGACAGTGGTGCCGGTGCAGGCCATCGCCACCTTTCTGGCTGAGTTGGGCGTGGGCGAGATTCCCGGTATTGGACGCAGCCGTGCTGCACTGCTCTGTCGCAAGGATATACGCACAGCACTGCAGTTTGCCCGTGCCGATGAGAGGCTGCTACAGCGCCTCATCGGTCGTCATGGTCAGATGCTCCGGCATGAGTTGAACGGGCGTGCGATACTAACGCTGGAATGTGAGCCGCCGCTGCCCAAAAGTATGGCCAAAACCGCGTCAATGGGACGCATCAGCGAAAAACGACGCGTTATCGCTGCATACCTAGGCTATCATGCCCTGCGTCTGGTCGCCGATCTGGTGGCAAAACAGCTGCTGGTCAGTCGGCTCTATCTGTTTCTGACGCTCGAATCTTTTGAATGTCGGGGTCTGGAAGTAGGTCTGGATCTGCCGACCAACAGTCTCAAGCGTATCAATGGTGCGGTGCACCATGCGTTGGGGCGTCTGTTTATCGAGGGTGAGAGGTATCGTGGCTGCGGTGTTGTGGCAACACAGCTGCAGCGCGAGGCGCATGCGCAGCCGGATCTGTTTGGTCTGATGCGGGAAGATCTGCGTCAGCAGCAGCTGATGCAGGCCGTGAATGCCATCAACAGGCGTTTTGGTGAGCAGGCTATATCGACGGCACAGGTGCGGACGGTTAAAGGGTGCAGCGTCGGCCCCCGTTTCCGTTATCCGCTGCTGCTCGCCAGCTGAGATAAGAGCTGGCTGGCAGTACATCCTGGTTACTGACGCAGGGAAAAGAGAGGGTAGTTGCTTCACTTTGCTTGCAGGATAGTGAAAGTAACCTGTATCCTTTGCTGTAATCAATGGGGTTGGGGAAGCGATGTCTATCAAGAGAGTATATTTTGAGAACCATAACCTGCTTCTGTCAGTTTTCTACGGCAAGTTGACCAATGTAGAGCTGGGGCAGCATGTTTGAACGTTGAACGAAGCCTATAAAGACAAGGGCACTGTGCATGAACTTGCGGATTGCAGGTATTTAACGGATGTCAGTGAAATGACCGGAGGCGGTGCTGCTTTTGCTGCCGGCATGGGAGCAGGGCAAAAGAGAACATTTAACAGTAAAGGTGCGATTGTTGTTGCTTCAGATGCGGTGTACGGTCTGGCTAGGGCATATACCACCTTTGCTCGTGAAACGAGGATCGACTCCAGAGTGTACCGCTCCATCGATGAGGCTATCGAATGGCTGGGCGCGGGTATCCTGCGAAGTGAGATCATTGCGTTTTCAGATAAAACAGCCGACTTGTCACCGGGGTTGCCCGATCTGTGTTAATTGTGGCGCTCTGGTGGCTGAAGCGGAAAGTGAGGGGGCAGGCGGGCAATGGCAGACCCATGATAGTGAACGGAGGTGTTCTGTCTGCTGTTTTGCTGTGCAATATACGACATCCAAAGCTTGCTATTTTCTCTGCTTTTAGCTAGAAAGCGCGCCGCTCGAGAGGGCTAATTCGCACACGGACTGATCCGTTGTGTCCCGCTTTGTGTAAGTGGCGGGGTGTCAGACCGTGGAGGAACTTAAAAACAAACTGGAGTATATATGTCTCAATTTACCATGAAGCAGCTGCTGGAAGCAGGTGTTCATTTCGGTCATCAGACCCGCCGCTGGAATCCAAAGATGGCTCCGTACATCTTCGGCAAACGTAACGGCATTCACATTATCGATCTGCAGAAAACCCTGCGTATGGCCAATGAGGCCTACACATTTATGCAGGAGCTGGCCACTGCCGGCGGCCGCGTGCTGTTTGTCGGCACCAAGCGCCAGGCGCGTGATGCAATCAAGGAAGAAGCTTGCCGTGCCGGCCAGTTCTATATCAATCACCGCTGGTTGGGTGGTACGCTGACCAACTTCGCTACAGTGCAGCAGTCCGTACGCAAGATGAAAGATCTGCAGCGTCAGAAAGAAGAGGGCGTGTTTGAGTTGCTGACCAAGAAAGAGGCACTGCAGATGCAGCGTGAGCTGGAGAAGCTGGAGCGCTCACTGGGTGGTATCAAGGAGATGGTGAATCTGCCTGACTGCCTGTTCGTCGTGGATGTGCGCAAGGAAGAGCTGGCTATCAAGGAAGCTCAGAAGCTGGGTATCCCTGTCGTGGCAGTAGTCGATTCCAACTGCAACCCGACCGGTATTGACTACATCATTCCGGGCAATGACGATGCAATTCGTGCTGTTCGTCTGTTCTGCAGCAAGATTGCCGATGCGCTGATGGAGGGTGCAGAAGCCTGGCACATGGAAAATGCCGAAGACGGCGCGGATCTGGTTGAGGCCATGTCTGTGTCTGTTGAAGAGACACCGTCTGAAGAAGAGGCTGCCTGATAATTTGAGTTAATAGCAGCGCTTGCGACAGTGGTGACGCTATCGCAAGTGCTGCAAAAACTGAGTGAACCAATACGATAAGATACGGAGAGTGGAATGAGCCAGATTACGGCTGCAGATGTAAAGAAGCTGCGTGAAATGAGCGGCGCAGGTATGATGGATTGCAAAAAAGCACTGACTGAAACCGCTGGTGATATAGATGCCGCAGTAGATTATCTGCGCAAGAAGGGGTTGTCGGCCGCTTCCAAGAAAGCCGGCCGTGTTGCTGCCGAGGGCGTGGTAGTCAGTGTTACTCGGGGTAATGTAGGTGTGGTGCTGGAAGTCAATGCTGAAACCGATTTCGTCAGCAAGAATGATCAGTTTGTCGGTTTTGTGAATAAGCTGGCCGATATTATTGTTAATCAGAACCCGGCTGATGTTGCAGCACTTGGCGCACTGGCTTTTGATGCCGAGTTTACTGTGGATCAGGCACTGTCGCAGTTGATTGCCACGATCGGTGAAAATATGAGCGTTCGCCGCTTTGAGCGCGCGGAAGTGGATGGCGGTACGGTTGTCGCTTATGTGCATGGCGGCGGCAAGATCGGTGTGCTGGTTGGTCTGGACAAGCCTGTGGCTGAAGAGCTGGCTCGCGGTGTGGCGATGCATGTGGCAGCGGCTAATCCGCGGTTTATCAGTCGTGACGATGTTGATGCGGCCAGTGTCGAGCGTGAGCGTGCTGTGCTGACTGATCGCGCGATTGCCAGTGGCAAGCCGGAAGCGATTGTGGATAAAATCGTTGCAGGTCAGTTGAGCAAGTTCTACTCCGAGGTGTGTTTGCTGGAGCAGGATTTTGTCATGGATACCGACAAGAAGGTCGGCAAGGCGCTTGGTGATGCAACTGTTATCAGCATGGCTCGTTTCCAGCTGGGTGAAGGTATCGAGAAGAAAGAAGATGATTTCGCGGCTGAAGTAGCGGCTCAGATCAAGGGCAGCTGAACGCGTGATGCCTTCTGCCGATCATGAGTCTGTCGAGAATGCCTCTCTGAATGGACTGGAGCAGCGCCCGTATAAGCGGGTGCTGCTCAAGCTCTCCGGCGAGGTTCTTATGGGCGATACGGCATTTGGTATTGATACGAATACCATTAACCGTCTGGCCAGGGAGCTGATTGAAGTTCAACAGAGCGGCATAGAACTGGCGATCGTGATCGGCGGCGGTAACATATTCCGTGGTATGAGTGGCACAGCTTCCGGTATGGATCGCGCCAGCGCCGATTATATGGGTATGCTGGCCACGATGATGAACTCGATTGCCCTGCAGGACGCCATTGAGCGTCAGGGCGCAACAGTGCGAGTGATATCCGCACTGCATATCAAGGAAATCGCCGAGCCCTATATTCGTCGCAGGGCTGTACGCCACCTGGAAAAGGGGCGTATTCTGGTGTTTGCTGCGGGTACGGGTAATCCCTATTTTACCACGGATACTGCGGCCAGTCTCAGGGCTATGGAGATTCAGGCCGATGCCGTGCTTAAGGGTACGAAAGTGGACGGTGTTTATACCTCCGATCCAGCCAAAGATCCGTCGGCCAAAAGGTATGAGACATTAACCTTTACAGAAGCATTGGCCAAACGCCTCGGTGTGATGGATGCTACGGCCATGTCCTTATGTCGTGACAATCATATGCCGATTGTAGTTTTTGATGTAACGACGCCGGGCCAGCTGCTTAAGGCGATATCCGGTGAAGCAGTCGGCACACTGGTTCAGGAGAGTTGAAGATGTTTGATGCATTGGAAGAAAGAATGAAAAAGTCGGTTGTGGCACTCAGGTCGGAACTGGCAACCATCCGCACAGGTCGTGCCAATGCAGCCTTGCTGGATCAGGTGACGGTCTCTTATTACGGCTCTGAGGTGCCGTTTAATCAGGTGGGCAATATTTCCGTACCTGAACCACGTATTTTGATGATTACACCTTGGGAAAAATCGATCATAGGTGATATTGAGAAGGCTATTCTGAAATCCGACCTTGGCCTGAATCCGACCAGTGACGGCGAAGTGGTACGTATCATGTTGCCTGAGCTGACCGAGGATCGTCGCAAGGAGCTGGTCAAGAAAGCCAGAACCATTGGCGAGAAGGCGCGTGTGTCGATTCGTAATATCCGTCGTGATGCCAATGATGAAGTGAAGAAGCAGGCGAAAGATGACAACTTGCCCGAAGATGAGAGCAAGCGTCTGCAGGATAGAATCCAGAAAATTACCGACAAATACATCGCTGAAGTTGATCAGGTTATCGAGCACAAAGAACAAGATATACTGACTGTTTGATGACTACATCCACACCGATGGGTAAGCCGGCTTTGCCAAAACATGTCGGCATTATCATGGACGGGAATGGTCGCTGGGCCAAGGCCCAGGGTAGTGCACGACTGGAGGGGCATCAGAAAGGCGCCGAGGTCGCACGAGATGTGGTTAAATGGGCAAGGAATATAGGTATCAGGCAGCTCTCTCTCTATGCCTTTTCAACCGAAAACTGGGATAGGCCGAAGTTGGAAGTGCGTGGCCTGATGAGTCTGCTGGCCATGATGTTGCCCCGAAGTTTGCCGGATATGCAGCAGAACGGTATCCGTTTTCGTGTGCTGGGCGATATTGCACCATTACCGGGCAGTGCCAGGCGCGCAGTCGAGAAGGCTTGTGCAGAAACAGCAGCGAATACAGACCTGGATTTGATTCTATGTCTGAACTATGGCGGCCAGCAGGAGATTCTGGCTGCAGTGAAAGATGTCATGCGCTGGGCTTTGCAACAGCCGGATTGTGATCAGGCATTGAACTCGCTGACCCCCGAAACATTCCGTAGCATGATGTGGCGCCATGATGTGGCCCCTCTGGACCTGATGATCCGAACGGGTGGCGAAAAACGTATATCAAACTTTCACCTGTGGGACGCCGCTTATGCCGAACTCTATTTTACCGATGTATTGTGGCCTGATTTTTGCGAACAGGATTTGCAGGCGGCACTAAGCGAATATGCCGGTCGCGAACGCCGTTTTGGCCTGACCAGTGAACAGGTGATATGAGCGAGCTGACCAAGCGAATTATTACTGCATTGCTGTTGATTGTGCTGGTCTGGGGTTGGTACTTTCATTCGGTTTCGCCGTGGTTTGAGCGTTTTCTGGCTCTGGTCGGTCTGCTTGCCACAGGTGAGTTGGTATTGTTGATGAAGTTGCGTTGGCCGCTGGTATTTATCGGTTCGTCACTGCCACTGTGGTACGCTTTCAGTTTGCATTCCGATCCCCGTTATTTCCTGTTGATGATGCTGGCCTGGTTTGCGCTGTATGTATTTTCCGCTCGCCTTCAGCAAGCCTCCTTTCCACATTTTGTTGCCGCGGTATGGCTGTTTTTCTGGCTGTATATGTTCGCCGTGGCAGTTGCTGTAACGCACACAAGCACGCTTGGCCAGTATCTGGTTATCGGCGCCTGTCTGGCTGTCTGGGCATCTGATACGGCCGCCTACTTTGCCGGCCGCAAACTGGGTAAACATAAATTATGTCCGGCGATCAGTCCGGGTAAATCCGTCGAGGGCAGCATTGCCGGTCTTGTGGCAGGTGTCAGTGTGGCCATGGCATGCTGGATACACTGGCAGGTGCTGGATGTGTTGCCGGCCCTGTTGCTGGCTGTGATCGTTGTGGCGGCAGGTATGCTGGGTGATCTCTCAGAGTCCGCGGTTAAACGTACGATCGGAGCCAAGGACAGTGGCAAGTTGCTGCCCGGACATGGCGGTATACTGGACCGGGTTGATGCGATGATCATGGCGCTGCCGGTCAGTTGGTTGTTGTGGGAGATGCTGTGTTACGCGTGACCATACTTGGAGCAACCGGTTCTATCGGGTGCAGTACTGCTGATGTGATGTTACGGCATCCGGACAAATTCACTGCGCACGCACTGGTTGGGCATCGTAATAGTGATAAAATGCTTTCACTGGCCCGTCAGTTGCGTCCGTCATGGGTTGTGATGACGGACGAAGGTGCTGCGGCAGCGCTTAAAGGGCAACTGCCTGCGGGTGTGCGTCTGGCCTGCGGCATGGATGCTGCTATCAATCTGGCGAGCGATGTTGATACGGATATGGTCATGGCGGCCATGGTCGGTTCTGCCGGCCTGCCCGCGACGTTGGCAGCCGTACGTGCAGGTAAACGCGTGGGGCTGGCGAACAAGGAGTGTCTGGTCACGGCCGGACGCATTTTTATGTCTGCAGCTGAAGCATCCGGGGCCGTTGTGGTGCCTGTCGATTCCGAGCATGCCGCCGTTCATCAGTGTCTGCAGGGTCATGAGCGTGGTTCGGTGAAGCAGGTGGTTTTGACCGCCTCCGGCGGTCCTTTCAGGGACAGAGACCCGGCATCGTTGCATGCGGTGACGCCGGCACAGGCAATAGCGCATCCGAACTGGGATATGGGTGCGAAAATCAGTATCGATTCTGCAACGATGATGAACAAGGCGCTGGAACTGATAGAGGCCCGCTGGCTGTTTGATCTGCCGCCGGAGAAACTCTCGGCTATTATCCATCCGGAAAGCATCGTGCATGCGATGGTTGAATATCAGGATGGCTCTGCACTGGCGCAGCTGGCAATGCCGGATATGCGCATGCCGATTGCCTATGCCATGCAGGCGGAGCCGCGACTGGATACGGGCATCTCCTGGCTGGATCTGGCCAAAACCGGCACACTGCATTTTCATGCTGTGGATCATCTGCGCTTTCCTGCCATGGCACTGGTTCAGCAGGTGCTGCGCGGCGAAGATAGCCTGGCCATTACACTGAATGCAGCCAATGAGGTCGCTAATGCCGCTTTCCGGGACGGGCGAATCGGCTTTATGCAGATTGTCACGACTGTTGAGCAGGTGCTGGCCCGTGTGGATGACCGTGCAGTAGTTACACTGGATGAAGTGTGGCAGATAGATGAGCATGCCAGATCTCTGGCGGAAGAGGTGATTGGCGCATGATCGAGATTCTACATACATCGCTGGCATTTGTTGTGGCCATTGCGCTGCTGATAGCAGTGCACGAGTACGGTCACTTCACTGTGGCGCGCAGGTTGGGTATCCGGGTGGAGAAATTCTCCATTGGTTTCGGTCCTGCCCTGTTTTCATGGCGCAGCAGGGATGGCGAGGTGCTGTATGTGATTGCAGCCATTCCTCTGGGCGGTTATGTAAAAATGCTGGGTGAAAATCCCGATGAACAGGCTGAGGAATTTGAAAACAAGCTGTCTGCGGAAGAGCGGGCCAGAAGCTTTAACCTGCAGCCTGTATGGAAACGCGCGGCCGTGGCTGTAGCTGGTCCCGGCTTCAATTTTGTGTTTGCAATATTTGCCTTTATGCTGGTGGCATGGCTGGGTCAGTCGGTATTGCCAACGATTGTCGGTCATATTGCTCCGGCATCGATTGCCGAGCAGGCCGGTCTGCAGGTGGGGGACCGCATCCTCGCTGTGAACCGTAGCTCGGTGCATTCATGGCAACAGATGGAAGAGCAGCTGAAAGACCATGTTGGTGGACAGGTGCAACTGCGTGTGCAGCGCGATGAGCGTCCTGTAACGCTGGATATGACGCTGCCTCGTCAGTCAACAGATCCGCTGATGTTGAACGTGGCTGATTCGGTGCTGGGTTTTGACCCGGGGCTGACCATCAAGGTGGATGATGTGATGAGTGGCTCTCCTGCCGAGAGGGCCGGCCTTAAGCCGGGGGATATTATTCGTCAGATTGACGGATGGCCGGTGGCAAATGTGAATCAGTTCATTGAGCGAATCAAGGCCAGCGCCGGGCATGATGTGTCCGTTGTGGTCCTGCGTGACCAGACGCTACTGCAATTGCAGGTGACGCCGGTGTCTGATGATCATCAGCAGGTGCGTATAGGTGTGCGTCTGGCATCGCATGCCATGCATAAAGCAGAGCTCTATCGTATGGGGTTATTTGACGGTATGAGCTATGGTTTTGTCCGTACCTGGCAGATGACTCGTATGACGCTGTCTGTGTTTGGTAAAATGGTGACAGCCGCTATTTCTCCCGATAATCTCGGCGGCCCTATTGCCATAGCGCAACTGGCAGGCAGGACTGCTGATCTTGGACTGGTTTATTTTATCGGTTTTCTGGCACTTATTTCGGTGAATCTGGGTGTGCTGAATTTGTTACCTGTTCCGATTCTGGATGGTGGCATGTTGCTGTACCTGGGGTTGGAAAAGTTGCGGGGGCGGGCGCTGCCGCCAAAATTTTTGGAAATCACGCAAATGATCGGTTTGATGCTGATTATCGGTTTGATGGTGTTTGCATTTTATAATGATATTTCGCGTTTATTCAGGGGATAAGATGACAGGCTTTGTTCGATTGCTGTTCGTGATGCTGGTACTGGGAACAGGTATCAGTTGCTTGCCTTCTTTATCGTATGCCGCTGATGATTCATCTGTGATTCTGTCTATAGATGTTGAAGGCAGTAAATTTGTTGAAAAGCAGGCCGTGCTTGCCCGTATGAGTACCCGGGTCGGACAGAAGCTGGATCGCAAACGGCTTAGCCGGGATGTGCGCTCGCTGTATAAATCGGGCTTCTTTTCAGATATCAGTTTTACCGGTGTGCGCGGCGCACATGGCATCAAGCTGGTTTGTCACGTTAAGGAATACCCACTGATTGCCAAGTTGAGTATTGAGGGCAACGATGAGCATTCAACCAAAGACCTGAAACGAAAAATGAAGCTCCATGAGGGAGGCTTTTTTAATCCCAAAAACCAGCAGGCAGATCGCAATATGTTTCGTAAGGGCTACCTGAAAGACGGTTATTACCAGAACAGTGTGCAGTTTATCAGTACGCCGACGAAAGATGGACGCGTTGATGTCGTAGTCAAGATTCATGAAGGCAAGGTAACGCGTATCAGTCGTGTCCGCTTTATCGGTAACCATGCTTTTTCCGATAGCCAGTTGCGCGGAGCTATTGCTTCGCGCCAGACTGATCTTGTGAACACGCTGATGAAAAAGGATGTATTCAACAAGCAGCGGTTTGGCGCAGATGTGCAACTGTTGCGGCAGTATTATCTGAATAACGGCTACCTGGATATGAAGGTGGATTCGGAGCAGTTGGCGCTGTCGGCGGATAAAACCAATTTCACTCTCACCTTCAGTGTGCATGAAGGGGTTCAGTATACGGTGGATCAGCTGGATGTTCAGGGTGATATCGTGCCGGATAAAGCAACTCTGATGAAGCTGATTGAGCTGGAGAAAGGGGAGCATTATTCGCTGGAGAAGATGCGCAACACCATTCAGTCTATTACGGACAGGGTAGGTGATGAGGGCTATGCCTTTGCCAGTGTTACTCCGCTGCTTAAGCGTGACCTGGATGCTCACACCGTGTCGGTTGCTTTTGATATCGACAAAGGCAAGAAAGTTTATGTCGAGCGGATTGAAATAACAGGCAATGACAAGACCGATGATATCGTATTGCGTCGTTTGATCCGGCAGTCAGAAGGCTCTCTCTATCAGGGTACGCAAGTCAAACATTCCAAGGAGCAGCTGGGGCGTGCCGTGATGGTGGACGATGCACGTGTGTCACTGGATAAAGCCACTGATGCATCTGATCAGGTGGATATGAAGGTGAAGATCAAGGAGAAGAAAACCGGATCGATTACCGGCGGTATCGGCTTTTCTCAACGTGAGAAGGTGATTCTCACCGCCAAAATTGCCGAGAGTAATCTGTTCGGCAAGGGTTATCAGGCCAATATTAACGGCCAGTATGGCCAAGTGACACAGAATATCACCGGCAGCTTTGTCGACCCCTATTTTCTGGACAGTGATATCTCAGCCTCCGTAAACTTTACCAAAGTAAAAACAGACCCGCTTACCACTGTTACCTACAAGACAGACAAGAGTGCCGCCGGTTTCGGCTTTGGCGTGCCGATTACACTGAACATGTCTTACGGCATCAATTACAACTTCAGTAAAACCAATCTCACCGGCGTGCCTGCCAATGCATCCAATATCGTCAAGGCACAGCAGGGAAAGACGACGATCGGTGAGTTGTCGCAGTCGCTCTCATGGGACTCCAGAGATCGTCTTATGAGTCCTCGCAGCGGGCACTTTGACATGGTTCGATTCTCGGTGGCGGGCCTTGGCGGCCAGAGCAAGTTCTGGGAGGCCGCAGCTTCCAGTGCACTGTATGTACCGATTGATAAGGACAAGAATTATGTGCTGAATCCTTCATTTCAATACATGATGATCCGACCTTTGAGCGGACGCAGCATCCCATTATGGCGACGT
>NZ_DS022295.1:959007-1044593 GCF_000153765.1 Mariprofundus ferrooxydans PV-1 | reverse complement strand
CAGAAATAATATTATCATGCCAGTGATAGCCCGAACCGGTTCAGATCTGACTATTGCCGAAGCTGTAGCTATTGTCGGTGGTAGCCTGGAGGGTGGGGCTGTTGCTTCGCGCAAGATCACCGGCGTCAATACGTTGAAAAATGCTACGGAAACGGAAATCGGGTTTCTGTCCAACCAGCACTACAAGGGCGATTTATCCGCAACTGCTGCGGCCGCCGTATTGATTGCTGCCGGATCTGCTCATGAAGGGGCCAGTAGCGTCATTCTGGTTGATGACCCGTATCTGGCTTTTGCACGACTGCAGCGACATTTTCATCCTGCACCCGTTTCCGCCGGTCAGCGCCATGCAACAGCTGTCATTGCCCCGGATGCCCGCCTCGCAGCGGATGTGGATGTGGGGCCGCAGGCAGTGATCGGGGCGAGAGCCGATATCGGTTCTGGTTCAATTATTGGTCCCGGATGTGTAATCGGTGAAGATGTGGTGATCGGCCAGCGCTGTATATTGCATGCCAATGCAGTGGTCATGAACGGGTGTGTGCTGGGGGATGATGTCATACTGCAGCCGGGAGCCGTGATTGGCTCAGATGGTTTCGGTTATGCCTGGACGGGTGAATCATACCTGAAGATTCCTCAGGCTGGGCGGGTGATTCTCGAAAATGATGTGGAGATCGGGGCCAACGCATGTGTGGATCGCGGAGCCCTTGGCGATACGGTCATCGAACGCGGCGTGAAGCTGGATAACCTGGTTCAGGTTGCCCACAACGTGCGCGTAGGCGCATTTACCGTGATGGCCAGTCAGGTGGGGGTTTCCGGTTCGACCCAGATTGGCCGGGGTTGTCAGTTTGGCGGTCAGGTTGGCATTGCCGGTCACCTGAAGATTGGTGACGGTTGTCGGTTGGCAGGACAAACCGGGGTCATGAGCGATCTTGAGGCAGGTGGAACCTATGCAGGCTCCCCGGCCATGCCGCACCGGATGTGGCTGAGGGTCTCGGCAATCATGTTGAAACTGCCCGATCTGTGGAAATCGCTACGTACCCGTTCGTAAAATACGGCTTTTCTACTCTGGTAGTAGTATGGAACGATCATTTGAGGAGTAACGATGTCAGTACTGAATATTGACGATATCATGCAGCATTTGCCGCATCGCTATCCATTTCTGTTAATCGACCGGGTGCTTGGTTTTGAAAAAGAAAAAAGCATCCGTGCACTGAAAAACGTCTCTATCAATGAGCCGCAGTTTGCCGGTCACTTTCCGGGTCATCCGGTCATGCCGGGGGTGCTGCTGGTTGAAGCGATGGCTCAGGCTGGCGGTATTCTTGCATTTCAGTCGGTGGAAGATGATCGTGAATATCTGGTCTACTTTACCGGTATTGATGGCGTACGTTTCAGGCGACCTGTCAGGCCAGGTGACCAGGTGATTTTTGAGATGACCTGCCTGCGTCGACGTGGCTTCTTGTGGAAGCTGAAGGGTGAGGCTTTTGTTGATGGCAAGCTGGTGTGTGAAGGGACGCTAACTGCTACGTTGGTGCCCAAGGACGACGTATGAACAGCCTGATTCACCCGACGGCAGTTGTTGACAGCAAGGCGGTCATTGGCAGTAACGTCACAATAGGTCCCTTCTGCTGCATAGGACCGGATGTTGTGATCGGCGATGGTTGTAGTTTGCAGTCGCATATTGTTATCACCGGTCGCACGAAACTGGGTGTAAATAACAGGATATTTCCATTCGCTTCCATCGGCCAGATACCACAGGATTTGAAGTATAATGACGAACCATCGCAGACGATTATCGGCGATGATAACCAGATCAGGGAAAGTGTAACCATCAATGCCGGGACTGAGGGTGGCGGTATGGTCACCCGTATTGGTGATCGGAACCTGTTGATGGCCTATACACATATTGCCCACGATTGCCTGCTGGGGAACCAGATTGTGCTGGCCAATTGCGCGACCCTGGCCGGTCATGTTGAAGTGGCTGATCAGGCAATTATTGGTGGCCTTTCCGCTATTCAGCAGTTTGTCCGTATTGGCCGGCTGGCCATGATTGGTGGTATGAGCGGGGTAACCAAGGATGTGCCGCCATTTTGTCTGCTTGCCGGTGGTTACCGCAGCGGTCTTAGCGGGCTGAATATTGTCGGACTCAAACGTCAGGGATTCACGCTGGAGCGGGTGGGCCGGTTAAAGGAAGTCTATCGCCTCCTGTTGCAGGATGCAGGAAGTCGTGAGCAACGTCTTGCGCAGGCCGAAGCGATCATTCCCGCTGATGATGCGGATGCCCTCAGTATGCTGGAGTTTATTCGTACAGCCAAACGCGGACTCTCCATGCACGCACGCGATAGCGAATAGTGTGACCACTGCAGCCGGTCGTCGCATCGGACTTATTGCAGGCTATGGCCATTTCCCTCTGGAGTTGGCACAGGCGCTGAATGAGACGGGTTTTGAAGTGCATGTTGTGGCTGCACGTGAAGAGACATCAAAAGAGATTGAGGCGCTTGTCGCCTCCACCTGCTGGCTGCATGTCGGGCAGATTGGCGGCATGATCAAGGCCTTTAAAAAAGCGGGCGTGGATCAGGTTGTCATGGCCGGCAAGGTCAGAAAACTACACCTGTTTCGTAATTTTCGGCCTGACCTGACAGCCATGAAAGGACTGTTGCGTTTAAAAGACCGACGTGATGACTCTATTCTCAATACTATTGCGGAGCTATTGGCGGAGGCGGGGCTGACGCTGATCGATCAGACACGCTATGCGGGTGCTATGCTGGCGAGTGAGGGATTGCTGGCCGGTCCTGCCGCTGCAAAACGTATGCCGGACATCCGTTTCGGTTTTACTCATGCCAAGGCGATTGCCGGACTTGATATCGGCCAGACGATTGTCGTTCAGGATCAGGCTGTGCTGGCAGTGGAAGCGATTGAGGGTACGGATGAGGCGATCACGCGCGGCGGTTCGCTCGGCAGCGGCAAGGCAGCGGTGATCAAGGTAGCCAAGCCGAATCAGGATTTGCGCTTTGATGTGCCGGCTGTAGGGCCTGATACGCTGGCAACCATGCATGCCAGCGGCTGTACACTGCTGGCGGTTGAAGCGGAGAAAACACTGATTATCGAGCGGCAACGCTTTCGTGAGCTGGCCGCAAGTTATGGTATCTCTGTTTACGGCTACAGCGGGACGTAGTTGTTGAATACGACGGGCATCTGATGCGCTTTTTTATCAGTGCCGGTGAAACATCCGGCGATATGCACGCTGCCACCGTTGTGGCCGAGCTGCAGAATCGCTTTCCGGCAGCATCCCTTCACGGCATTGCAGGATCGCGCATGCAGGCGGCCGGTTGTCTGCCGCTGCATGATATGGCCGAGCTCAATGTTATGGGTTTTGGTGAGGTGCTGGCGGCACTGTCGCGGATTCGCCGTGTTGAGGAATCGGTTCTCGACTGGTGCAAAGAGCAGCGGCCGGATGTGGCTGTGCTGGTTGATTTTTCCAGCTTTCATATGCGTCTGGGACGCAAGTTGCGGAAGCTGGGTATCCCGGTCATCCATTTTATTGCCCCCAAACTGTGGGCCTGGGGTAGCTGGCGGGTGCGCAAGCTGATCCGCTCACAGGATGCACTGGCCTGTATTCTGCCGTTTGAACCGGAGTGGTTTGGCGAACGCGGTGTTGATGCACGCTATGTCGGTAATCCCAGCGCAGAAGCCTGCGTGGCTGGCTGGACATCGGCTGAATTAAAGCAGCACCTCGGAGTGCGTGAAGAACAAACACTGTTGGCACTGTTGCCCGGCAGTCGTCCACAGGAGTTGCGCACGCATGTGCCGCTGCTGGCGGAAGTGCTGCAACAGGTTCGTCAGCATGCACCTGATATCGCCTGTGTGGTGCCGGTGGCGCCTGGTGTGGAAATGCATGCGCTTGATGCACTCTGGCAGGCGGGGGCGGTGCCGCTGAAGCGGGAAGAGCAGGGTTATGCGCTCAGGGCCGACCTGGCTGTTGCGGTCTCCGGTACAGCGACACTGGAGCTGGCTTTATGGGACGTACCGACACTGTTGGTATATAAAACATCGGCTCTGTTTGCATTTCTGGCCAGACGGTTGGTGCAACTACGCTGCGCGGGGCTTGCCAATATCATACTGGGTGACAAGCCGGTGATGCCAGAGCTGATTCAGCAGGCGTGTACGGTGGACAATATTATGGCGCATCTGCTGCCACTGCTGGATGACGGCACAAGCGCTCTGGCACAACGTGAGGCGTTTAAAGAGCTGCGTCAGCGATTGGGCCAGCACAGGGTTGCCGCCAACGTAGTGGATATGGTGGGGCAACAGCTGGCCAACCGCTGAATCAGCAGCGATGGATTGCCGCAAGGCGGGGAACGAGTCGTTTTGTGAGGGAAGGGGGTAGATGTTTATTTATCTGAAATCCTGGTCACTACCCAATTGTCAAGCCAGGCACCATTAATGCAAGGTAGACCAAAAAGGTAATGGATATCAGATAAAGGGTAGCGTCCCCTTTACCAAGGATACCATGCTTTGGGTGGAAGTAAGGCAAATGGGAATGCTATATATTAACTGTCGATTTGACTTCTTCAGCAATGGAGTTGATGAGAAGTGTCGCGAAAAATGGCTTTAAGCTTTATTATGCAGATAAAGTGCCTTCTTATACACAAACAGCTTCACCTTTACTTATGCTTGAAGGTGCAGCTGATATAAACGGAATATATCAATATTACGGGGGAGGGCAGTAATATGTTTTTGAGTTTTAGTGAACTTTTATTGGTGTCAGTATTATTTGTTACACTTTCCGTTTTGATCGGAAAGAAAACTGACTTTGAATCTGGAGCTACAAACACAAAGAAAGCTTTGTATATTCTTTCAAACTTTATTCTGTTGAGTGTGTATTATATTTTATTGATGAATAAAGAGATATTTGGGCTAACGTTGATGGTAAATGGCCTATCTGAGATAATATTGGTAACTGTAATCATATATAGTGTGATCTTTCCCATAAAGTTTATGCGATAAATTTATAGTTGAAAAACTAGGGGTCAAAAACTAGGGGTCAGGACTCGTTTTGCGCTTGTTTAGCGGCGGATTAGATGATTCGACTGGAAAAGGGCTCTGACCCCTTATTCCTATTATGGTTATGCTCGAAGGAGATGATATGAATAAGAAACTACTTTCATGGTTAGTTATTTGTCTGTGTTTTTTGTTTGAATCATCTTGTGCTGCAAAGCCATGTGATCCTAGTGAAGCCAGAAAATTTTTCTCATTTGATGTTGAGTTTTCGAGCCCCTTAACTGTAGAGGAAGCTGAAAAACGAACGATGGTTAATATGAATAAGGATGGTAAATCAACAATGGTTCCATTTGGAGCATTCAATAATGAATGGAACGATCTTAAGGCTAATTATGAGAAAAATGGAGGTTGTATCATTTATTTCATCACTGAAAAAAGATCATGGGAAAGTTTTTCTGGCCGCGCTGGTTACCTTCTTATAAAAGATGGAAAGGTTATTGGTAGCATTGTAACTGAAATGAATTAATCAATCATAAAATCGGGTCGGACCGGGCAAATCCTTGGGAAGATTGGTGCTAGGCAAGGGCCAGGCTTTCAGAGAAGAAAACTAGGGGTCAGCGAAAACTAGGGGTCAGCGAAAACTAGGGGTCAGCGAAAACTAGGGGTCAGCGAAAACTAGGGGTCAGCGAAAACTAGGGGTCAGCGAAAACTAGGGGTCAGCGAAAACTAGGGGTCAGAAAACTAGGGGTCAGAAAACTAGGGGTCAGAAAACTAGGGGTCAGAAAACTAGGGGTCAGGACTCGTTTTGCGCTTGTTTAGCAGCGGATTTGATGATTCGACTGGAAAAGGGCTCTGACCCCTTTTCTACCATAAGAGCCCAAGCCGCGGGCTCCAGGTGTTTGGTAATATAGTTGGGTATTTCTTTGGGCAAACGGCCAGTTCCACGGCGCCTACAGCGTATCCTTAATAAGGGCTAGATATGACAACCAGAGCAAAAGCCTTACTGATAAATATTTTTTTTCATTTTGTGGTGCTTGGCGTTGGGGTGAGGCTTTTATTTTTTCCAAATTTACCAGATGGACATTGGTTTGTTTTACTGGTGATGACATTTTTCATGGACCCTATTGTTGCGTATTTGTTTGGTTGGAGTATGAATATGCGAACCACAGTGGGAGCTGATGCACCGAAATCGCACAGGTTCTTTACCTTTGTTGTTGGGCTAATAAGTTATATGTTTATTTTCTTGATTTGGATGGGTGTCATAGGTCATTGGTATGATTAAAGCAGAGAGGGGATGCAAATGAGGAAAGCTGGTGGCATCACAAAACAAGTCCTGACCCCTTATTCTTTATGAGGGATTCTCTGGTAATGACGGTGGAATTAAAATGATTTACCAACTGATGGCTAAGGATGAAAATGATGGACACTATGCATATAACTTGGTTGATTTAGCTATATCATTGGGAAGCCTTTAACGTAGGAATTCTTAAGCCAAAAGTATTTAAGTTATATAAATATGATAGAAGTCTAAAGAGTGTTGATTTTGTGAAAAGATATCGCACGCTGAAAATAAGGGGCTTGATGATTGAGTCTGGAACAGCTTTATCAGGTATTGATAACTTGATGGAGAGTAAATAGTGGCTTTGGCGCTAGATGTATATACTGCAATATTATTACTAGTAATCATAGTCATTACATACACGACTTTTGCACTGAAAAGAAAAACTAATGTATCAGCATTGGTACTAATTTTGTATTATGTGATACGAGTAATGTTATTGGGCGCTTACTTTAGTTTATTCGATCATCACCGTTTCTCTTTTTTGGAAGTGAACGACAACTTGTTAATTGATGCTATTTCCCTATTTGGAGCAGTACTTCTAATTTTTCTCCCATTGCCTAGTAAGAAAGGGGAATAGAAGAAAAAACTAGAAAAAACTAGGGGTCAGGACTCGTTTTGCGCTTGTTTAGCAGCGGATTTGATGATTCGACTGGAAAAGGGATCTGACCCCTTATTCCTCTTATTCCTTAATCTAGTTCAACAGGAGAGGCACAATACCCCTAATTATGGATAGAGCATGAAGACAAAGACGAAGACATTACTACTTAACATTTTCTTCCATGTTGTTGTGCTTGGCATTGTAGTGAAGCCCCTGCTGTTTCCGTCCATGCCGGGTGAGCATTGGATAGCGTTGATAGGCATGATGTATATAATGGATCCAATTATTGCCTTCTTTTACGGGTGGGATATGACTTTGCGCGGCACTGTGGGCGCGGATGCGCCAAAATATCAAAGAATAATAACTTTGCTCGTAGGTGTTGCTGTGTACATATTTATTCTTTTGATGTGGTTCGGAGTGATTGGAGATTTTCCCGATGGGAATGGAGGATAAAATAAAATGAGAAAGGCTGGCGGAGTCATATTAATCATCGTGGGAGTCATTCTTATAGCTCTGGCTGCTTTACGCGCATTCAGCGTGATTACGATATTTCTGAATAATGAGGCCTCGGGCTATGGGGTGGGTTTCCTCGCAGGCACAGCAGTATTCCTTATTTTGCTTTCTTTCTTGGGCATAAAGGCATTTAAGAAGGGGCGCGTCATGTTGAAGCCATCTGAGTCACTTAAGTAAATGGGATAGAGAGAAGTCCCCCTAACCATCATCGAAGTTTCGGTGCCGCATTATTTAATTCGGATTGATGAGTGAGGGGATAGGTTGGAAGAACTGGAAGTCACATGGTTGAGAGCAGCATCGGTATGGTGGGCGTTTATCTGGCGTAGTCTGTTGGCTGGGTTCGGTCTCGGATTCATTGCAGCGACTGCAGCATCTGTTTCAGGCCGAATTACGGTGACAGTTTACTAAATACACTAATTACATTGCTTCGCCCGCAGAAGCAGGGGAGGAAACGGAAGGATGGTAAGAAATGAGCATATACTGTCGCCGATCTCACGATTTCTGCTCGCGACCCGTTGAGCACGTTTCAAATGATGTCGAATGCACTGATTATGACCCGTGTGACTGCACATGACCGGGCCAGGCCAGGGTACAATCGATATATTCAAGGCTGTTGGTGGCGAGTGTTCTATCTGAGAAACAAGGCCTTCCTCTATTTCTCCAAAAAGGTAACGACCGGGTGGCTGGGTTGTCATAGAGGACGGTGCAAGATACGCGCTTTCAGGTTCTGCCATAGTCCGTACTCTTACGCAGTGCAGGTTCCCGCCGATTCATGCAGCGTCTGGAGGAAGTTATGGGTGATATGATCAGTATTAAACGGCCAGACGGCGGCATGTCGAAGGCCTATCTGGCCGAACCGAAAGCGGGTAATTGTGCGCCGGGGATCGTGGTGATTCAGGAGTGGTGGGGGCTCAACGACCAGATCAGGCGCGTCGCTGACAAGCTGGCTGCGGCTGGCTTCCGTGCACTGGTACCTGATCTGTATCGCGGCGAGCTGGCGCTGGAGGCCAACGAGGCCGAGCATTTGATGACCAGCCTGGACTTTGGCGATGCCGCGGGGCAGGAGATTCGCGGTGCCGTGCAGTATCTCAAGGGTTCGGGCAGTACCAGAGTGGGTGTGACCGGTTTTTGCATGGGTGGGGCGCTCACGCTGCTCTCGGCGGTATTCGTTCCGGAGAGCGACGCCAATGCTACGTGGTATGGCTATCCGCCACTCGAGTACGTAGATGCATCCAAAATTAAAGCGCCGCTGCTGGGCCACTGGGGTACGCGAGATCAGGTCTTTCCTGTCAGTGGCGTGGATGCGCTGGAGGCAAAGCTGCGTGAGGCGAACGTCGATTTCGAGTTCCATCGTTACGACGCCAAGCACGCCTTCGCAAATGAAGAGGCCGATTTAAAGAACTTCCCTCCGCTCGGCTACAATCCGGACGCTGCTGAACTTGCCTGGAAACGCACCCTGGCCTTCTTCGAAAAGCATCTGCAGTGATCGGACGCCTCGATTTGAGGTAATTTTTACCTGTTGATCCATTTTACGTCTATGAGAGCGGCGCTAGCTGATTGGTTATGGAGAAAAGCGCATGCCGCGACTATGCTTCGCGCACAAAATAGTGAGGCGGACACGATGGATATAGATGTCAAAAAAGTAGCGATGCTGGCCCGCATCCGGCTGACCGATAGTGAGGCCGATGAATTGGGCCCGCAGTTGGGCGGCATTCTCGGTTATATCGAGAAGCTTTCCGAAGTGAATACCGAAGGGGTTGCGCCGACGGCACACCCGCATGATGCGGCCATGCCGTTGCGTGCGAATGTAGTGACCAACAGTAATCGCCGTGATGCTCTGCAGGCCATAGCGCCGAGAGTGGAGTCCGGCCTCTATGTGGTGCCGAAGGTGATCGAATGATGTCGTTTCTCACCTTGATGAATACCGCTATCCCCAATATTGATGGAGCATCGCATGCCATTTAGTTCCCTGTCTGAAATCAAGGCCCGTCTGGATGCGGGTGAAACTACGGCTGTTGAAATAGCACAGCTCTATCTGGATCGTATCGCGACCCACAATGAGGCGCTTAATGCATTCGTGCATCTGGATGCCGATCATGTGCTGGCTCAGGCGCAGGCGTCCGATGCCTATCGCGCCAAGCATGCGCCACGTCCGCTGGAAGGTCTGCCGATCGCGGTCAAGGATATCTTCTGTACCCAGGATGGTCCTACGCGCTGCTGCTCCAATATCCTTGACGGTTTTAACGCGCCTTATGATGCGCACGTGATTACTCGTCTGAAGGAGGCGGGCGCAGTGCTGGTGGGCAAAACCAATATGGATGAGTTCGCCATGGGTTCATCGACCGAAACATCGGCCTTCGGCGTATGTCGGAATCCGTGGGATGTCAGTCGTATTCCCGGTGGTTCGTCCGGCGGTTCGGCCAGTGCGGTTGCAGCAGCACTGACGCCGGCAGCACTCGGTACCGATACCGGCGGATCGATCCGTCAGCCGGCAGCGCTGTGCGGTATTACCGGCCTGAAACCGACCTACGGACGCGTATCGCGTCGCGGCATTATTGCCTTTGCCTCATCTCTGGATCAGGCGGGGCCCATGACCCGTAGTGTGCGTGATGCCGCCATGGTGACAGCAGCGATGTCGGGTCACGATTCCGGCGATGCGACATCTGTGTCAGATGCTCCAGAACTGGACTGGCTGGCAGCATGTGACAAAACGGATATGAAGGGCCTGAGAATCGGCAAACCGAAGGAGTATTTTGTTGATGGCATGGATGCAGGCGTACGAGCCTCCGTGGAAGCAGCCCTGAAGCAGTGTGAAGCGCTGGGTGCGGAAATCGTCGATATTTCGTTGCCGCATACCGAGTATGCCGTGGCGACCTATTATGTGATTGCGCCGTCGGAAGCCTCTGCCAATCTGTCGCGTTATGATGGTGTGCGTTTCGGTCGCCGTTGCGATGAGCCGGAAGACCTGCTCGATATGTATACGCGCAGCCGGGATGAGGGGTTCGGTTCGGAAGTAAAGCGCCGTATTCTGACCGGTGCATTTGCGCTCTCATCGGGCTATTACGATGCTTATTATCTGAAAGCGCAGCAGGTGCGCACACTGATTCAGCAGGATTTCCTGCAGGCGTTCGAGCAGGTGGATGTGATTGCCACGCCGACCAGTCCGGTGACCGCTTTTGCCGTAGGTGAGAAGACCGATGATCCGCTGACCATGTATCTTGCCGATATATTTACGCTCGCGCTGAATCTGGCCGGTTTGCCCGGCCTGTCGCAGCCATGCGGTATGGTGGATGGTCTGCCGGTCGGTCTGCAGTGGATTGCACCGGCCTGGCGTGAAGATGTGCTGCTGGGTGCAGCCTCAGCCTATGAATCGGCGACGGAGTGGAGCAGCCAAACGCCACAGGCATTTGCCGCCAACGGAGGTGAGTCATGAGCTGGGAAGTCGTTATCGGACTGGAAGTCCATGTTCAGATCAATACTGCCACCAAGGCATTCTGCGGCTGCTCTACCGAATTCGGCTCCGAGCCCAATACCCAGACCTGCCCGGTCTGTCTTGGCATGCCGGGCCAGCTGCCGGTACTCAACGGCGAAGCGGCGGAGAAAACCATTCTGACGGGGCTGGCGATCAACGCCGATATCAACCTGGAATCGAAGTTCGACCGCAAAAACTACTTCTATCCCGACCTGCCCAAGGGTTATCAGATCAGCCAGTTTGCCGTGCCGCTGGTGGAGAATGGCTATCTGGATATTCCGGTCAAAGATGGTGGTGAAAAGCGTATCGGTATCACCCGTATCCATATGGAAGAGGATGCCGGTAAATCGATGCATGAGGGGTTGGATGGGGTCTCCCATATCGATCTGAACCGCTCGGGCGTGCCGCTGATGGAGATTGTATCCGAGCCTGACATGCGCTCTGCCGATGAGGCGATCGCCTACCTCAAGCAGTTGCATCAGCTGATTGTCTTCCTCGATGTTTCCGGCGCGAACATGGAGATGGGTCAGTTCCGTTGCGATGCCAATGTCTCGGTACATCAGCCGGGGACGCCTTTCGGTACGCGTGCGGAGCTTAAGAACCTGAACTCGTTCCGCTTTATCAAACAGGCGATCGAGTATGAGGTAAACCGTCAGATTGAACTGATTGAGGATGGCGGTGAAGTGGTGCAGGAGACGCGCCTGTTCGACTCGGCCAAGGGCGAGTCCCGTCCCATGCGCAGTAAGGAAGAGGCGCACGACTACCGCTACTTCCCTGAGCCGGATCTGCCGCCGCTGCGTGTGACGCAGCAGCAGGTTGATGCCATCCGGGACGGTATGCCTGAGTTGCCCGGTCAGTTGCGCCATCGCTTTGAAACCGAATATGGTCTCTCCAGCTATGATGCCGATGTCCTGACTCAGACGCGCGCGCTGGCTGACTGGTATGAATCGCTGGTAGCGGCACATCCTGCTGATCCGAAACGCTGTGCCAACTGGCTGGCCAATGAACTGCTGGGTCGACTGAAGGAACTGGGTAAGGAGATCGAGCATTCGCCTGTTTCCGCACAGCGTCTGGCGGGTATGTTGGATCGAATCGCCGATAACACGATTTCAGGCAAGATCGCCAAGGATGTCCTCGATGCCATGCTGGAATCGGACGATGATGCCGATGCGATTATTGAGGCTAAGGGACTAAAGCAGGTCAGTGATAGCGGTGCCATTGATGCGATTATTGAGGCTGTGATGGCCGCCAATCCCGATCAGTTGGCCGGTTACCGGGCAGGCAAGGATAAGCTGATGGGTTTCTTTGTCGGACAGGTGATGAAGGCGTCAAAGGGACAGGCAAATCCGGCCATGGTTAATCAGCGACTGCAAGTATTGCTCAAAGGGTGATAAGCGTGCGCGGGCAACAATGAACAAGTGGCTGCTTGCCATTGTGCTGATGTTGCTGGCGGCCCTGTTCTGGTGGCGGCTGGATGAGAATGCATTGCACGCAGCTATTGTGGATCAGACCAGCCGGCTGAGTGGTTCCCGAATGGAGGCTGAGAGTGCCAGACTGAACCTGATGCACGGGGTTGGTTTGCGCCTGGATCATGTAACCTTTACCTCACCGGGCCTCTCTGTGCAGGCCGGGCATGTGGATGTCAGTATTCATCTGTTGCCGTTGTTGTTCGGTAAGGTCGAGATGGGCACGCTGGATGTTCACGATGCGCACGTAAAACTGGATGGGGATGCGCTTGCCTCGCTGTCTGTCTCCTTTGCATCACTCCCTTTTGACCGGGTGCACATGAATCGCGCTACGATAGACGATGCCGAGGGTTCCCCTCAACTGGAAAATATACAGCTGGATGTGCGCAATATCGGTCTGAATCGCGAAGCGTTGTGGGAGATATCAGCGCGGCATGGCGCTTATGCCCTGCAGGGGCACGGACAGATTGCATTTCGGGCCGGAGCAGTGATGTCCGGTTTCGGAAAAATGAAACTGAAGTCGATACCTGCTTCGCTGCTGACATCAGTGGCGCCGGCCATGCTGACGGAGTGGTTCAGCCGGCAGAATCGGCGACTGACCGGTGGATTGACGCTGGATATTACAAGGCATCAGGGCTGGTCCCTGTTTGGCGAAATTGAAGCGCAGGATGATGTGACAGTGGCAGGGCAGGAGCAGGAGCCGATGCGCCTGCGCGGTAAAATAAGCCACCCTGCCGATGGCGAGCTGGTCTGGCACGACAGTTTTATTCACTTGCAGGATCGTGCCGTCATTGCACTGGACGGGCATTGTTTGTCCGGAAAGTGCGAGAGCCGTCTGGATGCACGCAATGTACCTGTCGGAGCATGGTTCAAGTTATTGCCACAAACCACTCTTCTGCCATGGTTTGATGGCAATACCCGACTAACCGGGATGGTTCGTTGGCATGGTGATGCCTGGCAGGCATCGGGCAGTCTTGGATTGACCCGTCTTTCATACCATCACGAACAGCAGCAGGCACTGGGGTTGCCTGCGATGCGTCTGGTGGCATCCGATCTGCACGGGGATAGGGGAGGATGGACGGGGCAGGCGCAGGTTTCATTCCCTCAATTCGAAGGCGTTATTGATTTACAGGCTGAATCTGCTGCCGGTATACGCCACCGCTCACATCCGGGGTGGCAGTTAAAGCTGGCATCCGAGAAGCTGGCGGATGGTGTATGGCAGCCGCTGGGCAACCTGCTGTTATCGAGTCTGAAGCAGGTGCCGGAGCTTTCCGGCAGCGGGGCGCTACGGGCGGGGATTATCCTGCATGAAGAACCGAAGCACTCACAGTTGCAGATTGATCTTGATGCCGCTCAGGCGACGGTGGGTTATGGCGAGCAGCAGTGGCTGAAACCGGCAGGGTTTGCCGCCAGCTGTCAGGCAACGATCGGCTGGCAGTCACTGATTAGTCAGCCGGATTCGATTCAGATGGACAACTGTACGCTGGATACCACACACCTTGCCCATCTTGAATACGCTCAGACAAAGAAAGTCGATACACTCAAACTATTCGAACTACAGCTGGATCTCGATCACCTGAATGAAAACCACTTTATCCTGCCTGCCTGGCTGCGACTCTGGCACGGAAGTGTCGAAGGAAACGGGAGCCTGGTTTGGCAACATGAAACAGGTGCGCTGGTTGATGCCGATGGTGTGTGGGATCTGCAACAACTGGGTACGGCTGGCTGGCGCCTGGCTGGCAGGGTGAAGGCAGCCGGAGGTGTATTCAGTAGCGATCATTTGCAGGTGAGCGGCACGCCGTGGCAGGCTGAACTCAGAGGGGAATTTAGTGCTCCTGCGCGCAGAGGTGCTATCGATGTGCTGGACAGCAGCCTTGACTGGCAGACGTTGCCACCGCTGCCGGCTGAGTGGATGGACCTTCGTCTGCACGGGCATATTGATAAGGCGAATTTGAATTTGGGTGGCTATCAATGGCAGGGGATTAGTTCAGATTATCAGTTGAGTCAGGGGCAGTTGAAGCTGATACACGGCCAGGTGCCTTTTGCCAGCGGCCTTTTGCAGACGGATGCCCTCGTGCTTGAACCGGGGCAGGATTTATTACGTATCTATGGAAAAATCAGAGGACGGGATCTGCTGCTGGAGCAGATGCCATGGATGGGAGCATGGTTGCAGGCGGATCTCTCCGGCAAGATGCAGGCGAATGTTGAACTCAAGGGGACATTGCCTGTGGCCGGTCTTGGCGACTGGCAGCACAGCAATGGCGATATTACGATTTACAGCGGCACGTGGTTGCCGCATACAGTGCAGCAGTCAAAAGAGGGTGCCGACGCAGCGCCGGCTGCATTCAAGAGGCTGAAGCTCCGCTTTCGGATACATGAGCAGGATGCCGACCTCTCCGGTATTGATCTGACCAGCCACGGCAAGCGTTATCGCGGTGATGCCTTGATCACGGCAGATGGCGCGATTACAGGTGCGCTGCGCGGTAGCAGCGCTTTAATACTCAGCGGAAAATGGCCGCATCCGGAGTGGCAGCCACAGCCATGATGATTCTGCTTGTCATGTCTGTGAACGGTGTGGCATCATTTTGACATGAAACGACTATCTATTCGTGTACAGCAGATCAAACCCTCGGCCACTCTGGCCATCACGGCGAAAGCGGCTGAGATGCGCGCGGCCGGACGCAGTGTGATTTCACTGTCGGTTGGTGAGCCGGACTTTGAAACGCCGCAGGCGGCTCGTGACGCGGGTATTGAGGCGATTAACAGCGGCTTCACGCGCTATACGGCAGTGGCCGGTATTCCTGAACTGCGTCAGGCGATCGCTGAAAAATTCAGCCGCGACAACCATCTGGATTACAGTCCGGCAGACATTCTGGTTTCCACCGGTGGCAAGCAGTGTATTTTCAACCTGCTGATGGCGGTGATGAACCCCGGCGAGCGGGCTATTATTCCGGCGCCGTACTGGGTTTCCTATCCCGACATGGTCAAGCTGACCGAAGGTATCCCGGTAATTGTACCGACGAAGGCGGAGGATCATTTCAAGGTCACGGCTGAACAGCTGGACGAAGTGTTGTGTCATCGCTGCAAGGTATTGTTTCTCAATTCTCCATCGAATCCGACCGGTATGGTCTATACGGCCGAAGAGCTGGCAGCTATCGGTGCGGTGGTACGTAAACACCCTGATCTGATTGTTGCTACCGATGATATGTATGAGAAAATCATCTTCGAGGGTCAGCCGTTTGCGACCTTTGCCGAAGTGAATCCGGACCTGAAAGAGCAGACGGTTACCTTCAACGGCGTATCCAAAGCCTATTGCATGACCGGCTGGCGTATCGGTTTCTGTGCTGGTCCGTCGGCTATTATCAAGGCGATGACTAAAATTCAGGGGCAATCGACTTCCAACCCTAACGCTATCGCCCAGAAGGCGGCGCTGGCTGCATTGACAGGTCCAACGGATGCACTCGATGAGATGGTGCAGACCTATGAGAAGCGTCGCGGCTGGCTGGTAAAGGCTATCAATGCCGTACCCGGTATGCATGCCATCATGCCTGATGGTGCCTTCTATGTATTTCCGTCTGTAACCGGTCTGATCGGTAGAAAGACGCCCGGCGGTCTTGTCATTGAAGATGATGTGGTGCTGTGCGAATGGTTGCTGGAAAAGGCCGGTGTTGCACTGGTTCCCGGTACTGAATTCGGTTCACCCGGTCATGTGCGTTTCTCTTATGCTGTTGCTCAGGAGACGCTGGAAGAGGCGGTTAAGCGTATTTCAGAGGCGGTGGACTCTTTGCAGTGAGGAGCTGGGGCCAGGCGCTAGGCTAGCTTGTAGTTTACTTATTAACTTGAGTACTGTGGCGTTTTGTGGACGGCATGTTGGTGAATGGTTCAAATGGATGGATAATAAAAAGGCCCCGGCATAAGCCGGGGCCTTTTTTAGTTTTATCATATCCGGAGGAACTAGGGAGGGGAGGGAGGGTGTCCGCTCCGGACAGGTGAAACATTAGCCGCTTCGGGTTAGCTGCCAGTTAAAGCTTTGTTAAAGTATATTAATATTTAATGATATAACAAATTATGGGATTCGATTTAATTAGGAGGGTGCCAAGGCCGGGAGAAGAACAGCCGTGCCGAAATTGTGGGTGGGGTAAGGTATGTCAAAAAAACACCCCCCGCATTCGAAAATGCGGGGGGTGTCAGCGATCCCGGCAGAAGGTCGTTTGACCTCCCTTTTCAAGCTACTGGAGAAGCTTAGTTTTTGGACTTGTCCACGATCTTTTTGATCCATGGCATCATACCGCGCAGCTTGGCACCGGTTACTTCGATGGGATGTGCTGCATTCAGGCGACGCATGGCGGTCATGGAAGGGTAGTTGGTAGCGCCTTCGACGATGAACTGCTTGGCGTATTCACCGGTTTGAATGTTTTTCAGGCACTCGCGCATGGCTTTGCGGGACTCTTCGTTGATCACGCGTGAACCGGTAACGTATTCGCCATACTCCGCATTGTTGGATATTGAGTAGTTCATGTTGGCGATGCCACCTTCATACATCAGGTCCACAATCAACTTCAGCTCGTGCAGGCATTCGAAGTATGCCATTTCAGGTGCATAACCGGCTTCGGTCAGTGTCTCAAAACCGGCCTTAACCAATTCAACGGCACCGCCGCACAATACAGCCTGCTCGCCGAACAGGTCGGTTTCGGTCTCATCCTTGAATGTGGTCTCGATGATGCCGGTGCGGCCGCCACCGATGGCGGATGCGTAGGAGAGTGCGATATCCTTGGCTGTGCCGGAAGCATCCTGATAGATCGCGATCAGGTCAGGAATGCCACCGCCGTTGGCAAACTCATTGCGTACAGTATGGCCCGGAGCTTTCGGTGCAATCATGATGACATTCAAATCACTGCGCGGAACAATCTGATTGTAGTGAATCGCGAAACCGTGCGCGAATGCCAGAGTTGCACCCTGTTTCAGGTTCGGCTCCAGCTCATGCTTGTAGAGCTGTGACTGGAACTCATCCGGAGTCAGAATCATGACCAGATCGGAGTTTGCAACAGCATCGGCAACATCCGCAACTTTCAGTCCGGAGGCCTCTGCCTTGGCACGGGAGGCGGAGTTTGCACGCAGGCCAACGGTTACATCAACGCCGGAATCCTTCAGATTCAGTGCATGGGCATGGCCCTGTGAGCCGTAACCGATAATTGCTACCTTGGTGTTTTTGATGATAGAAAGATCAGCGTCTTTATCGTAATAAACGTTCAAAGCCATGTGATGTTCTCCTGTACGGTTGTATTGTTCCGTTAAAAGTTTGAAGGCGGCGCAGCTTATATGTTTTACAGCCAAAGTTCGAGCGGAATATGACGTGATCCTCCGGGTGGTCCGGGGAGAGTCGAAAGGTAAGCAGGAAGAGCAGGCTGTTTGTCCGCGATTTGCATTTTGAGAGATTGGTTCTAGGGTAGTTCTTAATGCTTACCGGAACCGTTTCAGGAACAAAGGAAGCAGGCTACTCTTGTTGCCCGCCTGTTGCACAAGATCCGCCGGTGAATGCTTCACTGGTCATCAGCACAGCTCCCCGGCCGTGCAGCCCTTATTCTGTGGGCATCTTTCCCTGTCTCTCCACGTTGGTTCATCCCCCCTGTTTTGTTGATGGCACCCCGGATGATGCGTTTACTCATGCCGGCAAATCGCCGAACTCCCGCTATGGCGATGATCCGCCTGCTTTCTCTGTAGTGAAGCAGAAACCTGTTGTGGGGTTGTGTCGACATTTTCTGCTACACTGGAAGCTGGTGCATGGCATGCACAAAAAGAACGTTGTCCGCACCGGAACGCTGTTTGAGCCGACAACTGAAAATCTGAGTGGAAGGAGCTGTTAATGAAGGCGTTGTTCAACAACCTCTATATTATATTGATCAGTCCGCACGGGTTGATACGTGGAAATGATCTTGAGCTGGGGCGCGATGCGGATACTGGCGGCCAGACCAAGTACGTCGTGGAGCTTGCCCGGGCTCTGGGAGAGCGACCGGAGGTCGGCCGTGTTGATCTGATGACAAGAAGGGTGGTGGATGCGCATGTGAGCAGTGATTATGCCGAACCAGTCGAGAAGCTTTCAAAGAAGGCGCGCATCGTACGTATCGAGTGCGGCGAGCCCGGTTACCTGCCCAAGGAGCAGTTGTGGGATACGCTTGAAAGCTTTTCGGATAATGCGCTGGCATATATTCACGAGCAACAACAGATGCCGCATATCATTCATAGTCACTATGCCGATGGCGGTTACATCGGGACCCGGCTCTCCAGCCTGCTCGGAGTTCCGCTGGTGCACACGGGACATTCGTTGGGGCGCAGCAAACGAAAACGATTGCTGGCCAGCGGCACAACCCGTGAAGAGATTGAGACCACCTACAATATGAGCCGCCGCATAGATGCTGAAGAGCGGATACTGGGGGTCGCTTCCAGAGTAGTGGTCAGCACGAATCAGGAGATCGAAGAGCAGTATGCTGTCTACGATTTTTATCAGCCTGAGCAGATGCGGGTGGTGCCGCCGGGAACCGATCTGGATAAATTTCATCCGCCTGTCGGCGATGAGCATGAGAGTAATATGGCAAAAGAGCTGGCTCGTTTTCTGGTTGAGCCGGAGAAGCCGATTATTCTGGCGCTTTCCAGACCCGATCCGAGAAAAAATATTACATCGCTGGTAGAGGCCTACGGGCAGTCGCCGGAACTGCAAAAAATGGCCAATCTGGTTGTTGTTGCCGGTAATCGCGATGATATTCGCGACATGGATGCAGGTGCCCAGGAGGTATTGACCAGTATCCTGTTGGCTGTCGATCAGTATGACCTGTACGGCAAGGTAGCCTGCCCCAAACACCACAGATCGGAAGAGGTGCCGGAACTGTTCAGGATGGCTGCCCTGTCAAAGGGCGTGTTTGTAAACCCGGCGCTGACCGAGCCGTTCGGGCTGACGCTGATTGAAGCTGCCGCCTGCGGGCTGCCCATTGTTGCAACAGAGGATGGCGGCCCGATCGATATCATCGGCAACTGCAAGAACGGCCTGCTTGTTGACCCTCTTGATGGCGAGGCGATTGCTGCGGCATTGATCAAGGTTATGAAAAAGGGAAAGCGCTGGCGTACCTTTGCCGATAATGGCATCAAAGGGGTTCGCCGGCACTACTCATGGCAGGCGCATGTCGAGAAATATCTGGATGTGATACGACCGCTGATCGAGCAGACCGAGCCGATCAGGCGTATGACGTTCAATCGCAAACCGCTGCTTTACAATGATGCGGCGATCATCACTGATCTGGATCAGAACCTGTTGGGAGATCCCGACTCGCTTGCCCGGTTCACCACCATGATGCAGAAGCATCGCAAGCGGGTGAGTTTCGGCATCGCAACCGGACGTAGTCTGGAGAGCGCACTGAGCGTGATTCGCAAGTACAGAATCCAGCCACCGGATGTATTGATCGCAAGTCTGGGCACCGAGATCTATTATGCCCCCAATCTGACCAGAGATTCGGTATGGCGCAGGCATATCAACCATCGCTGGCACCGGGCTGACCTGCCTCCCATCCTTGAGGATCTGCCGGGGTTGGAGATGCAGCCTAAAAACTGCCAGACCCCCTATAAGCTCAGCTATTATATCGATCCTGACATTGCTCCGTGCATTCAGGATATTAACAAGCTGCTGCTGCAGCATGAGCAGTCGGTCAGTGTGATTTTTTCGCACGGGCAATTCCTGGATATTATTCCCTACCGGGCATCCAAGGGCTATGCGCTACGCTGGGTAGCCGAGCAGCTGGATATTCCTCTGGAGAATATGCTTGTGGCAGGTGGCTCGGGTGCCGATGAGGATATGATGCGGGGCAATACGCGTGCCGTTGTTGTGGGTAACCGGCATGAAGAGGAGCTCTCTGAGCTGGCCGATATCGAGCATATCTATTTTGCCGAGCACAGTTACGCCGCAGGCATTATGGAGGCGATAGAGCACTACGATTTTTTCGCAACCGCGGCGGGGGATCAGGCATGAGCCCGCTGCTGCTCTGTACCGATCTGGACCGGACACTGATTCCCAATGGCAATCAACCGGAATCACCCGGCGCCAGAACAATCTTTTCCAGGTTTGTCAGCAGGGAAGAGGTCGGGCTGGTCTATGTGTCTGGCCGCCACCTTGCGCTGATTGAGCAGGCTATCGAGGAATATCAATTGCCCCTGCCTGATGTGATTATTGCCGATGTGGGATCAACGATCTACCGGTTTGAGCAGGGAGTATGGCAGCAGTGGCGGGCGTGGGATGAGGCGATTGCAGAGGCATGGCAAGGTATGTCTGCAGAGGCTTTGCACAGCTTGCTGGAGGATATCACGGCGCTAAAACTGCAGGAGCAAGAGAAGCAGAACACGCATAAGCTCAGTTACTACCTGCCGGTCGATGGCGGGCATCAGGCGGTGATCGCCGATATAGAAGCGCGGCTGTCGGCAAAAGGCGTCCGGTCCAACCTGATCTGGAGCGTGGATGAGATCCAACATATTGGTCTGCTGGATATACTGCCGGCTGATGCCAATAAGCTGCATGCTATTACATTCCTGATGCAGCATGATGGTTATGATGACAAACATGTCGTCTTTTCAGGCGACAGCGGTAACGACCTGGACGTATTGCTTAGCCCCGTTCAAGCGATACTGGTGGCCAATGCGGACGATGAGGTGCGGGCCGCAGTCAAAGCTGCGGCACCGGAGAATATCTATGTGGCAAAGGGAAATTTTTTGCATATGAATGGCTGTTACAGTGCCGGTATCCTCGAGGGGGTTGCCTACTACCGGCCTGAATACATGCCGCTGATCGAGGCTATGCAGTGATGGCTATGTCTGAAATGCGACCACTGATTTTCGGTGAGGTACTGTTCGATCATTTTCCGGATGGCAGCACTGTCCTGGGCGGAGCTCCCTTCAATGTGGCCTGCCATCTGCATGGTTTCGGCCTGAACCCGCTGTTGATCACCCGTATTGGTGATGATGAACCGGGGGGGAGAATTGAAGCAGCCATGCGAACGCGGGGCATGGATTGCTCCGGCGTGCAAAAGGATGAGACCTACCCGACGGGAATGGTGCAGGTGAGTTTTGCGCACGGGGAACCGGCTTATGAGATCGTGGACAGGGTTGCCTATGACTTTATCGACGCCACCCGGATACCACCGCTGGATGGCCGCTGGCTGCTCTATCACGGTTCGCTGGCACTGCGGCATGCCGCCTCTGCCGCCGCGCTGGAGGCATTGAAGAGCAGCTGCGAAAACAGTCGCTTTGTTGATATAAACCTGCGTCCGCCATGGTGGCGGAAGGCATTGGTGCTTAAACTGCTTGATGGTGCAGATTGGGTAAAACTGAACAAGGCGGAACTGGCCGAAATCTATCCGGATGCGGGCAGTGAAGCCGAGAGAGTCGACCGTCTTCTCCGGCAGGTGCGCGGGCAGATTGTGCTGACCGGTGGCGAGCAGGGGGCGACGGCAATTTCAACCACAGACTGCATTTCAGTTGTGCCGGAAACCGCTTCGGCCGTAATTGATACGGTGGGGGCCGGCGATGCCTTTTGCAGCGTGTTTGTTGCCGGTCAGTTACTGGGGTGGCCGCTGGACGTTTCGATGCACAGGGCCCAGTCTTTTGCCAGTGCGATTGTCGGAATTCGTGGTGCTACGCCTGAAAACAGGGAATTCTATCGTCATTTTACCCGTGATTGGGGTATATAAAAGGGGCCCCATATGTATGAACAGGTTTCACATTCGCTGCTCAATGAGATCCTGATCGAGCTGGATCCGGAAATTGTCAAACAGCCCCAGATGCGTTATTTCTATACCCGTCTGGGGGCGAACTTCTATGCCATCCACTCGCTGTTTCAACGCCTGTACGGTGATCGGGCTGACTTTAAAGAGCAGATACACGCGCTGGTTGAGACCATGGCAAGGCAATACATTGCCCGCAATGACAATCTGAAGGCAACGGACCTGGACAGGGAGAAGGATCACAACTGGTTTTTGAGTCAGCAATGGGTCGGCATGGCGCTATATAGCGACGGTTTTGCCGGCGATCTGCAGGGACTTCAGTCCAGACTTCACTATCTGCAGGAGCTGGGCGTCAATATGGTACATGTGATGCCGGTGCTGGATTGTCCGCCGGGCAAGAGCGATGGCGGTTATGCAGTGCGCGATTTCCGTCGTATCGACAGCCGTATCGGCTCGCTTGAGGATATTGATAGTCTGGCCGGTTCCATGCACAAGCGTGATATGCTGTTGACGCTTGACGTGGTACTCAATCATACCTCCGATGAGCACGAATGGGCCAAACGCGCCCGTAGTGGTGAGCAGACCTATCAGGACTATTATTACGTATTTAAAGAGAGGGAAATTCCCGACCTGTTTGAAGAGACGATGGTTGAGATCTTTCCGCAGACCTCTCCCGGCAACTTTACCTGGGATGAGGAGATGGGCCGCTGGGTGATGACCTCGTTCAACAACTACCAGTGGGATCTGAACTACAGTAATCCTGCCGTACTGATTGAAATGCTTGATATCATTCTCTACTGGGCCAATCACGGTGCTGACATCATCCGTCTGGATGCAGTTGCTTTTTTATGGAAAAAAATCGGCAGCAATTGTCAGAATGAGCGGGAAGCCCACCTGATTCTGCAGCTGCTTAAAGATTGCTGTCAGGTGACGGCCCCCGGTGTGCTGTTTATCGCTGAAGCCATCGTGGCGCCGGTGGAGATTACCAAGTATTTCGGTGAAGATGCGATTAATGCCAAGGAGTGCGAGATTGCATATAACGCGACCTTTATGGCACTGCTCTGGGATGCTGTGGCGACGAAGAAGGCCGAGCTGTTGTACAGAGGGATCAAGAGCCTGCCGGACAAGCTGGAGCGCGCAACCTGGCTGAACTATATCCGCTGCCATGATGATATCGGGCTGGGCTTTGATGATACGGATATCCGTCTTGCCGGTTATGAGCCGGCGGCGCATCGCCGTTTTCTGGTTGATTATTTTACCGGCAATTTCGAGGCATCAACGGCTCGCGGTCATCCGTTTGCACAAAATGAGAAAACAGGAGATGCACGTATCTCGGGCACGCTGGCATCGCTGGTAGGCCTGGAGAGTGCGCTTGAATCGGGCGATGAACAGGCCATTGATGCCGCGATCAATATTATCCTGCTGCTGCATAGCATGATTTTGTCGTTCGGAGGTATCCCGCTGCTCTATTACGGCGATGAGATCGGCACGCTCAATAACTACAGCTATCAGGATGATGACAGCAAACAACAGGATAGCCGATGGATTCATCGTCCTGCCATAGACTGGGAAAAGGCCGAGCTGAGGAACCAGCCGGGCAGCGTTGAATACCGAATATTTACAGGGCTGAAGAAGATGATTGCCGTACGCAAGGAGATTCCCGCTTTTGCCGATTTTAATGGTCGCGAACTGCTCGAGGTGGAAAATCCGCATCTGCTGGCCTATGCCCATTTCGATTATCAGCATGCATCTTCAAGAGTGCTGGTGGTCGGTAATTTTGACAGTAACCCGCAACATCTGGAGTTGGAGCAGCTGCGCCGCATGGGATTCCTTCAGCTTGATAGTGTAAGAAACCTCTATACCGGAGAGCGCCCGCTCATTTTCAACGATCAACTGGTTATCCCCGCCTATGGATTTTACTGGCTGGGTGAATAAGCGGATATCGATAACATAAAAACGAGGCCTTTGTCTGTGCAGTGTCATGTTGAGAAGCAGGGCGGTATCAATGAGGCTGGTCAGTCTCTGTGGTGGGCGATCTGCTTACAGGGTAGGGTGCGCCGCTATGAATGCATTTGAAATAAATGGTCTTAGCAAGGTTTATGAGAATGGAAACCGGGCGCTGAACGATGTATCCCTGACCGTGCCTAAAGGCAGCTTTTATGCCCTGCTTGGCCCCAACGGGGCGGGCAAGAGCACGATGATCAATATCCTGGCTGATACGGTGCGCCCGAGTAGTGGCACGGTCAGCCTGCTGGGTCATGATCTGTTTAACGAGCGTAACTGGTGCAAACGACGCATGGGCGTGGTGCCCCAGGAGATCGCCTTCGATCCCTTTTTTACCCCGCGTGAGGTATTGCGTTTTACCTCCGGCCTGTTCGGTTGCAAGCCGGATGAGGCGTGGCTGGATGAGTTGCTGGATCGGTTGGAGCTGACGGTTCATGCAGGCAAGAAGGCGCGCCAGCTCTCCGGTGGCATGCGTCGTCGCCTGCTGGTGGCGCAGGCGCTGGTGCACCGGCCTGAGTTGGTGATTCTGGATGAGCCGACCGCCGGTGTGGATGTGGAGTTGCGGCGAAAACTGTGGGACTTTATGCGCGAGCTCAATGACGCCGGTACAACGATTCTGCTGACCACACACTATCTCGATGAGGCCGAAGAGCTGTGCGACCATGTCGCCATTATTGATCATGGGGCACTGTTGACCGCACAACCGATGCGGGCGCTGATGCGCGATATTGCCAGCTCTTATCTGTGGCTGAACTACGGTCAGGCTGTGACGCTCACCGACGCCGATCACGACGCACTGGCGGGGCTTGAGCCGCGCAGCAGCGATGAGGGTGTTTGCCTGAAACTGGGCAGGAGCGAAAATGGAGATTCGACCTTCCATCAAACCTATCAGGCGGCCGTTGCCCGTTTCGGACCGCCTTTGGATGCCGGCGTGCGCAGTGAAGATCTGGAAGATGTGTTCCTGCGTTTGACCAGACGTGCCGGCGGAGATGATGCGGCGGCGGAGTGCAAGTCATGAGGCAGTGGAATTTACTGGGCGCATGGAGCCTGTTTTTGCGCGAAGTGCGCCGTTTTCTGAAAGTAAAGATGCAGACGATTATGACTCCGGCGCTGACCGCGATGCTCTATCTGGTTATTTTCCGCTATGCCATGGGTGATCGTCATGTGCCGGGTATGAATGTCGATTATTTCACCTTTCTGGTGCCGGGTCTGGCCATGATGGCGATGTTGCAGAATGCTTTTGCCAATACCTCCAGTTCGATGATCATGGGCAAGGTGATGGGTATGCATATCTACCTGCTGATGGCGCCGCTCTCTGCATTTGAGGTGGTGGTTGCCTTTCTGGCCGGTGCGGTTGTGCGTGCGGTTGTCGTGGCAACGGTGTTTCTGCTTGTATTGATGCCGTTTGTTGACCTGTCGATGCCGCACCCGGGCATTGTCCTGTTATACGGTATATGCGCCTCAATTATTATGGGCGGCCTGGGTTTGATCGGCGGCATGTGGGCACGGGATTTCGATCAGGTGGCGATGGTTACCAACTTTGTCATCCTGCCGCTGACCTTTCTCTCCGGGGTGTTTTATTCGGTGAAGCAACTGCCTGAATTCTGGCAAGTGATCAACCATGCCAATCCATTCTTTTATCTGACCGACGGGTTCCGTTACGGTTTTCTCGGGGTTGGCGATACCGATCCCTATGCATCGGTCGGCGTGGTGCTGGTAACCGTGGTGGTGACCGTTATCGCCTGCTGGCAGCTCTGGCGCAGCGGCTGGCACATGAAGGAATAAAAGCGACGGGGGCATAATGGGTAAGATGCTTGTTTCGGCAGAGGTCTCCGATATTGCTTCAACTATTTCTTCCGCGTTCGCCAGGGTAAAAAAAGAGGTAACAGATGGCACAGCAATCCAAAAGCAAGGCAGCCCGCAAAACTTCCGCATGGTTTCAACGGCACAGCAACGATCCGCACGTCAAGCGGGCCCAGAAAGAGGGGAAGCGCTCGCGCGCGGCATTCAAACTGACCGAAATTCTCGATGAGCATGGCCTGAAAATCAGCAAAAATGCAGTGGTTGTCGATCTCGGTTGTGCACCGGGCTCATGGAGTGTGGAGCTGGCCAGACGTGTTGGTCCCGGTGGCATTGTAATTGGCATTGACCTGTTACCGCTGGACGGTATTACCGGCGTGACGCTGATTCAGGGTGATTTCGATTCACCGGATGGGCAGGCGGCGTTGGCAGAGGCGCTGCAGGGACGCATGGTTGATCTGGTGGTGTCCGATATGGCGCCCGAGATGGCCGGTGACAAACTGGTGGATCAGATGCGCATGATCGGTCTGAATGAGATGACGTTGCACTTTGCCAGACAGTATCTGCGACCGGGTGGCGATATCCTGATGAAAACCTTTATGGGCGAGGGTTACGATGCCTTCCGTAAGGAGCTCGGCCTCTCCTTCAAAAAAATCAAAAACATCAAGCCGGCAGCCAGTCGCAAAACCTCATCCGAATTCTTCCTGCTCGGCCGCGAATTCAAGGCCGAGGCAGCGCTCTCCGTAGAGTAGCAGGCATCGGGCTCCCCGGTGGGCGTGGGGGGGGCAGTTCAGGTAAGCGGCAGCTTGCCATGAGTTTGTCAGGGATGCTCAGGCTACTGGCAGGTGCCCGACTTTAACCAAAATCAACGTCTTTTCTTTCACGAAGGGATGGTGCTGACTCATATGAGGGCTACGTAACCAGCTAAGGGCTGGATACTGGCCATACTCATCCATGAAGGTGCCCGACAACACCAGTATCTCCTCTCCTCCAAAGTGCCTGTGAGGGAGAAAGCGCTCATTCTCCGGCCATTGAACCAGTGCCGTATTCTCGCCCTCGAAACTGTGCAGTGGCATGACTTTCAAGCCACCTTGCCCTGGGTGCCAGAGAGCATGATTAGTGTTGATGCGAACACTCGATGTGTCCCCTTCGGTAAACTGTGCACACTTCACGAACAGTGTGCAGCCCCGCTTACTGAAGGGTGTATGGGAGCTGCCTGCCGGGTTACGGATATAGCTGCCCGCCGGATAATCGCCATTCTCGTCAGAGAAAACCCCATCCAAAACAAAAATCTCTTCCCCATGGGGATGTGAGTGGGGGGCAAAGCGAGCGCCGGCGGCATAACGGACTATACTTGTGGCGTGTCCCGATTCGGCATTTTCGCGTGCGAGCAACTTGCGTTCGATACCTTCTATGGGGCTTGGCAGCCAGGGCATTAGATGCGTTTCTACCACAAGGCGCTCGGAAAAATTCATATTTAACATGGTAATATCTCCCGGAGGTAAAATTCGCAATGCACTTCCAGTGGGTTGACGATGCGACCATTAGCGGGCTCTATACAGAGTCCCAATAGCCCAAGCCAGCGTTATATATTACCCTGCCAGGTAGGACAACAGATCTGTCTGATGAGCGACCACTTTCCAGACATCGCCCTCTTTGCGAAAGACCGTAGATGAACGAATGCCAACTGTTTCAGCCTGACCATCCACTTCATTTTCACCGCTCTCCACGCATGTGATCAGGGCCATGTCTGCTCCAACTACCGTATTCAACTGTTTCGGGTTTACACAACCGCCAAGCTTCAGCGCGCCGACATGCTCCCACATCGCTTTTATCTGTTCCCAGCCGCGCAGATAAAGTCCATCGGGCCCCATATAGCTGCTGTCATCTGCATGCGACCACGCATTTTTCATCGGCTCAGCATCGCCGGTAAACAGTATATTCAACGCTTGATAAAAACCTGAAACTGCTGCTGCAACATCTGCTTCTTTTGTCATAATAATCTCCCTTGTGATTTGTGGATATTCTATAGCTTTGAATGTGTATCGCCTGACATGGCCACTTATAAGAGGATGAATCGCCACCGACGTTTGAATGATCTGGCCCGAAGCCTTTCAGGAGCAGAAGCGATAATTGTTTTTTCCGTTCTCTTTGGCGGAATACATGGCGGTATCCGAGTTACTCAACAGTTCATCCTGAGAGAGGCCATGCTCCGGGTAAATTGCTATACCGATGCTGGCGCCGATGTTGCACGGTTGCCCATCGCTGAGCATGACAGGTTCACCCAGCGATTCGATCACTCTTGCGGCGATTGTTTCCACATCCTGTCCGTCTTTGATGGTGCCCAGCAGCAGCGCAAACTCGTCTCCGCCCAGTCTTGCAACGGTATCTGTTTGTCGGCCTACGCACTGTTGCAGGCGGTGCGCCACCTCTTGCAATACCTCATCTCCCGCCTGATGGCCAAGTTGGTCATTCACCTCCTTGAAACCATCCAGGTCAAGAAACATAACGGCAAGTTTCTTTTTTTCGCGGTGCGCATGGGCCATAGCCATGTCCAGACGGTCGTAAAGCAGGGGGCGGTTCGGCAGCCCTGTCAGCAGATCGAAGTGGGCCATATGCACCAGTTCTTTCTCAGCAGCCTTGCGTTTGGTAATCGCCCCGGATAGCAGCCAGATAGCTGTGCCAGCCAGCAGTGCGATCAACATATTGGAGAATAAAATCGCCTGGCGCAAATCATGCGTCATGCCAAGGATGGATGCGCGTGGTATGAATGTGACGATTTTCCAGAGGTACTGCTTTGCGTCGAGGTCCCTGACGCTGGCATTCCATGCACCGGGCGAACCGGCGCTTGATTTTAGACCCTCGGCAAGTGGAAAAACCGTTGTGAAGGTGAAGAGTCCTTTGGTATCGATAAACTGGCCGGACAGGGATTGCGCAATTTTACCCCATTCATTGGGGAACAGATGCGAAAATGTCCTCTCTTTTCTGCCGGGGAGCATGAAGCCCCACTCATCCTCATTGCGTATCCCCTTGAAGAAATAGCCATCGCTGTTGAGCAGCATGCCAAAGCCCGGGGCAAGTGGGTCATGCAAGCTCTTTTCCAACTGTGTAATGAGCTGATCCGCGAAATAATTCAACACGATAATGCCCCGTTTCTCGCCCTTGCTATTGAAGACGGGGATGCCGAAACGGATGGTCGGTTTGAATGGTCGTTCAATGGCTCCGTTCTCGATATTCAGATCAAGAGGGGAGACAAACACCTCGCCCTGTTTAAGGCGAATGGTATCCTTGAAGTAATAACGCCCGCTTTTGTCTTGCAACGCTGTTTTTGGCGCGATAGCCGGATGGCCGCCATTGAAATTGATCCGCACTCGCTCCATGCCAGTTGTATCCATAAAACGTACCTGATCATACATTTTCTTGTAGCGGCAGAAGGAGAGGAGCTCATCGGCCAGCGCGGCGTCGTCAGCTTCTCCGGAGTCATCGGCGATCAGCTCCATCTGTTGGTGGGCGGATAGCACCAGCAGGTCGGAAATAATCGACTGGAATTCATGTTGGAACGTCTTGGTTTGCAATTCGACATGGAAGGTTTCCTGATAACGCAATACATCAAGAGACTGACTCTCTTCAGAAAGGTAATAAGCCCATGAGATGCCCATGATGAATAGCATCAAAGGCAGATAAATCCCGACAAACCTGATGAAGGTTTGCATGGTCTCCGATTTTCCGTCAAACCACTGTTTGCTCAAAAAATCACCTTCTGCAATGAATCATGGTGCTATTCATAACATATTTAAGGAATACAAGCAACTTTCTGCCTGGCATGCGGAGACTCAGTTTGCGACGGTTCCCCTGTTTTGTCTGCGGCGGCGGAAGAAATTCTTTAGCAGGGCGCTGCATTCATCGGCCATGACGCCGGATGTGACTGTCGGCTGATGATTCAGCCGATGATCGGCAAGAATCTGATAGAGAGATGTGACCGCGCCTGTTTTGGGATCATCAGCCCCGTAAACCACGCGCCCGATGCGTGCGTGTACGATTGCACCGGCACACATCGTGCACGGCTCCAGTGTGACATAGAGGGTGGCATCATTCAGGCGGTAATTGCCAACTGCGGCACAGGCGGCACGCATGGCGCGCATCTCCGCATGGGCGGAAGGATCGTGCAGGGTGATCGGGGCATTATGGCCGGCAAACTCACGTCCGTCCGGCAATACCACCAGTGCGCCAACCGGTACCTCGCCGTTTGCGGCTGCCGTTTCAGCCAGTAGCAGCGCTTTCTGCATGTAGTGCCGATCATCCATCATGGTTACTCACCTGAGTTTGGGATCGAAGTAGTCGCGCAGGCCTTCGCCGAGCAGGTTATAGCCAAGCACCGTGATCAGGATGGCAAGGCCCGGGAACATGGAGAGCCACCAGGCGATTTGAATATTGTCTTTACCTTCGGTCAGGATGTTGCCCCAGGAGGGGTTCGGCGGTTGAACGCCCAGACCAAGGAATGAGAGGCCGGATTCCACCAGTACGGCGCCTGCAACACCGAGCACGGCCGATACGAGCACCGGCCCCATGGCGTTGGGCAGCAGATAGCGCCACATGATGCGCACAGCCGATACGCCGAGACCTTCTGCTGCGGCAATATACTCGCGCTGCCTGAGGCTGAGGAACTCAGCCCGTACCAGACGGGCCACTCCCATCCATGATGTCAGGCCGATGACGATCATGATATTCCAGATTGATGGCTCAAGAAATGCGATTACGGCCAGAATCAGGAAGAATGTGGGGAAGCAGAGTACCATATCGGTGGCGCGCATCAGCATGGCATCGGTGCGGCCGCCAGCATAGCCGGCGATGGCTCCGAGTATCAGGCCGATGACCAGTGAGATGCCAACGGCAACCAGACCGACGGCCAGCGATACGCGTGCGCCAAAGAGCATGCGGGAAAAGACATCCCTGCCCAGCGTGTCTGTGCCACACCAGTGTTGCCATGATGGCGGCATCAGAATGACACTGACATCGATGTTGGTCGGGTCATAGGGTGCAATCCACGGTGCCAGCAGAGCCAGCACAGCTACAACGGCCACAATGGTGCCGCCTGCAACGATGAGCGGATGGGCCAGCAATCGCTGCATGGCGTTGGGCAGGGTGGATGTTTTCAGGGCAGCGTTATTCATGCATCACGACCATGGCGTATGCGCGGATCAGCCCAGGCGTAGGCGATGTCGGCAATCAGGTTGCCCAGCAGGGTCAGCACGGCACCGATAACGGTAATACCCATCACCAGCGGATAATCGCGGGACATGACTGCTTCGAAAAAGAGCAGGCCCATGCCGGGCAGGGAGAAGAGCTGCTCGACAATCACCGAGCCGCCGATCAGGCCGGGGATGGAGAGGCCGAGCAGCGTGATGATAGGCAGAATGGCGTTTTTCAGTGCCAACCGGTAGCGGATCGTACCTTCCGGCACGCCCATGGCGCGTGCCGTAGTGATATAGTCGGCCCGAATCACATCCAGCATGCCGGTGCGCATAAATCGACTCATGCCGGCCAGTCCGCCGATAGCCGAAACGAAAACCGGCAGCAGCAGGTGCTCGCACAGATCCAGTTGTTGTTGCCAGAATCCCATCTGCTGCCAGCTGTAGTCATGCAGGCCGGAAACAGGCAGCCACTCCAGATTGACGCCGAGACCGATCATCAACAGCAGGCCGAGCCAGAAGGAGGGAATGGCAAAGCCGATAAAAACGAACACGGTCATACCCTTGTCGAACCAGGAGTCCCGCCGTACGGCGCTGGCTACGCCAATGGGGATGGCAATGAGAATAATGAACAGCATGGCCAGCATGTTGATTGATAGCGTCACAGGGATGCGCTCGCTTATCTTGTCCAGTACGGCACGTCCGTCGGCAGAGAACGATTGACCGAAGTCCAGCACTGCCAGTCGTTTAAGCCAGTGCCAGTATTGTTCATACAGCGGTTTATCCAGCCCGTAATAGGAACGCAGCCGTTCGATATCCTGTGCAGAGACCTTGGGATTGAACTCCTGACCGACCACGCTTGGCTCGCCCGGCGCCAGATGCATCATGCCGAAGGAGATAATGGTAATGCCGAACAGCAATGGAATCATTGCGGCCAGACGCTTGCTCAGATATGCAATCACGCGCTCACTCTATGAATCTGTTGCGCGAAGGGGAAGCCGGCGTGTGCGGGAGAGCACGGGCTTCATGTTGCGGTGGAAAAAAGGGGCTCTATGTTACCTGATTTACAGCGGTAATTTCTTGACAGTTCCTGGCGCAGCTGCTTCTATCGGGTGTTTTCGATTATGAGGGAGTTGGGGGGATTGTCTTGAAAAAAGTGGTGATAACAATGGCGCTGGCACTGTTGTTGGGGGTGTCGGTTCCGGTGGGTACGTCTTCGAATTATTCATTCGGGTTTCAGCATGCCTGCGCGGCAGATGCTGTGGATGGAATGAAACGTCTGAACCTGATCCTGAAAAAACTGCGTGATGCGATGGGCAGCATGAAAGATTTTGATGAACTTGAAAAAGCCGGTCTGGATAAAAAGGATGTTGACCGGATGCGCAGTGCCATGAAGGACAAAATCAATCAGATGATGGAAGACGCTATCTATGCGATTCGTTCGCTATAATGTTTTCACGCTTGCGTTGCTGCTGGTGGCAATGCCGTTTGTTTCGGGGGCGGCCGAGCTCAGACATGTGAATATAGCCGTCTTCCAGAAGGTTGATGCCGACTTTGAATTTGAAGCCATTGTGCTGGGGAAATTCAGCAGTTTTATCACGGCCATGCCAGGATCGCAGGTGTTGCTGCTTTCGCATACGCGAAACGCGGTGGACGGGGATGTGATCAATATCCAACAGGATGTGCTGCGCGACTCATCTGAAGGGCTTAATGATATCGGCATCAATTGTCATATGACATTTCGCGATCACAGCACGGATGATGATACGTCATTCGAACTGGGCGGTCTGTGCAAAATGCTGGATTCTCTCAATAGCAATGTTACTGCGATTATTCCGATGGCCAGCCTGCCTGATACCGAGCAGGGTATCGATGCCTGGGTGGAGTTGTATGAGGATGAAGCCAACGGTATCGCATTTTATGCCAATGTCAGTTCAGACTGAACGGACAACAGGATCATTAGAATGAGGGAAGGGGTTTTATCCATGCGATTTGTGCGTTTTTATGTGCTGCCGCTTATTTTTCTCGGTTTGCTATCGACGGCAGTGCCGCAGATATCGGGTGCGGGCGAGATCAGAAATATAAACTTTGCCATCTTCCAGAAGGTTGATGATAACTTTGAATTTGAAGCCATTGTGCTGGGAAAATTCAGCAGTTTTATCACGGCCATGCAAGGATCGCAGGTGTTGCTGCTTTCGCATACGCGTAACTCGGTGGACGGGGATGTGATCAATATCCAGCAGGATGTGCTGCGCGATTCCTCTGAAGGTCTGAATGATATCGGCATCAATTGCAGCCTGAGTTTTCGCGACCACAGTACGACCGATAATACAGATTTTGAACTGGGTGGTCTGTGCAAAATTCTGGACTCACTCAATGCCAATGTTACGGCGATTATTCCGATGTCCAGCCTGCCTGATACCGAGCAGGGTATCGATGCCTGGGTGGAGTTGTATGAGGATAAGGACAGCGGTATCGCATTTTATGCCAATGTCAGCTCCGGTGACTAAGAGCGCACCCCCTGTTTGACAGGCTTTGCGACAGGCAGCGCAAACTCCGGGCACAGGGAGCATTTCCCTGCAGGTGCGTGTTTGAGACTCGAACGGACAGGGCCTCAGGTTGTATGATCCTGATATCCTTTGTGTATAAACAGTTAAATGCTAATGTTAAGGCGCTGCAAATAATAAGCAGGAGCGGGTACAGGGTGTCATGCACTTAAAATATCAACGGCAACTGATTCAATCCGGCATACTGACAGAAGCTCAATTGAGTGAAGCTGAGCAGTTAGGGTTGGCAAAAAAGAAGAGTCTGCTCGCCGCGCTGATCGAGACGGAGGGCGTTGATGTTGACGCGCTGTTCAATGCACTCTCCAGACTCTATAAGACATCCTATATAGATATTTCAAAGACGGTCATCGATCCGCAGCTGATGGAGCTGTGTCCGGAGAAGCTCTGCTATCAGTATATGTTTGTTCCGGTTGGCCGGAATGAAACGGATATCGTGATTGCTACGGCGACGCCGCTGGACGTCTCTATGCTTGATGCGCTGGGTTTTAAACTTGGCCGGCGGATTGTGCCCAGGCTTGCCCGGCCCGACCAGATTCTGCACAAGATCAATGAGTCGTATCAGGATGGAGATTCTGCCTTTACTGCGGCAATGGATGACCTGGATGATGAGCATGCACTCACCCAGGAGATGGATTCGACACAGGAGACGGCTAATCTCGATGAGTTGAAACGGGGAGCGGAAGACTCTCCGATCATTAAGTTGGTCAACGGCGTGATTGTGCAGGCGATGAAAATCGGCTCGTCCGACATCCATATCGAACCGGGTGACAAGCAGAGTGTTGTGCGCTTGCGTGTGGACGGACGTCTGCGTCCGATGATTCGTTTCCCCTCCAAGGCCCATCCGCTGGTTGTCTCCAGAATCAAGATTATGTCGAAACTGGATATCTCCAATACACGCACACCTCAGGATGGCCGTGCCCGAGTCAAAATGCTGGGCAAGAGCTACGATATGCGTATCTCCACGCTGCCGGCCATGCATGGTGAAAAAGTAGTGATGCGTATTCTGGATCAGGGCGGTCTGGCACTGAATCTGGATGTGTTATGTTTTGAAGAGACGGCCTACAAACATATTCGCCAGTGTATTGAGCAACCGACCGGTGCCGTGCTGGTGACAGGACCAACCGGCAGCGGTAAAACGACAACACTCTACTCTTTTCTGCACCACATCCAGAATGAGGAGATGAACCTGATCACGATTGAAGATCCGGTTGAATTTCAGATAGCAGGCATCAATCAGGTACAGGTGAATCCGAAGGCAGGCATGACATTCGCGGCTGTATTGCGTTCGATTTTGCGTCAGGACCCGGATGTGGTGATGGTGGGTGAGATTCGTGATGAGGAGACGGCCGAAATTGCGCTGCATGCGGCGCAAACCGGCCATCTGGTGCTCTCCACGCTGCATACCAATGATGCGCCTTCAACGGTCACCCGACTGCTCGATATGGGGATCGAGCCAAGCATGCTTGCCTCATCGTTAAACCTGATTGTCGCCCAGCGACTGGTGCGCCGTCTCTGCCCTCAATGTCGCGTGGAATCGAAACCGACAGATGAGCTCATCGAGCGTTTGGGTATTCCGGAGGGTGTCAGGTTTTATGACAAGGCCGGTTGCAAGCACTGTATGAATATCGGCTATAAAGGGCGCATGGGCGTGCATGAAGTGCTCTATGTGAGTGATCGTATACGCAAGTTGATTGCGCGCGGGGCAACGGATCGGGAGTTGATGCAGGCCGCACGCGATGAGGATATGCTGACACTGTTTGAGGACGGGATGTCCAAGGCTCTGGCGGGTCAGACCAGTCTGCCGGAGGTTATGCGTGTTTGTACGGTACCCGAAGGTTTCGACCTGAACGACCACCTGGACGAGAATCATCAGTTTATCAGCTATGGGGAAGTGCAGCGGCGACGGGATAAGGAGCATGCCCGCTATACGATTGCCAGTGATCAACAGACGGTTCTGGTGGTTGATGATTCCAGCAGCGTACGTAATCTGGTCGAGTTTGTGCTCGATGCCGATGGTTATAAAGTATTGCAGGCCGAAGACGGCCAACAAGCCTGGGATATGCTTCAGCGGATGAAACCCAGTCTGGTACTTACCGATTGCGAGATGCCGAATATGACCGGTATGGAGCTGCTGAAACAGATGCGCGAACAGGACCGTTTTGATGATGTGCCGGTGATTCTGCTGACAGCCAGACGTAGTGAAGAGGATGAGGTTCAGGGGCTGAAAGCCGGCGCGGCCGATTATATCGGCAAGCCGGTAGAACCGCTGAAGTTGCAGGCGCGCGTGCGCAAAACACTGAGCCTCTACGAGCATATTTATCACAGGGGAGGGCGGGGATGAACAACGTATGTATGTCCCGTCAGCAGAGGCCGGCATAGATGCTTGATATGTTGCATGTGGTGATCGGTGGTGAGCCTGCCCTGATACGTTCATCCCAGATCAGGGAGGTGTTGCGTCCGCATGAGCTTACGCCGGTTCCAATGGGACCGGATCATTTGCTGGGCCTGGCCAATATTCATGGCCAGATTGTATGCATCATTGATGCCGGCCGCGTGACAATGTTGCCATCTGCTGAACAGCCCGGAACTACACATACGCGGTTTCTGTTATTGCGTGACCCTGCCATGCATGTAGGTATTCAGGTTGACAACGTGCTTGGTATCAGACGGATTCCTGAACATGAGCTGACGGGGGAGTGCCTTGTCCAGCAGATTACAGTCGACGATCTGCCGGTATCTGTGCTTGATTGCAGACAGCTTTTGCATGGTGAGAAAGCCGGATTGCCCGGGTAGGTGAATGAGTGGCGAATATTGCTATTGCAACAGATGAACAGGATGATTGATTCGTTGCCAATGTTGCAGCGCTATCGAGTATGAGAGTTTTATGAGGAGAGGGGATATGAACAGGCAGGTTGATCCGGGCACATCCAGGCAAAGATCCTTGCGCGGTCTGGCCAGGCGCAATTTTATGCTGTCATTGCTGCTGTTTCTGGTGCTGATCGGTATTGTGTTTGCGTCATCGTGGCGGGGCAGTCTGGGCATGCAACATCTGGAAAACGAATACAAGGATCAGTTCCGGATTGAACAGTTTAAAGCGTCCCTGTCCAATATCATGGTGCCGATGAATGATTTCACGCTGACGGCGGAAGAGAAGAATTTCACCAAACTCAGGCAGGCTGTGGCCGATTACCGGAAAAGCTATGACAGCGTGAAGGCGATTCCCGGCCTGAACGGGCAGGATCAAAAGGCGCTGAATCAGGTGGCGGGTCTGATGTCCGAAGTGATGAATATGGCCAATGATGTGGCTGACAATAAAATTCCGGCTGATCAGGCGGCTCAGGTCACGCTGCTGGCTCAGAACCTTGTGCTGGCCGCCCAGAAAAAGCTGTCGGTGATTGTCAGCGGGCTTGAAAGCCGGTTGAACGAGCGTTCGGTTCAATATCAACAGGATACCAGAATGCAGATGTATATCCTGCTGGCCTTTATTGTACTGATTGTATTGTTGCTGGAATTTCTTAATCGCGGGCTGCTCTCCCGTGCCGTGGTGGTGTCGAAGGCCTCCAGCAGCGTTGCCGAAAGCGTAGGTGATATCCTGGAAGTCAGCGAGTTACAGTCGGGCGCTACCGAGCAGCAGTCGCGTTTTATGGAGCGAGTGACAAAAGGCCTGGCGTTGATTGCCGATGCAGGCAAGAAGATGACAGTGAATATCAAGGCGCTGGAAAAGAACTGGAAGATTGCGGCCTCATTTGCCAGAGGGGGCGCGGCGGAAGCAGAGGCCCTTGCTGCCGGCATGGCTGGCGTTCGCGAGTCCATGATTGCTATTCCTCAGCGCGTAGCCGAGCTTGAAAGCAGGCTTGAGCAGGTGGCCGGCGGACTGGACAGGATTCAGGATATTGCCGATGAGAGCCAGTTGCTGGTGCTCAATGCGTCGATTGACGGCAGCGAAAACGTTCCGGGCAGCTTTACCGGTGAAGTGCAGCGTATGGCGGGACAGACACGCGAATATCTCGATAACATACGTGCAGATCTGCAGCTGGCTGTTGATGCGGCAAGTCGTGTTGCAGGCAGCAATGACGATGTGAAACAGCTGGAGAGTTATCTTGAGAGTTGCGGGCAAACGGTGGATGTGTTGAAGCGGCTGGAGAGTGTGTCGCTGAAAAATATCGAGGCTACATTGATCCTGTTACAGGGAGCCGAGCGGCAGAGTGATCGGAATGTGAAAATTCTGCAGGCGCTCCAGCACATTTCCGAGCTACTGCATATCTCCGGTGACAAAATGAAGGCGCATAAAGAGGCATCGGCTCGTTTGAGCGAAGCCTCTGAAAGCCTGCTGCACATGTCCTGAGCGATATGTCTGAGTTTGATGTGTCGGGTTTTCTTGCCTCATTTTTTGATGAGGCCAGAGAACGCCTGCTGTCAATCAATCGCAGGCTGGTATTGCTGGAGGCGGGGAGCCTTGACAGCGATGGCCTGAATCTGATGCGCCGGGATGCGCATACAATCAAGGGTTCAGCGCAAATGCTGGGTGTGCAGGATGTCAGTGAGCTGGGGCATCTGTTTGAAGATGCTATGGAATATACCATCAGGCACTCGCCTGAAGATGTCGATGCATTGACCCAGTTTCTTTATGATGTGCATGATGCGCTACAGGAGCGTATCGGCCATCATGATGCCAAACGCAGGCTGGATACGTCATTGCTGTATGAGCGCTTCCAACAGTTGTGTACTCCTGCTCCGGACGCCGCTATCAAATCCTCAGCGGAAAAATCGAACAACATGTCTGAGCAAGCCGATACGCAATCGGACAGGGCCAAACAGAAGCCAAAAACAAGGCAGGGCGGCAAAGGGGTGCGACGTAATGGCAAGGTGTCCAGAGATGTTCTGGCGACTATCAAGGACTCGTTGGAAAACTCGTTAGCCGCCGCTACAAAGCGTGAGCCTGCTCCGGATTTGCAGGCAGGGGTGGAGCATGCAAACACGCCTGCTGTGCCGGGAGAAAAAGTTGCTGCCTCATCTGCTGCGCCGGATAGCGCACCACGCAGTGGCAAAGCCCGCAAACGCAAGCGACAGGTGCCAAAAGCATTGCTCGTTGCGATCAAGGGCTCCATTGAGGAATCTCTGGAACGCGGTGAAAATGCGGCGACCGATCTCTCTGTCGGGGCTGGCAGCGAGAGTGCTCCGGTGGCATCTACACCGATTGACTTCAGGCCGCCGGACGAAGTTGTGCCTGCACAACAACCCGAGTCTCAACAGAACTCCGGTAATTTCCTGCGAGTGGACAGAGCCCGCCTGTTGCGACTGTCCAATCAGATTATTGAGCTTGGCTCGGATCGTTATCGTCCGGATGCATCCGAAGCCCGGCTGCGCAAGCTGGCTGACGATATAACGGCCATGAAAGAGCGTATACAGGCACTGACCGGATCAGATGGCGGCCATGGCATGAGGGTATTGGCTGCAGATCTGGAGCGGCAGGGCAGGCAGGCGCAGATTCTGGCCGGAGAATTGCACCATCAGCACAAGCGTTCGGCAGCCATGCTCGATGATTTGCGCGATCAGGTGTTTGGCTTGATGCTCAGGCCGCTGGCCAGCGTATTTTCGGTGTTTCCGCGTACGGTGCGCGATGTGGCCGGCCGTAGCGGCAAAAAAGTACAATTGCTGATTACCGGTGAGTCGATTGAGATGGATCAACTTGCGGCTGAATCACTGACGGAGCCGTTGGTTCATCTGGTCAATAATGCTATTGCCCATGGTATTGAAAACAGTGCCATGCGGCTTGCATCGGGCAAGCCAGAAGAGGGGCAGATTACCGTGACTGCACGCCGGACGGGTGGGCTTGTTTCCATCGATGTGATGGATGACGGTCTTGGTATGGATGTGGACGAACTGCGTACAAAAGCTATTGCCAAAGGGTTGATCAGTGACGCGGAAGCCGTCGATATGGATGACAGGGAGGTTCTGGAGCTTATTTTTCATCCGGGCTTTTCTACACGCAGTGTGGTCGATGATCTGGCAGGCAGAGGCATGGGCATGAGCGTGGTGCAGGATGTCATGCGTGAGCTCAGAGGGACGATTCATATACATACTGAAAAGGGCAGAGGAACCCGTTTTCGCCTGACACTGCCGGTGGCAATCGGTTTGCAGCCGGTTATTGTTTTCCGCATCGCCGATCAGCGCTTTGGTATGATCAGCAATCTGGTGAAAAAAGTGTTGCCCCTGCAGGAGCAGACGATCCGGCAGGGACACGGACCCTATGCGCGGGGCTATATCGACTATGAACAGCACAGGGTGCCGCTGATTGATCTGCGAACGGCACTGATGATGGGTGAGGAGAGTGCGCCGGATGCGAATTCGGGTATTCTGATTGTCGAACACCTTGAAGGTTATCTGGGGCTGGTTGTTGATGAGTTGTTCGATACGCAACAGTTGATGGTTCGGGAGATCGATCCCTATCTGCGATATTACCACCCTGTCGGGCTGATGGGCTGCGCAATTATTGATGACGGTTCAGTGCTGTTATTGATTGAACCGGACGGCCTGAAGCTGATGTGGCGGACGACTCCGGATGTTGATGTCGATAAATTGCGTGACGGTAAGTCGCTCTATACCGGACGACGTATTCTGCTGGTGGATGATTCCACTATCGCCCTGCAGGTGGAGAAATCGATGTTCGAAGCGCTCGGTTTTCAGGTCGATACCGCTATCGGTGCATCCGACATGCTCGAGAAGGTTGGTCTGCACGGCTATGATCTACTGGTCTCGGATGTCGAGATGCCGGAGATGGATGGTATCAGTCTGATTCGTCATTTACGCGAGCAGGCGGAGTTTGCGCACATTCCTATCCTCATTATCGCTACGCGCGAGGCTGATGAGGATCGACAGCTCGCACTGGATGCCGGTGCCAATGCCTATCTGGTCAAGCGACACATCAAAGGCAGGGAAAAAATCCTGCGTGAAACAGTGTCGCGTTTGATTAACGTTGACGAATCGCTCGGATAACAGTACAAATCGCACCCCCGCAAAGATGCTCCCATCGTCTAGCGGTTAGGACGCTGGCCTCTCACGCCGGAAACAGGGGTTCGATTCCCCTTGGGAGTACCAAAAGAGAATCCAACAGGATTCATGAAGGCTCAGAAACCCGGTGTTTCTGAGCCTTTTTTCTTGCTGTAACGAAACTGACATGTAAACCGTTCCAGACGAAGTCTTGTTTCAATGCACCGTCTCAGTTCGATGTGCTTACAATCGGGAGCCCAATGTGGACTAGATTGCCGCGAATAGCTGATAGGGTATTGGCTTTGTCTGTAACCTCCGGTCCTATACCGACAAATCTACCGGAAATGAGGGCAGGCGCAGTCATAGCTCCTGGTTGGTTTGAGCGCTCATTTCCGGTCGATATGCTTTTACACTATTTTTTCCCTCGGTTTTGGCATAATACATAGCGATGTCTGCCCGTTTGATGAGTTGCTCGGCATCATCGGCATGATCCGGATAGAGGGCTACTCCGTTGCTTGAGGATATATTGAGAGTCAGCCCCTCGATTTCGAAAGGTTGATTTAATTCATGCCGAACCTTCTCTGCGATCTTCAAGGCATTTTTTATGACTCCTACCGAGGGGAGCAGAACAACAAATTCATCGCCACCTATTCGGGCTGCGGAGTCGGATTCTCGCAGGCAACCAGTGATGCGATCTGCAACTGCCTTCAGCAGCAGGTCTCCGATGCCGTGTCCGAACTGGTCGTTGACGGGTTTGAATTTGTCCAGATCGACAAATATAAGCGCAAGGGAACATTTTTCACGTTTGGCATTGGCTATCGCCTGATGCAGGGTGTTGTGAAACAGTGATCGATTCGCCAGTCCGGTGAGTGTATCGTAAAAGGCTTGGTACTCGACCTTATCTTCCATAAGTTTACGTTCGGTAATATCGTAAAACCAGCCAAGCACGGCCGGCTTTTCCTGGTATTCGATTGGGAAATAAGAGGCCAACACCCATTTGGTCCATTGAGGTGACCCGGGCGAGCGAATCTCGACCTGTCGGTTCACGACCTGCCCACCGCCGGCGAGCATTTTCACGACTTCGGTATACTCTTCCGGGTGGGCGTAATAGCTGGATGGCTTGGCGCCAATAACCTTTCCAGCCGGCAATTCGATCAGGTTTTCGTAACAACTATTGGCAAAAACCACCCGGTTGCTGGCTGCATCCGCGATGCGAGTGGCAATGGGGCTGCTCTCCAGTATCTGAAGTAATCTGGATTCATTTTCGCTCGCCTTGATGCGCAGGTTAAAATTCTCCTCGAATCGGAGTTCGGATTGCCGTCCGCTGAATAGCAAAAACATTAAAAACAGCAGAATCATCGCGCTCAAGCCGAGAAAGATCACATCACCTTCGGCAGCCAGGAACACAGCGTGCGATACCAGGGGAGGCACTATGAAGCCCATCAGCGATTTACGGTCAATGGCCAGAGTCGAGGCTGCTCCTGCACATAGTCCGGCTAATGTGAATGAAATATAGATTGTATGTGCGATATCTCTGGCTGGTGAGAGCAAAATGCCGCCAAGCCCCCAAACGATACCGGTAATGACGATGCCGACCCGAAAGCGAAACAGCCAGCGATCAGTATCGGCAGGGTAAGTTGTGCTTGCTTGTCGTTTCCAGGCGATAAACAACCCTGTTCGGCCTATTAACACCGCGCCAAGGATAGCGAACCACCCAAATAGCAGGACAGGGTCGATTACTGATGACTGAATGCTGATCAGGATCGCAGCAAGCATCGCACTGATTGCAATGGATACAGGCAGGTGGGAATAGAGTAGTCTGACCTGTTCTGCCTGCAGGGAGTCGGACTGGTTACCGACTCCAGCTGTATGCAACCGGGCTGCAGACTCATCCGGGGTAGCGCCGTTTCCGGGCAGTCGTGCTACTTCGCCGTTGTCAGGTTGTTTTTTCCACAATATTGCATTCTCCCGAATCGTCCAGAAGAAAGTATAAACTCTTTGGCAAGAATTAGAAAATATTTGAACTTTCACTCATATGCGGTAAATCGGGATTTACGAGGCTTATCTGGAGGTGTTGTACAGCTACAGCGACGGCAAGCTGCAGCGTACCAAAATTACTGGTGCGGACGGCAAGCTGATGGTGGTGGAGAATAACTGATCGTTGCCAGTCTTCGTTTAGTCATATTATTGTGTATGGACGTTTTTTCCGATACATGGTTGTGTTAACGTCGCTGTTGTTGAAGATGCTGTTTTTAGCACAGACATTTGTAATCAGGGTCGCCTATGAGCAAGGATGCTGAACCAAACGATACGACACGTTATACGGCTGAAATTCAGGAGAAATACCTGCTTCAGGCCGTCATCAATGCCGTTCCGGCACCGATTTTTTTCAAGGATACCGAGGGGCGTTACCTCGGCTGCAACCGTGCGTTTGAGCAATATACCGGCAAAACGCGCGGTGAATTGATCGGCAAGGGGGTACATGAGCTGTTTGATCAGGAGCTGGCTCAGGTTTATTTTGAGGCTGATCGCGCCCTGTTCGAAAGCCGCGAGCACCAGGTGTACGAAGCTCAGGTTGAATATGCTGACGGTTCGGTACGCGATGTGATGTTTCACAAGGCTGTTTTTCAGGCGAGTCACGAAAATATTGAAGGCATCGTCGGGGCGATTCTGGATATAACCGACCGCAAAAAAGCCGAAAAAATGTATCAGGAGATGGCCCTGACCGATGCCCTGACGGGGCTGAATAATCGTCTGTCGATGATGAACCATCTGGAACATGCTTTTGACAGGACGCTGCGCTCAAAAAACGGGCTCGCCCTGTTGATGCTGGATCTGGATAACTTCAAGTATATTAATGACAACTACGGCCATCCTGCCGGGGACCTGTTTCTCAGAACAGTCGCCGATAGACTGAAACATGTGGTGCGCAAGGCAGACGTAGTCAGCCGCTTGGGTGGCGATGAATTCGCCATTATTCTTGAAGATATTACCGATATTACCCAGGTGACGCATGTGGCCGAAAAGGTTCTCAGCCAGTTTGCACAGCCGGTAGAAATTGACGGCCATATCCTTTCCATGGGCAGCAGTATTGGTATTGCCATGATACCCACGCATGCAAATAGTGTGGAGTCGCTGATGAAACACTCCGATATCGCACTTTATCAGGCCAAGGCGAAGGGAAAGGGTACCTACTGCGTTTATCTGCCCTGAAAGCGAGGGAGCACAGATGCAATGACGGACGGATTACGGAGAGAGTAAATGGAATACAGGCAGCTTGGAAACAGTGATCTACAGGTCTCGGCGCTAAGTCTGGGTACGATGACCTTCGGTGAGCAGAACAGCGAGGCTGAGGCGCATGCGCAGCTTGATCTGGCCGTTGATCGCGGGGTGAATCTGATCGATACAGCCGAGATGTACCCGGTGCCGCCGCGTGGTGAGACAGTGCATCGCACCGAGAGCTATATCGGCAGTTGGCTGAAGGGGCGAGAGCGCGACCAACTCATTATCGCCAGCAAGATCGCAGGACCGTCGCGCGGCTTTAAGTGGATTCGCAACGGACCGCGCATCAACGCCGAACATATCCATGCTGCCGTTGATGCCTCTCTTGCCCGGCTGCAAACCGATTATCTGGATCTCTACCAGATTCACTGGCCGGATCGCTATGTGCCGATGTTTGGCAGCAGCAGTTACGAGTTGTCAGAGGAGCATGAGTCCACGCCTATTAGCGAGCAGTTGCAGGCGCTTGGCGAACTGGTGGCAGCTGGGAAAGTGCGTTACATCGGCCTGAGCAATGAAACGCCCTGGGGCGTTGCTGAGTTTATCCGTTGTGCCGAAGCACTCGGCCTGCCTGAAGTGGTGTCGATCCAGAATGCCTATCACCTGATGAATCGCACCTATGAGTCCGGTCTGGCCGAGGTGTGTCGCCACTCGGAAGTAGGGCTGCTGGCTTACAGTCCGCTCGCCTTTGGCTGGCTCTCCGGTAAATATCATGCCGATGCAGAGGCCAGCGGCCGCATTACCCTGTTTCCGGGTTTTGGTCAGCGTTATAACAAACCGAATGTGCAACCGGCCACTGCCGAATATCTGCGCATCGCCGCCGATGCCGGGCTGAATCCTGTACATATGGCGCTGGCTTTCGCGCGCAGTCGCTGGTTTACCAGCAGTGTGATTCTCGGAGCTACCAGCCTTGCACAGCTGAATGAGAACCTGGACAGCGCCGATGTTGATCTGTCGGCCGACGTGCTGGAGCAGATCGAAACAGTACACCAGTATTACCCCAACCCGGCTCCGTAAGCGGGTATCGGCAGTGCCGTGATCTTTGCTGCACAACAGCCGCGGTAAAGGGCTGAAATTGCCTATAGCGCCGTACTCGCCTACAATCAGGCAAACAATCCGGTTTGCGCCGGCTGGAGGCAGGTTATGAAAAAAGTATTGATTGTTGTGGCAGCGTTGGTGGTGGTTGCCGTTGGAGCGCTGGTCTATGTGGGGGCGAATCTCGACAGCATCGTCAAGGAAGCTATCCAGACCTACGGCTCCGAGGCGACAAAAACCGCCGTACGTGTCGATAGTGTCAAGCTGGAGCTGAAGAACGGCAAGGCGCAAATCAGCGGTTTGACCGTGGCCAATCCGGCAGGCTTTACCGACCCGGATATCTTTGCTCTGGGCGTGATCAGTACGAAGGTCGATATCGCATCGATCAACAAGAATCCGATTATCATCGATGAGATCCATATCGGCGCACCGACCGTGGTCTATGAAATCAACAAGTCGGGCGTCTCCAATATCGATGTGCTGAAAAAGAACCTCGGCGTAGGCGGGAGTGACAAGTCGGCCGGCTCATCCGGCGGCAATCAGGTGAAGATGATTATCCGCAAGCTTGTTGTTGAAGGTACTTCGGCGAAAGTGCGCATTGCCGCCCTCGGCAAGGATCAGACCGTGGCGCTGCCGCGGATTGTTATGACCGATATCGGTAAGAAGAGCGGCGGAGCAACCGCAGCCGAAGTGGCAACACAGTTGTCGGGCAGAATGCTGAGCAATATCAAGGGCTCGGTGGCAAAAATCGGTGTGGATAAATATCTCGGAAAATCCGCCGATGCGATCAAGGCGCAGATGTCCGGTGTTGGCGGAGCAGGCGCCACCGACAAGCTCGGCGGCGCGCTCAAGGGGATGCTCGGCAACTGATATCCGTCACGCTCGTTGTATCTTCCCAAGTCGACGCGTATCGCTAACAATGCGGGCATGAAGAAGCCGGCGATGAGAGGGCGGGGGGCTACGGTCAATCCGGCGGGGCGTTTCGCGCTGCAGCAGAGCGAGGAGTTCGACGACGGCTGGTGGCAGGATGATGAGCCGTCGCCACAAACCCGGCTGCTCACCGATTCGGCGCGGACGATCATCAACTATAACAACTCGCCCGATGTCCCGTTTGATCGCTCGATTAACCCTTACCGCGGCTGTGAACACGGCTGTCCCTACTGCTTTGCGCGTCCTGCCCACAGTTTTCTCGATCTCTCGCCGGGACTCGATTTCGAGACGATGATATTCCACAAGCCGGAAGCGCCGGAGCTTCTGCGCTGCGAGCTGTCGAAGCCGGGATACCGCGCAGCCCCGGTGGCGCTCGGCATCAATACCGATGGCTGGCAGCCGCTGGAGAAGCGTTTGAAACTGACCCGCCGAATTCTGGCCGTACTGGCCGAATTCAATCATCCGGTCTCCATCGTCACCAAGTCGGCGCTGATTGTGCGCGATCTCGATCTGCTGGCCCCGATGGCGGAAAAAGGCCTGGTCTCGGTCGCGATCTCGCTGCCGACCATTGATCCGGAGTTGGCTCGCCGCATGGAGCCGCGTGCAGCCACACCGGCACGCCGTTTGCAGACGATGCGTTCTCTGGCCGATGCAGGTGTGCCGGTCGGTGTGCTGGTTGCCCCGGTCATCCCTCACCTGAATGATCATGAGCTGGAGGGAGCTCTGCAGACTGCTCGCGACCACGGCGCGCGCTGGGGAGCCCACGTGTTACTGCGACTGCCGCACGAGCTGAAGGAGATCTTCCCCGCCTGGCTTACGGAGAACTATCCAGATCGCGCTGCCGGCGTACTGCGTCAGTTGCGGGAGATGCGCGGCGGCGAGCTCTACGATGCGGGTTTCGGTACGCGTATGAGCGGCCAGGGTATCATGGCGCGCCTGCTTATTGATCGTGCCCGCAAGACCTGCGCCCGGCTGGGACTAAACAGTGAAGAGTGGCAGCTGCGCAGTGACCTGTTTCGTGTGCCCGGAAGGGCAGTGCAGCAGCAACTCTTTTGAGCGCCAATCGATTGCCTGTAAAGCCAGCAATTTGGCAGTGTGACTATTCCATAGAAACTGTCCGTCTTCCTTTGCCTGATGGGGGTGTATCGTCCCGCCTATGAGACCGATCCTGTTTGAGAATACTTATGCCGCGCTGCCGGAGCGTTTTTATCAGCGCATTCATCCGGAGCAAGCGCCAATACCTGAGCTGATCAGGGTTAATGAGGCGCTGGCCGAAGCATTCAATCTCGATATCGACTGGCTCAGATCGGCGGACGGGGTCGCTATGTTCTCCGGCTCCCGCCTGCCGGAAAGCTCGCAAGCCATCGCCATGGCCTATGCCGGTCATCAGTTCGGTGGCCTCTCTCCGCAGCTGGGTGACGGGCGTGCACATCTGCTCGGTGAGCTTGTCGACAGTCACGGCGTGCGCTTTGATGTTCATCTCAAGGGATCGGGGCGCACGGCCTTCTCCCGTCGCGGCGACGGTAAGGCAGCGCTTGGTCCGGTGTTGCGGGAATACATCGTCAGCGAGGCTTTTGCCGCTCTGGGGATTCCGGCTACGCGTACACTGGCTGCGGTGCTGACCGGTGAGCATGTTTTTCGCGACGGGTCTGTGCCCGGCGCCGTGCTTACCCGCATGGCTCAAAGTCATGTGCGTGTCGGTACATTCCAGTATTTTGCAATCCGAAATGATCGGGAAGGTGTAACGCTGCTGGCCGACTATGTGATCGAACGCCACTTTCCCGAACTGCGGCAGGCGGAAAATCCGTATCTTGCGCTGTTTGAAGCGGTGGCGCTCCGGCAGGCGGAACTGATTGCCCGTTGGATGGGGATTGGCTTTATCCACGGCGTGATGAACACCGATAATATGCAGGTGGTTGGCGAGACCATTGATTTCGGCCCCTGTGCCTTTATGGATCGTTTCCATCCCGACAAGGTGTTCAGCTCGATTGATGCGGCGGGTCGCTATGCCTGGAACAGGCAGTCGCGCATGGCCAAATGGAATCTGGCGCGTCTGGCCGAGGCGCTGCTACCGCTGATCGATGCGGATCAGACCAAAGCAATTGCTGCAGCCGAGGCTGTGCTTGCACAGTTTAGTGAAGCATTCCGGAATCACTATGTGAGCATTTATTCAGCCAAGCTGGGGTTGGCTGAAGCCGATGAGAATCAGGCCGACAATGAAGCCTTCATCAGGCAGACGCTCTCGGTACTGGCCGACAATGCAGTCGATTTCACACTCTTTTTCAGACACCTGACTCAGGTAGCAGAAGGAGAGGAAGAGGGTGCTCTGGTGGCGCTGTTTGCCGATGCCGGGGCGGGCAGCCGGTGGCTTGAGTTATGGCGACAACGTCTGGCCGACAGGCCCGACAGGGAAGCGGCTGTGAAACTGATGAAGCAGTCGAATCCGATCTATATCCCGAGAAATCACAGGGTGGAGCAGGTGATCGAGCAGGCCCAACAAGGCAACTTTGCACCCTTTCATGAGCTGGTCGATCTGTTATCTCACCCGTTTGATGAGCAGCCCGGTTTTGAGCACTATGAACTGCCACCCGAACCGCACGAGGAAGTTCAGGAAACCTTCTGCGGCACCTGAGGCGGCAACGGCGAAGTCCATGACAGTCTGTAACCGGCCCACAATCAGCCATTCGCCAAACTGAATTAGAAATTCCGCCCCATTTTTCCGACGGATGCTACGATGCTAGACCTGACCCCGTCATTATTTTCTCCTTATTTTAAATATAGTTCTAACGTTTCAATTAAGGGGCCGAGCGATTAGCGAGGTCCCAGCCCGCACATTATGCAGGCGAACTTGAATGGTTTGTTAGACATTATATTTCAATCACATCACCATACCGCATGATACTGCATTCAACACCCAGCTTCTCTACTTCACGCTTGAACAATTGATCATCTGCTGAAGCGATATTTTTAATCCAGAAAAATGCAACGTTATAATGGCAAGGAATTACCATTTTTGGTGCTATGAGTTTCACTGCCTCAAGCGCATCGGATACATCCATTGTCCACGCATTATCACCTGGTCCACCAATCGGAAGCATCAATATATCCGGTTTCAAACCTGCCCATTCAGTTTGTAAAATAGAATCTCCCAGATTCACAATCGTTTTTCCATCTAATGTGATTTTAAAGCCTACAGAACCGATGCCGACACGTTCTCCTGGCCCTGGTTGCTTCCTTATTCTGAACCATAGGATTGGTACACTGATGGGACCATGAACGGTTTTGACTGCTTCAATTTTAACATCGCCTAAAATGACAGCCTCTCCAATATCTAATGGATGTGCATCTTTAAATGGAATCCAGGACGTTAAACCTCTACCGCGAGGATCGACCAGCAGTGTTTCGCCATTTTCAACTTTAGCCAGTTCTTTCCCACATACAACGGGTGCATTGCTGGCTTCGGCTACCCGATCTGCTTGCCAGTAATGGTCTGGGTCACCATGGGTTATCAGAATATGCGTAATACTTTTCCATTCTGTTTCTGGAATGAGGCTGCTTAGATTAAAAATCCAGAGATTTTGACCCGGGTCAATGGCAATTTTGTTTTTACCACTTTCTATTAGAAACGAATTGTAAAGAAAGTGTCTTATTTTCATGGAAAACTCTTATGCTTTATTTGAGCTTCTGACTTATTTTAGGTTTTGAAAGACACGTGGGTCAATCGCCGCCGCACTAAACATACCACCGGCAAGCGCTCCGGCGATGCCTGGACTCATCACGTCCTGACCTGCCAGGAACAGACCGGATACAGGTGTACGAGCGTTGAGTGCATCCGATAACATTCGACGCGGCGTTGTTTCGACACCATAAAATCCACCTTGCTCGTGGCCGGTAAAAAATGCCGTTGCCAATGGCGTACCAAGTTCATGGTAGGCGATCATTGGCGCCAGATCCGGAAACTTGTCCTTGAAGAAGTCCAGCAACCTGGATTCGATACTCTGCTTGAACGCTGCCCACTCGTCGGGATGTTCAGCCCCACCGCCATTCGCAAATTCGGCGACCGACGACCAGTCAGCCAAAAGCATCACATCGGCGGTGTGCTTGTTCGTCGGACCCGGATCATGCGCGGGATTCTTAAGTGAAGAAAACGACACAAACGCCATCGAAAATGGTTCCGTGTCTCCCCCCGCCCAGGTGCTGTCATAGGTATCCCAGCTATTAAAATACCAGTGGTTCGCACGCGTTGCCCCGTGTTTAGCGATGTCACCCTCTAAGCCCAGATAAAGATCGAAGTGACAGATCGATGGTTTGAACGTGGCTATCTCCTGAGCCCAGGACTGTTGGCGAATATCCTCTGGCAGCAGGTGCCTCACGGTTTCACCAGCGCCGATCGCCGAGACGATAATGGGTGCATTAAATTCTTCACCGGATTGGGTGCGCACGCCCACGGCTTTACCATCTTCAAGCAATATCTCGCTAACCGGTGTTGCAGCGCGAGCACTGCCCCCCGCAGCTTCGATCACAGGAACCAGTCCTTTTGCAATGGCGCCGGCACCGCCGACGGGATAGGCGGCGCCTTCAAGATAATGCCCCATGACCATCCCATGAAAGGCGAAACTCGCTTCTTTCGGCTTGCCGCCATACGTACCCCACTGCGCCGACAACACGGCGGCCAGCTTCGGATTACTGATGAGTTCATCGATCACCTCACCGGTCGTGCGACTAGCCCAGCGCTGGATCTTCTTTTTATTCCACCAATGATGGGCGGAACGAAAAGGCTCAGGAATCGATCGCTCGGTACCTACCATATATGCAGCTTCCTGTGCTGACTGCAATGCTTCAAAGTAGGCATCGATTTCGGCTGCATTGTCGGGAAACCGGTCTTTGAGTTCCATCTTGTAGGCTTCAGCGGGGCGCCCTACGGGTATGTCGAAACCATCCGGGAAGTGCAGCGTGTCATAGATAGTACCGATTGAGTGAAACTTAATGGTGCCTCCACTGAGCCAGTCCAGGATCCGGCCGGCAAACTGGTCATGGCCGAATATGCCGCAATAATGGAGACCAACGTCCCAGCTAAAACCTTCGCGAGTAAAAGAATGAGTCAGTCCGCCAATGGCCTGCGCTTGCTCTAAAAGCAAGACTTTGTGACCCATACGGGAGAGTGCAGTGGCCGTCGTCATGCCACCCATGCCAGAGCCAATGACAATGACATCGAACTCATTAGTTGATGGTTTAGCTGTCATTCGAAGAGACCTCATTTTCGTCTACGTATGTATGTCGATAATACCCGTAACTGATATTAGTTTAGTTCAACCAGCTACTCTTGACCAAAAGCAGTTATTTATATTTAAACCATGAACTACATCTCGCAGATATTATTTTGCCGCGTAACTCACGGGCTCACTGGAGAGCGAACGGAGAAATCGAATCCGCTGAAGCCCATTGTCAGGCATGCTTACCTCGTATACCTGCAAACAGAAATATGGTTGCGATGATAATAATTACTGAACCTATACTTACCATCAGTAGAGGAGGATCGCCGGGTGTATTTGTAACCACATAGTAGACGACATAATTAGTCACAAATTGAAAAATTAAGCTTGATACTATTAATAGCCAGATAAGTCTACATTCGACGCGATGATAGAGATAAGTTACAAGGGTTACGTTGACGAGGCCAGCTACTAGTCCTCCGGCGCCTGCTAACCTGATTAAGGCGAGGAACAGAGTTTTGTAGTTTTCATCAAGACTATTCCAATTAACATTTAAGGCTTGCGCATGATATGGCATAAATTCGTTTGCAGTGACATATACAATGCCAAAAATTAAGTGGCTTATACCCACTATGGCGAACAAAATTAGAGCTAATTTCCAAATCATTGGCTTGGTTCGTTTAAATGCCTAACGCCAAGGCTCACAGGCGGCAAACTCTGAGCGTAGCGAAGAGTTTGACGTCCTTGTGGAGCCAATTGTTAGCCCTTGATATACCATACGATAAACCATGCGACAATGAACAAAATGGGGATAAAGATCCATGGCCCGAAATTGCGCGACAATTTCGATTTCAGAAGGGGCAAACCAATTACATCTGGCCCAGCATAGTCCGATGGTTTGTTTACTTCCCACCATTCATAAAGCCTTTTCATTGCTTGAGTAGCCGCATGAAGTGCAAGGAGCATAATCAGCGCCATTGAGATACCGACGCAGCACAGCAATACGACAAACGGCTCGACACCGACCTTGCCCCAAGAGAAGCCGAGTGCAGCAAACAATAGGCCTTGAACAGCAGTCAGCCAATTCACCCGGTGATTAATCACCTCGTTTTCCCGGTGAATCATGGTCCGGACCACATCCTCATATTGCGCCGGTGATAACCTCGTGTCGCTCTCCGAATCCAAGGCGCTACGCTCCCGGTTGGTGGCTAACATATTAATATACGCACGTATCTTTTTGCCAGGTGATTATAATGTCTTCCCTCTGATTCCTTGTTCTTCAACCTAGGTTAGGACAGTCCAGGTTGCAAGTTTGGGCAGGTGTTATCCATTTACAATGAAATATCGTGGTTATGTATACGCATATATAACATTGGATATTGATATACCCTTGTTATGTATATCTCAAACTGAATGACCGGTTCTGGCCGAAAGTCGCCCGTTAGGGCTGTTCAGGGGTTGCTCTGTCAGAGACGAGAAATCCGCTGTATTGAGCCAGAAAGTGATGGATGTCGGTGGAGGAGAAGCGGGCGGCATCCCATTCGCGGTCATCGGCTATATGGCGGTACTGATCTTTCAGCACATAGGTCTGGGCCGGGAATGCGGAGCCATCGGGGAGCCGCAGCGTTACGGCCTCGCGGGCATAATAGTCGCCCTCGAATGCATCCAGCACGGCAACATCCTCGCTCGTAACATTCCGGTAGAGCACGCCTTCAACGGTGTCGGATGAGCTTCCTCTGAAAATGACGGGGTAGGAGTCATCCTTGACGCAGCGGCGTACAAAACCTGTGAGTGTGGCCGGGCTGGCCGGATAGTGGCCGGAGACAAGCCTCGACCATACGGGCTCAAACATCAGCGAGCCGTAGGTGAAGAGATTCAATGCTGTCGGAGGTGCTTCCTGCATGTCGTGTGCCTTTTTGTGCGAGCGCTATGGTCAAAACAATGCCGGTAGTGGCCCGATAAGTACGACTATGGCACCAGATCAATATGCACGGCAACCTCGACGTTCTGATCGGCGGGGCCGCAGAAAATGCCGCGATTGGGTGGTACATCGAAATAGTCGCGGCCGATGGCCGTACGTACATATTGCCAGTCGACCAGTTTTTTGTTGGTCGGATCGACTCCCATCCAGCCATAGCCTTCATGCCATGCCTGCACCCAGGCATGTGTGGCAGCCGCACCGCGCAAGTGCGCGCCGGTCACTTCGCCGTAGGCAGGATCGAATATATAACCGCTGACATAGCGGGATGGAATGCCTGCCTGACGCAGTACGCCGATCATTGCATGCGCCATGTCCTGACAGACACCGCCGCCATGATCAAACAGCTCTTTCGGGCTGGAGTGCACATGCGTGATATCCGGATCATATCGGAAGGTATTGAAGAAGTAGCGCGCCATCTCATAGAGGCCGTGGCCGAATTCAATATCATCCATATCCATAGAAATCATGCGCGGAATGTTAATGCTGCTGTATTCGGCGAGTTCCGGTACGCCGGGTGACCACTGCAGAAACTCCTGCCAGCGTTGCTGGTAGGGGCGGGGATCCGGTGCTGATTCGGGACCGCAGCTAATGGCATTGGTCGTCTCCACGGTGGAGGTGGCAATGATCTCCATACGCTGGTGCGGTTCGAGCAGATTGAAATGCGCGACATTATTGCCGAAGTGGTCCCGGTGCATCCTGATTTGCGTATCCGGCATGACGCAGATATTGTGGTTCAATACCCGTTGCAGTCCTGTATCAACGGGTGACATGCGCAATTCATTATGGGAACAGGTGACAGGAGCGCTGTAGCTGAGTGTCGTTTTGTGCTGTACCGTCAGTGAAATGTGGTCGCCTTCACCTAAGATGGTCATATATGCTCCCTGGGGGTCGAATCAGACAGTTTCATGATTTTATCCTGCCTGCTGTTCAGTATACAGTTGTATCTGCTGCTGTTGGGGAATCTGAATGGTTAAACTGCCGGATTGCTGATCGGTCAGTGTCACGGTAATGGTATCGAAGAATGTCTTGTTGATCATCAATGCGAGTGTTTTACAGCGTTGGTTGACTGTAGAGAGATAGTCATTCAATCCCATGGCAATAATATCTTCGCTGGCTGCGCCGCCGCGCAGATCATCCAGAAAACGTTCAGTATGCTGATAGAGCCTGTATTGATCTTCATTATACATACCGATTTCGCGTAGTGCCAGCGATACCTCGCGTATGCCGAAGTGGAGCGAGCGGGGAAAGCCGGGATTCAGAAGCAGCAGATTTACCACTTTTGCCGGTTCAATTCTGGCCTGATAGAGCCGCCTGTAGGCTTCATAGCCGGAAACAGAGCGCAGCAGTGCCTGCCACTGATGAATGTCCAGCGGACTGCCGACAGCCTCTGGTGACGGCAGCAGCATATGATATTTAATTTGCAGAATGCGCGGAATCATGCGGGCCCGTTCCAGCCCGAAACCCAGACGCATAAACTGCCATGCATCGCCACGCACCATGGTATTGTAAATCATGCCATGGAATGCGTTGGCAAACATGTGCACTTTTTCACTGAAGTGCTGCCATCTGCGCAGCTCGCCCCCGGAGAACTCACGTTCCATTTCGTGAAAGAACAGGTTGATATGCAGCCAGATCTCTTCGGATATCAATTCGCGTACCGAGCGGGCGATTTCACGGGCATTGAGCAGGCAGGCGCGAACGCTGTAGGGGTTGTCACTGTCAGCCAGTAACAGGCGAACCACACTGGCCTCGCATATCTCACCGTAGTGCTCTTCAAAGTTGTCCATATTATCGGTGATTTCCAGGATAGGGGACCAGACATCCAGCTCGGAAAAGACTTCGTGCTCCACACTCATGCGACTGTTTACATCAAGGATACGGGCGATGTTTTCTGTGCGTTCGATCAGAAAGCCCAGTTGGTACAGGCTGTGTGCTGTGCGGCTAAGCATGTTGCCCCCCTGGCGCCGTATCGGCGCTATCCGGATAAAGTACCCAGGTATCCTTGCTGCCCCCGCCCTGAGACGAGTTGACCACGAGGCTGCCGCGTCTGAGCGCTACGCGGGTAAGTCCGCCGGAGAGTACCCTGACGGTGCCATCTGCACTGCAAACGGCAAACGGGCGCAGGTCGATATGACGCGCGCAAAATTTCTTGCTGTTATCCTGTTCCAGAAAACTGGGGTGAGTGGATAGCTGTTGAATGGGCTGGCCAATATAATGGGCTGGCTCCGCCTTTAGTTTGGCTTTGAATTCGGCCAGTTCCTGCTTGCTGGCATGGCTGCCTACCAGAATGCCGTAGCCGCCGGAAGCATCGGTCGGCTTGAGTACCAGTTTGTCGAGGTTGTCCAGCATATAGGCCAGATCCGCAGGGCGGGAGCCCAGATAGGTGGGGACAATCGGAAGGATCGGATCTTCGCCCAGATAGTAGCGTATGATATCGGGAGTGTAGGCGTAGAGCGACTTGTCATCGGCGACGCCATTACCCGGCGCATTGGCCAGCGTGACATTGCCGGCACGGTAGGCGTGCATCAGACCCGGTACGCCAAGCAGGGAGTCCGGACGAAATACAAGCGGGTCGATGAATTCGGTATCCAGGCGCAGGTAGAGCACATCAATGCGCTGAATGCCGCGAGTAGATTTCATATACAGAATATCGTTGTTCACCAGCAGATCTTGTCCTTGCACCAGTTGCGCCCCCATCTGGGAGGCCAGAAATGCATGCTCGAAATAGGCCGAGTTATAGACGCCGGGAGTGAGCAGGGCGATCACCGGCTTATTCTCGCCGGAGAATGAGGCAAGGGCCTCAAATAGCATCTGTGGATACTGGCTGACGGGCCGGACACGATAGCTGCCGAGCAATTCGGGCATAATGCGACTGCTGACCATACGATTTTCAACCACATAGGAGACGCCGGACGGGCAGCGCAGGTTGTCTTCCAGCACCATGAATTCGCCATCCTGATTGCGAATCAGGTCAACTCCGGCAATATGTATGTGTATGCCTCCGGCAGGGTCGAGTCCCGACATTTCGCGGCAGTACAGGTTTGAGCCCAGAATCTGGGAAGCCGGAATCAATCCGCTACGCAGAATGTTCTGATCGTGATAGATATCTTCGAGAAACAGGTTTAATGCGGTGATGCGCTGGATGATACCGGCCTCGATACGGGCCCACTCGGTTGCCGTGATCAGACGGGGCATCAGGTCGTAGGGGAATATTTTTTCCGTACCGCGCGCATCGGAGTAGACGGTGAACGTGACGCCCTGATTCAGCAGGGAAAGGTCGGCGCTTTGCTGCATGTGTTCGATGCCGGACACGCCCTTCTGTGAGAAATAGTTATAGGCCGCAACATATTCATCACGTACGGCTCCGGATTCGCCAAAAGCTTCATCAAACGGTGCGGCATCGCTTATATCGAACATGGCGCGTCTCCTCCCTGTGCGGATTTCTCCTCTTAGTTGCAGCGGGAGTTTCTGCTTATGGCAGGGTGGAACGCTGCATGCTTTGGATAAAGGTGGAGAAGCACATAATAATGTTAAATAGCAACGATCATGCCATGGGTGTTTGTGCCTTATCATACCTGTTTTCAACGTTTATATGGCCATCGTCAGACCTTATGTGGTGAATAAATAAGCATGACTGCCTGTTGTGTCGGCATGCTGTTTACGGGTGATTGGGTCACTCAGTTTTTCCGTAGCTATTGCTCAGGCAGCGGGGGTGATGCCGCCGGGATCCGGTGTTAACTGTGAATTGTTTTCAAAGTAGCGGCCATTGAGGTCTTGATGTGAACGCCAGCACTGTGACAGGCTCAATACTTTACGTTTGTGAATAGTCGTGCATAGTTTTATCAACTATAGTCTTGTGCGAAAACCATGATGGATGTCATTTGGAGAAGATATGATGTTGTATATGATCAGTTTGTCTGTCTCTGACATCATGGCCTGATGTATGGTATGCTGATGGGTTTAAACGACCTCGATGCCTTGTTTGGTTCGCTGGCCGCCCGTGTGTTATCTCCGGCTTCACCCATGTCTGCTCTCTCTGTGAGGGCTGGTCCTTGAATAATCATTTCAGACACTCTTTTGTTGCTTCACTTTATACGCTTTTGTGTGCGGTGTTGATTTTCGCCTGTGCCTCAACTCTCTTTGCCCAAGAGGATGTAAAGGCTGGCGTTAACGACCTGAAAGCTGTTTATATCTTTAACTTTATCCGTTTTACCGACTGGCCACTGCGGACCGGTCTGAAGCGTGGTTCCGACGTAAAGCTACTTGTGCTGGGTGATCGTGACATCCTTTCAACCATGCAGTCGATCGCGGAGAAAAAAGCCGCCAGAGAGATCGGACTTAGCGTTGAATCCTGTGCGACCGATAGCTGTATCAGCGCTGCATCCGCTCTGTTCATTGGATCAGGCGAGCGTGATGATTATCCGCGTCTGCTGGACCTGGTGGCAGGGCATCCCGTTCTCACTATTTCAGATATTCCGGGTTTCGCCGCGCATGGCGGCATGATCGAAATCAGATATGACAATAAAAAACTCACCTTTGTAGTCAATTTACAGGCCGTGAATCGTTCGGGCCTCTATATCAGTGCGCAACTGTTGCAACTCGGTGAGATCATAGGGAGAGATCATGAATAGAGAGTCTTCTATTTCTATCAAGCATCAGCTCCAGCTCTATTTTGTGCTTGCATTGGGGTTTATCGTGCTGCTTATGGGTGGGGTGTGGATCTCATACGATCAGGTGCTGCATGAGAGAGAAGCTGAACGCGTGTTGACTGTCGAGAGCGAGATTATAGGTGCGGCAGTCAAGCCGGCTTTGATGTTTAATGATCGGCAGCTGGCGGGAGAGCTGTTGCAAAGCATGCAATTTGACACGGATATATCGGTCGTAACACTGTTTACCGCTGACGGGAAGACTCTGTATAACTACCGTGCCAAAGGTGATCATGCAGATAGTACCGGGCCGGTCACTTTTCAGAACAGCAATAGCAGTGCCTATGGAGGTGGGAAGCTGTCTCTGTATCGGGTTGTTATGCATAAAGGTCGACCTGTGGGTGTTATTTATCTGAAATCCGTTCTTAACCACATGCAGGAGAACCGGTTTGCCGGCATAATGACAGTAGTTCTGACAATGCTCGGCTGTCTTGTTGTCGGACTGGTGCTGGCCTCCAGGTTGCAACACAAAATCGCTGAGCCCATCAGTGCGCTGGCAAAATTGATGCGACAGATGAGTGTTGATGGCGATTACAGCCTGCGCACGACGAACCCTGCATTTAACAGGGAAACAGAAGAGCTGCTGGTCGGATTTGATCAGATGGCGGCAGAAATCGAGCACAGCTTTAGCGAGGCTGAAGAGCATCATAAGCACCTGCAACAGAGTGAGGAGCGCTTTCGTACGATTGTTGAGCTGGCTCCTGTACCGGTGATCATTACGCGCCCGTCAGACGGGCACTTGCTGTTTTATAATCAGGCGGCGCTAAAGCTGTTTGGGGTGGTTACGGACGGCGTTTCCGGGCGGTTCAGTGCTCCTGACTTTTATCAACATCCGGAGCAACGCCAGCAATTGATGCAGACGCTGGAAACAGAGGGTGAGATTCATGGCTATGAACTGGAGGTGGTCGGCGTCAATGACAAACCCTTCTGGATTTCACTGTCGATGAATGTGATGAGATTTGAAGGTGCTCCGGCCCTGTTCAGTGCCTTTGTCGACATTACAGAACAAAAAAATGTGGAGCAGGTGCTGGAGAAAAACAACCAGCTCCTGGAGCAACGGGTAGCCAAACGTACAGCGGCATTGCAGGCGACCAAAGATGAGTTGCAGTCGACGCTGGATAATATGATCGATACCTACTACCGCATTCGTGCTGATGGCGTTGTAGAGCGGGCCTCGGCATCGGTCTTCTCCCTGCTGGGTTATCAGCCATCTGAAATTGCCGGCCTCTCTCTTCAGGCATTATCCGTAGATGGACAGCAGTTTACGCAACTGGCCGATGCGTTGCGGCAGCACGACGGGGCAATCATCAACCAGAAGGTTCAGCTCAAACACAAATCCGGCCATGCCATATGGGCCTCGATCTCTGCCCGCGTGATGAAAGATGAACAGGGTAAAGTGACGGGTGTAGAGGGAGTGTTGCGCGATATCAGCCAGCTGGTTCAGGCCGATTTGCAGAAACAGGAGATGGAAAACAAGATGACCCATGTGCAACGGCTGGAGTCGCTGGGCATACTCGCTGGCGGTATAGCACATGACTTCAATAATATCCTGGCGGCCATTATGGGGAATGCGGAATTGGCGCAATTCAATGCGCTTGATGGCCTGCCCGTGCAGCAGGAGTTGAAGAACATTATTGGCGGATCTGCCCGGGCGGCGGATTTATGCAAACAGATGCTGGCGTATTCCGGTCAGGGTATGTTTGTAAAAAGCGAAGTGAATATAACAACGCTGGTTGAAAAGGAACTCCAGCTTATTGATATATCGATATCAAAAAACATCTCATTGAAGCTGGAGTTGTCGAACGTATTGCCATCTGTATGTGCGGATAAAACCCAGATGCAACAGATTATTATGAATCTGGTGACCAATGCAGCGGAAAGCATCGGTGAAGAGAAGCAGGGCGATATCACGATCATGACCACGGTGATTGAGGCTGACAGTAAGGCGTTAGCGTGCCCCTATATCGATGCCATACGTGAACCGGGTGAGTATGTCCTGTTGGAGGTGACCGACAACGGCTGCGGCATGGATAAAGCCACGATGGGAAAAATATTCGATCCGTTTTTCACCACCAAGTTTACCGGACGCGGTCTGGGTATGAGCGCCGTGCTCGGTATTGTGCGTGCGCATGGCGGCACGATTCAGATCGATAGTAAACCGGGGAGTGGTACCTGTTTTAAAATCCTGTTGCCGGTCAGTGTCAGCGATGATGCTGATCAGGTGACAGCAGATGATAAAACCGTGAGGCCGCATAACCTGTCCCGTACCATACTGGTTGTTGATGATGAAATGATGGTCAGAAAAGTGGTTGAGCGCCTGTTGGGGCGACTGGGGTGTAAGGTGATGTTGGCGGCAGACGGCAAGGAGGCTGTAGACGTGTTCCGCAGGCATCGGCAGGAGATTGATGTGGTGTTGCTGGATATGACGATGCCGGTGATGGGTGGGAAAGAGGCGCTGAAACAGTTGCGTGATCTGGACGTATCGCTGCCGGTATTTATCTGCAGCGGTTACCGTCATGAAAGCGTTGCAGACATGTTTGATGAGGTTCAGCCAAGCGGATTTCTGCAAAAACCGTTTTCACTGAATGTATTGAGTGAGATGTTGATGGATTTGGCAAACAGGGGTTGAACTGTTTTTCGGCAGAACGGCCAGGTTTTGGCCTGAGAATTGCTGGTTTATCTCGGGTTGACGCCAACACAAGGAGAGGGGATGCTGTCAGGTTACGATGTATTTCGACGGTCTTGCATGTTTGCATGCCTGCTGCCAATAATGGTGGCGACTGGTGCTACGGCGGTCGCGGCTGCGAATCGCTATTCGGCAGATGATCTGCTCTCGATGAAGATTGAGGATCTCGTTAACGTCAAAGTGACAACGCTGTCCAAACACGAAGAGAAATATATGTCGACGGCTGGCGCCGTATTTGTCATCAGCAGTGACGATATTCGTCGCTCGGGTGCCAGAAGTATTCCGGATGCTTTGAGGCTGGCGCCGGGGCTGCAGGTGTCGCAGTCGAATATGAACCAGTTTCAGATCGGCATACGAGGGCAGACGGATTTTTTCACCGATCTGCTGTTGGTGATGGTGGATGGCCGGCCGATTTACACCACGACCTTTTCCGGTGTCTGGTGGGTGGCGCAGAATTATCCGCTGCAGGATATCGAGCGCATTGAAATCGTGCGCGGCCCCGGCGGCGCTGTATGGGGATCCAATGCCGTCAACGGTGTGATCAATATTATCACCAAAAATTCCGGCGCAACGCAGGGGCTGCGTATCACCGGCGGTGGCGGTACGACCGACAAGGGTTTCGGTAATATCAGTTTCGGCTCGCATGCAGGCAACCTGGATTACAGGGTGTATGCCATGAATGAGTTGCGTGGTGGCGGACTACCTACGCATGGGGGGCTCTCGCATCTGACTGTCTACCCGGCTGGTCAAAATACACCTGATTTCAGGCGTGTGAATCAACAGGGATTCCGCATGGACTGGGATGCGGGTGCAACGACCCGGATTACCCTGCACGGTGATGCCTATCAGGTAAAAACCGGGGTGGCTAACTACTGGATGCCGATTGTTACCCTTCCGGTCCAGCCTGCCCGGGAATACAGAGGTTTGAACGGTTTCAACGGCAAGAATATGGTCTTTCGCCTGGAGAAAGAGCTTGTACCGGACATCCTGTTCAAGGGACAGCTGTTTTACGATCAGTATAAATTGCATACGCAGATTATGCGTGAGCAGAAAGAGACCTTTGACGGCGATTTTCAGGTCGATTTTAATAATGTGCTGAGTCAGAATATTTCTTTGGGTACGAATATCCGCCGCTTGCGGACGCGCATGCACAATACACCGCAATTTCAGCTACCCAGTCGTACCACCAAACTGGCCTCTTTTTTCATCAATGATGAACTGCGTCTGTTTGACGGTCTGTTTCGTATTATCGGTGGCATGAAGATGGAGCGTAACTCCTACACCGGTTGGGTCTACCAGCCGAGTGCCCGAGCCATTGTATCCGATGATAACTGGGCCCTGTGGGTATCCGCATCGCAGGCGGCGCGTACCCCCAACGACATGGAAAACGGACTGCGGTGGAATCTGAAAAGTTCCGCAGGCAAGCTGGTGCGACAGATTGGTTCAGGCGTTGCCAGAACAGAAAAGGTGCTCTCCTATGAGGTGGGGGCCCGCCTGCGTCCGGTGGAGGAGAGCCTGATCGAACTTACCGCTTTCAAGATCCGCTATAAAGGTGTGCTGGATACATGGCAGAATCGCAGTGCAACCAACCCCTATATTATTAACGGTATCATTCCGGAGTACCTGACCAATGTCCTCAATGGAGAAGGCGATGGCTTTGAAGCTAATTTTCGCTACAATCCATGGCAGTGGCTAACGCTGAAAGGCTCCTATACCTACCTGCATCAGGTTTACACGGATTACCCGGTCAAGGATGGTGAAACTATCTGGACAGTGCGCTCGAACAAGGGGCAGGATCCGGCCAATCGTTTTCATCTGGGTGTTGGCGTGAATCCGGTTAAGGGGATCGAGTTCGATGCGAATCTCTATTTTACCGGCCCCTTTCGTGAGGGCGACATTCACGGATATCACCGCCTGGACATGAGACTGGCCTGGAAGCCGGTTGAATACCTGGAGGTCAGTCTGGTCGGGCAGGATATGCTGCAGGCTTCATACCAGAGCAATACGGATAGTATTGTCGGCTACGCTGCCAGAATACCGCAACGCTATTATGCCCAGGTGACGTATACCTATCATTAAACAGGCGGTATCCGCCCCGTCTTCGCCCTGTTATCAGTATAGAAATTAATAGCGTACAGACCTGATTCAAGGTGTAAGGTTCTGCCGCAAGGATGAAGCTGTTACACTGCCGCAAAATATTGTGGCAGTCAGGCTATCGCCCGAACTGACCAGAGATGAGGGGTGTGAATGAACGAACAGGATATGTTGGCCATGTATGAAAAAGCCGGAGCTTTGCTCAATGGCCATTTTATTCTCTCCAGTGGTCGCCACTCTGCGCGATATTTGCAATCGGCCCTGGTGCTGATGGATTTGAATAATGCTACGGAACTGGCGCGTGAGCTGGTCAAAAAGGTGGATGCATCCACGGTTGATATGGTGGTGTCGCCGGCCATCGGCGGCCTGGTAATCGGCCAGGAAGTGGCGCGTCAGTTGAACAAGCCTTTTCTGTTTACCGAACGCAAGGAGGGGGAGATGCAGCTGCGACGCGGTTTTTCCATCCCTGAAGGCAGCAGATTGCTGGTGGTTGAAGATGTGATTACCACGGGTGGCTCCGTTCGTGAGTGTATGGTCGTGGTGCGTGAGCATGGTGGTGTGCCTGTGAAGGTATTGGCTGTGGTGGATCGTGCGCCGGGAGTCGAAGGGCGATTTGATGTACCGTATGCGACAGCCCTGACGCTGGATGTGGAAACCTATGCGGCCGATGCCTGCCCGCTGTGTGTTGATGGCGGAGTGCCGGCTATTAAACCGGGTAGTCGCGGCGCAGCATAAACAGATTGATGGGTGAGCTGTGACAAGGCACACGGCAACCCGCGTAACAGATGAAATGATTAGCCTTTACAAGGAGATTACATGACTGATCCGGTGCTTCGCTGTTTTCCATTTGGTGGCGTAGGAGAATTTGGCAAAAATATGATGGTTTACGCCGTCGATGATGATGCAGTGATTGTTGATTGCGGTATGGGCTTTCCGGAGCCGGGTCAGCATGGTGTGGATATCGTGGTGCCGGATATCGCAGCGCTTGATGAGCTGGGGCTGAAGATTCATGCGTTGATACTGACACATGGCCATGAAGATCATATCGGTGGCGTGCCGATTCTGCTGCCGCGATTGAAGCTGCCGGTGTATGGCACCGAAGTGACGCTGGCGCTGGTAAGGTCCAAACTGTCTGAAACAAACTATAAGGGTGATCTGCGGGCACTGCCCGAAGATGGCACGACCATTCCCATCGGACCGTTTCAGGTGGAAGGTGTTCCGGTGACCCATTCGATCATGGATGCAGTATCCGTGGCTATTCATACCGTTCTGGGTGTGGTGATTCATACCGGTGATTTTAAATTTGATCCGGCACCGATTGACGGACGTGCAACAGCACTGCACCGCTTTGCCCAACTGGGCGATCAGGGTGTTGTGTTGCTTGCTTCTGACTCCACCAATGCCACGCGCGCAGGCAGTGGCCCTTCCGAGCGTATTGTCGGTCCGGCAATCAGGCAGGCTGTTTCCCAGTGCAAGGGCAAGGTGGTAGTCACGACGTTTGCTTCGAATATGTTCCGCATCCAGCAGATTGTGGATGCAGCCATTGCCTGCGGGCGGCGCGTATCGGTTGCCGGACGCAGTCTGGAACGCAATATGAGCATCGCGCAGGATCTGAAGCGTTTGAATATTCCGGCCGGTACGTTTGTTGATATCAAACAGTCGCAGCATGTGCCGGATCATGAGTTGCTGATTATCGCTACCGGTTCGCAGGGCGAGTCGCGTGCGGCGGTCGGGCGCATTGCGCATGGTCGCTTTACCGGCGTGCAGCTGGGACAGGGTGATCTGGTAATCTTCTCCTCCAGTAATATCCCCGGAAATGAGCGGGTCATTGCCGGCTTGTATAATCATATTTACCGGCGCGGCGCGCGCATTTTGCATGCAGGCCAGGCGTCGGTGCATGTTTCCGGTCATGCCCAGGCCCATGAGTTGAAAATGATGATTCAGCTGACCCGGCCGAAGTATTTTTATCCTGTACACGGTGAGTTCCGTAACCTGATGGAGCATCGCGATCTGGCAGTGGCGACAGGTGTTGCGTTTGAGCGCACGATCATTGCCGAGAACGGTCACTCTGTAGAGCTCGATAGCGCAGGTATTCGTCCGGGACCGGGTTTTCATGCCGGCGCGATCTTTGTCGATGGTGACAGTCGCGATGAAATTGACGGCTTTGTACTGCGTGATCGACGCTTTCTGGCTGAGGATGGCATGATTTCGGCGACGGTTATATTCAGCCAGCATGAGGGTACGCTGCTCTCTCCACCTGAGTTGGAAGCGCGCGGTGTGCTGCATGAAGACGTGAGCGAAGATGTGCTGACCGATGCGTCACATGATCTGGCCGGTTTTCTGGGTGGACTCGATCACGAACTGCTGGCTGATCTGGATGCAACCAAGGAAGAGGTGCGTCTGTTTCTGCGTCGCTGGTGCAAGCGCCGGCTTGGGCGCAGGCCGATGGTTCTGCCCATGGTGGTTGCAATTTAAATGAATGTTCGCTTGCTCGCGCGTGAATCGCTGGCCCTGCTGATGGCCGGTATGGTACTGATGATGGCGCTGGCGATGGTCAGCTTTTCTCCCGCTGATCCCTCCCTGAACCATGAAACGCAGGCGGCTGCCACCAATCTGGCAGGCATCGCCGGCGCCTATGTGGCCGACTTTATCTATCAGTTGTTCGGTTATGCGGCCTGGGTATGGGTTGTGCTGCTGGCGGTGTTGCTTGTGCGCATTGCCTGGGATAAGCGTCCGTGGCTGGTTGGCTGGACGTCATTGGTATGGTTGCCGTTTGTGCTGGCTATGGCGGCGCTGCTCGATGCCCATCTGCCTGTCGGCGGTGCGTTCGATCCGCTTGCTTTGCCGGCCGGTGCAGGGGGGGCGTTGGGGGCCATGCTCGATCAGGCCATTTATCTGGCTTTGAAAGATGTCGGACGCGACGTGCTGCTGGCAACGCTGCTGCTCAGTTCGGGTGTTACCGCTACGCACTGGTCACTGTTGGCGATGCTGGAAACACTCTACGGATGGTTGTGTGCAGCCGTCGGCTGGCTGGTGGCTCGTGCAAAAGTGGCGCTGCATCGTGCTTCGGACAAAAAAGAGCGCATTGAGGCTCGGGTGGAGCGCAAAAAAGTGCGCAATACACGACCGGTTCATATTGCCGAATCTAAAGCGGAAGTGGCGGAGCAGGCGAAGGTCAAGGTCTCCCGTCGGGCAAAAACCGAGCAGCAGACTGAACTGGCTTTCAAGGAGCCTGCCGATTCCGGATTCAAACTGCCCAGTCTGAGCCTGTTTGATCGTGGTCAGAGTACGCATCATGAACAGGATCCGCAGACACTGCAGGCGGTTGCCCGTATGCTGGAGAAAAAACTGCTGGATTACCGGGTGGAGGGCCAGGTTGTTGCCGTACAGCCGGGGCCGGTGGTCACCCAGTTTGAGTTGGAACCGTCGCCGGGAACCAAGGTTAACCGTATTGTGGCGCTGCAGGATGATCTGGCCCGTTCGATGTCGGCAATCAGTGTGCGCGTGGCCGGCAATATTCCCGGCAAGAGCGTGATCGGCATTGAGATACCGAATGAGGTTCGGGAGATTGTTGTGCTGCATCAGGTACTCGCCAGCCCCGAATTTGCCAACAAGCGTTTGCAGCTGCCGATGGCGATGGGTGTGGATATCTCCGGCCATCCGGTGGTGGCTGATCTGGCCAAGATGCCGCATCTGTTGGTGGCTGGTACGACCGGCTCCGGTAAGTCGGTAGCGGTCAATGCGATGATCTGCTCGATGCTGATGACCTGCACGCCACAGGATCTGCGCATGATTCTGGTGGATCCGAAAATGCTGGAGCTGTCGGTTTACGATGATATTCCGCATCTGCTGGTGCCGGTGGTGACCAATCCGCACAAGGCCGCCAAGGCGCTGGCCTGGGCGGTGTACGAGATGGAGCGTCGTTATCAGCTGATGAGCGATGCCAAGGTGCGCAATATCGACGGTTACAACAAGGCGGCCGAGAAGCTCGAGGAAACGGAACGGCTGCCGATGATTGTGATTGTAATTGATGAGCTGGCGGATCTGATGATGGTGGCCGGTAAAGAGGTGGAACAGGCGATTTGCCGCATTGCGCAGAAGGCGCGTGCCGCCGGCCTGCACCTGATTCTGGCCACCCAGCGCCCGAGTGTGGATGTGATTACCGGCCTGATTAAAGCCAACTTGCCCAGTCGCCTCTCCTTTCAGGTCTCATCCAAGATCGACTCACGCACGATTCTCGACCAGATGGGCGCTGAACAGCTACTTGGCCATGGTGACAGTCTGTTTCTCAGCGGCGGTCGAGATCTGCGTCGTGTGCACGGTGCCTTTGTCTCCGATTCGGAAGTGTTGGAGTTGGTCGAGCACCTGAAAGGGCAGGGCGAGCCGGATTACCGCGAAGAGGTATTCGAGATTGCCAGTGTGGCGGATGCCACTGCCGGACCCGGTGGCCCGGGTGATGATGAGCATGATGATAAATATGATGAAGCGGCCGCGCTGGTGATTGAGAAGGGCTCCTGCTCGGTGTCGATGGTGCAAAGATACTTGCGTATCGGCTATAACCGGGCCAGCCGTCTGGTTGAGCAGATGGAGCGCGATGGTCTGGTGACACCGCCCGGCTCCGGCGGACTGCGCAAGGTGCTGGCCCGATCCGGTGCTGATGGTGGCGGAGTAATCGAATGAGAAAACTGATTGCCGCACTGGTTTGCAGTGCGCTATGGTTGATCACAACGGCATCGGCCGCGACAGTGAAACAGGAGTGGCAGCTGGATGGGCGGGATAAAGGCGCCCAGTTTGCAAATAATATCGAGCGGCTGGGGTCACAGCGTGGTTTCTCCTGCCGTTTTGATCAGATCATGGAGTTTTCCGATGGTGGTAATCAACACTATTCGGGTGAGCTGGCCGTTTTAAAGCCCGGTCACTTTCGCTGGCAGTACCGTAAACCTTATGATCAGCTCTATGTCGGCGACGGCCGGGTGATCTGGCACTATGAGCCGGATCTGATGCAGGCCGAGCGACTGACGGATCTGGAGGCGATCAATCCGGTGGTGATGAAGTTGCTGGATGGTCGTATACCGTTGAGTGATATCAAGGTGGTGGAGCGCAGTTACGACAATAAACTGAACATCCACCGTTTCAAGGTGCAGGTTACCGATGCGCCGCAGGTCTGGCTGGGTTTCTCGCGCCACGGTGATCTGGTCTATATTGAGCGACAGGATTTGCTGGGTAATCGTAATATGATGCACCTCTCCGACTGCTCTTACGTTGCACCGGCCGAGAAACTATTTAGCTTCACGCCGCCTGAAGGTGTGGACGTGCTTGACCTGCGCTCAGCCCCCCGTAAATAAGGAAGTTCTCATGAAACGTATTTGTATATGTATTGCCGCATTCTCGTATGCCGTATCGGCCCATGCCGGCGGTTTCGAGCAGGTGAATCAGTCTGCCGCAGCAGCAGGTGTCTCCAATGCCTTTGCGGCTACCGCCAGCGATGCTTCGGCGCTGGCCTATAACCCGGCCGGTATTGCCTGGCAGTCCGGTGTGTCTGTCAGTGCAGGCATTGATCTGAATTATCGCAACTCCTCGGTAAAAATACCGGGTGGTGTTGCTTCCAATACGGGAACTGAGCCGACATTCGGGCAGGTGTATGCCGCCTGGGTACCGCGTGACGGGCGGCTGTCGGCCGGCATCGGCTTCTCACCGATGTATGCAGCCAACAACAACTGGAGTGATGCATTCGGTACGGCCTCCGGTGTGGGTAAACTGACGGTGGATCACACGACCGCCGACCTGGTCTATGCGATTAATAGCGATCTGGCTGTCGGTATGGGCGGTGACTGGTATGTTACCCGGGCCACGTTGTCGCAGGGGACAAATAACTTTAAGGCTACTGACATTGCCAGCTTTGGCGGCCATGCCTCTCTGCTGTGGAAACCGCTACCGGCATGGTCGATCGGAGCAGTGTACCGCTCCGGTGCCAGTGTGAGCATGAGCAAGTCAACCAGCAGCCTGGCATTCAAGTTGCCGGATCAGGCGACCTTGGCGCTTGCCCATGATTTTAACGATGTCTGGCGTCTGGAGACGGATGTGAAGTGGACGCGCTGGTCGGTGCTGAAAAGCATGAACGTGGTTACGGCCGGTGTGGTCAGTCAGCCGAACAGCCTGAATCTGCGCGACACGCTGACGGTTATGGCCGGCCTGACCTGGACGTGGCGCGAGAATACCCAGATCCGTCTGGGTTATGCCTATGATCAGGGTGCAAACCGGAGTCGCAATTATAATCCGCTGATTGCCGATCAGGATGGCCACAGGGTCAGTCTGGGCGGCGGCGGTGATATGTTCGGCATGCACATGGATCTGGCCTATCAATATACGTTTTACAGTAGTAAAACCGCCACCGGTGCCTATGCCGGTAACTACCGCGATCGTAAGCAGAGTATCGTCTTCACTGTTTCCAACCAATTCGATTAAGGTGCAGCCGGTGAGCAAACAGGCGTCGTTGCTCGATAACATTGCCTCTGATGTGAGCATCCCGCTGGCTTACCGGATTCGACCTGCTGTATTGCAGGATGTGGCCGGTCAGCCTGACCTCACCGCAGCCGACTCCTGGTTCTCCACCATGGTGAGCGAAGGGCGCTGCTGCTCCTGCATATTCTGGGGGCCGCCGGGGGTCGGAAAAACGACATTGGCTACCGTCATGGCCGATGCGGCCGGCATCCCCTTTGTTCAGCTCTCGGCCGTATCCGCCGGCAAGGCGGAAGTACAGGATGTGGTAAAACGTGCCCGCTCAGCCGGTCAGACATGGCTGTTGTTTCTTGATGAGATTCACCGCTTTAACAAGGCACAGCAGGATGTGCTGCTGCCCTGTATTGAGGACGGCACACTGGTGCTTGTTGGTGCAACGACTGAAAACCCGTCGTTCTCGCTCAATAATGCGCTGCTCTCCCGTTGCCGTGTCATTGTACTGCAAGCCTTACAGGCCAGCGACGTGGCCGTGATCCTGAAACGCGCATGCCGTTATCTGGGAGATCAGGCCAAAGCGTTTAGCCTTGATGATGATGCGCTTGTCTGGTTGGCGGAAAATAGTGATGGCGATGCCCGCTATGCGCTCAATGCGCTGGAGTCGCTCTTTCAGGCCGATGCGGAACGATGCTGGTCACTGCAGGCCGTTCAACAACAGAGCCTGCGGCGCGCAGCCCGCTATGATCGCGATGGCGATGCACATTACGATCTGATTTCAGCTCTGCACAAGTGTATTCGCGACTCCGATCCGGATGCAGCGGTGTACTGGCTGGCGCGTATGCTGGAGGCGGGTGAGCAGCCATTGTATATCGCTCGTCGTCTGATTCGCATGGCTACAGAGGATATCGGCCTGGCTGATCCGAAGGCGTTGAACATCGCGCTGGATGCGCATCGCATGTTTGAAATTCTCGGCTCGCCGGAGGGGGAACAGGGCTTGTTTGAGGCGGCGATTTATCTGGCTCTTTCCGCCAAGAGTAATGCCGCCTATATGGCGGAAAAAGAGGCCAGGAAACTGGCGGGCCTGACGCGAGCGGCGGAAGTGCCGATGCATCTGCGCAATGCGCCGACCAGGCTGATGCAGCAGCTGGGCCATGGTGCCGGTTACCGGTATGCCCACGATGAGGAGAACGGGGTGGTGGATCAACGCCATTTTCCCACTGAGCTGGGCAGGCCGACTCTTTACCGGCCGGTTGCGCGCGGATTCGAGCGCACACTGCGTGAGCGCATTGACTGGCTCAAAGCAGCGCGTCATGGCAAGCTCAAGCCTGACGATGAAGAGGGGGGAGAGTCTGTATGATGCAGCAACTCGCAGCCGTAGCGATTGGCGGTGCAGCCGGTGCCGTGGCCCGCTGGCTGATGGCATCGGCCATACAGAGAGTGGCCGGCGGTGCTTTTCCATGGGGTACATTCGCTGTTAATGCGCTGGGCTCGTTTCTGCTGGGTTTTCTGTTCGTCTGGTTAATTGAACGATCTACCGCCGGTGAGTTGCTGCGACTGGCGATTACTGTCGGGTTTCTCGGTGCTTTTACTACCTTTTCCACCTATTCACTGGAATCCGTACGTCTGCTGCAGGAGGGTGCCTTTCAGATGGCATTCGGTAATATCGCTGGCCAGCTGCTGGTGTGCCTGCCGCTTGCCTGGCTGGGTGTACAGCTTGCCAGATCACTGTGAGTGTTCTGATCATCTTCTCATCAGTGGATATTTGATGACCCACCCGCCTTATCCGTTCAAATCGGGAGATAGCCTCAGATGAATAAGCAGGGTATGAAGAGATTGATACAGTTGCGTAAGCAGCATGCACGAATCAGCTACCTCAGCCATGACTATGAACTGGTTGATGGTGCTTGCCATATTGTCTGGCACTTCGAACTGGATCCGGGCATTGCCTTTGATCATAGATTGAGTCTGTACAATGCCGCCATCAGGAGGGAGGGGCTGCAGGGTGAGCAGTTGGAGCTGCTGATATTTAATCTTGGCATGGTTGAGTTGATCAGTTATTTCAAACTGGCTTGCCCTGAGCGAATTGAGATTCACCCATATCGACTGAATTCTGATCAGGTACAATTCTGGTACAAACTGTATTTAAACGGACTGGGTGAATACATGTTCGTAAATGGCATTGATGTTGATGTAATTCGTGCATGCCGTTTCTCCTGTTCACCATCGGCAGTCCAGATGCAGCCGGTGGATTTTATCAGTGATCCACACAGGGCGTTGATACCTGTTGGTGGTGGTAAGGATTCTGCAGTGACGCTGAACCTGACTCAGCTTGTACCCGGCCTGCACCGCTATATTTTAATGGTGAACCCCATAGCAGCGGCAGAGCGATGTGCACGTATCAGTGGCGTTAGCGAAACGGACTTTGTACGGGTGGCACGACGTTTGGATGCCCGTTTGCTGGAGATGAATAAACAAGGATATCTCAACGGGCATGTGCCGTTTTCCGCTTCTATTGCCTTCATTGGCCTATTAAGCGCTGCGCTGCTAGGCATTCGTAGTATTGTACTCTCCAATGAGGCGAGCGCGAATCAGGGTAATATTTTGTATCATCAGATGGATGTGAATCATCAGTACTCGAAAAGCTTCGAGTTTGAAGCAGATTTCCGTGATTATGTGGCAAACCATATTTCGGGTACTGCATTTGATTATTTTAGCTTGCTGCGTTCGATGGGCGAAATGAAAATCACGCGACTGTTTGCCGACATGCCTGAATACCATGCTGCATTTGTCAGCTGTAACCGGGCGGGCAGAGATGATGCTTGGTGTGGGACTTGTCCCAAATGCCTGTTTGTTGCTGTGATGTTGTCCGTTTACCTGTCAGCAGAACAGGTGGAGCGCATTATTGGGTGCGATATCATGGCAGATACTGAACTCTCAGAGCTGCTCGCATTGCTGGCAGGCTTTGGTGAACACAAGCCGCTGGAGTGTGTTGGTACTTATGAGGAGATAAGAAGTGCCTTGCTGAGCATTCGGGATCGGGATGGCGTGGACATGCCTGCGCTGGTTGCTAGCTTCTTTGCCGAGTATGGCCAGTCAATGCAATGGCTGGATACGGCTGAGCTGTCGCGCTCCCTGGATAGAGCTGCGGATGATTTTGTGCCGCCATTGTTTCAGACTGCTATAGAATGAGTGTACGGCTTTACCTTGAGGGTTTGACGCGCGGAAAGCGTGTATTGGTATTGGGTTTTGGCCGAGAAGGGCGGAGCACACTGAAGGCGCTGCTGCGTGATGGCCAGTCTGGGTGTATTGCTGTTGCAGATGCGAACCCGATAGCTGATGGCGTGCCCGACAGTGTTAACCTGTTTGTAGGGTCGACTTACCTAGATCGGGTAGCGGATTATGATGTGGTATTTGCAGCGCCAGGTGTGCCGTTGGCAGCTATCAGCAGTCGTTTCATCGCAACACAACGGATAACCAGTCAGGCTGATGTATTGATGTGTGCTTGTGCGGAGAAGACGATCGCGGTAACCGGTACCAAAGGCAAGAGTACCACATCCACGATCATTCACCGTATGTTGCAGGCTGCTGGCAAATCGTCGGTACTGGTTGGGAATATCGGGAAGCCGGCATTTGATGAGCTGGAGGCACTGGAGCAGGCGGATGTGATCGTTTGCGAACTCTCCAGTCACCAGCTGACTACCGTGACACGTAGCCCGAATGTGGCGGTGTTGCTGAATCTTTTTCCGGAGCACCTCGACTATTACAGTAGTTTGGATGCCTATTATCAGGCCAAAACTGCTGTCTTCCGCTATCAAGGGCCAGATGATTATCTGGTACTCAATGCTGACAGCCCCGAATGCCGCGAAATGACGACGACAGCACTGGCTAAAAAGTTGCAGTTTTCACATGATGATTGTCAGCTTGATGCTTGGTTTGATGAATCAAGTATCCATATACAGACGGATGGGGGAGATATCGAGGTGCCCCATGCATGTTGTGAGCTTTTAGGTGCGTTTAATATGTATAATGTCATGGCCGCAATACTGGCGACTTCCCGGATGGCTGTTGTGAACAGGGCGGTGATTGAGCAGGCCCTGAAGGGGTTTACCGGTTTGCCTGACCGTATGGAGTATGTCTCCGTTGTGCAGGGGGTAACCTTTATCAACGATTCGATTTCGACGACGCCGGATACGACTTGTGCGGCTCTGAGTGCATTTGAGGCGTCGGTAGGTACACTGATTCTGGGCGGGCAGGCCAGACCTGTTGCGACCGAACGTTACGAGCGCCTGGCTGCGATGATCCGCTTGTATGGTGTGCAGCATCTTATATTTTTGCCGCAGAACGGCCCGGCCATGCGGGATATCCTGCAGCGATACTTCAATAACACGGGGTTTACCGTCTGTATGCATGAGGTCAACGATATGGTTGCTGCTGTAGAGACGGCGCTGCAATATACAGCCGAGAATTACATATGCCTGCTAAGCCCGGCTGCCCCCAGCTTCGGCGTATATAAGGATTATACAGCGCGAGGTGAGCACTTCAGGGAGTGTATCAAGAGTCTGGCATGATACAGCTTAAATAAAGCCAGTTGCACTGGAAGGGACGGGGTCATGAGTAGAGATTATAACGAAGAATACGTAGCCTTGAGTAATAAGGCTTCGGCTAATGATTTCCGGGGAGTGATTCGCGACGCCGGCGAGTTGATTGAGTCTGCCCTGAAGGATCTCTATGAAGCCTACTTTCCAAAAATGTCTCCGGCCAGGCAGAAGGTCCTGATTCATTACATGGAAGAGAAGTATGCCGGTTTGTCTTACCGGAAACTGGGGTTCGGGCAGCTGTATGGCATGTTTACAGCGCAAAAGATATGGAATGATATCAGTGAACAGGGCGGTGTGATAGAAAACAGGTTCAAGTTACTGGCGCTGGATAAGCTGAGTCATCTGGTGAGTTTGAGAAATGATGCTGTCCACAATCATTATAAAGCGGAGAAAACTGAAGCAGATTTTGCACTGAACTATACAGCAAGCTTTTTGCACGCATTTACCTTGTTTGAGTTTTCCAGAGAGCAAAAAAGCAAAGGGCTGCAGAGTAGCCTGGATACATTGCTGGCTACCGAAGTGTTGTTGGGTGAAGTACAACTGTATGATTCTCTCAATCAGGTCCTTCAGGATGAAGATATAGACTCTGTTGACGTTACTTATTTTTCGGATGTGATACCTGGTCTTCAAACTCAAGCAGCACCGATCCAGCAGTACTGGTCTTCGATAGCTAGTGCCGTGAATAATGGTACGATTACTCTGCGCCGGGTTGTCAGCCTGCCAGGAGGTAGTGGCAGGTCGCGGACGCAAAAAGCGTTATGGGTCCTGCTGTCCCAGTTTCCCAGATACTATGATAAAATTAACGAAGGACAGGTCAGCATCAGCATCATTGAGGTTTCGAACCTGCAGATACCTGACAAACCAGTAGAAACGAGTCTGAATGGCATCCCACTGATTAATCTGATTTTGCTCTACAGCAAGAAAGATCCTTCTGTCGGGCACGCATGGCTTTTTGGCTCGCATGATAAACAGGGAGGTAATCAGGTGTACTTGCACGTGGCAGGGAAGGGAGGGTTTTCTGCGCTCAGGAGTATGTATGATAACCTGTTTGCATCAGGGACCCATCTGACAGCGCGCGTGGCAAAGGACATGATGGAATATTTGACGCGTAAAGTAAATCTGGCTTCAGAGGAATTCAGGCATACAGTGGAGTCCAAACGGACTGATTTTGGGCTATCCGAGTCAGATGCGCAACTTGCAATAGAGTTCTGGTCCGGATTTTCGGATCAGGAACATGACGATCTTGACGACTATTTTTAAATCATCCGTATTCCCTGGCTGGTGTTGGCAACAGGTTGGGGGAAGACGTAAGTACCAGTTGATAGAAATATTTCCGGAGGCATTGTGAATACGAAAGAGAAAGTGTTGCAGCATGGAAGCAGGGGAATGGATATTCTCAAGGATTATGTGGATGAGGATATTTACGTTCGTTGTGCTAACAGGCTGGTGGACGATGAAAGAAAAGTTGCCCTGATTACAACCGGCTTTTTTGTTGCCAACTCAGCTGAAACAGACGGACCTCCGGGGGCATTTTTTCTTTATCATGCGCTCAAAAAGATAGGTTACGAAGTTGCGCTGCTTGTCGATCCTATTGTGTTTCCACTGATGTGTAACGCTGTCGGCTACGAAAGCCTGATTAATATGCCCCTGGGGGAGGATGTGGACTCCAAGGCATTTGCCCGCTCTATTCGGGATAGCCTGAACCCTTCCGTGATTATTGCGATTGAGCGTTGTGGTCGTGCGGCCGATGGCAAGTATAAAAACATGCGGGGAAAAGATATTGGTGCACACACGGCAAAAGTCGACGAGGTGTTCGAGCTGTTGGCAAGTGAATCGTATAGCGTAGGGATTGGTGATGGCGGTAATGAAATCGGCATGGGTAACCTGGTGGAAGTGATTCATGAGGGCCTGGATATTGATCCCTGTATCGTGCCGGTAGATGAGTTGTTGATCGCCACCGTATCAAACTGGGGGGCTTATGGCCTGATCAGGGAGCTGGAAATAGCATCATCCCGGTCTGGTTTGCTACCGACACCTGAGCAGCAGCAGGCATTTGTGGCAAAGATTGTCGGGATGGGGGCAGTCAATGGTATGTCGGGACTGCCTGAGTGCGTGGTAGACGGGTTTGATGCGGAAGTGGAACAATCCATTGTTGCCAGTCTGATATAGTATTGAGTAGTATAATCATATGAGTTCCATTATGTCTCCTCGTTATGCGGAGTGGTCTGATTCGCAACTTGATATCGGGCGGGAGCTTATTGATACAGCCGAGCGTCTGTTTGCTGCGCATGCACCATCGCGTACGGTGCGATTGATTGATGTTGCCTGTGGGCCGGGGACCCTGACCAAGCAGCTTGTTGACCGATTGCAAAGCCATGGCATACATATAGAAGTGTCTGCGCTTGACCACGATCCTGCCATGCTGGCGAGCACTGCAAGAAAACTGCCCGGCTGTAGAACGTATCAACAGAGTTTCCATGTGCCGTTGTGTGGCGGGCAGCAGTTCGACCTGATCTTTTCCAATGAAGGGCTGCACTGGATCCCGAGTGTGCTGGATGAGCATGCAGAGCTTTTGGCAGATACCCCTAGGCTGTTAAGGGAGCAGTTCGGTAATCGCTTTGTCACGATTGGTAATCAGTTGTTGACTGCATCATTGTCGAATTTGCATCAAATGACGGCAGCCAACGGCTATGCTGTTTTGCAATTCGGGCGCAAGGGACAGCTGGATAAGCTGTGGCAACTCGTAGACGATACGCTGCATGCATACGGTGTATCCGGAGTGGCTTGCGAATTGTTGTTTCCACTCTATTACCCTGATGAAACAGATCTCTTTAATTGTATTCACAGTGCAGGCTTCAGTGTCGTGGAGGCACACCTGTTTCAGCAGAGCCTCAGCGAGAAAACAGCTACGGGGATCACCGGGTTTTTACGGGGATTTTCTGAGCATGGCCTGCAGAAGATTCTTCCCTCAGGTCAACTGGATAGATTCTACCAGAGCATTGAAGATACTCTATCCCGAATGAACAACCTACGAAACTTCAGGCAGGGGCAGTGGAACCGATCGATTCTGGTACTACATAAGCCATGACTCGTTCTGTCATGGTGATGCACTAGTGTGTTTAAATGTTACACTGAGTATGGATAACTTGCCGATACTTTCAATGCAGTTACCATGCGTGCAAACTAAATCAGGTGGAATAACTCAATGAGCTCAAAAAAAGTAACCAAAAAACAGCTGCTGGAAATGGCTTCTGATCTGAATATCAAAGGTGCGGCCAAGTTGAACAAGGCTGCTCTGATTCATACAATCCAGATTGCGGAAGGCAACTCTCCATGCTTTCAGACCATCACCAATTGCGCAGTTACCCCATGCATGTATCGCGCTGAGTGTCAGGTTTAAAAGCATCTGCATGCTATAACATAAAAAGGGCCCTGTTCGGGCCCTTTTTTGTGTCCTGCCCGGAAATAGCGGGCGGAGTCAAAAGATCAGTCGTCGTGATGATGTTCACGATCGCCGCTCTCGCTACGATAACTTCTGTCGTCGCCGCGATCACTATGCTGATGGCTGCGCTGGTATCCGTAGTCGAACGGGTCGTAAAATTCAACGCAGCCGCTCATTGTCATGCCCATCACCAGAACCGCCAGGGCGGTATATAATTTTTTGTACATGCTGCCTCCGTTAGAAGTCGAATCGTTTCAATGCCGCCGGAATGGTCTCCGACCGTAAGGGCCATGGAAACACAGCTTCCTTAAATCATTATGACAAAACGGGCGGGGGGCTAAATGATCGGGATCACAGATTGTGGTTGGCGACCCGTCGGATACCATTTTTTATCTGTAAGTTGTAATAAGCAGGCCCCTCTTCAGGTGAGGGGGTTCAGGGCCAGTAGGTCACCATTGCGGTACAGGTTTCGCAGATTTCGATACGGGAGACGCGTACGCGTTCATTATCCAGACGGCTGCTCATCTTCTTGTACAGCTCGGCAGCGACATTTTCGCTGGACGGGTTGATGCGATCAAAGGGTGGCACATCGTTGAGATTATAATGATCCCAAGGCTCCAGAGCCTCCTTCAACTCGCTTTTCAATACCTTGTAGTCAATGCCCAGACCCAGTTCATCGAGTTCCGTGCATTCGACATACAGTTTTACATGCCAGTTGTGTCCATGCAGTCGGGCGCAGTCGCCGGGATAGTCGCGCAGGCTGTGTGCGGCGGAGAAATGGGTTTCGATACTTAGTTCAAAGCGCGCCATTAGCGACTCCCGGGCAACAGCATGGCTGCCGATACATTGCGTCCTTCAGCCAACAGGATGTTATAAGTGCGGGCGGCTGAGCGTGAATCCATGCACTCAAAACCGATATGACGCTCGCTTAAACGCTGCAGAGCATCCGGCTCCGGGAATGCGGTGGTGCGACCGGTGCCGATAATCAGTATCTCGGGTTCTTTGTCCATAAAGATATCCAGACTATCGACAGTTATATCGCGGAGCCGTTCGGGCCCCCACGGCGCTGTCAGGTGACCGGCATGGATACAGAGACTGCTGTTGTACGGCTGTTGGTTGACTCTGATGCAGTCATTGTCATAGCCGGTGAATAACAGCGCTTCACGCTCGAGTTCAGGGCTGATATCGCCCTTGAAAAAGGCGGAACTCAGGGTCTTGCCTCCATCTCGCGAGTCTCATCAGCGTTGCCTTTAAAATAGCCTGCCAGTGACAGCATGATCGGGCTGGCAATGAAGATTGATGAGTAAGTACCGACGCCAATGCCTGCAATCAGTGCGAAAGCGAAATCATGAATGACTTCACCGCCGAACAGGAACAGGGAAAAGACCACCAATAATGTGGTAAACGATGTCATCAGGGTACGTCCCAGAGTCTGGTTAATCGCGTTATTGGCAATCAGCCCTTCATCCTCCGGATTCTTGCGCTTGCGATTGGCGGCAAAGTTTTCACGGATACGGTCAAACACCACAATCGTATCATTCAATGAGTAACCGATGACGGTCAGCAGAGCTGCAATGACCGGCAACGTGAACTCCTTGCCGGTAATGGCGAACAGGCCGAGTACAATAGTGATATCGTGCAGCAGTGCGGCATCAGCGCCGAGCGCAAAACGGAATTCAAAGCGGAAGGTGACGTAGATCAGAATCGCCAGCATGGAGATCAGAACAGCCATGATACCGGCATGTGTGAGCTCGTCACCCACCTGCGGCCCGACAAACTCTACCCGTCGCATCTCCACTGCGTCAGCCGTGAATTTTGCGTTTAAACTATCGAGGATGGCGGTGCTGATGGTAGACGACTTCTCGCCCTCCCTGTTCTGTACGCGGATCAGGATCTCTTCGGGAGATCCGAACTCCTGAATGACGGCATTGCCATAGCCTTTGGGTGATATGGCCGAGCGTATGTCAGCGATCTTTGCAGGTTTGTCGAATTTGACTTCAACCAGCGTACCACCGGTAAAGTCGATGCCGAAATTCAGTCCCTTAATGGCCAGCATTCCCAGAGAAATGATGATCATCAGCGCCGAGATGGCCATTGCAAGCTTGCGCTTGCCGATGAAGTTAATGTTGATATCCGGACGGATCAGTTGCATGTCAGTGCCTCAAATGCTCAGTTTTTCGATACGAGCGCGCTTTTCAGTGCTTACGGCAATGATGGCGCGGGTGACGGTAATGGCGGTGAACATTGAGGCCAGAATACCGACGGAGAGTGTTACCGCGAAGCCCTTGACCGGGCCGGAACCGAACTGGAACAGCACGATGGCGGCAATCAGGGTGGTGATGTTGGCATCAATAATGGTGGAGAATGCCTTGTCGTAACCGCCGTCAATCGCGGCCAGCGGCGTTTTACCCAGATTCAGCTCTTCCCGGATACGTTCGAAGATCAGTACATTGGCATCCACCGCCATACCGATCGTCAGCACGATACCGGCCATGCCCGGCAGGGTTAGTGTGCTGCCGATCATGCTCATCGCGCCAATAATCAGCAGCATATTGAAGATCAGTGCGACATTGGCGACCATGCCGAACATGCGATAATAGATGCCCATGAAGACCAGTACGAAAAGAGTACCGATGATAATGGATTTCATGCCCTGGTCGATTGAGTCCTGACCGAGGCTCGGACCGATGGAGCGCTCTTCCACCACCTGCACCGGAGCGGGCAGGGCGCCTGCTCTGAGGATGATCGCCAGATCATGCGCCTCAGCGGGTGTGAAGCTGCCGGTAATCTGGGCAGAGCCGCCGGAAATGCGTTCGCGGATCACCGGTGCGGAGTTGACGACACCTTCAAGGATGATGGCGAAACGCTCGCCGACATGGGCCGCAGTCAATTTATCGAAACGATGCGAACCCTTGCTGTTGAATTTCAGTGTGACGGCATATTCGTTGAAGCGGGAATCAATGGAGACGCGGGCATCGGCAATTTCACTGCCGGAGAGCTCGGTGTGTTTCTTCAGCAGGTAGGGCTGACGGTTAAGCTGACCGTTGGCGCCCCTCTTTGCAGGGCCGTACATGATGATATCGCCGGGGGGGATGCTGCCGGCCATGGCTTTTTCCAGATCGCCCTTCTCATCCACGAGCTTGAACTGCAATTCTGCTGTGCGTCCGATCAACTGCTTGGCACGGGCTGAGTCCTCGTAGCCTGGTATCTGTACCAGGATGCGGTGGTCGCCCTGTTTGACAATCACCGGCTCGGTTGTGCCCAGTGCATCAATTCGGCCGCGGATCACTTCAATGGCCTGATCTACGGCAAATTTGCGCGTCTCATCGGCGACTGAATCTTTAAGCGTCAACACGAAGGTGTTATCAGCTGCGGCAGGAGAGAGGTTATAATTGCTGAAAGTATCCTTGAGCAAGGTTTCGGCCGCAGCCAGATCACTGGCTTCCTTGATCGTAATTTTCAGCGTATTGCCTTCACTGGCCAGCTTGCGATAACGTATCTTTTCCTTGCGCAGCACCTGCCTTGCGGTATCGACATCCTCTTCCACACTGTGTGTGACAGCTTTGTTGACATCCACATCGAGTACCAGATGGACGCCGCCCTTCAGATCGAGTCCGAGACTCATCGGATGGCTCAGGGCAGAGGGCCACCACGATGGAGTGCTCATGATATTGGGCAATGAGCCCATCAGCGATACGACCAGGACGGTCAGAATTAACCAGATTTTCCAGCGCGGGAAGCTATGCATGAATCAGATCCTTTTGTGTACTGCGATTATTAGTCGGACAGGCCTGTGATGGTATCGCGTTTTATTTTGACGCGGACGTTTTCGGCGATTTCCACTTTCAGGAAGTCATCTTTTACATCGACGACTGTGCCATAGAAGCCACCGCCGGTAATGACTTTGTCACCTTTTTTCAGCGCTTCGATAATCGTGCGGTGTTCCTTGACCTTTTTCTGCTGCGGGCGAACCAGCAGGAAATAGAAGATGACCATAATCAGCGCCAGAGGGAGCAGTGAGGCAATGCCGCCGCCGGGGCCGCCGACGCCTTCGGCCATGGCCGGAGTAATCAAGGCAGATGCTGCAGCCATGGCTGCGATTGAGTGGTTGATGATAGATTTCATGATGGATGAGCTCCTGAATAATTAGAGGCCGGGATTATGCCTTGCCACGGTAGCGTTGTAAAAACTGATGACGGAATGCGGGCCAGTTTTCCTCTGCAATTGCATCTCTGGCGCGCTGCATCAGCGTACAATAGTAGTGAAGATTGTGCAGGGTGTTCAATCGCGAGGAGAGTATCTCCTTGGCCATGTACAGATGTCTTAGATAGGCGCGGGAAAAATTGCGGCAGGTGTAGCAGTCGCAATCGTGCATGATCGGGCGCGGATCCTCTGCATGACACAGGTTTTTGATGTTCAGTTTGCCGTCATCGGTGAACAGGGTGCCGTTACGCGCATTGCGTGTCGGCATCACGCAGTCGAACATATCAATGCCGCGGTCAATGCCTTCGATCAGATCATCGGGTGTACCCACACCCATCACATAGTGCGGTTTATCGACCGGCAGATGCGGCGCTAGTGCATCAAGCATGGCCATCATCTCTTCCTTCGGCTCACCGACCGATAGTCCGCCGATGGCAATGCCTTCGAAATCGATGGCAGAGAGCGCCTGCAGGCTCTTAATTCTTAATTCCGGATACATACCGCCCTGAACAATACCGAACAGGGCCTGTGTCTCGTTGACAGGCAGATGCTCGCGGCATTCGCCCGCCCAGCGCATCGACATCTGCATCGACTCTTCCGCCTCAGCATACGTAGCCGGGTAGGGGGTGCACTCGTCGAAAGCCATGACGATATCACTGCCGAGCTTGCGCTGAATCTCCATGCTCTCTTTCGGGCCGAGAAAGACCTCTGCACCGTCGATATGGGAGCGGAAGCGAACGCCGTGCTCCTCGATTTTGCGCAACTCACCCAGCGACCAGACCTGAAAGCCGCCGGAATCAGTCAGGATCGGTCGCTCCCAGCCCATGAACCGGTGCAGACCGCCCATTTTCTCCACCAGATCCGCCCCCGGGCGCAGCATCAGGTGATAGGTGTTGCCGAGAATGATGTCGGCTTTGATATCATCGGTCAGATCAGCGGGCGTCATGCTCTTCACTGTCGCCTGCGTACCAACCGGCATAAATACCGGCGTTTCAACCACGCCGTGCGCGAGTTGCATACGTCCGCGACGGGCATAGCCGTTGGCATCGGTTGCCAGTATTTCAAAGCTCAAAGCACTCATGGCGGCGCAGCCTGCCGATATGTGTCAGTTGCAGCAAGTTACAACTGGATTTCATCCGTATGTGCTGCCGGGGCCGATTTCATTGAGGGGTGAATGTTGCTAGAGGGGCGGTGAACTTCCGGCGTGTTAATCAGGCTTTACTGTGGCAAACAGACACTATAAATGTCTGATTTTGATCAACTGTTGTCGACACATGGTATGATGACAGCGAACCAAAGCCATCAGGGAGGCCGGTCATGGTAAACGTAAACCATCAATACAGACTTTTTATCGATGCCGGTATCGTCCGGCATGTAAACGGCAAACACCAAAAGTTGGTACGGGTTGCTTGCTGGTTACGTCATCTGGGCCATACGCTCTATGTTGAAGATGAACAGGGCATGCAGATTCAGGTGTAAGCCGTTATAAGAAGCAGGCCTTACGGTCCGATTCGAGGCAGACGGCGAACCTTGTTCTCCTCTACAAATCCAGCGACAGACCGTTAAGTTTGAACCATTTTTTTGCCTCACGGTAGTCGGGCAGGATGGATGCCACCAGCTGCCAGAAAGCGGGGGAGTGGTTGTGGTGCTGCAGGTGGCACATTTCGTGTACAACCACATAATCAGCGATATGCGGCGGGGCCATGATGATGCGCCAGTTGAAATAGATGCGCCCGTCGATATGACAGGAGCCCCAGCGGCTGCGGTAGTTTTTGATACCGGTCAGCGTCGGGGTGAGGCCGGTAAGTTGAGCATAATGTTCAACCCGTTGCTGCAGGTACCGTGCAGCATATTGCCGGTACCAGGCGGTAATTTGTTTGCGCAATGCTTCCCTGTGATCCGGCAGCGGCGAGCGGCATACAAGCTGGTAGCCGTTCAGTATCACCTGCCGTCTGGTTGACGGTTCAACAGATAGTGCATAATTGCAGCCCAGTAGCGTGAATCGCTCACCCTGCCGGAATGTTTTCGGTTGATGTTGTCGGCGTGAATGGGTGTTGAAGTGGAGCTTTTTTTCAATCCACGGCTGCTTGCTGGCCACCCATGCGTCGATATGGCTGTCGGAAAGGTGGCTTGGCGCCCGCACGTCGATCCGGTTATCCGGATGAATGACAATGCTGGCCGTTCTGCGCCGCGCACTGCGCACGATATTATAACTGATTCCGCTCACTGCAGGCGACTGGCATCCACACTGTGCGGCAGGCTGTAGTGGCTGCCACAATACTGGCAGGTCACCGTGATCTGGCCGCTGGCATCGAGCATGTCATCCAGCTGCTCGTTCGGCATGGCCTGAATGGCATTGGCCATCTGTTCGGGGTTGCAGATGCAGTGATAGCCGTAGCTGTCGATGCCTGCCTGCTTGCAACGCAATGTATCAAAATAGTGAAGCAGTCGCTCAGGCGCCTCGTTCTCCAGCGCCGCATCCGGAATTTTGGCCATCGTTTCGACCGCTTTAAACCAGCTCTCCTCATCGCAACCGGGCATGGCCTCAATCATGATGGCCAGATCGCCGTGCAGAATAATATCGGCGCGAATCTGTACCGATTGGGTCAGATAGCGGATCAGGTGATCGGCCAGGAACGGCGATTCATGTTCAACGGTGGAGATATAGGGATGTCCGAAGCCCAGATCGCGCACGGTGGAGATGCGCAGTTTATTGCCCAGGCGCGAGCCTATGGTCGTCGCATCGATTGTGTCGCCGGATTCATGACGGTTGATATAGCCGCGCACAGCACCCTGTCGGGACTCGGTGAGTACCCGCTGCCATGGCGAAGCATCCGATGTGCTGTCGAGCTGCAGTACCTGCCGCATGCCACCCTTACTGATGGAGAGCAGCAGGATGGCAGCCAGCAGTGACTGGCCGAAGAGCAGTGCATCGGCGGCATCCAGCCTGTGAATGCGCGCGCCTTCAGCGATGATGCCGGTACCGCGAATGATGACGCCGCGTGTATGGGCCTCCGGCAGCAGAAATCGGATCAGACTGTCATCAGGGACGCTTATCGGTTGTTTTTCAGCCATGCATGTACTCCAGTCAGGGAATCAAAACAGAAATCGGCACCGGCTTCGGTCAGCTCGGTTGCGCTAAAGCCGTCACACAGGCCAAGGGCGCGGCTGCCGGCACGGGTAGCTGCCTGCATGTCTGCCACGCCGTCGCCGACCATGACGCACTCCGTTGCTGTGATGCCCAGTCTTTCACAGGCAAGCCATAATGGCGCCGGATCGGGTTTCTCGGGACGGCCTTCGATCTTGCCGATAACGGCCTGCACCAGATCAGACCAGCCGAGAATATCCAGCTGCGCCTCGGCGCGCGACTGCGATTTGCTGGTGACGATGGCACAGGGGAGGGCGTTATCCTGTAACCAGAGCAGCAGTGTTTCAGCACCCTGCAGTGGCGTAATGCGCTGCAGATAATCCTCATCATGAATCTCCAGGAAACGGGCGCCGGCCGCCTCCCGGTGTTCTCCGAACAGAGCTTTCATGCCGCAGTCACCGCGGCCGGTGTGCCGTTTGACCTCCTGCGCGGTCATCTGTGGCAGGCCGAACTCGCTGAAGGTCTGGTTCAGTGCGCGGATAATCGGAGGGAACGCATCGACGAGGGTGCCATCCATATCCAGTAACACGCCGTTGATCATGATGCTATCTCCTGCCTTGTTTGTCTTAGCGCATTAAACTCATCCAGCATCGCTTGTCGCAGCATCATGCTGACAGGGCCCGGTTTGCCGTCACAAACCGCGTGCCCGTTAATATGGCAGACCGGCATGACAGCATCCGTGGTACTGCACATCATACATTCGCTGAGTCCGTTCTCATCCAGCCGCCAGGCGCGCTCTTCCACGGGAATGTCATGCTCGGCTGCCAGACGCAGGATCATACTGCGAGCAATGCCGCCAAGCACCTGATGATCCAGCGGATGGGTTACCAGCGTGCCGTTGATGAGAGCCAGCGCATTGCTGCTGCACCCCTCCAGTATCGATTCCCGCTCATCCTGCCAGAAGCATTCATCGGCTCCGAGCTGGGCTGCCTCCTGCTTGCCCATGACGTTGGCCAGCAGGGCGATCGATTTGATGTCACAGCGCTTCCAACGGATGTCAGGCCGTGTAATCGCAGTTGCACCGTGGGTCACCTGTTGTACTGACGGTTCGGGCAGTTCACGCACGGTAATCACCATTGTGGGTTTGGGTATGGTGTCGATCCCGGTGAGCGCGCGGCGCC
>NZ_DS022295.1:566886-946204 GCF_000153765.1 Mariprofundus ferrooxydans PV-1 | reverse complement strand
TGCTTTTACGGAGATCATAGCGCAGACGGAATGAGAGCGATGACTCGCTACCTTTGGGGACGGTAACCCATACATCGGATGCAGGCCTGAGCCAGACATGATCTTCGGTGCCCTCAAAGACCTCCACCTGACGACGAATTTCCCGCTCGGCAGGTCTTTTGGTGACAAAGTGGTTGAAACCGAAACGCAGCAGCGTGCGGGTCTCCTGTGCGCGGGCACGGTCGGACTTGGTGCCGAATACAGCAGCTACAAAGCGGGTGTTCGCTTTTTCTGCTGATCCGACCAGACAGTAGCCGGCCTCCTGGGTATGTCCGGTTTTAATGCCATCGGCCTCGGACATGGTCCACAGCAGGCGATTGCGGTTGGGCTGGGTGCGTCCGTCATAGGTGAAATCTCTTTCGTCGAACAGCTTGTAGCGTTCGGGGAAATCGCGCCACAGGGCTGCACCCAGAATGGCCATATCTCCGGCTGATGAGTAATGCCCTTCAGTTGGGAAGCCGGTGGCATTGACAAAGTGGCTGTGCAACATGCCCAGTTCCCTGGCTTTGGCATTCATGCGTTCGGCAAACGTACTTTCGCTGCCCTCCATATGTTCGGCCAGTGCAATGCAGGCATCATTGCCGGAGTAGGTGGCGATGCCGTGTATCAACTGGCCCACAGTCGGATGCATGCGGGGGTCAAGAAACATCGTGCTGCCACCGATTTTCCATGCTTTCTGGCTGACTGAAACAGGCGTGTCCAGCGACAGTCGCCCCTGTTTCAACGCTTCAAATGCCAGATAGAGGGTCATCATTTTGGTCAGACTGGCCGGTGGCAGTTGTTCATCGGCGTTGTGGCTGGCGATGATCTGACCGGAGCGGGCGTCGATCATGGCCCATGCTTTTGCATCCAGTCTGGGGGATTCCGGCCAGGCGGCAGCGTGTACTGCGAGCGGCATCATCAACAACAGCACGGCCAGTGCGTGCAAGAGCTGTTTTGCCGGTTTGCCGGTTCGGATTGTCATTACCATTGCCAGTTCTCCTCAGGGGGTTGATTCCATTGTTTTGTTTCCGGCAGGGCCGGTGGCCTGATGCACAGGCTAACAGCATGCAGCATCAGACGCGGGTGAGGTTTGCCGCCATAGCGGCTGTCACCAAGAATGGGACACCCTAATGCAGAAAGGTGTACACGCAATTGGTGACTTCGCCCGGTATGCGGGACAAGTTCCACCAGGGCCCGGTTATCGCGCCGCTCGACTACGTGCGCCTCACTGTCGCAGGCGCGCCCGTCGGGCGAGAGATGATATCGGCCATGGGCATCACGATTGCGATCTATGGCCAGGCGGATGCGCTGATCATCCCAGTCCGGTGCCGGTGATACGACAGCCAGATAACGTTTTTCGACAGCATCATGCCAGTGGGCCTGCAGGTGTTGCAACATTGCAGCGCTGGCGGAAAACAGCATCAGGCCGGAGGTGTCACGATCCAGCCGGTGCACAGGCCGCAACTCACTGGCCTGTGCAGGGGTCAGTTCAAGGTGGCGCGCCAGCTCATCCGGCAGCGTGCCACGGCTGCGATGCAATGCTTCCTGAGCATATTGCCCGCTTTTCTTATGTATCAGATACAACGGCGGTTGTTGCCAGACCAGTTGCGCCGGAGTGAATGGGATTAGCCGTTCACCTTCGAGCATGACGACCCGGATGTTGTCATGGCAACTGAGTTTCCGGCCGGCTGTCCGACAGCGCTTGCCGTTGAGGTAAACGCCGCCCTCATCAATGGCGCGACGGCTGCGTCGGCGCGAGAGCGTGAAAACCTCTGCCAACCCCTGATCCAGCCGTTGTCCGGCCAGAGCAGTCGTGACGCGACCCTTGAGGTCGATAAATTCACCCGGTTTACTCATGCGAACCCGAGAGCGCCTGCAGTACCTCGGCATGCGAATGGCATATCCGTATGCTGTCGAATGCCCGGTCGGCGGAGAGAATCAGTTGCTCACGCAAAATCTCGACTACCGGCTCCCACATCCCACCGTAGAGCAGTAGCGGGCGCGGTTCCAGTACGCGAATGGCAATCAAATCCCAGGTCATGGCCAGCTCCGCCAGTGTGCCCAGTCCACCGGGCAGCACCAGCCATGCATCCGATTGCTCGATCATGCGTCCCATGCGGTCAAAAAAATCGGCTGCGCGCACCTCCTCGCTGAAGGTGTTATTCGGCGGAGTGGGAAAGCGCTCCAGTGTAATGCCGCGAATGTGACCGCCGCCGGCGTGAATGCCTTCGGAAAAAGCAGCCATCATGCCCTGATGTCCGCCGGTCATCCCGTTCCAGCCGGATTGGGCAATGCTTTTGGAGAGAGCGGCTACATCCCTGTAGACCGGGTCACCCTCTCCGATGCGCGATGAGCCGAAGGCGGCCAGACGAGGTCGTGCGGTGCTCTCTGTTTTCATTCAATAATGACCATGGGCTTGGAGAAACCCTCCTGTTGCAGTGTGACTACGGTTTTTTCGACCTGACTTACCTGACTGAACGGGCCGATACGCACCCGATAGAGTAGCAGGCCATCAATATGTACCGTTACCAGATGGGCATCGGGGTGATGCGGCAGCAGTTGTGTCTGTTGTCTGAGTGCATTCTGTTGCGAACGGAATGCGCCCAGCTGAACAAACAGATGGCCGCCGGCGGTCGGTGTGGCGGCAGGTGCATACGGGGGCTTAACGTTGACCATGCTCGTCTGAACCGGCGCCCTGATTGCTTCTGCGACCGTTGGAGTGGTATTGGCAGGTACTTCATCAAGTGTCTGTACGCGTACGTGTGCCGTGCCCTGATTGGCATAGCCCAGTTCTTTGGCGGCGGCGTAGGAGAGATCGATCAGGCGCTCCTTAACGAACGGGCCACGATCGTTAACCCGCACGATGACCGCACGCCCGTTGTCCAGGTTGGTGACCCGAACCAGTGTCGGCAGTGGCAGTGTCTTGTGAGCGGCAGAGAGTGCATGCATATCGTAGCGTTCGCCATTGGCCGTGCGTTTGCCGTGAAAATCCTTGCCATACCATGATGCAATGCCGGTTTTGTCATAGTGCGTTGCAAACGGCATCGGAGTGTACCAACGCCCGGCTATCTTATAGGGGTTGCCTGTTTTTCGGACGCCATCCTTGCCATCGGGTAGTTGCGGATGATCCGCAGGCAGATGCGTTGTTACCGGTCTGGCGCAGGCGCTCAGCAGCAGTGCGATCAGTAGCCCCGCATTCAGGAGACGGCGAATATCTTGCCTCCGAGCATGGCGGCCACTTCACTGGCTGCCATCGCATAATTATAAGAGCGATTCCAGCGCGTAATGACATAGAAGTTATAATGCACCAGTGCAAACCGTCGTCCCTGAGCCGGTTGCATGTCGATAATGGCAACCTTGTCATCATCATGCCAGCTGGAGGGAAGAGGCGGCAGTTGTTGCCTGATCTCTGCCAGTTCTCCCCACTCTCTGAAGCCGGCTTTGGCACGGGCAGCCAGAGCCGGTGTGACCGGTAACCAGTGAGCGCATGGCCGCCCGGCTTCCCATCCATGCCGGTGAAAATAGTTGCCGACGCTGGCAATAATGTCGCTGGGGGAGTCCCACACATTGCGCCGGCCATCGCCATCGGCATCCACGGCATAGGCGCGGAACGATGAGGGGATAAACTGGGTGGTGCCGAAGGCACCGGCATAGGAGCCCAGTGCAGTGGTCGCATCGAGTTTCTCCTCCCGGGCCATTAACAGGAATTCGCCAAGTTCATGACGAAAGAAGTCGGCACGGCGCGGGAAACCGGTGGAGAGGGTGTACAGGGCATCAATGATGCGGTCGCTACCACGGTGGCGGCCATAGCGGGTCTCCATCCCCAGAATAGCGGCAATCAACTCAGCCTCGACCTGATACTCTTTCTCCACAGTCTTGAATATTGTTGCTTGCTCGCTCAGGTAGCGTTTTCCCGCCTGTTGCATGCTGTCGGTCAGAAACAGTGGTCTGTATTCGGCATACGGGCGCGACTCATAGGGTGTGGTGATGCGTGTGATGATGCTGGGTATAAAACGGGCGCCTTTTAGCGTCTGTGCAATCTGTTTTTCCGGCAGGCCGGTTTCAGCAGCAATCAACTGTGCCAGGTAGGCCTTGCTGAAGTGTTGCTTCGGATGTTTGATGACGGCTGCGAGCAGAGATGGCGACAAACAGAGTGACAGGCCGGCCAGGCCGATGCCGCGTAACAGAGTGCGCCGTAAGGGGCTGGCAGGTGATCTGTTATCCGCTGAGAGATCAGTGGCATCGGATGGCGGGTGATTCAATGGGTAGCGCAAAGGCATGTGCGGTATGCTAGCGGCGAATATCACTGACTGGTAGGGGCTATTCTACCACCTTTTTGCGCAGCACCTTGATATGACCACGTTTGCTCTTGTTCTCCGGACGTTGCTTGATGGAGCCACATGATTTGCGGTCGGTTTTACGCTTTCTTGTGACGGCCATGGCTGGGGATATCAGGCGGGGTGAACGATTGAGCAGGTTGCTTACTTTAGCGCATCATTGTCGGCATCAATACCGAAATAAAAGGCTCTGTCAGCCATGCGTCGGGCGCGTTGGGCTTCGCGCGCCTGTTGTGCGGCTCTGGCAACGGCCGGAGTAAGCAAGGGGGGATGCCACCTGCCAGCCGGCACCTGATCGATAGTAATCCATAGTGGCGCACGCATGCTGAGCGGGCCGGGTATGGATGTGGTGGTCACCGGTAGAGTTTCTGATCCGTTAGTATAAGGCTGAACCTGCCAGGGCAGGGTGTTAAAAAAGAGCAGGCGGGGCGCAACCGGCTCTGCATCTGTCATTGCTGTCTGAGCCAGCAGCACAGGCAGGACGAAGAGCAGTGTGTAATATCGCAGTGGACGATTCATCAGGGCTGCGCCTTTGTCAGCTCAACGGATGCGCGGCATCGTTAAAAGATGAACTGACGTTTCTCCGGCAACCCTTCCATATCCAGCAGCAGCGTCTCGAAGAGGCCTATCTGCTGCCATGTTTGGCCGTTTTTTGTTTTCAGAATCAATGAAACAACGGGGTTCTGACCGACAAAGGCGATGAGTTTGCCGCCATTGGTGAGCATAGCTTCGATATGGGCGGGAATCTCCCGAAGGGCAGCCGCGAGAACAATGACATCAAAGGGTTGCTGCATCTCAGGGCAGGCGGCTACGGCGGCGGGATCCATGGCATTGATGGTGACTACCTGTGCATTGGTGATGCCATGTTGTTGCAGGTGCCCGCGCGCCGATTCGGCCAGCGGTTCATGGATTTCGCAGCTGACGACTTCACCACTCTGCATGGCCAGCATGGTGGTGAGAAAACCGGTGCCGGTGCCGATTTCCAGCACACGTTCACTGCCTGTCAGAGCCAGGTGTGAGATAATCGTTGCTTCCTGAAGCGGGCTGAGCATCTCCTGGTTGCAGGGCAGGGGCACATGCCCTTCCATATAGGCCAGGCTCTTGACATGCTCGGGTACGAAATTTTCTCTGGGCATGGATTCAACCAGATCCAGTGTTGAGGCATCCAGCACCTTGCAGCAGCGAATCTGTTGATCCACCATGTTTTTACGCGCAAATTGAAAGTCGGTAACAGTCATGTGAATGGCTCCCTCTCCAAAGGTGATTCTGCAAAAACGTCGTGCATGCAACGGCCGTCAGATGCCCGTTCATCTGATGCGGCGACACGGCTTGAAACAGTGTTGATTTCAAGGCACAGCAATATGCAGAGGTTGCTGTGAAATTGCAAGCCTGAGCCTGCGGCTGTACAGTGGGGCTACTACTGGCCCCGGTTACTGCTGATGCGCTGATCCCGCAATACTTTTTTGCCTGCGCCCAGGCTGCCGGTATCAGCCAGCAACTTGCCATCTACCAGGATGCGCAGGGACGGGGCGTTGCCGCAGGTGATCCATAGTGCATCAACCGGCTGTTTCAGGCTGATGTGATGCCCCTGCTGCAATAGCGCTTCCTTGATTAGTCGACCCTTGCCGTCGCCGGCAGGGTTCGGCATGGATATCTGGATCCAGACCGAGGAACCGACAGCTTCGAAACGATAGGTGTGGGTTGTCGGTGGCTGTGGCGTAACGGTTTTTCTTGCCGGTTTCGGGATGGCCTGCGTTGTACTCCGGGTTGTGGCGACGGTCGGAGCAGTCTGCGTCGTCTGTTCTGTGACGATGCCGACGGTTTCGCCCGGAGTCTTGTCATCAGGCTTTGAGGCAGGTTCTGCAGGGGGCGAGATCGGTGCGGTCGTCTGAGCCGGAGGTGAGCTTTCGACAACAGGGGCTTCGGCTGTGTTCGGTGCACTCATCGTCACGACAGCCGGCGAGTGGTTTTCCGGCGCCTGCTGATAGAGGACATTGAATGCGATCAGCAGAATGATGAACAGGGCGGATGCGATCCAGGCCCATTGCCGTGACGGGGCTACCGGCGGATCCGGGAAAGTAAGCGGGCGTGTGAGTGTGTAGGCGCTGTTTTTCAGCCGTTCAACCTCATCGGTCAGATCCAGTCGGAGATAGGCACTGTACTGCCGCAGAAAGCCCATGGCATACACATCGTCCGGCATCGAGTCCCAATTGCCGGACTCAAGTGCTTCCAGATGTTTGCGGCGCAACTTCAGTTTTCGGGCCGGTTCGTCCAGTCCCTCCTGCAGTGCCAGACGCGCTGCGGTAAGTTTATTGCCGATATCCGTGAGTAATGTCTGTCGCACATCGGGGTTGCCGGCAGGCTGCGTCACCTGATCTGCCTCATTGTGCTCGTCAGTCATTTCGTCGGCAGGCTGATGACTCATGGCTGCTGCCCCGCCTTCTCCATGGTGCTGATTGCCCAGGCACGATCAGTGTCGGATGATGTCACCCGGCTAAAGGCGCTGAGTGCATTACGTGCAGCGTTGGGTCGATGTTGCTGGATAAGTACCCTGACCAGTCCCTCTACAGCAGCACGGTTTTGCGGTTGTGAGCTGATAATGTTTTCGTAGAGAGCCTGTGCCTGTAACGGTTTTCCTGAGAGGGCATAGGTGTCAGCCAGCCTGAGTGCGGCCAGTGTATTGTCGGGATTGAACGTACGTGCCTGCTGAAAAGCTTGAATAGCGGCGGTATATTTTTTCTGTCCTGACAGGGCATTGCCGAGGTTGATGAAGGCGAGATCCTGATTGGGATAACGGGGATCATTCAGGGATGCGCGGGCTGCTTTTTCGGCTTCCGGATATCGCTGCATACGGTTGAGCAGGTTGGCGTAATTGTTCTGTGTCGCCGCGCCTGCACCGTTACGCAACGCTCTGAGATAGAAGGTCTCGGATTTTTTCAGGTCGCCGCGTAATAGCCAGGCGTAGCCCAGTGCATCGAGTACCGCCGGCTGATCGGGAACCATGCTATCTGACTCCATCAGCTCCTCGAATGCTTTGGGTAGCATGTTTTTGCCCAGCGCATCCACGCCAATCTGATAGTGCAGGCTGGCCAGCTTGTGCTGACGTTCAACCTCTTTGCTGTTGTTCGTGGCGCAGGCTGACAGGGTCAGCAGGATGGCAATGGCCAGCAGAAGGGGAGGGCGCGATCGCATAATAATCACAGCAGCCGTTCTACCAGTGCATGGACAGGAAGGATGGCACTGTCATCGGCTGTTTTAAGGTCGGCGAAAATACCCTGCTCAAGCGCCTGACGGCAGCCGCTGCTGCATGCGGCGTCATGCCCGCTGGCGAAGAATGCCTGCAGCATACGCTGAGTATTGGCGACATTGGCCTGCATAACCTCAAGAATTGACTGTACAGAAACGTCCTCTTCCTGTCCGTGCCAGCAGTCGTAATCGGTGCACATGGCTACCGTTGCATAGCAAATTTCCGCCTCACGGGCGAGTTTGGCTTCGGGCATATTGGTCATGCCGATGACATCCATGCCCCAGCTGCGATAGAGCTCGGATTCGGCGCGGGAGGAGAACTGTGGTCCCTGCATCACCAGATAGCGGCCACCGTTATGGGTGGTGATGCCCGATGCCAGACAAGCCTGTTCCAGAGCGCTTCTCAGTTGATTACATACCGGGTCTGCGATTGAAACATGCGCGACGATCGGCCCGTCGAAGAAGGTGTTTTCCCGGCTGTGAGTGCGATCAACAAACTGATCGACCAGCACGAACTCGCCGGGGTGAATATGTTTGCGCAGCGAACCGACAGCGGAAATTGAAATGATGCGATTTACACCGGCCAGTTTCATGGCATAGACATTGGCACGATAGTTTATTTTGTGCGGCGGGATGCTGTGGTTGCGCCCATGTCTGGGTAGGAAGACTACTTCCTGATCTCCGATGCGGGCCAGCACCAGCTCATCCGAGGGCGCTCCGTAGGGGGTGTCGATCGTCAGGGTGTCGATGATTTCGACACCGGCAATATTGTAGAGGCCGCTGCCGCCGATAATGCCGGTACGTTGATGGGTGAGCTGACTCATGAAACCCCTTTTGTGTCTGCCTTGAGTTGTCCGCATGCGGCCATGATATCCTGTCCGCGCGAGCGCCTTACCGTGGCACGAATACCTTTTGAAATCAAGTGTTGCGCAAATTGATTCATGCTCTCCTTTGCTGTTCCCCGGTATGAAGTGCCGGGATAGGGGTTGAACTGGATCAGGTTAACCCACTCCCGTTCAGGGTTCACAAAGCGAGCCAGTGCAGCCAGATCCTCGGCCTGATCATTGACGCCATCGAGCAGTACATATTCCAGTGTGATATGACGCTGCGTCGCCAGCGGGTAGGCATCCAGACACTCGCGCAACTGTGCCAGTGGGTGTTTACGATTAATCGGCACCAGCAGATCGCGTTTCTCATCGATGGCCGAATGCAGCGAGATGGCCAGATTGACCGGGTGGACCGCACCCAGTCGCTCGATCTGCGGTGTCAGGCCGGAGGTGGAGACCGTGATGCGGCGGCGTGAAAGCTTCAAGCCATCCTCATCCATCAATATGGCCAGACTGCCATGGACTCCCTCTTCATTGGCCAGTGGCTCGCCCATACCCATGTAGACAATATGAGTAACATCGTTGTGCAGATCATCTGTCATCGGCTCATGGCGCAGGTCGGCCTTGATCGCCAGTACCTGGGCGACAATTTCGCCGGCGCTGAGGTTGCCTTCAAACCCTTGTGTGCCGGTATGACAGAAGGGGCAATCCAGCACGCAGCCGACCTGTGATGAGATGCAGACGGTTCCGCGTTTTTCCTCGGGAATAAAGACAGCCTCGATCATCTTGCCTGCCAGACGCGGACGGTTGAGGGCAAATACATATTTGCGCGTGCCATCAGTCGAGCATTCCCGCCGAATCAGACGCAGCGGTTCGCACATCAGCGATGTGAGGAGGCGATCACGCAGCGCATCCGGTATGTTTTTCATCAGTGCCGGGTTCAATATGCCCTTGTTACACCAGTCGAGCACCTGTTTGGCGCGGAATTTCGGTTGCATCCATGCTTCCATCAATCCTTGCAGATCGCTGAGATTGAGCGCGCTGAGCTGGGCAAGATCTGCTGTGGCGGTTTTTCTTGTCTGTGTCATGCGCGGTATTGTGACAGGGCATATGCATCCGGCAAGCGGAGGGGCAACCGGTCGCCCGGAGGATGACTGGTAGCGTTGTCCATGTGATTGTGATGATGGAAATCGCGACGGCAGTGCGTAAACTGTGATCTAAGCATATACGATGTGGAGTGCTACGGAGGAGGGGGTGATGGAGATCAGTCTGACAACAGAGGAGCTGGCACTGTTATTGCGACTGGCCTGTATAGGGGAATGGGTCAAACACGGCCATCTCGAGGGCGATGAGCGCAATGATGCGGATGTGCAGGCGCACAGGCATGTGCTGCGCAAGCTGCTGGCTGCCGCGTACAAGGCGAAAATGACCGCTCTGGTCGAATATGATGGAAAAGTGGATGAATACTTTGAGACAAAGGCGTTCGAAGCCGATTATCTTCAATGTATTGATGAGTATGTGGAAGAGGCTTTCTGGGAAGAGTTGGCAGACCGGCTTGCCGCGCGCGACCTTATCAATGAACTGGGAGAAGCAGGCTTTGAGGCGCTGCCGCAAGTCGAGAGAATCGAAAAAATTACAGACCTGACCGAGTGGTACCTCCATGAATGGGCGACACACGGTATCCGGCGGCTGAAAGTGGAGGCCATGCCGGGCGATTTAACAGCGGAAACGCTAAACTGACTATTATGGAAGATTCGATTGCATTTACCAGCTGGACAAGCTGTCGCGTGTCCATCGTTATCCGGCTCCTGCTGACGACCATCTCGTGTGCCTGGCCTTTGAAATGAAAAATGCAATTGATAACAGGGTTCGAACCTGCGTCATTCACCGCCAGGTAATATTATGCCGTGAGCATGTATGTAATCGGAGTCTTATTGATTGATGCCCGGCCCGGCGCCAGACCGTGAAGGTGCTGACCTGACCTCTTGCAGGCAGGTTGATCGGATGGGGATATGCTCCGTCCTGCATCGCAGGCAAGAGGAGTGTAGGTATTGTTGCATACTTGTTAGTGCGTGTGTGATTAAATAATAATCAGTTGGCCACTCTGATTGGGATAAAACAGGGCTTATCCAGCTGTAATCGGGGCGGCTCTGAAGTGGCAGTAAATGTGCTAGCTGAATTCTGATGATACAAACGGGCCAACAAGAGAAGTCAGGGGAAAGGGTTTGCTGAGCAAGCCAGCGACATCCCTGTTGCGCCGACTGATCGGCTGGACGGTCGTTATCGCCCTGTCCGGGTTTCTCATCTCCCGTCTGAACCCTGACTGGCGCTGGGAGCAGGTTCCGTTTCACTCGCTGATTGAGGGTGTCGGCGGTTTTGTTGCCCTGGTTGTTGCATATTTGCTGCTGAAATCACCAGTGCTATCCCGGAGCTTGCCCGAATATATATGGGTGGCTTGTGCGTTGGTAGGCATGGGGACGCTTGACCTGTTTCATGCCGGCCTCTACCCCGGACGTCAATTTATCTGGTTTCATAGCCTGTCAAACTTTGTCGGCGGTCTGCTCTTTGCACTGGTCTGGCTTCCAGCGCGCTTTAGCAATATAGCTGTTACCATCCGGTTGCCGCTGGTTGTGTTTTGCGGGGCGGCTGCTATTGCAATATTTACCCTGTCGCTACCGCAAGCGCTACCGGCTATGAAGGATAGCGTAGACTTTAGCGATATTGCCCGGTTTCTTAATGTGACCGGAGGCGTCGGTTTTATTGTTGCTGCGATCCATTTTATGCGCGTGGCGACCAGCAATACATTTCGGTTTGCCCCGGTACTTGCCAACCACTGCCTGTTGTTCGGTCTTTCGGGGTTATTGTTTGAATTCTCGGTGCTATGGGACGCAGTATGGTGGGAGTGGCATCTGCTCCGTCTGGCCGCGTACGGTTTTATCCTCTACTTTTTTTACCTCTCTTATATCTGCGAGCGCAATCGTTATGAGGGTGAATTGAGAAAATTATCGCAGGCGGTAGAGGCTAATGGCGAAGGCGTGATGATTACCGATATGAATGGCACCATCGAATATGTGAATCCGGCATTTACCGATATTACTGGATATTCGGTGGCAGAGCTGATCGGCAATAATCCGCGTCTGCTCAAAAGCGATGCACAGGATCCGAAGTTTTACGAGCAGCTGTGGAGTACCATCAGTAGCGGCAGGATGTGGAACGGTCTGCTGATCGACCGCAAAAAGGACGGCTCCTTCTATCCGGCTCGAATAGCTATTTCGCCGATTACGGGCGAATCTGGTGAGATTACTCATTACGTTGCCATGCAAAGCGATATGACCGAATACCGCAAACTGGAAGATCAGTTCAGGCAGGCGCAGAAGATGGAATCGCTTGGTACGCTGGTTGGCGGTATCGCCCATGACTTTAACAATATGCTCGCTGCGATCGACGGCAATCTCTTCCTGGCATCACGGTATGTGGAAGATCCTGTGGCTCTGCAGGATCGATTGAGCAATATTCAACAACTCAGTGGCAAGGCTGCGAATATGGTGCAGCAATTGCTGACCTATGCACGCAAGGATGTTGTACGGATGCAGCCGGTGTCACTCAGGGATGTTTTGCAAAGCGGCAGCAAGTTGGCCGACAGCCTGATTCCGGACAATATTGTTTACGATTTTCAGGTGTGTACGGAGGAGTTGGTAGTCAATGCCGATGCAACACAACTGCAACAGTTGTTTATTAACCTGATCAATAATGCCTGCCATGCCGTAAGCAGGGTTGCAGAACCAAAGCTGGTCTGTTCGCTGGAGTCAGTTACGGCCGATGAAGTATGGCTGTCCAAGCACCCGAATTTGCAAACCAGGCAGCTGGCTCATTTCTCAATTGAAGATAACGGTTGTGGTATCAGTCGGTCAAATCTGGATAAAATTATCGAGCCATTTTTCACCACCAAAAGTGCTGGAGAGGGAACCGGCCTGGGATTGTCGATGGTCTACGGGTCGGTGCAGCGGCACGGGGGTGTTTTTGAGGTGGAGAGTGAGCAGGGGGCGGGTTCTACGTTTCATGTTTATCTGCCGTTAATGGCGGTCCCGGTATCAGGTCAGGGAGAAGATGAGGCGGCGGTGCTGTCGGATGTGTGCGGGAATGGAGAGCTTATCCTGCTGGTGGATGATCAGGAAGAGCTGCTGGAGACCAACGCATATGTGCTGGAGAGTATGAACTATAGGGTATTGACGGCCCGTAATGGCGAAGAGGCATTGCAATGCTATTGCCGGGAGAAAGATCGTATTGCATTGGTGCTGACCGATATCGTTATGCCGAAGATGAGTGGCGTCAAGCTGATGGAGGCCATTTGGGAGATGGATAACCGCGTGCCTGCCATTTTAGTGTCCGGCTATGACAAATTGAATGATCCGTTGCCAATGGGGCAACAGGCCCGGGTACGGGTGATCGGTAAAACCAATATGGTCATGGAGTTGGGAGGGGTGATACATATACTGCTGGCCGACGGGAAGTATGATAAGCCTTTATAGGCCATTGATGAGGGGATGAAGCCGGTTATCTCTCTATAAACCCCATTTCTTTTTGCTCAGGGAGAAGAGGAACTGCCGGCGTTTGTTTGTCGGCATGCTGCGCAGTGCCGCTACGTAGACAGCTTCATCTTCCGGCAACGATTCGGCCAGCGTTAATGCTTCTCTCTGTACGTCGGCAGAGAGGGTGTTGAACAGCCTCAGCGCCTGGGCACTCATGTTTTCAGGATTCAATGCTCTGCCTTATCATTCGCATGCGACGAACTATCCGGATAACTACAGCAGGGTCTATGGTTATGTCATGCGGTTGTCACGAGGGACAATCAGTCTGCAGGTGAGTTGATCTGGCGCCCGTGTTGTTCTGCTGTCAGGGTGGTACGGATGTCAGCGATGTTTTGCCCCTGTGCGGTGAGCGAATGGCAGTGGATCAGTGAGGAAAGGCGTATGCGCTATGAAGTGATGGATACGATTATTGAGCCGTATGGCCGTTTGGAGGTACTCTCCAAGCTGGAGGTCGTCCAGTTACTGAATAACAGCTCGGGCGGCTTGTACCAGTTATTTCGCAGCTGCTCACTGGCGGTGCTTAATTGTGATGCGGATCTGGATGACGGTCGGCTGCTGCTGGAGCGTTACAGGGATTTCGAGATTCATGTGCGTCAGGTGGAGCGCGGTATCAAGCTGGAGTTGCTCAATGCGCCTGCCGGCGCGTTTGTCGACGGGCAGATGATCAGGGGTATTCACGAACATCTGTTTTCGGTACTCAGGGATATTGTGTTTACCCATGATGAAATCAATCACAACCCGAATATAGATCTGGAGAGCTCCGGCGGCATTACCAATGCGGTGTTTTACATCCTGCGTAATGCCAAGGTGCTCGATCTGATTCGGGAGCCCCGAATGGTGGTGTGCTGGGGCGGCCATGCAATCAGCCGAAATGAATATGATTACAGTAAGCAGGTTGGCTATGAAATGGGCCTGCGCGGGCTGGATATCTGTACCGGCTGCGGACCGGGCGCGATGAAGGGGCCGATGAAAGGGGCCACGATCGGCCATGCCAAACAGCGTAATCATAACGGCCTCTACCTCGGCATTACCGAGCCCGGTATTATTGCGGCCGAGGCGCCCAATCCGATTGTGAATAACCTGACGATTTTTCCCGACATCGAAAAACGGCTGGAGGCCTTCGTGCGTGCCGGGCACGGTGTTGTGGTCTTTGCCGGCGGCGTCGGTACAGCCGAAGAGATATTGTATCTGCTGGGTATTCTGCTGCATCCGGATAACAGTGAGATGCCGTTTCCCCTTGTAATGACAGGTCCGGAATCAGCCAGAGCCTATTTTGCCCAGATTGACGACTTTATCGGCAAAACACTGGGTGTTGAGGCGCAACAGAAATATCAGGTGATCATTAATGACCCGGTGCTGGTGGCGCAAAGGATGCGGGCGGGCGTGAAGCAGGTGAAAGAGCATCGTAAACAACTGGGCGATGCCTATTATTTTAACTGGTCGCTAACCATTGCGCACGCCTTCCAGCAGCCGTTTGCGCCTGTGCATGAGAATGTACGGAATCTGGCCCTGCATAAAAACCAGCAGCCCTGGCTGTTGGCCGCAAACCTGCGTCGTGTGTTTTCGGCTCTGGTGGCAGGCAATGTGAAAGACGAAGGTATCCGTGCTATAGAAGAGTATGGCGATTTTGAGATCCATGGTGATGCTGAGATTATGGAGCCGGTTGATGCGCTGTTGACGGCATTTGTAGCCCAGGGGCGGATGAAGATGAGCGCCGAGAGCTACAGGCCCTGTTACAGAATCGTGTGAGCTTCGGTTATGGTTGTGACACTCCCGCCCGGCATGATTGTGTTTCGTGCCTTTTGCCATGGTTTGAGTTATACTGCGCCGCCAGAGGGGGCTGCACATGGCGTGTGGCCCTTTATCTTTAGGTAAACAGGGTTCATCAAACACCCTGTTGAACAGGTGTGTAATGACGACAGATGTACTGTTTAATGAGCTGGGCTTATCCGAGCCGGTTCTCAAATCAATTAAAGACCAGGGCTATGAAAACGCTACGCCGATTCAGGCGGCAACCATTCCGCTGCTGCTGGAGGGTCGCGACGTACTCGGCCAGGCGCAGACGGGAACGGGCAAGACCGCAGCCTTCGCGCTGCCGTTGCTGTCCATGATCGATATCGATCAGCGTGATCCGCAGGTGCTGGTGCTGGCGCCGACGCGTGAGCTGGCGATTCAGGTGGCCGAGGCATTCCAGCAATATGCCCACCATATCAAGGGATTCCATGTGCTGCCGATTTACGGCGGTCAGTCCTACGACATCCAGTTGCGCCAGCTTAAAAGAGGCGCGCATGTCGTGGTCGGCACACCCGGGCGTGTGATGGATCATATCCGCCGCAAGACATTGAACCTGTCCGGGTTGAAGACCCTGGTTCTGGACGAAGCCGACGAAATGTTGCGCATGGGTTTTATTGATGATGTGAAATGGGTGCTCGAGCAGCTGCCTGAGCAGCGTCAGATTGCCCTGTTCTCGGCAACCATGCCTGCGGTAATCCGCAAGATCGCGCAATCGCATCTGAAAAATCCGCAGCATGTGACAATCAAGGATAAAACCACGACAGCGCCTACCATTCGTCAGCGTTTCTGGATGGTTAGCGGCCGTAATAAGATTGATGCACTGACTCGCATTCTCGAATTTGAACCGTTTGACGGCATGATCATCTTTGTGCGCACCAAAACGGCAACCGATGAAGTGGCAGAGCGCCTGGAAGCGCGCGGTTATGCCGCATCAGCGCTGAATGGCGATGTTAAACAGTCGCAGCGAGAACAGATCGTCAACCGACTGAAGAGCGGCAAGATTGATATTGTCGTGGCCACCGATGTGGCGGCACGCGGGCTGGATGTGGAGCGCATTTCACATGTGATCAACTACGATATCCCGCATGATACCGAATCCTATGTCCATCGTATCGGTCGTACCGGCCGTGCAGGCCGCAAGGGCGATGCGATCCTGTTTGTGGCGCCGCGCGAAAAGCGCATGCTCTACTCGATTGAGAAGGCCACCAACCAGCGCGTTGAGCAGCTGGAGATGCCGACCACCGAGGATATCAACAACCTGCGTATTGCCGACTTCAAGCAGCGCATCAGTGATACGCTGGCAGCCGATGGTCTGGAGCTGTTTGCCGGTATCGTCGAGCAGTATGAGCAGGAGCATAATGTGCCGGCTCAGGAGATAGCTGCAGCGCTGGCCTTTCTGGCACAGGGCGACAAGCCGTTGCTGATCAAGGATGTACCGGGTACCCGGCCTCAGCGCGAGGCGCGTCCGGCCCGTTTTGAAGAGCCGGAAGACAAGCGCCGCAGCATGCGCAACCTGCGCAGTGAACGCGTTGAGGATTTCACCGCCGCTGATGATAAACCGCGTCGCGAGAAACCGCGTCGTGAAATCGGAGCGCCGGAGCGCGGCAAGGATCGTTACCGTCTGGAAGTAGGCAGTAACCATGGTGCCGAGGCGCGCAATATCGTTGGTGCGATTGCCAATGAAGTCGGTCTGGAATCGGAATTTATCGGCCAGATTCATATTGCGGATACCTATAGTACCGTTGATCTGCCTGAAGGGATGCCCAGCGCTATTTTTCAGCAGCTCAAGCAACTTTATGTCTGTGGTCAGCAGCTTAATGCTTCCCTGGAAGAGACAGGCGGTGCAGGTTTTAAACGACCGGTCAAACGCAAGCAGTTCCGTCCCGGCGATGCCGACAGAGGCGCTAAACGTGGTCCGGCGGGTGGCAAACGTGCCGGCGGACATGCAGGACCTCATAAGCGTACGGACGGCGGTTCCAGAAAGCCGGTGCGCAAAAAAAAGTAATAGGTTCTCTCAGATAAAGTAGTATAGTGTGAGCGAAAGAATAATAATAATGTCACAAGCAATACAGGGAGCTCGCCCGCCGGGCTCCCTTTACTGGATTACAGCTGCTTTGTAATGCTGCACCGGCAACACTTATGGAGTTGGTTGTATCTGACAGTCAATGAGGATATGTCATGACTTCTCCTGAACACACAGAACTGCAACCATGGTTGAACTTTAAAGGTACTCAATGGCAAGATCGCATTGATGTCCGGGATTTTATTCAGCAAAATTATTCTCCCTACACAGGCGGTGACGGTTTTCTCGCTGCCGCCACTACGCGCACCAAAGAGCTGTGGGTGGAGATATCAAAACTGATCGAGCAGGAGCGTATCAAGGGTGTGCTGGATGTATCCAGCGATATCGGCTCTTCGATTACCGCGCATGAACCGGGTTATATTAACAGACAGCTTGAACTGATTGTCGGTTTACAGACCGATGCACCGCTTAAGCGCGCGATTGTTCCGAACGGCGGCCTGCGTATGGTTGAAGCCGGTCTGCAAGCTTACGGTTTTGAGCTTGATCCGGTCGTTAAACAGGCCTACCAACTCTACCGCAAGGATCACAATCAGGGTGTGTTTGACGTATACAGTCCGGATATCCTGGCTTGCCGTCGCTCCGGTATTATCACCGGCCTGCCCGATGCCTATGGTCGTGGCCGCATTGTCGGTGATTATCGTCGCGTGGCACTCTACGGTGTCGACTTCCTGATTACCGATAAGAAACGTGAAAAAACCGAGCTGGACAACGTGGTATTCAGCGAAGAGATCCTGCGTACCCGCGAAGAGCTCTCCGAGCAGATCAGGGCACTCGATGAGCTCAAGCAGATGGCAGCCGCCTACGGCTTCGATATCAGCCGTCCTGCGGCGACGGCGCAAGAGGCCGTGCAATGGACCTACTTCGGTTATCTGGCTGCAATCAAGGAGCAGAATGGCGCAGCCATGTCGATCGGTCGCATCTCCACATTTTTGGATATCTATATCCAGCGCGATATTGATGCGGGTCTGCTGGATGAGTCTGCAGCACAGGAATTGATTGATGATCTGGTGATGAAGCTGCGTATCGTGCGCTTTCTGCGTACGCCGGAATATGATCTGCTCTTCTCGGGTGATCCTGCCTGGGTGACTGAAGCCATCGGCGGCATGGGTGAAGACGGGCGTACGCTGGTAACCAGAAGCAGCTTCCGCTTCCTGCACTCACTGTACAATCTCGGCCCGGCGCCTGAGCCCAATCTGACGGTACTCTGGTCGAATGCGATGCCCAGAGGATTCAAGGAGTTCTGTTCACGTATCTCAATTGAAACCAGCGCCATCCAGTATGAGTCGGATGATCTGATGCGCGAGCACTGGGGTGATGATTATGCCATTGCCTGCTGTGTTTCGGCCATGCGTATTGGCAAGCAGATGCAGTTTTTCGGTGCACGCTGCAATCTGGCCAAAACCATGCTCTATGCGATCAATGGTGGCGTGGACGAAAAAACCGGCGTGAAGATTGTCGACGGTTTTGAGCCCATTACCGCTGAATACCTCGATTATGACGAGGTTGTGACGAAGCTTGAGCAGATGATGGAGTGGTTGGCCACGACCTATATCAAGGCACTCAATGCCATCCATTTCATGCACGATAAATATCATTACGAGCGTATTGAGATGGCGCTGCACGATCGCGATGTGCTGCGCACGATGGCATGTGGTATAGCCGGCCTGTCGGTTGCTGCTGACTCGCTCTCTGCGATCAAATACGCCAAGGTACGTGTGCTGCGGAATGAGCAGGGCATCGCTACCGACTTTGCCATTGAAGGCGCATATCCGGCGTATGGTAACAACGATGACCGCGTGGATCAGATTGCAGTATGGCTGGTCGAAACATTTATGGAGAAGATTCGTAAACACAAGACCTATCGCGACAGCACTCCTACCCAGTCCGTGCTAACGATCACCTCCAATGTCGTTTACGGCAAGAAGACCGGCAATACGCCGGATGGCCGTCGTGCAGGTGAGCCGTTTGCGCCCGGAGCCAATGCGATGAACGGACGCGATACAAAAGGTTTTATCGCCTCCGGAGCATCGGTCGCCAAGCTGCCTTACCATGCGGCACTCGACGGTATTTCATGGACGGCAACCTGTACCGAAAGCGCGTTGGGGCACACATTGGCAGATCAGGTGAATAATCTGAGCAACTGTGTTGATGTCTTCTGCAATGCCAGCGGCTTTCACGTGAATGTGAATGTACTCAATCGGGATACGCTGCTTGATGCGATGGAGCACCCGGAGAACTATCCGCAGCTGACGCTGCGCGTTTCGGGTTATGCGGTGAACTTCATCAAACTGACCCGTGAGCAGCAGCTCGACGTGATCAACCGTACCTTCCACCTCCATTTTTGATACTGCGTGCTGCCTTGTCGTTATGGCAGGGCGGCCATCCACAGGACCTGCTGATTAATGACAGAGAATAGCGAGGGTAAACCGCCGGGGGTGATAGCACCTGCCTGTATCGATGAGCGGGGCAGACTTTGCGGCTTTGTGCACTCCAGCGAAATGGGTAGCGCTGTGGACGGGCCGGGCATGCGTTTTGTGTTGTTTGTCTCAGGCTGCCAGTTCCGTTGTCTCTATTGCCATAATCCGGATACGATCAAGATGCATAACGGTACGTTGAGAACCGTCGATCACGTGCTCGAAGAGATCGCCGAATTCGCAGCCTTTCTGCGCTTTGCCGGCGGCCTGACGATCAGCGGTGGTGAGCCGTTGATGCAGGCGGATTTTGTCCGTGAGGTCTTTTATCTGGCCAAACATGATTATCATCTGCACACAGCGCTCGATACGCAGGGTTTTCTGGCCGCTCATCTGGAGGATGAATGGTTCGACGATATCGATCTGGTACTGCTTGATATCAAGCATATTGATCCGGATAAATATCTGGCGCTGACCTCACAACCGCTGCAGCCGACGCTTGATTTTGCCCGGCGCCTCTCCGATATGGGCAAGAAGATGTGGATTCGTTATGTACTGGTGCCGGGTTACACCGATGACTTCGATGACGTCGAGGCTCTGGCCGACTTCGTGTTGACGCTCGATGGCGTTGAGCGGGTGGAGGTGCTGCCATTCCACAAGATGGGTGAGCATAAATGGGAAGAGCTGGGGTTTCCCTACCATTTGAAAGATGTTCGAGCCCCATCGGTTGAGCTGGTTAAACGTGTCATCACCCAGTTCCGCACGCGTGGGCTGACTGCCTGCTAGGGGGCCTATAATCATTCCGGTCAAACGGGCGGGCAGGGGAGAAGGTGCGCAAAACGAGCTCTCTCCCTAATCGTTATGCCTCTGTTTGTACCACGTCTTGAATGAGGCTGCATCCAGTGGTCGGCTGTAGAAGTAACCCTGCACTATTTCGCAGTTCATCTCTTTTAACATGAGCATCACATCCTCTGTCTCCACGCCTTCGGCAACGATGGATAGCTTCAGGTCATGGGCCAGGTCAATCACACCACGAGCCAGGCGTTCGTCTCTGCTGTCACTGCATATATTGGCCACAAAACTCTGATCCAGTTTTAATTCATGGGCCGGAATGTTTTTCAGGTATGAGAGCGATGAATAACCGGTACCAAAATCATCGAGTGAGATCCGGAATCCGGCATCACGTAATACCTGTAGCCGTTCGATGGCCAGTTCAGGATGTGCCATTACCGAACTTTCCGTTACCTCGATCGTAATAGATGATGGATCCAGTTTGTGCTCACGACATGTGTCCACAAATAACTCGATCAGCTGGGAATCATGGAGGTCTCTGGCCGAGATATTGACGGCAATATTGATTTTAATGCCATCAGATTCCCATAGTTTGCACTGTTCCACAGCCTCTTTGATCACCCATGTCGTGATTTTGCCGATTAATCCCTGTGATTCGGCAATGGGAATAAACTCGGCAGGCGATAAGCCATCTTCACCCAACCAGCGAATCAGTGCCTCAACAGCACAGACCCTGTTTGTCTCCAGACTGACCTTGGGCTGATAAAATAGTGTGAACCGGTTTGAGGCAATGGCTTGCCTGATGCGCGAAGAGATCTCAATGCGCCGTGATGCGGCAGAGCTTCTCGCCTCTTTGTAAGTGACCGATGATAGTTGCTCCTGCTTGGCTGTTTCGAGTGCCGCATTCGCACATCGGAGAAGTTCCTCAGCGTTATCTGCATGATCAGGATAAATCGCAATACCGGTGGTGCTGATAATATTGATCGTAACGCCACCAACCTCAAAAGGAGTATCTGCTGCCTGACGAATCTTCTTTTCTACAACCTTGCTGCCTGCCATGTCGGTATGGGCAGCCAGTATGGCAAAGCGATCTCCGTTCAGGCGGGCCACTGAACTTTCATTCAGAGAGGCGATCATATCAGAATCCCTGCATACACCCTGTATTGCCTTGGCGATATGAACCAGTACATCGTCACCAACCTGAAAGCCCATCTCCTGATTAATATCGGAAATGCCCTGAGGGTCGATCACAATGAGGCTGATACGACTTAAATCGCGGATCGCTTCGTGTATCTCATGATTGATTACCTCGTGAAAGAGGGGGCCGCAGGGCAGCCCTGTGAGATTGTCATGCAGCAACAGGCGATCTTCCTGTTCAATGATAGTCTGCCTGCGCACAGGTTGAATCAAAAGGTAATAGAACGTCGGCAGAATTAGCAGTCCAAGCAGCAGGCCATCTGTGATCGCCATACCAATATTACCGAGATTCGGATGAGGGATGTAGAGAAAGAACAGCATGATAGCAATCTCTGCAATCACAGAGATTGCTATTACCTTTATTGCAATCAGCCAGAGGTTGACAGGTCTGCGTGCTGTTATTTTGCCACCTCGATTCATTAACAGTGCCTCTTCTGAACCTGAAAAAGTATACCGATATTAATATGATAGCGGCAACCCCGGCATTCTTCAACGCGAGCAGTCCAAATACCCTGTTTATATTCTAACCGGGCCTCGTGCGCATGACTACCTGTCAGGTACTGATTTGACCAAAAAGATATAGTCTGTAGAGAATTTTGTGTTTCTGTTAACGGTGATTATTTTACAATAACCTTGTTGCGTCCTGATTCTTTGGCCAAATAGAGGGCTTCATCGGCGCACTTGACCAGATCCTGTTCACCTGCCACTTCGAGCTCAGGGTAAGAGGTGACCCCTATACTGATGGTGACGTGGATGACCTGATCACCGTCTGTTACCGACGTTTCCTCCACCATATGACGCATCCGCTCTCCGATATCGCGGGAGTTCTCCTTTGAAGCGACGGGGAGGATAACCAGAAACTCCTCGCCGCCGTAGCGCATCAGGATGTCGCCCTCGCGAAGGGCCGCACGCGCTGTTTTCGTGACTTGAATGAGAACCCGGTCTCCCACCAGGTGGCCATAGGTATCGTTTACCTTCTTGAAATGATCGATATCGAACATCATCACACCGAGGTGCCCGGTCGTTCTGACCGCACGGCTGAACTCCTCATTGAGTCTCGCCAGTCCAAAACGACGGTTGTAGATAGCGGTCAAAGGGTCAAGGGCTGCGAGCTTTTGCAGTCTGTCGTGCGTAAGGGCGTTATTCATCGCAAGCGCCATGCCCTGGCCGAACAGGTCCAGGCTTGACCTGACTTTGTCAGTAAATCCGACAGCACTGGCCAGAATGATGACGCCGAGCGGAACGCCCTTGTAGAGCACCGGATCTACAATCACCTCGCGCGGACGAAAATCCGTCAGCACGCCTTCAACAGCTACGTCCTCGGGCAGCATCACACTCATACGTTTCTGGCTTTGCAGGGCTCGCCGGATGTGGTCGCTGTCTGTCAGGGCGTCAGCAGAGCGAATCCCCTGGGATGCGACTGTTTTCATCTGACCTTCTGTTGCGATCAATATAGCGCCGGCATTCGCATCGGTATGCTGCAGCAGCTGCTGAAGGGCTTCCTCCACCAGCAGGTCCAGATCCAGTTGACTTGCCAGCATCGCGCTGAAGGCGCGGACATCGGCATCACTCTTATGCGAGGCAGCCAGGGCCTCGACAAGGTAATTGAAGGCCTTTCCGCTTTCGCCTATCTCGTCCTCTGAATCTACCGTAATGAAACAGGCTTCAGGCGTGCATTTATTCATATCCCCGGTCTGGGACATCTCTCTCAGATTGGTTTCAACGAATCTCATCCGGTCAGCCAGCATGTGCAGTCTGCTGCCGACGATGGTGCGGGCCAGCCAGATGTTGGCCCCGCCAACAATGAAGCCTGCGGCCATCGTCGCCGCAAAAAACGAGGGGGTCAGCACAGCATCTGCCGGCAGACCCATCATCACTACAAAAAATGGAAAAACCAGCCCCATAACAAGGCCGAGGCCTGTCATCCAGATGGCTAGATCGGTAAATACTTTACGCGTCAGACGAACCATGGAATTCCTCCTGTTGAACGGAACTTTTAAGGCAAAGGTCACCTTGCTCTTCAGATGCGCTCCACTTATAGATCAATGGGCTATTCACCGATATCCTCGTTCCATAGTGCGTGGTTGGCGGCGATGAATTGTGCCATCAGCTCGCGGCATTCGGCGTCATCGACGACAACCACCTCCACACCGCGCGAGCGCACGTAACCTTCCGGCCCCTGGAAGGTGCTGTTTTCGCCGACGACAACACGGGGGATGCCGTAGAGCAGTACAGCACCGCTGCACATATCACACGGGGAAAGCGTGGAATAAAGTGTGGCGCGGCGGTAATCGGCGGCGGTTAAGCGTCCCGCCTGTTCCAGACAATCCATCTCGGCGTGCAGCACGGCGCTGCCCTGTTGCACGCGCCTGTTATGGCCGCGCCCGACGATTTCGCCGTCGATAACCAGTACCGAACCGATCGGGATGCCGCCCTCGGCCATGCCCTGTCGTGCCTCATCGATTGCCGCTCGCAGAAATTTGTCCATGTTTCTCTCCATGTTAGATGCAAAGTAAGGTTGAAGGTCACTTCACCTTCTGTAGTGCGTGTGGTTCCGGAGCATACGGAAACCAAGGGGCTGAAAAACTGTTTCGGTATTGCATCTGTCTGCTTCGTTGGCGTATCCGGCCAAGAGTTCTCATGACGCTGCTGCCTGCTTATGGGCTTTGAAATAATCACGATACTTCATATCTTCCGTGATCAGATGCTCCACCAGAAGCTGTTTCACTTTCAGTCCGGCCTCTATCCATTCGGATTCCGTGTGTTTGTCTGAAAGTCTGGCCATAATCTCCTGGAATGCCGCAGTTGCCTGACGATGATATTTGGCATGCTCATCGGCATCGGGATAGTGCCATGCAGCAAAAAGGGCTTCCTCGTGAGCGAAATGCTGTGCCGCGTCGTCCAGGATCAGCTGCATGCGACGTCTTATCTCGCTTATATCCATGCGGTCGAGAATGGCCCGGTTCAGACCGTTGATCAGTTCGATGAAATGCCGGTGTTCGACATCGATGTCGTCAATGCCGACGCTCAGTTTGTCATTCCACTCCAGTTGCCATACCTGGTCTTGCATAGTCCACCTCCTTTAATTTGGCATTTTGTAATCATGTTCGCGAAACAGACGGGTGCAGGCATCCACCGCTGCGGGGTCGAACAGCGTGCCGCGTTTGTCGTTGATCTCCGCCAGTGCCGCTTCCAACCCGAGACTCGGACGGAAGGGACGATGCGATGAAATGGCCTCGACCACATCGGCCACACAGAGGATGCGTGCCTCAAGCAGGATGGCATCGCCTTTTAGTCCGTGCGGGTAACCCGAGCCATCCAGTTTTTCGTGATGCTGGAGAATGATGTCGGCGATCGGCCATGGGAATATCACATCTTTCAGAATGTCGTATCCGGATTGTGGGTGCTGTTTGATGAATTGGTACTCCAGTTCGGTGAGTTTGCCCGGCTTGGCAAGGATTTCTGCCGGAATCTGGATTTTTCCCAGATCGTGAATGGAGGCCGCAAGATGGATGCCTTGGGTTTGATCTTTCGTCAAGCCCATCTCACCGGCGATGGCCGTTGCCAGTTCGGCAACGCGCCGCTGATGGCCGGAAGTGTAGGGGTCGCGGGCGGCTACGGTATCAGCAATGGCCTGGATAGATTGTTCCAGACTCTCATGGAGCAGTCTTGTGTGTTGTTCGTGTGCAACCTGAGTGCGCTGGGCGTTGATGCCAAAACCAAGGTCCCCGGCGATCTCCTCCAGCAAGGCGATCTCATCGACATTGAAGGCGTCGGCTTCTGCAGCATAGATGGTCAGGACGCCGAAGACTTGGCCCCTGTCGAACAGGGGCAGTGCGATACTGGCCTGATATCCGTAGGCCAGTGCTTTCTTACACCATGGATGCATGGTCGCATCATGTGCAATGTTCTGAGCATACTGTGCTTTGCCACTACGCAGTGCAGTGCCAATCGGCCCCCGGCCTTCCGGCACATCCGCCCAACTCACCTGAATGCTTTCGACATAGCCGGGCTTGACCGCATAGGAGGCCATCGGTTTGACGCTCCTGACCTCGTCCTGCTGCATATAGCCAACCCATGCCAGCAGATATTGACCTTGCTCGACAATGGCCCGGCACACCTGCTGCCACAATTGCTCTTCGCTTTCGGCATGCACCAGAGCCCGGTTGCATGCCGAAAGCGATAGCAGTGCCCGGTTAAGACGGCGCAGCGAATCCTGCGCCCGTTTCTCATCGGTGATGTCCTCGTAGAGCCCAAGAATGCCGATGACCTCATTGTCCGCATCTCGCAGAGGTACCTTGGAGGTGCGCAGCCAGATCGTGTTGCCATCCGGCGTGGTCTGCGGCTCTTCAAAACCCAATTGGGGTTTGCCCGACTCCATCACGGCGTGGTCTGCGGCACGGTATAACTCGGCCTGATCCTTCCAGCCCATGTCGAAATCTGTTTTACCTGTTAATTCGTCCGGAGAGGAGAGACCGGCATCCTGAGCGAAACGATTGTTGCAGCCCAGATAGCACAGCTCTTTATCCTTCCAGAAGATGCGGACCGGAGCGGTTTCCACGACGGACTGGAGCAGATCCCTGGACGTTTTGAGCGACTTCTCGCTCTGTTTGCGTTCGGTAATGTCCTCGCCTGAAGAGATGATGCCTGTGGGTACGCCTTCGTCGATAACAGGCGCATTGTGAAACGCAATAGTGCGCTCCGTGCCGCTTTTGGTAAGGACTACGTTTTCATGATATTCAACAACTTCGATATTTCCGGCCATGATCTGATGGAATACATCCTGAACCTCTTGCCGCATATCTTCGCGGATACACAACTCGAACCAGTTCCGGCCAATCATCTCCTGTTCTGTATAGCCCAGAGTCTGGCAGCCTTTCTTGTTGATAAGCGTGATATGTCCCTTTGTATCAAGCACAACCATCATGACTTCGGCAATATCAAAATATTGTTGGGCCTGTCTTTTCTCTTTCAGAAGCTCTTTCTCGGTCTGCTTGCGTTCGGTGATGTCGGTGCCAATGCCAATAATACTCGGCCCGTGCGGGGTTTCGATCCGGAAACCGTTAAAATCATAAAGTCGAACACCTTCCTTCAAGAGCAAACGTGCCTCGACCGAGGCATGACCTGTTTCTAAAGCTTCTCTGATCTTGCTGACGATCAGCGGCTTGTCCTCTTCATGGGTGAAATCCAGTGCGCTGGCTGAAGCCATCTCTTCTGCAGTGCGGCCACTCAACTCCATCAGGTTCCGGTTCCACCGTATAAGGCTGCCTTGCTGATCCAGCAGAAAGAAGACACCCGGCATGCTACGAATCAGCATGTCGGAAAAATGCTGTTCATCGCGGATGACCTGTTCGGTCTGCTTGCGACTGCGGATGGCTTTCTCCTCGGATAACGCATGTTCGATCGCGGGTGCAAGTCGAACCAGTCCGCTCTTGAGCACATAGTCCCTTGCCCCAAGCTTGAGTAGTTCCACGGCTGCTTCATCGCCCACCGCCCCGGTCACGATAATCACGGGAGTCTGAGGCTGTGTGCTGCGCACATATTTCAGCGCTTCACGGCCGCTATAGGTCGGCAGGCTGTAGTCGGTGAGAACAACATCGGGCTTGAAGGCATCGAGCGCCTGCTCAAAGTCCGCACGGTTATCGACCCGTAGCGTGGTGCATGCCATGCCGGTGTTGCGTAACATATTCTCTGCCAGCTCCGCATCGGATGGGAGATCCTCAAGCATCAGTATGCGCAGTGGTTCGTTCGTCTTATCCATGCTTGTGTGTCCTCAGTTGGCGGTAAAAAGGCAACAGACCCGTATTACTGCACTGCTCGGCAGCTGTTGTTGCGCAGTTTTCCCGGCAAGAGTCCTTTTTCATGACTGTTGGAGAATAGCCGAACTAATCCCCGGATGAAAGGAAGGGGGTATTTACAGTGCAACACTGCTCAGTGGTAAATTTGTCGTTTCTCATGATTTAGAGGATTTAGAGCAATATTGAAGACCTGCTATACTGGCCGCATGATAGAGGGCAGAGGAGGACAGGGATGCGTGGTGAATGTATTTGCGGGGCGATAGTTTTTGAAGTTACAGGCAGCCTGCCCGGACTCTATCAGTGCCACTGCTCAATCTGCCGCAAACAGGGCGGTAGCGCCTCCAATACCGGTATGATTGTAGCCAAAGGTAACTTTTCCTGGTTAAGCGGGCAGAAAAATATCTCTTCCTACGTGAAAGAGTCAGGTTTTCGTTCCGACTTCTGTTCGGTGTGCGGTGCGGTTGTTCCCAACCGGTTCAGGGATCGGCCCTACGTCTGGGTGCCGGCCGGTGCACTGGATGATTCCGAACCGCTGGAGATCATTGCCCATATATGTGTCGGCTCGAAAGCATCGTGGGATAAACTGATCCCTAAAGAACTCGCACAATATGATTCCATGCCAACCCTGACCGAACTCATAGACTTGGTGCATCTAAATACCGGCAGCTGACAACGTTGCGGGCGTTATTCAAGAGGCGGACGGGGACAAAGGTTTGGCACCATCTCCAGCGCAGTTCTCCGGCGGCTACTCAGTCACTGATAAATCCGCATGCCGTGAATGTGGACTAGCGGGGTCAATCTGCGCAGGCTTGGGGCCATTCTGAACCCGGAGCGTGATGTGCCGCAGTTTTTGGCCCGAAATGATGTCTGATCCACTGATTCACATACTCTCGCCACAGGTGGCGAACCAGATTGCCGCCGGTGAAGTGGTCGAGCGGCCGGCATCGGCCATGAAAGAGCTGATCGAAAACAGTATCGATGCCGGTGCCACGCGCGTTGTCGTGCGTATTGCCGGTGCCGGCAAGAAGCGCATTGAGGTGGATGATAACGGCTACGGCATGAGTGCGGCCGATGCCGAACTCTCCCTGCAGCGCCATGCCACCAGCAAGATCGCATCATCGGAAGATCTGCACCGGATCGCCAGCCATGGTTTTCGTGGTGAGGCGCTGCCATCAATCGCCTCGGTATCCCGCTTCCGCATGCAGACTGCAAGCGATGGCGAGGGGGTTGAGGTGCGTGTGGACGGCGGTGGGGAAACGGTGGTGAAGCCTGCCGCTCCGCGCAAGGGCACGCGCATTGAAGTGCTGGACCTGTTCCTCAATACCCCGGCCCGATTGCATTTCATGCGCACCGATAAGACCGAAGAATCAGCCATTGTTGATACGTTCCGTGAGCTGGCACTGGCCAATCCGGGTGTTGCCATGCGACTGGAGCTGGACGCACGCACGCGCTTTGAGTTTGCCCTGCAGGATGAGCAGGCGCGGGTGCAGGCGGTGATGGGGCAGGGCTTTGCCGATAACAGTGTCGAACAGCGTATCGAACATGAGGGGATGCAGATTAGCGCCTGGCTGGGGCTGCCGACCTTTCATCATCGCGATTCAACCCGCATGATGTTTCTGGTCAATGGCCGGGTGATCCGCGACAAACAGCTGATTGCCGCATTGCGAGCCGGCTACCGGGATGTCATGTTCCACGACCGCTATCCGGTGGCTGTGGTGCGGCTGGAGATCGATCCGGCCGATGTCGATGTGAATGTGCATCCTGCCAAGCGCGAGGTCCGCTTCAAATCGCCGCAAACCGTGCGTGCAGGCATTGTGGCCTGTGTACGTGCCGGTATTGAGCGCATGGGTCATTCGGTGTCATCTACGACAGGAGAGCCTGCCCTGCAGGCCATGCAACGCTCAACGGGTCTGCCCGCTTTTAACGGCGGACAGGATGGCGGCGGTATGCCGCGTTTTTCTTCCGGCGACTATCGGGCAACAGGTCAGCAGCGGATGCCTGCGGAAATGACGCGCATGTTGTTTTCTCCGCCTGAGGTGCGTGAGTCCGGGCAGGTTTATGATGCAACAGCACGGCTCGATCTGGGGTATCCGCTGGCCCAGATTCACCGCTGTTATATTCTCGCCCAGACCGATAGCGGTGTGGTGCTGATTGATCAGCATGCAGCGCATGAGCGGATGACCTATGAAAAACTGAAGGCGCAGTTGGCCGGTGGCGATATCGCCACACAGATGCTGCTGACGCCTGAGGCGCTGACGCTGGACGGCGAGGCTGCTGCCTGGCTGCATGACCATGCCGTTGCCCTGCACCATTTTGGCGTGGATATTGAGGCGGCGGGTGATCAATCGTTTCTGATTCGTTCGGTGCCGGCCATGCTGGGGGGCGAGGCGCTGGTAGAGATGGTAACCGAACTCGTCGAGAGTTGCAGACTGATCGGTGTCGATCATGAGGCAGGCAGTAGTGGCGGAGCGCGGGTACTGGAGCGCTGGCTGGGTAATCGTGCCTGCAAGGGCTCGATCAAGTCCGGCCGCCGGCTCTCGCATGAGGAGCAGCTGTCGCTGCTGAGAGAGATGGAGCGCACACCCAATATTGCCCAGTGTAACCACGGACGACCGACCTATGTGCGGCTCTCGCTCAATGAGCTGGACCGTCTGTTCGGCAGGCAGGATTGATGGTTTGGGTATGAACTCGGTGCTGCTGGCCCTGGTCGCCGTGATCGGTTGCGCGCTGTTGTTTGCTTTTGTGCTGCGCTCGTTACGTATTCCGGCTGCCGTGGCCTATATCATCACCGGTATTATTGCCGGTCCTTCCGGCTTCGGGCTGATCAGCGACCGCACATTGCTGACCCATATGGGCGAGCTGGGTGTGATCATGTTGCTCTTCTTTGTCGGAATGGAGGTATCACTGCCGCGGCTGATTGCCGGCTGGCGCATAGCCGTACTTGGCACGCTTGCCCAGATTATGCTCAGTGTGGGCGTCTGCATGGCGGTGGCATGGCTGTTCGGCTGGTCGTGGAAGGCCGGGCTGTTGTTCGGATTTCTGATCAGTATGAGCTCCACTGCTGTGGTGCTGACCCTGCTCAAGGATGCCGATGAGCTGGAGATGCCCTTCGGCCAGAATGCGCTGGGTATTCTGCTGGTGCAGGATATGGCGATTGTGCCGATGATGATTGTGCTCGGTATAGTCGGCGGGGAAGAGCAGTTTAACCCGATGCATGTCGGTATTCAGGTGACCGGTGGCGTGCTGTTGCTGGCGCTGGTGGTCTGGCTGATGCGCAGACCCAAGCTGCGCTTTCCGGTGGCATTGAAGCAGTCGCTGGACAAGAAGATCATGCTCGGCCTGCTGCTCTGTTTTTCCGGTGCCGCGCTGACCGCCGAGATCGGCCTGTCGGCGCCATTCGGCGCTTTTCTGGCCGGCATGATCCTGCATGCATCCGAACAATCCGAATGGGTTGAGGAGCATCTTCGCTCGCTTTATGTCGTGTTTGTTGCTATCTTTTTTATGTCGGTCGGTATGCTGGTCAGCCTGGATTTTGTCGGTGACCATCTCGGTCTTTTGGTGATGATGACGCTGGTGGTGTTTATCGTTAACTCCGGTATCAATGCCGTGATTCTGCGTATGCTGGGCGAAACATGGGCCATGGCCCTGTTGACCGGTGGTCTGCTTAGCCAGATTGGTGAGTTCTCCTTTCTGCTCGCCTCGATGGGACTGGGACTGGGGCTGTTGGACTCGGAAGGACATCAGATGGCGATGGCCGTGATTGCCATGAGTCTGATGTTCAGTCCGTTGTGGATGCTGGCCGTACGGCTGTTGCTGCATAATGAGACACGAATCATGGAGGATGCGGGCCAGGAGGAAACGATGCGCGAGATGCTGTTGCAGGCGCAACTGGAGAGGGAGATGGGGCGACAGCGGGAAATAAACAGCGACGGGCCGCGTCAGTCATGAGTGGTTTGCATGCCGTCGCCCTGATGGGCGCAACCGGCACGGGTAAATCGGCGCTGGCACTATCGCTGGCTGCAGAGCATGACTGCATGATTATCTCCTGTGACTCCATGCAGGTCTATCGCGGTCTGGATATCGGTACAGCCAAACCGACTGCGGCCGAGATGGCCATGGTGCCGCACGCCATGCTCAACTGCTGCGATCTGCCCGATCACTATTCGGCCGCCCGCTGGGCTCGGGAAACGGCAGACTGCATCCGTGAGCAGAACGCGACGGGTAAAACGCCGCTGATAGTCGGTGGGACCGGATTATACCTGCGTGCGTTACTGGAAGGTTTCGCGGATATTCCGCCGGAAGATCCGCTGGTGCGCGCCCGCTTCGAATCACTGCAGCGGGAAGCGGGAACGGCGGTACTGTACCAGTTGCTGCTGCACAAGGATCCGGCCATTGCCGCTGTACTCAAACCGGGTGACAGCCAGCGCATCATGCGTGCACTGTGTGTTAACGAGAGTACCGGAACTCCGCTGAGCGTCTGGCAGCAACGACCCTCCGGCGTGGAGTCGGTTGCTTGCCCGGTCTTTGTGCTGGATGTGGAACGTGAGCGTTTGCGCCAGCGCATTGGCGATCGCTTTCAGAGCATGATGGATATGGGTTGGCTGGATGAAGTTCGCTGGTTGGCATCGCTGGAGTTGCCTGATACGCACCCGGCCATGCGGGCGGTTGGTTATCGCCAGCTGCTTAACCACCTTCAGGGCGACTGCTCGCTGGAAGAAGCGGTGCAACAGGGGATTACTGCCACGCGTCGTTATGCCAAGCGACAGGTAACATGGTTTTCCCATCAGACGGCAACGGCCGTGCATGCCGATGCGGCATCGATGGCGCCGCTGTTGCGGCAGGCGTTGCAGTCGTGATGGATGCGGGCAATCGGATGGTGACAAGTATGGATGTTGAGAGCACAAACAGAAGCAGGGCGGCGCAATGAGTGGCGAATGGGAGCTGGCGGAAGAGCCGGATCGGGTGATCAGCGTGCATCCGGAGCTGGTCAGTCGCAGGCTTGGTGAACAGTTGTGGAAGGCCCGCGCGGAAGAGTTCGACCTGCTGGTAGGTGCGGCAGCCTGTGAGATTGTCGCCTCACAGCGGCTCTCTGTGCGTAAAGCCGCCGCTGCGACCCTGCTGGGTCAGGGGCAGGTCGAGGAGATTGCGCGGCAGGTCGAGATACTTGAGGCGGATGTGGTGTTTGTTGACCACCCGTTGTCACCTGTGCAGCAGCGTAATCTGGAAACGGCATGGAATGCCAAGGTGGTCGATCGGACCGGCTTGATTCTGGAGATATTCGCGGCGCGTGCCCGCACTCGTGAAGGTGTGCTGCAGGTGGAGTTAGCCAGCCTGAACTATCAACTGGGACGACTGGTGCGCAGCTGGACGCATCTGGAGCGGCAGCGTGGTGGCTTCGGTTTTATGGGCGGTCCGGGCGAGCGCCAGATCGAACTGGATCGGCGCATGATCCGCAACAGTATCGGCGCACTGGAACGGGACCTGGCGAAAGTGAAGCGTATGCGCGCCACGCAGCGATCGGGCAGGCAGCGCAAGGATATTCCGACCGTGGCGCTGGTCGGCTATACCAATGCAGGTAAATCGACGCTGTTTAACCGGCTGACCACCTCCGATGTTTTTGTGGCGAATCAGTTGTTTGCCACGCTTGATCCGACGCTGCGTTTGCTGGAGCTGCCGGGGGGACTGCGTCTGATGCTCTCTGATACCGTGGGTTTTGTGCAGGAGTTGCCGCATGAGCTGGTGGATGCTTTCCGGGCGACACTGGAAGAGGTGATAGAGGCTGATCTGATACTGCATGTTCGGGATGCATCCGATCCGATGCAGGCGGAACATGCCAAAGTAGTACATGACACATTACAACAGCTCGGTGTGGTGGGTGATGGGGCGCCACAGGTGGTTGAGATTCTGAACAAAAAAGACCGTGTGCCGGAGCTTGCCTCGTTCCATGGCGAGGGCATCACGACATCAAGACTGGCCATATCGGCACTGACCGGTGAAGGGTTGGATGAGCTGACTGATTTGCTCGGCTCCTGGCTGCAGCGGGATATGCATGAGCTGCATTTGCGGCTGGCGATCAGTGATGGACGCTCTCTGGCCTACTGTCATGCGCATGGTTCTATTCTGTCGAGCCGGGCCGATGATGATGTACTTGATCTGGTTGTACGTATGGGGCCTGCCGATGCATCCCGCTTTAACATAGAGAGTGATGTACACTTTTTGAACTAAATGGCAGATCATGGATGACGCGGGCATCTGCTTTCGACATAATGCGCACCTCCGATGACCGGTAAAGGCCGGCGGAGTATAGAGTGGGATTGAAAAAGCTATCCATTCCCGTTTTTTTATCGTTTTTTCAGGAGAATCCATGTCCGATCGCAGTCAATTTTTTAATGCACCATTGAGTGATACTGTCGTAGCTGAGGCGATTGATGCCGAGCTGGGCCGTCAACAGCATACGCTGGAGCTGATTGCCAGTGAAAATATCGTATCCAAAGCCGTGATGCAGGCTCAGGGATCGGTGATGACAAACAAGTATGCCGAGGGTTATCCCGGACGCCGTTATTACGGTGGTTGTGAGCATGTGGACAAGGTGGAGCGCCTGGCGCAGGAGCGCGCATGTGAGCTCTTCGGCGTGAAGCATGCCAATGTCCAGCCGCATTCCGGTTCACAGGCCAATATGGCTGTGTTTATGGCTACACTGAAGACCGGTGACACGATCATGGGAATGGACCTGGCGCACGGCGGTCATTTGACGCACGGCTCACCAGTGAATTTTTCCGGTCGCTTGTATGAGGTTGTGGCTTACGGTGTACGCAAGGATAATGAACAGATCGATTATGATGTGATGCAGAAGCAGGCTGAAATTCAGCGGCCGAAGCTGATTATCGGCGGTGCTTCCGCCTATGAACGTCCGATCGATTTTGCTCGCATGCGCAAGATTGCCGATTCTGTCGGTGCTCTGCTGATGGTGGATATGGCGCACTATGCGGGCCTGATCGCTGCCGGTTCCTATCCGTCGCCGGTTGGCCACGCGCATGTGATCACCACGACCACTCACAAAACGTTGCGCGGACCGCGTGGCGGCATGATTCTCACCGACGATGATGAGCTGGCCAAGAAGATCAACTCGCGCATCTTCCCCGGCATTCAGGGCGGTCCGCTGATGCATGTGATTGCAGCCAAGGCTGTTGCCTTTGGCGAGGCTCTGGGCGATCAGTTCAAGGCGGATCAGAAACAGGTGGTTGTCAATGCACGGGCTCTGGCGGAAACGTTGGCGGCCGGCGGACTGAGAATTGTATCCGGCGGTACCGATTGCCATATGTTCCGTGTTGATGTGCGCCCGCAGGGCATCACCGGCAAGCAAGCTGAAGAGGCTCTGGAAGCGGCAGGCATTACCGTCAACAAGAATACGATTCCGTTTGATCCTGAATCACCGTTTGTGACTTCCGGCGTGCGTATCGGCGCGTCGGTGATCACTTCACGCGGAATGATGGAAGCAGAATCCAGGCAGATTGGTGAGATGATTCTTAATGTGTTGAAAGCACCGGAAGATGCCTCGGTGCATCAGGCTGTTGCCGCTGAAGTGCGTGAACTGACGGACCGTTTTCCGATCTACGAAAGCTGATAAGGGCTTTCGATGTACTGTCCCTTTTGCACCAATGACGATACGCGCGTGGTTGACTCCCGCGTGGTCGAAGAGGGGACGGCTGTGCGTCGCCGGCGCGAATGCGAAGGCTGCGGCAAGCGCTTTTCAACTTATGAGCGGGCCGAACTGAGACTGCCGCTGGTGGTAAAAAAGGACGGTACACGTCAGTCCTTTGATCTGGAAAAGATTCGTTCAGGCATGCAAAAAGCGCTGGAAAAACGGCCTGTTTCAGTAGCAAGTTTAGAACATGGTTTAAATGCAGTGGTGCGTGCCGTGCAGGAAACGGGCGTGGCCGAAATTGCAGCGGATAAGCTCGGTGAATTTGTCATGGAGCAGTTGCGCGATCTCGATGGCGTGGCCTATGTGCGTTTTGCCTCGGTCTATCGTGAGTTCAAGGATGTGGATGATTTTTTGACAGCGGTCAGGGCTGCTGTCGGCAAGAAGGAGTAGTTATGGCTGTCAGTATTGCGGTATTACCAGGTGATGGCATCGGGCCTGAAATTGTGCGCGAAGCCGTCAAGGTGCTTGAGGTGTTAAACAAGCGCTTTGATCTGGACGCAACATGGAAGGAGGCCGGAATCGGCGGAGCAGGCTTTGATGCGTCGGGCGACCCGTATCCGAAAGCGACGCGTGAGCTCGTGCATGCATCTGATGCCGTGTTGCTTGGCGCTGTCGGCGGGCCACAGTGGGAAGCGCTGGACAAGCCACTGCGTCCGGAAGCGGGGCTGCTGGGCATCCGTGCCGATCTCGGTCTGTTTGCCAACTATCGTCCGACCAAGGTGCACTCGCAGTTGCTTGATGCGTCCACGCTGAAACCGGATGTGATCGATGGTGTTGATATTCTGGTGGTGCGTGAGCTGGTTTCCGGCATCTATTTCGGTCAGCCGCGCGGAATTGAAACGGTGGACGGCGAGCGTCGTGGTTATAACACGATGGCCTACCGCGAGAGCGAGGTGCGCCGGATTGCTCGCAAGGCATTCGAGGCTGCCCGTCTGCGCTCCAACAAGGTATGCAGCGTCGAAAAAGCCAATGTGCTGGAGGTCTCCGAGCTCTGGCGCAGTGTGGTTATTGAGCTGCATCAGGCGGAATTTTCCGATGTGGAACTCTCACACATGTATGTTGATAACGCCGCGATGCAGTTAATCCGTAATCCGAAACAGTTTGATGTGATTGTCACCGGTAATCTGTTTGGTGATATACTCTCCGATGAGGCATCGATGCTGACCGGCTCGATCGGCATGCTGCCGTCTGCCTCTATTGGTGAGCAGTTTGCCATGTATGAACCGATTCACGGTTCCGCACCCGATATTGCAGGCAAGGATATGGCCAATCCGCTGGCGACGATTCTCTCTGTGGCCATGATGCTGCGTTTTTCACTGAACAGAATCGATCTGGCCGAAAAGGTGGAGCAGGCTGTGGAACATACGCTGGATGCCGGTATACGTACGACGGATCTGGCTTATGCCGGTGAGCAGGCAGTCAGTTGTTCGGCCATGGGTGATGCAGTTTGTAGTGCGCTGGAGGCGCTGGCATGATGAATGAGAGATTTTTGCCCGAGAAAAAAGAGGGTTATGTTGTTGCCGTTGTTGGTGCAACCGGCGCTGTCGGGCAAACCATGCTCGAAATTCTGGCCGAGCGCGACTTTCCTGTCGCCACATTGATTCCGCTGGCTTCCAGTCGCAGTGCCGGTTCTGCAGTCACCTTTAAGGGTAGCGAATACATTGTTCAGGATCTGGAGCAGTTTGACCCGAGCGGTGTGGATATCGCACTCTTCTCAGCCGGTGGTGATACATCGCTCAGGCATGCCCCGCGCTTTGCCGAGGCCGGTTGCTATGTGGTGGATAACTCCAGTGCATGGCGTATGGATCCGGAGGTTGCGCTGGTGGTTCCGGAAGTGAATCCGGAAGCTCTCGAGATGGCCAGGCACAATCGTATTATTGCCAACCCGAATTGTTCGACCATTCAGATGGTTGTTGCACTCAAGCCGTTGCATGATGCCGTGCCGATTCAACGTGTGGTCGTTTCCACCTATCAGGCTGTATCCGGCGCAGGCGCTCGTGCGATCAATGAGCTGGCCAAGCAAACCGGGCAACTGCTCAGCTCTCAGGATGCGACAGTGGAAGTGTTCTCATCCCGAATCGCGTTCAATGTGATTCCGCATATCGATCTGTTCATGGATGACGGCTATACCAAAGAAGAGCGCAAGATGATCAATGAAACGGTCAAGATTATGGGGGCGGATATTGCCGTAACGGCAACAACCGTGCGCGTACCTGTCTTCTACGGTCATTCTGAATCGGTGAATATTACCTTCAGCGCTCCGCTTGATGCTGAGAGGGCACGTTCACTCTTGTCCGAGGCAGAAGGGGTCTGCGTAGTGGATGATCCGTCCACAGAAGATTACCCTATGCCAAGTGAAGCAGCGGGCAGCGACCCTGTCTGGGTGGGGCGTATCCGTAACGATCTCTCCTGTCCGAATTCGCTGCACCTGTGGGTGGTTGCCGACAATATACGTAAAGGGGCTGCGCTAAATGCTGTGCAGATAGCGGAAATTTTGATTTCCTGAAAATATTCACTTATGCTGCGCAGCATGGATGATGGAGGGTTTTCATGAGAGATAGGCTGAAGCGTGCCGTGTTTACTGCTTGTCTGGGTATGCTGTCGCTGCTGATTGCAGACAGCGCCTGCGCAGCATCTCTCGGAAAGATAGAGGTGGCCAGTCATATTGGCGAGCCGTTTTATGCGGAAGTGCCACTTACACTGGATTCTGATGAGCTGATTTCCCAGGTTTTTGTCCAGATCGCAGATAAGGGCGATTACAGGATTTTTGAGGTTTACCGTGATCCGGTGTTGAGCGCAATTCGTGCCGATCTGGTCAGTGACAAGCGCGGTGCGCGTGTCCAACTCTCATCCCGCACAACTATCTCAACCCCTTATTTCAATCTGGTGCTGAAAATACGCACAGGTCGTGTCTCCTATTTCCGTAAATACCCGGTATTTCTGGATGCAGGTAAAGCTATGCAGGCGGCTGCCAGCAAAAAACCGCAACCTACCGTTAAAGCCGTTTCCGACAGCGCTAACGACGCAGCTACAACCCCTGTTACAAACACATCCGGTCAGGTTGTTGCACCGACGAAGGCGCCTGTAGCTGCTGCTCAGGATGATAACTGGGCCAGAACCGATAAGTATGGGCCGATTGTGCGAGGAGACAGCCTTTCCACGATAGCCAGACGCTTGCGTGTTGATCATCGCTACAGTCTGAACCAGACGATGGTTGCCCTGTTTGACAAGAATCGGGACAGCTTTGACAAGCAGAATATGAATCTGCTCAAGGCCGGCAGCGTATTAAAAGTGCCGAGTGCGGCTGAAGTGGAAGTTCACTCGAAGCAGGAAGCCTTGCAGATCATGCGCCAGCATCAGCAGGCGTGGAAAAAACTGACCGAGCAGCCGCATTATGCGGCTGTGGCTGAAGCGCAGCGTAGCCGTTACGCCCCTCGCGTCAGTGTCGGTAGACAGGCTGATGTGGAAGCGGTGCATGCGCCGGCTACAACTCAGATGACAGTGGCAGAGAGCAAGTCTGCAGCAGCGCCAGCTGAGCCGACTGTGAGCGCGATCTCGCCATCAGGCGAAGGTCAGGCTACAGCGCCTTCAGAGCAAGCTGCTCAGAGCGCAGCAAACAACGCAGTTCTGGCCGAGACCAATAAGTTGCTGGCCAGTATGCAGCAAAAAAATGAGCAGTTGCAGGAGCAGCTGGGCCAAAATAGCCAAACGATGAAAGCGCTACAGGACAAAATCGATACGCTGGCCATTGAATCATCCAAAGCGCGTATTGATAAGCTGGAAATCCTGATTGCCCGCCTGCAGGATCAGCAGGAGAAGGAGCGTCGCCAACAAACATCTGTCGGGCAGGTCGCGGCTACTGCTGACTGGATTGTCTGGCTGTTGACCGCCCTTGTACTGGTGCTGATTGCTGTTGTGGTTATCCTGCTACGCAGGGAGCCGGCTCATCCGGGCGCATCTGTTAATCTGGATATTGAACAACCGGTCACCGCACCTGTTGCGCCTGCCAAGGCTGCACCGGTTGAGTCTGCACCGGTTGAGCCTGCCGAAGCCGCTGTTCCGTCAGCCTCAGATGCACTGGCTGAGACTATCGAAAGTGAAGTTTCCGAGATCGAAGAGAGTGTCGACAGTGATCATCAGGGGACGGATAACCTTGTTGATGCATTGAGTGATACTGCTACAGCTGAACTCGAACCTTTTGACTCCACAGCCGCGGCACTGGACCCTGAGATTGATTATGTATCGGAAGCCGATGTGTACATACGTTACGGTATGTATGAAGAGGCACTACAGCAGCTGGAGATGGCGCTGCGCCTGCAGCCGGATAATGTCCAGGCCCATATCAAGAAAGCTGAAATCCTGTTGAATAAGAGTGATGCCAAGGGCTTCGATGAAACCATTGCCGTTGCTACAATGGCGCTGGCACCGACTGATCTGGCCCGATTCAGGGCCTCGGTTACCGAGCTTGGCGGGGACGTGGATGAGAAGGCCCCCCTGGTGGCAGACGAAGAACCCGTTATCGGGGAAGCTGTGGGCAGTGGCGACACCCTGCAGATTGATGAAGAAGACCTCGATGAACTGAATTTTAAACTGACCGACTTCGTTAACGAGAAGAAGAAGGACGAAGAAGCTCCGCAGCCTGAGCAGCAGAATGACCAGGCGGCCGGGGAGCTGGACTGGTTGTTTGATGATGCGTTTGATAACGAAGAAGAATCTGCTGATACCGACCAGAAGGATACTTCTGCCGATCATGCCGCAACGGTTGATCAGGTGGGTGATCAGGAAGCTGGCGCCACCCAGGAGCTGGATAATCTGTTGCAGGAGTTTTCCGAAGAGCGCTCAGTCGAAGCGACAGATAAGCAGGATTCTCCTTCACAGCCTGAGACATCGGCAACGCAGGCGGATTCGATGCAGCAGACCGGCGAAGTCGCCTCGACCGATGCCGATATGGGTGCAACCATGCGCCTGGATCAACTCTTCGGCGAATTTTATGGCGATGATGATGAAGAGCCGATCAACTTTGAAAGCCATGATACTGAAGCAGCTAAACCAGCAGAAAAGAGTCCGGTAGTCGCTGATTCCGAAGCGGATGTGGCCGACAGCAGTAACGATGATGCAAGTGCAACTACGCGCCTGGATCAGTTGCTCGGTGAGTTCGATAACGATGATGATTTCATCAACTTTGATGATGCTGGCGAGCTCGGCAAATCGGTGTTTGACGTGCCTGCGAAAGAGCGTTCACTCTCCGGTTCGGCTGCGGATATCGACCATGGTGCGACGCAGGAGCTGGACTCTCTGCTGGGTGCATTTGCCGATAATGATGATGAGAGCAGCCAGGCTTCTGATGAGCTTGACGCCTCCTTCTTCGAGTCCGGCGAGGCAGATCGGCAAGATGATGAGATGGATGCATTTGATATCGATCATGGTGCAACCCAGGAGCTGGATGTCCTGCTGGGCGCATTTGCCGATGATGATGCATCGTTCAACATGGATGAGAGCACTGATTCTCAGGGTATCGATGGCATCGACAAGGCCCGGAGAGAAGATGACGATAATATCTCTGATGAAGGGGCAACCCAGGTGCTCGGTCATCTGCTGGATGAATTCACCAAGCCGGATAAAGACGAAAACAAGAGTTGATTTCCGGCTTGCTGGCTCCTTCCTGCACAGCAGCGTTGGTGCCACCCCGGATGAACTACCTTGCTGTCGTCTGTTGTTGTATACCTGAATGAACGCCGCATTTCTGTTTGAGTGTCACCCGATGGCCCGCTTTCTGGCGGGCAGCGGTTTGATTGGTATGGCAATCGGCAGCCGGAGTATCCTGTTGAGCCTGTTTCTGGCCGCATTGGCAGCACTCCTTATCCGTTTTATTGAATCCAACTGGTTGACCATGTTGCGCCTGTCGAAATTGCTGGTCTGGTTTATTGTCCCGATCCTGATATTGCACGCGCTGTTTTCTCCCGGTCAGTTGCTGCTTCCCGGTACAGGTATTCCGGTGACTGAGGAGGGGTTGCATCTGGGTCTGCTTCTCAGTGCGCGGCTGGCGGCGATGTTTACGGCTGCCATGCTGATGTTTCGTATGCTCTCTCAGGCTGAGTGGATGCACGTCATAGTTGCTGTTCCTATGATCGGTAAGCGGATGCTGCCTTTTGTCTGGATGATTCGACCCATGCAGCAGCAGGTCGGTTTTCGTCTACGCTTGATTCAGCGACAGTACGGTTTGCGCCGGCACTGGCGCATGCTGCCGCAAGTGCTGCTCAGTGCTTGTGCTCAGGCGCTTGCCACAGCCACACCTGTCTCCCGGACCTTGTGGCTGCGCTGGCCGGCGCAGGTGGAATTGCATTCAGCATACAGATATACAGGTATGCCTGCACGGCTCTCCAGTCTGCTGCTTGGCATCATCGGATTAACCTGCATGATGCTGGCATGGATATGAGCACAGGTATGGATCATCAGCGTATTGCACTGGCACTGGAGTTCGACGGGCGTCCGTTTCACGGCTGGCAACAACAGGAGAATGCGACCTCGGTTCAGGCCTGCCTGCAGGATGCGTTGCAGGCTGTTGAGGGCGAGCCGCTTACGGTGGTGGCGGCAGGGCGTACGGATGCCGGTGTGCATGCCGAAGCACTGCTGGTACATGCGGATGTCTCTGCAGCCCGCTGGCAGCGCTCACCGCGGGCTTATCTGCATGGTTGTAACAGCCATTTGCCCGATGAGATACGGGTGGTCGGCGTACGGGCTGTGGCAGCCGATTTTCATGCCCGTTTTGCCTGTCGGGGCAGGTCATACCGTTATCAGATATGGAACCGTAATACCGCCTCGGCCCTGCAGCGTTGGCGTCACTGGTGGATGCCCAGAAGTCTGAATATTGAGGCGATGCAGGGGGCGGCCGTGCATTGTCTGGGCCGTCATGACTTCAGCGCGTTGCGCGCTGCAGGCTGTCAGGCGGCGCATGCGGAGAAGCATATCCGCTCACTGGAAATCGTGCAGCATGGCCACTGTATCCATATTCATGTGTCTGCCGATGCTTTTCTCTATCATATGGTGCGCAACCTGGTGGGTAATCTGGTTGAAGTGGGGGCAGGCAAGCGTAGTCCGGATGATTTCGCTGCCCTGCTGGCCAGTCGCGACCGCCAGCTGGGTGCAGCGACCGCACCGGCTCACGGTCTCTACTTTACCGATGCATGGTATGATGATTTTTACTCACGGGATCTGATTGGCACCTGTTAACGCGCCGTTGCCCGGCGGTATATAAATTCACAACTGCGATTTATCGGTGTACGGTAGCATATGTAATGCCTGTTCAGGTACCGCGATAAATGAGGCGAAGACCGTTCACGCGATCAGGCCGGGTATTTTTTGCAGCTCATTTTGGCAAGAGCGTAGCAACCTTGCTATATATAAGCCATGGCTGAATCGTGACCGGGGGGGGCGTAATGGTAGCATTTCAGTGGGACAGTAATTTTATTACCGGCGTGGCTGATGTGGATCAGCAGCATATGCATCTGGTGGATCTGATTAACAGGCTGGGAGAGCACCTGGCCGGCAACGATATCGCGCTGGATTATATCGAGGAGATATACCAGGAGCTTGCTGCCTATGCACATTACCATTTTCAATGTGAAGAAGAGTTGATGCAGGAGGTGGGGCTGGATCAACGTCATCAGGATTTCCACCGTAAAGAGCACCTCGACTTCCTGCATGAAGTAACCTCAATGCATGATGGTATCTCTGCCGACAGCCCTGATACAAGCTCTTACCTGATGGAGTTTCTGACCCACTGGCTTGCCTACCATATCCTCGGCGCAGATCAGAATATGGCGCGCCAGATGAAGGCTGTTGCATCCGGTTTAACGCCTGCCGATGCCTACAGGGCGGAGGAGCGCAAGAGTGACAGTGCGACCGAGCCGTTGCTTGCCGCACTCAACGGTCTGTTTCGTCAGGTTTCAGCCCGAAACAAGCAGCTGGTTCAACTGAATCAGTCGCTTGAAGCACGGGTTGCCGAGCGCACCCGCGCCCTGTCTGAAGCCAATCTGCAGCTTGAAAAACTATCACTTTCGGATGTGCTGACCGGCCTGCCCAACCGGCGGCATGCCATGCGCACCCTGGCTGCCCTGTGGGATGAATCACTGCAGTCGGACAAGCCGCTGGCCTGCATGATGGTTGATGCCGACCATTTTAAAGTGGTGAATGATACCTACGGCCACGATGCCGGTGATCTGGTACTGTGCGAGTTGGCAAATACACTCCAGAAAGCGGCGCGAAGTGGTGATATTGTCTGCCGTCTGGGGGGTGATGAGTTCTTTATTATCTGTCCGGATACAGATCGGGATGCAGGCCTCTCTATTGCAGAGTCGGTGCGAAAAAAAGTGTCTGAACTGAGTGTGCCAACAGGTGACGGGGCCTGGCATGGGAGCGTCAGCATTGGTCTGAGTGCACGCAGTGTGGATATGGCCGATTATGAAGCATTGATAAAATGTGCTGATCTGGCTGTCTATGAAGCCAAGCGTGCCGGAAAAAATTGTGTAAGAACAGCGGCAGCGGAAGCTGCTGCATAATCAGCGTCAGCGCACATGTATCATTGCCTTGCCCCGGAAACAGGGTTGACGATTTTCGCTGTGCCTCATCATCCCGTTGTAGGCTGCATCACATGAATGGCGAGGCAGGCTCTTTATCATCACGATCTTCAGGCCCGGCGTTAGTGATAGCCGGCCTGAATAAAGGAGAATGTATGAAAAGATGTCTGAATAATGTCATGGTCTCGTTGATGGCTACGCTCATGATGGTTATGAGTATTCAGTTGCCGTATGCGCATGCTGCAATGGTCTCCACGGAACAGATTCTGGAGAAGCAGCAGACAGACCGGCAGCGTGATACGGTAATCGCTTTTCTCAATCGAGCCGAAGTGCAGCAAGAGCTGCAACAGCAGGGGGTTTCACCCGATGAAGCGAAGCTGCGTGTTGCCAGCCTCAACAATGATGAGGTAGAGATGCTGGCAGGGAAGATCGATGCATTACCCGCCGGTGGCTTCGTAGGCACGCTGATCGGTGCGGCTGTTTTTCTGTTTGTAGTGTTGCTGATTACCGATATCCTCGGATTTACCGACGTCTTTCCGTTTGTTCATCCTGCCCGTTAACAGATGGAGAGAGGGCTGCATCTCGGCAGCCCTCTCTCTTGTTGTTCTGCTCTCTGGCGGCTGTGCAGCCATGCAAACTGCCAGCCTGATGCAGACAAAGCCCATGGATATAAGCGAGTCAGCCCATGTCGAAGGGGTGCCGTTTTTTCCGCAACAGGATCACCAGTGCGGCCCGGCATCTCTTGCTATGGCTCTCAACCATGCCGGAGCGTCACTTTCGCCGGATCTGTTACGCTCCGGACTGTTTGTTCCCGGCAGGGAAGGGAGCCTGCAGGTTGAGATGCTGGCGCTGCCACGCCGATACGGATATGTAGCCTACCCGCTGATTCCACAGCTGGGCAGTATCCTGCGAGCGGTAGAAGCGGGTCATCCTGTGGTTGTGCTGCAGAATCTTGGTTTGAGTGTTGCACCGCAATGGCATTATGCGGTGGTTACCGGTTTTGATCTTGCAAAGGGGAGCATAAGGCTGCACTCCGGTGAAACTCCGGACTATCAGCTTGCCTTGAGCACATTTGAGCGTACCTGGAAGCGTGCCGGCTCCTGGGCGATGGTGGCCCATCGTGCAGGCGAGTTGCCGGTCGCGGTCACAGAGAACGCATATTTTCGCGCGGTGACAGTACTGGAGCATAGCCGGAAAAGAGAGGCGCTGCTTGCCTATGTGGCGGCAACCAGACGCTGGCCAAGAAGTCTTGCTGCATGGATGGGTGTCGGTAACAGCCGTTATGCTCTGGCTGATCTCAAGGGGGCAGCCGAAGCTTTTATCAAGGCAAGCAAAGCTGACCCACTTGCTGCCGAACCGCTGAATAATCTTGCCCAAATTCGAATGGAACAGGGCGATCTGGATGCAGCTATGGCGCTGGCAGACCAGGCGATAGAGCGGGATAAGCAGAGCGTGTTATACCTGCAGACTCGGGATGAGGTGATACGGGCAAGGGCGAATGCAGCACGCTCCGGTTTGCATTAGCCGATTGTTTTGCTCCCGGCGAAGGGGAAGCTTTTCGATCGTTGATTGCGCTGCGGGGCTGCCTGACTCAGGCTTGGGAGTATAGATCAACCCGTTGTGAGGACTCGTGAAAAAAACATTTCAGTTAAGCCATCCGAAAATCAAGCCCGCCAGACTGATTGATGCTGTCAGGTCCGATGTTAAAAAGTACCTGAAGCGGGAGAGACGCAGAGAGCTGCCGGAAGGCGCTGCATTCTGGAGCTTCGACTGCAAATTCGGTCCTACGGCTGAAGAGGCGAAGGTGGTTCACGTGGCGGACATCGGCAAATGCATTGATGCGGCCGAAGCGCAGCAGCTGGATTCATTCTACGTGGAAATTCTGGCCAGACCGGATTATCGGGCGACAACGACGAATTAGGTCATATCGTTTGTCCGTAGACTCTGTTAGGTGAAGGCGTTAAACGCTCTTTACCTGTTACCGCCCAACCTTTGACGTACAACCTGCAAGCGGGCAAGACTGACTTCCAGTGCCAGCATGGTGCGCTCGGTATGGCCCGTAGTTTGCGCCTCACTTTGTGCCTGATGTAGTGCTTTTTGGGCGCGTGCCTCATCAATATCATGGGCTCGCTCGATAGCATCGGCCAATATTGTGACGTTATTGGCATGTACCTCCAAAAATCCGCCGATAACGACGACATGCAGACACCGCTGCTCCTGCTTTTCATGGCAACAATCAATGCGTAAAACGCCGGCCCGTATGGTTGCCAGCAACGGCGCATGATTGGGGAGAATGGCGAGTGAACCGGCAGTGCCGGGTGCGACCACCCTCAGCGCATCGCCCCGATAGACCTCTTCCTCGGCAGTTGCGACAAGCACATGCATCATGTGTCTGTTAACAATATTTCCGTTATCGAGTGTACTCATGGTTTACGTCGTATGAGCATGGTTTTTACTGAGATATATGCGTCGTCCATGATCCATCCCTTGATTGCGTCGTGCGTTGCAATGGCTCAGATGAACAGTGTAGTTCCCGATTCGCCTGCTTCGCCCAGGAATGCTGCTACACCACCGATTTCCACGCCGTCGATCAACTCTTCGGCCTGAATGCCCATCACATCCATCGACATCTGGCAGGCGATCAGTTGTGCGCCGCCATCGACCAAACTCTGCAGCAGGTGGCCCGGCGTTTCCACACCCTTGTCGTGCATCACCTTGCGAATCATTTTGGCACCGAGTCCGTGCATATCCATTTTTGAAATCGTATTGAGGTGATCCGCATCAGAAGGCAACATGGTGCTGAACATGCGATCCATCATCGGTTTGTTCAAATGCGGTGCATCTACCCGGCGGATGACATCCAGTCCCCAGAAGGTAAAGAACAGACTGACCGGTTTACCCATGGAGAGCGCGCCGTTGGCAATGATCATGCTGGCCATCACCTTGTCGAGGTCATCGGAGAAGACAACCAGCGTCAACTTGTCGAGGCTCTCTGCTGCTGCCGGAGCAGCTACAGCCGCCACCTTACGCAGCAGGACTGTTACCAGCCCTTTCTCGGCTTTGACCGATAAGACATCGTTACCGGTTTTTTTGGCCCATGCGCGGATATCGCGACCAAAAGCGGGATCGGAAGCGGTGACTTCAAGCAGCTCTCCGTCATCCAGTGCCTGCATGGCTTTATAGGTTTTCATGATCGGCCCGGGGCACTGCAGACCGACGGCGCTGAGTGTATGCAACTCACCCGTGCTGCCGGAGGCGATCAGGGCAGCACTGACAGCACAGCTGCCGCTGCGTTCAGCCTCAATCTCTTCCGGATCGCGTCGTTTGATATCTTCGTAGTCGAAAATATCCGGATTGGCCTGTTTATCGACAGCCCAGGCATAGCTCTTGTAACCGCCGGAGAGGTTTCTCACCTGAGTAAAGCCATGCTGTGTGAGTATTCTATAGGCCAGATAACCGCGCAGGCCGATCTGGCAGAAGAGGACGACCGGTTTGTTCACATCCAGTTCATCCAGATGTTCCCTGAGCTGATTGACATCGATATTGCGTGCGGTCGGGATCGAGCCGAAACCGAACTCTTCAGCCGTGCGTACATCAATCAGCTGCATATCGGATTCTTTGGTCTCCAGAGCAGCACGCAGCTCTTTCCACTCAATCAACTCGTGCGATTTATTGAGCACATTGGTGGCCACATAGCCGGCAATATTGACCGGATCCTTGGCCGAGCCGTAGGGCGGCGCATAGGCCAGCTCCAGCTCGGTCAGGTCCTCGACATTGAGTTTGCCGTGAATGGCTGTGGCAATCACATCAATACGTTTATCGGCACCATCAGCACCGACAGCCTGAGCGCCGAGAATCTCCCCTTTATCGGTGAACAGCAGTTTAAGGCTGATCTGTTTGGCACCCGGATAGTAACTGGCATGCGAGCCGCTGTGTGTGATGCAGCTTAAGAACGGAATGTCGGCAGCAACCAGTTGCTTCTCATTCAGGCCGGTAGTGGCGGCAGCCAGATCGAAAGCCTTGAGTATCGATGTGCCCTGTGTACCGCGATAGGTTTTGCTGTTGCCGAACACCATGTTATCGGCAGCCATGCGTCCCTGACGGTTAGCCGGGCCTGCCAGTGGAATCAGTACCTGTTGACCACTGATGGTCTGGGTTACTTCGATAGCGTCGCCGACTGCATAAATATCCGGGTCGGAGGTCTGCAGATGGCTGTTGACCCGTATGCCGCCAGTAGAGCCCAGATCGATACCGGCTGCGCGGGCCAGCGTGGTTTCCGGACGCACGCCGATGGCCAGTACCACCAGATCCGCTTGCAGACGGCGTCCGCTGCTCAGGTAAACCACGGTATGACTATCCTTGTCTTCAAACTGTTCTACCTTGTCTTCCAGATAGAGCTCAATGTTCTTGTCACGCATGTGGGAATGAACGATGGCGGCCATCTCATAGTCGAGCGGGGTCAGTATCTGGTCGCATCCCTCCACGATGGTAGTGAAAACAGCTTTTTCATGCAGATTTTCCGCCACTTCAATGCCGATAAAACCGCCACCGATGACAACGGCGCGGCGCGGATTGTGCTGCGCCAGGTGCGTCATGATACGATCCATATCGGCGATGTTGCGCAGTCCGAAGACACGCGGGGAGTCTATACCGGGCAGCTTCGGACGTACCGGCTCAGCCCCCGGAGAGAGCAGCAGTTTGTCATAGGATTCATCGTATTCATCACCGCTGGTCACGTTCCGTAACCGCACAACCTTGTTTTTCCGGTCAATAGCGATGGCTTCAGTATGGCTGCGTACATCAACCCGATAACGCTCTGTGAATGCCGGCTCCGAGGTGACCAGCAACTGCTCACGCTCTTCGATCATGCCGGAAATATGGTAGGGCAGGCCGCAGTTGGCGAAGCTGATATATTGACCGCGTTCAATCATGAGGATTTCTGCTGTTTCATCGTTGCGCCTGATGCGTGCAGCTGCAGTGGCTCCGCCGGCGACGCCACCGACTATAATGATTTTCATTGTATCTCCATTTAAATGCCGTTTTGGACTACATAACGGCCTGTGAAACGTATATTAGAATATACTAATTGAGATGGCAATATTTATATTGGGCGGTAAAGATGAAGCCCCATGTTCAGGTGCTCAAATCGTTGAAGTTGGCTGTAACGGGCGCATGGTCCGAGAACCATGCATCGGTGAATACGCTCACTTCGCAGGCTGTTGCCGCTGTTTTTTGCGTGCACAGATGATAATCGATACGCCAGCCAACATTGTTGGCGCGTGCCTGACCACGGTTGGACCACCAGCTGTATTGTTCCCGTTCAGGATATAGCTGGCGAAACAGGTCAACGAAGCCGGCGTTCAGACACTGATCAAACCAGGCACGCTCTTCCGGCAGAAAACCGGAATTCTTACGATTACCGCGCCAGTTCTTCAAATCGATGTTCCGGTGCGCGATATTGATATCACCGCAGATGATCAGTTCGCGCCCCTGATCCTTCAGTCGTGTGATCAGCGGCAGAAACTGCTCGAGAAATACCATCTTGCCAGCCTGACGCTCCGGCGTACCGGAGCCGGATGGGAAGTAGGCGGAAATGACGGAGAGGGTGCCGAAATCGGTCATGACAAAACGGCCCTCTGCATCAAAGCGCGACCAGTCGGTAGCAGGATCGATTGAGCCCAGGCCGACATGCACCGTATCCGGTTGCTTGCGGCTATATAGCGCGACACCGGAGTAGCCGGGTTTTTGCGCAAAGTGATAGTGGCGGTGATAATCCTTAAGCAGTGATTCCGGTGGCAGCTGATGTATGTGTGCCTTCAACTCCTGCAGGCAGAGGATGTCGGCATCCTGTGCGGCGAACCACTCCCAGAAGCCTTTACGGGTAGCCGATCGAATACCGTTGAGATTTGCGGTGATAATTTTCATCCGGCCATTATGCAGCCGGTCGAAACAAGTGCAAAAATTATAACTGCCAAACAGTCACTGCGATTCGGTTTTGACTGGTCTATAATCTCTGCGGCGATGGGAGTTGAAAATCGAGCAAGGAGAGATGTATGAGTATTACCCGACATGGCCTTTTCATTGGCATCGAAAGAGTGGGCGGTGATTTTTTTCTGTCGCTGAAAGCTGTAGGGAAACTGACGCATGAGGATTATGAAAAAATCAATCCGATGATTGATTCGGCACTGGAGGGCGTTACAGATCCGAAGGTAAAAGTCTTTATCGACGGATCAGAGCTGGAAGGGTGGGAGCTCCGGGCGGCATGGGATGATTTCAGGCTCGGTCTGAAGCATGGCAGTGAATTCGACAGGATCGCTATTTTCGGCAATAAAAAATGGCAATCGTATGCCGCCAAAATGGGTTCGTGGTTTATTGCCGGTGAAGTGAAATATTTTGAAGATGCCAATGCAGCCATAGGCTGGCTTCAAACATGAGTATCGCAATGCATGATCGGTTTAAGCCGCCGATATGCGGGTGCTTCTTGATCCCCGGTAAGCGATAGATGCATTTAAAGCTACATACTACTCTGCTAAAGCAGAGCATCCCCCTTTCTTTTGCGGCACAAAAAGGCAGGAGCCGTTTGGACGAGCTTTAGCTTGCCCGCAGGGTGAGGCACATGGATGTGCTGAATCACAAAAAGGCAGGAGCCGTTTGGACGAGCTCTAGCTCGCCCGGAGGGTGAAAGCCATGAGGCTTGAATCAAAAAAAGGGGTGAAAGACAAATCTGCAGGAGAGCTGATTTGGACGAGCTAAAAGCTCGCCCGCAAGGGTGAGACACATGGATGTGCCGAATCACAGCGTCCAACTTATAGCCTATCGCGCGGCGGGGTAACGCCGCTTGCTCCTCATACGAGCCATTCACTACAGCCGCTGCATCCGCAGCTATTTCCTGTAGTGAATAACTCTATTCGGCAAATCTATAAGGGGGAATCCAAAGCAATCACTTTTCAACTATCGCGCGGCAGGACAGTGCCGCTTGCTTTCCCCGCTAGCAGTCTGCCGAGACCAATATTCAAAATCGGATAAGAGTGGCGGAGCCGTGGCCGATTTTGAGTATGCAGGATCGGGAACCCGTATAGGGCAGGCTGCTTTTCGGGGCGTTTTCTTGGTTCGTTCTTGTACGCACAAGAATGAACAAATATCTGTCACGCAAGGATAATTATTTGACGTAAGTGTTTACTAGTGCTCGTGCTGCCAGTGATGGATGGCGTCGAGATAGTCGGACTCTTCCTTGAGCTTTTCAATATCCGGTACAAAGACATTCATATTCGATGATTTCAGATGATCCAGCCAGCCGCCGAGGAACTGGCGCCACGTATTGTCCATCAGCACCTCATTGGTGACGGCCTGCGGGCCGACATAGTCGGGGCTGGAGGCAATTTCACCCCGCACGGCAATATCAAGATTACCGATGATAGGTTCATGCTCGCTATCGAGAGAGCGGAAGCGTGCATCCGGATCCAGATAGAGCAGCCACGGTGTGCCCGGAGTCTGGGCTGCGATGCATGCTTCCATGTCGCTACGCTCAGGCAGCGGTGTTTCCTGCAGGTGATGGATAACCGCATGGGCAAAGATGCCGCGCATCAGGAAATCGAATCTGCCGGCCTTTTGCTGAGGCATCAGCATGCCCTGTTTGTCTTTTTTCAGGCGCCGGCCTACCCAGTATTCAGCTTTTGCATTATCGGTGATGCGGGCATCGTGGGGTTGCAACGCTTCGCCATAGGTGCACGGACGCCAGCTCTCGTCATCCTGCAAACGCCAGGCCTTGTCGCCGGAGACCGACAGGGCATCAACGGAGTAGCAGCGGATCACTGCGCCTGCTCATAGGGGGAGATTTCAGGCATCCCTGTCTGACTGTTCAGGTGCAGGCAGATTTCTCCGCGCAGCAAACGGATCAGATCATGACCGACCAGCTCATAACGCCAGCCATGCAGGCAGGCAACCTCGGGGGGCTCCCCCTTGCAGCGGTAACCCCAGGAGGCCAGGGCGGAGAGGTCCGATTTGCTGGCCAGAATGGTGCCTGATATCTCACCCTCTTCAGCCTTCAGGCGAACCAGCGTATCAAGCATCTCCAGACGCAGATCGGTGCCGTGCGTATTACTTCTGCGCGCCTCCATCGATGGCCATGATTCTTCAGTCCTCTCCATACCACGCTGCCAGCAGGCGATGATTTCATCACCGAAGCGTTTGATAAAACCGGCATTGATGCCCCGGATACGCTGCATGGTTTCAATGTCCAGCAGATCCCTGCGTGCCAGCTCCAGTAACGGCTCGTCGGCGATCATGCGCCGCCGTGGGATATCCCTCTGCTGGGCGCTGCGTTCCCGCCATGCCGCCATCTCCTGCAATACCGCCAGATGCCGGCCCTTGAGACGGTTAAAGCCTTTAACGCGCCAGAAGGCATCCGCATCGTTCGGCTGATAGGTCTCGGGCGAGCAGAGCGTCTGCTGCTCCTCCTGCAGCCACTGCGTACGTTTTGCCGCCTCCAGTCGCTCTTTCAGATGTTGGAATACCGGCATCAGCCATATGACATCGTCAGCCGCATAGGCCATCTGTTTTTTTGTTAACGGACGCGCTTTCCAGTCGGTAAAGGATTCACCCTTGGGCAACAGCTTTTTGGTGATGCGCTGAACCAGATTGCCGAAGCCGACCTGCTGGCCATAGCCGAGCAGGGCTGCGGCGACTTGGGTATCAAACAGCGGCAGCGGCAGGCCGCCTGCTTCGTTGAAGATGATTTCAATATCCTGACGGGCAGCATGGAAGACCTTCAGAATGGCCGGATTGAGCATAATATCCCAGACAGGTGCCAGATCCTTGATCGTGATCGGGTCGATGACCCAGCATTGTCCGTTGCCATAGATCTGCAGTAGTGCAAATTCCGGATAAAAGGTGGATTCACGATGAAATTCGGTATCCACGCACAGTACCTGACATTCCGCCATGGTTGCTGCCGCTTGCCGGAGTTGATCCGGTGTGTTGATAAATTCAATAGGAGTAGTTGACATGGCGCCAGACTATCAATCTGATGCAAAGAGTGCATGAGAAAATCAACAACGACAGCTGACAGATTGACGAACATCATAACAGTGTGGTCGGTTTATTGAACATTGACCCATCGCAGACCACCTATAGAGTGCCCACGCACTCCGGCAGAGGCGTGCAAATTCTTTTTCGGAGTCGCTTTTTGATTAAACAGTTCCTGCTCTCTCCCGGCTCCACTGCAGCTCCTGAACGTGTCATGTTGCGCAGGCACACCCGATGATCCGTCATCGTACGTCGCACTTTCCCGCCATTGTTGTTAAAATCAGGCGTGTCGCCTTTGTCTCTGGTGCAGAATGTGCAGGCCAGTTGTTTTTCCAATGCCTGCCTGATTTTATGTGCAAATGCAGATCCGTCTGTGCAAGTCTGGCAAGTCTGTATCTGGTTTGTTGCCCGGCTGTCTCCGGTTTCAGCCGCGTTTGATATTTTCTGGTTAAGGGGGGTGTGATGCCCAAGGTTTGGATTGCAGATAAGATGAGTGGGCGCGCCATTGAGGTGTTCAAGGCACACGGCATTGAGGTGGATTACCGGCCCGGATTGTCCGATGAGGAGAAGCTGGCCATTGCTGCTGATTACGACGGTATTGCCGTACGCTCATCGACCACGCTGAAAGGGCCGCTGCTGGATGCAGCCAAACGGGTCAAGGTGATCGGTCGGGCCGGCATCGGTGTGGATAATGTCGATGTCGAAACCTGTTCACGTCGCGGCACGGTGGTAATGAATACGCCGTTCGGTAACACGATCACCACGGCCGAACTGGCGGTGGCGCATATTGTGGCTGCAGCCCGCATGATTCCTCAGGCCTCCGCCTCGACACGGGCAGGGCTCTGGGAAAAGAACCGATTCATGGGTATGGAGCTGACCGGCAAGAAGGCGGGCGTCATCGGCGCCGGCAATATCGGCGCGATTGTCTGTGACCGGTTGAAGGGTTTGCATATGTCAGTCCACGTTTACGATCCGTTTATCTCCGATGAGCGAGCGGCAGCGATGGGCGTGACCAAGGTGGCGACCGTGGCGGAGCTTGCCGCACTTGTGGATGTGCTGACTATTCACGTGCCGTTGTTGCCTGCCACGCGTAACCTGATTGATGCCGATATTCTGGCTGCCATGACACCCGGTTCGATCGTGGTGAACTGTGCCCGTGGCGGTATTATCGATGAGAAAGCGCTTTATGATGCCTGCAAGTCCGGCCATTTGAGGGCAGCGGCACTGGATGTGTATGAGCAGGAGCCGGCGCGGGAAAATCCGCTGTTCGAGCTGGATAATGTCAGTTTTACACCGCATATCGGCGCATCAACCGATGAGGCGCAGGAGAATGTAGCGGTACAGATTGCCGAGCAGATGAGCGCCTACCTGCTTACCGGCGTGGTGACCAATGCGGTTAATGTGCCGTCGCTGTCGGTTGAGGAGCAGCGCCTGCTGGCTCCGTATCTGCTGCTGGCTGAGCGTATGGGCAGTTTCCTCGGTCAGACCATGCGACCGGGCTATTCACGCATGACCGTGCATCTGGAAGGGCATGCCGCATCGATCAATCGCAAGCCGCTGATCAATGCCATGCTGCAGGGCTTGTTGTCGCAGAGCATGGAAGAGGTTAATGCGGTCAATGCCGGTATGCTGGCGCGCGAGCGCGGTATCGAACTGGTGGAGTCCGCCCGTGAAAATGCTGACAATTTTGCTACACTGATCCGTTTGCAGGTGGAAGGTGATGAGGGAATGCGCTGCGTTTCCGGTACGCTGTTCGATGAGAAGCGGGCGCGTCTGGTCAGTTTTGATACCTGTGATGTCGAGGTTGCGCCGGCCGGTAATCTGATCTTCCTGCAGAATGAGGACAGGCCGGGCGTCATTGCTGCAATTGGTGCAATTCTGGCAGCGGCCAATATCAACATCGGTGATTTCCGGCTGGGGCGTCGCGAGGATACCAGCAATGCAGTGGCCCTGATTCAGGTAGATACGGCGCCGGATGAAACGGTACTGGCTGAGCTTGCCAAATTGCCGAATGTACTGATGGTTCGATTTGCCGGTCTGGGGGATATCTGATGACTGCACGCCCGATTATTGGTCTGGATGACGCTTTTGGTGCGCGAGCGCGTGAGTTGCGTGAGCTGCAGAGACGCCTGCTGGATCTGTTTGCCGAAGCCGATTATGAAGAGGTGATTCCGCCGATTGTGGAGCGTCCGGATGCGTTAAAATCCGGCGCAGGTCGTTTTCTGGCCGATCAGACCGTTGTATTTACCGATCCGGCAGGTGCCGGGCTTCTGGCATTGCGCTCGGATATGACGCCGCAAATTGCACGCATTGCCGCCACGCGGTTGCTCAGCGAAAAGGTGCTTAAACTTAGTTATTCCGGTACGATCATGATGGCGCGTCCGGAGCTGCGCGGCGGCTCTCGTCAACAGTGGCAGACCGGCATTGAGTGTCTGGGCATAGCCGGGGCGCACGGGGATGCCGAAGTGATGCATCTGGCCGCGCGCAGCATGCTGGCTGCAGGCTTCACCAATCCGGTGTTGCAGGTTGGCCATATCGGCCTGTTAAAAGCGCTGGTTGCAGGCAGCTCCATGCCACTGGACAAATGGACGGCGCTGGTCAACCGGCGTTCGCCCGATGATCTGAAGCATGCGATGCGGGAAGAGACGCTGAGCGAGCCTGTGCGCAAGGCACTGCTGGAGTTAACGGGCGGCATGGCCGACCGGAACTGGATCGAGGCGAACAGACAGGCATTCGGTGCCGATTTTGAGCGTGCGGCGGATGAGTTACTGGTGCTGGTTGCAGAAGTGGGCGAGCGCATGGAAGGGGATGTACATGTTTACGCCGATGCCGGCGTGATGCCGCGCTTCCTCTATCATAGCGGCATCCTGTTTGCCGGTTATGCTGAAGGTGTTGCACATGCGCTACTGCACGGCGGTCGCTATGATGCGATGATGGCGGCGCATGGACGCGATATGCCGGCCACCGGTTTTTCATGCGACTTGTGGGCATGGCTGGACGCAGTTTAAGGTAGAATATTCACCACAGAGGACGCAAAGGAAACCCAGAACAGCCGGTTTTCTATCGTGCAACGGGAGTGCCGTTGCTTGCTTCTTCGTGGTTTAAACGTTTGGGGATTAATATGACAAATACTATAGCAATCGGAATCCAGTGGGGCGATGAAGGCAAGGGCAAGATCGTTGATCTGCTCGCACCGGATGTCGATGTGGTGGCGCGCTTTCAGGGCGGGCCGAATGCCGGCCATACGCTGGTGCTCGGTGACAAAAAGACCGTATTGAATCATATCCCGTCCGGTATCCTGCATGAGGATACGCTCTGCCTGATCGGCAACGGGACGGTCGTGGATCCGAAGCGTTTGGTGGAAGAGATGGATATGCTGCTGGCAGCGGGCATTCCCGTTCCCGAGCGGCTGAAGATTGCCGAGCGCTGTCAGTTGATCCTGCCGTATCATCGTAGCCTTGATGCCGCGCGTGAAGTGGCCAAAGGTAAAGGCAAAATCGGCACGACCGGCAAGGGCATCGGTCCCTGTTATGAAGACAAGACTGCCCGTCGTGGTATCCGCCTGGTGGATCTGACTTCGGACGATCTGGATGAGCGCATTGATGCCAACCTTGAATATGTTAATTTCATGCTGGTCGAATATCTGAAGGCTGCACCTGTCTCCCGTGCGGAAGTGGATGAGATGCTGGATCTGGCCCGTGAACGTTTGCTGCCGCTGGCAGCCGATGTGCCGTTGATACTGCAACGTCGTATCAAGGCCGGTGACAGTATTCTTTACGAAGGCGCGCAGGGCTCGATGCTGGATGTGGATCACGGCACTTACCCGTTTGTCACCTCCTCGAATACCGTTGCCGGTGCAGCACTGGCGGGTCTCGGTGTCGGTCCCGGTCAGGTGGATGCCGTGCTCGGCATCTGCAAGGCCTATACAACCCGTGTTGGCGCAGGTCCGTTTCCGACCGAGCTGTACAATGCAGAGGGTATGGATTGTCCTTCCGGCAAGCATATGGCGGAGAAGGGCAACGAATTCGGTTCGACCACGGGTCGCCCGCGCCGTACCGGCTGGTTTGACGGCGTTGTTGTACAGCATGCTGTACGCATCAACGGTGTGACCGGGCTGGCGATCACCAAGATGGATGTGCTCGACGGCCTCGAAGAGGTCAAACTGTGTGTGGCATATGAACTCGACGGTCAACGTCTGGAATCGGTACCTGCCTGCTGCAAGCAGCTGGGAGCCGTTAAACCGGTTTATGAGACGCTCCCCGGCTGGTCGGAAAACACCTTTGGCGCTACGTCAATGGATCAGCTGCCGGCCAATGCCAGAGCGTTGCTCAAGCGTATTGAGGAAGTGTGCGACTGCCCGGTGACAATGCTCTCTACCGGCCCTGATCGTAAGCACATCATCCACCTGTAATGCTCGCCGCAGCTCCACCGCTTATTCCGGCTTTACAGATGCGGGGTTCGGCAGATTGCTAGCGGGGGTCAATACCCCTGCAGAAATCGGCTTGGTCGTAAAACCCGGAGTTATCCTGATTGATGACCTTAAGCGCTATGAATGAACGCTCTATGTCGATGGTGGGGAGGGCGCTTATGATTCCTTGTGTTCATCCACGCAAATATTCTTCTTCTGTTTCCGCTGACTGGTTTTGGACGGGGCGATCCGGCTGGCATTTTTAGGCTTCTTGCGCTTGGCTACAAAAGCAGTCTGCTTTTTGTGATGGCGCGACTCCTTCTGGATCTTTAAATAATTCCTGTAGTGATCGGCATTGAGCTTCCCATCGGCCAGTGCCGCCTGTATGGCGCAGTCCGGCTCGTTGTTGTGGCTGCAATCGGAGAAACGACAGGTTGCTGCCAGCTCCAGAATATCTGCAAAGCTGCCCTCGATACCTTCACTGACCTCGGCGACGGCCAGCTCACGCATGCCGGGCATATCAATCAGCATGCCGCCGTGATCAAGCAGAATCAGGTGACGTCTAACGGTGGTATGGCGCCCTTGACCTGAGGTGCTGACGGTCTGCGTTTCAAAGATGTCGCTGCCGATGAGCCGGTTCATCAGCGAGCTTTTACCGACACCGGATGAGCCGAGCATGCAGTAGGTTTTCCGCGGCTCTATGAGCCTGCGAACCTGCTCCACGCCTTCGCCGGTAATGTTGCTCAGGGCCAGAATTTTGATATCGATACCAGCAGCCCGGATATCGTCAATCAACAGTTGCAGTGCTTCGGGGGTAATCAGATCGCTCTTGGTAAACAGCAGCACCGGTTCGATATGGGCTTCGTGAATCATGACCAGGAATCGTTCCAGCTTGCTGACGTGGAAATCGTAATGACATGACATGACAATAAACGCGACATCAATATTGGATGCCAGCATCTGAAACTCTTCGTCATATCCGACCGTTTTCCGCTTGAGCAGTGTTTTTCTCGGCAGGACGGTGTGGATGCTGGCAAATTGCTCGGAGTCGTGATGCTCCAGGCAGACCCAGTCGCCGACACAGGGGAATCTGGCCGCCGATTCAGCCGCATAAAAAAACTTGCCCAACAGCTCGGCCGATAATTCGTTGTTTCCGTCATGGACCAGGTAGCGGCCCCGATCGATGGCCACCACGCGGGCAATGCTCTGCTCCGGGCCGCAGAGCTCGCGCACATGATTGTCAAACCAGCTGTCTAAACCAAGCTCATCTAATGCCATCTTCTGTTTATTACCCCTGTGGAATGAACACTAGTAGCTGTTCCCCGTGGAGGCCAGACAAGCAGCTACATCGGTAAAAAACCGGTGTATCCGGAAATAATAGGTGCCATGGCGGTGTCGGTGGTGTCGTTCAGCTTGAGTTCAGCTACCCGCATTATGATTACGGGCATATGGCTCGGCTCACCGGTCGGCCAAACGATAGACGGAGGTTCCAATGAAAACAGTGATACTCGCAGCTGCAGCTGCCATGATGTTTAGCGGCATTGCCGTGAGCGAAGCAACGGCTGGCGCGGAAGCCAAGTGTAAGGCATGTCATACCTTTGAGCAGGGTGGCAAGAACAAGATGGGGCCTAACCTGTTTGGAATCGTGGGTCGACCGGCCGGTTCGCTGGAAAACTACAAGTATGGCACTTATCTGGCGAATGCTGATTTCGTCTGGGATGAAGCGAGATTAAAGGCGTGGATGTCGGATTCCAAAGGTGTCGCCAAAGCAGCCGGAAAGAAAACAAAAATGCCGGCCCAGCACGTGGATGGCGCCAAAGCCGATGAGGTGTTCGCTTTCCTGAAGGGATTGAAGTAATCCGGCTTTTGATCATGGCTTGACTTAAACGGGGCCGGGCATGCCCGGCTCCGTAATAGCAGTTTTTTCAACGCATTTTTAAACTAGTCTGTTCAGAGCCAGCGCCTGACGCGGGCTTTGTAATTCAGGTAGTCATCGCCGAACAGGCTCTCCAGAGCCTGTTCTTCCGCTGCAATCTGGAAATAATTGATATAGAAAATAAATCCGGCAATGATAATCAGCCCGGGGCAGGCATTAAGCCAGAGAGTCAGCGCCGTAAGCAAGCATACCAGGCTCAGATACATCGGATTACGTGTAAAGCGATAGATGCCGGTTGCAACCATGGCTGTGGTTTTATGCGGATAGCGCGGATCGATCGTCGTCTGCGCACCCCGAAAGCTGAACAGCGCCTGAATATCGATGCAGGCGGCGATGGCGAACAATATCAGCGCGATTGTCCGGCGGCTGCCTTGATCGATAGCCGGGATGGGTGCTACATCAGCTAACTTCCAGATCAGCAGCGCACAGATCAGTGCCACGACCGGTGGCGGAATTTTCAGTTTCAGTTTTTTATACATGCCACATATAAGCCATTATGTCATCATATTGTGGCTGATCATCGGCGCAAGTGTTGGCGCGATGGATTTGCTTTATCCTGATAGATGCTACTATCAGCCCATGATCAATGACGGCAAACCGGTGGATAAGCAGAGCGGCGTGTGCCTCTATTATATTCACGATCCGATGTGCAGCTGGTGCTGGGCCTTCCAGCCGGCATGGAAAGCGTTGCGCAGCCTCCTGCCGGGGAGTATCCCTGTACGTTACCTGCTCGGGGGTCTGGCTCCGGACAGCGATACCCCGATGCCCGACGCGATGCAGCAGACCATACGGGCACACTGGCGTAGAATTGAGCAGGTCGTACCCGGCACACTGTTTAACTATGATTTCTGGGAACAGTGTACGCCCAGACGCTCCACATGGCCTGCTTGCAGGGCTGTCATTGCCGCCAGAGCGCAGGATGTGCAAGCGGAGGAGGGGATGATCTGCCGTATCGGCGAAGCCTATTACCGCGATGCCCGTAACCCGTCCGATGCTGCGGTATTGATCGATTGTGCGCTTGCTCTGGGGCTGGATGGTGAGCGGTTCCGCCATGACCTGAATGCGCCGGAAACCCGGCTTCAACTGACTGCCGAAACAGAGCTGGCCCGTAAGATGGGCGTTACCGGGTTTCCATCGCTAATACTCAGACGCGATAGCGGCCTGATGGCCGTGCCGGTGGACTATCGTGATGCAGGTACGATGCAGGCTGCCATTTTGAGAGGTTGATGGTGCGGGTTTGACATCGCACGGGCTGGTGTAGTCGTCAAACGGGCAGGGGAATGACGCGATATTCGGTTGCCACGGGGCCCGTGCCGCTTACTATTGATCGATTCCACGGAGGTATGCCTTTGAAGCGTCTGTTTATTGCCCTGTTTTTTATACTGCCTCTGTTTGTGAACGGTTGCAGCATCTATGACGCCTCCAATCAGGTGGAAGCAGATCAGCTTGTTAGCCAATATCACGACGCGCTTAAGGCAAATAATCTGGATGCGGTACTCGCCCTCTATGGTCCTGAGTTTTTCAAGGATCACTCCAGCACCGGGTGGCGACATACACTTGCCGCTCTTCATGAGCGCTACGGCAGCCTGAAGCAGGCGCGTAAGTCTTTCATGCAGAAGGACCCCCGATATCGCGGCGACTATTATATTTATGGTTATACGCTGGTGTTTGAAAATGGCACGATCAGCGAAGTCATTACGGTATTCAAGGGTATTGAAAACGACAAACTGACGATTGCCGGACACGTATTTAAGGCCAGAGCGGCCGGTTAAGAACAGGCTGATTCCCGGCGGGAGTCAGTATCTCCCGGTTCAGGCATCTTTAGCCCTGTCTGGTTGCGGTCAGAATCGCGCGCAGCGGGGCGGGGTAGCCTTCAACAGTGCGGGTCGGATCGGTCGGGTCGAGGTAATCGGCCAGTGATTCAAAACGCATCCAGTCGGTGGAGCGCTGCTCTTTAGTCGTTGTCGGGCTGAGATCCACCTGCCGGATGTTGGTAAAGCCGCTGCGGCCGAGCCATATTTTCAGCATCGCTACCGATGGCAGAAACCACGTATTGCGCATCTTGGCGTACCGGCCGGCAGGTATCAGGCATCTCTGTTCATCGCCCTCCACCACCAGTGTTTCCAGTACCAGCTCGCCACCACCTCGCAGCAGTCCTTTAAGTTGCAGCAGGTGATCGAGCGGCGAGCGACGATGATAAAGGATGCCCATCGAGAACACCGTATCGAAGCAGGCCATCTGAGGCGGTAGCTCATCAATGCCGATCGGCCAGAACTGTACGGCGTTATCCCGGATATAGTTCTGAGCGGCGCGAAACTGCATCAGAAACAGGATGGTCGGGTCAATGCCTGCCACATAGGCGGCACCGGCTCCGCGTATGCGCCAGCAGTGATAGCCCGAGCCGCAACCGATATCGAGTACGCAACGACCGTCCAGCGGAGTAATGGCATCTTTCAGACGATTCCATTTCCAGTCCGAGCGCCACTCGGTATCAATGTGAATGCCGAAAAAATCGAACGGACCCTTGCGCCACGGATGGAAGGTGCGCAGGGCGGTGAGTAGCTGCGCATGCTCGGCATCGGTGCAGTCTGAGGCACGGCCGATGCATACGCTGTCGCTATCAAGCGCCACCAGAGAGGGGATCACGGCCGGCAGTGCTGTCAGCGCCTGCTGCCAGCGCGGATAATCGCCATGTTGTGCCGCCTGCGCGAAGGCGCGGGTAACAACCTCCTCTATGGCATCGCTATGGGGTTGCAGCGGTGATGCGGGCAGCCACTGCGCTAACCCGTCGAATGGTTCTATCTGTTTGTGCATACTCATTTCCAGGCGATAATCGAGGCAAAGTTGAAACACTGAAACCAGGTGGATGCAGCAGAAAAGCCGGCATCACCCAGGCGCTGATGATGTGTGGTCAGCGTTTCCGGAATCAGCACGTTTTCCAGTGCCGTGCGTTTGCGGCTGACCTCCAGCTCGGAGTAGCCGTGGGCGCGCTTGAATGCCTCATGCAGTTCGATCTGGCGTTTGTTCTCCTCCGCATCGGTAAAGGCGATCTTTTCCGACAGAATCAGGATGCCGCCGGGGCGCAGTCCCCGGTGAATATGCTCCAGCAGTATCTGCCGCTGTTGCACATCAATAAACTGCAGCACGAAATTCAGCACAACTACCGATGCATTATCGATCTCGGTATCGAGAATATCCTGACAACGAATCTCTACAGCTTCGTCGCAGAGCATCTGCCGACAACGGCTGACCATGGCAGGGGAGTTGTCCACGCCGATAACACGGCATGCACGACCGGCCGATCCCCGGCTTAAGGCCATGGTGGCGGCACCGAGCGAGCAGCCGAGATCGAACAGGTTTGAATCCTGCTGTGCATAGCGGTGCGCCAGCAGCTCGACCATCTGCAATGTTTGCGCATAGCCGGGGACAGAGCGGCTGATCATATCGGCAAAGACCGAAACAACCTTGTCGTCAAAGGTGAACCCCTGATCGTGAATCGCTTCTGTGTAAATGGCATCGTGCTTCATGGCGGCAAATCTGAAGTAAAACCGGCCAGCGGGAAACCATCATGATGTTTTTTGTTTGGCGTGCAGTGGTAAGAGTCGATGCAGCCGTCGTACGAAGCCCGGCTCACGTTGCAATCGGTGATGCCATCGGCTATACCAACCAGAGTGAATATTTCAGGGAGGGAATGCTTCAGAGGTTTGCCCACCCGGTCTGTCGCCGGAGCGCCCGCACCTGACAGGAGGAGAATATGTCGCTGAAAGACGCGTTGAAGAAACTGGATGATACATTAGAGGACCTCTCGTCGCTGGAGGTGCATACTTACGTCGGTGACATTGAAGTGAACACTGAAGGGCAGCTTGGCGATTTTGAGGCATACATCAAGAAGCATGGAGTGGCGAACGGCAAGATTAAACTGGTGGCCGTCACCAAAATGATGTGTGATGGCGACGCGGTAAACCTGATCCCTGAAAAGGCGTTTCCCGACCATATCCAGCGAGTGCATGACGCTGCGGTGAAAGCGGGTATTGAGACACGTCATGGATTGCTGTCCCTGTTCGGCGGCATGGCAGGGTTGACCACGAAACAGTGACTGGGCAGGTGAATCTGGCCGCCGGGCCGGAGAGTTTTCGTCGATCGATAGCAGCAGGTCGCAAGCGCATGCCGCCGCTGCTGTCGAAACCGGTGCTGGAGCAGTACGGTTTGTTGGCCGAAGCCATGGATCAGGCGAGTCGGGATCATATTATCACGCCTTTACCTGCGACCAGACCCGAATCTGCCAGTGAGTACTCCAGGTCCCGCTTAAGGACCATACGCAACAGGCTTTTTTTACTGGGTTATCTTGAGCGGGACAGTGGTCGGGCAGCGTTGGGACCACAACTGATGTCTGCGATTACGGCATTTCAGCAGGATGCCCGATTGAGCGTTGCATCATTCGTTGTTGATGGCTGGGTGGGGGAGCAGACATGGGCTGCGCTGCAGGAGCTGGTCAGCTTCGAGCAGCCTTTAGATATGGAACGTTGGTTCGCGGGCGATGTGGCTTGCCCGGCGCTGGTACGCGCAGTCGGCTTGCGCCTGTTTGCGCTCGGGCTGGCGAGGGATCATCTATCGGTCATCTCGGAGAGAGCCTGCCTTGAAGCTGCACTGAATGGATTTGTCGGAGTATGTAGCTTACTGGGTGTGAACAATGGCACACTCAAGCCGGAGCTGTGTCCGGAAACGTTGGAGCTGCTTTTTGATCAGGATGCATTGGTGTCTATGCTGGCGCTCAGCAAGCCACCGGATCTGTATGTAGATAAAGTCAGCATCAAACCGTTTGTTCTGGGAATGGCCAAGATTGAGTTGTGGCTGCTCGGTTACGATATCACACCGGATGGATATGCAGGTGGTGAGGTGATTGTATCTGACGTCAGGGCACTGGATCTGAAGAAAACCAGATTGCGAAATGCGCTGACGCAGTACTGGATCGACAGTGGCATGACGCGCTTTCAGGCTGAGCTGAAGGCTGTCAAGCTGGTGAAGAGAACTTACCCTGCCCTGTTCTCCAGCCTGCATGCCGATGCTGCCGATGCAGAAGCGGGTACGGAGAGTGCGATTCTGTTTTCCCGTCTGGAGGAGGAGATAACAGATAAGCCTGCTCTGATGCAGCAGGTGTGGAATCAGTTGCATGTGATCGGCTCCCGAATATGGGATGGTATCCGGCGTACATGGCGCTGGTTCAGAGCGATGCTTAAAAGGGTGGCGGGCAGAGCTGTGGCATGGCTGGGGAATATCGCACGACTGGCATATCACTATATCATCAACGCCTATGAGGCTATGCAGATGGTCATTCGAGGAGTGGACGAATCCATCCGTTTTTTCTCGCAACCGGTTATGCGCTTTTATGCGCCGGGCCATACAGAGGCTCCGATCGCTTCGCTGATGATTCACGACCGGGACTTTGATTTCAGACTGCTGCTCGATCACTCGGATAGTTCAGAGCTTGCCAACGCGATGGCAGGCCGGCTGCGTAAACGCTCAGCAATGTTCGCCATCTCCTGCCGTTGTCTGGCCGAGTTGCTCGATATCCTTGTCGGCTTGTTGAGGCAGGGCCTGCTTACCGGTTGGGTTGCTCTGTTAATGGCGCTGCTAAAACTCTATCAAAGTATCCATTATTGGGCGCCTCGCCTGCTGGCAGCACAACAAGAATAAGCGGTGCATTCGTGCCGATCAGGCGCTACCATCTGTGTGGCGGTATGAGATCGATGAAGTGGAGGCTATGTTGAGTTGGCAGATATTTACCGGATTGGCGGGTGGTGTCGGGCTGTTTCTGCTGGGAATGCAGTTAATGACCGATGGTCTTAAGCAGTCTGCCGGAAAATCATTGCAGCTGATACTCAGTCGTTCGACCAGTACGCCTCTGCGCGGCATTGTTGCCGGTGCACTGATTACCTCTCTGGTGCAGTCATCCAGTGCCGTGACAGTGGCTTCTATCGGTTTTGTTAATGCCGGCCTGATGAAACTCAAGCAAGCCGTGCGCGTAACCTATGGCAGCAATCTGGGAACGACGATGACCGGTTGGCTGGTGGCCATCATCGGTTTTCATGTCGAGATTAAAATATTTGCGCTGCCGGCTATCGGCATCGGCATGTTGATGACGATGCTGATGAAGCAGGGCCGTTACGCTGCGATTGGCAAGGTGCTCGCCGGTTTCGGTCTGTTCTTTCTCGGTATTGATCTGATGAAAGCGGGTTTCTCCGGTCTGGAAGGCGCATTTTCACTGGCTGCGCTCGATGAGGGAGGCTTGCTTGGTATGATTGTATTTGTCGGCGTCGGCTTTCTGATGACGCTGGTGATGCAATCCTCCAGTGCCTCGATTGCCATGACACTGACGGCCGCCGCCAGCGGCGTTATTGCACTGCCGGCAGCTGCATGCATGGTGATTGGCGCCAATGTCGGTACAACATCTACGGCTGTGCTGGCGGCGATCGGAGCTACGCCGAATGCCAAACGTATGGCCGCAGCGCATGTGATTTTCAATATCGCGACAGCGGTTGTTGCAGTGATTATTCTGCCATTGCTGCTGTTTCTGGTTGGTCAGTTACAGCATAAATGGATCATTGATGGCGGTGCTGCCACATCCCTGGCCCTGTTCCATACCATTTTCAATCTGCTGGGCGTACTGTTGATGCTGCCATTTACCAACCATCTGGTCAGTTTTCTTAAAACCCGTTTTCGTGCAGCTGAAGAGGATGAGAGCCGGCCCCAATTTCTTGATGATACACTGATTGATACACCGGAGCTTGCGCACGGTGCGCTGGTTCGCGAGCTGCAGCGGATTGAGCGAATCAGTATCAAGGTTGCAGAAGATGCGATCAATACCGAGGGCAGCCTCAGCCCGCGTATCAGCGCTGACCGGTTTGTGCTGGATAATCTGAGTAATGCAGTGGGTAAATTTACATCCAAGTTGCGACGAGGCAACCTGCCGGAAGATATCGCCGAGGCTCTGCCTAAGGCACTGGCGGCTACACGCTATTTTGTCGAAATGGCTGAACTGGCTGCTGAAGTCGATCAGCAGCAGAGCCAGGAGGCAGAGGTATCCGATGAACTGGCGTTGGCACTGGCCGATATGCGCAAGTTTGCGATCGGGGTGTTGAACACCGACAAGGCGAAGGTCGTAACCGAGAGCGATATTTCAGACAGGCAGATGCTGGAAAGACATTATGAAACAAGCAAGTCACTGTTGCTGCGTGCCGGTGCATCAGGCCAGTTAAGCGGGCGTCAAATGGTAACCCTGATTGAGTTGATGAAAACGATAGAACGACTGGTTAAACATGCGATCAAGGGGCAGGCCGCCCTGCGTGACTTTTCCGAGGCTGTTCACCCGGTGAGTGAGCCACTGCCGGATGCGCAGCAGGTTGAGGTGCCATAAAGCAGTCGGGGGGCAGGCGCTCAATAGGCCGGAAACTGCAGTAGCGAGCGGGATTCACTGACGGCAAAATCCCTGAATACCTTCTGGATAGCGGCAAAACGTTTGTTGTTGCGATGAACGATATACCAGTGGCGCATGATGGGGAAATCCTCCACCTTCAGTATAACCAGCCGCTTCAGGGTGAGCTCCATCTCAATGGTGTGCAGCGATACAATGCCCAGTCCCAGTTCAGCCATGACCGCCTGCTTGATGGCCTCGGAACGGTTCATCTCCATGCCCGGCGTCAGGCTCAGGCGATGCTCGGAAAAATAGCGTTCGGTGGCCATACGGGTGCCTGAGGCCGCCTCCCGGACGATAAAAGATTCATCCGCCACGTCCGAGAGGGGAATGGAGTCGCTGCAAGCCAGCGGGTGCTCCGGCCATGCAATAACCACCAGCGGGTTGTCGAGAAAGGGGATGCCTGTCAACGCATGACCCTCCGGAGGACGTCCCATAATGGCCATATCGGTCGTATTATTGTCCAGTGCATCAAGCAGGCCGGAACGATTGGTGACATCCAGTGTGACCTTGACGCCGGGATACTGATGGTGAAATGCCGCGAGTAAACGCGGCGCAAAATAGCTGGCAGTTGATGCCATGGTCAGATGCAGTTTGCCGCGTTTCAACCCCTTGAGCTCTTCCAGTACGGTTTTGGCCTCTTCCATTTGCTGACGGATATTGCGGGCGTAGTGTAACAACTCCTTCCCGGCCTCGGTGGCTTTGATCTGTTTGCCACTGCGTTCAAACAGTTGCAGGCCGAGCTGTCCCTCTATCTGTTTGATCTGCATGGAAACCGCCGGCTGGGTCATGTACAGTGCTTTGGCGGCTTCAGTGTAGCTGTTATAGTCGACTACGGCTTCGATGATTTTGAATTGTTTGAGTGAGATGTGCATAAAAACCACCCGCATAAGATTTATTTATATCAAAAATCATAACCATTGATTTTACATTATGAAAGCTATTTATAGACTTCCCATCGTCGGGTGAAAGGCATATGATGCCTGACCGCGAAGGTGGGGGGCGGAAGCTTCCTTGTAACAAACTAAACTTGGAGGGTACATTCTAATGGACCAATCGAATCGTTACGCCGATCTTAGTCTGAACGAAGCAGACCTGATCGCAGGCGGCAAGCATCTGCTTGTTGCTTATAAACTAATTCCGGCCAAGGGCTATGGTTTTCTGGAAGTAGCTGCGCACATTGCGGCTGAGTCCTCAACCGGTACCAATGTAGAGGTATCCACGACCGATGATTTCACTCGTGGTGTTGACGCACTGGTCTATGACATCGACGAGACCGCATTTGGTGACGAAGGCGTCACAGGCGGCGGTTTGATGAAGGTCGCATACCCTGTTGAACTGTTCGACCCGAACCTGATCGACGGTCATTACAATGTTTCCCATATGTGGTCCCTGATACTGGGTAATAACCAGGGCATGGGCGATCATGAAGGTCTGCGTATGCTCGACTTCATGGTGCCTGAGTGCATGATCAGAAAGTTTGACGGTCCAAGTGCAGGCATTGCCGACTTGTGGAAAGTACTGGGTCGCCCTGAAGTGGATGGCGGCTACATCTCTGGTACCATCATCAAGCCAAAACTGGGTCTGCGTCCTGAGCCGTTTGCCAAGGCATGTCTTGATTTCTGGCTGGGTGGCGACTTCATCAAGAACGATGAGCCGCAGGCTAATCAGCCGTTCTGCCCGATGAAGGTAGTTATTCCCAAGGTTGCAGAAGCCATGGATCGTGCCCAGCAGGAAACGGGTCAGGCCAAGCTGTTCTCCGCCAATGCTACCGCCGATTACCACGGCGAGTGTGTTGCCCGTGGTGAGTATATCCTGAGCGAGTTCGCCAAGTACGGTAACGAAAAGCATGTTGCATTCCTGATCGACGGCTTCGTGACCGGCCCTGCCGGTGTGACGACTGCACGTCGTGCATTCCCTGATACATTCCTGCACTTCCACCGTGCCGGCCACGGTGCGGTAACTTCTTACAAGTCCCCTATGGGTATGGATCCTCTGTGCTACATGAAGCTCGCCCGTCTGCAGGGTGCTTCCGGTATCCACACAGGTACCATGGGTTATGGCAAGATGGAAGGTCATGGCAAGGAAACCGTGCTGGCATATATGCTGGAACGTGATGAGTGCATGGGTCACTACTTCAACCAGAAGTGGTATGGCATGAAGCCGACTGCTCCGATCATCTCAGGTGGCATGAATGCACTGCGTCTGCCGGGCTTCTTTGAGAACCTCGGTCACGGCAACGTCATCAATACCTGTGGCGGCGGCTCCTTCGGCCACATCGACAGCCCGGCTGCCGGTGGTAAATCGCTGGATCAGGCTTATGACTGCTGGAAGTCGGGTACAGATCCGATCGAATACGCCAAGACTCACGGTGAGTTTGCCCGCGCATTTGAATCCTTCCCAGGTGATGCAGACAAGCTCTACCCAGGCTGGCGCGACAAACTGGGCGTACATAAGTAAGTCCAGGCTAAACAGGCGACAACAAAAAGGCCTCCACTTCGGTGGGGGCCTTTTTTAGTTCATCGAGGGTTTCCGGCAGACTGCTAGCGGGGGGCAGGGCCTTTCTTCCCGCTGATCAGCGAAGAACCATTTTCATGGCGAATTATCCGGAAGGGCGCGATCACGTCACCTGCACAGGTTTTTAAATATATCTATGGATACCCTGGCATTTTTATAAGCGGGGCTGATGAATTATATAAGCGTTTATAAACATGCATTTTTTTATGTAGCGATTAGCATAAGCACATATCTTTTCCGGAGGGAATACAATGACGACCGATAAAGAGCAGTACAAAGTACACGCAGAGCCATTCTATCAACCGCAGGGTGATGAAGTGGAACTCTACGAGGCAGCCTATGCTGCGCGTCTCCCGGTTATGGTAAAAGGTCCGACCGGCTGCGGTAAATCCCGTTTTGTTGAGCATATGGCGTGGAAGCTGGGCAAGCCTTTGATTACTGTGGCTTGTAACGAAGATATGACTGCGTCGGATCTGGTTGGTCGTTATCTGCTCGATGCCAATGGTACGCGCTGGCTGGATGGTCCTCTGACCACGGCGGCCCGTATCGGCGCTATCTGCTATCTCGATGAGGTGGTTGAGGCGCGTCAGGATACCACTGTCGTGATTCATCCGCTGACCGATCATCGTCGCACATTGCCTTTGGATAAGAAGGGTGAATTGATTGAAGCGCATGCCGACTTCCAGTTGGTGATCTCCTATAACCCCGGTTATCAGAGCCTGATGAAAGATTTGAAACAGTCGACCAAACAGCGTTTTGCCGCCTTTGAATTTGATTATCCGCTGCCGGAAGTGGAAACCTCTATTGTTGCCAAAGAGACCGGTATTGATACGGAGCTGGCAGCCAAGCTTGTGACGATTGGTGGTGCGGCTCGTAATCTGAAAGGTCATGGCCTGGATGAAGGTATTTCGACACGTTTGCTGACTTATGCAGCAGCCCTGATCAAGGGCGGTGTGGAAGCAAAAGCTGCCTGCCGCATGGCACTTGTTCGACCGATTACGGATGATGTGGATATTCGTGATACGCTGGATCACGCTATCGATGCAACTTTCTCTTAAGATGATGTCGGTCCGGGTTGCTTGCCCGGTTCTGTATACAGATCGCGGAGATAACCATGAGTGAAGCAATCGCAAGAAGCATGAATGTTGAAATGTACTGGCAGAAGCTGGGCTGTAATTTTGCTCAGGTTGACAGGATTTTCGATGAATGCATGAAAGAAGCCATGGCACTGCTTTCCAAAGAGGGCGTCAATGCCTATATCGAGAATGCACGTTTTCTGGGCAAGATGGGGCGTGGGCCGGAGCCGTTGCTGGTTTATCTGGAAGAGGCTCCGGGTGTTGCTGCGCAGATTGGTGAAGAGGCTCTGGTTGATCTGCGTGAGTTTGCCCACTACATGTCCACGCACACCAATTTCAAGGCTATGGTGCCGTTTCTGCAGACCAGTGGCTCCGTAGCACGCCGTTTGCACAGCTATGATGTATTCAAACAGTATGTCGAAGTGATCCGTGACATGATGGATCGCACCTCCGGCTCCGTTCACGGGCATCACACCACATTCCCGAGTCCCGGCTTGCCTGACCTGCTCAAACAGGCACCACATCTGTTGAGTGCGCTATCGCTGGAAGGCTTTCGTAACTGGGTTGAATACGGCATTACCTATTACAATACTCATCCTGAACGTCAGGTAGATTATTTCACTTTGCAATCAGCCGACGCACATGCAGTGATGCAGCGCGAGCGTCATGGTACCTTGCTGATAGATAACGAGCGCAAACTCGACAGCTATATGCGGGCGCTGTGGAGCGATCATGATCGCCTGATTCCATATTCGCTGGCCTTTGATGAATTGCGTAAGCCGATGCCGTATTTCGATGAGATCGGTATCCGTCTGCCTGATGTCTACGATGATCAGCATGGTGTCTCGGGGATTGATCGCTACCGCGCATCACTGGCCCATATGGCAGCGCATCGCCGCTGGAGCCAGAAGATGGTCGTGGATAACTGGAGCCCGTTCCAGCGCATTGCGGTCGAAGTCTTCGAGGACTCGCGCGTTGAGTATCTGGCCATGCAACGCTACCCGGGCCTGCGCAAACTGTTTCTTGCCCTGCATCCGATCCCCAATGAGGCGGACCTGCAGCTGCAGGACAGATCCCTGATTAACCTGCGCCTTGCTATGGTTTCCAGAGCGATTCTGGACCCCGATTACAGTTATGAAAATGCCGATGTGCGTGAGTTTGTCGGCCGCTTTTTTGCCGAAATGGAGAAGGGTGAGTCCAGCAGTTCGGCCATCGCCTCGATTGCACTCTCCTTCATTGCCCGTACCCGCAGGCAGACCGATGCCTCGCCGAATACCTATTTCGAAAACACGGAAGTCGATTATCGGGACGATAATCGTCATTTGTGGATTTTTATCGAGAATAGCGATGAAGAGGAGTCGTACGAAAAAGAGCCCAAGGTGCAGGAAGAGGAAGAGCTCAAGGGTTTGCCACCGCGTCACTATCATGAGTGGGATTACAATACTCAGCAATACCGCCCGGATTGGGTCAGCGTTTATGAGGCGATGCATCCCAGTGGTAATTCCACGAAGATTGATAACCTGTTAGCCAAACATGCGGGCCTTGCCAAGCGTCTGAAACAGATGCTTGAGATGCTCAAACCTCAGGACAAGGTGCGTATCCGCTATCAGGAAGAGGGCTCGGAGCTGGATCTGGATGTGGCTATACGCTCCCTGATCGATTTCAAGGGCGGGTGTGCACCGGATCCGCGCATCAATATGTCGCATCGTACTGACGGTCGAGATGTGGCTGTTACGCTGTTACTCGACCTTTCACAATCGCTTAGCGAAAAAGCGTCAGGTTGTGATCAGACTATTCTGGAATTGAGTCAGGAAGCGGTATCGCTGCTGTCGTGGGCCATTGAGCAGGTGGGGGATTCGTTCGCTATTGCCGGTTTCCACTCTAATACCCGTCATGATGTCCGTTATTATCATATCAAGGGCTTTTCAGAGCGCTGGGGTGATGAAGTGAAATCACGACTGGCGGAGATGGAGGCGGGCTTCTCCACCCGTATGGGCGGGGCCATGCGCCATGCCGCTCACTACCTCAAAGCGCAGCAGGCAGACAAGAAGCTGATGCTGATTCTTACCGACGGCGAGCCCTCCGATATTGATGTGGATGACGAGCAGCTGCTGATTGCCGATGCCAGACAGGCGGTGAATGAACTGGATAGGGATGGTATTTACAGTTACTGCATCAACCTCGATCCGAAGGCCGATGAGTATGTGGCCGATATTTTCGGTCGGCAGTATACCATTATCGATCACGTGGATCGTCTGCCGGAACGCCTGCCTGAGTTGTTTATCTCGCTGACCAAGTAATCATATTGCGGCGAATGGCTTACCATTCGGGTGAGGGGACTGGTTCCAGCGATGGCGACTCATTTCTGGCATCAAGCCTCTCCGGTGACTGGCACATAAGTAAAGCCGGAAAAAGGACTTCAGCTGTGTTTCACCACTCAGGGCGAACCTCTCTTATTCAGGAGTGGGACCCGGCTGGCCTTCCAGCATGTAATGCTTCTCGCGAAAGAGCTTGAGGCAAGCGTCCACCACCTTTGCCTCATATGTTTTTCCACGGTTGCCTTCGATCTCCGCCAGTGCCACATCTATACCCAGTCCCGCACGATAGGGGCGGTGCGAGGACATCGCTTCTACCACATCGGCCACGGCCATGATTTTTGCTTCAAGCAGGATCTGCTCACCTCTGAGGCCTTGCGGGTAGCCCGAACCGTCCAGTCTTTCGTGGTGCTGCCGGATGATGTCCGCAATCGGCCAGGGAAATTTCACGCCTTTCATGATGTCGTATCCCGATTGCGGGTGTTCCCGAATGATCTGATATTCGATATCGCTGAGCCTGCCGGGTTTGGAAAGAACTTCTGCAGGAATTCTGATCTTTCCCAGGTCGTGAATCGTCCCGGCAAGGTGGATGCCCTTGATCATCTCCTCCGGCAAGCCCATTTCCCGCGCGATGTCCACGGCCAGAATGGCGACTCGTCGCTGGTGACCGGCCGTATAGGGATCACGCATTTCCACGGTCGTGGCAACGGCCTGCACCGTCGCTTCCAATCCTTCACTGAGTTGCTCAAGCGTGTGCTGTTGCTCGACACGGGAGAGGTCGCGCTCGATGCCGGTACGCAGCATGTGGATGCCGTAGCCCAGATCCCCGGCCATCTCCTCCAGCAGGGCAACCTCTTTGTTGTTGAAGGCATTCGGTTCCGCCGCATAGATGGTCAGCACCCCGAAGGGTTTGCCGTTTTCAAATAGCGGCAGTGCGATACAGGCCTTGTAGCCGTAGGCCAGCGCATTTTCCTGCCACGGTGCCATGGCCGGGTCATGGCCAATATCCTGGATATATCGTGACTTTCCGGTACGTATCGCCATGCCGGTCGGGCCGCGACCCTCGGGCACATCGGCCCAACTGATCCGGATGCCGTTGGTATAGCCGGGCTTGACCGCATGCGAGGCCATCACCCTGACCGATTTCGTCTCGTTTTCCTCGGCATAGCCGATCCAGGCCAGCAGGTAGCCACCCTCCTCGACAGCTGCCCGGCATACCCCCTGCCACAGTTGTTCTTCGTCCTGTGCATGCACCAGCGTATGGTTGACGGAGCTCAGGGTTTTCAGGGCCCGGTTGAGGTGGCGCAACGATTCCTCCGCCTGCTTGCGCTGGGTGATATCCACATGGGTGCCGACCAGGCGTACCGGCTTGCCATCCAACTCCCGATTCACCTTGATGGCTCGGGAGAGCACGATCACATCATGGCCATCCCGATGCTTCATGCGTATTTCCATCTCCACATCATCGGCACGGCCTTCGAGATAATCCTGCACGCGTTGCAGAGCCCTCTCCTTGTCATCCGGATAAACAAGACGCGACCAGGTATCCAGCACGGGAGGAAAGGCATCCGCCTCATAGCCGAGCATCGAAAACCAACGCGGTGAGTAGTAGACCTCATCGGTCAACAGGTTCCAGTCCCACAGGCCGTCGTTGGCACCCTCCATGGCTAGCTGGAATCGCTGCTCGCTCTCCTTCAGTGCTTCCCGGTCCTTGATTCTGTCCGTCACATCAAGACCGATGGCGATCAGGCCCATGGTCTGCCCGGTAACATCTTTAAGCGTCTTGTCGTACCATTCAATCGTTTTCTCTTCGCCATCCTTCGTCAGGAGGGGCGTGATATTTCCATGGGTTTCGGTGTCGTGAATGGCACGCAGAAACAGTTCCCGTGTTGGCTCACGAATTGATTCGGGCAAAAACAGATCGAACCACTCTTTTCTCTCAACCTCGCTCAGGCTGTAACCAGAAAGGTTCTCCATATAACGGTTGAAACTTACGATCCGACCCTGCGGGTCCAGGGTCAGAATGATGACTGGCGCCACGTCCACCAGCCGCTTGTTGAAATCGCGCTCGCGCTTCAGTGATTGCTCGGCCAGCTGGCGCTCGGTGATGTCGCGGGCGATCGCTACGATGTAGTCGTTCCCTTCTAGGGATATGTGCTTGACGCTAATCTCTACCGGGAAGTTGCTGCCATCCTTTCGCCTGAATTCGTCCTCCAGAAGCGTGGTCCCGGTCTTTTTTACCCTCTGGACATGATCACTCCATGCGGCGAAATCTGTCATCCTGGCGCCGAATTCCATGACGCTCATACGAAGCAACTCGTCACGGGGGTATCCCAGCGAGGTGCATGCCCGTTTGTTGATGTCCACGATGCGTGCGGTAACGGAATCGACGACAAACACACTGTCATTCGAATCATCAAGAAGATCGCGGAACTGCTGCAGTTGCGACATGGCCCGATCCCGCTCCTCTTCCGCCCGCTTACGCGCACTGATATCCCGCGCATTGACGGAAGCACCGACAACCTTGCCGGTATTATCAAGCATGGGCGATGCCTTGACCGATACCTCGACCGGGGTTCCATTTTTGTGCAGCCGCACGGTGTCCGTGTACCGAGTGGGCTTGCCGAGCCGGATGGCCGCAAGTTCCGCCTTCACCTCATCGAAATGCTCGGGGGGGACAATCAGGGACTCGATGGGTTGTCCGATCGCTTCCCTGGCGGTGTAGCCGTAGAGCATTTCGGCTGCCCGGTTCCAGCTTTCCACGACACCGTCGAGTGTAACGGAGATGATGGCATCGTCAGAGGATTCGACAATCAGCGCCAGCCGCAACCGTACCGCCGTGGCGGCGGCGACCTCGGTCAGGTCAGTGACTACGACGGAGATCGCTTTGCCTCCGCTATCCGACAGGGGAAAGATGGAGAGATGGACGGGTATCCAGGTGTCATCGCATGCCTGTAGCGCCAGTTCTCCGTGCACGGCCTTTTTCATCCCGCCAGCCAGCATCGTGGTGAAACGCTTCCGGTCCTGTTCGGCGATCATGCCATGGAATGACATCCCGACGATTTTCTTGAACGAAATCCCGGCCATTTCGGCAAAGCGGGCGTTGCTATAGAGGATGGTCCCGTCGCCGGAGAGGGAGACCGCCCCATCGCCCATGGCACGCAAGGTCTCTTCGGCTTCATCCAGCCGGGCGCGCAGCGTTTCGTTTTCTGCAACGAGTTGTTCGACTGTGGGGTTGGGCTGGTTCGGCATCACTGTTTATTTCGTATATCCAGTCCCACCAGCACGCGCTTGGTACCCGACAGGTCGCCGATGATGCGCTTCAATGGTCCCGGGAGTTGCCTGATGATTATTGGCCGCCCCTGCGGTAGGCCGCCAAGAGTAACCTCATCCAGACCGTTGATGCCGGTCGGGCACTTCTTCAGCCCTGTGATCGGGTTTGTTTGAGAGTGGTGTTTCTTCGCTTTGACCATGATGTCTCCCCACATAGAAGAGTGGCTGAACGGTCAGTATAGTCCCTATTTCCAATTTATCCAAATTACCGGATATGTCGCGTACCAATTACTCCGGCACACAGCATCTTCATCGATGATGCAGTGTGCCGGAGCTGTCCTTTCACTGACCAAAATATACTTGTGCAAGGATGAACTCCGTAAGAGGGGGGCTCAGCTGGCTTGTCCGTTTGTGATCCGGCCGGGGCGGGCGCAACGCTGATTGCGTCAGGGTGCCTGCCTGAGGGTGCCTGTATTATAAGAGTTGAATGCTTATTAATTCATCACTATTCGCGGTGAAATCGTTGTAAACATAGATAAATCAACATATCTGCTAGTGGCATTATCATTGCTAATTCAATGCTAATAATTTCTATACAAGAACTGGAGAACAGACATGAGCGGAAATGAATCACGGCTGCAAGCCATTCATCAAATTACAAACTGTAGCGCTACGGCTGTAGCGCAACCGGAGCCACTGAGTGAAATTTGGGCAAGCGATGTGTTCAATTTGGCGACCATGGAGCAGTGTCTTTCCAAGAGCGCTTTCAAGGCCATCAAGAAAACGGTTCAGACAGGCGCACCGCTGGATGCGGCTACCGCCGAGGTTGTGGCTGCGGCCATGAAAGAGTGGGCGATGGGCAAGGGTGCCAAGTTCTTCTCGCATATCTTCTATCCGATGACCAATGTCTCTGCCGAAAAGCATGACGGTTTTATCGTGACAAACTCCGATGGCAATGCCATCACCGAATTCAGCGGCAGCCTGTTGATCAAGGGTGAGCCGGACGGCTCATCATTCCCGAATGGCAGCATTCGCATGACCAATGCCGCGCGCGGTTATACCGCGTGGGACCCAACCAGCCCTGCCTATATTATGCAGACAGAGAATGGTGCAACCCTGACGATTCCAAGCGTATTCATGTCGTGGACCGGTGAAGCACTGGATAAGAAAATTCCGCTGCTGCGTTCCAATGCAGCGATGAACAAGGCTGCACAGAAAGTACTCTCCCTGATGGGGGAGACCGAGATTGCTCCGTTGAACTCGAGCTGCGGTGCCGAACAGGAATATTTCCTTGTTGATGCCAACTTTGCTGCGGCCCGTCCTGATCTGTTGCTTGCCGGCCGCACCCTTTTTGGCGCTCCCTCAGCCAAAGGCCAGCAATTTGATGATCACTATTTCGGAGCAATTCCACAGCGTGTTCAGGTTTTCATGCAGGATCTTGAAGAGCAGCTGTACAAACTCGGCATTCCTGCCAAAACGCATCACAATGAAGTTGCGCCGGGGCAGTTTGAAATTGCACCCTATTTTGAAGCTGCAAACGTTGCTGCCGATCACCAGCAGCTGTTGATGACGGTGTTGAAAAACAGCGCGAAGAAACATGGTTTCCTCTGCCTGCTGCATGAAAAGCCGTTTGCAGGCATCAATGGTTCAGGTAAACATGTGAACTGGTCGGTCGGCAATGCAACACAGGGTAACCTGCTTGATCCGGGTGATACACCCCATGACAATCTGAACTTCCTGCTCTTTTGTGGTGCAGTAATTCGTGGTGTTCATCTGTTCGGGCCGCTGTTGCGCGCGGCTATTGCCACAGCCTCCAATGATCACAGGCTCGGTGCCAATGAGGCGCCACCGGCAATCATGTCCGTCTATCTGGGTGATCAGCTGGAGAAATTGTTCAAGGATATCAAGGACGGCAAACTCACTGTAACCGAAGCCGGTGGTGAGATGAATCTTGGTCTGTCTCAAATCCTCAACTTCAAACGTGATCCGGGTGATCGCAACAGAACATCTCCTTTTGCATTTACCGGCAACCGCTTTGAGTTCCGCGCCGTAGGTTCAGGGCAGTCGGTTTCCGGTCCTCTGGTTGTTATGAATACCATGCTGGCTGACTCGCTTGCATGGATTGCTGAAAAGCTTGAAGCTGAACTGGTCACGGCCAGCTGCAAGGCAGATGCAGTGATTAGTGTGCTTAAGCAGCTTATCACAGAGCACGGCAATGCCGTCTTCGGTGGTGATGGTTACTCCAGCGACTGGCATACCATGGCTGTTGAAGAGCGTGGTCTGAAAAATATTCCGACCACAGCCGATGCACTGCCTGCACTACGCGAGGAGTCGGTCAAAAAGTTGTTTGCAACTACCGGCGTACTGTCACCTGTTGAGCTGGAGAGTCGTTTTGAGGTCTATTCGGAGCAGTATATTCTGGCCATTGAGCTGGAAGCAAAACTGGTCGTGGAGATGGCTAAATCCATGATTTACCCTGCTGCTGTTACCTATCTTTCCGAGCTTGCCGCAGCAGGTGCAAACATGGCTGAGCTGAATATCAAACTGGATCATGGTGTTGCAGAAACAGTTGCAGCAGAAACCAATGCCATGATGGCTGCTGTAACAAAACTCAGTGCTGCGCTGGAGACGCACGATTTTGATTCCACCGAGGCGCACATGCAGTATATGGCCAAAGATATTCGCGCTCTGATGGATGAAGTCCGCCTGCATGCGGATGCTCTGGAGGCGGAAGTGGCTGATGAGTTATGGCAGCTGCCAAAATATCGTGAGATGCTGTTTATCAAATAGAGCAGCATGTTCGTTGAAAAAGGCCGCCTCAGGGCGGCCTTTTTTTGTGCCAGAGCGGACCGCTGCCTGCCGGCTTCGGGCACTGTTTTTGTTGATTACGCGCGTCGGTGAATGTTTGCTGCTATAATGGCTCCGGTAACAAGAGGAGAGATGATATGACATTCCACCTGTTCGGGCATAAGACGGAAAAACTCAGTGCTGAAGCGCTGCAGGACCTTGTTTTAAAACTGTTGCTGCAGATGGCGTGGGTTGACGGCAAGGCGGATGCAAAAGAGCTCGGAGGCGTTATCCATACCATCGAACGCGTTTATAGGCTTGATCCGGCCACTGTGCGCAGCAAACTCATTGCTTTCGATCAGCAGTCTGTGGAGGATATTGATACTCTGGCCGGCAAGTTGCGCGATAATCTGCCGGTGCGTGAGCGGGTGCAGTTGCTCAGGGATATCTGGGCTGTTGCCCGGACAAATGGCAAAACAGACCGGGATGAGCAAGCCTTCTTTTACCGGGTGGCCGAGCTGCTGGATATCAAAGACAACGAATTCTTCGAGAAGTGCATCAAGGTCGACAGCCACTGATTATCGTTTCCTCCTGGCGGGAGAGGGGATGCTGTTTACTCCCGGTGAATCCAGTCTGCACCCAGTGTGCCGTTGAGCCGTTCCAGATAGGCGCTGCCTGACACCTTGCCGATCATTCTGTCCGCCTCTGTGATGCGTTCGCTCAGATGCAGGCGTCTGTCCGACTCGTCTTCATCAAGCTCTTGCAGCTGGCTGCTCAGATATTCTCTGTGCGAAAGCCAGAGTTGAGTATCTCTGGACTGTTTGATGCTCAGCCGTTCTTTGTACCAGTCGCTCTCAATCAGATATTCGCGGGTGAAGAGATGACGGATCGATGGATCATCCACGCTCATGCCTTCGTATGTGCCATGTGCCATGATGTGGAGCAGTGCCTTGAGTGGCGGGCAGGCATCATCAATGGAGCCATCGAGAAAATAGTCGTTTGCCACGCGTTGCTGGGCTTCGCAGATGTTATTGATGCCATCGACAAAGTCCGCCATGCCCTGGGTTTCAGGCTTGAGCATGGCTTCATCGAAGACGGCCATCGGTCTGTCGAATAACTTGCCGAAATGATCCTGGATAAAGCGCTCTGTCATACGATAACCAAGTCGGCTGGCGAGCACGGTCTTGCCCTCAAATTCAAAGTCTTCAAGCTTTTCCAGATAGCCCTGTTCGATCATGAAAGCAGGCTTCTGCACTCTGGCCGGCAGGCGACACCAGATTTCCGGAATCAGCATGCTGATATCATGATCAATGCGCCGGTCTGCTCCGATATGACCGGCCGCGGTGGAGAAGCCGTCGTAGCCGCACAGGATGAAGGATACCAGTGCACTGTTCAGATCAGCCGTGGCTGAGAGCGAGTTGAAAGGCCCCTTGGTCAGTGCGCCTTCGGAACCGGCACCGGTTGTCGATGGTGATTTTCCGGTCAGGCTGCAGATAAAGTCCATGAACAATTCCGGCAGTTCCTGATAGTGAATCGGATTATAGACCGCCAGCGACCTGGCTCCCGGCCCCGGCGGATTGTTTCGCCGTCCTGTGAGTACGGCATTGACCGGAAAATGCACCGGCTGCTCCGATCTCAAACCGCGCTTTAAGCGAGTGCTGATTTCCGCGAGATAGGCGGAGTGTGGATCAGCCAGATCAGGTCTGTCCTGCAGGTAGCGCACATTCTGGCTGGGCTTGCCGTCCACCAGACGCGGATGCGCCGAGGAGACGAAATAGAGCGAGTCATCCATGCCGGCGGCATTGTGTATCAGACCCTGCATCGGTGGGCTAAATTTCTCAAAGTGCACCACATCCTCGACCATCTCCTGTGCATCGTCGCGCTGCATCGGTTCGAAGTTGGAGATAAAGCTGTTGCCTGAAGAGAGGTCGGATTCGGTCTGCAGATCCGCACCTCTGTTGATCGCCTCGTCAGGCCGTTGAAACAGGCGCAGTTCGCAGTTATCCGTCAGTTTGATGCTCGGGTGGTCGAATTCGGGATTCAGCCCCTCTACATAGCTAACTGGAATCACGGTCGAAGCGGTGATGTCATCCTCCATCTGCAGTTTGTCGGATGCGATATAGTCCTGCCGCAGCTTGAACAGGCGCCAGCTGCCGTCGGTGCCGAATCCGACACGCAGGTAGCTTGCCATCAGTTTGCGGCCGTGATGGCGCAGTTCATGACCCGGATGACCATTCACCTTGTCCACGGAAAAGTGCTGATCCCAGTCGCGCCCCCATGCGGTTCTGTAGAAACGCTTGATCATGAATACCAGTGCCAGGATGTGTTGCGGGATGCTCTCCAGCCACTGATTGTACTCATCGGTATAGTCGTTGAGAGATGGCGTTAACAGCTTGATCACCGAACCCAGACTGCGCTCTCTGCTCAACAGGCTGCGTGTATCCGGTTTGTTTGATCCCGGGTTGCGGAAGCGGGTGGAGTAGTCGCGTTCGAATACAGCCCTGACCTGGTCCATATCCTGCTCAAAATCTCCCACATAGGTTGGCCCGGAGAGGATTGCACCTGCAATGGACTTGGAGATTTCCGACTTGCCTCCACCGGATACCGTACTCGGTTTATGGCAGAATGTGCCTTCACCGATGGTGCCGATCAGCCGCCAGCTTGGCGCATCGGGGTGGCGCTCCAGATGTACCCTGAAGCCGCTCGGGTAGATAAAGGTATTTTTTACCAGTAACTTGATATGTTGCGGGCCATTCTTTCCCTGCCAGCTTACCTTCAGGTCATGCAGGTTGATCTGCGTGTCTTCCGGCACATAGATGATTTCGGGGAAACGCTTGTCGAGGGCATAGCCTTCGGCCTGCAGCTCAACCCTGTCACCAAGCCGTTCGCACAGGTCGGCAAAGGTATGGCTGTCAACCATGTCACTGGAGCGCGGCAGATAGATCTCACCGAGATTGTAGCGCGGGAAGGCGAGCGCGCCGCCGGCATGCTCCTCCTCGCAGCCGCCGAACAGGTTGGCCGAGTAGCTGATATGCGATTTGATCTCTTTCTTGCTGTAACCGAAATAGTTGTCGGCAATGATGGTGACAATCACACCGCGCATATCGCGGCATACGAGCTTGAAGGCATTGCCCTCGTTGTATAATTCATCCTCACTCTGCCAGCACATACCGTCGCGGCGCTGACGTTCGCTGGCATCAGCAAAGCAGGGCAGGCCAAGATCCTTTTTCTTTAAGCCCACCAGATGCGGAGCGAGAATGATGCAGCCGGTTTGACCGGTCCAGTGCTCGATATCGAGTGCTGCATCGTTTTCCGGCAGGAACGGATCACCGCCATTGCCGAAGATGGACTCCACGAAATCAAGATTGGAGACCAGTCCACCGGGAGCGAACATGCGTACTTCAAGGCTCTTGGCAGGCAATACGCCTTTAACTTCAGGGCGCACCGTCGGGCGCAGCAGCAGGGAGACCCAGAGTCTGGCTTTTTCAGGCTCCTCACAGGTTGCGGGCAGCTCAAGCAGCCACTCGGGCGGGTTAAATGCTTCTTTCAGCAAGGCGCCGAACACGGCGGCAGGCACCTCTTTCTTGTCGGCAGGCACAGGCAGGTTGCCGGCAGCGATGTGGAATACACCCTTGGTGGTGCGGCGATCATTTTTCGGGTTGTGCAGTGCACCTTGCAGCAAGCGGTAAGAGTCAACGATGTCCGAGTGGAAGTGATTGCCGTTCACCGGCAGAGACATCTCGCGCGCCATGCCGGGCTTATCCACAATCAGGGTCGTGCCGGGAATTTCGACCGTCTGATCCACACCATGTTCAGACAGATATGCATGAAGGAAACCCTGAATACGCTGGTCGACAGGGCAGCGGTAGGCGGAGAGCAAGCGCCTTAGCCGGGCATAGCGTTTGAGCACGCTGTCGGCCATCGCAAGATAGGTGTAATCACCCTCTTTCAGGTGACAGGTAGGCATACCAAGCGCTGCCAGCTTCAGATTGATCAGCTGATGCCATACATGCGGTGGGGCAGTATTCTGTTCCTTGTTGTGGGTGATTACAGTTTCAGTCATAACATACATCCAGTGTGTGGCGTTTTTTCTACATGGCACCCGGCAGACTCATGCTGCCAGCATGCAACAGCGATGCAAACGGGCATCAAACAGATCCGGGTTAGAGTCTTTGCGGATCTGTTTTTCTGCTAACGTGAAAACACATCAGTAATATTGAGCAATCGGTGGGCCAAGTCGAAGTGCCTTGTTTTTCAACGATTGCTCTTTCAAGGTATCGCTTGATATGGTGAATAAATTTGCATGGCTGCTTGTTCAACAGGCATTTATATTTCTGCTCTGCACTATCGACGCGGGATCGCGGGCTTGCCGACTTATGCAAAGCAGCAGCCTCATCACAACTGACCGTGCTTCAGGTATCACTACATCGGGTGTCACGATGAGAGTCTCCACCTGCGCTGTTAATACAGGCCGACACCCTCCTGACCGCCGCCAACGATCTTTCTCCCGGAGCATGCAGGAGATCTCATCAATTCAACAACATACCTGCATAAGCAGGTAAACGCGATCAACAGGTGAGACCCTATTGATTCTCTTCGATGAAGGAGAACACCTGACCGATAGCATCCTGACAGCTGATCAGTGATGCGATGCCGGGGATGGTCAGCTTCTGACGGACGATGCTGCCGCCACCCTCAAGGAATTGTTCCGCAACATCGTCCACGGAAGCTACCTTGTTCAGTTTGCCGTGGCTGGCAATGTGTACGGTGTGAAAACTGAACGGTGCATTGATAGTTTCAATTTCCCAGTCGGGGTGGGACTGTTGCTTCTCCATTCGACTGGTGGGCTGATATTGATAGTGCAGACCGGATACATTTACTCTTAACATAGTCAGACCTCTCAATGGGGTATTCTGATCAGTGCAAGCTCTCCATATACACAATTATCGTGGTTAACAGGTTCCGAGATTAGTGTGTAAACAGATTAGATCAAGCAAATCATCAAAGCAGGGTGCATGGGGTTGCTCCACTCGCCTGCCGGAAGGCTCGGGGAAAGCACACGCGCACAACCCAGGCTGCCTGTTTGGAGAAGGGGGGTAAAAAATTGCAAGCCGGTGCTGACAAGAGTAACCTGTATTGGGTTGTCGATGCGGGGGTGGTGAGGGCCACTCCCCTCCGGGCAAGTGTTGAGTCGGGGAAATAAAAACGGAGTGGAGCAGGGCGTATGTCGGAACCACAGGTTGAGTTGGCGCATCTTTCCAAATGGATGATCTTTGTCATACTGCTATGGACAGCCATTGTTATAGCTTCATTGTACTGGAATGTTGCTGTTGAAAAAGAGCATACGCTGAGGGAAGCCGTTACCGAGGCCCGCGCCAATTTTGACAAAAATAAAACTTTCAGGTTGTGGGCTGCCTCGCACGGTGGTGTCTATGTGCCTGTTAATAAAGATAATCAGCCCAACCCCGGCATGGCATCAATGCCGGAACGGGATCTGACAACGCTCTCTGGTATGCGACTGACGCTGATGAACCCGTCGGCAATAATTCGCCAGATGAAGAGCGGGGGCACCGGCCGGTATGCCGTAAAAGAAAAGTTAACCACATTCGAGGATAAGCTGCTTGATCCGAAGAATAAGCCGGACAGCTGGGAGGCGAAGTCGTTGAAGGCTCTGAAGCAGGGAGCGGCAGAGGTGAAAGAAATCACCCAGATCGACGGTGTTACTTATATGCGTCTGATGCGACCGTTGTTTATAGAGCAGGGCTGTTTGAAGTGCCATGGCAATCAGGGTTATCAGGTCGGAGATTTTAGTGGCGGGCTGGATGTGGCTGTACCCATGGCAACTTATCTGAAACACGTATCTGATGTAACAGTCTTATTGTGGAAATCATATGGCCTGATCTGGCTGGTTGGTTTATCGGGAATTGTTTATGCATTCAGGCATAACAGGGCAATAGTATCCGAGCGCCTGAAACTGATAAGCGAGCTTCAGGAGATGAATGATAAACTGGAGAGATATTCCTATCAGGATGGCCTGACCAGAGTAGCCAACAGGCGCATGTTTGATACCCTGCTGGATAGGGAGTGGGCGGCAGCCAGGCGCGGAGGAGGGCGGCAGTTGGCATTGGTTATGATCGATATCGATTATTTCAAACTGTATAACGATACTTACGGGCACTTGGCTGGTGACGATTGCCTCAAGCGTATCGCCGCGGCTCTTAGTCGGGTCTCCAAGCGTACAACCGACCTGATAGCTCGCTATGGGGGTGAAGAGTTCGTGCTGCTGCTGCCCAATACCGGGCGGGAACAGGCCCATAGTCTGGCTGAACAGTGTCTGCGTGATATCGCAGCATTGCAAATTCCCCACAGCCAATCCGAAGCAGCAGAGGTCGTTACGATCAGTGTTGGCGTGACGACAATGGCTCCTGATGCAACCATGCAGGCGGCCATGCTGATTGAGATGGCTGATCGGGCGCTCTACCGGGCCAAGGAGAGCGGGCGTAACAGGGTGGAGGTTGCCTGATCCTGCACGCTTCGGTTGTCCTTTCGCCGGGCCCATGTTCTGATACTATCCGCTGGTATGAAAAAAGAACAACGCAAACGTATCGTCGACCGGCACCGGGACAGTCTGACCAGGCACGGTTATCATCCCAATGCCCTCTACTGGAGCAGCCGGGAGATTCAGGAGATCCGCTTCCGGGTTCTGGCGGAAATCGGCATTGAGTCAGGCGATTCGGTGCTGGATGTGGGCTGCGGCTTTGCTGATTTCAGGCAGTGGATAGCAGGGCAGGGCAAGGCTGTCAGTTTTACCGGCATTGATCTCTCGCCGGATCTGATTCGCGTAGCAAGCCAAAGACATCCGGATGCCGCATTGTTGTGCGGTGAGTTGGCGGACTTTGATTTTGCCTCAGGCTCATTTGACTGGGTGATCCTCTCCGGTGCAATGAATGAGCAGTTGCATGATGAGGGCGCTTATGCACGCGGCATGATCGCCCGCATGTTTGACCTGTGTCGCAAGGGTGTAGCCTTTAATATGCTCGATGCACGCCATCTCAAGGCGCACGATTTGCAGAGTGTCGATCCGCATCTGATGCTCGATTATTGCCGTACGATCTGTCCGGATGCTGAGCTTCGCGACGATTATCTGGCCAATGATTTTACCATCTATATGCGCCGGATAGAGAGCGGAGCGGCTTAACTATCGGGCTGCTTGATAGTGGACCATGGTGAGTTGTTCTTGCGCTCTTTTTCTTCCAGCATTTCCAGATAGAGATTTTCCACTTTACTGCGTGCCCACGGTGTCTTGCGCAGGAATTGCAGGCTGGATTTAACCGACGGGTTGGAATTGAAACAGCGGATTTTGACATGAATACCCAGTTCGCCCCAGCCATAATAGGCAACCAGGCTGTTGACGATGGCCTCCAGTGTGATGCCGTGCAGCGGGTTGTTCGGTTGTTCCTGACTCATGCGTTTGAATTCCTTCAGGTGGCCGGCTTAGCGAACGCCGATCCAGATTGTATGCCGGTTGCCGCGCTGTGCCGCGTGCGCTCGCACGCGTTTCTCATCCGTTTTGAAGCCGGTTTTCTTCATGCGTCTGGTAAACGCGGCATCGGGAGAGGCCGACCAGACCGTTAATACACCGCCGGGCTTCAGCGCGTTATAGGCATCTTTTAGCCCGCGCTCGCTGTAGAGCGCGCTGTTGTCATCGCGGGTGAAACCGTCCGGCCCGTTATCGACATCGAGCATGATGGCATCAAAGCTGTTGTGTTGCCCGCGCATGAGTTTGCCGACATCCTGAATCGCTACCTCAACACGGGCATCACGTAGCGGGTAGTCGGCCAGTATGCCCAGGTATTCGCGATTCCAGCGCACCACTGCCGGCATCAACTCGGCAACAACGATGCTTGAAGCGGGGCCGGCATGGCGCAGTGCCGCAGCCAGCGTAAAGCCGAGTCCGAGACCGCCGATGAGCATGCGGCTATCAGCCTTACCGGAGATATGGGCGCAGGCCAGATCTGCCAGCAGATCTTCCGAGTGGTGCAGGCGGGAGTTCATCAATTCGCCGGCCTTGTCCACGCGGATAGCAAACTCATCACCGCGCTGATACAGACGCAGTGTGCCGCCATGATCGGTGGCGGTATCGAGTAGTGTATAGGGCTTCATGACCGGGTAAAACTGCGGGCCACAAGGCTACAGGGGTAGCGCATGCATGACCCCTGTGGCCCGGTGGTGAATGCAGAGATGCGAATCAATAGCCCAGATTCGGAGCCAGCCAGCGCTCTGCCTTTTCGATGCTCCAACCCTTGCGACGGGCATAATCCCTGACCTGATCGCGATTGATTTTACCAACGGTGAAGTAGCGCGCTTCAGGATTGGCAAAATAGAGACCCGATACGGCTGCTGTCGGCAGCATGGCGAAGGATTCAGTCAGCTGCATGCCGATGTTGTTCTCCACATCAAGCAGTTTCCATAGCGTCTCTTTCTCGCTGTGTTCGGGACAGGCGGGATAACCGGCCGCAGGGCGGATGCCCTGATATTTTTCACCGATCATCTCGTCCATGGAGAGCTTCTCATCAGCAGCATAACCCCAGTAGCGCTTGCGTACATCGGCATGCAGCATTTCAGCCAGTGCCTCAGCCAGACGATCGGCCAGCACCTTGATCATGATGGCGTTGTAGTCGTCGTTTTCCGCCTCAAAGGCTTTGGCACGCTCCTCGGCTCCGAAAATACCGACGGCAAAACCGCCCAGATGGTCATGCTGCTCGCGGGAGATAAAATCGGCCAGGCAGAGGTTTGCACGGCTATCCTTCTTGTCCAGCTGCTGACGGACAAAATGGAAGCGGGCGAGCTCATCGTTGTGTGCCTCATCCTTCCAGACAATGACAGAGTCATCATCCGTTGCCCGGGCAGGGAAGAGTCCGAATACGGCGCGCGCGCTGAACCAGTTCTCGTTGATAATGGTATCCAGACGTTGCTGCGCATCGTCAAACAGCTTTTGCGCCTCTTTACCCTTATGCGGGTCGTTGAGGATGCGCGGATAGGCGCCGTTGAGCTCCCATGCGGAGAAGAACGGGGTCCAGTCGATAAATTCGCGAATCTCGGCAAGCGGGATATCCTGCAGGACGCGGATGCCGGGTTCTGCAGGCGCTGCTGCCAGAGTCTCGGAGGCAAGTCCAGTGCTGTTGGCTCGTGCAGCTTCCAGACTCAGCCAGTCCGTCTGCTGCTGACGACCCAGATAACGCTCTCTTACCTCTTTATACTCCTTGCGAATGCCCGCAACAAAGCTGTCGCGGTTGAGTGCCGAGATCAGATTCTGCGCCACACCTACGGCACGCGAGGCATCCTTGACCCATACCAGCGGGTGGGCATATTCAGGCTCGATTTTCACCGCTGCATGTGCTTTGGAGGTGGTCGCACCGCCGATCATGATCGGGATGGTAAGTCCCAGTCGAGTCATCTCTTTGGCGATATGAACCATCTCATCCAGCGACGGGGTAATCAGGCCGGAGAGGCCGATGATATCCACGTCATGTTTGACGGCTTCATCCAGTATCGTTTTGGCCGGCACCATGACGCCCAGGTCAATCACTTCAAAGTTGTTACACTGCAGTACCACGCCGACGATGTTCTTGCCGATATCGTGCACATCGCCCTTGACGGTGGCCATCAGTACCTTGCCGTTGGATGAGTTGCTGCCGACAGCTTTGCCGGCCTCAATATAGGGCATCAGCCAGGCAACTGCCTTTTTCATCACACGCGCCGATTTGACCACCTGAGGCAGGAACATCTTGCCATCGCCGAACAGATCACCGACGACATTCATGCCATCCATCAGCGGCCCTTCGATTACCTCAATCGGGGTGGCGAAGGCAAGGCGCGCCTCCTCCGTATCCTCATCGACAAAGGTATCGATGCCCTTGACCAGCGCATGCGCCAGTCGCTCGGCTACCGGCAGTTTGCGCCACTCATCATCGGCCTTTTTGACCTCGATACCGTCACCACGGTATTTCTCAGCAATATCGAGCAGGCGCTCGGTGCTATCCTCACGCCGGTTGAGCACAACATCCTCAACGCGCTCGCGCAGCTCTTCGGAGAGATCGTCGTAAACTGCCAGCTGACCGGCATTGACGATGCCCATGTCCATGCCCTGTTTGATCGCATGGTAGAGGAATACCGAGTGAATCGCCTCACGTACCGGATTATTACCGCGGAAGGAGAAGGATACATTCGATACGCCGCCGGAGACCATGGCATAGGGCAGGTGCTGCTTGATCCAGCCGGTCGCCTCAATGAAGTCCACCGCGTAGTTGTTATGCTCTTCAATGCCGGTGGCGATAGCAAAGATATTGGGGTCGAAAATAATATCTTCCGGCGGGAAGTCGCACACTTCGGTCAGTATCTTGTAGGAGCGTGCACAGATTTCGGTTTTGCGTGCAAAGGTGTCTGCCTGACCTGCCTCATCGAAGGCCATGACCACCGCGGCAGCGCCGTAGCGGCGGAGCAGGCGGGCATGATGGATGAAGGCCTCTTCGCCCTCTTTCAGCGAGATTGAGTTAACCACTCCCTTGCCCTGTATGCATTTCAGACCGGCCTCGATAATCGACCACTTTGAGGAGTCGAGCATGATCGGCACTCTGGAGATATCGGGTTCCGAGGCGATCAGGTTCAGGAAGGTAACCATCGCCTTTTCGCCGTCGAGCATCGCTTCATCCATATTGATGTCGATGATCTGGGCGCCGTTCTCCACCTGCTCGCGGCAGATGTTCAGTGCTGTATTATAATCGCCGGCCATGATCAGGCGCTTGAATACGGCAGAGCCGGTAACATTGGCGCGTTCGCCGACATTGACGAATAGTGAGCTCTCATCGATATGCAGAGGCTCCAGTCCCGAGAGACGACACTGCACCGGCAGGGTCTCGCCGCGTACCGGTAACGGGCGCGGAGCGATGCCCTCAACCGCTTCGGCCATGGCGCGGATATGTGCAGGGCCCGTACCGCAACAGCCGCCAATGATGTTGAGAAAGCCGGATTCGGCCCACTCCCTGATTTGGGCAGCCATATCTTCGGCTGTCTCGTCATAACCGCCAAAGGCATTGGGCAGACCGGCATTCGGATGAGCATTGATGCGACAGGCGACGGTGCCGGACAACTCTTCGATATACTGGCGTAACTCACCGGCACCGAGTGCGCAGTTCAGGCCGATGGAGATCGGTTTGGCATGCGCAAGGGAGTTGTAGAAGGCTGTTGCTGTCTGACCGGAGAGGGTACGGCCGGATGCATCGGTAATGGTGCCGGAGATCATGATCGGCAGCTCAACCCCGGACTCTTCAAAATAGCTCTGCACGGCAAAGACCGCAGCCTTGGCATTGAGCGTATCGAATACGGTTTCGATCAGGATGATATCGGCGCCGCCATCGATCAGGCCGCGTGTGGCATCCTTGTAGGTGGTAACCAGCTCATCGAAATGCACATTGCGAAAACCGGGATCATTCACATCCGGTGAAATCGAGCAGGTGCGCGACGTCGGGCCGAGCACACCGGCGACAAAACGCGGTTTATCTGCCGTGGCGTAAGCGTCGGCGGCTTTGCGCGCCAGCGCGGCACCGGCGACATTGAGCTCATAAACCAACTCCTCCATGTGATAATCGGCCATCGACGGGGTATTGGAGTTGAATGTATTGGTTTCAAGGATATCGGCACCGGCATCCAGGTAGGCCTGATGAATACCCTGGATAATATCCGGCTGGGTCAGGTTGAGCAGGTCGTTGTTGCCCTTGAGCTCACTTGCCCAGTCGGCAAAGCGTTCACCGCGGTAATCGGCTTCCTCCAGCTGGTGACGCTGTATCATCGTGCCCATGGCACCATCGAGAATCAGGATGCGGCGATCAAGTTGTTGTTTGAGAATGTCTGTTTGTGTCATGGCCGGGACCCTACCAGTACCGGTCTATGTGAGAAATAGTGTCATGTGTGCCATGCATCAGCCGCCATTAGCCATTACCGTGCAATTCGGCCATGATTCGGCTGCAATCTGACCGGAAGGGTGGCCAAGCAGTGCATACTGAGGATAAGAGAAAAAGCAGCAATGTTGTATGGCACGAGGCCACGGTTACCCGTACGCGCCGTGAAGCGGCCAACGGGCATCGCTCTGTTATTTTGTGGTTTACCGGCCTCTCGGGCGCAGGCAAATCTACGCTGGCGCATGCACTGGAAGAGCAGCTCCACTGCATGGGGATGCGTACGTTTGTCTTTGATGGCGATAATGTCAGACACGGTCTCTGCTCTGATCTGGGCTTTTCCCCTGCTGACCGTGAAGAGAATATTCGCCGGATCGGGGAGATGGCAAAGTTGTTTATCCAGGCAGGCGTGATCGCATTAACCGCTTTTATTTCGCCGTTTCGCTCTGATCGCGACCGTGTGCGCGCACTGGTTCCCGAAGGCGATTTTATTGAAGTGTACTGTCGTGCTTCGCTGGATGACTGTGAGGCACGTGATGTGAAGGGGTTATATGCCAAAGCGCGTAAAGGCGAGATCAAGGACTTTACCGGCATATCTTCACCCTATGAGGAGCCGGATGCACCGGAGTTGATTGTGGATACCGGCTCTCAGCCGCTGGATCTCTGTGTCGAACAGGTGATTCGCTATCTGACGGACTGCGGTATTATTAAAGCGAAGCTGTAAAATGCCGATGGCCCTGATGTGAATCAGTAAATATTGAAGCGGGAGGATAGATGAAAGGTATTCAAGGAGAGGCTGAATTATGAAGGGCATTATTCCGGCAGGCGGCTCCGGCACGCGTCTGCACCCGTTGACACTCTCCGTCAGCAAACAGCTGATGCCGGTTTATGACAAATGGGCAGGAGCCCATTTGGACGACCTGTCCAGGTCGCCCCGAAGGGGACGAGTACAAGATGTACGAGTTCACAAATCAGCAGGAGCCCATTTGGACGACCTGTCCAGGTCGCCCCGCAGGGGTGGAGCACAAGATGTACGAGTTCACAAATCAGCAGGAGCCCATTTTACTGTAGTCACAGAGCAGGAGTCACAATGAAAGGCATTATTCTGGCCGGTGGTTCCGGCACGCGTCTGCATCCGTTGACCCTCTCCGTCAGTAAACAACTGATGCCGGTTTATGACAAACCGATGATCTACTACCCATTATCCACGCTGATGCTGGCCGGTATTCGGGATATCCTGATTATCTCTACACCAGCCGACCTGCCGCTGTTCGAGCGTCTGCTGGGCGATGGTTCGCAGTGGGGCATCAACCTTACCTATGCCAGTCAACCTCACCCCGAAGGATTGCCGCAGGCGTTTACCATTGGTCGGGATTTTATCGGCACCGATAGTTGCGCACTGATTCTCGGCGACAATGTGTTTTATGGACAGGGTATGGTAAAGCAGATGCAGCAGGCTGCCGCGCACGCTTCCGGCGCAACGGTTTTCGCCTATCGCGTACAGGATCCCGAACGCTATGGGGTGGTCGAATTCGAGTCGGACTTCAGGGTTGTGTCCATGGAAGAAAAACCGGAAAACCCGAAAAGTAACTGGGCTGTAACAGGCCTCTACTTTTATGATAACGATGTCGTGGATATTGCAGCCGGACTCAAACCGTCGGCTCGCGGAGAGCTGGAGATTACCGATGTAAACCTGACCTACCTCAGGCGTGGGGAGCTGCGGGTGGAAACTCTCGGGCGCGGCGTAGCCTGGCTGGATACGGGCACGCATGAGTCGTTGCTGGATGCGGCACTCTATGTCGAGGTGATTGAGAAACGGCAGGGGCTGAAAGTGGCCTGCCCGGAAGAGATCGCCTGGGAAGAGGGGTATATTAATGACGCGCAACTGGAAGTGCTGGCCCGCGCGCTGGAAAAGAATGCTTACGGCCAGTACCTGTTGCGTCGATTGCGTGAGGGAAGGCACAGTTTTGCAGTGCAAAAGAGCGAGAGTTGAGGCTCAGAGGGAGAGTGATGAGACCCAGGTTTATAAAGGAATCGAAATATGAGTGACTATCGTCCCGTCAATATGCTGGTGACTGGCGGTGCCGGGTTTATCGGCTGTAATTTCGTGCGCTATATGCTGGCCAGTGATGCAGATGTGCGCGTCATTAATCTGGACAAGCTGACCTATGCAGGATCAACGGATAACCTGAAAGAGCTGCCGGACCAGAGTCGCCATATATTTGTGGAAGGCGATATTTGTGATCGCCCGTTGATTGATCGACTGCTGCGTGAGCATCATATCGACACGATTGTCCATTTTGCCGCTGAGTCGCATGTGGATAACTCGATTGCCGGTCCCGAAGTGTTTGTGCAGACTAATGTGATGGGCACTTTTACGCTGCTGGAGGCTGCACGCCAGTATTGGATGGGTGGAGCGTCAGATGCTGGATGCGAGACGACAGATGGGAGGCCAGATGCAGTCACCAGTCACCAGTCACCAGTTACTAGTCACGATGCGCCAGCGTCCTTCCGCTTCCACCATATTTCGACCGATGAAGTGTATGGTACGCTGAGTCAGGGTGATCCCGCCTTTAGTGAAGCCACAGCTTATGCGCCTAATTCACCCTATTCGGCATCCAAGGCCGGTTCCGATCATCTGGTACGGGCATGGTTCCACACCTACGGCCTGCCGGTAACAACCACCAACTGCTCGAATAATTACGGTCCGTATCAGCACGGGGAAAAATTTATTCCGACAGTGATTCGATCCTGCCTGGAGGGTAAGCCGATCCCTGTTTATGGCGACGGCTCCAATATCCGCGACTGGCTCTATGTGGAGGATCACTGCGCCGGCATTGATGCGGTGATTCGCCGGGGCGTGCCGGGTGAGGTATATAATATAGGCGGCATTAACGAGTGGACGAATCTGAATATATGCAAGCTAATCTGCCGGTTAATGGATGAGTTTCACCCACCAGCAACTCATCACCAATCACCAATGACAAGTTACGAATCACTGATCACCTTTGTCAAAGATCGTCCCGGCCACGACTGGCGCTATGCCATCGATGCCGCGAAGATGGGCAACACACTGGGCTGGCAACCGGCAGAGACGTTTGAGAGCGGTATCAGAAAAACGGTGCGTTGGTATCTGGATGTCTGATAAACAGTGGTTCGCCATACGCGTAAAACCGCGCCAGGAGTCGCTTGCAGCGGCGAATCTGGAGAGGCAGGGCTTTGAAGTTTATCTGCCGATGATCAATACCCGCATCAGTCATGCCGGTAAGGTCAGCTGGCAGCCGCGCCCGTTTTTCGCCGGTTACCTGTTTGTGCACCTCTCAATAGATGAGCAGCGCTGGACGACGATTCGCAGTACGGTCGGTGTGTTGGCTCCTGTTGCCTTCGGTACCTTCTATCCGCCGCTTAGTGATCAGGTGATCGCGTTATTACAGGCGCGTCATGATGAAAATGGTTTGATCGCGGTCTCATCTACGCCTGAATCGCCGTTCAGAGCAGGGGAGAAGGTGCGCATGCTCGACGGCGCGATGAAGGGTCTGGAAGGTGTCTTTATTGAAATGCGCGGTCAGGACAGGGCTTTGATTCTGCTCGACTGGATGAAAAAATCGATGCGTGTCGTGGCAGATACCGCAGTTCTTGCGTCAGGCAGGCGCTAGGCACGCGATAAAAATATCGGCTTCATTGGCCGTTATGAGCTGCATCGGAAGATGGATAACCATCACTCGAAAAAAGCCATTGACGCCGATGCACTTATGCCTAAAATGCCGGCCTCCAAGGCGCTTTAGCTCAGTTGGTTAGAGCAGCGGAATCATAATCCGCGTGTCCGGGGTTCGAGTCCCTGAAGCGCCACCAAACAAAGCAAGTAAAATCAACAACTTACAGAGGGTGGGCGGAAGCCCACCCTTTCTTTTCTTTGATTTCGGTGTGTGTGCGGTGTGTGAAAGTGGTTGCGCAATGAAATGCGCATGCTGCTTCAGAATCGATGGTTACCGTATCTTTGAGCCATCTGATCCACTGGGGTGAGCTTCTTTTCTCGCTGGTACTGAAGGCTGGAGGGGCGCGACGTGGTCATCATTACAGTCGCCCCCATGCCAGCCTCGATTATAGCTCTCCATCTCTCGGGGAATTGATAACTGTGGATAACCTGGTGGGTTTACACAATCAGGACAATCTGAATGGTGTCAGCACATCGGCCAATCTGACCATGGCCGCCTCATGCCTATACCAGGTCGTATCGCTCTGTTCTTCTTTCCTTCCCATGATCAAGGGGATTCTTGGAGTTGCAATGCTTTTCTGGCCTCATCACTTTCTGTTAGCCAATGCACTAAGTCATCACTGGCTAGGGGCTTGCTAATAAGGTAGCCCTGCCCGAGATTGCATCCAAGGTTTTGCAAATGTCTCCAGCCATCTTCTGTTTCAAGCCCTTCGGCAGTTGTTGTAAGCCCCAGACTATGAGCTAGGCTGATAGTGCTCTGAACAATGAGCGCTTGTTTCTCATCAGTCGAGATATTGGAGATGAAAGATTGGTCTATCTTGAGTTCATCTATGGGAAGGTCTTTCAAATAGGCGAGGGATGAGTGTCCTGTACCAAAATCGTCAATGGATAGCTTTACTCCCATTGAGTGTAATTGGTTCAATGTTGTACGAGCTAGTTCTGGATTTGTCATTAAGCTGCTTTCTGTGATTTCCAACACAAGATTTGAAGGAGGGATACCATGTGTTTTTAATGTTTCGCCAAGGTGTTCAACCAAGCGTTCATCTTGAAGGTTGTAGACTGATAGGTTGATGGACATCAACAACTCAATCCCCTGTTCTCGCCAGAGTTTAGCTTGATTAAGAGCTTCGTTGATTACCCAGTAGGTCAAAGAGTGGATGAGTCCAGTTTTTTCCGCTATCGGGATGAAGATGCCTGGCGACATAAATCCTTTGTCAGGATGTTGCCAGCGTATTAAAGCTTCCACACCAATGGCACAAGCGGTGTTCATGTCGATCTTGGGCTAATAGTGAAGAACAAGCTGATTCTGTTTAATTGCATGACGGAGTTCTCCGACTAACTGCAAGTGATCCAGCGAATCTTTTTGCATTTCCGGGGCGAATGTGGAAAAATGTTGATGGGTGGACTTGGCAAATTGCATGGCAGTTTCTGCGCACACAGTCAATGAATTGGCATCTTTTCCATGTAACGGATATATGGCGATGCCGATGCTCAGTTCGATGTTGATTGCATTACCGGCAATGGATATTGGTAAGGCAAAGGTGTCTATTATTTTTTCGGCAAGGCTTGTGTAGTTTTCTGATTTCTTTTGCGACGGAAGAAGGATAGCAAAAATATCGCCCCCAAGGCGTGAAATATGCTGCTGGTCATCAACAAACAGCTGAAGCCGATGTGCCACGGCTTTCAACGCCATGTCTCCGGCCGGATACCCCAGGGTCTCATTGATTGCTTTAAAATGATCTAGACCTATAGACAAAACGGCAAATGAATCGTTGAGGGAGGCGATTCTTTGATGCAATATTTTCTGGAAAAAAAGCCGGTTCGGCAAGGCTGTCAATGTGTCATAAAATGCCATGTGTTCTAAGTCTTCTTCTGCTTTTGTTTGCTTGGTTATATCCCTAAGAATTGCAGTGAAGTATGTTTCATTGGCTATGGTCGTCATGGATATATTCGCCTCAATAGGAAACTCTTCCCCGTTTTTGCGCCGAGCGAATATTTTCGAAGATGCGACCTTCATCTGTCTGGATTTGTCTGGATGGATGGGGAATTCGTCAATATATTTTCGATGTTTCTCCACAAAACGCGGGGGTATGAGAACCTCTTGCTTTTCTCCAATGATTTCGTCTTCATCGTAGCCAAATATGCGCTCTGCACCTTTATTAAAAGTTACAATTCTTTGACTTTTATCTACCGTAATGATTGCGTCGAAGGCATTGTTAACGATACCAGCCAAGCGTGACTCGAGTTTATATTTGGAAGCTAAAGATTGATTGTGCTCCATGATGGTTTCTTTCAGGTAATATAAAGCAATGAAAGCTAGAACGCTTACTATTAATCCTGGTAGTTCTTGCATCGTTTCCATCTGCAATTTGAGCGTGAAAGAATCACTATGATCAATCAGGGTTAAGGTTTGTCTCAATGCCATTAGGGCCAGCATGGCTGAGAGGAAAAGTACGCGGCGGTCATTAAGGCTTCTGAATATCTTGATTGACCATATGAATGCAGCAAGACGTAAAAGTATTGAAACAGTAAGGATGATACTCACATTAGGGTCCCTTGTGTGATGATATTATTCTGTTGACCCCGTATCCGACATTAATTTTGGCACAGGAAGCAAAAGCCCCGCTGGGATGGTGAGCTTGTAAGGGTTCAAGCCATAATCACCAGCGGGGTAAAGCGATGCTGAAGCAAACAGTTATACAATTCAAGCTTGAGACGATGGCTTGGGGCGACGGAAGAGATTCTGACCGTGCATGGCGGGCTGGCACTGTTTGGCGAGTTCTGCGCTGCGATGAAGTTGGGGCAGGAAGTCAATCGCCACCTTCCTGCCCCTGGTAGCGCGAAGGGCTTTCGTCCCGGCGTGTATGTACAGGCACTGGCGCTGATACTGCATGGTGGCGACGTTCGCTGGAGGATATACGGATGCTGGCAGATGATGACGGACTAAAGCCATTGCTGGGCATGCGTGTTCCGAGCCGATGCGCGGGGCAACTGGTTGCGCCGCATGAACATAAACAGCGGCCGATAGCCGAATTCGCCATTGTAGGCCCAGTCCGCATGCCCTTTCTTCTCTCCATGCTGCTCTAACACCGAGTCGTCCAACATGGATCGGGATAAGGCCGGTGGGGTCGGCAAGCGGCTTCATGAATCGCAAGGGGTGCAACGTCAGCCGCTTCAGGGATGCGATGTGCTCCGGACCGCATCTGTCAGGGGCCTCTCGCAACATAAACGAATCTGGCGTAATGAAATTACCCGAACAAGTGGGCTTTATAACTATATTTCTGTTACTGTAACCATTTTTCTCTGGTGGCCGGAAGTGGTAAAGCACGGCTTCATGTAATCATTTTTCTTGGATTGCTCCATAATATAATTATAATTCTCTTGTTGTAATGATTTTTCCGGAGAAAGCCATGACTGAAAACGTTCGGGACAGGTTGACTGAGAGACCCGCAGGGTATGCGGCACTTGTCGAGCGATATCATCTCGATGTAATCCCGAATTGGCACAGGTCCCTGGTGGCTACCCGTGGAATCCACCGGGTCGACTCGAGTGGCGGGATCGTTGAGGAGGTGTATCCGCCCAAATATTGGCCGGGAGATACGCTGGGCGATCATCTTGAATTCGCGCTCAAGTATGATGGCACGAATCTCGCGATACTCGCCAGCCTGTTTCAGGAAGTCGCAGAGGAGGACTTTCTCGAGTACGTCCGCTCCAAGCCAACCGGCAAATACGCGAGAAGGCTGTGGTATCTGTACGAGTTTCTGACCGGGAAAATGCTTCCGATCGACGATGTCAAACAAGGCAACTACATTGATCTGCTCGATCCGGATGAATACTACACGGTCAGCCTAGCCCGCCGGGTTCGTCGTCAGCGAATCAACGACAATTTGCTGGGTGACCCACGGTTTTGCCCAATAGTTCGTCGCACGAGAACCCTGCGCGACTTCGAAACAGCCGATCTTCCCAAGCGATGCCGCAGGGTGGTATCCAGTTATTCCCCTGAATTGCTGAAGAGGGCGCTCGGCTATCTGTACACCAGGGAGACAAAATCATCTTTTGAGATCGAACATATTAAGCCCACATCGACCAGAACCGAACGATTTGTAGCGCTGCTTCAACTGGCAGAGCAGGAAGACTTTTGCGAAAAGCCGCGTTTGATCGAACTTCAGAATCGCATTGTCGATCCACGATTTCGCGATTCCGACTACCGAACGAGCCAGAACTATGTCGGAGAGACAATCTCCTGGCAGGCGGAAAGGATACATTTCACATGTCCGAAGCCTGAGAATTTGGCCGACCTGATGGAGGGTCTGATAACTGCCCATAAGCGCATGGACGAGGGGCGTGTGTCTCCCGTGGTCCACGCTGCCGTTATTGCCTATGGGTTCGTTTTTTTGCACCCGTTTGAAGACGGTAATGGTCGAATCCACCGTTTTCTGATCCACAATATTCTTGCCCGTCGAGGATTTACGCCTAAAGGCATCATGTTTCCCATATCGGCATCCATGCTGAAGAACCCTTCCGACTATGACGCCTCTCTGGAAGCGTTCTCACGGCATCTTATGGCCTTGGTAGAATACTCGCTCGATGAAGATGGCCGCATGACCGTTCACAATGATACGGCCAGGTGGTATCGCTATATCGATATGACACCCCAGGTGGAGGCACTCTTCAAATTCATCGACCAGACCATTGAGATGGAACTCGCCCGGGAATTGGCGTTTCTGGCCAACTACGATGAGACAAAGAAAGCCATCCAGGCGATCGTGGATATGCCCGACCGGAAGATCGACTTCATCATTCGCTTCTGCCTGCAAAACAATGGCAGACTTTCGGCGCGGAAACGCTCGAGTCACTTCGATTTTCTGTCGGATGAGGAGGTCGCCCGTATGGAACAGGCGGTTCTGGCAGCCTACGGAAGCAGAATCTTGAACGATTGATTGATATACAAATTACTACACCATATTGGCTCCAAAATGGTGTCATTCGCGCGTTAATATGGTTTCATCAAGAAGCTCGGCAAGAGTACCGGAGAAAACTTGGGATTTTGTTCTTGAGGCGGCTGACGCTCTGGGAGTCATCGTGTCCGATTTCATTGCCATTGCCGCCCTCCACGAGGCTCATAAGGTTCTTGAGAGAGAAAGAACAGTGACTGTCACTCGGGAATATGCGTCGGCTTTCCTGTCCGCACTGGACAACCCGTCCGCGCCGAACCATGCGTTGCTGACAGCGGCCAAACGATCCTGAGTTGGAAATCATTATTGAGCCGCTTGCCAGGAAACATAACAAACGAGGTTTCCGGTGTGGCAACGATCAGCTTAATTTTTATATCGGGAAAATTGCTGCCCAGCATATCAAGAATGGGGTATACAGAATATTTGTGCTGGCGCCGAAAGCAAACCCGACTGTAATCATTGGTTATTATTCCATCACAACCTGTGATGTGCGCGTGGAAAGTTTCCAGCCATCGGATAGAAAAAAGCTCCCCAAGAGTCATCCGCTGCCTGCCGGAAGATTGGCCAGACTGGCGGTGACCACGAAGCACCAAGGGCAAGACTTTGGAGAAAAACTGCTCATCCATGCGATGAGAAACTTTCTCTCTGCGCAGGAGGCCGTCGGCATGTGCGCGTTATTCGTGGACGCCAAAGACGAAAGCGCAGGGAACTTCTATAGGAAATACGGCTTTATTCAGAGTTCTGACGATCCTTTGCAATTCTACTTGCCTACTGCGACGATCAGGAAGGCATTGAATCCGATTTGACACTGACACCCTGCGAGCTCTGTTGCATCTGTTTGTCGGGTCGGTCAAACAGCGTGGAAGGGTGGTTTATTTTCATGGTCAGATGCATACCTATGCTATGCATGGTAAGCATCTGGCAAACTGGCATCATGAGGCTTGGCTTTGCTTTTCCCTTCCTTAAAAGTATTTCTTGAAATAGCCAATGGTGAATCGGACGGTCACCGCAAAGAGGATGACGAAGGGAAAGATTACCGCGCGGGGATCCATGCTGACCGGAATGATGAACCAGACTGTCCACAGCAGCACGATGGTAAGAAACACGCTCCGCTTCAACCGATGGTACAGGAAGGCCGACTCCCGACCACCGTGGGCGCGTCTGAGCCAGCGACCTGCCCAGCCATCGCTTACCGCGATGAGTGTGGCAACCAGAAACAGCGGCAGGGTGAGAAACAGCACGGCCATTCTCTCGCCAAGAATCTGCACCGAATACATCGCCGCCTGGATCTCCGGCCAGAAATGCACCACCAGCTTGCGCACTTCGGTATCCGGAGGGTTCACGCCCGCTGGTTGCGAGAAGGCTCTGATCATGCCGTTGAATCCCGTCTCCTCGAACATCCACCGGTATGCCCCGGAGGCCCAGTGGGCGGCCAGCGGTCCGGCCTTGTCGATTGTCTCCAACGCCTGGATTCGGGACATGTCCTGGGCAAGCACGCCTTTCAAATGCAAATGCCCGTCCGGCCAGATCCATGATGCCATCATGACGTGGACAAACATGGCGGTCAGCAGAATGAGTGGAAGTCTCCAGGCAAGATACCATACGCCGGTGCGGATCGGCCGGGTTGGTGTGTCAGCCATCGTGTCCACCTGTCGCGACACCATCCGGATACAGCCATTCCACCATCTCGCCGAAATCCCGTGGCATCATGGGATCCGGGCCCGTGTGCGGCAGAGGAATCCTCAGCTTCCACAGCCTGGCACCGCCTAGCAGCGCGAACGCCTGCCCCTTGGGCAGTTGCACGATGTCCGCCGGCTCGATCATCGGCGCTTCTTTCTCCGTCAGCCGGTCCTCGTTGCGCGAGGCAAACTCCGTGGGGCTGGAAGCATCCGCCACATCGGTCACGCCGGACACGGCCGTCTTGGAGACCAGCTGCACCTTCGGCAGCTGATCGGTCAGGATCTCGGCTGTTCTCACATTCTTCACGCGCAGCATGATCAGCGCATTGAAGTTGCCCCCGATCTGTTCCGCCTTGGCTCGGTTGCCGATCCGCGCCTCCACATCGGCCCATGTCTGGGTATAGGCGGTGACCTGGAACCCGGCTCCGCCAGCCTTGTTGAGCAGCGGGATGAACTCATCGCCGATCAGCTCGTTGAACTCGTCCGCGTGCACCGAAATCGCAGGAGGTGCCTTTGATGAGCCAAGATCCGGCAATCCATAATCCAGGCCGAACTTGTACAGCTGCCCCGCGATGGAGGTCAGGTCGGCGAACATGGAATTGCCGACCGCGGCGGCCACCTCCGCGTCGCTTAACGCGTCCAGTCCGACATAGACGATGCCGCGCCGGCGGATGATCTGCATCCAGTCGATGATCGGGCGGGGGTCGTCCATATCGGTGTAATCGGGGCTCAGCAGTTCGGACACCTTGCCCGTCGTCAGCTTTTCCAGAAGCGGCAGCAGGGATGCGACGATCTTGTCGAAATAGGTCTTGTCGTATTCGAAGGCGGAACGGAGTCCGTCCGCCACCGGGTCGTACAGATCGCGCTGCTTGATGTAGCGGACGATGGCAACGGAGTGGATTCCCCGGTCACGCAAATGCTGGGGCAGAGATTCAGGCTTGATGCTTTCCTCGATGCCCTTGACCGAATCCCGCCAACCGGCGGGACCTGAGCGATCCAACCACCACGAACAGTATTCCACCAGCAGCGGTTCGATGTTGCGCACATACTTGGCGATGGTCTCGTAATCAGGCGTTTGCCCCAGCGCCACCAGCGCGCGGGCGATGATGTTCGTAAAGCGCCAGGCGAACTCCCTGAATGCGGCCGAATCGCCTTCGCCCGAGAGCTGGCCCGATATGCGGCCGGCCACCTCCGTGATGCGGGTGAAATTCGCCACGGCATTGTAGCGGGCGGAAATCTCCGGGTGTCCAAGATGGAAGATATGGAGATCTTCCAGGCGGCCAGCGCGCTTCGCCTCGGCGAACATGCGTTTCATCAGCTCCTTGTCTCCCTTGGGATCGAACACAATCACCACGTCGCCCCGGTGGATGTCCTGCGTGACCAGAAGCTCTTCGAGCCTCGTTTTGCCCACGCGCGTGGTTCCAAGTACCAGCGTGTGCCCGACGCGCTCGCCGATGTCGGAGTATACGGGGCGCTCATCCTCCATGCCGACGCCGTGCAGCGCCGGATTGCCGCCGACCGGGGGAAACGGCCTGACCGGGTTCCACCAGGCCGGCGCGCCCGTGATTTTCGGAATGAAGGCGAAGGCCCTGGATTTCTCCAGCCGGAATTCGAGATCCCTGGCCGCGCGGTATGCGCGTCCCGGTTCAAGGTATTTCGCATTCTCAGGCAATCGGGTGTCGAACAACCGCTGCGAATGCCTCTGCGTCCATTCAAAGCCCATGCCCCAGAACAGTTTCAGTTTCGATACCGGAACCGCATCCGGTTTCAGCACATAACGGGGCAGGCGCCTCAGGTGGGAGCGGTACCTGATCACCCCAAGCCCCTGATGAGCGCGCAGAATGGCCAGGGCGGCACAGCAGCCCGCGGCTCCTTTCGCGAGCGCTCCCGGCATCAGGAACAATGACGGGCTGGTGACCAGTGCCAGGGCCGATATGCCGGCCGCCGTGGCGGGGACGAACTCGACGGCGGCGCGCAGACGGCTTTCCACCGCATGCGCCATCAGATTGCCTCCTCCAGGGCCGTATTCACATACGGCGGCGAGTCGAACAACAGGGATACATTGGCAATCAGAACTCCACGAACGAAGGCGCCATCTCTGTCCCGCACGTTCCAGCAGCGCATGGGACTGCCATCACGGGCAACGTGGATCTCCATGGCCAACAGGTCGTCTAGCACCGCTTGCCAGTGGATGGCATCAAACTCCTTGAAGGCGCCCGGGCTGACGATCAGCACGCCATCCTCGACCACATGCACCTTCGCGCCCGGCACATTGACAGCTATCTCCCCTGACTTGATGCCTTCGCGGAGCCATTCGATAAACATTTCTCCCGGCCGTGCCGACTCATGCTCCTGCCGCGCGGCCGGCGTGCACATCTCCGTGGCGCATGCGCGAGCGATCAATTCCGCAATCACGCCGGTAGGCGGTTCAGCCAACGCCAGCCTCATGCTTCTGGCACATTCCGCATCGGCCTCAATCCAGGCCATGCCCATGGGTGGCACACACGCCACATCCATGCCCGCGCCTCGCAGGGCTGTTACCAGCACCGCGTAGGTCCATACATCGCGCAGGCGGTAGATGTCCTCGGCCGATGCGCCGGGCGGCAAGTAGACGCCTTGCCGGAGTGTGAGAACCCGCCGGGCAAGCTCCAGCGCATGTTCAGGCGCTGTTTCCATCATCGGTGCGCAAAGCGCTTGCCAGTGCCTTTCGGGAAAACCGACAAGCTTCCGGATCCCGGTTACAATAGGCTTTCCAGCCATTTCCTTACTACGCCCGGCTTTGGATAGGGGCTCTCTTCCTGCCAGACCTCAATATCGCCGGATCGGGCGAACACACTGAAACTTTCCCTGGTTACGTCCCAAAGCCGCCTGCCGTTGCTGAACCTGTAGAACAGGAAGGGCGCAACGGAAAGCTGCTGAATGAAGGCGGCACGTCCTCCATGCCGCACCGCCTGGGCAGCCGCAAGCCGCATCCATGCTTCCGGGTGTTCATCCTCGCACTCGATCCATGCCTCCACCCCGCAGGCGTTCGCGCGCAGCGCGGCCACCACTTCTTCGACACCCAGTCGTTCATCAATCGTTTCCATGTCGCAACGCTGGCATGGCGGGAGGAGTTGAGCTCAAAACATTCCCGGGATTCGCCGATGGTTTCGCCTCATGCGCTTAAAGACAGACGCAGACTTCCGGCATGGCGCGCTTCGGCAAGGGATCGGGCAAGGATATCGCCTCTCAGGCCAGGGCATTCGTTCGTTCGCAAACGGGTATCGGCCAGGCGCGCCACCGTGATGACAGCGGCAGGATACACAGCATCAGAACCGCGCAGGAGATGGCCCGTGCATTGATCCGCGCCGGAAATGCTATCCGGGAACGGCACGGTATTTCGAGGCTGCGCGACATCACGCCGGAAATGGCGCGGGAATACCTTGCCGACCGGGCGGAGCGCATTGGCCAGAAGGGGCTGGACAACGAACGCCGGGCCTTGCAGCTGCTAAGCCAGCCCGGATTCGCCATGGAAGGCGTCCGACTGGAGCGAACCAAATCCGAGGCCGGCGAAGCGCGCTATCCATCGGGTCGAGCCTACACGCCGGAGCAGGTCTCCATGATCGCGACCGCCCAGCGGGAACACAACGCGCTGGCCACGCGAATCGCCCACGCCGCAGGGCTCAGGCAACATGAACTCTACACGTTACGGCCGGCGCACGAGCAGCCGGCGAGTCCGCATCGCAACTGGTCGCCAGACCGCTTCACCGGCCGGGAAGGCGCCCTGTACACCGTCCAGGGCAAGGGCGGCCTGATACGTGAGGTGCTCATTCTCCGCGATCTGGCCGACAGGCTTGAATCACGGCGCCTCGCCGAACCTGTCAGCGTGCGGGATCAGGGTGTTCGTTATGAAAAACATTATGCCATCGGGGCAGGACGAGCCTGGGCGTCATCGTTCCGGACCGCGGCTGAACGCGCCATCGGCTGGCATGAGGGGGCGCATGGCGTCCGGCACGCCTACGCGCAGGAGCGGATGCGGGAGCTGCAATCATCCGGGTTCCCGTACAGGAAAGCGCTGGCCGTGGTCAGCCAGGAACTGGGCCACTTCCGACCGGACATCACGGAAGTGTATTTGAGGTGAGTGGCAGTATCTTCGATCGCATCAAGCTGATTCCACGACCATTCGATCCCGCAATATCCTGAAAACCCATCGCTGATCCCCGGAAGGTTTTCTGACAGCTGCATTGCAACGCCGACAATGCCCCGTCATTCCAATGACAGGAGGCAGCTTATGGATGTCATGTGGTCGGTGGATGATCTGGCCGAATACCTGCGAGTAAGCCGAAAGACCATTCTCAACCGCCTCTGGCGACGCGAGGAACTCCCCCCATTCATCAAGACAGGCAGGACCATTCTGTTTCGCGAGGAAGACGTGAGGCGGTGGCTGGAAAGCAAGGTCCAGCAAGTCGAGCGGCCTGCGCCCAAGAGGCGTGGTCGGCCACGCATGAAGCCAGCAATGAAATCCGGTTAGATCCAGTGCGTGCGAAACACGGCATATCGTATGTGGGATTGTCCATCACCTTGCTTTTGCATGCTGGCCGGCCAGCAAATTTCTTGTTTTTCAGCAGGAATACTGACCGGAAACATCAAAAATGAACAAAAAAGGAGAAACAGACCAAGGAGGGACCATGACCTGCATTGCGATAGCGAATACCAAAGGGGGCAGCGGTAAAACGACGCTGGCAGCCAATCTGGGAGCATATCTGGCCGACTGCGGCTGGCGGGTGCTGCTGATCGACGCGGATATCCAGCCGACGCTTTCCAACTATTTCCCCATCGAGGCAAACCAATCCGGATTGACCTCAATGATGACGGAACTGAACACCGACATGTCTGTCAGTCGGATTCCCGCCCAGGAGATGGACATCGTCTACTCGGACGATCCGGACGGAAGGCTACATGAATGGATCATGCGACAGCCGGACGGCCGGTTGCGCATGCGGGCGGCGGTGAACGATTTCCGGAAGCATTATGACATCGTCCTGATTGATACCCAGGGCGCGGCCAGCCCATTGCTGGAAGCGGCGGTGGTGGCCGCGGATATGATCGTCAGTCCCGTGCCATCGGAAATTCTTTCAGCACGGGAATTCATGCGCGGCATGCGCTTCGTTCTGGAGAAGATCAACCCCATGCTGGGCTTTATCGGCGCCACACCGCCGCCGTTGAAAGCTGTGCTGTACCGGATGGATCGCACGCGCGACGCTAGACGCATCGCGGAGCAGTTCCGTATGGCCGACTTCCAGGATGAGTCCGGTTTTTCGCTTCTGAAGACTTGGGTGCCGGCCGCCAAGGCGTACCGCGAGTCGGCGACCCGGCAAATTCCGGTGCATCGACTGGATGTCGGGCGCAGAGGAGCGTCGCCCTGCGGCGCGGAAGTGATGGAGGGGCTGGCCGGGGAGCTGCTGGGCGGTGACGCTCCGGATTCACTTCAACCCGATCCCGCGGTTGCTTCGATCTGAGGAAAATCGGGGATGGAGGTTGATGTAAGAAGCAGCCTGCAAACCGGTTATTTCAAGCCGCCCGAAACCGACCGGATTGCATCGGCTGCACCGCTTCTTCCTGTGCAGATCATGCTGACACTGGATCAAATCCGCCCTTACGAGCGCAATCCCAGACAGACCGACCATCCCCGTTACGAGGAATTGAAGGCGTCCATCGCGGCGGTCGGTATCCGTAATCCGTTCACGGTCACCCAGCGTCCGGGCGATGACCATTACATCATCGAATCCGGCGGCAACACGCGCCTGCACATTCTGAACGAACTCTGGAGAGAAACGGGTGATGAACGATTCTGGCGCGTGCAGGTGTTGTTCAAGCCGTGGCCGGGCGATGCCAGTGTCTTGTCGGCGCATATCGCCGAGAACGAGTTGCGCGGGGAGATGTGCTTCGCGGACAAGGCGCAAGCCATCCATTCATTGAAGAAAGTCGTGGAAGAGGAATGCGGCGAAAGCCTTTCCTGGCGCGAGTTCGAGCGCATGCTGCCGGAACGGGGATTGACGTTCTCGCACGCCCAGCTGGCGAGGATGAAGGATCTTGTCGAGATTCTGGCCGACCTGATGCCCGACGGACTGTTGCGATCGCTTGGTCCGCACCATGTGCAAACGATCAAAAGCGCCTTCTCCGAATGGGCGTCATATGCCGGAGAAAAACTGAGTCTGTTCCTGCGCAAGCATGAAGATGCGATCCGGGAAGGCTTCATGTCGTGCGACGATGATCCTTCGAAGATCGTTTCGGCCCTTCAGCGCATTCGGAAGGAGATCCCGGTTCAGCCTGAACCGGATGAAGCGAGCGCCGCATCCCAGCCCGCGGGAAACGTCACCGGCAAAGCCTCGTCTTTCAACACGGGCGATGACGGCCAGACCAGCCGGCCCACGCCGGAGCCCATACGTCTTCTGCAACGCATCATCATGCTTCGTCCCAGGAATTACGAGCTGGCCATGGCGCTGGCCGATGGCCGGGCGAATGTCAGGCCTTACGACAGCGGATTCGGATTCGAACTGGGCGAGGGCGACGCCGCGCGTCTTGGTGACAAGGGGTTCCTGGCCGCCATATCGGCCTTCCAGACGGGAAGGGACAGCAGTATTTCTCTGTCGGTGTGGTGCGGGCTCAATGACGAGGATGCCGACCGTTTGCTGGAACTGCTACGCAACGTCCGGCATATTGTACAGGCGACCCTGCGCACCAGGAACGAAACGGGCGTTTCCGATCCGTTTGCCCTGGACAATGTGCTGATCATGGAAACGCAGAACCGGCTTGATTCCGGAGCCGGCGCATGAACGGAGAGAGCATGTTTCACCTGTTCCGGGTCGTGATGAGCCAGGAAGACTCGGACATATCTCCCGATATGCGGCGGAAGCTGCAGGCGCTGACGATGCAGGACATGGAGCTTCTGGCCGGATGTCGGTGCAGAATTTTCTCGATTTCGCTGCACGAGGACGAACTCAATCGGGCGCTGCGGCGGGTTGACCTGGTGAAGAAGGATCGTCAGCTCATCCATGAATATATCCGGCACGGAGCATCGACCGCGATGATGAAATCGCTCTTCGGCATGAACCGTGAGGATACCACCCGCCTGCGCGGTGAGCTTGGCGTACCCAATCAGGGTGGCAGGCCGTGCAAGCCGCTGCCCTACGAATCGTCACGGATATGGGATATGTGGCTTTCCTGTCGGCAAATGGAGGAAAGGGAGCGCTTCCTGCATATCGCCAAGCGCATGGAGATGCCGCTGCCCGTCATCTGGAACGAGATCAAGAGTCGCACCCTGGGGGAGAACAGGCATGGGAATGGCGACGCCGGCCGGAAGGCCATCCCCCGTGACGCAGACTGAGAAAGGCTGGCGCATTCAAGGGGGCATCCAGCGCATGCTGGCCTACCGCAAGGATCGGCATGCGGGGAAGGATCAGGAGCATGTCGTCTATACAGGGAGCTGGCACGATTCGATTCCACGCCGGTTGATTCTCGACCCGCTGCTGAATCCGACCGAAAAGCTGGTGTGGCAGGTCATTCGCACGCATATCGGCCAACCGGGCGAGGACGGCGCGTGGCCCAGCATCTCCCGCCTGGCGCGACTTGTCCGGGTAAGTCGACCCACGATCCAGAACGCGATTGATGTGCTCCAGGCGACCCGCTGGCTGCACGCCGTGCGCCGGGTTCGGGATGAACACGGCAATGTGATCGGCAACTACTACCTGCTGCACGCCTTACCCTTGCCCGTATCCGAAACCATGCTGCTCGCGCCGGATTACCTGGCCATGCTCAGGCGCATGGCGCAGCAAGCCGGACCATCAAAGAAGCGGGTGAGCGAAGTCGCGACCCTTGTCCTGAAACGCCTGATGCGCCGCAGCGAGGATGGGGACGACGACCTGCTTGCCGGGATACGCAGGAATCTTAATGAAAACGCCATGCCGCCGAAGACAGGGCTGGTGCCGTTGCTGGACGCCGCCTCCCGCGTGGACCAGACGCTGGTTCAGTCTGAACCGCCCGAGGGCGTCAATGTTCAATACACATGGCCGGATGCCCTGCGGGGCATGGAAAAGCATGCGGAGGCGATTCTGAGAGCCGCTCCCTCCTCATTGCGCCAACCTCTCCTGGACGCACTGGCCGGCGCCAGCAATGTGCGCAACCCGCTGGGCTATCTTGCAAGACTGGTGGAACGTGCGCGAAAGGGGCTGTTTGTAGATGTCGAGGCACAAGAGCGCAAGCGGTCCAAAGAGATCAAGGCATTGTCCGACGCGCTGGAGGCTGCGCGCACCGCGCTGGCGGCAGGCAGGCGCGTCACGATTCGAGGTCATGTGATCGAGGATATCGTGGCCGGTCTCGTCAAACGACGCGGTGGAGACGGCTACGCCCAAGCCTTCGCCATCGGGATCAGGCCGGAGGATATCGAGATTCAAGAAGAGTAATAGCTCCGCGAGTTCACTTCGGGGCTTCGGTATCCATGCCCATGAAATAGGCACTCCCTTTTCCAATCGAAGGTTGGTCGCGAATCGCGGCTGAAATTCCTGTGGATAATCCGCGCCGACCCGACCATGCCCGCCAAGTAAAGATTCTTTACACCCCCGTGTAAAGCCCATTGAATCAGTCAGATTTACACGAATACCCATAGACCAGAACAAATTAACAATACAACAACAACGATGGCGCACCGGTTCAGGCTGAACCACCGGAACATGGATCGGCCGCTGCGTTGTTGTATTGAAATGAGAAACCGCACCCGCCAGCCGGCGGGTTTCCTGCGCTGCCGATCCTTCCGCCTAGCTTTTCGTCATCTACAAAACGAGGAGGTCATCATGGCGGATCTGCAAATGCCGGGCTCCCTGGCCGGCGCTGCCAGCATCGAGATTCATACCAGGCAGGGTTGGCGGCTGGTGTACAGCCGCAGGTCGGATGGTAGTCCGTCGCCGATGACGGGGCTGCTACGCTTCGCGGCGCGCATGAACAGCATCTGGGCCGCTGCCCAGGCGGACGACCCGTTCGCCGACTGGTTCCTTGAGAAAACGTACCACGCCATCGAAACAGCGAGGATGGAGATCGGCGATATGCACCGCATGCTCGCCACCCATTTCCAGCATGGGAAGAAGGGTGTGAACGTGGAGATGGCGGCATCCAGCACTCCGGTCAGTGTGCCACTGCAATTCTCCACACCCTACGGCTTCATGGGCGCCTATCTCGTATCCGAGTGCGATGCATTGATCCGCGCCTGCTACACCTGCCGCCATGTCGGCCTGATCTCCAATGCGAAAAACGAACAGAACATCCGCCGCTCCATGCGCATGGTGCTGCGCGCCTTCGAACTCCAGCGCGAATACAGGTTCCATGGCGTCACACGTGAGGACGCGCGCGCCGCGAACGCGAAGTGGAACCGGGCCGTGGAGGAGATGGGCAGCCCGCCGCCCGAGATTGTCGCCGGCCGCAGGCCCAGGGTATCGCCGTACATCGGCGATGACGCAAGTGAAGCGGAAAGAGTGGAGGAAGCAGAGGCAACAGCCGATTGATCCGGAAAACGACCATCTCGGATTTTCCTCCGCCGATAGCCGACAGCCTCCGAATCAACAGCCAAGCTTTCCGCGTTCCAATCAAGCGCCCCAGCAGGCCATCGGTCCAAATCGGCAAAGATCGTTTGACTTCATTCATCATGTTCACATAGTTCCCGTATACCGTCCGGGAGAGGCATCGCCGGTTTTGCATGCCTGAAAGGAGACTGAACATGGCCGCAATGGAAAATCGCTGGTTGTCAGATAAACCCGGAATAGTGGGCGATACAATTTGGCGGCATGGAAGAAAGTCATAACCATCTGGAAATATGATTTGTATGGATGATTGTGATTGCGCAGCCTCAGTTTTTACAATGGTAATCATTTTAATAACCAATACGCCTATCCCGACAGCCCCGGCGGGTGCATGAAGCAATGCGATTGATCCAGAATAGTGGGGCGAGCCGGGTGATTGATGAGGTCGGTGAGGCGCTGTCTCCTGGCGATTGTATCGCTGTATTGACCCCCAAAATATCGCTGTTTGCCATGTGGCGCCTAGTGGAAACAGTACAAGGTGAGTTAACAGCCCGAATCGTCTCTTCATCTGAAGAAGGTTTGGAATTGTTGGGTAACGAGGCTGCACGTTCTTTTCGCAATCAACTACAAAACCATTGGCATGCCAGGCAATGTGAATCCTGGATTGCGTCATGCGCGGAGGTTCGCCAGATATCGGGGGGAATGCCGCAAGGAATGATTGTGGTCCAAAGCAAGGATTGTGCAGCAAAAAAGGCATTGGTGGGGGCAGTCGCTCTGACGACCGATGGACTTGGCCTGACACCGGGCAACCCCCTTGGACTGATTCAGGCTACGGAATCGGAGGATGAGGCAGCACAACTATCTGCCTGGTTTGAACAACAATGGCAAATGCTTCCTCCGGTTAAGGTTCGAGACTCAGTTCTGGTGCACGCCCTTCGGGAAATATCCGCGGATCGGGCACCCTATGACATCTACGCCTTGATATTGTACAGCCTGTTCAAGGACCGTGATGGTTCACTGGATGAAGACCAGGTTATCAAAGCAGCTACAGGTATCCATCAAACCAAGGTATGGAAAAAACTGTATAAGTTCCAAAAAGATGCAGTCATTGGCGCAATTGACAAACTCAACAGATTTGGAGGTTGCATCATCGCGGACAGCGTCGGCTTGGGCAAAACCTTCGAAGCGCTTGCAGTCATCAAGTATCACGAGCTTCGAAATGACCGAGTGCTGGTACTAGCGCCCAAACGCCTGCGTGACAACTGGACCCTGTATCGTGCCAATGACCGGCGCAATCCTCTTGCGGATGACCGGTTCAATTACGATGTGCTCAATCACACCGATTTATCCCGTGACCAGGGGATGTCAGGCGACATCGACCTGACCCATATCAACTGGGGCAACTATGACCTGGTTGTGATCGACGAATCCCATAACTTCCGTAACAAGGCCAGTTATAAGGACCGTGAGAGTCGCTATGACCGCCTTATGCGGCGCATCATCCGTGAAGGCGTGAAAACGCGGGTGCTGATGCTCTCGGCAACCCCCGTCAACAACCGGCTTGCCGATCTCAAGAACCAAATCGCCTTCATTACGGAAGGGGAGGATGACGCTTTGTGGGATCACGGTATCAGGAGCATTGATGCCACCACGCGCCATGCCCAGAAACAGTTCAATCGCTGGCTTGATCAGCCAGCAGCCGAACGCACGCCTGCGCGCCTGATGGAAATGTTGGGCTTTGACTACTTCAAACTGCTGGATTTATTGACCATCGCCCGCTCGCGCAAACACATTGAAAAATATTACGGCATCGCCGAAACGGGCCAGTTTCCTGAGCGCCTCAAACCAATCAACGTCAAGCCCGACGTTGATACCCAAGGCAAATTTCCTCCCATTGAACAAATCAATCGTGAGATTCGTCGGCTGAGTCTGGCAGCCTATGCACCCCTGCGCTACGTACTGGAAAGCAAACGTGCTGAGTACGACGCCAAGTACAGCACCCGAATTCGTGGCGGCGAATCCATATTCCGACAAGCCGATCGGGAAGAAAGCTTGGTTCAGCTCATGCGTGTCAACCTGCTCAAGCGCATGGAGAGCTCCGTCCACGCCTTTGCATTGACGTTGGAACGACAGTTGGCGGATGTGGAACGCCTGCTGGAAAAGATCGAGGCCGTGGAGACTCAAGAGGTGAGTGAGATCGATATCAGTGATGTGGATATCGAGGATCCCACCTTCGAAAGCTTGCTGGTTGGAAGAAAAGTTAAGGTACTGCTGCAAGATGTTGATCGTATCCGCTGGCGTCAAGACCTTCGTGAGGATCGTAACCGCCTCAAGATGCTACTGGCCGCTGCACGGGCAGTCTCTCCGGAGAAAGATGCCAAGCTACAAGCCATCAAAACGATTATTGCCCGTAAAATCGAGCAACCGATCAATCCGAACAATCGCAAGGTGATCGTTTTTTCTGCCTTCGCAGACACCGCCCGTTATCTGTATGATCAACTTGCAAACTGGGCCAAGGCTCAGCACGGTATCCACACGGCGCTGGTTACTGGCACGGGGGGAATTCAAACGACTTTGCCAGGAATCCGCCGAGATATGGCATCAACCCTCAGCGCCTTTGCGCCCCGCGCCAAGGAACGCCCGATCGAGCTTGCCGGCGAAGGCGAGATAGATCTGCTCATCGCTACCGACTGCATCTCCGAAGGGCAAAACCTGCAAGACTGCGACTGGCTCATCAATTACGACATTCACTGGAACCCGGTGCGCATCATTCAGCGCTTTGGCCGTATTGATCGTATCGGATCGCCCAATACCCGAATCCAGCTGGTCAACTTCTGGCCCAACATGGAACTGGATGAATACATCAACCTGGAAGCCCGGGTGAGTGGCCGCATGGTGCTGTTGGATATTTCTGCGACCGGCGAGGAGAACCTGATCGAGGCCCAATCGGGCGACCCCATGAATGATCTCGAATACCGCCGCAAGCAGCTGCTCAAATTGCAGGAGACGGTGATCGATCTGGAGGATCTATCCACCGGAATCTCCATCACCGACCTCACCCTGTCCGATTTCCGCATGGATCTGGCCCGCTACCTCAAAGAGAATCCAGATACCCTGGAGCGCCTGCCGCTTGGGGTCTTTGCCGTGACAACAGCAAGCGACGCAGATATCCCACCGGGTATCCTGTTTTGCCTGCAAGTGACAGGTAAAGCCGCCGAGCGGGTATTTGAGCCCGGCTACCCGTTGGCCCCCTATGCCTTGGTTCATGTGACCGAAGACGGCGCCATCCACCTGCCCTATACCCAGGCCAAGAAGAGCCTGGACCTGCTCAAACGCACCTGCATGGGCAAAGAGATACCCGACTCAAATGCCATCAGTCGCTGGAACCGCCAAACCAAAAACGGCGCCGACATGCGCAAGGCGCAGAAGCTGCTCGCAGAGGCCGCCGCCTCTATTGCCGGGAAAAGCCAAGAGCGGGCCATTGAGAGCCTGTTCAGCCCGGGCGGTACGCATGCACTCAAGGGTGAGTTTGCTGGACAAGACGATGTGGAAGTCATCGCCTGGCTGGTGATTTTGCCGGAGGAAGCGCAATGAACGCCCTGCAGTTGAGCGAAGCACTCGCGCTACCGATGAGTAGCCACGTAGATCAGAAAGTCCCCAAAACAGTACTCAGCGAACAGGCGGCCACCACCGCCACCGACCGGCGGGCAATCAAGGAAGGCATTGAAGGGCTTTGGTGGCTGGCTTCTCTCAAGCCCAATACCATCGGCGTGCCGGCCTTTGCCGACGAACAGCGCGAATACCTGGAAATTGCCGTGCTCCAGCTGCAACTGCGCAACACCTTAAAGTCAGGGACCAAGGCAACCCGCCTGATTGAACTGCTCCACCGTGCCATTCCCTATCCTGTATTGCTAATCATCGAGCAGGAAGATGCGCTATCGCTGTCGCTTGCGTACAAGCGCTGGGCGCAAAACGAAAAAGACAAAATGGTTTTGGAGGATAGCTACCCTCATATCACGCCTGTTCTTGACGACGCCCCGGATGCCTTTTTTCACGATTTGGCATTGAACAACCAGCCGCAAAATCACCTCTTTGCTTTATATCAGGGTTGGCTTGCCTGCCTGCTGGCCTTGGAAACCTGGCACGAAGCAGGACAATACCGCTCGCCACAAAGCATTGACCGATTGCCGGAACAACGGCAACAGCTGCACAAGGCGCGCGAACTCGCTAACGAAATCGCTCGTCTTCGTAAACAGGCGGCCAGAGAACGCCAAATGGCACGGCAGGTGGAACTGAATTTACAAATCAAACAGCTCGAGGCGCTACGCAGCGCTCTGCTGGAACAATTAACCTAAGGAGTCCCGTCCATGACCATGGAAAAAATCACCCCTGATCATTCTCAAGCCCAATCGGCCAATTTGATTGCCGAAAATATCGAAACCCTCAAAAGCCTATTTCCGGAACTGATTACCGAAGGCCCGGAAGGCCTTTCGGTCAATGTGGATGTGCTTAAAGCTTTGGTAGGCGACCAAACCGTTACTGACTGCGACGAAAAATACGGCCTCAACTGGTTCGGCAAGCGCCGCGCCCGCCAACTGGCCTTGACGCCTTCCACCGGAACCCTTCGCCCGGCGCCGGAAGAGAGCGAAAACTGGGACACCACCCAAAACCTCTTTATCGAAGGCGACAACCTGGAGGTACTCAAACTTTTGCAAAAGAGCTATGCCGGCAAGGTGAAGCTCATCTATATCGACCCGCCGTATAACACCGGGAAGGATTTCGTGTACAAGGACGACTTTCGGGACAATATCAAGAACTATAAAAAGTTGACCGGCCAGGTGGACGAGGCAGGTTCGCCGCTGACTACTAACACCGAGGCCAGCGGGCGGTTTCATACAGATTGGCTGAATATGATGTATCCGCGGCTAAAGTTGGCAAGGAATTTATTACGAGAAGACGGATTGATTTTTATTAGTATCGACGACGCGGAAGTTTCGAATTTAAAAAGCATTCTTAATGAAATTTACGGAGAAGAGAATTTTGAGGGTCACATACATTGGCGTCGCAGGCACAATCAACCAAATGACAAGAACAAAATGCTTGCATTGGTAGCAGAGCATATTTTGTGTTACGCAAAAAACAAGGAGGCTTATAAGGCCGCTGGCGTCGGGAAAGTCGAGGTTACGGGGAATTTTTCTAACCCTGATAATGACCCTCGGGGTGAATGGGCCTCGAAGCCTTGGAAAGTGGGAAGTGGTCAATCTGGCTCAAGGTATAAGATTACAACGCCAACGGGGAAAGTGTATGATGAAGAATGGATGGGCGATGAAGGGACCTTTCAGAAACTACTCAAAGATAACAGGATAATATTCCCAAATGGAGGCAACGGCGCTCCGAGAAAAAAGTATTTCAGAATGGAGAGAGAAGCAGAGGGCCAATGTGCAACAAACTGGTGGCCACATGACAGATTTGGCCACAATCAAGCGGCTACTTCCCTTGTCGAGACCCTATTTGGAGAGAAGAAAGTTTTTGAGGCTGTAAATTGAACTGTGTAAATGCTTTACTCAGCAAGAACTGAGGAAGGAGCATTTATGAAGAAGAATGAGAAACGAAACGAGCTTGAAGCGATTGCCCGTGAGCTGGCGAAGCACGTCAAGACCGAAGAAGATTTGTCTAATCTGAGCCGAGACCTGGTGAAGATGACAGTTGAGGCGGCGCTTGGTGGAGAAATGGAAGCACATCTGGGCTATGCCCCGAGCGAGCGCAGCGATTCATCTAACAGCCGCAATGGTTATTCAACCAAGCGCCTGATTGGTGGGCACGGTGAAGTCGAGATTGAGGTCCCCCGGGATCGTCATTCGAGCTTTGAGCCTCGTATTGTGGAGAAGGGCCAGAGTCGTCTGACGCAATTTGATGATCAGATTCTGGCCTTATATGCCAAGGGCATGAGTACACGGGACATTGTGGCCGCATTTAAGGAGATGTACGGCGCCGATGTTTCTGCCGGATTGATTTCCAAGGTAACCGAATCTGTACTGGAACGGGTTGTTGAGTGGCAGAACCGTCCACTGGATACTCTGTATCCGATTCTGTATCTGGACTGCATCGTGGTGAAGATTCGCCAGGATAAGCGGGTTCTGAACAAGGCCATCTATATTGCCTTGGGCATCAATCTTGAGGGCGAGAAGGAAGTTCTCGGTCTTTGGCTGTCCGAGAACGAGGGTGCGAAGTTCTGGCTTTCAGTGCTGACGGAGCTGAAGAACCGGGGTATGCAAGATGCCTTTATCGCCTGTGTGGACGGCCTGACGGGCTTTCCGGACGCCATCAACGCGGTGTTCCCGCAAACGAAGGTGCAGCTATGCATCGTGCACATGGTGCGCAACGCCTTGCGCTTTGTTGCCTGGAAGGATCGCAAGCACGTGGCTACGGATTTGCGTAGGATTTACCAGTCGGTCACTGTGGAAGAAGCTGAACGGGAGTTGGATATCTTTGCTGAGAAATGGGATGGAAAATATCCGTCCATCAGCATCATGTGGCGCAGGCATTGGCCAAATCTGATCACGATTTTTGAATATCCTGATGAGATCCGCAAGGTCATTTACACGACCAATGCGATCGAATCGCTCAACAGCGTGATTCGCAAGGCCATCAAGAATCGCAAGGTATTCCCAAACGATCAGGCGGCCATGAAGGTCGTCTGGCTGGCCATCGAGGCTGCGGCCAAAAAATGGACCATGCCCATTCGCGACTGGAAAGCCGCACTGAACCGCTTTATGATCGAGTTTCCGGATCGAATGCCGGAGAGAATCTGAGATGGCTATTTACACAGATAGATTTACAGGCTCAAGTTTTTGACAATCCAAAGCCTATTGAATTGATACAAAGCATAATCTCTGTTTCAAACACTCTAGACAATGATATAGTTCTCGACTTCTTCGCAGGCTCCGGCACAACAGGTCACGCAGTGATGGCGCAAAACGCCAAGGACGGCGGCAACCGCCGCTACATCCTCGTCCAGCTCCCCGAGCCGCTAGATCCGGAAAAGAAAGAACAGAAAACGGCTGCCGAGTACTGCGACAAGCTGGGCAAGCCCCGCACCATTGCCGAGCTCACCAAGGAACGCCTACGCCGCGCAGCCAAGAAGATCAAAGAAGAACACCCAGACTGGAACGGCGACACAGGCTTCCGCGTCTTCAAGCTGGACAGCTCCAATATCAAGGCATGGAATCCCAGAACCAACGACCTGGAAGCCGATCTGGTGGATCATATGGACCACATCCTGCCCGACCGTACTGAGGCGGATCTGCTCTATGAACTGCTGCTGAAATTGGGGCTGGATCTATGTGTACCCATCGAAGAAAAGACCCTTGTCGGTAAAACTGTCCATGCCATTGGCGGCGGCGTACTAATGGCCTGCCTGGCCGAGAAAATCACAACCGATGAAGTAGAAGCCCTGGGCCAGGGCATTGTAACGTGGCACAAGGCACTCGCGCCGGCCGGGGATACCACCTGCGTCTTCCGCGACAGCGCCTTTGAAAACGACGTCGCCAAAACCAACCTGGCCGCCATTCTGGAACAGGCTGGCATTGTGAATGTGCGTAGCATCTAAGGAGGGCGGCCATGAAACTGCATTTTGAACCTAATCTCGACTTTCAATTACAGGCCATCGAATCTGTCTGCGACTTATTTCGGGGTCAGGAAATGTGCCGAACCGAGTTTACCGTTATGCAAGGTGCGGTAGATGGCCAGTTGGCGCTGGCATATCAAGAGGAAGCGTTTGGGATAGGCAACCGGTTGACCTTGCTAGATGATGAGATTCTAAAAAACCTGCAAGCGGTGCAGCTGCGTAACGGCCTGCCCATCGACTCCGCATTGCGCTCCGGCGACTTCACCGTGGAGATGGAGACCGGCACCGGCAAGACCTATGTCTATCTGCGCACCATTTTCGAGCTCAATAAACACTACGGTTTTACCAAGTTTGTGATTGTGGTGCCATCGGTAGCCATCAAGGAAGGGGTGTACAAAACCTTACAGATGACTGAAGAGCATTTTAAAAGCCTCTATGCCGGTGTGCCATTTGAATACTTTATCTATGACGGTTCCAAGCCGGGATCCGTGCAAAATTTTGCCACCAGTTCCACTATCCAGATCATGGTGGTCACTGTTGGTGCCATCAACAAAAAAGACGTTAACAACCTTTACAAGGATAACGAAAAGACCGGAGGCGAGAAGCCCATCGATCTAATTCGGGCCACCCGACCGATCCTGATCGTGGACGAGCCACAAAGCGTAGACGGGGGCCTCAAGGGCAAGGGCAAAGAGGCGCTGGAAGCGATGAATCCGCTTTGTACCCTGCGCTATTCAGCCACCCATATACACAAACATCACATGGTTTATCGCCTGGATGCCGTTGACGCTTACGAGCGCAAGTTGGTCAAGCAAATCGAGGTGGCCTCGGCTACCGTAGAGGCAGGTCACAACAAGCCCTATGTTCGGCTGGTCAAGGTGCAAAGCAAGCGTAATGTGATTTCGGCCGTGGTGGAGCTGGATATCCAGACACGATCTGGCGTCAAACGCAAGGAGATTACCGTCTATGATGGCGAAGATCTGGAGCAAACCACTGGTCGTGACCTTTATGCCAACCACTCCATTGGTGAAATATCCGTAGCCAAGGGTAACCAGTACATGGAACTGCGTTATCCTGGCGGGGAAGTCTTCTTACAGCCTGGCCAGGCCTATGGTGATATTGATAAAAATGCGCTAGCCCGCCAGATGATCCGCCGCACCATCAAGGAGCATCTGGACAAGGAGCTTCGCCTGCGGGAACGCGGCATCAAGGTGCTGTCGCTGTTTTTTATCGACGAGGTCGCCAAGTATCGTCGGTATGATGAGGAAGGCAATCCCGTCAAGGGCGACTATGCCAGGATTTTTGAAGAGGAGTTTGTTCGCGTAGCTAGACTGCCGAAGTACAAGGAGCTGTTCGAAAACGAAGCCGTTGAATACCTTGCTGAACAAGTCCACAACGGCTATTTCTCCATCGACCGCAAAAAGGTGGGCGGCAAAACGGTAGAGATGTTCAAGGATACCCGAGGCGACAGCAAGGTAGATGAAGACACCTATAACCTGATTATGCGGGAGAAGGAAAAGCTGCTGGACCTGAACGAGCCTCTGAAGTTCATTTTCTCCCACTCAGCGCTGCGTGAAGGCTGGGACAATCCTAATGTCTTCCAGATTTGTACCCTGCGGGATATCCGTACGGAACGAGAACGGCGCCAGTCGATCGGACGCGGGCTGCGCTTATGCGTGGATCAATCAGGCCATCGAGTACACGGTCACGAAATCAATACGCTAACTGTAGTAGCTAACGAGAGCTATGAAGACTTTGCCAAGAATCTGCAGAGAGAGATTGAGGAAGATACCGGCATTCGCTTTGGCGTGGTGGAAAAACACCAGTTTGCAGCCATCCCCATATCGGCGGACGATGGTTCGGAACAGCCCTTAGGCGCGGAGCAGTCAGAGACGCTTTGGACTTTTCTCAAAGACAAGGGCTATCTGGATAGCAAGGAGCGTGTGCAAGATTTGCTCCGCACCGCGCTCAAAGAGAACACGCTGGAACTGCCGCCGGAGTTTGAACCACAGAGAGAGGCCATTACCGCCATCCTGAAGAAAGCGGCCGGGCGCCTTGAAGTCAAAAATGCCGATGAGCGCCGCCAGGTCAAACTGCGTAAGGAAGTTTTCTTGAGCGAAGATTTCAAGGCGCTTTGGGATCGCATCAAACACAAAACCACCTATCGCGTCGCCTTTGACAATGACAAACTGATTGCCGATTGCGTTAAGTCGATTCAGGAGGCGCCACAGATCAGCAAGACTCGCTTGCAATGGCGCAAGGCCGATATTGCCATTGGCAAGGCAGGCGTAGAAGTGGAAGAAAAAGACGGTGCGGCAACCATTACTCTGGATGAACAGGATATCGAGCTGCCGGACTTGCTCACCGAGCTCCAGGATCGCACCCACCTTACCCGCCGCACTTTGTTAAGGATTGTCAAGGAGAGCGGTCGGTTGGGCGATTTCAAGCGAAACCCGCAAGCCTTTATCGATCTAGCAGCTGATGCCATCAACAAAGCCAAGCAACTGGCGTTAGTAGACGGCATCAAATACCAGCAATTGGGCGAATACTATGCCCAGGAGCTGTTCGAACAAGAGGAGCTTTCCGGCTACCTGAAGAACATGCTGGAGAACACGAGTAAATCGGTGTTTGAGCACGTGGTATACGACTCTGATACCGAACGAGAATTCGCCGAGCAGATGGAAAAGTTTGATGCCGTCAAGCTCTACGCCAAACTGCCTGGCTGGTTCAAAGTGCCTACGCCGCTCGGCAGCTACAATCCCGACTGGGCTGTCTTGGTGGATACAGATGAAGGCGAAAAGCTGTATTTTGTAATAGAAACCAAAGGATCAGTTCATGCTAATGACCTGCGGCACAAGGAAGGTGCCAAGATTGCCTGCGGAAGAAAGCATTTTGAGGCGATTGCCAGTCTACATGCAGATCCAGCCAAATATGTGGTCGCCAAGCAGTGGAGCGATGTGCCGGTAGGAGGCTAATGCCATTCAGTTTAGTTGGAAAAGGAGCATGAATAATGCGTGTGCGGCGTCTGACGATAGAGAATTTTCGTGGGGTTAGATCTGGGCAGGTCGATTTTCGTGGCCACACGCTATTGGTTGGCGGGAACAACATTGGCAAATCGACTGTCTGTGAGGCGCTTGATCTCGTGCTTGGACCGGAACGTTTATTCCGCAGACCCGTAATTGACGAGCATGACTTTTACAAGGGGAAGTATCTATCTGCGGATAATAAGCCAGTAGAGATCATCATTCGAGCACTGTTAACCGACCTTTCTGAGGAAGCGGAGAGGCGTTTTCATCGTCACTTGCGGCGCTGGAACGACATTGACGGTCAGTTTGTCGATGAATCCGGCGACGGTCCGGAAGCGGCAGATGCTGAAGGTACGGTTTGGGCGCTGCCTGTTGTCTTCATTGGTCGCTACGAGGCTGATGAGGATGATTTTATCGGTAACACTTTCTTCGATCATCCGGTCGATGAGATGGATGAGGAAGAGCCGGCTGAGCAGCAACTTGGCGGCGGTCGCAAGATATTTGGGCGGGAGCAAAAACGGCTATGCGGCTTTATTTTCCTCCGCACCTTGCGAACGGGCTCACGCGCATTGAGCCTGCAACGCGGCTCGTTGCTCGATACAGTCCTTCGTTTAGATGGATCTGGTCTCACAGAGATGTGGGAGAAAACACTGGCGGGATTGCGTGGTCTTGATCCAGCTATCGGAGAGATCGAGCAGCTCAAGACGATCCGGGATGAAATTCGGAAGCGGTTGGCACGTTTCGTAAATTTATCGGAAGACGATGACGCGACCGGGTTCTTTGCGTCCGATCTGACTCGAGACCATTTACGAGACGTAGTCCGTCTGTTTCTTGCCGCCCAGCCAGCCCCGCATCAAGTACCATTTCAGAAGTTGGGGACAGGTTCGATCAACCTGCTTGTGTTCGCGCTTCTGACGTTTATCGCGGACCTGAAAGGTAATCGCTCCGTGATATTCGCCATGGAGGAGCCCGAAATTGCGTTGCCACCCCACACGCAGCGGAGGGTGATCCGTTTTATCCTTTCAGAAATGGGGCAGGCGATTGTTACCTCTCACTCACCTTACATCATTGAGCAGTTTGAGCCGACCCAAATCGTCGTCCTCGACCGAAATAGCGATGCGGTGTTGTCGAGTCGAACCGTCGAGTTGGGTGACATCAAGCTAAAGAAATACCGCCGAGAGCGGCGTCAGATGGCCGAGGCCATTCTGAGTCGCGCTGTTATTGTTGTCGAAGGCGCGACAGAGGCAGCCCTGTTCCCTGTTGCTTCGGAAGTGATGGAGTCCGCTCTTGGAGAGGAGTATGAGCATCTTGATCTAGCTGGCGTGACGGTTTTCAATGCCGGCAGCGATAAGGAAGTGCCAATATTTGGGCCATTCTTTAAGGCGTTGGGTAAACCTGCGTTTGCCTTCTACGACAAACAAGATGTAGCGCCAGATGCGGCGACCGCCGCGAAGCTGGCCGATTACACCCAAGTTTGGGAGTCCCCTGAGAAGGGGATCGAGTCCGTGCTCGTAAGTGAGATGCCAGTCGCGACGATGCGTCGGTTTCTTAACTCCGTGAAAGACCGAGACGACTACCCGGCTGATAAGAGAATTATTGACGATAACATGAGCGATGCCGATGTAGAAGCACTTACCAAAGCAGTGCTGAAGATAAGAAAAGGCGATAACCAGCCTTACGCGGCGCTTCTGATCAGTGAATGCGAAAATGAAACGGAGCTTCCTGTCACCATTAGAACGATTCTGGAGTCGGTTCATGCTACACTTCAATCCCTTGTAATGGACACAGAATCAGAAGATGAACCAAACCAGGGTAATGAGGCGGCAGCTACCGACATATCTGAGGCCGAAGCATTAGAGCCTACTGTACCTGACTCACGGGAAGGCGATGAGGGTTAGAGGTATCGATCAAGCTGGACGAAAAACGACGGGCCATTCTCAACGCCGAGGGTCACATTCTTGTTCTGGGCGGCCCCGGTGCGGGGAAAACAACCATCGCGCTGCTAAAGGCCAAAACCCTGTTTCCAACGCTGTTGCCGGGTCAGAAGCTTCTGTTTCTTAGTTTTTCCCGAGCAGCCGTTCGTCAGGTGCTCAAAGGCTGCCAAGAGATTCTCACGGCGGAAGAGCGGCGCGCCATAGAAGTCAGAACCTATCACGCATTCTGTATGGAGTTTCTGGAGAGCCACGGCAAATTGCTCTCCGGCAAAGCTGTATCGATAATGTATCCTACCCAGGAGCGACTTGAGAAGGCTAAGTTCGATGGCGACTGGAAGGAAGAACGAGCACGACTAGCGAACGACGAAGCACGATATTGCTTTGATCTTTTTGCTTCCGGCGTTGCGGAATTGCTGGAACGTTCCACGGCTTTGAAGGAGCTTCTGGCTAATTGTTATCCAACTGTCATCGTTGATGAGTTCCAGGATACGGACGATGAGCAATGGCGTATCGTGAAGGCTCTAGCGTCTGTTACGAGAGTATTTTGCCTGGCTGACCGGGATCAACGCATATTCGACTATCGGGACGATATCGACCCGCGGCGGATCGAGAGCCTCTGTGATGCGGTGGCACCGCAAACTTTTGATCTAGGAGGAGAAAACCATCGAAGCCCGCGCGGTGGGATATTGGGATTCGCTGATGCCGTTCTGAGAAACATATCTCCACTTCCAGAGGTTAATGACGTCAAAGTTGTATACTACAGATCGAACAGGTTTCCAGCGACTGTTCATGCAGCAGTGATATGGACCTTGAGCAAACTTCGCAAGGAAGGTATAGAAGATCCCTGTGTGGCGATCTTGGCACGCAGCAATCGCCTTGTCGCCCAGATATCTGGAATACTGAGCGAGACAAATGAATATAACGGGACGCAGTTGTCGCCGATTGACCATAGCGTAGTCTGGGATGCTGAGCTTTCTGCTGCTGCAGGGGCTGTCGTTGCCTCGATTATGGAATGGTCGAATGAAAGCGCAGAAGCTCCTGTTGCGGTTACGTTGGAAGCAATCGCTCATTTTTATGAGTTGAAGAACGCAACGTCACCGTCAAAGGATGCTTTCGAAAAGGTCAGAAAATTCCGTGCGGATGGCGAGAAAGTACGCAAATCGGAGAATCCGCGCATAAACGCTGCAAAAGGTCTGCTTGCCGCCTTTGATGAAGGCGTTGAGTTTATCGGCGATCCGTTGGTCGATTGGCGGACGGCGAGAAGTCTGCTGAATGACATTCGTCCGCTGAATGAGCTGTATCGCGAAGCTCGGATGGTGCGGCTGTTTCGAGCTACCGATACGTTAGGTGCAGGACTTGCAGAGTTGTGGTTGGAGACCGGGCATTACCAAGGGGCAGCTTCACTGGTTACCGACACGCTCGAATATGAGCGTCTGATCGCGGCCGATCAAGAACCTATAGGCTGCGTATTGATGTCCATGCACAAATCAAAGGGCAAGGAATTCGATGGGGTTGTGATCGTTGAAGGTCCTTATTCCGGTTTCTTCTTTGATATGACCCGAGAGCAGCCGCCGTTTGAAAGGAGTCGCCGCTTGCTTCGCGTTGCAATCACAAGGGCGAGAACGCATGTGACCATTGTTCGCTCAGACGGCGCTCGTGCTCTCGTTGACTAGTAGTATCTGGAGCCAGTTTGAGGAGAGCCTTCTCATCCTCCAAGTATACATCCCACCACCGCTGTTCCATAGCGGTTATTTTTCTTGCGGTTATTTTTCTTGCCAGCGTCGTAATCGATAGTGGATGGCGGTTCTGGTAATGCGCATGCGCTTGTAGCGGCGCAGCCACAGGCGGATGTCCTCCAGTGACGCTCCCTTGCGCCTCAGTTCTTCAATCTCGGCGCGATAGCGGTCCAGGCGGCTGGCCCGGTAGGACTTGCGCCGGGCCCGCTTTCTCGTGCGCCGTATCTCCTGCAACTCGGACTGCAAATCCATGTCGACCTCCCGGGAAACCCGGAGAAGACTAGGATCGGTGGCGGCCGGCGTCGGCAAACCACTGTCAAACGTCGGCCGGTTTTTTGCGGGAATCGTTGTTCAACGGAAGTTGTCAAGCGTGTTGCGCCCATCCCCGCGCTAGTGCTGGCAAAAGCGAGCGCAGCGAGAGCCTTGCACTAGCGCGGGGATGCCTCGTCGGTTGCTGAACAGCGTGGCTTTGCACTCACCCCGTGCAGGCGGGGGGCCGGGGGGACCCGCCTGCACGGACTCCCCGATGTCGGGGTCGGGGGTAGATGTGAACGAGGCCCGATTGAACGGGGGAGCAGTCCCGGCGACCGGAAAGTGAAATCGAGCCGGAGCAGGCATCGGCTGGCGAATCCGTGGAGCCAGACGCAGCGCCCATGGTTTGCCGGGGGAAAAGTCGACCGCGAGGGAGACTTGCCGGATAGGCAATGGGCGCGCCTGCGGGGACTTTGAAACTTGAGCCTGCTTGTCCATCAGGGTCGTCCAAGCCGGTTCTCCGTGGCATCGTCACGGGAAGACATGGCGTCGGGGCCGTCCACATGAGGAAATGCAGGGATAGGCCATATTTACCCTGCCCGATTGTGGGCGGGGCTGTGGGCGAACCAGGCGCAGCCCGGGAGTGTGGGCAAGCAGGCGCCGCCAACGCGCCGGCTGGCAACGGATGTATGGTCTGCAATGCACTGACTTCAGGCGCTCCTTCAGCCACCGAATCCCTACAAACCCTGTGGAAGATTTCCGCAGGTTTCCTGACAGGCGGGACGTATCCGGTCTATAACCGCGCCATTATTTGCGCCCGCTTCGGGATTCGGTTACGGCTGAATCCGGTGCAATCTCCGCTACGGTGGAACTGAAGCAACTTCAAATCGTCTGATGGCATTTCCAAATCGCAAATCCCGGCCACGGCCGGTTTCCCTGCACATTTCAATTCCCAAAGGGATGACACGCATCCCTTCGGGGCGGTTGTCATGTCCCTTTGGCATTCAAAGGAGTACGACATGCTGCAACTGCGCCTGTTTCCAATCTACGTCTTGCTGAGCCAGGTGATCGCCCTGGCCGTGGTGTTCGGCCTCTGAATATACGGCAGACATCACGCATCGGCAGGCCCAATCCAAACATGCGCCGATCTTCGGATGTTCAATCCGGGATCCGGCGCGCCCGGTTCGCGAAGGGAAAAATTCCATCGCGGAAATTCAAGAACGAAAAGGAGCATTCAAATGAACCAGAATCAGGTCATCATCGAAGGCAACATTGCCAACATCAAGGTCAACGATGAGGGAACGTTCGCGTCCTTCAGCCTGGCCTACAACCGGAGCTACAGGGACGAAGGTGACGAGGTGACCCAGGAGACGCACTGGTTCCGGGTGGTCGGCTTCACGCATACCGCAGGGTATATCAGCCGCAACCTGGTCCAGGGTGACAAGGTCCTGGTCTTCGGACACCTGAACACCAGCCAGTTCAAGGGTGATGAGGGCGATGTCAGGCTGACCCAGATCGTGGCGGATTCCATCCGCATTCTTTACAGGAAGGGTGAGCAGTCCAATCAAGGGGCGACGAAAACCCAGGCCGCCTGATATTCAACCGGAAAAGGGTGTCTTTCGGACACCCTTTTCGTTCATGGCCGGTTCAGTCTGAACCGGCAACAACCCCGAGGGGGAAGCGATTCCCCTGCGGGGCGCTTCCCCCTTTTTATTTCAAAAGGAGGAAGCCATGAAAAACATCTACGAGGATGTGACCAACCGCATCATCGCGGAACTTGAAAAGGGATGCGCGCCGTGGGTCAAGCCATGGTCCGCATCAAACGGCGTGCCGATGAACGCCGTAAGCCAGCGACCCTACAGCGGCGTAAATGTCCTGCTGTTGTGGCTGGCGATGGAAAAGAACGGCTATCAGTTCAGCCGCTGGCTGACGTTCAAGCAGGCCAAGGGCGCCGGTCTCTCCATTCGCAAGGGGGAGAAAGGCGTCCGCGTGGTTTTCGTGAAGACGGTCGAGCGCAGGACGGATGACGATGATGAGGAAAACATATCCGATATCATCCATATCATGCGCTCCTTCGTCGTGTTCAATATCGAGCAATGCGAAGGTGACGAGGCCGTGTTGAAGAAGCTGCACCACCCCGGACTGGACAAGCCTCGGTGGGATGGAGGCGACCAGTACGAGTTGGCGTGGCATATCTTCACAAGCAGCGGGGCGAAAAAGGTTTTCGGGCCGAGGGCCTGCTACATGCCGAAGGAAGACGGGATCGTGATGCCGCCCTTGCGCGCGTTCACGGACAAGACGGGGGAGGAAGGCCGCGATGCCTACTTTGCCACCCTGTTCCACGAGCTGACGCACTGGACCGGCCATGAGTCACGGCTGAACCGCGATCTATCCGGTCGCTTTGGCGACGCCAGCTACGCGGCGGAAGAACTGGTCGCGGAACTGGGCTCGGCCTTCCTTTGCGCTCATGCCGGCATTGCCGGGCAATTGCAGCACGCGTCGTATATCGACAGCTGGCTGGAACTGCTTAAGTCGGATTCCCGCGCCATTTTCACGGCGGCGTCCAGAGCGCAACAGGCTTGCGACTTTCTGCTCTCCATGCGGGAAGAACAAAAGCAGGCAGCGTAATTCAAAACCAGGCCCCCGTTTCCGGGGGCCTTTTTTCAGGCGTTTTGGGCTGAATCGGCATTCAGAACTGGTATCGCATTCGCGTTTCTCTTGATCTGGATTTGACTCTTCTTAAGGCTTAGGTTACTTGCCCATGTCAAATTGGATGCGGATAGAGGAGCGCGTATAAGATGATCATGCCACCCCCCCCCCCAACATTTCTGATCGAGTATGTCAAGGATTTGTTCATGAGGGTGGCGTTACAATTGCTCGCTGTGATCGTCAGTGCGGAAGTGAGCATTATGCTCCTGTTTTCCTGGTTGGGCATCGACGATGTATTGTCTCCTCTCCCGCTCGCAATCGCTGACGCCTTTCTGCTTTCCGCTGTTATCGCCTTTCCCCTTTATTACTGGTTTATCCGTCCGTTAAAGTCCACCATAAGAACATCGCAGGCGAAACTCGGCATGCTGGCCAGCGCCGTCGAGAATGCCGGAGATGGTATTATCATCACCAGACGCGATGGCGCCATTGAATATGTGAATCAGGCGTTCCGGGAAATGTCCGGCTATAGCGACGATGAACTCATCGGCAAACAGGTGGCCTCAATCGAAGATTATATGGCAACCACGGAGTGGAAGGAGCAGTTTCTGCGTTCGATTCGGCATTTTGGCGTCTGGAAGGGGGAGCAATGGGAAAAAAGAAGGAACGGAGAGAAATATCTGGCCGAAATCACCGTCACGCCCATCGATCTGACTTCATCAGAAAAAATCACCCATTTTGTGACCATTAAACAGGACAACACGAAACGCCATGAACTGGAAAGTCAGTTGCGCCATGCGCAGAAAATGGAAGCGGTTGGCACCCTTGTAGGCGGGATCGCACATGACTTCAACAACATGCTGAGCGGTCTGACGGGGCAGCTTTATCTGGCAAAGGGCAAAATCAAGGATAATGAAGAGGTCTATGAGCGCTTGACCAAAATGGAGGCGCTGACTTTTCGTGCCGCAGACATGGTGAACCAGTTGCTGACGTTTGCGAGAAAGGGTGCCGTCAATAAAACCAGCCTGGTTATCAACAGTTTCATCAAGGAGGCATCCAAGCTCGCGCAGGTCGGACTTCCCGAGAATATCGAGTTTCATTGCGACATAACCGATGAACGCATGGTCGCTTACGCGGATGCCACCCAATTGCAACAGGTCATGATGAACCTGATCAACAATGCCCGGGATGCCGTGGACGGCAGGGAACATCCAGTCATCCAGGTCACACTTGATGGCGCAACCCCTGAGCATCCATCCTTGAGCCAGTTCAAGCCCACGGAATCCAGATACGCTGAATTGTGTGTCATGGATAATGGTTGCGGCATCAGGAAAGAACACCTCTCCAGAATCATGGAGCCGTTCTTCACCACGAAAGAACAGGGCAAGGGGACCGGACTTGGTTTGGCCATGGTCCATGGTGTGGTGCAGTCTCATCACGGGTTTGTAGCTGTGGAAAGTGAAGAAGGAGGCGGCACGGCCTTCAGGTTTTTTCTTCCCCTGGTGGAAGCTGCTTCCGATGAAACAGGCGAGATGGAGGTTATCCATCAAGGTCATGGCGAATTTGTTTTGTTGGTGGATGATGACGTGATTGTCCGGGAAACCGGGAGAGAAGTGCTTGAACAGCTCGGATACAACGTTTTTGTGGCAGAAGACGGAGACAGGGCGGTTCGTCTGTGCCGCGAATACGCGAACCATATTTCGGCTGTCATCATGGATGTTGTCATGCCTCATGTTCAAGGTGGGGAGGCAGCAATTCAAATCAAGAAAATCTGCCCCGGTCTTCCGATTGTCCTGGCGACCGGTTATGACCAGAGCCACGTTGTCGACGAAAGTGTTTTATCCGTTATTGAAGGCATCATTTCCAAGCCATATAGCCCCGAACGATTGAGCTCTGTTTTGCACGAACTGCTGAGAGGAAATGTCACATGACAAAAAACATGTCAGAGGCGAACGTAGTCAAATTATTGCATGACAACCTGACGGGGCTGCCTTCGAGGTTGCTGTTGCACGACATGATTGAGTTGGAATTGGCGCATGCAAGACGAAACGGCACCCAGGTTTCGCTATTTCATCTCGATCCCTTTCCCATGTCAGATATTGATCATCTGTTTGGCTACAAAATTGGCGATGAGGTGCTGAAGCAGATTGCAAAGCGCCTTGTGGCCAGCGTCCGGGAATCCGATACAGTCGTCCGAATGGACGCAGATGAATTCGCGGTCTTGATGCCAACGGTTGGCGACGACGAAGCATCAATAGTCATTGAGAAAGTGACAAACGCACTGGAAGCCCCCATCGAGGTCGGCGAGCTTTGTATCAATATTGGTGTCATGATTGGAGTCGCATCGTATCCAACCCACTGTAATAATGCGGAGGAGTTGATCAGAGGGGCTCTGAAAGCGGTCAAGCAGGCAAAGGCAGAGCATATTCCGGTTGTGTATCATGACGGAGTTGCGGATCGCTCCGCATCATTTCATATGGAGGTATTTGGGCGTTTACGGCACGCGGTTCGCAATGGTGAGCTCACACTGAACTATCAGCCAAAAGTAGATTTACAATCAGGGGAAATCCGAAGTGTTGAGGCGTTATTGCGCTGGCCTGATTCCGGCATTACCCCTGATGTGTTTATCCCCATTGCAGAAAAAACCGGCTTAATCTGTGAAATCACTCGTTGGGTAGTTACAGAAGTTGCTCGTCAAATGCTTGAATGGCGACATCAGGGCATCCAGGTAAAAGTGGCAATAAATATTTCAACACGTGATCTGCTGGATAAATCAATCGCGGCTTTCATTGTAGACGCTTTTGATTCCCGAAAAGTCGACAAGAGCCAGGTTATCATAGAAGTGACGGAAAGCGCCGTGATGAAACACGCAACACTGGCCATTGAGAGGTTAAGCTTTCTTCGCGATCAGGGCTTTGGTGTGGCGATTGATGATTTTGGTACTGGTTATTCCTCGATGGCGTATTTGAGTGATTTACCCGCGACCGAGCTAAAAATTGATCGCAGGTTCATTGGCGAAATTCTGAAAAGCAAACGCGACAAAAAACTTGTTAAAGCAATGATCGCGCTTGCTCATGAGTTCGATTTACTCGTCGTAGCTGAAGGTGTGGAGCATCAGCAACAGGCGGATCTACTGAAAACATTTGGCTGTGAAATGATCCAGGGATATTTGTTTAGCCAACCTGTAGAGGCAGACAGACTGGCCTATCTATTACGTTAGGGTCCCAATGAGTATCTGGGATCAACCTAGCCACGCATTACTGGTTGTTATTCTCGTCATGCTGTCCTAAAGTATCGGCACTTACTATCAAAGGCCAAGGTTATGGGACGAACAAAAAGTGGTCAGACAGCTACAGAACGAATTCTATCGCTACTTAAAGAGCGCGGTATGATTCGCCCTCGTGATCTTGATGCGTACAACATTCCACGCCGTTATCTGAGTCGCCTTTATGAACGTGGAATCCTCCTTCGCTCTTCTCGGGGCATATATATGGCGGCCAATGCAGAGCTTTCAGAGAAACAGACTGTCGTAGAGGTCTGCAAGCGGATTCCCAAGGGTACGGTATGTTTGCTTTCTGCACTGGCCATGCATGAGCTGACGACACAGGCACCCTTTGAAGTCTGGCTGGCGATTGATCGGAAAGATTGGCTGCCACAGGTAAAAGATCTTCCGATCCGGATCGTACGGTTCTCAGGAGACGCCCTTAAGAGCGGCATCGAACATCGCGTGATCGATGGAGTTTCCATTCCTGTTTATAATCCTGCAAAGACGGTTGCCGACTGTTTCAAATACAGAAACAAGATCGGCCTGGATGTGGCCATCGAGGCTCTGAAGGATGGCTGGAAGGCAAGGAAATTCACAATGGACGAAATTCAGAAGTATGCTGTCATTTGCCGCGTTCAGAATGTCATGCGGCCATACCTTGAGACGCTCATCGCATGAGCGGCAAAGGCACAAATACGGCAGCCTCAATTCGGCAACGACTGCTGAATATCTCGCGTGAGCAGAAGGTCAATTTCAACCGTATTCTGACCGACTATGGCTTACAGCGACTACTGTATCGATTGTCCGTCTCCCGGTATCGGGATGAATTCGTTCTGAAAGGTGCGATGCTTTTCTCGTACTGGAGTGGTGATGCATTCAGGGCTACGAAAGACGCTGATTTCCTCAAGTCCGGAGAAGCATCGATGGATTACCTCAGAGAAGTGTTTACCAATCTATGCAATCAGTCTGTAGAACCGGATGACGGGCTGATATTTGATCCTGCGTCCGTGAGCGCAGAAGAGATCAGAGAAGAAGATGCCTATGGTGGCATTCGGATCACGATGACAGCAAAGCTATCAGGTGCCCGTATCTCGATTCAGGCGGACATAGGTATCGGCGACGTGATTACGCCAGCGGCACAGGAAATCGAGTATCCGGTTCTTCTCGACATGCCAGCACCAAAGCTGAAAGCCTATCCGGTCGAGACCGTCATCGCGGAGAAGTTTGAGGCCATGGTTCACCTGGGGTTTGCCAATAGCAGGATGAAAGATTTCTATGACATTTGGGCATTATCGAAGTTCATGAAACCGGATTGCGACACGCTGGCCATGGCGATAGCCAATACATTCAGGAGGCGTGGCACTGCGCTTCCATCAGATACGCCGGTCGCTCTGACCGGTGAGTTTTCAAGGGATGATATGAAGCAGAAGCAATGGGCTGCATTTATAAGACGTGCCGCTGTTGGAAACAGTGCAAAAGCGACGCTACATGAAACAGTCGAAGAAATCAGGCCTATGTTGATGAGTATGGTGGACATTGCGAGAAATGGTAATGGATGATGAATTCCAACTGGTTAGGTCGCCACTGTGCGAGGAGAGCACTAGCGATGGAGAGACTGCCAAGGTCGAGATATATCGTGGTGCAGATGATAAGAGCTGAAATGGAATCAGGAGACGCAGCAGGTCAGATGGCTCGGTTACATGCTGACTCCAACCTGTCGCCATATTGCTTGCCTGCCATTGCCCCCTGAAAAGTAGTACGGGGGTAGTTTAAGAGGGGGCGATAGAAACCCTCACCGTTTCCCGGAAGGTTTTATGCCAACCATCGATGCATGACCAAGACTTGCCGCCATGCGATGGATTCTGCCTCTTATTCTTGGAACAGCCCTGATCTCGGGATGCGCTACGGATACTCCATATCCGCAACAAAACAAGGCGGATGCATCCTCAAAGCCCGTGGCGGTCTATGGCATCGCGCAGGAAACGGCGAACGGAAAAGAGCGCTTCGTCTGGTGCGGTGCTTGCCCATCCCTGACACCCAAGACCGCGGAGACTGGCGAATCACCGCATAAGGAGCCCACCCCACCCAGGAAGGCAAACGCAGTAGTAAAGCAGTGGAAGCCCGCTGCCATTATTCATTTCGATTTCAACAGCGCGACAATCAAGCCCAACGAGAAGACAAAACTAGCAGGCCTGTTCAAGGACATCGGCCGGAACACCACGATCATCCTTCGCGGTTACACCGACGCGGCAGGAGGCATGGCGTACAACCAGCACCTGGCATGGCGAAGGGCCCAGGCTGTGCGCCGCTGGCTGTCCGAGCACCTGGAGCGCCAACCTGGATATGAAATCCGCGCATTCGGCAAGTGCTGCTATGCGCGGCAACCCGGACTCCGTCCTGAAAACAGGCGAGTGGAAATCTACATCAGAAAGGAGAGTAAACGATGAAACAGATGCAAAAAATGCTGCCCATGATGGGCATGATGGCGGTCATGCTGATTGTGACCACGACAGAGGCCTACGCCGGCACCACAGGTCTGGTCTTCCAGACTGCTTACAATACGCTGGTTGGATGGGTGCAAGGCTACGGTGGCAAGATCTTCGCGGTGCTTAGCTTTTTCATTGGATTGGGCGTGGCCGCATGGACCAAGAGCCTGCTGCCGCCGCTGCTCGGCATCGGCATTGCGTTTTTGGTCGCCTACGGCGTGGCGATTATCCAGGGCGTGGCCACGGCGACGATCTGATTCCATGGGCGGTATGGACTCGCAAGAACGCCTGGGCTTACGGATGCCGCGTCATCTGGACGACCCGGAGAAATTCCTGTGGTGGGACTTTGATCAGGCCCTGATCGTCGTCGCCATCATCGGTTTCTCCATCGTGGTCAACATGGTTATCGCCGGCGCCATCCTCGGAGTGATTGCCGGCATGGCCATCGGCCGCCTCAAGTCCGGTCGCGGACGTGGCTATCTGGTCCATACCGCCTACTGGTATCTGCCGGTGGACATGGGACTGAAGCGTACGCCGCCATCGTATGTGACGAGGTTCGTCGGATGAGACGGGAACGTCTGGCGGACGGAATCGAGCGACTCGCCAGCGAGGTGCGTTTCCTGCGCGCCGCCTTGCTTGGTTCCATCGCCGTCGCCTTGCTTATGCTGGTTCGATTGCTGACGGCGCCCACGGATATTCGGATGGAGGTGGCGGCTCCGCCGACGGTGGCGAAGGACTTCTGGGTTTCAACATCGGATTTCAGTCCGTCCTATCTGGAACAGATGGGCACATTCATCGCCTACATGATGCTCAATGCCACGCCGGCAAGCCTGAAGTTTCAGGCAGAGCAACTGAAACCGTATCTAATCCCGGAGGCTTACGGGGAGCTTCAGTCCGAACTGGAAGCGAAGCGGGAACGCTTCGATCGCTACCAGATGTCCACGATGTTTTATCCGAATCAAATCTACCTGTCGAAAAGCCGCTGCCGCATCCAGGTGGAGGGCGAGCTGAAGACCTTCATCGGCGGGAAGCTCGGATCATCGAAGACAAGAAAGCTGGATATCGGCTGCAAGAACATTAACGGGAGGTTTTATGTCACGAGTATTGCGCTTGTTGGCGGCAATGATTCTGACGGCAGCGCCGACTAGCGCGTTCGCCATCCAGATTCTGGATGCGGCCGATTCTGACTCCCTGGTCGCCCGCATCTCCGACCACGATCCGAACCGCATCCGCATCGCCGGAGGTTTTATCACGATGGCGGTAGGCCCGCGAAGCGGCCGCATCGCCATCGAGACGGACGACAAGCGGGGACAGATATTTGTCCGAGTGAACGAGAACGTGCCGGACAAACACAAGGCATTCACCCTGTTTCTCACCGACGCCGAGGGCCGGGACTATACCCTGTTGCTGAAGCCCGCGCGCATTTCCGGACAAAGCCTGGTCATTCGCCCCCGAAGGCAGCGGCCGCAGGTAAGCAATCCCGCAGGTGTCGAGAAGCGGGAGGCGAGGATCAAACGCCTGGTGCGCGCCATGGCCCTGGGCGATGTGCCTCGCCATTGTGAGATCTCCGAAACGGACAAGCGCGTACCGCTCTGGAAGGGAACGAATTTCCATCTGAACCGCGTCATGCGCTGCGGAGATTTCAACGTGGAGCGCTATCGGCTTGCCAATAGCGGCGACAAGGTGATCCGCATGGCCGAGCAGGAGCTGTATTCGAATGGCGTCGCCGCCGTCTCGGTGGAGCGCATGCATCTGAATGCGGAAGGAGCGGTCAGCATTCCTCCCGGCAATGCCACGATGGTCATCATCGTCCGGGAAGTGGGCCATGAGTGACACGCCGGAACGGAACCCCGGAACCATCAAGGGCTGGCTTCTCGGGTTGTTCAACCTGAACAACAAGCATCAGCTTCCCGGCGACCTGGCGGAGCAGGGCAGCCGGCGTGGGCAGCAATGGCTGCTGGCTGGCGGCATTGTGCTGGTGTTGCTGGTTCTGGCTGTGATCAGCGTCTCTTTGAGCGAACGTTCCGAAGAAAGTGCGGACATGCAGCCGGTCGATGCGCCGGGCGATGTCGAGGTGCATTCGATTACCGCGCCAGGTGCTGGCGTGTCGGACAAGGATATCTGGATCACCAAGTCCGAATCGGACATGCGGAACATGCAACAGGAGATCCGTGAACTGAGGCAGGAGATCGATCGCCTGCGCCAGGAGCGCGCGGATGCGGGCGTGGGGGAGAGCCATTTCAATGTGGAGGATGGTGGCTCATTGCTCAATCCGACGCTTCCCTCCCTGCCGCCGCAACCGATGAACGCGCCGGCATCCATACCGGCCATCGGCCCCAATACCGCGCCGACCGGAACGACCATTGCCCCGATTACGCCTCAGCCGATCAATTTGCCCAGCGGCCAGGCTCCAGCTACCACCGGCATGCCACCGGCGCAAAATCCCTCCCCTCCGCAAAGTGGCGGCATGCTGGTGGTACACATGAGTCCTCCCGTCGATGAGCCCGCGAAGGAGAACGATGACAGGAGCGCATGGCTGGCCATCAGCTTCACGCCCGCGCGTCTGCTGAATGGCCTGGACGCGGCCACCGGCGGTCAGGCGCAGCAGAACCCGCAGCCGGTGCTCCTGGAAGTGACGGACATGACGCAGATGCCAAACCGTTACCGGGAGAATTTCCGGGAGTGTTTCATCACGGCCGCGGGCTACGGCGACATATCGAGTGAGCGCGCCTATCTCCGGCTGGAGAAGCTCGCCTGCATCGACGATGACGGCCACGCCATCGAGGAGGCGATTGATGGCTATGTGACGGGCGAGGACGGCAAGGTCGGCATGCGCGGCCGGCTGGTGAGCAAGCAGGGGCAGGTGTTGGCCAAGGCATTGCTCGCCGGAATCGCCTCGGGGATTGGCGACGCCTTCACGCAGTCGCTTTCTACACAGTCGGTCTCACCGCTGGGCGTGACTTCGACGATCCAGCCGGGCGCCGCCGCACGCGCCGGCATCTATTCCGGCGTCGGCAAGGCGCTCAACAAGCTGGCGGATTTCTACATCCAGCAGGCGAACAAGCTCTATCCGGTGATCGAGGTGGACGCGGGACGCGCCGTGGATGTCATCATCAACCGGGGCGTGCGTTTGCCCCGGTGGCACAAGGAGAAACAACCATGACAATGAAACAGGCCATCATGATTGCAGCCCTTTCCGTTGCGGACGGGGGCGCGGCGTTCGCACAAGGCGGGAAGTGCCCGGAATGCAAGGATGTGCGCCAGGCGGTCATGGCCACGCTGCCCGGCACCACGGTGACGGCAGTCAACCGTTCGCCCATTGCCGGCGTCTATGAGGTCGTCATGGGCAGAAACATCGCCTACACCGACAAGCGCGGGAAACTGTTCCTGATGGGCCATATCTATGATCCCGCTACGCGCCGGGATCTGACCGCCAACCGGCTGGCGGATATCAACCGGGTGAGTTGGAAGGATCTGCCGCTTCGTGATGCCATCGCTTCGGGGCCAAAGGATGGCATGAGGCTCGCCGTCTTCACCGACCCGGAGTGCCCGTACTGCAAGCATCTGGAGAAAATCATGAAGGAGATGCCAAAGGTGCGGGTCTATACCTTTCTGTTTCCGCTTGAGTCCATTCATCCGGATGCCCGCGCCAAGGCGGAATCCATATGGTGTGCGAAAGATCGTCACAAGGCACTGCTGGACGTAATGCTGAACGGCAAGCAGCTGAAAAGAGGCGCTTGCGCAACCCCCATCGACCGCAACATCCAGTTGGCAGCGAAGCTTGGCATCAACGGCACGCCGGGACTGATTGCGCCCGATGGGCGCATCATGCAGGGCGCGCCGGACTCCGCGGCATCGCTTGCGGCGTGGCTGCGCGGCCCGGGCAAGGGGCAATGAAAATGTTCAGGCTGAACAAGCATTCCATTCGATCCATGTTGATGGTGTCGAGCGTGGCCGTGCTTCTCATGGGGTGTGCCACCCCGAAATTTTCCTGCACGGATGACATGACAGGGCCGGGGTGCCGGTCAGTGTCCCAGGTTTATGCCAACGCGCACCGGCAGCATGTGGGGTCACCGGACTCTCCCACGGGCATGCCGGCGATCATCCGCCCGGGAGATCCAATCCGGTCCGGGGAGCGTGTGCTGCGTGTATGGATGGCGCCATGGGTGGACGTGGACGGCGATTACCACGATCAGACCTACGTTTATCTGGTGCTGGATCATGGCCGATGGTATATCGACAGGGCGCGGGGGAGCATCCGGAAGCATTTCGTGCCGCGTGTGATTCCGCCCGCGAAGAACTCCGGGCAACAGGCCTCGCGGGCAGCCGCATCCGCCAAGCCGGAGGCGCATCAATGATGCGTGCATTGCGCCGGCTGATCGAACCCGACGCTCTGGACCCGGCGTCACACCAGGCGCCGCGCTTCTCCCACTGGTTGCCGTATCTGGCCGCCGATGCAGCGGATTGCGTCTATGAAAACGAGAACTCGCACGGGTTCGTGATGGAGTGCATGCCACAGGTTGGCGCGGACATGGAGATGGCGCGTATCCTGACGAGCCTTCTGACTCTCGGCTGGCCGCCCGACACGGGTATCCAGGTGCACATGTACGCATCTCCGAACATCCGTTCAATGTTGGCCGGTTGGGCTTCGATCCGGATAAGCGAGACATCGGACAGCCAACGTGCAAGCGGCATCTACCGGACATTGGCCCGACGCCGTGTGGAATACATCCTGAGCGGCGCGAGAGCATCCCTGTTCAACAGCGCGCCGTATCTTATTCGTGACTTCAGGGTGTTTGTCTCCGTGACATTGCCAGGGCGGATGAGTGAGGAGAATCGCGCGCGGCTTATCGAGCTGCGCCGGGGAGCAAAGGCCGTGCTTGCCGGCGCGCATCTGCCGGCATGGGATATGAGTCCGTCCGCGCTCATCACCTGGCTGGCCGAGATGCTGAATCAGGAGGACTACGACCGGGACATCGCCTATGACCCCGGCAGGCTGATTCGCAATCAGATCCTGAATTATGGCACGACACTGGATGTGAAGCCCGACCACATCCTGATCAATGGGCGCACTGAGGTGCGCATGATGTCGGTCAAGAATTACCCCGAGGAATTTCCACTGTGGGGAATGTCCGGCCTTGTCGGCGATTTCTACCAGGCCAATCTCCAGTATCCGTGTCCGTTCCTGTTCACGCTGGGCGTTCACCTTCCTGATCTGGAGTCGGCCAAGGCGGGCGCGCAGATGAAGGCGGCCCGAGCCACGCATGATGCCGAAACGCCGATGGCAAAGTTCCTGCCCGATTTCGCGCTCAAGAAACGGGACTGGGACATCGTGATGCATGCCCTGGCCGAGGGACACAGCATGGTGCAGCTCTACCACCAGTTGGTGCTGTTTGCGCCCAGGGGGCGGGGTGTTCAGGCTGAACAGGCTGCCCGTGCCGTGCTTCGCGGGAAGAGCTGGGAATCGTGCCTCGACCGCTTCATGCAGACGCAGGGCCTGCTCGCGGCGTTGCCGATGACGCTGTCAAAAGAGATGTGGTCGGACATCAAGCGCATGGAGCGATACTCGACCAAGACTACCGGCAACGCGATGCACATGGCACCGCTGCTCGCCGACTGGAAAGGCACCGGCACACCGACGCTGATGCTCTACTCCAGGCGCGGTCAGGTGATGCACTTCGATCTGTTCGATAACAAGGAGGGCAACTACAACGTGGCCGTCGCCGCGGCCAGCGGATCGGAGAAGTCGTTCCTGCTCAATGAAATCACACTTTCCTATCTCGGCATCGGCGGGCGCGTCTGGATCATCGATGTTGGGAGAAGCTACGAGAAGCTCTGCCGCCTGCTGGAAGGGGAATTCATCGAGTTCGCGCCGGATAGCAACATCTGCATCAACCCCTTCACGCATGTGCGCGATCTGGATGAGGAGATGGCGCTGCTCAAGCCATTGCTTGCCCGCATGGCCGCTGCATCCAGAGAAACGGACGACCTGGAAAACGCAATGCTGGAGGAGGCCATCCGCCGATCCTGGGAGTCCAGGGGCAACACCATGACCGTGACCGATGTGGCGGACTGGCTCGCCGCCCAGGATGACGACCGCGCCCGTGACCTCGCGCGCATGCTGCTGCCATACACGGCGCGCGGCATGTACGCCCGTTATTTCGAGGGGCGCAATACGCTGGATTTCGACAACCGCTTCGTCGTGCTGGAGCTGGAGGAACTGAAGGCTAAAAAGGACTTGCAGGCCGTGGTGCTGATGATTGTGATGTATCAGATCCAGCAGGCCATGTATCTGGGCGAACGCGGTCAGCGCAAAATCTGCATCATCGACGAGGCCTGGGATCTGATGAGCGGGGCGGGCGAGTTCATCGAGACCGGATACCGCCGCGTGCGCAAGTATGGCGGTGCATTCATCACCGCGACACAGTCCATCGGCGACTATTACAAGTACGACGCATCGCTCGCCGCCTTCGAGAATTCCGACTGGCTGCTCCTGCTCCGCCAGAAAAAGGAGAGCGTCGAGCAACTGACCGAATCCGGCAGGCTCAAGGTGGACGATTCCATGAAGCGGATGCTGATGAGCCTGAAAACCTCGCATGGAGAGTTCTCCGAGGTGTTCATCTACTCGGCAGCGGGCATGGGCATCGGGCGTCTTGTCGTGGATCCATATTCCACACTGCTTGTATTCGAGCAAGGCCGAGGACTTCGCTCGCATCAAGGAACTGACCCGTGAAGGCATGGATATCACATCAGCCATTGAACAGGTGCTCAGGGAGCGGGCATGACGCGGTGGACGATCGTGCTGACGGTGGCTTGCGTTCTGGCGCTGGGCATGTCCGGAGTGCTCTGGTGGCACCAACTGCAGCAACCCCGGATCGTCACGGTTGATCTTACAGGCCTCGCCGACGAAGCGAGAAGCCGTCTGCATGACACATCCAGAATCGGGACGTTTGCCCGGAAGTTGCAAGGGGAGCTTGTTCGCATCTCCCGCGATGAACACCTGGTGATCCTGCCCAGACAGGCCGTGGCAGCCGGCGCGCCGGACATCACGGAGCGGTTGCGTCGGAGGCTGTTGCCGTGATTGCCGCCATGTCATCGTTCATGGATCGTATTCGGCCATCCGACCGCATCATTCGGTGGCTGCTGCGCATGCTTTATGCCATGGGCGTTGTGGCGCTTGCCGTTGCGCTCTGTCGTCCATTTTTCACTATCGGCATCAACCTGGATCATTCTCTGCCCGGTCATGTGTTCCTGATTCACAAGAGAGAGATGCCCGAAAGGGGGCAGCTCGTAGCCTTTCGCTTCCAGGGATTTCCGCCGTACTTTCCGGCCGGAGCCACGTTCGTGAAAATCCTGGCCGGCATGCCGGGCGACGAAGTGCGCGCCGAGGATGCCGGTTGCATCGAGTACCGCGCACATACGCGAACTTTTGTCATGGTCATTGGATGTGCGAAGGCGAAAACCCGTGATGGCCATCCGCTGAATCTTGGACCGGTCGGAGAAATCCCCCAAGGCAGATACGCCGTTGCCGGCACGCATCCGGACAGTCTGGATTCCCGCTATGCGGCTGTGGGGTGGATCAGACGGAATCAAATCATCGGTCGCGCCTACAGAATATTCTGATGGCATTCAGGTTGAACGCACCAGCATGGCTGAAGCACGGCGTCAGCATTCGTGCCGCCTATGTGATTCTGGGCCTCACCATGGTGGTTCCGATGGCGATTCTCGCCTCTGTGCAGAATGATAGAGGCGATTTGGGTGTGATCGGTCCAACCTACCCCATACGCGAAAGGGACTTTCTGGAATACATCCAGAAGCGACTGTCCGCCATGCAGAAGTCTGGCGAGCTGCAGCGCTTGCAGGAACGGGAAGCGGCTATAGCAAAAAAGCGCATCGAACGACCCAAACCGGTTTCCGGCATCACGCGCACGGAGAAAACGCGTGTGTTTCATATCGATCCGACGCTCACGCTGGATCACGCCATCCGCGACGCCAAGGGGCGCATCCTCTACATGCCCGGTACGAAGGTGAATCCGTTCGACCATCTGGCGATGAGCAAGCATTTGCTGTTTATCGATGGCGATGACAAGGAGCAGGTGGCGTGGGCGCTAACGATGGCCAAACACTATGACGGCCAGGTCAAAACGATACTCGTGAAAGGATCGCCGACTGAGCTGATGAAGCAGTGGAAGCGGCGCGTGTATTTCGATCAGCAAGGCGTGCTTACACGGAAACTTCATATCCGGCATGTGCCGGCCATCGTCAGCCAGGATGGAAAGCGTCTCCGTGTAGCGGAGATGGCGCCATAAAGTCAGGCTGAAATATGAACTGGAAACTTACGTGAGCCGTGCGAGTTTACGAGCGTCGGCTCCAAGGGCTGGTTATGCTCTCGACAGTCAGCCATTAAACTTCGCCAATGCACTACGAAGTACTGTCTCGTAGTATTTGAGCCCAAGACTTGCAACATATATGGGAGATGTGTTCCCGATTGGTTGCCCAAGATGGCTGCTAGGTGGATCGAACCTCTGCTTATGCTTCTTGTTTTCTATAACTGGTAGCAGCGGCTTTCCTGGTTCATGGACCAGTTTCACTTGGTTGTGGGCTTTCCCCAATGGATTGGTCTCCACTTCAAAACTACCGTCCTGAAAGATTTTCATATTTCTTATATGCCCGAAGTATCCAGGCGCGATTGCAATTGCACCCTCCTGCCATTTGAGAGGGATTCTTCCATGCTGGCTTTGATGCCTTGCTTGAATTAGATACTGAAGAAGAGGGTCGTCCTTCCGTTCTTTTCTAAACTTACCGGCCCAGGGCTGGAAAGAGGAGAACTTTTCCTTTCCTTCATCAAAAAAGCTTGTCCAGAACTCTTCAAGAGAGTCCACAAACCGAATCCATCCTGCTTCAAACGCAACTCGATCCGAAGCAGAATCCATTTGCTGGATTCCAGCTTTCGCTTCCACAAGCTTCTCAAAGGCATAATTCCAGAGACCCCTATTAACGGGCACCAATGATCCTGGTTTGTCTTCGATCTTACCCTTTTGTTTCATCTCTCTGTTATCGCGGCATAGTGATCAAGCTGTGCTGCGCAAACGAAGCACAGCGTAGTTTGCGTCCGAACGTGCTCCTTGTTAGACAGCGCGTCATCACATACCTCTTCACTGCCCTGACGGCCATAGCAAACGCTTTCCCCCCCACCGAAACAGGCTGAACAGCCTTTGCAGCAAGCTCCGGCAGGCTGCCATACTCACTTCCATGGATTGGGGTGAAACCCAAATCAATTTCGGTGATTACAGAACAAAATCCGTCGGCGTTGAAATGGTCTTTCAGACCTTCCAACCCATGCGTCTGGAAGCGGCGCTTGTGCTCGTAAAACTGCGAACGGAAGATGTCCCGCCGGTGGCAGGTCTTCAACATATTCTCCAACACCTCCGCCAACTGCAGCGCGGTCAAACGCTGCCGCGCAAGTCTCTTCGATACCGGAGCAGTTGCTCATCTCAAAGGCTTCCTTCCTCTCTCAACCATACACACGGTTGCAATGTGTGGAAAGAATGTTGGTTATATAGAAGGCCTCAAAGGCCTTCTTTACCAATAAAGATGCCCTTGTCTACCTTCGAAAAGAATTTCTGGTAAAATTGTTCATCTACGATTTGCTCAACAGACATAGCTTCATTTCTATTATTTAGTTTCTTTTTTAAGAAATTAACCCGGACCTTAGTTACTTCTCCAAATGGAGTGATATAAGCAGTGGCTTCAATAATTGTTTCTTTCTCCTACCGGGCATCATTTCCGTGACCTCCAAGCGCTGCTGATAATGCACTGAGACCAGCCATAACCTTATCGGTCGTATCTATTTCTTTTTTGGCTGTTAGCAGCCCCAAATCCACATTTGCTTGTTGGATGATGTATCCATCATCCTGTAAAGTATTTAAAACAGCCTTCATTACCATCTTGTAATCATTCGTATCATACGTTCTCGTTTGGAATTCTCTAATTTGCAACTGAGTTTTTTCTGGAATAGGCTGTTGCGTGGCACATCCCATTAAGCTGGCAATTAGAAGCAACACACCTGCAACACCAAAATACTTTATCCCCTTCATGGCCCCCTCCTTTTTTGTAGTAATATAGTAATTAGAATTTACTACTGTGATAGCTAAATTCTTCTACGGCATTATCTTTGAATTTAATAATTACTGTCAGCGTTTTCTGGGTTTGTGAGATTGCGCCACTTGCCCTAGGGCCAATTAGGATTGATGCTAAACCTTCTTTTGAGGCCGAGTAGGACACCTCCGTGGCGATCTTGTCGTATATCCAGGTTTCAAGCCCGTTCTTATCCTTTGAAACAATGTTGGGTGAACCTAAAACTGAAGCTACCTCAGCTTGCGACATTCCTTTCGTAATCTCTTTTTGAACTAATCCAACTGTAGTCTCTCGCTCAGTGCTCGACTGAAGCGCTTTTGAATGTTCTGCCGCTGAAGGCATGCATGCAGACAAAATACTCGTGATAGCCAATAATGTTATTAGCGTTTTCACATCCCCCCCCACTAATAAGATTTCATTTCTCGCCAGCCCACATGGGTTGTTAATTCACAATTAGTGGTTATCCATATTCTTGGTATGGCAATTCCACCGCTGATCTATTGATGTTTTCGCCATGCCTCTGCTGTGCGAGCAAAAGTATGGTGCGAGCAAAAGTATGGTGCGAGCAGCGAAGGCGGTCAAGCATGATGCGTGCTTAGCACTTAGCATCGCTAACTGCTCATGCAAACCTTGGGTCGATTTTTGAAACCCGCAATTGGATCCAGCGGGTTTTCTGCGCGTGCGGGGATGGAGCAGTAACGTGCATCGCATGAAGAGGATGGCGTTTCTCCTGGTCGCTGGCATCGTGCTGTCGCATGCTCCCGGCATTGCCAATGCCGCCTGTTCCGGCAGGTTCATCGATCCGATTGCCGATATCAACTGGAAGAATCTGTTCCCAATCAGAATAGGCGGTTATGTGGTGGCCAAGGCACCGCCATCTCTGCCCGATACCCGACGCGATAGCGGCAAGAAACTGCTGTGCCATTGTCCGTTATCTGTTCCGCCGTATGTTCGAATCGGCATTCCCATCGCCTTTTGGGAGCCGCTTCGTCTGGGCGAGGTGGTGAGAAAGCCGCTGTGTTTTCCTTCCCTGGGAGGGTTGGATTTAGGGTCATCCATCGGGATGACATTGCCGCATGGCGCACGCAAGGCAGACAAAGATGGTGGCAAGGCATCGTTTTACCATGTGCATTGGTTGGCCAACCCCTTGTTGTTCATTCTGAACATCATCACGGATGTCGTCTGCCTGCAGAAGGAATCGTTCGACATTCTCTATGTCACCGAACTGGATCCGCTGTGGTCCGACGACGAGCTGGCTCTCATCCTCAATCCGGAAGCCTTGCTGTTCGGCAATCCGATTGCCCAGGCCGCGTGTGCGGCGGATTGCGCCGCCGCTACCGCCGATCTGCCGTTGAATCCGTTGTTCTGGTGTGCGGGATGCCAGGGTGGGCTGTATCCGTTCACTGGCACGGTGACGGATCATGTCGGTGGTGTCATGGCCTCGCTCCTGCTCGTGGAACGCTTCCAGGCCAAGATGCACCGGGAATTGCTCGCGGATTTCTCAAGTGCGCGCGTTGGACAATGCCAACCCTATCCATTTCCCATCGTCGTGAAGGACCAGTATCGCTATCAGCTGGTTTTGCCCATACGGCAAAGCACCGTGCCATCACTCCCATTCGGGCGGACTGAGACCATCGTTTCGCCGGGCAAGGAGTTCCCCGTCAAAGGTGAGGATTTCGTTTGGCAATCCTGGCGGAAAAGGGACTGTTGTGCGTTTTAGTCGGGCGGGAGTGGTCGTGGCGCTGCTGGCTGTGCATGCGGCGTGGGCCGCGGATGCGCCGCCGTTCCCGTCAGATATGGCAATGAAAAAGACGCAGCAGGCCGGGTCAGACCTGCCATCCGCGGACGATGTGCGTGACGCCGCGCGCCGCGCACGCGGGAAGTTGTTCCAATTCAATCCGGACCGCGTGGCTGTTCCGTCATTTCCATCCCTGACAAGGCAGCCCTCCGTGCATGCGGATTTCAATGAAGTGGTTCGCAACGCCCAAAAGGCGGGGCTTGGGCGAGACGCGCAGCGCGCATCCCCCGGCCTTCTGGTGTTCGTGTCGTTTTCCATGCCGGCGGAAAGCCTGAAGCGCCTTGTCCGCCAGGCTGAGCAGGCCCACGCAGCCATACTGCTGCGCGGATTGGTATCGGACTCAAGTGGCAGACCATCGTTTCGCGCCACCGCTGATGCCGTTCGCCGATCGGGGGTCGATGGTGTCTCCATCAATCCTGTCGCTTTTGAACGATTCCATGTATCAAATGTTCCGAGTTTTGTTCTGCTGCTGGAGGACGAGTGCCCGTCATGCGGTGACGGTTTCATCCCGAGGCACCTGAAGATTTCCGGCGATGTGAGCATGGACTACGCCCTGCGCGCCATGAAGACGCGCAGGCCGGAGGCCCAATCCCGCGCGGATGCATATCTGGACCGGCTCAAGACCGGGTTTTTCGCGCGGGGCAGGGAAAGCAGGCGATGAGCCATCTGAATGGTCGGGGGAAAATGCCCATCTCCGGATGGGCGATCATCGGCTTGGTCTGCGCGCTCATGGCATGGCTGATGGCCAGCGCCCATGCCGGACCTTTCCAGGACGCGCAGGCATTTGGGCATGCGCAGATGAACAGGGCAACATCATCCGCACGAGCGCAGCCGACAAACGCCAGTGTACCCGGCTTCAGCACGGCCAATCCATCGCAGACATCCCTCTACCGCAACCCCGCCGCGCTCTCCAATGCCGGAACCGGAAGCACGGCCGTGACGTCGGATAAAACCGGTGCGGGCGTATTTATCCAGCATTCGGCCGCAACACGCCCCCAGTTCAATATCACCGCAAAGGATCCCCTGATCCGGGGCGCGCAATCCATCCAGAAGAACGCGCAAGCTATCGCCGGGGTCAATCCGGGAGCAACCGGCGCCTGCCGCAACGTGACCACGACCACGCCGGATACCTACGGCACGTTCACCTGTACCAAAAGCCGCTCCGTAACCAGCAACACATGCGATCGGGTTCTCACCGTGACGGCCAGGAGCAGGCCGTTTTGCGCCATTGGCACTCCGCTCGCATCCACCACCATTTCCGGGATCACCGTGCCGTATCAATATGGGTGGTATTCAGGACATATAATGTTCCAGGCCATCTGTTCGGCTCCCGGTCAGGCGACGCGGATCAAGGTCAGCGGTTCCGATGGTCTTGGAAACTGCGACTGGTTCAAATGGTACCGCAATCTCGGCCATTTTTTCACTCGCGCGCAACCTTGGGCGACAGGCTGGAAAAACATCGGTTCCATCTATTATGTTGGATGGTCGGGGTACTTCTATTGCTTTGCCGCGCCCCCGATTCTGATGAAGAGCAACGGCTGCAATGGGAATCGGTGTTCCGTGAAATTCCGCGTAAACATGGGCACGACGCACACGGCATGCTCGGATGGCGGCCCGGGCGCCTCTTACCGTTACAGACGCGGCCGACAGTGGCGTACGGGATATTGCTGCGGATCAGTGATGTGGGGTTCCATGTGTCAACCTCGGTGCAGCCGATGGGGCTATGGTTGGCACAGGCAGGGACGGTGGTGGCGATACGGCCGATACTGCATCCAACCCGTTCAAGCTGTTCAGGTTCCCGACTATCGATATGCAACACTGAAATTTACGCGTAATCACGATGCGGTGACATTCCGCGATCAGTGGGTGAACCAGCCATGCCGATAATCGTTGTGGGACTGTTCCTTGTGCTTGCGTGCGTTTCGGAAGCGCAGGCTGCAATCAATCCTCGCACGGATCCCAATTGCGTGCGGAAAACGCATGTTTGCGTGGACAAGACCCCTCGATTCATTGCCGGGCAAAAGGTGCTGCGTCCATGCTGGCGCTGGCGCGACAGATACCAATGCCCTGGCGCGATGGTGGACACTTGCAAGCCGCTGATTGCCAAAGGGTGTCAGCAGGTATCCAGCGCGTGCATCAGCAGGCAACCGGATGGCTCATGCGCCACCTTTCAAAACACCTACCAGTGCATCATCAAGAAGGGAACGACAGTGACAAGACAAGTGTGCGGCAACGCCGCCATGTGCGTGGCCGGCACCTGTTTCAAGACCAACACGCCGCCGGCCAACGATTTCGCCTATGTCGTGTCGCGGTTTGCGGCGGCGGCCGCGGCTGGCGCCTCGGCCAGCGCCTCCGGCGGGATCAGTATCTTCAAGGGAGGCCCCGAACATTGCAACCGCACCATCCTCGGAGCGAAGAACTGCTGCACGGCATCACCTTCCGGCTGGGGTAAAAATATCATCAAGGGGTGCCCGGCAAGCGCGAAAAAGCTGGCCCAGGCCAGGCAGGCGGCTACGGGGCACTTCATCGGTTCTTTCTGCGCCGCCAAAGGACTTTTCGGTATTTGTCTGCGCATACAGGAAGTCTGGTGTGTTTTCCCGTCCAAACTGGCGCGCATCATACAGGAGCAGGGACGCCCTCAGCTGGGCATCGGCTGGGGCGCCGCTCAAGCCCCCAATTGTCGCGGATTCACACCGCAAGAATTTCAGCGCCTGGACTTTTCGAAGATGAACCTGTCCGAATTCTATTCGGACATCATGAACCGAATGACGCCGATGAATGGAACCAAGCTCGGCAATCGTATCCAGACGCGCATGCGTAATTACTACAACTCCGGCGCGCCGAACGGCGGCAGGATCGCTCCATGAACCGGACTGTGTGGCAGATGCAATGGATTGTACTGGTGTTCGCCATTCTCTTTCCGCCATGCGCGATTCACGCGAAGACCACAGATGCATCGTTTTTTTTCGATCATGAACGCGGCTGGTTTTGGTATGAGAGGCCGCCGAAGCAGGAGAAACGGCAGCGGGAAGAATCGTATGCGTTTCCACCAAAGACCATCGAGGAGGCCCGCAGGCAGTTGAAGTCGCTGAAGGAGAGGGCCGTCATGCATCCCACTGATAGGAACATGGTGGCCTACATTCGCCTGCAAAACTGGGTGAACGACAAGTCCGATGCCTTCGCCAATGCGTGGCAAAGGGTTCTCTGGACTCATCCCGGGCTGGACTATTCCATCGATCATCCGATCGACGGACGCGCGTTGTTGATCCGGCGCGAGGAGAAAGACGCACACTACAGGCAACGTCTGAACGAGATCGCCGGGCGTTACGGGATGATCTTCATGTTTCGCTCCACCTGCCCGTATTGCCATGCAGAGGCTCCCATGCTCCGCCACTTCGCCGCAAAGCACGGCTTCAGCGTGATTCCTGTCAGTCAGGACGGCATCGGTTTGCCGGACTATCCGCGGCCCGAGATGGATCACGGCATATCTTCGCAGTTTGGCGTACAGAGCGTTCCAGCGTTGTTCCTGGTGAATCCACGCCGCCGCGAGGTGTTTCCCGTCGCATTCGGGATGATCAGCGAGTCGGAGCTTGCGCGCCGGATCGTCTCCATCGTCAACGCCCGCGAAGATGGAGGTGGGAAATGAAGCGGATCCTTTGCGCCCTGTTGGCAGTGGCTTGCCTGGCCACGGAGGCAAGCGCCGGAATCAATCAGGACATGCGAAACTTCTACTCCAGTCTGGGCATGAGCGGCAACGTCACGCCTGCGGGCGTCTACCAGTCCCAGGCCGGTGGCTATTTCACCGGTGGCGGCATGTTCATCAAGGCGCCGGTGCGCAGCTACCAGTTGCTGTCCATCACGCCTCCCTCGATCAGCGAGGGATGCGGCGGCATCGATCTCTATCTTGGCGGCTTCTCCTTCATCAACAAAGCCCAGTTTACGCAGATGCTGCGCAACATCGGGAACAACGCCGTCGGCTACGCATTCAATCTGGCACTGCAAACCTTCGCACCCCAGATCTACAGCACCATGCAGGATTTGCAAAAGGTCATTCAGAAGATCAACCAGGCCTCCATCAATTCCTGTCATGCGGCGCAGACCGCTGTGAACGGACTGGTCGGCGTGCTCACAGAGAACAGCGCCAAGGGCTGCCAGGCGATCGCCATGGCCAGGGGTATCGTTTCCGACTACAAGGATGCGGAGCGTTATTGCCAGAGCGGCGGCGCCCGGCGGAACATCTACTACGGAATGCCATTGACGCCGCAGGAAAAGGAGCAACAGATGGCCCGCAAGAACCTGCTCTGGACGGGCATGAAGAAACAGACCTACACGGGCCTTTCCGCCTCGATGAAGGAGTTTCTGATGTCTCTGGTCGGCACGTACGTGATCGAGACTGCCGCGGGAGGCCAGCCGGATGTTCGTTATCTGGCTCCCACCGCGTTGAAGTTGGAGCAACTGGTCAACGGCACGGGCGGAGTCGCCGCGGCCGAGGTCTACAAGTGCGACACTGCTACGGATTGCCTGAAACCGGCGAAGGTGAAGATTCCTCTGGATGGTTATCGCAAGCAGGTGCAGGCGGCGCTGGATGAGATCCGCACCAAGCTGTCCTCCGAGCGATTCGGCGCACCGGCGCAGCTCACCGCCAACACGCGCAAGCTGATCGGCATCAGCAGACTGCCCGTGCTGAAGATGATGACTACGGCCGTGGCGCTTGGGCCCTCGGTCGCGCTTCAGGTGGAAAACGAGCTGGTGGAACCGGTGGCGTTCGACATGGTCGCCACATATCTCGACTGGGCTTACAAGGCTGCGGTGGACTCTGCCAGACAGGTTGCGGCTACGGCTCCAAAGGAGCTGTGGGGAGCGCTGATGGCGAGCGTGGATTCCAGGAACAGGGAGTTCCGGGAAATCACGAAGAACAGGAATTTCATGGCGGCTACGGAGATTCTGCAAAAGGCCAGGTTCCTGGATCAGGTGCTCATCAGCAATCTGACGCCGCATTTTCAGGAGGTCTTCCAGTATGCGCGCGCCCATTGATGCCGGCATGACATGACTTCCTACACGGTATACACCTACGGCGGCGGCGAGGCGCTCTACGAGGTCTTCAATGCAATCGCGTCCTTGATGGGCGGAGGAGACTATCTGACGTTGATTCGTCTGTTCGGCATATTGTCTCTGTTCTGGGTGGTGATCGAGATGGGCGTGTTGCGGCGCACCATCAACTGGCACTGGTTCGTCATGTTCATGCTGATGTTCAACATCTTCTTCGTGCCGAAGATGAACGTGGTCATCATGGACCGGTTGAATCCGGCTGCAACCCGAGTGGTGGCCAATGTTCCGTTCGGTCTGGCCGCGCCGGCCTGGCTGTTCTCCACCATCGGAGACGGGTTGACGACGATGACCGAGGCGGTATTCACGCCGCCGAACGACATGCTGTATCACAACACCGGCATGGTCTTCGGCTCCAAACTGGTGTTGGCTATCAACAACGCCATGTTTGACGATCCATTGCTGAACAAGAACCTGACCGAGTACGCCCGGCAGTGCGTTTACTACAACGTCGCCTATGGCTTCTATTCCATGAAGGATATCTACTATTCATCGAATCTTCTGTCCCTGATCCTGTCGCCGGCCCTCAATTCGGGCATTCGCGGAATGTTCTACGATCCTGGCAACGGAGCCTCGACATTTCTGACCTGCAAGCAGGCGGCAACGCGTCTGAAAACGGACATCACGCCCGTGGTGGACAGCATGATCGGAAGGTTCGCAAACGCTTTGTTCGGGAACACTGGCCAGGCGCCAGCCGTAATGCGCGCGCGTCTGCTTTCCGCGCTGCCCGCCACTTACGGTTATCTGGCGAATATCTCTACGACGGCCAGTCAGATGGTGACACAGTCCGCGCTGGCAAACTTCTTCCGTGATTCCTACGGCCAGGTGGCTTCGATGGCAAACGCCACGGCCGCCGCGACGGCTTGGGCCGTGACCGTCACGGAACGCCAGCAACGGAGCGCCTACCGAACCATGGGCGAGATTGCCGCCCGGGCGCTGCCGATCATGCAGACGGTTTTCCAGGTCATTATCTATGGCACATTCTTTGTTGTGTTCCTGGCGTTGCTACTGCCGGTCACCGTGTCCGGCAAGGCGCTGGCCACATACCTCAAGATGATGATCTGGATTCAGCTATGGCCCGTGCTGTACGCCATACTGAACATGGTGGTGTCGCTCTACGACAAGTCCGCCACGCGAAGCATCGCAGACGGCGTTCTGTCGCCCGCGAGCATGGCGGGCTTGCAAGGCATGACTCAGGTGAATTCGGACATGGTGATCATCGCGGGATACCTCGCACTGTCTATTCCGCTTTTGGCCTGGGGACTTGTGACGGCAGGCGGATTCGCCTTCTCGCAACTGGCGCAGCAGCTGTTCATGCCAGCCACCCAGGCGGCTAACCAGATGGGTGGCGAAATGGCACGCGGCAATATCAGCACCGGCAATCTGCAAGCCGGCAACCAGTCCGTCATGCAGCAGCAGATGGCGCCGAACATGAATCTGGGCGCGCAATACTCCAACGGCGCCTTTACGGACCACTTCAGCCCTGGCGGGCGTGTGGCCAGCCAGCTGATCAACAGCGACCTCGGCGTGGGAGTATCGAGCAGGCAGGCGCTGATGCACAATGTTTCCAATGCCCGAAATCATGCCGAGGCGGTGGAGCGAACGCATGCGAAGAACGTTATGGTAGCACAAACCGCGCAGAGCGCGGCTGCGGAGCAACTTGTGGAGACCGCCCGGTACAGTGAGAGCAGCGCGCTACGCAAAGAGGTGAGCAGTATTGTCGGCGATACGAAGAGCTTCCAGAGTAGCCGTGAAATTGCCCACAACTTTGCCAGGGAGCATGGCCTGACCGATGAACAGGCTGCCCGGATTCTGGCCAACGCCAGCGCATCCATGAGTGGTGGCTTCGAGTTGTTTGGAACGGGCGGGAAGGTAAGCGCACAGGCAAGAATTGAGGGCGTTTCAGATTCCAAGCTTCAAGAAGCCTACAAGGATGCCACGACCGGCAAGATAGCGCAGACATTCACGCACGCCCAACAGGTGGAAAACCGCTTGGCCGAGGCGGCAAGCCGCGATACATCGTCCATGCACAGCACGGACGCTGGAAAGAGCCTTGTGGATACGCACACGCGTCTTTCTCAGGAGCAGGAGCAATACAGCGCCGCCCATCGACGAACAGAAGAATTGCGCCAGGCCGAGGAATTCGGGAAAGCACATTCACGCGATATCCAAGCGACAGCCAACGATTATCTGGAGCAGTTTGCCGCATCGAAGGGTATCGATGTGCATGACACGGCAAACCGCGGCAAGATCGAGCAATTGGCCGCAAGCGAGGAGTTCTCCGAATATGTCATGCACCGAAGCGGTATGGACATCGACATTGATGGCGATGGCAGGGTGGCCGGCTGGGAAGCGGAGATGCAGGAGGCGACCGGGACTCTCGAGCCCGGACACCGTGTTTCAGATCCGACGGGCACCGTCGATCACAAGCAGCGGGAGGCTGATTTGGATCCCTCGAAGCAACCAGCCTTGCCGCACGTGGATCAGAAGATAAGTGACGCTGAACGTAGGAGCCAAGCCAATCAGACGGCCGTTGAACACGGTCAGTCTGAGGTATCCGGAAAGTTGCAGAGCCTCAAAGACGATGTGGACGGGCAATCTACCCACTTAGGGGGACGTGTTGCTGCCAACACCTGGCAAAACATCAAGGATCAGTTGCCTGAGGCGGCCGGAGGATTCATCGCCGGGATGTCAGATGGCAATGGCGTGACGCTGAAAGACCATCATGTACCGGGCACGCCATTGTTTGAAACGCCGGATGTGACCCGCGATGTAGGCGTGCTCAAGGGAAGTCCGGGTCGGCTTGGCGGCGAGGAGCCGGGCGTGCATGTCGAGCCGCCAGAGAAAAAGGATGAAAAGGGCTAATCAGTCCGGGCACCGCGATTTTCATAGATGTATTCGGAATTGCATTCCGGGCAATGGGGAAATCCGCTCATGGGTTCTCCTCGGATGATATGCCTCGATAACAGGATATGGAATATATCGTGCATTGTCCGCCATTTGCGATCGAAATCATTGTCCTCCGCAACCTGCACCGGCGGCAGCGAACACATTGCCCGGTAATGTGTCCGATCGCTGATCTGGGAGAAGGGGTGATCGAAATAATTGACAGTAGATTAGAATAGTGAATAATACCGCCGCATGCAAAACATCGGGGGTACAATCAGATCGCTCAGAGAGCAACAGGGCCTTTCCCAGCGCGCGCTGGCGGAGGCCGCCGGTATCAGCGCGGCGGCCCTGTCGCAACTGGAGGCCGGGCAAACCTCGCCGTCGGTGGCCACGCTGGAAAAGCTGGCCGATGGGTTGGGCATTGCCATCGCCGCCTTCTTTCTGGATTCAGGCAATCCTGCCGACATTGAAATTTTCGATCTGAATGAGCGACCATCGGTACCGCTCGGCCAAGGCGGACGCTTTGTGCCGCTGACGGCCATGCATCAACCGGCCGGGTTCGAGCCGATGCTGGTGCAACTGGATCCCGGCGGCTGTTTCGATGAAAACAAATACGGCATCAAGAGTCCACATGCCTTCGTATGGATGCGCAAGGGCAGGGCGGTGCTGGAATATGATGAACGCAGCTATGAGTTGTGTGAAATGCAATCAGTCTATTACGATGCGCGTAAGCCGCACAACTGGCGGAATATCTCCGATACGCGCTGTGAAATCCTTATGGTGCGTTCCCGATGACAGCGATGGCACTTGCCATCACCGCCTGTGGAACACCTCTGTTGGCCTCAGCTATAGCTCCCGCATTGGGAGGAGATGCACGGCGTAGCATACTTTGTCTTTTGCTGGCCATCAGCGGCTTATCAGCCATGATTGGCGGCATTCAAGGGCTACTGACTGAACCAACCTCGTTGATTCTTCCCCTCGGCCTGCCCTGGCTGCCAATGCATTTCCGCGTAGATGGGCTAAGTGCCTTCTTTCTGCTGGTCATTGGCACTCTGTTGCTGCCAGTGGCCATTTATTCACAAGGCTATCTTAAAGGAGAGAAACGGCTGGGCGCGCTGGCCGTGTTCCTGCCGCTGTTCGTGCTCGGCATGCTGGGTGTGGTAATCGCCGATGATGCCTTCACCTTCATGCTGTTCTGGGAGATGATGAGCGTGTCGTCCTATTTCCTCGTCACGTTTGAGCATGAGCGTCTTGAGAACCGCAAGGCAGGCTTCATCTATTTGCTGATGGCGCATCTGGCCGGGCTGCTGATTCTCGGCGGCTTCGCAGTGCTCTACGCGGCCAGCGGTTCATTCGAGTTTTCCGTCATGCGTGCAGCACACCTCTTCCCGTTCTGGGCCACGGCCGCGTTTCTGCTTGTGGCCTTTGGTTTTGGCACGAAGGCCGGTGTGGTGCCGATGCACGGCTGGCTGCCCGATGCCCATCCGGTCGCGCCCAGCAATGTTTCCGCGCTGATGAGCGGCATCATGCTCAAAGTGGCCGTCTTCGGTTTTCTCCGCGTGGTCTGGGATCTGATCGGCCCGGGCGATTTCCAGTGGTGGTGGGGTGCGCTGGTGCTCACCGCCGGTTCCGCCTCTGCGGTATCCGGCGTGCTTTTCGCGCTGCAACAACACGATCTGAAGCGGCTTTTGGCCTACCACTCGATCGAGAACATCGGCATCATTCTGATCGGACTGGGGCTGGGCATGCTGCTCGCGCATTTCGGTCACCCGTTGCTCGCGGCGCTCGGACTGATCGCCGGGCTTTATCACACGATCAATCATGCCCTGTTCAAGGGTCTCCTGTTCATGGGGGCGGGCGCCGTGCTGCATGTCACCGGCACGCGCGACATGGAAACCATGGGAGGATTGATCCATCGCATGCCCGCCACCGCGTTGTTCTTCCTCGTTGCCTGTGTCTCGATCTCGGCCTTGCCACCGTTCAATGGTTTCGTGTCGGAATGGCTGACCTTCCAGACCGCGCTGATGGCGCCGCAACTGGGTGGTGCGCTGCTTACCGCCATCGTTCCGTTTTCCGCCGCCATGCTGGCCTTGGCGGGAGCCTTGGCCGCAGCCTGTTTCGTCAAGGTATTCGGCGTGGTCTTTTTGGGGCATGCACGCAGTGAACATGTGGCCGGAGCGCACGAAGTGGATGGCTGGATGAAACTCGGCATGGCGATTCCCGCGCTGCTTTGTCTGCTGCTCGGCCTACTGCCGGTGATGTTCATTCCGCTCATGGATGCCATTCCGGCTTCCCTGCTCCATGTCTCGCTGGGCGCGCATCTGTACGAGCACGGTTGGCTCTGGCTGACTCCGGTCGATGCGACGCATGCTTCCTATTCGGCGCCTGTGGCGCTGGCCGGCATGCTGGGCGTCGGTGGTCTGGTTTACTGGTGGTTGCACCCGAAGGGTTGCCGCATTCGGCGTGGCGCATTGTGGAGCTGCGGCAATCCGCATATCCATGCCCGCATGCAGTACAACGCGACCGCTTTTTCGCAACCGTTGCGCCGCATCTTCGCCGGCGTGTTGCGGCCCGAGGAGCATATCCATGTCGAGCGCCCGGCGCACAAGCTTCTCACGCGCAGGGTTCGTTATACCGTGCACGTTGGCGATCCGGCCGTCAGACATCTCTATCAGCCGCTGGCTCGGCTAACGCTGGGCCTTGCCAAACGGGTTCGGCATGAACATCAGCGCGGAATCCATGCCTATCTCGCCTGGACCTTTGCCACGATCCTCTTCCTGCTGGTGGCGTTCGCATGAACGCATTTCTCATCCAATTCCTGCAGGCAGTACTGCTGATCGTACTGGCACCACTTGCCGCAGGCTTCGTGGCCACATGCAAGGCCAGGCTGCAGAACCGCCGCGGCGGGGGCGTAATGCAGCCATGGCGGAACCTGCGCAAGCTGATCGCCAAAGAAGTGGTCATGGCGGAACATGCCTCGTGGATTTTCCGCTTCGCTCCCTATGTGGTCTTCACGGCCACGGTCATGGCGGCCAGCTGCGTGCCAGCCGTGCTGGTCAACACCCCCTTGTCGCTCACTGCCGATGTTATTGCGCTGGTGGCACTTCTGGCGCTGGCCCGTTTCTTCCTTGCATTGGCCGGCATGGACATCGGTACGGCATTCGGCGGCATGGGTGCCAGCCGCGAAATGACGTTTTCAGCGCTAGCCGAGCCGGCCATGCTGATGAGCGTATTCGTACTCTCACTTTCCGCGCACAGCACCAACCTGACGACAATGATCAATCACGCGCTAAATGCGCCGTTGGTCTTGCAACCGTCGCTGGCATTCGCGCTGGCGGCGATGGTGATGATCGCCATCGCCGAGAACGGACGCATCCCGATCGACAATCCGACCACGCATCTGGAACTGACGATGATCCACGAAGCCATGATCCTGGAATATTCCGGGCGTCACCTAGCGCTGATGGAGTGGGCCGCGATGATTAAACTACTGCTGTTCGCCACACTGCTCATCGATCTGTTCCTGCCTTGGGGCATGGCAACCGATGCCGGCATCTTAGCGCTGACATTGGCGTTGGCGCTGTGGGTTGCCAAGCTCTTCGGTTTGTTGCTTATGCTGGCACTGGCAGAAACGGGGCTGGCAAAAATGCGTCTATTCGAGGCGCCGGAATACCTCTCAGGCGCGTTTGTCATCGCTTTTCTGGGGCTGCTCACACACTACATGCTGGAGGTCGGCGCATGAGCGGCGCATTTCTCCAACAACTGGTCGACAGTTTGGCTGCCTTGATGCTGTTAGTCTCCTTTGCGCTGCTGGCGCAACACCGCATGCTCTCGGTGCTCAACTGGTTCGCGGCGCAGGGCGTGCTGCTGGCGGTGACTGCCGTTGTGGTCGCCTATGGCACCGACAATCATGAACTTTATATCTCAGCGGTGATGACCTTTCTGCTCAAGGGACTGCTGCTGCCATGGCTATTGTGGCGCGTCATCAAGGAACTGCATGTCCACCGTGAGGTCGAACCACTGATGAATATGCCGCTGACCATGCTCATTGCGCTGGCCGTCACGCTCTTCTCGTTTCACATTATTCAACCCATCGAAAAAATTTCGGAGCTTTTGACACGCGACTCGATGGCCATCGCCACCGCCTGCGTACTACTGGGCATGCTGATGATGATCACGCGCAGAAAGGCCATCACCCAGGTGATCGGTTTCCTGGCCGTCGAGAACGCACTGTTCTTCGCCGCCATCGGTTCGACCAACGGCATGCCACTGGTGGTGGAGATTGGTATCGCCTTCGATGTACTCATTGCCGCGTTGATCTTCGGCCTATTCTTTTTTCAGATCAGAGAAACTTTCGACTCTCTGGAAGTGGATATCATGCAGTCGCACCTGATCCAGGAGGATGAGAACGAATGAATCTGTTTCTCATCGTGCTGTTCACCCCGCTACTCGGCGGCCTTCTACTCGCCGGGATCCGCCACCCTCGATGGGCCGCTCGCGCCAATATCGCCATCGGCATGGTCACATTCACGTTCAGCCTGGGGCTTGCCATGCAGGTGCTCAATGCGCGTGGTTTCAACACTCTGGATGGCTGGTTCCATCTGGATGCCTACAATGCTTTTCTGGTTGCACTGACCGCATTCGTCGGCATGACCACAGCCATCTTTTCCGCCCCCTATATGCGACACGAATTCGACGCCGGCCGTGTCAATGCTCGCCAAATGAGGCTATACCACAGCATGTTCCAACTCTTCCAGTTCGGCATGTTGCTCGGCTTTACCACGAACAATATCGGCGTGCTATGGGTTTCGCTGGAGCTGGCCACATTAGCGACGGTACTGCTGGTTTCTCTATATCGAACACCAGCCTCAATCGCCGCTGCGTGGAAGTACTTTATTCTCTGCGGCATGGGCATCGCACTGGCGCTGTTCGGGACAGTACTGGTATTTTTCACTTCCTCCAGTGTGCTCGGACACGGTAATGAAGCGCTGACCTGGACGCTGTTGCATGAGCATGCCGGCGCGCTCGATCCCTTCGTCATGACGATTGCCTTCTGCTTTTTGATGGTCGGCTACGGCACTAAGGTGGGGCTTGCGCCGATGCATGCCTGGCTGCCGGATGCCCACGGCGAGGGGCCGACACCGGTCTCAGCCGTGCTTTCCGGACTCTTGCTTAATCTTGCACTATATGCGCTGGTGCGGCTGAAAATGCTGGTAGATGGCGCAACCGGAACCGGTCTGGCCGGACATATGATGATGGCATTCGGCATACTGTCACTGTTCGTGGCCGCGTTCTCCCTGCACAGGCAGCGGGACATCAAGCGCATGTTCTCTTTCTCCTCGATCGAGCACATGGGGCTGATGACCTTCGCCTTCGGCCTCGGCACCCAGCTGGCCGGTGTTGCCGCATTGCTGCACATGACCGTCCATTCACTGGTCAAGTCCGGCATCTTTTTCACAGTCGGCCATGCTGCGCAAGCCATGCGCACGCAGAAGATGTCTGAAATACGCGGGTTGATTCGCCATCATCCCGGCATCGGCTGGGGGCTTATGATTGGCACAGTGGCCATTGCCGGTTTCCCGCCGTTCGGCGTGTTCACCAGCGAGTTCCTGCTGTTCACCGCCGCGCTCGAATCAAACCCATGGACAACGATTCCACTACTGCTGGGTCTGCTGATCGCGATGGCTGGTCTGCTGCGCTTCGTGCAACCGATGGTCTATGGTGAAACCGCAGAGCAGGCGGTTTCGGTGCAGGTCAACATGCTGCCGGTTTATATCCATCTGGCATTGGCATTGGTGCTTGGTCTGTCGATCCCGGGCTTTCTGGCCGGCTGGTATGAGCAGGCGGCGACCCTGATCGCGGCGGTTTCCGCAGGAGGCGGCGTATGACGCAACCGATCAATACCTGGTTTGTCGAACACCTCGGCGACTGCGACATTCACTCGATCTGGCTGAACGACCACCGCCCGGAGCACATGCCGTGCCTGGAGATCCGCCGACTGGACTGGGCGCACGCAGCCTGCGAGGCGCGCCGGCTCGGCATGCGGCTGGTCGCACTCTGGGGCGCCGAAGCGGGATGCCACGATCGGGACGCCCATGCTATGTATGCCTACATGGCGTTCGCGCACCCCGAACACCGGCACACGCTGCTGCGCACGCCGCTGGCGGCGGAGAATCCCGAGCTGCCGAGCATCAGCGGGCACTACATCGCCGCCTGCCGCATGGAGCGACACATGCAGGACATGTTCGGGATCCACATCACCGATATCCCCGATCCGCGCCCGTGGATCAAGCATGAGCACTGGCCGCGCGAGGCGTATCCGTTGCGCGTGGATTTCGACGCGCGCCCCCCCCTGCTGGCGGAGGCGCATGGCGATTACGACTATGTGCGCTCGGGCAGCGAGGGCGTTTACGAAATTCCGGTCGGGCCGGTGCATGCCGGCATCATTGAGCCTGGACATTTCCGTTTTCTGGCCGTCGGCGAACATATCCTGAACATGGAGGAGCGGCTAGGCTACGTGCACAAGGGCATCGAGCGCGCCATGCAAAGCAAGTCGGCGGAAGAAGGGCTCAAGGTTGCTTCGCGCATCTCCGGCGACAGCACGGTGGCGCATGCATGGGCCTTCGCCCAGGCCTGCGAATACGCCGGCCAGATCGATGTGCCTCGCCGCGCCAGCTTCATCCGCGCCATCCTTTGCGAGCGGGAACGTATCGCCAACCATATCGGCGATATCGGCGCCGTCTGCAACGATGCCGCGTTCGCCTTCATGCTCCATCAGATGCACCGTCTGCGCGAGGACATGGCGCGCCTGCATCTGGAGCTATTCGGTCATCGCCTGCTGATGAACACGCTGATCCCGGGCGGCGTTCTCGTCGACCTCGGTGAGCGGGCAATCGGCCTGCTTCGGGAGCAGACACTTGCCATTGCCAACGAGGTCGAACATCTGCGTGCCATCTATGCCGACCACCCCTCGATTCAGGGGCGTGTGATTGGCTCGGGCATGGTGCCGGTCGAGGATGCACAGGACATCGGATTGCTCGGCTATGTCGGCCGGGCGTCTGGCCACTACCCGGATGAACGCATCGAGGAAGCCTATGCCCCCTATGACGAACTCGAAGTCAATGTACCACAAGGCAAGCTCGGCGACGTCGCCACGCGGGTCTGGGTGCGCTTCGAGGAGATTGCCGAGTCCTCGCGCCTGATTTCGGAGTTGCTGGAGAAGATGCCCGAAGGTCCGATCGTTGCGAACTGGCTACCGCCGGAGCCCGGCGTGTCCGGCTTTGCCGCCATCGAGGGTTGGCGTGGCGAGATCGCCGCATGGGTGCGCTTCGGCGAAGGCGGGCAGATCGACCGCTGTTTCGTACGCGATCCCTCGGTGATCAACTGGCTGGGACTGGAGCTGGCCGTGCGGGAGGTGCCGGTGCCCGACTTTCCGCTGAACAACAAATCCTTCAACTGTTCGTATTCGGGCAACGATCTGTAGGGAGACAAGTATGCTGGGAATCCTCAGGCAGATCACCAGAATCGGTACCATCACCGAACCGCTGGCGGCAAGCGATCAGTTCAAAGTGATGGGTAAACGACTTGAGTCGGTCATTCGCAATCATTTTGCGGGCTCGCTGACTATCCGGGCCGTGGATGCCGGCTCCTGTAACGGCTGCGAGCTGGAAATCCATGCCACGAACAATGCTTATTACGATATCGAGCGCTTCGGTATTCATTTCACCGCCTCTCCGCGTTTCGCCGATATGCTGCTGGTGACCGGCCCGGTTTCGGTGAATATGAGGAAGGCGCTTGAGATGACCTATAATGCCACGTCCGATCCGAAGCTGGTGGTGGCCATGGGCGACTGCGCGGTCAACTGCGGCGTATTCGGAAGGGACAACTACGCGATCGCCGGCGCGGTATCGGATATCATTCCCGTAGATGTTGTCATTCACGGCTGCCCACCGACACCGACGGACATCATCCGGGGCATCCTGGCCGCCGCTGAAATGCGATAAGGTAACGGCCCAACAATGTCCATCAGCATCCAATGTCGAGCCGCCAGAGAAAAAGGATGAAAAGGGCTAATCAGTCCGGGCGAGTGTATTCAAGTCCCAAGTCCAGAGAGTGACCACACCCCAGCTCGTCTTCCTCCGACTTGGCTATCTTCCGCATTTCATTTTCGGGCACCGATCCTTTCGACAGGAAAGCACCGATGACGAAAAAGGCAATCACGCCAAGAAGGCTATGGGTTACCCAGCCGACGGCGATTGCGGCCAGCAAGGCGATAGCCATTTCCTTGATGTATGACTGTTTCATGTTCCAAATGATAGACGGCACAACCAATAAACGCTACGCGGGAAAGGAACCGGTTTCCTGCGTAGGGCAGAAAGAAAGTCTATAAAACGCTTGTTGATTGCATCCGCCCCGAACTGTGGCCACGGCCATGGTGATGCATTGTCTCCACGGAGGCACGGGGCATTCTTTCAAATGCGCGAACGCGCACCAGCATATTAAAACAACCACCATTCAAAACAGGCATGCGTACAAATCGGACTCCGCTACGGCGGTTCCGGTTCGTTTTGCTTGCCGCATTTCAAGGAGGATACGATGAAAGAATTGCAAATACTGGTCCGCGGAGGCCTGGTGCAGGCCGCTCTTTCCGGTGCGCCAGAGGACTTCAAGGACATCAAGGTCGTAATTGTGGATTACGATGTTAGCGACACATCCGCAACCGAGCTTACGCCAGTTGGTGACGGGGATTCGGTGGCTTACGCGAATGTGTATGAAGAAAAGGTCGGCCAGTCCAATATCACGATAGGCTGATCGTTATCCGGTCCCGCATTGGGGCACGGTGAAACATGGTGGAGGTGTGATCGTCTCCACTCCATTCCAACCAAAGGAGGTGTTCAAAATGAAACGCATGAATCAACACGATCCTCCGTAACGGAGGGTCCATTTTTGCTGGCGCTCCGCCAGTTAAATCAGGGAGCAGCCGCCATGAACTGTGATCCATGGCAAAGGTGGTCTTCAACCGCCAGATCAAGTTGAAGCGCGTGATCAGTCCCGGCGATACGGGGGCGAATCGTGAGCCTAGAGCTTGCGTGGCCTTGCTGATACGGCAGCAGGGTTTTTCTTACGCGGAAAAATGTGGAAAGTAGGGCGGATACTACCGCCCAAGTCCAAATGGATACTGGAGGAATAATCAGATTGCCAAACCTAGTCCAGCAGGGCCACTAGATCCTCAGCACGGAGGTGGGTGTAGCGTTTGAGCATCTGGAGTGTTTTATGTCCAGTAATTGAGGCAACTTGCATTGGGTTTAACCCTCGTTCGAATAAGCGGCTGGTCGCTTCGTGCCTCAAATCATGAAAACGCAGATCTACAATCCCAGCATGCTTGCAAACGCGTGAGAACGCCTGCGAGATCCCGTTTGGCGCAATGCCGAATACCCGCTTATCATTCAATGATCGTACCTTTGCCCGGCGATGAATGATTTCACGCGCGCGACTAGACAATGGAACATCCCGGCGTTCGCCATTCTTCGTGTCATGTAGTCTTGCGATGTTGCCATGGATGTCCTCCCATCGGAGACTGGCAATTTCTGCGCGCCTCATGGCTGTTTCTAAAGCGAACATCACAATGTCGCCGATCACACCGCCGTATTCTTTGCAAGCTTGCATCAGCTGATCTTCTTCACCGGGTTGTAGGCGCCGATCCCTTGCAGTCTGCTTGACCGATGGCATCACACCACGGGCGACGGGGTTGCTCAGGTAGTTCATGCCCCAGTCTCTGGATGCAACGGTGAATAAGTGGGAAATAACTGCCAGTTCCAAACGAACAGAGTTCGGACCAACTTCTTTCAGTCGGCTATCACGATATTTGATGATATCTGGCGTTCTGATTTTCGACAAAGGGAGGCGAACCAGTGACGAGCGGGACAGCGTGCGCACTCGAGACATCTCTTGTCTTGCTCCCTTTTTCCTCGGAACGATATTCTCTGCATATCGTTCCAACGCTTCACCGAACAGCGTTCGTTCAGCCAGACGAGTATCCACGAAGTCGCCCCTTTGCAGCTTCGTTTTCACCTCGGCTTCGAACAGTTGCGCATCCCGACGAAAATCAAAAGTCGCGTCAGCTACTACCTTTCCGCGATGATACACTTGGACACGGTAAGTTGTTCGCCCGTTCTTCCATTTTCTTTTCTGGATCGCCATCCCACGCTCTCCTGCGGTGTGTGTGCGGTGTGTGAAGCTGCAGAATAACAGGGATCGAGCGGGAATCAACGGGAACAAAATTCCTTTATTATTAATATGATAGATGAGCGTGCATTGATATTGTTGAGCCCGAAGAAGGGATCATAATCCGCGTGCCCGGGGTTCGAGTCCCTGAAGCGCCACCAACAAGAAAGAGCCGCGTGACTTAATGTCATGCGGCTCTTTCGCGTTAGGCTCCTCCCGACTTAACCGTTCACGCAGAATAGATATTTGAATATTTGTGCTATAATCGCCAGTCATTGTATTTGAGGGAGTGGGGATGGCAGCGAGACGGCGTAAAAAGAAGGCAAACTTTATTGATGATATGGCTGAACTACCCTGGCAGGTAAACGCCGTTGTCATGGTTGTAGCGTTCTTTGGTATTAAATATATTCCCCCCTTAATTGATGCGCAGTCCATAGTAATGCGTGGGCTTTTGACTGCAGCTCCCAATTTTGCACCGCTTGTAGCTTTTATATTTTTAGTCCCGACCGTAATGTCTGCGACAAGTGCATACAAAGCGAGAAAGAGCTATCCGCCAGTATATCCGGTATCTATGAAGGTGAAGAAACCTTCCGGCAGGTCAGGGCCGCCAGATCCATGGGCGCAACAGCAACCGGTTGGAAAAGAGCTAGTGTTTCCGGCTGACGAGAGGCAATTGTCGCCGGGAACCAGTGATGGTTTGCAAGAGCTTGAGTCGTTGCGAGAGGCTGAGGGTTATCATGAGCCGCAGAAGCCCCAATCAATCAGCCTTGATTTGATATGGAAAATTGAATGGAAGCGTTTTGAAGAGTTGTGTCGTGCCTATCTTGAGGTAAAGGGAGGAAGGGCTGAAACAACCAAGATCGGCCCGGACGGTGGTGTTGATATAAACCTTTTTAAAGATAAGTCAGACAAGCCTTTTGCAATTGTTCAGTGCAAGGCATGGAATGCGTATAAGGTCGGCGTAAAGCCCGTGCGGGAGTTGTTCGGGGTTATGGCGGCCGAAGGTGTTTCTACAGGGATATTCATGAACACAGGCTCTTATACCCGAGAAGCAGTGGCTTTTGCCAAAGGCAAAAAGCTTTTGCTGATTTCAGGGGAAGATCTGGTTAAGTCGATATTGGAGATGCCTGACGAGATACAGAGCAAACTATTACAAGTCGCTACAGAGGGCGACTATACAACGCCGACTTGTCCCCGGTGCGACACTAAGCTGACTCTGAAGAAAGTTAGCTCGGGTAAAAATGCAGGCAATGAATTTTGGGGCTGCCGGAGTTATCCAAGGTGCAGAGTCACTTTAAAGTATAAGCCTGAAATGGCGTGAGAGAGTTGGTTTAACTTGCCAAATGATGGAGCCAGGCAATTGTCGATTGCCGACTCGTAATTGGTATTGGTTCTGATTGATGGGCGAAAAATATCGCAAGTCACCCGAAGGTATCGGTTGTTATTTCCCTGACTATACTGCGAGCCGGAGGTGTGAAAATCTATGAAATTAATTTCGACTTCAGCATTGGCGAAAGAGCTTGGAGCTACAACCCGAGAATTGTTTGCCATCCTGGTTGCAAACGGTTGGATTGTAGAAAATGGCGGTGAAAGAAAGCTGACTGATGCCGGTAAGCAATTAGGCGGGGATTATAAAAGCGATAAGCGGTTCGGAACCTATATCGTCTGGCCCAGTGAAATAAAAAGTAAAATAAGCATTGGTTCAAATGTCGCTTCGCCCAAGCAGGCGAGCAATATTCTTACAGCAACGTCCCTGGGTAAGACTTTTGATGTCTCTAATCAGAAGATAAACCTGATTTTTTCTGAACTAGGTTGGATCAAGAAAGGACTGAAAGGCTGGGAACTCACAAAACAAGGTGAAAAGGTCGGAGGTATTCAGCTTGAAAATAACAGGTCTGGTGTACCTTATGTTTCATGGCCTGAATCAATTGTGACGAACAAGACGCTTCTGGATTCTATTAAGCAAACACAGGGTCAGGAAAGCGAAGGTTCCACTACAGAGTTGCAGGAAAAGAGCTCCAATGTATCCGGTTTCAGAGATAAGTTCGAGGCAAAATTCCGTAGTACAGATGGCCATTATGTCAGGTCAAAGGCAGAGATGTTAATTGATAATTGGCTATATATGGCTGAAATTGTCCATGCCTACGAAAGGAAGTTACCTGTAGAAGAGGAAGTATATTGCGACTTCTATTTGCCCGGCGGGAAAGTGTATATCGAATACTGGGGGTACGAGAATGACTCTAAGTATTTACACAGAAAGAAAACCAAAATCGAAATATATGAGAAGTATGATTTTAAACTTATTCAATTGAATGATGCTGATGTAATTAATCTGGATGACGTATTGCCAAGGCTCCTGTTAAAACATGGTATCCAATCGTATTAATAATCATTATGGTGGAAGGGTTACAGAAATGTGGGTAGTCCAGTATGAATCGCCACTAATTTACTAGGCGCGTCCAAGGGGCTTCTGTATGAAGGAGGGGATCGTGAATAAGTTGGGATTGGCATCGGCTGTGATTGTTGGCGTTTTCGCGTCATGCATCGGTTTTCCGGTTACGAAGGCTGACGAAATGTATCAATGCAAGGGGCCGGGGAAATTTGATACGCCTGTCTGGCAGGATATCCCATGCAAGGCCGGTGAGGAAGTGGAGCACCGAAAGTTGCATGACTACTCAAAAGAGGATGCATCAACAGTTGGTCATGGCCAGTTTACGGCCGCTCAGGCAAGCGAGTTTATAAGATTCAGAAAAGTCGCTGTAGGTATGAGCAAACAGGATGTGCTCAAGTCCTGGGGAGAACCGGGCAAAACAAATATAACCTTGTCCGGAACAGGCAAGTCGGAGCAACTGGTTTATGATCAGTATAAGGATACGCCTGTTATTAATATGGATGAGAAAGGGATTGTCTCTTCTATCAACTATTCTACCGCGAAAGAATCTGAGGCCAAGCCGGGGAAAAGTTTAGGGACAGTTCGGACCAGCGGATTCGGGCAATATAACAGCTTGTAAATCATACCCATGGCCATGACTGTGTAACCGGCCAGAAATCACTCCTTAAATAACAGAAGAGCCGGCTAACCCGGCCGAACCGAATGCCCCTGCATCAATAGCTGGCGGCGTCATCTGATCTCTATCAGTATCAAGGGCTCCCGGCGGGTTTAAGCTGCGGATCACAGGAGCAGGTATGAAGCAGAAGATCGTGGCGGCGGGAATGCTTGTGGCGGGGTTGTTGCTGATGGCTGCGTCCATAGATCCCGGCCTGCCGAAGGGTTACTGGCATAAGCCGGCGGCTACAGCCGGATCACCGCCGGCACGCTGGTCGGAGCTGGAGGCGAATCTGCATCCGGAAGCCTGCGGCCAGTGCCATGAGGCACAGTTCGATGCGTGGAAGGATAGTCTGCACGCACATGCCTATTCACCCGGTATGATCGGCCAATTTCCCGCTATGGGATATCAGAAGGCTAACGGCTGTCTTGCCTGCCATGCGCTGCTGGCCGAACAGGCGTATCCCGATGATAAATCGATGCGGCACTCGCTGAAGCTGCGTCTGAAACATGACTCCGGTTTTGACCGGGAGGCGGATATTGATAAGGCGACACTGCCGCTGCGTCATGCCGGCGTGACATGTGCAGCCTGTCATGTGCGGGGGTGGCAACGTTTCGGGCCACCGCCTAAAGGCGGCAGTGCTACCGGTCATCTGGATGCAGCGGCCCATGGCGGCTTTGTCGCCACCAGTGCCTTTGAGCGATCAGGCTTTTGCGCCTCCTGTCATCAGTTTCCGCAATCGAAAGCTATTAATGGAAAACCTCTGGAAAATACACTAACTGAATGGAAAAACAGTAGTTTTGGTGAAAAAGGCATTACCTGTCAGCAGTGTCATATGCCGGATCGCAGGCATGAGTTTCGCGGTATTCATGATCCGGAGATGGTGCGCAAGGGGCTGGATATTACCCTGCTCAGGCAGGCGGACGGCGTGCGGCTTCGCATGACTTCGAAGTGGATCGGCCACGCCTTTCCGACCTATGTGACGCCGGAAATCATTGTGCGTGCCGAGGCGCTGAATGCGGCCGGTAAGGTGCTGCAAAACTGGCAGTGGAAGGTGGGGCGTGAGGTTGCCTATGACCGGGGCTGGAAGGAGTTGCGCGATACGCGCCTGATGCCGGGTGAGAAGCGCGACTTCACTGCTTCGCCGTTACCGGCCGCCACAACCCGCGTGCACTACCGCATTACCGTGGTGCCGGATAAGTTCTATCAGGGTGTCTACCGCAGGCTGCTCTCTGCTGATATGACGTCGCAGGCACAGGCGCATATCAAACGCGCGGCCAGGCGGGCGGCTAAGGGCGACTACCTGCTCTTCGACGGATTTATCACCATCTGAACAGGTAGTTACGAACAGATACTTGAGAGATTTCTTGCCGGATCGGGGCTAAAACTTGCGCAGTTTGCCGCCAGCTTCTAAGCTGCATCCATTCATGGCTGCATGCCAGATGGGAGGGGCTGATGTTCAGGTTTTGTGCTGTATTGCTGGCGATGATGTCTGTTGTCGGAGTGTCATGGGCCGCAGATACGATGACCGAACCGACAACAGGGATGACGTTCGTGCGCGTGCCTGCCGGATGTTTTCAGTTTGCCGCACTCTCCACTGCCGCCGCCGGGAACAAGGCGCCCTCCGGCAAGGGTGATATTTGCCTGCCATCCGATATCTGGATGGGGGCTTATGAAGTCACGCAGGCCGAATACAGCAAGATCATGGGTACCAATCCCTCCGGTTTCAAAAAAGGCGGTCGCTATCCGGTGGAGCGCGTACGCTGGTTTGATGCCATCCAGTTTATCCGCAAGTTGAACAAGGCCTCGGGCAAGCATTTTCGCCTGCCGAGCGAGGCGGAGTGGGAATATGCCGCACGCAGCGGCGGTAAAACGCAGCGCTATGGTGCCGCAGGCAAACCGGATCAGGTTGCCTGGTATATGGCCAACAGCAAATACACGTCCCACCCTGTGGGTGAAAAGAAGCCTAATGCGTTGGGCCTGTATGACATGAGCGGCAATGTATGGGAGTGGATGCAGGACTGCTGGAACGAGCATCTCGAAGCCGCACCGAAAGATGCTTCAGCGCAGACAGAAGGGCAGTGTACGGCCAGAGTGCTGCGCGGCGGCTCCTGGTATGATGCAGCGGAAATGATTACCACCAGCAGCCGATTGTGGAATGATGCGGATAAATTCGACAATAACAGTGGTTTCCGGCTGATTCTCGAACCTTAATCTGTTTTGCTCATCATTAATGCAGGCGTTTTCCACACCTGCACACCGGCGGACCAACTGATATGCAAGTACGTAAAGCGGCAATAGAGAGCCTGGCGGATATCCTTGTCCGGCAGCGCAAGGCGGAGCAGGCCATGGAGCGCTATGGTGTGCGCCTGGATGCGCGCGGGCGCGGTCTGTTGCATGAGCTGGTCTACGGGGTATTGCGCCGTTTTTACTCGCTGGAGGCCGATTATTCGCGCTTTTGTCGCAGCAAGCCGGATGATACGGCGCGTATGGCGCTGCTGATTGGCACCTACCAGCTGCGCTATATGCGTGTACCCGCCCATGCAGCACTCTCCGAAACGGTTGCGGCTGTTATGCAGTCGAATCCCAAGGCCGGTGGATTCGTCAATGCCGTGTTGCGCCGGGTGAGTGAGCATGAACCGCCGCAAAAACTCAAACCCAATCAGCGGGCCGAATTGCCTCGCTGGATCTATGCCGGTTGGCGCGATGCGTTCGGTGCCGAACAGGTCACTGCATGCAGTGAAGCGCTGAAAACGGTGCCGCAACTCTCGCTGGCGCTGTTTACCGACAGGGATAAGTGGCTGGAGCAGGTGACGGGTATGGGTATCGATGCGGTTGCCGGTGAGCTTACCCCCTGTGCCGTACTGCTGCCTGCCGGCACCGATGTCACGACTCTTCCCGGTTATGAAGAGGGTGCGTTTACCGTCATCGATCAGGCGGCACAGGCGGCGGTCATGGCGCTGGAACCTGTGTGCCGAAACGGCGTGATTCTGGATATATGCGCGGCTCCCGGCGGCAAGACCGCTATGCTGTCGCACCGCTTTCCCGAAGCGACGATTCTGGCGATAGAGCTCAATGCACGTCGTATTCCGCGCCTGAACGAAAATCTGCAACGGCTGGGCTGTAGCAATGTGCAGGTGATTCAGGCCGACGGTTTAAATCTGCCTCTGCCATCTTTAAGCGTGGATGCACTGCTGCTCGATGCCCCCTGTTCGGCTTCGGGCATTTTGCGCCGCCATCCGGATGCGAAGTTTTTGCATGATGAGCAGGCGGTTGAGACGCTGGCCGCGCTGCAACGCCGTTTGTTGAGCGAGTCACTGCGCGTACTCAAGCCCGATGCGGCCATGGTCTATGCAGTCTGTTCCATTCATCCGCAGGAAAATGAACAGGTGCTGGCAGAGAGCGGGGCACTGTGGGATATGCAGCGGCGCTTTCCCGATATCGCGTGCGACGGATTTTTTCATGCCGTGCGTTGCCGGGACGGAGCCTGATCATGGGTGAGTTTGACCTGATCGATCGCTGTTTTGCCGGCAGGGGCGGGCAACCGCGCACATTTACCCGTCTGGGCATTGGCGATGATGCATCGGTTCATCAGCCGGCTGCGGGGATGGAGCTGGTGGTCAGTACCGATACGTCGCTTGCCGGCGTACACTGGCCGACGGATTTACCGCTGGCTGTTGCCGCTGATCGTGCTGTCTGTGCAGCCCTCTCCGATCTTGCCGCGATGGGGGCAGAGGCGCTCTGCTGCTGGCTCAATGTCATGGCTGAGGATGCCGGGGCGGTGGCGCAGATGGGAGATGGCGCTACGGCGGCGCTGGCACGTTTTGATGTGGAGCTGGTCGGCGGCGATACCACGCGCTCATCCTGTAATGCGCTGGCCGTAACGGTGGCAGGTCAGTTGCCTGCGGGGAGTGCCATGCGCCGGAGCGGGGCGCAGGCGGGTGATAATATCTGGTTGTGCGGCTGTGTCGGCTTTCATGCATCAGGTTTAAAGCAGTGGATAAATGACTGTAAAGACGGCAGTTTTGTTGAATACTTTACAGGTGTTGTGCCGATGTTGAAACAAGGTGTGCGCCTGCGCGAGCAGGGGGTGCAATGCTGTATGGATATCTCCGACGGGCTGTTGCAGGACGCGACTCATCTGGCTTGCGCTTCAGATGTGGGCATGGAGATCGAGTTATCGCTGCTGCCTGACTGGCCGCAGCTGGTGGACGAAATCGGCGAGGCGCAGGCGCTGCAGAATGCGGCTCATGGCGGCGAGGATTATGCGCTGCTGTTCACAGCCCCCGCTTCGATGCGCTTTACCGATGCCTGTATGATCGGCCGTTGCCGGGAGCTGCCGGGTGTCAGCCTGATGCTGGGCGGGCAGCCTGTTTCGGTAGAGAAGGGGGGGTATGACCATTTCCAATAGATCATACGGCCCGGGGGGCTGGGTTGCAGCAGGTTTCGGCAGCGGCTGGTTGCCGAAAGCGCCCGGCACATGGGGCTCACTGGCTGCATTGCCGCCGGCATGGTTGTTGTTGCACTTCTCGGGCTCTGCCGGCCTGCTGGTTGCATCGCTGCTGGCCTGGGTGATCGGTTGTCTGGTCTGCGCGTCGGTGCTGCCCCGGATGACGGACAAGGATCCGGGCTGGATTGTCATTGATGAGTGGGCCGGACAGTGGTTATGTCTGGCTCTGATCTCCTTCCGGATGGGGGATGGAGTCGTTGCTTTTGTGCTGGCATTTGTGGCTTTTCGCGCGCTGGATATTCTGAAGCCCTGGCCTGTATCACTGGCTGAGCGGGTCGGTCCGCCTTGGTGGTCGATTATGGCCGATGACATGCTCGCAGGTCTGATTGGTGGTGGTGTTATCGTTGCCGGCGTCATGATGACAGGTTGGGTGGTATGACCATTCGCGCCCGCTGGGTGATCAGCGAATGCGGCCTGCAGAGCCTCTCCGGCGCGGGTATAACGACCGGCTGGTTGCGGGCCTGGCTGCATACGGCAGGTGCCGATGAAGTGACTCTCAGCCTGCTGGAGGCCGGTGACTGGCAGCATGAAAATGATGACTGGCAGCTGTTTTTTGCCACAGAGAGCGAGCTGGAGAGCGTGCGAGACAGCCTGCCGTCGACGGCAACGCAGACTTCCTTTAAGCTGGATAACCCGCTCCGTCGCGGTAATTGCTTTCGTCACGGGGGCGTGATTAGCGTGCTGATGCCGCCGGGCGATATCGCTTTTCAGCGCCAGATATATCTGAATTTACTCAATGATAACAAGCCAATGCGGCCGTTATATGTATGTGCTGATGAAACTCAGGGTCTGCCGCTTGAGACCGGACTTTCAGCAACGCTTGAGCCGACGACTTCACCGGCTTTGGTCAATCACTCCGGTCTGCTGATCGAGGAGCAGGTGATTGCGCTGCTGCGTGAGCATGCGCTTTCACTGCGCACGGTTGAGTCCTGCACGGGAGGACTGATTGCCGCGCGCCTGTGTCGGGTGCCGGGTGCATCGGATGTGGTGGATCGCGGCTGGGTGACCTATACCAATGCGGCAAAACAGGATATGGCCGGCGTACCGGAGTCGTTGATCCGGCAACATGGCGCGGTCAGTGAGCAGGTGGTGCGGGCGATGGCTGAAGGCTGTGCAGCTTTAGGTTGCGTCAGTGTGGCGGTCAGCGGTATTGCAGGTCCCGGCGGTGGTTCGCCGGGCAAGCCGGTCGGCACGGTATGGATTGCCGTTTCAATGGCCGGGTGTGATAGTGTCAGTCGCTGTCTGCAGTTGAGCGGGGCACGCCATGAAATTCAGGCGAAGACAGTTGTAGCTGCGCTGTTACTACTCACCGAGGCGGTTGAAACATAGCAGGTGCGATGCACCCCAAGTGGATTGCGCGGCAATGGCCCGGGCAAAGAGCCGGATGAGAAATCAGTGGATGGTTTTGCACGCTGTGTTGACAGGTAATCATCATATACTAATGTATGAGTTTGTGGATTATGTGAAAAAATAACGTTTTATTTGTGTCAAAATAGATGCCCTTGTGTGAATAGGGGGTGCATTGGTCTGATGAACTGATACACTCCGCCGCGTTTTTGACTTTCGGAGGTCATGCATGCCCTGGAGTAACCAGAATGGTTCCAACAACGACAACCAGAACCCGTGGGGGAAACCCCCTGGCGGTGGAGGCGGTAACCAGACACCGCCTGATCTGGATGAGGTGATCCGCAGATTGCAGGAGCGCTTCGGCAGCCTGTTTGGCGGCCGCGGTGGTCACGGCGGCAACAGGGGCAATGGTGGCCCTGAGCTCAGCAAAGGTATGATTACCGGCTTTCTGGCCCTTGTGATGCTGGTCTGGGGTGTATCCGGTTTTTATAAGGTCGCTGCCGATGAAGAGGCGATTGTGCTGCGCTTTGGCCAGCATGTGGCAACCAAGGGGCCGGGCCTGAATTGGCATATCCCGTATCCGGTAGAGACGGTTCAGAAGCTGCCTGTGACCAGTATTCAGCGTCAGGAGATCGGTTTCCGTCACTTTGCCGATGGCACGCTGCGCAAGCGCACCAACGAATCACTGATGCTGACCAAGGATGAGAATATCGTCGATATCTCGTTTATTGTGCAGTACAAGATCAAGAGTGCCGAAGATTATCTGTTCAACATCGATAATCCTGAAAAGACCGTGCGTGATGCCGCCGAATCGGCGATTCGCGAAGTGATCGGCCGTACGTTGATCGATGATGTACTGACAACGAAGAAGGCCGAGGTGGAAGTGGAGACCGAGCAGCTGATCCAGTCTATTCTGGACTCCTATTCGGCCGGTATTTCGGTGACGACGGTCAAGCTGCAGGATGTACAGCCGCCTGAGCGTGTGATCAAGGAGTTCAAGGACGTAGCCAGTGCGCGTGAAGACAAGGAGCGCGCCAAGAACGAGGCTCAGGCCTATGCCAATGATATTACGCCGAAATCCCGTGGTGAGGCCAAAAAGATAGTGCTTGAGGCTCAGGGTTATGCCAAGGAAGTGGTGGAGAAAGCCAAGGGTGAGGCATCCCGCTTTGACAGTCTGCTGGCAGCTTACAGGCAGGCCCCGGAAGTGACGCGCAAGCGCCTCTATCTGGACACCATGCAGGAAGTGATGACCAACGCGGACAAGGTGATTGTTGATGGCTCCGTGGCAAAAAACGTGCTGCCTTATCTGCCACTAGATAAACAGCCAGCCAAGGCGGAGGTGACTAAATGAGTCCCAAACAGGCTATGATTGCAATTATTCTGGTTGTTGCGGCTGCTCTGGTCGGCACAAGCGCATTTGTTGTTGACCAGCGTGAGCAGGTGCTGGTGCTGCAGTTCGGTAATCCGAAGGATGTGGTGAAAAAAGCGGGTCTGCATTTCAAATGGCCATGGGAGAGTGTGAAGACTTTTGACCATCGTCTGCTGGAGTCCGATGCGCAACCGAATGAAGTGATTACGATGGACAAGAAATCGATCATGGTGGATAACTATACCCGCTGGAAGATTGCCGATCCGTTGAAAGTCTATCAGGTGGCACGTACGCAGGTAGGTGTGGAATCCCGCATGGAAGATGTGGTACGCGGCAAGGTGCGCGAGGTGTTGGGTCAGCACACCCTCTATGAGATCGTCTCCGGTGGTGACGATGCCACGCTGCGTATCAAATTGATGCAGAGTATTCGGGATCGGGCCGACAAGGAAGTTCGCGATCTGGGTCTGCGAATTATAGATGTACGCATCAAACGTGCCGACCTGCCGCTGGAAAACTCAGAGGCTGTATTCCAGCGCATGAAGGCCGAGCGTAACCGGATTGCCAAGGAGTATCGTTCCGAGGGTGAGGAAGCTGCCAAGGAGATTCGTGCCGAGGCAGAAAAGCAGCGTAAGGTGATTTTGGCTGATGCTTACAGGCAGTCGGAGATCCTGCGTGGTCATGCCGATGCCGAATCAACCGCCATCTATGCCAAGGCGTACAAGAAAGATCCGGATTTCTATGCATTTACCCGTTCATTGCAGGCCTATCGCGCCTCAATCAACAAGGGTTCGCGCCTGGTGATTTCTCCGGATACGGAGTTTTTCCACTTCTTCCAGCAATCACATCGCTGATCGAAATATCTGATGGATGATTTGCTGGCGGCGCTGGGACTGGTGCTCGTGCTGGAAGGTGCTTTCTATGCGCTATTCCCGCAGGGGATGATCAATATGATGAGGCGCATACCAGATATACCACCGGCCTCATTGCGGCTGATGGGTATTGTAGCCGTTGCTATCGGTTGGGTGATCGTCAAGGTAGTACGCAACTAAAGATAAAGGGCCGGTTCTTAAACAAGAACCGGCCCTTTTTTTATTCATCGCATATGAGTGAGTGATACGACAAGAGCATAAATCAGTGTTTTTCGGGTCACCGGGACGTCATTTGCAATTTGAGTTTCTACCCCTAGGGTCACCGTCAATGCTTACCGGAACCTGTAAGGCAACCAGTAATGCAGGCCGTTTGTCTTTTCGTAAACCTGTTACGTCTGATGAATCCGGTTTTTTATGCGCTTGTGGAACAGAGCAAGCCGCCGGATCTCAACTCTCGGTACTGTTATCTGATTTATGCGAACACCTCTCTTTCATCTCTCTGGTGGCAGAGTGTGAAGTAGCGTCTGCCTTCATGGCTGCCTGTCCTCCGCAATCCGAAGTAACAGTTTAACACCATGGCAATGATCAGCTTTATCGTCTGCCTGTTGCTGTTTGCTGTAATCGGTGCCTTATCGATGCTCAAGCGTCAGCCTACTACCAGCGATTATCTGATTGCCGGACGCAATGTGCCGCCGTGGCTGGCCGGACTGTCGGCCGTTGCCACCAACAACAGTGGTTACATGTTTATCGGCATGATCGGTTTGACCTATAGCACGGGTCTCTCCTCGGTCTGGTTGATGATCGGCTGGATTATCGGTGACCTGACTGCTTCTTTGTTGATCATGAAAAAACTGAGGGATACCGCTGAAGCAGAGCATGTGCACTCATTCGGTGGCCTGCTTGCGCAGTGGCATGGCACCGACTACAACATGCTGCGCCGGGTCTCCGGCGTGCTCACAATACTGTTTCTTGGTGCCTACGCCGCAGCCCAGTTCACCGCAGGCAGCAAGGCACTGCATGTGCTGTTCGGGTGGGATGCATCCACCGGCGCAATCATCGGTGCCGGATTGGTGCTGCTGTATAGTTATAGCGGTGGTATCCGCGCTTCGATCTGGACGGATGCCGCGCAGTCCTTTGTCATGCTCGGGGCCATGTGTGCCCTGATGTGGACGGCGGCGGCAAGCCTGGGCTCAGGCAGCGAGATCTCCGAGCAGCTGATCGCTGTTTCGCCACAATTCATGCACTGGTTTCCCGACACGTCATGGCTGGGCGTGCTGCTGTTTATTGCCGGGTGGGTATTTGCCGGATTTGGCGTAGCCGGTCAGCCGCATATTGTGATCCGCTACATGGCGCTCGATCACTCGGAAAATCTGGGCCGCTTTCGTGTTTACTACTACACCTGGTTCACGTTGTTTTATGCAGCCACGATCGTGGTGGGGCTGCTTGCACGGCTGGTTCTCCCTGATGCAGGCAGTTTCGATGCCGAGCTGGCGCTGCCGATGATGTCGATGCAACTGCTGCCGGAAATCTGGGTCGGGCTGGTGCTGGCCGGTCTGTTTGCCGCAACGATGTCCACAGCCGATTCGCTGGTGCTTTCATGTTCCGCCTCACTCACCCGTGATCTGTTACCCGAGCACAAGGCCAGCTATACAGTCACCAAAGTGGCTACGGCTGTGATTGTGCTGGTGGGACTGGGTTTGTCGCTCTCCGGTAATCAGAGTGTCTTTGCGCTGGTGCTCATCGCCTGGGGGTTGCTCGCCACAGCTTTCGTGCCATTGCTCACCGTCTATGCCCTGGGAGGGCGGCCGTCGGAGAGGGTTGCGCTGATCATGCTGGGAGGCGGAGTGGCCGTATTTCTACTGTGGCGCTGGTACGGGCTCTCGCAGATGGTTTATGAAGTGCTGCCCGGTATGCTGGCAGGATTGCTACTCTTTGTGATTTTCAGGGGTAGAGGTAAGAGAGCTGCTCACCTGGCGTAAGTAAGCGATGCGATCAGGGTCCGACCTGACCGTGCATTGCCATGAAAGGGATCAGCTTCCGATATGGGCGATACACCACAAGCGGGCGCCCTGTGCATCATTAAATTCACCGTTAAGCTGGGCCTGATAGGCCTTGGCAAGCATCTCTCCCAAGACCGGCCCGGGCTCAATCCCCAGCTGCATCAACATATCGCCATCGACAATGCGGGCTGCAGCCTGCCGGTGCTGCTGCATCGACTGCGCCAGCTGCAACCAGGGTAGCGCCGGGCGCGAGGGGGGAGCCGGCGCACGACCGGAAGCATCGGCTTCAACCAGCATCTCCCACAGCTCAATATGAGCTGGCTGCAGACGCCAGGCCAGCCGGCGCACCGCGCGCGCAGTCGGATCGCCGAATAAATGGGTGATGTGCTCCTGTACCAGTGGCACTACTATTTTACCGATAGCGCCGGGCGCATGCATCCGCTGTAGTAGCCGGCGAGTCAGCGGTACGCCCGCTTTGCTATGGCCGGGGGAGCCGATACGTCCGTCCGGCTGTTGTACCGTTGTTTCAGGCTTGCCCAAATCATGGCACAGGGCGGCAAAGAGCAGGTGCTCACGATCAGGCCTGCTCAGGTGATGTTTTTTCGCCATCTCAGCCGCCTGATCCACGACTTGCAGGGTATGCACCCAGACATCGCCTTCCGGATGCCAGCGTGGATCCTGCGGGCACTGCTGCAGGGCCTGTAGTTCGGGGTAGCATGCCAGCCAGCCGCTGTCATGCAGTGCGATCAGTCCACAGGATGGAGAGCGGGCATGGCTCCATTTCTGCCATTCGATCCAGATGCGGGAGGCCGGCAGGGTGTCGGCTTCGGCTACCAGTGTCCGGCACATGGCGGCAGTTTCAGGCGCCAGATGAAACCTGAAGCGTGCAGCAAACTGCATGGCGCGCAGCGGACGCAGCGGATCTTCGGCAAAGGCCGGGCTGACATGACGCAGGATGCCTTCATCCAGATCGGACTGTCCGCCGTGCAAATCGAGCAGCCTGTGTTGCAACGGGTCATACATCATGGCATTGATCGTGAAATCCCTGCGCAGTGTGGCGATCTCCGGTGTCAGGTGCGGGTCGGTATGGACAACAAAACCGCGGTGGCCGCTGCCGGACTTGGACTCCGTGCGCGGCAGCGCCACATCGATCTCCATCTGCCGGAACCACAGCTTGTGCACGCCGAACTGTTTGCCGACCATTTCACAGCGGCCGAGTTGCTGCAGAGCGTCGCTAAGTGCAGCCTCAGTCAGGCCGTAAACCTCCAGATCATAATCCTTGGGATTGATATGCAGCATCAGATCGCGCACGCAACCGCCGACCAGCCAGGCATCGCCGCCTGCAGTGGCAAGGTGTCGACAGAGAAACAGGATCTCCGGCGGCAGCAGGTCCGGGTCTATGGCACCGGCGGGGTGAGTGGGGTTTGAGTGTTGCACAGGGCTATTTCACGGCGATATGCCGAGAATTGCAACTGCCGGCGTGTACGGCGGGGCTTATAATGCCGGAGGTGATGAAAATAAAACGACCTGTCGTATTACGCAGCTGTTACAGCTTTCTGCGCTACGCTGCTCCCGTTTCAGTTTGAGTTCAGTTTTTGGCATCATGATTCGCAAGGCTGTATGTTGACGGGCAGTGATGAGATAGAGCGCCCGGTCATGGGCAGGTATCTCCTGCAAACCGGCACCAGGATACGGACTTTAAGGGAGTAGCGGTATTCGGCCGTTCAGACAGCCATGCAATATGCAGCAACTCTGCTGCATTGACAGGCGTGTCCGGGACCGGTCGCACCGACAGATATGATGAGTCATAAGAAGAGAATATTTTCCGGACGCATGCGCTACCCGGCGCTACTGATCATGCTGATTACGGCAGCAGCATCTGCGCATGCCGATGAGCAACGGCCCAAGCCTGCGTGGGAAGTGGGTGTCGGTGCGGGCGTGGTATCACTGCCGCAATATATGGGTAGTGACGAGCGTTATACGCTGGCGATTCCGATTCCGTATCTGGTTTATCGTGGTAAACGGGTAAAGGTGGATCGCAATGGTATCCGGGCCGAGCTGTTCGGGCTGAAGCAGTTGACGCTCGATGCCTCGTTCGGGGCGGGTTTGCCGGTGCGTAACTCCAACCGTGCCCGCGCCGGCATGCCGGAGTTGAAATTCAACTTTCAGGCGGGTCCGCGCCTGAACTGGCATATGATTGAAACCGACCATGCCGATGTGAAGTTACGGCTGCCATGGCGCGGTATCATCGATGTCTCCGGTAGCACACTGGGCTGGCTGATTGAGCCGGATGTGCAGTGGCGCTGGCGGCCGACAGATCGTTTGAACCTGCGCTTTAATGCAGGAGCACTGTATGCCTCGCGCCGGTATAATGAGACCTATTATTCGGTTGCCCCGCAGTATGTCACGCCGACCAGGGCGGCCTACAGGGCCGGCGGCGGTCTTCACTCATTATCTGCGGCGGCAACGATGAGTTACGGCATCACGGATCATCTGCGGCTGTTCGGCACGCTGCGTTATCGCAATCTCAGCCCGGGTGTGATTGCTGCAAGTCCTTTGGTACGCGACCGCAATTACCTGATTATCGCAGCCGGTTTTACATGGAGTATCTGGCAGTCGGAGCAGGATGCTCACCCGTCATCGCGCGAGGAATAAGCGCACTTGCCTCTGCTGCTACCCATCAGTGATGATTCCTTATGGTAACAGCTGCTGTTACGCTAGGCTTGCGGCGGGTTGTGACAGCCGCATAACCGGCGCCTGAACGGGCTGAATGGAGAGGGATCGATGCAGGAAAGAATTGCCGTAGTCTTTGATTTTGACGATACGCTGGGACCGGACAGCACCTCGGGCTTTCTCGCTCATGCAGGCATTACCGATATTGAAGGCTTCTGGAAAGAGGTCGGTGGTATGATGGCGGAGGGGTGGGACCCGGTGCCTGCCTATCTGCATCACATGATCCATGCCTCCCGCAGCGGCCGGATTAAACCGATGACGTGTGATGCGCTGATGGCCTGGGGGAAAACGCTGCCGTTGTTTGAGGGGGTTGAGCAGGTCTTCTCACAATTGCGCGATGTGGTGGCGGATGCCAATCCGCGTGTGTCGCTGGAATTTTATCTGATCAGCTCCGGTATCGGCGATGTGCTGCGCCAGATGAGTATCGCGGACGAGTTTACCGATATCTGGGCTTCCGAGTTTCACTACGACGAGCAGGGGCATGCGGTAGCGCCGAAGCGGATTATCAGCTTTACCGACAAGACACGTTATCTGTTCCAGATCCAGAAGGGCGTGATAGGCCCGGCTTCCCGTGCCAAACCGTTTGCCGTGAACATGAAGGTGCCGTCGGATCAGCTGCGTATACCGCTGAATCAGATGATCTTTGTCGGAGACGGATATACCGATATCCCCTGTTTTTCGCTGATCAAGAAAGAGGGCGGTATCCCGATCGCCGTCTATGATCAGCGGCATGTGGAGAAGTGGGGCAATGCCTTCCAGTTCGTCGCCGACGGACGCGTATCCAATCTGCACTCGGCCAACTATCAGGCGGGTTCGGATCTGACCAACTTTCTCTCCATGGCTGTTCGCAGTCTGGCCCAGCACATCGCGGTATCTGCCAGTACCTATCAGGGATAAAGTGACTGCGTTGTGCCGCATGAGGCTATTTGTTTAACTCGGAATCCGTCACTTCGTATACCACAACAGGCTTCGTTTTTCCTTTGACTGTGACCTCATCCAGCCGCGTTACCCGGATATGTCCCAAACCGCCTGACACCGGTTTTTGGCCCTGCACGGGCAGCAGGTGTTCTATTTTCTGTAATGTGTATTCGGTCATCATAAAATGGACATTATAGTTGCGTGTCAGTGCTTCGACTCTGGCACCCAGATTCACGGCATCGCCGATGATGGTATAATCGAGTTTTTTTGTTTCAGAACCGATATTACCAACTATAACTTCACCTGTATTTAAGCCGATACCAATATCCAGTATCTCCTTTCCTTCCATCTGCCACTTGTGTTGTAGCTCTCCGAGACGTTGCAACATGTGCAGCGAGCATTGTGTTGCCAGTTCAGCATGGTTTTGCTGATTTCCCGGAGCGCCCCAGAAGGCCATGATTTCATCTCCGACAAACTTATCCAGTGTGCCGTCCCAATGCATGATCACATCGGTCATGGCTGATAATAACTCATTGAGTGCCGAGACAACTTCCTCCGGTGTGTGGTGTTCCGAATAGGTCGTAAAGCTCCTCACATCCGAGAAAAGTACGGTTACTTCACGCCGGATGCCGCCAAGTCTGGCCAGCTCCGGATGTTCCAACAGTTCGTTGACTACTTTTTCAGTAGTATAGTGAGAAAACATGGATTTTATTTCTCTGGCGTGTCGTTCCTCTGTCAGGAATCGATAAGCTGTCATGGCTGAATAGAGCACGAATACCGAGCCTGTAGGAATCAGCAGGTCAACCCACCAGCGGTAGCTGACAAACAGGTATTGCGTCACCAGCAGATAAACCAGTATGAAGCCGCTCGCAAGCAGGGCTCCTCCGAATGCCTTTAGCCGGGGCAGGGCAACAACTGCAACCAGGCAGAACAACAGGACAAAGGAAAAATTGAGCAGTTTGATCAACTCTTCCCTGGTGAAGAACTGCTGATGAATGATGTTCTCGCACGGCTGTCCGGTTAAGGAATCCGGAGGGATAAAAAAAGGTCTGAATTCCCAAGGGATATGGTAGATTTATTGTGATTGAGACAGCAAATCTACGCCCCGGAGAATTCAGACCATGAAGCATGCTAACACGGTTTTTCATCAATTGCTCAGAGTGATTCCGCGTCACCGTTTTGAGGAGGTTGTCAGGCGTTATGATGGTGACAGGCGTATCCGCAGTTTGTCCTGCTGGACGCAGTTTTGCGTCATGCTCTATGCGCAGCTTTGCTCCCGGCAGTCTCTGCGGGATGTGGTTTCGGCATGGGAAAGTCACGCCAGCAGGCACTATCACCTGGGAGCAGGCTCGGTGAGGCGTTCCACGCTTGCTGATGCCAATGTGAAGCGCTCTGCGGGCATGTATCTGGAGCTGTTTTACTGGCTTTTGCATCAGTTTCGCGGCAAGGGCATCCACCGCAAGGATGCCGTTCGGCTGATTGACTCCACGACGATTGACCTGTGCAAGCATCAGTTTGAATGGGCGAGCTTCCGCACCGGCAAATCGGGCGTGAAGGTGCATACGGTGTATGACCCTGATGCGCAGGTTCCCACCTTCTTTTCCATCACCGCAGCCAAAAAGCATGACAAGAAGGCTGCGGAGCACATGCCCCTGTTGCCCGGCGCCACTTATGTGTTCGACAGGGCCTACAACGATTACGCATGGTTCCATGACCTGACACAAAGGGATATCCGCTTCGTCAGCCGCATGAAGCGCAACGCGGAATTCGAGGTAGTGGCAACGCTCCCTGTATCAGATGACGGTGTATTGGAAGACCAGCATATCCGTCTGTCATCGGCCAAAGGCAGGAAGGAATGTCCGACCATCCTGCGCCGCATCTGCTTCGTGCATGAGGAAGATGGCAAGAAGCTTGTCTTTATCACCAATGACCTGAAGCGCTCCGCCGGAGCCATCGCAGCCCTGTACAAACAGCGCTGGCAAATTGAACTGTTCTTCAGGTGGATTAAACAGAACCTGAAGATCAAACGCTTCATCGGCACATCCGAGAACGCTGTCAAAATCCAGATTATCATTGCCATGATCGCCTATCTGCTGCTGCACATGGCAAGAAGGATCCTGCCTGCAAGCCGATCCATGCAACAACTGGCGAGACTCGTTTCCGTCAACCTCATGCAGCGACGAAACTTGCTCGAATTGCTGGCTGATTCCCCACCGCCGCCAAAGCGACGATTCGCCATAAATCAGCGACAAATGTGCCTCATCAATGCTTAACCGGACAACAGTGATGTTCTCGATAACGTTGGCCTGCTTTTCTATGCCGGAAAGTTGCGCAAAGGGAGTGATATGGGTATCGGATGTACCCAGTGCGGTTGTGCCGATCAGGACGATTTTACCCCGCAGTGCCGATGCCTTCACTTCTCCATCCAGCACATGCAGGGCCGAGACGGCAGGAAAGGTGTGGCCTTTGCCTGCGTAATTGATCAGTACCCTGCCAGAAGCATCGGTGCTGATGATCTGTTTACCCATGACAATACCTTCTCCCGCCACGAGCTGTACATCCTCTCTGGCAAGGCCCAGATAGTTCCTGGCTATCTCAAGTCCGAAACTGGGAAAATAATATTGTTCAAGTTGTATGGATAAAGGTTCCCAGCGGATAGCGCCATCCCTGTCGTACTGGGTATAGGCGCTGCCCAGTGACCAGGCTGCCTGCGTCAGTGCCTGAATCGGAAGTAATACGCTATTGGCGATAATCGGGCGCCTGAAGGGTTTCTCCTTGACGACCATGAAGGGGTAAAAAAAAAGTTCTTCGGGGATATTGGCTGAATCCGTTGTATGCTCACCTGTCATCGGAACCTGTACGGCAAAGGGCAGAATTACATTGCCTGCAGCGGCAATGGATTGGGCCAGTTTTGCATCGCCACTGGTTTCATTGGCCCTGTTTTTCAGATAAGAGAGAAATCCGTTGTCGGTATGACTGCTCCGCAGATACTGCTGCAAAATATCGTTTACCACTGCATTGCCATGATCTTTTTCGGGTTCGGTAAAGAGTATGTCCACGCCGATGGTTTTGGCTCCGGCTTCGGCACACTTGCTAATCAGCTCCGCGATCTTCTCTCTTGGCCACGGCCATCGACCTACGCCGGCAATACTCTCTTCATCAATGCCGACAATAACGATTTCATTGCCGACGGGACGCTCACCGCGCAACAAAAAACGGAAGTCGAAGGTTTTGTTTTCCATGAACTGGACAAAAAGAGGAGGCTGAATGATAAACAAGGTTGCAACAAGGAGAACTGCCCCGGCGATAATTAGATAAGGCAGGCGTTTATGGGCAGTTTTCACGAGCCGGGAATCCATCCCTCCACCGTTTACGCGTAGCCGCGCTGAAATGGACTGTTACGAGCCGCATTAAGCTTGTCGTATGCAGCACATCGAACCAGTGCCGGCATCGAAACATTAACACCCACTGGAACAATCCGAATTTGAGCCGGGTGGTGCGGGTGGTGCGGGTGGCGTGCGTGAGGCATTCAGCAGTGCGGGTGCCGTCTGGGTTACCGCGGGCTGTACCACGGGTAACCCGCTTCCAACGGGCATGCCACGCATAGAGCCAGACCTGCCGAACATCAAGCCGGACATAAAGCGCATGGTGTGCAAATCAACCATCTGTGGTGGCGGCGGGACAGGCGCGATCTCGGCGATGCTCGCAAGCCTGTGCTGGTCGGGCGAATGAACGTTTTCCGGTTTGGTTTCATTGATCAGAAGCTGGGCATATGCCGGTGGGGTAAATGTCGGTGCTGCTGGCGGTTTGCCCCATGCAACAAGCGTACGTTGTCCGGCCTGCAGCAGAATATGGCCGTGGACTGTGCGATCAATATTTCTGACTTCGACAACGCCCTCCAGTACCACCACCTCAGTTACCAGCGAGGACAATATATTCACGATGAAATCAGTTCCGCGAGCCGCCGCGATGGCTGTCGGTGTTTCTACTTCAAAGCGTGAATTTGCATTATCTCCTGCCTTCGCAACGATAGCCCGCATCTTCCCCCGCAGGGAGTGCAGCACGCCGCTGCGTACTTTCCTGTCGGCATCGAAGATGTACTCCTTTATTTCGAGCATATAGTCCGGCCCCATGTTGAGCATGCTGTCATCAATAAATCTGAGTTGGGTACGGGAGCGGTGTTTGGTGCGGATGATATCTCGCATAAAGGAGCCCATACCGACATATGCCGGTACCGGCGCTGCGGCCACCTGCCTCAGGGTATCGACCGAGCCGCTGACAGCTGTAAATCTGCCGATCTCGCCGGCATGCGTTGCGAAACCCGTTAGCAAGCTCGCAAATGCAACGATAGCGAATAATAAGCGAGGTGCTCTAATAAGCGTATTCAAAGCCCATCCCCGTGATATTTCTGGCATACTGATAGACACGTAGATTCGAATGCGCCTGAACGTGCGTATACTGGAGCAGCAGTTTCGCCTCATGCGTCAGGTTATATCTTAGTATGGGGGCCAGAGTGAATATACTGTCCCGCCGTTTCTGGCCGAAAACAGTATGAATATTTGAGTAGTTCTGGCGATAATATTCACCGTTGAAACGCAAGGTGAAATCATTGTTGAAGAAATACAGAGCCGAGAGGGAGAGCCGATGGCCCAGGTAGTCCCAGTTGTCGCCACGGGCGTTATCTGTATCAAAGGTGTAATCAACAGAGAGGTAGGCACGCTTGTCGTCGCTGTAGATATAATGCGTATAGCCGACTGATCCGTTCACAGCATCGCGGTCTTCAAATATATTGAGTGGCTGTTGCAGGAACTGTTTGCTTTGATAGCCCGCATGAACGATGCCGTGATACGTTGCGTTTATGGAGAAACTGAAGCTCGGATTTATACCGATAATGTTCAGGTAACGTTTGCGGCCAATCCAGTAATAATCTGTCCGTCCCTCGACCAGCAGGGTGCCCGCGCCAGTCTTCATATAGGGTGTCAGTGACATACTGGCCCCGTCCACATCCATGGCGGAGAGTTTGTTGTGGATGCTTTTATAATACCAGCCATCGGCGCGAAAACCGGATGTGCCACCGGATTCCGGCATATATCCGGCATGCATGGAAAGCACATGCACGAAGTCCCGTTGCCCCGACGGGAAGACGGCTGAAACCGTCGGTCCCGGTTTAAGTACCACGTTATCATCGTAATGCAGTCCATAGGCTATATCCAGATGCAGCGGACGAGCTGCTTGTTTATCCAGCAATTGCTGCAGGCTCAGGTCGGAATAAACCCCGGCAGGTGATCCCGCATCCATAGCGATTGCATTTCTGAACGTCTCCTCCGCAGCCAGCGGATCTTTCTGTCTGCTGTAGGCCACACCGATAGAATAGGTGACCTTCTGGGTGAATTCCGGGTCGAGCGACTGCGCCTGTTGTAAAGCATCAATGGCGGCCGGATAGTCTGCCAGCTCTATAAGAACCAGACCCTTCATATAGGCGGTGTACGCCGGTTGCGCGCCCTTGCTTGCACCAGACTCCAGTGCTGTCAGGGCTTCGGGATATCGCCCCAGCCTGTATAGCATCTCACCCAGATGTGTATAGACATCTCCTCTGGATGGATCCAGCTCTGCTGATCTGGAAAAGGCTGTTACTGCTTCCGGATATCTGAGCATTCCCTGATAGGTCAGTCCCAGTTGATAGTAAAGCGGGGCACTTTTGGGATTATCAGCTATCAGCTTCCGCAGTTGTGACAGCGCTTCTTCAAAATCACCCTTGTTATAGCTGTCATGCGCCTGAATAACTCCGGATGCACTCTCACCCTGAGGTGCATAGTCATGCCGCTCATCCGCTGTGTTCGGTTGCGATTTCCCGGGAGGATGATCCAGATCAAATATCACGACTACCTGAGCTTCGGCAGCAGCCGGATTTAGCGCCAGAGTTATGCCCGGGCCGGATAGAGTCAGCATGAAGATCAACCCCTGCCGTATGAATATTCCGGATTTCCTCATTGCTGAAAGCCGGGGATATTTGATTCATCTACATGATCAATCTGCTCGGGCTTCAAATACTTTTGGACGTATTCTTCGTATACCTTGTCGCGAATAAATATGTCGAACAGTTCCGGATCAATATGGTTGTCGAGCTTCATATAGCCAAGCACCTTCAATGCTGTAGAGAGCGTCATGGCTTTTTTGTAAGGCCGATTACCTGTCAGTGCTTCAAATATGTCTGCAATGGCCATGATACGCGCTTGCATCGGCAGCTGATCTGCGCTCAGGCCTTTGGGGTAGCCCTTGCCATCCATACGTTCGTGGTGCCCACCCGCAAACTCAGGTACTTTCTTTAAATATTCCGGAAAGGGGAGCTCCTCGAGCATTTTGATTGTCATGACAGCATGGTTATTGATGACCTCTCGTTCGGACGAGGTTAACGTGCCTTTGGCAATGGTCAGGTTTTCAACTTCATCGCTGTTGAGCAAAGGAATAATCTCTCCGTTTGCATCCCGGCATGTCTGCAAGGCGATCTGACGGACCCTTTGCTGATCCTCTTCTTGCATAAACTCGCCGCCTGTATTGATGTGATGCAGGAAAGCCCTGTCGTCTTCGAGTTGTTGAATGGTTTGATGGAAAATATTTTCTGCCGCCGCTATTGCGCTCTCATCGGGAGTTGCCTGTTTTCTGGCGAATTCATATTTCAGTTCGGCTTCGCGTCGAAGCAGGGCAAACCGGCCATCAATAATATGGATGCGATCAAAAATGGTTTCCAGTTTGGTCGCCTTATCAACAATATACTCCGGCGTTGTAACCTTGCCGCAGTCATGCAGCCAGGCCGCGATTTCCAGCTCATAACGGCTTTGTTCATCCAGGGTAAAATGTTCCAGCTGTTTGTCTGCTGCCATAGCCAGCAACATTGTGAGGACAGGTACCCGGTTACAGTGACCGCCGGTATAAGGTGATTTTGCGTCAATAGCGGTAGCAATCAATTTGATTAGCGATTCAAAAAGATGCTTCATCTCATCCAGCAACTGTTTGTTTGTCAGAGCTACTGCGGCCTGTGAGGCCAGCGATTCGGCAAGCATCTCATCATCCTCTGAAAAGGGGATGGTCATGTGGCTATCAGGGTCTGTTGCATTGATCAGTTCAAGGACGCCGATAATCTTGTTTTCGTGGTTTTTCATCGGTACGGTCAAAAATGAGGTTGAGCGATAGCCGGTTTTTGCATCGAACGCACGGGTGCCGGAAAAATCGAATGTTGTTGCCGAATAGGCATCGGGAATATTGATGGTTTTGCCACTGAGTACGGTGTTGGCGGCCACATGTTTCAGATTCGGATTGCCCTGTACATCATATAAAGGCAGTGCTTCAAACGGAATAGGCTCCCCGCTGGTGCCGCCCATGGCGAAATTCAGGCTATCTGTGCGCATGACTTCAAAACGTAATCTGTTGTCATCAGTAACCATAAACAGTGTTCCTGCATCAGCGCAGGTTAGTTCTTTGGCCTTGATTAATATCAGCTCCAGCAGGTGGGGCATATCCTTGTCTCTGGACAGGGCAATGCCGAGTTCATTCAGGTCATTGATGCACTTGAGCATTTTTTTCTTATTCATTTTCATGAAACCCTCCAGGCCCTGACCGATGTGCGGAATAACCGGTGAAGCTGGTTCCACTATCATAGCACAAATTGCAGCGTTATATATGACTGACTGCATGTGGAATAAATGGCGTAGCGTATGTTTAGGACGGCATAATCCTGATGTGGCGGACGCACGGCGTTGAATGACGACATGCTTGTTGTAAGGAGCATGTGCTTGGGAACGGGACGGTATCCAACCTGCACTCGGCCAACTATCAGGCGGGTTCGGATCTGACCAACTTTCTCTCCATGGCCGTGCGCAGTCTGGCCCAGCAGATCGCGGTATCCGCTAGTACCTATCAGGGATAATCAGCGCAGCGTCTGCCAGAGGGACTCCAGTTTTTTCAGCGATACAGGAATCGACGTTTTCAGGTCCTGCGCAAACAGCGAGACACGCAGCTCTTCGATCTGCCAGCGGAAATCGTCGATGGCCGAGGTATCGGCCTGCTGATGCTCAAGATCGGCACGGCGGGCGACATAGAGTGACCAGAGGCGGGAAAGCGCTTCGCGGTGCAGCTGATCCTGTTTGAGGTTGCGGCCGGCCTTGCCCAGTCGAATGGTTGCAGCCTGTATAAAGCGGGGATAATGGGCCAGCCACTCGGCCGGGGTATCGGCGATAAAGCCCGCAGAGACAAGCCGCTCTATCTGCTCGCGGATATCATCAACGACCGGCTTTAACGGGGCTGCACGGCTGTTTTCCAGCGCTGTAATCAGCTCTGTGTGGGCGGTGAGTGCTGCAGTGATATGGCCGGCCAGCTCTGCGGCACGGGCAACAATGCGGGATCGTCCCTGCTCCAGTCGCTGGTTAAATGCCGACTCGCTGCGCGGCAGCGGCTCATGCATAAACTGGGCGGTAAAGGCTGCTGTGATCAGGTCATCCTTTAAGGTGGATGGATCACCAATCAATGCATAGCGCATCGACATCTGCTGCAGCTGCGGCGTGCTCTTCTTCAGCATCTGCACCTGTTGATGCAGGTGCAGCATAAATAGTCTGAGCAGGCCCTTGCGGGTGATTGTATCGGCTTCATGACGGCTTTCGAATACCCGTATGGAGACTTTATCACCATCGTCCTGCAGGGCGGGAAAGAGCTGCAGCTGCATACCTCTGCGCAGTGTGCTGACGACAGTCGGCAGCTCACCGAAATCCCAGCGGGTGATGCCGGAGCGCTCAAGCGCTTGTACGGCATCGACCGCCTGCAGGCTGCGGCGGGAGTGGCCTGCATACTTATGTTGCAGCGCACGCAGATCGCGACTGCTCTCCACCTCTTTACCCTGCTCATCGAGCAGGCAGAACTGCATACGCATATGGGCAGGCAGGTTATCACTATGCCAGTCGGTGTGATGAGGCGTGACCCCGGTCATGCGGCCGAGCTCGCGGGCCAGCATATCAATCAGGCGGCCCTGGCCGAAGGGCATATTTTCAGCTGCCGCACGGGCGAAGTCGGGGGCCGGGACAAAGTGGCGGCGCATCGCTTTGGGCAGGCTTTTAATCAGCAGTAACAACTTCTCCTGCAGCATGCCGGGCACCAGCCACTCGAAACGCTCGGCATCGAGTTGTCCGAGTACCGGCAACGGCACAAGCAGCGTAATGCCGTCGGCCTTGTGCGCCGGATCGAAGTGATAACGGTATTTCAGTTTCAGCAGACCATCGATGAATGTGTCGGGGAAGGCGGCCGCATCGATTTGAGCGGCATCGCTATGCAGCAGCTCCTGTTGCTGCAGGTAGAGCAGTTTCGGCTGCTTTTTCTCCGCCTGCAGGCGCCACTGCTCGAAGAGTTTGCCGGTGAATACGTGGGCGGGAATAATCGCATCGAAGAAATCGAAAACCACCTGCTCTTCGGCCAGCAGATCGCGTCGGCGCTGCTTGGCCTCCAGCCTCTCCAGCTCGCTGATCAGCCGCCGGTTATGCAGGATCGCTTTGGCATGCGTATGGAACTCGTGCTGGACCAGCGCATGGCGGATAAACAGCTCGCGCGCCACGACCGGGTCGACAGGCCCGTAATGGATCAGCCGGCTGGCTATGATCGGTATGCCGTAGAGACTCAGTTTTTCATAAGCGGCGACCTGGGCGCGTTTGCGCGACCAGTGCGGCTCACTGTAGCTGCGATTAACCAGATGCGGCGCCAGCTCCTCCAACCATGCCGGATTGATCACTGCAGCAGTGCGACCGAACAGACGGGAGGTCTCGACCAGCTCTCCGCAGATCACCCATTTCGGCGGTTTTTTGCATAGTGCCGAGCCGGGAAAGAGTGAGAAGCGCAGATTACGTGCACCCAGATACTGCTTCTTCTTCTCATCATAGAGGCCGACATGGCTGAGCAGGCCGGCAAGCAGGGCACGATGGATCGCATCGGCCGTGGCCGGTTGTTTGTTCGGCGTCATCTTCATTTCGCGCACGACAGCCAGCAGCTGGCTATGCAGATCATGCCATTCGCGCAGCCTGATATAGGAGAGGAAGCGATCATGGCAGAGCTTGCGCAGTTTGGAGCGGGAGAGGTGGCGTGCCTGTTCGTGATACCAATCCCACAGTTTCAGCCAGACCAGGAAATCGGATGCCGGATCGGCAAACAGGCGGTGCTTTTCATCGGCCTGCTGCTGCATATCCATCGGCCTTGTGCGCGGGTCCTGCACGGAGAGGGCGGAGGCGATAATCAGCACCTCGTGTAGTGAGCGCTCGCTATCGGCCTGCAACAACATGCGGCCGATGCGCGGGTCAACCGGCAGGCGTACCAGTTTTTTACCGATCAATGTCAGCTCTCTCTTGCTATCGACCGCCTGTAACTCCTCCAGCAGCAGATAGCCGTCGCGGATGGCCGGCTTCTCCGGTGCATCCATGAACGGGAAAGCGGCGACATCACCGAGTCCCAGATTACTCATCTGCAGAATGACGCTGGCAAGGTTGGTGCGGCGAATTTCCGGATCGGTCTGCTCGGGCCGGTTATCAAAGCTCTCCTCGGAGTAGAGACGGATACAGATACCGGCAGCGACACGGCCGCAACGACCGGCCCGCTGGTTGGCGGAGGCCTGAGAGACCGGCTCGATCGGCAGGCGCTGCACTTTGGTGCGTGTGCTATAGCGGCTGATACGGGCCAGCCCCGAATCGATGACGAAACGAATGCCGGGCACGGTCAGGGATGTTTCCGCCACATTGGTGGCCAGCACGATGCGGCGTCCGGTATGTTTCTGAAATACCCGATCCTGCTCGGCAGGTGAGAGGCGTGAGAGCAGCGGGATGACCTCGGTTTGCGTCATCTTGTGCTGGTGCAGCGCCTCCGTTACCGCGCGGATCTCCCGCTCGCCCGGCAGGAAGATCAGAATATCGCCAAATCTGTCGATCAGGGCCGCTTCATCGACCGCATCCATAATCGCCTGCGGCAGATCGCGATCACGATCGTCATCGTCTCCCTGCAACGGGCGGTAGCGTATCTCGACCGGATGGGTGCGACCGGAGACCTCGATGACCGGCGCCTCGTTAAAAAAGGCGGAGAAGCGCCCGGTATTGATTGTGGCCGATGTGATGATGATTTTCAGATCGCGTCGTTTCGGCAGCAGTTGCTTGAGGTAACCGAGCAGGAAATCGATATTGAGGCTGCGCTCGTGCGCTTCATCAATGATGATGGTGTCATAGGCCAGCAGTAGCGGGTCGGACTGAATCTCGGCCAGCAGGATGCCGTCGGTCATCAACTTGATATAGGCATCTGTGCCGGTGTGATCGGAGAAACGCACCTTGTAACCGACATGCTCGCCGATCGGGCTGCCCATCTCTTCGGCAATACGGGTTGCTACCGAGCGGGCGGCGATACGGCGCGGCTGGGTATGACCGATCAGGCCTGCCATGCCGCGGCCCAGCTCCAGACATATCTTCGGGATCTGGGTGGTTTTGCCCGAGCCGGTCTCACCGGCGATGATCACCACCTGGTGCTTGGCAATGGCTGCGGCAATCGTCTCCCGCTTTTCCGACACCGGCAGCTCTGCCGGATAGCTGACTGCCGGGCAGGCCTGACGCCGCCTGGCATGGCAGGCTGATGATGCCGCAATCTCAGCGGTCAGCGCTGCCAGGGCGCGGTCCACCGGTTTTTTCTGTTGCAGGCGACGGCGCAATCCGTGCAGCCGCTTGCTCAGCTTACGTCGCTCGGCAATCATGCATTCGGCCAGTTGGCCGGATAGCTCATCGATCATGTGTGTGTGGTCGCTCATCGGAGCGGGGCACTCTATAGTAACCCCGCGCCAATTGTCCGCTCCGTTGTTGATTCAACTCGGGCACAATTTACAGGTTGCTGGTTCCCGACTCACAGGTATGGCAATAATTGTGTGACTCTGTCACCTCAGATGGGGAGGGCGAGCAAGGTTGCAGGGATAGATGACCGGCAGAAATTGGGTAGCAGCGGTCACTTGTTCTAGTTCTGTTTGGGGAGCCGTGTCTGGACGGTAGCAGGCATGAAGTGTCCTGATAATCACCAGTAATGCACATAACTCACATATTTACGCTATAGAGAAACCTTCGAAAGGTTTGGGGTCATGTATCCGTAGGCTCCCGTGTTACTTCTGCTCTGCCACTGGCTGAACATTGCAGGTTGCCGTGCGAGTGGTACCGCCGATGACTATCGGCTTGCAAGCAATGCGAATTTAGAAGAGCACCAGAAACAGTCGAAATCTCAATAACCTGAACTTATGGAAGTCCATTGAACGTACCCATCACATCGCCCGATACTTGAGGGATAGTCCGTCTTTATTGTTGATCGCATTTTACGTCTTTAACTTTTTCGCGCACCTTGTCACCTAATTCTCTTGGAATTAATCGGCTCCATCCACCTGAATATACCCTGTTGTCTGATTCTCGAGCGATATGTTGCCATGTAATGCTTCCATTTGTATCGAACTGCAGTAAACGTCCGCTGTTTGTTTCTTCAACAAAAAGTTCATTTTCTCCTACCAGGTCGGATCGACCTCTTGTTTCCGTATGTATATCCAATTTATTAAAAACATCTTTAAACGGCTTGCTAAGTGTTTTTGTTTGAAAATTATATAGGTCTATTTGACTGGATCCTTTGACACGACCACCTGGAATGCCAGTTGATATGTGATTGTTATCAAAAACTTCAATCACATGATCATTAACAATATCAACATCATGCTGATGAAGCCAAGGCCCTTGTTGATACCAAAGTACTTTATTTGTTGATGGTCTATAAAGCATTAACATTGATTGATTCCGCATACTTAAAAATACATCACCTTTTTTCCAATAAGGGCCATCTTCCAATACAGGCTGAATATCATTTAAATGGATCGGATCATCATTTTCTACTTCACCAAAAACCAGTGCTTCCATATCATTATCTTTAAAGATCTGCACTACCGATTTTTCAAAAAGTATGCTGCCATCAGGAGCAATCTGTGTAATTGCATCGTCATGAAAATTAACCGTTCCTAGTTCTACGGTTTTTGGTTCTATTACTTTAGGCACCCATAAGTTACCATCATCATCCATTTCAATAGAGTGGTGGTACAAATCATCATCTTTAAATATTGTCAAATTCGAGCAAAGGTCACTCTTTAACAGCGGGGTATACCCTTGCCCGCGTAAAATTAAATTACCATTCTCCAATAAAATATCATGCATTGGAATAAATCGTTTAGTATTATTATTCGTTTTTAAATCATTCAAATTAGTTTTTATATCAGTCTGTTCCCATAGTGGGTCCACATCAAAATGCCACTGATGTATTAGTTCCTGTGTATTCAGGTCAATCAACTCCGACACACCCATTGCTAAATCGCGATCATAACGATTTAGCAATAGATACCCGAGATCAGGACGTGTCCCTGGCATGTAATTAAACGTAAAACCTTTTTCCCCCTCAAATCGTTGCTCTTTGGTTCGTAGTCCAACACTAGGGTCTATTATTTCGGCATCATGGAAATGAAAAATAATCTGTTTTATATTGTCTACAACTAGACTGACCCTGTTTCTATAGTGGTTAGCAAACAAAATTGTGCCAATAATTAAAAATATTGCCCCGAGCGATACAATCCAAATTGGGATTTTTTTATATAAAAATTCTTCCACTAAAATCCTTGCTAAACAAAAAAATCATGTACAATATAAATGATTGGTTTATACGACTTTATTTATTTTAGAGCGTAGTGGATAATAATGAGGTATATACCAGCTGTCTATGCCGCTATAAGAGGAATCCAGCATTCCAGCCTTTCGTCACCAGAGAGCCCCCTGATTCAGGCATGTTGAATAGCCATCGATTTATAGACACATTGAGTATACATGCTCGGCCGAAAGCAATCGCTCAGGATAATCTGATACCCTCACTCCAATGGTGCCCAGTTTTGTCCTGTCCGGGGAGCCAAACAGGACTCGAACAAGTGACCGTAGTTGGCTAATTCAGGACAATGGCTGAATCTAATCGCCATGCCGGGTATTATCCATGTGGGCGCGCAGGGTCAGGTAGAGCACAGCGCCGTTGAACAGATGCCAGAACAGGTGCGTACCCATCGGCAGGGCGGCACAAACAGCGTTATCAATACTGCGCAGGATCAGCGACACCAGGAACAGGGCGGCAGCGCCAAGCAGCAGCCAGGGACCGTTTTTTCGGCTGCGATAATGATAGATGCCCATGCCGGAGAGAAAGAGCAGCGACGGCAGATATCCGGCCGAGCCGTTGATCAGCTGCGGATAGTGGGATGCCGCAATACTGGCCGAGAGAAAAACGGCCAGCAGTGCCGACAGTGGTAGCAGGGAAAGACCGGCGACGCGGCGCAGGTAGAGGGTGATAAAGGCAAGCTGGAATAGCGTGATCGGGATGACGTCGAGCCATTCGCTCCAGGCATTGGCGAACATATGGAACAGCGTCGAGCCTGTACCGATGGCAAGCAGCAGTACCAGCAGCAGGCCGAGCGATGCATCCACGCGGTCATTGCGGCGGGCCTGCCGCCAGATGGTCCAGGCGGCGATGAAAAAAGCGATATTGCTCAGGGTATTGAGCGGTTCCCCCCACAGGCCGGTGACCGTTCGTTCGCAGTACAGGTCAATCATTGTGCACCTCAGCTTAATACGCTGGTAAAGAAGTGGCCCAGCCCGGAAGTGAAAATCGCGATGCCGTAGAGCGAATGTTCAATCCAGACCGGCAGCAGACGTCCACTTTGCAGATAGGATCTGGCGAACAGGATGCCGCCCAGCATCGACAGGAATACGGCAACCATATTGCCGTACATGATATGCGCGAATGAGAACATCGCGATGTTGCTCAGCAGTAGCAGGACGGAGTTCGGAAACAGCGCGCTGTAGCGCCAGAAATAAAAGCGCCGGTAGACAAACTCCTGCGGCAGCACGGAAATCAGCGGGTAGAAGAGCAGGATCATCAACCAGATCTTGGCATGCAGTGCCGGTATGCTGAGAAAATGATTCGGAAAGGCCAGGCGGGAAAACAGGAAGATCGAGGCGGTGACCAGCACGATGCGCAGGGCTGTTTGTTGTGTGAGAGGTTGGCCGGTGACTGTAAAATCGGGTTTGCAGGCCAGGATGACGGAGAGCGCATAGAGTGCAGCCAGACTCAGGTAGACGAATTTACTAAACGGCAGCAGGTTCAGAAACAGCAACAGCGGCAGGCAGAGGAACAGCAGGCACCACTCCAACCATCGCAATCTCATTGCATTCTCCCGAAAAAGCCGGCCCGGCAAAGTCGATACAGTGTTGGCTTCGGTAATCCGCCGGAGTGCATAGGGCGGCAGTATAACCCGGATAAGGGGTGATCCTCCAGCGCTTCTGTGTTCGGGCAGCCTTCTGCTGCGCCTGCAGTCCGGCAAATATTGCAGTGGCGCCGGCAGCTTGTCAGGCTCGCTGACCATTAACGGGCGGGCGATTGTAAGGCCGATATAAGAAACGACAATAAAGACAGAGTAAAAAGCAGGTGAGATGGATATCGATATTTGGCAGATGATGGGCTCAATGGCGGCGCTGGCGTTTACCGTCGGTTTCGTGGATCAGCTGCGCATCACCTACAAGACCCGTGATGTGGAGGGGTTATCGCTGCTGCAGTGGGTGGTGTTTGCCGCCGCATCGGCCACATTTGCCGCCTATTATGTGCATCTGGAGCAGTGGATGATGGTTACCGTATCGGTTTTCGGAACCCTCTGCTGCTTAACGATTATCGCCATGATTTTCAGCTTCAGGCAGAAAATAGCATGACGATGCAGCCGCTGAATATAGCGCAGTGCCAGACGCCGGTAGCAGACGCTCTGCAGGCAGGTGCGCTGCTGCTGACAGCCTCCTCATCGCTGGCCGGGGATTGGAAACGTCGGCTTGTAACGGCTTCGGGATGCGCTGTTACCGCCACGCCTGCGGTGGAGAGTTGGCAGCGCTGGTTAAACGGCATGGCCCGCACAGAGCCGGAGATACCGGTTGCCTATAATCAGTTGCAGGCCATTGAGCTGTGGGAGCAGATTATTCGCGCCGATCTGCCGCAGGGCGCGGCTTCCGCTTCGCTGCGCGGCCTGGCGGTGCATGCCGATAGTGCTTATGCGCTGATGTGCGAATACCGGATGGATGTGAACGGGCTTGCCGGTGCAGGAGAGGAGGCCGAAGCATTCGGTCGCTGGCAGCAGCAGATGCAACAGCAGTGCCGCAAAAACGGGCGTATGCTTGTGGCCGATACGGCCGCAGCACTACTGCCGGGGATTGCATCTGCCGCTGCCTGCTCCCATATCCTGCTCGACGGCTTTGATGGCTATACGCCGATGCAGCAGGCGTTGCTGCTTGCCCTGCAGCAGGCGGGTGTGAACATTGAATCGGTGCAGACTACGCGGTGTGAAGAGCCGTTGATGCAGCTGGTTTGCTGTCGCGATGCGGAGGCTGAATACCGTCATCTGGCCGGCGCTGTCAAAACGATGCTGGCTGAGAATCCGAACCGGCGCATCGCTATTGTTACCGCCTCGCGACGGGTGGACGAGGCAAAGCTGGGCAGGATACTCGATGAAACGCTGTTGCAGCAGCAGGCGTTGCCGGTGGGTGCCTGTCTGCAGGCGGTGCATATGCCGGGGCCTGCGCTGTCATCGATGCCGTTAATCAGCCAGTTGCTGCACCTGTTGTCGCTGGCCGGTCGTAGCGGCGCGGGCTTCACCGATTTCTCCAGACTGCTGTTCTCGCCCGGTCTTAAAGGGTATCAGGATGAGCGGCTGGCGCGGGCCGGGCTGGATGCTCTACTGCGCAAACACAACCGCCATTATGTCTCGTTTAAATCACTTCTGGCATCCGAGCAGCTTCATGAGCTCAAAGCATTCGCCGATATACTCAAGCAGCTGCTGCTGTGGAAAACAGGGCGCCAGACAGCGGGCGAGTGGGTGAGAGCGGTGCATGGCCTGATGCAGACATGCGGCTTTTTACAATCTGATCCGACAGAAGCGCGCTCCGCGATAGAGGTGCGTCAGCTCAATGCTTTCAGGGATTGTCTGAGCTCGCTGGTGTCGATGGAGTGCGTCTGCAAGACACTTGAGTGGTCCCGCTTTTTATCCCTGCTCAGGCAGGTCAGCAGTGAGACGCAGCTGCCGCTGCCGGCAGAGCTGCCGCAGGTGAGTGTGATGCCGCTCTCCGCCATTGCAGGTATGCGCTATGATGCCGCATTTGCCATTGGTATGGATGATGAGGCGCTGCCTGAGCCTGCAATGGTGCAACCGCTGCTGCCGCTGAGTATGCAGCGCAAATACAATCTGCCCGGTGCAACGGCTGAATCGGCATTTGCCGCCTCAACTTTTCTCTGGCAGCAGTTGCAGCACGCAGCTCCGATTCTCTGCCTGAGCTATGCCTGCGAGGGTGAGCAGCGGGAGCTGTCGGTTTCACCTTTGCTGGCCGGATTGTCCGAGTCGATTGCTACAGTTGAGCCGGTTGAAACGGAGCTTGCGGAGACGGAGAGTTATACCGACACGCCGGCAGTTCCGCTCGAGCAGAACGAATCGGTCTACGGCGGTGCTTCCATCATCAAAAATCAGTCGGCCTGCCCGTTCCGCGCCTTTGCCACGCACAGGCTGGCCATCGTGCCGCTGGATGAAACAGAGCCAGGTATTGATGCGGCCGAGAAGGGATCATTGATTCACCGGGCGCTGGAATTTATCTGGCGGAAACTGGGCTCGCAGCAGGCGTTGCTGGCGCTGGATCAGGCGGGGAGAGAGACTCTGATCGCAGCGGCAGTCGAAGCGGCATTTGCATCCGACCGGACGAGCGTGAGCGGTGCTGCACGCGGCTTTGAGCAGCAACGTATGGCCGGTGTGCTGGCCGAATGGCTGGAGATCGAACAGCGCAGGCCGCCATTCACCGTAGTCAAATGTGAGCAGCCCTATCGCTTGCAGCTGCCGCAAGCAGCGGCCACTCAGTTCAGTGTCAATATCAAGGCCGACCGAATCGATAAGGATGCAGAGGGGCATCAGATCCTTATCGATTACAAGACCGGGCAGGGGCAGAGCATCGGCAAATGGATGGGAGAGCGCATGAGTGAGCCGCAGCTGCCGCTCTATGCCGTGGCAGCCGGACTCGGCGAGCATGATGCGGTGGCATTTGCGCGCGTGCGCAGCGGCGATATGGACTTTGAGGGGCTCTCCGGCGAGAACACCGGCATCCACGGAATCGCCGTCTGCGACGGCAAGAGCCGGCGACCGGAGGATTGGCTGCAGGTACTGGAGACGTGGCAGAATGATATCAATGCGCTGGCGGCGGAGTTTGTCAGCGGGCGAAGTGAAGTGGCACCGGTGGATGCATCAGCCTGTCAATATTGCGCTCTGGAAGCGGTGTGCCGGATCGATGAGACCGGGTTCGACAGCGATGCGGGAGCGGATATATGAGTGCCAAAGTCAGGCTACAGGCGCGTAATCCGGCAGCATCATTTCTGGTGCAGGCTCCGGCCGGCTCCGGCAAGACCGAGCTGTTAACTCAGCGCATTCTGCGATTGCTGGCCGTGGTCGATGCGCCGGAGGAGATACTGGCGCTGACCTTTACCCGCAAAGCGGCAGCCGAGATGCGCGGGCGCGTACTTGAAGCTCTGGCAATGACTGAGCCGGTGGACCCGGCTTCGCACAAGATGGATACATGGCGTCTGGCGCAGGCGGCGCTGGCCCGATCGAATGCCTGCGGCTGGCACCTGGAAAAGCATCCCTCCCGCTTGCGAATGATGACGCTCGACAGCTTTACGCATGCGCTGGCAAGCCAGATGCCGCTGCTCTCCGGTTTCGGCCGTATGCCTGCAGCCTGTAATTATCCGCTGCCGCTCTACCGGGAAGCTGCGGAGCTGGCGGTGGAGAAGATGATACTGCGCTCGCCTGATCGGGCAGCCGTGCTGCTGTTGCATCAGGATCATAACAGTGTCGCGCTGATCAATCTGGTTGCGGCGATGCTGGGACGACGCGATCAGTGGCTCAGGGATGTACAGCTGCATGCCGGAGATACGCATGCGCTGCGTGCCGTGCTGGAGGATTCCCTCTTTGCGATTATGGATGAGCGCCTGCAACAGTGCGATGCACTGATGCCTGCCGGCGCGAAACAGGAGCTGCCGGCACTGCTCGCTTTTGCCGGCAGCAATCGCGGCGATGATGATCTGGCTGCACTGTCATCATGGCCTGCAGCCAGGATCACGAATTTGCCGCAATGGCAGCGTCTGCTGCCGGAACTGATGACGGCAAATGGACTGAGAAAGCCCGGCGGCATCAATGTCAGGCGCGGTTTCCCCGCCACTAAAGAGCATGCGGCGACAAAACAGCAGTTTCAGCAGTGGCTGGAGCAACTGGCGCAGATTGACGGCCTGGAGGAGAGCTTTGCGGCTCTGATGACGCTGCCTGCAGAACCCCGTTTCGCCGAGAGCCAGTGGCAGGTGCTGGAATCGCTCTTCTCGCTGCTGCTGGCAGCGGATACCCGGTTGCAGCGACTCTTCGAGCAGCGCGGTGAGGCGGACTTTATCGAGATTGCGTTACGGGCGATGCGGGCACTGGAAGATGAGGCGGGCAATCCGACCGATTTGCTGCTAAAGCTGGATTATCGCATTCATCATATTCTGGTGGACGAGTTCCAGGACACTTCACTGCTGCAGATCCGGCTGCTGCAGAGCCTGACCGCCGGCTGGCAGGCGGCGGACGGATATGATCGCAGCCTGTTCATGGTCGGCGATCCGATGCAGTCGATCTATCGCTTCCGCAAGGCGGAGGTGGGACTGTTCCTACTGGCATCGGCAAACCGGGCGGGTCTGCCCGAGGTGGAGAAGCTGACACTGGAGCGCAATTTCCGCTCGGCTCCGGCGATTGTCGACTGGGTAAACCGTGCGTTTGCAACGATCTTTCCGGATGAGCCGGATATACTGCTTGGCGCTGTCGAGCATGCGGCGGCGGATGCTGCACTGGATCATGCGGGTGTTGTGCGACTCTCCCTGCAGCAGGATGATGAGCAGGAGGCAGCGGCCGTGGTTGAAGCTGTGCGGCAGGAGCTGGGAAAGAGAACACCGGCCGGCAAGCCGCAGCGGATTGCCATTCTGGCCCGCTCACGCAAGCACCTGCACAGTATTATGCCGGCGCTGACTGCCGCTTCGATTGCTTATAAGGCCATCGATATTCTGCCGCTGAACAGGCGTCCGGAGATCCGGCAGATGCGGGCTCTGTTACGGGCGCTGCTGCATGCGGCCGATCGGGAGTCGTGGGCAGCACTGTTGCGCGGTCCCTGTTGCGGGCTCTCCACGCAAGCGCTGCACGGACTGCTCTCCGGCGATGCGAGGCCGGTGCTATCGACCCTCTCTGATGAAACGCGTCTGGCCGGAATCGATGCGGATGCGAGAGATCGCGTCCGCTTCCTTATCCGGGCGCTTGCGCCGTCGCTGCAGGCTGCCGGCCGCGTACCTCTGCGCGGCCTGCTGACATGCGCCTGGCAGCGCATGGGTATGCCGGGGCTGCTAAGCCCTGAGGCGACAGGCAATATCGATGCGATGCTTGCGCTGATTGATGAGCTGGAAGAGGGGGGCTCTATTGTCTTCAGCCTGCTTGATGAACGACTGGAAAAGCTCTATGCGGAGCCATCCCTCTTAGCAGGGGGTGACGAATCTCCCCGTGTCGAATTGCTGACCATGCACGGTGCAAAGGGATTGCAGTGGGATGTGGTGATTCTGCCAGGGCTGGGTAAAAAGGGGAGCAATAGTGATACACCGGTGCTCGCATTTGCCGATGTGCCGGTACAGGAGGGCGTGCATCCGCTGATTGCCGTACGTGCTGCCGTGCGTAGCAGCGATGCCGTTTACGACCTGGTTCGTGATGTTGAAAAGAAACGTGAAAACAATGAGTTGGCACGATTGCTTTATGTGGCATGTACGCGTGCTGAAACCACGCTGCTGATGTTCGGAGAGGTCTCGGAGAAGAGCGGGCAGGCGGCTGCCGGTTCACTACTGAAGCTGCTGTTACCTGATGGTATTGAAGACGACTGTTTTGGTGCCGACAGGGTTGAGGCGACACAGAGTGAGGCGACAACACTCTCCGCCAAAACACCACTGCTGCGCATGTGCAGCCTGCCGCTGTTGCCCGATGATCTGCCTGTCACGGCAGAGAGTGAGACCGAATACTTCTGGGCCGGTGCGGAGGCGGCACCGGTCGGCAATGCCATGCATGCAGCCCTGCAGCATGTGGCTGAGCGCGGTATCGAGCGCTGGCAGGCAGCCGACAGCGCGGCCGAAGTCGCACAGATATCGAGACTGCTCATGGCCGAGGGCTTATCCGGTCGTACGCTATCCGATGCCACCGCGCGCTGCGAGGCGGCACTGACACGTGTGTTGGCCAGCAATCACGCAAAGCGGATTCTCTCCGGAGAGCAGAGCGATGCGCATTGCGAGTGGGCACTGAGTTCGCACCATGGCGGTTTTATCTCCCATCACGTGATTGACCGCAGTTTTATCGATGCCGATGGCGTGCGCTGGATTATTGATTATAAAACGGCCTCGCACGAAGGCGGCGACCTGCAGGGCTTCCTTGCCGAGGAGTCGACACGCCATGCGCCGCAGTTACAGCGCTATGCCGCGATTCTGGGCGAGCTGGAACCGCAGCGGGAGATCCGCGCGGCACTCTATTTTCCGATGCTCGATGCCCTGTGCGAAGTGCCATCTGCTCCGGCCATTGAAGGCGAATCTGCGTGAATTTCAGGTAACAGGGTTCGGGGAGACTGGATCAACGGGTTAAAATGTGATCTGCGGCACATAAATCGACATGTGCATAACTACATTCGCATGCAAAACATCGGGGGATTTCATGAATAAAACAGATTTGATTGATCACGTAGCCTCATCAGCAGGCATGAGTAAAACAGCAGCTGGCGACGCTGTTGATGCCGTACTTTCCGGCATTACCGCCTCGTTATCCGGCGGCGGCTCAGTTAGTTTGGTGGGATTCGGTACATTTTCTGTGACAGCGAGAGCCGCGCGGACCGCACGCAATCCACGCACAGGTGAAGCGATAGCAGTGGCTGCATCGAATGCGCCAAAATTCAAGCCGGGCAAAGCCTTGAAGGATGCTGTTAACTAGGTAGGGCCACCCGCAAGGGTGTGTGTCCTGTACATACTAAAAGCTGGCGCACGGGCTGTTTATAGCCCGTGCGCATCTGTTTGCAGGATGGGAGTGTCAGGCTTTGTCGCCTTGAGCACCCGCAGACTATCGGCTGCCCAGTAGTCGCAGGAAGAAGCCGGTGCCGATGCCCCATGCACCATTAACCAGAAAGGCGGTGAGCAGCAGGGGAGGGTGCCAGCCACCACCCATCGGCAGGCCTTTCATCGGCATGACCACCATCAGGGCAACCAGTGATGGTGCGATAGCACCGAACAGGAAAGCGGCCAGCCAGTAGCCGCTGCCTGACGGGAACGATTTGTGGATGAGGATATACAGTATCCCCCAAATGCCACCCCAGAAAGCCAGCGACAGCACTGCCGGAACCCCGAAGGGTCTGGTCGGATGCACATTGAATGCTCCGAACGGCGCAATATGTAGCTGTCCTAATCCGTACACCGCCGCCTGATGAAATATCAGCGTGGCAAAGAATCCTGCAATAAAGCCAAACAACAACCTTCGCATGTGAACCCTCCCGTAATCAGAAAGCCGGTACTCTCCGGTATTGGCTGCTTATTGTGCAATGGCTTTTAATTTTGCGACATCCCTGCTCGACGGATGGTGAGCAATACCGAGCAGGATCGTGGCCAGCTCTTTTTCAGATGCCGGAGTGGCATCATTGTTCGCCAGCTTGCGTAATGCATCGGCATCGGCTCCTTCAACGCGGTGGCGCATGCGCATCAGCGCTCCGGCAATGATCTTGTCGCCGGCCGTGGCTTGCGGGTCGGCGGCAATCTCTGCCAGTGCCTTTTTATCATCCGCTGTCGGATAATGGTTCAGATGTATGATGATTGAGACCATTTCGGACAGGGCTCCGTGAGCCGATGCCGCCATCGGTGCTGAGATAAACAGTAAAGTGGTCAATATAGCTATAAACAGGGTTTTCATCACTGATCTCCTTCTGCCCGCAGCTGCGGGAGCATTATATCTGACTATAATGCTCGGATATTATAGACCTCTTTTTACGTGGCTGTAAAATGGTAATTTCTGCAAAGAAACCCTTGGGGAAAACGTTGTGCCACATGGTGTACAACGCTATGTCCTGTCTGGTTTTAATCGGCCTTCCACCTGCAATGCCCTCTGCATAGCACGCCCCGAAGCCGGTAAGTTACCGGGGGTGGATGGATACGGATCGGCTTGCGCTACTGGCGTCATGTAAACCTCAATTTACCACGGAAAGCGGATGAGTATTGAGTTTTCGGAGCATTCTGCTATAACAATGATCCATCAAAAATGGATGGGAAATGACGCTATGGTGGAGGTGTCTATGATTACCTGTCCGTTTAAATGTGGTCAGTACTATTCACAATATGAGCTATTGATCTGTCGACCGCATGGCAAGCTGACCAGTGATTTGATGAATGACGTCGCCATTTGCCGGGAATGTATCCAGCAGTCAGGGCTGATTCAGGTTAACCGATTTCACGACTTGAGAGATATTACCTCCATTGAACTGGGCTTTCGGGAGGTTGTTCAATTGTGCGAAAGCGAAGGGGTGATGCGCGAAGGACAATCGACAGCGATCCATGCCTGCTATCTGGTGCCTAACGCGTTGTTGTACGGAACCATCCGCATGTATCAAAGCCTGATTGAAGGCTCTGGTGTCATGGTGCATGTCAGCTACGATCTGAATGATTTGGCAGAAATACTGGGGGTGGAGGCATCGCTGCTCGCAGACGGTAGTGCATCTATTGCTGATAAACGGCACCTGTGAGCAGATCACTGTTCGCTCTCGCAAATTTCGTATCAGTCCGGATGTTTAACCCTATAACATAATTCAACGTTTTCTTGCTGAGTGAAAGTGTCGCACAAGGTTGGGATGATTATTCCGGCGCAGGATATTTCTTTGATTGCACAAAACTGGCAGTATCGGAGCTGTATTCGTTACAGGAGTGGAGGACATGTCATGGCAGTACAGAGTGAGCAGATACTGATTTCCTCATTGATGGAAGAGAGCGGTGTTAAATTCGGTACCAGCGGCGCACGCGGTCTGGCAACAGATATGACCGACCGGGTCTGTTATGCCTATACCACCGCTTTTCTTCATTATCTGGAATCAAAGGGCGACATCAGGCGCGGTGATGAGGTGGCCATTGCAGGCGACTATCGACCCAGTTCACCTCGCATTATGAATGCCGTTGCTTTGGCAGTACGCGATGGCGGCTTTTTGCCCGTTAACTGCGGTTTTATTCCAACGCCGGCCGTAGCTTGTTATGCGATGGCGCGCGGCCAGGCCAGTATCATGGTGACCGGCAGCCATATCCCGGATGATCGTAACGGTATCAAGTTCTACAAGCCGACTGGCGAAGTGCTCAAGCCTGATGAGGAGGCCATCAGCCGCAGTGAGGTGAAACTGCCGGCACGTTTCGGCGTTGCAGGAGAGGTGTTGGCATCCTGCTTCGATGATGATGGAGAGATATTGCCGGATAGCATGGAGGGTGGGTGCGAGGCGCTGCCGCATGTAAACACGGCGGCTGAAACCGAATATATTCAACGTTATCTGGACTTTTTTCCCGCAGGCTGCCTGCAGGGGCGAAAGGTGGGTGTCTATCAGCATTCGAGCGTGGACCGTGATATTATGGTGGCAGTCTTTGAAGGGTTAGGGGCCAGTGTCACGGCACTGGGACGCTCACTCTCATTTATTCCGGTCGATACCGAAGCGATACGTCCGGAAGATGTGCAGTTAGCATCAGTATGGGCGGAGAAGGGTGATTTTGATTGTCTGGTATCGGCCGATGGTGATGGAGATCGTCCGCTGATCAGTGATGAGCACGGCAACTGGCTGCGCGGCGATGTGGCGGGGATACTATGCGCCCGTTATCTCGAGGCTACGCATGTGGTCACGCCGGTTAGCAGTAATTCAGCGGTGGAAAAATCCAACTGGTTCAAGCAGGTGGCACGTACCCGTATAGGATCACCTTACGTAATTGAAGCGATGGATATGGCTGTGGCCGACGGTGCTTCGAGCGTGGTCGGCTATGAAGCCAATGGCGGCTTCCTGATTGCTACCGATATCGAGCTGCACGGCAAAACACTGACTGCATTGCCAACGCGCGATGCCGTGATTGTACCTGTGGCCATATTGCTGCTGGCGATTGAGGGCGGCGTTTCGGTTGGCGGTCTGTTGGATAGCCTGCCGCAGCGATTTAGCTGTAGTGATCGCCTGAAAGCCTTTCCGACGGACATCGCTCAGGCACGCATTAAAGCCCTGAGTAGCGGCGATATAGCGACTGACAAGGCGGCAATCGAAGCGCTGTTCGGCGAGCAGTTCGGCACGGTGGCATCCATTAACGATACTGACGGGTTGCGCATTACCTTTGCCAGCGAAGAGGTCGTACACCTGCGCCCGAGTGGTAATGCACCGGAATTGCGTTGCTATAACGAGGCCGCAACCGAGGCGCGTGCAGCTGAAATGAACCGGATCTGCATGGCTATCATGGATGGATGGCGTTAAAACCGGTTTTTGCATAGCCCTGAAGCACAAGGTGCGAAGGCGCAAAAAGAGAGCGACACTGATGCGTGCCGGCAGCTTGCGCCGGCAAACAGGTGTTTATTAACAACACAGGGCGCTAGCTTCGCGACATGACCACATCAAACCCACCCAAAAGCAACGCCAACCACTTTTTTGCCATTACACCACCGGGCATGGAGGCCATTGCTGCGGCAGAGCTTGCGGCACTCTCCGCGCATGAGATCAATCCGATTGCCGGCGGCGTCGAGTTCACGGCATCGATGGATACGATGATGCGGATTAACCTGCGCGCCCGTTGTATCACACGCGTGCTGCTCAGGCTGGCCTCCTTTAAGGCGCTCTCATTTCCCGAGTTGTACAACAAGAGCAAGCGCATCGACTGGCAACGCTATCTGGCTGAAGGGAGTGCGGTTGCGCTGCGCGCCTCCTGCCACGGATCACGTTTGCTGCATTCAGGCAGGGTGGAGCAGGCGGTATTCGATGCTATTCGCGATGGCTCTATTCAGGTAACGGCAGGCGAAGATGAGGGCGGGCAGCAGATTCTGGTGCGCGTGGACAAAGACCAGTGCACCATCAGTATCGATTGTAGTGGTGAGCGGCTGGATCGGCGGGGTTACCGTTTGCACAGCGGTATGGCGCCGCTGCGTGAAACCATTGCTGCCGCGATCCTGCAGTGGATCGACTGGCAGCCGGAAGAGGTCTTGCTGACACCGATGTGCGGCTCCGGCACCTTTGCCATTGAAGCTGCGCTGATGGCAGCAAAAAAGGCAGCGGGATCGACGCATGATTTTGCTTTTCTGCACTGGCCATGCCTGAAAGAGAAGCGCTGGCAGCGTGTAAAGGAGAAGTCGGAAGCAATGGTAGTGGGGCAGCCAAAGGTACAGATTCTGGCTTCCGATCTGGACGGCCGAATGCTGGCGCAGGCGCGGCAAAATGCGAACGATGCGGGCGTGGCCGGGCTGATCGATTATTCCGTACTGGATATCGCAAAGCTGATGCCGACAGCCGCGAATGGACTGATTCTGGTGAATCCGCCCTATGGCGGTCGCATTGAAGCCGATGCCAGAGCCGTCTATGCGCAGCTGGGCAAGTTGTTCAGGGAGCGTTTTAGCGGCTGGCGCATGGTCGTGGTTGTACCGGATCAGGGTTGCGAGCGCGCACTCGCTATGCCTGTGAAGAGGCGTTTGAAGGTGAAACATGGCGGTCACTGGGTGCACGTACTGCATCTGGAGCATGAGTAAGGATGCAGGCGAAGGTCGGAGATATGTGGATACAGAAGTCATTGAAACTGCAGCCCAGAAGCAGGGGGTTTCATCTGATTACACGGGAGCTGACGGAGCAGCTGCCGGAGCTTGCGCAGATAGATGTCGGCCTGGCACATATTTTTATTCGACATAGCAGCGCCAGTCTGACGATCAACGAAAACGCCGACCCTGATGTGCGGACGGATATGGAATCACACTTCAAACATTTTGTGCCGGAGAACCAGAGCTACTATCTCCATACGCTGGAGGGAGCCGATGACATGAAGTTTTTCTTACAATCACATTGATTCAGAAAGATAAAATACTTAGTTTTTATATAGGTTTTCCTACATTTAGTCCTATTTGAACCCATCAAAAAGGTACGTGGCTATTAGCTAAGGTGAACGTTGTTGTATTGCTATCAAGCTAGTAACTGTCTCAATCCGGCCTATTCTGTTGAAAAACTCTGATTGGGGTGAAATTTATCCTATTTCATGGGGTCATTTATCCTTACCCTATGACGAAAAATCGATTGTAGAGGATTTGGTGAGGTCGCCTTTTTGGACGGAGACTAGATAAATAGTTTTTCAACAGAATAGGCCAATAGTGGACATTCAGATGGCTAAAATCTAATGGATTCAAAACAATCATGGTGACGATTTAGGGACGCGCCACCAGTGGCCTAAATCCTATTGAAACATAAGAGAAAATTTCGCTGAGCCGCTAAAAATAATGCACCTTGGTAACTGAGCAAACTCCCCCTTCGGTGCGTTTCGGTGGGTGGTGGGTGCACTCCTTTCATTATCATAAATTAGGTCTATCCTGTGATCATCAGGGGGGTGGACCTATGATTGAGGATATTTCCATATGTAATGTAGCAAGCTATGGCAGTGCTCCAGTTACGATGTCCGGTTTAACGAAGCACAACTTTATTTATGGCCCGAATGGCTCTGGGAAAACCACAATAGCTCGCGTCATAGCTGATGAAAGGGCGTATCCGAGTTGTACCATTTCTTGGCGAGGGGGAAGCCCTCTTGAAACGATGGTCTATAACCGTGATTTTGTAGAGAGTAACTTTGATCAATCATCTGAATTGAAAGGCGTTTTTACTTTGGGGGAGTCAGACATGTCCCTCCTGCAACAAATTGACGATGCTAAAGCCGAGAAAGACTCTCTAACTGCCGAAATCCTTCGGTTGAAAAGAACTCTTGAAGGAAACGATGGCGAAGGTGGAAAACGAGCTGAACTCGCCGCTCTAGAGCAACGCTTCCAAGAGGTTTGCTGGCGGTTGAAAAACAGCTTTGACGAGCACTTCCAAGGTGCTTTCCAAGGGGTCCGAAATAGTAAGGAACGATTCACTGCTCGTCTGATGTCAGAAGCAGAAACAAATACGGCTAGTGCTCAAGCGCTAGAGTACCTTCGCCAAAAAGCATCTTCTGTCTTTGGAGAAACCCCCAGTCCTGAAGGTGAAATAGATCCCCCTTCTTCTGATGTCCTTCTTGCTTATGAAAGCAACCCCATCCTGGGCCGAGTGGTAGTCGGCAAATCCGATGTGGATATAGCGGCGATGATCGAAAGGTTAGGCAATAGCGACTGGGTCAGGCAGGGAAGGTCATTCTTCGACATCAACGATGGTCACTGCCCCTTCTGTCAACGAGAAACAGAGGAGACCTTCGCAGCAAGCCTTGAATCTTACTTTGATGAAGCTTACGAAAACGACCTTCAGTCGATTCAGCAACTGTACGATGATTACTTGACCGAAAGCACTCGCATTCAGCAAAAGCTGTTAGAAATCATGTCCTCCCCTTCGAGATTTCTGAATGTAAATCTGCTTGAGGCAGAGGTAGAGCTGCTGAAGTCTAAAGTTGAGGTCAACCTTCAACGTATTAGAGAAAAGAAAAACGAATCGCGTCAGAGGATTGAGCTTGAGTCTCTGTCCAACATCATAAACAAAATCAACTCCCTGCTTGCCGCTGCTAACACCGCCATCTTGGAACACAATCAAATGGTTTCAAACCTTGAGCAAGAGCGAAGCAAGCTAACAACCGAGGTGTGGAAGTATTTGTTGGATAACGAAATATCCCATGACCTTAGCGACTATCAGCGCAATAAAACGGCCTTGAGAAGAGCGATTGATTCATTAGTGAGCCAAGTTCAATCAAAAACAAATGACATCCGAACTAAAGAGCAAGAAATCAGAACCCTTGAAAGGAATATGACTAGCATCCAACCAACCATTGATAGCATTAATGCTTTGCTTGCTTCATTTGGATTTCACGGATTCTCCCTAGCCCCATCGGACCAAGAACGCTTTTATAAACTTGTTCGCGCAGATGGCACTGATGCGAAGGAGTCTTTGAGCGAAGGTGAGAAAACGTTCATCACATTTCTATACTTTTACCACTTACTCAAAGGAAGTGAGTCAGAAAGCGGAATGACAACAGATCGCATCGTAGTCTTTGATGATCCGATCTCCAGTCTGGATAGTGACATATTATTTGTCGTAAGCAGTTTGATAAAAGGCCTTCTTGATGAAGTCGCTTCAGGAGCCGGCCACATAAAGCAAGTGTTTGTTTTTACTCACAACGTTTACTTTCATAAAGAAGTTTCGTACAACCGTAATCGGCGAGGCGGCCTGATGAGTCATGAGTCTTTCTGGACCGTCAGGAAACGTAACAGCGAGTCAGCAATACAGCGCCATAATTCCAATCCGATAAAAACCTCATATGAACTTTTATGGGCCGATGTCAGAGATCGCGAACACCGCTCGAATCATTCTATGCAGAACACTCTAAGAAGAGTTTTGGAAAACTATTTCACGATCACAGGAGGTGTTGACCGTGATGAAATATGCTCTTATTTCGAAGGTCGGGAAAGATTACTGTGTAACTCGCTCTTCTCTTGGGTTAACGATGGCTCTCACTTTGCCACTGATGATATTTATACCGCCTGTGATGACTCCATGATTGATGCCTACCTTGACGTTTTCAAAAAAGTATTCGAAAGGGCGGGGCACGGGGCTCACTATAGAATGATGATGGGCTCAGACTACGTTGAGAATGTTCCCACTAGCACTCATCACCCAGAGAGTGGAGCGCATCCATCGTAAACTTTTACCGTACTCATAAATGACAGCTAACAAATCGAAGTTACGAATTAGAATTACGCTGACAGTTTACTAAATACACTTAATTCTGAATGTCTCTTTATGGCGGAACCTTGCCGGTCGCCACAGGCAATAGACGGCCAGAAGCAGCCCTTCAATAGAGGGTTACTTTCATCTGAATATGCAAGGTGGCTACCCGATATCTTCTTGTAAAGACACTTATAGGGTCATATTCTGTCTCCTATGAGCAATATAGATTTTGAAACCAAAAAAAGGGGTGGGCTCACCTTGGAAAGGTCAGTCATCTACTTTTGCTCTATTACCACGATTATCTTCAGCGCGATCATTTGGCTAGAAGATATCAGCCAGCTGGATACTGCGCTTACCGTTGGCTGTATAATTATGAACTTAATTCTCATTCAGGCTATGCGATATAGGACAGCCTTGAGGCAAGATGCATATTCAGATGAAAGTAACCCTCTATTGAAGGGCTGATTTCGGCCAACTATGGACACTCAAGCAGGCATCTGAAAGTATCATCAAAGCACATTGCGCGTTCCATGTTTGATCTTAATATCCAATATCAAGAGAATTAATGGTGTGCCGGGCCTACAATTATAAAGGGGAGAACAATATGAAAGATTTAATGATCGCCTTCCTTGTGAGTTTTTTTGTGTCAGGTTTGGCCAGTGCTGGAGAATACTCATTTAATGGGCCTGATGCTGATACAACGTGTACCAATGAAATAACGGCTGTGTTTGTGGCTTTTGATACAGTGCATAAAAATTCTGAAAAAATGTACAATTCCGTAGTTTCTGCCCATCAGAATGGGGTGTCTAAATGTCCTTTGTCTGTTGAGGTTGTTGTCGGCACTGGTCGGGGTCTTTTTGAATCAGGCAGAAATCCTGCTAACCAAAACCTAGTGGATAAATACCGTGCCATGATCAAACAGGGGAACTAAGTTTTGATACTAAAGTATAGCTTTTAGCAAAATATAGGGATGAGGGTCTGGCGTGAAAAATAATATTCCAAATGAAACACATGATGGTAAAACATGTTCGATTTGTGGTAATTGGTATATAGATTCTGAGTACGAATATGGGAATAGAAAAAACAGGTCATATTGTCAGCAATGCGATAAGGAAGAGAAGGCTGCTTACTCATGTGGTGGCATTGAATCCGCACGAAAGTACAGAGAAAAAATGAGAGCCAAGTGGCAAAGTAATTCCAACTAACAAATAGTTCGATAGGCACTTTCGCCCTCGCCCTGATTCTGGACACCTAAGCGCGAAATAAATTCACAAGAGATAGGGGTCACGTGAGATAGGGGTCAGGACTCGTTTCGCGCATTGATCCCTATTAAAGAATGGCCGTTCATGGCCGCACCCAGCCTGTCACGAAGGGCAATAAGCGGCCATTCATAAATTAACTAGAGTTTGTTGGTAGCCCACTTTCGAGCATTATCAACGGTCAGAAAATACTCATACTTAAAACCCTTGTCTTTCATTTGATCACAATAACTCTTTGCCATATCAATTTCACGTGGTTCCTGGGCAACTATAAAAGCGATTTTAATATCGTGATATTCCTGCGATATGATTTCATCTGTTACTTCTAAAGCCCCTAAATCAGAGGGCTCTACCGTAGAGCCTGATATTTCTGAGAAGTTATCAATAAGATATGAAGCATTCTTAAATCGAGGATCAGCGTATAACTCAAGATTAGATTTTAAGATTTCATGTACACTAACAACGCCAGTGAATTCTCTATAAGCACCTTCCGCCTCCCAGACTACTAAACATGCCATTGGCTTCTCCAATTAATATCCGAGTTTCACGCTAGTCGAATAAGCGCACTTTCATTTTAGCTTATAGCATATTCATAGTGAGCACAAATGTCTGCTTATGGCCGTGAGTCGCCTGTCGCGACCGGCTCAAATCGACCAAAAGACACTCAGCAACCAGAGGCAAACTACTGCATCTAGCATGAATATTTTGTCTTTGAACTATTTTAGAAACTACTTTTAATAAAATCTGCAATTGCTGCTTTCCTGGTAGCCTTTAGTCTTGAAATGTTTTGAAGGTATTCGGTACCAATTCCAACGAAATCGATTGCCACTAAAGAGTCTATGCCCTTACCTTCTTCAACATAAGCAATATACACAGCCCCCCCACTGATGCCATTCGGTTTAGGTGCTCTCTTCATTTTATTATTTTGATCCTTCATTTTTCCTATTGAAAAGCTTGCTAACAGATGAGTTGCCAAATCAATATCGTAAGTTTCTAATGTTTTCTCTGAAACACTTTCTACTTCAATGCCAACAATGGCTATTGATTTTGAATTTATCCTCTTTGCCTTTAGATCAATGTTAGCCCTTGATGCTGGATATCCAAAGAACACCACTCTTTTAGGTAGGTTTTTATATTTGTTAGGTATGGGCTTATCTATTAGAGAATTGGAAGTTAGATCATTATCATAAAAATGTGCGCCAAATTCTCCATCCAATGGAGTTACAGCAATATCTAATTTATCAACAGTTTTAGATTTTGACTTTAGAGCAAATGGCAATTCAATACTTCTACCTATAGGTAGAGCTATATAAATTGGACTCTCTCCCCAAGTATTAATCGTATGTGCACAATTTATTAAAAAATTTCTTCCGTCGTCGAGGTGAGCAAGGGTACAGGTTCCAATCCCGTATACTTTCTCAGCTTGTTCGTCGACACCTAAAACTGGCAATGAGCTTTTTTCAAAAGGAAAATTATTCATAAGTCTTTCCGCCCCTCAGATGGAACATCATAGCCAAAACCCTGAACGGCTGCTATTTGCCGATCACGACAAGCGACTCACGGCCACAAATGGACAGTCAGCAACCTTTCTGTGAAAATCGGGATCTACTCAGGAAAATCTGATGCAGTACATTGTTTTGCCTTTAATATGCAATAACATGGAAAACAAGGGCGTATATAGGAGGGTAATACATGGAAAAACTAGTGCACGTATTACCAGGTTATGCCGAAAAAAGGAGTTCCATCAGCAGATGAGTGAGTCCAAGACAAAACAAACCATTACCCTATTGACCATAATAGTTTTGATGGTGGGGATTATTGGTGTGCTTACATCGGCATATTTTGCTGAATCAATGAACCCCGCTCCAGGTTCATTTAGAAGCGCCTTTGCTACAGCTTTAACCACAATTTCAATTGCTCTGTTTGGGTTTGGTTTGTTTAGCTTTGCCCTCGATACAAAGAACTGGCGAGAGTATTTTAGCGAACGACTTAAAGAAATCGTGGTGGAAAGAAAATACTTGGAATCTTTAGATCAAGATACACTGAAAGACCTTCAAACAAACGTTCTAAAAGCACAATTCAAAGATCAAACAATAGATAAAGAAGGAAGTTTTCTGAATTATTTTCACCTTCATCTGCATAAGCATATATCTGAGCCATACAGGGAAGATGTATCAACAGAGGTCTTAATGAGCTTTGAGCAGGGGCGTAATGATGCATTCCTTGTTACCGACAAAGTCAGATACGTTTGCAGGGCTTCTGGAGGAAAGATTCAAGAGCATGTTGGGTGGAAACCTGATGAAGGTGAATTCGAAGAAGTTAAGTCCTTGACTATTTCTATCCAATTTCCGCAAAGCCACGAAAAATCCGGCGAGGTTATCCGAATATATCCCCCAGATGGTGACGCAGAAATTGATCTAACGAAAGGAGCAAAGGCCACGCTTGCTGAATACAGTAATATCGATGGTTTAGTTGTGATTACTAAAGCAGTGTACATTGCCAAACTGGGTCAATTCCAGCATTGGCAAATGGCACACCCCACAAAGTCTTTCGATATCACAATTGTGTATCCAAGTGGGTGCGGCATGCAGTTTAAAACATTAGTACTCGAGGATGTGGTTAGTCAAATAACCAAATACGATGGGTATCTTAAGTTCACCTATGGCTCGTGGGCATTACCGCAGAGTGGTTTAGCATGGCTGATCACGAAGACATAACAATGACGTCAAACTCTTCGATGCGCTTCGCAGCATGGCGCCTGTTACGGCTAGCGTAAATCACTAAATCGTATGTCCGCTGTTGGCCGACTACTGCCGATCACGACAGGCGACTCACGGCCAAACACAGACATCCATTAGCTTGAATGAATAACTCAATAACTCATGCCTGACCCGGGCATATAAAACAGCACAAAATATTCACTGACCATAAACAATCAGGTGCAGTAATTGCTTGAGACACCTAAAGATTTAAGGTGCTCGTTTCTATCTTTCAGTGGAATGTTAGCTGCTTCAATATCAGCTTTCATAGCTTCATCTGGTGGTGTCAAAAGCTCTCTTGGAAGAGAATCAATCGCAAAAGAAACTGCGTTAAAGTTGATTGCATTATTATTTGCTTGAGTCTCGACCCATCTAGTAACTCGTTCTAAATGTTTCACTCTTCGCACCAGCATAATATGGGATAGAGAAATAACACAAAATAATAGCATTATGAAAACCTCAAACATAAACCCTCCTGTTCAAATAAATAATTTTCCATTGGGAAAAAAAGCTATTTCATGGTGGCAACCGCAATACAAGCTGCTATAGCACTAAACACTGAAGCAACAGAAGAAATGACTGCAATAAGCCATAATCGTGATTCTCGTTCTGCTCGCTCAGCTTCGATTACGCGGCGTTGCAACTCTGGTTCAGAGCGAACGCCATGTACATCGTATAGCTCAATTAGCGAAACACCCAACTCTTCAGCGCGTTTCGTGAGTTCATTGCCCTGAAGCAAACTCTTTTTTTTCGTATGAGTAAACATATTCCCCCACATCCAACTGTTTCCTGTCAGGATAGCTTATTACGTAAACATTTGCTGAATGACCGTTGTTGGCCGACTTCTGCAGATCGCGACAGGCGTCTCACGGCCAGGATTAGCCATTCGAATAGGAACTAATCAGTGTCTATTGTTTCGGGGGTAGTCCAGAGTTCCCGTTGTATTGATAGCGAAGCCTTTTGGCCGCAACGGAAACTATTCTGCTATGATGGAGCAATATCTTGTTCGATAAAGGTGGATTTATGCTTATCCAAGACTTTTGTAGAGTGGCTACTCAATTGGATGAAGAGATTAATGTTCTTCCTCGTGTGGATGGCTATGTTGTATTTTTTTTCGACCACAGCCATGACATTAAACTATTAACTTCTGAGAGTGGTGAAGCCAAGTATTGTGATGACATTGAAACACTGGAAAAACTTCTAACAGACAACTCTTATCATGGGGCTGTCCATTATTTTGAATCTCAAAGCTTCACCATCATAAATTGACTTATCCTCACATCAGGAAATAGGCGCCTTGAGTACCATTTAAGCCGTTCATCCTGACGCCGTCACTTAAGCCCACCGCAATCAACAACATGATCACGCAACTTATCGCCTTTGATTTTTGCATGGCTGTCATTCTTGTAATAGAAGCAGCGTTCAAAGCCGTGGTTATCATAAAGCATTTTCCAGAAAGCTTCAGGATAGGCAATGCCCGACTTCCGCATTCTTTGAGGATTTAAACCATAAATTACACCATTGATGACTGTTACTTTCCCCAGCTTGGTGGCAACCAGCCGCTCATACTTCTCAGCCTTCACCCATGTCTTGCGATTGATCTTGGAGTATTGTGGGATGATGTTGGCCATCGAGTAGACAGAGTGGAGTGATTTTTGTGACCAGTCAAATGAGGCATCGGGTGCCAAGTGGCCACGGTCTGCGTGAAACTCATTCTTGGTATAGTCAGAAGATGTGGTTCGATATTTGGCAGGGATTGCCGTGTCAGGGTAAAAGCGCGGTCGTTTCTTTATGTCGCCAGCGTTCACTTTGCTTCCATCAAGCGTGTAGCCGACATACCGCGCACCCTTGGCACTGTAGTCATAGCATATCTGATAGAAGCCCTTGTCCAATACTTGGTCGCAATTCCGACTGTTGATAAAATCTCTGATCTCAGTGGCTGATGCTATATTGATGAAGGTGATTAGGCCGAGCCCAAGAAGCACCGGCAGCCTCATGACTTCTGCCCTGCGTAAGCTTGTTGAACGAGCCTGACTTCATTCAGCAGCTCATCTTGCGAGAGTATCCCTTTGTTTATCAGTAGCCGAACAAGCGCCTCCTGTTCGATATGATTTGACCAGCTCAGCTCTTCCCAAGTGACTGTTTCTCTTTGCTCAGACATTCCTACTCCAGTTTATGTATTACCGCCCCTTAAGTGTTTCTGGCGCAATTCATCGGCTTTTCGCTGAACCACCGCACGTCCACGGGCCTCTTCAAAAATAGCAGTCGCGCGATCAAGGCTGATGGTTTTTCTTTTAACAAGCTCACAGAGGCCAATTCTAAGCGCAAACAATTCAGCTACCAAATCATCATGCGGTGATTCGCTCAGCATCTTTGCCCAAGTTGAGTTAGTCTTGGCATCCAGGCAATAGTTGTCTGCTGACTCGGCCGTGATAGGCAGGAGCAGTAAGCTGGCAATTAGTAAAAGAATATGTTTCACGGATGCCCCTCCCTTTGATTCTTGATTCAGGGGCATTATAGCAGAATGAGTGCCGACGCCCCAAAGCAGAGATCAGCTCGTTGATGCGTCGTGACTCGGCAACCTTGATGGCGGTCCGCCAACATCGAAGACCTGAGCACAAGTCTTCATAAGTGTACGAACGTACACTATAGTTCGCAAATGACGACTCCCCCAGACCATGATTGGCCAAATGCCATTGCCCATATTGATGCGGATTGTTTCTTCGCATCATGTGAGCTTGTACGCCGCCCAGACCTCATAGGATCGCCTGTGTGCATTCTTTCGAGCCAAGATGCATGCGTGATAGCCAAAACCTATGATGCGAAGGCAGCGGGGATTAAAACAGGCATGCCTATCTGGGATGCGAAGAAGCTGATGCCCCATGCCACCTATCTGTCAGCAGACTTTCGGTTCTACGGGTTAATATCTGAGAAGATGTTTTCGATTCTAAGGCGGTATTCCCCAGATATGGAGGTCTACTCCATTGATGAGGGCTTCCTTGATTTAAACGGCACCAGGCAGCTCTGGAAGAAGGACTACAAAGGTATTGCCCATGACATTCGGCGTGCCGTGCATCGTGAGGTCGGAATTACCGTGTCAGTAGGAGTTTCAGTGACACGGATTCTGGCAAAAATCGCATCGGAATATAATAAACCGAATGGCGTAACCATTGTGCCTAGCAGCATGATTCAACTCTTTCTCAAACGGGTAAAACTGTCTGATGTATGCGGTATTGGACGCAACAGGCTCGCAACCTTGAACAAGTTTAGCATTCATACTCCGATGGACTTTGTTAATGCTGACATTGAGGTCATCAAGCAACTACTCGGAAAGGCCGGGACCGATCTCTGGCATGAGATGAAGGGCACGATGGCCATAGGGCTGGAGTTGCATGCTCAACTTCCCAAAAGCATGGCCCGAACCGCCAGCATGGGAGAGGTTACTGGTAACAGAAAAACCATTATCTCTCATCTGATCCGCCATACTTCTCGACTAGCCACAGAGCTTGTGACAAAGCGCCTACTTACCAAGCGCATTACTATTTTCTTGAGATTGAAAGACTTCAGCTCGCTGTCAGCCCAGGCTGATTTCGAATATCCGACAAACAACTACTTCAGACTCAGTCGCTCTGTTCAGGCCATGATGGCCGATCTTTATCAGCCCAATGAACTATATCGGGCTTGCGGTATCATTGCTGAGAGCATTACCAACGCTGAAGATTCTATGCCTGACTTGTTTGGTGTTATGAAAACTGATGCAAAACAGGCCTCCATCTTTGCCACCATGGATGACATTAATAAGAAATATGGGAGAGGTACATTGAGGGTCGCTGGCGCCCATGTTTCAAATATATCAGGGCAGAGAGTTCGGTTTATGTATCCAATGATTGAGGCAAATTGAATTCAGGCCTCTGGTTGATTAAGTTAGTGTCTGCTTTGGCCGCGAGTTTCCTGTGGTGATCGATCGGCAGATGTCCGCCCTGAACAGGCAAAAAAGCACCTACCTCGAACCTGATCGTAACCCACGAGTGTTGGCAACGGTTGCTGGCCCTAGGCCGAGGGGGGTGCTGAAACTGTCTTGGCTAAAATTGCCAAGAAGAGGTGGGACTTTTGACTGGAATATGCAAATAGATTACTTTTGATCAATCTCTTTCAAATATGCGTTCACCATATCGATGTTAACATCTTGACTCAACTGACTAGGCTTGGGGGCCATCGAAAGCCACTGACGCATTATCCCCGTCTTTCGAACTGAATCGCTGGAATAGCTTTCTGATCCAGCTTTTTCTAATGACTTAGTGAGAATTCGACTTAGCTCATGAGCAGTCATCCTTTTTCCATTTGCGGATCGAAAAACCGGCCCGGCTTTCTCATTTTTTGCATCTTTCAGCTTGAGCAAGGCTTCAATTGACACTTTGCTCAGCAAATACCCAGTGTAGTGGTTCGCCGACCTGCCAGAGCTCGCCAATTCTAAAATACAATTTCCATCTTCAATATTTCGCAGATTCTCACAGTCCAGCCGCACTATCTCGCCTACACATAGTCCATCCAGAAGTAGCGAATATATAGTCTTCGCCAATATGTGTTCCTCTTCGCTATCGAGATACTGAAGCATCCGCGCTTGGTCCTGTTTACTCATCAATTTCATCTTCGCCATCATCATCAATCTCCATTTGCGTAAGTTTATGTGTAAATGTATTTACACTGTAATTTACACCTAAGCATGCAGACGGAAAATCCTTCGTCAGCATCGTCAGTGCTGCCCATGTCAATTAAGCCTTTCTTGATGCGTAGGTTTAATGCATGACCAAGTAGGTGCGTTTGAGCAGTTTTAGGTTATTTAACATCTCCTGCCATTAATTGTTTTAAGGCGCGTTCCCACGGCAGGTTTATACCATTATCCGAAGCAACCATATCCAACGCAGCATGTAGCGGTATGGGGGAATTGGATTGTTTTGAGTTTTTGACAATGGCTTTAGCATCTTGTTTGCAATGTTTGACAGAGCAGCCAGATGGGAATTTTAGTGTGTGCGTGTTCATAACAACTCCTTTTTATTAATTTTTACTTGGCATTTTGGACGCTAGTACCTTTGATGCTGCTTTGGTCACATATAAGCATCCAAACTTACCTCACCATAAAGCCGTTTGTTTGCTATCTCGACAAATTCTGGTTTTATATGTTCCAAAAGTTGTTCTAGCAGCTTATCCACTCGTTTTAAGTCATTCTTCTTTAACGATTCACCATCGGGATGAGATTGTCTGATTTCCTGGATTTCTCGATGCGCTGCCTCCGCATTAACACGCATATTGATAACAGCATCAGAAGTATCCCAAACCCCCATTTCATCAAACGCCAAATAGATATATGGTTTTAAGCTTTCGATCTGTTTGTGGCCCGTCATGGAGGCGACTTTTGTAAGAATAGTATTTTCAATATCTATGGGTAACTTCTTGCCAATATATGCTTTTAGGCGCTCTACAACCTGGATGGTGATCCACCTGTGGCGTAACATATGTGCAGTAGCTCGCTCAGAGATGCCTGCAATTTTACGTAACCGGGAGATATCCACGGTAATAGTCGGCGTACTCAATGGTTTGCCTCTAAATGTAAGAAGTAATGGTCCTGTATTGTCAGTAATTTCTTTCTGTTTGTGTTTAAGTTTGCGAAGATGCAAGCGTCGGTCGATTTCGATAAATGTTAAAAGAGCATCTAACGTGGCCTCTGGAATTGGCACTAGACGTTCCTTCCAATCTCCACGCTTAGCTGTTTTTAGTAGGAGTTTGCAACTACCATTTTTTTTGGTCCGTAAAACATCTTCAACGAGAATTGTGGCTATTTCTACGCGACGGGCACCAGTGTCACTCAGCAGCTTAAGCATTATTCTTGCCCGGGATTGTACGAACCTGCTTTTTGCTATTTCACCACATGCATCCAATAGCGATGTAAAAATATTTCTAGCCATAGGCTTAACATCTCTTGCTATATCGTTGGGTACCATGCACTCATGGCGCAGATAATGGGTATTTCTGCGATTAACCTTAACCGACTTTTCTTCAACGGTAATTTGAGCTCCACTCCCGTAAGGCCCCACGAGAACATTGCGAACCGGAAACAGAGCTTGATACCACTGGAGGTAGTCTAAAGTTCGCCGTAGAATTTTGTTTGTTTGCCGACCACCACGACGTTTTGACTGCGGTACGACCCTGTCTTCTTCATTAACAAGGTAATCACTAAATGCATTCATCACGTCATTTGAAATATCATCAAAAGAGAGATTTTGTTGATATAAGAATACTAATAGTAAAGCAATTTGAGCAGCATCGTTCCTTACTGTTCCAATTGATCTCCCCATGCGTAGGCGGTGTACAATATACATATTGGCTTCCCAGCAAGGTTTTAGACTGGGCCAGAACAGGACTCTTACGCCTGAAACAGATCGGTAGACAGGGCCATTGCTTCCTAGATACAGGGTTAACTTGCAACGCTCGTCAGTTGTTTTCCACAATTGTCTTTTTATTGTTTGTTTATTCATCGGTGATGACTCGAAGGCCACGAAATGCACTTGGATAAGCTAAGGTATGAGCTTTAAGAGTATCCTGTAGAAACTTATGAGAGCGGCTTATCTCTGATGTTTTTTCTAATAAGTCCAGATATTGATTGGAGAATTGTAGAATGTGATTGGTAATAACTTGATCTTCATCATGCACGTTTTTACATGTTTGTTTATACGCATCTCTGGTGCCTGGTTTTGCAATGGCTGAAACAGATCTGATAAGGATTTTTTGGCGGTCTTTTTCGAAGCTAGGCAGGCCACCTTTATAGAATTTTTTTATGTATTTACGCAAAGTAGCTTCTGACATGGGCGTGATACCAAGATCAGTATCTTTCCATTTGCATAGCGCCCTGTAGCCGCTCATAGCATCTAGTGTCGTCTGTGGCGTATCCTTAGGAGTAGACAATGCTTTCTGAAGGACCTTTAAAAGGTTGCGGACAGAAGCCTGCTTCTTTTGTGATATAGCAGCAACACCAGGGGCTATTTCACCAGGTTTTAGCTTAGGCATGGGTAACCTCCTTTGAGTAATTGATGACAATCACATGCTTTTCTCCATTACTTGTTTTAATAGTGTGAGGTGTAACTGTATAAACACCTTCTTCGTGTAAATATTGTAGATATTGATCCAAGTCATTCGGATCAATGAGATCCAGCCTGTCTGATCCAAAGTGATTGGCTAGAACATCTTTAAGTTTTTTGTCCCCCTTGACCGACCCAAGAACTTGTTGATTAAGTAGGGCTGAAGTTGCCATTGCAACCTCGATACTTGTAACCTCTGCGCCAGTTAGTTCTTCGCGAATATAATGCCAGGTTTGGCTAATATCCCCGTGGCCCATGAACCAAGTGAGGGCTGGGAGTGAGTTCTCCATCCCACAGAGATGGAAGAAGCTCATTGCGCCAAAACGACGGGGCTCGTGACTTTGCAAATACCACCGCCTACCTTCTCTATCGCATGGTGATTCAATATAATCGCAATACAGGTCAAGATATTTTCTGAAAAAAGTATAGCAAAGGGGCGTTCCTGCTGAATTTGAGGGCCTGATAAATAATAGTTTATCTATTTGGGGGTCATGTTTTCGTAACTTATTGGCATCTGATAATTTTCGTGATAATAGATTTTGTTTGTTAAGTGCTTTTCCAACAAAGCTGGGTATTGGACGACAAGCCGGTGAACGTGTGTCATCAATGCCTACTTTTTCCAGGTTAAAGTCGAGGTAGTTTCTTCCCTGAGTTATTTTTACCGCTGATGGATGCAAATTCAGGAGTTCTTGGATACGTCGTATTGAAAATGCAGCTGTAACAGCCACAATGACAGCTGAATTCATTAACATGGCATCAATAAGTGTTAACCCTGAATTGCGTATGATGCTAGGCAACAGACTGTTCCCTGCGGCATCGCGATATTTTTTCGGTGAATTAATAGCCTCATAAAAGATTGGTCCAACCCTCCAGATACCTAAGCGTTTAAGCTCTGCTGGAGGAGGGGTCTCAGAGAATGCATTCTCCCAGTAGTCGGGCATATCTATGCCCAGTGCATCGCAGCCGGCTCTCATGTTTTTTGAAATTCGTAATGCATTGCCTTGTTGCTTGATGACCTTGCCTAAAATTTCTAAGTAATAGTCAATCAACGGAATAGTTAAGTTTAGAACCCAATCTATCATATGATCATAAATGAATAGTGCGACTTCAACAGGTAGAGTTGGAGTACGATTCTTTGGCCCGCATCCCTTTAGCTCAGGGGGAATACGCTCTAAATTTAATGCGTGTAACTGTGAATCTTTTAAGCTGTCGCAATACTGTACATAGCGGCGTAAGTAACTCAGCCCTTGATATAGGTTTAGTTGTGCGCTTGAGCTACAATGGGTTGTAGCTATCTGAGCAATGGTCTTATGGCGATGGCTAAGTTTTTCACGGCAGAGGTTGCTGGCCTGCTCTTGATGCCGATAATCGATACACTGTTCAAACGGGCGAAGATGGTAAATTAGATGTTTGGACTTTGTTATGCGCACTCTGTCAACACCAATTCGGTCGGCAACTGTAAGTAGTGGTACGGTTCCATTTCTATCCAACATGTTTTCCATTTTCAGCCAGCGCCGAGCAAATATGAGCTCTTCAGAGCTCAAGGTGGTAGGAGTCGGCATGCCAGGAAGACATTTAGGATCTGAAGAAATAATTTCCCTGTTCCAGTTGTCGATTTTACTCCTTTCGTCTGATGGAAGATTTGATGCCCAGTGTTTTACCTTCCCCCTTGTTTTCAAGTCAGAATAAATGCTTTGAATAAATGCATCCCATCGCTTACACCAACTGCCTGTTCCACAAATCCCCCCATGAAGGGAGTCTACGAGGAGCATTTCGACTCGATGATTGGATAATGCCGATAATCCAAGCAATTCAGCCTGATCAGGGGCGTTAAAAATAAGGTATTCTGAAATTCGAAGCATGGTCCGCTGAAATTTTGCAACTTCCTTTAAGTTGCTAGTTGCTGCTTGAGGGCATTCGATGTGCGCAATCACAATGAGTTGACAGTGGAGGAGCAGCTTGCTCCAACGCATGTCAGTCAGTCTTCCTTGAGGTAATTTCATTCCCCAGTCAATGGTAATCGCACCACGCCACTTGTCGTTTACAAGCCGCGTTTGATTGGCGTTTTTGAGCCACCAAATAGGATCTTTGAAGTTATTTATTAACCAGCTTGGTTTGACATTTAGGGATATTTGATCGTTATCGTTATTTAGATACTCAACAAGGTCTTTGGGAAGGCTAATCATTTTTTAACTTCCGGTGAGCGTAGGGAATGAAATGATACCGCGAATTTCACCCGCGATAATTTCAGCTGCGCGTACAGCAGTCTTCAACTCATGCATGCTGTCGGGTAATGGTCCTCTCAATACATTGAGTAAATCAATCCACATCCGAGGCGTCGTTTTTGTAGATGGATCTGGTGCATCAAGATCAGCCTCCGGACACTCACGAAGGACTTCTTCGTAGAGCATGGTCACAGCAAGCTTTTGGGGGTCATTTATTAGCAATGTTTTTGAATTGCATTCAGTTACTAACTCTTTGCTTTCTAGCACTGATGGATTAATGATTTCTTTTAATCGTGAGAGCAGTGCTGAGCTAGTCTCATCTGCGAAACTTTGATTTGCATCGAGAAGTAGGCCACAAATGAATTCATGTAGTTGAGCTTGTGTAGAGAAGTCTGTTGCTGTTAAAAGATAAGGTTTTTTGGCGCAAGCAGCGCTTATCATTAAATTTTGCCAGCGGCGTATTTGACGCTCATACATGGCTTCCTGTATCGGCTTGGGGATATAATTGTCGATTGTTGTTTTTAAATTCTTGTGCCCAAATGCTCTGGCTGTCACAGCCACGTCACCTTGGGACTCAAACCAGGATAAGACTCCGGAAGAGACTCTGAGGCTCGATAACCTTGCTGTCGTTGCCCAAGGTGAAAGGCTTGGATGAGACCTGATAAAGTCAGTTCTGGAGTGGACCGTTTCTGGATTTGAGGCTTCAATATTGTTTTCTATATTAGCAATTTTCGCATTTGGTTTGCGGAACATTTCTCTCATTTGATTTATTGAGAAGCGTCCAACTTTGTAACCGACGATATGTGTGAATCCGACCCATAAATAGCGAGCATCATCCAATCGATTTTGTTGGATCAATGACTTCCGCACAGGATTTGTCCATTTCAGAACCGCGGCAAGAATAGCCTTTCCTCGCGGCGTGAGTACGCTTGATTTTTGACTTTTTGCTCGCATTTTGTTAACAGTAAGACGCAGGTCCGTTCCATTTTCTCCTGCATTGGCAATTAATATTTTTTGATTTTTGCTGTCGACCAAGCGGGCATTAAGTAAAGATTCCACGTTCAAACGCGGGTGATCTATTAAAAGCAGCACGATCAGAGGAATTGCGTTTCGACACGTCAATATACCAAGGTGAGAAAATAATTTTTCCCGGCCGAATTGAATTGGAAAACGCCAATGATTTTTTCCATTAATTATTGATTTTCTGTTCTCTACATTAAATACGTATGGTTGTGGAAGATCTCCCATCTCATACTTTACTAGTGCGAGGTTGTTCGCAAAGACTGCTGGGTGGCCACCTTTAGGGTTAAACCAGTTTCTCCCATTTGAAGGGTCAATATAGCCGCCTTTGGTTCCATCAACTCTGCCATCAATTCTCCTTCGACTATTAAGTATTCGTTGAATTAAATCATAGTCGACTGAGTCAATTAACTGCTGACCTTTTTTTTCTAGCAATTGTAATGTTTCAAATTCTTGATTTGCGCACGTAGAAAAACAATTGATGGATGATCTGAGCTCGTTTTCATAATTTTCAAGATACTCGTTATCCGACAAATGAATCGATAGTGGTACCAATAAACAGCTATGATAACTGTCGTTATCGATGTCCATTGTGGCATGCAGCGTCGAGGCACATTCATTCAGTACCTTTGGATTTACTAGGCCACGAGATACTCTGGTTTTTTGCATGTGAAAGGCACGGTACGATTTGCTATAAAAATCGAGTTCGGGGAATAGCCCCGCGCGGGACATAATTTTAATGCAACGGAGGAATACAGACCAAGCCGTAGATGCAGTATCCATCTGTACGCCTTGATCAATTATATCGTGTTCATACCAACTCCGCCGCAAATTTTTAATCAACCCATGGGCTTCTGATTTAAGCAAAGGCGGGAGTGGATACTGGTGCGGCGATTTGATATGACAATTTACCCAAAAGGTCGTTACCTGTTGGAGTTTAAATGCCTGCATTGGGGTAGAAAAACCTTTGGCCCATCGTTCGAGATTCTTTAGCCACTCGTCGGCCAGGTCATCTGGTAATTGGTCAAGTAGCGGCAGAGAAATGTCAGCGAAACTGGTTCTGTTTCGCGATGAGTGACATCTTAACTTTCTCTGACCCATGAAAAACCTCCCTGACCATTTAGCTAAAACTGATCAAGGAAGTTATTGTGGAATAGTCGGTGACTAATATATAATCCTTATGAATCAGTATGTTAAGCTGTATCATATGATTTTTTCTGTCAAGCATTTTATGAGACTAAGTCCATTATTAGCTCATTGTACGGAGTTAAAGTTTCTCCTCATCGGTAATAGACTATCTGTTGCAACATTGGGTATGGGGAGGGTTTTTCTGAATGAATTAGCAGGCATTGTCGTTATCGCAATTAGAGCAGTATCTTTCCAAAGCGGCCTGGATACTGAAGGGCCCAGTAGATGCTTCTGATTTCGAGGTATACATCTTTCCACTGCTGCTCTTTAACCGTATTTCCGATGTTTACGATGAAGAATTCCGCATCGCGCTGGAAGAGTCCGATGGCGATAAAGAGTATGCATTGCTCCCAGAGTTCCATCGTTTTGAAATCCCTGAAGGCTGCCACTGGCGAGATGTAAGAGAGACTTCCACCAATGTAGGGCAAGCCATAGAAAAAGCATTGAGAGGAATCGAGCAAGCTAACCAGGAATACTTGTATGGTATCTTTGGTGATGCTCAGTGGAGTAATAAAAACAAACTCTCTGACAGGCTTCTGGTGGATCTTGTAGAGCACTTTTCTCAATACACATTAGGCAACATGTCTGTTGATCCAGACATGTTAGGTAATGCCTATGAATATTTGATCAAGCATTTTGCTGACTTGGTAAATAAGAAAGCAACACTTTCCTTCTTTATCAGCCCTCGCAAGAAAAATAAAATCAGTCACTTATCCAAGAAATCAAGAATAATGAGGGTTTAATAAAAGGGATTCTGGATAGGTTCCCGTCTTGATACTTAAACGTTTTAAATGAAGTGATTGCCCTTTGAAATATCGTAGATGTAAATTGGAAAGTAATTAGCTCAGTCGCCATTCATCGTTACAACTAGTTTTCTTGATCCACCATGGTTTCTGTGTTCACCCAGATAGATGCCTTGCCAGGTACCCAATCCAAGCTGGCCGTTTTTGATAGGAATGGTAAGGCTGTTTCCAATGGTTGTGGTTTTTAAGTGGGCCGTAATGTCATCTGGGCCTTCATAGGTATGGGTATAGAACTTTTGGTTCTCCGGGGCGCTTTGATTGAAATGATTCTCCATGTCTGAGCGAACTGAAGGGTCAGCATTTTCATTGATCGTTAAACTTGCACTGGTGTGCTGAATGAAGAGATGCGCAATGCCTATGTTGAATTGTTTTAGCTCGGCTAGGCTGGAAATGATTTCACTGGTGATTAAGTGAAATCCACGGCTGCGAGGTTTCAGGGTGATGGTCTTTTGTATCCACATCATCGAAGCATACGAAGAATTATGGATGAGATGTAGTATAATATTCAGTGCTAGGTGTGTCCTATTTGAATCATAAAAGTGGTGTGTAAGAAAATGCCGGCCCACATCAAGGCCAGCCTGCTGGGCAACAGTCTCTCCGTGCCGATTAAAATGGGCCGACTGGCGCTCGGTACCTGGCAGGGTATCTGGCTTGGAGAGCACCGGAATCATGGCGGGGCAAGAGAGATTATCGTCACACTGCATGGCGAAAGCCCTGCTTTTGATATCTGATCTCTCTATCCACAGGCTCTGTGGATAACTCTGGGGATAGTTGGGGTGACTTCCGCTACCCGGCAACGCCTGTAGTGATCCGCTGTTCAAAGCCTATAATATAAGCAATAGGTATTTATCAATAAAAACAGTATATTGAAGTTTTTATTTAATGTTTATTCTGTTATATTTAGCTAAGTCGTGAAAGTAATACATTCACAGCCTCCCGCAGTGGATAAGGGTGCTAAAAATGCAATGACTGTATCTTCTGACGGGAAAAAGGAGATATAGAGAGCTCTCTTGGTTCCGTCAATGATTCTGCAGGTATCCACGCCGATTGACCGACAGGATAATCGCCTTACCATGCTCAAATGAGATTAGCCGCCTACATTTCCGGGCACGGATTCGGTCATCTGGCACAGCTTGCGCCGGTGCTCAATGCGCTATACCGGTTGGAACCGGCATGCCATTTTCTGATCCGCTGTTCGCTGCCGGAAGCGGAGATTCGGGCTCGCCTGGAGTTTGATTTTGATCTCGATCAGGAGTCGGTGGATATCGGGGTTGTGCAGAAATCTGCCATCGAAGAGGACAGGGATGCATCGATCCGACAGATGCGCCTCTGGTTGACCGGCTTTGATGCTAACGTGCAGCGCGAGATCGAATTACTGCGAGAGTTTGCCCCGACACTGGTGCTCTCCAATATTTCACCGTTGGCCTTTCCTGCAGCCAAAGCGCTCTCTATTCCCGCTATAGGACTGGCAACGCTGGACTGGCATACCATCTATTCGCACTGGCTGGCAACAGATGATCCGGTGCTGGAGATACTGGCTACAGCCTATCGTGTGTGCGACCTGTTGCTGACACCGCCTATGGCTATGCAGATGCCAATCTTTTCCCGGCAACAGCAGATTCCATTGATTGCCGCTGTTGCGGATAGCTCTGCGTATTCAGCGCCAACAGTGGCGGGCAAGATTGCACTGGTCATTTTCGGTGGTTCTGCGCAACCACCCTATGATATACAGGCGCTCTCCCGGCTCGATTCGTGGCAGTTTCTGATACCGCATCTGTCGACTACAGATATCCCGGTCAATGTAACGCCTGTCCGATTCGGGCCCGATTTGCGGGCGGTTGATGTTATGGCGCATGTCGATACGGTGGTTTGCAAGCCCGGTTATGGCATTCTGGCTGAATGCTGGAGTACGCAAACCCCGATCGCCTGGGTGGAGCGACCGGACTTTCCCGAGTTTCCCATGCTTAAAGGGTGGTTACAGAACAGGTTTCCTGCAGCCGGCATGTCGCGCTCCGATTTTGCCGCAGGCCAGTGGGGCAGGGCTCTGGCAGCCAGCATCGCTTCACCACGCAGTTTTCCCGCTACCGCTGGTGACGGGGCAATTGTTGCGGCAGAGGTTTGCCTGGCCGGATCTGCCGGGAGTCGTGGCCGGGCGTAATCAGCGAGCCTCGGGTGTAAGTGCCTGCCACTTTCCGGCAGGGCGAGGTTTAACTACACTTAAGCGTATGAGACGGGTTCATATGAATGCTATAAGGCTGGCAAACAGATACATCAGGGCGTTATCTGTTGCCTGGCTGTTGCTGGCGGCTACGGTGGCCGTGGCTGGAGAGCAGGCTGGACAAAGTGAAGTTGCTACAGCAGCTGTGCAACAGCTGGCGAAAGTGCATCAAGCGCAGTCGCAGGCCGACACCGTGGCAAATGTGCAGGTGCTGGAAGATCGATTGAAAAACACCCGGGCGATCGGTATCTTCACCAAGCTGGCTATCCGAAATGATATTATGGATCTGGTCGATGAGATCAGGGCCTATCGCAAGCAGGCACGGCTGCAGAGTCGCCTGAAGGAGATCAGATCCAGTTTTGATGGCCTGATATTGAAAATCATGGCTCTGTTGGAGGACGACCCGGCGTTGTCCCGTGATCTCTACACGAATCGCGAGTTGCTCTGGAACAGCTTGTTGGAGGTGAAGGCATGAAACATCTGTTACTGTTTATGGCGATGATGCTGTTGGCATCGCCTGCGGCCGAAGCCGTTTCCGAAGCACAGGATATTGCGGCAACCATTCTGCTGCGTGGATATGATTGCGGTGGCCGTCAGGTCAGTCAGATCAGCAAGCATACGGATAGTCGTGGCAATCAGGTTATTCAGGCGACGTGTCCGAACGGCACCCGTTATCAGATCAATATCAGTGCTGATGGCCGTGTTTCGGTGACGCCGCTGCGTTAACTGCAGTGTGATCGCTGATGTAAGTACGCTTGTTCTTCCGCTCTCCGCAGCATACTTGTCACGTAACTTCCATATTTACGGCCCTGAATGCACCGTTTGCCACGGCTGATGCCACAGCTGCATAGCCCTCTTCAATTGCCTCTTCACCCCGATCAAATTCAAGCAGCCCCATATGTCCCAGTCGTGGTGAGATCAGTACATCGGGAGGATCACCTGCCAGTCGACTACGGGTAATGCGATCCTGCATGATATCGATAGCACCGGTCATGGCTTCAAACATGCCCGGTATGCGAATATCATCGTCACCGTTTGTCAGCATGGCTTTGGCTCGTTTTGCCAGCGGAGTGAGCCCTGTGGCAATCTTTTGCAGCAGCTCATTTTGAGGCAGTGCCAGCGCCAGCCTTGTTTCCCGCCCCTCCGCACGGGCATGGTTGCCGACCAGCTCACTATTCAGATTTACTGCAATAACAATATCTGCACCCATGGCACGGCATAAGGATACGGGAACAGGATTCACCAGCCCGCCATCCACCAGCCATTGGTGTCGGAGGTGGTGCGGGGAGAAGAGGCCGGGCAGGGCGATCGAAGCTCTGACTGCATCATGCAGGCTGCCCTGCTGAAGCCAGCATTCACGCCCGCTCTCCAGATCGGTGGCAATAGCGCCGAATGGTACCGGTAATTGCTCAATCGGTACGTTATCGACATAACGGCAGAAGGATTCCAGCAGGCGCTCCCCCTGGATCAGGCCGCCCGCACCCAGGTTGAAATCAAGTAACCTGACAATATCCCGCATCGAGATATCTCTGACCCATTGTTCGAGTTGATCCATGTGCCGGCATGCCAGGGCGGCGCCAACCAGTGCGCCTATGGAACAGCCGCAAATGATATCCGGACGAATGCCGTGCTGCTCCTGCAACGCTTTAATGACGCCGATATGGCCCCAGCCACGGGCTGAGCCGCTGCCGAGGGCGAGTCCGATTTTCTGTTTATCCGTTGGCATCAGTATCATCCCCCAACCCGTGTCGGCATTGTGCCCGGTTCCTGGCCGTCATGCTCTACACGGTAAAACGGATGTTCCGTTAACAGAGATACTGGGCTGCCTGCTGCTCAGTTGCAAACCTCAGGTGCACTCTGTCGTGCGCACGGATACTACAGTATTTATGATTGTTTGTTGGCTGACCCGCCTTTCATTTCTGCATAATCATTTCAGCAGTGCAGTAACTTAGCCTGCGAATAACAGGAAACCGGGGCCGTAAGTTTACGGCCCCGGGTCGGAGCATGCTCCGCATGAATATACAAAAGCGTGACGTCAACGAATTTCAATGGCCTTCGCTCTGGCTGTTTCGTGCTTTGGCAGCCTGATCTCAAGCACACCGTCGTTCATTTGAGCATCTACCTTGTCTGTATCGATATGGGTCGGCAGTGAAAAGCTACGGCTGAACCTTCCGTATGCGCGTTCAATGCGGTGCACATTCTCTTCCTTGAGATCTTTTTCGTAACGACGCTCACCAGAGAGCGTCAATACGCCGTCATGCACTTCGACCTGCACATCTTTTTTATCAATACCCGGCAGTTCAGCCTGCACCAGCAATGCATCATCGGTTTCCCGAATATCCACCGACGGTGCCCACTGGCCGCTTTCAGTGCCTGCAACAGTACTGTTACCCTCAAGCAGGCGGCTAAGCTGGCTGTTTACGGATTCGAGTTCCTGCCAGGGAGACCAACGCATCAGGGTCATGATACACCTCCTTGTTTATAATTACCGGGATATATCTATCCGGTGATGAATTATATAGTGAAACAGATACTGTTTTTCAATACCGGGCATGGCAGATATGCTGAATATGTTCCGCTACCGGCATAAGAGCAGACGCTGTCGCTGCTGGTGCGATTTCCTCTATTACAAGGCTGTAATTTACACAACCCCGTTCATTGACTAAGCTGTTTCGACTTTGCGGAGGGGGGATTAGATGATGAAACGAGTACTGTTCTTGTTCAGCATGCTGTTTGCGTGGTTGCAGGTTGCGCATGCAGGAGGCTTTCAGATCCCGGAAATGGGTGTGAAGGCGATGGGAATGGGTAATGCATTCACCGCCGTTGCCGATGACCCTTCGGCTAACTGGTTTAATCCGGCCGGTCTGTCATTTCAGCAGACGGCTGTCACCGTTGGCGCTGTTGCCGTGATGCCAAAGGTGGATTTCACAGCCAACGCCAGTAATCCTCTCGCTCCCTCCAGTTCCAGTATGGACAAGAAAAAGATCGTTGTTCCACATGCCTATATGGTTATCGCCACCGACTCTGACCTGACAGCCGGTATTGGTGTCAATGCGCCGTTTGGCCTTGAGGTGAGATGGCCGACAACAGCAGTTTTTTCAGGTGCTTCTGAATACGGCAGGTTGCAGGCTATTAATGTGAACGGCAACGTGGCGTTTAAATTAAGTGACAACTTTGCAGTGGCCGCAGGTGTGGATTTTGTCGATATGTACAAGGTTGATTTTAACGGCACCGCACTGAAGCAGAATTTCAAAGGGACCGGTTGGGGATACAATGTCGCAGCACTTTATAAGACCGAGATGTTCAATGCCGGTATCAGCTACCGCTCCAGTGTGAAGCTCAAGTCAAAAGGTCAGTCAACCCATATCGCATCAGCCACTACAAGCAGTAATGCCATCACTGTGACTATGCCCGATATGCTGAATATCGGCGTGGCTTTTCATCCGACAAAACAGTGGACGATCAGTGCCGATGCTGACTGGGTGAACTGGAAGAAATTCGACAAACTGGCCTTTATCTATACACCAGCATTGGCAGGTGGTGCCCTGCCTTCGCTCACGGTGCAGGAAAACTGGAAAGCGACCTGGGCATTCCGTGCTGGCGCTGAGTGGGCCTATTCGGAGACGATGCGGGCTCGGTTAGGTTATACCTATGACCCGACTCCTATTGATCCGGTCTATTTCACACCGCTGTTGCCGGGAAATGACAGGCAGGCGGTACATGTCGGTTACGGCGTGGATTTGTCGGATCAGGCAACGCTCGATCTGGCCTATACTTATGTGTTTTTCTCCAATCGCCTGCAAACCCAATCGACGGGTACCAATGTAGTACGAAATGGCACCTACAAGTCGCATATCCATTTGGCTGCGGCATCGCTTACGTACCGTTTTTAATGATGGCTGACGCATGACAAAGGGGCTCTTCAAGAGCCCCTTTTTTGTGAAAAGGGTGATGTCTATACTGGATAACGGGTAAATCATGGAGGTCGCGATGTTCTGGGTTGTTCTTGTTGTGTTGCTGTTCGCCATGTTGATTTTGCTGGCCAAAGTAAAGTTGTCATTTACACGGTGGCTCGGTCTGCTCGTTATTGCCGATGTGATACTGATGCTGGCCGGTATGAGTATGCCGGTGGTAATGCTCATCCTGCTGCTGATCGGAGCGGCCGGAGTGCTGTTCGCTACAGATGCTCTGCGCTTGAAATGGGTCAGCCGCCCGCTCAAGAATTATATTCGCAAATCACTGCCGCCGATGTCGGATACGGAAAAAGCAGCGATTGAAGCGGGTACGATCTGGTGGGACGGAGAGCTGTTTCGCGGCAACCCTGACTTCTCCCGTCTGCTTACAACGCCCAAACCGGCACTCTCTGCAGCAGAGCAGGCATTCCTGGACGGGCCGACCGATGAGCTGTGTGCGATGCTGGATGACTGGCAGATCAGTCATGATCTGCGTGATTTGCCTCCTGATGTATGGGCATTTATTCGCCGGCATCGTTTCTTTGCCATGGTTATTCCCGCTCACTACGGTGGTCTGGAATTTTCCGCCCATGCCCATTCGCGGGTACTGCAGAAGATTGCCAGTCGCAGTACAGCGGCGGCAGTCACCGTTATGGTGCCGAACTCTCTCGGTCCTGCTGAGTTGTTGCTGGCTTACGGTACAGAGGCACAGAAAGATTATTATCTGCCTCGGCTGGCGGCAGGGGATGAGATTCCCTGTTTTGCCCTGACCGGTCCGACGGCGGGCTCGGATGCCAGCGCCATTCCCGATACCGGCATCGTATGCCGTGGTGAATTTGGCGGGGAAGAGGTGCTCGGCATCAAATTGAACTGGGAAAAGCGCTATATCACGCTGGGGCCGGTGGCGACGGTGTTGGGACTGGCTTTTCATGTCTACGATCCGGAACACCTGCTTGGCAAGCAGGAGGATCTGGGTATCACCTGTGCACTGATTCCGACCGATATGCCGGGCGTTGAAATCGGGCGGCGCCATGATCCGTTAAATATTGCATTCATGAACGGCCCGAACAGTGGCAAGGATGTGTTTATACCGTTGGATCATATCATTGGCGGCCCTGCGATGATCGGCAAGGGCTGGCGGATGCTCGTTGAGCGGCTGTCGATCGGGCGCGGCATATCACTGCCATCGTTGAGCGTAGCTGCAGGCAAGATGTGCGTGGACAGTAGCGGCGCATATGCCCGTTTGCGCAAGCAATTCCATACCTCGATAGGTCGTTTTGAAGGGGTGGAGGAGGCGCTGGCGCGTATGGCCGGCCTGACCTATCTGATGGATGCCGGTGAGCGGCTGACGGTGTCGGCGCTGGATACAGGTGAAAAGCCGGCAGTGGTCACAGCTATCGTCAAACGTTATCTGACCGAGACAATGCGCCAGGTGGTGGACGATGCGATGGATGTGCATGGTGGCCGGGGTATCTGTATGGGGCCGTCGAACTATCTGGGGCGTCTGTATCAGTCCGTGCCCGTTGCGATTACGGTGGAAGGAGCCAACATCCTGACCCGCTCGCTGATGATTTTCGGTCAGGGGGCAATGCGCTGTCACCCATATCTGCAGCAGGAGATTGCTGCTGCGAGAGCAGACGGCGATGATGCCTTGCACCGCTTTGACACCGCACTGATGGCGCATCTTGCCTACACGACAGCCAACGCCGCCCGGGCCGTGCTCTACGGAATCATCGGCAGTCTGGCACCTTCGCCGGTAGCCGGTAGCTCAGCCCGTTACTACCGCCAGATTGCCCGTTACAGCGCCGCGACGTCGGCCATGGCTGATCTGGCGCTGATGGCACTCGGAGGCACGCTCAAACGCAAGGAGGCGATTTCCGGCCGCTTTGCCGATGCCATGGCCTGGATGTATCTCTGCTCGGCTGTGCTCAAGCGCTTTGAAGACGAGGGACGCCAACGCTCTGATGAGCCGTTAATGCACTGGGCATGTCAACATAGCCTGTATCAGGTGCAACAGGCACTGGACGGGATTATACGTAACTTTCCGTATCGGATGGTTGCATGGAAAATGCGTGTCTGGGCCTTTCCTCTGGGGCGCAGGGCCAGCATGCCCGGTGATGTATTGAAGCATCAACTGGCCGAGATGTTGATCGAACCGTCAGCCACGCGTAAACGACTGGTTGAGGGGATCTACATCAGTGCTGACAGCGATGATCTGATCGGCCGTCTGCATCATGCGATGCGGATGACTATTCATACTGAATCGATTGAGCGCAAGCTTAAGGAGCTGGGGCAGGTTCATCGCCCGGATCAGGATTATGATGAATGGTTACACGGGCTGGTGGCGGCATCCATGCTCAACCAGGCTGAGGCCGATCTGTTGAGCGAGGCGCGTCTGTCGATCCGTCAGGCTGTGATGGTCGACGATTTTTCCGCCGAGTCGTTTACAGACCGCCGCTGATTTTCCAGCCGCTTTTTGTCCGGGTCAGGGCAATCTGTTCACGTTGATAGAGCTCTCGCCAGACGCCGTCGGATTCCACGCGCAGGTGATAGCTCTGTTCGCACAGGGCATGACGACCATCCTCCTGTATGCGAATGATGCGGTTATCCGATGCCATCTTGATGGTATCAAACTGCTTGAACAGGTTGTGCATGCGAATAATAAGATCTGCCTTGCTATTGTTCCTTTCCATGTAGTCGGGTAGTAACAGGGCATCATATGCCAGTATGTCGTGTGTGCTGACAGCCTGATCGCGCGCATCAAGTACGGCATTGATAGCATCTTTATCGTGATTGACACATGCGCCAAGCGACAGGGCGAATAGCAGGAGTAGTACCCGTCCAGGTTTGTTGACGTGGAAGACCATTGCCTGCGTGCCTGGCCCTGTTAGAGGAATCGTTCGGCTTTTGAGCTCCACGAACTATGTGGATAATTATGCTGCAGCAATTGCGCGGTCTGGCTGGCATCCGTTTTCATATCCATTTTAGCATAGGAGGAGGCCAGGTAATACAGTGCCTCCTCGATGGAGGGGGTGGTCTGGTAATGCTGGATGACCTGCTGAAAACGATTGGCTGCAGCCACGTAACGGTCGCGGTCAAAATAGAACTTACCGATGGTCAGTTCATGTTTGGCCAGAGAGTTATACAGTGATTGCAGGTACATTTTTCCCTGTTTGGCATAGCTGCTGTCCGGATGTTCCCGGATCAGTTTTTTGAACGACTTGATGGCTGCCTTGTTCTGGGTTGGATCCTTTTCTGCCGATGCACGTTGTTTGTACTGGCTCATTGCCAGCATGTACATGGCATAATCTGCGTTCGCATGTCCCGGGTGCAGGTCAATAAATCGCTGGCTCAGTACTTCGGAGAGAACAAACTCATCATCCTTGTAGGCGGCGAAAATACGCAGCAACTCTGCCTGAATGGCAAATTTGCTGTAGGGATATTTGCTGCTGAAGTGCTCAAGGGCCATTGTCGCTTCGGCATAGTTACCAATGGTGACCTGATGTTTGGATTTCTCGTATGCACGCTGCGCATCGTTTTCAAATGGCTTGTCCTTGCCGGCGCAACCGGTCATTACGGTGGCGATCAGGCAGATGGATAGAATAGTGAGTAATTTTGAAGTCATGGGCGAAGCTTACGTTGCCGATGGAATGGCGACAACGGCCAGTTGTCGGCCGGAGCGGCGTCCGTCTCGCCGATAGGAGAAAAAACGCTCCGGATTGCAGAGAGTACACAGATTGTGTCTCTCAATATGGGTTGCGTCGATGCCGCGGTTTATCAGTTGCAGCTGATTGATACCGGCAAGATCAGCATGCAGGGGATCGGTCTGAATGAGATGGTCGGCACCGGCTGTGCTGTTACCCAATGCTATGGCTGCCTCTTCACCGATCTCAAAGCAGCACGGCCCGATACAGGGGCCGAGGGATGCGATAATATGCTCGCTGTTGGCGCCGTTGCTGATCATCTCATCTATGGCGGCTGTGACAACACCCGCGGCGGTGCCTCGCCAGCCGGCATGAACGGCGGCGATGATCCCGGAGATGGGGTCGGCCAGCAGCACGGGCAGACAATCAGCGGTACGTACTGCAACGGCTGCTTCGCGACTCCGGCTGAGCAGGATGTCAGCATTAGTATCATGCATGCCGCCGCGACCGGAACACCACAGGTGCCCGCACTGGTGGATTTGCCTGCTTTGGTGGGGCGGGTTGCTCAGGCCTGTGCAGGTGAGCAGTCGTTCGATATTGATGGCGATGTGTTCCGGAGTGTCATCCGCATCTGCTCCGAAATTCAGGGAGTCATAGGGTGGAGGACTTACGCCGCCGCGACGGGTGGTGAAGTAACCATCAATGCCATGCGCTGCGAGTAACTGCGATACAAGAATGTCGCAGTCAGCCATAACTCTTGGTCAGGGCATCGTGCAATATGGTGAGGTCTTCGGGCAGCGGGGCGCGAAAGCTCATCGGCTCGCCGCTGATCGGGTGATCAAACTCCAATAGTTCGGCATGCAGCGCCTGTCGGGACAGTGTGGCAATGGCGTGTCTTGCCGGCTCGGGAATTTCCCTGCCCGGATGATAACTGCGTGCATATACCGGATCGCCCAGTACAGGCAGATTTTCATGTGCCATATGGACGCGGATCTGATGGGTGCGACCGGTATGTAGCGTCAGCCGCATCTGGCTGAATGGCCCAAAGATATGCTCAACAGCGGCATCGGTAATTGATTCCCTGCCGCTATCGGTGACAGCCATTTTCTGGCGCTGGTGAGGATGACGGCCAATAGGCAGTTCAATGCATTTGACGCGCCATGAGGGTACGCCCCGACACCAGGCAATGTACTGCCGGTTCAGGTTGTGCTCGGCAAACATCTCGGAGAGGCGCTGGTGTACGACCTCGGATTTGGCTATGACAAGAGAGCCGGATGTGTCCTTGTCGAGGCGGTGGACGATGCCGGGTCTCTCAACGCCGTTGATGCCGGGCAGTGTTTTACAGTGGTGCAGCAGCGCATGCACCAGTGTGCCGTGATCGTGGCCATGTGACGGGTGAACGACGATGCCGGCCGGCTTGTTCAGAACAATCAGATGCTCGTCTTCAAACAGGATATCCAGCGGCAGATCTTCAGGCTCGAGAATCAGTGGTTTTACCGGTGGCAGGGTCAGCAGATAGCGCTCACCCTCCCATACCCTGGCTGAAGCCTGACTGATAACGCTGCCGCCGGCAGTGCGTACATGTCCCTCGCGTAGCAGCGTCTGTATGCGGCTGCGACTGAGTTCGCATGCAGCAGCCAGTACGGCATCCAGACGCTTGCCTGAGGCTTCAGTGCTGACTGTGATGCTCAGCGAGTCATCATCATCCTGCAAGTCGTTCACTCCCCTTGCGGTGTAGATGGGGGGGCGGCCTGCACAGTAGTAGCGGACTCGGGAGCCCGGCTGGCAGCAGGTTTGTCTGCGGCCGGTTCGGATGTGCCGCCATTACCTGTTGATGCTGAATTTTCCTGTCCGGAATTGTTATTCGCCTCACCATTGCCGGCAGGACGTCTTGGTCTGCGTCTGCGCCTGCGTTTTGGCTTTGGCGCATCCGTAGTGCCCTCGGCCGACTGTTGCTCGGTTGCTGAATTTACAGTTGCTTCACCTTCCGGCTTCGGCGCGCGGGGTTTGCGCGGGCGACGCGGCTTTTTCGGAGTGTTCTTCTCGCTATTGGGGTTGTTGCTGTCTGTTTTCTGTTTCTCTTCAGCCACGTTTTCCGGGGCAGATGTTTTGGCTGCGGCAGGTTTGCGACGGCTTTTCTTCTCGCCGCGTGCACGTGAGTTTCTGGAGCGCTCACTCTGCCGCTGTGCTTCGCGTTCAGCCTGTGCTTTCTCTTCAGCTTCTTTCTGCAGTTTTTCCTTGCGGCTCTGACCGGTCAGCATGGCAATCAGGGTGGTCAGTGGTCCTTTCTTCTTTTCCTCAGCCTTTTCAGCCAGCTCCGGCGGTGGTGTAGGAATGCCAACGACCGGTTTCATGGGTTTGAGTTTGCGGTTTGGGCGCGGTGGTTTAACACGCTTGTTCGTATCTTCCAGTACCTCAACGCGTTGCTGATTATTCTCTGTCCACTGGCGCTCAATGCGATAGTGGGGAATATCAAGGTCAGGGCGGATCTGTAGCGTAATCTGGATCTCGTAGGTCTCTTCGATGCGGGCAATGTTGTCGCGCTTGTTGTTCATCAGATATTCGCCGGTGTCGGATGGTACCTGCACAACCAGTGTCGGCTTTTTGCCGGCCTCGGCCCAGTCTTCCATGCGTGTCAGCATCTGAAGCGCCATCGAATCGACAGTGCGGATAAAACCGCGTCCCTGGCAGCGGGGACAAGGCTCTGTTGTGGATTCGCGCACGGAGGGGTGAAGACGCTGACGTGACATCTCGAGCAGGCCGAAACGGGATATACGGGCAAACTGGATACGGGCTTTATCGCCTTTGCAGGCCTTGCGCAGCATATCTTCAACCTGCTGACCGTGCTTGCGGCTGGCCATATCAATAAAGTCGATAACAATCAGGCCGCCGATATCGCGGATGCGCAACTGGCGTGCAATCTCTTCGGCTGCCTCCAGATTGATGGCCAGAGCCGTATCATCAATATGCTTGCCCTTGGTGGCACGGGCTGAGTTGACGTCGATGGAGGTCAGGGCTTCGGTCGGGTCCAGCACAATCGAGCCGCCGGTGCGCAGACGGATTTCACGTTCATGCATCTCTTCACACTGGGACTCAATGCCGTATTTGCGGAATAGCGGTATTTTGCCCCGGTAGAGTTTGACCAGCTTCTCTTTGCCGGGCAGTACAGCATGCACGAAGGCCTTGGTGTGGGTGTATATCTCATGATTATCGACCCAGATTTCATCGACATCATCAGAGAAGTGATCGCGGATAGCGCGTGTGGCCAGATCACCTTCCAGATAAATCAGGGCAGGCGGGGGCGTTGTTTCACTCTTGATGCGGATTTCATCCCACAGACGACGCAGGTACTGATAATCCCGTTGCAGGGCTTCGAGTGTCTGATCCTTGCCGGCAGTACGGATGATCAGTCCCATGTTCTCCGGCACATCCAGCTGGGAGAGGATCTCCTTCATCGAGCGGCGTTCTTCATCCGAGAGCTTGCGGGAGATGCCGCCGCGGGTGGTATTCGGGCTGAGTACCAGATAGCGACCGGCCAGCGAAATCTGGGTGGTCAGAGCTGCGCCCTTGTTGCCGCGCTCTTCCTTGACCACCTGCACCAGCAGCTCCTGCTTGGGTGCCAGTACATCCTGAATGGATATGTTGCGGGGATTGGTCGATTTGTCGACGCCGTCCTTCCAGTAGTCCGGATGGATTTCGCTCAGGGATAAAAAGCCCTGGCGCGCAGCACCGTATTCGACAAAGGCTGCCTGAAGGCTTGCTTCAACCTTGGTGACCTTGCCCTTATAGATGTTGCTTTTGGTAAGTGTTTTCTGTGCTGACTCAATATCGAGTTCGTGTAAGTAGCCATCTTCTGCAATGGCAACACGCGACTCTTCATCGTGGGATGCATTGATCAGCATGCGTTTTATTGTTGTCACGCCTGATTCCTTTTGGCGCTTGAGGGGCTTGTTACAGGCACTATGGTGCTTGCCGGATAGTGCACACGAGCCCGTTGTGTTTACAGGCCGCACTATCAAGGACGTAGCTGCAGATGCACACCGGTGTCACATCCGGTTGGCGCGTAGCAGACGCACATAGCTATTTGTTATGTCGGGCTCTGTTTATTAATAACAGGCTCCAACCACAAGTCATTCAAACGCAGTTTAATTAGCGCAGGCTCTACGTTTGCAGCACATCATCGATAGGGGGCATCATCAGGTAACGGGCCGGGGAGGGCAGTAACCAAGCCCGAGGTGAATATTCGAAGGCTGGGCTTCCCGGCAAAAGTCTCTAGATTCCACTGCTCTAGTTGTTAAGCCTGACGATGCGCACGCGCATCACGATATCGTGCAACAAAAACGGAGCTTGCTGCGCAAGCGGATAAACCTACAGATAAGGAGAGCGGTTTGGCAAGCAGTGTTGCAGAAAACGGGGTTTTGACCATAGGTGCGGATGAGGATGGTAGTCGCCTGGATCGGGTGTTGAGTCGCCACCTGGGAGCAGGCCATCGTGCGTTGATCCTGAGGTTGATTCGCAAGGGTAATGTGCGTTTAAACAAGAAGCGCTGCAAGCCGGAAACGCATGTTGCAGCCGGTGATCAGGTGTTTCTGCCGGTCAGCTTACGTGAGCCGGACACAATGGAGCGGGCGCCGGTGTCGGCATCTCTGCTTGGTAAAATGGCTTCAATCCCTGTGCTCTATGAGGATGATTCACTGTTGGTGGTGAATAAGCCTGCCGGCATGGTCGTGCACGGCGGCAGCGGACACGAAGCCGGTCTGATCGAGGCATTGAAGCAGAGCCGCGGGCTGGATGACTTGCGTCTGGCACACCGGTTGGATCGGGATACATCCGGCGTTCTGCTCATGGCCAAACACCTGGATGCATTAAGGCGGCTGACCGAATCGTTTCGTGAACGGGATATGCAGAAAACCTATTTCGCCCTGATTGCAGGTCACCCTTACGCCCATGCCGGCCGCATGAGTTCAAACCTGGCAAAAGGTGTCGTGCGCGGTGGCGAACGCATGGTGGTGGATAGCGAAGAGGGCAAGGCGTCGGTTACCGATTATCAGGTGATGATCGAGTACGAGCGACATGGCTTTCCCTATGCCATGGTGGCATTGAACCCGCACAGCGGTCGCACGCACCAGTTGCGGGTGCAGTTGCAGCATGAAGGACATCCGATTCTCGGTGACGGTAAATATGGCGAAAAGGCCCAGCTTGCGGCTTATAAATCGCTTGGCGGCAAAGGATTGATGCTGCACGCCTGGCGTTTACGTTTTACACATCCTGTTAGCGGAAAGTCTCTCGAATGCAAAGCCCCCTGGCCGGATAACTGGAGCGCTCTGCTGGGTTAGTCACCGGGGCATTCATGCGCTATCATACGTCACACCATGCAGTTTCCCTATCTGGTTGTTTCGATTGCAGAAGAAGCCCCCCGGCACTGTTCAGGCCTGTTTCAGGTTGGGCCGTTATCGTTGCGGCATAATACCCCAGATCGGTTAAGAGATATTACAGACACCGCCTGTGATCCGGACTGACACAGGTACTAATTCTTGCACACAACGGAGCATTTTTAATGACAAGCATACGAAGGGTGGCCCGGTTTTTATGCCTGACTGGCATGGCAACCGGCTTTATTTCGTCATATTCGGCTGTTGCAGCACCTCTCTCACCTGAACCGTGGACGTTGCAGCGCAGTATTGAGCGCGGCATTGCCATTGCCCCCGAGCTTAAGAGTGCTCAGGCCGGAATCAGGGCCGGCGAAGGTGAGCTGAAGCGGGCCGGTGAATGGCCGAATCCGCGTATCAGCTTGCGTGTTGAAAACAATATCCGACAGCAGCAGATGCGTAGCGGCTATACGGTGGATCAGCTTACCGTATCGCAGCCGATCCCGCTCTGGCGCCTCAAGCCTCAACAGAAGGTTGCAGAGGAGGGCGTGCTTGCTGCCAGAGCCGATGTTACCCAGACCCGTCTCGACATTGAGAACAGGGTGGCGCGACTGTTTCTGTCGCTTCAGCTCGACCATGAAAAGTTGGAGCTGGCGGAGCAACGCTTGAAGTTCACGCACAAACGCGTTCGTTCACGCCACAAGTCAGATCCATCCGGCATCGTCCGTTATGTTGACCCGCTTGATCGCTCCCGACTGCAGCTGTTGCATGCTGCTGCTGACCAGGATACGGCTGCAGCACGCAATAACTATCAGGAATCTCTGGAGATGTTTCGCAACTATCTCGCCTTGCCTGCTGATGCTCCCGTCACGCTTCCGACCATGCGTCCGGCTGTGGCTCCCGCCGCACTGTCGACGCTTGAGCAGCAGCTTGATTCGGACGCCGTGCTGCTGCGTCGCCTGCATCACCGTGTTCTGCAGGCAGAGGCCGGTGTCGACCTGCAGCATGCACGCCGCTTTGACGACCCTGAACTGACGTTGATCCGCGAAAAGAACGTGAATCTTAATAATCAGGAGTTTTCCTATAACGGTGTGATGCTGACAGTAAGCTTACCGCTGTGGGACCAAAACCACGGTAACATCGAAAAGGCTCAGGCTGAGGTGATGCGTGCCGAATCACGATTCGATGTGGCAAAGCGCGAGCTGATCGCTCGTCTGCGCCAGAGTCACATCCAACTGCAGCACCTGCTGGCTCAGGCAGGGCACTTCAAACAGGCGGTGCTGCAGCCGGCTAAAAATCTGCTGCGGGCTACGGAAAGAAACTATGACATCGGCGCTGCAAGCAGTCTGGCGCTGATCGATGCCTACAATACCTATTTTAATGCCAGAAACCGTTATCTGGACATCATATTCCGCAGTCACCAGAAAGCGATCGACATCAAACAGGTGTTGGGTCGCTCACTGCTCGCCGCCAATGGTACAGGAGCAGTGCACCCATGATTGAACCACTTGTTCGTTTCTCTCTCAGTCAGCGGGTGATGCTCCTGCTTGCCGCGCTCGCTCTGGCAGGCGCAGGCCTCTGGTCATTCCAGACGCTGCCTATCGATGCCTTCCCGGATGTCTCTTCGCCGCAGGTACGTATCATTGTCAAGGCACCGGGCATGGCGCCGGAAGAGGTGGAGTCGCGCATTACCTTCCCCATAGAGACGGAAATGCAAGGCCTGCCTAAGCAGACGGTGATGCGTTCTACGACGAAGTATGCGCTCTCAAGTATCATTCTCGACTTCAGCGAAGGTACGGACATTTACTGGGCTCGCCAGCAGGTATCAGAACGTCTGAGCCAGCTGTGGAGTTCTCTGCCGGCCGGTGTGGAGGGCGGGCTTGCACCGATTACAACCCCGCTTGGCAGTATCTATATGTACCGTATTGTCGGTAAAGACTACAGCAACCGGGAGCTGAGAAGTCTGCAGGACTGGGTGATCCGGCCGTATTTGCGCGCAGTGCCCGGCATTGCCGATATCAATTCACTGGGCGGCGAGGTGCGCTCCTTCCGTGTGACGCCGGATCCGGCCAGGTTGACGGAATATGGTCTGGTTCTGGATGACCTGAAAACGGCTCTGATGAACAACAACCGCAACTCCGGCGGTGACCGGGTAACGATGGATGCCAGCAACTTTCTGATACGCAGTATCGGCAAACTCAATAATGCAGAGGATATCGGGAATATTACGCTGGCACTGCGCAATGGCCGGCCCGTCCATATCCGCGATGTGGCAAGTGTGAAGATTGGTTCGCTGACACGCTACGGTGCGGTGAGTGCTGATGGTGAAGGCGAGGTTGTAACCGGACTGGCCCTGCTGCGCCGCGGTGCCAACAGCCGAACGGCTGTGGAAGGGATCAAAAGCGCACTGGCATCGCTGCAGCACACGCTTCCACCGGGTGTGACGATTGTGCCGTTTTATGACCGGAGTACGCTGGTTAACGAAGCTGTATGGACAGTGCAGAAAGCCCTCGGTGAAGCCGTGGTGCTGGTGTTGGTGGTGTTGCTTATCATGTTGGGCAACCTGCGCAGCGCCCTGACGGTCGCACTGATTCTGCCGCTATCGGTGCTCTTTACCTTTGTCATGATGCGACTCTTCGGCATCAGCGCGAATCTGATGACACTTGGCGGCCTGGCGATTGCCATCGGTATTCTGGTTGATGCGGCAGTGGTCGTTGTGGAAAATATTCATACCCGTTTGTCGCAGGCAGGTCCCAGGGCAGATCGTCTTCATATCACGTATCGGGCCACGCTTGAGGTGGCGACACCGGTGCTTGCCGGTATATTGATTATTGTTGTCGTATTTCTACCGCTTTTCAGCCTTACCGGCCTTGAAGGCAAGATGTTCAAGCCACTGGCCATCACCATTGCCTTTGCACTGATCGGCTCTCTATTGTTGTCGATGACGGTGATTCCCGTACTGGCCAGCATCATTATGCGTTCCCATGGCGGCAAAGAGGGGGAAGGGCATGAAGAAGACGGCTTGCTGATCAGGCTGCTCAAACGCCTCTATCTGCCGATGATGGAGGGTGTACTGAATCATCGTTGGATTGCCCTGTTTCTGGCGCTGTCGGCACTGGGGGCGGCCGGCTGGCTGTTTCCGCAGATCGGCAAGGAGTTTATGCCGACGATGGATGAGGGTACAACCGTGGTCACACTTGAGAAGGCTTCGGATATATCGCTGAGCGACTCATTGGAGATGGATAAGAAAATTCAGAAGGCCATGATGTCCCTGCCGGAGGTGACCGGTGTGGTCTCCCGCACCGGTGCGGATGAGTTGAGAATGGACCCTATGGGTTTGTATCAGACGGATAACTTCCTTCAGACCCGCCCGCGCTCCGAATGGACGCGTACGCTTCCCGAGTTTAAAAAAGCACTGGCTGAGAAGCTCTCTGAGTTCAAGGGTATCGATTATGCCTTTACGCAGCCGATCGATATGCGTGTTTCCGAGATGCTGACCGGTGTGCGTGCTGCCATGGCGATCAAGCTCTATGGCGATGATCTGCACAAGCTCGACTCGCTCTCCGACGAGATTGTGAAGCTGCTTGGCACAATTAAGGGGGCCGAAGGCATCTTCCGCGGACGGCTGACCGGGCAGAACTACCTGCAGATCGATATCAAAAGTAGTGAGATTGCCCGTTACGGCATCAATGTTCAGGATATTAACCGTGTGATTGAAGAGGGTGTGGCCGGGCGTGTGGTGACGACCGTGATCGAGAACAATCGTCGCACCGGCGTGTTACTGCGTTTGCCGGAAGATGTGCGCAACTCTCCCGAAGCGCTCGGTAACCTGCTGATCCAGACGCCGAGCCGGACCAAGGTACCGCTGCGGCTACTGGCTGACATCCACAAGACCCAGGGCCCGGTGGAGATCACCCGCGAATCAGCTCGTCGCCAGGTCGTGATTCAGGCCAACGTCAAGGGACGTGATATTGTCGGCTTTGTCGAAGAGGTCAAAGCAGCGATGGCCAGGGATATCAAACTTCCGCAGGGTTATTATGTCACCTTCGGCGGGCAGTTTGAGAACCAGCAGCACGCTGCGGCCCGTCTGGCAATGGTAATCCCGCTCTCCATCGTACTGATCTTCCTGATGCTCTTCTCAACCTTCCGATCAGTGCGACAGGCGGCGGTAATCCTGCTTAACATCCCGTTTGCCATGATCGGCGGTATCATCAGTCTCTATATCTCCGGCTTGTATATGTCGGTTCCGGCATCGGTCGGATTCATCACACTGTTCGGCGTGGCTGTTCTTAATGGCGTGGTGATGGTCAGCTATTTTAATCAACTGCGCGAAGCGGGTAACAGCGTGTTAGAAAGCGTGCGTAAAGGCGCGGAACGCCGGCTGCGCCCTGTCTTGATGACGGCCATGATTGCCAGCCTCGGTTTGCTGCCGCTGCTGACATCAACCGGTGCAGGTTCCGAGTTACAGAAGCCGCTTGCTGTGGTTGTGATCGGCGGGCTGGTAACATCGACCCTGCTGACACTGCTACTGCTGCCGATGCTCTACGGCTGGATTGAAGGCCGTGCGGAACAACGCCTTCGGGCCAAGGGAGAAACAAGCGTATGAAGATGCTGAACCTCGTGACTCATGCCAATATGCAACATCAATTGTCCGACACCCTGCGTGATATCGAACAGGTCAGTGGCTTCACGTTTACCCCGGTACAGGGACATGGTAGCCACGTTGATACCGACCCGTTTCTTTCGAGTCGGGATCGTGTCGTCGGCTATACTCCGCGCATCAAGGTGGAAGTATTACTTGCGGATGACGATGTGGAGCCGGTGCTTGCTCACCTGCGCGAAGCGATGATTAATGAGCGAAATCAGGGTGTGTACTGGGTTTGTCGGGTGGATTCATCGGGAAGACTGTAGCCCTTGGCTGGGGGGGCAGTAGCCGCTTCGGTTATTGCCCTATTTGCGTTGGTTCGAAAGCATCATGGGATAGTTCACATTCGGATGTAGCACGAAGCGATGCAGACACACATTAGACCTGATGCATTACAAAGCAGGCAGAGTGACCAAGAGGCATCGCTGAAAACATGCGGTTGATCAGGTGGAAGATTTATTCAGACCATCCATCCAACAAAAAAGGCTGACCGTAAAGGTCAGCCTTTTTTGTTTACAGATGAGTGATGCCTAGCCGGCTTGCTGGATGCCTGCCAGATACCAGGTCGGATCGTCCGATTTTGGAGCATGCTGGAAAATCCATACCTCATTTACTTCAGCCGTCTGATCATCCAATGTCGTGCCTGATGCGTCGAGTGTCTGCTCGCGCAGCATGGCGGTGAAGTTGACAGCGACCCATTCCAGATCGGACTCGACCCATGAATCGGCGAGCTCGGCATTCAGTGTGGCCACTTCCGTGCGATTCTCCGTGCCCGGCTTCATATCGCTGGCAATGCGCTCTGCGATTTCAGCTGTGCAGAATTTTCGGATGTCTTCGGTGTCGCCGTTATCCCAGGCCTTCTGCATACGCACATAAATCTGTTTTGCCGCCGGGATAAAATGTTTCTCATCAATATCAGGGCGCAGGGCGGTACCAACCGGATCGCGCGGGGTATTCTCTTCATACACCTGATCTTCGACGTCGGTGGTATAACTCTGCCCATAATCATGCATAGGCTGGCCGCCGGCATAAGAGGGCTGTGCAGGTGTTGAGCGCTTGCGCAGGAAGAAAAATAACAGGGCCAGCACAGCGCCGATCATGACAATATCGAGAAAATTGATGCCTTCAAATGCACCGCCGAAGAAGAGGGCGCCGAGCAGTCCACCCATGGCCAGTCCGCCGAGCATCCCCATCATGCCTGTGCGGGCGCTGCCGCGCTGACCTGTTGCTTTAGGCGCGGCCTTTTGCTGAGAGAATGAGCGTGGCTGTGACGGGGTGTGCATACGCTGTTTACCGAAGCTGAAGCCGCCACCAAAGCGACGGGCATCGGCATCATCCGCGAGTCCGAACAGGGATAGTCCAAATGCTGCCATCATAACCAGCAGTAAGAATTGTTTCATTCATGATCTCCTTCGTGTGGGGCCATATCATAGGCCAGTTGTGCAAGGCGCGCCTGAAAGGCCGCTCTTCTCAGTGTGCGATCCTTTATGCATGCCACGCCCAGTGCAAGCTCCCGTTTACGACTGAAGGTGACCGGCACTGCTTTGACCTGCTGCTTTACCTTTACCTTGATGCCGGCTCCCGGTTGAACGCGGCTGCGGATTTGATGCAGATTGGTCATGCGCGCATGCTTGAAACAAGCCTTGCGAATATCGTCGCGCAAAAAACGGATCTGTTGCGCCATGATGGGGTGATCGACGGCAACCCACAGGCATATACCGTTGTCGCTCAGGTGCTCGATGCTGACCGGTTCAGTGCGACCGGCCATCATCGGGCCGACTATATGCGGCCATGCCCGGCGTAGCCGGGCAATGCCGATCAACTGTTCCAGAGAATCCTCACCCAGGAGTGCGGTCAGGCCACTTTGCAGCCCGGTGAGATGGGAGTGGGGGCGCTTGTTGTGCCTGCTCAAAACGGGAGCTTCTTGCCTCCGAGGATATGCACATGCAGATGGAATACTTCCTGTCCGCCGCCTGCGCGTACGTTGATCACGATGCGATAGCCTGCAGCAAGGTTTAATACATCATCGGCAATGGTACGCACCCGATTCATCAGCAGCCCCAGCAGGGCCGGGTCATCGCAGTCGGAGAGGGTGGCGACATGCTGCTTCGGGATGACCAGTACATGTGTCGGGGCCTTGGGGTGAATATCCCTGAAGGCGTAGACATCATCATCCTCGTAGACTTTATCCGACGGGATATCACCGGCGATGATTTTACAGAACAGGCAGTCGCTCATGCACGTTACTTCTGACGAATTTGGTCAGAATCACGATCTGCTGACCATCTACGCGTCCTTCGATCTGTTCGGCATTGTCCTGTACCAGACGGATATTACGTACAGCTGTGCCGCGTTTGGCTGTGATGCTGGAGCCTTTGACATCGAGATCCTTGGTCAGGGTCACCGTGTCGCCTGCCTCAAGCACTGCACCATTACAGTCACGGTGAATAATTTTATCCGCTTCGCCGGCGCTTTCGGCTTCGGCCCAGGTGCGGGTTTCATCATCCAGATACATCATATCAAGCAGATCCTGCGGCCAGCCTTCGCCTCTGAGGCGGGTGAGCATGCGCCAGGCCATGACCTGTACTGCAGGCACCTGACTCCACATGCTATCGTTCAGACAGCGCCAGTGGTTGGCATCCACCATCTCCGGATGTTCGATCTGATTACGGCAGGTGGAACAGATCAGTACAGACTGATCCGCGCTCCCGTCGGAGGCAGGAGGAATTGCATAGACTCCCAGGTTATCAACTGCGCTGCATAATTCACATTTGCCTTCGCTACGCGCCAGTAATGCTTTTTCTGTCATGGTTTATCGATCCTTCGGGGCTAATGGCGCTATGCCGGAGTTGCTCGTAAGCCGCCTGAATTTTTATCGGCGAAGCCTTGGACTACAATCGTATGATGTCAATTACGTTATGGGATCGGTGTCCTCCGATTTTGCAGGCAACGATTTTGTGGTATCTATTATAACCATGTATGCGCCATGTATTATGATTGGCCCTCTGTTAATCCTCACCATGTTCGAGCGTTTATTGATAAACGACTCTCCGGTTTAACGCTGATAGCGTAAAATCTGGCCTCTTGGCAGCGGTTTATCCAGATAGACGGTGTTTTCAGGTCGACTCTGCCTGTGTGAGTAACCAAAAGTGATCATCTGTTTGCTGAAGCGGGCATGGCGACCGCGACCCGGATCAACAATAATGACTTCACAGTGGGCTTTGGCATGATCATTAATGAAGCCCGACAGCATTTCTGCATGCCCCTGTTCATAGAGCAGATCACTGCCGATGATCAGGTCAAACTTGCCCAATCTGCGATCACCATCCTGCCAGCCGGTGCGTATGAACGGGATAGCTTTATCACCATTGAGCGCGGTATTTTTCTGCAGGAATGACCCGGCTTCCGGATGAAAATCGGTAGCAGTGATATCTGCGTGGCGATGATTGAGAACCAGGCTGGAGAGGGCAATGCCGCAACCCACCTCCAGAATCCGTTTGCCCTCAATGCGGTAATCGAACATCAAGTGGGCCAGTACCTCTCCTGAAGGCCATACAATACCGAACAGGGGCCATGAGGCTGATGATATGCCAAGCTTTTCGGCTACACCGGCATCATCAGAAAATTCCTGATTGTCTCGTAAAGTGCGGAGATGAATATCTACGTTGCCAAACTCGATAGTCTGATATTGGACGCGTACTGCTGCCATTATAACCTCTGCTAAATCCGTCATACGCAGCATGCGTGATTCAACAGATTCACTACGCGGAGATGACAGCATACAGCAGTGCGTGTGATTTGACCAATGTGGTAGTGGCCTCGCCGGTTGCGCCGTGTTATTTCAGTATGGTTTCCGGCCAGCCATGGCTGATGATTCTCTCTTTGTCCGCTTTTGCCATTTTTTTTATCGCCGCTTCGGTTTTGAGGGCCTCGGAGTGTGAGCCTATGTTGCGCTGGAACGCCAGTACCAGAGGGCCTTTTCCTCGCAGGAACTTTGCCCCTTTTCCGGACTGATGCTCGGCAAGCCGTCGCTCCACATGCGTAGTAATTCCGGTATAGAGCTGGCCGCCCTTGCAGCGAATCATATAGAGAGACCATTCAGCCTCGCCGGTTTGCGTATCGTGCTTCATCCGGAGAGCGGGACGGGGCAGCGTATGTTCAGCAGGTCGAGACAACGGTATAGGCCCGTGTTTTTCCGGCGATGCAGATCTCAAATTCGTCACCTGCAGCTTTACCAACCAATGCGCTGCCCAGAGGTGACTTGACTGTGATTATGGTGATTGGTGTGTCGGCGTAATCTATCTTCAGGCCGCCTGCATCAGCTGCCAGCCACAGGTATCGTTGCTCATGATGTTCATCCGCCAGTACGACCAGTGATGATAAACCGATAACCGGAGACGGAGCGGGTAGTGAGAGCTGCTCGAAGTAGGCGAGGGCGCGCTCTACCTCCAACAGTCGCTTTCCCTGACCCTGAGCCAGATAGGAGGCTTCCAGCCCCATTGTCTCATACTTGCTGGAGCCCAGGCAGTCGGCATGCACCGCCGTATCGCGGGCAATAGACACGGCCTGCTCACATACGTCCAGATCAGCGCTTAGCTGCGCAATGATCAGAGTCAGAACTTTCTGTTTATCCATGTTCACCATGCCGGGCAGGCTTTCATAACTACGTGATGCAATAAAGAGCTGACAATAATTGAGACACTATGATCTATTACTTAAAGAAGTTTTACGATGATAAGTCCTCTTTTTAAGCAGGAGCAGCTACTTGCCGCGCTGGTTTGTACACACTGAAATTACTACAATATATTGTTCTTGGCAATGCAAAAATATGAGTGTTTATAACGCATACATGATCACAAATGGCAAGGTGTGTATTTTGTGCGACAGTAAGTTTTATTTGTCATTGCAAGCAAATTCTATCAGTGTTAGGCGCTAGCCCAGCTTGCGATAGCAGCTGATGTTCGAAAATTCGAGAGAGGATGTTGGATATTATGAAGAAATTAATGATGATTGCTGCCGGTAGCGCGCTTAGAGTATATGGCACACTGGTACCACTTGCATCGCCAGGCGTTTTCAGCGTTGATAGTCGCAAGCGCTTGCCCATGCTGTTGGATAAGCACAAGGTAGTTCGTGACTGGCGCAGGTGTTGGCAAAGGCATTATGCGCAGCGTCTGAAACCTGCGCAAAGGTTTTTAAGGATGGGCTTTAAAGTGGAGAGACGCGCAAACCTGGCTGCTGCTGATGCAAAATGGAAGAAAAGGGCAGGCATGATGACGGGACAGTTCAAGTCAATTTAAAGTTCACGAAGATGAAGCAGCAGCAGCGCTGTTTGATGCTGTGAAAGGCAGGTAAAATCTAAACAGCTGCATTACGAAAGCTGTCGGACAAGCGGTTTATCTGACACGTTGAAGCGAACCGCGTTCCAATGATGAAATCCCCCTGGCTGGTAACAGCCAGGGGGATTTTTATTTTGGAGAGTAAATATTTTTCAGTCTCGCATCCTGGCCTTTCGCCTGAGTGCGATGCTATTTATGACAAGTTTCTGTAAATGAGCTTACTGCAACAACTACGGTGTGCCGGTAGTGCAATAAAACAACCTCGTGGCAAAGGCCGTACACCGGCTTGACTGATTCCTACGCAGTTGCACGGTGATCAGGGGTGCATCAGCGATGCCTGTCGTGAGTTAAACTGTTTTTGTTCTGGATGCTTTCTCGGCATGGCCTGAAACACCGAAGCGGCGGGCCAGTTCATTGAGAACATCATCGGGGGAGAGACCTTTTTGCGCCAGCATGACCATGGTGTGAAACCACAGGTCGGCTGTTTCATAGATGATCTGTTCGCGATCTCCGTTTTTTGCAGCGATGATGGTTTCCACGGCCTCTTCACCGATCTTTTCCAGCATCTTGTCCGGCCTGGCGTAGAGGGAGGCGACATACGATGATTCGGCGGATTCGGATTTGCGCGCCTCCAGTATCGTTGCCAGCTGGCTTAGAATATCACTCATAGCGGCTCCTCAATTGTGACCCATTTACCACCCTGATTCAGCCTGTAAAAACAGGATTCGCGGTTGGTATGGCAGGCAGGGCCGCTCTGTTCAATAAGCAGAAGCAGCGTGTCACCATCGCAGTCCAGATACATCTCCACCACCTTCTGCACATGGCCGGAGGATTCACCTTTCTTCCACTGTGTTTTGCGGGAGCGGCTATAGTAGTGGGCGAAGCCCGTATCCAGTGTCTGCTCCACGGCTTCTTCATTCATCCAGGCCATCATCAGCACACGGCCGGTTTCCACGCTCTGTGCAATGGCCGGTACGAGTCCGGCCTCGTTGAAACTGATCTCGCCCATCAGGCGCAAACGGTCGAGTTGATTCATGCTGTGACCCTCTTCAGCGCGCGTTTGGCGGCGGCAATGGTGTCGTCTATATCTGCATCGGTGTGAGCCGCACTCATAAAGGCAGCCTCATACTGGGATGGGGCCAGGTAGACGCCTTCATCGAGCATGGCATTGAAGAAACGACCGAAGAAGGCCAGATCGCAGTGGTTGCTGACATCGGAACAGCAGGTGACTGCATCAAGCTCCGTGAAGAACACGGTGAACATCGCACCGACCTGATTGGCGACAGCCGGGACGCCGGCAGCCTTGCAGCCGGCCAGCAACCCTTCCACCAGACGCGTGGTTTTGCGCTCCAGCTCCTCATAGAAGCCCGGTGCGCGCAGGCGTGTCAGCGTTTCAAGGCCCGCACGCATGGCCAGCGGATTGCCGGAGAGTGTGCCTGCCTGATAGACCGGACCATCGGGAGAGATTTTGCGCATGATCTCCGCACGGCCGCCGTATGCGCCGACCGGCAGGCCGCCACCGATAATTTTACCCAGACAGGTCAGATCGGGCATGATTCCGAAACGCTCCTGAGCCCCACCTGCGCCAACCCGGAAGCCGCACATCACTTCATCAAAGATCAGTAACGCGCCTTCAGCATCACAGATATCGCGCAGTTGTTGCAGGAAACCGTTTTCGTGCAGCAACATTACACCGGTATTGCCGGGAACCGGCTCGACAATAATGCAGGCGATTTCGCCTTTGTTTTGTGCGAACAGGCTCTTGACCGCTTCAATGTCGTTGAACGGCGCGGTCAGGGTAAGCTTGGCATAGTCTGCCGGGACGCCGGCGGAGTCAGGCTCGCCGAAGGTGGCAGCACCGGAACCGGCCTTGACCAGAAATCCGTCAGCATGGCCGTGATAACCACCGTCAAATTTGATGAATTTATCCCGGCCGGTGAAGCCGCGCGCCAGACGCAGGGCGCTCATCGTTGCTTCTGAACCTGAGTTTACAAAACGAACCACCTCAATGGATGGCACCATATCAATCACCAGTCGGGCCAGATCGATCTCCAGCTCACACGGTGCGCCGAAGCTCATGCCGAGCGCTGCAGTTTCCTGCACGCCTTTGACAACATCCGGATGGGTGTGGCCGAGAATCATCGGCCCCCATGAGCCGACGTAGTCGATATAACGGTTATCATCCACATCCCAGACGTAGGCGCCGGCAGCTCTGGCAAAAAATCGTGGCGTACCTCCGACCGACTTGAATGCACGTACCGGTGAATTGACGCCGCCAGGCAACAGCTTCTGTGCCTGTTCAAAATCATTCATGGAACGGGAAATATCTGACATTGTAGATCCTTATGGTAAAAATTTTCGCGACGTTAGGAAGCGGTCGCCGGGCTGTCAATGGTGTGGCTTAAAGTAAACAGCTACAGTTTTTCTATTTTTGCACCATGTAGTCCGAGCTTGCGGCTGACGAGATCCAGCTGCTTCTGTGCCTGCAGACGGGTTGCGAAACCGGTAATCTGGATGCGATGAAAAACCCGACCGTGGTTCGTGACTCTTGCTATCTCTGCCTGAACACCGAGTTCAAGCATACGAGCCCGTTGTTGCCTTGCGGATTTATCTGAACTGGCCGAGGTGAGGATAACGGCCCAGCGACCTGCCTGTCCGGACGGAGCAGGCGTCTGCTTGCCTGCTTTAGCTGCATCTATATGTACAGGGGTTACTGCAGGGGAGGTAACCGGTTTGGCGGTCGGTCTGGTCGATGCGCCGCCATCAAGAGCCCCGTACTCAACAACCAGCTGCCCGACCTTGTTCTGCCGCTGGCCGGGAGTTCGCATTTTTTTGCTGACAGAGTGGTCGCTGATCGGTTGGTGCTCCCGGATGACGACCTGTTGAGCTGCCGGTCTTTTCTCTCCGGTAGCCGGTTTCCCGGCCGTTTTCCGGGCAGCTGCAGCCTTGTTCTCTGCAAGCTGTTTTACTGCAGCGGCTGCCTTGGCCCGGCGTTGCTCCTCCCGCAATGCGTCGGCTTTTGCCTGACGAATTTTATCGGCAACAGCTTCTGCATCGGCCAGCCTTTTCTTTTCGGCCGCCAGCTCGGCTTTGGCAGTTTCAATTTGTTCCGCGGTAGTTGGCGCATTGGCCGTCTGTTTTGCATTTGTTTCGGTCGTTGCACTTGTTGCCTGCACGTTTTTAGCTTTGGCTGCACGGGCATCGGCCAGTATCTTCTCTGCGGCAGCGATGCGCTCGGCAGGCGATTGTTTTTTCTGCTTTTTCGAATCGGCAACACCTTCACCCGGGTAGGCCGCCGCATTGATCGCCTGCTCCTGAGGCGTCAGTTGGCTATCTGTCATTGTTGTGGCAGGGGTATGGCTGTCAGTAGTGGTTTGGTGATCGGATTCCGGAGTGGCAAGCCAGTACATGGTGCCGCCCGCGACAGCCACCAGTGCCAGGGCGGCAGCTACAATCCTGCGTCCTGCTCTATGCTTGCCTGCTGGTGGCGAAAGCGGGTGTATCATGGGCTTTTGCTCCGGTGCAGGGGAGGGCGTTTCACCGGCAAACAGGTCTTCGTCCGAATTCATGAACAGATCTTCGTCTGCATCATCAGGCGTGTTTTCCTGTTGTTGTGAAGCACTGTTTGCCAGTTCGCTGAACTGTACGAAGTAACCGTCCACCTCATCGGCTTCATTCATATTGCTGCTGGCCCCGTCTTTCATTTGTACCTGGGGTTTGTCTGCTTCTTCTGCATCCGTTTGCGCGGACAGGGGTTTACCTTGTGCGTCGTCAGCTGTTTTTCCTGTATGGGTGGTTGGAGCGGTTTCTTTTGCGCCGGATAGTGATTTATCATGGCTGTGCGTGGCGTCATCAACCAACTCTTGCATCTCTTCCGGTGAGATATCAGCGGGTGTCTGTTTATGACTTGCCGATTCGTCCAGCGCGGCTTCAAAGTCTTCCTGCAGATGGCTGAACAGCTCAGCAGAGTCGTCATCCGGATGACTCAGGCTCTCTTCAAACAGCTCTGCTTCCTGTTGCCCCTTCTGTTTCCCTTTCTCATCCCGTTTACCCATGAAACGCGTATCTCCCCATCCGCTGATTAATTCGGAAAACAATTGTATTGAAGAATGCTACCTCTACAGCTCTCCCGGAACCAATCAATCGTCCCGGTAACCTGTCGGACTTAGGGTGGCTCGTAGCGGCGGGCCGGTGGAAGGGCGAGTCAAAGCGACCTGACTCTAAAGGAACATAGTGGTGACTATGTGACGATCAATCAGGTTATTTTGGCTGCCATTCCTGCCGCGCAGTAGATTGCTCATAAGTCGGACAGACACCTAGCATCCCATAAATTAGATGAGTTTGGTTATTTTGCAAGTGCGCGTCATTCTGCGGCCGTGCGGCTGTTGATGAATCGTTTGTTGGCATCGCCGCGATTGCATCGGTACACTGCCGCGCCAATGACTAAATCAACCCATCCTCAACACTATATTCGCAATTTCTCCATTATTGCTCATATCGATCACGGCAAATCGACCCTCGCAGATCGTTTGATCGAGGAAACCGGTGCGCTCACTGAACGCCAGATGAAGAAACAGGTGCTCGACTCCATGGATCTGGAGCAGGAGCGCGGTATTACCATCAAGGCGCAGACAGCAACGCTGAATTATCCTGCCAAGGATGGTCATATCTATCAGTTGAACATGATTGATACACCGGGTCATGTGGATTTTACTTATGAAGTATCCAGATCCCTGCAGGCCTGTGAAGGCGCACTGCTGATCGTTGATGCAGCGCAAGGCGTGGAGGCGCAGACCCTGGCCAATGTCTATCTGGCGATGGAAAATGATCTCGAAATTATTCCGGTGATTAACAAGATTGATCTGCCCAGTGCCGATGTTGAAGAGGCCAAACGACAGATCGAAGATGTAATCGGCCTGGATGCTTCTTTCGCCCTGCCGGTTTCGGCCAAGACGGGAGAGGGCATTATCGATGTGCTGGAAGCCATCGTAAAATATATTCCCCCGCCAAAAAATCACGATGACAAACCGCTCAGAGCACTTGTGGTGGACTCATGGTTTGACTCCTATGTAGGCGCGGTCGCACTGATTCGTATTTTTGAGGGGACAGTGAAAAAAGGTGATCGCTTTCGGCTGATGTCGATGCCGACTGCGGCCTCTTATGAGGTACAGGATCTTGGATACTTCGTGCCGACACCGTTTTCTACCTCACACCTCTCATCCGGAGCCGTCGGCTTTCTGATTGGCGGCATCAAAAAACTGGCAGACCTGAAGGTCGGCGATACGGTGACGACACTGAGAAACGGTGCGAGTGAACCTCTGCCCGGTTACCGTGAACCCAAGGCGATGGTCTTTTCCGGTCTCTATCCGGTGGATTCCGCTGATTACAACGATCTGCGCGATTCGCTGGAAAAGCTGCACATGAATGATCCTGCGTTTACCTTTGAACCGGAAACATCTTCGGCCCTCGGTTTGGGTTTTCGTTGTGGTTTTCTGGGCATGCTGCATATGGAGATTGTACAGGAGCGGCTGGAGCGGGAATACGATCTCGACCTGATTACCACGGCCCCGAGCGTGGTTTACCGTATTTATAAAAATGATGGTACTATCATTGAAATTTCCAATCCGAGCGAGTTTCCTGAGCCACAGGAGATTGATCGTATTGAGGAGCCGACAGTACTGGCCAATATCTTTATGCCGGAAGAGTTTGTCGGCACGATCATCAAGCTGTGTCAGGACCGGCGTGGTATGCAGCAGGATATGAAGTTTATCGGGCAAGGGCGTGTGATGCTTACATACAGCCTGCCGCTGGCCGAGATGGCGATCGATTTTTACGACAAGCTGAAGTCGGTATCGCGCGGTTATGCATCTATGGATTATGAGATCTCCGAATTTGCTGTCAGTGATGTGGTGAAGCTGGATGTACTGGTGCACGCGGAGCCGGTGGATGCTCTCTCCCTGATTGTGCACCGCTCTATTGCCGAGTCACGCGGACGTGATCTGGTGAAAAAGCTGCGTGAACTGATTCCACGCCATCAGTTTGATGTGCCCTTGCAGGCGGCAATCGGCAGCCGTATCTTGGCCCGCGAGACCGTCAAGGGCGTTCGCAAGAATGTGACTGCAAAATGTTATGGCGGTGATATCTCCCGCAAACGCAAACTGCTGGAGAAGCAGAAGGCGGGCAAAAAACGAATGAAATCTATCGGTAGTGTGAATGTACCTCAGGAAGCGTTCCTGGCTGTATTGAAACTGGGCGACGGGAGCTAAGTAATGAAGAGTAATAAACCGGTTTGGCGGGAATGGCTGGAAAGCCTGATTGTGATTGCATTGCTGGCCATTGTAATCCGCAGCTTTATTGTGGCGCCGTTTAAAATTCCGTCATCCAGTATGGTGCCGACACTGGAGGTAGGCGACTATCTGTTCGTTCTGCGTTATACCTATGGCTTCCGCATTCCGTTTACGGATATCCAGTTGCTGTCGAAGCAGGCGAAGCGGGGCGATGTGGCGGTATTCGTGTATCCGGATGACAAGAGCAAGGATTATATCAAGCGTATTGTCGGTCTGCCCGGCGATCATATCGTTTATCGCGAGAATCGCCTGTATGTGAATGGCAAGGAGATGCCGCTGGTGCAGGAGGGTGAGCGGACCTATTTCATGGGTGACGGCAGCGCGGATGTGTCCGGTCTGTATGAAGAGGATCTGGACGGGGTAAAACACGCGGTGCTGCGTAAGCACTTTTCAATCAAGGATGGCGAATGGACTGTGCCGCCGAATATGTATTTTGCCATGGGTGATAACCGCAATAACTCCCGCGATTCGCGTTTCTGGGGCTTTGTGCCGCAGTCTTACATGGTAGGGCGGGCAGCGATCATCTGGTGGTCATGGGACAGTGTGAAAGGTGCGCCGCGCTGGGATCGTCTGGGGCATCTGATTGAGTAGCCTGATGCTGAACACCACAGACTGCCCTGAGCGGGTGCGGCGGCCGGACGATAGTCAGCGTGGTTATTCGCTGATCAAGGTGATGATCTGGCTGGTTATTCTGGGGATTGCTTCATGGAACGGCATGAAGTTTGCGCATTTTTATTATGTCGACTGGAAAGTACAGGCAGTCTTTGACGGTATCATCAAAAATCACCCTGAGGGTGTTGACGACGTGGCTGCGGTGCGAGCCAGTCTGCCGCGCCTGTTTGAGCTGAACTACATTGAAGACGGGGACCTGCCCGCCAGTTTCTATGTGAACCTGGAGATAGCAGATGACGAGAAGGGCCTTGAAATCTGGTCCTCCTACAGTGAAACGGTCTGGCTGCTTGGGCCGGTTGAAGCGATGGATGCGCATGGTGACTATGATCCTCATAGCCTGACGGGGATGGATAAATGGCGTGATCGGGCACGTGTTGTGCTGCACTTTTCGCCCCATGCAGGCCCGTAAGGATGACCGGAGCGGCGACAGGACTGCAGCAGTTGCAGCAGGTGATTGGATACAGGTTTAATAACCCGGCACTGTTGAAGCGGGCTCTGACCCATTGTTCGGCTCTGCGTAGTGCAGTCTCCGGAGATCTGGAACGTCTTGAATTTCTCGGCGATGCCGTGCTCGGACTGGTGGTAGCCGAATATCTGCATCAAAGTTTTCCTGAAGAGCCTGAAGGCCAGCTTTCGCGTATGCGCGCAAACCTTGTCTGTCGCGATAGCCTGTTGGTGGTCGCCTCCGACTGGCGGCTCTCTGCCTGCCTGATTGTCGGTGATGGTGAGCGCGGCGAATACGGCATCAAGTCACCATCGATTGTAGCCAATGCTGTCGAAGCTGTGATCGGTGCGGTGTTTGAGGAGTCCGGCTGGGATGCGTCGCGACGGGTTGTGCTTACAGCATGGCGGCCGATGCTGGATGATATCGGCAGGGTGGATCCGCGCGATGCCAAGAGTCGTTTGCAGGAGTTGACGCAGGGTAAAGGCTGGGGTCTGCCTGAATACGTACTGGTTGATCGCGGCGTCGGATATCAACCGCGCTTTGAAGCGACTTGCAGTGTGCAGGAGAAGGTTGTGGGTCACGGCAGTGGCGAGCGAAAAAAACTGGCCGAAATAGCAGCCGCTGAACAGGCATGGAGTAAATTAACAGATGAGTGATACAGCATTCCGTTGTGGCACGGTGGCCCTGCTGGGGCGACCGAATGTCGGAAAGTCCACCCTGATGAACCATATTATCAGGGCCAAGGTGGCGATTGTAACGCCCAAGCCGCAGACCACGCGCCACCGAATCCTCGGTATCTACAACGATGATGCACGCCAGCTCATCTTTGTCGATACACCGGGCATCCACAAGGGCGACAAGCAGCTCAACCGCAATATGGTGCGTATAGCCTATGGCGCGGCAGAAGAGGCGGATGTGCTGGCTATTATGCAGGATGTGACCTGTCCGCTGGATCGCGTCACGCGCGAGTTGATCGAACGCTTTGCCGACGGGCGACTGAAGCAGCCGCGTATCCATGTGCTGAATAAGGTGGACGCCATTAAAAAAGAGGCGCTGCTGCCGCGTTTGGCCATGATGCAGCAGCTCGACCCGGGTGCTACAGCCTATATCCCTGTTTCGGCCCGACGCGGCGTACAGATTGAAACATTGCTGGATCAGTTGACGCTGTTGCTGCCGGAGCAGCCGCCACTGCATGATCCCGACTGGTTTACCGATCAGAGCCAGCGTCAGCTGGCGGCTGAATATGTGCGTGAGCAGGTGTTTCTGGCCATGCAGCAGGAGATTCCGTTCCAGACGGCTGTTGATATTGAACGTTTTGAAGAGCATGGCGGATCTGTCGAGATTGATGCGGTAATTCTGGTCGGTAGTGAGCGTCATAAACCGATGGTGATCGGTAAGGGCGGCGAACGTATGAAGGATATTGGTACGCGGGCAAGAATGGGGTTGGAGAAATTGCTGGATTGCCGGATTCATCTGAACCTGTGGGTCAGGGTGGATGCGGACTGGTTCAACCATCCGGGCAAGTTGTCGGATCTGGGGCTGGGTGCGGACTAGGGATGGCGGCCACAGCAGATGGCTGAAATATCCGATGATGGCCTGCTGCTCAGGCGTATCCCCTTTAGTGAGACATCACTGATATGTCATATCCTTACTGCCGGGCACGGGCGCATTACTGTCATGGCGCGCGGTGCCAGGCGACCTAAAAGCATTTTTCGCGCCACACTGGCACCGCTGTATCGCCTGCATATTACCTGGCGACCCGGACGCAGTGGGATGGGGACGTTGACAGATATCAGCCGCGGAGAACAGCTGGTGGATGAGTCGCGCATGCTCCCGGCACTGGAGCTGATCGCTGTTAGCAGTACCCTGTTTCAGGACGGGGACCCTCACGGCTATCATGAGCTGCATGAAGCCCTGTCGTTACTTGCTGATCGCCATGCGGATGAAGGCCAATGTGCCGCATTGTGGCTGATGCTGGAGCGGGCGGGATGGCTGGGGGATTTGTCACACTGCTGGCTTTGCGGTGATATGATAGCCGCGGATGTACCGATGCAGTGGCAACATGCGCATCTGGTGTGCGAGCATTGCGGTGAGGGGATGGAGATATCTGCAGGGTTGAGAAAAGGCATGGCCGGCGTGATCCGACAGTCGAACATTCATATGGCAGCAAGGGACAGGGAGAGCTGGCGTATGATGATCGGACTTGTTCTGCGTGAACACGGCGTCAAACTGCCGGACAGCTTCCGGCAGCATGGATAAGCAGAAATAGAGAATGAATGTATGACAGGAGAGTATGGATGCATCTTGGTGTAAACATTGACCATATTGCAACGATCCGCCAGGCGCGCGGGACGGCTTATCCGGACCCGTTGGCGGCGGTATCAATCTGCCTTGCTGCCGGGGCCAACAGCATTACCGCGCACCTGCGTGAGGATCGACGTCATATTCAGGATCGTGATATTGAAGGACTGGCTGCTATCGATGGCCTGCATCTGAATATGGAAATGGGCGTTACCGACGAGATGGTGGCTATCTGTGAGCGATTGAAGCCTAAAGCGTGCTGTCTGGTACCGGAAAAGCGTGAGGAGCTGACCACAGAGGGTGGGCTGGACGTGGTGGGTCAACACTCCCGTATGGCTGCGGCTGTTGAGCGCCTCTCCGCCGCCGGTGTGCGCGTATCGATGTTTATCGATCCTGTTGCCGAGCAGATTCGGGCAAGCCGGGAGATCGGGGCGGCTGTTGTTGAGCTGCATACGGGCCATTATGCGAATTATCAGGGGGCAGCACAGGTCAGAGAGCTGGCTGCACTTGCCGATGGCGCAAAACTGGCTGCAGATCTCGGCCTGTTGGTTCACGCAGGACATGGCCTGACGCTGGAGAATACACCTGCGATCTGTGCACTTCCCGAGGTTGAAGAGCTCAATATCGGCCATGCCATTATTGCTGATGCGATTTTCAAGGGGTTGCATCAGGCGGTTGCAGATTTCCGGGCGGTGATGATTCGTTGATGGGTGCTTGCTGATGACGATTGCCGGTATTGGTGTGGACCGTGTGGTTATTGCACGTATTAATCGTTCGGTTGAGCGCTTTGGCACACGTTTTCTGCAGCGCATCTATACCGATGCCGAAATAGCGCAGTCGCAGGCCAAAGGTAATCCGTCCCGACGCTTTGCCATGTTGTTTGCGGCCAAGGAGGCGGTCTCCAAGGCACTGGGAACCGGCTTTCACCAGGGGGTGGCGCCCCGGGATATAGAGACGATTCACCTGCCCTCAGGCAAGCCTGCTGTCACGCTATATGGTGGTGCCAGACGGGTTGCGGAGAAGCAGGGGGTCACGGCGGTGCATGTGTCGCTGACCGATGATGACGGCATTGCCATGGCTTTTGTCGTAGCTGAATTAGACTCTTAAACGGCGAGATTGCTGTTGGCCAGCATCGTGCTCGTTTCATCTGCCGGTAATGGTTTACCCAGCAGGTAGCCCTGAATGCCGTCACACCCCTCCTGACGCAGAAAATCCAGTTGCGCCTGCGTTTCCACACCCTCGGCAACGACCGTCATACCCAGCGCGTGTGCCATGGCTATAATGGTACGTACAATGACGGCATCCTCAGCATCATCCGGCAGGTTTCTGATAAAAGCGATATCGATTTTGAGATGGTCAGCAGGTAATTGCTTAAGGTAGGCCAGTGATGAGTAGCCTGTGCCAAAGTCATCTATGGCAATCGAAACGCCACCCTCTACCAGTTCGCGCATAATGCCGATGCCTGTTTCGGGCTGATTCATGGCTGCGGTCTCAGTGATTTCGATCTCAATCCACTCCGGTTTTGCACCGCTTCCACGGATCAGTGTCAGGATTTCGCTGGCAAGGTTCTGCTGCATCAGTTCTGCGGCTGAAATATTAATGCTGATGCGCTCGGGGCGAATGCCTGCCTCCTCCCAGACCAGTGCCTGACGGGAGGCTTCGGTAATGGCCCAGGCTGTAATGGATCGAATCAGCCCCGTCTCCTCGGCCAGCGGGATAAATTCGCCCGGAGAGATGTTGCCCAGCTCCGGATGATGCCAGCGCATCAGGCTCTCCATGCCGGTGATTGTGCCCTCTGCAAGGGAGTGTTGACTCTGATAGTGCAGGCTCAGTTGTCCTGACCCGGCGGCCAGCCTGAGGCTGTCTTCGAGTTGCATCCGTCGCTGGGCCACAGCCTCCATGACGGAAGAAAAACAGTGGATGTTCAGGCGGTTTTGTTTGGCATAATACATGGCACTGTCTGCGTGTTTGAGCAGGGTCTCACCGTCCTCACCATCGGCGGGGAAGGAGGCCAGTCCGATACTTGCGCCAATGATGAGCTCCTGATTACCGATCAGAATCGGCTGATTCAGGGCCGCAATCAGCTTGCCGGCAACACGCAACGCCTTGTCAGGTTCTGTTTCAGGCAGCAGGACGGCGAATTCATCGCCGCCCATGCGCGCTGCGGTATCCGAGACGCGCAGCGTTTGCAGCAGACGGTTGGCAACGGTTTTGAGAACCATATCACCGCAGGCATGGCCCCGGGTGTCGTTAATGAGCTTGAATCGGTCGAGGTCAAGGAAGAGCAGTGATATCGGTCGTTTCCTGCGGCGAGCCATGCTGCACGCCTGTTCCACCCGGTCACTATAGAGACGCCTGTTGGGTAGTCCTGTGAGCTCGTCGGAATAGGATAGCAGGCGTAACTGCTCCTGCGCCTCTTTACGACTACTGATATCCTGGATCAGCAATTGCACCGCCGGCTGACTCTCATATTCAACGGGAACACCGCGCAGCTCGCCCCAGAAGGTGCTGCCATCCAGACGTTGAAAACGCTCTTCCGTCGGCTGAACATATCCACCTTGCTGCAGAGTGTGAAGGTCTGCGGATGCGGCTTCCCGATCATCCGGCACGATAAAACTGAGCACAGCCTGCCCCAGAATCTCACCGGCACCGCTTGCTCCGAGCATCGTTACAGCGGCAGGGTTGATATAGCATATTTTATTATTCGAATAAATCACGATACCCATCGGTGTGGTTTCAACCAGCTGACGATGTTTGTTTTCACTCTCTTCCAGAGCCTGACGTATATGCTCGCGCAATAACATCTCGCTAATAATTTCTGCTGCCTGCTGGCAGAAACGGAGGAACTCCTGTGGTGTCGGGCCCTCCGGTTGCAGTTGCAAATGGAGCAGGCCGAGCGGACTATTGTTGTGTTTGATCGGAATACACAGGCTCTCTGCACACGAGCCGGGGGTATTGCCGCAGAGGCATTGATTCACGGGCACGGTAATATGCTGCTTTTTCTCGGCAGCGCTCCAACCGAAGCTGGCAGTAAGCCATTGCTGCTTCCCGCGCGCAGTAAAAATAGCGCCGGCCTGTGCTGATGCATGCCATGGATCCATCAGCATATCTTCCAGTATCTGTTTCAGGCGTGTGTGCAGCGGCGAGCTTGCCTGACTGGTGGTACGCAGCTTCAATAGCGTAGTTTGTACCCATTGACGCCGTGTAAGTTCGGTCATGTCACGTACGACAATGGAGCATCGGCGTTTGTTTGCTGCGGTAAAAGCATGTATGGCGACTTCGCATGGAAATATCGAACCATCTCTGCGCCGGCCCTGCATTTCCCGAACCACTCCGGTGCTGCTGTGATTGCCGGCCTGCTCACTTAACCAGTTATGCAGGCTGGTGGGCGATGCATTATGATCCATCAGCAGCTTTAGAACAGATAGCTCCTGCCAGGTCTGCTCATCATAACCGAACAGTTCGTTTGAAGCCGGATTTGCGAGCAGAATCCGGCCCTCCTCATCGGTGACGAGAATGCTCTCAAGGGCATGGTCGATGACGGCAGCAAGCTTATGACGTTCCGCAGAGAGCTCCCCGGTACGTTGCGACAACTCTTTCTGTAGTTGTTCGTCAACACGGCTGCGGTTGAACAAAAGCAGCATCAGTAAGAGCGTTGTGAGTAATCCCAGCGCCAGGGTCCAGTGGGCCATATTGTCGGGAAATTGTTCAACCAGTTCAGGAACAGGCTCAGCATTGATCATAAAGTGAGCGCCGGAAAGATCAAAGCCGCCGTGCCACGCATACTGCTCCAGACCGACCTGTTTCCCGCTACCCATGCGTGAAGTATGGGTGAGAAGATGCTGCTGTCGGTGGTTGCGCAGCATCTCAATATTGATGTTCAGACCTGCGATCGGCGTATTGGATATGGCAGTTTCGAACAGCGCCTGAAGGTTCCAGTCGCTAACGACATAAGCGCGATGATCAGCCACACCTGTGGCGATAATGATACGCAGAATAGTGTGATCCGCGACCTGTTCTATTTGCCAGCTTGTGCTATCGCCCGCTGCGATCTGCCTGAGTTGTGAGGCCTGCGGCAGCGGGGTAACCACTACGATATCGTTCTGACGTATGGTCAGCGGCTCTCCCATTGCCGGCGGGGGAATCAGTGATACGGCGTTGAGTTCAGTGGGGTGAATGTCCAGCAGAGCGCGGAAAAATGTGACGGCTTCTTTTTTTTCCAGATGGGTGCGTGAGTCAAGTTCACCGTGTATGAAGGCCATGATGGCCTGAGTGGCATCCAGGTGTTGCTGCAGCTCTGCCCTGATGGCATCCGTCTTTACCTGACTGTGCAGTGCAATTGCATTGCCGATGATTTTCTCGTTCATATTCTGCATGTGGCGGTAGCTACCGAAATTGATCAGTAGTCCGATGAGCAGAATGTACAGCCAGCTGTAACGAAACAGGGTGGAGGCGGTGCTGCGACTATTTGGCATGCCGGCCCGATTCGAGCATCAGCTGTACGCAGTCGATCAATTTACTGGGAACAAATGGCTTGGAAAGAATGTGGCGGATGCCCGTTTTTCTTGCCCGCAGTTCCGACTCGCCGTAGAGGAAACCACTCATCAGCAGGATGGGCGGGAAGGCATAGCCTTGCAGTTGCATAGATTCAATCAGGTCGAGAATGTTGCCGTCGCTCAGGCTCATGTCGGTAATGATTGCATCCCAGCAGGCATCTGCCAGCAGCTGTCGCGCCTGTTCAATGGAGTCAGCTTCTGCAACCGTATCTGCCAGTTCGAACTCGCGCAGGAGATCAGAGACGATCTCGCGAATGGAGGTTTGATCTTCGATGACAAGGATGCGTTTCATAGCTGTAAACTCATGGCAAACATCTGGTCGTGCAAGTATTTCATTATGTTGGCTCTCAGCTCCTTGTCTGTCAGGTGAGTGGGTGTGGGCTATTTGCGCCGGGCATATTCGGGTTAGCAGATAACTCGAGGCAAGCAGTATGGAACGATACATATATATCGTCATGAGGGGCGGCTGCTTTAGTATTTAATTACCCCACGCCGTGTGTGCCTGTCTGTTGTGAGATCTGGACGAACGGGGGGGGATTTGGTTAAGCTGGTCGCATGATTTTTGCTTTGATGAGGCTGGAGGGTGTTGATGGGTAGAGGGGGATGAGCGTGTATGTACGTTGGGCATGGAGGCTGTGTCTGGTGCTTTATTGTCTGTTGATTTATGCCTTGTCTGCTCAATCTCATCTGCCCGTACCTCTTGCCTTTAGTGGCCAGGATAAATTGATACATGCTGCAGCCTACGCCGGCATGAGCTGTCTGTTCTGGCACTCATGGCCAGGTAGCCGTATGTTGTACCGCACGGCTGGAGCGGTGCTGTTCTGCTCGCTCTACGGTATCTCGGATGAGTGGCATCAGTCCTTTGTGGCCGGACGTGATGCCAGTGTGTTTGACTGGTTGGCTGATACTGCCGGCGCTATATTGTTGGTAAGCTTGTTGTATAAAAGGGGTGCAAAGGCAACCTGATCGAGGGATGTCAGGTGAACGGAGGGATGAATGAGTGTACGTATTTTAAGTGCCGACCAGATGCGTTGGGCGGATATGACAACAACAGAGGCAGGGATATCCGGCTTCGAGTTGATGGACAGGGCCGGTCGGGCGGTTGCCGACGCCGTGCTGGATTATATGCCGGATTTCGGACGCGTGGTTATCGTGATCGGGCCGGGTAATAATGGTGGTGATGGATTTGCCGCCGCACGCTATCTTCGTTCAAGGCGCATTCCCGTCACGCTGGTGATGCTGGTGCCGCTGGACACACTGGGCGGCGACACACTGATGCATGCTGAACTGGCCAGGGAAGCCGGCGCCAAACTGCGAGATGCCTCATCAGACAGATGCTTTGCCGAGTTGAATCGCTGGTTGTTACGCGCAGTGATGGTCGTTGATGCCATGTTTGGTACAGGCCTCACCCGTCCGCTGAGTGGACGCCTTGCCAAAGCGGTCGCCCAGATTAATCAGGCCGACCGGCCAGTACTCAGTATTGATATCGCCAGTGGTCTCAACGCCGATAGCGGTGAGGTGATGGGGGATGCGGTAAAGGCCGATTTCACCTTGCCTGTTGCCGCCTATAAATGGGGTTACTGGATGGGCGTTGGCCCGGAATTCTCAGGCAGACTGCTGCCTGCCTCAGCCATAGGTGTAGAAGATGAAACCCTGTGTCGTGCATGGGCGGCTGTGCCGGATCCATCGGTAAGCAAGGGTTCCACAGTGCTGCGCAGCGCCTGCTTTATTCATTCAGATATGATAGGACAGGCCTGGCCGAAGCGACACCGCTTGTCCCACAAGGGAAATTTCGGCCGCGTTTGGATTTTTGGCGGGTCGGCCGGCTTTACCGGAGCGCCGCGCCTTGCATCGCTGGGGGCGCTGGCTGCCGGTGCCGGTCTGGTCAGCGTGGTGTGCCCGGATGATGTCTACCCAGTGGTGGCTTCCGGCTCTCTGGAAACGATGGTGCATAGCCAGTCATCGGGTGCATGGATGCGTGAAGGGGATGGTCTGATTGATCAGGCAGATGCCATTGTTGCAGGCCCCGGCTGGGGCTGCGCCCAGACTACACTGCTGGCCCGACTATTGGATGTGGATCGCCCGTTATTATTGGATGCTGATGCATTGAACATGATCGCTGCCGATGCAGCTCTGCAATCGCGCGTGAGTGAACGCGACAGCTTGACGGTGTTGACACCGCATCCGGGCGAGGCGGCCCGCCTGCTTTCATGCACGGTGGATGATATTCAGTCGGATCGCAAAAAAGCGGTGCTGAAGCTCTGCAAACGTTATGCATGCTGGGTGGTTCTCAAGGGCAATGAAACTCTGATCGCCTCACCACAGGGCGATGTGATGCTCAATCCCTCCGGCTCTCCGCAACTGGCGGTGGCAGGCTCCGGTGATGTGCTGGCTGGTATGCTGGGGCGTCAGCTGGCAGTTTGTTACAGAAATGATACCGATGTCGGCATGATGCTTGGTGCCGGGGTCGGCCTGCATGGAGAGGCCGGTGAGCAGAACGGCTGGTATCTGGCCGGAGAGTTGGCCGGCATGGTGGCAGGCCTGCGTCAGGGTATCGAAAGGAAACATGGTGACTGAAGGGGGAGGGCGCGTAGGCTGTGTTGTTGCAGCTATGCACGAATCCGTGAAGGAGGGTTGAGGCGTGAATAATGTGGGCAAGATGAAACAGCGGCCATTGTCACCACGGCTATCGATCTATCGTTGGCAGGCGACGATGCTGGCCAGTGTTGTCCATCGGGCCAGCGGCCTGGTACTGGTGTTGTTTGTGCCGCTTTATTTATGGTTGCTGCATGGCATGACAGGCAGTCCGGAAGATTTTGTACAGGCGCAGTCCTGGCTCCATTCGGAACTGGGTAAGCTCTCCCTGTGGTTGGCCGGTATCGCGCTGTTTTTTCATTTTTGTAACGGATTGCGCTTTCTCTCGATTGATGCCGGATGGTGTGAGTCTCGACAGATGATGCGCCTGTCGGCCCGCATCGTTATTGCTCTGACGCTCGTTATTGCTCTGATACTCGGGATACTGCTATGAGGCTGGTCAAAGAACCCGGATCCGCCCGCAGCGGCTTCAGAGACTGGTATTTGCAGCGCCTTTCCGCAGTGGTGCTGGCTGTGTTGCTGCCGTTGCCCTTTGTGGTGCTGATCCTTGTCTATGCCGGTGTGGTCGATCAATTCGGACTACTCGATATTGTCGATCATTTCGTTTCCCGTCTGCTTCATACCATCCTGATTTTCGCGCTGATTATTCATGCCTATATGGGCCTGAAAGTGATGATTGAAGATTATGTGCCGGCCATCGGCTGGCGTGTCAGCCTGATTGGAGGGATGCTGGTCATGATGTCCGGCTTCGGTATCTGGTGGATGGCAATTATCTGGGCCTGGGGCGGCTGACGGTGGGAGTTTAACGATGTCATATTTATCCACGGACAAGGTGGAGCACCACTTTCACGATGTGGTGATTATCGGTTCCGGTGGTGCAGGCATGCGTTGTGCGCTGCAGCTGGCTGACGCCGGCCATCGTGTGGCGGTGATCACCAAGGTGTTGCCGACACGTTCACATACGGTGGCGGCACAGGGCGGTATCAATGCGTCACTGGGCAATGTGCTCTCCGATCACTGGCAGTGGCATATGTATGATACGATCAAGGGCTCCGACTATCTCGGCGATCAGGATGCTATTGAATATATGTGCAGGGCTGCGCCGCTGCTGGTGCGTGAACTGGAGCATCAGGGCGTTCCGTTTTCACGTCTGGAGAACGGCACAATCTACCAGCGGCCGTTCGGCGGCCAGTCGCGGGAATTCGGTGAGGGTGGCCAGGCATCGCGCACCTGTGCTGCAGCCGACCGGACAGGCCATGCGATCCTGCATAGTCTTTACCAGCAGAACCTCAGGGCAGGCACGCATTTCTATCAGGAGTTTTTTGCCCTTGACCTGATCACCGACGAGGATGGTTGTCAGGGCGTCATGGCCTGGGATATCGCTCGTGGTACATATCATATGTTTCAGGCCAAGGCGGTGGTGCTGGCAACAGGTGGCGCCGGACGTATTTTCAAGATGACAACCAACGCCCATATCTGCACCGGAGATGGTGGTGCGCTGGCCGTACGGGCCGGGTTGCCAGTTGAGGATATGGAGTTCTTCCAGTTTCATCCGACCGGCATCGCTGATGTCGGCCCGTTGATTACCGAGGGTGTGCGCGGTGAGGGCGGTTATCTGCTCAACTCGGAGAACGAGCGTTTTATGGAGCGGTATGCGCCGACGGCAAAAGATCTGGCCAGCCGTGATGTGGTGTCGCGTGCTATTGCGCTGGAGATACGGGAGGGCCGCGGCTGCGGCCCGAACAGGGATCATGTGCTGCTCAAGCTGGATCATCTGGGCGAAGAACTGATTTTATCCAAGCTGCCCAATATTCATGAGCTGGCCCTGCGTTTTGCCGGCGTGGACTGCACCAGAGAGCCGATTCCGGTGCAGCCGACCATGCACTATACCATGGGCGGCATACCGACCAACCGATTCGGTGAGGTGGTCTGTAAAGGTGATGACGGAGAAGAGGCGAGCTATCCGGGTTTATATGCGATCGGTGAAGCGGCCTGCGTGTCCGTACACGGCGCCAACCGGCTGGGTGGTAACTCACTGCTTGAGATTGTTGTCTTCGGTCGCGCCTGCGGCAATCAGGTGCTCAAGCGACTGAAGCAGCACCGTTATCACCCGACACTGGCGGAGGATTGCTGGCGGAAGGGTGTGGAGCGCGTTGAGGGGTGGTTGCGCAGTGCACAGAGGCAGGGTGGATTACCTGTTGCAGAGGTGCGCTTGCGTATGCAGACGATTATGCAGGAGCACTTCAGCGTCTATCGTACCGAGGAAGTGATGGCTGAAGGGGTGCAGCGGATTGAGGCGCTGGCGGCTGAAATGGATACAGAGGCCGTACTCACCGATGGCAGCCGGATTTTTAATACCGAACTGATTGAGGCTATGGAGCTGGAGCATTTAATGGCGCTGGCCCGGGTGACCGCTGCAGGTGCGCTGGCGCGCACGGAGTCGCGCGGAGCTCATGCCCGTGACGACTATCCGGAGCGTGATGATACGGATTGGCTCAGGCATACGCTGGCGACGATCCGTGATGACCGTGTGACGCTCGATTACAAGCCTGTGCGCATGAAGCCGATGACGGTCGCATCATTTCCGCCGAAGAAGAGGGTCTATTGATGTCTGAAATGATCAAGCTCTCCGTTTTCCGTTATGATCCTGAAAAGGACGATAAGCCGTTTATGCAGGCCTATGAAGTACCACTTTCCGGCTCCGGCATGAAATTGCTGGACGCGCTTAATTATATCAAGTGGAAACTGGACGGTACGTTAACCTATCGTCGTTCCTGCGGTGAAGGTGTCTGTGGTTCCGACGGGCTGAATATCAATGGTATTAACGGGCTGGCATGCATTACGCCGATTGCCGGTCTGAAACAGCCGATTCATGTGCGGCCGTTGCCGGGCATGGAGGTGATTCGCGATCTGGTTGTCGATATGGATCACTTCTTCGATCAGTACCGCCAGATTCAGCCCTGGCTGAAGACCACTACGCCGGTGCCGGAGCATGAGCGACTGCAGACGCCTGGCCAGCGTGCGGAGCTTGATGGCCAGTATGAGTGTATTCTGTGCGGCTGCTGTACGACATCCTGTCCTTCCTGGTGGTGGAACGGCGATCGGTTTCTGGGGCCTGCCACGCTGTTGCAGGCCAATCGCTGGATTGTCGATTCGCGCGACGAGGCCATGGGTGAGCGACTGGATCAGCTGGAGGATGCATTTCGCCTCTATCGCTGCCATCAGATCATGAACTGTATGGAAGCCTGCCCGAAAGATCTCAACCCGACGGCGGCCATTGATAATATCAAGCGCAAAATCCTGGCCCGCAAGTCCTGAAAAGATCGTTTTTACCACGAAGGACACAGAGGACACGGAGGAAATCCTTTTACTGTTTGTAATCTGTTCAGCACGGATATCAATCATAGTCAAAAACTCTCGCCGCTGATTATACAGAGGACTCAGAGGGATACGTGTTCGTAGCCCTATCATCGACTGAAGCGCTACATCCGAAGCTTCCGGCGCGCGATAGAGGTTTTTGTTTTTGGAAAAGGACACCGAGAGGGAAAGACATGTCATACGCACAGAACGTGATGTAGTGTGTAGACTTCAGGTCTCTTGTGTTCATGAGTGTCTTTCGCGGGCTCTGTGGCTCAACGCTGGTTCGGCGCTTGCTCTTCTATGTTCTTCGTGGTGATAAATACAGGTTGAGGATCCGGTCGGGTTTGTCATTCGGGGAAGGGACCCATAGGTTTACGAGATGCAGGAATCTGAACTGGCAATTCGCCGACTACGTTACCGTTTGAACAGACAGGGTATGCTGGAGCTCGATGCCTGGCTGGCCGGATTAATGCAGGCGGATTTTCAGCTTGCCGGTGTCGTTGATGCGATCGAGTCGCTGCTGTGTTGTGAACCTCCTCTCCTGCAGGCCATGATGCATGGTGAATCCCCTGTTCCGGAGGTGCTTAAGCCGTGGCTGATAAACTGATTTACACACTGTTATTGCTGATGCTGGTGGCCTGTGCTCCGGCTGGCGAGGCGATGAAGCAGGGCGGCATGGCGGAACAACAGCCGCCCGTGCATTCGGCGGATCTTGAAGCAGAGCCATCGCAGCTCGTGTTTGAACCAGACCATGTTGATGGGGGTTCTGTCAAAGAGGGCGATAAGGCTGTTGTTTTTCTGCGTGTGCGTAATGCAGGGGATCAGATGGAAAATATCGTTGCCGTGACCACATCCTGCGGTTGCTCCGTTGCCGAGCCGGAGCAGCGCCTGCTGATGCCGGGCGGATTTACGCGTATCAGGGTCACAGTCGATACCTTTGCCAAGGAGAATGATGTGCGCAAGTGGGTGGAGCTCACGGATGCTCACGGCCACCGCAGCAGGGCATGGTTGACGCTTGAGGTGACGGAGAACCCGCATATGGTCGGGTCAAAGCGGAGTATCTTCGATGGCAAGTGCGGCTCGTGTCATTTTGCGCCGGCTGCGGGAAAGAGTACGGGGCCGGCTATCTATCAGGCTGTTTGTGTAATGTGTCACGGGGCAAACGGGCAGGGAGCCTATGCGCCGAAGCTGGCCGGACATAAGGATGCAGGATTATTGGCCGCGGTCATTGCCGCGGGAACAGGCAGCCGGCATATGCCGGGTTTCGCAAAGGAGCACGGGGGTCCCCTGAGTCCGGATCAGATAGCCGTGCTCAGCCGGTGGCTATTAACGCTGGACGAATGAGCTGCCTGACGCTATAAATCGCTACCAAATTTCGAGGGGGATCACACATGAAGAAAGATCTGGTCATTGCGCCGTCCATTCTGTCGGCCGACTTTGCTAAGTTGGGCGAAGAGATTCGTGCGATAGATGAGGGTGGATGCGACTGGATTCACTTCGATGTTATGGACGGCTCCTTCGTGCCGCCGATTACCATTGGCGATAATGTATGCAAGGCTATCCGCAGTCATACCAGTAAGCCGATTGATGTGCATCTGATGGTGAATCATCCGGATACGCAGGTTGAATTCTTCGCCAATGCCGGCGCTGATATTATTACCGTGCATCAGGAAGCATGTACGCATCTGGAGCGCACCTTGCAGTTGATCCGCTCGCTGGGCAAGAAGGCGGGCGTCAGCCTGAATCCTGCCACGCCTGTATCGACCATTCAGCATGTGCTGCACTGTGTGGATCTGGTGTTGCTGATGAGTGTGAACCCGGGCTACGGCGGTCAGTCCTATATCCATGCTGTGACCCCGAAGATTCGTCAGGCGCGCAAGATGCTGGACGATGCCGGTTGTGATGCCTGGCTGGAAGTCGATGGCGGCGTTAACGTTAAAACAATTGCCGAGGTTTCAGCCGCTGGTGCGGATGCTCTGGTGGCCGGCTCAGCGGTTTACAATACGCCGGATTATGCGGCTGCTATTGCAGAATTGAGGGCGTTGGGCACCAACGTTTAAGCCTGACAGGCGAATTTCCCCTAGTATCATAGGGGTTAAATATAAGATGAATAGTGGTTAATGTTTGGGCTGGATTGGCGTGCGGATATTGTGTAGTGTATCCCCCGTTCGCCAGACAAGTAGTTATTAATTATAGGAAGCAAAAAGGGAGGGGTTCTCGATATGCGTCAAGGAATAAGTGCGACCTGGTCATTCAGGCTGGCGTGGACCGTGTTGGTATTTGCTGCGGGGTGTTTGCTCCCCTTCGGCGCATGGGCGGATGATGTAAGTAATGCACCGCAGCCGATCGAATTTCCGCATGACCGGCATGCCGGCAAGTTCGGTATAAATTGTATGTATTGTCATACCTATGCGCGGCGCAGTATTGTGGCTGGCATACCCCCTGTGGCCAAATGTATTGGCTGCCATCAGCACCTTCCTTCGGTGCGTGATAAACCTCGTATTCAGAAGTTGTTTACCTACTGGGAGCAGAAGAAGCCTATTCCATGGCTGAAGGTGCATGACCTGCCTGACTTCGTCTATTTTTCTCACAAGCGACATGTTCAGCGCTTTATTTTCAAGGATGGCCGGCCTACCCAGCAGGTTTGCGCGATGTGTCATGGCGATGTTAAGACATTCACCGTCGGCAGGAAGGTTAAGGCTCTGACCATGGGCTTCTGCCTGAGTTGTCATACACAGTTTCAGGGTGAGTCGGATATCGGCAAGCCAATGCCTGCAGAGCGCTGGATGTCTCCGGTCGCCGCTACGGACAAGCCTGTGATGAAGGTGGAGTTCCCACAGCCAGCTGTGCTGGATCCGGAGCATCCTGTAACTATGAAGGCAGCCGAAGTCAAAAAGTTGACAGATCGTTTGCCTGCCGAGGTGAGAGACCATCTCGTTCACGCGCCGCATGATTGCTGGCAGTGCCACAAGTAATAAAGACGGCGTTGGAATAGGAGATTTGAAGATGAGCGAAAACAAATCGAGCAGCAACTGGACTCGCCGCAGCTTTATAAAGGCGATGGGTCTTGGTGGCGCAGCGGGCAGTGCGCTTGTTCTCAGCGGCTGTGGAGACACCGATATTATTAATGAAGTGGATATCGAGGTTCGCAAGGAAAAAGTCGAGCCGAATGTTGACCCGCAGGATTATGTGCGTCCCGGTATCGAGATGTATTATGCATCCACCTGTCGACAGTGTCCGGCAGGGTGTGGTGTGCATGCACGCATTCGCGAAGGTCGCGTTCTGAAGCTGGAAGGCAATCCCGTTTCAGATGTGAATCATGGTCGACTCTGTCCGATGGGACAGGCAGGCCTGCAGTCCCATTATAATCCGGACCGCCTGACCAAGCCGATGCTGCGCAAGGGTGGTAAGCTGGTAGAGATTTCCTGGGATGAAGCGGAAGATGTGCTGAGAAAAAACCTGGGACGCAAAAATGCAAAGCTGGCATGGCTGAGCGGCGCAACCAGTGGACATCACAGAGCCCTGGTGGATGCCTATCTGGCGGCTGCCGGAGCAAAGAACCATTTTGTATTTGATACGCTGCCACCGGCAGTGGGTCATGCGGCTAATCAGGAGATGTTCGGCTCTTACATGCCGCGACTGGATTTTGATAAAGCCAGGCTGATTGTGTCGTTTGGTGCGGATTTCCTGGGCACATGGATGTCACCGGTGCAGTTTTCCACCCAATATGCTGAGTTCCGCAATGCACCGCGCGGTACACTGGTGCAGATTGAGCCGAAGATGACACTGACCGGCGCCAATGCGGATCGCTGGATTCCTGCACGTCCGGGTACCGAAGGGCATCTGGCTCTGGCACTGGCCTCACTGCTTGTACAAAAATCTGAATATGCCGACAGGGTTCCCGCAGATGTGGTTGCATCCCTGAAGGATGTAAACGTTGACGAAGTAGCGAAGCTGTGTGATATCCCGGTTGAGCGAATCCATCACCTGCATCATCTGATGACCGATCGCTCGCCATCACTTGTCCTGTCCGGTGCGAGTGCTGAAGGCGTACAGCATGGTTTCGAGACAGCGCGTGCGATTCTGATGTTGAACGTGCTGTTGGGTAATGTCGGTGAAACGATTTTGCCACGTAGCGAAGATCCGTTTCCTGCTCTGGCGCCGCGTATGGGCGGCTGGTCTGAAGTCAAGGCGATGGTTGATGGCCTGAATAAGGGCAGCTTTGATACGGTTGTCGTATTCGGCAGCAACCCGCTGTATCAGGCACCGGGCTTCATGCAGGCGGATAAGGCATTTGATAAGGCTAAATTCCGTATCTCGTTCTCGATGTTCCCGGATGAAACAACCATGGCCTGCGACCTGGTTCTGCCAGTTCACTCCTATCTGGAGGAGTGGAATACCACGATGCCGGCGTATGCCGCTACCGATGGTTATCTCGGCCTGCAGCAGCCTGTTATGAACCCTGTGTTCGGCAGCCATGCAACACGCTCGTTCGGTGATCTGATGCTGGATGTGCTCAAGCATATGGATCCGAATTTCAAGCAGTGGGACAGTTATCAGGCCTATGTCATGGGCGCTCTGTGGACCATGCGTCCGGCGCTGGTGAAGCAGTATAAACCTTCGGTGCCGGGCCAGACCGAAGAGGAGGCCTTCAAGCAGGGTATTCTCTCCGACGGTTTTGTGCAGATGAAGGTTGCCAAGGCTGCGAAAATTGAAGCAAAGGTCTCTGCAGTCACTCTGCCGGCAGAGAAGGCCAATGCCAATTATCCGTTCCGCCTGATCCCGTCAGCCAGACTCGGTCTGTGGGATGGCCGTCATGCCAATGTGCCATGGCTGCAGGAGCTTCCGGATCAGTTGACCGAGGTGGTGTGGGACTCGTGGATTGAGATTCACCCTAAAACGGCCGAAAAGCTGGGTGTCATTACCGGCGATGTTGTCCAGGTCGAATCATCTGCAGGCAAGGCCAAGGTAAAGGTCGTGGTCTTCCCGGGTATTCATCCGGATGCAGTAGCAATTCCGCTGGGTCAGGGTCATACCGAATATGGCCGCTACGCCAAGGGCGTAGGTGTCAACCCGTTCAGTATCCTGGCTGCCCTGTTTGACGGTAAAACAGGTGAGCTGGCGACCTATGCAACGGATGTGAAGGTTGCCAAGATTGAGAGTCGCGGCAAGCTGGTTACGCTGGCAAATGGTGACCTTGTTCTGGAAAGTAACACCAGCACACAGGCCGGACGTGAACTTGTTAAAACAACCACAGCCGAGAACTTTGATCTTACGGAAAAGGGGGCTTAAACCATGGCACTGAAACGGATGCTGGAAAACTGGTCCCGGCTGCGTCAGCAGGATTATTACGCGGAAGAACCCTATATGTGGGGTATGGCCATTGACCTGAACAAGTGCATTGGCTGCGGCGCGTGTGTGACTGCCTGTTATGCCGAAAATAACCTGCCGGTTGTTGGCAAGGAGCGTTGCGGAAGCGGCCACTCCATGCACTGGATGCGCATTGAGCGCTACTGGACCGAGCCTGAAGGTACACCTGAGATTGAACAGGAAGAGGCAAGTGATTTCCCTGAGCGTGGTGCGCACTACCTGCCGATGATGTGTCAGCAGTGTAATCATGCGCCGTGTGAGCCTGTCTGCCCTGTGGCGGCTACCTATCACTCGCCGGACGGACTGAATACGCAGGTATATAACCGCTGCGTCGGTTCCCGCTACTGCGCCAATAACTGCCCGTACAAGGTACGTTACTTCAACTTCTTTGAATTCTGGAAGGATCTGCCGCACCCGCTTGAAATGCAGCTGAATCCGGATTTGAGCGTTCGCGATAAGGGTGTGATGGAGAAGTGCACATTCTGCGTACAGCGCATTCGTGCTGCCAAGGATGCGGCCGAAGATGCAGGGCATCCGGAGCATGTCGAAGACGGCACTCTGATGACTGCCTGTCAGCAGGGCTGTCCGACTCAGGCTATTGTCTTCGGGAACCTGAAGGATCCCGAGAGCAAGGTTAAAAAATCCTGGGCATCGCATCAGGTCGAGCTGGATCGCTATGAGCAGGACAAGAGTGAGGATGTGCGCGGTTACCGTGTGCTTGAAGAGTTGAATACAGAGTCGTGTGTCATGTATCTGGATCGCGTACGCGATACAGAAGCTTGATTCGCGTTTCGCGAAATTCAGATTCTTGCGGAAGAGGGGAATAATTTAAATGAGTTCATACAGTATGAAAGACATTGAATGGGCGAGGATCAACAAGGATGTTCTAGCCAGCCTTGAGTCGCCCAGAGCTGCATTCTGGATCGTATTAGCCGTGTGTATTGCTCTGGTTCTATGCGGCGTGGCTGCAGAGGTTTACCAGTACAAGCATGGTCTGGGTGTGGCATTGATGGACAAGCCGCACTATTGGCAGCTCTATATCTCGAACTTTGTATTCTGGATCGGCATGAGTCACTCAGGTACATTGTTGTCGGCGATCCTGCTGCTGACGAAAGCCGACTGGAGAAAGCCGATTTACCGCTTTGCAGAGGCAATGACCCTGTTCTCCATTCTGACTGCTGCAATCTTTCCGGTGATCCATCTGGGTCGTGTATGGTATATGTACTGGGTTCTGCCTTACCCGAATCAGCACACCATCTGGCCGAACTTCCGTTCGCCGCTGTTATGGGATGCCGCCGCAATTACTACCTACGCACTGAGCTCAATCCTGTTCCTCTATGTCGGTATGATTCCGGATCTTGCGATCTGTCGTGATAATGCCAAGGGATGGCGCAAGAAGTTGTATACCGCATTGTCTGTAGGCTGGATGGGACGTGCTACCGAGTGGATGGCTTTCCGCAAGACTTACGTGCTGATCGCCTGCTTCCTGGTTCCTCTGGCTGTGTCGGTTCACTCGATCGTGGCTTCCGACTTTGCCATGTCGATCATGCCTGACTGGCATATCACTTCATTCCCGCCTTACTTTGTGGCCGGCGCGCTCTACTCAGGCTGTGCAGCTATCATCACGCTGTTTGTCATGCTCCGCTATATATTCAAGTTTGAAGCATATATGACTACCGAGATTATGGATAAGACCGCAAAACTGACATTTGCGATTGCCATGGTCTGGAACTTCCTCAACCTCGGTGAGTACGCTTCGATCTGGTACTCCAACGATATGTTCGAGAAGGAAGTACTGATTCAGAAGTTCATCGGTCCGTACGCACCGGTTGTATGGGGCATGTTGCTCTGCGCTATGGTTGCACCGTTTGCGATGGCCTTTGAGAAGTTCCGTCACAATATGTGGGCAATGTTCTGGCTGTCACTGGTTCTGCAGCTGGGTATGTGGCTGGAGCGTTTCCAGATCGTTAGTCCGCCACTGGCCAGCAACCACGAGCCATGGACATGGGCTGTAGTATGGCCGGGCACGGTACAGCTGACACTGACGGCTGCGAGCTTCGGCTGGTTTACCATGCTCTTCCTGATCTTCTGTAAGATCTTCCCAAGTGTGTCGATGTATGAAGTGAAGGAGATGGTCTTCCATCGCAGGCATGCAAGCTCTCGCGATGAGATGGAAGATATCGGCAAGATCAAGGATGAAGTGATGCGTTCTGAGGGAGGCTTGGCATGAGAAGAAAAAAGCAATTGCTTTTTGCCACATACGAGGACTTTGACAAGGCCAGGGACGCTGTTGCTGAACTCAAAATGCTCGATCTTAAAGAGATGATTGTGGAGAACATCGAGCTTTACTCACCGATCGAGCATCCGGAAGTGGAAGAGATGCTGGGTCACTTTAATCAGCCGATTCAGCGCTTTACCTTCTTTGGCGCCATCACCGGTACATTGTGCGCCTTCCTGCTGGTAGCAGCTGCTGCACAGGCGATGTTTACGGTTCAGCCGCAGGGCGGAAAACCGGTCATCCCTCTGCCGACAGATATTGTCATCATGTATGAAGGTACCATTCTGTTTGGTGTATTGAGCACCATTATTGCATTCTTTATCTACGCAGGTCTGCCGCGTCGTCTGAAGAAGCATTACAACCAGAAGGTCAGTGAAGATCACATCGGCATTGAAGTTCAGATGCGGCCTGAACACATGGAAAAAGTACGTACAGCATTACAAAGCAATGGCGCTTTGGAAATCAGGGAAGTGACACAATGAGAAAGATTCTGTTATTTATCTGCATTATTGCATTGCCTGTGACGGCTCTGGCCTGGCCATGGTCGCGCGACCTGATGAATCAACCCTCCATTAAGCCTCAGGAACCGCCTATCAATACCTATCCGAAGGACTCGGTGCCGGTAGGTGGCCCATGGACCAAAATCGCAGATCGCGATGCGTCCGAAGGGCTGAAGAATCCGGTTAAAGCTACACCGGCTTCCATTAACAGAGGTCATGCACTGTTTTCCATCTACTGCCTGCCTTGCCACGGCGAGTCCGGTAAAGGCAACGGCCCTGTCGGCAAGATCTTTGAAGCTACGCCGGCGGATTTGAGTTCAGACTATGTCAAGGAACTGAGCGATGGCTGGATCTGGGGTACGATCACATTCGGCAGTTATATCATGCCGCGTTATGGCTACGACACGACACCTAGCGAGCGCTGGGACTTGGTTAACTATCTTCGCAACGTGATTGAGAAGGAGATGGTTGCCAAAACCAAGGAAGAGCGCGCCAAGGAAGTGTTGTCTTCCAAGGCAAACAAGGGTAAGGAGTAGAAGATGAACTCATATGCGAATTGGGCCATTTTGATGGACAACTTCCTGTTTGCCCTTTACATGCCGCTGGCAGCAATTTTCTGGTGTGCTGTGCTGCATCTGGTAAACGGTAAATGGCGTTATGAAGTAAGATTCCTGATGTCCTCAGCCACTGCGCTGTTTCCACTGGGTTTTGTGCTGCTGCTGATTATTCTGGCTTCCGGTGCCAAGTCGTTCCCATGGATGGGAGGGGATACATTCGGCGAGCCGTTAAACGGCTGGCACAATATTATCTTCTTCGATCTGAGACAGATCGGTTTGTTCCTGGCGGTATGGGCGTTCTGCAGCTACTTTGTAAAATTGCAGAAGCAAGAGTATCCAACCGCTGATCCGGTTGCCCGCCGCAAGTTCCGTAATGTTGCGCTGCTGGTTCCGTTCATCTACTGCATCTATGGCACGATCATGTCATGGGACTTCGAGATGACTCAGATTCCGCGCTGGTGGAGCCCGATTTATGGCCCTTACCACTTTGAAAGCATGATGCGCGTATTCCTGGCCTTCTTTATCATTGCACTGTTCTTCCTGCGCAAGCGCAACCTGTTAAAGCGGCCAACGCATGATTACGTGTTCAACTACTGCGCCCAGATTATGCTGGCTCTGACCATCATCTGGACCTACGCATTCTTCATGCAGTATCTGATCATGTGGTATGGTGATCTGCCGTTTGAAATTGAGCGTTTCCACAAGATGATGGATGGTCCTAACTGGTTCCTGTTCTGGGCATTCTTCCTGATGAACTCGTTCATTCCGTTCCTGATGCTGATCTTCTCGGCTATCCGCCACTCACCGGCGCTGATGCTGTTCCCGGCATTCAGCATCCTGATGGGTACCTTCCTGGAGCGGTATATGTGGATCATCAGCCCGCATGCGGATGATATCGATCACACACCATTCTTTTCATCATGGGAAGATATCGCCATCACAGCCGGCGTGTTCCTCGTAGGCTGCTTCCTGTGGAACCGTCGCATGAAGAAAGATGGTCTCTACGGTACTGATGAAGAAGTTATGGAAAGAAGACACGCTGAAGCCTGATCTTCACTGTAACACAGATTGACCTGAACCGGGGGCGCATATGCGCCTCCGGTTTTTTTTGTGCCGATCGATTCCACCTGTTTCATATTTCGATTGTTGTTACGCCAGCAGACCTGCCGGGATGTTTATCTCTTATGACTGCATTCCGGGGTGGGGTAGTCTCAGGTGGTATTCGCGCTACTCATGGAATGACGACGGCCAGTGCAGCTGCTAGCTGACAGGCGTAGTTCGGCCAAATGCGGCCAGTCAAAAAGAGGGCTCTAACCTTTTTAATTGTTAAATAGTTAAAAGTTGTCATGCCTATAGATAAGGGGGTTGTCCTAGCTGAGAAGCAGATTACCCTAGCAGGATATGAAAAAAGAAATCGAACAGCGTCTAACTGAGTTGGAAAAGCGAGTGAGGTTGCTGAAGGGAGCGTCTTCCCGTTACCTGATAGGGCAGGACTCAGCTGAGATTATGCATATTGGAGCATTGTTACGATCATTGGTGGGAAAGGGGGATGGTAACGGGCTATTGTTTGATTTAGCGAATCATTTTGGCAAAGAATTTACTGTTTATAAGCTAGATCAAATTGGCAGTATGAACATAAAGGAAGTCACCCCCGAAGGTGAGGTGGTCCAAGATGTGACTCGGCGAGCTATCATATTTACTTTTCCAGAGCCGCTCCCGATTATATCTGCCAAATATCATGCACCACCACAGTACTCAGAGACTTCTTTGGATGAATGGGTCAATGAAGGATTTCTTCTAGACTGGGAAGCACCAAAAGAAGATGGGAGCACTCCAGAAATGGTTCCATTTACTCCGCTAAGACTAATCCATCGATATGCCGCTATTGAAGGCTCACACTCAGATGGAGGCTACGGAGTATTCAAGGCTCCTATTGAAAGCTACACGCTAAATGATGTGCCTGTTGTTCATACCTTCCTATTACATATTGCCCTGGTGGTTCTAGAAGAATCACAGAAGTTCTTGGCGGACATGGGAAGGTAAGGTGCACAAATCCGCCCTCACCCCGTACAGCTTCTATAGACTAACTTTCTATGATTGCTGAATGTCCGCTTTTGGCCGTTATGCGACCGACGAGGTTCGGCCAGAAGTGGACATTAGGCCTGTCTAGAAAATTAGTGGCGATTCAGTTTTTGTGAATCGACTAAGTATTCATCACTTAACATACGTCTTCTTCCTTTGTGGTCGTCTTAGCCAAGGAAATCAGTCTTGGGAAACATTTTGGGTCTTCCTCTCAATTCGAAGAGCAGCTTTTTCGCCTCTTGGCGTCAAGAATGCAGTATTATTGGATCTATAGAATTCGACATACCCTTTTCGAGAAAGATTTCTTATTGCCTCGATTGCCTCAAGCCGCGTAAGCACTTCCTCCCCATAATTCCCATAAGGGAGTCGATCTAAATCCAAGAAGCGGGATGGGTGTTGTCCCATGCCGTATAACAAATCGATCTGTAGTTGAGTCATTGGAAGTTTTGAATACACAAAAGAGAAGATCGAATGCCACTTTCTTACAATGAACTCCCATATTCCGATAACAGCCCAGATAAGCAATAAAATACCGGTGAGGATCATAAGCGCAAAGGCAATAGCGGGCCACGGGGCAGGGGTTGCTGGGATACTTTCGAAATACTCTGGTCCAAACTTCATCGTGAAGGTCGTGATAAAAATAGCGAGGACTATCCCACGTGATATGCCAAGATGCTTGAGTAATCCCGTCCAGTCCATTTTGCAATCCTCCCATAGTCAAAAACGTCGAGATTAGCTGCACTTACTATCTCCGCAAGCATTCCAGCACTATCGGCCACCTTCAGGAGCATAACAGGTGGCAGACTACGTTGTTCTAATCATCGATCCGAGCATTTGTCATATGTGAAAGTCCGTTTCTGGCCGTTCCTAGCCATGGTGAGGACGGGCCGATCAAAAGAAGACACCCATTCAATCACATAACGCTATATTTGTAATATAAGGGAATCATCTAAATAATAATTATGTGTTCAGACATAAATCTGAAGCCAGTTTCTTGAAGGCCGACTTTATGCCCCCGGTATAAACATTATTGTTCGCAAAAAATCGCATTGCTTCTTGAGATTCGTTATTTATTTCATAGTAGTTTTTTTCTGCTATTCCAGCATTTGATTTTAGCGAAAAAACATGCTGTGAAAGGCACTCAATAATCTGTCCCTTATGATATGAAGTACTTATATGTCCCGTTGCTATGTGATTTACGTTGATCTTCTTAAACCCCAACCCTCCAGCGACAAAGAACTTTTTTAATACTGAATCAATATCAGACTTAAGATCATTCAAGTCATAATTCTTTGTTCCGGCTAATATTCGCTGTGAATCAATGAAAGCTTGCCCTTCACTATCTGCGATTAAGTTGTTCCATTTAGCAAGGCCAAAGTTTTCGCAGTTATTTGAGCTTCCAGTCCCTATAAAATTGCAGTGCTCAAAGATAGTTTCCGGACCAAACTTACAATTTCCCCAGCGAACATGGTCAAATTTGCATCGTGTAAACGTAACTTTTGAAAAGTCATATTTTGCAATAGCGCCAAAAAAAGGGATACGCTCCAGCTTATTATTTGGAAAAAGCCTTAGAAGCAAATTTGTTCTTTCTAGCTTTTCTTTTAAGTCGGATGCTTCAACAAATCGGAATGCAACAATAAAGGCTAGCCTTCTGAGGCAGTCAAAAGAGTCGATGTATTCTGGAATAGTAATATCTGATGGATTTAGCAACCGTGAAATTAGCTTTTCTGCATCCTCTTCTTGGTCTCCAAAAGTATTGAGAAGCTGCACTAATGCAATTCCAACATCACTCAAAAAGTCATCATTAATATCGGCTTTATTAGAAAAATGAGCTACTTCACCTTCCGTAGCATTTAACAGGTAGTTTGCAAGAAAAGTTACATTTACTTGTTTTTGTGTAAAGTCCCACTGACCTGAGTCAGGAATCAAATTTATTAATGGATGCGGAGCCATATTATTCATACAGTTTTTTCTTGCATCAGGACTTAACTTTGGAGCAACAGTTTCTATGCAAAAGTCTAAGAGAATCTGGTTAGGCTCTTCTTTTTGAGCAATCTCGGCAGCGAATAGGCTTAAGATCTTTATTTGTTCAACAGCATTAATTGGTAAGTCTTGTCTTCGTTGCTCCCTCTCACAAAGAGCTGCCATCAGCCACATAAATGGGCTGTGTTTGGTCGAGTCATATGGCACAATATCATCAGGATCTGAAAACAAGTCGGCTATTAAAGACAGGGTAAAGCCCCTTCCAATGAACTCATCCTCTTGAGAATAAAGTCTACTAAACATCTCCGAAGCCATATTGACCTGGCGACCATTAACGAGTCTATTCGTGAAATATGAGCGGGCTAGGTTTGGGTCAAAAGCGCGCATTTTATATTCACTGAATGCAATAGATTTTTTGTTACTATTATCTAATTGGGAATCGATTTCAGACTCCCAAAAGGTGCTCCTCGAAGTAACTAAGATTCTAGCTGAGGTTTCAGTTGCCAGCTCAGATAGTACCTTGATGATCTCAATTGCATTAACGCGGCCATGATTTTGAAGAATATACTCATCGAACCCATCAAACACTATGCAAAACAGACCGGCTCTTAATGTTGTTTGAACAAAAATATCCTCTCGTCCAGTGGCCCATCCAATCGGTGTCTCCATATGGCGAAATGAGTGTGTAATGGTCTTCCATAGCGAGCCAATTTCTGCCGGCCCCATTGTGGCCCATTGTTCAGAGTTTATGTAGATTGGAAAAAAATCCTTATCGCTCTCCGCCAACTTCGAAACAACATACTCACTCATGAATGTTTTACCTTGCCCCGGCTGTGCAAGGAGTACAATTAGCTCTCCCGATTCCCTAGGGTCTTTGAGAGCCCCAATAATAGGGTTGGGGAATTTTCTGGTTACTCCAATTGGAACGTCAATGTTTGGGTTTATGTAGAATTTTGGACTTCTAGACTTCAGCTTCTCAGAATAATTCTTCAGCTCTTCAGCAATAAACGAAGAGAGATACTCTTTTGTGGTACATAAGTTTTTTGCTTCTTTGAATATTTCTTTATGGGCTTTAATTCTCCGATCTAATGAAGCCGGATAGACAACCCGTGTAAAGTCCTTTGTGAATGCTTGCTGATAAGCAGAGTTCAGAGATTCAACCGTTACCTTTGCATGCAAGTATAAAACTTCGAAAGCAAGTGTCTCTCCATGAATTTTGTAGTGACCTTTATACAAATCCCAACTCTTATTCTTGTCCGATTTAATTGGCTTAGGGTTAAACTCAATATTATTGGAGTTGTTTAATAGTTCTGCAATTTCCTTAAAATCAATTGGTTCCATAAAACTTTCTTCCCCTCTTAAGCATGACAAGCCCAGCCCAGAATTTGTGACTCATAAATCGCATCCAACTTATACAAAACAAACTTTAGACGACCGAATATGTTCTATCCCAACTACCGAGTCTACTTGTTAAGCTAGCTTATACAATTAATCGAGCGTCAGAATATGGCCGAACTCTGCCTGTCAGATATCCCGTTTTGATCTCAGGCGACGCATGAGCAGGAAGGCGCTGAGCGCCAACACCGGGGCGGCAACCGATTTGACCAGCAGTGATTCAAGGGGAATGCCGGCCAGCAGGGCCAGTTCCTGGCATACATAATCCAGAAGGTTGACCGTGTAATAGGTGAAGATGGCAATGGATAGCAACTCTGCCGCTTGTTGCAGCCGCAGCTGCAACTGGAAACGCCTGTTCATCGCAGCGAGCATCTCCTGATTCTGCTTTTCATGTTGCACATCAATGCGCGTGCGCAACAGTTGCGTGGTTTTGCTGACGCGCGTGGCCAGCTGAGTCAGCCAATGGGAGACCGAGTCACAGGTGTCTCTCGCAGGTTCCAGCCGACGCTCCAGAATGCCGCCGATAGTGGGCATGGTTTCGATGGGCTCTTCGTGCAGTTCATTCAGACGCTTGAATACCAGACTGAAGTAGGCCTGCGTTGCTGAAAAACGCCGGTAATGTGTAGCCACAAGGTTTTCGACAGAGGCGGCAAGTGTGGTCAGCTGGTGCATCAGGGCTTCGTCATCCACACCTTCGCCGTCGGAAATGGCGCGTGTGAGCTGCGTTAGCCTGGCATCTGCGAGCGGCAGCTCCTTGAGGAGTCTGCGCGCTTCGGGGACGGCCATAAATGCCATCATGCGATAGGTTTCCATTTCAATAAGCCGGTGAGTCAGGCGACCGATTTGAGACGGTAATTTGGCCTTCGTGAAAACAAGCAGGCGCGACATGCCATCATCGCGAATTTGAAAGTCGGTGAAGGCGACATTGCTGCTGCGACCGACCTGAGATGCGGTCAATGTAGTGGCATCGAAATATCCCGAATATTTATCCACCAGTTGCCGGGGGGAAGCATCTTCCGGATAGGGCAGGATAACGATATCGATGGCAACCAGCATCTCACCCGGGAGAGCGGCCAGCCAGCCCTCGGGGAGCAGGGCAAGCGGCGAATCCGAGAACAGGTCGTCCTGAGCCTTCGTGTCAGGCTTGCTGACCAGTTTATAGCGCGTGAACTCCTGATGCTTTTCTACTTTCATGCGGAAGATGCCGAAATCCATGCGCCAGCGGATGCTCTCTTTCGGAGTTTGTTTACCGAAGTGTTCACAAAGCGAGGCAAGGTGCGCATCTACCTGATCGTGTTGTTCCTCACCGGTCAACATGGCAATGGAAACAACGTGCTCAGGAGGGTTTAGAGGCTCATAGGGGTGAGTGTGTAACTCATCGTTGAGTCGGGAACGCATGGCAAATTCGGATGGTAATGGATAGCGCATGGGGCCATTATAGGCCTGAATCATATAATTCCTACGGGCACAATTCATGCCGGGTAAAATTATTTTCCTATCAAGAACTATTCTGTGATTTTTACGCGGGCGATCTGCTCAATCTGATCAAGCCTGGATCAGCATATGGCGGGGCAGGGGAAGCTCAGGGTTAACTGTTTGATTCGGACGAGGCTGCCTCTTCTTCGGCGGCATGAGCCCGCTTTTTCAGGAAGCGATGGCCAACCAGCGTGAGCTCAAATAGCAGGCACATCGGCAGTGCCAGCATGATCTGTGTGATGATATCCGGTGGCGTCAGAACCGCCGCGAGTACGAATATGATGAGGACAACATAGCCTCTGTTTGCCTTTAATTGTTCAGCAGTTACGGCACCAAAGTGCATCAGGAGCAATAAGACCATCGGTAGCTCAAAGGCAAGGCCGAAGGCAAAGAGCATGCGCATGAACAGCGTCAGGGATTCCTTCAGCGACGGCATGGCTGTGATCTGATCGGTCGCAAAGCCAAAGAAGAATTTGAACGCAAAAGGGAAGACGCCGAAATAGGCAAACAGGCCGCCGCCGTAAAACAGCAGTCCGCCAATGAGCAGCAGGGGGGTGAACAGGCTTCTTTCATGCTCATAGAGGCCGGGCACGATAAAGGCCCATAATTCAGACAGCAGCCACGGGAATGTAAAAAAGAAGCTGAAAAACATGGCGACCCGCAGGTAGGTGAAAAACGCTTCGTGAGGAGCGGTGAAAATCATCACCGGATGCGGGCCGAGTGCATCGCGTAACGGATGCGAGAGCCAGGCGAATAGTGTATCGGCCTGCCAGAAACAGATCAGCAGAGTCAGAATCAGTATCAGCATATAGCGCAACAGACGGTTGCGCAGCTCAATCAGGTGAGGAATCAATGTTGTTCAGTCTGTTCGGTGGGCTTGTGGTCTTTCTTCTTGACGCTCAGCGGCTCGATATCGGTTACTTCACGAATGGTGCTTTCAAAGCGGCCTTTGATGTCAGTGATCTCACCCTCCACAGGCTGACGAATCTCCTGCTGGATGTTTTTCCACTGACGCGACAGATAGCCGATCACATTGCCTATGGTTTGTGCTGCCTCAGGCAGTCGTGCCGGTCCCACGACAATCAATGCCACAAGACCAATCACAATCATTTCCATCCATCCAATGCCGAACAGTTCCATGATAATTTATGCTGGAGAGAGTTGCTTTAAGAGCCGGTCAGGACTTTTCCTCACCGTGCTTTTCCTTATCGTCATCATTTTGCAGGCCGCTACGCAAACCGTGGACAAATTTACCAAGGCCTTCTCCCAGTTCAGGCAGACGTTTGGCACCAAAAATGACCAGCACAATAACGAGAATGACTATCAGCTCCCATATTCCCAAACCAAACATATTCTACCTCCAAAATTGCATATCAGCCTTGATACTTTTGCGGCGCAAGTATGAACGCGACAATGGTGCTTGGCTAGGCCTGCGACGTTTCTGCTGCTTCCGGCAGCTGCAGTGCAAGCGGTTTTGCACATTCGGGGCAATCGTGCCATTGGGGTAATTCGGCGATTTTATCCAGCGGGATGCAGATATCCTTGCTGCAGTCAGGGCAGGTGCCTGTCGCATCGCGACCCTCTTCTGCGGTTTTCCAGCGCCGTGAAGCTACGACAATACCGCCGATGAAAAATCCGGGGACCAGCACGAAGTGAGCGATTGGAATCAGCACGCATATTGCGGCAATCAACCAGAAGCCCAACAGGGATTGCAGTGCGCGCACTTTCATCTCCTGCTGCGAAAATGCAGTCAGGTGCATCTCTGCAGGATTTGTGCTCTCGTTACTCTGGCTTTTGAACTCAATTGAGCGGGTTACATGTTCTCCCATGGTTAATCATCCTCCTTTAAGCTAAGGGCGGTCGCTATTGGCCCGGTTCTTTTTTTAGCATATCCCCGCGCACCATGATCAACGGTCGCGCACGCCGGGTCAGTACAGACGGCAGTGAAATGCCGGGTAATGACTCGAGCGCGTCCTCCGGACACGTGTTCACGCACTGCCTGCATCCTGTGCATGCATCAGGCTGAAATTCAAGGATTTTATTTGCACCAAACTCTCTGATGCCGAGAGCCTCTGTGGGGCATTGCTCAACACACTGATTGCAGGCCGTGCAGCTGGCATTTGCCTGTACCGCCCCTAATGGCAGCGATGGTATGAATGGTACGGGCGTGAAATTCGCCTGCAGGCGGGGCAGGGCACGCAGAAACAGTTGCAGGCGCACGGGTAAATGGCTGCCATGCTCGGTATCCGTTTCCGCCATCTCCGGGGCAGTGGCCTGATTGACCGCCTGCCCGATCTGGGATGCGGCCATGGCTGCGCCCTGTGTAAGCGTGGGGATCAGACTGCGGAAAAAAGCGCGACGTTGCGGCTCCGGTTCGGCTGTGGGTTGCGGTTTTTCGACCACAACTGCTTTGGCTTTGCGGGATATGTGCAGTTGAATACCCAGTGATTTGTTCAGCGTGGCATAATCTTTCTCTGTTTGCTGCATCAGGCTGGAGCCGTGACGGGCAGGGCAGGTGTCACACTGGTCGATCCCTTCCAGATGCAGTATGCGTACACCCTCAGCGGCCATGCAGGCCAGCAGCGCAGGGTCCCAGGAGGCGTGGCAGTGCACTCTCAGGCCGGGGCGGGTATCGGTAACAGCACTGCATGCTGCATTGATTTCACTTTGCCCCTGCATTACCAGCTGGCGGGCCTGTTGCAGCAGGTTCACCGGAGACAGAGCTTTATCTTCGATAGCATCGGCCGGGCAGGCAGGCACGCAGCCGGTACAGCCGGTACAGGCTGAAACATTCAGCTGCGGGACATGCTCGGCGTTCAGCGTGATGGCATCGGCAGGACATCTGTCCAGACAATGCGTACACGCAGGTTTACGTATATCGGAAAGGTGAGTGTTCAGGCAGTGTTCCGGCTGAATTTCGGGGTATGCGGCAACCATGCCGGGAATCTGCCATGCAGATGTTTCTGCGGCTATTCTATTTTAACATGATAAAATCAGAGCTGCATTGCATGATTTGAGAAGACAATGGCTTGCTTGCTGGTTATACTCCTTGAGCTTGCTTTGCGTCTCTTGACAGGGCTGCTCTGCAAAGCGAAAATCCATAATTATTTAACGGATAAAGGAGGGGCGAAATTATGAATGTGTGCCGATCTGTTTATAGTGTATGCATGGCTGTTATTGTAGTTGCTTCATGTTCCTCTGCTGCATATGCCGGGGCCGAGAGGCGTTGCCAGATGTGTCACGATTTCACCACCGGCGAGAACAGAATCGGTCCCAGCCTGAAAGGCATTATCGGTCGTACGGCGGGAACCTATCCGGGATATGAGTATACCTTTACCAAATATCTCAAGGGTAAACCATGGGTCTGGACCGAGGCAAAGCTGCGCAGATGGGATAATGACAGTGAACGGGCTGTCAGAGAGTTTACCCACAATCCGGCAGCTAAGACGAAGATGCCGCGCCAGGCGTATACCGGCGCTACAGAAGATGAAATTATTAACTATATCCAGATGGCGAGTCAGGGTGTTAAATTGCCTCCACAGGCGGGCTCGCAGGTTTCATGCAAGATGTGTCATGACTTTGTCACCGGAAAAAACAAGATTGGTCCGAGCCTGAAGGGTGTGCTGGGTCGCAAGGCGGGCACCTACCCGGGTTATAAGTACAAGTTTACCAAATACATCAAGGGTGAACCGTGGGTCTGGACCGAGGAAAAAATCCGCAAATGGGATAATAACAGTGAAGAGGCCATCAAGGAGTTCACCGGCAACCCCGAGGCGCGCACGCTGATGCCGCCTCAACACCGGACCGGCAGTGATGAGGATGAAATCATCTCCTTCATCAAGGTCACAAGTTCAGCAGATGCAGACAAGGAATAACCGGGTTACCCATTATTGATGAATCTCGTCATCATTGCGATGACGTCGGAGGAAACATGGCAGAAGATCAAGTCGATTCCAGACGCAGGAACTTTCTGTGGGGCGTCGCATCGGGACTGGGTGCTGTCGGGGTGGCCGGCGTGGCCGTTCCGTTTGTCGGCTCCATGATGCCGGCCGCCGATACCATGGCGGTTTCGACCACCGAATTTAACCTTGATACACTGGTGCCGGGTCAGCTGGTGGTGATTGCATGGCAGGGAAAACCTGTTTTTGTCGTACACCGCACCGAACCGATGCTCAGCCGCCTCAAGGAGTATGAATACAAACTCAAGGATCCTGAATCACTTGCCGATCCCAGAGTACAGGCCGACTGGATGAAGACCACCGAACAGCGGATGACACGTTCGATTAAACCCGAACATCTGGTGCTGATTGCCAACTGCACGCATCTTGGCTGTATCCCGCTGTTCAAACCGAGCCCCGGTCGTGCCGAGTGGGGCAGTTCGGTGCCCGAAGACTGGCCGGGCGGCTGGCACTGCCCCTGTCACGGATCGTTGTATGATCTTGCCGGACGCGTGATTGATGGCTCTCCCGCCCCGTTCAATCTCTATACGGTTCCGTACAAGTATCTGTCCGACACCAAAATTCTTATCGGTTAACCAGAGAGGTGCATGGTGATTGAAAAAATGCTGAATTCCCGGCTGGCGCAATGGCTTGATGAGCGAAGCGACATTGTGAAGTTGACGCGGGCGCATCTGACGGACTATCCGACACCCAAAAACCTGAACTATATGTGGAGTTTCGGTTCACTGGCGATGCTTGTGCTGACGATCCAGATTCTTTCAGGTATTTTCCTGGCGATGTACTATAAACCGAGTGCCATGATGACTTCAGGCGGTTACAGCGTCGCATTTGACTCGGTTGAGCGCATTATGCGCGATGTAAATTTCGGCTGGTTGATCCGTTACATGCATGCGGTGGGTGCATCGGCCTTTTTTATTGTGGTCTATATGCATATCGGACGCGGTATCTATTACGGTTCCTATAAGGGGCCGCGCGAGCTGTTGTGGATTATCGGCGTGGTGATCCTGTTGATTATGCAGGGGACTGCCTTCTTCGGCTATTTGTTGCCGTGGGGACAGATGTCGTTCTGGGGAGCAACGGTTATTACCAACCTGTTTGGCGCACTGCCGGTTATCGGCAGCTTCCTGCAGGAGTTGTTGCGCGGCGGCTTTGCTGTCGGCGACCCGACATTGAACCGGTTTTTCTCGCTGCACTATCTCTTCCCGCTGCTGCTGGCGGCCATTGTCGGCGGTCATGTGCATGCCCTGCATGTGGTGCATTCGAATAACCCGACGGGTGTGGATGTGCATGAAGGGAAGGGGACGATTCCGTTTCATCCCTACTATACCGTCAAGGATGCATTCGGTGTCGGCGTGTTCCTGATTCTTTATTGTTATGTGGTGTTCTTCCATCCGCAGTTGGGCGGTTATTTCATTGAGGTGGATAACTATGTAGCGGCCGATAATCTGCAGACGCCGTCTCATATTGCTCCGGTGTGGTATCTGACGCCGTGGTATACCATCCTGCGCTCGTTTGAAAACAAGCTGCTGGGCGTGATCGCGATGGGGGCATCGCTGGCCGTGTTGTTTCTGCTGCCATTCCTCGACCGAAGCAAGGTGCGTTCAGCGCGTTACCGACCGGTTTTCCGGCAGATGGTCATCCTGTTCTTCATTTCTGTGCTGGTACTGGGTTATTGCGGACATTCCGTACCTACCCCGACGCTGAAGCTGATAGGACAGCTGGCCACCATCTACTATTTTGCATTCTTCTTTATGCTGCCCTTTGTGCATAAATTCGAGAAAACCCGGCCGCTGCCGGAGGAGATTTAGCATGAAACTGAAACAGATGATGGCAGTTTCATTCATGCTGGGCGGCCTGTTTGCAGCACTTCCCGGCCATGCCAGTGAAGGGCATGGGGTTGCCCTCAAGCATGCCGATATCGATGTTACCGATCAGGCGCAGATTCGTCGGGGCCTGACTGTGTTCACCGAGTTGTGTATGGGCTGCCATTCGGCCAAGTACGTGACCTACAGGGACTTGATCGACTATCCCGAGACCAGCCTGTCGCGCGAAGATGTGGATGATTTACGCGGCGACAAGCCGTTGATTGCAGGCATGGTTACCGATCTTGCTCCGGAGGATGCAAAAGTCTCCTATGGCAAGGTGCCGCCCGATTTGTCGCTGATTGTCAGTGCCCGGCGCGGCGGCGCGGACTATGTCTATTCGATTCTTACAGGGTTTGAACACGATCCTGCAGGCCATGTGCCGGACGGCAATTTCAATGAGTACTTTCCCGGAAATCGTATTGCCATGCCTGATCCACTCTCCTGGCTGGGGCATGATGCTGCGGATACGGCCGATCTCGAACAACAGGCGCTGGATGTGTCGGCTTTCCTCGCCTATATCAGTGATCCGCACCAGAACGAACGCCGTGCCATCGGCAGGTATGTGGTGGGGTTCCTGATCCTGCTGACACTTGTATTCTACCTGCTGAAGAAAGAGATATGGAAAGATATCAAGCACTGATCTATAGATGATTGATCTTTGCAGACAAAGGGCCCGCAAGCGCGGGCCCTTTGTCTGAGCAACGCAGGCAGGCGGGTCGGAGGTGATCGGGATGGAGTGGAAATTATTGTTGTTTATGTTGCCCTTTGCGGCCTTCTGCTGGTGGGCGGGTTTCTTTGCCACCAAACGCTACCGGCAGGCAAAAAATCGTGCCAATGAGCAGTGATCGAACGGAGAGGGGCGTGGCTGCGGGGAAACAGAATCAGGGAGATGTGCCGACGGGGCAAGAGGGGAGACCACAGGTTGTACTGGCCGGTATCATGGTCCGCTTTGCCGCTGCCGTATATGATCTCGGTCTGGTGTTTGCACTGGCCTTTCTGATCTTTATTCCGATAACTGCGGCTGAACAGGCACTGGGAAGCATGCCTCAATGGATCAAGGGCGTGCTTGCCCTGGCTATCTTCTGGGCCTATTTCACCGGCTTCTGGAGTCGCTCGGGAGAAACTACGGGGATGCGACCATGGCGTTTGCTGGTCGTTACCGCTGATGACGGCGAGTTTCCGACATCGCTTGTCGCCAGCATCCGTTTCGCGGTATTGATGCTCACCTGGCTGGCATCGGCGTTTGTCATACTCTCCATCCTGACCGGGAAAACCCAGAACACGACCTATGCGACGGTTGCGCTGCTGCCTCTGCTCAGTCTTGTTTGTCTGGCTCTGACGAAAAAACGGCAAGCCCTGCATGATTTGCTGGCCGGTTGTATCGTGGTGCGGCAAAGCGCAGCTGAAAACAAGAGTAGATAAGTAAGGAGCCGCATGTATGACAAGGGTTATTAATGATAAATCGATTGTCATGGTCACCGGAGCATCCGCCGGTCTGGGACGCGCTGTTTGCGTCTCCCTGGGAAAGATGGGCGCCAATGTGATTGCGCTGGCTCGCGATGTGGATGCACTGGCCAAAACGCAGGATCTGGTTGAACAGGCGGGCGGACGTTGTCTTTGTGTGCCGTTTGATTTGCTGGAGTTTGATGCCTACGGCAAACTCTTTCTAAGGCTTAAGGATCAGATTCCGCACCTGGACGGACTGATCCATTGCGCCGGTTCACTGCAGTACTGTACTCCGATGCAGTATGTCAAAACGGATGATTTCCGTGCCATGCTCGATATCCATTTGACAGCCCCGAATATGTTAACCCAGAGCATGTTGCCGCTGATCCGGCGCGCGGAGGAAGCGACGGTGGTTTTCACCAGTTGCGAGATGCTGGATAACGACCTGCCCAACTGGCACGCATACGGACTGGCCAAGCGTGCGCTTGGTTATGCTGCTGCCATGTGGCATGCCGAGCACGCAGACAAGGCTTACCGTTTTGTAACAATTGATCCGGGCAGAATGCGCACCGCGCTGTTCAGGCGGGCCTTCATGGGTATGGACCCTATGGAAGTGCCGGGACCTGAGCAGGCGGCAGAAGGCTTCCTGCGCATGCTTGCTGCCACTGCCGATGCGGTGAACGGCAAGTCTCTGAAACTTGAGGATGCGCTCGGGTTATAGCTTCAGGACAAGTTAAGGCCATCGGTATACGAAACAGTCAGGGCAATCGCATTTAAATTATATTGTAGTCACTCAATATGAATAACATGGATGCTTCTTGAACTGGCACAATGTATATGTGATATATACTTGTCCTTTCTTTGGCGGCAAAGAAAGGACGAAAGAAAGCCGCCTCCGCTATCTCTGCCCTTCGGGTCCCCTCAGCATGAATATTTTAACGGCCACGGCTCCGCCGCTCTACTCCGCTAAAATATGCATACCGAGGCAGATCTAAAAGGAGGTTTTTTGGCAACACCGACAGTCAAAGGCTGGCGTCTTATTTCACCTGCTGCCGGATATAGGCGATCAGATCCTGAATATCGTCGTCGGAGAGGTGGGCAATATGCTCGCCTGCTCTATCCACATGGCGACCGTGGCGGATACGCAGATCAAGTTCGCGGTCATCCATATCCCGAATCGAGCGTTTTGCAGCGGCATTGCCGAAGAGTTTGATCGATGCAGGCGTGGCATGACATGTGGCGCAGTTTTTTGCGTAGAGTTTTCTGCCCTCTTTCGCGCTGGCCAGATGGCGCAGGGAGTAGACATAGTTGGCAATATCAGCGATATCGGTATTACTTAACTGGTGGCGTTTGCTGGTCATCAGTGTGCCGGGCCGACCATAGCGCATGGTATGCACGATGCCTTTCAGATCGAGGTTGGAGTAGACCAGGTTTTTGGCGCCAACGCCTGTTTTAGCCCGCCCGTCCATGCCGTGGCAACCCGAGCAAACTGCCTCGAAGCGCTTTTTGCCATTGACCAGATCCGGGGTATATTCGAAGGTGCGGATATAGTCGATGACTGCTTCAATCTGAAGCGGATCAAGGGAATATTTTTTGGGGGTCATGCTCGTCCCCTCAACGCCATTGGTGATAATCCGGCGCAGCTCGTTACGGCTGGCATATTTCGCAATGGCGCGATGATTGCGCGCAGGGTAGGGCTTCAGACTTTTGCCCATGGGAGAGATGCCGCCACTTGCGCCATGACATGATGCACAGTTTTTTGCGTAAAGCGCCTTGCCGTCTATATTGTCGGATGCTGCGGCAACTGCTGGAGCTGTGATCAGGCCGATCAGGGCAGCGATTATATATCTGTGCAGAATAGCCATCTCCTTTTTCCGGGTAAAAATATTTGCTGATTATCGTCCATGGAGCGCTATAGCGCAAGCAGGGTTTGTGCAGCGTGATGTTGTCTTCCCCGGTACAGCCGGGATTTGCTCGTATGGCTGGCCGGAGGGTGCTTCTTCCGCAGGTGTACAGAAGCAACCGTGTTGCCTGGCAGACTTAATTGTTATTGAAGACGGAGAGCTGGAAAGATGCAAAACAGCAGGTCGACCGGTCCGGGGAAAGATGCCCGAAAATAGTTCTGTCAGGACGTAGTTTTTTTTGCCATTCTTGACCGGGATGACAGTGATTCGTACACTCAGCGGCATCTTTAGGTTGATGCTTGATTCATTGCATTCTGTCCTTTAGCCGGTCACATTCCTGGAGCATTGCCTTTATCATCATGCGTGAATTTGAAAAAATAAAACGTCTCCCTCCTTACGTGTTTGCTGTTGTAAACCAGCTGAAAATGGAGCTTCGCCATGCCGGTGAGGATATTATTGACCTTGGCATGGGCAATCCGGATCAGCCGACCCCGCAGCATATTGTCGACAAACTGTGTGAAGCTGCCCAGGACGGACGTAATCATCGTTACTCGATGTCCAAGGGTATTCCCGGTTTGCGCAAGGCAATCTGCGGCTGGTACAAGACCAAATTCGATGTGGATCTGGATCCGGAAACCGAAGCGATTGCCACGATCGGCTCGAAAGAGGGGCTGGCGCATCTGGCGGTTGCCATCACTTCGCCCGGCGATCTGATTCTGACGCCGAATCCGGCTTACCCGATCCATCCCTACGGCTTTATTATTGCCGGTGCTGACATCCGTCATGTGCCGATGGGGCCCGGCCGTGATTATTTTGAGGATGTGCAGAAGGCGGTCAAAGACTCATGGCCGCGTCCCAAGATTCTGGTGGTCAACTTTCCGTCCAATCCCACCGCGCAGGTGGTGGACCTCGATTTCTACGTTAAACTGGTGGATTTCGCCCGCGAGAATGATCTGATTGTCATTTCCGATATCGCCTATGCTGAAATCACCTTTGACGGGTATCAGTGCCCTTCCATTATGCAGGTTCCCGGTGCCAAGGATGTGGCGGTCGAGTTTTATTCGCTCTCCAAAACCTACAATATGCCGGGCTGGCGTATGGGTTTTATGGTGGGCAACAAAGAGATTGTCGGTGCACTGGCCAAGATCAAGTCGTATCTCGATTATGGTACCTTTCAACCCCTGCAAATTGCAGCATGTGCGGCGCTTAATGGCCCGCAGGACTGTGTTGCCGAGATTCGTGCGATGTATCAGTCGCGGCGTGATGTGCTGATCAACGGCATGCATCAGATGGGCTGGATGGCTGAAAAGCCCAAGGCATCGATGTTTGTCTGGGCCGAGATTCCGGATGAATTCAAGGCCATGGGTTCGCTGGAGTTTTCCAAGCGCATGCTCAAGGAGGGGGGCGTTGCCGTATCACCGGGTATCGGTTTTGGTGACTACGGTGACAACTACGTGCGTATTGCGCTGATTGAGAATGAGCACAGGACTCGTCAGGCGCTGCGCGGCATGCGCCAGTTCCTGCATGCAGGCGGATGACCGGGGTGAGATCGTGAGGTTCACGCCTCACACCTTACCGCTTATCCTTCACAGAATTGGAGTTTATAAATGACTGAATTGAGAGTAGGGCTGCTGGGTCTGGGTACGATCGGTACCGGCGTGGCACGCATCCTGATTGAGCAGAGAGATCTGATCAGTCGCCGTCTCGGTAAAGAGGTGAGGCTGGTAGCGGCCGCCGATCGTGATCTGAATCGTGATCGTGGTCTGGATTTCACCGGCGTGCGTATCAGCGATGATGCCAATGATATTGTTGCGGCCGATGATATTGATCTGGTGGTTGAGTTGATCGGCGGTTATGAGCCGGCTCGTACATTTGTCTCTGCAGCACTGGCTAACGGCAAGCATGTGGTCACCGCCAACAAGGCGCTGATCGCCAAGCATGGCGAGGAGCTGTTTCCTGTTGCGGCCGACAAAGGTTTACAGATCGGCTTTGAAGCAGCGGTCGGCGGTGGTATTCCATGCATGAAAGCACTGCGCGAAGGCCTGGCCGCCAATGCCATTGAGTCGGTATATGGTATTCTTAACGGCACCTGTAATTTCATTCTGACCAAAATGGAAAATGAGGGCGCCGACTACGCCGATGTACTTAAAGAGGCGCAGGCGCTCGGTTATGCCGAAGCCGATCCGACATTTGATGTCGAGGGGATTGATACCGCCCAGAAACTTTCCATTCTGGCAGCCATGGCTTTTGGCTCGAAGATCCGCTTTGAAGAGGTGTTTACCGAAGGCATCAGCAGGATTACAGCTACCGATATTCAGGCGGCGAATGAGTTGGGTTATCGCATCAAACTGCTGGGCATTGCCAAGCCGCATGGCGATAACGGTGATGTCGATGCTGTTGAAATGCGTGTGCACCCGACACTGGTGCCGCTCTCATCCCAAATGGCGCAGGTGTCCGATTCGTATAATGCCGTGCAGATTTCCGGTGATTATGTCGAGCATACAATGTATTTCGGTCGCGGCGCCGGCGAGCGCCCGACGGCATCGGCTGTGGTTGCCGATATCATGGATATCGCCAGTGGCTTTCCTGACGGTATTGCGCATCTGGCGCCACCGATGGGGTTTGTTGAGGCGTCACGTCGTGATATAGCAACCATGCCGATGGCCGATACGGAATGTGAATATTTCATTCGTTTGATGGTCAAGGATCAGCCCGGCGTGATTGCGTCGGTCACATCGATTCTTGCCGATCATCGCATCAGCCTGGAAGCGCTGACACAGAAAGAGCGTCATGCCAGCCATAATGTACCGATTATCATGCTGACGCATGAGACAACCGAAGGAAATATGCAGGCGGCTATCAGCCGCATTATCGGCCTGGAAGCCGTAGAAGACGATGTGTTGATTCTGCGTAAAGAATCAGCCGTTGCATAAGGAATAGAGATCATGCCCAGATATGAAGGAATCATCAACCGATACCGCGCTTTTCTGCCCATAAGCAAGGATGATGCGGTGATCACGCTGTATGAAGGCGACACACCGCTGCACGAGTCGCATAACCTGCGCAATGCGATCAATCCCGAACTGAACATCTTTCTCAAGTTCGAAGGGCTGAATCCGACCGGTTCATTCAAGGACCGCGGTATGACGATGGCGGTGACACAGGCCTATAACGCCGGTTCGCGCAAGATTATCTGCGCCTCAACCGGTAACACCTCCGCCTCGGCCGCTGCCTATGCCGCCAACTCCGGTATGGAAGCCTATGTGCTGATTCCGGACGGCAAGATTGCTCTGGGCAAGATGAGTCAGGGTATGCGTTATGGCGCCAAAGTGATCCAGATTCGCGGCAACTTCGATGATGCGCTGGAGCTGGTACGTGAGATTTCAGCCGATGGCTCCATCTCGCTGGTGAATTCAGTGAATCCCTATCGTATTCAGGGTCAGAAAACAGCGTCATTCGAAATTGTCGATGAGCTTGGTTTTGCACCGGACTTCCACGCATTGCCTGTCGGCAATGCCGGTAATATCACCGCCTACTGGATGGGCTATAAGGAGTATCAGGAGAAACGCATCTCCAAAACGCTGCCGAAAATGCTCGGTTTCCAGGCGGCAGGTTCCGCGCCGATCGTGCTGGGTCATCCGGTCAATAACCCTGAAACGATTGCAACAGCCATCCGTATCGGCAAGCCGGCATCATGGAAGCAGGCTGAAGCCGCGCGCGATGAATCCGGCGGGCGTATTGATGCCGTAACCGATGAAGAGATCCTTGAGGCTTATAATATGCTGGCTTGTCTGGAAGGCGTATTCTGCGAGCCGGCATCCGCTGCATCTGTTGCCGGCATTATCAAGCTCAACAAGGCCGGTTACTTCAAGCCGGGTCAGAGCATTGTCTGTACACTGACCGGTAACGGTCTGAAAGATCCGGATACGGCGATGAAGGGCGTTGCTTCGCCGGTGACCATTGATGCCACCGAGTCTGCGGTGCGCAAGGCGCTGGAGTCGTAATAGGCGAGTGTCTATTGATCTTCTGATTATTACCGATGCACTACTTCAACATCAGGATGGGCTCCAGTGCCATCCTGATGTTTTATTATGGCAGCAGCAATTGGCAGGCAGGCGTTGCAGCTGGTATGAGTGTGCAGCCAAAAATCCGCTCGGCTGGTATTCAGCATTGACAGAGTGTGCGCCGGCGGCACTGCTGGCGGCGGCTTCGTCATCTATACCGGTAGGTACCCGACAGGTCTGGGTGGCTTCACCCTATCATGCGCAGCTGATGCGCGATGCGGTGCATGTGCTGCCGGAAGGGCAGCTGGCATGGACGGCTGATGATGCCGTGCGGCTGTGTGCTGTGTTGAATCCGCTGCTTGCCGAAGAGCAGATGCAGTTGCTGAATGTCGGCGCAGCCCTGTTGTTAACATGCAAAAAAGCGCTGGATGCATATCCGCACAGTTTTGCCGCCATTGCCGGCCATATGCTGCCGGACCGTCATCATGATGGTGAGGATGGTGGTCGCCTTGATCGTCTGCTATCCGAGCTGCAAATGCTGCTGTTTCAGCATCCATCCATGGAACGACACGAGCGTCAGGAGAGCGATATCAACGGTATCTGGTTGTGGGGCTCAGCTGAGTGGCCGCAGCTGGATGAGTTGGCTTCACGACATATACCCGTGGCGACACGTAATCCGTTTTTGCAGGCTATCGCCGATGGTCGTAGTGCACGTATGATCATCAGCGATTCCGCCCGACTGGACGAGCTGTTGCAGACGGGTTCAGCTTTGCCGGAGATGGTGATACTGGCCGGAGACGGCTATGCGGCAGTGATGAAAAAATCATGGCTGCCCGGGTGGGGTAAACCCGACTGGCAGCCGAAGTCCGTAAAGGCAGAACCGGCGTTGTTAAGCATGTTGCAGTCGCAGCTATGAGCATGAGCCTGCCTGAGCAGCGTACGGCCAAAGGCCGCCTGCTGCAGTGGCGCAACGGGCCGCTTGCCGCTGCAGATCCACTGGCTGCATGGCAGGGACTGCTGGATGCGCGCGGTTTAACCGAATCCGATGATTTCTTTTCGCCGCGTCTGGCCGATCTGCCCGATCCGTTTGCCATGAAGGATATGGACAAGGCGGCAACGCGTCTGGCCCGGGCGATCGGTAATGGCGAAGCGATTCACATCTTTGGCGACTTTGATGCCGACGGCGTTAATGGAACGGCGATACTGGTGGAAGCACTGCGTGCAGCCGGTGCTACGGTCACCTTTTCCATACCGCACCGGGCCGATGACGGTCACGGTGTCGGAGTGGAATCGGTGCGTCAGGTCGTTGCCGAATCCGCTTGCCGCATGGGCCTGAGTGTGGATACAGGTACGACCTGTTTCGATGCCTGTGACGAGGCTGCCCGCCTCGGTTTTGATCTGATTATCTCCGATCATCATCTGCCTGAGGCAACGCTGCCGGCGGCTTTTGCGCTGCTGAATCCTGCGCGCAGTGATTGCGGCTTTGCCGAGCGTGCCTTGTGCGGTACCGGTGTGGCATTTTTTCTGTTGATGGCTGTGTGGAAAAAACTGACTGATCAGGGCAACAGACCCGCCTATGACCTGCGTGCCTTGCTGGATCGGGTGGCAGTGGCGACGGTTGCCGATGTTATGGATCTGGTCGGCGTTAACCGGATTCTGGTGGCGCACGGGCTGCAGCGGTTAAACAGCGCACCATCCATCGGCATGGCCGCCCTGATGCAGGTGGCGCGGGTGAACAAGACGGTAACGGCTGAAACGATCGGTTTTCATCTGGCGCCGCGCATTAATGCTGCCGGTCGCATGCAGCATGGTGAAGCTGCCATGCGTCTGCTCTCTACCTCCGATGCCGGTGAGGCGCTGCGGCTGGCGGAGCAACTGGACGAGACCAACAAGCAGCGCCGCAAGGTGGAAGTAGAAGTATTTAAGCAGGCGGAAGAGAAGCTGGCCGATACGGATGTGCTGGCAGTGTATGATGAGCGTTGGCATGCCGGTGTTGTGGGGCTGGCTGCTGGGCGGCTGGCGCGCAAGCACGGTCGACCGGCAGCTGTCGGATTTGTCACCCCCGAGGGTGATATCCGCGTATCCCTGCGCGGTATGAACGGCTTTCATATCGGTGCGCTGTTGAATGATTGCAGTGATCATCTGGCAGGTTTTGGCGGTCATGCAGGCGCCGGTGGCGGCACGATCACGGCTGGGAACTGGGCTGCTTTTCACGCGGCATTTGCTGCTGCTGTGGCAAGGCAGGCCGAAGGTGTTTCAGATCATCTGGTTCAGCAGGTTGACGGCGTGCTGGAGGCCGGAGCCATGCATTTCGGACTGGCTGAACGACTTGCCCGTTTTGAGCCGTTCGGTCGCGCCAATCCACCGAGCCTCTGGTTGCTCCGGGATATACAGATTGCCGAGAGACGGAATTTAAAGGGTAATGTGGTGCGTTTGAAACTGACCGATGGCAGCCGCTGGCTTGATGGTATTGTATTCGGGGCAGGCGCGATGAACGGGGTGATTGAACAGGGCATGACCGTATCGCTGATCGGCCAGCTGCAAAAGGATGATTACCGCGGCGGTCAGGCTATCCAGTTTGTTATCGAGGATGCGATCGCCCCGGCCTGATCCGGCAGTTAAGTGGAGCAGGGCTGTGAATCATTCACTTCGTAGTGAACGCAGTTGCTCCTGGATCTGTACCACACGTTCGCGGGTAAGCGGGTAGAACCACATCGACAATATGGCCAGACTCAGAAAAACTACCGGAATGGCCAGATAGGCGACCCGTACCTTTAATAGCGTATCATCTGTCAGCATCGTTTCCTGACCTGCCACACCAGCCCAGGCCAGCAGCGCGCCGCTGCCCAGTGCCACGATGCCGATGGCGCTTTTATATACCAGCGCGAACACCGCACTATATACCCCCTCGCGCCGATGTCCGGTGCAGAGCTCATCCTCATCGCAGATATCGGCAGCAAACGAGCCGTTGACCGCCCAGCAGGCGCACAATCCCCAGGCAGCCACGACGACGGGGATGATCTGCCACCACGGGTGCTCGGGTGTGAACAGCCACCAGCTCGACAGGTAGCCGGTAATGGCGATGGCAAGCCCGCTGAACAGAATACTCTTTTTATCCATGCGTTCACTGGCCCAGGAGATAAGCGGCATGGCGAGAAACTGGCCGCTGACCTGAATCACGGTCATCAGGCCGCCGATCTCTGCCGCCAGCAGTTTGTCACCCTGACAGCAGTAGTAGATGCCGATGTAGGTCATGAACGGCAGCGAGAAGAACAGGCCCATGAAGACGGCAAATACCGAGCCCATCAACATGCGGAAACTCCGGTTGGCTGCCGTCAGCCCTATAGCTTTAAATAGCGGCAGATGATCTCTTTTGCGCTCAATTGCAGCAAAGCGCTCACGGCAGAAGATCGCAGGCAGCATCGTGGAGATCAGTACCAGCAGGCCGATAGCGACACCGACACACCGTGCGCCCAATACCTCATCTCCACCCAGCCATGCGCCTGTTTTTTGTGACCAGAGGTAGAGGTAACCGACCAGCAGGCTGGCGCAGAACGATGCGAGCAGCCGGTAGATCTGCAGGTTGGTGCGCTCGCTGTAGTCGTCGGTCAGCTCAATGCCGAGGCCGGAGTAGGGGATGACGAAAATGCTGAAGCTGAAATAGAAGAGCAGGCAGACCAGCGCAAAGGCCAGAAACATCTGCAGCGATGACCAGGAGATGATACCTAGCTTATTGAGCAGCGGCATATTCAGCACATCACTGGTTGGCAGAATACGTAGCGCCATCGAGACGTTCGTCGCATCGCCGTGTGAAAACAGAGCGCTTACGGTGACGACCTGCGGTATCTGCCAGTTCACAGCTGTGAAGCTCAGTTGTTGCGGATGAATGCTCAGGTGAAGCGGGGCGCTTTTGTCTGTCGTTGTCTGAATGGTAAAGCGGGTAGGGGATTCAGGCTGCCGGTGCAGGATTACGCTGAAATCAGCCGATGAGGCATTGCCGGAGAGCGTCAGATCCCTGTTGCTGACCGTAAACCAGGAGAGTGAATCGTGTAAGCCGGGTTTTTGAACTCCGGCTGTCGCGATGTCGGTATTTGACGCCTGCTGCAGATGTACCGTCACCATCTTCGGTAGTTGCGGCATCAGTGAGGGCAGAAACCAGACGCTGCTGAAAAACAGCGCCATCATCACGGAGCCGATGAGCATCCATGGTCGCCGCCGTCCCCAGCGCGAGCGCGTATTGTCTGTCAGGTTACCGATTGCCGGATCGATGAAGGCATCGGCAATGCGGGAGAGAGACATGGCCAGCCCGATAGCCAGCGTACTCAAGCCCAGCGCTACGTTAAAGATCGGGTAAACCAGCGACAGGATCGCGGCATTGGCAATATTTTCACCGAAACCGCCGACGCCCCATGCCAGCTTCTGTTTTACCGACAGTTTGCCGGCTGCTCTGTCGGAGCGGGGGCGGGAGGGCTCCAAGGTTTCTAGTTCCCCGCCTTCAGATGATCGATGACGGCCTGAGCGGTGGTGAAACAGAGTCCGGTCACGGTATCGGCACAGCCGTAATAGATGGCGATGCGACCGCTTGCTGCATCGGTGAGTGCTGCGCAGGGAAAGGTGACGTTGGGTACATCCCCGACGCACTCATACTGTTCCCACGGTGCGATGAGGAAGTTTTTAGAGCGATGAATGACCTTCCACGGCTCATCCAGATCAAGCAGGGCTGCGCCAAAGCTGTAAACGAAGCCGTTACAGGAGGTTAATACCCCGTGATAGAATAGCAGCCACCCCTCGCTTGTTTCGATCGGGATGGGGCCGGCACCGATTTTGGTGGACTGCCAGCCGCCTGTGCAGCCCATGACATGACGGTGACAGCCCCAGTGCACCATATCCGGGCTCTGGCTGAGAAAAATATCGCCGAATGGCGTGTGTCCGTTATCGCTCGGGCGCGACAACATCATGAATTTGCCGTTGATCCTGCGTGGAAAGAGCACCCCGTTGCGATTGAAGATCAGGAATGCGTTTTCGAGTTGATGAAACTCTTTGAAATCGGTGGTCCATGCCACGCCGATGGTAGGGCCGTGGTAGCCGTTACACCATGTGATATAATACCGATCTTCAATCCATACCACGCGCGGGTCGTAACCGTATTCCCAGCCGTTAATCTCCGCATCTTCATGGATGAAACGGATGCGTTCGGGGTTGATCTGCCAGTGAATACCGTCATCGCTGAAGCCGGCATGTATCTGCATCTCACGTGCCGTGGAATCGCAGCGGAATACTCCGGCGAATTTTCCGTTGAATGGCACGGCAGCGCTGTTGAATGTGCTGTTCGCACCGGGAAACGGGTTGCGGGGAATGATCGGATTGCGGCTATAGCGCCAGACGACCTCCTGTGATCCCTGCGCTCTCTCTTCCCACGGCAGGTTGGGCAAGGGCGCTCCTCCGATGACTCGTACATTGCTCATGTTGTTAGCCCCCTCTCTTTTCTGATGATGCTAACCGCTCCGGTAAGCTGGAGCGGTCCATGGCTGGTACAGACGCCAAACGTGATCTGTACGCAGAATGTTCAGCGCGCGTGCAGATTATGACCGGCAGCGGAATGCACTGTACAGGGATTTATATCTGTTGTGTAAAGTGGGAGAGGCGTAGCGCTGGCAAAACGCTGTTTATTCGGGTGCAGCTCCCGACTCTACGGATGTCCGTAATTTATCTGGCAATGAATTGTGGAATCCCGCGTGCTATTGTGTCGGGATGAATCCAGTCAGCCAACAGCCCATCGATGTGACAGTACAAAGCGAATATGCAGCCGCTCATTCCGATCCTGCACATGATCGTTATGTCTTCATATACCACATTACGATTCGTAACCATGGGGCACAGCCGGTTCAGCTGATCTCGCGGCACTGGTTGATCAGCGATGCAAACGGTCATGTCGATGAGGTGAACGGGGAAGGTGTTATCGGTGAGCAGCCGGTGATCAGACCGGGCGATGCGTACGCTTATAGCAGCTTCTCTGTTCTGGCCACGCCGGTGGGTTGTATGCAAGGCAGTTACCAGATGGTTTCTGCAGATGACACGGCGTTTGATGCGCCGATTCCACCCTTTACACTGGCTTGTCCCGGTAGCCTGAATTGATGCTGCCTGTTCTTTACAGCTTTCGTCGTTGTCCCTACGCCATGCGAGCTCGCATGGCGCTGCTCTATGCCGGCGTGAAGTGTGAATTGAGAGAGGTGGTGCTCAGGGATAAGCCGGCCGAGATGCTGGAAAAATCGCCCAAGGGGACGGTGCCTGTACTGGTCCTGACGGACGGGGCGGTTATCGATGAAAGCCTGGAGGTCATGCAGTGGGCGCTTATACACCATGATCCGGATGGTTGGCTAAAGGCTGATGACCTGTTGCCGGAGATCATCGCGCGCAATGACGGGGATTTTAAATATCACCTGGATCGTTATAAGTATCCCGAACGCTACGCTCCGGAAACGGATGCAGTGTTTCACCGGAAGCAGGCGGAACGCTTTGTTGCCGAGTTGGATGACCGCCTGTGCCAACACAGGTATTTGTGCGGAGAGCAGACAAGTCTGGCAGATGTGGCACTGTTTCCGTTCATCCGCCAGTTTGCAGCCGTGGAGCCGGCGTGGTTCGCAGCAACACCCTACGGGTCCCTGCGTGCATGGTTAGCCGCATGGCAGCAGAGCGAGTTGTTCAGCGCTGCGATGATCCGATATCCCCAATGGCATGCCGGTGATGTGCAGCAGCTGTTGCCGTGTAACTCCTAGTGCTGGTGTCCACCAGGTCCGTGGACATGGCCATGGCTGATCTCTTCCTGCGTAGCATCGCGCACTTCGACGACATCGATAGCAAAATTCATCGTAACACCGGCCAGCGGATGATTGTGATCCACGGTGACCGTGTCATCACCGACTGCGACGACCGTTACCATTTCAGTGGCGCCGCCGGCATTTGCCGTTTGAAATAACATGCCTGCTTCAAGCTGTTCGATATCGCCGAACATATCGCGTCCGACTTCCCTGATAAGACTTTCATCGCGCAAGCCATAACCGTCTTCCGGCTGTACTGTTACCTTAAAGCTGTCACCGGCCTGCCTGCCTTCCATTTGCTCCCGCAGAGCAGGTTTTAAGGCAGCCGAACCATAGATAAAAGCCAGCGGCTCCTGTCCTTCGGTGGAGTCAATCACCTCTCCATCGTTATCAGACAGGGTATAGTCAAACCTGATTACTTTCTGCGGGCCGAATTTCATGAGCTTCTCCGTGTGATGTCATCAGGATTCTCTGCAATGAGAAGAACCTGAACAGAATGGCGGCACACTGCCATATTCATTGCCTTTGGTCGAACAGGCCGAATTGTCCCAATAATAAGTAGAAACCCCGATTTTATCGGGGTTATGGATACACTATCAGCGGCCTGTTTCAGCTCAGCGATTGCCAACACGGAAGGTTGGCGCACAAGCCTATGGTTGTCAGGGCAATCGTATTAAAATGCGCCTTTATTCATTTACTGAATATTCAATCCGTAGCCGTGCCGTAGCTGATCGTAATATCAAGTAAGGACTGCATCAGTATTTACCTGTCCTTTTTGTGATTCGGGGCTTCCTGCCCCTCACCCGTGGGCGAGCTAAAGCCCGTCCAAACGGCTCCTGCCTATTTGTGATTCAAGCCTCATGGCTTTCACCCTACGGGCGAGCTAAAGCTCGTCCAAACGGCTCCTGCCTTTTTGTGATTCAAGCCTCCTGGCTTTCACCCTACGGGCGAGCTAAAGCTCGTCCAAACGGCTCCTGCCTTTTTGTGCCGCCAAAGAAAGGACAAGTATATTTCCAGTTCTAGATCATCCATGTACTCATATTGGTGACTACAATATTTTAATTCGATTGCCCTGCTATGGTTGTAGTTAGTTACTCTGCATCGCGGGCTGCAAGCGCATTGCGTGCAATCACCGAGGCGCCGAGCAGACCTGCATGATCGCCGAGTGTCGTTCGATATACATTGACAGTGCTTCTGAGCGGAGGAATCAGTCGCTCATCCAGCGTCTTTACCAGGGCAGGGTGCAGGAGAGGCCATGCGCCTGTCAGGCCGCCGCTGATCGTGACGTTATGGATATCCAGCAGCTTGATCGCTTCGGCAATGGCAGCCCCCAGATAATGACCTGCTTGTTCAATGATGGTTTTCGCCTGTTGATCGCCTGCGACGGCAAGCTGATAGATCGTCTCGGCACTATGTTGTTCTCCGCTCTCTTCCTTATAACGATCGGATACAGCTGTAGCAGAGGCATAGGCTTCTAGACAGCCGTGCAGACCGCAGCCGCAGAGCCGTTCTTCGGCTACGCGCAAGTGGCCTATCTCCATGGCCATGCCGAATTCACCGCTCCATGCCCGCTTGTTCAGGATCAGACCGCCGCCAATGCCGGTGCCCAGTGTCATATGCAGCAGGTTTTGTGAGCCTCTGCCCGCACCGAACTGATGTTCTCCGAGAGCGGCGCACAGTGCGTCGTTCTGCACGGCTACGGGTAGGTCGAGGGCTTCATGCAGGCGATCAGCCAGCGCCAGTTCGCTGATGTTGGGCAGATTAGGGGAAGCGGCCAACATACCGCTGTCACCGCGAAAAAAGCCGGGGAAGCCAAGGCCGACAGCCGTAATATGATGTTTAAGCATCGGACGCAGCAGACCGGCGATAATGGTGATAATCGCGTCTGCGCTCAGCTCAGGGTCGCTTAGCCGGGCTGTGACGTTATGCTCATGCAGCAGTGTGCCGTAGCTATCAACGACAGCTGCCCGAATATTGGTGCCGCCAATATCGGCAGCCAGTATCAAAGACATCAGCGTTACCGATTTAGCAGTTGATTGTACAAGTGCGCATAGTCCGCAGCCGATGCTTCCCAGGAAGAATCTCTTTTCAGAGCGCGTGTGCGGATATCCGACCAGTGGTGAGGTTGACGGTAGGCGGCTATGGCAGCTTCAAGTGCATGATCAAATGCTTCGGGAGTTGCATCGGTAAAATGGAAGCCTGTGGCATTCTCCGGATTGGAGGTGTGATCGGTGACCGTGTCTTTCAGGCCGCCGGTAGCGCGTACAACTGGCACCGTGCCGTAACGCATGGCCATCAGCTGACCCAGTCCGCACGGTTCGAAACGCGACGGCATCAGGAAGATATCTCCGCCGGCATAGATCTGGCGAGCCAGCGTTTCATTAAAGCCGCGCCAGAAATAGAGGCTGGACGGGTAGGCATCAGCCAGAGCGTGCAGACTATGCTCATCCTGTGGATCACCGGAGCCCAGTACAATGATCTGATAACCACGCTCCACCCATTGGGCTGCATTGGCCAACAGCAGGTCGATACCTTTCTGCTCTGCCAGTCGTGAAATCAACACCAGCAGTGGAGTGTCGGCAGAGACACTCAGTCCGCATTGTTGTTGCAGTAATGCCTTGCATTGCTTTTTACCTGCTATGTTGCCGGCTCCATAGGTGGCGGCAATAGATGTGTCTGTTTGCGGGTTCCATTGATCGATATCCAGCCCGTTGACGATGCCGCTTAACTTGTAGGCATGATTGCGCAGGAAGCCCTCGATATGACAGCCGTACTCCGGTGTCAGGATCTCTTCAGCATAAGTGGGACTGACCGTTGTCAGTGCATCGGCATAGGCAATCGCTGCTTTCATGCAGTTAATCTGGTCGTGAAACTCATAGCCTTCGGGGTGATAATGATGTGAGGGCAGCCCCAGACGGTGAATCCATGTGGCCGGGAAATAGCCCTGATAGGCAAGGTTATGAATGGTATATACGGTTTTTGCACGGGCGATATTCGGTTGGTGCTGGTACTGGGTTTTGAGCAACACCGGAATCATGCCTGTTTGCCAGTCATGGCAATGCAGGATATCAACCGGATGATCCAGCAGGGCGGCAGCTTCCAGCGCAACGCGGTCGAACAACAGGAAGCGCAGCAGATTATCTTCATAGGCGCCGCCGGCTGGTCCGTAGATACCCTCCCGGTCGAACAGGTCATCCTGTTCAACCAGAATGAAACGTAACCCATCGCACTCTGTCTGGTGCAGCGGACAGATGCGCTGCATACCATCAGCCCACATTTCAATGCTCTGATTCATCGGCGTGGTTGTAATACCTGCTTGTTGCAAATGGTGTCGATAGAAGGGGATGATCACTGTCAAATCATGTCCCAGATGTTTCAAGGCATGTGGTAATGAACCGGTTACATCAGCCAGGCCGCCGGTCTTGGCCAATGGCGAGGCTTCAGATGCTATGAATACAATATTTAGTGCTGACATGTGTTTGCTCCCTTCATGATCAGGCGTGAAGACTAGCACATTCCGGGCAGGATGAACTAATGTAAGAATTTTATCGCCGGTATATCTATTACGACATAGAGGGATCATGGCGTGGTGTAATTTATTTGGCCTTCCACCTCCTGAGTCGGTACTATATGTGCATTGTGATGAGTACATGCTGGAGGGGACACGTGTCTGATTTGACGCAACTGAATTCATGGAAAAAGCTGGCGGCGCATGCTGAAGAAATGAAACAGGTACATATGCGTGAGCTGTTTGCGGCTGATGCCAATCGATTTGATACATTCTCTGCGCACTTCAATGATATTCTCGTTGATTATTCCAAGAACATCATTACCAAAGAGAGTATGAAAATGTTGATAGAGCTTGCCAGGGAGTGTGATGTCTCCGGCTGGACGGAGCGCATGTTCAACGGTGAAAAGATCAACAATACCGAAAATCGGGCCGTCCTCCACACCGCGCTACGAAATCGATCGAACAGGCCTGTCATGATGGATGGGCAGGATGTGATGCCCGATGTAAACAGGGTGTTGAAGCAGATGCGTGAGTTTACCGAAGCGGTTCGTTCAGGGGAGTGGCTGGGCAGTACAGGTAAACCGATTACCGATATTGTGAACATCGGTATTGGCGGTTCCGATCTCGGACCTGTGATGGTAACCGAAGCGCTGACGCCGTTTGGTCGCGATATGCTCCATATGCATTTTGTATCCAATATTGATGGCACTCATATGGTGGAGACACTGCGCCATCTGCATAGGGAAACGACACTGTTTGTCATTGTCTCCAAAACGTTCACAACACAGGAAACGATCACCAACGCGCGTACGGCTCGCGACTGGTTCCTTACCCGTGGCGGCAGCAAGACGGCCGTAGCCAAACATTTTGTTGCCGTATCCACCAATGCCCGGGCTGTTGCCGCATTCGGGATCGATCCGGCTAATATGTTCGAATTCTGGGACTGGGTGGGTGGCCGCTACTCGTTGTGGAGTGCTGTGGGACTCTCCATTGCGCTGTATATCGGCATGGATAATTTTGAGAAGCTGCTCTCCGGCGCGCACGAGATGGATGAGCATTTTCGCCATGCTCCGCTGGAGGAGAATATTCCCGTTATTCTGGCTGTGCTGGGCGTGTGGTATAACAACTTTTTTGACGCGGATTCACATGCGTTGTTGCCTTATGATCAGTATATGCACCGTTTTCCGGCCTATTTTCAACAGGGTGATATGGAGAGCAGTGGCAAGCGGGTCAAACATGATGGCACGCTGGTTGATTACTCCACAGGTCCAATCATCTGGGGGGAGCCGGGCACCAACGGCCAGCATGCCTTTTACCAGTTGATCCATCAGGGTACCAAGCTGGTACCCTGTGATTTTCTTGCGCCGGTTGAAACAAAAAATCCGGTCGGGCGTCATCATCCGATGCTGATGTCCAACTTCTTTGCCCAGACCGAGGCGCTGATGCTGGGGAAAACTGCAGAGGAAGTGCGCCAGGAGCTGATCGAAGAGGGGTTGAGTGGCGAAGCGCTGGAAGCGCTGGTGCCGCATAAGGTGTTTCCGGGCAATCGGCCGACCAACTCGATTCTGTTTCAAAAGTTGACGCCGCATGCGCTCGGCAGCCTGATCGCGATGTATGAGCACAAAACATTCGTGCAAAGTGTGATATGGGATGTGAATGCGTTTGATCAGTGGGGCGTGGAGCTGGGTAAACAACTGGCCCGGAAGATTCTGCCGGAACTGGACGACTTTGAAGATACCCATGGACATGACTCGTCCACCAATGGTCTGATTAATTACTATAAAAAGCACCAGAAAGAGTAGGCGCATTGATGTTTTGACGTCTTAATGTGTTGACTTTACACTCGTGGATGAGAGAGGTGCGAAATATGGCGGAAGCAAAAGCAAAACAGTGCACGGTTTATTTTGATGAGCATATTCACAGGGCTCTGAAGCTGAAATCGGCAGGTACAAACCGTTCGATATCGGATGTGGTGAACGAAGCTGTTAAGGCTTTGCTGGCAGAGGATCATCAGAACCTGATGGCTTTTGAGGCGCAGGATTACGAACCGGTCATCAGCTATGAAGATTTACTCAATGATTTAAAGTCGGAAGGGAAAATCTGATTCGGAAGCTGTCACTCCCGCTGGCGTTGTGCTTGCGGTGCGGGTGAATACGCCGTTAAAATACATTCATCTGTGACGCAGATCACAAGCAGTTCAAACAAATGTTTTGCAAGATTGCGACCAATAATTTGTACAGGCTTTGTACACAGGAGCGCTAAATGAAATCCAGACTGTTACTGGCGGGATTCGCTGCCGCGATGACTGTTTGCCAACCCGTATTTTCAGCAGAACCTGGCCATAAAACGGCTCAGGATGCGTTATATCCTGTGTCGCCGTTAATTGTTACCAAGGGCGTGGATAGCATCTACCCCTCAGTGGCTGGCGATTTTATGGTGTATAGCACGATGGTACCGGATCATAGTGGCGTGGTTCGTGTTTCTAAATTCTCTCCCAAGGCGGCAGTGCGCGAAGTAAAGCCGATGGTTGTGGATGAAGCTATCCGATTCGGCGTGGCTGTGCAGGATGGCTCGGTCGGCTATGTCAGTAATCGACTGGGGCCGATTTCCGCCTGGATGTGGCGCGGTCACGGGGAGAGCCACCTCGCTATTATCTCGGGTGCGACCTACCGTGGCGGCGTGATTCCCTATCACCTCAATGCCAGCAGTGATGGTCAGGTCTGGTGCTTTGATACGCCGTTTCAGAAATTGCGCCAGAATGAGATGCTGAGCTCTTTTGGCAAGCATCCGGATTCCGAACTGATCGGACAGCTCTGGCGCACCTATGATGGCGATAACTTCAGAATCAAGGCCGGTTATAAGGCCACCAAGGCAGGCAATGATAATAAATTCGATCCACCATCGCTGTATATACTTGACCGAAAGAGCGGTGATCTGACGATGATTCCCAATGCCTTTGACGGCACTATTTCACCGGATGGACGAAAAGTGATATTTGTGCGTGAAACGAAGGGTAATTACGATCTGTGGATGCAGGAGATCAACGGTGGTGAACTGGTCCAGTTGACCGACTCTCCATTCGGTGATTTTGAGCCGGCATGGAGTCCGGATGGCAGTCGTGTGCTGTTTGTATCGAATCGGGACTCAGCCGGTGCAGTCACCCGCACTTCTATCTATATGATGGATCTGAACACCAACAGTATAACTCGCCTGACCAATGCCAGCCGCGCTGTTGATGGCGGACCTGCGTGGATGGATAAGGATACAGTCGTGTTTCACTCTAATCGCGATCCTGAAAAGCCCCAGACCGAGCTGACGTCGGGCTGGAATATCTGGCAGTTGAAGCTGAAGTAGGGATCAGCGTCTGTGAAGCAATCTTTTGTCAGCCTGACCCTTCTGCTGCTGCTGTCTGTGCCTTCTGCGTCGCAGGCGGCAGATCTGATGGACTGGCTGGAAGAGGCAGGCAAGGCACTGCATACGGATGAGTCGGCTGACGCGGGTGATCATGCCAGCCTGCTGACCCTGGAGCCCGGTGAAAATGAGATGTATCCCAGGGTTTCACCGGATGGTAACCATCTGCTCGTGGTGTCGACGCATCGCGGTAAATCGATTATATCGCAGCGGATGCTTGAAAATGGTGATCCGATCAATGTGGTCAGCGACTACGATCAGCAGGTAATGGATTCAGCCGCATGGTATGGACCGGACAAGGTGACATTTCTTTCCTACCGTGAGAACAGCCTGGATTTATGGGAGAAGCCGGTAGACGGTGGATCAGTCAGAAAGTTGTATCGTCGTCTGGACGGCGAATTGCGATTCCCGGTGCTACTCAACAATGGCGAGATGATTGTTGCGCGCATGACCCCAAAACATGGCACTGCTGTTGGACATCGTGGTAGACAGACAGAGGCCACATTCATCGATTGGGACAGACGTGGTTATCAGTACAACCTTACCCTGATCACTGAGCAGGGGGCTGAAAAGGTGCTCTCTCCCGGCTCTAACCCGGCGCTCTCGCCGGATGGTTCACGCCTGGTATTTACCATGCAGGATGGACATTTCTGGCATCTGTTCATGATGAATACAGACGGCTCGGACCTGGTACAACTGACCTCCGGTGAGCATGTTGATGCCCAGCCTGTCTGGAGCCCCGATGGCAGCTGGATCGCATTTACCTCGAATCGCGGTGATGAGGATGAAGATGATAAAGATGGCGGGCATAGTAGTAAGCAGCAGCGTAATTGGGACATCTGGCTGATCGGTCGTGATGGTAGCAATCTGACGCGTCTGACCACCAACAAGGCCAGCGACGGCGCGCCCAGCTTTGCCAATAATGGCAGAATCTATTTCCATTCGGACCGCAAGGTCAGTCGTGAAGAGAGTAAAAGCCACCAGGTACGCGGAAGAACGTCCGGCTTCCATATCTGGACGATTCTCCTGCCCGCAAAAGTCAGTTGAGTTTTTACTCCTGTATGACTGGTCAGAGAGATTCGTCCGCTGCATGCTTACACGAAGGAGCAAGATCTCTTGGTAAGCACAAATAGACCTGATAAGGCAATATCAGGGGCTGAACAGGCAGCTGTTGCATGCAGTGATCAACCCGCCGCTGAAAAATCGAAACGAATCATTATGTTCTGCGATCTGCGGGACTCCACTGATATTCTGCTGAATTTTGAGCAGGGTATGTACCGAAATAACAGTGACAGCCAAGAACAGGAATTCACATACGATAAATTCATTCTCGATGTGCATAAGACCTCTTATGAATACCTGTATCTGGGACACAATAAAACGCACACGGAAATTTATGGCGACGGATTGATGGCCATCTTCCCCGAAGATAATACCAAATACATCCTGGAAAATATTTATCGCCTGACCGGACGTATGCGTGTGTATAATGAATCAACGGATGCAGGCGTGACCCGGCCGAATATTGATGTCGGTTTTGGCATTACAGTCGGGGATATAGCGCTGGTCTATTACTATCTGGATCAACGCAATCACCCGATCGGCATCGGTGTACATGAAGCAGCCCGAATAGAGGGGATGTCCAAGTTCTATGATGCCAGGATTCTGATTTCAGAGAGTTTTTTCAACAGTGCTGAAGTATATATCAAAGGCGATGCGAGATTTTCCTGGCGATTCATTGACCGGGTACGATTGAAAAACTTTCGCGAGCCGGTAGCTCTGTATGAGCTTCTCGTTGATAATGACCCGAGATTTGACAAAAAAATGAACTCTATCCCTTACTACTCAGAAGCCTACGACTTATTCTGCAAGCGCGAGTGGGTTGCTGCAAAAGCGCTGTTTTTAAAAGTATACCGTGACTTCGGCCTGGGTATAGGGCGTGTGATGGCTGATCGCTGTGACCAGTTATCTCAACACCCGCCTGCATCAGACTGGGACGGGGTGTGGGATTTGAAAGACAAATAAGCCCGTAGCCGGAGAACTATCTCCTGGCGCTGGAGTGAGCGTTGTGGGTATCAGACGCCGGTTTCCCTGTGCAGGATGTCATGCAGTCGCTGCTGCTGCTCCCGGCTCAGCCGGATGTGACCGTAATTGGTTTGTTGCATCATCTCGGTTGCCTTATGGATCAGGTGCATGTTTTCAGTGTAGTTCCGGCAATTTCCGCACACCGACAAATGGATGTGAAAACGCAACTTCTCCAACAGGGAGAGTGGGCGATCCAGACTGTCGGATGCCAGCCTGCTGACCTCCTGGCATGCATGCTTCATGACTTCTCCTCCTGATTGAACCAGTGGTGTTGCAGGCAGTAACGCAACGCCATACGCGCCCGATGCAGTAGTACGTGCAGGTGAGTCGCGCTGATGTCGCAGGTATTACATACGGCCTCACTCTCTTCTCCGCTGACATCGCGCATACGGAATACCAGCTGCTGCTTCTCGGGTAACTTTTCGATACATCGATCCAGTACAGTATGGAACTGTCCGCTGGCGCACAGTGCTTCGGGGTTTTCATGCCAGGCCTGCGGCGCTTCATGCCAGCTGCCATCAGCATCGAAATAGGCTGAGGTAGGGTCCGACTCCACGCTTTCCACCAGATTGCGCTCGCGAATCTCTTTACGGATATGATCGATAATCTTGTGTTTCATGATGCCAACCAGCCAGGTGCGAACCGATGAGCTGCCGGAAAATCCTGCATGTCCTTTCCAGCCGGCCAGTAGTGTCTCCTGCAGCAGGTCGGATGCCAGCTCCTCATCATGCAGCCGGGACATGGCATAGCGATAGAGGTAGTCGCCGTGATCGTTCAGCCAGTTGTGCGGATTATTGTTGTCGGTCACAGTGATATCAGCCTTCAAGCACTGTCGAACAGCTCTTCGCCACGATATTGCAGTGCTTCTGCAATATGGCTGCTGTCAATCTGTTCTGCGGCAGCCAGATCAGCGATGGTGCGTGCCACCTTCAGGATACGGTGATAGCTCCGTGCTGACAGGGAAAAACGGTTCATTGCTTCATCAAGCAGTTTGGCAGCTGCCGCATCCGGTCGGGCGTATCGCTCAATGTCACGGGTAGTCATGCGTGCATTAACGCAACCCTCTCCGAGTCTGTGGTATTGAATATGTCGTGCGTTCAGCACGCGCTTGCGGATGGATGCAGAATTCTCTCCCGCCTGCATGCCGGAAAGCTCTTCACGATCAACCGGAGGGATATGGATGCGCAGGTCAAAACGATCCAGCAGAGGGCCTGAGATCCGGCTGATGTAGCGTCTGATCTCTGACGGGCTGCAACGGCATGCTTTGGCAGGGTGGCCAAGATAGCCACACGGACAGGGGTTCATGGCGGCGATCAGCTGAAAGCGGGCAGGGAAGACAACGGAATCAGCGGCCCGCGCGATACGTACTTTTCCCTCTTCCAGCGGTTGCCGCAGTGTCTCCAGCACAATGCGTTTATGCTCGGCTAACTCATCGAGAAACAGGATGCCGAAATGGGCTTTGGATATCTCACCGGGTCGCGGATTGCCGCCTCCGCCGATGATGGCCACGTCGGATGCAGAGTGGTGCGGCTGCCTGAGCGGTGGCTGCAGGTTCATCGGAGGACGACTGGTATCGCCGGAAATACTGTAGATACGTGTGACCTCCAGCGCCTGTTCGCGCGTCAGGGGCGGCATAATGCCGGGCAGTCGCTGTGCAAGCATGCTCTTGCCTACACCGGGGCTGCCGGTCATCAGTAAATGATGCCCTCCGCTTGCAGCAATCTCCAGTACACGGCGTGCCTGCTGCTGGCCGCGTACATCTGCCATATCGGCAGATAATGCGGGCAGCAAGGCTGTGTCAGGAGTGATGCTGGCAGGCGGAAGCATTGCGCTGCCCTCGATGTGACGTACAACCGCTAACAGGTTCGGGGCGGGATATACATGCATACCATCAATGGCCGCCGCCTCCTGTTCATTGCCGGCAGGTACGATGACATGGTGAAAGCCGTGCTTGCGGGCGAAGAGAACCAGCGGCAATACGCCGGATACCGGGTTCAGTCGTCCATCCAGCGCCAGTTCTCCGATCAGAAATGGCATATCCGCTTGTTGTTGATACGACTGATGAGGCTCTGCAGTCAGGGCGAGTTTTTCCTGGCGATTGAGTTGCCCGGAAGCCATGAGGAGACCGATGGCGATGGGCAGGTCGAAATGCGATCCATCCTTGCGTCTGTCGGCAGGGGAGAGGTTGACCGTGATGCGCCTGAGTGGAAATTCAAACCCGGAATTGACGACGGCTGCGCGCACCCGGTCCCGCGCCTCCCTTACCGCTGCCTCACCAAGCCCTACCAGCGTCCAGCAGGGCAGGCCTCTGGAGAGGTCCACCTCTACATCCACATGTTCCGCATCCAGTCCTCTCAGGGATGCGCTGTGTAATCGGGCTAACATGATGGCAGCCTACGATTGTTGAATTGGGAAATCACGAACTTCGCGATATGCAGGAAATGACTTTGCTGCAATACAAAGGGGTTAGCCGTCAAAGAGGGTTTGTATTAACCTTGAATAATATAATGAACTTATTTAAAATGGGGCGCATGACGGAGTGGATATGACTCAATCAGGGTTTATCGATTGCCCGCATTGCGGCGTACGCAATCGCATACCGGTTCTCGGCAAGACTCAGCAGGTACGCTGCGGTCGTTGCGGTGCTGACCTGCCTGTTAATCCGGTTATGCATTGTAACGAATCAGATTTTGCAGAAACGGTGTTGAGCTCTCCCATCCCGGTATTGGTGGATTTCTGGGCTGCGTGGTGCGGCCCGTGCAAGATGCTGGCTCCGGAGCTGGAGAAGCTGGCGACAAGCTTTGCAGGCAAAGTCAGGGTAGTGAAGGTCGATATTGACAAAAACCCCGCGTTGGCCGATCGCTATGCTATTCGTTCAGTTCCGACGATGTTGGTGGTGAGAGATGGCAAAGTGGTGGATACCCTGAATGGAGCCATGCCTGCTGCGGCATTGGCTCAGCGATTGCAGCCCTGGCTTTCATAAGTCATATATCAACGTGTCGTTGTTGATGTTGGCAGCGACAGCTCAGTCTGCTTCTGTTCGTTGCAGTCTGTATCCGGATTGTGTGTGGATATGGTTATCCCGCCGGCTAAACAGAATGATGTCAGAGGAGAATTGAGCGATGAGTATTAAAATGCGAATGCTGAACTGGTTGCATTGCCCGTCCATGACCATGCTGGTTTTTGCAGCAATATTGCTGGGCGTAATGCCGGTCTTCCCTGAACCGCATCTGCTGCAAAAAGTACGCATGCTGTTTGACGGGACACTGGTCAAACCGGTAGATATTTTTGATCTGTTCTGGCATGGCTGGCCGATTTTATGGATAGTATTGCGCTTGCTCACTCCGGGTGCTGAAACCAGTTGCAGGATACCAAATGAACACGGCCATTGATTTTTTTCTGTTTCTGCTGATTGGAGGGGCGTGCTGGTACGGGTATCACTATCGCCAGACCTGGTTTTGCATGACTCCATACCTGTTGTGGCGTCTTTGCCGGGGCAGGGGGCCTGGCCGGCAGCTGCTTGTGTTCGGGCCGACCGTGGTTGGATGGCTGTTATTATGTCACTGGCTTAATGCCCATGAATGGCATGCTACGGCTGCCGGTGGTATGTTGTTTGCCATGACGCTTGGACTGGAAGCCATGCGCAGCGCGGAAGAACGACAAAAAGAGAGGGATGCCTTATGAAAACCATGCGATGGATGGCGGCGACCGCTATGATGATTCCGACGAGCGCACTGGCGGACCCGCTGGATACAGGCGAAGCCTATACCACCCGGCAGACACCGCCGGAATGGATGGACAATGTGGATCTCAGCCTGTTACTGGTTGATTATGCTATCTTTGCACTGATGCTGGTCGGTTTTGGCTGGCTGTTGTTCAAGCGTCCGCATTATTTTCTGAAACTGGAAGCAATACTGAAAGCACCGTTTAAGGCGATTTTTGCGGCGGGTAAACGAGCCGGCGGCGTCACTGAGTTTATCCTGCAAATGGTGGGCGGTATTGCAGTATTTCTCTCCCTGGCTGCATGGGTGTTTTTCTGCCAGTGGTTGAAATCAAAAGGATTGGGCGCATTTTCCATGATCGGGCTGGCACTGATGGCGCTGATGCTGGTGCGTCTGATCAAGGGTGATGAAAAACCAAGGCCGGTTTCCTGAATACCTGAGCATTCGCTAATGGCACCCTCCTTTGCCGGCAATCTGACAAGACAGCATTGTTTTGATGATGGCAAGGGCTTGAGCAGCTCTACTTATCTCCAGGTCAGCAGATAGGTCATTGTATAGCCGCCTCCGATCAGCCAGATAAATAGCAGAGCGGCTAATACAAACGGTTTAATACCGACTCCCTTTAGCTTTTTCACACTGGTTTCCATACCCAGTGCCGTCATGGCCATGGTCAGCAGAAACTGATCGACCTGCTGTAACTGCTCCACCCGGGATGCAGGCAACAGGTGCAGTGAGTTAAATAACACGACGCCGAGAAATCCCAGTGCGAACCAGGGTATGGTCAGCGGCGCGCGCTTATTGCTTGTCTCTACTATTTGTTGCCTGGCCCACCACCAGCCGACCAATAATAGTGTGGGTACAATCAGCATCACCCGTGTCATTTTTACAATGACAGCATCATCGCACACCGTTTGCCCTATATCACTGGCTGCACCAACCACCTGCGCGACTTCATGTACGGTTGCGCCGATATAAATGCCCCAACCGCTGCTGCTCAGGTTAAGTATTCCCAGATCAAACAACATCGGATAGAGCAACATGGAGATTGTGCCGAACAAGACTACAGTCGCGACTGCCGCCGCTGTCTGGTGGCCTTTGGCCTTGATGACCGGTTCAAAAGCCAGAATGGCTGCAGCGCCACATATTGCACTGCCGGCACCGGTTAACAGGGCTGTTTGTTTGTCCATACCCAATAGATATACGCCCAGCCAGTAAGCCAGTAACAATGTGCTGCTCATCATAATGGCAGCAGTGCCGGCACCTGCCCAGCCAATGGCCAGCACCTCCTGAATGGAGATATAAAAACCATAGAGAATGACAGCCAGTCGCAGTATTTTTCGGGCTGAAAAACTGATGCCTGGCAACCACTCTTCAGGCAGCCGGTGATGCAGCGTATTGGCATACAGAATGCCCAGCAAAATGCCGACAATCAGTGGGCTGATTCCCGCGTGCTTTATCCAGGACCACTGGCTGATTTGTATTGCGGCCAGTGCAAATAGTGAGACAAACAGAATGCCATTGATTGTATCTGCGCGTTTATTGGGACTGAACAAGCATCACCTCCTGAAAATACGGTGGCAAATCTTATAAACAGATATTGGTGATTAATAATGATGGTTTGTAATGAAACATATCACTGTCAGTGATATCATAGGCCGATGCGTCTCAACCCTGATCAATTACTCAGCTTCGTCGCTCTGGCTCAGACCGGCAGTGTCAGTATGGCTGCAGCAGCGCGCCACCTGACTCAACCGGCCATATCCAACCAGTTAAAGCGCTTGCAGGACAGTGTCGGTGTACCGCTATATCGTCGGCAGGGGCGCGGCGTGGTTCTGACCTCAACAGGCGAGATATTTTATCGCCATGCTTTGCAGGTACAGCATAGTTTGCAGCAGACAGAGCTGTTTGCCGATGGGTTGCAGGGGCTGACTGCCGGACGCGTTCGTCTGGCTGCCAGCCAGACGATTGCCGGCTCTTTTCTGCCGGCGGCTCTGGTACTATTTAATCAGTTATATCCTGAAATTGAGATTTTTGTCGATAGTGCCAATAGTCAACAGGTGTTTGACCGTATGGACACACATGATCTTGGGTTGGTCGAGAGTCTGTTGCCGACGGCTGTGCCTGATTGCTGCAGTGTAGAGCTGCTTGGACATGACAGGATTGTCGCCGTGATGCGACCTGACCATCCGCTGGCTGCCCAACCGGCAATCGAGCTGAGTGAGCTGGCAATGTATCCACTCATCTGGCGCGAGGCCGGGTCAGGAACGCGGGATGTGCTGGAGCAGGCCATGATGACGGAAACAGGCCGACGGCCGGAAGTACATCTCTGTCTGGGCGGCGTATCGGCAGTACTGGAGGCCGTGCGCCAGGGGCTTGGAATCGGTGTGGTATCGCAATTCTGCTTGCCTACGGGTGAAAGCATTTTGACAACACGCCCGTTTACACCGCAGCTGGTTCGGCCGATGAGTCTGTTGATGCCGGCGCATGCTTCACCTGTAGCACATATTTTTGCCGATTTTATCATTCCGTATGTCAAGAAGCGTCTTATGGATGCCAAAGATGAATAGATACGCTTGTGATCCGGCAGAGGTAGTGGGGTCAGCAGCGGATAAAACAGGGGTATTGGTTTGAAGTGTCTGATCAGGGCGTGGCATAATCATGAGGCAGAATTGCGCGGCTGGCTCATCAGTCGGCTGGATAATGCGGCAGATGCTGATGATCTGTTACAGGATGTGTTCGAGAAGGCGATGTTACAGGGAGAGCGCTTCTGTACGGTTGAGAATGCGCGCGCGTGGCTCTATCGGGTAACCCGCAATGCCTTGATTGACCGTTACCGACTTACACGCGAGCTGGTCGAATTGCCTGATGACATTGCGGCAGACCTACCGGAGACTGAAACGGTAGATAACCTCTCCGAATGTATTCCACGTGTCCTCTCCGAACTGTCTGCAGGTGACAGAGAGGTGATTAACTGCTGCGATATTAACGGTATGTCGCAGCAACAGTTTGCGAGCTTAAAGGGCTTAAGCCTGCCGGCAGTAAAATCCCGCATTCAACGGGCGCGGCGGCGCCTGCGTCAAACACTGGAGGAGAATTGTCAGGTTCGCCTTGATGAAAGCGGCCATGTCTGCAGTTTTGTGCCCAGACCACCCTTGAAATAATACCTGCATCTTTTTACAGCTTCGTTCGTCTTCTGTTATGATGCTATAAGAAAGAGGTATTGAGATGTCACATGCAGTTCAATCTGCTTCGCTAAGCGCTCTGAAAATGGTGCCCGATCGCTACCCGAGGCTGTTTTTGTTGATAGCTGCTCTGTTATGGGGTGTTATCTACGCCAATCTGGCCGGCGGTGCTGCAGCATTAACGGCTCTGTTGCCGGTGGATCAACAGAGTCACCTGGCAGGCAGCCTGCAATTCCTGATTTATGAAGCCCCCAAAGTACTGATGTTACTCACTGCTGTTGTGATGGTGATGGGCATGATTAACTCATGGTTCACGCCGGAGCGTACGCGCAGCCTGTTGGCAGGCAAGCGAGAAGGCGTGGGGAATATCATGGCTGCTCTGCTCGGTATTGTAACGCCGTTCTGCTCCTGCTCGGCGGTACCCCTGTTCATCGGTTTTGTGCAGGCCGGTGTGCCATTGGGCATCACATTCTCATTTCTGGTTGCAGCCCCCATGGTCAATGAAGTGGCGCTCACCCTGTTGTTTGCACTGGTGGGTTGGAAAGTCGCACTGCTGTATCTGGGGTTGGGGCTATCAATTGCGATTGTTGCCGGCTGGGTGATCGGCCGGCTGAAGATGGAAGCGTATCTGGAAGATTGGGTGCGTGATATGGCAAAAGTCGATCCTGCTGTTAAAACGGTGTCCATCAATATGGCTGATCGACTGCATGCCGGTTTCAACGCGGTGAAAGAGATTGTCGGTCGTGTCTGGCTCTATGTGGTGATCGGTGTGGCCATTGGTGCGGGCATTCACGGTTATGTGCCGCAGGACTATATGGCCGGCCTTATGGGCAAGGATGCCGCATGGTGGTCTGTGCCGGCCGCGATCCTGATCGGTGTGCCGATGTATTCCAACGCTGCCGGTATTATTCCTGTTGTTGAAGCCTTGCTCGCCAAGGGTGCGGCTCTGGGCACGGTGCTGGCGTTTATGATGAGCGTGATTGCACTCTCTTTCCCTGAAATGGTGATCTTGCGCAAGGTTCTGAAAATGCGGCTTATTGCCGTGTTTGTTGGTGTAGTGGCAGGCGGTATTTTAACAGTCGGTCTGATATTCAATCTGTTATTATAAAGGAGATGGTGATGAAAGAGATAAAGGTGCTCGGCAGTGGTTGCAACAGCTGCAGGAAAACAATGGAGATGATTGCTGCTGCAGCTGAAGAGAAGAATGTGAAAATTGTACTGGAGAAAGTGGAAGATATGCAGGCGATTATCTCCTATGGCGTGATGTCTACGCCGGGCATAGTGGTGGATGGTGAAGTGGTGCATGCCGGTGGATTACCGAGTCGCAAGGAGATTGATTTATGGCTGTCGCAGTAAGCTGGTTTGTTACAGCATAGCAGTCATCAAGCAGGCCTGTTATCGGGCCACAAGGGAGCATCCGGCAGGGTGGTTCACAAACAGGAGGTCAAAATGAAAACATACAGATGGATAGCATGCGGTATTATTGCTTGTGCGTCACTCTCCGTCAGTGCATTGGCTGCAGATTCTGCAACAGAGATGCGCCCGGGCATGCAGATGGGACGGATGATGGGGCAGGGCGGCGGCATGATGGGAAAAGGCATGCAGCCGATGGTTGATGAACGCGAATCAGCCGGTATTCCGGAACGGATGAAGGTGAGGCAAAAGGCAAAAATGCGCATCCACCTGGAAGCAGTAAAAGATATTATAGATGCCATTGCAGCGGGGGATTTTGATAAGGCATCGGATACAGCAACCCGAAACCTGGGCATGGGAAAGCGAATGGGGAAAATGTGCAAGGGCATGAAAAACGAGGCGTTCAGGTCTCTGGCTCAATCGTTTCATCAGAGCGCTGCTCACCTGGCTGAGGTGCTGAAAAAAGGTGATACGAAGCAGTCATTGATTGCACTTGGTGATACGATGAATTACTGCATTCAGTGCCACGCAACCTATCGTCAGTAAAAAAGCATTCGTGCAATTTTCAAGCTTGCCAGAGACAGTGGTGCTCTAAGCTGTTGGCTTTGAGATCCGGCGCGACAAACAGATATGTATAAGTCAGTTTATATCTTTTATTTCAATAGGATAATATGCATATCCTATAATATAGATTAGCTGTGAAGAGCCCTGTTTTGTGGAGTATGCGCGACTGAAATAAACTGCCTTTTCAGTCGCGCATACTCGCTTTTTACCGGTGCTTCAGACCTTTATCAGGTGTTATATCATCTTTGTGAAACTCAAACCATACAGCTGCCAGGACGCCCATCGCGCAAGCCAGCAATACACCCAGAATCCATGCAAAATACCACATTGTCATATCTCCTTAATACATGCCGTATTCATCACGGCGAACATCCTCAACCAGAACCGGGCCACGCAGCACGCGGTACACCCAGGTTGTATAGGCGAGAATCAATGGCACAAAAATCACTGCGGCAACCACCATCAGCCAGAGTGAGTGTTCGCTGGAGCTCGAATCCCATACCGTCAGGCTATGATCAGCCATGCTGCTGGAGGGCAGCATGAATGGAAACAGGGCGAAGCCGGCAGTCAGAACTACACCGGTTACGCTGATGCCGGTGGCCAGAAACGCTGTGACGGGTAATGCAGATAGCACGATAGCCGCCAGAGCCCCGACAAATCCCATCGCCGGTGCAATCCACATCCACGGCATATCATAAAAGTTCTGCATCCATGCGCCGACAGCCATAACCACGTGTTTATCCGTAGGTGCCAGGCCTGCATTCATGTTGCCAATCGTAGCGACATGATACCCCTGAAGGTGATAGATCACCCAATAGCCGGCGAGCGCGAAGAGTACGATAAATGCGATGGCAGTGAACCTCAGCGCCTGTCTGGCCTGTGTTTGTACGGCAGCGCGGGTTTTGACATTCAGGAAGGCCGCGCCATGCATCATCAACATGGCCAGTGAAACCAGTCCGGCCAGAATGGCGAACGGGGAGAGGGTGTCGAGAATACCGCCATCCATCACCACGCGCATTTCCGCATCAAAGTGGAACGGAATGCCGGTCAGCATCAAACCAAACGCTGCGCCGAACACGATGGCCGGCAGGGCACCGCCAGCCGTCAGGGCCCAGTCCCAGAATCCGCGCCATTGTAGTGAGGTCAGCTTGCTCCGGTATTCAAACCCTGTAGGTCGGAAGAAGAGTGCAAACAGGGCAGCCAGCATGGCCGGATAGAGTACCGAAAATGAGACGGCATAGACTACCGGCCAGGCGGCGAATACTGCGCCTGCCCCCAGAATCAGCCAGACCTGATTGCCATCCCATGTCGGACCGACGCAATTGATGATGACGCGACGTTCATCGTCATTTTTACCGACAATACGCAGCAAGGCACCCACACCCAGATCGAATCCATCGGTTAGTGCAAATCCGATCAGCAGTACGCCGACCAGAGCCCACCAGATTAGTTTTAAAGTTTCATAATCGAACATGATTTACTCTCCCTGTATCAATGTGCATTCAGTAGTGCAGGGCCCTTGCGGGCGTATTTAATCATTAGATACATCTCGGCAATGCTTAGTGCCGAATAGAACAGCACAAAGGCAATGAAGCTGGCGGTGACCGAACCGGCAGTGAGACTCGATGTGGATAGCCACGTCGGTAAAATACCGCTGATGGTCCACGGCTGACGCCCGTATTCAGCGACAAACCACCCCAGCTCCGCCGCAATCCATGGTAATGGCAGCGACCACATTGCCATTTTGAGCAGCCATGGTTTATCCATGAAATTATTTTTATAGACTGCCCATGCGGATAACACGAAGAGCAGCAACAACATGAAGCCGGTGGCTACCATGATGCGGAAGGTGAAAAACAGCGGTGCCACTCTGGGTACGGAATGCATAGCTGCCTCATGAATCTGCGCATCTGTGGCATCGACCACATTCGGTGTATATTTACGCAGCAGCAGGGCATAACCGAGATTTTCCTCATGCGCCTTCAACAGCCCAATGGTGGCTGCATCTTTTTGTCCCTTGTGCATCTGCTGTAGTGCACCATAAGCGATGATGCCGTCTTTGATGCGCGCTTCGTTGTGTGTGATGATCTCTTTGAGCCCCTCGACCGGTTTATCGATCGAGCGGGTAGCAATCAATCCCAACGCATAGGGAACCTGAATAGCATAACGGGTTTGCATGGCATCCTGATCCGGCAGGCCGATGAGGGTGAAGCTGGCCGGGGCCGGCTGGGTTTCCCACTCCGCCTCGATAGCCGCCATTTTGGCTTTCTGCACATCTCCGATGGTGTAACCGGACTCATCCCCCAGCACGATTGCCGAAGCGATGCCTGCCAGTCCGAAGCCCGCTGCAATCGCAAAGGAACGTTTGGCAAATTCGATATGTCTGCCCTTGAGCAGATACCACGCGCTGATCGCCAGTACAAAGACGCTGCCGGTGACATAACCGGCGCTCACCGTATGAACGAATTTTGATTGTGCGACCGGGTTAAACAGCAGATCGGAAAAGCTGGTTAACTCCATACGCATCGTTTCGGCATTAAATGCAGCACCGACAGGGTTCTGCATCCAGCCATTGGCAATCAGAATCCACAGCGCAGACATATTGGAGCCCAGCGCCACGAGGAAGGTAACCAGCAGATGCTGATATTTGGTTAGCCGCTTCCACCCGACAAAAAACAGGCCGACAAATGTAGACTCAAGAAAGAATGCCATCATGCCTTCGATGGCCAGCGGTACGCCGAAAATATCGCCAACATAGTGTGAGTAATAGGCCCAGTTGGTGCCGAACTGGAACTCCATCGTCAGGCCAGTGGCGACGCCCATGGCAAAATTGATACCGAACAGCTTGCCCCAGAACTGTGTCATCGAGCGATATATCTCATTGCCGGTGATGACATAGACAGTTTCCATAATGACCAGTAGAAAACTGAGCCCCAGAGTTAGTGGTACAAATACAAAATGAACCAGCGCGGTAAATGCAAATTGCATCCGCGAAATTTCAACAAGCGAATCCATTATCGGGTCTCTCCTTTTATTCCTGTAGTAACCGTAGCCCTGTTTATTCCGCCCAGGATCTGCTCTTTGGTGTTCATTTCCCGGGATGGGCCGGAAAAGAATGTCTGCCATATTAGTATGATGAACAGCACTTTGATTGCCAGGGCGGCAGCAAGTTCGCGGGTCAGTTTATTTCTCATAACATGAAGCACCATATTAGAATAAAATAATTTGTCAATTAATATTATTTTATATTAGCCTGATAAGCACACAGTAGAGGGCAGGCCGAGCATCAACAATTAGCCGTAAAATAAAGAAAAAATGACGTATATAGTATTTCCGCGTACTTACGAGTGGCACAGGGGAGGCTTCCATCGTGGGGTGTGGGTAGTCGTTATCATCTGTTCATTGCGTTTACGGTGACTTTGTCACAGACGTATTTATAGCATCTTATCATGATATAATGGTTTTTGAGGGTTTATGGAGGGCTTATGTTGCTCAGGCCGTTATTATTTTTATCTATAACAATGGTGCTGACCGGCTGTCTGCGTGAGCCGGTAGTGGACGCACAGCAACAGGCTGCTTTACAGAAAGAGGCGGCGTCTATCGTGCAGCAGTTTGTCGCAACCCTTAAGCCGAAGCTCAAAAAAGCGCTGCAGGAAGGAGGACCGGCACACGCTGTTGCGGTCTGTTCGAAAACCGCACCGACACTGGCAGTACAACTTGGCGATGAAACCGGCTGGAGTATTAAACGGGTTAGTCTGAAGCCTCGCAATCAACAAACGGCAATCCCCGATGCATGGGAGAGTGCTGTTCTCCGGCGGTTTGACCGAGAGCAGGCAGCGGGTAAACCGGTCTCAGGGATGATTGCCAGCCATATCGAAAAGGGTCAGTACCGTTTTATGAAGGCTCAGGTGGTTGAACCGGTTTGTCTTGTCTGTCATGGCAAGGTTATTAGTCCGGATGTGACTGCGGCACTGAAACAGTATTACCCGCAGGATCAGGCTACAGGTTATGAGTTGGGGCAGGTCAGAGGCGCCTTCAGTTTAAGTAAGCGCTTATAAGAACAGGGGGAGGCTGCTATGAAACGATATGTTCAACTGCTACAGATACTTCTGCTTTTATCATGCTTTGCCGGCACCATCACATGGGCGGCATACGGTTATTCCGAAGAAAAAACAGCGCATCCGATCAGCACAACCGCGGATCATTCGCAGTTTAAGGTATTGCAGAAAGATTTTAAGACAGGCCCGGAGGTGACTGAAGCCTGCCTCTCCTGCCATAATCAGGCCGGCAAGCAAATTATGAAAAACATCCACTGGACATGGAGTTATCATAACAAGAAAACAGGGCAGTTACTGGGCAAGGAACACCTTATCAATAACTTCTGCAGCAATGCCCGTGGTAACGAGGGCATGTGTGCTCAGTGCCATATCAGCTATGGCGCTAAAAACTTCAAGTTACCGAAGACACAGGATAAAATAGATTGTCTTGTCTGCCATGATACAACGGGGAGCTATTATCGGTTGCCACCCACCAAGGGTAGTCCTGCATGCTCTATTCTGTTTGCCGGAAAAAAACCGATCGACTGGAAGCAGGTAGCCCAGAATGTCGGCATGCCCGGTCGTGCAAACTGCGGATCCTGCCACTTTTACGGCGGCGGCGGTGACAATGTCAAACATGGCGATCTCTCATCCATCATGGCAAATCCGCCGAAATCGGTAGACGTTCACATGTCTCCGGACGGGCAGAACTTTGCCTGTACGGCCTGTCATATGACCCGGAACCATTTATGGAGTGGCAGCCGTTATCAGTTGCTGGCGAAAGATACCAAAGGTGTCGGCAAACCTGGCTTCCGGCGTATGGCGACATCATGCGAGTCCTGTCACGGGCTAACGCCGCACCCGAAGGGTTCGGTGAAACACCTGATGCTCAACACACATGTTAAACGCGTAGCCTGTCAGTCCTGTCATATCCCGGCGTTTGCCCGTGGTGGTGTAGCGACCCGCACGTTCTGGGACTGGCGTACAGCCGGCCGCACAAAAAACGGTAAGGGGTTTATGGAAGAGGATTATACTCAGGGTAACGGTGAAAAGCGGGAGACTTACTGGTCAATCAAGGGCAATTTTAAAAATGGCGAAAATGTCGTGCCTTATTATGCCTGGTTTAATGGTGAAACAATCTATACCACGGTAGACACCCATTTTGATCCGACCAAACCTGTTGATATCAACCACCTGGAAGGATCATCCGAAGATTCGGCATCGCGCATCTGGCCCTTCAAACGCATGGAGACATGGTTGCAATACGACAAAAAATACAACAATCTGGTTTATACACACCTGTGGGGAAATGACGACGAATCGTTCTGGGGTAACTTCAACCTGACCAAAGCTGTGGCGCGCGGAATGAAGGATGCAAACCTGCCCTTCAGCGGTCAGGTGGGCTTTATAAAAACCTACTCCTATTGGCCGACCACGCACATGGTTGCCCCGAAAGAGAATGCACTGGCGTGTATGGAGTGCCACAGTGCCAGCGGGCGTCTGGATGGGATCGGTGGTATATATCTGGCCAGTCATGATCGCTTTCCATGGCTGGATAAGACTGCATGGATTGCCATCGCCCTGACGGCTTTGGCCATTCTGATTCATATGCTGATGCGTCTGTTCGCAGGAGCGAGGAGGAGACAGTCATGAGTATGCACCGGATTATGATTTACACCCGTTTTGAGCGGTTATGGCACTGGTTGCAGGCGGGGGCCATTCTGACCCTGTTGTTTACCGGGTTGAGAATTCACGGCATTCATACGTTAATCAGCTTTGAAACTGCGGTAAATATCCATACAGCAGTAGCCACAGGGTTATTGGTACTGTGGGCTTTTGCCACCTTTTGGCTGTTTACCACGGGTAACTGGAGACATTATATGCCGACAAGGCAGGGGTTATGGCGCATCGTCCGGTTCTATTCCTATGGCATATTTCAGGGGGAGCACCATCCATACCGCAAGGCCTTCTGGCGCAAGCACAATCCTTTGCAGGCAGCTGCATATTTGGGGGTAAAGGTAGTGATTTTCCCGATGGTATGGATTTCGGGGCTGATTTACCTCTATCTTGTGCTTGGCGGAACATGGACAGGGCTGGTGAATTTTCCTCCGGCAGTGGCGCTGGTGCATACGCTGGCAGCTTTTGCCCTGATCCTGTTTCTGATGATTCACCTGTATATGTTGACAATCGGCAAGGGCTTTATTCATCATGTTACACCGATGATTGATGGTTTTGATGAGGTTGATCTGTCTGTTGTTGAAGAGGCCTATCTGGAAGCAGATGAGCCGGGACATATCAAAGATAATGCTGACGGATAATCTGATGACTATGTTATCTGCTGATAGCGATTACAACAGGTTGCTGCTAACGATTGCTTTGCTTCTGGGGTTCATTCCGGTGATCGGGTTCCAAGATTCTGCGCATGCCGATCCAGGTACCATTGCGTTCAGTGATTCGAACTACCCGGCACTCAACCTCACTCAATCCGGGCATAGTGCCGAACAAATCAGGCGTGGTGAATATCTGGTCAAAATGGCGGATTGCTTTACCTGCCATACCAATGAGGCGGATCATGGCAAACCTTTTGCCGGTGGCCTGAAGATAAAAACGCCATTCGGCTCACTATACGCACCGAATATCACACCGGATAAAGATACCGGCATTGGCACCTGGAGTGATGATGACTTTGTACGGGCTGTGCGTCAGGGCATAGCACCTGACGGCTCCTATTATTATCCGGTGTTCCCATATAATTATTTTAACAAGATGAGTCGTCAGGATGTGCTGGATATCAAAGCGTATCTGGATGCCGTTCCTCCGGTTCGGCAGAAAAATCATAAGCAGGAGATGAGGTGGCCGTTCAATTACCGCGTGCTGCAAGCTGGATGGCGACTGCTCTTCTTTAACTTCCGCAAGGGGGAATTCAAGGCAAATCCGGCTCTCTCTGCAGCCAGGAACAGGGGGGCGTTTATAGTAAAAGGCCCCGGTCATTGCGCTTTATGTCATACAACATTGAATTATTTTGGTGTCCCCGAGCAAAATCATTATCTCGCCGGAGCATTTGTGGAGGGCTATTATGCACCGAATATTACCTCACAAGGTTTGCGGCATCTGGCCAACAAGGATGTCGCGAATATTTTTCTGCATAATGAAATGCCGACACATGCCGAGCTGGACGGCCCGATGAAAGGTGTTGAACATAACAGCCTGCGCTATCTGAATCGTAATGATATGCTGGCTATTGCCAGTTTCCTGAAGTCAGTGAAGAGCCAGCCTCCCGCAGTGGAAGTGGAGATGGGCAGAAAATTCTCGCTGGATGATGGTAAAAAGCTGTATGAGTCCAGTTGCGAGATGTGCCATGCCAGTCAGCTGATGGGGGCGCCGGGCCCGGATAAACATGTTTGGGATGTGTTGCTGGATCAGGGACGCGAAAAATTATATGAAATAGCCATTCGTGGTAACGGCAATATGCCGGCCAAAGGTGGATGCGATGCCTGTTCCAATGGCCGGGTGAGAGCGGCTGTGGACTATATGATTGATCAGGCCGGAAAATCGCACAAGTGAGTGCCACTCATCCGTCGGTACCGATGCAAGCCGGGCAGAGCCCAATCCAGATGCGTTGTTCGCCGTATATTTGCCACTCCTTTAATGCTGTGGGCAGCAGTGGTAATTCCGGCTGTGCGCCGGGCAGATCGATAATGGTGCCGCATTTACTGCAACAGGCGTGATCGTGTGGCAGGGTATTACTGTCAAAAACTGCATTGCCATTGATTTCAAAGCGATTGAGAAGATTGCAGGACTCTAGCTGGCCCAGCGTCAGGTAAACCGTATTCATCGACAGGGCAGGATGTTCATTCTTGAGTTGCTGATAAACGCTGCGCGCGGTGACATGAGTATGTCTGGGTAGAACCAGTCCGGCCACGGCCAGACGTTGTGGGGTCAGGCGCAGGCCGTGGCTGCGCAACAGGGTGGAGATTTCATGGTTGGTTGACATGGGCGTATGGTTGCATACTATTCCTAAATAGTAAATATTCCTAAAAAAGGGGTGAATATGAAAACATATATATCATACTGTGCCATAGCGTTTATGACTGCGTCCGTCGGACTGGCTCAGGCAGCTGAGCGACCGGCCGATGTGCCTGAAGGCATGGGAGCACTGCCGGCTAGCGTACCCGTGCCAGCTGATAATCCGATGACCCCTGCAAAAGTCGAGTTGGGCAAGCAGCTGTACCTGGATCCTGCATTGTCGAAGAGCGGAAATATTTCCTGCAACTCCTGCCACAACCTTGGCTCATGGGGTGTGGATAATCAGGTGCGTTCGATTGGGCATAAATGGCAGAGAGGCGGCCGTAATGCGCCGACCTCATTTAACGCTGCATTCTGGTCAACGCAGTTCTGGGACGGGCGCGCTCCACAGCTGGAGGATCAGGCCAAGGGACCGCCGATGAACCCGGTGGAAATGGCCGATGACACAGAGGCGCAGCTCGTCGCGCGTTTGCAGGAAGCCGGTTACGGACCTGAGTTTGATAAGGTGTTCGGTAAAAACGGCCTCTCTTTCAATAACATGGCCAAAGCCATTGGTGCATTCGAGCGTACGCTGTTGACTCCGGATGCGCCATTCGATCGCTATGTGCGGGGAGAAGGCGATATTTCGGCTGCCGCCAAACGCGGTATGAAGAAGGTGGATGATATTGGTTGTACTTCCTGCCACTCGGGTCCGTTGTTCACCAATAATACATTCCAGCAATTTAACTATGGCACTGATACAGGTCGCGAAGCTGTGACCGGCAAGCATGATGATGATCATTACTTCCGCGTGCAGTCCTGGCGTAATGTAGCAATGACGGCGCCGTATTTTCACGATGGTTCGGTGAAAACACTGAGCGAAGCAGTACGCATAATGGCCAGGGTACAACTGGGCACGAAGCTGTCCGATGCCGATGTGGCCGATATCGTGGCCTTTCTGAAAACACTGACCGGTACACCTCCAAGCGTTACATATCCGGTCTTTCCGCGTCCGGCAGGTCACGCCCTGAACTGGATGGATTAGTCAAAACCGTTACCGCAGTGGGCAGGGAAACAGAGTCATAAGAAGATTTACGATCTTTATCAGATATTGTTTCTTCGTGACTCTGTGTCTCTTTGTCGTAAAAGGAGAGAATCATGGATGTATTTGATAAGGCGGTAGGTGGTGCCGATATAGTGAGTTGTCTCGGGCCACTCTCCGGCCTTGCAGGCACATGGAGTGGAGAGGCAGGCATAGATGTGGCAGCGGGTCGCCATGGCCCGGTGGAAACGCCGTATCGTGAGCGCTTGCAGTTTGAGCCGCTGGGGCCGGTCGTCAACGGTCCCCAGCTGCTTTACGGGTTACGCTACGCAACCACGGCATGGCCGTTGGGTTGTGACGACCCGTTCCATGAAGAGGTCGGTTACTGGTTGTGGGATGCCAAAGCAGGGCAGGTGATGCGTTGTTTTATGGTGCCCCGCGGCGTCACCATCAATGCCGGAGGCGATGCATCTGCGGATGCGACAGCATTCACCATGCAAGCCCTGCTCGGGTCAACCACCTTCGGCATCCTTTCCAATCCGTTTCTGGATCAGGCTTTCAGAACGGTGCGATATGATTTGTCGGTCGAACTGCATGAGGACGGCGCTTTTTCCTACCATGAGGATACCCATCTGCAGATTCATGGTGTCGAGGGAATATTCCACCACACAGACTGCAACCGCCTGACACGAATAACAGATTAGCCCCGTTGCAGAGCATATTGCTCATCTGGCTGAGTACGCTCGTATTTGCCATCATCCACAGTCTGCTGGCCACTCGTCGTTGCAAGCAATGGGCAGCATCAAACGGATGGGATGAGCCGCGCTACAGACTACTCTATACGATTGTGTCGCTATTGCTGACAGCTATATGGCTGTTCTGCATTCACGCATTGCCGGACCTACAGCTGTTTCGTGCAGAGGGTGTGTTGTTCTACATGCTGGTTATGCTGCAAATCACCGGTGCGATCATCATCTTCGCCGCCTTCAGACCGATCGATACCATGGCTTTTCTGGGGTTTCGGCGGTCGGCTCACGATGTCGATCCGTTTGTGATCAGCGGTATCTACCGTTATATGCGCCACCCGATGTATAGCGGAGTCATACTGATGCTGCTTGCCAGCCCGCTTCAGAGTATCAACAGCCTGAGTATGACACTGGCCGTTGCACTCTATTTTCTGATCGGATCCCGGCTGGAAGAGCGCAGGATGCTCGAACATCACCCGGAATATGCTGCTTACCGCAGGAGCGTACCTGCTTTTTTGCCTCATTTCCGGAGCTGTCGGCGGAGATGAACAGATGACGCTGCTGCAGGCCAATCATCTGATGGATGCAATTCCGTTCGTAGCCTCTAGGTTTTGCCCATGACGACGTCTCTGGCCAGCGAAACCCCTGTACCTATCTCATCTTCTGATCTGGATACGATGCTCCGTTTTTCCCGCACCGTGTTCCGCCTGAAAGATAACCCCGCCTATCTGGTAGCACTGGAAGATGAGCTGCCTGCTACTGCCCGTATTGCTACAGCATGGCCCAGTGTGCTGATGGGTTTTGATTTTCATTTGACTGCAAGTGGCCCGAAGCTGATTGAGATCAATAATAATGCGGGCGGCCTCTATATCGGGGACGGGCGTTGGTTACCTCAGCCCGCTAACGCACATCTGCCCGGCCTGTTGCCGGAGCGACTGGTCGCGATGTTTCCGCAACAGTGGATGAATATCGCCATCATGGACGAAGATGTCACTGCGCAATACATGTATCCGGAAATGTGTGCCTATGCCGATTTACTGCGTGCTGACGGGCGTCACGCCTGTGTAGTCTCTCCGCAGGATCTGCAACCGACAGGTGGGCGACTGACCTACAAGGATGAGTGTGTTGATGCCATTTATAACAGGCATACGGACTTTTATCTGGAGGAGCGTGAACTGGCTCATGTGCGTGCGGCCTACGAGGCAGGGCAGGTCGTGATCAATCCACACCCGCGCAGTTATGCACTGATTGGTGATAAAAGGCGCATGGTGGACTGGTGGCAACCGGGATTGCTGGAGTCATGCGTTGATATGAATCAGTGCGACCTGATCCGAGCTGTCACGCCGGAAACGCACAGAATGGCAGATATGGATCATCAGGCGATGTGGCGCGATCGCAAACAGTGGGTCTTCAAGCCTGCGGCACGTCACGGCGGTAAGGGCGTAATCCTCGGCAAAGCCATGAGTCGTAAGCGACTGGAATCTATGGATGTAGATGAGACCATTGTGCAACAACTGGTGCCTGCTTCCGAAGTGGAAGTGGAGGGGCGGCAGCTGAAACTGGATATACGCCTTTATATGCATGGTGAGAGCCTGATTGCGCTGGCCGGTCGCGCATGGAGCGGTCAGGTGACCAATTTTCGCGAGCCGGGCAGTGGCTGGGTCTCCTTAAGCATTGATGCGTGAATGCAGCATCGCAGTGGTTGTGCCTGTCCTCAATGAGCAGGCTCTGCTGCCTGCGCTGCTCGAGCGGTTGCATGCGCTGCCGGCCGATGAAGTGGTGATTGTGGATGGCGGCTCAACCGATGGCACATGTCAGATGCTGGAGAACTCAACCATCCGCTGGATCAGTCGTGCAGCAGGCAGGGCGAATCAGATGAATGCCGGCGCCTCTGTCACAGATGCGGATATTCTGTTGTTTATTCACTCGGATACAGAGATTAACTCATCCTGTTTTACGGCAGTCAAAAGAGCCATGCAGGATGCTGCTACAGTTGCCGGTCGTTTTGATATTCGATTCTCGGGCGGGCATCCGCTCCTGCGGATGATCGCATGGTTTATCAATACGCGCTCCCGCCTGACTTTGATCAGTACCGGCGATCAGTGTCTGTTTGTCCGCCGTTCACACTTTGAGGCGACAGGAGGTTTTCCTTCTCAGCCGTTGATGGAAGATATCGAGTTTACCAAACGGTTGAAACGACAGGGGCATATCGCCTGCCTGCGTGAGCAGGTTACCACCAGCAGCCGCCGCTGGGAGACACATGGCATACTCAAGACCGTGATGTTGATGTGGCGATTGCGCCTGCTCTATTTTTTCGGTGTCCCGGCAGGGGATCTGGCAAGCATGTACAGGCAGGTGCGCTGAATGCAGCAGGTGACAGGCATACAGGTCATCATCATGTGCAAGGCTCCGGTCACGGGGCGTGTGAAAACGCGGCTGACCTCCTGTTATTCGCCGGCTCAGGCAGCGGCCCTGCATGCCGCCATGGCAACAACCGTTATTTTGCGGGCTGCACGTCTGTTTGCAGATGTTGTGATAGCCGCTGATGATGTGACACACCCGTTCTTTGCCGGCTTTGATCTGCCGCTACGTGCACAGGGAGAGGGAGATCTGGGGCAGCGTATGGCGCTGCAGGCCCGGTATGCCTTTGCAGCTCGTGCCGGATCGGTATTGTTACTTGGTACAGATTCGCCTCATATGCCGGATGAGCGTTTGCTGCAGGCAGCCGACGCCTTACAGGATCACGATATTGTACTTGGTCCGGTGGAAGATGGCGGCTATGACCTGGTAGCCATGCGCAGGCTATTAGCATCAATATTTACCGGTGTTCAGTGGTCATCGGGCAAAGTATTGGTACAGACGCTGGTCAATATTGAGAGGCAGGGAGACGCTGTGGCGCTGTTGGATACCGGTTTCGATGTTGATTTTCCGGAAGATGTGGATCGGGCAAAGCAGTGTGGCTGGCAATGGCCGTAGCGTCAATCACCGGTTTACGTGGCGGCTGCGTTTCTTCAGCCTTGAGCGACTGCCAAGAGCAGGGTGGGGTGACTGGAGCGTGAGTATGGGGAAGTTGATCACATTTGAAGGTGGCGATGGTAGCGGCAAGAGCACGCAACTGCGTTTGACTGCCGACTGGCTGACATCAATCGGGAAGCGCATTATTACCACCTTCGAGCCGGGTGATACGCAGTTGGGTGCAAAGATTCGTCAACTGCTGTTATCCGGTGAGGATGTGCCGGTGCCTGAATGTGAGATGTTATTGTTTCTGGCAGATCGCGCCCAGCATGTGCGCGAAGTTGTGCAACCGGCCCTGCAACGGGGCGACTGGGTATTGTGCGATCGTTACAGTGATTCCACACTGGCCTATCAGCTGGCAGCCAGAAAGCTGGGCGCAGCTGATGAGCTCCTGCGTCAGATGCTGACATTTGCCGAATGCGGCGTGACGCCTGATCTGACACTCTGGTTTGATCTGCCTGTATCAGCGGCTCTGGAACGGATGCGCCAGCGACAACAGGCGGGGGAGAAGAGTACCCGTCTGGATGATGAGGCTCTCTCTTTTCACCAGCGGGTGACAGCTGCCTTCGCCAGTCAGGCTGAAGCGGAGCCGGGGCGGATGATGCGCGTGGATGCTGTCGGTGATATCAAGAGCGTTGAGCAGCAGGTTCATCATATCATCCGGACGCGTTTCTCCCTGTGAGTCACAATTCTCCGGTGCTGGGTCACCAACGGGTTGAGCTGCGTTTTACAGAGGCTTTGAAACAACAGCGTATGCACCATGCCTGGTTGCTCTACGGCATGAAAGGTATCGGCAAGCGTATGCTGGCCGAGAGGCTGACCGGCCTGTTGATGTGCGATTCCCATAACGATTGCGGCGAGTGCCATGGTTGCAGGATGCTTGCCGCTGGTTCGCATCCGGATGTGTACAGAGTCGGGCTTGCTGAAGGCAAACGCGATGTGAATATCGAGCAGGTACGTCAGATGCTCGGCTTTCTTTCCCTGAGCGGCAGCGAGGGTGAGCGACGAGTGGTGATCCTGGATGATGCGGAACGATTGAATCATCAGGCTGCCAATGCCCTGCTGAAGGGGCTGGAGGAGCCATCAGCGGGAAGTGTGCTGCTGATGGTTTGTGCCGACCTGGAACGCCTGCCCGCGACCATTCGTTCCCGCTGCATGCTGCAACAGTGCATGCCTTTGGCCGAACATGATGTACGCCGGATACTCGATGCGTCATTGATGGAGGGGGATAATAAGCCGGATGTCGCCACACTGGAGCTGGCTGTAGAATTGGCAGAGGGGTGCCCGGGTATGGTCGCATCTCTGCAGGATAAAAAAATTGCTGATGCACTGCTTGCATGGCAAGCGTTGATTGCGCAGCTGGATCATGCCGATATCGGGCGTGTGGATGAGTGGATCAGGCAGCATGTGGGCATTGTGCCGCATGCGCTGATTGTGCGCACTCTGCTTGCACCGGTTTATCCGCTGCTTCAGCAGCAGTTCGATGCAGCCTCATTCACGGCAGCAGAGTTGTTGCGCAGCGCAGCACATGATTGTGCCCGCTGGCCTGCGGATGTGGTGCGCAGTAGTCTGCGTGCGGCACCTACATTGCTGGCCTATGTGTTGGCTCTGCGCTCCGCGATCAAAGCGATGCCAGTAGACAGGACTACCTGAATCGGGCCACAGACGTGAAATTTTGTCTCCGATGCGGTAAAAATAACCGTGCCGGGGTGTTATCCCGGGGCCACAGTGTCGCATCACTATAGTTTCTCAACGAGCTGATATATAATACTTTTATGCTCTTTCATATCCCTGTTTTCGATAGTGGCCTGTATATTGCTTTGTTACAGGTATGTTGAATTCGGTAACTGGCCTCGGCGATATGATTACCAGCAAAGTGAAGCTGCTCTGCTGTTTTCTGGTATTGATATACGCCATGACCGGAACAGCTCTGGCGTCACCGGGTAGCGGAGCATTTGTTTACAGTAGTGATGCTGGCAATGAACTGGTTTATTACCAGGTTCGACTGATTGATTTTCATGGGGTAGCTGCGCGTGAAGTTGTCTGGGAATGCGGCAGTATGCAGGCCCGCCACGTGCTGCAGCAAAGTGATGGAAAGCCCCTCTATGCCTTGCGGAAAGATCTGCAGAAGCATGAGGAGGTGGAGGTGATTTACGGCCTGCACCGTGGTGAGCCGACCCTCTATCGTCGCCATGCAGGTACTGGTGTCGTTGAGCGGCGGATTGATCAGGATGGCCTGCTTGATCTGGGCGGTCTACCTGCCATGCTTATACCTGCGCTCGCAGGCAGAGATGTCTTTCGTTTTTCCGCACTGAACTACGCAGACGGAAAAGTCTATGATTTTCGGGCGATGCCGACCGGATACAGACAGGTAGCCACGGCTGCCGGCCGGGTGCGTTGCGCACTGATTGAGGTAAAACTGGACTCATGGTTATCTGCTCTGACGCCAAGCGTTCAGCTGGTTCTGCCCCTGTCACAAGCGGGGTTGCCGTTCATCGCCTATTCCGGACCGGCGCTGGCCGGCTCAGGCAGCATTTCACTGCGCCTTGTCGGTGCATCACCTTCACTGGCCATGCTGGAAACCCGTTAGCCCGGTCGGGATTAACAGATCCAATTGGGATTTGTCATGCCGGAGGCTGGCTCCTAGAGTCGGGGTAATGCTACAACACCCATTCGCGCGATTTACGCTTTATCTCTGGCCGCTGTTACTGGTTTTCGCACTGGGGCAGTTCATCATGCGCTGGACCGGCAATACCGAAGCATTGGGTATTACATGGGTACTGTCACTGGCCGATATGGTGGTTTTTGTATTGACCTTCGGCATAGCCGCCTGGCTCTCCTGCCGATCATTAAGCCGTTGTCTGAGATCTGCTAACCCTGAAAGGAGTGCGCGCAGAGTCGAAACAGTCATGGCAGATTTTCCCTGGCGTGTTCTGAAGCTGTTCAGCATTGCCGGTGTCAGTTTTGCCTTGTATCTGTTTGGTGCTGTCGCCCTGACGGCACTGGCCGGCGGGAGGGATCTGCCCCTTAGTGTGCTTATCTCCCTGTTTCTGAACTTCGGCTTTGGAGCCGGCGTACTGGCTCCGGCACTGGCAGTGGCCAATGCCATCGTATTCAGCGTCAATCTGCGCCTGCATCTCTCCGGACATGGTCTGTTTCAGGGCCATCTGGATGAAGGGCACTCTTTCCGACAGTTTACGTCCTCCACACATCGGCCCTGGCTGGTATTTATGGTTACCGGCCTGGTTCCGACCCTGATTCTCTCCGCCTATGTCTATCTGTCTCTGAGCGGTGATGAATCCAGCCGTCACTTTATTCTGATGCAGGCGCTGGTGCTGCTGATGATGTCGGTTTCAGCCAGTATGATACTGGTGTGGACGATCAGCCATACGCTTAAACGTGTTACCCAGGAACTGGAATCCGGCCTGAAGAAACTGGCTAAGGGGCAGTTCGATGCCTGTGTGCCGGTGTTGATGGATGATGAATTTGGTGATTTGGCGCTTGGCCTGAATACGGCCATGCGAGGCCTGCGCGAGCGGGAGGATCTGAAAGATTCTTTGGCCATAGCTGCCGAGATCCAGCAGGGGTTGCTGCCTAAGTTTGCACCGGTCATTCCGTTTTACCAACTGCTCGGGTTTCAGCAGACCTGCTTTTCCGTGGGCGGTGATTATTACGATTATATCGAACTGGAAGATGGGCGTATCTGGCTGATGATTGCCGATGTCTCCGGTAAGGGTTATCCGGCCGCACTGACCATGGCAAATCTGCAAGCCATGCTGCGAGGTCTGGCTACGCTGGACTGGCCAATTGAAGAGGCTGCGAACTATCTCAATGAAGCGCTGTGTGAGACATTGACCGGCGGGCGCTTTGTGACATTGTTTATGGGTAAATTGCAGCCGCAGTCACACTCTCTGATATGGATCAATGCCGGCCATGTGCCACCGTTGCTGCTGCGCAGTCATGATGGCGTTGAGCAGCTTGCAGCGCTGTCGCCGCCGCTCGGTCTGGTTAAGGGGATCAGTTATGAGGTGACGCGTACGGAGCTTGATGAGGGCGATACCCTGTTCTGCTATACCGACGGTGTAACCGAATCTTCCAGCCATAACGGGCATGAACGCTTTGGCGAGGCTCGACTCAAGCAATGGTTGTTGGAACACAAGGATATTACCGACCTGAAGCAGCTGCCCGAAGCGCTGCTTAACAGGTTGAACGATTATGGCCGTAGCGATGATGATGATGACCTGACGCTGTTATGCGTGCGTCATTGTGAGGCAAACAAGGAGCAAATATGAGCGAGTATAGAACGGAATCGGATTCGATGGGGCAGATGCAGGTGCCGGCTGAGGCGATGTACGGTGCATCAACGGCGCGTGCAGTCGAAAACTTTCCGGTATCAACCTTGCGATTCCCGCGGGAATTTATCAAGGCGCTGGGGCATATCAAGCAGGCTGCCGCATCGGTCAACCTGGGGCTGGGCCGCTTGCCCAAGAATCGGGCCGAGCTGATTCGCAAGGCGACTGCCGAAATGATCGAGGGTAAGTGGGATGACCAGTTTGTGCTGGATATTTTCCAGACAGGTTCCGGTACATCCACCAATATGAATGCCAATGAGGTGCTTGCCCACCGCTGCGCGCAACTCAGCAGTAAAGTGAGTGTTCACCCCAATGACGATATCAATATGGGGCAGTCCTCCAATGATGTGATCCCAACCGCTATCCATCTGGCCGCAACCGACCTGCTGCTCGCCGACCTGATTCCTGCGCTGAAGCAGCTGCATGTGGAACTGGTAAAGAAAGCGAAGGCGAACGACACAGTTATCAAGATCGGTCGCACCCACCTGATGGATGCCACTCCGATTACGCTCGGCCAGGAGATCTCCGGCTGGGCAAGACAGGTGGAGCTGGGCATCCAGCGACTGGAGAGCTGTCTGCCGCGTATCACCGAACTTGCTCAGGGCGGTACCGCCGTAGGCACAGGTTTGAACACCCATGCCGAGTTTGGCGCCCGCATTGCCATGCAGCTTTCCCGTGATTACGGCATCAAATTCAATGAAGCATCCAACCATTTTGAGGCACAGGCGGCACAGGATGCGGCAGTTGAACTCTCCGGCCAGCTGAAAACAGTGGCTGTGAGTCTGGTCAAGGTTGCCAATGATGTGCGATTGCTCAATGCCGGCCCCAGATGCGGGCTGGGAGAAATTACGGTGCCGTCCGTGCAGCCCGGCTCATCCATCATGCCCGGCAAGGTTAATCCGGTAATTGCCGAGTCATTGGCGCAGGTCTGTGCACAGGTGATCGGGAATGATGCGGCGATCAGCTTTGCCGGCGCTTCCGGCCTGCTGGATTTAAATGTAATGCTGCCGGTGATTGCGCATAACCTGCTGGAATCGGAGAGATTACTGGCTTCCGCCTCGCGTATGTTTGCAGAGAAGTGCATTGAAGGTTTAACAGCAAATACAGAGCGTTGTGCCGAACAGATCGAGTGGAGCATGAGCATGGTTACCTCGCTTGCGCCTGTGATCGGGTATGACAGGGCATCGAAGATTGCCAAGCAGGCCGTGGCTGAAGGCAAGACGGTGCGTCAGCTATGCGAAGAGCAGGACGTGATGCCACTGGCAGATTTAAAACGCCTGCTGGATCCGGCGACAATGCTGCATCCCAACCGTTGATGTTTCAGCACGGGCGTTTGATGCCGGATTTCATTGGGCAGGCTGCCGAAAAGGGAATATATGCTGTTGGTTAAATGATCAAGGCAATCAATGAATGATGCCCTGTGGCTGTCACAGGCCGGGAGAGCGCATGGATTATCAGGTTAGTGATGCGGAAAAGAAGCGGGCGCGTACTCCGCATAATCTGTTTGTGCTCAACATATTCTTTTTCAACCTGTTGATGACACCGGCCGCTATCGTGCTCAATGTCGGCATGTACGGTTTTCTGATACCGCTGTTTTGTTCGCTCTCCGTCATTGTCTACATATATCTGCGCTCAACAAAAACGACGGCGTGGTTTGTCGATATGCATTGGCGCCTCTCTTTCAGGCGCTGTCTGTGGCTGATGGGGGGCTATGGCATCACGGCCGTGCTGATGCTCGCAGGGTGGTTAATCAGTCAGGCTGCCGCAGATGCCCGCATGGCTGAGATCATGTTTACAGCTATTTCGCGCATTGCCGTGTTACCAACGTTGCTGGCTGTCATGGTTACCGTCGTGTTTGAAGCGGGGGCTTTGCAGCTGGTGAATAAGGGCGAGGTTCCGGACAGGCTGGCAGAGCAGTTTCCCCCGGGCTGAATGCTGAAACTGTATCGCGGTGAAAGTGGCAGGCAGCTTGTCGGGGTGCCTGCATGATTGTGCTGGAAAGGGCGTAGCGCATCGGTCACACTGCCGCCATGCTTGAAGTGTCCGATCTCTCTCTTTCTGTATCCATTCAGGGTGAATCCGTTGAAGCGGTCTCCGGGGTTTCATTGAAACTAAAGGCGGGGTCTGTGCTGGGTCTGGTAGGGGAGTCCGGCTGCGGTAAATCGATGACGGCCCAGGCCATGTTGCGACTGGGCGAACATCAGGGCGTGACGAAAGCTGGCGGTGATATCCTGATTGACAGACAAAGTCTGTTCAGTATGGATGACGAAACACTGCGACACATACGGGGCGGTCGCATCGCGATGATATTCCAGGAGCCGATGACGGCACTCAATCCGGTGTTTTCTGTCGGCAGCCAGCTGATTGAGGTGATCCGCCTGCATCTGGATATGGATAAACGACAGGCCCGCGCACGGGCGATTGGTCTGCTGCAGGATGTCGGCATGCAGGATGCGGAGCAGTTGCTGGCGCAGTATCCGGATGCGCTCTCCGGCGGTATGCGCCAGCGCGTGCTTATTGCCATGGCGATGGCAGCCGATCCCGATTATATCATTGCCGATGAGCCGACCACGGCGCTCGATGTATCGGTTCAAAAACGCATTATCGCGCTGCTGCTGAACCTGCAGAAAAAGCGCAATCTCGGCCTGTTACTGGTGACGCATGATTTCGGGCTGGTGGCGGAGATGTGTGACCAGGTGGCGGTGATGTATGCCGGCCAGATCGTTGAAGCAGGGCCGGTAAAAGAGATCTTCGATCATCCGGCGCACCCATATACGCGTGCGCTGATGGGCTGCAGACCGGAAGTGTCGGAACCGGGAGTGTTGATGCCTGTGATTGGCGGGCAGGTGCCACCGCCGGGTCGCTGGCCGGCCGGTTGTCATTTTGCCCCGCGCTGTGCATTGGCTGATAACGCCTGTCAGGCGCCTGTGGCCGCGAAGGCCTGGAGAAGTGGAGAGCATATTGCCCGCTGCCTGCATGTGCCGGAGGTCGGACAATGACGCCAATACTGACCGCTGCCAACCTGCATAAAAGCTTCTCCGGTGGTGGCATGTTTCGCGCCGTCACCGGCGAGAAGAGGGCGGTGATTGATGCCTCATTTGAGCTGGCCGCCGGAGAAACACTGGCCATTGTTGGTGAATCGGGCAGCGGCAAGTCTACCACGGCGCGTATGGCAATGCGTCTGTTACCAATCGATTCGGGGCAGATGCTCTGGGATGGCGAGGATGTTTCATCCCTAAGTGCGCGTGCGCTGAGATCCCGTCGTCATTTTATCCAGATGGTCTTTCAGGACCCGTTCGCTTCTCTCAATCCCCGCATGAAAATATGGGAGTCGGTGGCTGAAGGCTTAAGGGTGCACCACCGCGATCTCTCTCACAGCCAGAGGCGCCAGCGGGTAGCCGAAACACTGGCCCTGTGCGGGCTGGATGATTCGGGCATGGATCGTTATCCGCACCAGTTTTCCGGTGGTCAGCGTCAGCGTATCGGCATAGCCCGCGCTCTGGTCGTGGAGCCGAAAGTGCTGGTGCTGGATGAGCCGGTATCGGCGTTGGATGTATCGGTGCAGGCGCAAATTCTGAACCTGCTCAACAAGTTACAGCGCGATCGCGGGCTCTCCTATCTGTTTATTTCGCACGATCTGTCGGTGGTGCGCCATATTGCCGACCGTGTAGCTGTCATGTTTGCCGGTCGCATTGTTGAGACAGGCAGTGCAGAAACGGTGTTTGGCCGTTGTCGGCATCCCTATACGCAAGCCTTGCTGGATGCGCGTCCCATTGCCCATCCTGCTGAACGGGCGCTGGATAGCGTACCGGTTGCTGCCGATGAAGGCGTGGCTGGTTCCGGTTGTCCGTTTCAACTGCGTTGTCCGCGGGTGCAGGCCGACTGCGCCAACTTTGACTGCCGCCTTAATGCAGAGGGTTATGCCTGCTTGCACCCCTGTCGGTGAAAAAGGTGGTGATGCATGGGTGATCTGGGCCGGCGGGTAAGCCGCGATTTTGAGCGCGGCGGTCTGCTTGATGAGCAGTTGCCGGGCTATGGCCGGCGAGAGGAGCAGATCAAACTGGCCGGCGAAATTGCCGGCTGTATCGTAAGTGGCAGTCGTCTGTTGGCAGAGGCGGAAACAGGCACTGGTAAAACGCTGGCTTATCTGATCCCCGCGCTGCGCTCATCCGATAAGGTATTGATATCCACTCATACCCGCTCCCTGCAGGATCAGCTGGTGCATCGTGATCTGCCGGCCGTACAAAAGGCTCTGGGGGCCAAACGACGCGTGGCGCTGCTGAAAGGACGCTCCAACTACCTCTGTCCGCAGCGGCTGAAAACCCATATATCCAGTCCGCAGGTGGAGCTGTGGGCACAGAAAACCATGCTCAAGGTGCTGGACTGGTCGCGCAAGACGCAGGACGGAGATCTGGCTGCTCTGCCGTTTGATCCGTTTGCCAAAGGTATCGGTGCGATGATTACGGCCACGGCCGATCAGTGTGCCGGTTCCAAATGCGCCGAGTTTGAACACTGCCCGCTGATGAAGGCGAGGCAGAAGGCGCAGGGTGCGGACATTGTGGTGACCAATCACAGTCTGCTGCTGGCCGATGCGGCACTCAAATCCGGCGATTTCGGTGAAGTGTTGCCGGCCTTCGATGTCTATGTGCTCGATGAAGCCCATTCGCTACCGCAACTGGCCGGCCAGCATTTCGGCATACAGTTAACGCGTATGAACTTTATCCAGTGGCTGAATGATATGCAGGCTGAGCTCGAAGCGATGGGTGATGAGCCGGCACTGAAAAAAGATATCGTTGAACAGGGGCGGGTAGTGCTGGAGGCCTGGCTGGAGAGCGGTCTGGAAGCACTGGAAGAGGCCTGGGGTGATATGCTCAAGCTGTCAGATCTGCGCCGGGAGCGTAGTGAGCCGCTGACGCGGTTGGCCGAGCGGGCGGAACAACTGGCGGAAGAGATCGCCATGGTGAAAAAGCCCGGCGATGGTTTTGTCGGCTGGTCGGAAGGGGAGGGTGAGCTTACGCGCTATACCGTTGCGCCGGTAGAAACAGGCCCCGTTCTGGCCAAACATCTGTGGAGTCGTCAGGCGGCATTTATCTTACTTTCCGCGACGTTGCGTGTCTCCGGTTCATTTGATTATGCACGCAATCGTCTGGGGCTTGCCGATGCCGAGGAGTGCTTCCATCCGTCGCCGTTTGATTATGCACAGCAGGCGATGATTTACCTGCCGCGCCATATGCCGGATTCCCGCTCACCGGGTGCTGTAGCCACCATGACCGACGAGATCGAGACGCTGCTGCGTGCATCGCGCGGACGCGCATTTGTGCTGTTCACTGCCTGGTCGATGCTCAAGCAGGTCGCGCCGGAGCTGGCCCGCCGGCTGCCGTGGGACGTGCTGATTCAGGGTGAGTCCGGTAGTCGCGATGCCATTCTCGATGCCTTCCGGGCCGATACCCATTCAGTGTTGTGCGGCACGCGCAGTTTCTGGGAGGGCGTGGATGTGCCGGGCGAATCGCTGAGCATGGTGATCATCGATAAAATGCCGTTTGCACCACCCAATGATCCGTTGCTGCAGGCGCGTATCCGCCGCTGTGAAGAGCAGGGGGGCAGCGGTTTCCGTGATATCCAGCTGCCCGAAGCCATCGCCACCCTCAGACAGGGTGCCGGTCGCCTGATTCGCAGCGAAGATGATCGCGGCGTCATGGCACTGCTCGATTCACGCCTCTACCACAAAGCCTATGGTCGCGAAGCGGTACATAATCTCCCGCCGGCCCCCATCCGCGACGATCTCGCCGATGTCCGCTGGTTCTTCGAAGAAGCAAGCGAATAAAAGCCATGGTATGGCTTTTATTCGCGCGATAGTTCTCCAACAAGAACAGACCCTGAGCCGGAGTAATTCGTCAGCCCCGAATATCAATCAATCCATTGCCGAATATGCTGGATTGCGCCATTCTACGATAATCCGATGAGTTAATTATGGGAATTGGTATCAATGGGATCAGGCACGATTGATATGACAGGCTCCTCACGCGGGCAATCGCGAGGGGAAGAGCTCGCGAACAGTATCAGCCACGGGATGGCGCTGGTTGCCATGCTGGTCGGGGCGCCTTTTCTCATCATGCATGCGGTGCAGCAGGGAGGCACAGCTCAGGTAGTCGGCACCTGTGTCTTTTCCGCGACGGCCATATTTCTTTATCTCTCATCCACCGTGTACCACGCACTTGCACCGGGCAAGACCAAGGATCTCTTCAGGGTCATCGAGCACTCCGCGATATTCCTTCTCATTGCAGGCACTTACACTCCGTTCACTCTCGGGGTACTGAAGGGAGCCTGGGGCTGGACATTGTTCGCTCTCGTCTGGGGCCTTGCCTGTGCAGGAGTTGCGCTGAAGGTATTCGAAAAAAAGCCCCATCCCATTATCTCTACCAGCCTCTATCTGTTCATGGGCTGGATTATCGTTCTTGCGGTGAATCCGTTGCTTGCCAGGCTGCCAGCAGCGGGGCAGCTCTGGTTGGTTGCCGGAGGCTTGCTTTACACCATAGGCGTGGTGTTCTTTGCAACAGATGCGAAGCTGCGCTACGGGCACCTGACCTGGCATCTCTTTGTTATCGGTGGAACCACATGTCACTACTTTGCGATTCTCTGGTATGCGGCCTGATTGATATATTCGTTCTGTCTACGACGTACCACTATAGCTTGTGAGAACGGGGTGATGTTGGATAATGAGCATCACCTACGGTAACGTATGACTACAGGGGGAAATACATGATGCCAATCCTATGCAAAATCCGCATTTCCTTGTTGCTGAAATCATGAATCATTCAATGCTCATAAAGGTTGTCGATCTGCTTTCATTTACTGCATTAACACTGATGATCTCTACCGGCACGTTGCTCAAATTCACATTGCCACCAAGAAGTGGCGGGGATGAGGTATGGTATCTGACGCGGCATGACTGGGGTGATATACATTTTTATCTGTCAGTTACTTTCCTGATGCTGATGTCTGCGCATTTGATTACACATCTGAAATTCATTAAAAGTGTCGTGACAGGCAAAGCCTCGGCTGAAAAAAATTATAGAATAGCAATTGGCATATTAGGGCTCGTAGCACTGGTTTTCCTGGCATTCGCACCCGTTGCCTCTCCGGTAACGGATGTGCAACGGGGGCAACAGAATTACCACCAGATGCGCTAGTTGTCAGACAGGTAAACTCGAATGGGGGGCTCAGACGTAGCGAAAGTGCCTGTTTTCCGGCAGGATTAACGCTGGACGGGAGAACATTATATGAAACAATTATTCAGGCCTATCATCCTGTTATCGTTGCTGCTGCCGGCACAACTGGCGTTTGCACAGGCTGAATCGGCACCGGACGTTGATGCATTTTTCGGCTCCCTCAACGGATATCTGGGCAGCGTGCTGTTTTATGATGTTATGCCTGGCGAGGCTGAGGTACCGTTTATCGTTGCCTGGCTGGTGGTCGGCGCCGTCTATCTGACCTGCCGCTTCGGTTTTATCAATGTGCGCATGATGGGCCATGCCCTCCGGGTTATCCGCGGTAAATATCAGTCGCCAGAAGACAGAGGCGAGGTTAGTCCGTTTCAGGCACTCACTACGGCTTTATCGGCCACAGTTGGATTGGGCAATATCGCAGGTGTTGCGATTGCCGTCAGTATCGGCGGGCCCGGCGCAACTTTCTGGATGATCATCGCCGGTTTTTTCGGCATGACCTCCAAGTTTACCGAAGTGACACTGGCTCAGATGTATCGCGAGTTCCGCAGCGATGGCCGCATTATGGGTGGCGCCATGGAGTACCTGTCCAAGGGTTTTGCCGAAAAAGGTATGGCGGGAGTTGGGCGGATGCTGGCTATCCTCTTCGCCGTCCTCTGCGTCGGTGCATCCTTTGGCGGCGGTAATGCCTTTCAGGTGTCTCAGGCGCTGGGGGCCGTGCAGAATGAGCTGCCGTTTTTCACCACCTATCCTTGGGTGTTCGGTGTATTTATGGCCGGTGCTGTCGGCCTGGTCATTATCGGTGGTATTAAGCGTATCGCTCATGCAGCTGAAGCTGTGGTACCGACAATGGTCTTTATTTATCTCTCGGCCTGCCTGTGGATCATCATATCACATGCTACTGATATCCCGGCAGCAGTAATGAGCATTATCACAGGGGCATTTGCACCGACGGCCGTGGCCGGCGGTGTGGTGGGCGTTATTGTGCAGGGTTTTAAGCGCGCGGCATTTTCCAGCGAGGCGGGCATCGGTTCGGCTGCGATCGCCCATTCGGCCGCATCGGTGCGCTATCCGATCCGTCAGGGTTTTGTGGCCCTGTACGAGCCGTTTATCGATACCGTTATTATCTGTACGATGACAGCGCTGGTGATTGTACTGACCGGGGTTTACAACGCACCGGAGCATCATGCGCTGGTTGAAGCCAGCAAGGGTGCAGCGCTGACGGCTGTTGCTTTCGGTTCGGTCATTTCATGGTTTCCGATCATTCTCTCCGTCTCGGTCGTACTGTTTGCCTATTCGACAATGATCTCCTGGTCCTATTACGGCGAGCGTTGCTGGACCTATGTGTTCGGCGAACGATTTTCGATGGTATACCGCATTATATTTCTGATGTTTATCGTGCTCGCCTCACTGGTCAGTGCAGGCAATATTCTCGATTTTTCCGATCTGCTGTTGCTGGGTATGGCCTTTCCGAACTTTCTGGCGCTTTACCTGCTACAGGGGAAAGTGGCTGCTGCCCTGAAGGATTACCTTGCGCGCCTGCGCAGTGGTGAACTCGACCGCGAGGTCATCAATGGTGACGCGATTTAAGGTTCAGCTGGCATGACGAGCATGCGCAGGCTGCTTGTCGGTTACCGCCCGCTGGATGAACATCCACAGGCGGATCGGGACTCCATGATTCAGTTGATCGGCATATCTATTCCCATTGCCGCTATTTTCACAGTCGTCAATGCAATCGCCGGATTTGAGCAGCTGGCCATTATTCAGCTTACCGCAGTCATTATTCTGGCCATATATTGGTATCAGACCCGACGTGGTCAGATGTTGTCCTATATTCATGAAGTACTGATGCTGCTCTGTATCTCGGTGTTCGCCTCTCTTACATGGGCCGGTGGTATTGGCAGTGTCGGTATTTACTGGTCGCTCGGCTTCCCGTTTCTGGCTTTTCTCATCATGGGCGTACGCAGTGGCTGGATCTGGCTAGGCGCCTATGCACTTCTGATTGCTGTGTCTGTTGTGATGCATGCAATGGGGCTGATTCACTTGCCCTACAGCCGTGATACGTTGGTTCTTGCACCGGTTATGTATCTCTACTTCACACTGCTTGCCTGCGTGCTGCAGGTGCGTAATGAGAAGCAGTACGTGATGATGGAGCAATTGAACAGGCAGCTTAAGGAGAGTCAGCAGGAGTTATCTGAAGTCAATGCAAGGCTGGAAAATGACATACGGGAGCGTGTCAGCCAGTTGCAGGCGACCAATAGCCGCCTGAGTGAAGAGGTGGTGGAAAAAGAGAAAGCGCTGACCGCCATGCGCAATAGCGAGAAAAAATTCGAACACGCACAACGCATGGAGGCGGTCGGTACACTGGTTGGCGGCATTGCGCACGATTTCAATAATATGCTTTCCGGCATTACAGCCAATTTGTATCTGATGCAACGGGATGTCCACTCTGAGCAGGCTCAACAAAGACTCGCTAAAATCGGGGATCTGGTGGTGCATGCGGCAGATATGATCAAGCAACTGCTTACCTTTGCGCGCAGGGATTCCGTTGAATTATCACAGTTTGATCTGCGCAGCTTTCTCGGCGAAGCCTATAAGCTGGCGAGGGTATCGATCGAAGAGCATATCCACTGTGAGCAGCACATGGGTCACAAGGCGCTCTATATCAATGGCAATGCCACCCAGATTCAACAGATGCTGATGAACCTGATGAATAATGCCCGCGATGCAGTGACCACAGTATCCTCGCCGATGATTCGAGTGGCGCTGAGCGATTTTCAGGCGGATGCATCTTTTGTAAACACTCACCCGCAGGCTGAACTGCGTAGCTATGCACTACTGACGGTTGCTGATAACGGTGTGGGCATTCAGGCTGATATGCTGCCTCGTATTTTCGAACCCTTTTATACAACCAAGCAGGCGGGAAAAGGGACGGGGCTGGGACTTGCCATGATATATGGTGCCATGCGAACTCATCACGGCGTTATTGATGTTACCAGCCAACCGGGCAAAGGCACATCTTTTTCACTCTATTTTCCGCTAGCTCACGAAGAGGAGTCGGATGTTACCACTGCGATGCCGCCGGATCAGGTCGTACAGGGGCATGATGAGATGATTTTGCTGGTCGATGACGACCGGGCACTGCTGGAAGCTCACGAGGCACTGCTTACACAGCTGGGTTATCGGGTGATGACGGCTGTTAACGGTATTGAAGCGATCAGACTCTACCGCGAACATGGCGATGGCATTGCACTGGTGTTAATGGATGTGGTGATGCCTGTGCTTGGTGGCGTGGCAGCGGCAAAACGCATTATGGCTCTCAACAAAGAGGCCCGTATCATTTTTGTCAGCGGGTATGACCGGGATCATGATATAACCAGTGAACTGATGCCCGAACATCAGTTGATGCTGAATAAACCGCTGGATGTGATTGAACTGAGCCGAGCCATTGCCGCGGGGATTTCAGGTGAATGAGTGCATATATAGTGAGTGGGCCGACAGGAGCTCATGAGCCGCATGCGATTGTTTGCCGCCCTGGAAGTGCCCGAAGCCATTAAATATGAAATCAATGCGTGGTGGCAGCTGGCATACCCCCGGCTGGGTCCCGACTTGTGGCGGGCTGTGTTACCGCATCAATGGCATATGACACTGGCCTTCTATGGAGATGTCAGCGGCCGCGATGCAGATGATCTGGCCGAGATGCTTGCCGTTTGTGCAGATGCATCACCACGGCTGCACCTCTGTTTGACCGGCTGCGGCATCTTTCCGCAAGCCAGTCGACCCCGCACGTTCTGGGCAGGTGTAGAGTCGTTATCCGCCGACCCCGCATTAAAGCATCTTGCCCGTTGTTGCAGGCGGGCAGGACATGTTACGGTTCGCAATCGTACTGCCAGAGAAGCTCCATTTCGCGCCCATATCACACTGGCGCGGGCGAACGGTCATCTGCCTGCATTGCTTGATTTGCAGGCACTGCCGCCGGTTCCGGAGCTCAACTGGCAGGCTGATCACCTGTGCCTGTTCCAGTCCATTCTGCACGCGGATGGAGCGCAGTATCGTCAGTTGGAGAGATTTGAATGTCGGGGTGCGCAACGCATACCCGGGTAAGGGGATAAGATGTCAGATAAATCAAAGGCTTTGGACACAGCTTTAAGCCAGATTGAACGCCAGTTCGGCAAGGGTACGGTGATGCGTTTGGGCGATCACGCAAAAGTACCGGTATCGGTCGTTCCCAGCGGATCGCTGGCGCTGGATGCAGCACTCGGTGTTGGCGGCTATCCGCGCGGCCGTGTAATTGAGATCTATGGGCCGGAATCATCCGGTAAAACCACGATGGCGCTTCACGCTATCGCAGAAGCACAAAAACTGGGCGGGCAGGCTGCTTTTGTCGACGCCGAGCATGCGCTGGACCCGAGCTATGCAGAACGGCTGGGTGTGGATGTCGATAACCTGTTGGTATCTCAGCCCGATTCGGGTGAACAGGCGCTGGAAATTGTAGATATGCTGACCCGCTCCGGCGGAGTCGACATTATCGTGGTGGATTCCGTGGCGGCACTGACACCGAAAGCCGAGCTTGAAGGTGACATGGGTGATTCACACATGGGGCTGCAGGCGCGTCTGATGAGTCAGGCACTGCGCAAACTGACCGGTTCGATTGCCCGCTCCAATACGATCATTATCTTTATCAATCAGATCCGCATGAAAATCGGCGTGATGTTCGGCAATCCGGAAACGACAACCGGCGGCAATGCCCTGAAATTTTACGCCTCGGTTCGACTGGATGTCCGCCGTATCGGTGCGATCAAGAAGGGCGATGAAGTCATGGGCAACGACACCCGTGTTAAAGTGGTGAAAAACAAGGTAGCGCCGCCATTCAAACAGGCTCAGTTCTCTATCATGTATGGTGAGGGCGTATCTCATGCCGGTGAAGTGCTGGATATGGGCGTGCAGTACGGACTGGTGAACAAGAGCGGTGCCTGGTATGCCTGTGGCAACGAGCGTATCGGGCAGGGCAGGGACAATGCGATGACCTATCTCAAGGAGCATCCCGAAATGCTGGCCGAGATTGAAACCGGTGTGCGCGAAGCTCTGGGATTGATCAAGAACGGGGAAGACGCGACTGAATAAGGACGAGCTTGCGGCTTATCATGCCGCCATCCGCTTTTTGACACTGCGTGAACACTGTGCGGTCGAATTAAGAAGGAAACTGGCGGACAGAGCCTATGCAACCGGGGTGATTGAGGTTGTGCTGGCACGGCTGGTGGACGACGGTTATCTCAGTGAGTCGCGTTTTGCCGAATCGTTTTTGCGCAGCCGCTTGCGTAAGGGGGAAACACCCCGGGTGGCTGCGATGAAGGCGCGTCAGAAGGGCGTGGATGAAGCGGCGCTGCAACTGGCACTGGATGAGGCGGAAGCCTCCTTCGACAGTGATCAGGCGTGCAGGTCCATACTCAAGCGGCGTGATCCTCAGGGGCTGCGCCACGGAGATGAGCGATTATGGCAAAAGCATGCGCGGTTTTTGCAGAACAAGGGCTTTGATGCAGCTACGATAGTGCGCGTGATGAATGATGATAAGCATGATCAGTTTGATGACTGATGATAAAAAAGATGATTTTGATGATAACGGATCGGGATGAGGAAAAACATGAGAACATCGGAAATTCGTAAAAAGTTTCTCGATTATTTTGCCGCCGAGGGTCATACCATCGTGGACTCCAGTTCACTGGTGCCGCATGGCGATCCGACGCTGATGTTTACCAATGCAGGCATGGTGCAATTCAAGCATGTCTTTCTCGGTAACGAGTCCCGTCCATATCGCACGGCGACCACCAGTCAGAAGTGCGTGCGTGCAGGCGGCAAACATAATGATCTGGAAAATGTCGGTCACACGGCACGTCATCACACCTTTTTTGAGATGCTGGGCAACTTCTCGTTCGGTGACTACTTCAAGCACGATGCTATTCGTTATGCCTGGCAGTTTCTGACCGGCGAGCTGAAACTCGATCCCGCACGCCTGTTTATCACCGTATTTGAAGAAGATGATGAAGCTTATGATATCTGGACGAAAGAGGTGGGGATACCTGCCGATAGAATCGCCCGTATCGGTGCAAAGGATAACTTCTGGTCCATGGGTGATACCGGTCCCTGCGGTCCCTGCTCTGAAATTTTTTATGATCATGGTGCGGATGTATGGGGTGGCCCTCCGGGCACGGCGGAAGAGGATGGCGATCGCTATATCGAAATCTGGAACCTGGTCTTTATGCAGTATGATCGCGATGAAGACGGTACGCTGACCCCGCTGCCGCATCCGAGTGTCGACACAGGTATGGGGCTCGAGCGCGTGGCTGCTGTTATGCAGGGCGTGCATAATAATTATGATATCGACCTGTTTGCCAGACTGATTGATGCAGCCGGTGCATTAACCGGCGTCCGTATGGGCGATGATCCGGTTTCCGATGTGTCGTTGCGCGTACTGGCAGATCACCTGCGCTCTGTCTCCTTCCTGCTGGCTGACGGTGTGTTGCCGAGCAATGAGGGGCGTGGTTTTGTACTGCGCCGTATTCTGCGCCGCGCATGCCGTCACGGGCGACTGCTCGGCATGTATGAAGCCTTCATCTACAAGCTGGTCGATGCACTGGTGGCGGAGATGGGCGATCACTTTGCCGAACTCAAAGAGAGTCAGGGCAACATCGAGCAGGTGATTCGCATTGAGGAAGAGCGCTTTATCAAAACGCTGGATAAGGGGCTGAAGCTGGTTGAACAGGCTGCCGCCAGTGCAGGGAAGGGGGGGACTATCCCGGGTGAAACCCTGTTTGCCCTCTATGATACATTCGGCTTCCCGACCGATCTGACAGCCGATATCCTCAAGGGTACCGACATCAGTCTCGATATGGATGGCTTTGAGCGCTGCATGGAAGAGCAGCGCACGCGCGCACGCGCAGCGTGGGGCGGTAGCGGCGAATCAGCCCTGCCGAAGGCTCTGTTTGAGTTGCGTGAACATCATGGTCCAACCGAGTTTCTGGGTTACGACACACTGAGTTCAGAAGGGGTGATTACCGGTCTGATTCGTGACGGTGAGGCTGTCGATACGCTCCATGCGGGCGAAGAGGGTTGGCTGATTGCCAATCAGACACCGTTTTATGCCGAGTCCGGCGGTCAGGCGGGAGATACCGGACTAATTACTATCGGTGATGCGATTTTCGAGGTTAGCGATACCAGAAAAATGCTGTCGGATCTGTTTGTCCACACGGGCAAGGTCGTGAAGGGCTCATTCGAGGCCGGTAGCGTCGTTCACTTTGCCGTCGATGAAGATCGACGCGCTGCGATTCGTCGTAATCATACGGCAACGCATCTGATGCATGCGGTGCTGCGCAAGGTGCTCGGTGAGCATGTAAAACAGGCCGGTTCTCTTGTTAATGAACAGAGATTGCGCTTTGATTTCAATCACTTCAAGCCCGTATCTGAAGAAGAACGTAAGGTAATTGAGGCGGAAGTGAATGCTGCAATCTGGGCCAACGACCCGGTTGAGACAAAACTGATGTCACAGGATGAGGCCGTTGCTTCGGGTGCGATGGCGCTGTTCGGGGAAAAGTACGGCGATGAGGTACGTGTTGTTTCAGCCGGTTTCTCCACCGAGCTGTGTGGTGGCACACATGTCTCCGCAACCGGCGATATCGGCCCGTTCCGTATTGTCTCGGAAGCCGGTATCGCTGCAGGCGTTCGTCGTATTGAGGCCGTAACAGGGTCGGCTGCGTACCAGAGCCTGGTTGCCGATATTCATACACTCGAAGAGGCTGCAGGCCATCTGAAAGTCCGTCCGTTTGAAGCAGCCGATGCGGTTGTGACACTGCAGGGCAAGCTGAAAGATGCCGAAAAAGAACTCACTTCGCTGCGCGCCAAACAGTCCACCGGACTGCTGGATGACCTGATCAAGCAGGCTGTAGAGGTCAATGGCGTGAAGCTGCTGGCTGTCGAGGTCAGCGGCGTGAAGGATATGCGCGATTTTATGGATAAGGCCAAGGGAAAGCTGAAATCGGGTATATTGGTATTCGGTATGAAGAATGGACCGAAAGTACAGTTGATCGCCGGTGTTACCCAGGATCTGCTGGGCAGTTATCATGCCGGTAATATTGTGCGCGAGGTGGCTATGATCTGTGGCGGTAAGGGCGGCGGTAAGCCGGATATGGCGATGGCCGGTGGAACAGAGCCGGACAAACTGAAGCAGGCACTGGCCGGTGTTGCCGCTCTGATTAGCGGCTAACAGGTATCATCGGGAAAATTAAAAGAGCCTCCGCAGTAATGCGGGGGCTTTTTTATTCATTGTGAACTCGCGGGACGGATTCATGCCTTGAATAGGGGAGGGACCTGTCTTGCAAGCGAATACATTCGCTTGTTCTTTCCTGGCGCCCCGAAACCAGCCGCCCTGACGGGTTCCCAATCCAACAAGTTCAAAAGCGGTTGCGGCTCTACCGCTTTCTTCACTGTTGAACTTGCCGGATTGGCAGCCTGCTAACGGGGGGGATGATATCAAATTGGATAAATTTTCTTTGTAATATCGGGCACTTTTGTTGTACATTAGTGCAGCCGTAGCGATGCATTGTTTTAAGCGCCCGCTCTTTCTTTGAAATGCATGCATTTTGTTCGATCTGCCGGCAGATGACAAAAGCAGAAAACTACAAAAAAGGAACTCTATCTATGAGTGCAGACTACGATATTGACTCGATCAAGGACCTGGACGGTATCGCCCATATCCAGTTGCGTCCCAATATGTATTCCGACACAAGCAAGGAGCTTGGCTGCCATCATATAGCACAGGAGGTGCTCGATAACTGTGGCGATGAGGCCATAGGTGGTTTCTGCAGCCGGATTGTTGTGGAGCTCGAGTCTGATAATGTCATCAGCATTACCGATAACGGGCGGGGCATTCCGGTCAAGGAGAATGCAGCCGGGATGTCCGGGGTTGAGCTGGTTCTGAGCAAGGACAAGGCAGGCGGCAAGTTTGATCACGATGCCTACAAGGTCTCCGGCGGCCTGCACGGTGTTGGCATCACGGTGACCAATGCACTCTCATCATGGTTGGAGGCGACGGTCAAACGCGATGGCGGCGAGTTTACCATGCGCTTTGAGAATGGGCGCGCCGTTGACAAGCTTAAGCAGGTCGGCACGGTCGGTCCGCGCACGCACGGCACACAGATTCGCTTCTCTCCCAACCCCAAATATTACGAATCACCCAAATTCCGTGTACAGCAGGTCCGCCAGCAGGCGATGGATAAAGCCATTCTTATTCCGGGGCTGGAGGTGATCTTCAAGGCGCCGGGGCTTGCAGATGAGCGCTTCTGCTTCAAAAACGGACTCTCCGAGTTTATGACGAGTCAGATGGAGGGTACCCCGGTCTTCGAGTTCACCGGCCAGCTCGGCGATATGGAAAAGGTGCACTGGCACTTTGCCTCCTTTGAAGAAGCGATCCCTGTTTACGTCAGATCATACGCCAACACGATCCCGACGCCGCTGGGCGGCACACATGAAAAGGGTTTCCAGGCAGGGTTGATCAAGGCCGTTCGCGAATACATCGATATGCGGCCGGAGTTGAAAAAAGCACTCGGCAGATCGACTCGCATAGCGCCGTCCGATGTAATGGCAAATTCGCAGCTGGGTCTTTCGGTCTATATTCAGGATATCTCGTTCAAGGGGCAGACCAAGCAGGAGCTTACATCGGCAGAGGCGAGCAAGTTTGTCGGCGGCGTTATCCATGATTCGGCCACGCTCTGGCTGAATCGGGATGCGGAGCTCTCCGATGCCTGGGTGAAACTTATTATCGACAGGGCCGCCGCCCGCGCTGCAGCCGAAAACGGCAAGGCAAAAAAGGTAGACCGCAAAACCTTTACCGGCCGCACGCCGCTGCCCGGGAAGCTGCTCGATTGTCGCAGCAACGATATTGAGCATACGGAACTCTATCTGGTGGAGGGTGATTCTGCCGGTGGCTCTGCCAAACAGGCCAATGACCGCGATCTGCAGGCGATCTTCCCGCTAAAGGGTAAAATCCTCAACTGCGAGGGCGTCACATCAGAGGATGCCAGCAACAGTGAAGCGGTCGCAGATCTGATTACCGCTATCGGCACCGGCATCGGTGAGCACTGCGATATCGAAAAGCGCCGATACGGGAAAATCGTCGTGATGACCGATGCGGATATCGACGGTTCGCATATCCAGACGCTGCTCTTCACCTTCTTCTGGCGACAGATGCGGCCGATGGTGGAGGCCGGGCGCGTCTATATCGTGCAACCGCCACTCTATGGTGTAACGATCGGTAAACAGAAACACTATGCACAGAGCGAGGATGAACTCGACGGCCTGAAGGCCATGGCTCTGGCCGAGGGCAAGAAGATCGAATATATCCGCTATAAAGGTCTGGGCGAAATGAATCCGCCGGAGCTGAAAGAGACCTGTATGGATTACGAAAACCGGGTACTGGTTCAGGTCAGTCCGGAAGATGCCCGGCGCATGGATGCGCTGATGACCAAGCTGATGGGCGATGATGCCGGCCAGCGCAGGGATCTGCTGATGGGCAAGGAGATTGAGGACGCGGAATTCGTCACCGATCCGTTTGATGTGACAGACGATGCCGAGGATGCAGTGGCCTGCTTCAAGCCCTACGATTCGGGGAATAACACCATTGCCCCGTTTGAAACGGTATTCCGCGAGCTATACCGCAGTTATGGCCTGAAGGTCGTCGGCGATCGGGCGATTCCCGATGTGCGGGACGGCATGAAACCGGTGCACAGGCGGATTCTCTATGCGATGGAGATGCTCAAGCTCCGCTCGAATACCAAAACCAAGAAATCCGCGCGTGTGGTCGGTGACGTGATCGGTAAATATCATCCGCACGGCGATTCTGCCGTTTATGGCGCTATGGTGCGTATGGCCCAGCCCTGGGTGATGCGCTATCCGCTGATTGACGGGCAGGGTAACTTCGGCTCGATTGACGGTGATTCAGCAGCAGCCATGCGTTATACCGAAGCGCGTATGACGCCCATTGCCGAAGCCATACTCTCCGGTGATCTGAAAGACGGCATTACCATGTATCAGCCGAACTACGATGATCAGGACAAGGAGCCGATGGTGCTTCCCGCACCGTTTCCGCTGGTGATGATGAACTCGTCCACCGGCAACCCGGCGGTCGGTTTTAAAACAGAGATCCCGTCCCACAATCTGACGGAGCTGCTCGGCGCCTGTATTGCGCTGGCGAAAAAGCGGGGCAGAACAGGAGCAATGGAGTCGCCCACGGACTTCCGCGACGTACGCAAGCATATCACCGCACCTGATTTTCCCGGCGGCGGTATCATTGCCAATACGCATGAAGAGCTCGAAGCGATGTATGCCAAGGGTTACGGCAAAATGCTGCTACGCTCCAAATGGCATGTTGAGACCCTGCCGAAGGGATTGTGGCAGATTGTAGTAACCGAGATCCCTTACGGTATTGAGAAATCGCCGCTGCTGATTGAGATGGGGGCTCGTATTTCGGATAAAACCATCGCCGAATCACGTCAGTTGCCGATGATTGATGATCTGCGCGATGAATCCAGCGCGGAAGATGGCATCCGTATCGTCCTGTTTCCCAAATCGAGAAACCTCGACCCGGAACAGATCATGCTGCATCTCTTCTCGGCCACCAATCTGCAGGTCACGATCCAGTATGCCACCTATGCGCTGGAGAAGTGGCATGATACGCCCAATGGCGAGCGCTACCGCTTACCGAGCCTGTTTCCGCTCGACAAAATGATCCGCTCATTCCTCGACTACAGACAGGAGCTGGTGATGAGCCGGGCAAAGGTCCGCCTGGCCGAAATCACAGCCCGACTGCATATACTCGACGGCTTGCTGCTGGCATATCCGAATATTCGGGAAATTGTCGAGATCATTCTGGATAACGATGAACCGCGTCCGATCATCATGGAGAAATATTCACTCACTGAAATCCAGACCGATGCCATTCTTGCCATTCGCCTCTCCCAGCTGCGCAAGCTGGAGCAGATGAAGCTACAGGGAGAGCACGACCGCCTGAGTGAAGAAGCGGCCGGGCTGCATCAGGTGCTCGATGACGATGCGCATCGCTGGAAACATATTACCGGCGAGTTAAGGGATGCACTGAAGAAATTCGGCGATGAGCGCAGGACGATTGTTGATCCGGATGCGCCAAAATCCAGGCCGATGAGTCGCGAGCAGATCGTATCGCGCGAGCCGGTGACCGCCATCCTCTCCAAACAGGGCTGGCTCAAGGGTATGCGCGGCTCAAGCATTGATGTGTCATCCGTCAGGTTCAGGGAGAGCGACAAATTGCTCGACTCGGCCGCCGGCCACACCACCGATCAGCTGATTCTGATCGGCAGGACAGGGCGTGCATTCAGCATGCTTGCCGCAGATCTGCCGAGCGGTCGCGGTAATGGAGAGCCTGTATCCAAACACTTCGTATTCAGCATCAATGAAGCACCGACCCGCATGGTCATGGTTAAACCGGATGCCGAATACCTCGTGGCAACCACCGCCGGCCATGCATTCCGTGCCATGGGCAGTGATATGGTATCAGCCAACAAGAAAGGAAAGGCATTCATCAACTTCCCGGCAAGCTCCAGGCTGCTCTGTATCAGGGAGATTGAAGCCGCCCATGACGCATTTGCATTCATCGACTCCTATGGACGTATGGCCGTTATCCTGAAAGATGAGTTTCCTCTGCTGGGCAAAGGCAAAGGTTTAACTGCAGTGGCAATGAAGAAAGGTTCCAAAGGGCTGCGCGATGCAGCGCCGATTACGCTGAAAGAGGGGATCAGGGTAGGGACGAAGAAACGGGCGACAACGATTACGACAGAGGAGATTGAAGCTGAATATCTGGTTCCCCGGGCCAAGGCGCCAAAGTCACTGCCGATGGCTGCCGTAAACGGGATGGTGGTTTTCTAAAGGGCAACAGAAGATGATTAAGTGCAAGGTTCAAACAGATCAACAACAAGAGCAATAAAGAAGTAGGGGGGCAGTAAGGTGGCTCCGATATCAGGCTGGCGCGCGTTTTTTACTTATCGCCTCTTTGACAAATAAAAAAAGGAGCTGCATTTTATACAACCCCTTGATTTTATTGGCTAAATTTGGCGTCCCCAACCGGATTCGAACCGGTGTTGCCGCCGTGAAAGGGCGGTGTCCTAGGCCGACTAGACGATGGGGACCTGTTGGACGCCGCGAAGATTAACGAACGACCCGGCTGCGTCAATCAAAAGATTTACCGTAATCAGAGTTACGGTATTTCAGGGTTCATTCAGACTGAATCAGTTCAGGCCAGGCATCGCGCATATATTCATAACCAGACCATAAGGTCAGTGCAGCAGCGATCCACAATAGTATCAGGCCAACTTCATGCATGGAGATGCCGGCGATCCTGATGTGCAGAAGCAGGGCAACAATGGCAATCATCTGAATGGCAGTTTTCCATTTTGCGATTTGCGATACATGTACAACAGTGGATCGTTGCGCCAGCCATTCACGCAAAGCGCCAATAGCGATCTCCCTGCCGATAATAATGACCGCAAGTACCGCCGGCGCCTGACCACTGGATGCAAGCAATACCAGTGCGGTTGCAACCAATAATTTATCCGCCACCGGGTCAAGAAATCGACCAAATGGCGTCACTTCGCCGCGCGATCGTGCCAGATAACCATCCAGCCAGTCGGTTATAGCTGCAAAGGTGAACAGTATGGCCGATAGCCAGTAACCGGTGGTTCCAGGTAGATAAAAAACGAGCAGAAAAACCGGTATGATAACCACCCGGCCTGTTGTTAACTGATTGGAGATGGTCCATTTCATAATGCGCTGAGTATCACAGAAAGTGGTTGTCTGGTAAAAGCTTAATACGCTTTTGCCTCAGTAAGAGGTATAAACCGACCGGTCGGGAGATCTGATGTGGTCGGCTGGATAATCGCCACGCCACAAGCTTAATCACAGCCGATATTTTTCTGCAGGACGTTGCACAACACCGGTTCGAACCCGGTTGGGACGCCAAATTTAGCCATTTTATGCCCCGGAATTATCAGCTTGTTTGGCTTTCACTGCCTGATACAAACGCTCAAGGCTATCGAGATCCATTTGATTCATCGGGACAGAAAGGGCGACTGCCTCGGTTTCCATGCCGCGAAATCGTCTGGCAAACTTGCGATTGGTTCGCATCAGGCACAGCTCTGCATCCAGATCGAGCTTTCGTGCGAGATTGGCCAGCGTAAACAGAACATCGCCGAATTCGTCCTCAAGTCGTTCTATATCGGCATGAGAGTTGATTTCATGCTCCAATTCATCCATCTCCTCACGCATTTTGGTCATCACATCGGCAGCCTGTTGCCAGTCGAAACCGACACGTGCCGCACGCTGTTGCTGTTTCTGGGCATATTTCAGAGCAGGCAGCGGTGGAATGCCATCCATCAGACTGGTTCGGTCATGCTGTTCGGCATCTTTGAGTTGATCCCATTGCCGGTTGATATCCGTACTTATCTGCGCTGTCTGATCAAAGACGTGAGGGTGCCGGTAAATCATTTTGTTAATCAACGCGTCGATAACATCGCCAAAGTTAAATGCATCAGCTTCTTCAGCGATCTGTGCGTAGAAGACAACCTGGAGCAAGAGGTCACCAAGTTCATCCTTGAGCGGCAACCAGTCATTGCTCTGATCGGCTGCATCGATTGCTTCAATGACCTCATGTACTTCTTCCAATGTATATCGACGCAGTGAGAGCAGGGTTTGTTCGCGGTCCCATGGACATTCTGCGCGCAGAATGCTCATTAGCGTACATAACTTATCGTAATGGTTATCTTTATTGGTGATTCTCTCAGGCATTCCTTCTCCTGTAACTTTACATAATATCCATTATGCGACGTTATATAATGCGGATATTCAGAACAGATCCCGAGGCGGATATATCCCCCCTCGCAAGCGGCAAATGACAAACTGGCGGCATCATGCTCGAAAATCAATATCAGTGGTGATAGTGTCGCCACTGGTGGATCACAGTGACTGGTGTGTAATTACGGCGTCGCCCCTAAAGGGCGGCACGACCGACAGGAAAGGACTTCGACATGGCATTTGAGCTTCAACCGATCATGATTTCAGGCAAAGAGGTTCTTCCTCTCATTGAGGGTGGCAAGGGTGTAGCTGTATCCACCGGCGAGAGCTCCGGTGCCTGGGCTGCTGCCGGAGGCGTCGGTACATTCTCAGCCGTTAATGCTGATAGTGTTGACGAAAATGGCCAGATCATCCGCACCGTTTATCACGGTAAAAGTCGTATCCAACGTTTTGATGAGCTGGTGAATCAGGCGATCGCCGGCGGTATTACCCAGGCGCGTATTGCCCATGAAGTCTCCGGTGGTGAAGGCCGCCTGCACATGAATGTACTGTGGGAAATGGGTGGCGCTGAACGGGTGCTCGAAGGCGTCATGGAGGGTGCCAAAGGTCTGATTCACGGCATCACCTGTGGTGCAGGCATGCCCTTCCGTCTGGCTACGCTGGCGGCCAAGCACCAGGTCCATTATTACCCGATTATCTCTTCTGCGCGCGCATTTCGCGCGCTGTGGTTACGCTCGTATCGAAAGTTGCCGGATCTGCTGGGCGGTGTTGTTTACGAGGATCCGTGGCTTGCGGGCGGCCATAACGGCCTGTCCAATTCGGAGAGCCCTGATAAACCGGAAGATCCATATCCGCGTGTTGTCGCCCTGCGCAAAACCATGAATGAGTTCGGCCTGCAGAACACACCGATTGTTATGGCCGGCGGTGTATGGTTTCTGCGCGAGTGGGCAAACTGGCTGAACAACCCTGAAGTTGGTCCTGTCACATTCCAGTATGGCACACGTCCGCTGTTAACGCAGGAGAGCCCTATTTCCGACGCATGGAAACAGCGCCTGCTCAAACTGCGCGAGGGTGATATCAAACTGAATCGCTTCTCCCCTACCGGTTTTTACTCCTCAGCAGTGTATAACTCATTCCTGCATGAGCTGTATGAGCGCTCCGATCGTGAAGTAGCATTTGTTGATCATCCTGCCGGCGACCACGTGGCCGAATTCACCTTCGGCGTCCGTCACAAACAGGTTTACCTGACCCAGCACGATTTGAAGCTGGTCCAGGGTTATATTGAAGATGGTTTCACCAAAGCGCTGCCAACACCGGATTCAACGCTGATCTTTGTTTCGCCTGATAAGGCGCGTGAAATCAGACAGGATCAGCTGGAGTGCATGGGCTGTCTGTCCCAGTGTAAATTCAGCAACTGGGCAGCCAATGAACAGGGTACGACCGGACATAAGGCCGACCCGCGCAGTTTCTGCATCCAGAAAACATTGCAGGAGATCGCTCATGGTGCCAATCCGGACGGACAGCTGATGTTCGCCGGCCATGCAGCTTACCGTTTTGCTGAAGACCCGTTCTATGCCAATGGCTTTATTCCAACGGTAAAACAGCTGGTTGAGCGCATATCAACTGGTGACTGACCACAACCCTTCATCTCCGCCCTCTTCGCCGCCGCTGGAATTGAGTGCAGAACTTCGTCTGCATCCGCAGCGGCTGGAATTGGGCAGGGCTGAGCTGCTGACCGATGCACTGATCCTCCCGTTTACTGATATTGAAGGCAGGCTCTCTCAGCTGGCGTTCTCTGCCAATGCGCTGGAAGCAAACAATTTGCGCAAGAGCATGAAGAGCTACCTGGGGCGACTCAACTCAAATCCCCATATCCCGCTGAAATTCCGCTTGAAGGTATTAAACCGTTTTGAACAGGAGTTGGACCTGTTTGACGGAGAGATGACCGCCGCTGTTCTGAATGCGCATAAAATCGGTGTGGTGCTTGTGCAGGAGAAAGCACGTAGCGCACCGGACTATTACCCTGTTCTGGTCGATATGGTGGCCAATGCCATTGAGTTGTCGGTAAAACTGTTGCGACTTTCGCTAGAGCAGTATCATGGCCAGTCCATTCTGGCGACACGCCAGTTTTTCGATCTGGCCAGACTGGGGCTGGATGTAGCAGCCGCATCTGTTGATCTGCCGGCAGATTCAGTGTCTCGTTTGTATAAGGCTATCTGCAATCATGAACTGTTGCGCAAGCTGGATCTGTTTGCCCATACCCCGGCGATGCAGCAGAGGATCTGGCTGGAGATGCAGTACCATGTGGGTCTGCTGACACCCTGTTTTTTTCGGCAGGGATCTACACCTCCTGCCGCTTGCACCGCCCCGCTGCTGCTGACAAATCTGAATCGTCCGAATGATCCGGCGACCACCTGTACAGAGCTCAACGAGCCCCCCGCTTTTGATGCAATCATGATTCCGGCAGGCCCATTCACAGAGCGTCTGGAAATGGCGGCGCATCATGCATCCACTGTACTGCATCAACCCGATATGCAGAAACAGACACTGCATACCGAACACGAGCTGGAAAATACCCTGCTCGGCTGCAGAGCTATACTGAATGCGCTAAGCGGAGAAAAAAGAAGTGAAGAGGAGCGCGGTGACCGGATAAATGCCCGGGTAGTGCTGCAGCTGGATGCAGCCAGAGCCATACGCGATGCATTTCACAGCGATGACGGTGTAGAGAAGAAACTGACAGCGGCTGAAAATAGCGATCATAGCTGGCGTATTGCCAACCTGCATACGAGCGGCCTGTGTCTGGAGCGGGTGAATGCAGGAGCAATTCCCTTGATTGTCGGTGCGCTGGTCGGTCTGCAGTGGCTGTTGCCCGAGCATGATGCACCGGATCTGCCATTTGATCAGAAAAATCCCCAATGCATCCCTCCTCTGAAACGGCTGGGGGTGGTAAGCTGGATCAAGGTTGTAAAACCCGGTGAGCAGCAGATAGGCATCGCATTTCTCGCCGAGGGTTATCATCTGGCTGTTGCCGTAATGCCCGGTGGCGGGTCTGATGCCGAAGCAAGGCGCACCTGGCCGGTCCTGCTCCGTCAGCAGGAGCGCAAACGCATCATGATTCTGCCTGACCCGGGTATTCACAGAGGCATGATATTCATGCTCTCACAGGGAGAGAGGCATGCGGCATTCAAGGTCAGTGATGTAGAGGAAGTCGCGCTAAACTACACGCGCAGCCATATTATTCTGGCCAATACAACGAATATCAGCAGCCGTTAGCAGCAGCCCGGCTTTACCGCTTCGATGTAGGCCGACACAACATAATCCTCAACGCCCCGCCCCGGAGCCCAGTCACGGATAAATGTGCGGGACTCATCTTTCGGCTCGATACGAATCTCCGTGAATCCGGCTTCCGTCATCATCGACTCCAGCTCTTCGATCAGCGAAGCGCCGGCCATACAACCGGCATGCAGAATCGGATCATTTTTCATCTCATCCGGCATCACGGCTGTAGCAACTACATCGGATATAGCCAGTCTTCCTCCCGGTTTCAGTGCCCGGAACGCATCCCGGAAAACCTGCTGTTTGTCCGGTGAGAGATTAATCACACAGTTGGAGATAATGATATCGGCTGTGTTATCGGCAACCGGCAGATGTTCGATCTCGCCCAGTCGGAACTCCACATTGGTAAAGCGTCCCTTCTCCGCATTGGCCCGAGCCTTCGATAGCATCGTCGGTGTCATATCGATACCGATCACGTGACCGCTCTCGCCTACTTCATGCGCAGACAAAAATGCATCGAAGCCGCCGCCGCTACCGAGATCGATAACCACTTCACCCGCCTTCAGGCTGGCAATTGCGCGCGGGTTACCGCAGCCCAATCCCATATCGGCGCCTTCCGGTACACGGGTAAGGTCATCTTCCGAATAGCCCAGACGGGTGGAGATCAGCGTATTGATTGCCGCATCATCCGACACACCGCAGCAGCTGGATACCTCGCCACAGCAGCCGCCTTCATTGCTGGCCTCGGCTACTTCGGCATATGATTTACGTACGTGCTGACGCACATTGTCTGCCTGAACACTCATGCAATACCTTCCTTGTTTTCCAATCGTCTCTCATCGTTTTGCAGCACGGTGCATACTCTATCATCAGAAAGCCATTCTGCTCTATGCATCGAGTGCACCTCCGCAACTCGATCCCTGCCCTGCTGTACAGCCATAACAATGATCCATCACCACAATCGGCCGCCCCTGCATATCCTCATGCATCAATTCAGACAAATGCGTACTATTACCATGTTTGCCTGCAAGCGGCAGCTCCAGCATCTGGTTGAAGTCACAGTCATATACAAACCCCTGCCAATCGACGCTGATCAGGCTTCTGCACATGACTCCGGACAGGTTTTCCTCACTATATGCTTCTTTAAGTAACTGCATGTAACTGGCGAATTCACCACGGGAAATCAATGTGCTACCAAAACGTTTTATCGGCATATTGGTAATCGTAAACAGCTGGTTGAACTCAATGCCGTAACGCAGGCGCAGCTCTCGCTTGTAAGCGGCTTGCAGCTCGTCTTGTGATGGCGGCAGGCAGGCTCCCTGCGGGTTATACACCAGCGTCAACGTCAGCCCGGAGCCTTCGATTCCATAGCCCAGGGCATTGAGTTGTTTCAGTGCCGCTATACTGGTCTCGAATACACCCTTGCCGCGCTGGGCATCGACATTATCACTGAGGTAGCAGGGCAATGATGCAACCACCTCAACCCGGTGTTGTGCAAGAAAGGCAGCCATATCCTCATAGCCCGGCTCTTCCAGAATCGTCAGGTTGCAACGATCAATAATCCGCACACCCAGTTTTGTTGCCTCGCCAATCAAATAGCGGAAGTGAGGATTCATCTCCGGTGCCCCGCCGGTCAGATCGAGCGTTGTAATCTGCTGTGTCGCCAGAAAATCCAGCACCTGCTGTACTGTCTGCTCACTCATGATTTCGGTTCGCCGCGGTCCTGCATTGACGTGGCAATGCAAACAACTCTGATTGCACAGATAACCGAGATTGACCTGCAGCGTCTCCAGCCTGCCCCGATGAAGGGGCGGAAAGTCACTCTCTGTCAGTAAGGGTAATGTGGCATGCATGCCTCTGTTCTCCTGATAAACGGATTGGAATCACCCATAGGTCGATCCGCTGCACGTTTTATTACAAAGCAAATCACGGCTGTCCGGTTAAGGAATCCGGAGGGATAAAAAAAGGTCTGAATTCCCAAGGGATATGGTAGATTTATTGTGATTGAGACAGCAAATCTACGCCCCGGAGAATTCAGACCATGAAGCATGCTAACACGGTTTTTCATCAATTGCTCAGAGTGATTCCGCGTCACCGTTTTGAGGAGGTTGTCAGGCGTTATGATGGTGACAGGCGTATCCGCAGTTTGTCCTGCTGGACGCAGTTTTGCGTCATGCTCTATGCGCAGCTTTGCTCCCGGCAGTCTCTGCGGGATGTGGTTTCGGCATGGGAAAGTCACGCCAGCAGGCACTATCACCTGGGAGCAGGCTCGGTGAGGCGTTCCACGCTTGCTGATGCCAATGTGAAGCGCTCTGCGGGCATGTATCTGGAGCTGTTTTACTGGCTTTTGCATCAGTTTCGCGGCAAGGGCATCCACCGCAAGGATGCCGTTCGGCTGATTGACTCCACGACGATTGACCTGTGCAAGCATCAGTTTGAATGGGCGAGCTTCCGCACCGGCAAATCGGGCGTGAAGGTGCATACGGTGTATGACCCTGATGCGCAGGTTCCCACCTTCTTTTCCATCACCGCAGCCAAAAAGCATGACAAGAAGGCTGCGGAGCACATGCCCCTGTTGCCCGGCGCCACTTATGTGTTCGACAGGGCCTACAACGATTACGCATGGTTCCATGACCTGACACAAAGGGATATCCGCTTCGTCAGCCGCATGAAGCGCAACGCGGAATTCGAGGTAGTGGCAACGCTCCCTGTATCAGATGACGGTGTATTGGAAGACCAGCATATCCGTCTGTCATCGGCCAAAGGCAGGAAGGAATGTCCGACCATCCTGCGCCGCATCTGCTTCGTGCATGAGGAAGATGGCAAGAAGCTTGTCTTTATCACCAATGACCTGAAGCGCTCCGCCGGAGCCATCGCAGCCCTGTACAAACAGCGCTGGCAAATTGAACTGTTCTTCAGGTGGATTAAACAGAACCTGAAGATCAAACGCTTCATCGGCACATCCGAGAACGCTGTCAAAATCCAGATTATCATTGCCATGATCGCCTATCTGCTGCTGCACATGGCAAGAAGGATCCTGCCTGCAAGCCGATCCATGCAACAACTGGCGAGACTCGTTTCCGTCAACCTCATGCAGCGACGAAACTTGCTCGAATTGCTGGCTGATTCCCCACCGCCGCCAAAGCGACGATTCGCCATAAATCAGCGACAAATGTGCCTCATCAATGCTTAACCGGACAACAGTGAAAGCAAATGATGAGTATGCGAAAGCCTGATGCAGATGGGCCTTAGTCTGTCGATTCAGCGAAGGGACGCCAGAAGCGCTGCATCTCTTCGCCGGGATCGAAATCGGGCAGGTTTTCAAACCAGTAACGAATCAGGGTCGCATCCTCTGCCATGTTGAGCAGGCGAAAGCCCGCATCACCATGCTGACGGGTACCGACCGCATCACCGCTGCCTCGCAGGGCCAGATCGGCTTCGGCCAGCTCCAGTCCGTCGTGCGTGTTTACCATCTGGTTTAATCGTGTCCGCGAGCCTTCAGATGCAGCATCGCCCGCAATCAGCATGCAATACCCCTGCTCCGATGAGCGCCCTACCCGCCCGCGCAACTGATGCAGCTGGGCCAGACCGTAGGATTCAGCCTCTTCGATCACGATCAGGCGCGCTTCGGGTACATTCACACCCACTTCCACCACCGTGGTGGAGACAAGCATTTTACATACCCCGGTTGTAAAAGCTTCCAGTGCACCGTTTTTATCGCCGGATTTCATGCGACCGTGCAGCCCGAGCACATTGGCATCGGGAAAATAGCGCTTGAGCAGCTCTACCCGCTGATCGACCGAGAGGCCGTCTTCATCCTCATCAATGCGGGGTACGATCCAGTAGATGCGCCCTTCTGCATCCAGTATGCGCTGCATACCGGCAATCAGAGATTTCATTTTATCCGAAGCGATAACACGCGTTTCCACCGGTTTACGCCCCGGCGGCATGCCGCGCATGATCGAGAGATCCATATCGCCATAGAGTGCCAGCGCCAGCGTACGCGGAATCGGGGTTGCGGTCATGCCGAGCAGGTGTACCGCCTGATGGCCGTCGCGTTTCTTATCGGCCAGACCCCAGCGCTGACGCACGCCGAATCGGTGCTGCTCATCGACCAGCGCCAGCGCCAGATGATTGAATACCACATCCTCGCTCAGCAGCGCGTGCGTACCGACAATTAGTTTTAATTCACCGCTGCCAAGCTCCGCCAGCAATTCACGCCGCTCTTTGGCTCGGGTGCTGCCGGTTAGCAGTTTGATTGTGAAGCCAAGCGGGGCAAACAGCGCCTGCAATGTTTCTGCATGCTGCTTTGCCAGCACCTCGGTTGGCGCCAGCAGCGCAGCCTGATATCCGCAGCCGGCCGCCTTGATCATGGCCAGTGCCGCCACCCATGTTTTACCGGCTCCCACATCCCCCTGCAACAGCCTGTGCATACGTTTGCCGGAGTTTAAATCAGTAGAGATATCGGACCAGGCCGAAGCCTGCGCATCGGTGAGCTCAAACGGCAGACTCTGATGCATCAGGCGGCTACTCGTTTCTGCCTGCAGTGAGACAGCAGGGCAATCAGCCTGTCGCTTCTTCTCCCGCATCAGTTGCAGATAGAGAATCAACTCCTCACATTTCAATCGTACGGCTGCACGATTGAGCGCCTCTGAATCCAGATCATGCGGTTGATGCAACTCTCTGAGTGCCTGCCGCAAGGGTGAAGCTGTAGCGGCCAGCACTGCATCCAGCGGGCTGGAGGCGGCAACCGGCAGCAGCGTTAATGCCTGCCGGATAAGAGTGGCAATGCGTTTGCCGGAGAGGCCGGCCAGCGCACGATAAACAGGCTGGTATCCCGGTTGAAACGCTTCGGACACACACCACTCCGGATGAGTCATCTGCCACTGTCCCTGCCATCGCTCGGCCACGCCGCGCACAGCAATCTCCCGTCCCTCCGACAGCCGCGCATCGCTCATCATATAACCGGAATGAAAGAAATTGAGTCGAATCCGGCCCGAATCGTCGGCCAGCAGAATGATAACCTGCCGCTTCTTGCCGTAACCGCGTGCCTCCTTTGTCAGGATGCGTCCCTGTATGCGGGCTGATACGCCGTCACAAAGCTGCGCGATCGGGCTAAGCTGCCTGTCATCGATATAATCCTTCGGCAGATGCAGCAGCAGATCGCCCAGCGTACGGATATCGCGCTGATGCAGGCGCTTTTCCAGCGCAGGTCCCACGCCCTTCACCGTCGATAACGGCAATGCCATCGTCTGATACATCATCCCCCTATAGTGACGAATATCGGCAACGCACTCAATATCAGGCTATGTCGGTCTAAAAGAGATGTATAGTACGCCGTGTTGGTTCTTTTTCACTTCACCCTACAATAAGAACCAACATGTGAAACATGATAAACCGACTATGCCAGTGGTTCAGGACGTTTAATGCCGGGTATCCACATGCGGCCCTCGGCCACTTCCAGGCCGTTTCTGGTTAACAGAGCGATCCACAGCCCGTCGGTTTCGAGCAGTAGCACCTGTTGCTCATATAACCATGCCAGATCGGTACGCAGCCGGTCAGATGAGACTTTATGGCCGAGTGCATCGAGCGATTGCTGTAATAACTGCTCGTTCACCGTATATGCATTCTCCTTTACCAGCAGTTGCAGAATGCGCAGTCGCCGATCTTCTATACGGGCCTGATCCTCACGGCTGAGAGTTGCAACCGGCTGCTGATGCAGTGCCAGCTCGAGCTGGCCGGTTGCATGAACCGGCTCTGGCTCTGGCGACTCCACAGACGTTTGAGTTGTCACTGTTTCGGTCGCCACCGCACGGCGTTTCTGCTGTTGTTTCACAACCCCCGGATCAACGCCATCTGCCAGCAGAGACTTGGCCTGCTCCCGCTTCTGGCGTGCATCATCAAGGCTCACAGCCGGATATACCCCCAGTGCCAGCGACTTCTGTTTCCCGTCGAAGCGATAAGCAAGCTTCCAGTAGCGACCGGATGGCTTTACCAGCAGGTAGAGTCCCCCGCCATCGCTGATTTTCAGCTGCTTCTTACCCTCGGGAATCGACGCTTCATTCACTTGTTCATCAGATAAAGCCATGCTGAACTGCTCCGCTTGTTGGTTCTTTTGGTGTTGGTCTATATGTTCAATATGACGGCACAACAGTGTTGGTCCCTATTGTAGTACTGTTTATCATAAAGACCAACAATTAGATGTTGTTACAGGCCTGTAGACGTGCTGTTTGGCCATCGAAGCTAAAATTCGATTTTAAGCCTTTGCATGTAGGATACGGGGTCATGATATGGATTGGTGCCTTTAAATTGATTGTAGAGGATTCTGTGCGGTCGTATTTTCGCTTACGTTACAGGAAAAATAAAAATCAGCTTTTGATTGCCAAATGGCCTGAAACCGTGTCATTTCAACGATTCTTATCCACTTTGTGATTCTGATTATCATTACAGAAAACAGTCGCTTGCCATATCTGCAATGCTTCTACCCGTTGAATATAACCTATTGATATTTATAGCTTTTATTCGATGCATAAATTTTGATCATTTTGACCGCTCGGCGCTGAATGCGTTGAAACGAGGGGGGTTTGCAAACTCATCCACAAAGTTATCCACAGATTTTGTGGATAGATGAAAAATGCTTTATTTTACAGCACGTTCAGGGAGCTGCCCTGATGCAGCGCGGAAGGAGGAAAAACTCCCCCTACCCTCTCCACCAATCAGGTCGTTTGAGCTGCTATGTCCGGCTCTCTATCGATTAACCGGCACGCATGGCCAACAGTGCATCGATATCGAGCTTGTCAGAATAACGCGTGAAATCTCTGTTGCGTGATTCAATGGCCAAAATCGACATGCGGTCGGCCAGCTCATTACCCTCGACTCCAACATGGCCGTTCACATGCAGGATCTTCAGCTTCTCTTTCAGACTCTGGTAGAGGGTAAACATCTGTTTGATCAGCTCCAGGTTCCTGATCTCGCCACCGGCTTTTTTCCACCCCTTTTTCTGCCAGTTTACCGCCCACTGTGTAATACACTGGATGGCATATTTGGAGTCGCAAAAAATCACCACCGACCTGTTACTGCCGATTTCGTCCCCGGCCATTATCAATGCCTGATGCAGTGCATTTAATTCGGCCGTGTTATTGGTGCCCATAGGGTTAAACAGGCCGTACCAAAGCTCATCAACCTGATTATTTCGATAGATCGCGACGCCGGAACCGGCCTTGCCGGGATTCGGTTCACAGCCGCCGTCGGTGAATATTTTTGTATCGATCTTCATCGCTGCAATCTCGGCTGCATCATAGGTTTTAACCGTTTGATTCGATGATCGCTTTTTCACCGGACTGCCGGAGGCAGACTTCACGCTGCCGCCATGAAATGCCGCTTCGGCTTCGGCCAGTGTTGTGAACGACTTGTATCTGGCACCGGCAAACTTGTCGATCTGCTTTTTGCAGCTGATCCAGTCGCTGAAAATGCCGGGCTCTCTGCCTTGCCATACTACATAATACTTTTTGGCCATGGATACCTCTTGTCGTTGGAAAGCATAATCGCCACAGGATTTAAGTCACTTTATGCGGCTGGAGGAGTGTATAGCCGGCCGCGATTGAAGCAATTGATACCCGTCCTGTCTGTCGGCGCAACATTAATTCAAGCTCCGGGCCTCTCCCGGTTCGATGACTTTTACGATGCTTTCGGCCAGGCCTGCCTCTGCTTCAGCACGCTGCTCCAACACCCACAACGGCCGCTCCTGCGGCCAGAACGGCATCAGCTTCACCGCATCCTTGGCTGTTGTCACAATGGATTTCTTCGTTTCTAACAGCAGCTGAATATCCTCTCTGGAATATTCATGGTGATCGGCAAAACAGCTATGGTCGGCCACTTCAAAGCCGAGTGCATTCAGATCCCGCAGCACACGCCATGGACGCGCGATGCCGGTAACGACATGGATGGGCCGGGACGCCTCCAGCAGGATATCCGCCCGACTATTCCAGTCCCGAACCCAACCGGCATGTGCCGACCAGCTCCACTCTTTCTTATTCGATAACGGCGTAAACTCACCCGCCCCGCTCCTGACAACCAGATCGGCCCGCCCCAGTGCCGACAGAGGCTCACGCAATGGCCCTGCAGGCAACAGAGAGCCGTTCCCCACCCCTTCGGCAGGTACCAGCACAATATCGCAGACGCGCTGCAACTGACGATACTGGAAGCCGTCATCGAGAATGAGGATATCGCCGTATGTTGCGGCAAGCCCGGCACCGGCAATGCGGTCCCGCCCGGCAATCACCGGGCAACCGCTGAGCCGGAACAGCAGTACCGCTTCATCGCCCACTTCATGCGCTTTGGAGTATTCGGAAACCAGATGCGGCGTCTGATTGTTTGCCCCATCCCCGCGCGATAACAGCACCGGGTTGAAACCGCGTTGCTTCAGCTCGGCTGCCAGCCAGAGGACAAACGGCGTTTTACCGCTGCCGCCGACGGTAATATTGCCGATAGAAATCATCGGAATCGGTGGTGTCACAACCTGCTTCAGGCGTTGTTGCTGCTCGAATCTCGATAGCGGTGCATAAACAGCAGCCAGAGCACGCAGCAACAGGTTCGGCTTTCGCCTGCTACTCCACCACATCCGTTCTATCTGCTGATAGAGCATCCACACTCCTCTGGGCGACCAGCCCCGTCCAACTGTAACGTTTTATACCGTCTAATGGTAAACCTGCGCTTCCAACCCTTGCCCCCCAAGTGTTGTCAGTGCGGATCAGGCATGGAAAAATCGGGGGTCAGGCATGAGTTATTGAGTTGTTTGAACTCAGATTTAATTTTACCCGGGTTACTTTCAACTCAAACTCGGGATCATTTTTCATGCGCTCTCTGGTTTTTTTCGTTAACAAACTTAATGCTGATGGATCACGATTCAGTCGACGGGCCAAATCCGCTAATGGGTGCAGACCCAACTCCGATGCAAGCCATGCAGCCACTCCGCGCGCCTCGGCAAAACTCCTTTTCCTGCTCGGCCCGGAGAGGTCTGTATCTTCAATGCCAAAGGCCTGAGCTACAGAGATAAGCAACTCATCCAGAGAAATTCTGATTGGCGCAGGTTCCTCGGTCTGAGTCATAACCCGAGATACAAAAAGATCTTCGCCAAGAATACGTGAGTCATCATCGCCCTGATGAAATTCCGGACGATGTGTTCCACTCACTCCATCCATGACAAAACTGACATATCGACCTCTTGCGACATGTATCGTGCTGCCGAATTGAGCCAGGACCGAATCACATGTCAGCCATGGAATATTGTCATCACCGATATAAGCCCGATGCCCACTCCATTCGTAATCCTCAGGTCGTGAAACCAGTTCCGAACGAACAGGATTAAGGTGGATATAGCGGACCAACTCCAACAGATAACTATCCCCGTCCACCAGCAATGCCTTATACCGCCCCTGAAACAGATGCCCGATGCGCTGATAACGGCGATTGATCCATAGTGTATAGCGAAAAGCCAGGTTTTGCATAACTCTGGAAAGAGGAATATCGGACACTTGAACTGCCAGGTGGATATGATTATTCATCAGGCAAAATGCATGCACCCGATGGCCGAATCGCTCTATCCCCTCCTGGATCAGAAAATACAGCTGGTAACGATCATCCGGGGCAAAGAATATATCCTGTCCCCCATTGCCTCGAAGCATGACATGATACAATCCGCCTGAAACATGAATCCTTGGTTTGCGTGCCATGATATGATTTTAGACTACCGGTGAAATAACTCAATAACTCATGCCTGACCCCAATGTCTCCCAATGTCTCTGGTTCGCTATCGCCCGGGGATTGCTACGAAGCTGGTGAACACTTATGTTTATCCGACTATCAAAATGTGCAACACATGCTGGTCCGACAACCGCAGAGGATGAAAGCATAAAAGCAACATCAGGAGATGGTCATGATTAAAGCGTATGCAGCATTCGAGCCGAAGGGCGAACTCAAACCGTTTGAATACGATCCCGGCCCACTGGCTAATGATGAAGTTGAAATAGACGTATCATATTGCGGTATCTGCCACTCTGATGTGAGTGTGATCGACGCTGAATGGGGCGAAATGCCCTACCCTGTTGTGGCCGGTCATGAAGTGGTGGGCAAGATTGCAAAAACAGGCAGCAGCGTGAGTCATCTGAAAATCGGTCAGGTGGTTGGACTCGGCTGGCATGCGGGTTATTGCGGCACCTGTCACCCATGCCAGAGCGGTGATAACAATCTGTGTGGCACTGCGACTGCCACCATCATAGGCCATTATGGTGGTTTTGCCGAACAGGTTCGGGCCAAAGCCAATAGTGTGGTGGCAATCCCTGCCGGCATTGATCTGGAATCTGCCGGACCTCTGTTTTGCGGTGGTGTGACGGTATTTAATCCACTGGTTCAATTTGATGTTAAACCCACCGACAAGGTGGCAGTGATCGGCATAGGTGGTTTGGGGCACATGGCATTGCAGTTTCTCAATGCCTGGGGTTGTGAGGTAACAGCATTTACATCCAGTGATGCCAAGCGTGATGAAGCACTGAGCATGGGTGCGCATGATACACTCAATTCCCGCGATGCAGATGCGATTGCCGGTGCGGCCGGTCGCTTTGATTTCATCATTTCGACGGTCAACGTGAAACTGGATTGGAACTTATATCTCGGCACCCTGCAACCTAAAGGCAGACTGCACTTTGTTGGTGCCACACTGGAGCCTCTGGATATCGGCGTATTTGGTCTGATTGGCGGCCAGCGCTCCATCTCAGGTTCACCGGTAGGCAGCCCGTCGACCATGTTGCAGATGTTGGAGTTTGCCAAACTGCATAGCATCAAGCCTGTGATCGAAATGTATGAGTTTGCCGATATTAACGAGGCACTTGATCGCGTAAGAAGCGGCAAAGCGCACTATCGGGTGGTCTTAAAAAGCTAAACAGTGTTGAGGCATCGTTAAAATGGAGCCCGGTTTCTTTTAACCCGGCTCCATTTTTTTGGTTCATCGCGGAAGTAGTCCGGGAACTGGCGTTAGTAACGATGAGCTGGTGACGCTTCCTGTCCTGCTATTGTTACGGGAGATATTTGTTCATTCTTTGTGCGTACAAGAACGAACCAAAACAAATGGCAGGAGTCATTTGGACGCCTGAACAGGCGGGGCGTAAGCCCTGAGGGCCAGGACGCCCGAATCAAAATTGCCCCGGTATATTTGAACCGATATCTATCGCGCGGCGGGCCAGCGCCGCACGATAGTTGAAAAGTGAACGCCTCGGACTCCCCCTTATAGATTTGCCGAATAGAGTTATTCACTACAGGAACAAGCTGCGGATGCAGCGGCTGTAGTGAATGGCTCGTATGAGGA
>NZ_DS022295.1:498665-566654 GCF_000153765.1 Mariprofundus ferrooxydans PV-1 | reverse complement strand
TCTATCAGGTGTTGATTATATTAGAAGAACCGAATATTATTCGGGGATGATTAATATACCTCAGGAAAAAATTCTAACAGCCAGTGAGGGCTTGCGTGCCATCGCACATGAGGTTCGCCTGTCTGTACTGTGTAATCTGCTCAACGGACCGATGTGTGTGCAGGAGCTGATGGAGGCTACCGGTGCGGCACAGTCCAATCTCTCCCAGCATCTGGCCAAGATGCGTTTGATGGGCGTGATCTGCAATGAAAAGAGAGGACAACAGGTCTATTACCGGATTGCCAACCCGGCTTTTGCGGATCTTGTGCATGCGCTGCATCGTATTTACTGCCCTGAAATGTGCAATGTTGCCAACAAGGATGCGTGAAGTGTTTTTTTGCAGCAAGACATCAGTAATCCGTTATACACTAATACTAGCCGTGCTTGCCTCCGGAGCCATGCCGGCCACAGCCGAAACATTCACCTTGAAACAGAGCATCGCCATGGCCTTGCAGCACAACCGGTTACTTGCAGCTGATCAGTATCGCGTGCAGGCAGCGGCATCCCGGGTGGATGAGGCAAATGGTCATTTGCTGCCAAGCCTCGATGCCGGTTACTCAATCATGCGTAGCGATTCGCCGTTGACGGTGTTCGGAACCAAGCTGATGCAGCAGCGTGTCACAAGTGCGGATTTTAATCCGGTGACCCTGAATAATCCTAGCGCTATCAATAATTATCAGCCGAAGCTGACGTTGAGTATGCCTCTGTATCAGGGGGGGGCGCTCTGGGCCGGTCGCAAGCAGGCTGAACAGGGGGCTTTGGCCAGCACCAGTGAGCACTTATGGCTTCGTCAGCAGACCATTTTTCAGACGATTCAGACTTATATGGCGTGGCTGAATGCCGAGGCTCAACTCAAAGCGGCGAGGAAATCACTGGAAGCGTCCGCCCGTTATTTGAGTAATGTGAAATCGATGCGAAAGCGGGGTATGTTGATTGACTCTGATGTCATGGATGCACAAGTGCATTACCTGCAGAACGAGGTGCGTGTCAACCAGAGCCTCAATGGTGTCGCCTATGCCCGTGATTTGCTGGCACGATTGACCGGGGTAACGGCGAAAGAAAATGATCAGCCGGCTGCCGTACCGGATTTTGGCACTATTGAATCGACCAGTGGTCTGGAGGAGGCCGCGATCAAGCAGCGCCCGGATCTTCAGGCCATGCAATCGACGCTGGAGTCGAGCAAGGCTGCCGTTGATATGGAAAAGGCATCGTTTATGCCCCATGTCAGTTTGCAGGCCACCCAGGAGTGGAACAGCTCAACCCCTTCAGTACGTAACGGCAATGCCACGCTGGCCGCACAGGTGAGTATGAATCTCTATTCAGGTGGCTCGGATAAAGCGGCCATAAGCAGGCGAGAGGCAGATGTGGCGCGGTTGTCACTCCAGCTGGATGACAAGCAGCAACAGATTATTAATCAGGTCAGGCAGGCAGAGCGTCAACTGACCGAAGCACAAAAGCGCAGCAAGGCTGAATCCGAAGCCATGAAACAGGCACGTGAATCGCTTCGCATTACCGAGCTCAGACATGGGCAGGGGCTGGAGAAAACATCGGATCTGCTTAATGCACAGAGCAGGGCCGATATGGCCGAGGCGGAAGCCATCCGTGCCGGCTATGACGTCAGTGTTGCCAAGGCGAACCTGCTGCTGGTTAGCGGCAGATTGAGCGAGGAGAGTCTACAATGAAGCACCCTGTTGTAATGTTTACCACCTGCTGGCTGGCACTGGTTTCACTCAGTGGTTGCACGGACGAGTCGCAACAGTCGGAGACAAAAGCGCCTGTTGAAGTGTCAGCTCACACAATGACACTGGCTGCCACTGCCTTGCCGGTGCACTACCATACCAGTGGTGCGGTCAGCTCCGACCATAAAGTCTCGATCAGTTCGCGCCTCTCCGGATATATCCGCAGTATCAAGCTGCGTGAAGGCGATCGGGTCAAAAGCGGTCAGTTGCTGTTCGATGTGGATCCGGTAAATGCACGTCAGGCTTATGCTCAGGCAAAGGCTGATCTGGCTGATGCGGCATCGGACATGAAGCGTTATCGATCCCTGCTGGCCGAGCATGCCGTAAGTCAGCAACAGTATGACAAGGTCCGTCTGCGCTATGTGGTGGCTCAGTCGCGTGTCGTGCAGGCTGAGAATCAACTGCAGTATGCTGAGGTACGCTCACCGGTGAATGGTATTGTGGTTGAAAAACATGCCAGCAGCGGTGATCTGGCTACGCCGGGACAACCACTGCTGGTGTTGGAAGACCCATCCAGCCTGCTGGTTGAAACGTACGTCTCAGAGCAGTTTGTTGCCACCATTCATGAGAATGACGCTGTGCGCATATTTATTCCCGGACTGGCCAAAACTATCGATGGCCATATCCGCCAGATCGTTAAATCGGCCGATCGATTGTCGCATCAGTTTCTGGTCAAAGTGGCGCTGTCGGCAGAGAGCGGTGCCTATCCGGGTATGTTCGCCGAGGTGAATTTTTCAGTCGGTGAACGTCAGGCTATTGTCGTTCCCGGGAAGGCTCTGCTCAATCGCTCCGGTCTCTCAGGTATCTATGTGATGGATAAACAGGGGCTTGCGCACTATCGCCAACTCAGAACTGGCGAGCAGACAGACAAGGGGATTGAAGTGCTGGCCGGGCTGGAGGCAGGCGATGTGATTGCCTGGCGTGATGATGGAGCCCTGCGTAGCGGCGTTCGGATCAAGGCAGAGTAAGATGGATCGCAAAGACCTGAATATTGCCGGCCGCCTCGGTGCAGCGGCAATGGGCACCAGCATGACGCCCATTATCAGTATCCTGATTTTTCTCATTGGTCTGGTAGCGCTGGTGCTGACTCCGCGTGAGGAAAACCCTGTTATCGATGTACCGGCTGCCAATGTGATTGTCAGGATGCAGGGGGCGAGCCCTGAAGAGGTGCAGAACCTGATCGTTCGCCCGTTGGAGATGGTTCTGGGTGAGATGACAGGCGTGGATCATACTTACGGCACGGCCATGGACTCAATGGGTGTGGTTACCGTGATGTTCAAGGTAGGTGAAGATAAGGAAGCCAGCCTCGTCAAACTCTATGATCGTATGATGCATAATCTCGATCGTATTCCGCCGGGGGCCTCACAACCGCTGATTAAGCCGTTGGATGTGGATGATGTGCCCGTGTCGGTGATTACGCTCTCCACACCTGCCATGGATGGTCTGGCCCTCAAACGTCTGGCTGAGCGCGTACGGGAGCAGTTGATTCCGCTCAAGGGCGTATCGGTGGCGGATATTGTCGGCGGACGGGACCGGGAAGTTCGAATTGATCTGGATCCGGCGCGCATGACTGCCTACGGTATTACGCTGGATCAGTTGCATCAGGTGCTTGCTGCCGCCAACAGTGGCGGGCCGGTTGGTGATCTGGTTGGCGAAAACCATGTGACCAAGGTCTGGCTGGATGGTTATCTGAAATCGGCTCAGGATGTCGGTCGCCTGATTGTTGGAGAGGCGGACGGCAAGGCGGTTTATCTGCGTGATATTGCCAGCGTTGTCGATGGTCCTGCCGAAGTGGAGCAATATCATCGCATCGGATTCGGTGCAGCGGACAAAAAAGGGTTCGGTGAAGAGGAGCGACCTGCCGTCTCCATCGCACTGGCCAAAAAGCGCGGCACCAATGCGGTTTTTGTAACCGAGCGCATCAATAAAAAGCTGGAGAGCCTGAAAGGCGACCTGATTCCGGATAATGTACAGGTAACGATCACGCGCGATTCCGGCAATCTGGCAAATGCCGCGGTGAACATGCTGATTGAACATCTCGGTATCGCCATTGTGTCGGTGATTATCATTATGTTGCTGTTCCTGGGCTGGCGGGAAGCGGCGATTGTGACGATGAATATACCGCTGATTCTGTTTATCGTACTGGCTATCGGCCTGCTGGCCGACCAGACAATTAATCGTATTACGCTGTTTGCCCTGATTCTGTCGCTGGGGCTGCTGGTGGATGATGCTATTGTGGTGATAGAGAATATTCACCGCCACCTGCATCACGGCGCCAAAAGTTTGCAAGACAAGGCAGAGCTGATTATCCGTGCGACCAATGAAACCGGAAAACCGACGATTATTGCCACCATTGCCGTGATTCTGGCATTTATCCCGATGGCTTTCGTGACCGGCATGATGGGGCCGTATATGGCTCCGATTCCTTTTAATGCGCCGATTGCCATGGCTGCCTCACTGGTGATTGCCTATATGTTTACACCGTGGATTGCGCAGCGCTGGCTGCCCTGTCGTATGGTTGAACCGACGATGGAAGAAGAGGATGAAAAAACAACTGACTGGGTTCATCGTACCTATATGAAGCTGGCTACGCCGCTGATTGAGAAGCGCGGCATACGCTCACTCTTCTGGCTGATTGTGCTGTTGCTGTTTGCTTTCTCGATGTGGGAGCCGGCCTGGCAGTTCGTGCGACCGGCAGGTATTAACGGGCCGCTGACAGCCGGCACCGTGGAGCTCAAGATGCTGCCGAAGGGGAATAAAAACACTTTCAATATCACCATCGATATGCCGGAAGGTACGACGCTGGAAGAGACCGACGGTGTAACCCGGCAGATTGCCGATATTGTGCGTGTTAACCCGATGGTAACCGATTACGAGGCTTATGTCGGACAGGCGGGGCCGATCGATTTCAACGGTATGCTGCGCGGGGCGTTGTTCAGGAACAGTCCGTATCAGGCGGAGTTGCGCGTCAATCTGGTGGATAAACAGGAGCGCAGCATCCACTCCGATCAGATTGTGCTGCAGCTGCGCAAGGCGCTTGCGCCGATCATTGCCGCGCACCCGCGCGCCAGTATCAAGTTGGTGGAAGATCCGCCGGGCCCGCCCGTGCGGGCAACACTGCTGGGTGAAATTTACGGGCCGGACTATGCAACCCAGCGTGCTATTGCCGCACAGGTGAAGAAACGCTTTGCCGCCACCTATGATGTGACTGATATTGATGATTCGGTTGGAGAGGCGCAGACGCAACTGACGATCGTTGTTGATAAGGAGAAGGCTTCCCGCCTGGGGGTTGCCACACGTCAGGTAGAGCTGGCATTAAAGGATTTTCTGGGTGGCTATAATGCCGGCGCAATCCATGTGGATGCATCCAGACATCCGGTCATGCTGCATGTGCAGCTGCCTAAAAAGCTGCGCGCGACATCCGATGATCTGAGTCGAATCTATGTCAGCGGCAAAAGCGGACCTGTACAACTCTCTTCGATTGCAACGGTCAGGAAAACGACGGCCAGATTGCCGATATTCAGCAAGGATTCACACCCGGTTGTTTATGTGACCGCGGAGCCAAAGATCGGCTCACAGGTCTATCCGTTGCTGGATATGGACAGCCATATTGATGGCAGCCAGATCGCACCGGGTGAGCGGCTGAAAACCGGCGGTATGCATTTCACAGACGCGGTACCGGATGACACGTTTGGCTATCAGATGTTGTGGGACGGTGAGATGCGTTTGACGCTGGATGTCTTCCGTGATCTGGGGGCGGCATTTATTGTCGGCCTGATTCTGATCTATCTGTTGATGGTGGCCTATTACGGTGAGTTTATTCTGCCGATGCTGGTCATGGCACCGACAGCGCTGACACTGATCGGCATCTTTCCCGGACACTGGATTACCGGCCAGCCGTTCACTGCCACATCGATGATCGGCATGATCGCACTGGCCGGTATCGTTGTGCGCAACTCACTGCTGCTGATCGACTTTATCCTGGATTATCGTCGCCAGGGATATGACGTAAAGACGGCCGTACTGGAAGCGGGCGCTGTGCGCGCCCGGCCGATCCTGCTGACAGCTCTGGCTGTGATTGCCGGTACATCCATAATGATTTCCGATCCGGTATTCGGTGGTCTGGGTGTGTCCATGGCCTTCGGTACTCTGGCGGCTACGGTACTGACACTGTTCATCATCCCGCTGATTTACTATCTGTGGCAACGCAATACCCCATGGCCGAGCGATGATGGCGCCCAGTGCAATACCATTTAGCCAAAAGCACGATTCCCCACGGAGCACAGAGGGACAGGCTGTAGCGGTCTTCTTTTCTCTCTACTCTCCAGTGAACAGAGTTTAAGTTTAAAAAAAAGGAGTATTAATATGACAATACAACGCGCTATTCGCATTATCGCAGGCACATTTATCCTGCTCAGCCTGTATCTGGCCTACCGCTATAATGGCGTAGACCTGAGCGAGCCTACCTGGCTCTGGTTTACGGCTTTTGTCGGCGCCAACCTGCTACAATCGGGCTTCACGCAGTGGTGTCTGATGGAAGTGATCTTGTCCAAGCTGGGCATGAAACACGGCTGATTTCAGCTTTAGCTTACCGTTGACGGGGCAGGTGGTACCCACGTAATCCCTCCCTTCAAGGAGGGGGACATCGCCTGCAACTGTCTTTTTTTCATCTATGTAGCGCAGGATCAGTAATGATCAAGCTATAAGTCCCGGATACGAAGGTTATTGGTTCAGATACCTGTCCCGGCCCTGATGTCATGCTTATATCCGCTACGGGATAATATTTTGACTATTTCAATGGAGATAAAACCATGCAATTTATGCAACAATATGCTGTATATATTTTTTTAACGCTGCTGATCTGCTGGATGCTGTGGCAAAGGGTGGTTGCACCAAGGCTCTCGGGTGTAAAAAGCCTGTCGGCATCGACATATTTTGCCATGCGTAATGAACCGCATACGCTGGTTGATGTACGCTCTGAGGGTGAGTGGGCAGGTGGACATGCTCCGGATGCGATACACATTCCGCTGGGTGATATCGGCAAACGCAAACATGAAATCGATGCGAATAAAGCTGTGGTAGTGATTTGCGCCTCAGGGAATCGCTCAGCCATGGCAGCCACGGCACTGGCCAAAGCAGGACTCAAGCCTGTATATAACTTCTCCGGCGGCATGGGTGCATGGGCCGGGGCCGGGCTTCCCGTACGCACCGGTAAAAAATGAGTCGTGTGTGGCGCAGGAGCAGGGATTTAATGTTTGCACGTGTAGTTTTCATATCCTTGTAAATACCCTCAGGAGATAAATGATGAAACGATTGTTATTGATCGCTATGGCATTGATGGTGTCGATGATGGTTTACGGCTGTGGTATGGGGGAGAAGAGTGCCGGTGGCTATGAAAATGCCAGCGTCACTGATATCCATGAACATTGGCAGCAGGGGACGGCATCACCTAATCCTTTTATGCTGCTGGATGTGCGTACGCCGGAAGAGTATGCAGCAGGGCATATTCCCGGTGCAACACTGATTCCGGTACAGGATTTGGCAGAGCATCTGGTCGAAGTACCGCGTGACAAACAGGTATATATCTACTGTCACTCTGGAAAACGTTCAGCACGTGCCTCGAAACTGCTGGCAGAGCACGGATATACGAATATTGAAAATATAGTCGGTGGTATCGAAGCATGGAAAGATGCCGGCTACCCGGTGGTGAAGTAAATGTTTGATGCAATTAATGTGAACGAATTATACCTGCGTTGGTCGCAGGCGCGTGAGAAGGGGAGTACCCTGAATCTGATTGATGTGCGCTCGCTGGAAGAGTATCAGTCCGGCCATGTGCCCGGTGCACAGCTCATCCCGCTACATACGCTGATGGCCAGGGTCAGTGACATACCTGAAAACGGCGATGTCTATCTGATCTGCCGCTCAGGCGCTCGCTCGGCGCAGGCTGCTGATTATCTGGCTCGGCAGTGCGGGCGGAAGAACCTGTTTAATATTCAGGGAGGCACGATGGCCTGGCTACAGCAAGGCTACCCGGTGGATTGAGCTTCGCAGGTGTGAGAGAGTAGGGTGGCCCGGACAGGGGGATGACTTCTAATCATCAGAAGTCCCCTGAGTGACAAAGTCACTGAAGCCTGAGTCGGGCCAATTAACATATGCTCACTCAAACGGAAGGAGATTGATATGAAAGCAAATGTAGGTGGTATAGACAGAGTGATTCGCCTGTTAGCCGGTATCGCGCTGATTGCATTCGGTGCGGTGGGTGGTCTGGCCGCTCCATGGAATTATGTGGCAATGGGTGTTGGTGCGGTATTTGCACTGACTGCGGTGATCCGCTTTTGTCCGCTGTATCCGCTTCTTGGCATCAATACCTGCGGCGGTAAATGAAATCGCTGCTCATCGTGCGTCAAGTCGGTGAATAATACTCTGACCAGAAACAGGTTGCATCTGTAGTTAAACAACAGCTGTGCAATACAACATAATAGTTGATATTATATATTATCATATTATGTTACGCATAACCAAGTGTGATATATGGTTTTGCCGGGGCGTTGTTTTTGATGATTCGTCGATGGACTGCAGGTCATTATAAACTATAATGAGAGTGCCCGGTGATAGCCGGGCACTCTACTGTTCCATGCAGGTGTTACCTGTAACACCAAGAGCCTGCAGGAAGAGGGGGTGAGGAGGAACCTGCTTCCTCACCTCATTCTGTCGCTACTGGCAACGATATTACAGGGCATCAATAGCCAATGCCTGAATCAGAGGAGACGTATTATGGCACATGTAGTCATTATCGGAGCGGGGATCGGTGGTATGCCTGCTGCGTACGAAATGAAAGATGCCCTGAAAAAACTTGGCGGGCAGCATGAAGTGACAGTGGTATCCAATATGGATTACTTTCATTTCACGCCCTCCAATCCCTGGGTTGCAGTCGGCTGGCGCGATAAAGATCAGATCAGTTTTCAGTGCTCACCCTACCTGAATAAGAAGGGAATTAATTTTCTCTCCTGCGGTGTGGATGAAATACTGGCGGATGAGAACCAGTTGCGTCTGGGTAACGGCCAGAATCTGGACTATGACTACCTGATTGTTGCCACAGGCCCTCGCCTGGCATTTGAACTGGTTCCCGGCATGGGTCCGGAAGGTCATACCCACTCGATCTGCCACGTGGATCATGCCGTTGAGGCCTATAACGCCTTTGAAGAGTTCTGCAAGGATCCCGGCCCAATCGTCATCGGTGCTGTGCAGGGCGTATCCTGTTACGGCCCTGCCTATGAGTATGCTGCTATTCTTGATACCGAACTGCGTCGTCGCAAAATTCGCGACAAGGTACCGATGACGTTTATTACCCCTGAACCGTATATCGGCCATCTTGGCCTGGGTGGAGTGGAAGACTCCAAGGGGCTGCTGGAATCAGAGCTGCGCAAACGCGATATCAAGTTTATCACTAACTGTAAGACGCTGGCCGTACATGAGCACTCTCTTGACTATGAGGAAGTGGACCGCCATGGCGAAGTGATCGCATCGGGATCACTGGATCATAAGTTCGCCATGCTAATGCCACCATTCCGCGGCGTGGGGCCGGTAGCCAACTGCGAAGGCCTGGTCAATCCGATGGGATTTGTCGTCATCAATGATTATCAACAGAATCCGAAGTTTAATAATATCTATGGTACCGGTGTAATTGTTGCAATTCCTCCGGTTGAGGCAACACCGTTGCCGGTGGGGACTCCGAAAACAGGTTTTATGATCGAAACGATGACCACTGCCATTGTGCACAATATTATTCATGACCTGAAGGGTGAAGAGGTCGAAAAGAGCGGTACCTGGGGCGCGATCTGCCTGGCGGACTTTGGTGATGGCGGTGTGGCGCTGGTTGCTTACCCGCAGATTCCGCCACGCAATATGGTCTGGGCCAAGGGTGGTGCCTGGGTGCATGTGGCCAAGGTAGGTTTTGAAAAGTACTTCATGCGCAAGATGAAAACCGGCGTTTCCGAACCGTTTATGGAAAAAGCATTCCTCAAGCGTATGGGGATCGAGCGGCTCAAATAGTGCGTATGCAAATTGCCTATGACGGAGGCTGCCGTTTTACGGCAGCCTGCCGCTCTCATACGATTACCATTGATCAACCGCTGGATAACGGTGGTGAAGATTCAGGTATGACGCCGCCGGAGCTGATGGCTGCATCACTGGCTGGTTGTATTGCCCACTATGTGGCGCGTTACTGCACACAGGCCGGTATCGATACAACAGGGCTTGCGGTCGGTTGCGACTGGCAGGTGATGGACGATCCCAAGCGCATCGGCTCATTCACAGTAGAAGTGGAGTTGCCGGAGTTGCCGGCAAACAGGCGTAAGGCTGTGGAGCGTGTCGCCAATCAGTGTCTGATTCACGCCACATTGATGCATCCGCCGCTGATGAATGTGATCGTCAAATAAGGTGCACACATGACTGTTTGGGAAGAGCGATATCAGCGCGGTGAAACCGGCTGGGACAGAGGCGGGGTGAGTCCGGCGCTGACTCAACTGGTTGATCATTTGCACCTTGAGGCTCGCGTGTTGATCCCCGGTTGCGGTCGTGGACATGAAGTGATTGAACTGGCGAGGCTGGGATTCAGGGTGACAGCGATTGATATTGCCCCCTCGGCTATTGCACACCTGAGTCAACAATTGGAGCAGGAAGATCTGGATGCAGAGCTGGTGAACGGAGACCTGTTTGCCTATGCGCCCGACCACTGCTTCGATGCCGTGTATGAGCAGACATGCCTGTGTGCCATTGAGCCTGAACAGCGTGCCGATTATGAACAGCGCTTGCATGGCTGGCTTAAGCCGGAGGGTGTTTTATATGCCCTGTTTATGCAGACAGGTATACGCGGGGGGCCGCCATTTCACTGCGACCTGCTCATGATGCGAGAACTGTTCGATGCCTCACGCTGGCAGTGGCCGGAGGAAACGGGAGCGGTGCTGGTTCCCCACAAAAACGGGCGCTTTGAGCTGGGGCACATGCTGCGTCGTACCGGGAGATGATGTTTCAGGTTTTTCTCCCCTGATAGCCGGACTGGCCGGGTCAGGGGAGAGAAACTTTATTTGCTCAGCAGTTTGATTTGCGCTTCCAGTTCATGCACTCGTGCATCCAGTGCCGCCAGTTCATCTCTGGACTTTTTCAACATCGCTTCCTGCACCTGCATGCGCTCGTGAGTGACCACATCAAACTGGGAGAGGGCACCCTCAACGATATTGCGCACCTGCTCTTCCGCCCCCTGTTTGAGGCCGCCCAGCATACGGATGCCGCCGGCGATTTTTTCTGCAATATCATCCATGGTCTGTTGGTTGTTTGTCATGTTTCCTCCGAGCCTTACGAATTTTTTATTTATTAACAACAGTGCCTTTCAGGTAAGCCATTTTTCCTGATGGTAACTCTACTTTCAACCAGTCCTGCTTGCCGCTCTGTTGTGCTACCACCTGCAGTCGGGCGCCGGCTCTGAACCAGCCAACACGAGCTGACGCAGTCGACGGCTTTTCCATCAGGCTTTGATACTGCGATTTATCGAATTGCACTGTCTCAGGCAGGGTTTTCAGCTCCTGCCGTAGAAGATCGACAATTGCGCGTTCTACGGATTTCTCACGTGTGTTCGAACGAACCTTCACATTCATTGTGGTCAGCCGTTCGGTCTGTTTGCGCAAGTTGATGGTGCCATCCAGCCTGTCGTTGCTGAAGCCTATGATATAGCCGCCATTCTGCTGACTTTCGAGGACGTCGATGTCCAGTTGCATGGTTTGCAGAACCGCCTGGGTTGCTGCAATCGTACGGCGCATGTTAGAGGCGAAGCTGACCTCCTCCCCACGGAACTGATCGGTAACGACATCGACCAGTGTGCCCGGGACGGCGGCAGCTGCGCCAAGTGCAACACAGCCGGGCAGGCAGATGAGCAGGAGCAGTGCCAACACGGGTTGACGCCTGCCTGCTATTGACCCCATTTCTTCGCCTCTGGCGTCGCAATATCCATGTGAGAGAGTGCGCGGTCGACGACGAAGTCGATGATATCATCCAGTGTTTCAGGGCGGTGATAGAAGCCGGGCATGGCGGGAATAATATCGACACCCAAACGGGCCAGTTTGAGCATATTCTCCAAATGAATGGCAGAGAGTGGCGTTTCACGCGGCACAAGGATCAGCTGCCTGCGCTCCTTGATCATAACATCGGCTGCACGCTCGATCAGGTTATCGGATGCACCGCATGCAATACGTGCCAGTGTGCCCATTGAGCAGGGGATAACAATCATTCGGCGAATGCCGGCAGAGCCGGAAGCCGAAGGGGAAAACCAGTCTCGGGTACCGTAACAGTGGATAGCATCTGCATCGACACCCAATGCGCTGGCAAGCGCCTGTGCAGCGAGTTTCGGCTCTGCCGGCAAGTCCAGGTCGACTTCCTGTTTTAATACCACCCGTGCTGCATCGGAGAGCAGCAGGTGCTGTGTCATACCGGTGCGTGCCAATCGCTGAATCAGTCTCAGGGCATAGGGTGCGCCGGATGCACCGGTAACCGCAACAATAACGGGTTCATCAGCTTGCTCAATGGTATTGTTATTCATAGCAGCGGAACCCTCCTTTGCGGCACAGGTCTCTCATAATAGATGGTTGTGCATCACTGATGATACATCGATGGCAATCGTAACATGTGTTTGTCATTACATGGAAAAGCTTTCGCCCAGATAGAGTCTGCGTGCATCCGGATGGGTAATAATATTGTCCGGAGTGCCGTTTACGATAATCTCGCCTGCGCTCATCAGATAGGCACGATCACAAATGGAGAGGGTATCACGCACATTATGATCGGTAATCAGTATGCCGATGCCCTTGCTGCGTAATTCGGCGATAATGGCTTGAATATCCTCCACGGCAATGGGATCCACGCCGGCAAATGGTTCATCCAGTAGCAGGAACTTCGGCTTGGTGACCAGTGCGCGGGCAATTTCCGTACGACGGCGTTGACCGCCGGAAAGTGTATAGGCCTTCTGATGTTGAACAGCTTCAATACCCAGGTCGACCAACAGTGCCTCGAGCTCTTCCTCGATCTGGGCAGATGGCAGGTTCAGTGTTTCAAAGATGGCCAGCAGGTTATCGCGCACGCTTAACTTGCGAAAGATGCTGGCCTCCTGAGGCAGGTAACCAATGCCGCTACGGGCGCGCAGATGCATGGGCTGTTCGGTAATATCCATATCATCCAGTGAGATCTCTCCTTTATCTGCGCGTATCAGGCCGGAAACCATATAAAAGCTTGTGGTTTTACCTGCTCCATTGGGGCCGAGCAGGCCAATGCATTCACCCGAATAGACATCCATATCTACATTTGAAACGACCTGCTTACTGCGATAGGCCTTGCACAGGCCGCGAGCGGAAAGGTGGTGGACCGTACTCACTTGGAAACCTTCCCGGGTAGGATGGTGGTGGCCGCACCGTTATCTTCGGATTCGATCGTCATGTGAATGCGCCCGCCTGTATCCGGTGTCACAACGGTTTTCTGCGAATTCAGATTGTGTACGATGGTTTCACCCTCAACCCGGTTACCCTGCTGTTCCAGCACAGCCTGGCCGGTCAGTGTTAGTATACCTTTGATCTGATCCAGTCTGGCTTTGTTTGAGTGACCGTGCACCTTATCCTGAACGATGACGACGTGGCCGTCCGCATCGGCATGGGTCAGTTGATGATCACTGTAGTAAGCGACCAGGTGATCACAGTCCATTTGCATGGTGTCGCGGGTCAGGTGTACCTTGCCAGTAAACTCCACTTTGCTCTCTTTTTGCAGCAGGGTCATTTTTTTCGCTTCGATCTGTATCGTGCCAGCCCAGGCGGAGAGCGGCAGAAAACATGCCAGCAGAGCCGGAAGGTAACGCGTCAGCTTGCTATTAGATTTCATCGTGGAGTGACTCCTTGCCATTTCGGACTCGTATCCTCAATCCATACACCTTCCTTGACGTCAACCTGTTCGTTAATACGATGGAAAACCATATGCTTTCCGTGTGCGTTAACCGTTTTACCATGGATGATAAAGGCTCCCGGTACGCTGAGCTGGTCGCTGGAGCTGCTATAGATCAGACTCTGACTGGTCATCGTCCACTCCCCGTAAACAACCTTGACGTGATCCTGAAAATGAACATTGCGCTTGAGCGGGTTAAACCAGGCCTGCTCACCATTAATATTCACCTCCGCTCCGGTTTCGGTGTACAGACGCAGTTGGGGGCCAATCAGGTGCATTTGCCCGTCCAGTTGCTGGCTGGCTTCACTGGCGCGCAGCTGCCATAGCACACGTCCATCCTTGCGTTCGACGATAACAGGTGCGTCAACTTCCGTCCTGGGTTTTTCTGTTCCGTTTGAATCTCTGGCGGGGCGCTGAGGTCCTGCCGACCAGATCAGGAATACAGCGATGACAATGCTGCCGGTCGCTATCAGCAGACTTGTCCATTTCAGCCATCGCCAGCCATTGTGCATTCGATTAAATATCCCAACCGCATTGAACGGGGGATACGTTATAGCGCGTACCAATCACCGACTCCCATGCTTTCCGGGCGATGATCAGTCCCTCAGCCGCCTGTCGGATAGCACCGCGACCGCCGCAGTAATCCGAGACCCAGTCGACATAGCCCAGCACAGCCTGATGTGCATCGGCAGGAGCCAGGCTCAGTGGCATGCAATACATCGGCGGCAGATCCAGCACATCATCGCCCATCATGGCGCATTGGTTGGCCGGGATGCCGGATTGTGCTTCCAGCTCGATCAGTGCCTCCGCCTTGTTCAGGCTGCCCTGAATGGTGTATTGAATACCCAGATCACGGGCGCGTGCTTCGACCACATTGGAAGTGCGGCCGGTAATGATAGCCACTTCAATGCCGGCTCGCTGGAGCAGTTTAATGCCGTGGCCATCGCGCACATTAAACGCTTTCAACTCATCTCCCTCACCGTTCATGATAATTGAGCCATCGGTCATCACGCCATCAACATCAAGAACGAGCATACGGATGTTTCGGGCGGCTTCAAATGGGAAGTGATATCCACGGTATTTCATCTATTTTATACCTCCCTGCAGAATATCGTGCATATGAATGATGCCGTTAACCTGTCCGTGCTCGTCACGGGCGAAGAGAACAAGGACCTTGTTTTCTTCCATCAGGCGCAGCGCCTCACTGGCCAGTCGTCCGGCATCAATGCACATTGGATTCGGATGCATCAGCGTATACACCGGCGCGTCCAGATCCATATGGCCGGATTCCAGTATGCGGCGCAGATCGCCATCGCTGATGCAGCCGATGATATCTCCACCGTCTGTCACACCGGTGATGCCCAGACGATGGGCGCTGATCTCCATGATCGCTTCGCGCAGGCTTGCCGTGCGCGCCACCATAGGCAGCTCCTGCCCCTGATGCATGATATCCTGAACGCGTAACAGTTTGCGACCGAGGCTGCCTGCCGGATGCACGCGTGCGAAATCCTCCTCGCGAAAGCCCCGTTCCTTAAGTACTACCACGGCCAGCGCATCACCGAGTGCCAGCGTTGCGGTGGTAGAAGCGGTAGGAGCCAGGTTCAGTGGACATGCCTCCAGCTGCACGTCGATATGCAGCACGGTATCGGCATATCTGGCCAGTGTTGAGGAACGATCTCCGGTCATGGCAATGACATGTGCACCGCGGCGACGTATCTCGGGTAACAGGCCGCACACTTCAGCGGTTTCGCCACTGTGCGATAGTGCCAGTACTGCATCCTGCCCGGTAATCATGCCCAGATCACCATGCTGCGCTTCGGCGGCATGTACAAAAAATGCCGGTGTCCCGGTCGATGCAAAGGTGGCGGCGATTTTTTTGGCGATAATGCCGGATTTTCCCATGCCGACGACGACCAGTCGTCCCTTCAGATCGAGAATCGTTGCCACTGCCTGAACAAATGAGTCGTCCAGTGACTCCCGCTGCGCCTGCAGTGCCGCTATTTCAATGTCCAGCACCTTGCGAGCCTTATCCAGCCATGCCTGTTGTTTCATATGAATCTCTTCTGTTGTCATCTCAGCCCCAGGCAGCCGGAGACTGCAATTTATTCAACTCTACCAGAAGTGGAGCGGTTTGCTGCATAAACCGATCACGTTCTTTGGCGGGAATCGGGCGGGCAGGCGGGTGCTTGACAGTCAGCGGGTTGACGGCCACGCCTCTGACCCGGAACTCAAAATGCAGGTGGGGGCCGGTGGCCAGGCCGGACATGCCGACATAACCGATGACTTGTCCCTGCTTGACCCTGTCCCCGCGCTTGAGACCACGGGCAAATGCCCGCATATGAGCATAGGCGGTAGAGTGATTGCGATTATTGTGAGTAATCAGGATAAAGCGGCCAAACCCGTGCTTCCAGCCGATAAAACTGATATAGCCATCGCCAACAGCATGGATGGGGGTGCCTGACGAGGCCGCGTAATCCACACCGCGATGGGCGCGGGTATAACCGAGAATAGGGTGCTTCCGGCTGAGCTGGAAACGGGAAGAGATGCGCGAGAATTTTACCGGAGCTTTCAGATAGGCCTTGCGCATACTTTTTCCGTCAGGGGTATAATAGCTGCTTGTGCCATCGCTTTTCTCGTAGCGAACGGCTCTGAAATGGTTGCCCTGATTGACGAATTCAGCCGCCAGAATCGTGGTGTCCAAAATCCTTCCATCTTCACCAAAATGCTCTTCATATACTACACTGAAGCTGTCTCCACGGCGCATATCTCTGGCAAAATCTATGTCCCATGCAAAGATATCCACCAGATTCATTGTCGTACGCTGATCCATCCCGGCTTCGTCGGCAGCACCAAACAGGCTGTCCACGATCTTGCCGGTCACGACGCGCTGGCGGGTTAGCAGGGTGCGGGCCTCCATGTTACATGTCCATACCTGTTGACCGATTTGTCGTTGCAGGTGCAGCTGGGCCATTTCGTTGATGTTGTAATAGACATCGGTACTCTCGGCAGAATCCACACGTTTAAACACCTTTCCCGTACGAATATCCTTGAGGTTATAACGATCAGTGGCGGCAATCACTATCTGACGCGATTCAGACAGGCTAAAACCCAGCCGCTGCAGGATTGAAACCGCATGGTCTCCCCGATGAATGCGTATACTTTTGCTCTCCACTTTATTGGCTTTACTCAACTCAGGAGATAACCACTCCTCATGCGATATCACCGTACGCGCAACAGGGGAGATGCTGATGCCGATCACGATGAAAAGCAGGACAACAGCTACAGCCGTCCCTGACCAGAGTGACCATGCAGGAATGCGCCGGCGGGAGCCGGACACAGGGGCAGCCTGTTTGCCGTGTTTCAACTGTTTTAATAGATCATGTAAACGGAATTTGGACAAACACTTTCTCCTGTTTGTCGCAAACCTAGGTCTGCCGGATTGCTTGTCAAAGTATCAGGCGGCAGGGTTTTGTTTTTTCATCGGTGGATAGTGGAACGGCGATGAGTGCCGACCGGCATGGCTATGCATTTGCAATGCAGCAGGCAGCGACTATCTATAGGGTGATACCAATACCACAACAGCCGGAGTAACGATTATGCCCAGTTTCGATATTGTCAGTGAAACCGATATGCAGGAGATGAGTAATGCCGTCAATCAGGTCATCAAGGAGATTACCACTCGCTTTGATTTCAAGGCCAGCAAGGCCAGTATTGAACTGGGTGATGATACGATCACGGTGGTCGGTGACGATATCAATAAATTGAATACCGTCACAGAAATTTTGCGCGCCAAGCTGGTACGTCGCAAACTGGAACCATCGTGCCTGGAGTATGAGGATGCAGAAGACGCAAGCGGCGGCACCAAACGCCAGCTGATCCGCATCAAACAGGGCGTCAGTACGGATCTGGCCAAGGCTATCGTCAAACAGATCAAGCAGGAAAAAATGAAGGTTCAGGCTGCCATTCAGGGTGACCAGGTGCGTGTGACAGGCAAAAAGCGTGATGATCTGCAGCAGGTGATGACGCTGGTACGCGGTATGGATACAGATCGGCCGTTATCATTCACCAACTTCCGCGATTAATGTAACCGTAATATTTAGTTTTGAAGATTCGCTGATCGGGTCTTAACACGCCCATAAAACCGGGCGGATCAATTGCGCGGTATGCGTGTGGTGACGATCCGCCCGGAACAATACATATACCTTGGAGCGTACATGCCGAATCCAATTCATGCCCTGAAAAAACGGGTGCAACAGAGAGTATTGGGCCAGGAAGTACTGGTAGATCGTATGTTGATTGCATTGTTGTCCGATGGGCACCTGTTGGTAGAAGGTGCGCCGGGGCTGGCCAAAACACGTGCGATCAAGGTGCTGAGTGAAGGAATTGATGCTGATTTTCATCGTGTGCAGTTTACGCCGGACTTGCTGCCATCGGATCTGACGGGTACGGAGATCTATCGCCCGCAGGACTCATCCTTTCGTTTTCAGGCCGGCCCGCTGTTTCATAATCTGGTGCTGGCTGATGAAATCAACCGCGCACCGGCCAAGGTTCAGGCGGCATTGCTGGAAGCCATGGCCGAACGCCAGATTACCATAGGCAAGACCACCCATCCGCTGCCGGAGTTGTTTCTGGTCATGGCCACACAAAATCCGATTGAGCAGGAGGGTACCTATCCGTTACCCGAAGCGCAGCTTGATCGTTTCCTGATGCATGTGCGCATCGATTATCCCGACGCTGTAACAGAAAAAGCTATTCTGCGCCTCTCCAGAGATGAGTTTGCAGGGACCAGTGCGGAGCAGGAGATATCTATCAGTCAGGCGGATATTTTCGTTGCCCGGCGTGAGGTCATGGATATGCATATGGCAGAGGCGCTGGAGGATTATCTGGTGCATCTGGTGCTGGCTACGCGGCAACCTGCCTCCTATAGCCAGGATCTGGCGCGCTGGATTCAATATCCGGCCAGCCCGCGTGCCACCATTGCTCTGGATCGCTGTGCCCGTGCACATGCCTGGCTTGCTGGCAGGGATTACGTCAGCCCGGAGGATATTCAGGCGATTGCGCCGGATGTACTGCGGCACCGCATCCTGCTCAGCTTTGAAGCTGAAGCTGCCGGCGTCAGCGTCGATGATGTCATTACCGAACTGCTCAAGCGTGTTGCCGTGCCCTGAAAGTCAAAAGCACTCACCACAGAGGACACAAAGGACACAGAGGAAAGTAAGTTGGGTAAAAGCGGTATATTTATTAGTAGTGGCATGGTCAAAATATATAGCCTTGTCCCGACCAGTAAATCACAAAATATATTTTGCTTTTCCTCTGTGTTCTTTGTGTCTCTCTGTGGTGATAACCTTTTTGTTTTATATGACTTAAGAGCATAAAAGGAGAAAACACTGCAACGTCCCAGCCCGATCATGCCCGATCTTTCTTACCTGCTCCAACTACAGCGTCCGGCAGCCGGTTTGTCTCTGCGCGAGGGCTACCCGCGCGCGCTCATGGCCGGACCGCATCTCTCGCGCTTTCAGGGACGCGGTATTGAATTTGATGAAGTGCGCCCGTACCAGGCCGGTGATGATATTCGCAGCATGGACTGGCGTGTCACAGCACGCACCGGAAAGCCGCATACAAAGCTGTTTCGTGAGGAGAGGGAGCGGCCGGCCATGCTGTTACTGGATATGAGGCCGGCGATGTTTTTTGCCACGCACGGTGCACTCAAAGCCGTGGTGGCAGGGGAGTGTGCAAGCTTGCTGGCCTGGAGCATCCAGCATCAGGGCGATCGTGTTGGCAGTATGATATTTGATGCATCCGGCGCGGATGTGCACCCGATCAAGCCAGCACGCGGTAAACGGGCGGTCATGCGTCTGCTGGGTAATGTCGTTTCTCACCCATACTGGCAACAGCGGCCCGAGCCTGCACAGGAGTCATTGCTGGGCATTTTGCAACGTGCCGCGCATGTGACACCTGCAGGCAGCCTGATGATGATCGTCAGTGACGGGCGCGGTCTGGATGATGGTAGTGAGGCCATGCTGACCCGCTTGCTGCAGCACCACAGTATTCTGTTTGTATGCATATATGATTCATTTGAGCGGGAGATGGATGATGCCGGCCTGCTCTATGCCTCGGATGGCGTAGCTGTGCAGCAGATCGACAGTGGCAGACAACAGCTGCGCAGGGAGCATGCCGAACGCTTTGCCCGTCGTCACGAGATCCTGCATCGTCTGGAGCAGCGGCCGGGTTTTGTGCTGATCGAATGCGCAACCGATGATGACCCGGTCACTGTGCTGGAAGGCCGCTTGAGGAGGATGCGTTGAAGCAGGGAGCCGTGAAGCCCGATGCGCTGAGCCAGCTGCATGATATTCACCTGCCGCAGGCCATCTCCTGGTGGCCGCCTGCACCCGGTTGGTGGGGACTTACCCTGCTTGTCTGTTTGTTGGTCGCAGGAGGTTGGTATTTGTGGCGATGGTGGCGGAAAAGAGATCCTGCTCCTTCTGAAAAAGCCCTGCTGGCTGAAGCATTGCGGGAGATGGATCAGATCGATGATGCATTGGAATCCGGGGATGTGGCAGCGATAGCGACCCTCTCCGCGCTAATGCGACGCATAGCGGTGCAACTGGATGCAGGTACGGCCGGCTTAACCGGTGATCTCTGGTTAGAATGGCTGGACGATCGCTGGCAACAGGATGATTTCACTGCCGGTGCCGGCCGCACTCTCATTGAGGCTCCGTATCGACCGGTGAGTACCGGCGATACAATGGCTCTGGGTCGTGTATGTCGCGACTGGCTGAAGGCACAGCGATGAGTGCTTTCTCCTTTGCGGGCTTTGAATTGGCATGGCCGTGGGTGCTGGCCCTGTTACCGTTGCCCTGGCTGGTGCGGCGCTTGCTGCCGGCGGTACAGCAGACTCGCGCGGTAGCATGGATTCCATTTGCTGCAGAGTTCTCTGCACTTCCGCACGCCTCAACATCAACCGTTAGTCGGCAGGAGCGGATACGCATGCTGCTGGCCGCCCTTGTGTGGGTGCTGCTGCTCTTCGCTGCCGCACGGCCCGCGTGGTACGATGATGCTGTTGCCTTGCCGGTCAGTGGCCGGGACCTGTTGCTGGCGGTGGATATTTCCGGTTCGATGCAGATCAAGGACTTCGAGATGAACGGTCAACAGGTTAGCCGTTTGACAGCAACCAAGGCGGTGGCGCGACAGTTCATCAGCCGGCGTGTCGGTGACCGGGTTGGTCTGATTCTCTTCGGTAGCAATGCCTATGTGCAGACGCCGCTGACGTTTGATCGTAAAACGGTCATAACGCTACTGGATGAAGCTGCGGTTGGTCTGGCGGGCAAGGCCACCGCTATCGGCGATGCTATTGGTCTGGCTGTAAAGCGCCTGGAGCAGAGTAATCGGGATAAACGCATTGCCTCGAAGGAGCAGGTGCTGATTTTACTTACGGATGGCGTGAATACGGCCGGCCAGTTGTCTGCGCCGCAGGCTGCAGAACTGGCGGCAGAGCATGGGCTGACTATTTATACCATTGGTATCGGTGCTGATGCCATGACCGTCCAGTCGTTTTTCGGCACACAGCGGGTTAATCCTTCGGCAGATCTGGATGAAAAAATGCTGACGGATATCGCCACAAAAACCGGCGGCCGCTATTTCCGCGCGCATGACACGCAGGAGTTGCAGAAGATCTATGCCATGATCGACAAACTGGAGCCTGTGGCAAGAGATCGCGTGGTATTTCGCCCTCGCCACAGCCTGTTTGTCTGGCCTCTGGGGCTGGCCCTGCTGCTTGGCTGTGCGCTGATGCTATCCATGACGGAGTGGAGGCATGTATGGAAGCGTTGAGTACGCTACACCTGTTACGCCCGTGGTGGCTGTTGGTGCTGCCTGTGTATGGCTTGCTGGTCTACGGATTTTTACGCAGTCAGCGTAGTCAGAGCGGGTGGTCAGCGCTGTGTGACCCCGCACTGCTGACCTATATGGTCGGCAATAGCACAAAGCAGGATCGCCGCTCGCCCTGGCTGCCGGCAGCATTGCTGCTGGGCGGATTACTGCTGCTGACAGCCCTGGCCGGCCCCGTATGGCAGGCACTGCCGCAACCGGTCTACCGGGCGCATTCAGGTATGGTCATCATCCTTGATTTGTCGCGCTCCATGGATGCAGGCGATCTCAAACCTAGTCGTTTACAGCGGGCAAAGCAGAAGGTGCAGGATATCCTGCACAAGCGCACCGAAGGAGAGACAGGTCTGGTTGTGTTTGCCGGTTCGGCTTTTGATGTCGTGCCGATGACAACCGACAACAAAGCTATTCTTGCGCTACTTCCCAGCCTGGATACCTCCATGATGCCCGTTCAGGGCTCTGTTGCATCGGATGCGTTGAAACATGCAGGGGCAATGCTCAAGCGGGGAGCTATCAAGCACGGTTCTGTCGTGATGTTGACCGATGGCGTGGATGCCGATGCCACAGCCGTGGCCAAAGAGCTGGCTGCAGCGGGTCATCACCTCAGTATTCTCGGGGTGGGCACAACAGAAGGGGCTCCCATCCCGCTGAGTGATGGCGGTTTTTTGCAGGATAAGCAGGGCAATATCGTTATTCCGCGGTTACAGAAGGAGCAGCTGGCAGCATTGGCGGCAGCAGGCGGTGGTATCTACCAACAGATGCGAGCGGATGATCTGGATGTGGAGCGACTGCCCGGCCTTCACCCTGCCCGCGACACGGGTGAAACCCGATCACACATGCAAACGGATCAGTGGCGGGAAGAGGGACCGTGGCTGGTACTGCTGATGCTGCCATTGCTGGCGCTGGTATTCCGTCGGGGTGTTTTGTTGCTGCTGATCGTTGTACCTCTTGCGATGCCCTCTCAGGCCCACGCGTCAACGTGGCGTGATCTCTGGCAAACGCCGGATCAGCAGGGGCAGGCGCTGATGCAGCAGGGTAGTGCCAAAGCTGCGGCCGGGCGATTTACCGATCCTGCGTGGCGGGGTGCGGCGCTGTACAAATCAGGCCAGTTTGACAAGGCGGCAAAAGCGCTGGAAGGCGTGCACACGGCCGATGGCTGGTATAATCGTGGTAATGCTCTGGCCAGGGCAGGTAAACTGCAGGAGGCCATCGCTGCCTATGATCAAACACTCAAGCTAAAACCGACGGATGCCGATGCCACGTTCAATCGAAAACTGGTAGAGAAACTGTTGCAGCAACAAAAGCAACAAAAGCAGAAACAGCAGCAGAAATCAGGGCAGGGCAAGCAGGGTCAAAAACAGCCGAACAAGCCGAATCAACAGGGTCAGAAACAGCAGAGCGGGAAGCAGCAATCTCAATCCGGCGGCAAGAAGGGGGCAAACGGAAAACAGTCCGGCAAGGAGCAGGGGCAGGGGAGCCGGTCCAAACAGGAATCAGGAAAACAGCAGGGAGAGCAGAAGGCGGGCGGGAATAAGCCATCGCAATCCGGATCTGACAGTGCAAAGAGTGCACAGGCGAAGAAAGAGAAACAGTCGGAAAAGGACGGGAGCCCGTCCACTAATCAGGCACAGACGGATAAAACAGAGGCGAATAAGCAGCCGGCGGGTAGGGCACAAAAATCGGCAGGAGCCGGGCAGAGCGACAAGCAAGCGGCTGCCGCTACCGATGAAGCGACGACTGAGAAACAGATGGAAAAAGAGAATGCCCGGCGCCAGTGGTTGCGCCGCATACCCGATGATCCGGGTGGACTGTTGCGACGTAAATTTCTGTATCAATATCAACATCAGGGCGGTCAATCAACGGAGGCTCAGACATGGTAGCAAGATTTACCGGCAAGGCGGCACTCGCTTTTCTGCTGCTGGCACTATCTTTTCTGGTGATCAACCCCGCCATGGCTGCGGTCAATGCTCATCTGGACAGGCAGGTGATCGGGGAAGGGGAAACGGTCACGCTGACGATCGATATCAATGGCGATAGCAGCGGCGAGCCGGATACGGCTCCGCTGGAACGGGATTTTGAAATTCTCTCCCGTAATCACAGCAGCTCCTATAGTCTGATCAATGGCTCGCTTCACAGCAATGTTAACTGGCAATTCACACTCAGGCCGCGTCACAGCGGGCAGATGACGGTCCCTCCATTGAAGGTAGGTCAGGCATCTACGCAAGCCATTGCACTACAGGTGAAAAAACTTGCGGCCAGAACAAGCCCCGGCGGAGAGCCCAGCGGGGATGTCTGGCTGGATATGCAGATTGAACCAAAATCCGTGCTGGTTCAGCAACAGGCGATTATCAGCATCAAGATTTATCAGGCAACGACACTGGCGCAGGCTCAGCTTACCGAGCCTGCGGCCGCACATGCCGTTATCGAGCGTCTGGGTGAGGACAAGCAGTATCAGGTCACGAAGAGCGGTCGAAACTGGCTGGTGACAGAGCGTCAGTATGCAATTTTCCCGCAACAGAGCGGCACACTGGCTATATCGCCTGTGCAACTGGATGCATCGGTGATTGCCAATGCACAGAGTTTTGGTTCGCCGTTTTTTCAGTCTTCCCGACCGATTCGTGCGCGTTCCAATGCGTTGAAACTGCAGGTAAACCCTATACCCGCGGCATGGCATGGAGCCAATTGGCTGCCTGCATCGGGTTTGTCGCTGACCGAGAAGTGGCCGTCGGCAAACAGTTTCAAGGTGGGGGAGCCGATTACCCGCACCATCACCGTTCAGGCACAGGGTCAGTCAATGAGTCAGTTGCCTGCATTGCCCGAGCTGCTGCCGGATCAGTTAAAATCCTACCCGGATCAGCCGGTGCTCAAGGATGATAAATCGGAGCAGGGCATAACCGGCCTTCGCAGGCAAAAAACCGCAATCATTCCGACGGCACCGGGCACCTATATTCTACCTGCCATTGAGATTCCCTGGTGGAATGTGAATAGCGGGAAAATGGAAACAGCCGAGCTGCCTGCACGCACATTCAAGGTGACGGGTGCTGTTGCCGCTGTGCAGAAGAGCGCGCCGCCCGCGCCAATGACCGAGGCTCAGTCGCAGTTGCCGCAAGCTGTTGCAGTTGCGAGCAATAACTCAACGGATCACACACCGTGGCGATGGATTGCCATTATCTCCTTATGCGGATGGGGACTTACGCTGCTCATTCTGCTGGTAAACAGAGTGCGGAAAAAACAACGAGCAGGGCAGCAGGCGGATGATGCGCAGCCGTATAACCGGGAAAACCTGAACGACTCGATACGGGCGGTCAGAGACGCCTGTAAACGAAACGATGCCAAAGCCTGTGAGAAGGCACTCATAGTATTTGCCGGATGCCGCTGGCCGGATGGCGGGCCGGGTGCACTGAGGCAACATGGTGGTGAGTCACTGGTGCGCCGGGTCAGCGAGCTGGAGCACTATTTGTATGCACCGGCCGGCTCTCAGTGGCACGGAGATGAGCTGTTACACGCCTTTGAACAGGCCGATTTCCATCACCGAGCCGGGAAAGCAGGCAAGTCGGGAAAACGTTTGCCCGGGCTGTACCCGGATCAATAGCAATAAGTCTCTTTTAAGCGGATAGGGTGCACAGGTAAAAGCACTTTTGGTCAGGCATGGTGGGTCATTCTTCCGGATGTAGCCCGGCTATATGCGCAGCTTCTGTCTGCGAATATTTTCTGCTATCCGGATGCGAGCACTACTGCCCCTATGTGCATATTTATTGGTAGGGGATGATCCAAGGCTGGTATGATTCATCATTCAGGCCTTGAGCAGGATGGTGTCTGTGCGACTCTGCCGCAGAGCTCCGGTGATCGAACTGGCTGTTTCTGATACGGGTATCGGTATCTCGGCCGGGGCGCAATCCCATATTTTCGAGCGCTTCATCCGTATTGATAGCCGGGATGGGCAGGGCACTAGCGTTATTGTCGAGCTACCGGTTGAGGCAGTGTGATGTAATAAGTGCGGCTATCATGCCGCCAGCTTTAAGGAATATTTAAGGTTTGGGAAGCACTCTTCCGGCAAGGTGTCAAAACGACGGGCGGAAAACAAATCTTATTGATCGGAGCCATCATTTGAAAAGCATGCAGGAATATTTGCTCACATGGCTGGTTCCACGACTGATAAGAATGACAATCTCTACACTTTCGGCAACAATTCGCTGGGATTATTGCGGGGAGAGATATCATCCGGATTCAACCGAACAGCATATTTTTTCATTCTGGCATGCAAGATTGTTAATGATGGGCGTCGGATTGAAAGGGTGCAAGGGGTATACGCTGATATCTGCGCATCGGGATGGTGGATTTATTGCCGATGCACTGCATCTGCAGGGTTTCAGAACCATACGCGGTTCCTCTACCCGGGGCGGCAGCAGAGCTCTGATGCAAATGATTTTCAAATCACGTGATGAAAAATGTGACTTCGGACTCTCTCCGGACGGTCCAAAAGGCCCGCGGGAAATCGTCAAACCGGGCATTGTCCTGCTGGCAAAAAAAACGGGCATCAAAATTTACCCGGTGATGTGGGCAACGTGCCGGCAGTGGAGGATTACTTCGTCATGGGATCATTTCTATATACCCAAGCCGTTCACCAGAGGTGTATTTGTATTCGGAGAGCCTCTGATGATACATGCAGGTGAAAGTGATGCCGATAGCCTTGATCGTATTCAGGCTGCGATGGATGCCGTACAAATACGAGCGGATAACTATTTCAAGTGAACCGTGTGCGTCATTTTAGTGTGAACAGGCCTTCTATCGTTGCCCTGTATGCATGGATTATGTTGATCACTGCTATTTCACTGCTCTTTGGCGAAGAGACACTTGCCCCTGTAGATTCCAGAACGAATTTACCCATTGGTGGCGTCCACCTGAGCTTCCCTGTATGGGGCAGTATTATGGAACCATTTACTGCCCTGTTCCATATTATGGGAGCAGTGCCCGCATATAAGCCGGGCATAGGCTCGATACTGGCGTGGATCATGGTTGTTGTATTGATCCTTTCGATCTCTACGGCAAGAAAAAATGGTAGCACTCTGTTTTCAACCGTTTTCCAGACTTTCCGCAACGCAGGGCTGGCACTGTTACTGCTCGCTTTATACCTTGCTGTCGGCCTGACAATCCACTTTCCGAACTGGGCTTTAGAGAAAGACGGGTCAGAGCTTGTTGTGGCCGATATTCATTCGCACTCACTGCTTTCTCATGACGGCATGATATCTGCTAACAAAAACCTGCTTCTGCACGAACAACGCGGTTATGATGTCGTGGCAATGACTGATCATGTGAATTCACAGGGGCCCTTTGATGCCGGTCGGGTCAAGGGCGAGGGCGGCATACCTGCCGTACTGTCGGGCATTGAGGTGCCTGTTTATTATGGTGCACACTTTTATCTGCTCGGACTGGGCATGAGCAAGGGTGCGCCTCTACCGAATGGCCTGTCGTGGCGTGAAGGTACGGAGAGTCCAACTCCTCCGGCACGGTTGCCACCATACCTATGGGATGTAAAACAATTTATTGCCACAATCCATCACTATCACGGGGTCGTCATTACGGTTGCTCATAACCTTGATGCCAGCGAAGTGTTCAAGCTTGCTGATCAGGGTGTTGACGGTTTTGAATATATCAATTCCGGTCATGCGCCATTATCCGGGACAGTGCGCAAGGCCATGCTAACGGTGCAGCGGACAAAAGGGATACCTTTGCTTGCTTCAAATGACTGGCATGGGTGGTCAGGTAACCTCAATGCATGGACACTGGTTGCGCCTGCCAATACACAGGCCCTAATGCCAGGAGATATTGTGCTTGAAGCACTGCGGCATCATGACAGCGCTCATATTATACCGGCAGTCTCTTTTCCTGTTCATCCGATGAGTTGGTTTGAAGTCATTACTGCTCCGTTTTCAGCGACCTTTCTATATGCAAAGACACTATCATTCTGGCAACTGTTGTTCTGGTGGGTTTGGGCCGGCATATTTACTTTACTGGTAAGATCCTGGCCCTTCCGTCGAATTTCTCCAGCCAGGTTCGTTATGCACTTGTTCATTTTAACAGCAGGCGTTCTGGAGCTCTGCGATGGGGCGGCGATGCTGCTGACCAGTTATTCTTCATCGCTTGCCCCTGCATTGAATCTGAAAATTTCGTGTATCGGCATAGGGATCGGCCTGCTCCTGATTACCTTTGAAAGCCGTCTGTTTTATGCTCACTTCAAACAGGTTCAAACCGCCCGGCTACTGAAGCTGATATCTCCGATCATGCTGTTTCTGTCACTAACCGGCCTTTTTCGACCAAAAGGTCAGCGGGGGGTTGTTTGACGGGCCTGTTTACATATTTTCAAGTAAATTAAAATCACCAGAGCATTCGATGGTAAAAGAGTCATCTTGCTGTAAGGTTATCGCAATGCACCGAGAGTAAGTTATACTCGGCTCAATCTTATCAAGGGGCGCTAGATCGTGAACATCAGACAACGCATTCAACTGGCTATCGTGTTTACTGCATTGCCGCTGCTTATCTCTATGCATGCGGTTCCGGCTTCTGCGGCTCCTGCGACGACCATCCCGCTCACGCTGGCTGATATGGATAAGCATGCTGAACAGATCATCGATACACTGCTGGCAAAAGACAGGGTTGCTTCGCGCAAGCACTATCAACAGCTCCACCATGATATCAAGTTGCTGGATCAGATGATCAAGGCCGCGCCCTATGAGGAACAACGCTCCCGTGAGTTGCTTATGACCTATTCATGGTTGCGCGTGATGAATCAGGAGATGGGACACAAGTCGTGGGTCGGGGCGGCGGTTGCCGCCAATCAGCTTAGTGGCATGATCATACAGACATCGCACTTTCCAACCCTGGAGGAGCGTGATATCGCATGGCTGAATTATCTGGGCCGTGAAATGGAGTTATTGACGCTGGAAGATCCGGTAGCAAATGCCGATCTGTTGAGTATACGCCTTATCACGCTGGAAAACACATGGGGCCGGCTGAGGGATGAGTTGATACGAAAATTCAGAAACAAACCACTGCTCATTCAGGGTGATATGCTTGTCGATGCCATCAAGTCTTCAAAGAAGCCGGCTGAAACAGTCGCTCTGGCAAAAAAACTGCTGGATTTCGTTGCACAGCTTGAACACTCTCAATAATAAGGCAGCCCCGTTTGGGATAAAGCGGTTATCTATTTAATCGCGGCCACCGGCCGGCCTGTTACTTGTTTAATAACTCCATCTATTGCCAGGCAGGCGCGGATAAAAGCGCCATCGAAACCCGGTCAACATAACCGCCACCACCCGATAAGAGTCAGCTCTCTCGACTGTGAATGAAGATGGATACTCCGCCATAATAGGTTACTTAATCTATGAATATCAATTGGATACAGAATTTAATTAAGCTTCATTATGAGCCTGATAGTGAGTAGGTGCGGGCGGTGTTGCTCTGGTTCAACAGGTTGATCCGGTGGATACAAGGGCTGATGACTGAATCCCGGCAGGATAAGCTTGTCAGGCTGGCAGCGAAGGAGTTGGATATGTTCGACGATATCGAAGCCTGATTCCATATCGATTGATTCGCAGGGCCAATGGATACAGCGTTGGGGAATAGGGAGAGAGTAGGGTGCATATACGTCTGTGTTTTACATGGTTGTCTGCGATGATGCTGCTGGCATCTTGTGCTACCTATCATCCGGTGGCGTTGAGCAGCTCTGCCGGGCTTGCATCCTCGTTGCAACAGTTGCAACTGGGTATGGAGAGGGACAAACATCCGGAATTACCCGAAAAATGGCGGATCAAAAAAATCGTTCTGGAAGACGGGCTGGATGAAAATGAAACTATCGCTCTGGCAGTGCTCAACAGCCCTCAACTCAAAGCTGCACGTACACAGATTGCAGAATCCCGTGCTGCACTCTTTGCTGCCGGTCTGCTGCCAGATCCTCAGGGTGGCGTCTCACTGGATTTCCCGCGCAGTAATGATCCGACGCTGAAAACAGGCGAGAATTTCACTCTGGGTATTGATTTGCAACAGATCCTGACCCGGGGTGCGCGCCGGGATGCAGCTATCGAGCAGGCAAGGGCAACCTGGCTGAACGTATTATGGCAGGAGTGGCAGGTCATTGGGCAGGCGCGCATGCTTTGGCGACGTGCCATTATTCAACAACAGCAGCTTGCCATACTCCAACAGCAACTCAAGCAGGCTAAAACCACATGGCAGGGGCAAGATGATGCACTGAACAAAGCGAATACCACGCTGGATCAGGAAGGACTGGCGCTAACACCGTTGATGGATGCCCAGGCCGCAGTTATCGAGTCTGAACGCCAGCTCAATACCACCCTGCATGATTTTAACCTGTTGCTGGGTGTTGACCCGTCTGTGCACATTGCACTGACCGATCCGGGAGCTGCGCTGTCATCACTGGTGGTAGCAGCGCCTTTAAGCGGCGAAGCGTTGCAACATATGCTCGCCATGATCGGCAAGCGCCGCCCTGATCTGCTTGCACTGCAGGCGGGTTACATGAGCCAGGAGGCTAAGGTGCGCGAACAGATTCTGTCGCAATTTCCTTCGTTTTCCATTGGCGCAAACTCTCTGCGTGATACAGCCGGGTTATGGACGCTGGGTCCCTTTATGAATTTTAATCTGCCAATTCTCAACGGCAACAGAGGCAATGTCGCTGTTGCCCGGGCGACACGCGGGCGTCTGGCGGAGGAGTACCGCTTTCAACTGGCAAATGCTCGCGTGCAGGCGAGTAAAATTGCACAGGATCAGCAGCTGGCATATCAAGAGTGGCAGGCCCTGACCATACATCTGCCGCATCTGGCACGGACGGTGAAGCGGATGGCGCATGCACTGAGCATCGGTCAAATTGATATGCTGACCTTTACCACGCTGCGCACGGCCTATTTTTCCCAACAGGCCAGAGTACTGATGCTGGAGCAGGCTCTGCTCGAACAGGGTGTGGCGCTTGATACGCTGACGGGTACGACGCTCTCCGCAACGCCTGCGCAAACGAACAAGGGGATGCATTCATGAAATATCTACAAATCCTGGTGTTGGCACTGCTGTCCGGACTGGCTATCGCCCCTGCCGTGGCCGAAGATGAGGGGGATGGCGGGTCGGAGCTGCCGGTTCTGTATCAGGTTCAAACCGCAGCGGTCAGGCAACATACAGTCGATGAGCTCCTGCATGTCTATGGCAAGGTCAGTTTTGATGATGCCTGGCTGCAGAACATCAGCCTGGCCTACGCGGGGCAAATTATCCGTTTGCCCGTCGTTGCCGGTGAACAGGTTGCCAAAGGACAACTGCTGGCGGAGGTCGCAACCGATCCTGCTGCGGCAGCTGCCTGGCAGCAGGCGCTTTCTGCAGTCAAATTCGCCCAGGCTGAAGTGGATCGCATGCGCAGTCAGCTGGCCGATCAGCTGGCGACAAAATCACAGCTGGCAGCCGCCGAAAAAGCCGTGGCGGACTCTCAGGCGCAATTGCACCAACTCAGGCAGCAGGGCGTTGGTAAAGGTATTCGCCGGATACTGTCGCCTTTCCCGGCCGTTATTGCTGCGATTCCCGTACAGGCCGGACAGCGCGTGGCAGCAGGAGTTACACTGCTGCAACTGGGCAAGCCCGACCGCCTGAAGGTGTTGCTGGGGGTAGAGGCTGAGGATGTGGGTAGCGTTGCCGCAGGTCATCCGGTCTATATTCACCCGGCAATGCGTGACGATGTAAAGGTCACGGCATCTGTAGATCAGATTCTACGCGCAATCAATCCACAAACACGTCTTGTCGATGTGCTGGTACGGTTGTCTGGCAGTCAGGCCAAGCCTTTCCTCGCCGGTATGGCTGTGTCGGCTGATATCGTCGGACGTACGTTCCGCGATGCGCTGATTATTCCCCGTCAGGCTGTCATGTATGATGCAGGCGCGGCCTATGTCATGCGGATTGAGAATGGTGTCGCCCGGCGCGTGCCGGTGCGTATTTTGCTGGAAAAGGATGAGTCGGTTGTGGTGCAGGGCGAACTGGCGGCAGGGGAGGCTATTGCCACGATCGGTGTGGCCGAAGTTACCGATGGCGACAGAGTGAGGGTGCAGGGCGCCTCAAAAGCAGCCACGCAATGAGTGTTTCTGCATGGATTCAGGGGCACAGGCGTTCGCTGCTGACGCTGCTGCTGCTATTTGCCGCGATCGGTGCCGTACGTGCTTTTCAGATGCCTGTTGGGCTGTTTCCGAATGTCACCTTTCCGCGCATTGTCGTGACCCTGAATGCCGGCGACCAACCGGCCGAACAGATGGAGGTTCAGGTCACCCGTCGGGCTGAAATGGCGATCCGTTCGGTTCCCGGCGTGGTTAACCTGCGCTCGACAACCAGCCGCGGCAGTGCCGATATTTCAGTGAATTTCAACTGGGGTACCGACATGATCTCCACTGCGTTGCAGGTGAGTGCGGCGCTCGGCCAGATTCAGGCACAGCTCCCCGCCGGTACCGGTTTTACCGTGCGGCGGATGGACCCGACCGTATTCCCCGTACTGGCCTATAGCCTGACATCGACACAGGAGTCCCAGACAAAGTTGCGTGATCTGGCGATGTTTCAAATCGTACCGCTACTCTCCAGTGGGGACGGTGTGGCTCGGGTCGCGGTGCTGGGCGGCAATCAGGAGGAGTACCGCGTCACGCTGCATCCGGGCAGCCTGCTGGCCTTCGGCATCAGCCTGCAACAGGTGGCAAACGCCCTGGCTTCCGGCAATGTATTAACGGCTGTCGGTCGGGTTGAAGATCGCTATAAACTGTTTCTTACCGTTTCGGATACCCGCTTTGATTCACTTGATGCCATTCGCCATACCGTGCTGGCCAGCGGTAGCAACGGCAATGTGGAATTGGAAGATATTGCAACTGTCAGCCGCAGCATCCAACCGCAGTGGTTGCGTGTGACAGCGGACAACAAGGATGCCGTGCTGTTCATGGTCTATCAGCAACCGGGCGGCAACACGGTGAAGATCGCGGCTGATGTGCGTGCGCAGATGGAGCATTTCAAAAGCAAGTTGCCGGCGGGTGTTACCGTCAAAAACTGGTATGACCAAAGCCGGCTGGTTGTGGCCTCGGCAAAAAGCGTGCTGGATGCGATTCTGATCGGTGTTGCACTGGCCGCACTCGTGCTGTTTGCCTTTCTGCGTAACCTGCGCATTACACTGATCACGCTGATCGCGGTACCTGCGGTATTTGCCACCACCGTGCTGCTGCTGGATCTGTTCCATTTCAGCTTCAACATCATGACACTCGGCGGCATGGCTGCAGCCGTGGGGCTGGTGATTGATGATGCCATCGTCATGATCGAGCAGATTATCCGCCGCTTGCGCGCAAGCGGCGCCAGCAGCCATGAGCAAACCATCATGCAGGCTGCGACCGAATTTTTTCAACCGCTGCTCGGCTCATCGCTTGCCACCACCATCATTTTTCTGCCGCTGGCCTTCCTCGACGGTGTTACCGGCGCGTTTTTCAAGGCTCTGTCGCTGACCATGGCCAGTGCCCTGATCGTCTCCTTCCTGATTGCCTGGCTGGCCGTACCCCTGCTGGCAGGGCATCTGCTGCGTGAGAAGGATGCAACCGAGGATGATGAAGGGCCAATGCAGTCCCGTATCCTGGCCGGATATACCGGTTTGCTGGGCGGTATGCTGCACCGGCCGGCAATTCTGCTGGTCATTGCCGCAGCGCTGCTGGCCGCCGGTTACGGCGGTTACCGGGCTGTGGGCAGCGGCTTCATGCCTCATATGGATGAAGGCGGCTTTATTTTCGATTATATCGCGCCGCCCGGTATGTCCCTGACGGAAACAGATCGCCTGCTGCAACAGGTTGAGACGATTTTGCATGCAACGCCCGAAGTGGATACCTATGCCCGCAGAACCGGCGCACAACTCGGTGGTGGCCTGACCGAAGCCAATCAGGGTGATATTTTTGTTCGCCTGAAGCCACAGCCGCGACGCGGCATTGATGCGATTATGGATGAGATCCGCGAGAAGGTGCATGCAGCCGTGCCGGCACTGGATATCGATATGGCTCTGTTGATGGAAGATGTAATCGGCGATCTGACATCCAATCCGCAACCGATCGAAATCAAGCTGTTCGGCGATGACCCGCAACAGCTCGCTGAACTGGCCCCGAAGGTGGCCGAAGCCGTAGGAAAAATCGCCGGTGTAGTAGATGTGCGCGACGGCATCATGATTGCCGGCGATGCGATCTCCATCAGGGTGGATCGGGCTCGCGCAGCTCTTGAGGGGCTCAATCCCGAACAGGTCACACGTCAGGTTAACACACTGCTGGCAGGTCAGGTCACAACCACGGTACAGCAGGGGCAGAAGATGATTGGTGTGCGCCTGTGGTCCGGTGCGCATGAGCGTGATGCGATCTACAAGCTGGGTCTGATGCAGTTGCAGGCGGCGGACGGGCACTGGTTGCCGCTCAAACGTATTGCCTCGATCAACACGATCACCGGCCAGCCGCAGATTACGCGCGAGAATCTTAAACGTATGGTCGCTGTGACCGGCCGCATTAGCGGGCGCGATATGGGATCGGTGATGCACGAGGTCAAGGCCCTGATTGCGACAAAACTGATTCCTGCGGATGTCCGGGTTGAGCTGGGCGGGCTTTATCTGCAACAACAGAAGGCCTTTCACGGGTTGATGCAGGTCTTTGCCGCTGCCGTGGCGCTGGTGTTTGTATTGCTGCTGTTTCTCTATGAGCGCTTTGGCGCGGCTCTGGCCATTTTGTCCATGCCGCTACTGGCCATGGGCATGGTCTTTCTCGGACTGGCCGTGACCGATACGGAACTGAACATCACCTCGATGATGGGGCTGACAATGATTATCGGCATCGTCACCGAAACGGCTGTTTTCTATTACTCGGAGTTCAGGCGTATCAGCCCGCCGGAAGTGCAGCAAAGGCTTGAGGACTATATTCAGGCAGGGCGCAATCGATTCCGTCCGATTGCCATGACTACGCTGGCGGCGATTCTGGCCCTGATGCCGCTGGCACTGGCTATGGGTGAAGGCTCTGCCATGCTGCAACCGATGGCTATTGCCATCATATTCGGTCTTGCCGCACAGTTTCCGCTGGTACTGCTGGTGTTGCCGGTGCTGTTGTTCTGGCTGGATCGAAAAGGGGGTTCAGCCTCTGCCTGAGATGACCGGCTTACGGGTGCGATACTGATCAACCAGTAAAACCGGCATGTAAAACAAGGCTTAAACCAGCTATAGTGAAATATTGATACATGTCTGGAGATGGTGGAAGAGGATGACAAATGAATCAGGAAGCCGAATCTCAACCGATTGAAGAAACACTATCCGCCTTGAAGGTGGAGAGCGACACAGGGCTCACCGACGCGGAGGTAGCGCTCAGGCTTGCCGAGTATGGACCAAACCGTCTGCAAGAGGAGAAGCAGCGACCATGGCTGCTGTTTCTGGGTTATTTCTGGGGGCCGATCCCGTGGATGATTGAGGTGGCGGCCGGGCTCTCCGCCGTCAATCGCCACTGGCCTGATCTGATCATTATTCTGGTCATGCTTTTCTTCAATGCCGCTGTCGGTTTCTGGCAGGAATATAAGGCATCGACTGCATTGGAGGCGCTGAAAAAACAGCTGGCGCTAAGAGCCCGTGTGTTGCGTAACAATATCTGGCTTGAGACGGATGCCGCAGGCCTTGTGCCCGGAGATATTATTCGACTGCGCATGGGGGACATCATCCCGGCCGATACTCAATTGATAGAAGGAGATTACCTCAGTGTTGATCAGTCGGCTCTGACCGGAGAATCGCTGCCTGTCGATAAAAAGGCGGGTGAGGTAGCTTATTCAGGTTCTATTGCCAAGCAGGGCGAGATGCTCGCCGTGGTTACGGGCACCGGTGCAAATACTTATTTCGGGCGCACCGCCAAACTGGTCGAGGGTGCACAGAGCGTATCGCACTTCCAGAAAGCCGTGCTGCAAATCGGCGATTACCTGATCTACCTGAGTCTTGCTCTGGTCGCTATTCTGGTCCTGGTTCAGCTTGAGCGTGGTGCGCCATTGTTTGAGCTGATTCAGTTTGCCCTGATTCTGGCGGTTGCCTCGATTCCGGTGGCCATGCCGGCGGTACTATCGGTTACAATGACCGTGGGGGCGCAGGTACTGTCGAATATGCAGGCGATCGTATCACGCCTGGAATCGATCGAAGAGATGGCCGGCATCGATATTCTCTGCTCGGACAAGACCGGCACACTGACACAGAACAAGCTGACGCTGGGCGAGCCTGTATTGTTTGAGGCGGTGGATGCGCAGGCGCTGGTTCTGGCTGCTTCGCTGGCATCCAAAAAGGAGAACGGGGATGCAATCGATCTGGCCGTAATGGGCGGCCTGAACGATGCCGATGCGCTGGCAAGCTATACGCAGAAACACTTTATGCCTTTCGATCCCGTACATAAACGGACCGAGGCGGAGATCAGCGATAGTCAGGGCGGCAGCTTCTCTGTCAGCAAGGGTGCACCACAGGTCATACTTGATCTCGTCAGTCATGATATCGGTTACGATGCGATGCGCGATGTACGGGAGAAGGCCGGTGCCCTGATTGATGACTTCGCCACCAAGGGCTACCGCACACTGGGCGTGGCCAGAACCGATGCCGACGGGCACTGGCACTTCCTCGGGCTGCTGCCTCTGTTCGATCCGCCGCGGCCGGACTCTGCTGAAACCATCGCACATGCCGGAGAGCATGGCATTATGGTCAAGATGGTGACCGGCGACAACGTTGCCATCGGCCGCGAGATAGCCGGTCAGCTCGGCATGGGTAAAAATATCTGTCCGGCGGATGAGCTGTTTGCCAATGAAGCCAATATTACCAGCCCGGGACCGGAGTTGGGCAAGCGTGTTGAGCAGGAGGACGGCTTTGCCCAGGTATTTCCGGAGCACAAATACGGCATCATCAAGGCCCTGCAGGCGCGCGATCATCTGGTGGCCATGACCGGAGACGGCGTTAACGATGCGCCGGCGCTGAAGCAGGCGGATGTGGGTATTGCGGTCAGCGGTGCCACCGATGCGGCCCGCGCCGCAGCCGATCTGATTCTGACAGCGCCCGGGCTGTCGGTGATTGTCAGTGCGGTGGAGGAGGCGCGGCATATTTTCGAGCGCATGAACTCCTATGCCATTTACCGTATTACCGAAACAGTACGCATCATGATTTTTATGGTGCTGGCGATGATCATCTACGGTTTCTACCCGATTACGGCGGTGATGATCATCCTGTTGGCTCTGCTCAACGACATCCCGATTATGGCCATTGCCGGAGATAATACCTGGCTGGACCCGAAGCCGGTGCGCTGGAAGATGCATCGGGTACTGACCATGGCCACGGTGCTGGGGTTGGTGGGCGTGGTCGAGACGTTTCTACTGCTGTCAATTGCCAGTACATGGTTCGGAATTGATCAGGCACATCTGCAAACCATCATCTTTCTGAAGTTGTCGATTGCCGGCCATTTAACGCTGTTTGTTGCGCGCACCCGCCATTCCATGTTCTCCAGACCGCATCCGTCCGCGTTGCTATTCGGTGCGATACTTGCCACGCAGGGTGTTGCCGCGCTGATTGCGGGCATGGGCTGGTTGGTCACGCCGATTCCATGGGCATATATCGGATTGATCTGGGGCTACTGCCTGATCTGGATGCTGATTGAAGATCAGGTAAAACTGTTCGTCTACAAGCAACTGGAACTGAGCGGCAGCCGGCATAAACGGTTTATCAGCCTGCTCGGCCAGTCGCTGCATTCGCACAGGCCCCGCTGATACTCTCCCCGTCAGGTCATCATCAGGAGGACAATATGGAGCATATTGAATGGGCGGAGCGCTTGCTGAACCGGACGAACCAGTTCGCGCGTATCATCATCAGTCTGGCCCTTGTGATGGCAACAGGTCTGATTACCGCAGCTTTTTTTCACGATATCTATCTGGCCGTGACAGTGCACCCCTTCATGACCGGATTTATGCATGCCATCGGCGTATTGCTGTTATTATGGACGATGGTGGAGTTGATCAATACGGAAGTCCGTCTGCTGCGGGGAGGCAGTGTTGATATCTCGATATTTATTGAGGTCGCACTGGTGGTCATTTTACGTGAAATTATTTTGCTGCCTGTTGCGGATATACGCCCGACATGGATTGTGTTGGGCAAGTGGACCGGCGCCGCTTTTCTGCTGGGGTTGACCTATTTTCTGGTCAGGCAGGGCCAGCGTTGGGGACGTGAGCGTAAGGGTATAAATCAACCGTGAATCATGCGCTGCTTTTCGCTCATCACTGGATGGTTGAGTATGGCTATTTCGGGCTGTTTGGTACGGTATTTGTCGAGAATTTCGGTATCCCGCTCCCCGGCCAATCGGCTCTGATGGGCGGGGCCATGCTGGCCCGATCCGGAGATATGGATATGGCGCGCGTCTTCTTCGTCGCATGGTCTGCGGCATTCTCAGGCGACGTGATTGGCTATCTGATCGGCCGGTATCTCGGGCGCAGGGTGCTGGATCGTTTGCCGGTATCGAATATCACGATTGCAAAAGTCGACAGGGCTTACGCCCGACATGGTGGCGCATTCATTGTATTTTCCCGCTTTATTGAAGGGTTCCGCCAAATCAACGGCATTATAGCCGGCTCACTGGGCATGGCGTGGAAATCGTTTCTGCTGTTTAATGCTATCGGCGCCTTTCTCTGGTGTAGCGTATGGGGTCTCGGTTTGTATTATGCTGCCGACACGATATTGCATCTGTGGCAGCTGATGCAGCCGATACATACACTGGGCTGGATAGCAACGGCGATTCTGTTCATAACCGGCATTGCTTATCTGATCTGGCGCAGCCGGAAAAACCGCAGCCACGAGGGCATATGAAAAAATATCTGAAGCCGGTCATCGGCGAGTCGTTTCTGCTGTTAGTGTCCCTGTTGTTCATACAGTCGCCAGCAGATCCATCCGGCCGGCGTACAGGAGGTCGATCTCCATGGATCTGAAAAATGAATTCCCGCACCGGAAAGGCCTGATCTATCTCAATCATGCGGCGGTCGGCGTATGGCCGCGGCGCACAGCCGATGCCGTTAAAGCCTTTGCCGAAGAGAACATGCTGCAGGGGGCTGCCGATTATCCGCGCTGGATGGGGGTGGAGCGTCAGTTACGCAAGCGACTGGCGTGGTTGCTCAACGCCCCTTCGGTGGACGATATTGCCTTACTGAAGAACACATCCGAGGGGCTCTCGCTGATTGCCGCAGGCCTTGAGTGGCAGGCAAAGGATCGTGTGGTGATTAGCAATCAGGAATTTCCGTCCAACCGTATCGTCTGGGAGTCGCTGGCAGAGCAGGGGGTTGAGCTGGTAGAGGCCGATCTATCATGCCCTGATCCGGAAGCGGCGCTACTCGCTCTCTGTGATGAAAGGACACGTTTGCTTAGTATCAGCTCGGTGCAATATGCCAGCGGCCTGCGCATGGATCTTCAGCGGCTGGGGCATGACTGCTCTGCGCGCGGCATCCTGTTCTGTGTGGATGCGATCCAGAGTCTGGGTGCTGCAGCCTTTGATGCGCAGGCGTGCCGGGCGGATTTTGTTGTGGCCGATGCGCATAAATGGATGCTGGGGCCGGAAGGGATCGCTCTGTTTTATTCAACGCCTCAGGCCAGAGATCGCTTGCGTCTGCAGCAGTTCGGCTGGCACATGGTTGAGCATGTCGGTGATTTCGATCGAATGGATTGGCAGCCGGCTCACTCGGCCCGTCGGTTTGAGCCGGGCAGCCCCAACACCGTAGGTATTTATGCGCTCAATGCCAGCCTCTCCCTGTTTGAAGAGATGGGTATGCAAGCGGTTGAGCAGATGATAATGGAGAGGGCCGCGTGGCTGATCGAGTGGGTGATACACGAGCCGGAGCTGGAGCTCATCACTTCTGCCGAGCCTGAACGACATGCCGGTATTATCAGCTTTCGCTGTCGTGATCTGGACAGAGCAGGGCATGAGCGCCTCTATCGCAGCCTGATGGATGCAGGTGTGGTCTGTGCCTGTCGCGGTGGTGCCATACGTCTCTCACCGCACTGCTATTCCGATGTCGAAGCATTTCCACCCGTATGGTGGCGTGTACGTTAAACTGAGCCACCTCTAAAGCAGTGCTCCGACGATCAGAAAAACTGTCGGAGGGTTATTCGGCGGCAGGGGCTTTACCGATCCATGCACCCTTAATACCATATCTGTCGGAGAGCTCCTGCATCGGCTTTGTTGCCTGATGAACGGTGGAGAAACCCGGCAGATAAATGCGGTGCCAGACAGTGCCTGCGATTGTGACCTCCGTGCCGGCGCATGCCAGCCCGTCATCTCTCAATCGGGCAAGCATCCTGTCGGCTGCGGCGGCATCCAGAAATGAAGCCAGGTTAATGACCCACTGTTTCTGCGCAGGGAGGGTCGCCATAGCACCCTTGTGTTGTTCACCGGTATTTGCCGGATCCAGCGCATCATTGACCGCGATTCGGGAAGAGGGCTCAGCTGCCTGACGGTCGGGAGTGGCTGCTGCCTGAGTTTGAGGTGAGCGTGTCTCTGCCAGATGCGGAGTCACCGGGCTGCTCGATGGCAGCTCTGCTGTTGATGCTGCTTCTGTTGCATGGCTGATATCATCACTGACCACCGGCGCATCAACCGGCGACTTATCAGGCAATATTGCCGGTGTACCGTTCATAGCTGAATCGCTGCTTTCGCTTCCGGATGATGGCTGCTGCTCTGATGCAGCCATTTGAGTCTCCGGTGTTACAACCGGTTGTTGAGCCGTACTCTCCTGTTTCTCATCTGCATCGTGATCGGCCGGCAGAATCGGTGCAGATGTGGTTGCGACGCTACGGGAAGCCGGTCGATCGTCTGAGTCGGGAAGAGATGCAATATATAACCCTGCCACCAGCGCAATAGCTCCGACACTTACGGCCAGTGCAATCTTGCGGCCGTTATTGCTCGCCCGGGTACTCCCGTCGGAGACTTCAATGGGCTCGTCAGCTGCTGGATTGTCTGCGTCGGGAAGCTCGCGGCTCTGCCCGTTACCCTGCTGCAACGGTTGGAATGCTTCCTGCATCTGGGTGAACAGCGCTTCGGCGCTGGTGGATGTATCATCATCGGCATCATGCGGAGCTGACTCCGGAGCATGAGCGGCGTCCTGCTGCGGGGATAGGTCTTTATCATCCATGGATCTGCTCCTTTGTTGTACAGCCGGGTCATCGTGCATTTCTTCCCCTCAATGAGGTCATGGTAAACGACAGGTCCCATTGGAGAGAACGTGGCGTCACGGGCTTTTTAATAAACATGCGTCATGTTATTGTTGAAGATAGCGGGGAGACGTGCGTTGCTATACGATTGCAATGATGCCGCAGGCGAGATAATCAGTCCAGACGGAGCAATCACAGCATTCACTTTGCCAATAGTACGGGGTACGCTAGTGTTGGCGCTAATGGCGGGTGAGTCACGGGCTTGCCCGTTTTTCTGTGTCCGGAACTGTTATTCCCCAAGGAGTCGCTGAGAACATGCCACGTCGTACAGATCTTCATTCGATTATGATTTTGGGAGCAGGGCCGATTGTTATCGGTCAGGCTTGTGAGTTTGATTACTCCGGCGTTCAGGCCTGCAAGGCGCTGAAGGAGGAGGGGTATCGGGTTATTCTGGTGAACTCCAATCCGGCCACGATTATGACCGACCCGGAATTTGCCGATGCTACCTATATCGAGCCGGTGACATGGGAAGTGGTCGCGAAAATCATCGAGAAGGAACGGCCGGATGCCATTCTGCCTACGATGGGCGGACAGACGGCGCTTAACTGTGCCCTGAGCCTGAACAAGCACGGTATTCTGGAGAAGTTCAACGTCAAGCTGATCGGCGCACAGCCCGATGCCATCGATATGGCGGAAGATCGTGAGCGATTCAAGGATGCGATGGACAGGCTGGGTCTGGAAATGGCGCGCGGCGGCTTTGCCCATTCGATGGATGAAGCGCGCTCGCTGGCATCCGATATCGGTTATCCGATTATTATCCGTCCATCCTTCACTCTCGGCGGCTCCGGCGGCGGTATTGCCTATAACCCTGAAGAGTTCGAGCAGATTGCCGCATCCGGTATTGATGCCAGCCCGACCGACGAAATTCTGGTGGAAGAATCGATCATCGGCTGGAAAGAGTTCGAGATGGAAGTGATGCGCGATCATGCGGACAACTGCGTCATCATCTGTTCGATTGAAAATCTGGACCCGATGGGTGTCCATACCGGCGACTCGATCACGGTTGCGCCGGCCCAGACACTGACCGATAAGGAATACCAGCGCATGCGTAATGCATCGATTGCGATTCTGCGCGAGATCGGTGTTGAAACAGGCGGCTCCAATGTGCAGTTTGCCGTTAATCCGGTGGACGGCCGTCTGATTGTTATTGAGATGAATCCGCGCGTATCCCGCTCCTCGGCGCTGGCCTCCAAGGCTACCGGCTTCCCGATCGCGAAAATTGCGGCAAAACTGGCTGTCGGTTTTACGCTTGATGAGATTCGTAACGATATTACCGGCGAAACATGGGCGGCATTTGAGCCATCGATCGATTACGTGGTTACCAAGCTGCCGCGTTTTGCCTTTGAAAAATTCCCGGGTGCCGATGTCAGGCTGACCACACAGATGAAGTCGGTCGGCGAAGTGATGGCGATCGGTCGCAGCTTTACCGAATCACTGGGTAAGGCCATGCGCGGGCTGGAGACCGGCACCAGCGGCTTTGATTTGAAAATCCCGGAAGATGTTGATGCCGAGCGTTTCCTGCAGGAGAAGCTGGCGATTGCCGGCGAGCAGCGACTCTGGTGGGTCGGTGAGGCACTACGTGCCGGCTGGAGCGAAGAGCGCGTCTTTGATGTGACCCGTATCGATCCGTGGTTTGTGCGTGAAATCAATACGGTCATCCAGCTCGAGCAATCGCTTGTTGGTCGTGATGCATCCCTGCTTACGGCTGCAGAGTGGCGATATGCCAAGCGCGAAGGGTTGTCTGATATTCGTCTGGCTGCCCTGCTGGGTGAAAGCGAGTCGGCCATCCATGCCATGAGGCAGGCGCACGGCGTGCTGCCCGTATTTAAACGGGTGGATACCTGTGCGGCCGAGTTTGAAGCGCATACGCCGTATCTCTACTCCGCCTATGAGGATGAGTGCGAGGCGCGTCCAACCGGCAAACAGAAGATTATGGTACTCGGCGGCGGTCCCAACCGGATCGGTCAGGGTATCGAATTCGATTACTGCTGTGTACACGCCGCTTTTGCACTCTCGGATGACGGTTATGAAACCATCATGGTCAACTGTAATCCGGAAACGGTATCGACCGATTATGATACATCCGATCGCCTCTATTTCGAACCGCTGACATTTGAAGATGTCATGGCCATTGTCGATGTCGAGCAACCGGCAGGCGTTATCGTGCAGTTCGGCGGCCAGACGCCGCTGAAGCTGGCTGAGTCGCTGGAAGCGGCCGGTGTACCGATTATCGGCACTAATCCGGATATGATCGACCTGGCAGAGGATCGCGAGCGTTTTCAGAAACTGTTGCATGAGCTGAAGCTGCTGCAACCGGAGAACGGTACGGCACGCTCCACCGATGAAGCGCTGGCTGTGGCTGCAAACATCGGCTACCCGGTGGTGGTGCGTCCATCTTATGTGCTCGGCGGTCGTGCCATGCAGGTTGTGCACAATGAAAAGGGGCTTCTGCGTTATATGCGCGAAGCCGTGCAGGCCTCGCCCGATCATCCGGTACTGCTGGATCGTTTCCTGAACAACGCGATCGAGCTGGATGTGGATGCACTCTCCGATGGCAAGCGTGTGGTCATCGGCGGCATCATGGAGCATATCGAGGAGGCGGGCGTACACTCCGGCGATTCAGCCTGCTGTCTGCCGCCGCACTCGATTTCTGATGCGATTATTGACGAAGTACGTCGCCAGACCGCAGCACTGGGACTGGCTCTGCATGTGAAGGGGCTGCTGAATATCCAGTTTGCCGTGCAGGGTGAAACCATTTATGTGCTGGAAGTGAACCCGCGTGCATCCCGCACCGTGCCGTTTGTCTCCAAGGCAACCGGCAAGCCGCTGGCCAAAATCGCGGCGCGTATCATGGTCGGTCAGTCGCTGGATGATCAGGGTATAGATGAAATTGCCCAGCCGACCACCTTCCGGGCAGTCAAGGAAGCGGTATTCCCGTTTGTGAAGTTCCGCGGTGTTGATCCGCTGCTGGGGCCGGAAATGAAGTCGACGGGTGAGGTGATGGGCATTGCCGAAGTCTTCCCTGCCGCGTTTTCCAAAGCGCAGCTGGGTGCAGGACAACGCCTGCCGGAGAGCGGCACGGCATTTATCTCGGTCAAGGATAGCGACAAGCCTGCAGTGGTACAGTTAGGCCGTCTGCTCGATGATGCCGGCTTTACGATTCTGGCTACCGCCGGCACCTATACCGTGTTGACCGGGGCCGGTATCAAAGCCCAGGTTGTGCCGAAGGTGACTGATGGCGAGCGTCCGCATATCGTGGATCGACTGATTAACGATGAGGTGGACTTCATCGTCAATACCACCGAAGGCGTGCAGGCGATTCATGACTCGCAATCGATCCGTCAGGCGGCGCTGGTGCGCGAAATTGTATATTTCACCACCATGGCCGGCGGACTGGCTGCAGCAGGTGCGATGGTTGGACATTTTGATGTCACTGCCGTTAAAAGTATTCAGGAATATCATAAAGGTTGAGGAGAGCAGGTGAAACAGGAGTAACTCCTGTAGCGTATTGCTTATCCCTCATGCCTGACCCCAAACTTAAGGAGAATTAATGGAACGTGTTCCCATGACAAAAAAAGGTGCTGAAGAGTTGAAGCAGCTGCTGGCTTATCTCAAGGGTGAGAAGCGTCATCAGATTGTATCCACGATCGAATCGGCACGAGCACACGGCGATCTGTCGGAAAATGCCGAATATCATGCAGCCAAGGAAGAGCAGGGCATGAATGAAGGCAGAATCACGGATATCGAAGACAAGCTGGCGCGTGCACATGTGATTGACCCGGCAACCATCAAGGCTGAAAAAGTGGTCTTCGGCGCCACGGTTGAGCTTATTGATGTGAACCAGGGCACCGAAGTGACCTATCAGATTGTCGGTGTGGATGAAGCCGATATCGAAAAAGGGATGGTGTCGATCACATCACCGATCGCCCGTGCCATGATCGGCAAAGAGGAAGGCGATCTGGCTGTGGTACAGGCGCCGGGCGGAGAGCGTGAATTTGAAATTCAGGCCATTGAGTACGTCTAGTGGGTATGGCAAAAGTGCGGAGTGGAGTGATCAGGCGCTATGAGCGTTAACTGCATCCGCATCGGCGCAACACGGCTCTGCCTGGCTTTGATGCTGGCTCTGCTGGTGGTGCCCGGCTATATCGTTGCGCCGGTCCTGTTCAGTACGGCTCCCAGTCAGAGTCTGGCCGGAGAAATTGCTGGAAACATATTCCATATCAGCCTGATATCATTGTTGTTTCTGGCTGCAGCTACGGCTGCATTCTGGATGCGTATGCAGGACGGAGGCGTTGGTCGCCGGCGCTGGATACTGCTGCTGACGCTATCGATTCTGGTGGCTGTTAATGCCTTTGCACTGGCGCCGGTGATGGCTGAGATCAAGGCTCAGATGGGACCGATTGATCTGGTTGCCAAAGATGATCCACAGCGCCAGCTGTTCGGCATGTGGCACGGTATCAGCGCCGTTATGCATCTGATCTCCACTCTGCTGGCTGCACTGCTGGTCGCCATGGGTCCTGTCGGACGATCACCGGATAAGGGATCATGTCAATCTTCATAAACTGGCTGAGGCAACGTCTGGCGGATACCGAGTTGGTGATGCTGATAACATCGCTGTTGGTCATATTCCTGTTGCTGGTGTTGCTGGTGCCTGTGCTGGCGCCGCTGTTGCTGGCGATTGCACTGGCGTATGTACTCGACGGTGTGATTGAACTGATGACCCGCTGCCGGTTGCCGCGCATGTTGGCAATCGGTCTGACCGTTGGCGGCGCGCTGCTACTGCTGCTGTTTGCACTGCTGGCCGTGCTACCGCTGCTCACCGAACAGATTGGCCGGCTGGCGACCCATGCGCCGCAATATATGCAGTCGCTCAGAGATACATTGCATCAGTTGCAGGCGAACTATGCCGAATGGATTAACCCGGATTATCTGCAACAGATCATCGCCGGAGCGACGGACAAAATGCAGGAGTGGGGCGGGGCCTTGTTCAAGTTCTCCATCGCATCGATTCCGGGCATGATCACATTGCTGGTCTACGCCGTACTGGTGCCGGTGCTGGTCTTCTTTCTGCTCAAGGACAAGCAGCTGATTATGAGCTGGGCGCAACAGTTTCTGCCCAGGGAGCGCACGCTGCTGCAGCGCGTATGGCGTGAACTGGATATCCAGATCGGCAACTATATTCGCGGCAAATTCTGGGAAGCATTCATCATCGGTTGCGCGATGTGGGTGGTCTACTGGTGGATGGGGCATGATTATGCACTGCTGCTGGGCGTGCTGACCGGCCTGTCGGTATGGATTCCGTTTGTCGGCATGGCCGTGGTTACGGTGCCGGTCATCCTGTTATCCTATTTTCAGTGGGGCTGGTCGGATACGATGGCTTACGGGTTGCTGGCCTATGTCATTGTGCAGGCGATCGATGCCAACGTTATCGTGCCGTGGTTGTTTTCTGAAATTGTTAACCTGCATCCGATCGCCATTATCGTTGCTATTCTGATGTTCGGCAGCTTGTGGGGTATTGTCGGCGTTATCATTGCCATTCCGATGGCAGCTTTGGTTAAAAGTGTTGTCTCTATTATTCTCGAGCGACGGCACGGCGCTGTCGGGTCTGAATCAGGCTGACATTGACAGCAGGGGGTGGCCTTTTAGGCTGCAGCCTCTTTATTTTTTAATTATAAAACCTATTTGCCCTGCGCGGGCGTAAGTCGAGACCGCTTCAGGAAGGAAACCATGAATAAGAAAGCATCAGACAAGACAGCAGAGCCGGTAGTTGTGGAGCCTGTAACGTCAAAAACCGAAATGGATGAACTCAAGCGGGAGATGCGCTCAGCCGAGTGGAATCACTGGGCGGAAAAGAACATGCAATCGCTGCTGGTGGCTGCCGGTCTGGTTGTTGTCGGATTGATCGCAGGCGGCATGTGGCTGGAGCATAGTCATAGCCGGCAGGATGCCGCAGCCAATCTCTATGAGCAGGCTCTCGGTGAAACCGATGCAGCGAAGAAAACAGCATTGCTGGAGAGTCTGGCCGGCGATTTTTCCTCCAGCTCATACGCGGCAATGGCACAGTTGCAGTTGATTGCGACAGACAGCAAGCATGCCGACGCACATTACCAGGCGCTGATTAGCAACTCATCTGCGATGGATGAGTGGAAGTGGCAGGCCAGGCTCGATCTGGCACAGTTGAAAATCGAACAGGGCGATGCAGCAGCAGCTCATACACTGCTTAAGGAGCCTGTCGGTAAAGAGTATCAGCAGTTACGTTATTTCCTGCTGGCCGGTATTGCCAAAGATGATGCGGAGAAGAAGAAGCAGCTGCAGAAGGCACTCGATGCAGCCGCTCCCGATCAGGGGCTTAAGCAGCGCATTGAGTCCCAGCTCGCAGGTCTTGCATCCTGATGCCACGCATGGTGCGCAGCTCCTTAATCCCTCTGCTGATCGTGTTGATGAGCAGCGGTTGCTCTACGATCAGCGGCTTATGGCATGATGATGCCTCCGCATCCACCGGCGAGAAGACGGTGCAACAGCCGGCCGGCAAGGCCATTGCATTGCAGTGGGAAACCGATCTGGATCAGAGAAAACCGGCATCGCCGCCGGGTTTCAGTCTGCCTGCGGTCATCACCACGGCTGCCGGCGAGCGTATTGTTGCAGGTTCACAGGATAGCCGCCTGAGAGTCTATGATGCCGATGGCAGTGAATTGATGCGTATTGCGCTGGATGCTCCGGTGGAATCCGGTGCACTGCAATTAGCCAATGGCGATATTGTTGTCGGTGATGTCGGCGGCAATCTCTACGGCGTGGATCTGAAGCAGGGCGTGATCAAATGGCGCTATACGCTCAGCTCGGCGCTGATCGGTCAGCCTGTTGTGCTGGGCAATGATTTCGTTATTCAGACCTCCAATAATCAGATCTATCGTTTTACCGCCGATGGCAAGAAAGTGTGGAGTTTTTCAGGCCTGCTTGGCGGACTGGCCATGCATCTGTCGCCTTCGCCGGTTGTCTATAAGGATCGTATCTATGCAGCACTGAGTAATGGTGATGTGGTGGCGATGAATGCTGCCGACGGCGGTTTCTTGTGGAAGCGTCAGACAGTGCTGAGCAACGATGCGGCAGTATTAAGCGAGCTTAAAGTGCCTGTTGCTTCGCCAACCATTATTCCGGCGTCTCAGTCCGGTGGCAGTGAAGATATGCTGGCTGTGCCGGTTTTTCAGGGCAAGTTGATCTTCATCTCCCTGCAGGACGGCAGTACACTGAGAACGCGGGATATCTCATCAAAAGCATCGCCTTTGCTGATCGGCAGTACGCTGTTTGTGGCCGATGCTCACGGCGCAGTCAGTGCGCTTGATGCTGCAAACGGGGCAACCCTGTGGAAGCAGCAGATCAGTGACGGTGAGCTGACCGGACCTGTGCTGGTGGGCAGTCTGTTGTGGTTTGCTGATGATCATGGTCGGGTTTACCGGATGGAGCAGGATGGTCGTGTAGCTGGCCGGATTGCGCTTGACGGACGTATTGATCGCACACCGGTTGCTACAGGCAACGGTGGTGTGCTGGTACGTAACAACCTCGGCATCCTTTATATGCTGCGATAGGTTGTAACCTTGAACGAAGAGATTATTCAGAAAAAACAAACGGGCAGATTACCTGTTGCAGCAATTGTCGGGCGTCCCAATGTCGGCAAATCCACGCTGTTTAACCGCCTGATCGGTGTGCGCAAGGCGATCGTGGGCGATCGGCCGGGTGTTACGGTGGACAGGCTGGAGAGCGAGTTCATGCTCGGTGATCGGCATGTGATACTGGTCGATACCGGTGGTATCGGTGAAGGTACGCATGACATCATGCAGCCGGCGATCGATATACAGGTTGATGCGGCGCTGGAAATTGCCGATATCGTGATCTTTACCGTCGATGCGCAGTCCGGTGCAACCGGTGTGGATGCTGTGATTGCCGATAAACTGCGCCGGCAGGGGATGCCCCTGTTGCTGGTGGTGAACAAGGCCGAGCGCGAAAACAGTGCTACCGATTTCTACGGTCTGGGTCTGGGTGAGCCGCTGCCGGTTTCAGCCATTCACGGGCAGGGTATGCCGGAGCTGCTGGATGCACTTGCTGAGCTGCTGCCGGAAATGCCGGATGATCAGGCGCTGGAAGAGGAAGAGAAGCCGCTGGCCAATATCGCCGTGATCGGGCGACCGAATGTCGGTAAATCAACACTGATCAATGCCTGGCTCGGACGTGATCGCATGGTGGTCAGCGAGATTGCCGGTACCACCCGTGATGCCATCGATTCGATGCTGCCGTTTCAGGACGGCTTTGTGCGACTGGTGGATACAGCCGGCCAGCGCAAGCACGGTCGTATCTCCGATGTCATTGAATTTGTTGCGCGCGTTAAAGCCGTGCAGGCATTCCGTATGGCCGATGTGGCTGTGATGCTGCTTGATGGTGCCGAGGGCATTGTTGAGCAGGATATGCGGCTGATGCAGCTGGCGCAGGATGAGGGCTGCGCATTGATTGTGGCGGTCAACAAGCTGGATCTGCTCAGCGAGCAGGAGTGGAAATATTTTGCCGAGCGGCTGAACTTCCGCATGCGCGGAATGACCGATATCCCGGTGTATCGCGTTACGGCAAAGCAGGGGAAAGGTGTGAAGCAGTTGCTGCATGAGGCGGTAAAAGCCTCTGTGCGCAATCATTTCACCATCGGTACGGGCGAGCTTAACCGCTGGCTGGGTGATACGCAGGAGGCGCATCATGCTCCCAGTGATGACGGCTCGATGGTGCGCATGAAATATGCATCCCAGACCGGTACCAATCCGCCATCGTTCAAGATCTTCTGTAACCGGCCGGGTAAACTCAAACCGACCTACAAGCGCTATCTGGAACAGGCTTTCCGCAAGACGTTCGATCTAAGCGGTGTACCGATCCGCTTCTCCTTTGTCGGCGGTACCAACCCGTATGCGGATAAGGGCAACAAATGATCTGCTGCGCTAACCGGTTGTCGGGTCAGTAGAGATCGTGCGCAGCTTTGAAGAGACGCGGGTGCTCCGCTGTACGGTGGACAAGATGTTCGCCGTGGTCATGGATATCGAGGCCTATCCCGATTTCCTGCCGTGGGTGGCAGGCGCTTCGGTGCTGACCAGCCAGGATGGCGAGCTCACGGCCGAACTCGTGGCCGATCTTGCCGGCACCCATCACAAGTTTCGCACCATTGACCGCTATATTACCAACAAGCTGGTGGAGATCCGGCTGCTGGACGGGCCATTCCGTTTTCTGGAGAGCATCTGGACCTTCGAACAGGTGGGGGATGATCAGTGCAAGGTGCATTTCTCTATTGAATTCGAGTTTCGCAGCATGATGCTGGATCTGGTAGCCAGTCCGATTTTCACCACGGCCTGCAAGTCGATGGTGCAATCGTTTGAGAAACGCGCGATGGCGATTGACTGATGCATATCTCGATTGTTTACGCGCTGCCGAATGAGCAGTTCCTTGAGTCGCTGGATGTCGCCGAAGGCACCACGGCGGAAGAGGCGCTGCAGGCATCCACGGTACTGGAAAAATTTCCGGAGATTGATCTGGCCGTAAACAAGCTCGGTATCTACGCCAAGCTGATCAAAGCCACTCAGGTACTGGAGAACGGGGACAGGCTGGAGATCTATCGTCCGCTGCCGCGCAAGCCGCGCGATGCACATGCCGTGGAAGATAAAAAAGCGCGCATCCGCGCCCGCAAGGAAAGCCGCGCCGCCGGCGACGAGGCCTAAACCCGCTGATCCGGTTCTTAAACCGGATTCACCAACCGTAAAACAACATCCCCAAAAGTCGTCTCTGTCTGCCGCCCCAACAGGGCGGGAGGGAGATATCTGTGCGCTCAAAATCCGTTTGTTTGCAGATTTTCACAGGGTGATTTCCACCTCTTAATTAAGACTATGTATTAGGGTATCTCCCTAAATAACCATTAATGTTAGCTTTATTGATAAATCCGGAATGCCACATATAATACGCCCATAAAATATGTTCCCGGAGCAGACACATGAGTAATAAATTATGGTTTAAAAGGTTACAATTCTATGGCGGCATTTTCATCATTATCGCACTGTTTTTTCTGATGGATAAACTGGGCGCCTGATCCCGTAAAACCCCGGCATGCGAGCATTTTTCGCACGCCCCGCACATGATCACTGCTTCACCAACCGGTGGGTCAAAACGCCGTACCCGATAGCACCACTCCCAATAATTGCTTCCGCAATTCCTCCTGCACATTCTCCCGACACCAAAAAGTTCCGACACCTCACTGATTCGCCCCCATTCAGCGCACTTCATCGAACTATAGCCATCGCTATCCGCATAGGTGGTGTGAAACCTCCGCTACAATATGTCCGGTTCTATGCTACACTCGCTCGGCAATGTTTGGGAGAGGGGATGGTACCGCTTTTTAGTACCGGACTGATTATCGATGCACTTTTAAATTACAACGATTTGTTCCCGTCACCTTTGAAAATACGACTATTGGACTGTAGCGAATGAGCGAAACACCCAACAACCTGGCCGCCTATATCTGGTCACTGGCCGATCTGCTGCGCGGTGACTTCAAGCAGAGCCAGTATGGCCGTATTATCCTGCCGTTTACGCTGCTACGCCGTCTGGAATGTGTGCTGGAGGTCAGCAAGGAGGCGGTGCTGGCTGAGCATGCCCGGATACAGGGTATGGGGCTGCCGGAAGAGGCACAGGAGAAGTTTCTGCTCAAGGCTGCCGGCCTCTCCTTTTTCAACACCTCAAAGATGGATCTATCCAAGCTGGGTGAGTCCGGCATCAAGGATAATCTGGAATCCTATATTCAGGGATTCTCCAGAGATGCACGCGAGATATTTGAGCACTTCAAATTCACCGAGTTCATTGGCCAGCTCAGTGATGCCAATCTGCTCTACAAGATTGTGCAGAAGGTGCGTCTTACCGACCTCAGCCCTGCGGCGATCTCCAACCATGATATGGGTAAGGTGTTTGAAGAGTTGATCCGGCGCTTTGCGGAAAGCTCGAACGAGACTGCCGGTGAACACTTCACCCCGCGCGACATTGTGCACCTGACCACTTCACTGGTGTTTATGGAAGATGACGATGCCCTGACGAAGCCGGGCATTATTCGGACGATTTACGACCCCACAGCTGGTACAGGCGGATTTCTCTCCGAAGGTATGGAGTATGTTGAGAAGCTGAATCCTCAAGCCGTGATGCGTGCTTATGGTCAGGAGCTCAATCCTGAGTCCTACGCGATCTGTAAGGCGGACATGCTGATCAAGGGACAGGATGTCTCCAACATCAAGCTGGGCAATACGCTCTCGGGCGATCAGCTCTATGCCGACAAGTTTGATTATATGCTCTCCAATCCGCCATTTGGTGTGGACTGGAAGAAGATCGAAAAAGAGATCAAGGATGAGCACGCCATCAAGGGTTTTGATGGCCGTTTTGGTCCCGGCCTGCCGCGTGTTTCGGATGGCTCGCTGCTCTTCTTGCTGCACCTGATCAGCAAGCTGAGACCGAACGAAGGCGATGGGCATGGACGTCCAAGTGTCGCGGGAGGCACGACGCCGGGAGCGACTGGTGGCCGCATTGGCATCATCCTTAACGGCTCGCCACTCTTCACCGGCGGGGCAGGTTCCGGTGAATCGGAGATCCGCCGCTATATCCTGGAAGCTGACCTGCTCGAAGCGATTGTCGCGCTGCCAACCGACATGTTCTACAACACCGGCATCGCTACCTATGTCTGGGTGCTCTCCAACAAGAAGGCGGCAGAGCGTAAGGGTAAGGTGCAGCTGATCAACGGTGTGAACCTGTGCGGCAAGATGCGTAAATCGCTCGGCTCCAAGCGTAATGAGATGAGCGATGATGATATTGCCACCATCACCCGCGCCTTTGGTGCCTTTGAAGTGATTGATGCCCGCGAGCTGAATAAGCCAGCCGAGCAGAAGAGCAATCGTGGACGGCAGTCGGAAAATCCGAAGAGCGAAACGCCGAAGACCTTCTCCAGCAAGATCTTTGCATCACATGAGTTCGGCTATCGCCGCATCACCATCGAGCGCCCGCTGCGCGAATCCTTCCGGTTCAGCGATGATCGCATCGAAACGCTGCGTTATGCCCCCGGCGCGCCGAATGCCGCCATGCAATGGATCTATGGCGAGTATGGTTCCGAATGGGGAGTAGAGGAGTACGGTGACCTGACTGTCCATGAAGAGGAGATTCGCAACCGCATCAAGAGCCACTTTGCAGCATTGAAGGAAAAACAGATCAAGGATCTGCTGGATCGCAAAACCTGGCTGGCCCAGCGCGCTATCATGCAAAAGGCCAAAGCGCTGCAGCAGGCCATCGGCACAGATCAGCACGATGATATGAATACCTATGATGCCATGCTGAAAAAGAGCGGCATCAAGCTGGATGCGACTGAGAAGAAGCAGATCACCAGTGCGGTCAGTTGGAAGAATCCGGAAGCCGCCAAAGTGATCAAAAAGGTGCACAAGAGCGCCGAGCCGAATGCCATCTACGGTCTGTTCGAGGTCGATGGAGAGGTGGTTGAATATAAGCCGGACAGCGATCTGCGTGACAATGAAAACGTGCCGCTCGATCCATCACGCCCGGTGAACGAAACCAACGAGGCCTATTTCGCTAAAGAGGTGCAGCCGTATGTACTCGATGCCTGGATTGATGCCTGCAAGCGCGATGCGAAGGATGGAGAGATCGGCATCGTCGGCTATGAAATCCCGTTCAACCGCCACTTCTATATCTATCAACCGCCCCGCGATCTGGCCGAGATTGATGCTGACCTGGATAAGGTCAGTGCTGAGATTATGCAACTGCTGCAAGAGGTGCATTCCTGATGCCAGGCAAGTATCCGCCTTATCCAGAGTATAAGGATTCTGGAGTTGAATGGCTGGGGGAGATACCTGCTCATTGGGTTTTGACCCGTACTAAGTACATTTCAGAGTTAACCCCGAAGAAACCTAAAATTTCTCGTGACAAGGAATGTAGTTTTATTCCAATGGAAAAACTTAAGACAGATTCAATTGTTTTAGATGAAGTGCGGACTATTGATGATGTTTATGATGGATATACTTATTTCGCTGATTCAGATGTGTTGATGGCAAAAGTAACTCCATGCTTTGAGAATAAGAACATTGCAATAGCTCAGGATCTGGTAAATGGAGTTGGTTTTGGCTCTTCTGAAATATATGTAATTCGAGCTAATCAAAGGGTGTCTAACAGATTTCTATTTTACCGATTACAAGAAGATAGCTTCATGGAAATTGCAATCGCAGCTATGACTGGGGCTGGCGGCTTGAAAAGAGTCCCATCAGATGTTTTGAATAATTACATTGCTGCTGTCCCACAGCATGATGAACAAATGGAAATTGCCAACTTTCTCGACCGTGAAACCGCCAAAATCGACACCCTGATCGAAAAGCAGCAGCAGCTGATCAAGCTGCTGAAAGAGAAGCGTCAGGCCGTGATCAGCCATGCCGTCACCAAAGGCTTAAATCCCGATGCCCCCATGCGCAATTCCGGCATCGAATGGCTAGGCGAAGTCCCGGCGCATTGGGAAATAAGCAGCCTAGGCTTTGAGTGCTCTGTAAAAGCTCGGTTGGGGTGGAAAGGTCTAAAAGCCGAAGAATATGTTGATGAAGGATACATTTTCTTAGCAACACCTAACATAAAAGGCGAAAAAATTGATTTTGAGAATGTTAATTATATTACCAAGGCAAGATACGATGAATCACCAGAAATCATGCTTAATGAAGGCGATGTCTTAGTAACGAAAGATGGATCAACCACAGGAACTACGAATATTGTAAGGGAGTTACCCTCACCGGCTACCGTCAATAGTTCGATAGCCGTTCTACGAAGTGTGGGTAGAATAGATAGTAGTTATTTATATTACTTTTTTGTTTCGACTTATGTTCAAAACGTAATTAAACGAATTCAAGGCGGCATGGGTGTACCTCATTTATTTCAAGCTGATTTAAGAAAGTTCAATGTGTTGATGCCACCATTCAAAGAACAAAAAGAAATTGCTGCTGAAATTGATATGAGATTGCCAAAGTTTGATGATTTAATTGCCAAGGCTGAATATTCAATATTACTTATGAAAGAGCGCCGCACAGCCCTGATCTCTGCTGCTGTTACAGGCAAGATTGATGTGAGACATCATGTCTCACACCCTACGGGCGACTTACAGTCGTCCAAATCGGCTATCCATGCCGATTTGTGATGTTCGGCATCATGCCCCATGCCCTGCGGGCGAGCAAAGCTCGTCCAAATCATCCATCCGTGGAGATTTGTGATGTACAGATTAGGCATTGATCCAAGTAAAGGATGGGTGTTTGAAGATGAAAGCGTGGTTTGGCCCACGCCAGTCATGAGTGTGGCGAAGTTTTTGGGTGCAGCAGGAAAGGAAGTCGCAAGCTCCGGCTTAAATCGTGAAGCACCTTATTATTTTCGGGAGGACTCTTTTGACCTGGTGAGTCGCGTTCGGCGAGGACGGTTCTATAAAGCTACGGGTCAAAGTGGAGGCCCATGGCGGGTTTATCCACACCCGATGGTTACCTTTCCTCATTTTCAACAGGACTCTGATGGCGCTTACAAAGCTTCCGGGCTAACCCACTATGAACCTTGGAAAATGAGTCGTGAGTTTGAGAGGCAGCAGGTTGCAGAGGTCTTGGTTCGACTGGGTGACGATACGGCATCGACGCTCTGGCAGGTGATACATTTGGAAACCGGTTTTACCGGGGAAGAAATTGTCATGCTGAAAGCGAGGCAAAGTTTTGGCGCTCTTCCTGCAGTAGATTGGAGCAAGGTGCCAGAATCAGCTGTTTCTGCCGTGCGGGAGAAGCTGGATACACTGGAAGATGAGTTTCACAGAGCTGGTGTTGAGTCCGTCGTGGATCGGGCTAGAGAAGCTGCAACAGCCATACTTAGCGCTTATTTGCAGAAGGAAGACATCGCAAAAGCCAAGGGTGAAGACCTGAGTAAACTGGTTGGCCTTTTGGTTGATTATTCGGGGAAACATGGGCGCCGGGTCGTTGCCTGTGCGGGAGAGATAGCGGCAAGACTGCATTCCAGAGGCAAACATGCAGAGCAGGAGGCTCGAGGTGTTCGTGAGTTGCGGGAGCAGGATGCGCAACTTGCTGTGCAATGTGTAGGTGTGATCCTGTGTGATTTGGGGTGGGCAGAGTGGAAGTGATTAAGCACTTTAAAGTGAGGATTTATGGGTAAGTTGGAAAACAAAATCGAAGCGAATGATCGCACCGTTCTGGAAGTGCTGGATAACAAAAAGTATACGGTGGATTACTTTCAACGCGAATACAGCTGGCAGCAAAAGCATATCGAGCAATTGGTAACCGATTTGACCTCCGCTTTCCTTTCCGAGTACGACTCAAGCCATGAGCGCAAAGAAGTAGCAAATTATAATAGCTATTATCTCGGACCATTCGTTCTCAGTGAAAAGGGTGGTAAACGAAGCATTATTGATGGCCAACAGCGCTTAACCTCCTTAACACTTTTTATGATTTATCTGAAGAATTTAGAACGTGATTATGGTTTAGTGTTAAAGCTTGATGACATGATCTACTCAGAAAAATTCGGCAGTAAATCTTTCAATATTACGGTTGAAGAGCGTATCCCATGCCTGGATAGCTTGTTCAACCAAGGGGCTTACACACCAAATAACGGCGATGACGAATCGACCCGGAATATGGCAGCCCGTTACGAGGATATTGAACCAGCCTTTCCCAAAGAGATCGACCAAACTTCATTACCATACTTCATCGATTGGATGAAAGAGCGGGTGGTGTTGGTAGAGATCGTCGCCTACTCGGATGACAACGCCTATACCATTTTCGAAACGATGAACGATCGAGGTATGAACCTGACCTCAACGGAAATGCTGAAGGGATTTGTGCTCTCCCGCTTCAAAGAGAATGAGGTTCGGCAGAAGGCCAACGACCTGTGGAAGGAGTCGATCCAGCAGCTACATTGTTTCGACAAGGATGAGGATCAGAGATTCTTTCAAGCTTGGTTGCGTGCCAAATATGCCGAAAGCATTCGCCCCGGCTCCGCTGGCTCCAAGAATGAGGACTTTGAGAAAATCGGCACGCGCTTCCATAGCTGGGTGCGTGAGAACCTGGAGCTACTGAAACTCTCTGACAATTCCCAAAGCGGCTTTGATACCTTTGTGAACGAGGATTTCACATTTTTTCGGGATGCCTACCTGAAGATAAGACAGGCGGAAGAAAGCCTCTCGCCTGCCCTGGAGCATGTCTATTACATACAGCAATGGGGGATTGCCAATTCGCTTAGTTATCCGCTCATGCTCGCCCCCTTGGTTAAGTCGGACACTCCTGAGATGGTCGATCAGAAAATCAATCTGGTCGCCAAATATATTGAAACCTTTGTGGTGCGCCGTTCGGTGAACTTCAAGAAGTTCTCCGCCAGCTCCATTCGTTACACCATGTACACATTGGTGAAGGAGATTCGCAGTAAACCACTGGATGAGCTGAAAGAGATTTTGACCCAGAAATTGAATGACATGGGACAGACTTGGAATGGTCTTGATGTCTTCCGGTTGCATGGACAAAACCGACGGTTTGTAAAGTTTCTGCTATCCCGTATCTCCGCATTCATCGATAAAAATGCCGGCAGAAACGAGACATTTGAGACCTATTATTTCAGCCCTGGTGGCAAGCCTTTTGAAGTCGAGCATATCTGGGGTAACAAGTTTGAAGAGCACACGGATGAGTTTGAGCAAAAAGGCGACTTCGACGAATACCGGAATCGGCTTGGAGGCTTAGTCTTATTGCCGCGCGGAGCCAACCAGTCCTATGGTGCCAAGCCGTATTCCGAAAAGATGAAGCACTACATCAAAGAAAACCTTTTTGTGCAGACACTCTGCCCACTGACCTATCAAAACAATCCGAATTTTCTGCGCATGAAAGAAACGCTTGGCCTGCCCTTTGAACCACATGAGCAGTTCAAGCAAGCAGACATCATTAAACGCCAGGAGCTTTATCGCAAAATCTGTGAAACGGTTTGGGCATTTTGATAGGCATCATAAAATTTTGCATACGGGTGGAATTGTAAGGTGTTCCTAGGTTCCTCTGAGAACACTGAGGCAATCTTTGAATTGCTCTCTTCCGCAAGAAGTATTCATTGTGCCGTCGCCTTTCTGGGTGGAAAAGCTGCAGAGGTTCTCAGAGATAGCGAAGCCAGCATCCGCATCGTTTGTAATCTTGATAGTGGAGCCACCAACCCCAATGTGGTCGAAGAACTGATGGGTTTGGGCAATATCCAGATAAAAAACCAACCCCTGCTCCATGCCAAAGTGTACCTAGGGGATGATATTGCCATCGTGAGTTCGGCTAACTTATCCTCGAATGGCCTCGGGCTTGAGGGTGACGAGACACAAGGTTGGCTCGAAGCTGGGTACAAAGTCTTGGATCATGATCAGTTGGCAAAGATTGAGACATGGTTATCCAGTGAGTGGGATGCGGCAAAGCCAATTAGCAAAGAAGATATTAAATCGGCAAAAGAGCAGTGGGAAAAAAGGCGAATAGCCAGGCCAGTTCAGACCAAACACTCCTCGATTCTCGGTGAGCTCCGCGATAATCCGGATTTCTTCAAAGACAAACGGGTCTACTTCACCATTACTCGCGATTGTCGCAGTGATAAGGCAGAAGAACTCCTTGATCAGCTGCGGATTAGTGACGGGCATGGTATGGATTTGGATGCTTATGAGGATTGGCCTGAGTTACCGGGCGATGCTTACTTTATCGACCTATATTATGGCCCAAGGGGGGGCTTTGAAGTGATGGGGCTCTTCAAGGCCGATGGCAAAACGGTGGTTAATGATAATGGCACATCACTGTTTCTATGCCGTAAAGTTGAAAGCATCTATGGCCTACAGCTTACTGAAGTAGACAAGGGGCTGTTGAAGGAAAAGATCAAGGTGCTGAACTACGATAATCAGGATGCCGTTTATATAGATATGAATACAGCTAGAGATCGGCTATTTGGTAAGACTAAAGACGAGGAAGAAAAAAACACTCAAATACAAAAGGTTATTTTATGAAGATTTTTGATTTGATTGGCACTGTGCCGAAAGTAGGGAGCCCACTAACTGTTAACGATTTTGAGAAGTTAACTAAAAAGGCTTCCCCTTATTATCAAAATGAGAACGGAAAGGGTAAGCATTATGCTGTTTGTCCAGTATGTAGAAATCCGATCGTAATTGTGAACTTGTATACCGACAGCAGTACTATCGAAGGGGATTCTTCACCTGCACCTTTGCATGCGAGGCATTCACAAAAAACAATCGTGGGCATTGCAGAATATGACGAAGCAAAATACAACGAATGCTATTTGGCTAATCCCGCTGTGTTTTCATGTACAGATCGTCGAATGGAAGGTGATGTAAGTAACGAACTGCTAGATCTCATTATCAACAATGCCAAAATAATTCGAACAATGATTAGCTCTGCGATTGGACTGAACGTCGGCGACAAATTGTTCGAGTCGATATTAAATGACTTCAAATCAGAGCAAGGGCACCTATATCGATTTGTGAATAGATATAATTTGCCATATGCGATTATTTATCTTATGAAAAATAGGTCAATTAACTATCAATATCTAAAGGGTGAAGTAGGTGATAAGTTGAAAGCCAGTATTAATGAATCTTTCAATAAATCAATTTTTATATCGAAAAACCAGATAAAGCGAAATGATTCAAGCGTTAGTCTGAATATGTTTTTTACTGAGCACAATCGAAATAAAAATACGGGTGAAGAATCATTATTGATGAATGTAGAGAAAAAAGAAGGGAGCAATAGCTCTATCATTTTTCAGCATAAGATTGAATTTGATACATCCCTCTTTATTAATTGGATTAATAAAGATCAGAGAAGTAGTGATATAGCCAGAAAAGTTTTCAAAAAGTGAGTTGTTGAATAACTCGGTTCTCTTTGAGAAAGAGCAACAGATCAGCTCAAAGGCAGGGGCAAGACAAAACTTTGTATGTGATTAAGCAGGGAAAAAGATAGATAATATAAGCAGGCATGGTATGAGTAAATCAGACGAGAAAACATTTCAGAACGACATGATCCGGCAGTTGCAGGCTAATGGCTGGTTGTTGGGTGATCCTGAGAAGTACAACCGCAAGCTGGCATTGTATGAAGAGGATGTGCTGGACTTTGTGCAGGAGACCCAGGACGCGCAGTGGCAGAAGTTCTGTAAGCTCTACCCTAATGATCCGGAGCGGAAGTTTATCGAGCGTGTTGCTACCCAGCAGAACAAGGCCGATCCCAATGCGGCACACAAGGAGATGCGCACCTTCGGCACGCTGGGCGTGCTGCGCCATGAGCTGAAGGATCGCGGTACACGCTTCTCGCTCTGCCAGTTCAAACCCGAACATGATCTGAACCCCGATACCCTGAAGCGTTACAATGCGAACCGCCTGCGCGTGGTGCCGGAGCTGGTATATTCACCATGGGCAACCGATGAGCATGAAGCTGAAACCGGCATTCGCGCCAAGCGCTGGCGCATTGATCTGGTGCTATTCGTAAACGGTATTCCTGTGGCAACACTGGAGCTGAAGTCCGAGTTCAAGCAGGCAGTGGAGAATGCCATCAAGCAGTACAAGACCACCCGCTTTGCTGTTGATCCTGTAACGAAGAACCCCGAGCCGCTGCTGACTTTCAAACGCGGGGCACTGGTGCATTTCGCGGTTAGTCAGTACGAGGTTTACATGACTACGCGGCTGGAGGGGGCGGATACCTTCTTCCTGCCATTCAACAAGGGCACAGCCGGCGGTGGAGCCGGTAACGATGTGCCTGAAGATGTGAATCAGTATGCCACCGATTATCTGTGGAACGAGGTGCTGCTGCCGGATAACCTGCTGAAGATCTTGGGCAGTTTTGTGCATCTGCAGATCGAAGAGCGTGAGGACTGGCAGGGCAAGAAGTACAAGAAAGAGACGATGATCTTCCCGCGCTATCACCAGTGGGATGTGGTCAATAAGCTGGTGAGCGATGCGAAAGCCGAAGGACCGGGGCATAAATACCTGATTCAGCACAGTGCCGGCTCCGGTAAATCGAACTCCATTGCCTGGACGGCGCATCAGCTCTCTTCGCTGTATGATGAGCAGGGCGACAAGCAGTTTCATTCGGTGATCGTAGTGACGGATCGCACCGTGCTTGATGATCAGTTGCAGGACACCATCTATCAGTTCGAGCATGTCGATGGGGTGGTGGGGCGCATCAACCGGGCAGAGGGAGATGGCTCTAAATCGGAGAAGTTGGCAGGGGCGCTGGAAGCGGCGCAGCCCATCATCATTGTGACCATCCAGACCTTTCCATTTGTACTCAAGGCCATAGAGAACAACGCCAGGCTCAAAGAGCGCAGCTACGCCATTATTGCCGATGAGGCGCACTCATCTCAATCCGGATCGACGGCCCGGCAGCTCAAAGAAGTGCTGATGATGGGGGGCAAGGAGAATGCCCCGGCTGATACTGATGAGGAGCTGACCAGCGAGGATATTCTTGATGCGGCAGTAGCAGCGCGCAGGGCGGCACCGAACCTCAGTTATTTCGCATTTACGGCGACGCCCAAGACCAAGACGCTGGAGTTGTTCGGGCGCTTGCCGAATCCTGATGAGCAACCATCAAAGAGTAACAGGCCCGAGGCTTACCATGTGTACAGCATGCGTCAGGCTATTGAGGAAGGTTTCATCCTCGATGTGTTGAAGAACTACACCAACTACAAGGTGGCCTACAATCTGGCGATGAAGATACAGGAAGCCGATCATGAGGTGGAGAGCAAGCGGGCGAAGGTGCGGCTGAATCAGTGGGTGCGTCTGCATGATTATAATATTGCGCAGAAGGTGCAGGTGATCGTTGAACATTTCAAAACGCATGTGATGGGTTTGCTGGGCGGTCAGGCCAAGGCGATGGTGGTGACCAGTTCGCGCAAGGAGGCGGTGCGCTACAAGCTCTGCTTTGACAAATACATCACTGAGAAGGGCTATACGAAGATTCATGCCATGGTGGCGTTCTCGGGCGAGGTGGAGTTTGACGAGCGCGATCCGAATGCGGCTGCGCTGTTGGGTGAGAAGTTTAGCGAAGGGAATATGAACCCGAACCTGAAAGGACGGGATATGCGCAAGGCATTCGATTCGGATGACTATCAGGTGATGATCGTGGCCAACAAGTTTCAGACCGGCTTTGATCAGCCGAAACTGTGCGCCATGTATGTCGATAAAAAGCTTGGTGGTGTGGAGTGTGTGCAGACTCTGTCGCGCCTGAATCGCACCTATCCGGGCAAGGCTGAAAGCGGCACCTTTGTACTCGATTTCTTTAATGATCCTGATGATATACTGAGTTCTTTTCAGCCGTATTATCAGACGGCTGAACTGGCAGATGTTTCCGATCCCAACCTGATCTTCGAGCTGTTCGAGAAGCTGCGTGCGGCAGGCATTTTCACATGGCAGGAGGTGGAGCAGTTCTGCAAGGCGTTCTTTGAAAAGAACAAGAGTAATGCGGCAATCTCCAATATCTGTAAGCCGGCGGTGCAGCGTTGGCAGCAGCGCTACAAGTCGGCTATTGCGGCATTCAGGCAGGCCAAAGAGATCTTTGAGCGAACCAAACAGAGTGGCGATCCGGTTTTGATTGCCAATGCGGAGAAGAGCTTCAAGGAGTGCAAGACAGAGAAGGATGCGCTGGAAATCTTCAAGAAGGATCTGGGTACCTTTGTACGTTTTTATGAGTTCATGTCGCAGATCGTGGAATATGACGATAAGGATCTGGAGAAGCTGAGTCTCTATGCGCGTCACTTGCGGCCAATGCTGCGAGAGGCAGTAGATGATGAGGATGATGTTGATCTGGGCAGTGTGGTACTCAGTCATTACAGGCTTTCCGAGATCCGGCGTCAGGATCTGGTGTTGGAGCCGGATTCACCAAACCCGTTGGAGCCGGGCGAAGGGCTGGGTACAGCCAAGGCCAGGGACAAGCAGGAAGAGTTGCTGTCGCAGATTATTCAGCGGCTGAATGAGCTATTCATTACCGATAACCTCACCGAGAACGATCTGGTGAACTACGCCTATACGATCAGGGACAAAGTCAGTGAAAACAGACGCGTCATGAGCCAGATTGCCAACAACACACCCGAGCAGGCAATGCTGGGCGATTTTTCCAAAGCTATTGATGATGCAGTGATGGACAGCAGTGACGCGCACCAAAACCAGATGATGCAGCTGCTTTCCGATCCGGCGCGGGCATCGGCTTTCTCGCGGGTGGTGTTCGACTTGTTAAGGTTAGGTGTTGCTGGCTATAAAGGGTGAGATAACTTCTTTCATCGTGGCGAACGACCAGAATAACCTTGTTCGTGTTATTAGAGGAGGCTTCAAAGTTGTGGTCAAAGGTGACGTTGATAGCGGAAGTTTGGAGGCTTAATGAAAGATTTCAATCTTGAGGTGATATATTGAGAGACTGGTTTCATGAGTTTCTAGTAGTTCTTTCCCACTCAGGGAGAACTCAGTTTATGATTGTAATTGGTGCTTTTTTTGCTGTTGGTCTTCTACTGCTGGGGGAGCACCTTATAAGCAACATGCAATTCTCTGGGTTTCTAAAGCCTTTGGAGGATGTGTATAAAGAAAGAATGTTTCGTTACTATGATAAAGTTGCATTGGGCATTCTTTTTTCATCATGGGTTGCGGCATACAAGTTCTATCATAGAGATAAAAAGCGGTTGTACGGCATGCTTTGATTCAAAGGAACGATAAATTATGTTGGTGCAGATACGTAAGAGAAATGAACAAGATGTTGCAGTGCTTCTTGATTGGGGAAAGATTGATCACCTATGGGTACGGTCAACTTTTCACCCTTTAGATAGGGAGCTACTGATTGATGCCTACAGTGAGCAGTGGTTTTTGAGGGAAGGCGATCAAGTCACATTTACTGTTGCTGAAATAGGACTCAACACTGACGATGATGCAATACTGTTTTGTAATGGCCGGAACAGAACAAATTTGATTTATAAACACCAGCCATATATCCCTGTTTCCTTTCCTGATGGTATTCCATGTCATAAAGAAATTCAGGGGGCGATCATCAAGGTACTTGAAACGGGTGATGCTGTAGAGCTTCCAGATCTTCCAGTTTTATCTGTTACAAAACTAAGGGAGCTGGCTGGTGAGAAGTGAAGTAGATTAAAACATGTGAATCGCCACTGAGTTTCTAGACTGACAGGCTTAGAGTGTCCATTTTGATATAAAAATGGGCATTGCTTGGTCCGACCAGAGTCGAGGCCTGAGTACGAGGGAACAGACCTCATTCCGATGTCGGTGTAAATGTCGGTGTAAATGTCGGTGTAAAACTGACCGAACTGAATCGATGGATCATTGAACAGATACAGGCAGGAGGCAGCCCCGCTGCACATCATATGCTTAATGGGGTCTTGAAAAGGTGTCCTTCATCCAGTCGTAGAGCTGTTGTTCGGTCAGAGACTGCAGAGGGATGGACTCGAATTCATCACCGGGGTCGGCGTCACGGCGGCAGAACTGATAGTTTGCCAGATCAGGCTGGGAGTCATGGAAAACCAGCAAAATGCGTTTGCCGGATTTCAGGCAATCGATGGTCATGACGTCGGAGGGAATACCGTAATTGCGCATCTGCTTGTTTACCGCGACAACGGGATTGATGTCTGCAAAATCGGTCTGAATCCTGGCGTGTGCCACTTCAATGGCTTCACAAATGCGGGCTACCGGTGGTATCTCCAAGCTAAACTCCTCTATAAAACTGCAAGCTTAGCAGGGATAAGAGGATGATACGACTTGAGCTATTCGAGAGTCCGGAAGCAGGGGAGACGCTCGCCCAGGCGTGGTGAGGTTAAGGATTCACCAGAGCCGCATATTTCTTGCGAAAGGCTGTTGTTTGCTTATCGCAGTAGCCGATATGCTCGGAAGTCATGACGAAGAATTTTTCAAAACGTTTTCTCGATTTCATATCAACGGATTTGTTCAGGTTTTCAAACACGATATTGATCTCTGATCCTTCAAGTTGATCCACCAGAGTCAGGGCCTCTGCCAGTGACACGCCGGCGAGGACGGATGCTTCCGCCTTTTTCATGAACCGATCAAAACGCTTAATTTCATCAAGATGAATCTGTTTGGACTCTTTCCAGTAATGGCCGCGCTCTATCTCCCTGCGCACCCTGGCAAGTACAATCGCGTGGCCCTCCTCATGGCGGGCAAGGTTTTTAAAAAATGCGGAGACATCGCTTAGTTCACTGAAGCGTTCAGAGAGCATGGTATAAATCTCCTGCGATTTCAGTTCATAGCCAATGAATTGATTCACAATTTCGGAGAGGTTCATGCTGGCCATATCCTTATGCGCATCCAGCTCATGACATTCGTTGATAATATCAAGAAATGTCGCATCTTTATCGGCAAACAGGGCATTGATAAATACACGCAGCCCGAAGCCTTCAATAATCACAATGGGATTCTGCAAGATTGCTTTTGTTGTAATGACACCCTGCATCGTTGCTTGCCTCCGTAAGATGAAGAACTAATGATATATGAAACAGCAACAGTGTCACAACCCATCATGGGTGATCTTGAATCTGGTGCCGAGGTCCTTCTGTTAGCCGGACTCAGCCATGAGTTATTGAGTTTTTTAACTGACACGATTATAACTGTTGCTAGTTAACTGCGGGGGAGAAGCATGTCATATAGTCGTCCGTGGAAATCATTTGAAGAACAGCTGGCCATGCTTAAATGCAGAGGCATGGTGGTTTCGGACGAAGCAAAGGCAATCAACTACCTCGAACGACTTGGTTATTACCGCCTTAGCGGTTATTGGTATCCATTTCGTGAGATTGTTTTTCGCAAGCAAGAATCAGGAAAAATTTCTTACCAGCGGCTGGATAACTTTGTAGCAGGAACACAATTCCAGGATGCAGTGCACTTGTATGTTTACGATAAGCAACTGCGCCTGCTCGCTTCGGATGCGTTGGAGCGCATTGAAGTAGCTATCAGGACAGGTATTGCGCACTTGCTTGGCGAACGGGATACATTTGCATATCAAAACCCGGCACTGTTTAACACGCGTTTTGTTGAAGTGAAACCCGGGTTTTCTGCGTCCAGGCACCAGCAATGGTTAAGTAAATTTGAAACCTCACTGTCTCGATCCAAAGAAGAGTTTGTCAAACATTATCGCCAGAAGCATGGGCTTCCTCTGCCGATTTGGGTGGCAGTAGAGACATGGGATTTTGGCATGTTCTCAATACTGTATTCAGGTATGCAATATAAGGATCAGCAAGCCATTGCTTCTAAATTTGGCATCAGCGAACCAGTCGTATTTGCTAGCTGGTTGCGCAGCCTGAATTACATCAGAAATATTTGTGCGCACCATAGTCGTCTTTGGAACCGTAACGTAGTTGATCAACCTAAGCTTTCTAAAGCCGGGGATGTGTTGGAGCTGGACTGTTTTCGAGATAAGCAGGAATTAATCGCAAGGCCATTTCTTATTTTTTGTATCATGCAGCATCTGTTAAATCGAATCTGCCCGAATAGCCACTGGAATGAGCGGTTTAAACAGCTGGTCCGTGAGTTTCCGGAAATTGGCGCAGGTGGAGGAGTATGTGCTGGCAATATGGGGCTTATTGAAGGTTGGGAACAATGGGCATTGTGGCAGTGATTACATGGCAATAAAAAACCCGCGCTTACATCCGGAGATGAAGGGGCGCGGGCCGTGTTGTGGCGTATTTTACGGGGATGGGCGCCAATAGCAATACTTTTGGTGTTTGTGGAAGAAGCGCGGAGATGGCGCAGTTGTAACGGCTTAGTCGGATCGTTGCGGTATGGGTAGGGCAAAGAATTCGCGTCTATAATCGGTTAGTCGAGGCCGCAAGGCAGGTCGAATCTAAAGAATATGACAGCGTTTTGCTGTTATTGCGCGCTTGATAAGGGGGCGAAATGAAACGAACCATTCTTCTACTCCTGACTTGCCTGTTCATCGCCGCGCAGACTTGGGGCGAAGAGGTGGTGCTGGCGAAAAAGTGGGATGCGGGAAGAGATCCTGCCGCCTATCTGGTCAGCGAGAAGCTCGATGGCGTGCGCTGCCTATGGGACGGGCATCATCTCTACACCCGCAACGGCAATCTTATCCATGCGCCGCACTGGTTTGCCGCAGGTTTCCCCTCGCGGGCGATGGATGGCGAGCTATGGATGGGCAGAGGGCGCTTCTCCGAAGTCGCCAGTGTGATTAGTCGCGGCAGTGCAACAGATCAGCGCTGGCATCAGGTGCAGTACCGGGTATTCGAGTTGCCGGGCATGGCAGGGGATTTCACTGCCCGCAGCCGGGAAATTGTGCGGCTGACAACAGATGCAGGAATACCCTGGCTGCTGCCTGTGCGGCAGTTCCGGGTGAAAAATGCAGCCGGGCTGCGTAAGAAACTCGAAAGTGTTGTGGCCGCCGGTGGCGAAGGGTTGATGCTGCACCGGGCCGATGCCCCCTATGTAAGCGGACGCTCCGCTCTGCTGCTCAAATACAAGCCGTATGATGATGCCGAAGCGCGTGTTGTGGCGCTGATTCCGGGGCGCGGTCGCCTGGCTGGTAAAACAGGTGCTATCGAGGTGGAGACAATGGACGGCAGACGTTTTCGTATCGGCAGTGGTTTTAGTGACAGCGATCGGGCTAATCCGCCGCCGATTGGTTCGATCATCACATACCGGTTCAACGGCCTGACCAGCAGTGGGTTGCCGCGCTTCCCGAGGTTTCTGCGCCTGCGCCCGGCCGATAAAACAGGGCGCCTTTGATCGGATGTTCATAGCGCATTATCGGGAAATATGGCTGAAGAAAGTTTTTTGATTTCCGGTATGCGATAGGTGCTTTTAAAGTTACATACTACTCTGCTAAAGCAGAGCATCCCCCTTTCTTTTGCGGAAAAGAAAGGGGTGAAAGACAAATCTGCAGGATAGCTGATTTGGACTGCATCAGGCAGCCCGCAGGGTGAGGCATATGGATGTGCCGAATCACAGCGCCCAATTTATTCAAT
>NZ_DS022295.1:453094-498433 GCF_000153765.1 Mariprofundus ferrooxydans PV-1 | reverse complement strand
CTGGCTGCCGCAGAGACCAGCGTACCACATACCACGCCGTGCGGAATCGGAAAAAAAGCGCCCAGTGGGGAAGCCAATCCGTGCACACTGCCGAGCCCTGCATTAGCCAGTGTCAGACCGGAGATGGACGAAGCGTAGAGCATGCCTGAGCGCGCCTCCAGATTATCGCCCTGCTCTACCGCCGGATCAGAGACTCCCGCACATGCGCCAGCCCACTCAGAGCCAGCGCATCGGTGATCGGACTGGCATCAGATGACAGATAGGATTCCAGCAACTGGGTCAAGGCATCCATACCGCAGGCCGCTGTCACATCGGGCGGGCAGCCCAGAGATAACTCCGGATCCAGAATAATAACGCGCGCCACCAACAGGTCATGACGAAACGATTTCTTGAATCCATTTTTACCGACCACCGATAACACTGCATTTTTGCTGGTTTCGCCACCGGTTCCTGCCGTGGTTGGAAGCGCGATGAATGGCGTCGATGGCCCGTTATATATACTACCCCGCCCTACCCCTTCGAGATATTCCATCACCGAAGCGCCACTCGGCAGCAGGCCGGCAATGGCCTTGGCGGCGTCGATCACACTGCCGCCGCCGATGGCTACCACACAATCGGGCAGCCAGCCGGCATATCCGGCAACCGCCTGATCCACCAGCTGCGGCGATGGCTCACCGCTGACACGAACTCGCCTGAGCTCGAATTGAGCCTGCAGGTTATCCAGCAGGAGTTGTCCATAACCAGATGCTTCAAAGGATGCAGCACCTGTAACCAGCAATACCCGCCGTCCGAATGATGCGATCACTTTCTCCAGTTCATGTCGCTTGCCAACGCCAAAATGGATATGTGGTGTTGCCGCAAAGCTAAAGCTCTCACTCATGACTCTCTCCCCCGGCCCGGGTTACACGCGCCGAACCTTAAGCAGCAAACTATCGCTTGCTTACGTTGGCGTAAAAGGCCACTCCGGATTTGGCATCTTCGTAAACCTCCATCCAGACATCTGTACCCCTGGCCGCATCCGGCAGGTCTGTGTCCGGAATATGGGCTTTCAGGCTTGTGCTCTCGCCATTGAAACGACCGATAATCTGGCAGTCACCATTGAGCTGATATTCCGTATCCCGGGCTTCACCGGTGTAGAGAAAACTCAGCTGGCAATTCACACCAACATCGTCCAGACCACCACTCTCATTGTCACTGAGCACATCCTGCTGAAGGTTGATCACGTCTCCGCTCAGCGCCCTTGCACTGTGCGACAGAAGCAGCAGGCGCGTACCGTTCATCTTGTCAATAAACTGGCTGAAATTGCCAAACATGATCGGGTCATACTCATAGTTCGGCTGCACCTTGACAAAGATCATGAAATTCACGCTTCTGGACTCATCCGCCTGAACATTAGCTGCCATCAGATTCATACCTGCCGTTGCAAGCAGCACAGCAATAATATAACGCATTAAAATACCCCGTTTATATGATTGTTTTATATAGATTACTTATATTCAATGAAGCGGGATATAACCGAGCTTCTTTACGATTGCCTGGCACTCATCTGCCTGCATATAGTCGATAAAGTCTTTCACTTCACCCACCGGCTCGCCCCTGGTCAGCAGTAACAACGGGCGCGAGAGCTTGTATGTGCCGTTCACCACATTGGCGGTCGTCGGCTCAATACCATCCAGCCTCAACAGCTTCACACTCCCGTTGCGGGAAAATTCACCGGCAACACCGACTGATGCAAATGTGATCGCATCTACATCATGGGCTACTTTATCCAGCGCGATATCCTGTGAAAAAGCGATCCATGCATGTCCATGATCAAATACCAGATTGCCGTCTACCTCCTCACCCTTCAGATGAAAATGGTGGGAAAACAGCTCGTAGGTTCCATGCTCCGTACCCAGTGAAATCAGATTCACCGCAGCATTCGCGCCGCCTACTGCCTGCCAGTTACTCACTGCGCCCTTGAACAACTGCTCCACCTGTGCGGAACTCAGATCTGAAATGGTATTGGCGGCATTTACCACAAGCACTACACCGTCGGTTGCAAGCTTGAAGGTTTTCATCTCCGGATAGGCTGCCAGCTCCTTATCCTTGATGGCACGAGAGGCACGACCAATATCCACTTTACCTCTTGCAATAGTCTTCACGCCTTTGCTCGAGCCACCTCCTGCAATAATAAATTGCATGTCAGCATGGGTCTTTTTATAGGCCTGTGAGCAGGCCTTCATCGCCGGCTGAACGGTGGTCGAACCGGCCGAAGTAATTACGCCTGCATGGGCAGAGGTTGCGCTCACAAACGCAGCGACAGCTGCGAGCGCTCTGAATCTGGTCATCTGTTCATCTCCACTATATCCGTGATTAAAGGTAGCTGTTAGCCAGCCGGATTTGCTGCACCTGTGCTAATAGTCGATTGGCCTGCATCAAAAGGCGGCGCATCATGCCAACGCACCATTGCTTTGGGAATAGTGGAACCAGGCTGATCCCATACCGATGCAGCAAGACAAGCCGAGGTAACATGACTGAAAAAAAGACTACCTGATTGAGCCCCCGTTGCACTAGGCTTTCGCCCATGAAAAATAATATGATTCTCAAGAAGATATCCATCGCCAACAATCTCAAACATTTCGAGATCAAGGAGATTTTCGAGCTTGGCGGTTTCGAATTCAGCAGCAGTCAGGTCAAGGCATTTATGGCCGGTTCACAAAACAAAAATCACGAGAAGCTGTCCGACGAACAGTTTGAAGCATTTCTCAACGGTTTCATTCTCTACTCACGCGGTACGCCGGATGACCCTGCACTGTTGCCGCGCACCATCGAAAACTTCATTATCGGCCTGATTGAAGCCGGTAACAGTGCCGCCATTGATGAGATCCAGTGCCTGATTGAAGACGCCAAAGACAACATGGGCACGACAGAGAAAACCGACTAAATCATACAGAGCAGCCAAACGTGACCATCGACAAAAATGAAGAACCCCCGCAGAAAACTGAACAATCGGCTGCAAATACCGGCCGGAGTGGCGCACCAGGACAGCCGATCAGACCAGGCACTGGATCTGCACAACAGCAAAAGGCATCCGCACACCATCATCACAAACGCCACCCGCATGCAAAAAAAGGACGCTGGCATCACCACAAGCGTCGTTTGCTACGGCTGTTAATCGGACTTACCGTGCTGGCATTGCTGCTCTCTTCCTGGGCTATATACCGCTCGTTTGAAGTAGCCTTGACCGGCGAGCATGCCAATCTGTGGAAAGCGGAGCTTAAACAGGGGCACTATACCGCCGCCGCCAGCCAGTTTCTGGGACTGACCAACAGTGCAATATCACAGGTCTTTAACAAGGAGCTCTCCCTTGAGCACATCAGCTCGGATATCAAGACAACGTTGCCATATCTGAAAAAGGCGGGCTATACGCTGACCGAGATCGATATTGAGGTCGGTGTGCCGCCAAAAGTGTTTGTCCATTTTCATCATCACGGCAGCGGAAAAGTCGATGAAGAACAGGCCATGCAAGCTCTGCATGACAACCTGATCGGCAAGGCGCTGGTCATGGCCATCTCACAAGCGGGCAAGCTACAGGACAAGGTGGAAGATCCCGACATGCCATTTAACCATGTGGAGGTTGAGCTGGCGCCCATTCCCAGTGTGAAGATTGAATACATCAGCCCGAGCAAACTGCACCCGTGGGGAAATGAAAAGCACTGAAGCGGTTAACAACCCGGTTTCCATTTCAGAGCAATCAGCTGCTCCGTTACTCGCAGAGGACGGCGCGTACTCTCTCAGCTGATACCTTGCTTCAGGTTACAACAACAGAAGCACCTCTTACCCGGCATCAGGATAGCACGAATTTACAATTTCCTTACATAGCTTTGCACAGTGGATGCACTTCTATGCATTTCTCCGCCTAGGGTTTCCCACTATGAGGGATATATCCCTACAGGAGACAGATATGAAACGAATAGTGACTATTACCCTGTTGACCACGACTCTGCTTGCCGCACCTGTTGTTCAGGCTGCATCCTATCAGGATCGGGCCATGACTACCGGTGCCGTTGTCGGTGCAACCACCGGCGCTGTTGCCGGTTCTTCCAGCGATCAGGCCCTGCAGGGCGCTATCTTCGGCGCCGTACTGGGTACCATTGCCGGCGCGGTCATTGCCAGCCAATATCAGGAGCAGGTTGTTTATGTGGCACCGCATCAACCACGCGTCCACCACAAACCGGTAGTGACGCGATATGAGCACCGCGTGCGGAGACCTCTCTATGTGCATCGCACACAGAGACCCATCTATGAACATCGCGTACAGAGGCCTGTCTACTCACACAGTCGTCAGGTCCGCAGCAACAACCGCCAATACTCCCGTTATGCCGACAATCGTAGCTATGGGCATGAGCGCCGCGACTAATTGCTTAGTCTAAAAGCCTCACCTGTGAGGCAAGCCCATCTCTCAGCGACCGGCACCTCTGTATGTAAAAGGTGCCGGTCGTTTTTTTAACAGCACTCTCATTCAAAACTGAAATTATCAGCGAATACTTTCAGGCAGGCATCCACCGCGATCGGGCAGTACTTTTTACCACGATTTTTTGTAATTTCATCCAACGCCTCCTGATGCCCTTTTGACGCACGATAGGGACGATGCGATCCTATAGCCTCCACCACATCAGCCACGGCAACCACTCTTGCCTCAAGACAGATCGCCTCCCCTTTCAGCCCCTGAGGGTAGCCGCTTCCGTCCCATCGTTCATGATGCTGATAGGCGATTTCAGCGATTGGCCAGGGAAATTCAATGCCTTTTAAGATATTGTAGCCATTCAGTGCGTGCTCCTTGATTAATTCGAATTCAGCAGCACTCAACTTCGTCGGTTTTGACAGCAGTTCAGATGGAATCTGAATCTTGCCGATATCATGAACCAGCGCTCCCAAACGTATCCCCTCTACCTGCTGACTCTCCAGCCCCACTTCCTGGGCCATCCTTCGGGCAAGTCTTGAGACCCGCAGCTGATGACCTCCGGTATACGAATCCTTTGCCTCAGCAGCTCTGGCTACAATCTGGACCGTGGTGATCAAGCTCTTTCTCAATCGCTCGGTAAGAGACAGCAGTTCCGCCTCGGTCTGCTTTCTGTGGTTGATATTGCGGATAATCGCCGTTGCATGCCGGCATCCGTTACGCAGGTAGGAAGAGGCAGACAACTCAACCGGAATCTCCGTGCCATCTTTATGCAACAGCACTAGCTCGAGGGTTTCTCCGCCCCCATTTCCCCGGTCAGAATCATGATGATACGCCAGTGCATCGCGCAGCGTGGCCCTGTACCCCTGCGGCACAACAAGCGTATCTAACGAGTGTCCAATGGCATAACTTGCTTTATAACCCAACATTTTTGTCGCAGCATCATTCCAGATACTAATCTTTCCGAACTCATCCACTCCGAGAATGGCATCTGTAGCCGTTTTCGTCAGGGACTGAAACTGATCCTCGCTTTGACGCAGGGCCTGTAACAAGTGTGCATGCAGCGGCTTGAGAATCATAAAGTAGGAAATCGGAAACAAAACAATGATCAGTAGAGCCGCATCCAGTATCGCGACGGTCAGCCATTCAAGTTTATGATCCAAGCCATTAATCGACAGCATGATCATGAATTCAACAACTGCTATAACCAGCAGGTAAAGAAGCACTGCCCGAAAAAGCCCTTTTCTTTTCTGTCTGTCGCGTGCAGTAACTGTTTTATTCTTATCCATGCTCGCTTTACCTCTCTGTCAAAAGCAGCCCTCCAAGCAACAAATGCGTGCCTTGATAGCACTATCACAGTATAAAGTCAATCAAATCATATAAATACAAACCTTTGTCATAGCAGGAGTGATCCGGAGGTTACTTGCAGATTACGGATAAGCTTCAGGCATTGTGATTCATCAGCCCTGTGATTTTGGCAACGTAATTTACGGTCTCCTGCGGCATGCGTTCAGGGTCACGTTCGAGACTCCCCATCCCCCGGTCATAGTCTGCAAGGGCCAGTTTCGTATTCCCATAGTAGCAGCCCATCTGCTGTTTAAAGGCATTTTCTGACGGCCCGACCCACGCGGCACTCCCCCGGTGTCATCAAATTGAACGTTTCCGCTTAAGTACAGAGCGCCCATGGTCTAGGATAGGTTAATGGAACACACCTCTCTGGTCAGCGCAGTCATCTGGAGTATTTTCAGCCTGCTGCTGGTAGCACTCTTCATCCAGTTTCTGGCTCAACGTGTCCGCCTGCCCTTCACCATCCTGCTGGTACTCGTCGGCATTGGACTGAATTCCCTGCACGACGTATATCCCGGCTTCAGTATTTTTCATGCCTTAAAGATATCCCCGGACATGATTCTTTACGTCTTCCTGCCTGCCTTGATTTTCGAATCCAGTTATAATCTCAATGCCCGAAGACTTGTCCACAATATTGGCCCTGTGTTGACCCTGGCTGTGCCGGGGCTGCTGATCTCCACTTTTACAATCGGCTGCATCCTATGGTGGGCCACCGCTATTCCATTTTCCATGGCACTGCTGCTCGGCGCTATCCTGAGCGCCACCGATCCTGTTGCTGTTGTTTCCATTTTCCGCCAGATCGGCGCCCCGGACCGCCTGAATACACTGATCGAAGGCGAGAGTCTCTTTAACGATGCTACCTCAATCGTAGTCGCAGGCATTCTGATTGGCATGGTCATCGAACACAGTGGCGAGGCTTCTATCAGCAGTGGAATAATAACATTCTTTTGGCTTTTTATCGGTGGTCTGGCAACCGGCATCGGGCTCGGCTTCCTTACCGGCAAAATTATCGGCTGGGTTGAATCGGAATCCTTTATCGAGATAGGCCTGACCACAGCACTGGCCTATCTCTCCTTTCTGCTGGCCGAAGAGGTATTCCATGTCAGCGGCGTCATGGCCACCGTCGGTGCAGGGTTGACACTGGGAAGCTGGGGTCGTATCCGTATCTCTACATCGGTACGCATCTACCTGGAACACTTCTGGGAGCTGCTTGCCTTTATCGCCAATGCGTTGTTATTTCTTCTGGTCGGCATGAAGGTCAACCTTGCCGATATGTGGCAAACCATGGGCATGCTTGTCTGGGTTATTATTGCCATGCTGGTTGCACGGGCCATTGTCATTTTCTGCCTGATTCCACTGATCGGCCGGCTGCCGGGATCCCGGCCTATATCCATCCCCTACCAGTTCATTATGTTCTGGGGTGGCCTGCGCGGTGCAATCGCGCTGGCACTGGTACTCAGCCTGCCGGAATTTGAGTACTCCGATCTGTTCGTGGCGATGGTCATGGGAGCCGTCCTGTTCACGCTGTTGGTACAGGGGCTCTCGATCGAATGGGTGATGAAAAAATTGAGACTCAATGTCCCTCCGCTTGCCGACCGGTTCGCCTTCATCGAACTCGATCTGGCCTCCAGGCAACGGGCCATGGAACAACTGCCATCTCTCAGGGATGGGGGCTTTTTTTCCAGTCGTATCGCCCATAACCTGACTGTGGAGTGTGATCATGCCATCAGCAGTGCCCTGCAAAGGATTGATGAGCTGCGTGCATCAGAGTTGGACAGAAACAATGAGTTAAACCTGATCTATCTGCGGGCGCTGAGCGAAGAGAAGTCCTTTTACACAGAGATGTACAACAAGGGCCATATCAGTGAAGGGGCCTATCGGGAGCTATCACTGGTTCTGAACCTGCAGATTGATGCCTTGCGCTATCACGGCGCTTTCGAGCATGTGCACTCCCATCGCATCAAACGCGTACTGGAGCAGTCCTTTTTCCATATGGCTAACCTGGCCCCCTGGTTAATGCCGGTGGCTGAAAAAATACGTATGTCGCGAATCATTCTCGATTATGAGCAGATATGGGCGCACTTTCTTGGCAGCCAGCACGTCATCAGGTCGCTTGGCAAGCTGGCGAAAATGGAGTTGATGAGCGAGACGAATGCTGAAGAGGTGATCGACAAATATCGTTCATGGCACGAAATTGCCACCCGCCATCTCTATCAGGTTAGCGAGCAATATCCGGAGTTCGTCAACTCGATGCAGACCCGACTGGGGCAGCGCATGCTCCTGCTCGCCGAGCTTGAAACCGCAGAGGAAAAAGCTGAACAGGGGGCCCTGCCCGAAAGTGTGGCCAAAAATATCGAGGCAGGACTCTCCAGGAGGCTGGGGACACTGCGTGGCCAACAGGTAGAACCGATCCCGAACAACGTGCCCGACATGATTCGTCGCGTCCCACTGTTTTCTGACCTGAATGATAGTGAAATCGGACAGCTCGCAGCACAGTTCAAGACGATCAGTCTGCTGGAACACGAGTATCTTGTGCGGCCCGACAAACAGAACGAAAGTCTTTTTATCATCGCTCGCGGTGTTGTACGTATCACTTTCGATTCGAGTGACGAACACCGCGAAGGAGCCCTGTTAACAGGTGAGTGTTTCGGGGAGAAGGCACTGATGGGCCATGGTTCTGATATGGACAGTGCATCAACCGTTAAGGTGGAGGCCATAATTCCGTGTATGGTTCATGTGATCAGCCGCGACCGGCTGCTTACTTTGCTTGAGCAGGAGCAAGAGCTTGCCAACAAACTCACTACCCGTGATGCTGAACTGGGTGAAAGTTATTCGCTGACACAACAGAAACCTTTGTCACCGGCCGGCAAGCGTTAACTGACGCGAGCCTTCCATGCACATCTCAGGCTGCGCTATTCATCAGGCCGGTGATTTTGGCAACGTAATTTACGGTCTCCTGCGGCATGCGTTCAGGGTTTCGCTCGAGATTGCCCATACCCCAGTTGTAGGCTGCCAGCGCAAGCCCGGTATCTCCGTGATATCGATCCATCAGTTGCTTCAGGTATTTACTGCCCGCCTGAATATTCTGCTCGGGATCAAAAGCATCCTTAACGCCGAGATCCGCCGCCGTACCGGGCATCAGCTGCATCAGCCCCTGTGCCCCGACAGGAGAAACCGCCTGAGCATTAAAACCGCTCTCTGTCTGAATGACGGCTTTTATCAACTTCGGGTCCAGCCCGAAGGCTGCTGCTGCACGTGTAATCACTGGTCCATACTGTGCCCGTGTATCGGCACCTGGCACGACACCGGACTGCTTGATCTCTTCTTTCGTTGATATCACTGGTGGTTCAGAGTCCTTCATCACGGGTGTTGATATAGCCGGTTTTTCGCCTGCCGCAGGCACGGCAGAGGCTGCCGGCATAACGGCACTGTTACGCATGGCCATAAACAGGTCGGTGGAGGCAAAACCTGCATCCGAACCACCACTTCCGGATTCGGAAAACAGGGCATGCATGCTGGCCCGCTCCAGTGCTGAAATAAGGTTTGCCGCCAGTGTCCGGATGGCATCGGGCGTCAATGTTTTGTCTGATAGCGGCAACCCACCACCGCTGCTTTTATCCAGATATTGCTGGAACAGACCGGCAGCGGTATGCGTACCGCCCTGCTCCGGCAGCTTTACAGGCTTCAGGCTCCAGCCGGCCACACCTATATTTTGATAACTGTTCATAATGGTGAATCAGCAACAGACATGCCAAGTCACTTGTATCAGAGCGCTGGTCTGCCATCATTGAGTCACTGCAACCGGCAGGAGGGAGAGTGATTGGATGAAGGTGCTGGCCGTTTATAACATCAAGGGTGGCGTGGGAAAAACCTCGACGGCTGTGAATCTGGCATGGTACGCATCCAGTCAGGGGCAACGCGTCCTGTTATGGGACCTTGATCCTCAGGGGGCCTCAACATACTGCCTGCAGGTCAAACCGGGAAAACGCCCCGACCGGCTGCTGCGTGGCAAGGTGGATGCCGAAAATATTGTCAAACCAACGCTCTACGACAACCTCGACCTGCTACCCTCGGACTTCTCCATGCGACATGCCGACCTGTTACTACATGGGATGAAGAAATCGCAACAACAACTGCAGAAAATTCTCTCCCCGCTCTCACGCGATTACGATCTGGTGATTATGGACTGCCCGCCCGGCTTTACACTGCTTTCCGAGGCTATTTTCCACGCAGCAGACATGCTCATCGTACCTACGCTGCCGTCAGTGCTTTCTCTACGCATGCTCAAACAGGTTATCGACTTCAAGAAAGAGCACAGTATAGGCAAGCTGCGTATCCGCGCCTTTCTCAATATGGTGGATCGCCGCAAGAAACTGCACCTTCACATCCTTGGCCAACGGCATCGTATCGGCAAACAGATGATGCAGGCCTGCATTCCTTATGCCAGCGCCGTCGAGCAGATGGCCGAGCTCAGACAACCACTGCCCGAATTCAACCGTCTGGCACCGGCAGCCATGGCCTACGGCGTACTCTGGGCCGAAATATGGGACGCCATTCCCGGTGGTCTGAAACTACCCTGCACCCCGGAGTGACCAGAGTATCGTGCTTTAGCGCTTTGTTATCGGCACCTCAGTTGAATCTCTCCGCCATCGGCAACCGGGGTTATTCGACGCTATAGCGAACCCATAAACTATGCCTGTCACCAGCGGTCAGCTGCACAACATCCTCGGCGGCATTGGCGCTCTCCACGCATACCATACCAAGAAAACCCTGATCCGATCCGAAATCACCCATAGCCCGGCATTTATCAATCCACGGATTCCAGACTATTGTTGAGTGGCTGCCTCTTTTTTCGATGCGTATACCGCGATCCAGCCCAGGATCCTCGATCACAATATCCTGCCCCTGATCGAAATAGATGCGATCCACCTCTGAGGCGATCCTGATATCATGCTTCTGTGTCCTGCGCGCGGCAGGCCCGACCTTGTCCAGATAGTCACAGCCGTCCAGCCCTCGAACAGCAATCCTGCTGATATCGCTGACGCAAAAATAGGTATGCAGCGCATCACCGACGGTAATCGTTTCCTCACCCCGGTTTTCAGTAACCAGTTCCATCTCAAGTTTGCTGCCTATCACCATATGCATTTCAGCCGGTGCATCATATGGCCACAGCTCTCTGTTGATCTCGGCAATACGAAAGCTGATCGACGTGGAGCCATCATCCAGTGCCGCTGTAGCAATCACATCCCATGCCACCGTGCGGGCAAAACCGTGGCCGGGAAAAGAGGCTTCGCTGGCATGCGCGCCGAACCAGGGCCAGCAGATCGGCACCCCGCCGCGAATAGACTTGCCCTGTGCAAGTTTCGCCACGGGCGACATCCAGATGACCGGCTCCTCACCCTTCGGGTTCCACCTCATCAGATGAGCCCCCTGCATGGCTATGCTGGCCGTGCACTGACTATTATCGACATCAATGACAATAAAACCGCCTCCGGCATCGCGAAAGGCCAGTTGCTCTGCTATGCCGAAATCATCATTCAGTGTAAAACCTTTTGCATTCATAACATCTCCCTGTGCAACTGTCATAGCTTGAGGCATTGCAGAGTGTTGGGCAAGGTAAATAATGAAGAGTTTGTAAAAAGTCATCACCGCGCCCATGACCCTCCGGTATAACATAAAAACAGTGACCTTCCGATAGAGGCAACACACTCTGTGTTTTGCCCCGCCCTACTTTAATAGATCAAGTTTACTGTGGAGAGAAAATCAAAAGCCACTATGATTGTGACATTAGCCAATGGCAGAGTGTCCGGGCAGAAACAGGCAGGTAAAACATGAATCTTGTAGAAGCGCAGGTTGAATTTGACTTTAAAGGCATTCGCTATGCCCCGGCTGCCATCATTAACCTCGATGAGTGCATGCGCCATCATGATCCGGTTGACTACATTTTCAGAATGCTCGCAGCTGACTGCGGCATCGGCACCTATTCGCACGAATTTGATATCATGATCGAAGGGGAACTCTCATTTGATCACCCGACAGGGCTGGCGACTGATTGTGTTACCGATAACAAGCTGGATTTCGAACGATTCAGAAAGGCATGGCTGGAAGAGTGTACCATGCGTATTCTGCAACCGATCGCTGCGACATATTTGTCCATTACCAACCTCGATGAGCATCCGAAGCTGAAAGCTGCGCTGATCGCCGCTTATGAGGCCTGAGACACAACCCGAGGGAGTTTAACTCACCGGAAACGGAAAACGCCGGCATCTGTATATGCCGGCGTTTTCTATTATTGCACCCTTCTTACGTGGCAGAGAGCTTTTAATGCCCGGAAGTGAACCTACTCTTCGTGCGAAAAATCCTTGATGATATAACCGCCGGATTTCTCGTCCTTCTCCAGAGTCAGCAACTCGCGCTTTTCCGCCTCTTCAAGCATTTTTCCGAAACTGCTGAATCCGTGGTAGCCCTCGGAGAAGCCCGGTTTGCGGCGCTTTAGGGTCTGCTTGACCATGGAGCCCCAAACCTTGTCTTCATCACTGCGCTCCTTGAACAGATCCTCGACCGTTTCCAGCACCAGGTCGATCCCCTCCTGCTGAAGGGTAACTTCATCGACCGGCAGCTCATTATTCTCGGTTTTCGCTTTGGCTTTGGACTTGCCTGACGAGCGACGCCGGCGTGACTTGACCTGCTTCTCCGAATCGCGCACCAGATCATCGTAATAGATAAACTCATCGCAGTTGGCGATAAGCAGGTCGGAAGTCGACTGTTTGACACCCACCCCGATCACCAGTTTGTTATTCTCGCGTAACTTGGAGACCAGAGGTGAGAAGTCGGAGTCGCCGGAAATGATAACAAACGTATCCACATGCGCCTTGGTGTAGCACAGGTCCAGTGCATCAACGACCATGCGGATATCGGCAGAATTTTTACCGCTTTGCCGCACATGCGGGATCTCGATCAGCTCGAAAGCCGCCTCATGCATCGGTGCCTTGAAATCCTTGTAGCGCGCCCAGTCACAGTAAGCTTTTTTGACGACAATATTACCTTTGAGCAACAAGCGTTCGAGTACCCGCTGGATATCGAATGCATCGAGTTTGATATCGCGTACACCCAGTGCGACATTTTCGAAGTCGCAATACAGGGCCATACTGCGTGAATCATCTCTGCCGCTCATACCTGTCTCCTTATTACTATAACCGGTTTAACCATGATAGCGCACAGACTCTTCGCGCACAGCCTTGAAGAATTCGATCGCGTGCTCGGGCGGCACATCCGGGGTAATACCGTGCCCCAGGTTGAACACATGGCCGTTGCCGTGTCCGAATCGGGCCAGAATATCTTTCACCTCGGCACGAATCCGCTCCGGTTTTGCATACAGCATGGTCGGGTCCATATTACCCTGCAGGGCAACACGGTCACCAACGCGGGCTTTTGCCACATCGATATCAATCGACCAGTCCAGCCCCAGCACATCGCAACCGGTATCAGCCATCGCTTCCAGCCAGCCCATGCCGCCCTTGGAGTAGAGAATAACAGGCACGCGGCGCCCGTCATTCTCACGGGTCAACTGCTGCACAATGCGCTGCATATAGGCCAGCGAAAATTCTTTATAGTTACTTGTATTGAGAATGCCGCCCCAGGTATCAAAGATCTGTACTGCCTGAGCGCCGTTAGCAATCTGTCCATTCAGATAGGCTGCAACAGAGTCGGCCAACTTCTCAAGCAGTAAATGCATGGTCTCCGGCTCATTGAACATCATGGCTTTGACTTTGGAGAAATTCTTGGAACCGCCACCTTCCACCATATAGGTAGCCAGTGTCCACGGACTACCGGCAAAACCAATCAGCGGCACACGTCCGTTCAAATCCCTGCGAATCGTGCTTACTGCATCCATCACATAACCCAGCTCTTTGGATGGATCGTCCAATACGGGCAGTTTTTCCACATCGGCACGACAGGTGATCGGATCGGGAAATTTCGGTCCCTCCCCCACGCCAAAGGTCAACTCCATACCCATAGCTTCCGGGACTACCAGAATATCGGAAAACAGAATGGCGGCATCGGCACCCAGTATATCAATCGGTTGCAGCGTCACTTCCGAGCAGAGCTCAGGTGAGCGGCACAGATTCAGGAAACCACCGGCGCGGGCTCTTGTCGCCCGGTATTCAGCCAGATAGCGCCCGGCCTGACGCATCATCCATACCGGGGTGCGCTCTACATCTTCTCTCAGGCATGCACGCAAAAACAGATCATTCTTCAATTCAGTCATTCTTATATTCCTTTTTTCTCACCACAGAGGACACGAAGGACACAGAGGGTAATTGTTATAGTTTCGTCACAAGACACTCCCACACAAAGAGCAGAGACATTACACTCCTCTGCCTGCGATGGGAGATATTGAAATGTTGCATTTAGTCCCAGATATAACCTTCTGTCGGACTGGAGGCAGAAGCAAAGGCACGCTTGGGCATACGGCCTGCCAGATACGCCATGCGCCCTGCCCTGACCGCATCGCGCATGGCACGAGCCATCATGCACTCATCTCTTGCTTCGGCAATAGCGGTGTTGATCAAAACCGCATCCGCCCCCAACTCCATAGCCTTGGCTGCATCGGAAGCCGTACCGATCCCTGCATCGACAACAATCGGCACCTTTGCCCGCTCCTTGATAACACGAATATTGAACGGGTTGGCCAGGCCGCGACCGGAGCCGATCGGATTACCCAGAGGCATCACAGCCACGCAGCCGATCTCTTCCAGTCGTGTGGCTACAATCGGGTCGTCATTGGTATATACCATGACTTCAAATCCTTCGGCCACCAGCGTTTCCGCCGCCTTGATCGTCTCCACCACATTCGGATAGAGCGTCTGCGTATCGCCGAGCACTTCCAGCTTGACCAGATTCCAGCCGCCTGCCTCGCGGGCCAGCCGCAACGTGCGCACGGCATCATCGGCATTAAAACAACCTGCAGTATTGGGCAGAATGGTATATTTTTTCGGATCAATATAATCGAGCATATTCTCTTTGCCCGGATCGGTAATATTCACCCGACGTACAGCCACGGTAATCATCTCCGCTTCCGCCGCCTCGGTGGCACCTTTCGTGGTCTGAAAATCCTTATATTTTCCGGAGCCCACAATCAAACGTGATTTGAATTCATGTGTGCCAACCTTGAAACTGTCTGTCATGTCCTCTCCCGTTCAATGATCCGAATTAATGCATTACAAGCATGATTTCATGTCAGCCGCCACCTATCATGTGCACCAGCTCAATACGGTCACCAGTTATCAGCGGCGTCGAAGCATATTGACTTTTCGGCACAACTTCGAGGTTTCGTTCTATTGCGATCATCCGTTGCTCCAGACCAAGCTCGCTGATAAGCCCTGCCAGCGTGGCGGCCCCGGTACTGTACTCTTCCCCGTTCAAACGGATCATAATTGTTTTCGGCATATTCCCTCTCTGGCCAGAAACGACTCGATTTTGCAGCATATTGATTCAATACGGGCCTGTTTTTACTCATTTTTCACAAAATCGGATTGACCCGCTATGCGCGACTGCGTAGCTTCAGGGGCATGCTAGCAGCAAGCACATCTGCGCCCAATACCCATTCGTCCAAATCGATGCCAAAGCCGGTAAACTGGCGTGGTGTTTCAGAAGGTATGGCCGCCGCCTTTGCTGCGGCCCGCAACGGCAAACTGGAAACAGCCGAAGTTATTCTCAGAGATGTGCTCGAATTTGCGCCGGCGGAAATGCGCGCCTGGAAGCTGCTTGCCAGAATTCAGAGAAAGCTCGGCCATATTGATGCCGGCATTGCCAGTGCTATCCGCGCACTACAGCTTCAGGAACTCAATAAAAGACATGACCCGGCCGCCTCGATCACCCTTGCCCGACTTCTCTTTGAACAGGGTGAGCACGATGAGGCGCTACATATGCTCGACCGACTACTGCAACTAAAGCCGGGGGACGCCGTGCTGATACAACTTAAAGAGAAGTGGCTACTGGAGAGACCGGAATGAAAACATTACGCATACTTGTGCTGCACGGTCCCAACCTGAATATGCTGGGCACGCGCGAACCCGGCCATTATGGCAATCAGACACTGGCGGAAATCACGAACAACATGCACACACTGGCTGAGTCTCTCGACATCGAAATTGAGAACTTCCAGAGCAATCATGAGGGTGCATTGGTTGACCGCATCCAGCAGGCGGTTTCTGAAGATGTGGATGGCATTGTCATCAATCCGGCCGCTTATACCCATACCAGCATCGCGCTGCGTGATGCACTGCTGGCCACCGCACTGCCTTTCATTGAAGTACATCTGTCCAATATTCACCAACGGGAAAGCTTCCGCCATCACTCCATGCTGGCAGATGCTGCCGCCGGAGTCATTGCAGGCTTCGGCGCTACTTCCTATCTGCTTGCCCTGCGCGGGCTGAACGACTTACTACGTATACAACATATCAATACAGGAGTTTAATGTGGACATATCGCAAATTCGCAAACTGATCGGACTGGTAAGAAACACCGACATTACAGAACTTGAGGTCACTATAGCTGACCAAACGGTGCGCATCTCACGCCAGAATCAGGCTGCTGCCACGCAGACGCCAGCCGCCGCTCAGCAGGTCTACGCAGCAGCCGCACCTGCAGCAACACCAGCACCAGCTGCTGCCGAAGCTCCAGTCGCAGCAAGCGAGCCGGATGATGCACATGTCGTCAAATCCCCCATGGTCGGCACCTACTACTCTGCCCCCAGCCCGGATGCTGATGCCTTTATCAGCGTAGGCGCGAAAGTGGCCAAGGGCGATACACTGTGCATTATCGAAGCAATGAAAATGATGAATGAAATCGAAGCGGAATACGGTGGTATTGTCGAGGCCATTCTGGTTGATAACGCCTCCCCGCTCGAGTATGGCCAGCCTATGTTTATCATCACGCCTCTGGCATAACGGGGGTTACATGTTTCACAAAATTCTTATTGCCAATCGCGGCGAAATCGCAGTCCGTATTATTCGCGCCTGCAAAGAGATGGGCATCCGTTCTGTCGCCGTCTATTCTGAAGCCGACAAGGATGCCATGCACACGCGTCTGGCCGATGAATCTATATGTATCGGACCAGCTCCCAGCACATTATCCTATCTTAATATAGCAGCCATCATGGCTGCAGCCGAACTGACCGATGCCGAGGCCATCCATCCGGGTTACGGGTTTCTGGCTGAAAACGCTTCATTCGCGGAGATTGTCAGTGAATCCGGTCTTGTCTGGATTGGCCCGACACCTGAATCGATGCGCATTATGGGCGACAAGGTGGCTGCCAAACAGAAGATGGATGAGGCCAATGTGCCGTTGGTGCCGGGCTCAGATGGTGCAGTTACCACTGTCGATGAGGCAAAAGCAATTGCCAAGGCAGCCGGATTTCCGGTCATTGTGAAAGCTTCTGCCGGTGGTGGCGGACGCGGCATGAAGGTAGTTCATAGTGAGGCTTCACTGCCGAATGCCTTCTCCATGTGTCAGAGCGAGGCCGGAGCTGCATTCGGTGACGACACCGTATTTATCGAGAAATATCTGGAAGAGCCGCGCCATATCGAAGTACAGGTACTCGGCGACAAGCACGGCAATATCGTGCACCTGTTTGAACGCGAGTGCTCCATGCAACGGAATAATCAGAAAGTACTGGAAGAGGCGCCCAGCCCCTTCGTGGATGACGAGACGCGCGCAAAGATTTGTGCTGCCGGCGTTGCCGCCGCCAGGGCTGTTGATTATGTCGGAGCAGGCACCATCGAGTTCCTTATGAATCCGGATAAATCCTTCTATTTCATAGAGATGAATACACGTATTCAGGTTGAACATCCTGTTACCGAATGGATCACAGGCGTCGATCTGATCGAATGGCAGATCCGCGTTGCCAGTGGTGAGCAGCTCGCCTTCACTCAGGATGATATCAAAATGAAGGGGCATGCCATTGAGTGCCGCATCAACGCCGAGCATCCATTCAAGTTCACTCCGTCACCTGGAACTGTTCAGCTGTATCACGCACCGGGTGGTCGCAGTGTACGTGTGGACTCATTCCTCTATACCGGCTACTCCATCCCCCCCTACTATGACTCCATGATTGCCAAAATCATCACCCATGCACGTGACCGCCAGAAATGCATCCGCCGCATGCAGCGGGCAATGGATGAACTGGTCGTATTGGGTGTTACCACCAACCAGGAACTACACCAGCGCCTGCTGGCCAATCCGGGGTTCCAAAGTGCCGATTTCAATATTCACTTTCTGGAGCGCTGGCTCAACCAGATGCACCTGTAAAAGACAAGGCGTAAAGGGTGTTGTATCACACACCCTTTACGCCTGATTCACGCCATGGGTCGTGGCACCCCGGCTGCATGTAAATCAAATCTGCACGGCAATAGCAATAACAGGTAAAGCGGATCAGCAATGATGATCGTTACAGGGAGAGCAATCACCCTGCAGATGAGATGATTCGGGCTGCAGCGTGGCGTGATCCACCCCCTGCTTGCGCAGTTTCTCCAGCAGGAGAGGCAGGATTTCATCCCATTCCGACATCGATTCAATCTCAACATGAGCTGACATACCCATACGGCCATCCGGTAATTTCCAGAGATGGATATGGTGAATATCGGAAATACCCTGCACAGCTTTCAGACAGGCTTCGACAACCTCAGTATCGATAGCATCAGGAACGGCCTCCATCAACTCCGCGGTAGTCTCACGGATCAGTCGCCATCCTCCCCATGCGAGAATTGCAGCCACAAGGAATGAAAGAATCGGGTCAATCGGCATCCATCCCGTGAAATAGATTACCACGCCGGCAATAACCGCCGCGACGGAACCAAGCGCATCCCCTACCACATGCCAGAATGCAGCACGTGAATTGATATCATGCTCTCCATGTAGCCATGTTAAAATAACCAGATTCACTATCAGGCCAATCGCGCCGATCGCTATGACCATACCGCCATGCACAGCTGGCGGCGCACTCAGACGACCAGTTGCCTCCCATGTAATCCAGCCACTGAGAAACCACAGGGCAAAGCCGTTTAGCTGCGCGGAAAGTACGCGTGCACGTCCGTAACCGTAAGTCATGCCGCTATGGGCCGGTTTCAACGCCAGCCTGCCGGCAAATGCCGCAAGCGCGAGCGCAATCACATCGGATGACATATGTGCCGCATCAGCCAGCAGTGCCAGAGAGTTGGAAATCAGGCCGCCAATCAACTCAACAATGGCAAACAGCAGTGTCAGCCCTAGTGCCAGATCCAGTTTATGGCCGTGGTGGCCATGGCTATGACCGTGGTGGTCGTGTGCGTGATTCTCCATCTATTAAATTATCCGATGAAGGACATCACCATTCAACCCTTGGCATTGACAGGATATTGTGCCCGTTGCATATCCTGATTCTGCTGGGCCTGTATCAGAAAATACTCTGATGCGCCCACGCCTCATGACCCGCCAACAGCACCCGATACCACTCTCCCTGACGATACAAGGTTATCACAGGAGTTCCCTGTTTTAATCTGGCCACCACTTTGCCATGCTTGCCGGGTGCATCCCTGATAATGCCGAGATGCACACTGACAGTAAGCACTTGTCTCTGCTCTACCCGTTTAACTTCAGAGTTTGCTGTAGCCGACACTGTATCTGTCGAGGAAGCCGTCGTTTCAGATGAGTTCGCGCCGGCTTGATCAGCGGCAGCATCTGGCTGAGAAGCAGTGACGGGGGCCGCTGTGCCAGATCCGGACACCTGTCCGGTTGATTTTTCCGCAGGCTCGCCCTTAGCTATAGCAAAAATAACCTTGTTACCCCATGCTTCCCTGCTATCGGGAAGGCGAATCCGGTACCAGTCCCCCTGACGAAACAGGCTCAACACAACTGTTCCCCTCTTTAAGCGCGCAACCACCTTACCCTCGCTGCCTGGCGCATCCCTGATCAGCCCCAGATGAACATCAACGGTGAGCAACTGACGCTGCATATCTTTTTCAACCGCCGTATTTGCTGCTGGCTGTACTGCTGGCTGCTGATTGGCGGCAGAGGACTGCTGCTGACTCTTCACTATGCCGGCCGGCAATGGCGCTACATTTTTAGTCACTTCGACTTTTTTGGGTGCTACTTCAGGAACATCTGCAGCGCTTGCCGGCACAGGGTTATCCTGAGCAGCAGGTTTGTCTTCAACCGGGTCAGGTGATGATTGCGCCACGGCAGTTGATTGATCCGCTTCGCCTGAAGCTGCGGGCGCGTCAGGCGTCGCTTTGACATCATGCTGAGCCACCGACTGTGACACGGAACTGTTAATGTCTGTTGTATTCGGCCAGAAGAACCAGAGCAGCGCCAGCATCAGCGATGTGGATACGGCGAAGAGCCCAAACAGAAACTTGAAAGGACGCCTGCCCTGCGCCTCACCTTCAAACATATCGGTCGAATAATCGGCATGCGGCATGTCGTTGCCCTGCTGCATACCGTGATCATCCGCATCCAGCCAGGACATGTCACTCTCATCCGATGTATCCTCATATGTATGATTGGCAAAGGATTCATCCAGATGATCCAGCTCGTCGACCAGATGGTCCAGTCTGTTCTGCATATCCGCAGATTCTTCGGTCGACTTTTTCCACATACGACTCCCCCCTCAGGCCCACATCACTGGTGGATTTATAATCGCACAATCTGAACGGTGCAAGGTATATTCAGATATAACCATGTGATTTGGCGTGGCTCCAATGTTCTCATTCCTCATAGCTATCGAGCCAGCACAGAGCCGGTCGAAATGGCGAGGGTTCCATTCTATCCTGTATTAGCTTTGCCAAGGACTCTGTTCAGCCAGAGATAGCCACAAACAGCCGACAGTGTAGATGCGGCAATAATGCCCAACCGCTCATCGAAGAGGAAATTGTCGCGACTGCCTTCAAAGGCGAGAGAACCGATAAACAAACTCATTGTAAAGCCGATACCACAGAGCAGGGAAGCACCATATATATGACGCCAGTTCACACTACCAGGCAACCTGGCCAGCCCCGCTTTTACAGCCAACCATGCAAAGGTGAACACACCTAACTGCTTGCCGACAAACAGACCAAGTGCAACGCCGATTGTCGCCGGGTGTAACAGCTGTTCGACACCTACCTCAGTCAAATCCAGTCCGGAATTAAAGAAGGCAAACAGGGGCAGAATCACAAAAGCAACGACGGCATGGAGATCCCGCTCCAGATCTTTCAGCGGAGAGCGATCACTACGCGGATCAGGGGCAAGCGGAATAAACAGAGCCAACAGTACACCGGCAAGCGTGGCATGTACTCCTGACTTCAGCACCGCCACCCACATGATCAGACCTACCAAAAGATATGGCGTCAGCCTGTAGACATTTATCCTGTTCAACAGCGCCAGCACAGCCAGGCACGCGGCGCCGATAACAAGGCTGATTGTGGAGATATTGCTGGTATAGAAGATAGCAATAATGATGATCGCACCGATGTCATCGAAGATCGCCAGAGAAACCAGAAAGGTCTTCAGCGCCAAGGGCACACGCTTGCCCAGCAGTGTCAGAATGGCCAGTGCAAAAGCGATGTCGGTCGCCGTCGGAATAGCCCACCCCTGCAGGACAATCGGGTCGTGCCTGTTCATCAGGATATAGATCACAGCCGGCACAATCATGCCACCCAGCGCACCGAATGCCGGCAGAGCAATGGCCTGCATGCTGGCCAGCTCCCCTTCACGCACTTCCCGCTTCAGCTCCAGGCCGACAATAAAGAAAAATACCGCCATCAGCCCGTCATTGATCCATAGCAACAGCGGCTTGGCAATCTCAATGGCGCCGACTCGCACCTCCACCGGTGTATCCAGCAGCAGGTCGTAGTAGTGCGACAGCGGAGAGTTTGCCAGTACAACGGCAAACAGGGCTGCAAAAATCAGCAAAATGCCGCTTGCTGCCTCGAGCCTGAAAAAAGCATTTACTGCTGAAAGCATATGCACCCTCCTCTATCTGCATGTGACGCGGCAGATGGTTCTATATATACAGGAAGGATCATAATTGGCCGGGATTTAGTGGGATCAGACGGGAAATAGCGGGAAAAACAAAGGCATTAAAGAGAATTTAAAGCGCCTATAAAGAAACGGTCAAAAATTTACTGCGACACATGGACGGATAGCAATTTGGACGCTTGCGACACATGGTTTTGGTTATTGGTAATCAGACACCAGCACAACCTTTCCAGTTTTATCGAGTGAAAAAATCTGGTTCTGAATGATATATGCACCGAAGGCATTCTTGGCGCGATACTTCACCCGCACCATGAAGTATTCACCACCCTTGATGACCTTGCTCCATTCAACTATTTGCAATGAGGAAGGATCATTGAGGTTGCGTTGCAGGTAATCTTCAATCTGAGATACCGACCCATCCCAAGAGCTATTATATACGACGGCGTGCTTAACAGAATTTGCTTTGGAAGAAGCTGTTTTTTTTACCGAAGGCGCGACAAATAGGCCGACAACACCAAGAATAACCGCAATGAAAAGAAACCCTCCGCCAAACCTACTTACCACCAGCCCCCTATTTGATGTGAATACAATACCTGGGTGAATAAGTCCAATTAACATCAGTAGAAGAGGGGTGATAAATGCGATAGCAATAGCGATAATCGTAAAGCTTTCCATCTTACACCTCCTGATCGGCAAATACTACCTTACTTACTATATATAGCATACTCAATGGGTTTAATCATCCATAAAGCCTGGTGATGTTGTTAGCGATGGTGGCGAGCTGGCGCAGCGCCTTTTGTCTGTTTTCAGGATCAGGGAAGTCGGCCAGGATATCCACGTATGCTCTGGCGGCCATCTCACCGATATCTTTGGCCGGGATGGCTGTTTTTTGCGTATAGGCCGCATCCATAAAGATAGCCATGATCTGCCCCATCAGATCAATATCGAACCCAGCCGGTGCAGCAAGCTCATCACCAGGGAGCATCGGGCCTTCGCCTGTAGCCAGCCATTCGATATTAACATCCGTTGCTTTGGCGATAGCTACAATCGTATCTATCTTGGCCTTGCTATCTCCAGCAATGATACGATGCAGCTGGGACTCTGACACATCAGTCATTTCTGCGAGCTTTCTCTTCCCGCCAATAAGGCTAGATGCCGCACTTATGCGCGTTCCGATTCCATCGACGAGAATCGGAACTGTGAGTTCCGATTTGTCATAGCGCTCCGATTCTCTATCTTTCTCTATCATATCAACACTTTACCACACATAAGAAATGCATATTGCATAAGTGCAAATCGGAACTCGCACTTATGCTTGACAAGCGTCGCATATCTGCACTATATTTCGCCACATGACGAGCGAAAGTACAAAAATAGACATGCAGCCAAAAAGGGTCAAAAGACCCCGTACAGGATGGCACCGCGAGGATATCAAGGCTGAGCTGCGTAAGCGCGGATGGCCGCTGGTTCGCGTATCCACAGAGCATGGTTACGCACGGAAATCCGCGCAGGCCACCCTGGGTCATTCATGGCCGAAGATGGAGCGCATTATAGCCAATATCCTTGAGGTTGAGCCCTGGGAGATCTGGCCGCATCGCTATAACGACTACGGACAGCCTGTCCAGGACGGCAATCCCAACATGGTTAAGTTAAGCCATGCAGGCCGCCCGCGCAACGTCGAACTTCAGGTGGTGAAGTAGACATGCGCCATTGCCCAACTGCAAATGATATGCAACGAGAGTTTTTCAGCATATTGGCCACATCAGAATTGTCTGATGATGAGCGGGATCTGCTTGAAGCACGCATTGATGAATATTTATACCACGAAACGCTGCTTATAAATACAACAAAACTGCTTGCATTGCGTGATATTTTACACCGCAGAGAAACAATAAAAAAAGCAAAACAGGACGGCACCGCATGAGAAAGGTGGTTGATTCTCGAACGCTGGATCTCTTCTCTGTACCTGTTCAAAGCACCATTCCCGGAGCATTAAATCTCAACCTTGAAGTGCCCGGCATGCTCTCTTTGGCCATTAAGGATAGCGGCATGGATCGCGATGTGATTGCCTTCCAGATGAGCCGCCTTACTGGCGACCATATCTCCGAAGATATGCTCAATGCCTGGACAGCGAAATCAAAAACACAGTGGCGCTTCCCCTTACAATATTTGGCCGCATTTGAAGTGGCCACAGGCACCCATCTGGTGAGCCATCATATGGCCGAAAAATGCGGCGGTACATTCCTGATCGGTGCCGATGTCCTGCAAGCCAGACTCGGCAAGCGGCTATCACAGAAAAAGCAACTGGAAGAGGAAATCCGCGATCTGCAAAAGCGGATTAGTGGCGCAGTATGAACGCATGGATGCCAGCTTCAGAACTAGCAGGCCTGCCTGGACTTCCCGGCACTGATCGCGGAATCAGAAAACTGGCGGATCGTGAAGGTTGGCAGTCACGCAAGCGTCAGAAAGGAAAAGGCCTGGAATATAGCCCTTCAAGCCTGCCGGAAGTCACCCGCACCCATCTGGCGCACCTTAGCGTGAAGGCGGCGATGGATGAGGTCTCAAAGCAGCCGGAATATGCCCAGTATGCCGAAGCTGAACCGGTAGAAAGCATCCCCGGCGTCAAGACACGCGAGATGCTGGATGAAGAGGCCGCTGAGCATCGCCGGTTGATTGCGCGCGGCATTGCCGAGTTTGCCAGTATTCCAGCCGGTCATCGCAGGAAAAAGAAGGCCATCGCGCGCCGCTGGATCATGACTGCGCTGGGCAATTTTATTCGTGACCATAAATGCTCACGCACAGCTGCATATCATGGCCTTTCAGCAGCGATTGAAAGCGGCGAATACGCCCTGCCTGAGTGGGTGCAGGCTGAAATGCCTACCTATCGCGGCCAGCAGAGCCTGAAGCCCGCGACGCTGGCCAAATGGGACGCTGATTATCGAGAAAAAGGCATCATGGCCCTGACAGATGGCTACGGCAATCGCAAACATCAATCAATCATCGAGACAAATGAAGGGCTCTTCCGGCTGGTGATTGGCGCCATGATTAAAGCGCCGCAAATCACCGGCAAAGCGATGATCGAATTCATCGAGGCAACCAATCGTCTGCGTGCCCCTACTGCTGATGCACCCGCATTGCCAGTGCCCAGTCAACGCGCCTATGAGCGGTTTCGTGGTAGCTGGATTGCGGAAAACAAACAGATATGGACCAAGATCATCAATCCGGATCAGTGGAAAAATGTGTATATGTCCGCCGCCGGTTCACATACCGAGAATATCAACAGACTGAATCAGCTATGGGAGCTGGACAGCACGCCTGCCGACTGGTTGCTGACCGATGGCCGCCACTCAGTGGTTGGCGTGATCGATATGGACAGCAAGCGGCTGAAATATTACGTCTCAAAAACCAGCAAATCGATGGCTGTATGTCAGGTCACCCGCCGGGCAATACTCGACTGGGGTGTACCTGAAGGCGTGCGTACTGATAACGGCAAGGATTATGTCTCTGATCAGTACGACATGGTGCTGGATGGCCTGACTATCGCCCACCAGGTATGCATCCCGTTTGCCTCTGAAGAGAAAGGAACTATCGAGCGAGTCATGCGCACGATGAGCCACGGCATTCTGAATCTTCTGCCCGGCTTTATCGGCCACAATGTGGCTGAACGTAAGGCGATTGAAGCACGCAAAAGCTTCTCTGCCCGCCTGATGACACATGGTGAAATCGTGGAAGTGGAGATGACAGCCGCCGATCTGCAGCAGCATCTGGATGACTGGTGTGAACACTATTATGGCAATGACAAACATGCCGGCCTCGGCATGAGCCCGAACCAGAAGGCCCGCAGTTACCGTGGCACGATCCGCCGTATCGAAGATGAACGGGCACTGGATATGCTGCTCTGTGAAATCGGCGGCGTGCGCAGGATAGGCAAGAAAGGCGTCCGCTTTGAAAATCACACCTATTTCAATGATGAGATCGGTCAATATATCGGCAAAAACGCCCTGCTCAAGTACGACGAACAGGATATAGGCCGGCTTTACGCCTATGTAGAAGATCGTTTTATCGGCGTTCTGCTGTGCCATGAAATCCTGGGCATATCGCGCCAGGAGGCTGCAGTCGCAGTCAAATCCAAACAGAAGAAGCTGCTTGCCGAGCAGACCAAAGAATATCGCGCCTTCAGCAAGGAAATCAAAACCAACATGGCCGAAACGGTGCTGGAGCATCGCATTGCCGAGTCCGAAAACATCGTATCCATACCGCACCGATCAGAAGTACATCGGACTACAGGACTGCATGAGGCAGGTAGAGCAGCGCGCAATGGTGAAGATGTTATCAAGCCGCTTTCAGAGCGTGAACAGGTTGAATTCGAGCGGCTTAAGGCTGCCGATAGCGAGGCTGAAAATGTCACCAGCATACTCGAGTTCGGCGATGACCCAGTGCGTAACTTCCGTCTTTGGGAAACGCTGCAGGCGCGTGATGCACGCGGAGATCAACTGAAGCCGAGAGAACGCGAGATGATGGTGTCCTATGCCCGCAGCAATGAGTACGTGGCCATGAAGAAGTTTAACGAAGCTGAATAAAAAAAGGCTGCCCGACCGTGAGAAGTCAACAGGCAGCCAATTCAAGGAGAGAGAACGATGCGATCAAAGATATTGAAAGTCAAGAATGTGGCCCGGCTGACCATTGCCGGAGAAGCGCTTACCAGCCGCTCTATCGGCATGCCCGGTATGGGGTTGATATATGGCCCGACCGGCGCCGGAAAAACCACTGCCATCACGTGGTATATCAATCAGTGCAACGGTGTTTATGTGCGGGCATGGGCGGTCTGGTCCCCTTCCGCCATGCTTGAGGCGATCAGCTCAGAACTGAACCTGCCTAAGATGCGCTCGCTGGCATCAATGGCCGCCGCCATCGTGGCCAAGCTGGAAGAGACAGGCCGGCCGTTGTTTATCGATGAGGCTGATTATGTGATCGAGCAGCAACGCATGGTGGAAACCCTGCGCGATCTGCACGATATGAGCGCAGTTCCAGTGATTCTCATCGGCATGGAAGGAATCCATCGCAAGATCCAGGCGCGCAAGCAGGTATCGGGCCGTCTGGCCGAATGGGTCGAGTTCACGCCGTGCGATCTGGATGATGCCCGCCTGCTGGCCGATGGACTGTGTGAAGTGATTGTCGATGATGATCTGCTTGCAGCCCTGCATAAATCCACCCACGGTCTGGCCCGCAATATGACAGTCGGCCTGTCTCGTATCGAGGCACGTGGTAAAAAGAACGGCAAGGCTCGCATGTCGCTGGCCGACTGGCCGAAGGGTGAGCCGTTCTTTGTCGGTCCGGAGGTCGGCTGATGGCGCGACTGATTGGGTGCGGAACCAAAAACCCGCACAGGACATCACGCTATCGCGCCTGGCAGTCGATGCGCATGCTGCGCCGTTTCACCATCCCCGAGATCGTGGCAACAGCCGAGATCAGCGACAGCAACGCCACCAAATATATCCGGGCACTGGTTGCCTCCGGACACCTGCGCATTGCCCGCGCCAAGCGGCATGGATCGGCCGGCGGCCATGCTATTTATGCAGTGGCCAACAACAGCGGACCAATCCAGCCGGTGGCAGGTAAAGGCGGCGTTGTTTTCGACCCCAATTCCGGAAAAACCTTCGATCCGGCGGAGGTGAGTGATGAGTGAGGCGTGGATTATCGTACTGCGTAAAGCCTGCAAAATTAACAGCCAGGCTGCTGTTGCTACCCAGATCGGTATGAGTCCGGCGGTCGTGAATCAGGTGCTTAAAGGCACGTATAACGGTCGCTTGGATAATGTTCAAAAGCGCGTTGAAGGCGCTCTGATGGGCATCACCGTCGATTGCCCCGTGATCGGAGATATCCCGCTAAACCGCTGTATTGAAAACCAGTCGCGGCCATTCGCTGCCACCAATCCGCTGCGCGTGATGCTGCATCGGGCCTGCAAAACATGCCGCAACAACAGAAATACAGGAGGAAGTGATGAATAATCTAGCATGTAAATGGAGAGTAGCGCCGACAACAAATATATCTGACTTCACCATCGAGCAGATCACCGATGATCGGATCAATATGCTCGGTGTTAGATTTCAGGCCAACCGCATCTTTGCTTTGATGGGTTTGACGTTCGTGGAATATCTGGAGTCACCGCGGCAATACGATCGCATTGCTGCGCACCTCGATGCCGGCGGAGGCTGCCGGAGAGAGGGTGGTGAATTGGTGATCAATACCCCTGCCCCGCGCGCTGGTGAATGCGGCTGGTGCGAGCGCTTCTGGAGCATGGCATCCGGCGGTCTGGACGAAAAGGACCTATGCCCGGAGTGCCGTCGTTCATTCATCAGATCACGTCTATATAGCACGCAGACACGCAGGGAGCAGCGCCATGCTCACGGATAATGAGGCATCGCTGCTGATGATCGCTGTGATGGTTGTGGCCCTCATCGTCACGCTGGCCGGCCTGCGCTACATCACTTCCGACATGCAAAAATGGGATGAAGAATCAAAAGATATCGAGCGCTGGCTCGAGCAAGGAGAAGATCATGGCAAGTAATGCAAAACGCATCAAAAACAAGGCTGTAGGACCTGTTCCACAGAGCCGGGATGAGGCTCGGGAATATATGCGCCGGATCGGCAGCCATCAGAACGAGCGCAAGCGGATCGAAGCCACTATGAATGAGCAGATCCAGAAGATCCGCGACAAGTATCAGGCGCTGGCGGCACCGCATGCCGAGCAGATCAATGAGCTCTCGCAGGGCCTGCATGTGTGGTGCGAGGCCAATCGCGGCGATCTCACCAACAACGGCAAGCGCAAGTCGGCTGACCTCGGAGCTGGTGAAATAGCCTGGCGCATTACGCCGCCGAAGGTGTCGCTGCGCAACATCATGGGCGTGATTGAAAACCTGAAGTCGCTGGGCCTCGATCGCTTTATCCGCAGCAAGGAAGAGATCAACAAGGATGCCATTCTGGCCGAGCCTGATGCAGTTGATGGTATTGCCGGCATCAGCATCACCCAGGGCGAAGATTTCGTGATCAAACCGCACGAGTCCGAGCTTGAGGAGGTGGCGTGATGAATAGCTCATGCGAAGATACCTGCCGCAACCTTCCTGCGGGGGAACATTCGGCATTCTGCCCTTTAAGCTATTATGCCGAGCGCATCTATATGTATATAGCTGATGAGGAACCGCTGCTGGCAAAGCTGCGCTTGCTGCAAAATCCGGAGCCAGTGGATCTCGGTGTATCGGTCATAAAGGTACGGATAAACGAAAATTTAAGCAGCCCCATCAAACGAGAACCAGTGAAGCAAGAAGCCGTTGCAAAACAGGATAAGCCCGCTGCAAATGTTTCGAGTGAAGCAAAGAAGCGCGGCAAGAAAGCCTCAAAAGCAATGCATATCCAAAAGGCCAGCAAGGCTGAAAAATTCAAAGGCCACAAAGATAGCTGCATGACTGGAAAGGTCCGCCACATCATCAACACATCAGTCGATGATGCACGCTATGCCATTCGCAACTGCGATGACATCAGTGTCCTGACCGCAGCGCTGGACCGGGAATCGACCGACGGCAAGCGCTCCACGTTAATCAAAATGCTGAAGACACGAATCCGCAAACTGGAGGTGGCGTGATGGATTTCACCTGCGCAGAGATATGCCGCAACCTTCCTGCGGGGGAACATTCGGCATTCTGCCCTTTAAATAAAAGTTGTGAGAATTGTGAGCATTACGATAAATCACCTCACATACACCCATGTTCAGATTGTCATTTGCTCAATGAAAAATGGCTGATATGGCAACCAAACGAATGACTATTTTGCCGACGACGGGCCGGGTCATTCATTCCCGAACGGTCGAGGGTCAGCCGGAGGTGCCCACGGGTGGAATAATGCACCACTCAACTCCGGCCGGCAGAGGCGGACTCCAACCGTTGATCTGCTGGCAGTGCCCGGTCTGCCCGAAAAAAACGGGACAAATTGTAAAGGAGGTTCACCAGTGAGCGTATATCTTGAGATGGCACAAAAAAGACTGAAAGAATTCATGGAAGCCAATAAGGCATCCGTGAAAGAAATGGAAAGTATCCTAGGCTTCCGGCCGGGCATCATCACGCCGCTGATGAATCAAAAGGAAGGCTGCAATGCCTATGCCGAGCGCATCTATATGGATATGGCCGATGCTGTACCCCTGCAGCACAAGCTGCATGCGCTGCGCAATCTTGATCTGGAGGATGAATCGGAACCAGTGAAGCAAGAAGCCGTTGCAGTTAAACAGGATAAGCCCTCTGCAAATGTTTCGAGTGAAGCAAAGAAGCGCGGCAAGAAAGCCTCAAAAGCAATGCATATCCAAAAGGCCAGCAAGGCTGAAAAAGGCGCGATTGTAGAGCGGCTGAAGGCGTTCAAGAAATCGCTCGGGCTGAGCTGGGATGAAGTGGCTGAAAGCCTGAATGCCGCCGGCGTTTTTGAGTTCAAGGGCTCACGCATCAGCGTGCAGATATCGCCTTCAACACAAATGTCGAAAGATCTTTTCAACCACTTCAAGGCCGCCCTGGATGTCGCCGAAGCCAACATTGGTGAGCTAAAACAGCCGAAGCCTGAGCGCAAGCAGGTCGAAGCTGCAGTCACAGAATCAGACACGCAGCCTGAAAACCTGCAGCAAAACAGTGCAGATTCGCATGCCGCAGACGCAACCGACCAACATGAGACGCCGGCTGTTTCCGATGAACCACAGATTCCGTCCATCATCCGTATTGCGATCACGCGGGAGGCTGCGCGGCGCTATCTGGAAGACGAGCTGGGTTGTGATATGGAAGAGCTGCGTGCTCTTGCCGATCCGATTGAGTCACTGCTCTATGCCCTGCGCGCCGGCGTTAAAGCCCGTGTGATTGTGCCCATGCATGAAGTGCAGGTGAAGCTGTGACAAAACTCACCTGCCCATCCTGCGGGTGCTCTGGCGATGAGGAGCTGTTCGGCGCTGACATGGAGTGGCGCCGGGCACTCATGATCGCTCTGCAGCTGCCGTCCGATTGCGGGCCATTGGTTGGCCGGTACGTGAAGCTGTTTGCGCCACTAAAGCGCAACCTGTCATCCGCCCGTTCCCGCAAGCTGCTGGATGAAGTCTCGGAGCTGGTACTGGCCGAGTCGATCGCATTCGATCGCGCCAGCTATCACATCCCATCGAATATCTGGGCTCAGTCTTTGCAGATCATGTTGGATAAGCCTGATCTGCAAAGGCCGATCGCAAATCACAACTATCTGATCAAGGTGGCCATAGGCCAGCTCAGCAAACGCGCCGATATCGATCAGACTGAACGGTATGAAGTCCGGCGCAACAGCGAACCATCGCGGACTACATCAGCCGGCATGCAGGCAATCAGCAAGGCGCTGGATCCGGAGCTGCCGGAGATCCCGGGAGCTGAGCGTGAAGACTGGCTGTATAAAGCCCGATCAGACCTGGTTGGCAAAGGCATGAACGAGAAGTTCATTATCGCTCCGCTCATCGAACAGCGGGCGCGTGAAATGTACCAGGAGGCGCAAAATGGCATTTGATCTGGATCGGGACTCGGTGCTGTCAGCGCTGACAAAGCATATCGGCAAATCGCGCGGTATCACAGCCAGGCAGCTGGTATCTGAAGTAACATGGAAAACGCCGAGCGATGCTCATTGCCGGCGGTTGCGCCATATCATTGAAGATCTGCGCGATGAAGGCCATCACATCTGCGGCCATCCATCATCCGGCTACTTCATCGCAGCAAATGAACAGGAGCTGAACGATACCTGCCGCTTTCTCACCGATCGTGCGCTGGCCAGCCTGAAAAAGGTGGCACGCATGAAGAAAGTCAGCCTGCCGGATATCCACGGCCAGCTGGGGCTGAAGATATAATGTCTACCATCACCATTCGCCCCATCCAGATACGCAGCGCATATATGCGGCCGGCAGTTATGCCGTCTGTCCGCTGCCCGATCGTCAGGGACCTTTCCACCGGGCGCACCGGTACTGAATGGATGGGCATCAATCACTGCAATGCCTGCGCCTATGTGCGCGAGCTGCATATCAATTATGAAACCGGAACCGGGGAGGTGCATTGTGCCGCATAAATCAAACAAGCAACCGACTAGAGAGCAATGGGCTGAAATCGAACGCGAACTATGCAGACCATTTGGCTACGTTTTTTTGGAAATAGACGGTTATGATATCTCCCTTCAAGTCATGCGCGATGGCATGAAACTGGTGATCGGCATCTATGTGGAGCACTTAATGCGTGGTGCCTGGATCGTTGATAATTGTGAGGAGCGCCGCAAGTTTCTGCCCGAGCGCCAGCGCAATCGCTATACAGAAAAGCAGAGAAAGCTGTGGGCGAAACTGGATGGGTTGACCAAACGGCAGCTGGACAAGCAGAAGGCCGAAGGCACCGGATTATATGAAAAAACAACATTTTATTGCTTTCATTTTAACTCGTTCCGAGCCATGAAAAGCAAGCTGGTCAATAATAATGAATGCATCGAAGTAGTGCGGATCGGTCATGGCAGCTAAAACCCCTGCAGAGTATCGCCGCTCCGAGCTGGCCAAGATTCACCTGGCCAAAAAGGATCTCGGGCTGGATGATGATACCTACCGCGATGTGTTGTGGACCATCTGCCGGGTCCGCTCTGCTGCCGATCTGGATAGCACCGCCCGCTTCAAGCTGATCAAGCATTTCGAGTCTCTGGGCTGGAAGCAAAAAGGCAACCGCAACTGGGGCCGTAAACCGGCCGTAACAGCCGATAAAACGCAGCTTCTGAGTAAGCTGGAAGCACTGCTTGCCGATAATCGCCTGGCGTGGAGCTATGCCGACGGCATGGCGCAGCGCATGTTCAAGGTGGATAAAGTGGCATGGCTCAACCCCGAGCAGCTGCGCAAACTGGTTGCAGCCCTGCAGATCAGCGTTAACCGCAAAAAGGCGGTGAAAGAGTGATCACGGAAGACGCCATTGATATCGATCTACTGCCGGAGATCCTGCAGGATATTGTGGCACTAATCGGGCTGCCCATGACGCTGCGCCTGGTGCGTGAATATGGCGGAGTGCGCCTCTATATCCCGAAGCTTGCGGTCGATGATGATCACAACCTGCCGGCACTGATCGGATGCGATGCCACCAGAAAACTGCAGGCCATGTTCGGCGGCGAACCGCATTTCGATATCCCGAAGGCAGAGCGCGCCATGCTGGCTGTCCGTGATCGTGAGATCCGCCGGCAGCGAGTACGTGGTCGGCCGATACGCACGCTGGCGCGAGAATACAAGCTCACAGAGCGGCAGATCCGCTCGATCTGCAACAGCAGCGGCCCGCTTGTCGATGACAGGCAGGCGGTGCTGTTCTAAACTTTAGCCATCAGGAGGCCTTATGAAAAAAGCAATCATCATCGCGGCGCTGTTTTGGAGCCTTCCGGCATTTGCCGGATCTTTCGAGAATGTGCGGGATAAAGCCATGCACGGCGATTACCAGGCGCAACGCAATTTGGCCTACGGATACAGCTCACACCCCTATGCCGGACAGGAGAAGAGCCCGCTTTTGGCCTGTGCCTGGCGCAAGCTGATCCTGCGCTCCGGCAGTGAAAAGGTCGACCAAACTGATACCAACAACTTCCAGGTTTATTGCGGCCAGCTTACTGAAGATCAGCAGCGCATTGCAGAAGCGCAGGCGCAGCGCCTGTTTGCCGAGATTTACAAGCGCTGACGAAAGCGTATCTTTCCCCCCTCTTACACAGCCCGGCCATTGCGCCGGGCTTTTTGTTGCGCGGAAGCTCTTCCGCCTTAACCGCCCACCAGCTTAATCCCATCATCACGCCTATTGCGGGTGCGAGGGGTAACCACTAGTCCGGTTACCCCTCAATCCACCTCCCGCCGAGGTCGTCCACGTGTCTGTCACGCCGAATAATCTCACCGACATACTGGAAATCCCGCGCGACCGCGCTGAAAAGTGGGCCGCCCCGTTGACTGCTGCATGCAGTCACTACGGCATCATCACGCCCCTGCAGGTCGCTGCATTCATTGCCCAGATAGGCCATGAGTCCGGCCGGCTGCGCTATGTACGCGAACTCGGCGGCCACGATTATCTGGACAAATACGATACCGGCCAGCTGGCAGCGCGCCTTGGCAATACCCCCGCAGATGATGACGACGGGCAATTCTATCGCGGACGCGGACTGATCATGGTCACAGGTCACGATAATTATAAGCGCTGCGGCCTCGCCCTCGGGCTGGATCTGCTCAATCACCCGGAGCTGCTGGAGCAGCCGGAGCATGCAGCCATGTCCGCCGCCTGGTTCTGGGATCTGCATCACCTCAATCAACTCGCCGATGTCGGCGACATGCGCGGCATCACCCGCATCATCAATGGCGGTTACAACGGGCTTGGCGATCGACTGAGTCTGTATGCAAAAGCCCTGGAGGTGCTGTCATGACAAAAGTGCAGGAAAGCAGTTTGCACGACCGCAGGTCGCCCATCGGGTGCCGCACAGGAGGTAAGGCATGATTCAAACTATGTTGGATATCTGGTGGCTGCTGTTTGTCACTGCGATCGGTAGCGCCGGTTGGTTTGGCTGGGAGGCATGGAAGGCCGGGAATACCACCGAAGGCTTTGAGGCCTTCGGCGATGCCGTGCTGGCTGCTATCTGCATCATCATAGCCCTGCTCGCGGGCGCTACCATCTGCGCACTCAGGCTGGCGGTGTCGCTATGACAAAAGTACAGGACAGTAGTTTGCACGCGCCAGCGGCGTGCCCGAAGGGTCGAGCACATGGAGGTGCGAGATGAAGCTCATCTCAAATCCAGATGGTACAATCAGCCTCTCCCGCCTCCTCTTTGTCAGCACATGGTTGGTGGTGATGGCGAAGTACATTCTCGCCGATGTTGTTCTCGGCCCCTTTGATGGTACAGCTGCAGCAATGTTGCTCACGTCATGTGGCGGCGCTTATGTATTCCGCGCGCATCAGCAGGGTAAGAATCCAGCCGATCCAAAGGCGAAGCCCTGATGTTCGGTCTGCCTCTCTCATGGATCATCGCAGGCGCGGGGATTGCCGCGCTGGCCGGTTATATCGGCCTGTTGAAGCTCAAGGCTAAACTGGCCAATAAACGCGCTGTAATCGCCACGCAGGAGCGTGACAACGCCCGTGTCGAGCAGCGCACCACACAAACGGCACAAGATGCCGAGCATGCCTATCAGGCCGCGCATGATACGGCCCTGCAAGATACAACCCCGAAGAGAGAGCAGAAAGCCGACAAGGATGTTGGCTCCGGTGGCAGTGGCGGACCGGATCAGTCCGCCACTGCCAATAAGCTGAACAGCCTGTTTCCCGTGTTGCTGCTCTGCCTGGTTCTTGTCGGATGTGCCTCTCCGGCCACGCTGGTAGCCAGCAATCCTGCCGCTCAGGTGGTGATTCCTGCCGCCGATTCTCTGGAGCCGGTCACCTTTTTTGTGCGTGATGGCAACTACTGCCTGGATGATGCTGCAGCCGCAGCGCTGGGACGCAATGTCAAAAAATTAAAAGCCCGAACTGCCGGGCTGGAGGCCGCCCTGCGATCGCTGGGCGCGGAGGTGAAATAGTGGCTGATCCGTGTGATATGGGCTCAGAACGCGAAGAGATATCACGCCAGGAGGCGCTGGACCGTGTGCGCTATCGGCCGCTGGAAGCGCCTCTACTCGATGAGGAATACAGGCGCATCTGTCGTGATTGTGAGTGTCTTATTCCATCTGCACGCCTCGCAGCAGTACCGCATGCCGTGCGCTGCGCATCATGCCAGGAAGAACACGAGGGAGGGAAATGATGGATGCAAATTTCTGGCTGGCTGTGCTGCGGGATGTGTTAACCGGAGCCGTCTACCTCTATGTATTTTTCAGCAACAGGCGCAAGGCAACCACGAAGAACATTGAGGATATGAAGGCCCATGTGGCTGAGCAGCAGAAATTGAATGATAAACGTCTGACCATGCTGGAGTCGGATATCAAGCATCTGCCGACACACACCGATCTGGATTCGATCAACAAAACCCTGTCGAACGTGGAGGGCACGCTAGGCGGCTTGAAGCGAGCCGTGGACTTGATGAACCAGCACCTGCTCAACAGCAAGGGGAAAGCATGACAAAGGCGTATGACAGCAATGGAGGTATGAAATGAACCCATTTGCCGAGGCCAAGGCTGCAGATCGCCGCCTGGCTATCCTGCAGGCACTGGCGGAAGATACAGCGCACCGGATGAATGATCGTGAGCTGCAGCGGATGCTGCACCTGTTCGGTCATGACATGTCGGCAGGTGATGTGCGCAAGGATCTCTCCTGGTTGGCTGCGCGCGGACTGTTGACAGTCGAGCAGGTTGTAACGCTGCAGATTGCCACGCTGACGGAGCTGGGGCTGAGCACCTCAAAAGGCCATAATCATGTTGATGGTGTAGCCCTGCCGAGACTGGATTAAGTATGCCCCGCCCCTCATCCATCGAAGTACTGCCGCCGGATATCCTGGAGAAGCTGCAAGCGCTGCTGCGCGATCGGCGCGTCTCCCAGCTGGAGGTCGTGGCACGTATCAATGATCTGCTGGCCGATCGTGGCGAAAAACCGCTAAGCAAGTCGGCTCTTAATCGTTATGCGGTGAAGATGGATAAGGCAGGCGAAAAGCTGCGCCAGTCGCGCGATATCTCCGAGATGTGGATTGCCAAGCTTGGCAACGCGCCCCAGGGCAAAACCGGTCAGCTGATCAATGAGCTCACCCGCACGATGATTTTCGATGTAAACCTGCAGCTGATGGAAAAGATGGAAGCTGGCGAGGATGTTGATCTGGAAGCCACCATGTCCGTGCTCAAGGATGTGGCGCTTTCCGTTGCCCGTCTGGAGAAAGCCGCCAGCCTCAATGAAGATCGCGAAAAGAAGATCCGCGATGATGAGCGCGCTAGGCTTACCGATGAAGCAACGAAATTTGTCCGCGATCAGGGCTTGTCTGTCAGTCAGGAATCGGAGCTGCGCAACTTCCTGATGCAGGTGTCATAATGGCTCAGCTGACAGACGGTGTTCTGCTCAAGGGTCAGCGCGATTGGGTTGCTGACCCTTCGCCATTGAAGGTTATTCCCAAAGGGCGCCGAACCGGTATCACCTGGGCAGAGGCATCCGACGATGTGCTAATTGCCGCCGCAAGCAAGGCGGCTGGCGGCCAGAATGTCTACTACTACCCGCAGTCGAAAGAGGATGCGATAGAGTATATCGAAACCTGTGCCAAGTGGGCGAAGGCTTACAACAAGGTATGCGGATCTATGGAGGAAGGAAGCTGGGAAGATGAGCTGGGCATGGTATTGCCGGAAGGCGACCCTGATAAAGCGATTAAAACCTACACCATCAAATTCCCGTCCAGCTTCAAGATCCAGGCATTATCATCGGCCCCGGCCCGCGCGCGTGGTAAACAGGGCGTGTTTGTGCTTGATGAGGGTGCTTTCCACCCCAACCTTCCGGGCGTACTCAAATCCGTAGTGGCTGCCATCCTGCGCGGTGGCAAGGTGCGTGTTATCAGTACCCACGACGGAGAAGAGAACCCGTTTAATCAACTGATCGAGGAGATCCGCGCCGGCCGACGTAAAGGCACAGTGCACGACTATCCATTCAGGAAGGCCGTGGCCGACGGCATGTACAAGCGGATCTGCGAGCTCAATGGCGAAGAGTGGAGCCAGGAGAAAGAGGATCAGTGGGTGCTCGATGCCTATGCCTTCTATGGCGAAGATGCCGACGAAGAACTGGATGCTATCCCATCCGCAGGGTCCGGCGTCTATCTGGCTGGCATCCTGATTGAAAAGCGTATGCGCAATGCGCCGGTTCTGCGCATGGAATACGATGATGCATTTTCTCTGAAGCCGATCCCGGAACGCCGCTCAATCTGCGAGGCATGGCTCGATGATCATCTGAAGCCGGTACTGGATATGCTCAATCCAAAACTTGAGCACAGCTATGGACAGGACTTCGGCCGGACAGGAGATCTGTCCGTGATCCCCGTGCTGGCCACGCAGCCGAATCTGGATCGCATCGAGCAGTTTGTGCTGGAGATGCGCAAGGTCCCGTATGATCAACAGGAACAGGTGCTGGACTATATCATCCCGAAGCTGCCCCGCTTTACAGCCGGTAAGCACGATGCGCGCGGCAATGGACAGGCGCTGGCCGAGTATGCAGCCAGCCACTATGGCCATAACCGCATCGAGCAGGTGATGCTCACCGAGGGATGGTACCGGGATAATATGCCGCAGCTCAAAACTGCTTTTGAAGACGGCACGATATCGATCTGCAAATCAGCCGATCACCGCACGGATCTGCGCGCCATCCAGATGATCAAGGGTGTGGCCAGAATTCCGGACAGCTACAAGGGCAAGGGTACCGACGGTAAACAGCGCCACGCCGACTATGCCGTAGCGCTGGCCCTGGCCTATGCCGCATCGCTCGCAGATGTCGCCCCGATCGAATGGACCCCCGCCCCGATCGCGCGATCGCGATGGGACGATGTGGCTGGTGATGATGGTGGCGGACGCGATGATGTATTGCGTGATTCAAGAGATGGAGGTTCAGGGGCATGGTGAAACTATACGATCATCGCGGCAATGAAGTGGATATGGCTGCCCTGCAGGAAGAGCAAACTAGGCGACAGGACGCCCTGGTCGGTTCGCTATATCGTGAGTTTTCCAGCCATCCGTCGCGCGGGCTAACGCCAGGCAGGCTGGCTGCCATTCTGCAAGAGGCCGAGCATGGCAATATCCGGTCTCAGTGCGAACTGTTTGAGGATATGGAGGAGAAGGACGGCCATATTTTCGCTGAGCTATCCAAGCGGAAACGCGCCATTCTGGGGCTTGACTGGTGTATCAAGCCGCCGCGTGGCGCCACGGCTGCAGAACAGGCCAATGCCGAGCGACTTACCGAAATGATCCAGGATATAGAAAACTTCGAGGATGTGCTGTTCGATATGGCCGATGCCATTGGCAAGGGGTTCAGCCACCTGGAATATGAGTGGGAGAATGCGGGCCGTGAGTGGATGCTCAATGAGATAACCCACCGGCCGCCCGAATGGTTCATGCTCAACCCTTATGATCTCAATGAGCTGCGTCTGCGCGGCATGAGCAGTATGGGTGAAGAGTTGCAACCGTTTAGCTGGATTCAGCATGTGCACAAGGCCAAGTCCGGGTACATTGCACGCGCCGGCCTGTTCCGCATTCTTGCATGGCCATACCTGTTCAAGAATTTCAGTGTGCGCGATCTGGCCGAATTTCTGGAGATCTACGGCCTGCCGCTGCGCCTGGGCAAATATCCATCCGGCGCAACACAGGACGATAAAATGACACTGCTGCGCGCCGTTACCCAGATCGGGCATGCAGCTGCCGGCATCATACCCGATGGCATGGCCATTGATTTCACCGAAGCCGCCAAGGGTGCTGCCGATCCATACAAGTGCATGATGGACTGGTGCGAGGGAACCCAATCCAAGGCCATTCTTGGAGGCACACTTACAACCAGTGCACAGAGCACGGGCTTGGGCTCAAACCTCGGTGATGTACACAACGAGGTGCGTCATGATCTGCTTATCAGCGATGCCAGGCAGATTGCCGGCACACTGACAAGGGATATGGTATTCCCGTATGCCGTGCTTAATGGCATCCGGGTTGAGAACAGCCGGCGCATGTATCGCTTCGCCTTTGATACAACAGAAACTGAAGATATGGAGCCGTTCTCCAAAGCGCTGGATAGGCTTGTCGGCGCCGGTGTGCAGGTGCCACGGAACTATCCGAATGAGAAGCTTGGTATTCCTATCCCGGAAGAAGGCCAGCCGGTATTGATGCGCGCGGATAAGCCAGCCACGCCGCCTTCATCCGGATCTGCTGCGCTGAAGGTATCCACTCCGACAGCTTCATTTGCCGAGGCTTCGGCATCACCCGATACATCAGACAGGTTGGCCGAGCAGCTGGCGCGTGAAGCCGAACCGATTACCGATGCGATGGTGAATCAGGCACGATCGCTGATGGATGAGTGTGCTGATCTCTCCGAGTTCGCCGATCGGCTGCCGGAGCTGCTCGGCACAATGGACACGTCTGCCCTCACCGAGCTGATGGATAAGGCATTCGCCACAGCCAACCTGGAAGGCCAGTACGAAGTAAGCCAGGGGCAATAGGCACACACCACAGAACTCGCACCACAGAGTACACGAAGGACACGGAGGAAGGCATGAAGAATAACTATATTGCATCATTATTGATCTGCATTTCATGCACTATCTTATCTGCGCTTGGCCACAATTCAGACTGGCACTGGTTGCTGGTTAGTGATGCCAATGTAGCTGTATTCCTATTGCTGGCTCACTTGATGGACCGCGATAAAAGATGATTTACTCTGCGACCGGGTGCCGGGCAGGAGCCCAAATGCCTCGCGCGCAGGATGCGCAGGAGAGGCCGGTGAAAGGTTCTGACTATGGCCGTTAAATACGGCTCGCTGCCGTTCGATGCGCAGATTGCCTTCTTCAGAAAGAAGCTGGCCATGCCGTCGCGCTCCTGGACCGATATCATGCACGGCGAGCACGATCATGCCTTCGTTGTTGCTGGCGCCACGCGCATGGATCTGGTCACCGATATGCAGGGCGCGGTGCAAAAGGCGATTGAGAACGGCACTACGCTGCATGAGTTCCGCAAGGATTTCGATCGCATTGTGGCCGAGCGCGGCTGGACCGGCTGGACCGGTGAAGGCACAAAGGCCGGCCGCGCCTGGCGCACCAAGGTGATCTATCAAACCAACTTGCGCACCAGCTATGCTGCCGGCCGCTTCGAGCAGCTGCAAAAGCTGGAGTACTGGCAATATCACCATTCGCCTGCCTCCGAAGATCCACGGAAGCAGCATGTCGACTGGGATGGGCTGATCCTGCCTAAGGATGATCCATTCTGGCTCACCCACTACCCGCCCAACGATTTCGGCTGCAAATGCTGGGTCACCGGCCTGAGCAAGCAGCGTATGGCAGCCAAAGGGCTTACACCATCGCAGTCGCCGAAGATCGAAATGGAGCAGAAAACAATCGGCACGCGCGGCCCCAACCCGCGCACGGTTAGCGTGCCGAAAGGTATTGGCCCCGGCTTCGCCTATGCGCCCGGCCGTTCGGCCTGGATGCATGCCCATGTGCCGGCGGAAAAAATGGATGCACCATCGCCGTTTAACAAGCGCGATGCCCATTTCCGCATCATCCCCGATCGTGCGTCTCACGATCTGATGCCGGATCCACGCCCGTTCCCGGCAAAGAAGCTGCTGCCGCCGATGCCGGCCGGTAAGGAAGAGGCCTATGCCAGCGCATTCCTGCAGGCGTTCAAAGCCGATATCGGCAAGCCGGTGGTGTTCACTGATGTTGCCGGCGAATCAATGGTGATCTCCGATGATCTGTTCAAGGATCATACCGGCGCATGGAAAATGCGCCGCGATCGTGATCGCTACCTGCTACTGCTGGCCGATACCGTGCGGGATCCTGATGAAATATGGGCCTTCATGGAATACCATCGGGCCACAAAGCGCACGGTTGCCCGGCGCGTTTATCTCTCCCGACATACCATTAATGGAGAACGGCAGGCAGCCTGGAGTGTGTTCGAGTACGATAAAGATGGCTGGAACGGTGTATCGTCCTATCAGTCCGATCAAAAGCAGTTCGATGAATGGGATAACAAGATTACTCTGAACAGGCGCGGCATCCGGCTGTACAAGCGCGGGGAAAAATGAAGAAGGCCACGCTCCGGCGCAGCCTTCTAATGTCTGTTTCCCGTTGCTGGGTCGCGGAGACCACCCGGTTGCAGACGTGCAGTGGGAATCATAGGCTAACCTGATGGCTGGTGCAAGTGAGATAATATCTATCGAGTATGATGACAAGGCTATCACGGAAGCGCTGGAGCGGCTGCAGAAGGCTACAGGTGATCTGGAGCCGGCATTTATCGATATCGGCGAGCATCTGTTGGAGTCTACCCAGCAGCATTTTGCCGACCAGGTGGATCCGGACGGGAACCCCTGGGCTGAGCTGACTGATGCAACCAAGGCGCGGAAGAAAAAGAATGCCGACAAGATACTGATCGGTGAAGGCGACCTGATGGGGTTTATGCGTTATAATGCCGATCATAACGGATTGGCATTCGGCAGTGATCGGATCTATGCTGCCATGCAGCAGTTTGGCGGCGAGACCGCAGCCAATAGCGCGATACCCGGCAAGACCATCCCCGCCCGCCCCTTCCTCGGCATCAGTGCCGACGATGAGCAAGCGATCATTGGTATCGTCAGTCACTATCTGAGCGGCGTGATATCCTGATCATGGCGCGAGCGCACAGAATCGATTCTAAGGCGTTTTTATAGTCGCTCTGCTGCCTAGCCAATGGCTTTACCGCTCCGACGATTTTTAAACGGGTCTTAAACGGGCTGTGCGCGATTGCGCGTGCGCACGTATGCTGCCGGTTTTGCTTTTTCACTACACCGGTGCCAGAGTGAGCCCGCTTCCGATATCCGAAAGGGTGACGCGGAAGCCCTTCCGCCTTAACTCCCCCTCCCGCCGCCCCATCATTGCGGCATGCGAACCAAGAGAAAATCAAACAAGCCGCAGATTGCGGTTTGTTCATTTGAAATTAGCAGCGCATCCAGCGAGGTACAGCTTACGCCTGCCGGCCACTTTCGGGCGCTCGATGGACGTCCGTTTGATGCCGATTCCTGGTATATCGATGGCGCGATCGCACAGGTAATTATTGCTCAGGCCGCCATACGCAAAACCCCCTACATTATCGATTACGAACATCAGACACTGCTGTCCGAAAAAAACGGCCAGCCGGCTCCGCGCGCCGCCAAATTCACACAAATGGAATGGCGTGAAGGCGAAGGCCTTTTTGCCACCGATGTGGACTGGACCGATCGGGCAAAGAAATTCATTGATGACCGCGAATACGGCTTTCTATCGCCCGTTCTGCCGTATCGCAAAGGAACGGGCGAGGTGCTCGGCTTTATGCATGCAGCCCTCACCAACACACCGGCCATTGATGGCATGGATGAAGTCGTATCACTCGCAGCTGCGAAATTTCAGAGCGACACAACACAGGAGGAAAACCTTATGAACCGCGAAGAACTCATTGCGGCGCTGGGCCTGTCTGCCGATGCAAGCGATGGCGATATCAAAACCGCTATCGCTGCGCTGAAGCAGCAGGCAGCCACCGCCGACACACAGGGGCAGACGATCGCTGCGCTTAAAGCCACGCAATTCAATCCGGCCAGGCACATCGACATCGAAACCTACAACCAGACCAAAGATGAGCTGGTTGCACTGAAGCAGAAGGACCATAACGCTGAGGTGAATGTGCTTGTTACCGCCGGCCTGGCCGACGGCAAGCTGCTGCCAAATCAGGAGGCGTGGGCGCGCAAGCTAGGCGAATCCGATGTCGCTGCGCTCAAACAGTACCTGGATGAGGCCACCGGCCTGGCTGCACTCAAGGGAAGTCAGACAGGCGGCAAGAAGCCTGCGGGTGCAGAGGCCGACGCGCTTAGCGAAACCGAGCTGGCCGTGTGCAGGCAGATGGGCGTGAGTCCTGAAGATTATCAAAAGAACAAGGCCAAGGAGGTATAACCAATGGCTCTGACAGCAGATCGTAATACTCCCATGCGCGACGGGGATCTTATTGAGCCCCCTGTCGCAACAGGCGTTGCCATCAAGTCCGGCTCGCTTGTAGCTGCCAATGCTACCGGCTTTGCTACGCCTGGTGCAGCTGCCACCACCCTGACCTACCTCGGCCGCGCCGAAGAGGCCGTGGATAATACGCTGGGTGCCGATGGCGCCGTAACCGTAAAGGTCCGCCGCAAGAAGGCATTCAAGTTCGCCAACTCGGCAACGGATGCCGTCACCCAGGCGAGCCTCGGCAAGGCCTGCTACATCGAGGATGACCAGACGGTCGCAGCAACCAATGGCACGGGCACGCTCTCCGCCGCCGGCACTGTCATCGGCATCGACACAGACGGCGTCTGGGTCGAATAAACAAACCACTACATACAAAGCGAGGTAATAAAATCATGAAACATATTCTCAGAACCATAGGTGCGATGTCTGTATTTGCCATCATCGCCTGCTGCTGGTTTGTCGGTGAGCCGGCACATGCCGCAACGCTGATCACGCCGGAAAACGTCGCAGGCATGGCCTTCGGCGGCTTGCTGGTCAACAAGGATTCCCTTGATGTCATTTTCACCAACCTGAAGACACTGTTCAATAATGCATTCACCGGTGCCGAGACAACCTGGCAGAAAATTGCAATGGAGGTCCCTTCAACCGGCAGCAAGAATGATTACGCCTGGCTGTCGATGTTTCCCAAGATGCGCAAATGGGTTGGCGAAAAGTTCATAAATAACTTCGAAGCCTTCAAGTATGCGATCGTCAACGATGATTTCGAGGCGACGGTGGTAGTAAAACGCAACGATATCGAAGATGATAACCTGGGCATATACAACCCGCAGGCGCAGATGGCCGCCTATTCATCGGCACAGCTCCCCGACGAGCTGGTGTATGAAGCAGTGAATGCTGCTTTCACAGCACTCTGCTACGACGGGCAATACTTCTTCGATATCGATCACCCGGTGAATGATCCGGCTACAGGTCTGCCGGCAAGCGTGAGCAATAAGGGCACGAAGAAGCTCTCCTGCGCCACACTGGCTGCTGCCCAGGCATCGCTGGGTGTAGCCCGCACGACCATGCGCAAGTTCAAGGATGATGAGGGACGTCCACTGGGCGTGCGCCCGAAAGTGCTACTGGTTCCACCGGCTCTGGAAGATACGGCTAATGTGCTGGCCAACAACGAGCGCCTGGAGGATGGCAAGCAGAATCCGTACAGGGGCACGGTTGAAGTGGTAGTCGGTGACTGGCTGACCAGTGATACAGCCTGGTTCCTGCTGGATACCAGTAAGCCTGTGCGGCCGTTCATCTACCAGAACCGCAAAGCGCCTGTCTTCGTACAGCAGATTGATCCGATGGCTGACAACGTGTTCAACCGTGCTGAGTTCAACTTCGGTGCAGAGGCGCGCGCCGCAGCAGGCTACGGCTTCTGGCAGCTCGCCTGGGGTAGCGACGGAACTGTGGCTTAAGGAGGGGTCGGGGCGGCTTCGGCCGCCCCGTTTTCCTATGCCTTAAGGCAACCGTAAAAACCATTTAAGGAGCATTTTATGACTGCAAATAAAACCGATTCACCTGCTGAAAAGTCCGCTGCTGAAAAGGCTGATGCTGAAAAGGCTGATGCTGAAAAAGCTGCTGCTGAAAAAGCTGGCAAAAAAGCGCCGGCTCTGAGTATCACGTCGAGTGTTGAGGGTTTTCGTCGTGCCGGGCATGCGTTCGGCAGCAAGGAAACCATCATCAAGCTTTCTGACCTGAGCGATGAGCAGATTGCCGCCCTGAAGGCGGAGCCGAAGCTGGCCGTAACAGAAACAACCGTAGCAGGCGCTGCATAACATGATGTATATCACTCGTAGCGAGATGATTCTCCGCTTTGGCGAAGGGGAGATGATCCAACTGACGGATCGATC
>NZ_DS022295.1:93827-453026 GCF_000153765.1 Mariprofundus ferrooxydans PV-1 | reverse complement strand
CGCTGATGCCACGGTGAGGTCAACACCTATATCCAGGAGCGATATCCATCATTGAGCACGGTGCCTTTCCCGCTCAAACGGAAGGCCGGTGATATTGCGCGTTACTACTTGTACGACAATAATCCGACCGAGCATGTGAAAAATGAGTTTGACAATGCTATTGCCTGGTTGCGATCTGTGGCAGCAGGAAAAGTTAGCCTCGGGCCGAATGAGGCTGGCAAGCCAACTCCGAGCAATAATGGTGCGGAGATGGTTACATCAGGCCACGTTTTTGGCCGTAGCGATACGGGCTTTATATGATCGATGCGATTGAGGATGCGATCATCAATCGCATTGAAGCCGCCCGGCCGGGGCTGGGCTACCAGCTCAAGGCCGTGGCCAGCTACGGCGGCGAGCTGGATGAGGATCTGGGTCAGGTGGTGCGCGGGTTCCCGGCTATCTGGGTTACCTTTGCCGGCTCTGGCAAATCGCGGAAGAAAAACTCGGCCGGCAGCAAGTGGATCACGCCGGCCACTTTCGCGGTGATGCATGCAGCCCGCAATGTGCGCGGCGAGCGTGCCACCCGATACGGGGTATCTGTTGGTGGCGCCATCCTGGAGGTCGGTGTTTATCAGATGCTGGCCGACACACGCACGATGTTGCTCGGCAACGATCTGGGGTTGCCAATCACAAAGCTGCAACCGGGAGCCACGCGCACACTCTATAACACCCGGCTGGGTGGTCAGGGCATTGCCGTATTCGTGCGCGAGTGGCACACGGAATTTGTCGAGGAGATGCCGCGCGAGGCGATCGATCCAACCTCCGGAGACTTCCTGAAGCTGGGAATCGATTATCACCTGCAACCGGACGACGGTACCGCCGATCTGTCCGATGAAATCACACTGGCATAGGAGGATAGGATGCTGCGAGTCAAGGCTAAAAAGGGAATCAGGGCGCCCCTGCTGCACCGCCCGAAACATTATATCGACGATACGCGGATTATCGAGGTGGAGGATTGCCACTACTACCGTGCCATGATCAACGATGGCGACCTGGTAATAGCCACCGATGCCGAGTGGAAAGCGCAGCTGGCAGCAGATAAGAAAGCTGCACAGAACATCGAGAAGTAAAGGAGAGGTATCATGCCGAGCGCCAATATCACATTCGATGGCATCCCATCGTCCAGGAGTACACCGGGAGTCTATAGCGAGTTCAATACTAAAATGGCAGTCAACACGCTGCCTGCCAATCTGTATAAGGTACTGGTGATCGGGCAGCGCCTGGCGGCAGGATCCGTGCAGGCCAATGTTGCTGTAGATATCTTCTCCGACGATGAGGCTGCGGTCTATTTCGGGTACGGATCGATCGCTCACCTGACATGCCGCGCCGCCATCAAGGCCAATCGCTATCTCAGCCTGCAGGCGATCACTCTGGATGACGCCGCTGCCGGCGTCGCCGCTGCCGATACGGTAACGATCACCGGCCCTGCCTCCGCCAATGGAGCCTTTGGCCTGGATATCGACGATCAGGCTGTCGATATCGCCGTTGCATCCGGCGACAGCGCCGATGCTATTGCTGCAGCGCTCAAGGCACAGATCGACCTGCAGCCGGATTTGCCTGTTGTTGCCACTGCAGCGCTGGGTGTGTTAACACTGACGGCAAAAAACAAGGGGACGCTCGGCAATGGTATCAAGGTAAGCACGCGTATCAAGGTTGCCGGCGTCACGGCTGTTACCACGGCGATGAGTGGAGGTTTGAATGATCCCGATATCTCGACAGCACTCACAGCCGTCTATAATGCCGGCCACGATATTCTGCTCTGCGCGTTCAATGATCAGACCAGCCTGACTGCGCTGCGCACCCATATCGATGCGGTTTCCGGCCCGCTTGAGAAGCGCCGTTGCCGCGCCACCTTCGGCTATAACGGCACCTATGCCGGCGCCACCACGATGGCGGCTACAATCAACAGCGGCCGCATGCTATCCTGCCTGGTTCCCGGCACCGATTCGCCCTCTTATGGTGTAGGTGCAGCGATGGGCTCCGTGGCCGCTAGCGAGGAGGATCCGGCGCGTCCGCTCAATGACCTGCCGCTAACAGGCATCAAGCCGCCGCCTAGTGCCAGCTGGCTTTCCGGAACGCAGATCGAGGCCGCACTGCATAACGGCGTAACACCCACGCATGTCGGTCCCGGCAACAAGGTGCAGATCGTACGCTCGGTCACCACCTATCTGCTCAATGCCAACGGCGTGCCCGATATCTCCATGCGCGACTGGCAGACCATCGGTACCCTCGACTATGTTGCAGCGGCTATCGAGCAGCGTATCGCGCTGCGCTTCCCGCGTGATAAGAAGTCTGTGCGCACGAAGGCACGGGTAAAAGATGAGATCATGAATGTGCTCTACAAGCTTGAAGATCTGGAGATCATCGAGAATGTCGATGCCAACAAGGCCGGCCTGCTTCTTGAAGATGATGCGGTCGATCCGGACCGCTACAACACCAAGATTCCTGTCGATGTGGTTAATGGCCTGCATGTTATCGCCAACCGTCTCGACCTGATTCTGTAAACGATACGCAAAGGAGACTTAAATGGCACTTGAATACGATGGCGAAATCGTCTGCGAAGTCAATGGACAGGAGGTCGATGTCATCAGCTTTGATGAGACGATCAATACCGGCCGCAAAGCGGTGAAAACGATGAACAGAACAGGTCGGGCGCGCGGCAGCGTTAATGGCGTCAAGACCTATGACATGAAGATCACAGCACCGGCACCGGCAGTCGGCGAGTTCGACTGGGAAAGCATGATCGATGCACAGATCGTGATTTATCCGGTCGGAAATCCGACCAAGCGAACCACATTTGTCGATAGCAATACCACCAGTATCGGCAGCCGCTATCAGCTTGAGGGCGAGGCCGTGCGTGATGTCAGTCTCTATTGCCTGCGCAGGATCAAGCCATGAGTGATGCGGAATTGAGCGAGCTATCTGTTGCCGATGTACTGCCGATCGGCATCTGTATCGAAGGTGTACGCTATCGCAAGTTCCGCCTGCGTGCAGGAACGCTGCGCGATTCGATCCGTGCTGCCGAAGCTCTGGCTGAGGAAGGTATCGACACGACGGAGGCCACATCCAACCAGTTGCGCTATGCTACCATCGCGCAAAAACTGGATATTGAGAATCTCGGCCGCCAGCTCACGTTGGATGAGATGCTGGATATGTCCGATCGCGATACGCTCATCATCGAGAAGGCAGACGATGAAATCGAAAAAAAGCTCGATGCGTTGAGCGAGAGCTTGCCACAGTCCGCTTAACGCAGGCCGTTCTCGCCCGCGCCGGGTTCGACCCTCACAGGGTGCTGCAGATGCGCATGGCCGAAGTTGAATCACACATGGCCATGCAGCTGAAGTTAACCGGCAACAAGCCGCCGGCTGCCAATTCAAGAACCACTCGCTATAGAGGGAGGCGCAAGAAGAAATGAGCGGCAGGAATCTCGAATTTGCCCTGATTATGCGGCTGCGCGATCTGGCATCGCGCGACTTCGGCCGCGCGCAGCGGGATATCCAGGCTGGCATCAGGGCCACCGAAAAAACCACCGAAGGCCTCACCCGCTCGGTCGGCAATCTTGCCAAACAGAGATCTGCCGCCTCCGTACTCGGCATCCGTACTGAGCAGAATATCCGCCGCGAAGTACAGCACACCGAAGCAGCCTATAATCGCATGACCCGCGCCGGCAATCTTAGCCTGCGCGAACAAACCAGAGCAGCCGAAGCCTACCGCAACAGATTACGCGAGCTGAATAATGAAATGGGCAAGCTATCCCTGTCCCAGAAGGTCATGCGCGGCATGCAGTCGGGCGGCCGTGTAGCCGCAGGCCTCATGTCCGGCGGCTATGTGCTATCCCGGCCGGTCGGCAAAACAATGGACTACAGCATGACGCTGGCTCAGATGTCCAACACCGCCTTTTCCGATCGCAATACACTCGGCCGCATTATGGGCAAGCGTGAGCTGCAGGCGGCCGTCCGCAATGCCGTACGTGTCGGTGGCGGTACACGTGAAGAGGCTGCCGGCGCGCTGGATACGCTGATTGCATCAGGCGCTATGAGCCCGAAAAATGCAATGGGCATGCTGCCATCGCTGGTGAAAGCATCCACTGCATCCGGTGCAGCGCCTGCAGAGCTGGCGAATATAGGCATTCGCGGCATGCAAACCTTCAAGATTTCACCGGACCAGATGAGCAGGGTCTTCGATATGGCTATCACAGCCGGTCAGGCGGGCGGCTTTGAGCTGAAGGATATGGCCAAGTGGTTGCCGGCGCAGATGGCTGCAGCCAAACAGGCAGGTATGAGCGGCATACCCGGCCTGGCCTCGCTGCTGGCAGCCAACCAGGCATCGGCGATTACAGCCGGCACTAAGGATGAAGCTGGTAATAACCTGGTCAATCTGCTGGCTAAGATAAACAGCCGCGATGCCACAATGGATTTTAAACGCCTAGGCTACGACCTGCCAGGAAATATTGCCCATGCCCGAGCCAAGGGGCTCAACGCGCTGGATGCCTTTGTCGGTCTCGTTGATGTCGTGGCTGGAAATAATAAGAAATACCAGGCGCTGCAGGCGAAGCTGTCCACAGCTACGGGCAGTGAACGACGCGATGTGCTTTCATCGCAGGTCGATATTCTGCAGGGAGCATCCATCGGCCTGATGGTACAGGATCGCCAGGCACTGATGGCGCTGGTCGGGATCATGGGCAATCGAAAATACGTGGCGGATGTAAAGCGACGCGTGCTGGCCGGGAGCGGTGCAGCCGATAAAAACTTCGCTGTTATTGCCGATGAGGCCGCCTTCAAAACACAGCAGGCTGCCAATGAGAAGGCGTTTGCCAGCCAGAATGCCGCCGAGATGCTGACGCCGCTGGTCGGCGCAGTTGCCGCCGGCTTCACCGAAATGGCACGCACCTACCCCGGCTTTACCACATCTGTCGTAGCCGCAACAACAGCACTCACTGCGATGGCAGCAGCCACAATGGCGGCAGGTATTGCTGGCACGCTTGGCGGCGGTGCCGCCGGTGCAGGGGCCGGCGGCCTGCTGGGCAAGCTCAAGGGCTTGGGCGGTAAAGGCATGGGGCTTCTCCGTGGTGCCGGCGCCATGCTGACAGGCCTTGCAACCAATCCGTGGATGCTAGGCGGCGCGGCAGCTTTCGGCACCGGATATGGCGCAGGTACGCTGATCAATAACGGCCTGGACTGGGGCGCGAAGAAAATGAGCGGCGAAGATAACTTCGGCGCATTGGTCTATGCACTATTGCATGAGCAGAGCAAGCCGGTTCCGGTCAAGGTCACCGTGGATGTGCAGAATGGCAACATCGTCGCGGCAGTTGAGGATCATCATGTTCGCCAGGCAAGCCGTCAGTGATGATGTGAATACGCGGAAGTCCTTCCGCCTTAACCGGACTCGCGCGCGCGCGTAATTTTGCCGACTATGGCATGGGCTGATCAACTACTCGACGCATCCTTTAAGGGCATCACCTTCGAGTTTATCTCGACGGATGACGGCTGCGACAGCGCTATTGTCGAGCATGCCTATCCCTATGTAAACGGTGCCGACCTCGAAGAGACAGGCGATGGTGCCTGGCATACAGCCGGCCAGGCTGTTTTTTACGGGCCTGATTATGAGCAGCGGCTGCAATCATTCCTGAAGGCTGTTCGTTCCGGAGGTGCAGGCGAATTTGTACATCCGATATTCGGCTTGGTGCCGCAGGCTGTTGCCAGGCTGAGAACAGGCAGCATTCGGCATGATGCCGATAATCCCGATCGGGCTACCGTTGCCATCGAGTTCATTGAATCAACGCCTGCAAGCCCGTTCTTCACCCGTTCCACAGCTTCGCAAACAGCCGAAGCATCCGCCAGTCACGGCGATAGTGCGCTGTCAGCCGTATCCACCTCGATCGCAGATGTCGTGGATCGGCTGCGCGCCGCCAGCCCCATCGCGGCACTGGATACGCTGCGTGCGCAGATGACAGCCCCTCTTGCACAGCTCGCTGCCGGCGAAGGTGTGGTGCTGTCGATGCTCGATGTAATCCGCTATCCGGCCGCCTGGGCAACCGATATCGCTGCGCTATCCGCCGGCATGGTCGATATGTTCACCTTTAGCGCCGGATCCGGTCTGAACGCCGACTGGATCAATGCGCAGCTGCAGCTGGCAGGGCTCTCATCATATTCATCAGCGCAAACATCCGGGCCCATTGTTGCCGGCACTGCGCCGAGCGAGGCACAGGCTACAGCGGCTGCGGCCACATCAATTCGCGTCACATCCGCTGTGCGCATAGCTCAGGCAGCCGGGCTTGTGCTGCAGGCGGAATCCGCTGCGCCATCGATGTCGCCGACAGAAGTTGAGACCGTGGTGAATGTCGCACGCAAGGAAATCAATGCTGCTATCGATCAGGTGCGCATTACCTACAGTATCGATCAGGCACGCACCATCACAGAGCCGCTGAAGGATCAGGCGCTGGCTGTCCAGGAGGCTGGTCGCGCCGTTATTGAGGCCCGCCCTCCGCTGGTGGATAAAATTGTGGAAGCGCCTGCGAATATGCGTCTGCTGGCGCATCTGTGGTACGCCGATCACGATCGTGCAACCGAACTCTATCGACTCAATGGCGGACGCAGCGTAATACTGGAAGCCGGGGAGCAACTGCATGCCTATGCCGGTTGATCAGGTTGAGCTGCTTATCGGCGGCAAGATGCATGCCGAATGGGAGAGCTATGAAATCGATTCGGATTTCATCACGCCGGCCGATGCCTGGCGTGTTGGTCTGGGTCTGGTTAACGGCAAAATTCCGCCCGATGTGCAGGCTGGTGCACAGGTCGAGGTGCGCATCGGCGGTGAAACAGTGCTGGTCGGTCACATTGATGATGAGGCTCAGCCGCTTACGCGTAACCGCCATAGCTTAAGTCTCTCCGGCCGTGATAGTGCCGGCACTCTGCTCGATTGTTCCGCCCCTATTTTCACAGCTATGCAGGTGACGCTAGCCGAGGTAGTCGCCAAGGTGGTGCGCCCGTTCGGTTATACGAAAATTCGTATTGATGCCGATGAAACGCTGATGCGCGAGAAAATAAACGTCGAGCCGGGAGATTCAGCCTGGCGCACCCTGCAGTACTCCGCCGAGGCAAACGGCTTGTGGCCCTGGTTTGAGCCGGACGGCACGCTGGTGATCGGCGGGCCCGACTATACATCGCCGGTGGTGGCCGAGCTGGTTATGCGGCGCTCCGGTAAAGGCAATAATGCACTGTCGATTAATGTGAACCGCTCGATGCAGGGTCGATATTCTGAGGTTACGGTATTCGGCCAGGCTCCGGGAAACATGCTGGAGAGTGGCCGCAATGCGCTCAGTGCTACGGTTAAGGATGACGGCATGATAGGCATCTACCGGCCGCATATGGTCACCGATCACGATGCGGAGAGCGTGGCCATCTGCCGGGATCGTGCCCGCAAGCTGATCTCCGACTCCCGCCTGAATGCACTAACCATCACCGCTGCAGTCAAGGGCCATCGCATTATCGCACCGGGCACGGCATATCACGGTATCCTGTGGAAACCCGGTCAGCGGGTACGCGTGATATCCGAACCGCATCATCTGGATGCTGTCTATTTTATGATGGGCAGGCGCTTCACTGGCAGCCGCAAAGAGGGTACCCGCTCAATACTTACGTTGAAGGAAGATGGTGTATGGGTGGCGGGCGCGCATCCGCGCAAACACCGGCACGGCAGGAATAATCTGCCGGGCAAAATTATCGATATTCCGGGTCCGGCACTGTGATTCGCATAATTGATGAGCGTATCCGGCGCAAGCTGGCCGGCATTCGCCTGGCCTTTCGCGGCATCAGCCGTCTCATACAGGTAACAGGCTCCGTGCAGCTGATCTCCGGAGAAGGTATCAACGGGGAATCGCTTAACGATATAGAGTATTTTCAACACTTCGGAACATCCAGCCGCCCGCCGGCCGGCTCCATGATGATTGTACTGCCGATCGGCGGTCGCACGGCGCATTCGGTCGTGATCGCCACCGAGCATGGGGATTTCCGCTTTCAGTGCAATGAAGATGGTGAGCATGCCATCTACAACCAGTGGGGCGATCACGTCTATCTGCGCAAGGACCGGCGCATGCAGCTGGTATCTGGAGTTGCGGTTGACATTGATGCCCCGTTAACCACGACGAGCGGTGATCTGAAGGTCGGCGGCAGTATTGTCGCCCAAAGCGATATCTCCGATCACGGTAACAAGAGCATGGCCGGCATGCGTGATGTCTTTAACAACCATACGCAGAGCGATCCACAGGGAGGCGTCGTCAGTGCACCGACGCAGCATATGTAATGGACGCATTTATCGATCCTTTAACACGCGATTATATGCCCGTTAACGGCTCTCCCGCCCGCGATCCGGCCGGTGGTCTGGCCAATGCCTGCTATCTGCGCCTGAGCACACCGCTGGGCAGCTGGTGGGCCGATAAAACATTCGGCAGCCGACTGCATGAGTTAAGGCGGGTGAAGGATCTGTCACGTATGCAACGGCTGGCCAAACAGTATGCCGAGCAGGCGCTGGCGCCTGTTCTCGATGACGGACGCGCCTCATCAATCACAGTCAGCGTGGGCCATCCTCAGAAGGGGCAACTATGGCTTGCGATCGAGGTGAGCGATGCAGGCGGTAATCCACTGAGCTTCAAATATCCGGTACAGGTGATTTAACATGCCATATCCATTCAAAACATACCGCCAGATTCGCGATGATATTCTGCGCGATATCCGCAATCTAAAGCCCGATGCTGCCGTCGGGAAAGATTCCGACCACTATGTCCGCGCCAGTGCCAGCGGCGCATCGATCGAGGGTTTATACGAGCACCAGCAGTGGATCGTGCGGCAGATATTCGCATCCACAGCCGATGAGGATTATCTGGAGCTGATGCATGCCAATCCGCGCGGCATCGAGCGTAAGGTGGCGAACAGGGCAACTGGCAATATCACCTTCTCCGGAACGCCGGGCGAAACTGTTCCGATCAATACCGAAGTGAAAACAGTCACAGGTATTGCTTTTATCACCGGCGCATCCGATGTAATCGGTGCCGGCGGCACAGTAGATATCGCGGCTACAGCCTCGGCCGCAGGTCTCGCCGGCAATCAGGATACAGCAACAGCGCTTACCCTTAGCTCGCCGCCGCCAGGCATACAGTCACAGGCAGCGATCGTTAGCATGAGCGGCGGCACCGATGTTGAAAGTAAAGAGGATCTTTTAGCCCGTGTGCTGTTCGATATGCGTCTGCCACCGGCAGGCGGAGCGGATTTCGATTACTATCGCTGGGCTCTGGATGTTCCGGGTGTAACCGATGCCTATGTTTATCCGAAACGGCGTGCGATTAACTCGGTTGACGTCGTAATCGAAACCGCCGGCGGTCTGCCATCGGCGCAACTGATAGCCGATGTGCAGGCTTATCTGGATTATATCAGGCCTGTCACGGCTGATGTTCTGGCAATGGCACCGACGCTGATCACGGTCGACATCACAGCACAGCTCGTGCTCGATAACACCACAACGCTTGCCGCTGCAACGGCAAGTATTCAAGCGGCTCTCACAGCCTGGTTCGATACACTGCACGTGGGTGAGCTTGTAGCTGAAAAACGCCTGACCAGTCTGATGATGGATATATCCGGCGTAATCGATGTTACGATGACCGCACCAACAGCGAATATACAGCCATTGCTTGATGCCACGCATTCCGAGCTTGCCGTGCTTGGGACGGTAGCACTGACATGACAACAGGGCATGCAGAGCTGCTCAAGCGGTTATTGCCGCCTGTCGCCTACGATTCGCAGGCGCCTAATATCTCTGTCGAGCTGCAGGCCGATGGCAAGGCGCTGGATGCCGCAAAGGGATCAGCCGATGCGATACTCGCCGAGGCGGATCCGCGCACCACATATTATCTGCTGCCGGACTGGGAGCGCGAATTAGGGCTGCCGGATCCGTGTGTCGGCCCGTTGCCTACAATCGCCCAGCGGCGTGATGCCGTTGCCACCAAGGCGCATATGAAAGGCGGGCAATCTATCCCCTTTTTCATTGGGTTGGCCGCCTCGCTCGGCTACACGATCACGATCACGGAATTCAAACACCACACCGTTGATTCGGATATGGATACGCCGCTCTACAGCGAGGAGTGGCGCTTTGCCTGGCAAATTAATGCATCGCTGCAAACGATCAGAGATATGACGGTTGATTCCGGCGTTGATGAGCCGATGCGCAGTTGGGGCAATCAGATACTTGAGTGCGCTATGGGCCGCTTCAGGCCGTCTCACTCAACGCTGTTGTTCAGTTATACCTAACGGAGGAAATGGAAATGGATCGATTTTATCAACAAGGAACAGACGTATCACCACCGGTGCCGCCAGTACCCGGTGAAACGGGTTATCCCAGAGCAGGCGTGCCGGGTGGCGCATCTGCATCTGTGCCCGGTGCATACTGGTTTCACATGATTACCGAGTCACTGCGCAACCTGGTGCTCCGCCCCGGCATGACGCCTGATCATACCAATCTGAACCTTGTTGCTGATGCGATCGAATCCCTGGTCGATCAGCGTGCCGGCAACTTCACACTCGATACCGGTATCGCCGATGCCTATGTCATCGCGCTGGATCCTGTCATTACCGCCAATGTTGGCGGTATGGTTGTCCGCTTTAAAGCTGGTAATACATGCACGGGTCCATCCACACTCGATGCAGGCGCCGGTCCAGTCCCGATCGTTAGTAATCAGGGTGCCGCTATGCAGTCCGGCGATATTGTAAGCGGATCCATCATCACAGCCCTTTATGATGCCACCTCCGGATCATTCATGATCACCACGCAGGTGCCGAGCCAGACATCCGCAATGCCTCCGGGCATTATCCTTTCCAGCGCCTGTATACAGACACCGCCGCGCACATTGTCCGCCGATGGTGGTCTGCTAAGCCGCACCGGTTACGCCAATCTGTGGGCAGCTCAGCATCTTGCCGTCACCGGCGATTGCTCCGCAGCATCCGCCGTCATCAGCAATATCGATACAACTAACATGCAGGCAGGTTGGAATGTCGGCGGCACGTATTTCCCTGCGGGCACAACCATACTGTCAATCGATATCGCAGGCCCCGGCGGTCAGCTTACGGTCTCTGCTAATGCTACCGGTAATGGCGTAGGTACCGCATTTGAGATTAGTCCCTGGGGATTGGGGGACGGAGCCACAACCTTCAATAAGCCGGAAGTGCGCAACGAGTTTGTCCGCTTTGCCGATGACGGGCGCGGTGTAAATGTTGGAAGTATACTCGGATCAGTCCATGCAGATTCGGTCGGACCTCATACCCACCCCACCCCTATCGGTGGATCAGCTGGAGGCTCATCCGGATTCTGGGGGCCGAGTACGGACGTTTCCGGCCCAACAGATACCGGCTCCAATACAGGTACAGAAACCCAGCCGCATCACGTCGTCTTACATGCGCTAGTCACATACTAATATGATCACTATCCGCACATCCACCTCACGCGCCGTGCTGATCGGCGGCCAGCCGGCCAACGGCTGGCTCACCTTCACACCGTCTGCATCGTTTGAATACGACGGTGCGGATGGCGAGCGCAAGATTGTCCTTTTATCACCGATTAAGGCGCTGCTGGCCAACGGCCAGATTGTCGATGGCGTCGGCAATCCGGCCACGCTGGATCTGGCCCCCACCGAGGGTGCGGGTCACGATATCACAGGCATATATTATAACCTTCGCATCACCGCCGATGGGGCATCAACGCTGAACGAGCAGGTCATACTGCCGGCAACCACATTCAGCCCGATCGAGCTTGCCGACCTACCGCGCGCCACCACCAACCCGACTGCCCCCGTCCAGCTTATCACCGGCCCGCAGGGTGGTCAGGGTATCCAGGGCAACCCCGGTCTGGACGGCAAAACAATGCACTCCGGTACCGGCGCGCCTGGAGCCGGCCTCGGTGTTGACGGCGACTACTATATCGACACGGCAGCCTGGGATATCTACGGCCCGAAAACCGCCGGCGCATGGGGTGCCGCCACTTCGATCATCGGCCCGCAGGGTGGTCAGGGTATCCAGGGCAACCCCGGTCTGGACGGCAAAACAATGCACTCCGGTACCAGCGCGCCTGGAGCCGGCCTCGGTGTTGACGGCGACTACTATATCGACACGGCAGCCTGGGATATCTACGGCCCGAAAACCGCCGGCGCATGGGGTGCCGCCACTTCGATCATCGGCCCGCAGGGTGGTCAGGGTATCCAGGGCAACCCCGGCCTGGACGGCAAAACAATGCACTCCGGTACCGGCGCGCCTGCAGCCGGTCTCGGTGTTGATGGCGACTACTACATCGACACGGCCGCCTGGGATATCTACGGCCCGAAAACCGCCGGCGCATGGGGTGCCGCCACTTCGATCATCGGCCCGCAGGGTGGTCAGGGTATCCAGGGCAACCCCGGTCTGGACGGCAAAACAATGCACTCCGGTACCGGCGCGCCTGGAGCCGGCCTCGGTGTTGACGGCGACTACTATATCGACACGGCAGCCTGGGATATCTACGGCCCGAAAACCGCCGGCGCATGGGGTGCCGCCACTTCGATCATCGGCCCGCAGGGTGGTCAGGGTATCCAGGGCAACCCCGGTCTGGACGGCAAAACAATGCACTCCGGTACCAGCGCGCCTGGAGCCGGCCTCGGTGTTGACGGCGACTACTATATCGACACGGCAGCCTGGGATATCTACGGCCCGAAAACCGCCGGCGCATGGGGTGCCGCCACTTCGATCATCGGCCCGCAGGGTGGTCAGGGTATCCAGGGCAACCCCGGCCTGGACGGCAAAACAATGCACTCCGGTACCGGCGCGCCTGCAGCCGGTCTCGGTGTTGATGGCGACTACTACATCGACACGGCCGCCTGGGATATCTACGGCCCGAAAACCGCCGGCGCATGGGGTGCCGCCACTTCGATCATCGGCCCGCAGGGTGGTCAGGGTATCCAGGGCAACCCCGGTCTGGACGGCAAAACAATGCACTCCGGTACCGGCGCGCCTGGAGCCGGCCTCGGTGTTGACGGCGACTACTATATCGACACGGCAGCCTGGGATATCTACGGCCCGAAAGCCGCGGGAGCATGGCCGCCCGGCGTTTCGATCATCGGCCCGCCTGGGCCCACCGGATCAGTCAAGCTCGATAACGTCGCGCTATGGATACTGGGATAGGAGAATATTATGGCACTGAAAAACTGGCCACTGAAAACATACACAGCTCTGGCATGGACCGATCTTGTCGTGGATGCCGGCGCAACTAACGGTACTGTGATCGGCTCAGTACTGATCAGCAACACCACGGCCGGCGTGCTCAACGCCGAAATGCGCGTCACCGATGCTGCCGGTACTGAGCTGGCGCAGGTGCTTCCTGCCTCGGCCATTGCCGCAAATGATTCGGCGATACTCGATGCCAAGGCCATCAACCTGGTTAGCGGGCAGAAGCTGCAAATCCGCGCCGATGCCGTCGGCCTGCATTTCCTATGCTCAGGAGTGGATGAGTAATGCCTGCCCTGCGAACATTGTTAAAGCCTTCTTGGAAGAATCGAACTGCTGGGTCACTTCCGTTTGATCCAAATTCATTACCTTGGGGGGCAGCATACCTTGCCGATGTCGCCAATGTTGATGATCCGGCCGCTATCGGCGTGTTTAATGATATATCCGGAAACGGTAAGCATGCCACGCAGACAAGCACACCAGCGAAACCGGTGCTGGATACCACGACCAATTTGATTAACGGGCATCCGGTAGTTCATTACGATGGTACGGAGGATATTCATCTAACCCCTTTGGGGTATCTAAACCCTCTTGGCGAGATATGGGTTGTCGGGCGTATTAACGGCATCGGAAATAACGGTCACATCATTGGGTCAGCCAGCACAAGCGTGAAGCTATGCCACATGGCCGATGCCGCCACACTGCAGTACAACAATAACAATGTAGCGGTATCAAAGGCGAACAGCTTAGGCGTTGCATTCGCCGCGCGAATTGGCCTGTATCACTCAAGCAATAATCCCTCCACTCACCCATCGTTGTTGGACGTTAACAACAGCGGCGCTCCAGTGACAAATACAGGCAATGGTGTAAATCAGCAGCTTGTCCTCGGATCATGGGGCGCATGGGGCGTTTATACCAACTGCGATATTGCAGAAGTACGCTATTCGCCAAGCCGGCTCGGTGCGTCTGATGTGGCCAGCATGTGGGGATATATCAACGCGAGGTATGCATTATGAGGCTGATGGCAGCATTACCCACATCATCAATAACCATCGCAAATGCAGCCGCTGTACAGCTGTCCGGTAACCCGGCAGATGCACATGCCTGCGGCGAGGTTCAGATCGGTGCAATCGGATCGCAGCAGGTAACACATACATGGTTTAATACCTATTTGAGGGATATCCACCTGCCTACATTACGCACGTTGGCAGCAAGCATTCCGGGGCTGACATATACCACGGACAACCCCGGCCAGGATACCACTGATCCGGCATGCATATCATCGCCAAAGGGATCGCCGCTCACATGGGAGCAATTCCTTGCCGCCCAGGGCCTGCAAGTGATTCAGCCGGTCATCCCATGAAATGAATAAAGAAGGAAGCGGCCGGGCGATCGTCAGTGTGAATGATCATCCGGCTATGCGGGAAGCCTTCGCTGGCTTCTCCATGAAGACCCTGCAGATCGGCTATACAGTCGGCGGTGCCGGCAAGAGTAAAAAGACCGGCGAGCTGCTCATCTGGAACTGGTAATTAAATAGCGTTTAAGGGGAGCGTAAAGCTCCCCGATTCGTTTTTACGACAACCAAAACCATGTGTCGCATCACCCAAAATCATGCGTCGCGTTACACTGCAAGCTGCCATTTTTTACCCTTTTAGTTAAGCTCGAGTTAAACAGCATGGAAAAACACACACCTCAACAGCCATGCTGCTGAACACACATCAAGGCTCCCGGTGAGCAGAGTAGTATGAAGTTTTAAAAGCATCTATCACATACCGGGAATCAAAAAGCTGTCTTCAGCCATATTCTCGCAAATGCGCGATGAAATAAAAAAAGGGCCGATGATTGCTCATCGGCCCTTCATATCATGAAGCTGTTGCCAGCTTTATATGGTGCGCCCACCTGGACTCGAACCAGGGGCCCACGGATTAAAAGTCCGCTACTCTACCAACTGAGCTATAGGCGCATTCCTGACAAGGAGGGAGAAGTCCGCCCCTTTCGACAAGGCGGCGAAGTGTGTCAATTTCACCGGCTCTGTCAAACATTTTTCCTGCCCATTTCACCAACCTTGCTACATCACGTTGCGCCGCTTGATTCCTGCCATAGTATTCAAGCCATGTCTTTTCATCCCGTTCCCGATTATCACATGCATACGCCACGCTGCAACCATGCCGTCGGCAGTGTGCAGGAGTATGCTGATGCAGCCATTCGCACGGGCTTAAAAGAGATCGGCATGTCCGACCACTCACCCATGCCCAATGATTACGACAAGGCGTGGCGCATGGATCGCTCTGAAATGTCCGGTTATCTGAGCGAGGTCGAGTGCGTACGCGAGGCCTGCAAGGGACAACTGGATGTACGCATCGGTCTGGAAGCAGACTTTCACCCCGGCACGGAACACTATGTGGAGGAGATGATTGCCTCATACCCATGGGATTATGTGATCGGCTCCGTCCATTATATCGGCGACTGGGGCTTTGATAATCCGGATACCATCGACATATGGAAAGAGTGGAATGTCGAGGATGCCTACTGTGCCTACTTTGATCTGGTAACCCGCTCTGCCGAGAGTCGTATGTTCGATATCATCGGTCACCCTGATCTGATCAAGAAGTTCGGTCATCGGCCACCGGAAAACTCCCTTCGCATACTTGATGCGGAAGAGCGCATGCTGCAGGCGGTTCTGGCTTCCGGTGCGGCGCTGGAAATCTCGTCTGCCGGCTTGCGCAAGCCGGTAGGAGAAATATATCCGCACGAGCGCATCGTAAAACGGGCTGCCGCACTCGGCATTCCCTTTGCATTCGGCTCGGATGCCCATTCGCCGGCTGAAGTCGGTCATGGCATGGATACATGCCTTTCCATGCTCAGCGCTTGCGGCGTGCAGGAAATTGCATCCTTCAAGGCACGCAAACGCAGCATGCAGAAAATCGACCGTGTCTGAGCTCACCGGACAGGGCCTTGTGCTGATTACCGGGGCCTCCGGCGGCTTCGGCCTGGAATTTTCCCGCCAGCTGGAAGCACGTGGCTATAACCTGCTGTTGCACGGTCGTGACAAGGCCCGACTACAGATGACCCTCAGCGCCATGCGCTATCCTGACAGGCACCGTCTGATCCTGGCCGATCTGAACGCAAAATCCGGACTAACAAACCTGCTTGCTGATGCCGACAGCGCTTCGCTGACAGGGTTGGTCAATAACGCAGGTTTCGGTATCTGGGGCAGCTTTGAACAGACCGGCATCGTACCCCAGATTGATGTCATTAAAACAGACCTCAAAGCTCCGATCGCCCTGACCCATGCACTATTGCCGTCACTACTGAAAAGCGGTGGGTTTATTATCAATGTATCGTCACTGGCGGGCGTTACTCCCCTGCCCTATATGAGCACCTATGCCGCCGCCAAAGCCGGACTAACCTACTGGAGCGAGGCACTGCGCACGGAGCTTGCCGGTCGCATACGCGTGGTGACGCTGGCGCCGGGGCCTTCGCCAACCGGATTTCGGGATGTTTCCGGCATGCCCGCAGGCAAAGGCAGTTTTTTCAGAACAGCCGTACCGGATATTATTACTGCGTGCCTGAAGACACTGGATCACGGCGGCGGCTACTGCATCCCCGGCTGGAGACATCGCCTGCTCTACACGTTGCAGAAAATCACCCCCGGACGATGGGCGCTGCGCATCATGAGCAAACAACTGCGGCCCTAGCTTCCCGCTCAGGCATCCGTTAAACAAAAAAACATAATAAAATAGCTACGTTGCAGGCTGATATAGCTGCGAGACTGGAAAATGCCCGTCACTTTCGCTATATTGCGCCTCCTTTTTGCGCTCCGGACGGAGTGTTCCGGGCATCCATTGGGCGCGCATCTGCACTATCCGCGCCGTTTGTTCTGAACCATCCTGCCGTGAAGCCATACCAACGTGAGGTATAAAATATGAGTCAGTTGCAACACGCTGAAAGTCAAACAGCAAACCGATCGCCCCGCCGCCAGGGCCTTTATGACCCCAAGCATGAACATGATGCCTGTGGCGTTGGTTTTGTCGCCCATATTAAAAACAAGAAGAGTCACGATATTGTTGAGAAAGGCCTGGAAATTCTGGAGCGACTGACTCACCGTGGCGCCGCCGGTGCCGATCCGCGTGAAGGTGATGGTGCAGGTATTCTGCTGCAGATTCCCCATCAGTTCTTTGAAGCGATCACTGCGGATCTCGATTTCGAGCTGCCGGCTGAAGGTGAATACGGCATTGGCATGGTCTTCTTCCCACAAGATGAAGCCTATCGCAAAAAATGTCAGGATATCTTTGAAGAGGCCGTGATTGCAGAGGGACAAAAACTGCTGGGCTGGCGCGATGTACCGGTTGATGCTATTCGCGCCGATCTGCCAGAAAGCGTTACCGCCTGTGAGCCGTTCATTCGCCAGCTTTTTGTTGCGCGAGGAGACAACTGTGCCGACCAGGATGCTTTTGAGCGCAAGTTGTATGTTATCCGTAAAGTAGCAAGCAATGCCGTTGCAGCGCTCGCACTCGATGATGCCGCCAATTTCTATACTGCCTCACTCTCCTGCCGTACAATCGTTTATAAGGGTATGTTCCACTCGCATCAGGTAGCGCCCTATTATGAGGACCTGCGCGACGCCCGCATGACTTCCGCACTGGCTCTCGTACATCAGCGCTTCTCCACCAATACATTCCCGTCATGGGAGTTGGCGCATCCATTCCGCATGATGGCCCATAATGGCGAAATCAATACCGTGCGTGGCAATATCAACTGGATGAATGCCCGTCGTGAATCAATGAAGTCGGAGTTGCTCGGCGATGACCTGACCAAACTCTGGCCGATCAGTCAGGAAGGCCAGAGCGACACGGCCTGCTTTGATAATGCACTTGAACTACTTGTGGCCGGCGGCTATTCACTGGCCCATGCCGCCATGCTGATGATTCCGGAGGCATGGTCCGGCAACAAGCAGATGGATGATCAGCGCCGCGCATTTTACGAACACAATGCCGCACTGATGGAGCCATGGGACGGCCCTGCGGCCGTTGCCTTTACCGACGGCCGCCAGATTGGTGCAACACTGGATCGAAACGGCCTGCGTCCTACCCGTTATCTGGTCACCGAAGATGATCTGGTGCTCGGTGCATCAGAGATGGGCGTGCTGGATATTCCGGAAGAAAAAATCATCAAGAAATGGCGCCTGCAGCCGGGCAAGATGTTGCTTATTGATCTGGAAGAGGGTCGCATTATTGATGATGCGGAGATCAAACAACAACTCTCGACCAGCAAGCCATATCGTGAGTGGCTGGCCAAAACCCAGATTCAGCTGGAAAATCTGCCTGAAGAGGTGGCGCCACAAACGCCTGATCATGACACCATGCTGCACCGTCAGCAGTCTTTCGGTTATACCCAGGAAGACATCAAATTCCTGATGACTCCGATGGCCGTTTCAGGACAGGAGGGCACCGGTTCCATGGGTAATGACAACCCACTTGCCGTACTCTCCAACCGTGCCAAACCACTGTATAACTATTTCCGTCAACTCTTCGCACAGGTCACAAACCCGCCGATTGATCCGATTCGTGAAGAGATGGTGATGAGCCTGATCTCAATTATCGGCCCTCGTCCTAACCTGCTGGGTCTGGAAGAGAGTGAGCCGCAGCTGCGACTGGAAGTTCATCAGCCGATCCTCTCCAATGTCGATGTCGAGAAAATCCGTCATATCGATCAGTATACCGACAACCGTTTCCGCACCATCACCCTCTCCTCCTGTTATCCGGTGGATCGCGATGCGGACGGCATGGAAGCCGCCATTGAGAACCTGTGCAAGCAGGCGGAAGAGGCCGTACACGGACGCTACAATATTATTATTCTTTCCGATCGCGCCATGAATGCCGAAAACATTGCCATACCGGCACTGCTGGCCACATCGGCAGTACATCAGCACCTGATTAGAGCCGGCCTTCGCACCGAGACAGGCCTGGTCATTGAAACCGGCTCGGCGAGAGAGGTTCATCACTTTGCCTGTCTGGCCGGTTTTGGTGCCGAAGCAATCAATCCCTATCTGGCCTTTGAAACACTGGTGGACATGCATCGCCATGGACAGTTTCCGGATGACCTCTCCGAGGCCGAGGCTGAGAGTCGCTATATCAAGGCTATCGGCAAGGGCTTGTTCAAGGTGATGTCCAAAATGGGCATCTCCACCTATCAGTCCTATTGCGGCGCCCAGATATTCGAAGCTGTAGGTCTTGCCTCCGATTTCGTAGCCAAATACTTCACCGGCACGGCCACCCAGATCGAAGGAGCAGGGCTCGCCGAGATCGCACAGGAAGCCACACAGCGTCATATCGACGCCTTCCGCGGCGTCATGATTTATAAGGGAGCGCTGGATGTCGGCGGTGAATACGCCTGGCGGGTTCGCGGTGAAGAGCATACGCTGACACCGGAAGTTATCGCTAAGGTTCAGCATGCAGTTCGCACATCTAACTACTCATTATATAAAGAGTATGCGGATGAGATAAACAATCAGGCAGGCAAGCTTAAAACCCTGCGTGGTCTGTTTAAATTCAAAGCGACCAAGGCGATTCCGCTCTCTGAAGTGGAGCCTGCCAGCAGCATTGTTCAGCGCTTTGCCACCGGTGCCATGAGCTTCGGCTCCATCTCGCATGAGGCACACAGCACACTTGCCATCGCCATGAACCGCCTTGGCGGCAAGTCCAATACAGGTGAAGGTGGTGAAGAGCCGGAGCGCTTCAAACCAATGGCCAATGGCGACTCCATGCGCTCGGCCATCAAACAGGTTGCATCCGGTCGTTTCGGCGTCACCACTGAATATCTGGCCAACTCCGATCAGATTCAGATCAAGATGGCTCAGGGCGCCAAGCCCGGCGAAGGCGGCCAGCTGCCCGGTCATAAAGTGGATCAGCGTATCGGTCGCGTACGCCACTCCACACCCGGGGTTGGACTGATCTCTCCACCACCCCATCATGATATTTACTCGATTGAGGATCTGGCTCAGCTGATCTTCGACCTGAAGAACACCAACCCGCGTGCTGATATCTCGGTGAAGCTGGTTTCAGAAATCGGTGTAGGAACCGTAGCTGCCGGTGTGGTTAAGGCACATGCCGACCACGTCGTAATTGCCGGCCATGACGGTGGTACCGGAGCAAGTCCGCTAACATCTATCAAGCATGCCGGTTCTGCATGGGAGTTAGGCCTGGCTGAAACCCAGCAGACACTGGTACTCAACCGCTTGCGCGGACGTACCATACTGCAGGCTGACGGTCAGATGCGTACCGGTCGCGACGTGGTCATTGCAGCCCTGCTTGGCGCTGATGAAATCGCATTCGGCACCATCGCCCTGATTGCAGAAGGCTGTATCATGATGCGCAAATGCCATCTGAACACCTGCCCTGTTGGCGTAGCCACACAGGATCCGGAACTGCGCAAGAAGTTTGTCGGCAAGCCGGAAGATGTGGTGAACTTCTTCCTGTATGTAGCTGAAGAAGCACGTGAAATCATGGCTGAACTGGGTATCCGGACATTTGCTGAGATGGTTGGTCGAGCCGACATGCTCGATACCGATGATGCACTCAGGCACTGGAAATCAGAGGGACTGGATCTCTCCCCTATTCTGCATCAGGTCGACGCCAACGGCACTTCCGTTTGCCACAGCGAAAGTCAGAACCACGGACTGGATAAACTGATCGATAACAAGCTGATCGAACAGGCCAGGCCTGCTCTTGAACAGAAGGTACCTGTCGTAATTGAAACGGCGATCTGCAATGTGGATCGTAGTTTCGGCACCATGCTCTCCGGTGAGGTGGCCAAGCGCTTCGGTCATGAAGGGCTGCCTGAAGATAGCATTGTCATTAAAGCCAGGGGCACGGCAGGCCAGTCACTCGGCGCATGGCTGACGCGCGGTATCTCCATTGATCTTGCGGGTGAAGGCAACGATTATGTCGGTAAAGGTCTCTCCGGCGGCCGCATCGCGATCTACCCGCCGGCTGAGTCAAAACTGATAGCCGAAGAGAATATCATTGTCGGCAACACCGTACTGTTCGGTGCGACCGAAGGTGAATGTTACTTCAACGGTGTGGCCGGCGAACGATTTGCCGTACGTAACTCCGGCGCAGTCACCGTTGTTGAAGGTGTTGGTGATCACGGCTGCGAATATATGACAGGCGGCACGGTTGTCGTTCTCGGTGACACAGGCCGTAACTTCGCGGCAGGTATGTCGGGCGGCATTGCCTATGTACTGGATGCCGACGGCACATTTGAAAGTCGCTGTAATATGGCGCAGGTCGCGCTGGAGCCGATTATTTCCGAAGCCGATGCACTGGAAGATCTGGATCATCAGGGCGCGGATCTGGAGACTCACGGTCGCGTCAACATCACGCACACCATAAGCCAGAATGATCAGAATATTCTGCGTACGCTGATCCAGCGTCATGTACATTATACCAACTCAGCCACCGGCAAGCGGATCCTTGCAAACTGGAATGAGTATAGCAGCCAGTTCGTGAAGGTGATTCCGGTGGAATATCGCCGTGCACTGGCTGAAATGGAAGCTGAAAAATCAGTGGCTGCAAAGGAGACCATCCATGGGTAAGGCAACCGGATTCAAAGAATTTGCTCGTGAAAACCTGAGCTATGCGCCGGTCGCAGACCGCATTGTACACTTCAAGGAGTTTTCCAAACTGCCTGATGATATGCAGACACAGGGTGCACGTTGCATGGATTGCGGCATTCCCTTCTGCCATAACGGATGCCCGATTAACAACATCATTCCTGACTGGAATGATGCGGTCTACCACGATCGCTGGCGCGAAGCTCTGGACATATTGCACTCAACCAACAACTTCCCGGAATTTACCGGTCGGATCTGTCCTGCACCCTGCGAAGAGGCGTGCACGGTCAACCTGATCGGCGATGCGGTTACAATCAAAAATATCGAACTCTCCATTGTCGAGAAAGGCTGGCAGGAGGGTTGGATCACACCGCAGATTCCGGCACGCAAAACAGGTAAACGTGTTGCCATCGTCGGTTCAGGCCCTGCCGGCATGTCCGCAGCCCAACAGTTGGCCCGTGTCGGCCATGAAGTCGTTGTGTTTGAAAAGAATGACCGTATCGGCGGCTTGATGCGCTACGGTATTCCGAACTTCAAGTTTGATAAATCCGTCATTGATCGCCGTATGGCCCAGATGCGCGCAGAGGGTGTCGAATTCCGCGTAAATTCGGCTGTCGGCGACAATGTATCTGCCACGGAACTGGTTAACGATTTTGATGCCGTGATTTTGGCCGGTGGCGCCGAGAAACCGCGGGATCTGCCTGTGCCCGGTCGTGAGTTGAACGGCGTTCATTTCGCCATGGATTTTCTGACCAAAAACACCAAACGTGTACTGGGCGATGATATTCCTGATGAGGAGTTCATTTCAGCTGCCGGCAAGCATGTTGTCGTCATCGGCGGTGGTGATACAGGCTCCGACTGCATCGGTACCTCGAATCGTCACGGGGCTGAATCTGTCACCCAGATCGAGATCATGCCGAAACCGGAAGCTGTGCCGAACAAGCTGATCACATGGCCGAACTGGCCAATGAAGCTGCGCACCTCCACCTCTCAGGAAGAGGGTTGCGATCGTGACTGGGAAGTTTCCACCAAGCGTTTCATCGGTGATGCCGACGGTAATCTTCAGGCTGTTGAATGCGTGCGTGTGGAGTGGAAGGAAGAAAACGGTCAGTGGAAGCTGAATGAGATTGAAGGCTCGGAATTCGAGCTGCCTGCGCAACTGGTTACGCTGGCGATGGGCTTCGTACACCCGGTGCACGAAGGCATGCTTGAAGAGCTGGGGCTTACAAGGGACAGCCGCGGCAATGTGGCTGCCGACGATACAAACTATGCAACCAGCATGGACAAGGTATTCACCGCCGGCGATATGCGTCGCGGTCAGTCACTCGTTGTCTGGGCTATCCGTGAGGGTCGTCAATGCGCGCGTAGCGTGGATGAGTTTCTGATGGGATCTACCACCCTGCCCCGCTAGGCACACCTGCAAAAAAGGCGGCTTCTGTGAGGCTCGCTACGCTATGAACAAAGTCCCTGCCGTATGGCGGGGACTTTTTCGTTCGGGGTCGACTTGTAATTACCGTCAGACTCATAACCATACACAGAGATCTGCACTTCCCATGCCTCCGGCCTGCAACGCATAAACCACAAGAATCAGCTGAAAAAAAGAATCATCGCGCATTAGTGGGAAGAAAGACTACGAACCCCGCTAGCAGTCTGCCGAGTCCGTATCTGTAAAGCGGGAATAAGCGGTGGAGCCGCGACCGGCTTTATAGATACGGACTCGGAAACCCTTCAGGGCAGACTGGTCTCGGGGCGTTTTTCTTGGTTCGTTCTTTGTACGTACAAAGAATGAACAAACATGCCCTGAAACTGTGCGGTTTATATACATAGGTAACAGGTTAGTCCAAGGACATAGGTAACAATAAATCTATGTCCTTGACCCGCACACCTCGAAATATTTTGATCCGATGCCTATCGCGCGGCGGGACAGCGCCGCTTGCTTTGTCCCGGCAGGCTGCTAACGGGGGATCAATAACCCCGCAGAATCTTAGCGTTTCATGCAGAAAGCTTCCCGAAAACCGCGATGAACCAAAAAAAAGACCCCGCATCCGAAAATGCGGGGTCCTGACAGCTATTCAGCCTTCACTTGTGATGAGACTGGCTCTTCCTGCTGCTTCTAGAAGTGATAAGTAACGTTACCGGTAATGCCCCACATGCGTGCCTTGGAGCCGGCTGCGAATACACTGCCTGTGCTCAGCTTGACCGGGAACATGTACTGAACCCATTCACTGCCAACCGAAACATGGTTATCCAGTTTGTAATCAAAACCGGCACCGAGGCTCAGGCCGGTTTTGGTCTGGGTCTGTGACAGTGAGCTGCCCGGACTGGTCACCTGACCCTTGATTCTGGCAGTTGTTGCGCCGGCCACCATGTAGAGGTCGAAGTCGGAGCTGACAGGGTACTTGAGCTTACCGAGTATAGAAACAAAGGTCGGGCTGGAAAATGTACGGGTGATCGCACCGGCATAGGTCTGCTTGTCCTTGCCTGTCATACCGATACGCATTTCAGCGGCAAAATATTCATTAAAATCCGCACCGAAATTCGCATAACCGCCGAAAGAGGACTTTTTCTGGTCTATGCCGGCAGCCTTATAGTCCACACTGACTGCGCCCATGCCAAGGCCTGCATAGTAGGAAAGCTCCTGTGCCTGAGCAGATACGGCACCGCCGGTTATGCCCAGACAAACTACTGCTGCAGTAATCATTTTTTTCATAAATATGTTCTCCTTGATACGACGCGAACGCGCTGTCGTTAATTCGGCGGCACCATAGAAGCCGATTCTGAAACGAAGCTGAACAGGCTATCTCATCATATCCCCTCGAAATCTGCTACACTGGTGCCATGAAACTGGATCAATCAGCAGAAATCAGGGCCGTACTGTTCGATCTGGACGGCGTACTCTATATCGGCAACGCGCTGCTGCCCGGCGCAGCAGAGAGTGTGCAATATATCAAAGATTTGGGGCTGTCCGTTGCCGGCGTTACCAATACCACAACCTCTCCCCGCCGTGCGATCGCCAAAAAACTTGCTGATCTCGGCATCCCGATGGATCCGGATAACATTTATACACCTGCAGCACTGGCGGTACAGGCCATCGGCACATCCACCGCCCAACTCTATGTGCAGGATGCGCTGCTGGAGGATTTCAGCACGGTGGAACTAACGAAGGAGAAACCCGATTTTATCGTCATGGGAGATCTGGGCGATCGCGGTTACACGCCGGCGATTCTGCATCGAATTTTCAATCAGGTGATGGATGGCGCCACTCTGCTTGCGCTGCACAAAAATCGCTTCTGGCAAAAGCCTGATGGCCTGCATCTGGATATCGGGCCATTTGTCACTGCCATCGAGTATGCAACCGGCACGCAGGCAATCGTTCTCGGCAAGCCATCGCAGGCGTTCTTTCACGGTGTCTGTATAGCCCTGCACGTCCATCCGGAGGCGGCATTGATGATAGGTGACGATATCGAATCGGATATTGCAGGCGCCCAACAGGCGGGTCTGCATACCGCACTGGTACAAACCGGAAAATACCGGCAAGCCTTCGTAGAACAGACCGGTATCCGGGCCGATCTGATCCTCCCCTCCATCGCCAGTCTTCCCGAAGCGCTGCGACAATTATAAACATCCGCTAACAAGCGGTATCTCCATCTGTTTTCAGGCGGGTGCAAAAAAGCTCCGGCATTAACCCCGGTTATTTCAGGTTGTGCCAGCGGGCTCGGATGAGAGGGCAACAACTGCCGCCGGAATAACAAACAGATTCACGATTGGCACCAGCAACAACAGCATGGCAATACCGGCAAAGCCGACATAAAACCAGCGGCGCTCTTTCTGTTCCTGTTGCCGACGCGAAAAATTCCAGCCCTGTCGAGATGCACTGGTATCCATCAGCTCATAAGCCAGAAAACGGATGCCGGCCCATGTCCATATGGCCGTAGCAAGCGGAGCTATCCAGATCAGTGCCAGCGCCAATATGCCCCAAGCCAACAGGCCGAGCAGCGGACGAACAGAATTAGCCAGACTGGCGCCGACCTGAACCACCCAGCCACTACCGCTCTCGCCTCTCTCTATGCCATGCATCCGCTCGGCACGCATCGCCAGCGTATCCAGCCAGGGCGCGACTGCCGCCGAGCCCAGTGCCACATAGGCGATAGCTCCGCTGATCAGCGACAAAATAAAGGCCAGCAGCCAGGCGATAGCTGACAGCAGCTGCCAGTACCATGCATCACCCTGTGGTATCCACAAGGTAGCCATGTAGTCGAGTAACCAGAACGAGGCGATAGTGGTAGCAAGCATCAGAATCACCAGCAAACCGAGCATGCGCCAGAGCACACTGCGCAACTCCCCGGTCATGAAGAGCAGACGCAGGCCTGCCAGCAATGACAGCGCCCCGCTGATCATTACAGCTCCAGATCGCTGATAATCTGCCTGGCGATCACTTCGTCATCCGCACCAACCAGCAGACGCGCCGACATCAGATCTGGTACGGGCAGCAGAGCATTCATGCCCGCGTTTTCCACCTGAAAAAAGATATTGTTCTCCGCCAGTGCATCGCAGGTAATTTGCAGTGTCACCGGATCGGTAATGCGTATCAGTTCAATCATGGCGTCAGTTTAAGACGACTGATGCCCTGCGTCACGTGCAGAATGCTTCTAGCGGTCGCGCGCCGTGCTGCCAGATAAGGCGTACAAAGCCTTTGTGGCAGGTACTTACTACTCACATCGCTTGACAGCCGGCCGACTGGCACGACGATTGCACAATGTCCAGACAACAGTCCGATCCAACCGCTGCAGAGCATCACGAGCTTCCCATTGCCAAAGAGGCTCTGCAAAACACGCTATCCCACATGTTGCCGGCCAATGCCGATGACGGCGATCTCTACCTGGAATACTCCAGTTCAGAGTCGCTGGCACTGGAGGAAGGACGCGTAAAACATGTCTCCGCCTCCACCCATCAGGGTATCGGAGCTCGTGTGATCAAGGGCGAGGCCACCGGCCATGCTTTTACCGACAGACTGGAGCCGGATGCCTTAATGCAGGCTGCGGGGTCAGCCCGCAGTATCGCCTCAGGCTGTAGTGGTATAAACCCGGTGCATATCCATGCCTCCAATACCGCACCACGCCTGTACCAGGCGGTAAATCCGGCTGCAAACATCGACTTTAGCGAGCGCAAGAGCGTGCTGGAGAAGCTGGACAAACTGGCCAGGGAGCTGGACCCGCGCGTCAGGCAGGTATTCGCCAACATCTCCTCTTCATTCTCCGATATTCATATTGTGCGCATGGACGGCGCCCATATGCATGATGCACGTCCGCTGGTGCGTCTGAACATATCGGTAGTGGTCGAAGAGAACGGCACGCGCGAAACAGGCAGCGCCGGCGGCGGCGGTCGCTTTTCGCTACAGCGTCTGCTCAGCGGAGATGAGCCTGAGCGACTGGTACGTGAAGCCGTACGACTGGCCACGCTGAATTTAACCGCCCGCCAGGCGCCGGCCGGCAGCATGCCGGTGGTACTCGGTCCCGGCTGGCCCGGCATACTGCTGCACGAAGCCATCGGCCATGGGCTGGAAGGCGACTTTAATCGCAAGGGCAGCTCGGTATTCGCCGACAAAATGGGCAAGCAGGTTGCAGCGCGTGGTATTACCGTGGTCGATGACGGCACCATTGCGGAGCGGCGAGGCTCGCTAACCGTGGATGATGAGGGTACGCAGAGTCATCGCACGGTGCTCATCGAGGACGGCATACTCACCGGCTATCTGATGGATCGACAGAATGCACGCCTGATGGGCATGCGGCCGACCGGCAACGGACGACGCGAATCTTACGCGCACCCGGTACTGCCACGCATGACCAATACCTTTATGCTGGCCGGCAACGATACTCCCGATGATATCCTCGCCTCGCTTGATCGCGGCATTTACGCAGTCAATTTCGGCGGCGGTCAGGTCGATATCACTTCCGGTAAATTCGTTTTCACCACATCCGAAGCCTACTATGTGGAAAACGGCGTTATTCAGTATCCGGTCAAGGGGGCAACCCTGATCGGCGCAGGTCATGAGGTGCTGCAGAAGGTATCAATGATCGGTAACGACCTGGCTCTGGATCCGGGCGTCGGCACTTGCGGCAAGGGCGGTCAGTCCGTACCTGTCGGTGTCGGCCTGCCCACTATCCGTATCGATGATCTGATTGTCGGAGGCACAGAAGCATGAGTAATCAGGTGAATACCCTCCCCGACCGACAGTTTGCCGAACAACTGGTAGAAGCCGCGATCAAGGCAGGAGCTGCGCATGCCGATGCGTTGAGCGTAGCCGACACCGGAGACTCCATCAGCGTGCGTAATGGCGCTGTTGAATCGGTTGAGCGCGAAGATGCGCGCGGCATGGGACTGCGTGCATTTGTTGAAACCCCGGGCGGCATGGCCTTTGCCACAGCCTCCACCTCCGACCTCTCCAGTGAAGGGCTGCGCAAACTGGCCGATCAGGTGATCGCCATGGCGCGTATCTCCGAGCCCGATCCGGATGCCGTCCCCCCGACCGGCGCAACCCATCCAACGCGTGAACAACTGGATGCCTGGCAACAACACCACAACCATGATGATCCGGGCTGGAGCCTGGAGGAGGCCAAAGCAGCTGCATTGACCTGCGAGGAGATCGCCCTCGCCTACTCCGACAAAATCAGCAACAGCGAAGGCGCCAATGCCAGTTTTGGCAGCAGTCGCGTGCTCTATGCATCCAGCGACGGTTTTTCCGCTGCCTACAACAGGAGTTCAGCCTCACTAAGCGCCTCGGTTATTGCAGGCACGGGCGATGGCATGCAACGTGATTATGCCTGGCACCGTGCACTGCATGCATCGGAGTTGCGATCTCCTGAAGCCATTGCCACTGAAGCCGCACAGCGTGCCGTAGCGCGCCTGAATCCGGGTAGCATGGAGAGTGGTGAAACAACCGTCATCTTCGAGCCACGCACGGCCACATCGCTGCTGGGCCATCTTGTTTCAGCTATCAATGGTCGCGCCATCTTGCAACAGCGCTCTTTCCTGACCGATTGCCTGAATCAGTCGATATTTCCGGACTCCGTTTGCATTGATGATAATCCGGACCACCCGCAGGGGCTGGGCAATCGGCTGTTTGACGGCGAAGGCACACGCTGCAGCCGCCATCGTCTGATCGAAGGCGGCATGCTCAAACACTTTCTCACCGACCGCTATACGGCCAGGCGACTGGGACAGCCGGAAACAGGCAGCGCCTCACGCGGCCTGACCGGCGATATCGGCATCGGCTCATCCAATCTAATCTGGCATGCCGGATCGCTGTCTCAGGCCGAAATATTGCAGCAGATCGGCAACGGACTGCTGGTCACTGAACTGATCGGTTTCGGCGTAAACGGTGTCACCGGCGATTATTCACGCGGTGCAGGCGGTTTCCTGATTGAGAACGGCGAAATCGTTCGCCCGGTGCAGGGGATCACCATTGCCGGCAATTTGAAACAGATGTTCAGCCAGATCAGCTATGTTGGCTCCGATCTGACCTGGTTCGGCTCAACCGCCGTGCCTTCGATTGCTATTGAGGGTCTGACCGTCGCCGGGCAGTAGTGCCCGGTTATAACTATGAAATCGCCCGGCTTGCACAGGGCAATCGCAACGACCCTTTATTCATTTAGTGAATATTCAATCCGTAGCCGTGCCGTAGCTGATCGTAATATCAAGTAAGGACCGCACTTGTCCTTTCTTTGATTCAAGCCTCATGGCTTTCACCCTGCGGGCGGCTAATCGCCGTCCAAACGGCTCCTGCCTTTTTGTGCCGCCAAAGAAAGGACATGTATAGATTGCGCTAGTTCAAGATCATCTGACTACAAAATTTTAATGCGCTTACCCTGCCGGGCTTGCTTTAGTTATCCGACTGCTCGGCAAAATCCAGACATAGTTCACCGATTTTTTTCATGGCGCGGGCTTCAAGCTGACGAACCCGTTCGATTGAGATACCGAGATCCTCGGATAACTCTTTCAGTGTTGATGGCGGCTCCACCAGATAGCGCTGGCGAATAATATTACGATCCCGCTCGGAGAGCGCCTCCATCGCCTGCTTTAGCTGCATCGTGGTAAACGACTGCCAGTCTTTTGCGACCAGCGCCTGTTCGGGCGTATCACCGGGAGCCGGCAGCTCAATAATATTACCATCTTCCGTAGCATCTGAATCGATTGAGTAATCCCGACGCAGGAATGATGCGGCAATCTGCTGATAGGACTCACCGGAAACACCATACTGGCTGGCCACGCCTTCCAGCCCCCTACCTTCAAGTGCTGCGATAGCGCATTCAGCCTTCTGTAAACCTGCAAAAATGCGGCGTTGGAGCTTGTTGGTGCCCATTTTCACAATACTCCATGAGCGCAGAATAAAATCATGAATAGAGGCACGTATCCAGTAAGCGGCATAGGTTTTCAGCCTGAATCCGCGATCCGGATCAAAGCGCTTGACCGCCTGCATCAAACCCAACGTTCCCTCCTGAATCAGATCCTCCTCAGGCAGGCCGAAATGGCGGTATTCGCGCGCAATAGCTGCCACCACATGCAGGTTGGCATTAATCAATTGCTGTACCGAAGCCAGGTCATGATCACGTTGCCATTTGCGTGCCAGCGCATCTTCCTCTTCCCTGTCCAGCTTCGGAATTCTGCGTAACTCCTGATAAAACCTGTCCAGGCTGGTCAGCGCTTTCAACGCCTGCCTTTCGCTCATGCCGCCCCCTGTCGTGTTGAGTAGTGCGGAACAATACAATGAATACGACAGAACATATAGCCGATGGCTGCATAAATAGCCACCTGCACCCTGTGCTGCACTATCCTCTCTATTGCCTCCGGCCGCGCAGTGACTGAGGATAACGGCGATGAGTCCATCACTTCATATCGTACTCGTGGAGCCGGAAATACCTCCGAATACCGGCAATATTGCCAGGCTGTGCGGTTGTACCGGGGCTGCCCTGCATCTGGTCCATCCGCTCGGATTTTCCGTGGACGATCGCTCACTGAAGCGGGCCGGCCTGGATTACTGGCAATATCTGGATGTCACCCACCATGACAGCTGGCAGCAGCTACGCAGCTCACTGGATGGAAACAGGAACTGGTATGGCATGAGCTCCAAGGCATCTACCAGCTTCTGGGATGTCACATACTCACACGGCGATGTGCTGGTCTTCGGACCGGAAACACGCGGTCTGAGTGCTGCTATTCTGGCTGAGATACAGCCGCTTACCGTACCCATGCGTGCAGATGCACCGGTACGCTCATTAAATCTGGCAACCGTCTGCGGTATTACCCTGTTTGAAGCGCTCAGGCAGCTAAAAGCGGATCGCTGATCACATTTATCCACTATGGATCAAGGCTTTCACACTACTTTTATCATTTAGGCTTATTTCCAATATTTCACATTCACTGAGTGAGTCTAAGTTAGCTATATAAAACAACTAAAATAAAGTCCTAACTTTTAGGCATGTCACACGCATGTCATGGCGATGTAACAGTGCACTGCCTGTTTTGCTTTTCATCCACCGCCTTATCCACAGCCTCTGTGGATACCCGTAACATCCCCTTTGTTTTCACCCTGTTCATAGCGATTGCGACCAAATCAAGCCATTGATATATCTGTATCACCCTGCGAACTGAATGCTGTGTATGCGCCCGATTTGTCCCCTGCTGACCACTCCACCACTTACAACATGGCTCTTGCTATTCACCGGTGTATTTGCAGCCTGTGAAATCCCGGCAACTTCATTGTTGCGAGGATCAAAAGTTTCACAGGAGAATCATATGTCATGGCTTGGAGCAGGAATCGGTGCGGGTATTGGCGCAATGATCGGCGGACCAATCGGTGCAGGCATTGGCGGCTGGCTGGGCCACTCGATGAGCAAGGCATACACACATGTCACTCACTCCGCCCAGATGGGTGGAGCAGAGCTTTCAGGCATGAGCAAACAGGAGGCACAAAGTATTTTCTTCGTGGCGCTGTTTTCCATGCTGGCAAAAATGGCCAAGGCCGATGGCCGCGTCACATCCGAAGAGGCTGACCTGATCAACCATCTGGCACGCACGCAAATAGAGATGGATGCCGAAGATCGGAAGGCGGCTGCCGTGATCTTTAAAAATGCGCTGGATGATGAATACACCATCTATGACTACGCCAGACAGTACCGGCAGATTGCCGGGCATGCGCCACAGATGTGTGAAATGGTCTACCGCCTGTTGTTTTCAGTGGCCTACGCCGATGGTGAGTTGCATGCGGCAGAGGATGCCATTCTCATGGAAATCCCATCCCACCTTGGCCTGGATCAATCCCACTATCAGATTCTCAAAGAGGAGTTCCACGGTCAACATGCCGATATCAGCGAGTCCTACAAGATCCTCGGTTGCGAGCCGGACAGTAGCGACAGCGAAGTAAAGCGTGCCTATCGTAAACTATGCATGGACTACCATCCCGACAAAATTGCAGCCAAAGGCCTTCCGGATGGTTTCATGCAATTTGCCGAGCAACAGATGCATCTGATCAATGACGCCTATAAAACCATCATGGATCAACGCAAAAAATAACGTTCAAGACTAAGCCTATATGCTTCTCCCCTGCCAGCAGCCCTGCCGAAACGGCAAGAGAGCAAGCGGCGCTGTCTCGCCGCGCGACAGACCACTTCTGGGATTAGGTAGATCCATGTTCCTCAAGCTTTTATAGTAATAACAGCATGAGTCTGAACGACGACTATTGCCAATAGCGGACATTCAAAAGTTTGACTGTGCTATCACAATTGTTTTCTATTGGTGCCTAGGTCTCTTCAGGAGTTATTTTGCTAAATATAGGTTCTCTGTCGCAATTAGGCTGGAAACCCTGTTTCCAGCAACAGCTGACTCTTGATGAGTGGGAAAACGCTACAGTAGGTCGAGTAGTTTCTCATGAGAGAGGCTTGATCCATGTGCAGACTTCAGAGGGGAAGAAGCCGATTCGTGTTTCGAAAAATATGCCTGAGTTTTCGGTGGGTGACTGGATCGTACTCGATTCATCGGGGGGATTCATTCGCCTGCTCGAACGGTTTTCGCTCTTTTCCCGCAAGGCGGCCGGCACAAAAGTTACAACCCAGTTGATCGCATCCAATATCGATACGGTATTTATCGTTAGTTCGATGAATCAAGACTTTAATCTCAATCGTATCGAGCGTTATCTGGCCGTAGCCAACGAGGCAGGTGTTGAGACAGTAGTTGTCCTGACAAAACTGGATACATGCAAACATCCAGACCAATACGTGGTTCAAGTACATGATATGGACCCGTTTCTTTCAACGGTTACGGTGAACAGCCTTGATCCGGAAAGTGTCTGCAAACTGGGCGGATGGTGTATTGAAGGCAATACCGTTGCATTTCTGGGCTCGTCAGGTGTTGGAAAATCAACACTGATCAACACCTTGCTGGGAGAGAGTGCCCAACAGACCAATGCCATTCGCGAGGATGATGCAAAGGGACGCCATACGACCACATCGCGATCTATTCATATTCTACCTTCGGGAGGTCTGTTGCTCGATACACCCGGCATGCGGGAGCTTCAACTGGCTGAGTGTGAACAAGGCATTGAGGATACCTTCAGTGAAATTACCGAGCTTGCCAAGCTGTGTAGGTTCAAGGATTGCCAGCATGAAAACGAGCCAGGATGCGTTGTTCGGAGCGCGATTGAATCCAGCGGCTTGGATGAGCGTCGCCTGACCAATTATCTGAAATTGATGAAAGAGCAGGAACTGAATACAGCAACGTTAGCGGAGAAAAGAGCCAGGGATAGGGAGTTTGGTCGCCACATCCACTCCTACAAAAAGTCTAAGAGAAATAAGAAGGGTTAATCGCCCTACGAATGTCCGCTTTTGACCGCATTTCGCTGGCGACCACAGGCCGTCATCGGCCGTGATTAGAACTAATACTGATTGTTAGAACAGCAAAACCTTCAGACCAATAAGAATCAATACAATGCCGCCAAACAACTCCGCCCGGCTCTCCAGCCAGGTGCCGCTACGGTATCCGACAAATACACCTATCCAGCTAAACACAAAGGTCGTAACCGCAATAATCAGACACGCCAGAAAGGCATTGACCTCCAACAAGGTTAAAGTAAATCCCGCTGCCATCGCATCTATGCTGGTCGCAATTGCGAGCGTTAACATCACTCTGTTCGTCACAACAGAAATCTCTTCTTCAACGCCTTCGCCTAAGGATTCATAAATCATCTTGCCCCCGATAAGTGCAAGCAGCCCAAAAGCAATCCATGGAGCATACGCCTCAACCCAGCCCAGAACCCCATGACCGGCAAGGTAACCGATCAAGGGCATCAACCCCTGAAACAGGCCAAACCAGATTCCCGCTTTCAGGGCCAGCGAAGAGAGGCTCGCTTTATCCCCTTTAGAACCCAATCCGATAGAAACAGCGAAGGCATCCATAGATAGCGCTACGGCCAAAAATATCACCTCAATCATCGCCCATCTCCTGGTCCGGATTCAAAACGCATCGCAGTTTACGAATGTGGAAAACAAATGACATACTTAACAGGTGTTCAGGCCGATTGATTTCAATTTGCTCCTGTTCGGTTATCCTGAATAGTCCTATAGCGTAGGCCCGCCGGTTTACACACTTCTATCCACCATCAACCACTGCTTTTTCCGGTTGTGATGACTTAGCTTGTTTGTCCGTTATTTGGCTTTACATTCTGCATCCAACATACTGTAAAAAAACAGTTAATTGTAACTGCTAAATTTTAGGCATGTCACACGCATGTCACTGCAATGTAACAATACAATGGCCTACGGAGTTTCATGCACCGACTTATCCACAACCTCTGTGGACAGTGTCCGGATACCCTTTATTTAACCCTTGCTTAAGCCGCATATCAGCGGCTTATCTGTCTGTGCTGGAGGCTGGGCAGGATCTTACGAATGTGCGCAAGGCGTGCGGATGTCAGATCAGCCATGATCACACCTGTGCTCTCTTCCTGTAGCGCCATCACTTCCCCCCACGGGTCGATAATCATCGAGTGCCCCCATGTTCTGCGTCCATCTGCATGCACGCCCCACTGGGCCGAGGCCAGCAGATAACACTGGTTCTCGATCGCGCGGGCCCGCAACAGTGTTTGCCAGTGCGCATGCCCCGTCTGTTCTGTAAATGCGGCCACCACGCACACGACATCACACCCGCTATCTGCATAGTGACGATAGAGTTCGGGAAAGCGGATATCATAGCAAATCGACAAACCGAAACGAAAATCGCCCAACGCAACAGAGCATGGATGCTCGCCTGCCACAACACTCTCAGACTCATGGTAGGATTCGCCGTCCAGATCCACATCAAACAGGTGTATCTTGTCATAGATTGCGCGCATCCGCCCATCGGCAGAAAAAACCGGACATGCGTTGCGTAACTTGTCCTGCCCCCCTGTTAACAGCGTGCTGCCTCCAACAATCGCCATTCGGTGCGTGATCGCCTGCTCCGAGAGAAAAGCCAATACCGTCGAATTTTCCTGCGGCTCGGCCAGCAAGCGCTTGTCGCTTAAGCTTGCGCCCATCAGGGAAAAGTTTTCAGGCAGAACGGCCAGCTCGGCACCGGCTGACGCAGCCTGCTGCAACAGGAGCGATGCCTGCTCCAGATTCGCCTCTCTGTCGGCGCCTGAGTTCATCTGTATGCATGCAACACGCATGCCGGCACTAGACATAACGGCCTATGCGCTTGATTGCACCCATATTGGCATCATCACTGAGTACCGGAACCAGTTTGTCATCGCAGGCGCTGATCAGCGTCATCATGCCCGGACCGTGTCCGGCCAGCGGCGAATCGGAATGGATCACCACACCGATGGTGATCGAGCCCTTGCGGTAGGTGCGTCCATAACGGTTGTCGTGATCCAGTACAGCCACAAAATCACCAAAGCGCAGCCTCTCCATGCCGTGTTCGCTGACGGTCGCCTGATCGTGGCAGAGGATGTCATAATCACCCGTTGTCACCGACAGTGCGCCGATACCTGAACCCATGGCGTGACCGGGGATAATGACATGCACCGGTACTTCGATGCGGCCATCCGCCCTCTCCTTCAACCCCCAGGCCTCCAGCAGATCGGGATCCAGATTATAGATATAGACATCCGGATGATCGATCAGGCGCAAACCCTGCCCGTAACCGCGGATCAGAAACTTGTCTTCGCAGGTTAACCTGTCGAGCGTGCTATCGGGAAAATCGATCATCAGATGCTCCACACCGCCATGATGACCGAGCACCGTACCCGTCTCTCCCTTGGCCTCACCGGAGACGACACGCGCCTGATTGCCGCAGCAGGCCATAAACTGGTAACCGGCTTCCACCTTGCGATTCTTGTGACTCAGTGTGGTCGATACGCCCGGCTCGATATGTTCACCGGCCCAGCCGAATACCGAATCGCCGATTTTCACGTTATAGGTAATGCCGCCGGTGGATGGCCAGGAGAATATTTCGCCGGCCGCCCCCACTTCAAACGGTGCCCACTGATGGGCCGGAGCAACGCTCCCCTGTACCGCCGTCATGATCAGTTGTTCGCGATTGGTTTTCAGACTCATATGGAGGACCCTTTTGCTGCGCCGGCATCTGTCACCGACGCATCATAATGTATTTGCGGTTTCTCCCCATTGATAACGCATCATAAGCATTTTATCAATCGCCGCGCACCCCATTGATCAGATCAAGAAAACGCTGACGTGGAATTTCTCGCGCACCGAGACTGGCTAGGTGATCGGTATGAAACTGGCTGTCGATCACCTTCCAGTTCTCTGCTTTTGCCAGCGCAACCAGGTGCGCCAGTGCCATTTTTGAGGCATCGGTTTTCAGGCTGAACATTGATTCGGCAAAAAAGACACGCTCCGTCAGTACGCCGTACACTCCCCCGATCAGGGATTCGCCTTCCCACACTTCAACAGAGTGAGCAAATCCCAACTCATGCAGGCGCAGATACGCCTCCTTCATCTCGGGCAGTATCCAGGTGCCCTGCTCTCCTTTTCTGGGAATATTCGCACACAGGTTGATTACATCGGCGAACGCTTCATTGCGGCTGAATCGATAGCGCACCTGTTTGAGTCGGCGACTCAGCCGCCGGGAGCAATGAAATTCATCGGGAAAGAGCACCATGCGCGGATCAGGTGACCACCACAGTATCGGTTGTCCCTCGGCATACCACGGGAAGATACCGCGGGCATAGGCTGCCAGTAGTGTTTGTGGCTGCAGGTTTCCGCCGATAGCCAGCAGCCCCTCCTCATTCGCCTGCGATGGATGCGGAAAGATGATCATGGCCGTATCACTGCTGTTTCCAGCCTGTTCACCAGCTTGCGGGTAATCACATTGATCAGCATCTGAGCGCGCCTTGTTTTGCCGGGTGAAGCCATTGAGCCGCCTGCACTATTTTCTGCGACCAGTCGCCATGAGTGCAACACACGCCCTGCCCTGCCCAACCTTGCCCGAACCACCAGATAATCGGGTTCGGCTACCTGAAAGAGCAGCAGTGTAACCAGCCCCGGACGCAGATAGAGCTGATCAATACAGACATCCAGCGATACTTCCGAGCCGGCATCGAGCAGGCCGGCACGCTCAAGAGTGGCCGGCAATGAACTGTTCAACTCAGCCGTAGCAAAGCTCAGCTGCTCAGCGGGGATGTCATTATAATCAGGCTTACACACGCGACCGACCTCATGCAAGGAGACGCGCAATGCCGGGTTCATGGATTTTGCTGCATGCGGTGTTCCGCTGCAGCCTTCAAGCCATAACAACTGACTGCACAAACATAACCACATGATACCTCTGATGATCAGCATCCGGCCATGCTATAAGTCGACCAGACACAGGCAATCAGTATTCGGCCAGTAACTGATCCATCATCGATTCCGCCTGACGAGCGTAACCGCCGCCAAAGAGGTTGGCATGGTTGAGAATATGATAGAGATTATACAGTGATTTGCGCACGCCGTACCCCGCATCCAGCGGCCAGGCCTCACAGTATGCGGCATAAAATGCGGCATCGAAGCCTCCGAACAGCTCGGTCATGGCGATATCAGCCTCCCGATCACCGTAATATACCGCAGGATCGAACAGGACCGGGTTCCCCGCCTGATCAAAGCCTCTGTTACCGCCCCACAAGTCTCCGTGCAGTAACGACGGCTGCGGCCTGTAAGCTGAAAAAAAGTGTCCGAGGTCGGCTTGCAGGCGCTCACCCTTATCCTGCAAGGAGGCAGAAAAGCCCCGTTTCGCCGTCAGCGACAGCTGAAAGCCCAGCCGCTGATCACGGAAGAAGTCAACCCAGCTATCGGAAGGCGTGTTGAGCTGGGTGGTTGAGCCGATGGTATTGTCACGGCTCCATCCGAACCTCTCTGCCTGACACCGATGCAGCGCCGCCAGCTCTCTGCCCAGCCGCGCGTTTGAACCGGCTGCAGGTGCAGCAAAACAGATGTACTCGGTTACCAGCCAGGCCTTTGTAGCAGCAGTCCCATGACAGACAGGCTCCGGGACACGGATGGCGCCGGCTTTGCCCAGCTCCTGCAAGCCGTCCGCCTCCGCCTCAAACATAACCAACCAGTCAGGGCGATTACATTTTACAAAATATGTAACTGCTTGAGCGGCAGTTTGACCATGCAGGCAATAGGCCTCATTGATGCTGCCACCCCCGACGGGTACTGTATTGTGCAGTTGAAACAGGTGACCGGTGGCATCAGAAATACTGCGGGCGACCTGCGCCCAAAGTAAATCAGTGGCTTTGGCTGAGTTTGGAGAGCTGATGATGATGGCGGCGACGCCAGCGCTTGAGCACCATGGTTCGCCAGGCCAGATGCATACCGACATAGCCGGTAAGCGCACTCACCGCACCAAGAACCAGACAGCCAAGCAGAAACGGCTGCCAGGCTGATGCCAAACCGTTATGCAGCCACTCAAGAGAGAGATTATCAAAATTGAAGTTCCCTTTCGGTACATTCAATATCCATGCACCAACCAGATAGGCGACGTAAAAGATAGGCGGCATGGTTAGCGGATTGGTCAGCCACACCATAGCCACAGAGATCGGCAGATTGCCGTTAAAGAGAATGGCGCCGCCGGCCGCCAGCACCATCTGGAACGGAAGAGGTACAAAAGCAAAGAACAGACCGACAGCAAAAGCCGTGGCTACCGACCGTCGATTCAGGTGCCAAAGGGAGGGTTTATGTAACAGCACACCGAAACAGCGCAAACACTTATGGGTGCGGATCGTCTCATGATCCGGCATATAGCGCTTTAACAACTTCCTCGGCATGGTCCAATGGTGCAACCAAAAAATGCAGTTGACAATCTTTTGTGACACAGATCACCAGCGTGATGATCCGTCGCATGTCACCCTCCCGGAAAAACAGCGATAGGACGTGATTTTAGTTGTTTCTTTTCAATTACTTATAAATGAAGCATTAATGCTTATTATTAATCCATACGCGGAAAAAGCGGTTGCGGCTTTTCACACTGATGACCGGGCTTGAGCAATCCCCACCCGCCATGGCTGGCAAAAGTCAGCGTCTGACTCATCAACTCGGCACCCTGAATCTGGTTCAGCATCGCACTCATTTTGCCTGGCATAAACGGCATCAGTTGCAGGGCAACCAGTCGCAGCGTCTCAGCAAGATGGTAAAGCACGGTATTCAGGCGAGCCTCATCGCCGGCCTTGGCCAGCGACCACGGCGCATTCTCCTCAACGTAGCGGTTACCGTGACGCACCACCACACTGATCCGCTCCAGCGCCAGGTGGAATGCCTGTTTATTCATGTGTGCGGCAACATCACGCTGCATCCCCTCCACATCGGCAATCAGGGTACGATCAACAGCCTGCTCATCACCGGGCTCGGCCAGTACGCCGTCACGATATTTGTTCAGCATCGCCAGAGATCGATTGAGCAGGTTGCCGACATCATTGGCCAGATCGGAGTTGTAGCGCTGTTTCATCGCGCTGAACGAGAAATCGCCATCCTGACCAAATGGCACCTCACGCAGCAGGAAATAGCGGATGACATCGGCATCATACTGCTCCAGCAAATCGGCCGGACGCAGCGCATTGCCCTTCGACTTACTCATCTTCTCGCCTTCGACCGTCCACCAGCCGTGGGCAAAGAGCCGCTGCGGCAATGGCAGATCGGCAGCCATCAACATGCAAGGCCAGTAAATCGCATGGAACCGCAGAATATCCTTGCCGATCAGGTGTACATCGGCAGGCCAGTATTTCGGCAGTTCCTGATCCGGAAAACCGAGTGCTGACAAATAATTGGTCAGCGCATCGATCCAGACATAAATCACATGTTTTTCATCGCCGGGTACCGGTACGCCCCAGGAGAAGGTTGTACGCGAAACAGAGAGGTCGTTGAGCCCCGACTCGACAAAGCGCAGCACTTCATTCCGGCGGGAGGCCGGCCCGATGAAGTCGGGGTTGGCGTTGATATATTCCAGCAAACGATCCTGATAGGCGCTCAGACGAAAGAAATAGGACTCCTCCTGTACCTTCTCCACCGCTCGTTTGCAGTCCGGGCAATGCTTCTCTTCCCAGCAATCGGCATCATTGAGCTGGGTTTCCGTCCAGTAGGTTTCGCACGGCACACAGTACCAGTCCTCGTAGAACCCCTTATAAATCGCACCGGCATTTTCCAGCCGACGCCACATCGCCTGTACACCTCTGCGATGACGATCGGAACTGGTACGGATAAAATCATCGTTGGTAATGGCCAGTTCGGGCCACAAACTCTGATAGCGCTCAACCACCTGGTCGGCCAGCTCAATCGGTTCAATACCGCGTGCTTCCGCCGCCTGCTGCACCTTCTGCCCGTGCTCATCCACACCGGTCAGAAAAAACACATCGCGGCCTGCCATACGCTGATAACGCGCCAGCACATCGGCGGCAATCGTCGTATAGATATGGCCCAGGTGCGGCTCATCATTCACATAATAAATCGGTGTGGTTACGTAATAGCTTTCCATTCGAGCAATCCCATGATGATACATTTATCGTAAAGTTGTGCGCACTCTAACCGCGAAGTCAGCTAAAGACAGAGTGCGGCCATCAGATCCGGTTTAACATGCCCGATATCCATGTAACTGCTGTGGTTCTCATACGCTTTCCTGCAGCTATATTGCGCCGCAAAAAACAGAGGAGCACATATGAAACATCGGATCATCGCTACTATCACCACACTGCTTGCACTGACCTTCAGCATGCCTGCGTGGGCTGCCGGATCACATTATGTCGGACTGGGCGCAGGCGCCATAAATCTCGGCAACGGGTTAAATAAAAAAGCTGTTTTCGGCAGCTACCTACAGATCGGCCATCATTTCAGTGAGTATTTTGGCGCAGAGGTACGACTGGGAGCAACAGCCAGTCAAACCAGTAATCTGCCGGCTCCGGCAAAACGGCGTATGGATTTCGTGGCCCACTATCTGAAACCCCAGTATCCGTTTACCACTAACCTGACCGGCTATGCACTAATCGGCTTTGCCGTCGTACACACAACCTATCAGCCAACTGGTGGTACAAAGCAGAGCAAAAACCGCATCGGTTATGCTTACGGACTCGGACTCGATTACCAGCTCAATGATGATTACTCGGCCGGAATTGAGTGGTCACATATGCTCAGCAAGCCGAAGAACACCGCCGCCACGATCAGTACCAACTTCAAGGGGCTGGAGGCCAGTCTGTTTACCGCCGCCGTGCGCTATCATTTTTAACGGGTAATTATTAAATATGAGGCAGGTTTTCGTGTCTGCACGCAAAACCTGCCTCAACCTGATCTTTCTCTCGGGCTAGTAACCGGCGTTCGAGCAGCCTGCTCCGCTTTCCGATGGTGTAAATGATTTACCACAACCACAGGTAGATGCCGCATTGGGGTTACGGATCACAAAGGACTCGCCCTGGATACTGGTCTGATAATCAATCTCCGCACCGTCCAGCAGATCCAGACTCATCTGATCCACCAGCAGGCGTACGCCGTTGGAATCAATCACGGTATCGTTCTCCTTGACCTCTTCTTCAAACGTGAACCCGTACTGAAAACCGGAGCAACCGCCGCCGGACACGAACACGCGCAGATTCAGATCGTTACTCTCATTCTCCATCAACCCATGCACTTTCTGTGCGGCTGCTTCAGTAAGAACTACGGACATGATTCACCTCATATGGCAGGCACTCTGTTTCACGGTGCCTTGAAAACCAGCATTCGATCATACGGGACTCATCGATCACCGCTATAACCGAGCGGAATCATCGGGTATTTGGCCGGGGTTGGCAAGACGGACAAATATTCACTCTTGTCACTCGCCCGACGATCACAAGAATGATCGCATGTATTCTCCGCTATTACGGCTGCCCCAAAGCCTGTTATTCACCCTGCTACTGCTCACCGCCTGCAGCGGACCGTCCGATGTGCATGAAACCCGTTTTCTGATGGGAACCCTGGTTGACTATACTGTCAGCGGAGTCGATCAGGATAAGGCCGAGCAGGCCATAAGCGCAGCTGCCGATGAAATGCAGCGCATTGAAGATACATTCACCATTTATGGTGATCAGCCCAACGCCGTTAAAGCGTTCAACAAAGAGGCGCCAAATACACCGGTCACGCTGCCCGATGAAGTCAGCTATGTACTGGGTATAGCACTGCACGTGCAACAGCAAAGCGGCGGCGCATTTGATCCGGCACTGGGCGGACTGAATCTGCTGTGGGGGTTTTCTCTTGATCCTCCGCCCGCCTCTCCGCCGTCGGCCGACGCCATCCGTGCCGCAGTGCCCCCATCTCACTGCATCAGGCGCAGCGGCGCGCAGTGGCTGCGTACCGATAGGCGCTGTCAGCTGGACTTTGGCGGCATTGCCAAGGGTTATGCCATTGACCGCGGTATTGAGGTACTCAGGCAGCACGGTATTACCAATGCCATCATCAATGCCGGCGGTGATCTTCGTCTGATCGGCAGCCATGGCAAACGCCCGTGGCGCATCGGTATACGCGACCCGCGCAAACCCGGCGGCGTACTCGCAGAGCTGGATCTAAAAGGTGATAAAAGCATCGTTACATCAGGCGATTACGAGCGCTTCTTCATCTATCAGGGAAAACGATATCACCATATTCTCTCCCCAAAAACCGGCTGGCCTGCCATGCAAAACCAGAGCACCACGGTGATGGCGCCATCGGCCATGCTCGCCGATGCCTGGAGCACGGCGCTCTTCGTTAATGCCACTCCCCCTGAGCGGCCGTCGTCGGTGTTACTGATGCGCGTGGACAAGGCGGGGCATATCCATGGTAAACTACAATAAGCAAATGCTTTGATGCCATAGGTATGGCAACAAGGCATGCGATAGTGGTGACTATGTGACGGCTGCATGATGGATCAGGATATCAAGCTGCCAGTGCTCACATCTTAGTAAGTCATCCACATCCGCCTCCAACTTCGCTACACTGCGCCGCCTTTATATAAGCAGAGAAAGAGGTTTGGAGCAAAACGCATGAGTCTGACCAGGGAAATCGCAAAACGGCGCACATTCGGCATTATTTCACATCCGGATGCCGGTAAAACCACGCTGACTGAAAAGCTGCTGATGTTCGGCGGCGCTATCCAGATGGCCGGTGCCGTCAAAGCCCGCAAGGCCACACGCCATGCCACCTCCGACTGGATGAAAATTGAGCAGGAGCGCGGTATTTCGGTCGCCTCCTCGGTGATGAAGTTCAATTACCGCGATTTCGAAATCAATCTGCTCGACACCCCGGGCCATCAGGACTTCTCCGAAGATACCTATCGCGTGCTGACCGCCGTCGACTCGGCCATGATGGTTATCGACTCGGCCAAGGGCGTGGAGCCGCAAACGGAAAAGTTGATGGAAGTCTGTCGCATGCGCAATACGCCCATCGTCACATTCATCAACAAACTTGATCGCGAGGGACAGGAACCGCTGGATCTGTTGACCGAGATTGAGGAGAAGCTGCAAATTGAGTGCACGCCGCTCTCCTGGCCGATCGGTATGGGTAAAGCGTTTCGCGGCGTTTACAACCTGTATAAAAAGGAGCTACACCTGTTTACGGCCGGCATGGAAACGTCCGATTTCGAAACCATCCGTATTGACGACCTGAGCGACCCCAAACTCGACGAGATTCTCGGCCATCAGGCCGATGAGCTGCGCGGGGATATCGAGCTGCTGGAGGGTGCGGCTGACCCGTTTGATCTCGATCACTTTCTTGCCGGCAGCCAGACACCGGTCTTTTTCGGATCCGCCATCAATAACTTCGGCGTCAAGGAGCTGCTCGATGCCTTTGTCGAGCTCTCCCCTGCTCCCGGCCCGCGCGAAGCGGTGGAGCGCACCGTGACGCCGGATGAACCGGATTTCTCCGGCTTCTGTTTCAAGATTCAGGCAAACATGGATCCGGCCCATCGTGACCGCATTGCATTCTTCCGCATCTGTTCCGGTCGATTCGAGCGGGGCATGAGCGTGCGCCACCATCGTATCGGCAAGGATATCAAGATCCCCAATGCCACGATTTTTATGGCACAGGATCGCTCCCATGTCGAAGAGGCCTATGCCGGCGATATTATCGGTATTCACAATCACGGCACGATCAAAATCGGTGATACCTTCACCACCCGTGAGCCTCTGAAATTCACCGGTATCCCGAACTTTGCACCGGAGTTGTTCCGTCGCGTTCGTCTGAAAGATCCGATGAAGCGCAAACAACTGCACAAGGGACTGGTTCAGCTCTCCGAAGAGGGTGCAGTACAGATCTTCAAAACCCTGCTCACCGGTGATTACATCCTGGGCGCGGTCGGTGTGTTGCAGTTTGATGTAACTGTGGAGCGACTGAAAACGGAATACCGCGTGGATGCCGATTATGTCTCCACCGATTTTCAGGTGGCACGCTGGGTCACCTGCGAAGATGAAAAGAAGATGGCCGAGTTCCGCCGCCTGTTTGAGATGAACCTGGCCGAAGACGGTGACGGGTTCCTGGCTTATCTGGCACCGAGCTTGTGGAAATTGAATTATACCATTGAGCAGTGGCCGGATGTCACCTTCCACAAAACACGCGAACATATTTAACGGCTAAATCGGTTTTGTCTTTCAGCGACCGTATGGTTAGTCTTGCGTCTATTAAGGCAAACCAGCCGAAAATAAAAAAAAGGTGATTCCCATGAATGTAGATCAGCACTTGAAAGTAGCCCAGTGGCATATTGAACAGGCCCGTTTGCATGCAACCAGCCAGCATACCTGTGGTTGCCCGGTCAATGAGCACTACCAGAAAATCATCGATGAAATCGAGTCCGGTAAAGTCGAAGAAGAACTGGTTTGCTCAACCGGTAACTAATAAAACTTGTCAGCATAATCTGTTAAAAGCCGCCCCTTTCGGGCGGCTTTTTTTATGCCTCCCAGGCAACAGGTCTCATATCATCCCGGAACAAGACGTATCACCTCCGTTAATGAAGAGTCGCGTCCGCCGCCTTTCAACCAGACTGAGTCCGTGAGTCACTGGTAACCATTGCAGTGTAAAAACACCGGGACGCTTGTCATAAAAACAAACAACCAGATTGCATAAAAACTGCTATAATCAGATAGCCCAAGGGAGCTATGATGTTTCACGTGGTTGATGATTCCGAAATGCTTAGAGAAATGCTGGTAGACATGATTGAGATTTATGATTGCAATGTGATGACCTTTGCCAGCGCATCAGAATATCTCGAATATGTCCGATCAGATGCGTTCAAGGCACCCAGCGCTGTATTGACCGATGTACACATGCCACAGATGAGCGGGTATGAGATGATGGAGCAGGTGCTCGCTATCGACCCATCCATCAGGTTTGCGATATTAAGCGGTGAGCCGGATATTCCCGCTCGCTATCAGGATAAGGTCTGCCTGTTTCTCGGGAAGCCTTATACAGGCGATCAGATTCAGAACATGATTTATATATTCAAACAATGTGAGTTAAACAGTGCATCCCCGGCTACCGGCGAACACCGGCTTTGCGATCGTAGCATGTTTAACCTGCCCTCTTCCTGCAGCTGCCCGAAAGACGCTTGCAACTGAATCGGCTGATTTTTCTGTACCTGAGATTTGCTCCCAGTAAGCACCTGCTTGTAAAGGAAAACGATTGCGTTCAAAGCCTACGTCGATGCAGATACACATATCGGAAGCTCATGATCTACTTGAAAGTGGTGACTTTCTTGGAAAGGTTCTCGTAGATAACAGCGAATGGGAGTGAACTAAATTGGTTTTGGATTTATAAGGATGAATACTATTTCATGGGATGACTTTCAAAAAGTGGAGTTACTTGTAGGCACAATAATCGAAGCCAGTAACTTTTCTGAAGCGCGCAAACCAGCATATAAGTTAATGGTCGATTTTGGTGAAAAAGTGGGAGTTAAGAAAAGTAGCGCACAAATAACAGCTCTATACACTCCTGAAGAACTCATCGGAAAACAAGTTCTGGCAGTTGTGAATTTTCCGCCAAAGCAAATTGGGCCAATGATGTCTGAATGTTTAGTAACAGGGTTGCATCGGGACAATGGAGATGTTGTATTGGCTGTTCCTGATAGACAAATTCCCAATGGGGCACGACTTGCCTAACGGATCAGTCCAGTCCGGATGCACTAGCGCGCGGCTGGCTTCAATCGATATGTATCAAGCTCAAAACAAGGGGTGGTAAAGATGAATGCGAAGGATCTTGTTGCGACATATATCGAGGAAGTTTGGAACTGCGGCAATTTAGCCGCGCTTTCGGACCTGACAGCCCCCGGGTTCACCTATCATTTAGGAGGCCAGCCTCCGCGCGACTTGGCGGGAATGGAGCAGTTTCTCGCTGGGACACGTGAAGCATTTCCGGACTGGCGCGTCACGGTTGAAAGTATCGTGGGCAATGAATCGCTTGTAGCGGTCCGCTGGAGCGGTGAAGTGACGCATCTGGGCCTATTCCACGGCGCTCCGGCGACTGGCAAAAAGGTATCTGTTTCAGGCATTAACTTGTACCGCATCGAAGGCGGTAAGGTTGCGCAGGAGTGGGAGCAGATGGATTCACTGGGGATGCTCGGTCAGTTGGGAATCCTACCGACCTAACCACGGTTTGCCCTAACCAAAGGTGCCTTCCGATTGGGGCTGTCAGAATCACGGCGTTTACCTTGTCTCATCTACCATCTGAATGATTTTTTCCTGCATGCGCCCTGCTATCTGAACCATAACGTTGTTCTCTCTGCAAGCCTGCGGTGTGTTCTGATAACGAATTACGTGTGTATTTATCTGCCTTTTGTAGAAACAAAACGGATATATAACAGACCAAGCATTGCAGAAATAACCGAGGCAAACAAAATCGATGTCTTGGCGCTATGGAGATGCACGGGTTGCGCATCAAACCCCAGCGTGGCAATAAATGTGGACATGGTAAAGCCGATACCGGCTATCAGTGACACACCTATGACGTGGTGAATATTAATAGCATCCGGCAGACACCCGATTTTGTAGCGCAGGCAAAGCCAGCATGCACCTGAAATACCAATAAATTTACCGACTACAAGCCCGGTAACAATGCCCAACCCAATTGGATGCTGAAGGCTTTCAATAAATGAACTTGCGTTAAACGCCACGCCGGCATTAGCCAGCGCAAACAGTGGCAAAACAAACAGTGCAACGGGCAAATCCAGCGCATCTTCCCAGCGACGTAGAGGCGTGCTCGCGCGTTCCGCATAATCACGGATCTTCAGCACCTGTTCATGATCCTGACGACTACCGAGAACATCGACCTGACCCGCATGATTTTGCATTGAATTGATTTTAGATTTCGCTTTATTCAGTAATTTACCGGGCGCTAACAATGGCCGCGCAGGTATCGTCAAAGCAATCGCCACACCGGCAAACGTGGGATGGACACCGGATTTAAGCATCGTCCACCAGGCGGCAACACCTACGATGACATAGAAAAGAGGTTGGCGGACACCTGCATAATTAGCCACGCCCAAAAACGCGATCAGCGTAAATGAAGTGAACAGAAATGTTACCGATATCTCCTGTGTATAGAACAATGCAATCACCAGTATGGCGCCGATATCATCAACAATGGCGAGACCCACGATAAAAGCTAACAGAGCAGTGGGAATATGTTTTCTGACCAGGGTGAGCACACCTAACGCAAATGCCGTATCCGTCGCCATCGGGATACCCCATCCAAGCTGTGAGCCATGTGACCAGTTGAACAGGGAATAAATCACAGCCGGACAAACCATTCCACCGACGGCACAGACAATCAGCATACGTCGATTTTCGGGTTGAGCGAGATCTCCGGCCAGGGCTTCCCGTTTGATCTCAAGGCCTAGCAGGAAGAAAAATACCACCATCAAACCATCATTAATAATGTACTTGAGTGAAGCGTGCAGCTCGAACTCGCCGACAAAGAAACCAACCGATGTGTGTATCAGGTTCTCGTAGGTAGCAGAGTAATCAGAGTTTGCCCACCACAGAGCTGCAACCGTGGCGACCAGAAGAAACAGACTGGATGTGGTCTGCGCACGTATGAAGTTTGAAAACGGGGATTGAATATTCTCCAGGCCGCGCTGCAATATATTATTTGTATCATCACTCATTGAGCAAGCTTAGTCGTCCTCTATTAAGAATGTATTAGATGTTATCCAAATAGTCATAAGCCCCGCTAAAACAAACATAACTGCCACGTAAATGAAAAGCTGGCTCGTTTTCAACCGGCAATGGAATCTGCTCTGACAGAGCTATTCAACAGCCACCTCTTTCGGGCGGATTTTTATACACCTGAAATGTGATTGCCTGAAACCCTCCCGTTATGCAGGGCATCTACTTTGCATCATCTACCATCTGAATGATCTTTTCTTCCACGTCCCCCTGCTATCTGAACCAGTGTTGCAGGCCCCCGAAGCCATTGCGTTTTACCGATACTTCGAGATCCATGGCGACCTGATCAAATGATTTGTCAGTTTCAACAATATAATACATCAATCACCTGCCACCTTATTGGTTCGACAGAAGCTTTCCATATCGATGGATTTTGCCCTCCGCTTCTAACCAATCGTAAACTGACACTCCGCTTCAAAGCCGAGTTGCTCTGAAAGCAAGTAAGCTGCTTTAACGATGTTATATTAGCCATTGGTGACTCCATTCAGGTCAGGCTGAAATTCTGACCCGGATATCCAGACTACACCTGCCTGAGCATGATAATTAGATACAGGCTTACAAACAGGAGTTCACACCATTAGCCAGAAGCGGTGCCAGACTGATGACGTTGCTGGAGTGGACGATGCTGTCGGTACTCCAGATGGCATCGAGCTCCGCCGCCTGCAATCGCGGCCAGGCATCACCGGCAAACAGCGCATGCGTGATGATCGCAGAAACCGATGCAGCGCCGGCAGCCTTTGCAGCCTCGACTGCAGCCAGCAGTGTGCGGCCGGTGCTGGCCACATCATCGACCAGCACAATATGGCGACCGGCGACGCTGATATCCGCCGGCAGATGGATTTGTACATCGCTGTCACCCAGACGCTGCTTCTCCGCTACGGCCACATCGAATCCGCGGCCGGCGGCAATGGCATCCACCCATTGCTGGGACTCCTCATCAGGCCCAAGCAGCAACGGCTGCTCAACGCGGCTAGCAATGAAATCGCCCATCAAAACAGTGGCCGAGAGTGCCAGAGCTTTAGATGCAGGAATCGCCTGTTTCAGCTGATGCACCCGGTGCAGGTGCGGATCAACCGTCACAACACCGTCGAAGGCATCGGCCAGCAGCATGCCGATCACCTGCTGGCTGATCGCCTCACCGGGGTGAAAAGCCGTATCCTGCCGCATATAACAGAGGTAAGGCGCCACCAGTATCAGCCGTTTCACGCCGTTAGCGCGGGCTGCTGAGGCCGCCAGCAACAACTCGATCAGCTTCTCATTCGGTTGATTCAGGCTGCAGAGGATCACGACATGATCCGGCAACGGTACGGGCACGGCAACACGGCTCTCGCCATCGGGGAAGCGGTGAACAGTGATTTCGGCAGCAGATACCCTGCCCTGCTCACTTAACAGCGAAGCAGCCAGCATCGATGCCTGACCTGCTGCATCCGGAAAGCTCAGTACCACCATATCGGAGGTCATGTCACAGCGCCGGGAAGTAGCGCGGTGCTGGCGGTACGGCCCCTATCGTATATCCGTCACCCTTGGCAGCCAGATCCTGTGCGAACTCGAAATCGGAAGGAAATTCGGCATGGATGCGATAGAGCGCTTCACCCTCGCTGACCGGGTCACCCAGTTTCTTAAGCAGATCAACCCCCGCCCCCTTATCCATCGGAGCACCGGCCAAACGGGCAATGCGCGCCATCTGCAGGTTATCGATACCGGTCACATAACCACTTTCCGAAGCGAGTATCTCTTTTACCAGCACTCCCGGTTTCATTGCTGTTTTATTCATACCCTGCGCAGCAATAATCGCCTGCATCTTTTTCATCGCCCGTCCTGTTTCAAGAATATCCCGTGCGATGGCATAGCCCTGCCCGCCACGCACATCCGGATCAAACTCCAGAATACGGCCGGCCAGCCTCAGCGCCTTCTCCCGCAGATCGGAAGGTGCCTCCGGATCGTTTTCCAGCACCAGAATCACATCGCGCGCTTCAAGCACCGGTCCGATACCTCGCCCGATCGGCTGCTCGCCGTTGGTGATCACCACCTCCAGATTCAAACCGGATCGATCACCGACATATTCAAACATCTTGCGCAGTCGTAGCGCATCATTCATGCCGTGTACCTTGGCCGACGGCCCGACCGGGATATCGATCAGCAGATGCGTACAGCCGGCGGCAATTTTCTTGGAGAGAATCGAGGCCACCATCTGGCCGGGTGAATCCAGCGCCAGGGGCCGCTCAACGGAGATCAGCATATCATCGGCCGGAGCCAGACGCGCCGTACCGCCCCATGCCAGACAACCGCGCTCGTGTCGGACAATCTTGCGCAACCGGGCAAGGTTGAGCTGGACATGGGCCAGCGTCTCCATCGTATCGGCCGTACCTGACGGCGAGGTAATGGCGCGGCTGGATGTTTTCGGAATCAGCATGCCGTGGGCCGCGACAATCGGCACCACCAGCATCGTCGTCCGGTTGCCCGGAATACCGCCGATACAGTGCTTGTCGGCCACCAGCGGCTCGCCCCAGTCCAGTCGCTCACCGGTATCGACCATAGCTTGAGTCAGCGCGAGGATCTCATCTCGCTCCATGCCATTCTCGCTGCAGGCCACCAGAAAGGCGGACATCTCCATGCGTGAATAGCGGTTATCCACCACATCCTGCATGATGCCGGTAAAATCAGCTCCATCCAGATGCTCGCCGGCAATTTTCCGGTGTACGGCATTGAGTGATTCCGGCGGTATGGCATGACTGATACAGACGGTCTCACCTTCAGCCAGCCCCAGCTGCTCAAAGGCCTGCTCGCTGAGTCCAAGCTCATCCGTCGCCATAATACGTTCGTCGCTGGCCACATTGAGTACGGCCAGCACCTGTTGATCCATGGCCGTGCTATTGATCTGCACCTTGGCCAGCGCCTGAAACCCTTCGGCGCGATAGATCGGGCAGTCCCGATGCAGATAGGCGACATTCTCCTTATAGGTATCAATACCCACACGTCGCAATCTGAGATGGAAATCAGGTATGTTCATATCACTCCTTCTGAACGAGCGTGGAAACCAGCTCTTCGCCTGCTGCATTTATACTCCCACCAGATAAGAATGTCGATGCATAAACGTCCGCCATACATCAACTCATCACCTCCCTGATAAGCGCTGACCCTGCTGTCGCCGCCAAATGCATTATTTTATGCCAGATAGTGATATAGTAAGGCATGGCGATGATCGAACTCAAACTGCTGATTCTGGTGATCATCGCCAACGGGATGCCTCTGCTCGGCACAGCCCTGTTTGGGCAATTATTCGCTCACCCTCTGGATCACGGCCTGAAGTTGTCTGATGGAAAGCGTCTGTTTGGAAACCATGTCACCGTTCGCGGTGTAGTGCTTGCCATTGCAATCACTACCCTGACAGCTCAGCTGACTGGGGTGCCGGCAGCAGATGGTGCTATCATCGCATGTGCGGCCATGGCTGGCGATGCCCTGTCCAGCCTTATCAAACGTCGTATGGATATTCAGCCGGGCGGCATGGCTGTCGGACTGGATCAGATACCTGAGAGCTTTCTGCCGCTGCTGGCCATGGCTGGCAGCTACAACCTTTCGCTCCCGATTATCCTCGCGCTCTGCACGGTTTTTTTGTTATTTGATCTGCTTGTTTCCCGACTGCTGTATCACTTCCGCTTGCGCAGTCGCCCCTATTGATCATCCACCCTGACCACCACACCGTAATCGGTGCAAAGTGATTTCCGGCGGACAATTATAGCGTACATCCACCACGCATGTGCCGCTACCGACCGAGGTATACCCTTGCAAGCCGTGATACCGCCAAACTCCCCGGCCCATTCGACGCGGAGCATTGATGTTATAAGTCAAAGCGAAACCACCGGGCAGGCAAACCTGACCGCCATGGGTGTGGCCGCTAAGCATTAAATTGATATCCGAATGTGCCGCCTGTCGATACAACTCCGGCGAATGTGAAAGCAGGATGGTGATCGACTCGGCAGGAATGGCGGATGCCGCTTTATCCAGATTATCTACCTGATAATAGTGTGTATCATCCACCCCGACGACATATAAATGCTCGCCATTATGTTCGATCAGGGCCGACTCATTAAGCAGCATGCGAACGCCCAGTTCCTCCAGGCCCGGCACCATCTCAATAAAGTCGTGGTTGCCGAGAATCCCCAGCACCTCTCCTTTCAGTGCAGACTTGAGCTTGACCATGCCCTGCAATACCGCATCAAATGAGCCATATGTACGGGCACGAAAATCGCCGGTAATGACGCACAGGTCATATTTCACCGTAGTTACCCGTTGATTCAGCGCACGGGATATCGCATCACTCATATCCACGTGGATATCGCTTAGCTGCAGAATGGTAAAGCCATCAAGTCCGGCAGGCAGATCAGGGATAAATACCTCATTTTCACAAACACGTATATCGGCGGCGTTATGCCTGCCCCGCTCATAGATACCGGCCAGACGAAAGCACAGGCGCATCAGTGCATGCACGGAATACCAGTTTTCAATATGGAAAAAATTCCGGCCCCGACCGAAAATCTGTTTTACATGTTCCTGTTCAATACCCAGCCGCTGCTGAAGATGCAGCCGGCCAATCCGTTCGGCCAGGGCATTATATTGTTGATCGCCGCGTTTCATGAATTCACTACCCCGCATAAAAACGATCTCACATGCTTATAGAGAGTAGTCGTTTAGTGGTGCAGTCGCAACATCGGCGACACTGCTATCTGGAAATAGAGGCAGTAAGTCGACTGATTACCGGTCAGATTTAGACTCGGTCAGAAAAATATCTTTTAGTCCCAGCAGACTGCCATTGGGTTGCGGCCTGAAGCCTTTGACACGGGGGCCGCTGACAGCAATAACCGGATCATACCATAACGGGATATAGACCATATCCGCATGCATCTGTTTCTCTACCCGTGCATAGAGGAGCTGTCGCTGCTGCTGACTTGCGCTTTCGGCCGCCTGATCCAGCCATGCATCCACCTGCGGGTTGGCATAGCGGCCGCGATTGGAGCCGTGCGGCGGCCACATCGACGAGTGTAGTATCCAGCGGTAGATATCCGGGTCGCTGCTGCCCACCCATGCCAGCGAAAAGACCTGAAAATCACCCTGCTTGATACGGGCATAAAAACCACCCCACTCCAGTGATTCGATATGCACATCGATACCGATCCGCCGCCACATGGCGGCAACGGCCGTAGCCAGTTGCAAACGGGCGGGATCGGTGCTGGTGCGATAGTTCAGTGAAAAGCGGATACCATCCGCTCCGCGTCGCATGCCTGCCTGATCCAGCAGTGTTTCCGCCAGTTTCGGATCAAACGGAATCCGCGGCAGTTTGGTTGCCGCCCAGTGGGCCGGCGTCAATACAGTTTCCGCCAGTACCGGCAGATCGGCAAACAGTGCACGTTTCAAGGTATTCCGATCCAGCGCCAGAGCGAGCGCACGCCGAACCCGCACATCTTTCAGACGCTTGTCCTGCAAATTCAGACCGATATAGGAGAATGTCGTTGAGGGACGCGTCTGCATCGTCAGTGACGCTTGCTTGCGCACGTAGGATAACAGATGCGGCGGCAGATCATTCTGCACGAAGTCCAGTTCGCCGCGGGTCAGTTTTAATAACCGCGTCACCGGATCTTTGACGGCAGTAAAGTGAATAACCCGCACCCGGCTATGCAGGTCCACCCGCTCCAGTGTCAGGCCATGCTGATCCCACAGCCGCACCCTGTAAGCGCCGCATCCTGTTGTCGTGCGGGCCTGCTGCGGCAGTGCGGCAATCGATGCCGGCAAAATGCCCAATGTCAGCCGCGTCAGCAACGAGGCGTCAGGCCGCTTCAGATGAATAAGAACCACACCACGACCCTCGGCCTCCACCTGGCTGACCGCAGCAAAACCGGCGCGCAACGGGCTGGCCAGAGCCGGGTTCAGCACCGCGGAGAGCGTGGCTGCCACATCGGCCGCCGTCAGTGGCGTCCCGTCGGAAAAGTGCAGACCCGGCCTGAGCGTAAATCGCCACAACAGCGGCTCCGGCTGCTCCCAACCGGTGGCCAGATCACCCTGCAGATGAAAGCTCTCATCCAGCCGCAACAGGCCGCGATGCAACAGCTCCTGTACCCGTACCGATGCAGCATCGGTGGCGAAACGGGGATCGAGCGTTGCCGGCATGTGGGCCAGCCCGACACGCAACACGCCCTCTTCCCGATCCTGCCCGTGACAGGCTGTCAGCAACAGGCAGGCGGCCAGCAAGGCAAAACATAATTTCACGCACGCTCCCACAGCGAGAGCGATTCGACATGACCGGCATAGGCGAACAGATCCAGCGCCTGCAGCGCCTTGAGCTGATAACCCTGCTGCTGCAACATTACTCCGTCTCTTGCACCCGCTGCAGGGTCGCACGAAATCATGATAATCTGTTTCGGCATCAGGTGCGTGATACGGCTGCAGATGCGTTTGGCGCCACGACGCGGCGGGTCGAGGATCAGCAGGTCTGCGCCGATATAGGGCTCCATATTAAAGTCCTCGAACAGGTTGGCCTGCACAAAAGAGGCATTTATTCCCAGCCTTTTTGCATTGGTCTGTGCAGCCCGTACGCTGGCCGGATTCAGCTCCGCGCCGAAGAGCTCAGCGCCGGTGGCAACCGCAAGCGGCAACGACAGGTTGCCGATGCCGCAGAAGAGATCGGCAATACGGCGAACCGGGCCGGCCCACTGCTGAATGAGTGCAATCAGCTTGCGATTACCGGCCTCCTGCCCCTGCACAAAATCGTCCGGCCCCACGGCAAGCAGAATATCCTGCTCTCCGGCCGGCAGACGGTCATGGAAACGCTGTACAGGCCGGTTCAGCGGCCGCGTTACATCATCCTGTCGCCGCCACCACTGCACAGGCAGATCGGCACACATCAGCGGCAGACCGGAGGCCTCTGTAATCGCGCCTTCAAGCACAACATGCATACCATCCGCCAACTCCAGAGCCTGAATGCCTTGGACACCACTAAGCAGTGCAGGGTGCTGCAGCAACTCACTGTGCAGGCGTTGCAGTCCGGGCGTGAGCACCATGCATTGTTCATGGCGAATCACCCGGTGACTGGCATGTGCATAAAAACCGGCAAAACTGCCCTGCTCATCGCGGTTCACCATCCAGTGCACACGCCTGCGCGATGCAGCGGCAACCGTCTCAGCCTCCACCCATTGTGTCTGGACTCCGATCAGTGCGCGGAAGGCATCATGCACCCATGCCGACTTAAGTGCTGCATGACTCTGAGGGGCAAGGAACTGCAGCGCACAGCCGCCACACTCGCCTGCCACGGGGCACTCAGCGCTAACCCGCTGCGGGCCGGGCTTGTTCACCGTCGTGATTTCGCCGCGCAGCACGCCGCGCCGCTTTTGTAACGGGCGAACAGACAATTCGTCGCCCGGCACGGCATTGGCCACCAGCATCGTATGCCCCTCTGTGCGCACAAGCGTCTCACCGCCGGGCAATATGCTTTCAGCTATTCCTGTAATCATCATGTATCCTTCATAACAGTGAGTCGAGATGATCAAACTGTTTGAGATATGCCGGCTTCTGGGCCGGCAGGCCTTTAGACTGCACCAGCAACTTGAATACCTCTCCCAGGCCGAAAGGCATCAGCAGCCGTTTGGCATGGGTCAGCAGATGCAGACTCTGCGCATCACTTTGGGTCGCCAGCGACTGGATAAAGGCCTGCACCGATGGTGACTGGGCCAGCCAGCCACCCTGTGACATCCACAACAGCGGCTCCATACCAACCGCTCTGCCCGCCTGCACGAGCGCCGAGAAATTCACATGTGCAGTAATATCGCGACTTCCCGGCTCGGATAACACATCGTCAATCGCCTTGTGCTCTAGGTGCGCCAGCAACGTACCTTCGGCGCGACCCGGTCGATAATACTCCTGCTGTGAATAGCCGTAATCCAGCGTCAGGATAAAACCGCGCTGCACCACTCGTGCCAGCGACTGCTGCCATACAGGCAGGCCCGGATTGAATTCGCTGATATAACCGTCCTGCCACCGGCTGCTCAACGATTGCGGAATATCCGGAGCATGCTGCATCGGTAGCGGTGCATCCGCCCACTCAAATCCACCCTCGGCCCGGTGTATCACGCCGCGCTCATAATATTGTCCCTGTTTGTAGCGAAAGCAGCGCAGTGGAAATGCATCGGGCAACTCATTACTGTAGATAATGATATTTTCAGGTATCTCGATCTCATCCAGCGTCCCGAACAACGCCACGTCCACCCCGCTCTCGTCAAACAGCACCTGCTGTCTCTGGCGGAGACCGTGACTACGCTCCACAGAGAGAATGCGTTCAGGCATCACAGGCATCATCTGCGACAGGATATTAATTACCGATGCCAACAGCTTGCCACTGCCGGAGCCCTGCTCCAGCAGAGTCCACTGCGCAGGCTCACCCAGTTGTTGCCAGCAGTTGAAAATCAGGTCGGCAAAACCCAGGGATAGCCACGGTCCCAGCTCGGGTGCCGTGACAAAGTCGCCCGCCTCGCCGAATACCGTTTTTGACTCGTAATAGCCCAGTTCCGGCTCATAGAGCGCAGCCTGCATAAATGCATCGAAGGGGAGAAAACCGCCTGCATCGGAGATATGCGCGCAAATGATCTGCTCGAGTTGATGATGCCCTGTCATAGTTGACGCCTCTCTCGCCCCGGATTAACGTATCGAACATCCCATATACGATAACGAGGAACTCAAATGTCTTCAGATTTAATCATTCATGTCAGCGACGAAAGCTTTGATGCTGACGTATTGAAAGCATCCGGCCCTGTGCTGGTTGATTTTTGGGCTCCATGGTGCGGCCCCTGCAAACAAATCGCGCCGATTCTGGACGAAGTTGCCGGCGAGAAGCAAGGTCAGGTAACCATTGCAAAAATCAATATCGATGATAACCCGAACACTCCGGGCAAGTATGGCGTACGCGGTATCCCTACGCTGATGCTCTTTTCCGGCGGCAATGTTCAGGGCACCAAGGTCGGCGCTGTCAACAAGGCCAAACTGGGCGAGTTCATCGACGAACATCTGGGCTAACAGCGCCCTACTCTCGGAAAAAGGCAGGGGTTCTCCCCTGCCTTTTTTGTTTTGCTGAACAATCCGACTACTTATGCGTGATCCTCTGATCCGGTGTTATGCTTCTCATGCAATCGAAGCGTCATGGCAGGATTATAACGTCCGCGCTGCAGGTTCACGTAAACAGCATCATCGGTTGCCAGCACACCGCCAAAGCGGGAGGTCGGGTGACGCATGATTTCGTGTAACTTCCGACCATCCCATGCCCATACAACCGACTGCTCTCCATGATCGGTAATCCACAACCAGTGGCGCGCACTATCCCAACTCATATCATCAGGGTGGCTAAGCGATGGGTTATCCAGCCATGGTTCGATACGGGGCCGTTTCCCGTCATCGTGCAGTTGCAGGATCTGCCCACTGCCGGACTCCGCCAGCAGAAGCGTGCCATCAGGCAAACGCTCAATATCGTGTATGCCGGCAAAGGCTCTGGCTCCGAGCGTAAGAGCTGAACCGGTTGCTTCATCCGGATTAACCGCGAGCCACCCTTTCTCACTGTGATAGACTGCCAACGTACGACTTTTCAGTTCCAGACGAAACAGGCTACCTGCAGCCGAGGCATCCGCCAGATAGGCAAAGCGACCATCGGCAGAGAAGGCGATAGCACGGTGGTGAAATTGCCCGGCAGAATTAAACGGTGCCAGCGATACGTAGCTGCTGGTCAATTCAACCGGATCCACGCGCTGGTCGGACGGAAACTGATCCGGCTCAGCCATACGCCAGACCACACCTTTCGGATCGTCTTCAGCAATCCATAATGATCCGTCCGGCGCAAGTCTGATACCATTGGCATTTCGCATGCCCTGCACCAGAATATGCGTACGGCTGCTGCTCAGACGGATAGCAATCACTCCCGCCTCTGAACTGTACTGGCTGCGCTCGCCACTAATATATAGCCAATCCTTGCCGGATGAGAGTGCCATTTTGTTCGGCGTGATTGCTTTCCATGCACTCAGCGATTGATAGGACCAGCCCGGAGCCAGCTTCAGGCCCGCGCCATTGGTCTGACAACCGGCCAGAATCAGCACTATCAACACGATGGCACGTAAATATTTCATCGGCTAAATGTGTACTGATCCAGCGGAACGGGCAAGCAAAACTTCCGGGATATTGCCAACACGCCATATCATCATCACAGTGACGGTTGAATTCGAATTTTGTAAGCAACACCCCACACAGGAGAGCTTCATGCCCAGGCCGCTTAAAATATTCATGCGAGGTAAAAGGATTGCCCTGCTGCAGGAGATTTTATATCGCAAGGGCTACCCCATGCAGGATCAGAAAGGGGTCTTCGGCGTGCATACGCGAGATGCCATCAAGGATATCCAGAAGCAACACGGCCTGAAGCCTTCAGGTCAGGTCGATGACGAGCTGTTCCAACTGATTCAACAGGGTCAACCGGCTTTACCCACCGGGGAAAAAAGCGCTGAAGCGCCTGCTGTGGATGCTCCGCTCGTCAATCAACAGCAATTCGACGCACTGATACGCCTGTTGATCAGCAAGGGCGTGATCAAGTCCGGGGAGCTGGAGGCGGAGATGACAAAAGCCCTGCCCGCTATCCTGTCGTGATACTGCGCCCTGAGTTCACCCTGCAGCTGGCAAAGCTTCTGCTAGGTGGGGCAAGCATCAATCTGATCAGTCCGCACGGACAGGGACGCAGACGGACAGTGAAGGATTTACGTGCTGTGATACCGTCATCACTCACTGTTCAATACATCGACCTGCGCCTGAATCCCGATGATTTACAGACAACTGTTTCCGGCTGTTTACAGCAACAGAATACGATCCTGCTGATCGTGCATAATTTCAATCTGCTACAGAACGATGTAGTCATAGAGAGACTTAATAGTATAAAAAACATCAGTTATATAAGCCTGTTATGCATATCGGAGAATGCAGAGGATCAACCGTCGCTGAATGCGGAAAATATCTATCTCCCCCCTCTCACCCAAAGTCAGCTGATAGCTGAAATCAATTACAGAGGGTTAGCTGCTGAGGTTACAACCGTCGACCGGCTACTGACACAGCCGGCACCCTATAGCGCACTGGATCAGCTCACGGGCTAATCCGGCAACAGAAAGGATGCTACCTGCCCCGGAAAAACACGCGTATCGACAGGTTTAGCGATATAGTCCGAAAATCCCCGTTCCAGTATTTTTTCCCTGTCGCCACTCATGGCATGCGCTGTTAATGCAACCACCGGTATCTCGCTACCCGTACGCCTGATTTTCTCGAGTACCTGATAACCATCCATATCCGGCATCTGGATATCGAGCAGGATCAAATCCGGTGCCATGTCCGAGATGTGTTCAAGAAATATTTCGCCGCTATTTGTTGTCTCCACTAAGGCGCCGTGTGCGTCCAACAGTGCCGAAAACAGCATCAGAATGCTGTCGTTATCATCCACAATAGCTATTTTTTTTCCGGAAAGCGGCTTCATATAATAACCAGGCCTCCGTTTTTCTCATACGCCAGTTTGTTGCGTCCGGATGCTTTGGCTTTATGTATACGCTCGTGACATGCGGTTATTAACTTCTCAGGCGTATCACCATCTACAGGATAAAGTGAGATAGCCGCACTGGTGGTCAAACCCGGCTTATCCAGCCCCTCTTCACCGGGAAACGGATATGTCTCAATCATGTTTTTCAGGCGATTTACCACCAGCAGCGCGCCTTCGAGCTCTGTACGGGTAAGAATCATGGCGAATTCATCCACGCGGTGTCTGGTAGCAATATCGGAGCCTCTGAGGTTATTCATCATGAAACTGCCTACCTTGCGCAGCGCCGAGTGAACATACGCATCCCCTGCCATCTCGCTGAATCGGGAGAACCCATCCAGGTCAAACACAACACAGGCCATTTTCTCGCTGTTGCGCGATGCGCGTGAGATCTCCTGATTCAGGCGAATCTGGTAATAGCGATGGTTCAGCAGACCGGAAATATTGTCTTTCAATCCCGCCTGGTAGGGGTAGATGCTCTCAATTTGACGAATCTCATCAATCAGCCGTTCGCGGGTGAACTGCTCTTTACTGACACACTCTTCAATATGCCCCATCAAACGTACCCGTTCGGCGACGGCCAGTTCCCGGGCAGTGACAACAATAATTGGAATATTCTGCGTGCGTGGTTGCCGCTTCAGTCGTTCGGCAACTTCAAATCCGTCCATCCCCGGCATCATCAGGTCGAGAATGATAATGTCCGGCTCCACGCTTTCGGCCAGACTGATACCATCCGGACCATTGCCTGCCGTATGAACCCGGTAACCCTGTGCAGTAAGCGTGGCCGTATAGAGCTCCCGAATGCTTTCATCATCGTCTATGGCAAGCACATGCATCGCTCTGTGTCTGCGATGTATGCCTTTGCTTAATGTTTTGAGCTTGGAGGCAAGCAGCTCACGATTGATCGGCTTGCTCAGATAATCAGTGGCTCCCAGTGCTATGCCCAGCTCCTCATTCTCGGAGACAGTACACATGATCACCGGGATATCCGATGTGTCAGCATCAATCTTGAGCTCCTGCAATACCTCCCAGCCATCCTTACCGGGCATCATCACATCCAGCAAAATCAGAAACGGCCGTTTTTTACGAGCGACAAGCAGTGCATCGTCACCATTCATGGCATGACAAACCCTGTAGCCTGCATCAGAAAGGTAAAGGGTGCTGATTTCCAGTGAGTGTGCATCGTCATCGACAACCATGATCACTGGTGCGTCAGGTTCAACGGCTAACGGCTTGTTGTGCATCGGTTGCAACAGAAGCTCCGGCTTATCTGCCGGCATGATGGTTTTTTCGACAGGCGCTTTTTGCATGAACTCGACAGGCAGGGTGAATACAAAACAGCTACCTTTATCGGGAGCACTGTTCACCTCGATAGAACCACCATGCATTTCGACCAGTCTCTGGGTCAGTGTCAGTCCCAGCCCCGTACCTTCGTAATTGCGCGAGTGCGAACCATCTGCCTGCTCAAACGGATTAAAGATATGCACCTGATCCTCCGGAGAGATCCCGATACCTTCATCGTGAATAGCAACCGTTAATCTCGCGTAACTCTCCAGTTCGTCGTCGTTATGCTGCCCAGCCGCACTGTTGTTGTAATCGACGACGATTCTGACCTCGCCTCCCTGAGGACTAAACTTGATCGCATTGGAGCAGAGGTTGTAGAGAATTTGCTTGAATTTTGTACGATCGAGAACAATACCGGGGATCGCGGCATCACACTCGAGTAGCAGCCGCACGCTTGTTTTGGTCGCATACCCCTGTAGCACCAGCAGGATTTCATCAAGCAGTGCTGCGACATCCACCTTCTCCAGCTTGAGCGTCATCTTGCCTGCCTCGATTTTGGCAAGGTCGAGAATGCCGTTAATCAGCTCCAGCAGATGTTTGCCTGAAATATTGATGTTTTTCAGGTATTTGGTCTGGGTTTCATTCAGTGGTCCGACAAAGCCATCAATCAGAAATTCGGAAAAGCCATTGATAGAGGTCAGCGGCGTACGTAGCTCATGGGACATATTGCTGATAAACTGTGATTTGGCCTGATTGGCACGAGTCAGCGCCTCATTGGCAGAGGTCAGATCAGCGGTGCGCTCCATAATCCGCGCTTCCAGATGCTCATTTAACGATTTGAGTTCTGCTTTTTCCTGTTCAATGGTTTCAAAGAGTCGAGCCTTCTGAATGGCATGCGCAGCCTGATTAGCCAGCAGATCCAGAATACAGAGATGATTTTCATCATACTCGCGCGGCGCAAAATCATTGACGTAGAGTATGCCGACAGTTTCAGTCCCCAGCGCCAAAGGCACGGCAACCAGAGCCTGCACCCCCTCCTCTGCCAGCATACTGTTAAGCGCCAACTCCTCAGAGTCGGCAATATCCGGCACGACAAATGGTTTCCGCTCGCTGAAAATACGCTCGGTAAGCCCGCCTTCCCGGATAACCCAGCGATCCTGATGACCAAAGGAGTCAGAAAATCCGGATGCGGCATAGAGCGACAGGGAGCGCGACCTTTTATCGTAGAGAGAAACAGTTCCCGCCGGCGAGCCGGTAACCTGCATTGCTTCCTGCAGAACCAGTTTAAGCATCCGGGAGAGGCTGTCAGTCGTATTCAAATGGCGTCCGATACGGTTTAGCTGCTCGAACTCGGCAAGCATCTGCTCAATCTGTTTCTTTTCGGCCTTTCGCTTGCACATCTGGTCGTAGAAAAAGCGTGCAGCCTTCCCCTCCATAATCTCCACATCCGATGAAAAATAGCGGCACAAGCGCTCTGACACATCGCTACAGCCGGTGACGTTGATGACCATATCGCAGGCAGGAATCCCTTCGACGGCATGAAGGATCGGAATTGAAAGCAGTGCCGCCTGTTTCAGAGCAGGGGCATCCACACGCGCATCAACAATCGCGACAATCCTGATATCGCTATCTTCCTGCAATACCTGCAGCAGTGCCTCACCTCCGCGACCGGCGCCGATGATGGCAATTCTGAATATATTCGAACTCATACTGTCGGCCGGACCTGCAGATATTGCTTAACACAGCTCAGAACCGACGGGATATCAAACGGCTTGCTGATGTAGTCCGTAGCACCTCTGGAGATTGCTATATCGCGCTCTTCACTTTCCGGCAGCGCGCTGACCAGAATGATGGGTAATGCATCTCCGTGGCGTTCACGCAGGATTTCCAGCACCTGATAACCGGTCATACCAGGCATGGTAATGTCCATCAATACAAGTTCAGGGCATACCTCCTCTGCCAGAGCAATAGCCTTGATACCATCTGCTGCATCGCGCACCGAATAATTGGCGCTTTCCAGCACGGCAACCTGCATCTCTCGAACGTTATCGTTATCATCGACAATAAGTATCATGGCCTCTCCCAACCCAAATTATATCTATCGCAGAAAACGTGCAGATCTTTATCTTTTAATAACACCAGCGTGATCCTGGTTTGCAACCTGAGCAGAAACTCTTAGCCGTGAAACGGCTGAGGCCCGCTCCTGTAAGTGAGCATCAGCTGTGCCAATATCGATGCACCGGCAGCGATCTGCTCATATGAAGTGTGCTCCGCCGCTGAATGACTGATACCGGCGCGGCAGGGAATAAAAATCATGCCGGTTGGAATTGCACTGCCATCTGTTTTTTGCTGATGACAGATTACTGCCACATCGTGCCAGGCACCGCTGGGCAAATAGGTGAAACGCCTGTGCTGCTCTTCGCAGCAGGCGGCGGTCATGCTCTGGATATGCGCATTCAGTGCAGGAATGCCGAAGGAGATGGATATCTGTTCAACCTCCGCCCCGACATGAAACAGTGCAGCCTGCTGGCGGATCAGCGCCTGCGCCTGTTCATGATAGTCTCGTGCCAACCCTTCAGAACAACTGCGTATTTCGTGCGAGAAGTAGGCAAACCCGCTCACCTTGGATACCGCATTCGCCTGCACAAGCGGGCAATGCTGATTGTGCTCCGCATGGCTGTTCACGACACCAAAGGTCTGGATAACTGCCTGAGGTGTTTCCGGATGCAGTTTATTAAACCGGGCCAGCAACCCGTCCAGCTGCACCATCAGATGCGCCATCGCCAGATTTGCATCCTTGCGATATGCCACCCCCATCGGGGTTGCTCCCGAATGATCGAAAGCACCAGTCAAATGGACCCAGCTGCGTATCGAGCCGCGGATACCGGTCACGATGCCGATATCGCACTGCTTGTTCTCAAGCACGCTCCCCTGCTCGATATGCAGCTCAATATGTGCAGCAATAGCGTCGCGCTCTGCATCCGGAATCGTGGCGGCTCCGGCTCGCACATATGAAGGATCGGCATGCTGGGAGATCATCGCCTGCGCAAGCGTCCTGCCGCCGTGTGTATAATCGAGCACGGCCGGTTTCAGCTCTCCGAATGCCGCCCATGCACCCAGCGATGCCGTGCCGAATGCCGACGACTCTTCGCCGCGCCATACCCGCAGGCGCAGGCCATGGGACAACGCTTCACCGCCGGATTGGACAGCAATCAGTACCGCCAGTCCTGCAACCACGCCTGCAACACCGTCATAGTTACCACCGGCATCGACCGTATCGACATGCGAGCCGGTCTCCACCCAATGCGTAAATTCGCCCGCTGTCTCAATGATCAGGTTGCCAACGGCATCCCTGCGACTGACAAGCCCCGCAGCAACTGCAGCGCTTTCCACATAATCAAAGGCTGCCGATTCTGCATCCGAATAGGCGGGGCGTATAAAGCCGTTCGTGCGGTCATCGTCAATCACGCCGATTCGGTCGAGTACCGCATAATGGTCGGCAATCGCAGCCGGGGTAATGGTAACAGGGTTCTTGTTCAATACAGACACGCGCATGGAAGGATGAGTGCGCAAAGCGGTTGAGAAGGATCTGGGCGGTACATCTGGCCTCCATTGGATTTATAAAAGAGGCAACAACCCGTCGGAACGGCGACACCCGGCCCACAAGCTTAATCGTCACCTTCTCTTTTACAATCCAGGAACATATTGAAATATATAGCAGGCACAACACGGCATCGTCATCCCGCCTCAGTCCTGTTGTGGCATTTCAGCCCGGGCCGGTGCATTCTCCCGCATGCATACTTTAACCGCGCATCAGGAGAGCTTCATGTTCATCAAAATCGACAAGAAAACGCATGAGGAGACGGTCATCAGCAGTGAGGAGATGGTCGATGTGCTGGAGCAGGATGTGAATGCGGATGTTATCGATGAAATTCTGACCGAGATCGTGCTGGGCACTTATGAACACAGCAACAGGTCTGCAACCTACAAATACAGGTCATAGCGAACCAAAGTCACCACACTCACCGACACGGCATCATCGCCTGCCGAAACTTGCCGGATTAGTCACTTTCGCTACTGAGCCGGATGCAGATCTTTTCACCGGCAAACTCAACGATATCACCGACAACGATCTTCTTGCGCTTCTGCGTTTCCAGCCGGCCATTGAGCTTTACCAGCCCCTCAGCAATCACATGTTTGGCCTCCCCGCCACTGGATGCCAGGTTTTCAAACTTCAGCAGTTTATAAAGCTCAATCGGCTCTTCTGAAATCTCAACATTTCTCATATTCACTGCCCCTGACCATTATTTCACAACGCTTCAAGGCTGCCACAGCAGCACACTATTATCATCAGAATTGCCGCTTCCACCCGACTGACCAGCTGCGTTTCACCAGCCTGCGTAACAGGGCGTGGAAAAAACAATCACAACGCCTTATCATCTATCCCGATCATTTCTAAACAGGGGATTACAACGATGACACAGAACATTGGCTTTATCGGCCTCGGCATCATGGGAGAGGCGATGGCCGCCAATATTCTCAAGCAGGGGCATCCGCTGATCGTCTACAATCGCACGGTGGAAAAAGCCGCCGCACTGGTCGATGCCGGCGCCATGGTGGCAGACAAGCCGTCGCTGGTAGCCGACGCCTCGGATGTGATCATCCTGATGCTCACAGGCGAAGAGGCGGTAGATGCGGTACTGTTTGGTGAGGAAGGCCTGTTAAGCGGCGATTGCGAAGGTAAAACGGTGATCAACATGAGTACCGTACCGGTGGAGTGTTCGAAACGCTGGGCGAAAGAGTTGGCCGATCACGGCATGACCCTGATCGATGCGCCGGTATCCGGCTCGAAAGTCCCGGCACAGACCGGCACACTGGTCATTCTGGCCGGTGGGCCGGAGGCGGCCGTACGGGCACAGGAGCCCCTGCTGCTCAGCATGGGAAAAAAGGTCATTTACTGCGGTCCGACAGGCAGCGGCTCCGCCATGAAGCTGGCCATCAATCTCTTGCTCGGCATCATGACCGAAGGCATCGCTGAGGCCCTGCATCTGGCTGAATCATCGGGACTGGCGAGCGAAACGCTGTTGGATGCCGTGGCTTCCGGCCCCCTCTCCTGCACGCTGTTTCATCTTAAGGAGGAGATGTTCAAAACAGGCAATTACCCGCCGCAGTTTCCGTTCAAGCACATGGCCAAAGATATGCAGTTCGTACTGGCAGCCGCAGCGGAAAACGGCGCTCACCTGCCGCTCGGTACGGAGTTGGCCAAACTATTCTCCCCTGCGGCCGACGCCGATCTGCAAGAGCAGGATTTTGCCGCAGTTAAAACCCTGCTGGAGAGGCGTTAAATCACAACCACTCGGGATCAGGGGCCGCCTCACTGTGCTTTCGTATCGTCGCAAGCGAAAGACCATAGTGATAGGCGATTTGCTCATCATCATAACACTCCCCGCGCATCACCGGACAGGCAGTGCGAGCAAGACAGGAGCCGGCGCAAAGCGAGCCCGACTTAAGCCGCTCATCCATACAAGCATCCAGCGGAATCTCGCTACCGGCTGACACCACGGGACAGGCCGACAAACAGACTTTCTCCGGGCAGTGTAAGCACGGCGAAGGATCATCCATCGCAAGCGTCGGCGTAAATATCGTATCGGCCAGCACCACCGCCCGGTAAGCGAACCATGATCCCCAACGGCCATTGACACCGATACGAAACGGGGAGGCATGATGCCAGCCGGCAAGCTTCCCCAGCTGCTGCAAAGGCAGGTGAACAGGCTGTTGCGGATAGAGCAGCTGATAGCGACTGACGGGATTCTCTTCGTCGAAATACCGGGTAACCGTATCAACTGAAAAACGGTCAATCGGATGCTCTCCGCTCAGGTAGCCTGCGACTGCCTGCCACATGCGGCGACCGCCGTGGGCAAAGAGCAGCAACTGGCGATAACCCGTTGTTGCTGCCACGGCATCAATCGCAGCCCGCATCTCAGGGGTCAGTTCGGACAGATTAAACACCGCCTGCATATTCAGCCCGCTCTCAGCCAAAATGCTGCTCTCACCCGGATCTACACCCTGCATATACCCTCCATTGATACCTGCTTACGACAAGCACTACAAATCTGTAAACCCTGCCTCAGAGGAACAATCCTTAGAAGAGGCTCGTGCATATATAGTTTTCACCCTCTTCACCCGACATGCACACTAGCCCCGAATAACATCACCTGGCGCTGAAATATCGTAAGCCCAAACCCTGATTTCGGTATGATTTCGAAGTTATTTGTTATATTGTTGCTTCAATATTTTTTCCTGAGAGACGGAGTGCTTCGCCAGTGAACATCGTTACCTCTATCGCCCGCAAGAGCCTGGCCTGCACACTCTGTTTGTGCGGTTTGATATTGCTCATCTCCCGGCCTGCAGCGCTGCAGGCTGCAGAGAAGGTTTCCCTGCAGCTGGAGTGGAAGTACCAGTTTGAATATGCCGGCTTTATCATGGCAAAAGAGAAAGGCTTTTATGCGGATGCGGGCCTTGATGTTGACCTGATCGAGTATAAAACCGGCATTGATACCGTGGATAGTGTGCTCAGCAGAAAATGTAACTATGGCCTTCATAATTCCAGTGTTGTCATTAACCATGGACATCTGGAACCCATCATTTTGCTGGCAACATACTTTCAGCAGTCACCACTGGTTTTTGTCACCTCCAAAGCGATAAAATCACCCAGTGACCTGATCGGAAAAACCATCATGGGCACCCCGGACGAGCTGAAATACAGCTCACTGGCCCTCCTCCTCGACCACTTCTATATCAACAAAAAAAATACCCACTTCGTCAATCAAACCTTCAATATCGACGACTTCATTAAGCATAAAGTCGATGCCATGAGTGCTTTCAGGACCAACCAGCTCTATCTGCTTGATCAGCTAAAGCAGCCATATAATGTGATTGACCCGGCCGACTACGGCTTTGTCATGAGCGCGGTCAATTTGTTTACATCCTATGCTGAAGCCATTAATCACCCGGAAAGGACACGCCGTTTTATCAATGCATCCAATCGAGGCTGGGCTTATGCCCTGGCACACCCGCAAGAGACCATTGCCACAATTTACCAAAAATATTCCAAACGAAAGAGCATGAAAGCCCTGAGCTACGAAGCCGATGTCACAAGAAAAATGATGCTGTTGGACTTTTTTGAAATCGGCGCCACCAATAAAGAACTCGCATTAAGAGCAATCAAACAGTTCAAGCACAGCGGCTTGCTGCCGGCAGAAGAGCAACCAGGCACGTTCCTGTTTGATGAAGTCATCCACGATTTTGACCACAGTGCCACATTTACCGATAAACAGAAACTCTACCTGCAGGACAAAAAACTGATCCGTATGTGTGTCGACCCGGACTGGATGCCATTTGAAAGCATCAAGTCCGGTCAGCATATCGGCATTGTGGCGGACATTTTCAAGTTATTCAGAGCCGAACTCCCGATTCCCGTGCAACTGGTTCCGACCGGAAGCTGGCAGGACTCCATCACCAGCGCAAAAGAGCGGAAATGCGATATCTTCTCGCTGGCATCATCTACACCGGAACGCAGAAAGTATATGGACTTTACAACGCCGTATATCAAGGCGCCTATTGTCATGGCAACAACCATGGATAAATTTTTCATTGATGATATTGCCACGGTAGCCGACAGGAAACTGGGGGTTGTAAAAGGCTATGCCATAGCCGAATCGCTGAGGGACAAATATAAAAATATCAATATCGTTGATGTCGACTCGATTACCGATGGGCTGAAGCGGGTCGAGAGCGGCGAGTTATTCGGTTATATCGATAATCTGATGAGCATTGCTGCATATATACAAAAGGACTTTACCGGTGTCTTAAAGGTGTCATCACGCCTGGATCAGGATGTAAACCTCTCCGTTGCCACCCGCAATGACGAGCCGATTCTCAGGGATATATTCGAGAAACTGGTGGTTAATCTCGACAGCGATAAAAAACAGGCCATATTCAACAAATGGGTATCCGTGAAGCAGGAGGTCATGGAAGACTATACCTTTTTATGGAAATTGTTTGCCGGCATAGCGCTGCTCTCCTTTGGTTTTATCTATCACTTCAGCAGGTTGAACCGCCTGAATAACCGGCTGCGTGTCATATCGAATACGGATAAGTTATCCGGTCTGTATAACCGGGTGAAAATGGACTCGGTACTCACCGCTCAAAAAGCCAGCGTTGATCGCTATCAGAATAATGTATCACTGATCATGATAGACATCGATTTCTTTAAAGAGGTGAACGACACCTTTGGGCATGCCGTCGGTGATACTGTGCTGATTACGCTCTCTGACATCATGAAGAATAACGTGCGCGCCACAGATTACCTCGGCCGCTGGGGCGGAGAGGAATTTCTTATTGTTTGTCCCAACACCGGCCTGACCGATGCCGGGATACTGGCGGAAAAACTGGTCAGAAAGGTCAGTCAGCAGGCGTTTGATCAGGTCGGGACGGTGACGATCAGTGCAGGTGTCGCCTCTTTCTCAAAAGAAAGCACCATTGAGGATAGTCTGCTTCAGGTCGATAAGGCGCTATATCAATCCAAGCAGTCCGGTCGGAACCGGGTAACAATCTTCCAGAGATAAGTCTCGCCTGACTCTGTCACCGTTCTCTTTTCATGGCTGCAGGATGAGATTGGTCTCCGGACCGAGCCGAAAGCGGCGCTATCAGTCAGGGCGTTTTATATGCTTGATATCGTGTAGAAACCCATATTCATTGGCACCCAACCGGGCGACAGGATCAAGCTTCAGGGCATCGACCTTGATGCGGTCTGCCTGCGCTGCGTCATCCAGAATCACATCATCAATAAACATCCGCTCAATCTGTACAAACAGCAGGCTTTGCGGACCGGCTCCGATCTCCATAATCTCATGGAGTTTGCATCCGTAGGCGACGCGGGCATCGGCCAGTCGCGGCAGGGTAAAGCCGTCAAAGGGTTTCAGGGCGAGCCCCAACTGCTCAACCTCGGATATATTCGCTGAAAGCGTAGCACTGCTGGCATTCATCGCTTCGAGCATCGCGCGATCCGGAATATGAATCACGCAGCGCTTACTGCGCTCCAGATTGATGCGGGTATCCTTGAATCCTCCGCCTGGCTTCAGACCGAGTGAGAGCATCAGTAGCGGCGGTTCAGAACAGATCGCGGTAAAAAAGGAGAACGGTGCAAGATTGTAACCGCCGTTCTCGTGCTCTGTGAGTACCCACGCAATCGGCCGGGGCATCAGCGTTTGAATGGTTTGAAAATAGCGCTGGCCGCTGCTTAATTCGTCAAAATCCAGAATCATGCTGATTTCCTCTTTGGCCCGTTATCCGGTCGACTACTCGCTCAGGCATCAGCAGATACGAACATGATCCGCTGATGTCCCGGCACGCGCTAACGATAGCCGCACCGGAGTAAAATGCATGCCTGCATTGATCGCGTGTACTGCATCTCTCTGCTCTCGCCTGTTACGCGCGTTAACGACGCATCAAATCATCCACGCGATCACACTTACACGGGCTTTTGCACCAGATAGATGTCAGGCAGGTGGTTGGCCACTTCCATGTAAGTGGCACTGTTCTCCAGCAGACGTTGTATCATTGGTAACGGCTCAGCCCATATCTCCGGAAAATCCGCCTCACCCTCGGCAACAACAGGAAACGCCAGCCTCTCTACCGGCGGGCAAAAAGCTGCATCAACCTCCGCACTGTTTCCTCTGGCATCCACACGATACCAGCCGAACGGCTCCAGCCAGATAGCATTGAGTCCATGCAAGCTAAACGGAGGCACACCGCCGGATATCGTCAGTCGTTGATAACAGAGCCCGCACGGTATGCCGTTGGCACGCAGCAGTGCTGCCAGCAGGTGACTTTTCGCGTAACAGTAACCGGTACCATATTTCAGCACATCCGATGCCCTGCAGGTCACCGGACTCAAACGATAATCCCAACTATGTTTGATCTCGTCACGGACAAACTCATAGCAGGCTTTAGCGATATCAACTGCGTGGCTGTGACCCGAAGCGAGTCTTGCCGCCTGATTGAGTACCAGCTCACTCTGCCAGTCAATGACAGCGCTTGATTCAAGATAGCGATGCATCCCTGACCTCCTCTGCTGCAAGCGTCGTTTTGAGATCGGCACAGGCGGCATTAAGCAGTGCAAGCATCCGGTCAATCTCGTCCGCCGCTACATTCAGTGCAGGCATAAACCTGAGCGTATGCTCTCGTGGCGCATTGATCAGTACCCCTGCCGCAAGCATATGCTCCACCAGAGCAGCAGCCGGCAGACTCCCTGTATCCATGGCAAGCAGCAGCCCCTCTCCCCTGACCTCACCCAGCCCATATTTGCCGGATATCTGCGTCAACCCACTGCTCAGTCTCCGGCCCATAACCCTGACATGATGCAGAAAACCCGGAGCAAGCAACGCATTGACCACCGCAAGCCCCACTGCAGTCATCAGCGGGTTTCCGTTGAACGTACCCCCCTGATCACCCGGCTCAAAACAGGAGACCTCCTTTTTAATGGCTAAACCCGCCAGCGGGACACCGCCTCCCAACCCCTTGCCAAGGGTCATGATATCGGGCTCAACACCACTATGTTCATAGGCAAAGAGCGTCCCCGTCCTGCCCATACCGGTCTGCACCTCGTCAAAGATCAGCAGCACTCCGTGTTCATCAGCCAGACGCCGCAATGCACGCAGATAGTCTTCCGGCATCGGATGCACGCCAGACTCTCCCTGTACCAGCTCCAGCATAATGGCAACGGTATTTCTGCCGATGGCAGCCTCCACGGCATCGATATCATGCCGTGCAACCTTGATAAAACCCGGCATTTTCGGTGCATACAACTCCTCCCACCCAGACTTTCCCGAAGCGCACATCGTGGCTAGCGTCCGCCCGTGAAAGCCATGCTGCAGCGTGATGATTTCAAATGCGCCTAGCTTATACATTGCCCCCCACTTGCGTGCCAGCTTGATCGCGCCCTCATTCGCCTCAGCCCCGCTATTGGTGAAAAAGAGCTGATCAAAGCAACTGTGAGCGGCGATCATATCTGCAAGCTCTATCATCGGTGCATTGAAATAGCCGGGGCCCGGATGAATCAGTTGAGCCGCCTGACGGGCCAAAGCTTCGGCCACAATATCCGGCGCGTGACCGAGACAATTCACCGCCCATCCCTGCACAAAATCAAGGTAGGGCTTATCATGGCTGTCCCACAACCATGAGCCTTTTCCCCGCACAAAACAGACATCCGGACGTCTGGCTACAGGCATCACAGACGGGTGCGGATTATCATAGTTTTTCATAGCTACCTCCATTGGCAGTGACATTTGATAGTGATATTCAAGGCATAAAAAAAGGGTCACAGACAGCTGCCTGTGACCCTTTAAAGAACTGGAACCGGTATCAGTTTACGATGTAAACAGACACTTCTTTATTGCACAGACAGATTGATAGCGGCGACGTCGGATATCGGCACCGTTTACCTGCATATAGATGCGGTTGATGATCTGTTCTGTGTACATGCGCGAAGGATTATCTAAAAGCCACACAGGCGTCAAGAGCTCCGCTACTGATTGCCTGCCTATCGGATAGCATACCGCCACTTACAGATTCAGGGTATATAACCCGTACATAAGCATGATAATCACAATGGTCATCAAAAAATCACGACCCGGTTTATCGTGTGAATGTTTACGCTTGGTGAACATGGCAACCTCCAGTCAGTTGATGAACATAAGGCAGCGCCATTTAACCGGTCAGTATCGCCCACGGCTGTGGGCTGGCTCACTATTCTTGTTTTTAACTTCAATGATTTAGATCCTGAACTGATTGCTACGCAGGGTACCGATAGCGACACATCTCATCGGGCAACAGGAGAGTCCGTCAATGAATCGTAAACGCCTTCATTTTTTGCCCCGTATCAGGAGAAGATATTCATCCTCTCGTGATTTCCCGGTCAATCCCGCTAGCTTGCCGCACCGATGCGGCTTATAGCTATAAATAAACAGGGGTTCATTCTGAATGATCATGCGCACCACAAACAGCGAGGCCGGTGAACCGCACACAGCCAAATGTTCTCCCCTGCTTGGACAGCAACCGAACTTCGATCAGCATACACCCCTGATCACCCGCTTTCCGCAACCTCCGGCGGCAGATGAGATCCCCGCACTCATCCCCTCCCCTTTTTCTAATACCCCCCACCCACTAGCCAGACAGGCCAGCCTGATCCTCCAGCAACGGTTGAACAGCAAGGATCTGCAAGCCACGATGAGATCAGAGTGCGGAAAGATGTTCGGAGTTCTGGTCGTGCGCGACAGGCATGGAGAGATCGGTTTCCTCAGTGCATTTTCCGGCATGTTGTTCGGCCACTGGCAGTGGCCCGGCTTTGTACCACCGCTGTTTGAACAGGCAGAACAGGACAGTTTTTTACCCGCCGGCAGAGCCGGACTGGCGGATATGACCCGGAAACTGCAGCAGCTTGAGTCATCTGCCCTGCGTTACGAACTGGGGCAAAAAATCGCAAGCATACAGCAACAGCGTGAGCATGCCCTGACGTTACTGCGACAACGCCACAGTGAGGCAAAATCGCTGCGAAAACAGCAACGACTGACACTGCTTATGCAGCAGGACGATGCCCTGCACCGTAAAGAGATGGCTGCCCTTGCGCTGGCCAGCCAGCATCATAAACGCGAAGCAACCAATGCCAGAGCTCACTGGGATGAAAAACTGCAGGGGCTGCAACAGCAGCTCGAGCTGCATGAGCAGCAGATCAGGCAATTACGGAATGCGCGCTCAGAGAGCTCACGGGTGCTGCATAAACAGGTCTTTGCGACCTATCGCCTGGGCAACCTGTTGCATGAGCAACAGCCCATCAGCCACTTTTATACCGATGCCAGACCGCCGGCAGGCTCAGGCGACTGCGCCGGCCCCAAACTGATTCATTATGCACGTCAGCAGCGGCTACAGCCGCTGGCCATGGCCGAGTTCTGGTGGGGAGCCTCCCCCGCAACCGGCGTCAGGCATCATGGTCACTATTATCCGGCATGCAGGGGAAAGTGCCGTCCTATATTGCCGTTTATGTTGCGCGGTCTGGATGTCGAGCCGGAGCCCTGCCACGGTCGGGCCATGACAACATCCGGGATAGAGATTGTGTATGAGGATGATCAGTTACTGGTGGTCAATAAACCGGCCGGATTGATGTCGACGCCGGGCAGGGAGATTGAAGAGTCGCTCTTCTCCCGACTGGCCCAACGCTACCCCCAAATACCCGAACTGACGCTGGTACACAGACTGGATATGGATACATCAGGCCTGTTGCTGGTGGCAAAAGATCTGCGCACGCACAAGCGGCTGCAGAAGCAGTTTATCGAACGCAGCGTGGAAAAGTGCTATGAAGCGGTGCTGGTGAAGCGCTTACCGGCACAGCCAGATCAGGGGCGTATCGAACTACCGCTGCGCGTGGATCTGGATGATCGGCCGCGCCAGATGGTCTGCTACCAACACGGCAAACCGGCTACGACACGCTGGCAGATTATTGCACGGGAAAATAACAGGACCCGCATCTGGTTTTATCCGGAAACAGGGCGCACGCATCAGTTGCGCGTACATGCCTCGCACCGCGATGGACTTAATGCGGCGATTGTCGGTGACGGTCTCTATGGCCTGCCGGCAGAGCGGCTGATGCTGCATGCCCGACGTCTCTGCTTTACCCACCCGGTCAGTCGTGAGCCAATGGTGTTTGAACTGCCGGCGCCATTTTAAGCGTCTGGCTTACGCCTGTAAGGTTTTCAACCGTTCAACCACCTTGTCAGTCGTGGCTTTGCTTATCATGTAGTTATCGACAAGCACCAATGGCGCATGAGCGCACTGGCTGCGGCAATCGCCCGCGCAAACCTTCAGCCCCATCTCCTCAAGCTCTGCCGCCAGAGCTCGGCCGCCGGAATCGCTGCATTGCGGTCCGTGACAGACTTCTATCGTCGGTGTGTTAACGGTAGTTGATGCACTACTCATGATTCCCTCTCCAAGCGGTGTAAACATTCTGTTGGTTTGCCCGCACACCAAAGCCGGGCAAGCATGGAAAAGGGCCGCCCGTGAAGACAGCCCTTTTAATTGATCTGCTAATCGTATCGCGGTTTTAGTTGCAGCAATCCTCTTCGCCGCAGCACTCGCCGCCATGCACATGACCGTGCTCCAGCTCTTCTTCCGTTGCCTCACGAATAGCTTCCACTGTCACATCGAAGTGCAAACGCATGCCAGCCAGCGGGTGATTGCCGTCCACGGTCACATTATCGCCGTCAATTTCAGTAATGCGTACATACTGGAGCTCGTCTTCATCGGGCATCTCGGCCTCGAACTCCATACCCACCTCGATGTTATCCACGCCTTCAAACATTTCAGCGGATACGACCTCAACCAATGACGGGTCGATCTCTCCATAGGCATCGGCAGCATCCAGCGTCACCTTCAGCTTGTCACCAACGCTCTTGCCTTCAAGTGCAAGTTCCAGTCCCGGCACAATATTCTCTTCACCATGCAGGTAAAGCAGAGCATCTCCGTCGTCGGATGAATCGAGCACCTCTCCGGCATCATTGCTCATGCTAAACTGAAGTGAAACGACTTTATGATTGCAGATCTGCATCAATATCTCCTTGAACCGGCGACTTCTCTCTGCTCACCGAATTCTGATGCGCGGCAACCTACGCATACAAAACCGGATGACAAATGTAAGTCATAGACAGTCAGCGGGTTCGACCCACTGCACCATGCTTTCGGTGCCCTCTGCCGAGGGTATTTGTTTGAAATAAAACGCATTAATCGTTGCCACTATTAAGGCAGAATATATACATACGCAAACAACCAAGGTTGTAATGTACACTGTGACTTCGCTTTAGCACATACTGACAGGCAGCTAAAGAGGTCGGTCACCCAGTCCACACTCGTCGAAACCGCCGTATTGGACATTTCCGCCCCCACCTCTAAAGTTTGTAAGCAAAGAAGCTTAAGGACTTAGGACAGATGGCTCGAAAAACCAGAAAGAAGACACCACCGCCAAGAAAGGTAATTCATCGCCCTCCGCAACCGCCACAGACACAGATCAATGCCATCGCCCAGCGTCTGAACAGCGGTGATCTGGAAACGGCCGAAAAGCTGGCACAATCATTAGCCAGATCGTTTCCCGGTCACGCGCATTCGTGGACAATGCTGGGCATCGTCCTAGCACAAATGGGCAGAGTGGCCGAATCACTTACACCCCTGCAAAAAGCCGTCAACCTGATGCCGGGTGATTCTGGCCCCCATTCCAACTTGGGTAACGCACTCTTACAACTTGGCAGATTACAGGAGGCCGAAGCCTGCTATCGCAAGGCCATTGCAGTGAATCCCAACGACCCTGATTCCCACTATAAACTGGGCAATGTACTGAGCAGTCTGGAACGGCTACCGGAGGCCGAAGTCATTTACCGCCGTCTCCTTACACTGCTACCAGAAAATGATGCGGCAAAACTGGCATATGTACAGTGTGTTGCACTGATGCGATTTAAAAGTTACGGCCCCTTTCTCTATAAAACAGTCGCGCAGGCGCTCAATGACGCCTGGCTTCGTCCGACAGATCTGGTCGGTGTCGCCTGTAATCTGTTGACAATAAACCCGTTGATCGCGCCCTACCTACAGCAAACTGATATGCCACATCATCAAGTCCGCCCGATCAATCAACTCTGCGAAGGCAATACGCTGGCGGAGATCGGCAACGATCCTTTGTACAAAGCGCTGTTACGGTCGGTGCCCGTCTACGACGAAAATCTCGAACAGTGGTTAACAGATGCACGACAGATGCTGCTTAACGCCGCCAACGCAACAACAAATCCGCTCCAAACATCCTGGTTTTCATTTTTCGGTCCTCTGGCTGAACAGTGCTTTATCAACGATTACCTGTTCTATTGCAGTGCCGATGAGATACAAACAGCAAGCGCATTGAAAGACGCCCTGATTACGACACTTGAGAAAGAACCAGAAGAGGTATCCCCGCTCCGGCTTATCGCGGTTGCCAGCTATTTTCCGCTTTACTCAATAGCAGGCTCGCATAAGCTGCTTGAGCGGCAGTGGCCCGATGCCATTCAAAGATTGCTCATCCAGCAGATCAAAGAGCCCCGGGAAGAGATAGCGTTGCGCCCTTCCATCACTTCGCTGACCCCCGTAGAGAATGAGGTGTCACTGGCGGTTCAGGCACAATACGAGGAGAGCCCCTACCCGCGCTGGGTTAAGCTGCCGGCAGCCATTGAGCCTGTAGCCATCAATACCTACCTTCACAGTCTCTTCCCCGGAGTGGTTATTGAACCCATCGAGAACATGATGCAGCCGGATCTGCTTGTTGCCGGCTGCGGTACAGGTCAGCACCCGATTGAAACGGCCCGATTAATCCGCAACGCCAGTGTCCTGGCTGTGGACCTGAGTCTGGCCAGCCTCAGTTATGCCGAGCGCAAAGCCCGGGAGATGGGCATTCAAAACATCGAGTTTGCCCGTGCGGACATTCTGAAGCTGGGTTCATTGGATCGAACCTTCGATATCATCGAATCCGTCGGTGTATTGCATCATCTCGATAGGCCGGAGGAGGGTTGGAAAGTGCTTGTATCCATGCTGCGTCCGAACGGTGTCATGCGCCTTGGTTTCTACAGCGAGGTTGCACGGCGACACGTCGTCAAGGCACGCGAACTGATCGCCCAAAGAAATTTTGCCGCCACGGCAGACGGCATCAGAAAGGCCAGGCCCTACCTGCGCGAAGTTGATCGTAATCAGACACTCGGCTGTGCCGTACGTTCCACCGATTTTTACAGTCTCAGCGCATGCAGGGACCTGCTATTTCATGTGCAGGAGCACCGCCTAACGCTAGCGCAGATCCAGCAATTCATTGACGAGAACGGTCTGACCTTCCTTGGCTTCACGGCCGAACCAATGACGATCCGCGCCTATCATACGCGTTTCCCCGACGACCCGACAGCCACCAACCTGGAGAACTGGGCCATATACGAGCAGGAGAATCCGGATGCTTTTTTTGACATGTACCAGTTCTGGCTTCAAAAGCGTCCTTGATCGCTGCTGTTTGCCGGAAGATGCTTCCGGGATGTCTCAACACGGACACCTTGTAGAAGGATAAAACTTGACCTGCGACGCGTGAGAAACTAAATAAAGGTTAACGGTTTTTTCTTATTGAAGGAGATGGTGCTGCCTTCGTGACACTACCAGCCTTCGATAGAGGAGGATGTCATGAAAACCATGCGAACCATCGCCATCTTCACGCTCTCCGTTCTACTCGCCGGCTGTGCCAACACCGGCACCTTAAGCCAAAAGGATCAAATCGTGCTGGCTGCCACCATTGCAGGCGCCGCCGCAGGTGTTCCGATCGGCAATGCTGCCAGCACCGCAGCCAATGCGGGACTTTACGGGGGCCTGATTGGCGCAGCTGCGGGGTTTGTCGTCGGAGAAACCGCAGTGCAATACCTGGATCGGCAGGAAAAAGCCGTACGTCTGAGTAAGGATGCGACAGCGGGCAATATCGTGGTTCAGCGCGAAACGCCGCAAGCACTGAAGCTGACCCTCTCCCGTGATGCCGCTTTCGCCTCAGGCTCCAACGAGCTGAGCGAACAGGGCAAGCAGACACTCGATGACGTTGCCACCCTGCTCAAACGGTATAAAAAAACCAGACTTACCATTACCGGCCACACCGACAGCACAGGAACAGCCCTGTTCAATCAAAGCCTGTCGGAGCGACGCGCGCTGGCTGTTGCTTCCTACATGATCAGCAAGGGTGTCTCGGCTGACCGCATCGCATCATCTGGCATGGGTGAAAGCAGCCCGGCATACCCCAACGACAGTGCCGCAAACCGCGCCAAAAATCGTCGTGTCGAGATCCTGATCACCACGCCCGATCAGGCCTGACGACACTCTATTCATTTACGCCGTATGGGTAACACCCAGTCCGATCGCGGGTAGTGGCAGGTATAACCGCCGGGATAATGTAACAGATAATCCTGATGCTCCGATTCGGCCTCCCAGAAATCACCTGCCGGCTCAACCTGGGTAACCACCCTGCCCGGCCATATACCGCTTGCTTCAATATCGGCAATCGTGTCGAGCGCGGTCTCTTTTTGCGTCTCATTCACATAATAGATCGCAGAGCGATACGATGATCCCCTATCGTTACCCTGACGGTTGGGCGTCGTGGGATCATGGATCTGGAAGAAGAACTCCAGCAGTTTTCGGTAGGAAAGCAGTTCAGGGTCAAAGATAACCTCAATGGCTTCGGCATGCGTTCCGTGGTTGCGGTAGGTGGCGTTGGATACATCGCCGCCGCTATAGCCCACCCGGGTGGAGACAACTCCGTGAAGTCTGCGTATCAGATCCTGCATGCCCCAGAAACATCCGCCGGCGAGAATGGCGCGCTCCTGTGCCATTCAGCTATCCTCCACCTGATCAAGATATGCCCCATACCCCTGCGCCGCCATCTCATCGCGAGGCACAAAACGCAGCGAAGCCGAATTGATACAGTAACGTAAGCCACCGTGCTCTTTCGGACCATCCGGAAACACGTGCCCCAGGTGACTGTCACCATAGTGACTCCGCACCTCGGTACGGATCATGCCGTGGCTGCTATCGCGCAATTCATCCACATGCGCAGGCTCGATTGGTTTGGTGAAACTTGGCCAGCCACAACCTGATTCATACTTGTCGGTTGAGGCAAACAACGGCTCGCCGGAGACGATATCTACATAGATTCCCGGCTCCCTGTTATGCAGATATTCACCAGTGCCGGGGGGCTCGGTTCCATTTTGCTGCGAAACCCGAAACTGCTCGGGCGATAATCCGGCGATGGCATCTGGTGACTTTTGATATCTCATGGTTTCGTATCATCCTATAAAAAAGCGGTATCTGTCCAGAGCAGAGGCATTTAAGCATGTCCCGCCTCCGGCATCTTTGAGAATATCCTTCATGCCTGAGTTAAATTAGCCTTACCACCTGACATGCGTCATATCGGATATCACGAGCGCTTGAAACAACTGGATCAATTCCTTGTTGCAAGCCAACACCTCTGGCAACCGCACCCGTTCAAAACCGAACGGCCGGCATGGTGTGAATCCCGGCCGGAGCTGACCCGGGCACTGTTGGATCTGGATGAAGCGACACTGGCGCATTATGCCTCCGACAATGAAGCACTGACCTCATTCCTCTCCGGTTTCGTGCCTGAGTTAAGCGTGATCCCTTCGCTCACAACGTTACCCGCAACAAAACAACATCATCGACTCGCAACAGAGCCGCGCTTTAGTGCCGGCATTCCCGGCAGAAAATGGCAGCAGATCAGATCGCTTTATTGCAGCATGGAGAAACCGCAACAACCCATCACCGAATGGTGTGGCGGCAAAGGCTATCTTGGCCGTCTGTTATCCGAAGCGTGGCAACAACAGGTGACCACACTGGAGTATAACCGGGAGCTGGTAGAAGCAGGCAGAGCGCTTGCGGGCAAATTCAATGTAAACCAGCAGTTCAAACATGTGGATGTATTAACCGTTCAGACCGGTGAATACCTGAGTAACCAACACACTATTGCGCTGCATGCCTGCGGTGACCTCCATCGTCAGCTGATCCGCCAGATTATCCGGACAAACGCGCCGGGTTTCACCCTCGTGCCATGCTGTTATCACCTGGGGCGCGATCAGGCTTACACGCCGTTTAATCGTGAGCTGACACTAAAACTCTCCAGAGAAGCCCTGCGTTTGGCCGTCAATGAAACCGTTACCGCCCACCACAATGAGATCAGAAAAAGGAATCAGGACATGGCGTGGAAACTGGGCTTTCAGCTACTCAGGGCGGAGCTTGTCGGCAGCAGTGATTACCACAACTTCAGACCTGTCCCGAGAGCGTGGTTACAGGAGGGTTTTCACTCCTACTGCCGGAAACTGTGTGAGCGCGAGCAACTCATGCTGCCCCACAAAGTGGATTGGCATGGGTTGGAAAGCAGAGCGTGGAAGCGTCAGTTTGAGGTGATGCGCCTGCAACTGCTGCGTCACTGCTTCAGGCGTGTTCTGGAGCTGTGGCTGATCATGGATATGGCGGTTTATCTGGAACGTAGTGGCTATACGGTGAATGTGAGCACGTTTTGCACCAGATCATTAACCCCGCGCAATATCATGATTGAAGGGGTGCTTTAAGCCCCGGTTACCCAGTCTCTGGTTGCAAACCTGAACATGAGTAAAAGTCCCCTGCTTGCGCAGGGGGCTTTTTTGATGACCGTCGCTTCTGTCAGGTCAACTGCCTGATCAGCTGCGATGAACCCGACTGTTTTCTGTTGATGATCTGATCGATGAAGTTCGGCTGTTTCACACTTGTTTTCTGATCTATCAGCACAGAAACAGCGGCAACCGAGCTGGATGACTCACGCACGTCGGCCAACTGCCCGCATGTCCTGCGCAGATTCTGACTCAGTGATTTGGAAAGAGTCTGCAGGAATGCAATGCCGATGCCGGGACGCTTCTCTAAAATATGTTCGAAGCTTTCGCGTGTGATCTTCAGCAACGTGCAAGGTGTACGGGCAATCACGGTGGCATGGCGAGGGAAGTTCTCTACCAGTGCCATCTCACCGACCAGGCGTCCACGGGACAGCGTTGAAACAGAGACCATTCTGCCGTTTTGCGACTCCTTGAGGAGTTCAAGTGTGCCGGAAACGACAAAACACATATAGTCGCTGTTGTCACCCTCACTAAACAGGCGCTGCTGCTCATCCAGACGGGTGATTCTCATATGCGCGGCAAGTGCGCCGACCTCTATAGTGTCAAACTTGTCAAACAACGGAATAGCGCCTGTCATCTCGATAATTTCATCGATCAAAGATTCAGGCTGCTTAAACGGACCGAACAAAGTGTCTGAAGCGAAAACGTAATCCTGACTCTGACTGCTGTCAGCCATCATATTCTCGTCTTTCTGCTCTATAATATCTGAAATCATGGAAGCAAGCTGCATAATAATATCTCCTGACTTTAATAATGCTGATATTACTAATGCAAGGAACCGGCCAAATACTATTTTTTAATAAACTACTTTAAATACAATAAGTTACGGATATTTCACGGGATGGATATTTTTGCCTGTGGGAAAAATATTCCCTGCAGACCGGGATCTTTTTTCCACAACGGGAATCAGGGCCCCTCCGCCAGCTCAATGCAGTTACGGCCACGGGACTTGGCACGGTAAAGCGCGGCATCGGCACGGCCTATTGCCTGAGTCAGCGTCTCTCCGGTTACATCAACGCAGGCAACGCCGAAGCTGGCCGTAACTTTGATGGCCAGATCGTCGAGCGTAACCTCCAGCTGCCCTATCGCGCCCCTGTAACGCTCCGTCAGTGCAGCGGCATCCTGCAGGCTGGTCTGCGGCAGCAGAACGATAAACTCTTCGCCGCCAATGCGTCCAATCGTATCCACAGTCCGGGTCATGCCGCGCAGTGTTTCGACCACAGCAACGAGTACGGCGTCACCGGTAGCATGTCCATAGTTGTCGTTGATCGATTTAAACAGATCAAGGTCGATCATCACAACAGCAAGTGGCGTGTTATAACGTCTGGCCCGGTCAAACTCTGTTTCGCCGGATTCAAAGCAGGCCCGGCGATTTAGCGCTCCTGTCAGCGCATCCGTCCGTGCCAAATGCTCTGTATCTCTCATCGCCTGTTCCAGTGCTGCCGTGCGTTCTAATACTACCCGCTCAAGCGTTTCCTGCTCCTGCTCCAGATGTTCGATATGCATTAGCTCCATCGTCTCCTTCTCATTCATCAGCCGGTTAATACGATCGGCCAGTGCAAACGAAAGCAGTACTCCCTCAATAAAAAAACCCAATGCAGGTGCAAAGCTGGTAGCGAAATCAGACGGGATGACAGCGGTATTGCGCAGCATGGCAATAAGCATAGCCAGGCTCCAGACACTCCATCCGGCCACATAAAATCGGGCATCCAGCCTGCCCCTTCGATATTGCCACAGCCCTATCAGCGGATAAAAGATCGTTAGAAATGCACACAGAAAAACAAGTTTCAGCGCATAATCGCGCCATCCGAAAAGATAACAGAGCAGCGCAAGCCCGCCTGCGATAAAAACCGCCTGCAGCACCCGGTCGATGAAGCGGGAGTCGCGCGTGCACAGAAACATACGCGTAAACTGGGTCGCCAACAGCAGCGTCAGTAGCGGGAATAAAAGCGGCGAAAAATCAGAAAACCAGGTCATGGACGGCCATAAGTAACGATAGCCCAGACCGGTAAGGGTGATCAGACTCATCACGGCCGCCATCACGTAGGAGGTATACCAGATATATTCAGGCATACGTGTGGAGTAACCGATCAGCAGATTATAGAGCACCAGCAGAATACCAATGCCGACAAAGCCTCCGATAACAAAATAACGTTTGGCATAGTGCAGGTAGAAAGCATTCGGCGTCCACAGACGCAGTTGTGTCTCGGCCAGGCCCGGCAGTTGATAGGAGAAATGAACCCAAATGCGCTGCTTTACACCGGGCGGCGTATTCACAGGATAAAGATTACTCTCCGCCGCAACAGCACGCTGTGCAAACGCGACGTGATCGCCGCCGGTAAGCGGCTTTGCCCCGTCCATGTAAAAGGAGACATGATCCCACTGCGGATAAATAGCCTCCAGATACCACGACAGCGGTGTATTGCCGCTGTTTTTTACGTCGATACGCAGCCAGAAGTCGGAGCTGCTGACACCGAAATTACTCTTGCCCTGCGGCAGCGGCGCAAATTTTGCGGCCAACGGTTCACTTCGCACCTGCTCAAGGGTGTAGTCATGCTTTGCATCTTCCAGGTAGCGGACTTCCGCCTGCGTGCTTACCCCCTCCATATCAGATGAGAGATCGATCAACGGCTCAGCCTGGCATAGTGCGCTGACAAACTGTGTAGCAAGCAGCAGCAGGCACATTGTCAGGGTATGATTTCTTGTGGCTCGGGGCTCAGAGCTTATGTTGAACATGCTCACCCTCTGCAGCGCTTACGCGCCATACAGTATCCAGCCATTTCCATGCTTTTACTCATCCTTTTCAGCGAAGTTCTGCTTTACCAGAAACAAAACCACGAAATATGCAAAACCTCTTCATCCACCGGGTTGAAGCGAGCGTAATCTACAGCAAGGGACACCACAACGACTGTAAAATAATATCCTCCTGCTTTCACAGGTGGTTTTAATATACGGACCACAACAGATCGGCACCTATCTCTATCGCCCTGGAACTGACTTCTACAGCTTCAAGTCGCAATAGCTGTGCATACTTATAACTCCATTGCTGCAACACAATCGCGGCCATAGATGCGATACTGCTGCTTGCCTGATGTCTTGGCCAAATACATTGCGGTATCGGCCTGTTTGACTATTTCATTGCAACTACTACTGTCGTCCGACCCAATGGTGATACCAATACTACAACCAATATCGCAGGCAATACCGGCTGCCAGAGTTGGTACGCTGAACCGATTCAGAATTTTCTCGGCTACCTGAATAATTGCTGTATCACTCAACAGCTTTTCCAGAATGATGACAAACTCATCACCGCCAATCCGAGCCACAGTGTCGGCATCGCGAACAAGCTCTGTCAGACTGTTTGCAATGATACAGAGCAGAGCATCGCCGACATCGTGACCATGGTTATCATTTACCGCCTTGAACCCGTCAATATCGATAAACATCAATCCCACTTTATCTTTGTTGCGACTAGCATGAGCAAGTGCATGTTCCAGCCGGTCGATGAACAGGGTCCGATTGGGCAGCCCTGTCAGCTGATCATGATGGGCCATATGCGACAAGCGCAGCTCGATATCCTTCTGCTCGGAAATGTCATTAAAAATACTGACATAGTTGGTGATCTCACCGGCATCATTACATACAGCAGAGATCGACAGGCGTTCGGGATAGACACCGCCATCTTTACGCTTGTTCCATATCTCGCCTGCCCACGCGCCATCGCTGAGCAGAGAATCCCACAAATTGCGGTAGAACTCCGCTGACTGGCGCCCTGATGACAGAATACGCGGATTTCTACCAATCACCTCATCACGAGAGTAGCCGGTGATGACGCAAAAGGCCGGATTAACCAGCAGGATATTGGCCTGATGATCACAAATCATAATAGCATTGGAATCGCTCTCCATCACCTTGGCGGCTAAACTAAGGTCCCGTTCAATACGTTTCTGGCGTGTGATATCGCGACCGGCATGAATAATCTGGCAGACGTTATTCTCCCCGTACTGCATCATCGACACGGTAATCAGCACCGGGATGCTATGCCCGTCTTTGTGCAGGAATTTGCGCTCGATACTTTTGATTTCGCCCTCATCAGCAAGCCGTTTCTCTTCCCCCGCACTCAGCTCTATACCACCGTCGATCAATGCGTCCAGAGGCTTATCTTTCAACTCATGCTGCTGATAACCAAGCGTTGCCAGCACAGCCGGGTTGGTGAGCTGAATTTTATGCTCACTGTCCGTAACAAAAAGCATCTCACCCATGGAGCTCATGATGGTTTCAAAATATTCACGCGATACGGTGGAGTTTTTTAGCGCATCCGTCATGTGGTTGAATGAGTCGCCCAGCATGCCGATTTCACTCTTGTTGCGCATATTGATGCGGGTCTCCAGATTTCCGGCTGCTATATCGGCTGTTGCTTCAGCAACCTGCTCAAGTGGAATCAGAATCTGCCTGCGGATAAACAGGAACAGCAGCAGCCCGATCAACAGTGCGACTGAAATGCCGAATACGATGGTATCATGCAGTGCCCTGGAAATGCGCTGCTGGGCATGGGCAACTGAAGTGGTGATACGCAAGATACCGCGAACCTTTGATTGATCGTAACCATGACAGCCCATGCATGCGTTACGTGCTCTGATCGGCAGCAGAAAGGTCAGCTTGCCGCTGGCCTCATCAAGCTTGCTGAATTCATTACCCGCTACGGCTTTGGCAAAAGCTGCCGGATCCAGATCGGTGATTTTTTTCGCAGGTTTGAGTGCACGGCTGAAACGATTCTCATCCAGATAACTGTTCACCGCATCCAGGGTTTTACCATCCAGAAATGCCTGATAATGGTTCTTGCGGATGACCTGAACAATGAGCAGTTCCGGACTTTTAGAAACGCGTTCGATCCAGTCGGTTGCGTACTCGGCATTACCGGAGAGCATCAGCGTTTGCAGGCTGCGGGATAGTCCGTCAGCCATGAATGCAGCACGTTCCACCTCCTCCTGATAGATTGATGCTTTCTGCTTGCTGAATAACAGATATTGGCTGCTGGCAAATGCTACCAGCAGAACCAGAATCAGCGTGAGCTGAAAGCGGGTATTAAGCCGGTTGGACCAGCTTATTTTGTTTTTAGTGTTGTACGCACTCTTCGCCAACCATGATCCCCTTGTTCCTCTGAGTTGTTATCTATCGGCAATGGTAAGGTAATCATGAATACATTCAGCCCTTATCCTTCCAATACACAAATTATGAGCTGATCGTGTAGGCGGCTATTTTGCTTATATGCGTATAGGAGCGGTTTGATTCTTCATGCCATTGATTAAAGGCCTGCTGAATGGCGGCCAGCTCCTTTTTTGACGTTGGATTATCCTTGATGTCGAGGCCGCTGTTTTGTAAACAGCGAATCACATCTTTGCCAAGATAAAAGCTATCCTTGCCCACATTACGCAGGAACCGCTGACCTGTGTTACCACCGAGCCTTGCACCGCGCTTCTTCAGCAGCTCGAGCAACCCGATCAGATCCGATGCAGGCCAGTCGGCAATAAAGCGACCAAAGCTGCCGGTCTCCAGCGCGATATCCTCAATGAACTGCGCATTGACCCTGACCGAACCGATCTTCTGGCGATTTCGTGCGATGCGCGTATCCGCGCAAATCTCTTCCCAATCCTCCGGCTGCAAACTGAGAACCCTGTTCACATCAAAGCCATGGAACACATCTTCAAAGCCCTGCCACTTTTGATTGATCACCCGCCAGACAAAACCGGCCTGAAAAATGCAGCGTGTCATTTCAGCCAGGAAGCGGCTCTCATCCAGCGACGCCACCGCTTCCACGCTGCTGGCTTCAGGCAGCAACTGCTCCAGCACATCCACGCCACTCTTGTGTTCCGCCGCACGCAGGTAGATCTCTTCAAACTTCAACACAGCCCCTTTCCCCTTGTTTCTTTAATCAACCTCTAAACTGAAGTTGCCTTCCATCAATTTCCACCCATGAGTTCAGAGTATAGGTATAATTCCGTACATGAATCTGGGAAACCCGACCGACACGAAAAAGCCCCCTGCTTTCGCAGGAGGCTTTGATTATCGGATCAGGCTGATAATTAACTCTGGCTGCTTTCGAATTCCTGCATCCAGGCAACCAGCGCATCCACGCCCTCTTCCGGCATCGCGTTGTAGATGCTGGCACGCATACCGCCGACGGAGCGATGTCCCTTCAGGGTAGCCAGGCCGCGCTCTGCCGCACCGGCAAGGAAAGCAGCGTCCAGATCGGCATTAGCCAGTGTGAACGGTACATTCATCCATGAACGTGCATTGATAGCGACCGGGCTGCCGTAGAAATCGGTTGCATCAATTGCAGCATACAACTTGTCGGCCTTGCGCTTGTTGACCACAGCCATCGCCTCAAGTCCGCCCTGCTCCTTGATCCACTCGAAGACGAGACCCGACACATACCAGCTGTAGGTCGCAGGCGTATTGTACATGGAATCGTTTTCGGCATGCGTGGCGTAATTGAACATCGTAGGCGTAATGTCCGACGCCTTGCCCAGCAGATCTTCACGAATAATCACAATGCACAGGCCGGCAGGGCCGATATTCTTCTGTGCGCCGGCATAGATCATGCCGAATCTGGAGACATCAATCGGACGCGAAAGGATGGTGGAAGACAAGTCCGCAATCAGAGGCACGTCGCCCGTCTCCGGAATATAATCGAACTCAACGCCGCCAATGGTCTCGTTCGGCGTGTAGTGTACATAGGCCGCATCGGGATTGAGCTTCAGCTCAGCCTGAGTCGGCACGGTGGTAAAACCGTTACCCGAAGTATCTGCCGCGATATTTACGCTACAGTAGCGCTTTGCCTCGGCAATCGCCTTCTTCGACCACATGCCGGTATTGATATAATCGGCACTCTTCTTCTCGCCCAGCAGATTCAGCGGAATCGCTGCGAACTGGGACGAAGCGCCGCCCTGCAGAAAGAGCACCTTGTAGTTATCGGGGATCGACATCACGTCGCGCAGATCTTTCTCCGCTTTTGACGCGATCGACATATACTCTTTACCGCGATGGCTCATCTCCATCACCGACATACCCGAACCGTTCCAATCCAGCATCTCGGCTTGCGCGCGCTCGATTACGGCGGTCGGCAGCATTGCCGGACCTGCACTGAAGTTAAACTTTCTAGCCATGGTTACATCCTTTTTGGGGCATATTCCGGGGAGACACGATCTGTTTCCCCTCCGATTTTTTTCAACGCGGAGAAGATACTCCGGCAATAACGATTCCTCAATGCGCGAAAAAACTTTCCCCACTTCCATTTTACAGCAACCGCTATTGCCCATGCCTCGCCATGCTTGTTATCCTGTGCCGGAATGCGGGGATCAGTAGTTACCACCTCAAGGATAAAACACCGAATGAACGTCCAACCCAATGTAACGAGAAGCGCATCAGCACCATTACCAACAACAGAATCAGCACAGGTCGACAAGACACAAACGGATGCCCGATATGTTGAGACCGTAATTATCGGTTCAGGGTTTTCAGGCTTGCTGGCGGCCATCCGTTTACAACAACAGCATTGTCATGATTTCATCCTGCTGGAGAGAAGCGCTGAGTTGGGCGGCACCTGGCAGATCAACACCTATCCCGGTGCCGAGGTGGATATTCCAACCAGCCTCTACTCCATCTCCTTTATCCCCTACCCGTTCAAAAAAACATTCGCCCCGCAAAGCGAACTACTCGCATATATGAACCATATCATCGAGAAGTTCGACTTAAGAAAACAGGCAAAAACGAACCAGACGGTCACCAAACTCACCTATGACGAGAGCGAGAGTTTGTGGCGTGTGGAGACGGCGTCGGGCGAGCGCTACAACGCCCGTTTTATTATCGACACCAGTGGTGTGCTGGCGAATCCGCATATTCCCGATATTAAGGGGGCAAAAACCTTTAAGGGTGCGAAATTCCACGCCGGCCACTGGGATCATAGTGTCTCGTATGAGGGTAAACGTGTCGGGGTTATCGGCTCGGGGTGTTCAGGGGCCCAGATTGTGCCGGCCATTGCCGACAAGGTTTCCAGATTAACCCTGTTCATGGGCAAGGCACAGTGGGTGCTTCCGCGTTCAGACCGGCATTACAGTGCTATAGAGCGTTTCGTTCGTACGCTGCCGGGCATCCGCCACCTCATCCGTCTGCTCGTCTTTATCTTTTATGACATCAGGTTTATTGCCTTCCGCCGCTACCCCGGGATATCAATAATCAGTCGGCTGATGAAAAGCTATTACCGGAGAAGGCAGCAAAAGCATCTCGATAAATATATTAAGGACGACAAGCTACGTCAGCACATGATGCCCGATTACGAGTTGGGCTGCCGGCGGGTCATACCGTCAAACAACTATCTCCCCGCTCTCGCCAAAGAAAATGTCGATGTGGATATCAGCGGCATTGAATGCATCACGCCCACAGGCATCAAGACAAAAGACGGTAAAGAGATACCTCTGGATATCATCGTCTACGCCACGGGATATTATGCCTATTCGAATATGAAAAAGGCGCTGACGTTTCAGGTCTATGGTCTGGGTGGCCGCAACCTCAATAGCGAATGGGAAAATGAGGCCGTCTCTTATAAAGGCATCACCGTTGCAGGTTATCCCAACTATTTTAAAGTGAACGGCCCGAACACAGGCTCCGGTCACAGCTCGCAAATATCCTATATGCAGGTGGCGACCGATTATATCACTCAGGCCATCGCTGCTGTGAAGCAGGATAAAAGTATCAAGGCCATCGATGCCAAACAGGAGCTTCAGGATAGATACGTCGCCGAAATGCGCCAAAAGATGCAAAAAACGGTCTGGCAAAATGCCACTGTCACCGCCTTCTATAGAAAAAACATGTCTGAGGAGGTCACCAGCCTGTCGCCGGAACCTGTGACCGGGTTTATCTTTTCACGTAAATGGTTTCATTTGAGTGATTATAACCTGTTAAAGTGAGCTGGTTTCGAGGTCAGGCTGCTACACGAAAGGCTTGAAAAATCACAAGGTATTGAGCGCGAGAAACAGATCGATAGTAGAGCTGCCTCTGTCCCCGGATATCTTTTTTCTGGCATGGTGCTTTCAACTGGGTATACTGTGTCTCGTAAGATATTTGTTTATTGTGTTTTTTAGGCTGATTTAGTACTCCTTGATTGATCTTAATATTAACACTTATAAATACATATTATGCACAAATAATTAATTAAGGATGTTACAAAATGGCAACAGGTACAGTTAAATGGTTCAACGATACTAAAGGTTTCGGCTTCATCTCTCAGGATGATGGTGGCGATGATGTATTCGTACACTTCTCTTCAATTCAGGGTGACGGCTTCAAGTCTCTGGCTGAAGGTCAGCTCGTTGAGTTTGATGTTGAGAATGGCGCAAAAGGCCCACAGGCCTCTAACGTTTTCCCTCAGTAAGGTAAAAACGTTTCGTTCAAACACCCCGCCTGACAGCGGGGTGTTTTTTTTGCTCTATGAACAATGCAGAGAAGCACCTTAAGTCCAAATCTGCTGGATTTAAGTTCAGGTATTTAGAGGGTCACCCGGTATGAATATTAATGTTGGAAATATGTCTTTCAGCACCAGCGATGAAGAGTTGCGCGAACTCTTCTCCAGGTTCGGCACAGTTGCGAGTGCAACAGTGGTAACAAATAATGAAACCAATCAAAGCCGCGGCTTTGGCTTTGTCGAGATGCCCGATGACAACGAAGGAAACAAAGCCATCAGGTCACTCAACGGCAAAGCATTCGCCGGCCGGAAGCTGCGCGTAAACGAGATCAGGTCAGCTGAATAAAAGTGATCGGGTCGTTATGACAGATCAGGACAGATGGTTCACAGCGGCATCCGGCGGTGATGTTGAGGCGTTGAAGCAGGCGCTGAATATCGGTGCTGATGTAAACGCAAGAGATGCAGCGCAAAACACCGCCCTGCATCTGGCTACAATACATGCACATGCAGATGCGATGCGACTGCTGATAGAACATGGCGCTGATCTGGATGCACAGAACAGTGATCTATCAACACCGCTACATCTGACCGCCAAAAACATGGAAACCATTCGCATATTATTAGAGGCCGGAGCCGATCCCAATATCACGGATAAAGACTGGACCTATCCCTATTACTTCGCCTTTTACGGCTCCATGTCACGCGAACTCGCCGAGCTCTATATCAGGCACGGCGCCAAATTGATGATCTTCCCGGATTAAACAAACGAATCAGCCTTTGCCTGGCCGTTCCGAACGCAATCGAGTCCGGCCCATTGATTCCTTAATGAATCGCACCGACCAGAAACTGCTCCTGAAGGCCCGAAGCATTCGCGTCTTCACCCGCCGTTTCACAGATATCAGCGTACTGATTCGAGGTTCTGCGCAAATGCAGGCAAACAATACGTGACAACGCCTTTAAAAAGACAATGCCTGTCTGTGGGTCCGCTTCCAGAATCTGGTCGAAATGTTCACGTTTGAGTACCAGCGTAGTTGTGGCCTCTTTGGCAATCACAGTCGCCGAACGGGAATAGGTATCGATCATTGCCATTTCACCGATACTGGAGCCCCGCGAGATCGTCGATACCGATACCAGCTTGCCACCCACCGAATCCTTGAACACCTCCATACGACCGGAGATGATAAAGCACATATAGTCACCCGCTTCGCCCTCGAAAAACAGGCACTGCCCCTTCGCCATATGAACAATCTGCATATGCGGCACAATCACTCTGAGTTGTGAGGGGTCGAAGCTGTTGAATAGAGGAACCACCGTTGTCATATCAACGATCTCATCGAGGGTCTTTTTACTGTAATTAAACGGGCCGAACAATCGTTCTCCCCCGGAGATAGTGCTATCGAGCTCTATAAGCTCTTCTGAATCCAATACGGAATGCAGAGTCCGGCAATTCTGTTTTTCCATCGTTCACCTCACAGTAGTCCCCACATGCTTCAACACTAATAATGGGCACGGCAAAACTGTACGGTTTCAGTTATCCAAAACATGAGCCTGATCACAAAGCCGCAAACTTTCGCAGAGAGGGACAAATGCCGTTTGATTCCCCCTTATAGGTTTGCCGAATAGAGTTATTCACTACAGGAAATAGCTGCGGATGCAGCGGCTGTAGTGAATCGCTCGTATGAGGAGCAAGCGGCGCTGCCCCGCCGCGCGATAGGCTCAATATTGAATGAGTTGGTCGCTTTGATTCGGCACATCCATATGCCTCACCCTTGCGGGCGAGCTTTTAGCTCGTCCAATTCATCAATCCAGATAAATTGTGATTCGGCACATCCATGTGCTTCATCCTTGCGGGCGAGCTTTTAGCTCGTCCAATTCATCAATCCAGATGAATTGTGATTCGGCACTTCCATGTGCCTCACCCTGAGGGCTGCCTGATGCAGTCCAAATTAGCTATCCTGCAGATTTGTCTTTCACCTCTTTTTTTGATTCAAGCCTCATGGCTTTCACCCTCCGGGCGGCTAATCGCCGTCCAAACGGCTCCTGCCTTTTTGTGCCGCAAAAGAAAGGGGGATGCTCTGCTTTAGCAGAGTAGTATGTAGCTATAAAAAGTATCTGTCGCTTACAGGGGATCAAGGTCTCACCTGCTTTGGTGTTCTTTAAGATATCTTCGGAGGGAGCCCACTTACCTTTTTCATCACCCTATCAATCTCATCAATTACTCTCGATTAAAGCACCCTCCATAGTTTTGATTAAGTCCTATCGCGCGGCGGGACAGCGCCACTTGCTCCTGTCTTGGGCTTTTTTGGTTTCTTTGGTTTTTTAGGTTTTATCGGACGCATATCTAAACGGGATTCGGGCAGAGCATGAACAGGCTCTAAGCCTTCCATGGTTTTTCGCGTAATGAGTTGCTGAATAACGCGCTCGACCGCAGCCAGCTCGTCAAACTCATCGGCGCAAACGAGCGATACCGCCTGACCACTGACACCGGCACGGCCGGTACGCCCTATGCGATGAATGTAATCTTGCGCCACATGCGGTAAATCATAATTCACCACCTGGGGTAGCTGCGGTATATCCAGGCCTCTGGCAGCCAGATCGGTGGCGACTAAAACCTGAACCTGACTGTTTTTAAATTCGCTCAACGCCCTGGTTCGTGCACCCTGGCTTTTGTCGCCATGAATGGCGGCGGCGCTGATAGCTTGTTGTTCAAGGAAACGTACCAGCCTGTCAGCCGCCTGCTTTGTTTTGCAGAAAACCAATACCTGCTGCCAGTCATTGTCCTTGATTAATTTTTTAAGCAAAGCATTTTTTTGTTGTTTATCAACCGGATATAAGCAGTGCTCGATGGTTGTTGCCGTGCTGTTCGCCGGATTCACGCAGATTTCAACAGGGTGATGCACAATGGTTTTCGCCAGCGCTCGAATTTCATCAGAATAAGTTGCGGAGAACATCAGGTTCTGACGCTTCACCGGTAACAGCGCCAGGATTTTTTTCAGCTCGTCCATAAAGCCCATATCCAGCATGCGATCTGCTTCATCCAGCACCAGGATTTCAAGCTGATTAAACCTCACAGCATTTTGTTGATGTAAATCGAGCAAACGCCCCGGTGTTGCCACCAGAATATCGACGCCTTTACGCAGCTTCATCATCTGAGGGTTTATTTTAACACCGCCAAAGACCACAGCAGAGCGTAGCGGCAGGCGCACGCCATAACGCACCACACTATCACCGACCTGCCCAGCCAACTCCCTCGTTGGCACCAGAATAAGCGCGCGCACCTGATTCGCCCGAACTCGTGGCCCTTGCGCCAGAAGATGCAACATGGGCAGGGTAAAGCCGGCGGTCTTGCCGGTGCCGGTTTGTGCGGCGGCCATCACATCCCTGCCTTTTAAAATTGCCGGGATGGATTCGAGCTGAACAGGTGTGGGCTTTGTATAGGTTACCGTGATGGTTTCAAGGATGGGGGCGGACAGGCCCAAAGAGGCGAAAGTCATAATGTACCTTCGTGGCCCGATCTCGTTTCGCGCATTTTGACTACCTGGTTACCTTGAGTTACTAGCTGGCTTGAGCAACAACATCGCCGAGATGGATATAGGTCTCAATGCCTGCTTTGGTGTTCTTCAGGATATCTTCGGAGGGAGCCCACTTGCCCTTTTCGCCGCATAACACAACGGTGCTGCCACCAAAGAGAAAATAGCCTTTTTCATCGCCTTTTTTAAACGGCCCGGATTCATCAAAGGATTGTACGATTTTACCCACACAGGTAGCGCCGACTTCAATATAGGCCAGCTTGCCGAAATGTTCGGTGTCCAGGATCGAGACACGTCTTTCGTTTTTGATGAAAATATCCTGTCTAAACTTTAAAGCCAGTGGATTGACTGAATGCAGATCGCCGGGAACAGTGAACGCTTTAAGCGTTTTGCCGCTATCTGGATAGTGGTAGCGATGATAGTCCACAGGGCATAACCTTGCGATCATCAGCGGGCCTCCGATAAAATCTTTGGCTAATTCATTATCACCGATAAGCTCAACAGCGCGTAACATCGATCCTTTAACCGGGACATTGAGATCATCGCTCATGCTTGCATGGCCGAAGTATCGTGCCTCGGCAAAAGCCCCCATCTCATCGTCATTTGTTGTGAACGTTCTTTGTCCTTCCTGAAACTTGCGAATAAAGAACTCGTTAAATGAGTGATAGGATGTTTCAATCGGATTCTCTTTGAACGATCCCTTCTGATACTGATCAATGGCGATATTGAAGTTTTTAAGAAAGGGCGCGACCTTTTTCGCCGACTTTAAGCTATCCTGAGATTTTCCGTATAGTCTGCTGAGCATTTTGCTTGCAATGACAGGTCCCAGGAGCCGCCCTATGGGGTTGCCATAGGCAAACTTCACCATGCCGTCACCGTAGACCTTTTCGATCTCCATTTTGTTCCGGTAACGGTTAAATACCTGAATTTCAAAGCCTTGACTCATTGTAGGAGGCCCCTTCTCTTTTTATACTTCAATGATGATATCATCTGAATCAAAGCGAGCAAAGAATGATGCCTCGATTCTCGATCCCCCGCTAGCAGGTTGCCGAGACAAGTATAAAATCACGAGCTGGAGCGTGTAAGCGCGACCGTGATTTTATGCGCTGGATCGGGGACCCGCAGGGCAAGCTGCTCTCCGGGGCGTTTTTCTTGGTTCGTTCTTTGTACGCACAAAGAATGAACACAGCAGAAAAAACTGCTGTTATGCTCTTTTTTCATCAGCCAAAGCTTTGCCATAACGATATGTTAATAAAATAAAAAGTTATCGGTGCTGACCTGTCGTTCATTTCTTTTGCACAAAAGAAACGAACCAAAGAAAGGTGCCCGGCAATCTGCTTCTTCCTGCGTATTTATCACTCGATGGGGCGAAACCTTTTTCGCCGCGTCCCATTGAGTAATAAATACTCCGGCGCATCTTGGAACGGGTTTAAAGATCAATCTATAACTACCCTGAAAGCAGAAAAGAGGCAGAGTCCTTTTATGCTTCTTCAAGCGCCATGGATGCCATGTTCATCGTGCTCTCAAATGATTCTGCACCGGCAATAAACAGACCATTATGGCAGAACATCGCATCATCAATACCGGTGAGCTCCTGAAGCTCTTTACCGGACAAACCCGCCCATGCCTGAGGCAGCGATTTCCTGTCTTCGAAAGAACCCGGCTCAACAGGTACGGTTTGAATTCTCCATTCGCCGGTCTGAGACGGGTAAACCACATAGAGCGCCTCTTCAGAGAGAGCGTGAACCGTTCTTTTCCACGGAACATATTTTTCCAATACAATCACTCTTGGATCTGCTGCATCATCAATCGCTTTCGCCACAATGGCTTTCGCACTGATGCCACCGCGAGCTGCTGCAATGAATCGTGTTAACACGCGCGATGCAAATTCAACCGCTTCATCAAAGCATGCATCAACATGGCTATCTTCCTGCCAGGTCGGGTTAAACATGCCAATCGTATGGCTAAGGCTGATGCCTTGTTGCACACCTTCTACATGACCACAATCGACGGCATCAATCGTTGATACCAGACCGGCATCCACAGCATTGGCTACATCCTGGTCACCCTGGCATATATCTGCGCCATATTTCTGCCAGATCAGACCAAACGACGAGTATGGAATACCATTTTCGCGCTCTCCTGCACCACCACGTTGATGATGATCAAAGCGGCCTCGCTCCGGGTCATATTCAAGACCAACATCAATGACGATATCGGCCTTTGCGATCAGCGCTGAATCACGTGTGCGAACAAGCGTAAAAGAAGGGAGTATCATCCCAATTGCAGCGACACTGAAAACATCATCGGCATGAAAGTTACCGTTATGCGTTGCTATCGTTTTATCATTCATTTGTTTTGTTCCATGTTAGAAAGAGATAAGGGTGTCGCGGGTTTAACGTTAATCTGTTGGACGCCTTTGAAGCTGGTTTATCGGCGTACTCTATACGGAAACCGGGAACAGTGTGAGTCTCCCCTTTTCCTCCGCCTTCAAACAATGCATGCCCACCGACACCCGGCTACTACTCAACACGGACCCATGCCCCTGTTGAGCCGGTTGCCAGATTGCACATGGATACATAAGAATCCGCAAAATCCGTCGGAGGTCACATATGAAATCCCAAAGCCGTCCACTGCTCACATTGGCTTGCATGTTTATCTTGTTATTGCACGGCTGCGCGCTTACCCACCATCCGGTAGAAAAAGCCGCCATTGGCAAGCCCTGCAGCAGTGCGGAGATGGAACGTCTTATCGACCAGCCGGGGCCGATTACGCTGGAAACCATCAACAGTGCAGACTGGTCCGCTCCGCTCTCCGGCCTGTTGAATCTGAACAGCCCGGCAGCCGTGCAGGCCGGAGTGACCGACCGGGATGAACCTGTTCACATTTATGCACACCTGCTGAAGCATCCGCAGTACGGTAATTATCTGGTGGATACCGGCGTCTCGCGCAAGGTGCTGAATGATCCCGGCAAGGCAGGGTTAAACTGGATAGTTCAAAAAGCGATGCACATCGATAAAATGCACATCAACAAAAGCACCGGTGAGATACTGCACGACACCAAACTATCCGGCGTATTTTTTTCGCATCTGCACCTCGACCATATTATCGGCATGCCCGACATAGCCAACGATGTACCACTGTATATCGGCGCATCGGAATCCACACACACAACCTTTAAGCATATGTTTGTGCAGGGTGCCACCGACCAGCTGTTCCAAGACAAACAACCGTTCCAGGAGTGGCCGTTTCAACCGGATTCACAACACCGGTTTGAAGGCATCGTAGATGTATTTGGAGACGGCTCACTGTTTGCTATCAGCGTGTCGGGTCACACCGCAGGCAGCACCGCTTATCTTGTCCGCACCACGCACGGTCCGGTGCTGCTGGCCGGCGACACATGCATTACCCGCTGGGGCTGGGATCATACAGTCGAGCCCGGTGATTTCACCGAAGACCATGCGCACAACCTGCAAAACCTGAAGCGCCTAAAAGACCTGGTCGCCCGGCATCCTCAAATTGACGTCCGTCTGGGGCATCAACCATAAAGCACCGAACGGGGGTCAGTTATTATTAGTTTGCTGCTATGCTTATAAAACTTCGGACTAAAGAACTGCCCTCACTCCTGCGGCTATTATGGGCTTTCAAACAACTCAATAACTCATGCCTGACCCCGACTCTGACCCCGACTCTGACCCCGACTCATGCCTGACCCCGACAATATTATCTCTTACAAATAAGTTAGTTAGCATAGCCCTACCCCTTTGATCTTACTCATTCATTAATTCATCTGTCTTGAAGTATGATCGTACATATAATGCAATCTGATCTGCTGTTGGTTTCAGCGTTTTAAAGCGCTCAACATACAGTGTGTGTATCCAGTCGTACGAAGACTGTTGGAGTTTTTCAACAGTAGGGTATTTATCGTCCATTTCTTGAGCCTTCTCCTCCAGCAGTTTTCCAATCATTGTTAAGTTCTCAGCCACAAGATATTGATAAGATTGAATTTGTGTCACTAATTGCAATGGAAGCAAAGGGTTTTCCAATAAATCATTAAGGTTCTTCTCAAAATCTGAGAACTCTTTTGGAATGTGGAGCTCCCCATAAGCATATTTATGCCAGCGTGCAGCCCTAACTCTTAAATCTATTGGCTCGTTATTTTGTTCAATAGAAGAATCATCTTTTAAATGACTATCCATCAATATGAGATTTTCTTCTGCATACTCTTTTGAAAACATGCTGACAGGACATTCATTGCGATTGTATGGGCGACCTTTTGGATCATTTTTTATATCAAAAAAAATCTCTGCATAATCATCATACATCCGGCAAGCATTAACATAGAATATTTTTTCGAAAGAATAATCATCCCGTAACTCAATTTCCGTTTTTCCTGAGAATATCTTAAGAACTTTAGCCATCTCTTCTAATTGCAATTTAAATACTTCAGTTCGAATTGGCTGCAATATAGTACGGCGAGCACGCCTGTAAGTAAGTATTGTAACTATTGAAATAATTAACCAAAATACAATTTGAAAAGAAACCTTAACAATTTCTAACCAGTCCATCATCCCTCCCAAACATATACCATCTCAAGCTGTCACATCGAAACATTGATGCCCCTTAGGGTCAGGCCTATACCTTGTAGTTTTTCTATAAAGTATAGGCCTGACCCTGCGATTTACGATCACCGGAAACTTGGCCTACGGCCAAGTTTCCGGTGTATGATTTTGTTATGCCTTTTTTAAAGATTTGGTTCCTGATAAAATATTCAACATTGTTTTTGCTTTTTGCAGAACATCATCAAATGTAAGAATTTCAAGATTACCACGAAACATAGTATTTCGATGTAGCAGTTTCTGCTTAAGCTTTTTATCGAGCTTGTTTGATCTCCCAATAACCACAAAGCCTACAGGTCTTGTAATGCCGGGGAGTGATTCCCTTGCGTATGGATGGTTTCGTTCAATCCATTGCAACCAATCCATAACTTGTTGCTCTGCATGTGTTAAATATTGAGAAGGATCTCCATTCTTGTTAAACACTTGTAGATTGCTTGATTCAATTTCCAGTACATCTATTATCCCGGAATAACGCTCTAGAGCATAATCCGTTTCATATTCTGACCCCAATCTATATTTTGGAATAATTTTCTGATATTCTAGACCAAAAAGTATTGGATTATTAGTCAGGCATGATTGAAGTTTGTTTTCATTTCTCTTTTTTGCTTTTAGCAATTCATCAAGTTCATTAATTGCTAATTCAAGAATACTAATTAACTGATTTGCTTTATTTAGTTTTCCAAGTTCTTTTTGAACAGCTGCCCGAATTAATGTAAGTTCTGATGGATGTCGTGGTTCATTTAGCAAAATGTCATTTAAATAGTGGATTGTTTCTATTTTTCTCCCTGGTGATTTTGTGAGCTTGAGTCTCATTTTTCCCCCTTTCCCATCGGGGGCTTCAAAACCTTCAATCATCATATCACGGTAGTGTCTTGATAGCTCCTCTGCCAATTCCTCTATATTAGGATAAACTGGCACCTCTTCAATAGAGGCAATTGCCAAGGTGTTTTTTATTTCCTCGCTGATTTCTTTTTCGTCTGTTGATTCTATAATGATATCGATAAGATGACCCAACTCTAATGTTGCTCTGCTGACGTTAAACGAATATCCGATTACGTGGAAAACAGGAGCTCCATTTTTAACGTTGTAGATCAACTCCCTGGCAGCTTTTATGATCCCACTTTGAGAAAACAAGTTGTAGATTTCCTCGGTATCTTCTTTACCTTTGTAACGTTTTTTTACCCTTGTGAGGTAGTTAGACACGTTTTCATCATCTTTGGTGAAATCAGGATTTGAAGACGTGAACGGGATCTCTATAAAATCTCGTTTAGTCCATTTATCAATCCGGGCAGTTTTAGAATTCATTTTGAATTTGTGGTTGAAAACATTTTAAGGGCATAACGTCAAAATCAGCCGCCGCTATCAGCGGTCGGCTGATTTTTCTGGTTATGTGGCTTGGACTTGGGTGCGCCCAAGTTATTAATTGATTCCTGGACGGACAGGATAGCTGACTCTAAATCTCCAATGCTTTCGTTCGACGCTTTCTCAATGTCACCTATTCTTTTCAGTTGGTTCTCAAGCGTAGCAAGGGGTTTAGGGAGATCACTTTTTTCGATCTCAACGGTAGAAGTTACTAATATTGGAATAAATATCGAAACCAAAAGACCTAAAAGTGTAATACCGAGAGCAACTTGAGTCAGGCCGAGTTGCTTCTTCATTGATGAAACTTCCTCTTCATGCCTCAGCTCTTCATCGGTCTTGAAATCATTTTTCTCTAAGATACGCAGGGTTTCAGAGACAAATATTTTCTTTCTAGAGTATTTGAATATTAATGGCTTAAGGTCATTATCCAAAAACTCACACCTTGTGTATTTGGTGTCAGACCAGACTTCTCCTAAACTATTAAGACTTAAGTCTCCAACAAAATACGCCAGCTTTTCCTCTTCTAGATATTGAAATAGAGCAACCACCGTAAGTAATTTCTTCGAAATATCCTCGTCTATCTCTCTTATCCAATCCAGCCCATTTTGAGCCAATGCGTCATCACGAACCTGAATGGAAACATCACGCTCACTCTCTAGCTCTATGTAGCAGTGATCAGGAAGATGAGTCTTTCCATAGAATGAGTCTAGAATGTTGCCCAAAATGTTGAGTGAGCCCACTTTATCCTCAAGCTCTATCATTCTTCGCACTAACTGCTTCTCAAGATTGCTAAAAGCTCTCATCTCTATCCTTGATCACATAACAGTGTTGATACGAGGAAATAATTCCTTGTTTTATTTGCATATATAATTGGACATAATTCCCTCCTATTCATTAGACTCTTGGGGTCGCTCTTGGGGTCAGGTCTTGCATCTTGAATTACCTTTTCCCAGTTTGAACCGAGAGTAGACCACAAACAGAGGTTCCACAACAATCGCAAAAAAGCCCCCTGCTTTCGCAGAGGGCTTTGATCTGGTGAAGCTTCGAAGTGTTACTTGAGCTGATCGAGGTTGCGGACTGCACCCTTATCGGCTGAAGTGGTCAGCGCGGCATAGGCCAGCAGGGCTTTGGAGACCGGGCGCTGGCGATCAACCGGCTTCCAGGCATCCGCGCCCTTGGCATCCATGGCTACACGGCGGTTGGCCAGATCCTCGAATGAGATAAGCAGATTGATCGTGCGATTCGGGATATCGATCTCAATGGTATCGCCATCCTCGACCAGGCCGATGGCACCGCCTTCGGCGGCTTCAGGTGAAGCATGGCCGATGGAGAGGCCGGAAGTGCCGCCGGAAAAGCGACCGTCGGTCAGTAGTGCGCAGACCTTGCCCATGCCCTTCGACTTCAGGTAGGACGTCGGGTAAAGCATCTCCTGCATGCCCGGCCCACCCTTCGGACCTTCATAGCGGATGATGACGATATCGCCGGGGACGATCTTGTCGTTGAGGATGGCGGTCACCGAATCGTCCTGCGATTCGAACACGCGAGCGCGACCGGTAAACTTCCAGATCGATTCATCCACGCCGGCGGTCTTCACGATGCAACCGTTCTCGGCAATGTTTCCATAAAGCACGGCAATGCCGCCCTCTTTCGAGTAGGCATTTTCAAGACTGCGGATACAACCGGCTTCGCGATCGGTATCCAGCGATTTCCAGCGCTCTGACTGAGAGAATGCCGTTTGCGTGGGAATACCACCGGGTGCAGCCAGATACATCTGGCGCGGTGCGACATTCGCCTCATTCATCACATCATTGGCATCCAGACCCGCACCGAGTGTGGCTGCATGCACGGTCGGTACATCGCGATGGATCAGCCCTGCCCGATCAAGCTCGGCAAGGATGCCGATCACGCCACCGGCGCGATGTACATCTTCCATGTGGTAGTGCTGAACAGCCGGTGCAACCTTGCACAGATTCGGCACCTTGCGGGAGAGGCGATCAATATCGGCCATGGTGAAATCAACACCGGCCTCCTGCGCGCAGGCCAGCAGATGCAATACGGTGTTGGAGGAGCCGCCCATGGCGATATCGAGTGCCATCGCATTCTCGAATGCTTCAAAAGTGGCAATCGAGCGCGGCAATGCAGAGAGATCCTCCTGCTTATAGTAGCGCTCGCACAGCGCTACAGCCGTGCGCCCTGCTTCCAGAAACAGCTCCTTACGATCGGCATGCGTTGCCAGCAGTGAGCCGTTACCCGGCAGGCTCAAACCAAGCGCTTCGGTCAGGCAGTTCATCGAGTTTGCGGTAAACATGCCGGAGCAGGAGCCGCAGGTTGGACAGGCCGAGCGCTCGACTGCCGCCACATCTTCATCCGACTCATTGGGATCGGCCGCCATCACCATGGCATCCACCAGATCCAGATGCTTTTCACGATTATTGATCGTGACCTTGCCCGCTTCCATCGGGCCGCCGGAGACAAATACAGCCGGGATATTCAGCCTGAGTGCTGCCATCAGCATGCCCGGTGTGATCTTGTCGCAGTTGGAGATGCAGACCATCGCATCGGCGGTATGTGCGTTACACATATACTCGACCGAATCGGCAATCAGATCGCGGGACGGCAAGCTATAGAGCATGCCGCCGTGGCCCATGGCGATACCGTCATCGATAGCGATGGTATTAAATTCTTTGGCAACACCGCCGGCAGCCTCGATCTCGCGCGCTACCAGCTGGCCCATATCTTTCAGGTGCACATGACCCGGTACAAACTGGGTGAATGAGTTAACCACGGCGATGATCGGCTTTTCAAAATCGCCGTCTTTCATGCCGGTTGCGCGCCAGAGCGAGCGGGCTCCGGCCATATTGCGGCCATGGGTGGATGTGCGGGAACGATATGCAGGCATAAAAACTCTCCGGTAAGGTCTTGGGCGAAGCGTAACTCCGAGCGTGCCCGTATGCACGCGCAGACAGACGAACCGGTTATAACCGCAATGGGCGCAAGATTGACAAGGGCGGAGTACCGCCGGAAACTTTCGCCATGACTACTCAGGCGCTGCTGACGCAGCTATACGAAACCCCGGAAGCCGACATCATCACTGAAATCAAACAGCTGAAAGCCGAACTGGGTGATCAGGTACTGATTCTGGGCCATCACTACCAGCGTGAAGAGGTCTTTGCCTTTGCCGATGTCTCGGGCGATTCGCTGAAGCTATCCCAGCAGGCTGCGGCAACCGACGCGCCTTACATCATCTTCTGCGGCGTCCACTTCATGGCTGAAACCGCCGACATCCTCACCTCGGATGCGCAGACGGTGATTCTGCCGGATCTGGCTGCCGGCTGCTCGATGGCCGATATGGCCAACGATGAACAGGTCAACCGCTCCTGGCAGGAGCTGGCCACGGTAATTAACCCCGATGAGTGCGTTACACCGGTTACCTATATCAACTCCACAGCCGCGCTGAAAGCCTTCTGCGGCGAACATGGCGGCATTGTCTGCACCTCCGGTAATGCACAGCGTGTGATGGAGTGGGCCTGGAGCAACCGCGAAAAGATCCTCTTCTTCCCCGATCAGCATCTGGGTGAGAACACCGCGCTGGCCATGGGTATGGATGAAGCGGATATGATTATCTGGGACCCGTTCCAGCCGCTCGGCGGCAATACGCCTGAAGCGATTGAGGCGGCCAAACTGATTTTGTGGAAGGGATTCTGCTCTGTGCATCAGCTGTTCAAGGCGGAGCATGCGGAAACCATGCGCAACAATCATGCCGGCATCCGGATTCTGGCCCATCCGGAGTGCTCGCGCGAAGTGTGTGAAACAGCCGATTTTGTCGGCTCCACCGAGCGCATTATCGAGCATGTGGCACAAGCTGAAGCCGGCCAGAGCTTTGCCATCGCCACCGAGCTGAATCTGGTCAACCGGCTGCGCATTGAGTATCCGGATAAACCGATCTGGTTCCTCTCGCCGATGATCTGCATGTGCTCAACCATGTTCCGCACCGACCCGCAGCATCTCTGTGCGGCACTCCGCTCGATTCGCGACGGGAATATCACACACCAGATTGAAGTGCCGCACCAGCAGAAACGCTGGGCCAAACTGTCGCTGGAAAGGATGTTGAACCTTGGATAAGCAAACGACTACATCGATAGCGGCGATCGCCGCGCTGCTGATCTGGGCAACCCCCCTCTTTGCAGCAGATACAAACACCGACACCACACGCCGCAACATCGACACCTTCAAACAGAGTAATCTGAGCATCTACGCACCGAAGACCATTGAGCGGGCTGAGGCCTATCTGGGTGCGGCCATGCTGGCCAGCCAGCAGCAGAAGGCGGATGATGAATCTGCAGCACTGGCTCAGGCAGAAGCTTCACTGACTGAAGCCAGGGAGACAGCAACCGACTTTCATCAGCGGTTCAAGTCACTGCTGGAGATGCGTCAGGCAGCCACTTCAATCACAAAAATCATTGCCTCATCCGGTCAGCCCGATGATGCAGCATCCTTTGCACAGATCATGGATCAGGCCAACAAGGCCGTAGCGCAGGCAATCGCCACCCATGAGCAGGGTGACCTGAATCAGACCCAGCGCTTTGCAAACGATGCGCTGACCGACTATCGCAAGGTGCTCAATCAGGCGATGCCGCAGCTGGCTGACATGGCCGACAGCGAGGTCGCTAAAGCAGCCCATGCCGGCGCCAAACAATATTCACCCGTGATGTACGGTATCGCCAAACAAAAAGCCGCTGCCCTGCGCGCCTATGTCGATGGCATCAATCACACAGCTCCGGCTCACCCTGAAGTGGCCTTGTATCTGGCACAGGAGGCCCGGCATATCGCCCAGCAGGTAAAAGTATGGCGCAGAGACACCGGCAGTCATGAAGCTATCATCCTGAAGCAGCGCGATTTCAGGTTCAAACTTGCCACGCTGCTGGATATCGATACCGACTCGAATAATCCGATGCTCTCCCGCACCCAGCCGGCAAAAATCATTGCAGCCGTGCGTGAGATGAAGCAGACCCTCGCTACAGAGCGCAAGGCCCGCAAAGCAGAGCGCGTGCAACTTAAACAGCAGTATGAAACGGAGCTAAAGGCTCGTCTTGCCGAAGAGACAAGTCAGCTCTCCAAAGCCCAGCAGAGTCAGATGAGCAATATCAAGGAGGCCTTCCAGGCCAAGCTTGAGCGGGAAACTTATGAGCAGAAGCGCCAGCAGCGCTTGCGCGCACTGTTCAAACCGAATCAGGTAGAGCTGTTGGCCAATCTGGACGGTTCCATACTGATGCGCCTGAGTGCACTGAAATTCGCCAGCGGCAGCAGCAAAATAAACGCCAAATATTATGATATGCTCGGTCAGGTCAAAGAGGCTTTCGCCATCTATGCCGACCGCAAGATTCGTATCGAGGGCCACACCGACAATAAGGGTGACGTCAAAGTTAATCAGCGACTCTCACTCAAGCGCGCCGAAGCCGTGCGCGACTTCCTGATCGCCGCCGGAGCCGACGGTTCACGCCTGAAGGCACTCGGTTACGGCGAGGTGCGTCCGATTGCCAGTAATGAATTCGATCGTGGCCGCGCAATGAACCGGCGCATTGATGTGGTCATTGAGGCACCGGCCGGCAAGTAGCTGCGGGTATAATAATCCGTGACTGAACTCGAATGCATTGACGATCTGCCTGAACCACTGCGCACGCATGTACACAAGCTGCTCAGCGATTATCAGCATGACTCCCCCTACAAGCGCGCACTGGTAATCGAAACCATGCGGCTTATCAGCAGTGATATCGGCAATGCCGACATCAAGATGCTGGCCCGGACATTGACCGAACTGCGCAAGGGACTGAATGTATTCAAGCCCTACCAGTCCTGGCGCAAGGTCTCGATATTCGGCTCGGCGCGGACCCAGCCGACCCACCCCCGCTACATTCAGACGCGCGAGTGCGCGCGTGCTCTCAAAGAGGCCGGTTTCATGATCATCACCGGCGGTGGCGGCGGCCTGATGCAGGCGGCCAATGAGGGTGCCAGCGAACAGAACTCATTCGCCATCAATATCAACCTGCCGATGGAGCAGCAGGCCAACCCGGTCATGGACGGCTCGCCGCGTCACTTCTACTGCCAGTATTTCTTCACCCGCAAACTCTTCTTCCTCAAGGAGAGCGATGCCGTCGTGCTGACTCCGGGTGGTTTCGGTACGCTCGATGAAGCCTTTGAAACGCTGACGCTGCTGCAAACCGGTCGCAACCCACCCATTCCGGTCGTGCTGCTGGAAGCGCCGGGAGACGATTACTGGGGCCCGCTGACCCGCTCATGGATGCGCAGGCTTGCGCACGATCAATTGATCGACGCCGACGACCACCACCTGCTATATCATACCGATAATATCCACTCGGTCGTTGAATACATCAGCGACTATTACACGAATTATCACAGCTTCCGCTATGTCGGACAGTGCATCCTGCTGCGCATGCTCAATCCGCTGAGTGATGATGTCATGCAGCAACTCAATGCCGAATTCAGCGATGTATTAAGCCAGGGATGCATCGAACAGGTATTCGGCTGGCCCCGCTCCGATGATGCATGCTATAGCCATCTGCCACGCCTGCGCATGCACCTGGATCGCAGGCGGATGAATGCACTACCGCAGATTATCCGGCGCATGAATGCGCTCTATCGGGATCATCTGGCAGACGAGGGACAGGATTAAAAAAAGAAAGCAAAACTCTTTTATTAACATTATCTTGGATGCTTTTATTACAGCTCTTTATCAACCCTTGAACATGGCTTTTATTACTACTCTCCCAGCTTAATCCGAACGGGTATCCTGAAGTTGCTTCTGAAGCTTTTGCAGTGCCGCCTGCGTCTGCTCCAGCTCCTTGATTAAACCGTCGCGGCTTGGCGGCTGACGCAATGAAGCCAGTCGCTCCTGCTTGGCCTCTTCCAGATTGTTGATCACCACGGCAATAAACAGATTGATAATGACAAATGTACCGAGCACAACAAAGGATACGAAATAGATCCAGCTGTAGACATTCATCTCCATCGCCGTGTACATCACATCCGTCCAGTCCTCCAGTGTAACAATGCGAAAGAGCGTCAGCAGCGAGATACCGAGGTTACGCCAGTGCACCGGATCATGCTCATGGAAGAGCTGCTGGCCGGCCACGGCATAGATATAGAAGATCACACCCATCAGCAGCATGATATTGCCCATGCTCGGAATCGAGCGCATCAGCGTGGCCACAATCAGGCGTAGCTCGGGAATCGCAGTAATCAGACGCAGCACCCGCAACAGGCGTGCAAGACGCGCCAGCATGGCCAGCTCACCGGTACTCGGCAGCAGTGCCAGCACAATGATGGTAAAATCGAAGAGGTTCCAGCCGCTACCGAAATAGAGTTTCAGTCTGGGTGCTACGGCATAGATTTTCAGTGCCGCTTCGATGATAAAAATGCCCAGTACCAGGCGATTACCCCATGTGATCCAGTGGCCATAATCAGCAAGCATCTCTTCCGATGTCTCCAGACCGATCAGTACGGCGCTGAGCAAAATGATGCCGATAATAAAATATTCAAACATCCGGTGCTCTACTACTCGTTGTGCTAACTGTTGCATGATTTTGGTACTCCTATGCATTTTCGGGCGCGCATTGTGATAATGCTTCGGGAATGAAGCAACAGAGTCTGCATCTGCAAGCCGGTTAATATGCCACCGGCAGAGCACAAACATCGATCATAGCCGCCCACTCCTGTTGCCATTGAACAGTTGACTGAGCTGCACATGCCCGCAAGCCTGCCGCATCACTTTTTCGGGAGAACATCATGGGATACAATGTATACGGCGTCGGTAACGCCATTATGGATATGCAGGTTCGCTGCGAGGATAACTTCCTGGCTTCCACCGGCATTGATAAAGGCATTATGACGCTGGTCGATGAAGAGCGGCAGAAACAGGTACTGGCCGCATTGACCGGCCATGATGTGAACTACTGCTCCGGCGGTTCTGCTGCCAACACCATCGTCGGCATTGCCGATATGGGCGGCACAACGGCCTATGCATGCAAAACCGGTACAGATGCATTCGGCAGCCGGTATCTCGACGAGATGAAGCAGCTGGGTGTGGCGATCGAAGTAGCTCAGAGCACAGGCCAGACCGGCTCGTGTGTCGTACTGATCACGCCCGATGCACAGCGCACCATGCTGACCAATCTGGGCATCTCCGCTGCCCTGAACGCCGATGACATCTGTGAGGCGGAGATCGCCAAAGCGGAATACGTCTATGTCGAAGGCTATCTGTTTGCCGGTGATTCCACCCGTGAAGCGGCCCTCAAGGCGATTGAGCTGGCCAAGGCCAATAACGTAAAGGTGGCGCTGACCATCTCCGACCCCTTCCTGATAGATATCTGCCGTGACCAGTTTCAGGCACTGATTGAGGGGCCGGTAGACCTGCTCTTCTGCAATGAAGAGGAGGCGCGTTCGCTGACCGGTCTGGAAGATCCGATTGATTGCGCCCATGCCATTCACAAGCACTGCGCCAATGTCGCACTGACACTGGGCAAGAACGGTTCGATCATTATGCATCAGGGCGAGGCCTACCCGATTGAAGGCGTCAGCGTTGATGCTATCGATACCACCGGTGCCGGTGATATGTATGCCGCCGGCGTACTCTATGGCATCACCAACGGCCTTAACTGGCAGCAGGCGGGTCATCTGGGCTCACATGCCGCCGCACGCGTGGTATCGCAACTCGGCGCCCGCCTGCCCAACCCGCTGACTCAGGCTGAAATCCGCGATCTGCTGGCCTGAACTGGCTGCTGACGTTAATCTACCCTTACCATTTTACGGAGGTTTCAATGAAAATCATATTGACCGCAATCGCTTCAATGCTGCTGCTCTTCACCCTCTCCGCCTGCTCACCCGAGCCAGGCACGGAGGCCTGGTGCAACAAGATCAAGGAAAAACCCAAGGCTGACTGGAGCAGCAATGATGCTGCGACCTATGCCAAATACTGCGTGATGGGCCAGTACAAAAAGTAAACCCCCGCGCTCTACGATCAAGGCCGGCCCCGCTCACGCAGGGCCGGCTTTTTGCTTTTACCAGAAGTAACATCAACTGTTTACAGCCTCAGCCTGTAATGTTGAAGTTTGACTACGGAATGCTCACTTGAACTGATTGCCCGACAGAGTTTTTCGCGGGTGAGATATGGAGTCGTTGGGAGGCAGTGTTGTTGTGGTCTCAAGCACCCGGATTTTGGAAAAAAACTGTATTTTAGTATTCTATCCGTGTACCCTTTGAAGCAGGATAAAGTTGCTAACTTGTAGTGGTGTAATCCGGTCAGTTAGTCTTTTCCCACAACGTTTAACACTCCTGAAGAAAAGGATGCAAACATGAAATTAAACATGATCTTCGCCACAGCACTGCTATGCCTCTATACATCGACCGCATGGGCACTTATTCCTCCAACAGCACCGGAAATCGACGGCGGCTTGTCACTGCAGGCAATCGGTCTGCTGGCTGGCGTGCTGATGCTGATGAAGCCGAAAAAATAACAGTCTCAACCGATCTACAGTGATAAACCCGTGATCAGCGCCGCCCCCCCTGCCGGGGGGAACAGCATATGTGCGCAGCACGGAGCCCGGACCTATTTCACGCTGATCTTGTGGTTGGTCGTATTTGCCGAGCTCAGCGGCCTCGATATCCTACTGCAGGCATACCTGACGCCGTTCAAACTGCGCGGCGGCCTACTCTCTAGCATCGGCTACTTCAATCTGTTTCCCGCCTACATTGTGAAAGGCTTTTTTGGCTTCGCCATTATTCTGCTGGCCCGGTTTGGCAACTATCGCGAGCTAATTCTGGGAACGCATCAGAAGAGAAAGGTGTACGTTGCAATACATGGCGTACTACTGGCAGCCATATACTTCCTGCTCGACTATATAAGCGGAGCATCACCGACCGACAACGCCCTGTCCGGCCTCTCAGGCCTGCTGTTGATAGCAATAGCCGCAGCCATGGCAACCGCCATGCTCCTGCTTGCTCCGTTACAATTCTGGCTACGCTTTGTACGCGAACAACGATGGGAGCTGTTTGCGGTCATCGTTTGTCTACTGCTCTATAAAATAGCCACCATCTGGTTCGGACAATACGATAAAATCATAGCCGGTATATTGTTTACACCAACCGTCCAGCTTGCCGGCTGGATTGATCACCTGCTCGGCTATGAGCTGGCGGTCGATATTTCGACCACCATTGTCACCGTTGGTACATTCAGCGTCATAATTGCACCCGGTTGTCTGGGCTATCAGGGCATAGGGTTGATTTTACTGTTTCTGGGCGGTTACATCTATATCATCAGGGCACAGCTGATTTTTCCAAATGTCCTGCTGGTAATACCACTGGCCATTGTTGTTATCTGGCTGCTCAATACGCTGCGCATTGCGCTGCTGATGGCGATCGGTTCCTCATGGTCACCCGAAATCGCGATTCAAGGTTTCCATTCAGCGGCCGGATGGTGGAACTTCACCATTGTAGGCCTATTATCCATTGTTGCGATCAAACGAACAGGGTGGTTCACTAATCGGCCGACGACAAAGATTCTACATCTGGACGATGAAAACAGATTGCTGGTGCCACAGCTGGCACTGATTGCAGCCTCCCTTGCCACGCTGCTGTTCACCGCATCATTCGACTGGTTGTATCCTGTTCGTGTAGTGATTGTCGGTGCTATCCTGTTTCACTATCGTCGGATCATCCGCCCCTGGATGATCCGGCCGCATCCGCTCGCAATTGGCACAGGCATCATAGTATCTGTGATCTGGATTATGATGGTCCCTGCATCGGCAGAAGAGGCACAGGCATTTACCCACACGCTCTTCTCCGCCTCTCTGTTCGCTGCCGCCGGCTGGCTTCTGTTCAGAATCATCGGAGCCGTTATTATCGTGCCACTGGCCGAAGAGATGGCCTTTCGCGGCTTTTTACTGACCTATTGCGAACATGCTCTTGCCCGCTTTTCCACGCCCACCCGACAGATCTGTGCCACCTTGATCTCATCGATTGCCTTTGGTGCACTGCATGGCTCGCTGCTGGCCGGCACACTGGCAGGCATCGCTTTTGCCGCAGCTCGCTACTTCAGAGGAGAGATGATAGATGCCATTATCGCTCATATGACCGCCAATCTGTTACTCGCCGCATATGTCCTTGCCTTTGCGCAGTGGTCCTACTGGTAGCAGAAGAGAGGTGCGTGCTTTAGCGCTCCAGCACTGCAATGCGATTGCGCAGAGACTCCACCTCTTCGAGTAACTCCAGCGCCAGCGCTGCACCGGCGAGATTCAACCCGAGATCCGACTCAAGCCGCTGAATAATACGCACCCGACGCAGACAGCGACCGCTAAACTGCCAGTGTCCGTCCTCACTGCCGACCGGCTCGATCACGCCCTCTTCCACCAGTGCCAGTATCCACTCGGCAGGCATATCGCAGGCACGGCTGAGTTCAGCCAGTGTAAAGCAGTCGTTCTCTTCAACAATGATGCCGGTTAGTACCGTTAAGTTATTCATCGCCTACACCCCCAGCCCGGCTCTCGGGTTGAATGCCAGTTTGCTTTCCATCTCTTTGTATAGCGCTCTGGCCTGCTCACTATCGGCCGGCGGAGCCACCACACTAAGGACAACATAGATATCACCCGCAGGATTGCCCGGGATGCCCCGCCCCTTCAGGCGCAGTTTATTGCCACTGTTTGAACCGGCAGGAATCTTCACCCCTACCGTTCCATTCGGAGTTGGCGTATTTACCGTAGCGCCAAGCGCAGCCTCCCAGGGGGTCACCGGCAGTTGCATATGCAGATCACGTCCCTCCGGGCGATAGAGCGGATGCGGGTTAAAATGGATTTCCAGATAGAGATCTCCCTTGCCCCCTTGCCCCATACCAGCTGCCCCCTGCTCCTTGAGCCGAAGCTGCTGCCCCTCCTTGATCCCCTTGGGAATTTTTACATGAATCGTATGATTGCTGACATGAACCCGCCCGTGCTCATCCAGTTCAGGGGACTGCAGCGTGATGCTGCGCGTTGCACCGTGGAAGGCATCCTCCAGATCGACCATTACCTTGGCATGGTGATCCTGGCCGCGCGCGCTAAAACGGGCTCCGCCAGCCTGGCCGCCATAGCCCTGACCGAATAACTGCTGGAAGAAATCACTAAAACCACTGCCGCCTGCACCGGTAAATCCGCCACCCTGAAACTCAAAACCGCTGTCCCAGTTCGGAGGCGGCTGAAAATCATGGCCGGCCTGCATATTCGGATCCAGTCGATCATATGCCGCCCGCTTTTCCGGATCCTTGAGTACCTCATAGGCCTCGCCTACCTCTTTAAACCGCGCTTCGGCATCCGCTTCCTTGCTGACATCAGGGTGATATTTGCGTGCCAGCTTGCGATGAGCACGCTTGATCTCATCCTGCGTCGCATCGCGCTTTAAGCCCATAATCTTGTAGTAATCCTTATATTCCACGGCAGCTCCATCCTTGTGAAACCCTGCAGAGTCAGCAGAGTCGTTTCATATCACACAAATCCCGGTTATAGCTTTGGTAGATTCGATTATAGACCAAGCCGGCGACATCGCTAACTACTTATCCTGTTTCACCCGGCATACACCCTGTCGAGATCAGTCGGCATGCAGGCCAAAATAGATCAATGCCATATCAACATCACCGTCATTAATCAGCGCATGCATCTCTCCGGGCTCAACCATAAAGCAGCTGCCGGCACCAATATCGACAGGACGCTCCTCCACAATCAACTGACCCTGCCCGCTCAGCACATAGAACACTTCAAACAGACGATCATGTTTATGCATCTCAACAGACTCACCGGGCTTAAACAGCGCATGCGACAGGCGTACGGATGCCGGCAGATCACCCTCCCCCAGCAATATCTTGCGCATGATGCCCGAGGTATGATTCACCGGCCCCGCATCGATTTCCGCCAGTTGCACCAGTTTCATTTCACCCTCTCTCTATCCGGTTTAAACACAGCCGAAGACAGCATTTCTGACAACCGCTAGGCTTGGCGCATGTATGATACCTTTGATGAAGAAAATTATGAACCGGTAGAACGGCTGAATAAAAGCCAGCAGAAGCGTGAGATCAAGGAGTTGCATGAGCTGGCCGTAAAGCTCTCCAAACTCGATATCCTGCCACTGGAGCGTATGCAACTGCCGCCGGAGCTGTTCAAGGCGCTGGTCGACGTACAGAGCATGAAACACGGTGCGGCCAAACGACAGTTTAAATTTATTGTTAAGCTGCTGCGCCAGAATGATACCGAATCACTGGTAGAAACCATTGCCGGCCTCGAAGCCAAAAAGGAGGAAGAGGATAAAAACTTCCACCGTATCGAGCGCTGGCGTGAGCGGTTAATGACCGACGGACAGACCGCCATCACCGAGTTCATGGCCTTATACCCCCATGCCGATGCCGGTCAGATTCGCCAGTTGGTGCGAAATGCTTCTCGCGAGCTGCAGGCTGGCAAACCGCCGAAATCGCATCGCAGCCTGTTTCGCCTGCTCAGGGAAACCATCTCGACAGAATAAGCATCAATCACAATCCCGCCCTTGAATCGGGCGACGTGCGTCCCTATCTATGAACCTGATTAATCCCATCCCCGTTAGTATTGAGGAGAACAGATGACAACAACCAAAGAGACCCGTGCTTTTCAGACGGAGGTCAAACAGCTGCTGGATCTGATGATTCACTCGCTCTACTCCAACAAAGAGATATTCCTGCGCGAATTGATCTCCAATGCCTCCGATGCCGCCGACAAGTTGCGCTTTGAAGCAACTACGGATGATGCGCTGTTTGAAGGCGATTCCGACCTGCATGTATATATCGACGTAAACAAGGAAAACCGCACCATCACCATCCGCGATAACGGTATCGGTATGAGTCGCGACGAAGTGATCGAGCATATCGGCACCATTGCCCGCTCCGGCACCAAGGAGTTTTTCGGACGCCTCTCCGGCGATCAGGAGCAGGATGCCCATCTGATCGGCCAGTTCGGCGTCGGTTTTTACTCCGCCTTCCTGGTTGCCGATCGTGTCACACTGACCACCCGCCGTGCAGGTCTTGAGCATGAGCATGGCGTACGCTGGGAGAGTGCCGGCGACGGCGAGTATGAGCTGGAAACCATCCACAGGGATGGCCGCGGCACCGAAATCACGCTGCACCTGCGTGAAGAAGCCGACGAGTTCCTGGACAGCTGGCGCCTGAAATCGATCATCCATAAATATGCCGATCACATCCCGTTCCCGATCCGCATGCTAGGTACCCCGCTGCCGGCAGCTGAAGGGGAAGAAGAGAAACCGGCTGAAATCGAAACGATCAACCAGGCATCGGCACTATGGACCCGTTCCAAGTCCGACATCACCGATGAAGAGTACAACAACTTCTACAAGCATATCGGCCATGATTTTGAAGACCCGCTGGCAAACCTGCATCAGCGACTGGAAGGTAAATACGAGTACACACTGCTGCTCTACCTGCCAAAGCGCGCACCATTCGATCTCTGGCAGGCGGAAGCCAAACATGGCGTCAAACTCTACGTGCGCCGTGTGTTCATCATGGAAGCCACCGAAGACCTGCTGCCACGCTATCTGCGCTTTGTACGCGGCGTCATGGATACCAACGATCTGCCGCTGAACGTATCGCGCGAAATCCTGCAGCAGAGCCCTGCCATGGATGCAATGAAAAAGGGTGCAACCAAACGCGTTCTCGGCCTGCTTGAAGAGATGGCTGACAAGGCTGGTCAGAGCGATGGTGAAAACCAAGATGCCGCAGCCAATACCGACTTTGCCGACTTCTGGGCTGAATTCGGCAACTGCCTGAAAGAGGGTGTCATCGAGGATGCAGGCAACCGCGAGCGTATTGCCAAGCTGCTGCGCTTCTCCTCCACCACGAGCGATGAGCAGAGTGTATCGCTGAGCGATTACTGCGCACGCATGGTTGAGGGACAGGATACCATTTACTACATCACCGCCGAATCGCTGGCTGCAGCCAAACACAGTCCGCATCTGGAGGTATTCCGCAAGAAGGGTATCGAAGTCATCCTGCTGCACGATCGCATCGATGAGTGGCTGACCAGCCACCTCAACGAATTCGACGGCAAAAAACTGCAGTCGATTGCCAAGGGCGAACTGGACCTCTCCGGTATCGGTGAGAATGCCGAGCAGGAGCAGAAAGAGCACGAGGAGAAGGTCAAGGCTGCTGAACCGGCTGTGAAGAAAATCACCGAAGCGCTGGGCGACAAGGTCAAGGAAGTTCGCGTGACCGATCGGCTGACCGAATCACCCGCCTGCCTGGTTTCCGATCAGTTTGATATGAGCTCCAATATGGAGCGCATCCTCAAGCAGGCCGGCCAGAATATACCGGATATGAAACCAATTCTGGAAATCAATCCGGATCATGAACTGGTCATTCGTCTGGCTAAAATGCGTTCGAAAGAGAAGATCGCAGACTACGCCAGTATCCTGTTCGATCAGGCTATTCTGGCCGAAGGCGCACTGCCGGAAGATCCGGCCGGCTTCGTACGCAAAATGAATGCGCTGCTAGCGCAGTAAAGTCCGCATGTGACGGATCGCCTCATCCGTGATGAGGCGATCCGTCCATTTATTGCGAACGCTATCCCCGGATTTATCTCTGCTTACTCCCGATCAGCTCACAGCTACTCATCCATCTCCCCTGCTCCGCCACGTTGCTTTCACCGTTGACACAGAGTGTGATAATGTTTGCAACCTGTGGATGGGATTTCGGGGGCGGGTATGGGAGAACAGATAAACAGATGGTTTAAACCGATAATCGTACTGCTGTGCGGCTTCGCCTGCACTGCACTCGCAGCAGAACAGCCTCAGCAGAACGACTGGGTACAGTCAGGCTGGCAGGAGCTGGAGATTCAACATCCACAACAGGCTCTTCTGCGCTGGCAGCAGGGCGTCAACAATCAGGCGGACTCCCGCCTCTTTGCCGTGCTCGGCGTCTATCAACAAGCGGAGAATGCCTGGCAGCAACTGCATCAAATCGGTTCGGCTCAACAGACCTTTATCATTCATGTCCGCCAGCGCTACTACCTGCTCAGCGCCAGAGATGTAGCGCTCGCCTGGCCCCTGCGTCAGCAACAGCTGGCTGATCTGAAAGAGGCCGCCGGTATCACTGCAACCCTGCTTGCCACTTCAGCCAAATCACTCAAGCACGACACCCGGATAACAGATGAAGCCGTGCCTGAAGCTGCATCGCCGCCCGTATCAACATCTGCACCCGACTGGCTGATCAGAGGCTGGCAACAACTCGATAGTTATGATGTGGATCAGGCTCTGCAAACCTGGCAGATCGGCCTGAATGACCTTCCCGACAATCGCTTGCTGGTCAGTCTCGGCGTATTTGCCAAACAGGAAAATGCCGTTGCCAAAATCAAACAGATTGGCCGCCGGCAACAGCTGCTCATTGCCATACGACACATTGGCAAGCCGCTCTATTACGTGCTGAGCATGCGTGATGTACCCACCGATACCGAGAGCCGTCAGGCCTCGCTGGCAGACCTTAAAAAGGCTGCCCATATCAACAGCAGGCTGCTGGCATTGGCATCGGTGAACTTCAAGAACCGACTGATACCGGAACATTATCCGGAGGTACTGACTTCAGAGCCAACCACCCGCATAGCCACCCCTGATAAGCGTCATGAGGATTCACAACCGTCGACAGAAAAGCCGTTAACCACTGAGAACTATCCGCCCATCAACAGGGTGGAGGTGACCGGCAACCAACAGGTATCCACCGATACAATCATCCTCGAACTCAGGGATTTTTTCGATATGAGGAATTCGCCCGCCAATCAGACCCTGATCAAGCGACGTGTGAGCGATCTCTATCACGATACCGGACTGCATCACGCCCGCATCGATATTCCGGCAGGTATTCTCGATGATACGGTAAGAATCTCCATCCACGAGGATGCCCGCCAGTAAGAGTTACTCCTCTTACAGCTCCAGCGTAAGACTACCCGGATACTCCAGCGTCTCCTTTACCGTCACCAGAAAACGTACGGCTTCGGAGCCGTCAATCAGCCGGTGATCGTAAGAGAGTGCCAGATACATCATCGGACGAATGACCACACTATTATTCTCCGCCACAGGTCGCTGCTGAATCGTGTGCATACCGAGAATACCGCTCTGCGGCGGATTCAGGATCGGAGTGGATAGCATCGAGCCGTAGATACCGCCGTTGGTGATCGAAAAAGTGCCGCCTTTCAGATCATCCGGCATCAGACCGCCACTGCGCGCCCTGCCCGCCAGATCGGCGATACCCTTTTCAATATCCGCCAATCCGAGCAGATGTGCATCACGCAATACCGGCACAACCAGCCCTTTATCGGTACTCACCGCGATGCCGACATCGACGTAATTATGGTAAGCGATCTCATCGCCATCGATGAATGCATTGAGCGCCGGATGCTTCGTCAGCCCCTGACATACAGCCCGCACAAAGAAGGACATAAAACCGAGCTTAACACCGTGCTGCTCCTGAAATGCCGCACCATAACGGCTACGCAGATCCATCACCGCCTGCAAATTCACTTCATTAAACGTGGTCAGCATCGCCGCCGTGTTCTGGGCCTCTTTCAGACGCGTGGCAATACGACGGCGCAATCCGCTCATGGGTACACGTTGTTCGCTACGCTCGCTATCGGACGTCGGAGCCGGTTTCTCCGCTTGTTTGGTACCGACCGCCGGCTCGGCTTCAGCTGGCGATGAAGGCGTTACTTTCGCCTTGCCGGCAGGGGCTTTTTCAGCCCTGGCTGCCGGCGCAGGGGCTTTTTCGGCCCTGGTTTCCGGCGCAGGAGCAGCAGGCATCTCCTGCTGCCCGGCATCCGTTTTTACTGTTGCAGGCTTGATGCTGTCATCAACAATAGCGATCACCTCGCCCGGCTCTACAGTGGAGTCTGCCTGTTTGATAATCTGCTTGAGCACGCCGCTATCGAGCGCCGTGATCTCCATGGTGATTTTGTCGCTCTCAATCTCAGCCAGCACATCATCCACGGCAACATCATCACCCTCCTGCTTGAGCCAGCTGATCAGCGTGGCCTCGGTTTCCGACTCGCCCAGACTGGGTACCTTAATCTCAATATCCATCGATCACTCCAATCACACTTCGTTTTCCTCTGAATGTAGCCGCACACAGCCTCATCAAACCAGCATACCTTCAACACTCTTGCCGAGCGCCTGATCCAGCAGCACGGAGAGCTCCATTTGATGGCGCTTGATAGAGCCCACCGCCGGCGCCGCAGCCTCGGGACGGGTCACGGCATACACTTTCTGTTCAGTCAACAACAGTTTTCTGATCTGGTTGTTCATATACAGCCATGCACCCTGATTTTCAGGCTCCTCCTGAACCCAGCACACTTCCCTGACACCTTCATATTGCGCCAGCGCCGATCGTAATTGATTGACAGGGAACGGGTAGAGCCGCTCGATACGGATGATGGCGATATCACTGATGCCACGTTCGTTACGCGCCGCAAGCAGGTCATAGTAGACCTTGCCTGTGCACAGCAGCACGCGTCGGGTCGCCGCCGGAACAATCTCCTGCTCAGGCAACACCGGCTGAAAGGTGCCGGCAGTAAACTCATCCAGCGACGAGAAAGAGAGCTTCTGGCGCAACATGCTCTTCGGCGCCATCATGATCAGCGGCTTACGCACTTTCGATAACAACTGACGTCTGAACAGGTGAAACAACTGCGCCGGCGTCGATGGGTAAACCACCTGCATATTGTTCTCTGCGCACAACTGCAGATAGCGCTCCATCCGGGCCGATGAATGCTCAGCTCCCTGCCCTTCATAGCCATGCGGCAACCACAACACCAGCCCTGACAAGCGCTTCCACTTCGATTCGCCGGCTGCAATAAACTGATCGATCACCACCTGCGCCACATTGGCGAAATCACCGTACTGGGCTTCCCATATGACCAATGCCCTCGGTTCGGCCACCGAATAGCCGTACTCATAGCCCAGAACCGCCATCTCCGAAAGCATGCTGTCCACGACAATGAAATGTGACAGCGTCCCGTTCTCCACCTGCCGGAGGGGAATCATGCTCTTGCCCGTCTGCTGATCGTAAACCACGGCATGACGATGAAAAAAAGTGCCGCGTCCCGAATCTTCACCGGATATACGTACCCAGCCACCCTCATAAACCAGTGAGGCATAGGCCATACTTTCAGCGCAGCCCCAGTCTACCGCTTCCAGTCCGTCCATCATCCCTATACGTGCTTCGTAAATCTTTTCCACCCGCGGATGCAGCGAGAATTCAGCCGGCAGGCGATGCACCTTGCGCACCAGCATGCCAAGCAGATCAGCGCTCACACCGGTATCCGGCTCATCCATCCCCTCGGATAAAAATCCTTCCCAACGCCCCTGCAGACTGTTCAGAACATTCGGTGCCGGACGGTTTTTGGCACGTCTGACCTTATCCATGCAATCACGGTACGCCTCCACCATGGCATCGGCGCCCTCTGCAGTCAGAACACCTGCGGCGATCAGGCGATCGCGATACACCTGCTCGACAGTTGGATGCTCGGCAATACGCCGGTACATCAGCGGCTGAGTGACTTCCGGTGAATCGGTCTCATTATGACCGTGCCGTCGATAGCAGATCAGGTCGATGACAATGTCTTCGTGAAATGTATTGCGGTAATCGACGGCAATTTCCACAGCCTGACAGCAGGCCTCCGGGTCATCGCCATTCACATGCAGAATCGGTGCATGAATAATTTTGGCGATATCCGTGCAGTAGGTCGTGGAACGTGCGTCATGCGGATTAACGGTGAAGCCGATCTGATTGTTCACAACAATATGGATTGTGCCGCCGATACGAAACCCGTTGAGTTTGGATAGCTCCAGCGACTCAGCTACCACGCCCTGGCCGGCAAATGCAGCATCGCCATGCACCAGTACGCCCATTACCTCGCGCCGAGCCTTGTCACCGCGACGGCACTGACGCGCCCGCACACTGCCCAGGACTACCGGTGTAATGATCTCCAGATGCGACGGATTGAACCCCAGCGACAGATGCACCACACCGCCCGGCGTTCGCACATCGGATGAAAAACCCATATGATATTTCACATCACCCTGTCCGTGCGCCTCCTCCTTCAGTTGAGAGCCCTCAAATTCGGTGAAGATCTCAGCCAGCGACTTGCCCATGATATTGGCCAGTACATTCAGACGGCCCCGATGCGCCATACCAAGGATAATCTCACGGGTACCATTGCTGCCGGCATTCTGAATCAGCGCATCCAGCATCGGAATCAGGCTTTCGCCACCCTCCAGCGAAAACCGTTTCTGCCCGACATAGCGGGTATGCAGAAAACGCTCAAACTCTTCGGCATGCATAATACGGCCGAAAATATGGCGACGGGTATCATCATCCTCATCCGGCCTGAAGGCATTACGCTCCAGGCGGGACTGAATCCAGTGCTTACGCGCAGAATCGGTGATATGTCTGAATTCCGGCCCGATACAACCGCAATAACTCTTTTTCAGATGCGACAGAATATCGCGCAACGGCCTGTTGCGCTCTCCGATCAGATCACCGGCCGGAAACACCTGATCCAGATCAGCTTCTGACAGACCGTAATAGGCCAGCTCCATTTCCGGAGTGACTGGACGGGGATTCAAATGCAGGGGGTCCAGATTCGCATGCAGGTGCCCGTGTACCCGATAGGCATGGATCAGATACATCGCTCGAGACGGGTACTCTACATCCCCCTCACGCAGTGGCTGCTGCTGAGCCGCACTGGCAGCGGGCGCCATGCGCGTGAGCATCTGCTGATGTGCAGGTGGAGCGTCGTCACCCTGCTCTTCGGCCAGTGAAGCAAAATAGGCGCCCCACTCTGCCGGCAGCGACCCCGGATCCTGCCGGTATTGATCAAGTAACTGCTCCAAATAACTGCTTCCGGCGGCAAACAACTCATCCGGCAATGCAGTCTGCTCCGACTCTGAACGGCTCACGCCACCTCCTAAGGATCCTGCTATAGCCATTTCTAATCCTGTTTAATCGCCTTGACCAGCATCATGACAGCAGATGCATTCTGTCACACATCATCGCTTCGTAAAAAGTCATCAACGCACCGATATATGAACTTTCACACCTCATCATACTTTATTCACTGATATGCCAGCCGGTACCAGAGCAGACCAAGATACTCATGCAATCCGTCGCCTGAATCCGACAGCACATTCCAGCGGGGCAGATAGCTGCGCAGATCATACGCCTGTCGCCCGGCCCTGTAGGAGCACGGGGCGGCTATCACGTGCATGCCCAGCGATTCAAATACCCGGACAGATCTGGGCATATGCCACGCTGTAGTCACCAGAATGATCCGATGTATACCGGCTTTTTTCATCATATCCCTGATATAGAGACCATTTTCCCAGGTCGTACGAGCCCGGTTTTCTGAATGAATATGTTCAGGGTCAACGCCAAAGCGGATCAGCATCCGCGCCATGATCAACCCTTCCGGTTCCGCCTGACCCGGCTTGAACGCTCCGCCTGTTGCATAGACATCCAGATTACTTTTCAGCGCCAGATCTGCGGCATAGAGCGTGCGCATCAGTCCATCATCATGCAGAGAATCCTGACCACCATATTCCGGCGCCCGTGGATACAGCCCCCCACCGAGTACGACAATCGCACTATCGTCTGCTTTCATCTGTTGTAATTGTGATATATCAAGCGCCGGATAGCGCTGCTCCAGAGGGTTGAGCAGCAAATCGCGAACAGGTGCAGTAGAGAGCAACCACAGCAGGGCCAATGCCAGTATAACGATGGCCCGTCCCCAGGATCGTTTCCAGAAAACAAGCCCTGTGGCTGCCAGCACTATCAACCCGCCGGGCGGCAACAGCAGCTCGGTAATCATCTTGCTGAGTAACAGGTTCAATACGGGTTCAGCTCATGAATCCGGATAAAGTGGCGTTTTAGTTGATGGTATCATCTTTTTCATCATAGTGATCATCATCGGTAATCCAGTGGTACGGTGCAGTAATAACATCCATCGTCGTCACCATAGCCGATCGCACCAGACTGCAAGATGTCAGTAGTAGCAAAGAAAAAACCATCATCACAGCCAAACGCATAGGCAAATACCTCTTCCCTTACCCGGATGAGTGAGACCATCCGGGTTATTCAATACGGCTACCCTAGCCTGCATATATAACAAATAAAGCGATATTAAATCAGCTTCAACATGCCCTTGAGCACCATATCCGTATGGCTGACGATACCGATAATTTCACCGCTGCCATTGACAACCGGAGCGCGCGAGAGTCCCAGGCGGGCAAACAGCCTGCTGGCATGACGAATATTCATCTCCGGATTTACCGTCACTGCCGGCTTGGTCATGATCTCGTAGACACTGACACGGTCGGGCGATTTGTTCACGGCCAGCACATGCCGGGCGATATCGGCCAGCACGACAATCCCGTATTCATCATTGCCATCCCGTTTGTCCACAATGACGCATTTGGTTTCAACATGACGCATATGCACCAGCACATCGCGCACGGTACTCAGGCCGTCCACCACATCGTATTTTTCCTTCATCACATCGACTACACGGATAATCTTGCGTTCGTCTGTCATAGAATCTCCTCCACATCATCTTCAATGGCCTTGATCTGTCTGGCCAGACCAATGGTATCTTCCACATCCAGCTGGAAAGCCACCCCGCTGCCCGGGTTATCATCAAATCCGCCGATCATGGCAATATGCTCCAGCACCTCCCGGCTCAGGTGCTCCTCAACAATGAACATCAGCATATCACGTTGCGACTCCAGGTTCAGCCCGAAGAACGTTTTTTTCGGCGACAACCCTTCACCCCGCGCCGAACCAATTACGGTTGCACCGGTAGCACCCACTTCACGCGCTGCAAGCATGATACTCTTGGTCTGTCCTTCATCCACCAATGCAATAATCAGTTTAAAATGCATATCACTCTCCTCCTACACAATTCATCACTTCTGTCTGCGAATCAGCCAGGCCGAAAACTGGGCATAGGCAAGCACGGCCATTATGGGAAACACGCTGGCAAAGGCGATCAGACCGAACCCGTCGATTACCGGACTGCGTCCGGGCACGGTACTGGCCAGCCCCAGACCGAGTGCTGCCAACAGTGGTACGGTGACGGTTGACGTCGTAACGCCGCCTGAGTCAAAAGCCAGAGGGACTATCATTTTCGGGGCCATCATGGTTTGTAACAATACCACAACATAGGCCACGACAATATATGTCCACAACGAGGTACCGCTGACAATGCGGAAACAGCCGATGGATACGCCGATCGCCACACCGGTTGCCACAGCCATCCGCAATCCGAAAGCGGAGATGGCGCCACCGGAAATCTCTTCCGCCTTGATCGAGACGGCAATCAGCGCAGGCTCGGCAACCGTCGTCGCAAAACCGATTGAGAACCCGAAAATATAGACCCAGAAATAATCATTCCACAGATACGTCGGCGTCTGGCCGGGCTCATAGAGGAAGGCGGGGTTGGTCAGCTGACGCGCCATCGCATCCCCGAGCGGAAAGATCGCCTCCTTCAGTCCCACCAGAAACAGGGTCAGTCCGAGCACAACCATAAACAGACCGATCAAAATACGATCGAGATTCGCCAGCGGCTTTTTGAGTACCACATACTGAAAAAAGAACAGTGTGCCGATGATCGGAGCGACATCATCGAGCGTGTTGCGGAAAGTATCGAAAATATCCAGCAATAGTGACATCATCCGAGCACGACCAGCCCGTAGATCATGACGAAGACCATCGGCAACAATGAAGCCAGTGCGATCAGCCCGAAACCGTCCAGCACGGGATTGCGCCCCTCAATGGCCGAAGCCAGACCCACACCCAGAGCCGCAACCAGCGGTACGGTAATCGTCGATGTGGTTACGCCGCCTGCATCATAAGCGATACCGATAATCTCTTCGGGCGCAAAAGGAGTCATGATTTCAATTAACAGATAGCCGCTGACTATCAACCAGGGCAGCGGCCAACCGCGCAGAATACGCATCACACCGATCAGGATGGCCAGGCCGACCGACAGTGCCACACTGAGCCTCAGCCCGTTGGCGTATCCATCGCGTGCAAGCTGGTCGCTTCCGATCAGGCCGGCAGACGCTGCAATATCGGCAGCCTTGCCGGCAATGGCAATCAGCGCAGGCTCGGCAACCGTGGTACCAAAACCGAGCAAAAAGGAGAACAACAGCAACCAGAACACGCTGCCCTTATAGGCGAATGCGCTGGCCAGATTCTCACCCAGCGGGAATAGCGCACTCTCCAGTCCCCGTACAAACAGGGCCAACCCCGCAAGCACACAGAGAAAACCGACAATCATGCCGCCCAGATGCGGAATCGGCTGTTGCAGAACCAGTGTCTGAAACACAACAATAACAACCAGAATGGGAGAAATATCCCGCAGAGCCCCCAGAAGCGGACGCACCATCAGTCGCAACGACACCAGAATAGCGTTCATTTATTCACCACACCGCCTTATGGTCGGGAATTCCACATATAAGGACTCTATTCGGCAGCGCACCATGCGCAAGCCACAAACTGACCGTGACATTCTGCCCTGACAACGTATAAGCTTCGCTCATCCTGAAAGACGGTACCACCAAGGTGGACCGAAGCGGAAAGGAAGCGATGACCAGACAAAAACAGATTACTGCAGCGACGCTATTGCGCGCCAAGCAGCATAACGAAAAAACCGTATGGCTGACGGCTTATGATGCCGTAAGTGCCCAAATTGCCGAAACGGCCGGATGCGACGTCCTGCTCGTTGGCGACTCGCTGGGCATGGTCTGTCTCGGTTATGACTCCACGATTCCCGTTACCCTGGACCAGATGATCCACCATACCGCTGCTGTCGTACGCGGTCGCAGCCATGCATGGGTAGTATGTGATCTCCCCTTCGGTACCTACCAGCAATCAAAAGAGCAGGCCTTTGCCAGCAGCGTGCGCGTACTGCAGGAGACCGGCTGCGACGCCGTCAAAATCGAGGGTGGCGAACATATGGCCGAAACCATCCGCTTTCTGTCCGATCGTGGTATCGCTGTCGTGGCGCATATCGGACTGACACCGCAGTCTGTGAAGAAATTCGGCTCCTACGGCAAGCGCGGCAAGAGTGAAGGCGAGCGGTTGCAACTGCTCAAGGATGCCGAATCTGTATGCAATGCCGGTGCAGTAAGTCTTGTACTGGAAAATATACCAACCGATCTGGCCGGTGAAATAACAGGCACGCTCCCGGTTCCGACGGTAGGCATAGGTGCAGGCAGCGACTGTAATGCACAGGTGCTGGTGTGGAATGACCTGCTCGGCATATCCGCATCCAATCCCCCGTTTGCTCCGGCTTACGCCAATCTGCGCCAGATCATGAGCGATGCCGTCAGTCGCTGGGCCGATGATGTGAAGTCCGGTCGGTTTCCCGAATGAGAATCGCACACACCCCTGCTGAAATCCGGCGTCAGCTGAAGTCGCTGCGCGCCAGTAAAACCATCGCCTTTGTGCCGACCATGGGCTGCCTGCATGCAGGCCACATGAGCCTGATCCGCAAGGCAAAACAGCTTGCCGATATCGTTGTCGTCAGTATCTATGTAAATCCGCTGCAGTTCGGTCCGAATGAGGATCTGGATAACTATCCGCGCACCTTTGATGCCGATGCCAAACTGTGTGCCGATGCCGGTGTCGATTTTCTCTTCAACCCGGCCACACTTTACCCGGCAAGCGGTCCGAAAATAACCCTCAAAGCCACACAGCTCTCCGAACACCTGTGCGGTAAAGCCCGTCCCGGCCACTTCGATGGCGTGGTCACGGTGGTCAATATCCTGTTCAATATCGTACAGCCGGATATCGCCCTGTTCGGTGAAAAGGACTGGCAACAACTGGCCATCATCCGCCGCATGGTCAGTGATCTGCAAATGGCTGTGGAAGTACTCGGCGTTGAAACCGTACGCGAACCCGACGGGCTGGCCATGAGCAGTCGCAACCGTTATTTATCCGAAACTGATCGCAACCGGGCTGTTGCCCTGTCAAAGGCCCTGCGTGCCATGCAGCAACTGGCAACTGCCGGCGAGAGTGATATTGGTGTGCTAAAAGATCGGGCCAACGCCATCCTCGCCGCTGCCGATATCAGTGCCGAATATCTGGATGTTCGCAACCCGAACTCTTTGAAAAATAAAAACCGGCTGAACAGTCGACCGGCGCGCGCGTTTATCGCCGCCAGAGTCGGCAGTGCACGCCTGATCGACAATATACCGCTCCATCAAACGGAGGAATCCCAATGAAACTGACCATGCTGAAATCCAAGGTACACCGCGCCACAGTGACCCACGCCGAGCTCGACTACGAGGGTTCATGCGCCATCGACCAGGACCTGCTGGATGCAGCCAATATCCTGCAATTTGAGCAGCTGCATATCTACAATGTGGCCAATGGTGAGCGCTTTACCACCTATGCCATCACCGCACCACGCGGTTCGGGCACAATCGGCGTGAACGGCGCTGCCGCACACAAGGCAAGCCCCGGTGATCTGCTGATCATCTGCACCTATGCCGAACTGGACGCGGCAGAAGCGGCTCATTTTAACCCGACGCTGGTTTATGTGGATCACGACAACAGCATTACCCACACCAGTCACGGTCACCTTGCTGCAGCGTGAGTGTGCGCTACGCAATCGCCAATGTCCCGGTCAAGCTGAACGAAACAGATGAATCGGTCATCCGATATCTGGCAGCGCACCTGAAGCTGGATGCAGCCGCGATCATCACTGCGGTTTGTGTCCGCCGGGCTCTTGATGCACGCAGAAAAAACGAGATTCATTTTGTCTGCACCTATGAAGTTGAGCTGAATCAGCCGCTTGACCCCCTACCCGGCAACTGCCGGCTGATCGAGCACTCCGCACTGACACCAACCACTCCGGAGATATTCACACGCAGACATGACGGCAAGCAACACGCTATTGTCATCGGAGCAGGGCCGGCCGGCCTGTTTGCCGCCCTGTCACTGGCCGAAGCCGGCATCCGCGTCACGCTGCTGGAGCGTGGCAAACCGGTGGAGACGCGCATGCGCGATATCGGTCGCCTGCGCTCACGTGGCGAGCTGAACAGCGAGAGCAATATCTGCTTCGGCGAAGGCGGTGCAGGCACCTATACCGATGGCAAACTCTACACCCGCATCAAGCACCCCTATTTGCGCTGGGTATTGCATACCTTTGTCCGCTTCGGTGCCAGAGCCGATATTCTTGTGGATGCCCATCCTCATCTGGGCACGGACAAACTGGTGCGCATCGTGCGCAACATGCGCGAGCACCTGTCCGGACTGGGTGTCGATTACCGCTTTGAAAGCCGCGTGGATGATCTGCTGATCAGCGCAGGCGCAGTGACCGGTGTGCGTATTACAAATGGCGAAGAGATAGATGCCGACCACGTGGTTCTGGCTACCGGCCATTCGGCCCGCGATACCTTTGAACGTTTGCAGCAACTGGGCATACGCATGGAAGCCAAAGCCTTTGCCGTGGGCCTGCGCGCCGAACACCCACAGTCACTGATCAACAGCATCCAGTTCGGCGCCCATGCTGCAGAGCCTGCACTCGGTGCTGCCGAATACAGCTTGACCCATCAGGCGGCAGATCCACATCTGGGCCATCGCGGCATCTACTCTTTCTGCATGTGTCCGGGCGGCTTGATTGTACCCTCACCAACCGAAGCCGGCGGCATGGCCGTCAACGGCATGAGCAATGCCAAACGCGGCGGTCAGTGGGCCAACTCCGGCATTGTCGTGCAGGTCACGCCCGATGATATCTCCCGTCACGGTATTCCGGATGACCCGTTAATGGGCATTGCTTTCCAGCGCCAGCTGGAGCAGGTCACCTTTCAGGCAGCCGGCGGACAATATGCCGCTCCCGCCATGCGCCTGACCGACTTCGTTAACAGACAGGCGACAGGCAGACTCGCCCCCACCCGCTTCAAACCGCAAGCCATTGCATCCGATCTCCACGCCCTGCTGCCCGTATGGGTAGCAACGCCGCTGGCTGAAGGGTTACGGGGATTTGATCGCAAGATGCGCGGCTTTATCACCGATGAAGCCAATCTGCTGGCCAGTGAAACCCGCACCTCTTCACCTATCCGCATCGAACGCGGTGATGACATGCAAAGCGTCAGCATCAGCGGCCTCTATCCGGTCGGTGAAGGCGCAGGCTATGCCGGCGGCATTGTCTCGGCTGCCGTCGATGGCCTGAAAGCGGCAGCTGCCATTATTGAGCAGCATCACAGATAAAGCCTGATTTGCTGTCACGATTCGTCGCATGAAACTCACACCACACCTGTTCATCGCCCTGATTGTACTCCTCTCCGGCTATAGCGAGGCTTTCGCCAGAGGCGGGCACAAACTCCACGTGCAGGCCAGCGCCTATAACTCGCTCAAATCGCAGACCAACGGCAATCCGTCCGTCGGTGCCTGGGGTGATCACATCAAACCGGGCATGAAGATTATAGCAGTCTCCCGCGACCTGATTAAAATGGGACTCCGGCACAATACACGTGTAAAAATAGACGGCCTACCCGGCTATTATCTGGTCAAAGACAAGATGCACAAACGCTGGCGCCGCAAGATAGACATCTATATGGGTCGCGATGTCAAAGCCGCCCGACGCTGGGGCAAACGCGACATAATCATCCGCTGGTAAACACGCCATCAGGTGATCTTTTGCAAACCGGATTATTGCCCTGCACGCTGTTGACTCTACCAGTAGGCAAACAGGTTTCACCCTATGTATAACCTCATGAAATCAAACAGTTGTCAATCAGACCAAATCAGGCGGACGTAACTGCGTACAGCACGTCAGTAATCCCCTGTGTTCAATTTATACTGAAGATAGAAGGACTCTTCTGTCTAATAAAGAAAGGATTTATTTCTTTTTCTTTTTTCTTTTTTTGGATTTGTCAGTTTTGGCCGCTTTTTTACCTGCATTTTTGCTGGTTTTTTTTGCATCCTTCTCCGCAGCTCTGGCCAGTTTTTTTGCCTCTTCCCGAGCTTTTCTGGCGTCCTTTTTGACATCCTTCCCAGCCTGCATGGCCTCTTTTGCCGCCTTCCGTGCACACTTGTCCGCGTCCCGCCTGGCAGCTTTGTCAGCATCCTTCAAGCGTTCAGCGGCGGCCACTGTTGCCGCTGCGCGAATTTCACCAAAACCAGGCACCCGACACAGCTTTTTCACACCGCACTTGCGCAGCATCTTGACCGAATCAATACCATACTCAGAAAGTCGTGCAGCCGTGCTTTCTCCGATACCTGAAATATCCGTCAGTAAATGTTTCATTGAATCCTCCGCTCCACAGAGTGTTTACGCCCAAACAGCAGCATGGCTCTATAACTGCGAATATACCCCTGTAACTAACGAATATTCAAGGGCTACATAGTCACCTCCTCTCCTTTTTGCCTGCTTCGGCACCTGCCCGGTCCTGTCCTGATGTAATTTATAACACAGCATATCTACGACGGTCTGTTATACTTGCCCAAGCGCCGATGCAGGAGAGAGAGATGAACAAACTTCGCCTACTCACCATTTATTCCGTCATGACACTCCTGTTACTCACCGCCGGCTGCGCCTCATTCAAGCAAGCCTATGATCTTTCGCAGGTAAAATTCAAACTCGACCATATATCTGCAGTGCGGGTAGCCGGAATTGATCTGATGCATATCGATTCACCGGATCAGTTGAATGTGTATCAGATGGCACGCGCCACACTGGCCGTATCAAGAAACAACCTGCCACTTGATCTGACGCTGCATTTAACAAGCGAAAATCCGCTGGCCAATCGTATCGCCACCACGCTGAGTCGCATGGACTGGACTCTGATTCTCGATGGCCGTGAAACCATCAGCGGTACGCTGGAGGAGGATATATCACTGCCCGCCGGACAGGTACTCGATATCCCGCTGCACCTTAAACTGAATATGCTTGAGTTCTTTGACGCTGAAAATGCAATGGAACTACTGGATATGGCCCTGGCATTTGCCGGTGAAAATGGTCGGATTCCACAAGGTGTTGCGCTGAAAATCCGGCCGGTTATCAACACACCCTTCGGCCCCATGCATTACGGCAAACCACTGCTCATTAAACCCGATATTCCAAAAAAAGCGCAAACATACTCATTCTGATCCCTGCCCTGTCCATCAGGAAATATAATCACCCCACTATGAAGTGCGAGTGAGGCGAAGCTGCATCTTATTCGACCCTAAAAATTGCTCGTAATCAAGAATATGACCACGAATATATATACATCCGGCTCACTGTTATGCATGATTTCAGGCAACAATCCACATATCAGGGGACGTCAATGAAGCGGTTTGCAAAGCCGGGGCAGAATGAAGCACTACTGGCCCTTATCGGCGCACTGGACTCGCGAGCTGCCTATCACAGAGATCATGTTTCGCGCAGTAATCAGCATGCGTTTGTCGTCAAGCTGCTGAAGCGCTTTAATATCGAACCTGAAGTGAAGCAACAAATCTGCAATGCAACATTGATCCATGATATCGGGATGATCAGTGTGCCCGATTATATTCTACTCAAACCCGGCCGACTGAACCTGGATGAACGCAAGGTCGTGGAACATGCCCCGCAAATGGCGGGGAATATTCTGGCCATGGTTCCATCACTTGCTGCTGAGCGCGAAATGATTATTCACCAAAACGAGTGGTGGGACGGAAACGGTTACCCTGGAAAGTTGAAAGGCCGTGAAATTCCAATCGGCTCACGCTTTATCGCTATCGCTCAGGCCGTGGATGCCATGACATGTGATCGCGCCTACCGGCGAGCCCGTCCCATCTCCTATTGCCTGCAGGAATTGCGTCTCAATGCAGGCGTTCAGTTCGATCCCACCATCGCTCAGGTGGCCGCCACCCTGCTGTGTAATCGGGAAGACAGCGCGGACAATTGAGGAGGACAAAAACAGTAATCCTCAGCCTGATGAGCGTGGACTCTACCTGCTACGCCTGTGCAGGTCGGAATATCAGACAGGAGAGTGGCGGTAGTGTCAGACTGACCGAGTATGGCTGATTCATCCAGGGCTTCTCTTCTGCTGCAACACCACCGGCATTACCCTGATTGCTGCCGCCATAGGTTTTGGCATCACTATTCATGATTTCATTGTAATGGCCGGCCAGGGGCACACCAAGGCGGTAATGATCACGGGGAACCGGAGTAAGGTTGAGCACAACCACCACCGGCCCTCCATTTTTATCGCGGCGGATATAGCTCAACACTGACTGCTCCGCATCATTACAATCAATCCACTGAAAACCGGCACCATCGAAATCCACCTCATGCAGGGCCGGCACGTCCCTGTACAGATGATTAAGGTCCCGCATCATCAGTTGCAAACCACGGTGCGGCATAAAGTTGGCCTGATCCCATGACAACGACACATCGAAATTCCATTCCGGCCACTGACCGAATTCCAGGCCGTTGAACTGCAGTTTCTTGCCCGGATGGGTATACATATAGGTGTATAACAGACGCAGATTAGCGAATTTCTGCCAATCATCCCCCGGCATTTTTTGCGGCATCGAACCCTTGCCATGCACTACTTCATCATGTGAAAATGGCAGGATAAAATTCTCAGTAAAGGCGTAGACCATGGAAAAAGTCAGCGCGTGGTGATGATAAGAGCGGTAAATCGGCTCATTCTCGAAATAGGAGAGGGTATCGTTCATCCAGCCCATATTCCATTTCATGGTAAAGCCCAGCCCCCCCAGATAGACAGGCCGCGACACCATCGGCCATGAGGTGGACTCTTCAGCCATGGTCACAGCACCCGGAAAACGCTCATGTATCAGACAGTTGAACTGTTTGATAAATTCAACCGCCTCCAGATTTTCACGGCCACCGTATTTATTGGGCATCCACTCGCCCTCTTCACGTGAATAATCCAGATACAGCATCGATGCCACGGCATCCACACGCAGTCCATCCAGATGATATTCATCCAGCCAGAACAGCGCCGAGGCAATCAGGAAATTACGCACCTCATTACGACCGAAGTTGAAGATATAGGTGCCCCAATCCTTGTGCTCGCCAAGTCTCGGGTCTTCATGCTCATACAACGGCGTACCGTCAAAGCGCGCCAGTCCGTGCGCATCCTTGGGAAAGTGCGCCGGCACCCAGTCAAGAAACACACCGATGTTATTCTGATGACAATAATCGACAAAATAGCGGAATTCATCGGGCGTGCCGAATCGGCTGGTCGGAGCAAAATAACCGACCGTCTGATAACCCCAGGAGCCGTCAAACGGGTGTTCGGTGACCGGCATCAGTTCGATATGTGTATAACCCATCCACTGACAATATTCGACCAGCTGATGGGCAAGTTCCCGGTAGTTCATATACTCGCTGCCATCATCAGCCTGACGACGCCACGACCCCAGATGTACTTCATAAATACTCATCGGCTTGTCGGCTGCCTGAAGCACCGCTCTGTTATCTACCCATGCATCATCAGACCAGGTATAAGCTTTGGCATTATGCACAACACTGGCAGTAGCCGGACGCAGCTCCATCTGCTGAGCATACGGGTCTGCCTTTTCAAATACCTCTCCGTGCTGCGAACGGAGTTCAAACTTGTAGGTTTCTCCTTCGCACAGGCCGGGAATGAAGAGCTCCCACACGCCGGATCCGCCGCGCACACGCATCTGGTGTTCGCGCCCGTCCCAGTGATTGAAATTACCTACAACAGAGACACGTCGTGCCGACGGCGCCCATACAGCAAAGCTGACGCCCGACACACCTCCATGCTCGCGCACATGTGCACCCATAATCCGGTATTTTTCGAAATGGTTGCCCTCACCGATCAGATGCAGGTCCATCTCACCGAGAATCGGGGCAAAGCGATAGACATCCTCCTCTTCCCAGCTGTGACCGTCGGCCTGTTCTATACGCAATCGATAATTCCGGTCCAGATCACCGCTCTTCCATTGCTTTTCAAAAAAATCGGTACCCTCGATACGAGCCATCGGCATGGCTTTACCACCCTCAGGCAGCAGCCACATTTTTTCCGCTCGAGGTTTGAATGCCCGCACCACCACGCCGCTACCTTCAGGATGCCGTCCCAGATAAGCGAACGGATCATAACTACGGGCTTCCAGAACCGCCCATGCTTCATCACTAAGGTTGATCTTTTTCATACATTCCTCTCATTGGGCTGTATTTTCTAGTGCTACGGCGTGCGGCAAATCTCAGGTAATCACGGTGGGCTTGTCCCGACCTGTACGATCAATCAGGCCCGACAGGCGTGAGGCTGCAACAATCATATCTGCCAGCGCATCCTGCGCATCCAGCCCGTGCTTGCTGCTGTCCGCTTCATACGACTCCAGATACAGACGAATCGTTGCACCACTGGTGCCCGTACCGGAGAGACGAAAAATCATGCGCGAGCCATCCTCAAACAGCACACGTACACCCTGATTACGGCTGACACTGCCATCCACCGGGTCGGTATAGGAAAAGTCATCACATGCACTGATTCTGCGTCCGGCCAACATCGTCCCCGGTAGTGTAGCAAACTGATCACGTACCTGCTCCAGTACGGCCTCGGCGGCAACGGAATCAACACCTTCATAGTCATGGCGCGAGTAATAGTTGCGCCCGAACTGCTGCCAGTGCTTTTTCAGAATATCAGCAACCGGTTCGTTGCGGACAGCCAGAATATTCAGCCAGAACAGCACAGCCCACAAACCATCTTTTTCACGCACATGATTCGATCCTGTGCCGAATGACTCCTCACCGCACAGGGTAACCTTCCCCGCATCCATCAGGTTACCGAAAAACTTCCACCCGGTCGGCGTCTCAAAGCAGGGCAAACCCATGGACGCCGCCACACGATCTGCCGCAGCCGAGGTCGGCATCGAGCGGGCCACCCCGGCAATGCCGCCGGCATAGCCGGGAGCAAGCGTTGCATTGGCAGCCAGCACTGCCAGCGAATCACTCGGCGTCACAAAGAAATGGTCGCCCAGAATCATATTGCGGTCGCCATCACCATCAGAGGCAGCACCAAATGCCGGCGCATCATCACCATACATGATCTCCACCAACTCATGCGCATAGGTCAGGTTCGGATCTGGATGACCACCACCGAAATCCTCTTTCGGCTCGCCATTCATCACAGTACCGGCCGGTGCACCGAGCAGCCCCTCGAGAATCGCTGTTGCGTAAGGGCCTGTAACGGCGTGCATGGCATCAAACTTCATGCTGAAACCGGAGGCCAGCAGCTTGCTAATCGCGTCGAAATCAAACAGTGACTGCATCAGTGCGGCATAATCGGATACAGGATCAATCACCTCCACCTGCATGCCTGCCAGTACAAAAGAGCCGGTTTGATCCAGATCCACGTCATCACAATCGGCAATCTTGTAGTGATCAATATCCAGCGTGCGCGCATACATCGCTTCGGTAATCTGTTCGGGTGCAGGGCCGCCATTGCCGATGTTGTATTTGATACCAAAATCTTCATCCGGGCCGGCCGGATTATGACTGGCTGAGAGAATCAGCCCTCCATAGGCCTGATGCTTCCTGATCACGCAGGAAGCTGCCGGAGTTGACAGAATGCCGCCCTGGCCGACCAACACTTTACCAAAGCCGTTGGCTGCAGCCATCTTCAAAATAATCTGGATGGCTTCGCGATTGTAAAAGCGACCATCGCCACCAACAACCAGCGTCTGACCATGAAAATCGCCGATCGAGTCAAATACTGCCTGTACAAAATTTGCCAGATAGTGTGGCTGCTGAAACACATTCACTTTCTTGCGCAAGCCGGACGTACCCGGCCTCTGCCCGTCGAATGGCTTGGTATATACAGTTTGCATTAGCATAATGACTATATCCTCCCCTGCTCCGCGGCCATACTAGCGCGAAGACGCCATGAAATCACTACATGGCAGAACACAAATTTTGCTGCTAGTATGCGTTCACGATATGAAAACCACCACAGGGGGGGGATGCAACAATGGCACCGCAAACCGACAATAGTATGGGCCCGCAAATGGAACGAAATATCAGTAAGCTCACAGCCAACACGGTGGCTCTGGTTCTGGCTGGTGGCCGCGGATCAAGACTGAAAGATCTGACCAACTGGCGCGCCAAACCGGCTGTACCGTTTGGCGGCAAGTTTCGCATCATCGATTTCCCGATGTCCAACTGCATCAACTCCGGCATTCGCCGCATCTCTGTCCTCACCCAGTACAAATCGCACTCCCTTCAACGCCATCTGCAACGCGGCTGGAGCTTCATGTCCGGTCAGTTCGGCGAGTTTGTCGAAGTTCTGCCCGCCCAGCAGCGCAAGGGCGAAGGCTGGTACGCAGGCACCGCCGATGCCGTTTACCAGAATCTGGATATTATCCGCCACTACAACCCCGAATATGTCGTCATCCTCGCCGGTGATCATATTTACAAGATGGATTACGGTAAAATGATCGCGGCTCATGTCGCCAAGGGTGCCGATATTACTGTTGGTTGTATTCCTGTTCCGCTGGAAGAAGCCAAGGCATTCGGTGTGATGGGCATTGACGATGATTCCCGTATTACTGAATTTGCCGAAAAGCCATCAAACCCCAAGCCGATACCCGGCGATGAGGGCCAGGCTCTGGCCTCCATGGGCATCTATGTCTTCTCCAAGCAATACCTGCGTGACCGGCTTGTTGCCGACGCGATAAATAAAGCATCCACACATGATTTCGGTCATGATCTGATCCCCCATTCCATCAAACATGCCAACGCATTTGCCTTCCCGTTTATGGCCGGCAATACCAGCGCATCGGGATACTGGCGCGATGTCGGAACCATTGATGCCTATTGGGAAGCCAATATTAACCTGTGCGACATCGCGCCTGAGCTGAACCTGTATGACAAAAACTGGCCGATATGGACCCATCAGGAGCAGCTGCCGCCGGCCAAGTTCGCTTTTGATGATGATGAGCGCCGCGGTCATGCCATTGATTCTCTGGTATCAGGCGGCTGCCTCGTGACCGGTGCTACCATCCGGCATTCGCTGCTGTTCTCCAGCGTTCGCGTTCATTCGCATACGCTGGTCGAGGATTCCGTGATTCTACCGGATGTGGAAATCAGGCATAACTGCCGCATCAAACGCTGCGTCATCGGCAAGAGCACGATCATTCCCGAAGGAACCGTGATTGGTGAAGATCCGGTTGAGGATGCCAAACGTTTCCATGTATCGGAAGGTGGCATTGTACTTGTCACGCCTGAAATGCTCGGGCAGAACATGCATGAAGCATAATCCACATAATCCACCTGCTGTCAGGGGTTGCTGTTGAACCCTGACCAGCCACATAATTCGACAAACACCAGCGCTGATGACATTGTCCATGAGGGCGACCACGAAGGTGGAGCGCAAGGAGAGACTATGAGTCGACCACTTTCTGTGATTTTTTACTGGCATATGCATCAGCCGTTTTATCGCGATGCCGATTCAGGGCGCTATCATCTGCCGTGGGTCTACCTGCATGCCATCAAGGATTACACCGATATGGCGGAGATCATCTCGCAACTGCCGGGCGCCCGCGCTGTAATCAATTATGTGCCCTCGCTAACAGCGCAGATTGAAGATTATGCAGCACATCTGCGCGATTTTCTTAACGGCGACCAGGACCAGTTGAATGACCCGCTACTTGCGGCACTGGCAGACCAGCATGGTCAGTACGATGCGGCAGGCCGCGCCTTTTTGCTGGAGAGCTGCTTTCGTCTGAATCACGAGCGCAATATGCATCGCTACCCTGCCTATTCACTGCTCTGGCAGATGGCTGAACATGCAAAAAGCCACGATGCAACCGGTTATCTGGGTAACAGTTATTTCACTGATCTGGTCACCTGGTATCATCTTGCATGGCTGGGTGAAACAGTACGGCAGCACAACTTTGTCGCCCGCCGCCTGATCGAAAAAGCCAAGGACTTTACCTATCAGGACAGACGCGACCTGATCACGCTGATTGCATCCCTGCTGGATAAAATCCCGGCCACCCACCGCAAGCTGGTGGAAGATGGCAAAATTGAACTGACCACGACCCCTTACGCACATCCGATTATTCCGCTGATGCTGGATTTCAACACCGCACATGAAACAGTAGCGGATGCCCTGCTGCCGGCTGAACCCTACCCCGGCGGCCGTGAACGGGCTGAAGAGCATATTGCCATGGCCCGTACCCATCATGAACAGGTCTTTGGCCAAACTCCAAGTGGCTGCTGGCCGGCCGAAGGGGCTGTCTCCGATGCAACGCTGGGCCTACTCGGCAAAGCCGACTTCCAGTGGTGCGCCACGGGCGAAGCCGTACTGCATCATTCGCTGAAATACAATCTGCGCGAGCAACAGGGCAACCGCGATCTCTATCACCCCTGGCTGGTTGGCAAAGGCAAAGAGCAGATCACCTGTTTCTTCCGCGATGACCGTCTGTCAGACCTGCTCGGCTTTGAATATTCGCGCTGGCACACCCAGGATGCGGTAAATAACTTCATGCACGAACTGGCCGGCATCCATCACCGTACCCAAGGCATGGATGCACCGGTTGTTACCATCATTATGGATGGTGAAAATGCATGGGAGCATTATCACGAAAATGCACTGCCATTTCTGACCAGGCTCTATCAGTCAATTGCTGAAAATGATGATTATAATCTGACTACATGCAGTGATTATCTGGCAGCGCACCCGACAACAGACAAACTGGATCATCTGGTATCGGGATCATGGGTATATGGCAATCTCTCCACATGGATTGGTGACACAGCCAAAACGCGCGGCTGGGAATTATTGATCGAAGCAAAACATGCCTATGACAAACATATCGACGCCCTGAGCCCCGAGCAGCAGGAAGCGGCAAAAGAGCAGCTGCGTATTTGTGAAGGCTCGGACTGGTGCTGGTGGTTTGGTGATTATAATCCGGGGGCTGCCGTACGTGATTTTGACAGTCTCTACAGACGCCATCTCGGCAAACTCTATCAACTGCTGGGTTGTCCGGTTCCTGTATCGCTACATGCTTCCATTTCACATGGCGGCGGCGATGCTGAAGGCGGCGGTACCATGCGCAGAGGCGGCGCAGATTCCTGAGTGCCACATGTCATCCACCCTTCCCACCAGGATGTGAGGCCATGCGTGGCTGATAGAGCTAAATAAAGGACACGATTATGGTTACATGGATTGACCGCCGTAAATCGGCAGTGCTTTTGCACATTACGTCCCTGCCCGGCCCGTTTCATAAAGGTGTCCTGGGCAAGGAAGCGTTCGCCTTTATTGATGCCATCGCAGCAGCCGGTTTCAGCGTCTGGCAGTTTCTGCCGCTGGGACCGACGCACGGGCATGGCTCACCATACGAGTCGCTCTCTTCATTTGCCGGCAACCCGGAACTGCTGGATTTGCGCGAGTTCACCAGCAAAGGCTGGCTCGATGAGACGGATCTGGATGATGAACTGACGGCTGAACGCCATGCCGAACTGCGCACAAAAGCATCACTGAATTTCTGGCAGCAGGCGGCAGCCGATACGCAGCTGCAGCAGGATGTGCAAGCCTTCTGCCAGCAACATAGCAGCTGGCTGGAGGATTACTCACTCTTCTCCACGCTGAAATCGATCCTGGCTGATCGCGCCTGGTGGCACTGGCCGCAAACCTTGCGGGATCAGGACACCGAGGCACTGGCCACAACGCGCGCCTGTAATACCGTGCGAATTCAACAGGTTATATTCGAGCAGTTCATGTTCGACTGTCAGTGGAAAGCCATCAAATCCTATGCTGAAGTCAGCGGGATAGAATTATTCGGAGATCTGCCCATCTATGTAGCTCATGACTCTGCAGATGTCTGGGCCGCCAAACAGATGTTCACCGTTTCTGACATCGGACTGTGCGATGAAGTTGCCGGCGTACCACCGGATTACTTCTCTGCTACCGGGCAGCGCTGGGGTAATCCGCTCTATCGCTGGGATAAAATGGTTGAAGATCATTTCGCATGGTGGGTTGAACGTGTCAGACACCAGATGGAGCGCATGCACCTGTTGCGTATCGACCATTTTCGCGGTCTGGAAGCCTACTGGGCTATTCCGGGCGAAAGTGGTGACGGCATCATCGGCGAATGGCGCAAAGCGCCCGGCCGTGCACTGCTGGAAACTCTGCAGCAGCAACTGGGAGCGCTGCCGCTGGTAGCGGAAGATCTGGGTATTATCACCGATGAAGTGACAACCCTGAGAAAGGATTTTGGTCTGCCCGGCATGAAAATATTGCAGTTTGCGTTTGGCGGCGATGATCATAATCCCTATCTGCCTTGTAATCATGACGTCGACAGCGTTGTCTATACCGGCACCCATGACAACGATACGACCGTAGGCTGGTTTAACCATGCAGACGAGCATATACGCCAGCATGCACTTCAAGTGCTGGACACCAGGCCTGCCGACATTGCCTGGGCCATGATAGAAGCGGCCCTTGCTTCGCCGGCCATGCTTGCCGTCATTCCGATGCAGGATCTGCTGGAGCTGGACAGTGATGCAAAATTCAACACGCCAGGCACACTGGAGAACAACTGGTGCTGGCGCCTGGACAGTATTCCGGATGCAGAAAACGGTTGCTGGCAAAAAGCAGCCCGGCTCAACCGCAAATACGACCGCAGCACAGACTAACATCCCGATGACCGGGACGTGACTCCCGTCATATTTCACCCGCGCGCCCTTAAGCATAGTGGCGGCATGAATATTCGAGATATACGCACTGTTATCCTGCTGGCCAGCCTCACGACGTTCTCTGCCTGCGCCCAATTCAACGGCGGAAGCAGCTTCAGCGACTGGTTTCGCCCGCCACCTCCCCCTGCCACCGCAGTCGCAACACCTCCTCCCAGCCCCTTTCTTGCAGATCTCTCCGAGGGAGAGATCGCGTCGGTAAAGGCCGAGGCCATGCGTGTCTACGGCCCCTCCTGGCAGCGTATTAGCGAGCGCTCCCGCTATGTGAGGCAGCCACTGGTTGAGACACTGGCGCGCTACGGTGCGCCGATTGCACTGCAGATGATCCCGGTCGTGGAGTCCGGATATAACCCCTATGCTAGATCGGAAGTCGGCGCTACAGGCCTGTGGCAGTTAATGCCTGAAACGGCGACCGACCTGCGCATCAGGAGCAACAAACTGGTGGACGGTCGACGCGACATTGAGGCCAGCACACGCGGTGCCGCCCATTTTTTATTAAAGCAATACGCCCGTTTCGGCAGCTGGCCGCTGGCATTCGCCGCCTATCATCTCGGCCCGAGCGGCGTACAGCGCCGGATCGATCGACACCCGTGGCACAACGGCGACGGACTCAGGCGGTTGCCACTGCCGCCCATCACCAAAACCTATATCCGTCATATTCTCGGCCTGATTGCACTGCAACGAGATGGTCAGCTACTGCTGCCCCCACCTTACCCGACCAGCACCGTGGTGATTCACTCACCGGTGGATCTGGAGCGACTGCACAACGTTGCCGGCATGCGGAAAAACCAGCTGTTCCGCTTCAATCCGAAACTGGCCCGCATGCAATATTATCACGACAGGCCGAAACAGCTGAGCTTGCGTATTACACAAAAGGGAGCAAAACGCGTGCATCACATCATCCCGTCTGCGGCGTCGAACAAATTGTATATCCGCGTACAACGCGGGGAATCCATCGCTCAGATCAGCAGACACTATCGTGTGTCCGTCTACGTATTAAAAAAAGAGAATCCGGAGCTGGTAGCCAGGGGACTCAGGCAGGGCATGCGACTGAATATACCGGTGAAAGATCTGAGCCGTGCCAAAATCACAGCCAATCCGCTGATCAAGAAGCCATCACCTGAGTTGGCAGAAATCACAACCGTCGCCACAGCTGATCTGTAACACTTATTTATCCTCACCATAAAACAGCGTCGGATTCAGCTGCCAGAGGATGGACCAGCCGTTGTCGCAGCGCTCCAGGCAAACCACGCCGCCATTGCGAAAACGAACCACCTCACGCCCGGGGTCTGCACAGAGCATCAACCCGGCCAGACGCTGCAGGTGCGGCAGGTGCCCGATGAGCAACAGATCCTCGTCCATCGCGTTCAAACGATCCGCCCAGATGGATAGATCATCATCGGGCGACAAACCCGCCGCCTGTGTAACAGGAATATTACCCCATGCTTCGCTAAACATCTCCGCCGTCTGCTGCGCACGCAATTTTCCGCTGTGCAAAATCCGCGCCGGCCGTGGCTTCTCAAACAGGCCGAGAAACCCGGCTATGCGGGTCACATCCTCCCGTCCCTGAGCAGAGAGCGGTCGGGCCGCATCCTGATCTTTCTCTTTTGCCAACCCGTGTTGCACCAGATATACCCGCATAACTCCCCCCCCCTATCATCACTCACCACGAAAGGCATACAAACAAATAACGACAAGCCTGTCGGATCACCCTTTCGACCATTACGCTCATCTTTGTGGTGAAAGCTTGTCAATAATGACCTTGCACGGAGTTTAGTACAGAGTAGCGGGCACACCAACAGGACACAGACGGAGTTACCATGGTTCAGATCAAATCAGCAGCAGATATCGAGGCAATGAAACCCGCCTGCCGGCATGCCGCCGATACACTGGTGATGATCGAACCCTACATCCAGCCCGGGATCACTACCGATGAGATCAATGATCTGGTTCACGCGTTTACAATTGAGGCCGGCGGCATCCCTGCCCCGCTCAATTATCACGGTTTCCCGAAGTCGGTATGCACCTCGGTCAATCACGTTGTATGCCACGGCATCCCCGGCGACAAAAAGATTCTCGAAGGCGATATCATCAACGTCGATGTCACCACCATCATCAATGGCTGGCATGGCGATACCAGCAAAACCTTTTATGTCGGCGAGCCGAAAATCAAGGCACGGAAAGTAACCGAGGTGGCACGGCGCGCACTGGAGATCGGTATTGCGGTTGTGCGCCCCGGCGCCACGCTGGGCGATATCGGTCATGCCATTCAAACCTATGTGGAAGGCGAAAAATGTTCCGTCGTGAAAGAGTACTGCGGTCACGGTATCGGTCGGGTATTTCACGAAGATCCGCAGGTACTGCACTATGGCAAACCCGGCGCCGGAATGATGCTGAAACCGGGCATGGTTTTCACTATCGAACCGATGGTCAATTTCGGTAAAGCTGCGGTCAAGGTTCTGGCAGACCACTGGACAGTGGTCACGCGTGACAAATCGCTCTCGGCGCAGTTCGAACACACACTTGCAGTGACCGACACCGGCTACGAAATTCTCACCGTTCCCAGCACAGAAGCATAGGTATTCCTCACTTAACAAACCTTCGAACGGGCTTCATCCGCCGTTTTATTGCGTTGTGAGGCTTTACTCCAATCATGCAGAACCAGACCCGGGCAACTCGACCTGTTCGCCCGCAACGCCATAAACCCCTATTCAGGGTGCTGCAGCATTCAGAGGGCATTCGCGTTAGAGTTTGCCGATGAACAACAACGCACCCGTTACCGATATGGAGACTCCACGGCCGATCACATCAATGCCGCGCTACCGGCCCGAACTGACTACGGCCGAGCAGTTGCCAATGAGCCGGGCCGAGATGGATGCACTCGGTTGGGATGCCTGCGACATCATCATTGTCACCGGCGATGCCTATGTGGATCACCCGAGTTTCGGCATGGGCGTGATAGGGCGTGTGCTGGAGGCGCAGGGTTTCCGGGTCGGCATTATCGCCCAACCGGACTGGAAATCGGCCGATGATTTTCGCGCGCTCGGCAGACCGAATCTCTTTTTCGGTGTCACCGCCGGCAATATGGACTCAATGGTCAACCACTACACCTCCGAGCGCCGTATCCGCTCGGACGATGCCTATACTCCGGGCGGTGTAGCCGGTAAACGACCGGATAGGGCTGTTACCGTCTATGCCCAGCGCTGTCGTGAAGCATGTAAGGGTGTACCGGTGATTATCGGTAGTATCGAAGCCTCACTGCGTCGCATCGCCCAATACGATTACTGGTCGGACACCGTACGTCGCTCGGTACTGCCCGATTCCAAGGCCGACCTGCTGGTCTTCGGCAATGGCGAGCGTCAGATCATCGAGATTGCCCACCGACTGGCAAACGGCGAGTCGATCCGGGATATAAACGATATTCGCGGCACCGCCCTGATGCGTAACAGCGTACCCGATGGTTGGCATGAAATTGATTCCACCGAGGTGGACACACCCGGTAAACTGGTCGAACATCCCGACCCGTATGCCATGAAGGAGGCGAATACGTCGCGCTGTGCGGAGCAAAACAGCGCAACAGAAGCACAACCAATACGACTGATGTCCCGCAGCCTGAACAGTAAGAATACGGTGATTCGTCTACCGTCGTTTGAAACTGTAAAAGCCGACCCGGTGCTCTATGCACATGCCTCACGCCTGCTACATCTGGAGACCAATCCGGGCAATGCACGCGCACTCATGCAGCGTCACGGCACACGTGAGGTATGGCTCAATCCACCGGCCATACCCTTGACGACTGACGAGATGGATTACGTCTTCGGTCTGCCCTACTCACGCATACCGCATCATGCCTACAGCAAGCAGCGTATTCCTGCTTACGATATGATCAAACATTCGGTGAATATCATGCGCGGCTGCTTCGGCGGCTGTACATTCTGCTCGATCACCGAGCATGAGGGGCGCATCATCCAGAGCCGCTCTGAAAATTCTATCATCCACGAAATCGAGCAGATTCGGGATAAAACACCCGGCTTTGCCGGCACAATCTCAGACCTCGGCGGCCCCACGGCCAATATGTACCGTCTGGCCTGCAAATCAACCGAGATTGAAGCAGCCTGCCGCAAGCCCTCATGTGTGTTTCCGGATATCTGCAAAAACCTGAATACCGATCATACGCCCCTGATCAGGCTTTACCGGCGTGCGCGGAGCCTGCGCGGTATCAAGCGCATCTTTATCGCATCGGGCCTGCGTTACGACTTGGCCGTAACTTCACCTGAATATATCGAGGAGTTGGCCACCCACCATGTCGGTGGCTACCTGAAGATTGCGCCCGAACACACCGAAGACGGACCGCTGGAGAAAATGATGAAGCCGGGCATAGGCAGCTTCGACCGCTTTAAACAGATGTTTGAGGCCGCCTCGCTAAAGGCCGGCAAGAAGCAATATCTGATCCCCTATTTTATCGCCGCGCACCCCGGCACAACGGATGAGGATATGCTCAATCTGGCCATGTGGCTGAAAGCCAACAGTTTCAGGCCCGATCAGGTGCAGGCATTCCTGCCCTCTCCGATGGCAACAGCATCGGCAATGTATTATTCGGGCAAAAACCCGTTACGAAAAATCAGTCAGCAGAGTGAATCGGTATTCACGCCGAAGCGGAAAAAACAGCGGGAACTGCACAAGGCCTTCCTGCGTTATCATGACCCGGAAAACTGGCCGATATTGCGCGATGCCCTGATCAAAATGGGCAGAGCGGAGCTGATCGGCAATGATGTCACATCATTGGTGCCGCCGGCCCGTGGCGGCACAAGCGGCACGGGCCGGGACACACGCAAGCGCAACCCGATCACTCGTCCCGCCAGATCAGAATTGCGCGGCAGGAAAGTGACGCCCCGAAGGCGCAAGCCCAAACAGTAGAATGCATGCGGAGTTAGTACTCACAGCGTGACTCCCTCTCTTTGAGCGGATCTGTACCACCTATTTATTGGTAAACAGCGGGCGCGGGAACGGGTAGTTCACCTTGCCGCTGGCATTGTCTCTGGTTGCAGGTTTTGTCGTACTTTTGTCTTCATGAATACGAATCATCATAGCGAATCTCCTGTCTTTTTCTGCAGCGGCATCATGACCGGCTGGCTTTGAAGACTAAGCCCCGGAAAGAGGCAGATCAGTGACAGGCAGCACAGCTTCCTGTTCAGCCATCACTCTCTTTTGCAACGGTTACAGAGCAGGATAATTAAAGCTGGATCCGCCCGACATCCAAGCCTATGTACGCCATGGCATTAACCCACATCAGCAGAAACACATCGTCTGAATCGCCTTCCACCTCCGGCTTTGTTATCGTTCGCTTAAAAGATATCGGCATATCACAAAGGGGACACCGTGAGCACAACAGATCTGACACAGGTAACATCCAAACGCATCCTTTCCGGCATGCGCCCCACAGGCAAACTGCACCTGGGCCACTACAAGGGTGTACTGGAAAACTGGCTGCAACTGCAGGAGCAGCATCAGTGCTATTTTTTCGCCGCCGACTGGCATGCCCTGACAACCGAGTACGCCAATCCCTCTATAGTCAAGGATACCATCTGGGATATGCTGATTGACTGGCTGGCTGTCGGTATCGACCCGGAGAAGGCGGTTGTATTTATCCAGTCGGAAGTGCCCGAGCATGCCGAGTTGCACCTGCTGTTTTCATTTATGACGCCACTCTCATGGCTGGAGCGGGTACCCACCTACAAGGATCAGATCGAACAGTTGCGTGAAAAGGATCTTGGCACCTATGGCTTTCTCGGCTATCCGCTGCTGCAGTCGGCCGATATTCTGATGTACCGTGCCGACGGCGTTCCGGTAGGTGAGGATCAGATTCCCCATATCGAACTAACCCGTGAAGTGGCCCGTCGCTTTAACCACCTCTATCGTCAGGGCATCCCACCTCTGTTCCCCGAACCGGAGTCATTGCTGATGCCTGCGGCAAAACTGCCGGGACTGGACGGACGCAAGATGAGCAAGTCGTATAACAACACGATCGAGCTGGGTGAAGAGTGGAAAATCACCGAAAAGAAAGTGAAAACCATGCCGACAGATCCGGCGCGCGTGCGTCGCGATGATCCCGGCACACCGGAAGCGTGCCCGGTATGGGATTTTCATAAGGTTTATTCCACCGAAGCAGAGCGCGAATGGGTGCAGGATGGCTGCACCACCGCTTCGATCGGCTGCATTGATTGCAAAATGTGCATGCTCAAACATCTGGAAGCGGAACTGCAACCCATCCGCGACCGGCGGGCGGAGATTGCCTCCAGGCCGGATGATCTGCGCGATATCGTCAAGCTCGGCAACGAGAAAGCCCGCCATGAAGCATCACGGACTATGGAAAAGGTACGTAAATCTCTGAAAATGGGCTACCGCGTATGAACACAGCTGTGCAGGCCGAGCTGTTTCCCGCCGCAGGCGATAAACAGCCGACCATGCCAGCTGTGCACCTGGATCAGTTCGAGGGGCCGCTGGATGTGCTGCTGCATCTGATCCGCAGTCAGAAGATGGACATCTTTAATGTCCCTATTGCCGAGCTGACCCGCCAGTATCTCACACTGTTACAGCAACCTTCTGATCAACAATCAGAAGATGATGAAATCAGTCTCGATCTGGATATCGCCGGAGATTATCTGGTCATGGCCAGTACGCTGATGCAGTTAAAATCGCGGATGCTGCTGCCGCGCCCCGAACTCGATGATGAGGGCAATGAGATTGATCCGCGTGCAGAGCTGGCCGCCCAGCTGATTGCTTATGAACAATACCGTTTACTGGCTGAGCAACTGGGTGAGAGGCCACGTCTGGGACGCGATCTGTTTGCCCGCTCCGTCTTCCCGGAGGCAGCCAATATCGTTCGGCCATTACCCGAGGGCGATCTGGATGCGCTGCTGATGGCCTTCCGTCACGTGCTTAAACGGGTCGGCGGTGAAGTGCGCCATCAGATCTTTGCCGAAACCATGAGCGTGCGCGAGCAGATGCGTGCGGTACTCGAGCGCCTGACATCCGGCAGCCTGCAACTCGATGAGTTGCTGCAAGATACGCCCGGTCGGGAAGCACTGGTTACCACGGTGCTGGCAATTCTGGAGTTATGGCGACAACAGAACATCAGCGTGGTGCAGAGTGACTGCTACGGCCCGGTCACACTGTTAGCCAAACAGAGTATTCATTGAGCGACATGGACACGCTGACCTCACGCATTGAGGCTATCCTGTTCGCCAGCGATGAGCCGCTGACAGTGAAGCGACTGGCAGTCATTCTCGATGATGAGACCACAGGCAGTGATATTCACACATCGCTGATGGCACTGGAAGCACATTACAGTCAGCGCGGCATCCACCTGATACAGGTGGCCGGCGGATGGCAGTTTCGCACCGCCGATACCCATGCAGAATATGTGCAGCGCCTATGGCAGGTCAGGCCCGCGCGACTGTCGCGCTCTGCGCTGGAGACGCTGGCCATCATCGCCTATCGCCAGCCAACTACGCGGGCTGAAATCGAAGCGCTGCGCGGAGTCAAAACATCCGGTAGCATCATCGCCACTCTGCAGGAGCGCGAGTGGATCAAGGTACTGGGTCGCAAGGATGTACCGGGACGGCCGCATCTGTATGGCACAGGTCGCCAGTTTCTGGTCGACTTCAACCTGAATTCACTGGACGATCTGCCCGAAGCCAGCCAGTTGCTGGATGAAGATGAAATTCAACAATTGGTCAGCCAATCAACCGAGGCGAATAACAATGAGTAACAAACCAGCGCATAAGCCGCAAAAACAGAGACCACAGAAGCAGCCACGGCGAAAGAGTCTGCCCGGCACGCGCAAATCCGCGCCAAAGTATGCGGCAGAGCCCTCCCCCGGTAACCCGGAGCGCATCAACCGCTATCTGGCCCATTGCGGCCTCTGCTCCCGTCGTGAGGCCGATCGATGGATTCAGGCCGGGCGTGTCAGCATCAATGGCCAACTGATAGAAGCGCCGGGCGTTATCGTGAAAAGCGGCGATACCGTCATGGTGGACGATAAACTGGTCGAACCGCAACAGGGACACACCTATATCCTCTACAACAAACCGAAAGGTCAGCTCTGCTCACGCCTGGACAAGAAAAAACGACCGCTGATCTATGACTTCATTGACGTTGCACCCAACGTGCAGTCAATCGGACGGCTGGATATGGATACCGAGGGGCTGTTGATGCTGACCGATGATGGTGCGCTGACGCGGGCACTGACACATCCGGCAGCAAAAGTGCCACGAGAATACCGCGCCCGCGTAGCCGGCATCGTAGAGTTGGAAACACTGGCCAAGCTGCGCCGTGGCGGCATGGATATCGGTCGCGGTGATACCAGCGATGCGTGGGAAGTCACGGTAGATTCGGAGAGTGCCGGCCACACATGGCTGAATATCATCATCCTGCGCGGCCGCTGGCGGGAAGTCCGGCGTACGCTGGAGGAGTGCGGCCATCCGGTTCGCCGTCTGATGCGCACCCGCTTCGGGCCGATCAAGCTCGATGAAGATATGCCCAAGGGTACATGGCGCGCACTCAACCGCGGCGAAATCCGTAAGCTCAGGGATCGCGTGATCAACCCGGATGCAAAAACTGACTCCGATTGAGGTCTATGAGCGGCTCTTTACCGCTTATGGACCGCAACACTGGTGGCCGGCAGAGACCCCGTTTGAGGTCATGCTCGGCGCAATTCTGACGCAGAATACAAGCTGGCAAAATGTGGAAAAAGCCATCACCAACCTGAAGGCACACGATATGCTCCACTGCGAATCTATTGCCGCCAGCAATCTGCATCAGCTGGCGGAGATGATCCGATCATCCGGCTCCTACCTGCAGAAGGCACGCTATCTGCAACATTTCTCCCAGTTCTATGTGCAAAACGGCCAACGCAGCGGACTGATAAATCGCCCGCAGAGCCTGCTACGCAAGCAGTTGCTGGCGCTGTATGGTATCGGTCCGGAAACGGCCGACTCGATCCTGCTCTATGCGTTCGATAAACCGGTGTTTGTCGTTGATGCCTATACAAAGAGACTGTTTACCCGGCTTGAGCATTTCGATCACCAACTGGCATATGACAATATACAGCACTATTTCCAGCAGCGTCTGCCGGAAAGCCTGCCGCTGTTTCAGGAGTTTCATGCCCTGATCGTCGAACATGCCAAGCGGTATTGTCGAACAAAGCCGCTGTGCAGCCAGTGCCCGCTGCTCGATCATTGCCCTACTGCCGCATGCTCAACGCTTGAGATCGGCAGCAATACAGATACCTGATGTGGGTTGAACCACCGATTGCATTAACCGCACTGCCACGCGAACCCGGTGTTTACCGCATGCTCGATCATGCGCGCAAAGTCATCTATGTCGGCAAGGCGCGCAACCTGAGAAAGCGCGTATCCAGCTATTTCCAGCGCCAGCCGGAGTCGCCGCGCACCATCGCCATGGTCAGGCAGGTCAGGGATATCGCTTTTTCCGTTACGCCATCGGAAGCCGAGGCGTTGGTGCTCGAACATAACCTGATCAAGCAGCTTAAACCGCGCTATAACGTGCTGATGAAGGATTCCAAGACCTATCCCTACATCCTGTTAAGCGATGAACCCTTTCCGAAGCTGACAATGTACCGCGGCAACCGCACTCTCCCCGGCGAATATTTCGGTCCATTCCCCAATGCAGGCGCCGTGCATCAAACGCTGCACATCATGCAGAGCATGTTTCTGCTCAGGGATTGTGAAGATGCCGTATTCAACAACCGCTCCCGCCCCTGTATGCAGCACCAGATCGGCCGCTGTTCGGCACCCTGCTGCGATATTGTGTCTAAGGCCCAATATCGAAGACAGGTGGATGAAGTTCGACAATTTCTCCGTGGCCGGGACAATGATCTGCTCAAAGGCTGGGAGCAACAGATGCAACAGGCGGCTGATGCCATGCAGTTTGAGCAGGCGGCCATATTGCGTGATCGCATTCGTGCCCTGCGCTCGGTTTTGGCCGGATCTGAAGGCGGAGATCTGCCCGACGATGCCGACGGCATCGTGCTGATCCGGCATACCACGGCTGTACTGGCCTGCATCGGCGTACGCAGAAGTGGTCGAGATCTGGGGACGCACAATATTCGTATTGATCAGGCCACTGATGCCGGGGAGCTGGAAATATTGCAGTCACTATTGATTGAGCGTTATGAAAAAGAGCTGCCGCCCGCAGATATCCTCGTCAACACATGCAAGGAGAATATTCAGGAGTTGAACCGCCTGATCGCCCTGATCAAACCCGGCAAGAAAACCGCCGTACACAGCCCCGTGCGCGGCTCCAGGCTGCAATGGTTGCAGCAGATCGGTCACTCCGGTGCGCAGATCATTGCCAGTCGCAAACAGGAAAGCCAACAACCTGCCTTTGCGGCACTGGCCGAGATGTTGGCGATGGAGGTCGTACCCGAACGTATTGCCGCAGTCGATAATGCGCATCTGGGCGGTACACAGATGGTTGCGGCCATCACCTATGCCGGCTGGCAGGGAGCCGAGAAGGATTATTATCGCCGCTACAAACTCGACGGCATCGCAGGCCAGGTCATCGAAGGCGATGATTACGGGGCCATGCAAGCCGTGCTGGAGCGCTTCTTCCGCGCCATTCGGGAAGATACCATCCCCTGCCCCGACCTGATGCTCATTGACGGCGGTCGGGGGCAACTGGGTGTAGCACTGCAGTGCGCCACAGATGCCGGTCTGCATGAGTTAAAATTGGCAGGTGTAGCCAAGGGCGACGCGCGCAGGGTTGGCGAGGAGACCATCTGGCCCGGCTGGACAGATAGTGGTGCCATCGGCATCGGCAAACCGCTTAAGCCCGGCCGCCATTCAGCGGCACTGCTGCTGATCGCCCGCGTACGCGATGAGGCGCATCGCTTTGCCGGAGCCTATATGCGCAAGCGCAAGAAGCAGAGTATGTTCACCTCGGTACTGGACACGGTTGAGGGGATAGGGCCTGCCAAGCGCATATCGCTACTCAAACATTTCGGCGGCATTGAAGGGGTCAAGAAGGCCGGTCGCAAACAGCTGGCGCAGGCCCCCGGCATATCGGATAAGCTGGCCGAGAAGATATTTCTGTCACTGCACAAATAACAGCCCAGCGATAACATCATCTGTTTGTGTTTCCAGTATTGAAATGTTTTTGAATTACTCCAGACCAAGCATTTTGCGCATGGCCGCCATGTGGTCCTGCGCCTCTTCATGCGCCTCTTCGCTGTCGGCATCCTTGTCCACCCAGCGCAGCACGGACTGATCCGGCTCCTTCAGAAACGGCGATGGCGCGCACTTTTCGATCGTGCCGAAGCGGCGACGGGTTAGCGAATAGCTGAGCGTCAGCAAAAACCGGGCGCGGGTCATCGCAACATACATCAGTCGACGCTCCTCCTCCATACGGTTTTCATCCAGCGCATTACGATGCGGGAAAATGCCCTCTTCCATCCCGATCACATAAACCTGGTCGAACTCCAGCCCCTTGGCCGCATGCACCGTCATCAAACGCACCTGTCCGGACGGATCATCATCCTGCTTCTCGGCCAGCAAAAAGATATGCTGCAGAAACTCCGTCAGGTCGCCACCGCGCTCGGTATGTATCACCCACCAGCGACGCAGCTCAAGCACATTGCTCATCCGGCGCTCAGCCACCTCCTGGTCATCAGCCTCGGCGCGAATCGCCGCTTCCAGGCGGGTCAGATCCAGCACGGCATCAAACGCATCATCCGGCTCACCGTGACGAAACTGGTGCTCCAGTCCGACGATCATATCGCCGAATTCTCGCAGTGCCTCCGCCCGCTTGTGATCGAGCTCCTCTTTCAGGCATGCCTCAAGCAACGAACAATCCTCGGCCATGGCAAAAAAGCCCAGATCACCCAACGCTTTGGAACCTATGCCGCGTCGCGGCCGGGCAATCGCCCGCATAAAAGCCAGATCATCACTGAAATTGGCGATCAGTCGCAGATAGGCCAGAATATCCTGAATCTCGGCCCGATCAAAAAAGGACATGCCGCCGCTGACATGATACGGGATGCCGGCTTCGCGCAGCGCCAGCTCAATAGAACGGGACTGGAATGAGGCGCGATAGAGCACACAATAGGCATCCCATTGACCGCCGGAGCGCGCATGATGTGATTTGATGTCGCCAGCCAGACGCCGCGCCTCTTCTTCCGGATTGGGACTGCCCCATACCCGGATCGGTTTGCCCTGACCGAGCGTGGAGCGCAGTGTTTTACCCAGCCTCTCGCTATTATTGGCAATCAGGGAGTTGGAAGCCTGCAGAATCGAGCCGGTGGAGCGGTAGTTCTCCTCCAGCCGTACCACATGCAGATTGGTGTAATCCCGCTCCAGCTGAAACAGGTTTTTCACTTCAGCCCCCCGCCAGCCGTAAATGGACTGATCATCATCGCCCACCACCGTCAGGTTACCGTCATCCGGCACCAGCAGGCGTACCAGCTGATACTGAATGCGGCTGGAATCCTGATACTCATCGACCAGGAAATAACGCGCCCGCTCACGCCAGATCGCACGCACATTGTCATGTTCGCTCAACAGTCGAAGCGGCAGCACCAGCAGATCGTCAAAATCCACGGCATTCATTTTTTCCAGCAGCGCATCATAGGTTTCACGAATCGCAGCCAGCTGATTTTCATGCACCTCCAGCAGGCCACTCTTCAGCGATGAAACACGCGATAACATGCGGTCCACCTGATCAGCATCGGCTGCCAGTTTCATCTCGGAGAGGACCGAGCGCATGACCGTTTTCTGCTCGGCTCCGGCAAACACGGAAACATTGGCCTTGCGACCGACCAGATCGGCATGCTCACGCACCATGGCCAGCCCGAGCGCATGGAAGGTACAGATGCGCAGCCCATTCGCTTTATCGCCCAGTCGCTGCTGCAGACGTTCCCGCATCTCCTTCGCAGCCTTATTGGTAAAAGTCACAGCAGTAATGGCATGATCAGGCACGTCACGCTCCACCAGAGCGGCAATGCGCTCGGTAATGACGCGTGTTTTACCGGAGCCTGCACCGGCAAGAACCAGCAATGGACCGTTGCGATAGTAGACAGCCTGATACTGGGCTTCATTCAGACCGGAAGATGAGGGAGTAGACATGGCCGTGCAGCTTAAGTCCCGTCTTTCGTATCGCAAGCAGTGTGTTTATACTCCCGGTAGAATCACAAGCGTTCACCCCAGATGATACAGCGGAAAGACGAAACAAACCGCATGCGTATGATCTGATAATAACCGGGTGGCTTGTTCAAAATAATACCAGGGACGGGTTTTTGAAGCAGTTTCCACATCACACGTTTCGTGAATACGATATTCGCGGCATTGCCGGCCGGGAAATCACCCCCGAGCTGGGCTACCGGCTGGGTATGGCATTTGCCAAAACCCTGCCCGCAGGCGAGCAGCGCCCTGTCATCGTTGGTCGTGATGTGCGCTTAAGCGGGCCGACTCTGCAGCGGGCAGTCATGCAGGGGCTCAATGACGCCGGCATTGATGTACTGGATATGGGGATGGGACCAACGCCTCTGGCCTACTATGCCGTCTTCCACCGGGATGGCGCCGGTTGTATTCAGGTCACCGCCAGCCATAACCCGGCTGATCACAACGGTTTCAAAATGATGCGGGGACGCGACAGCCTGCATGGCCATGAGATTCAGGCGCTAAAAGAGCTGATGCAGCAACAGTTACCGAAAGCGGACAAACCCGGCGTGATCACGACCATCGATATTCGCGATATTTATCATCGCCTCATCGTGGCGGATTGCCCGCTATCTCGTCCACTGAAGGTCGTAATCGATGCCGGCAACGGCCCCTCGGGTATTGTTGCAGCTCCCGCCTATCGCAGCCTGGGTTGCGAGGTGATCGAGCTCTATTGTGAGCCGGACGGCACTTTCCCGAATCACCATCCCGACCCGACCGTGGAAGCGAATATGCGTGATCTGGCAGATGCCGTGCGCGCCCATCAGGCTGATATCGGTATCGGCTTTGACGGTGATGGCGACCGTATCGGTATTGTCGATGAATGTGGCAGTTTGATTGCCGGCGATATATTACTGTTATTGCTGGCCAAACAGCTGCTCACCCGTTATCCGGGCGCTACTGTCATTTCCGAAGCCAAATCCTCACAGCACCTGTATGAAGGTATCCGGGCGGCAGGCGGCAATGCTGTTATGTGGCGCACCGGCCACTCGCTGATCAAAGCCAAAATGAAGGAGACCGGCGCACTGCTGGCCGGTGAGATGAACGGTCATTTCTTCTTTGCTGACCGGTTTTTCGGCTTTGATGACGCCGTCTATGCCGGTGCACGCATCATGCAGCTGCTGGCTGGGGGTCACCAACCTCTGTCCGGGCTGGTCGCAGCACTGCCCCGCTCCGAAACGACACCGGAGATCCGTCTGCCTTTCCCTGATGATGAAAAATTCGGCCTGGTTGCAACAGCCCGAACACACTTTGAGTCACGCGGCTATCAGATTAACAGCGTGGACGGTCTGCGCATTCAGTATGGCGACAAGGAGTCCTGGGGCTGGGCTCTGTTACGCGCTTCCAATACGGAAGCTGCAATTGTGCTGCGCTTTGAAGCGGCCAATAAAGCTCTGCTGCACGCCATAAGGGAAGAAGTGGAACAGTGGCTCAACAGCCAGATACATTTTACTGATGGTAGATCGTTGTAACCAAGTCCCTGCTACGCCGGGCCGCCTTCTCTCCGGCTTCCAGACTGGCGATATCCTCAGTCACTGCCGCCATCTGGCGGGAGAGCGTGCGCATACACCGCCTATGCCGTATATCCAGCTGTACTATTTCTTCCGCCACGGATGCCGGCGTTCCGATCTCACCCAACATGGCCAGCATGGCGGCATAATCAGCTGCAATAACAGCCGCCTCCTGCCACTGTTGCCGCTTCACCGCCCTGTTCAGATCATCCAGCCGGGTACGGCATTGAGCAAGCAACTGCGTTGCATCCGTCACTGCGAGCTGATCATCGGACGCATTCATCCAACGGCAACCTTCAGGTGTGAGCGCTGCTGTCCTGCTTGCTGCTGAGCAGACAGCTGCATCCAACCCTCACGCAGCTCCTGCACCAGACGTATCACTTCATCCACATGCTCGGTTGAAGCTGAGCACAGCCCGTTTGACAAACGATTCATCATATATATATACAGACTGGCCAGGCTCTGGGCAATATCACCACCGGCTTCCATGTTCAGACTACTGTTCAATTCGATCAGTGCCTCCACCGCTCTGCTTGTATGAGTGGCTTCAGCAGACATATCCGCAGCCAATATCGCCATTCTCGTTCTGCCCAGTGATTTAAACAGTGCCTCATAGGTCAGCAGCACCAATCCAAGCGGCCCTGCCCCTTCTACCTGATTTCCCTGATATGCCTGATAGCGTGTCATTTTTGCCTCCGTGCGGTTTGTTTGATTGAGCGATCATCGCTCTGTCCGGTTATACATATCTATCGGTAGGAAAACACTGAACTAAAATAAAAACTTCAACTATTTGCGTTTACCGGCAACCTGAAAAAGACAGCCCATATGCGACATGGCCGCATGCATTTTAATAACTAATATATGAGAAATCATCAGAACAACAATGTGTGGCCTGTATTAGCGGTCAATGATCAGGCAGCACGCGCACTGGCCAACCCGCTTGCCTGAGATAGGAAGCTGCTGGAATTCTGCAGTGAGGCCATTGCCTGCTGCATCGAACTAAACTGATTAGTAAGGGATACTCGCTGCTGCTCCATCTGCCTGGTCAGTGCATCTATTTTCGCTGTCATACTGTCAAATGTCGCCTGTTCCTGGGTCATGCTATTCTGGATCAGGCCTGTTACAGGATTCGAGTACTGATTCAGGATACCGTCAAGGGCTGATGCAATGCCTATGCCTACAGTAAGGTTACCCACAGCACCTGTTGTTGTTCCGGTATACAGCAGAGACAATCCATCCACATTCCCGGATATGCCGGTCAGCATCTGGCCGCTCCCCGTCGCAGCCAGCCCGTTGATGCTTCCGGCAACATCGGTTCCGGCAATGGTTTGATTAGCAATACCCAGGCCGTTCGCACTTTGCGAAAGACTGAATCCACTACCGCCGCCATAGGATTTTGACTCGATTGAGATCATGTTTCCGGATGCCACCGCCTGCTCTGGCAGCGCGTAACGACCATTTGTAACAATGGTATCAGCACCAAATGCCAGCGTACCACCACCCTGATTGTTGGCAGTCAGGGCAACGGAAAGTTGGCTGTCTCCCGTAGTGATGTCCGTCAGCGTCACTTTGCCGGTCGCATCTATGGTTGCACCAACTTCCTGATTAAAGGCGGACTGTATGGCTGTGAGCAGCGTCGAAACTGTATCAGTAGCAGGATTCAACACGGTAAAGCTGCTGTTTACCGCTACGCCTGAACGCCGCGTGCCGCTGATACTGATCGTATCGCCGGCAGCAACACCGAGCCCCAGAGCAGATAGCGTGGTGGAGCCGGTAGCCGGCAGTCCGCCGGCAGTCAGGGCTGTAGAAAGCTGGTGCTGCTCGGTGTAATCAGTCGATAGCTCTGCATTGAGTGCCGAAATTATCTGACTCTGCGTCTGTCCGGCAGTCAGATTTATGGCTGCCTGACGCGAGGTGCCGGTATCGGTGATTGTAACGGTTTCATTCGCGGCCAGACCTGGCGTCAGATCGGTAGTTCCCGTCAAGACAGCCTTGCTGGCCGCTTGCGTCACATTGACGCTGTAAGTACCCGATGGCGTGGTCAGTCCGTTGGTTAAAAACTGTAAACTGTTATTGGTGCTGCTACCCTGAGCGACAAAGACATCACGAATGGCCGTCGGATCATTCGCCAGAAATGTGCCAAAACGATTTTCATTAATCATCAACTGCCCGTTCATATCCGGCTCAACACCAATCATCACCAGACTGTTTCTGTCGGATGCCAGACCGGGCACGCTCTTGAACAGGCTATTCGACAAGTTGCTCTGGATCGTCGTCAGCAGTGGATCCCCTGACAGCAGACCACTGGTATTAGTCTTCGGATCGAATTTAAACTGATCGCTGATCATAGTCTGTAGACTGTTATAGGCGTCCACAAAGGACTGAACATTGGCCCGCAAAGCCTGCTGATCGATGCCGATATTCATGCTTACTGTCACAGCCGGATCGGCCTGCTTCAGGCTCAGCGTAACACCGGAAAGCGCATCGGTAATAATATTTGTAGAGCGTGTCAGACTCAGCCCGTCAATCGAGATCTGCGCATCCTGCGCAAGCTGCAAAGATTGATAGGCGTTAGTTTGTCCGGTCGCGCCCAACTGCAATGCCGCCAGTGGCCCAGCCGCATCCAGATTGGCGCCGGAAAGTGTAAAGCCAGTCGCACCGGTAGTATCGGATGCCAGAATCAGGCGGAAATCATTGGTGCCTACCTTCATCACCGAAGCACTTACACCTGTCGCGCTTGCCCCGGTATTCAACTGGTTGATATTGGCTGCAATGTCATTAAGGGAATCAGAAGGGCTGACGGTCACCGTGGAACCAGCCAACTGGAACGAACCACTCAGGTTCATAACTGTAGAAGCGCTGGCCACAGCCGTACCTGTACTGTCTTTAACGGCAACAGACGATGAAATGCGCTCAGCCTGTGCCACCTGTGAAACAATGATATTATGCTGACCCGCCGACACGCCGGATGTACCACTGACATCCAACAGGGAAGAGGCGGAAACCGCAGAAGAGCTGCTGGCAAGGCTGGCAGTGTATCCGAAAAAGGCGGTACTGTCCGCCATGCCGATGGCCGTACTGCGCAGACCGCTCACTGCATTATTTATCTGCAGCAACGCATCCTGCCTGGCCGTGATCGTGTCCTGCTTCTTCTGCAGTTGGCTGATCTCGAATTTTCGGACACCCAGCAGCCCGTCAACAGCTCCCTGAGCATCAAACCCGGCCACCTGGCCGGATATCAGACTTGCGATTGAACTCGTTGTAGCCACTTGGTCAGGCCTTTCTATCCAGCAGCAGGCCTATCATTTCACGCATAAACACGCTGTGCTGAATAAATTCCTTGGACGGTATTTCACGAATCACAGCACCGCTGTGTTTGTCCGTCACCTGAACATATAACTGTCCGAGTTTTTCTTCATAACCGAACGAAATCGCTTCATTTGAGCCTGGAAGTGATGCATTGGCTTGTTGTACCGCCTGCTGCACATCCTTTAGTGAAGCCTTTTGCTCGGGTTTGGCCTGCGCCTGTTCAGCCGAGACGGGGGGAGTTGCCTGTTGCTGATTCCCCGATCTGACTACAGCTGCCCCCATAGTCGGCGAAGAAAGCACAGGACTGCGTGGTATGCTTGAATCTATAACAGCCATGTCATTAACCTCCTTTGCCTTTATTGGGACTTAACCCTCTCCCGTTACCGGGAGAGGGTTAACCTGTCTCTTATCTGAACAGTGTCAGAACGTTCTGGGAAGCCTGGTTGGCCTGTGCCAACATGGACGTACCAGCCTGAGTCAAGATCTTGTTCTTGGTGAAGTTAGCCATTTCAGCAGCCATATCGGCATCCTTGATAGCTGATACTGAAGCAGTCGTCTGCTCGATACTGGTAGCCAGATTAGCCTGTACGAAGCCCAACTGGTTCTGGGTAGCACCAAGGTCGGCACGTTGAGTAATCAGCTTATCCAACGCAAAGCTAGCCTTGTCGATATAGTTCTGTGCATCAGTATTAGTGGTCAGGCCAGCAGTTGCCACACCACCGTATCCGGTAAACAGGCTGGCCGTGGTATAACTGTTACTCAGATTAATACTGACACGGTTCGTAGCAGCATTGTCGGCACCCACCTGGAAGCTGGATGAAGCACCGGCTGTAACATTGACTGTGCCAGCGCCACCAGTCACCAGGTTACTGTCAACCGAGAGTGTCAGACCGATATCATTGAATGCAACTGAGGACGTGGTACCGGCAGCAGGTACGGTAACGTTCACCGTCTGGGCAGTACCAGCAGCATTGGTCAGGGTGATATCAATGCCACCACCGGCATTGGTCAGCGTGCTAAGGGTGACTGCACCGCTAGCTGCACCTGTGGCCTGCACTGTAGCGCTTATACCAGCGACAGGGGCGGCCAGGGTTGCCGAGGAGCCGGAAGTACCATTGAGCAAACTGACACCATTGTAATTGGTGCTGTTAGCAATATTGTCGATCTGTGTTTCCAGCTTGATGCGCTCTGCATCCAACTTGGCCAGTTCCCCTGCATTGTTTCCAGAGGAGGCCTGGGTAGCCAGAGTCAGGATACGATTAAACATATTCTGGATTTCGTTCACACCTGCATCTGCCATCTTTACCATGGCAGTTGCCTGAGTTGCATTTTGACTGGCAGCTTTCAAACGACCAGCCTGCGCATCCAGCTTGGATGAGATCGCAAAACCGGATGAGTCATCCGCCGCACTGTTGATGCGGAAGCCGGATGACAGACGGTTCAACGACTGATCCTGTGCCATGCTGTTGGTGTTGAGGTTTTTCAGGGCGGTCATTGCCGCGTTATTGGTTTGGACTGATAGCATTTGTTCTCTCCTTAGTTTGTGTTAAACGTGAACGACATCATGCCCTGTCACGGTGGGGATTTTCCCCTTGAAGGATGTTCCTCAGCCTTCGTGTTTAAGTGTATCGGAGAGAAAAACCCGGACTTTAGAAAAAAATGCAATTATTTTTCAAAACATTTTTCTCGACGTGCAATATCCGCTTTCTTCCAACTGATATCCGACCACTGTACCATATAGTATATCGGCTCATTCCCCTGCCTACTTTAATAACTGCCAACTACTCCGGAGCCCCCCTCCTATCGGTATATATTTACTAATATATATAACCAGACATAGCGCATCCCTACGGGGTATGCAGCACAACTGATATCCGCTGCAATTAAAATTAAAGTCGACTTCAACCTGTCCGATATAATCAAGCGTAAGCGTATAAACGGTGGTACATGGACTCCTCCGCACAAGATGCAGCTCCCATTGGCAGGATGTCAGACGGGATCTGATTTTACAGGAGAAAACCATGATTATTTTACCTGCTTCCACACCTGCTGCCGTTGTCGATTTCGGCAATCTCAATCAGTCACAGCAAAATCAGGTCAGCCAGTCAGAGCAGTCGAGAAAAGCCACGGATACCGTGCAACTATCTCCCCAGTCCAGACAACTGGCCGGTGCTCAGCTGCATAACAGTCCGACACAGAATAGTCAGCCGGTCGAACTGCATATCGCCGCTGAAAAAGAGGCGACTGAAAAAGTGGCTGATAATGAGGCTGTTGAACAGGCGCGCCCTGTCAATCCGCAGACACAAAAACCGGAAACTACAAAAATAGACCTGCTCGCCTGACCGGAGTCACACTCCCCGCGGCAGAAAATCCTTACCTAGTCGACCCGGCTGACAATACCGCCACCGAGCAGTTCATCTCCGGCGTAGAAGGCTGCCACCTGCCCCGGTGCACTCGGCTTCTGCGGCTGCGCAAATGTTACGCGCAGGCTCTCATCAAAATGCTCCAGCACACAGGCTGCAGGTTGCATCTGATAGCGCACTTTTGCAGTTACCGCTTCGCCTGATTTCGGCTCTCTGATCCATACCGCCTCACTCACATCCACGCCCCCGATCATCGCATCTTCCGGGTGCGCTACTGTTACGCGCGCTGTCGCACCATCGAGCGCAACGACATGCCATGGGCCATCGGGTAATCCAAGTCCCTTGCGCTGCCCGAGCGTGTAATGCGCGATACCCTGGTGACGACCGAGAATGCGGCCTGTTGTATCGACGATATCGCCTTCCCTGAATCCGGCCTCGGCACCCTCACGTTTGAGAAATGCAATACGATCACCGGCAGGAATAAAACAGATATCCTGACTCTCATGTTTATCTGCTGTCGGCAGTTTATAAAAATGGGCCAGCCTGCGCGTATCATCCTTCTCCAGACCACCGACAGGAAACAGGATGCGCTCCGCCTGAGCCCTGTTTGTGGTTGCCAGAAAATAACTCTGATCCTTGCGTGCATCATTGCCTTTGAACAGGTGTATACCATCGTTATCGTCGCGCCGCCGTACATAGTGACCTGTTGCCACATAGGCAGCCTCGAGCTTGTCTGCAGCCTCAAGCAGCGCACCGAATTTCACAAAACGATTGCACCGCTCACAAGGATTGGGGGTACGCCCTGTTTCATAATCCTGAATAAAAGGGTCGATCACATCCCGCCGGAACTCATCTCTCATATCCATAGCATAAAATGGAATGCCGATGTGGTCGGCTACTCGCCGTGCATCATATGAGTCTTCCAGAGAGCAGCAGGAGCCGTGGCGGTTAACCTCGTCACGTGAATAATCCCAGACATTGAGAAACACCCCGATCACATCCACACCGGCCTCTTTGAGCAGCACCGCCATCACCGATGAGTCCACTCCGCCACTCATCGCGGCAATCACCCGCACGCCCTTCAACGGCGCCAGTTCCTTAATAATATTCCGTGCAATCTCTGCAATTTCATCACTCATTCGCGCAAGCTAGCATAAATGCAACACTGCAATCACCACAGCTATATTGCGCTGTTTAGACAGCTGCATTGCCGACCGAACAAAGATTCCCTCTCCGCTCGTATGTGATCATCATTGTTCGCTCTCTGCTGCTTGACAGCTTTGACGCAGATGACAATGCTTCGCGGCGTCTTCGAAACATCAGATATGCCGGAGTGATGGAATTGGTAGACGTGAAGGATTCAAAATCCTTTGCCCGCAAGGGCGTGCCGGTTCGAGTCCGGCCTCCGGTACCACTATCCAGGCTTCTCCACAATCTGACAAAGCCCGTTGAACGTTATCGTTGCGGGCTTTTTTTCTTGCCTTATTCAGCAATAACAAACTATTGTATGATCTCTGTATTCGACTAGCGTCAAAATTAATACCCTGGTCGAGCTAACAATATCGATTTAATGAATTACAAGGATGGAGATCATGAACGAGAACAAGGCTAAGTTTACTGTCGGCGAGTTGAAATCCTATCTGGCCGATCTTCCCGATGAGACGCAGCTGGTTTTTGAACATGGCCTGACTTTTTATCGCATCACTACCCGCGGAGAAAACCTGGAGCAGCTGGAATTCAAGGAGCGGTTTCTTGTCCTTGATAACGAACCTCTTTTGATTCACGCTGACGACAAATAATCTTCCGCCGCATAGACTCTACCAACAGGCATTTCCATACCTGTTGACATCAGACCAACTCCTGCACTTCCGGACCTGTGGTGATATGAATTACATCATCATGCTTTCCATGACTCATACTCCATTTCCCAACGAGGAAACAGGAGGTCATCATGGCAACAGCTTTTCATATCAAGGATCACAAAGAGCATTTAAACTTCATTCCAGAGGAATACAGAAATGAAGTAAAAATCGTGTTGTTAACGTCACTTGGGCTGGCATGTTTGAATCTGCTTTTCTTGCTCTCCTAACATACGTGAGCAGCGCCGAAGATAAATCAATATTATGATTCCATAGCCGGGTGCCTGACCGGGTCTGTTCATGACCCTCTCCTTATCCGGTTATAAAAATTTGGCAGCAACTTTGCTCTACTCCCAATCAGCGTCGGGCAGTTGTGAACTCGCATCCTTGCCGACACCATACGACACAACTATGCTCTGCATAGCTGTCAACATATCTACCGGGGAGCCAACATGGAAGTATCGGAACTGCTTGCATTTACCGTCAAAAACAAGGCATCGGATCTGCACCTGTCGTCCGGAGAGCCGCCGATGATCCGTATCAACGGCGATATGACTCGCATCAAAATGCCATCAATCGACCACCGTGAAGTGCAGGCGATGGTTTATGACATCATGAACGATGGACAGCGAAAGCATTTTGAAGAACACATGGAAATCGATTTTTCCTTCGCGCTCGGTGATATTGCCCGCTTCCGTGTCAATGCCTTTGAACAGCGTCGCGGTATGGGCGCGGTATTCCGCGTTATTCCCACCGAAGTTCTAACCCTCGACCAGCTAAACAGCCCCCAGATATTTCGCGATATCGCCATGACACCACGCGGCATCTGCCTGGTCACCGGCCCCACCGGCTCAGGTAAATCGACCACGCTGGCAGCCATGGTCAATCACCGCAATGAGAGTGAGCGCGGTCATATTCTGACCATCGAAGATCCGATCGAGTTCGTTCACCAGTCAAAAAATTCGCTGATTTCCCAGCGTGAGTTGGGACCGCACACCCACTCCTTCGCCAATGCCCTGCGCAGTGCTCTGCGTGAGGATCCAGACGTCATTCTGGTCGGCGAATTACGCGACCTGGAAACAATACGTCTGGCACTGACTGCAGCAGAGACCGGTCATATGGTATTCGGAACATTGCATACCTCATCGGCCCCCAAAACCATTGACCGTATTATCGATGTATTTCCTGCTGCTGAAAAAGAGATGGTGCGCTCGATGCTTTCCGAATCACTGCGTGCGGTCATTTCGCAATCGCTGATCAAAACTGCCGATGAAACCGGCCGTGTTGCCGCCTTTGAGATCATGCTGGGCACGCCGGCCATTCGCAACCTGATCCGTGAAAACAAGATCGCCCAGATGGTTTCAGTCATGCAGACCGGTATGCGTGAGGGCATGCAAACGCTGGATTCACACCTGCAATTGCTGGTGAAGTCGCGTAAAATAACGCTCCAGGCCGCACTGGAAAAAGCCAATAACAAGAAGTTGTTCGGTGGTGGCATGGCCTGAAAAATTGATCATCAGCCTATCTCAACAATTTAAGGAGTGCCGGGCATGAGTGCCACCAGCCAGACCAATCCCATATCGATCAAACAGTTACTCGCATTGATGGAGAAGCGCGATGCTTCCGACCTGTATATCACAGCAGGTATGGCCCCATCCTACCGGATCAATGGTTCCGTTTTCACATTGAAACAACCCCCGCTGACCGCCGCCGAGTGCGAAAGACTGGCCAGTTCGACCATGACGGAACGACAGAAGGCGGCATTTTCCGCTGAATACGAAATGAACCTCGCCCTCTCCTATCCGGACATCGGGCGTTTCCGGGTTAACATCTTCCGTCAGCGAAGCCATGTCGGTATGGTCATTCGTAAGGTAAAAACGGATGTCCCGACGATTGATCAGCTGGGCCTGCCCGAAATATTCAAGGATATCGTCATGGCATCACGCGGGCTGGTCCTGATGGTCGGTTCTACCGGCTCCGGAAAATCCACCTCTCTGGCTGCCATGATCGACTGGCGCAACTCGCATCAACCCGGTCATATTATCTCGATCGAAGATCCGATCGAATTTGTCCATGAGCATAAAAAATCCGTCATTACCCAGCGCGAAGTCGGTACCGACACGCTGGAGTATAAGGCTGCATTAAAAAATGCGCTCAGGCAGGCACCTGATGTGATTCTGATCGGCGAGATCAGGGATCGTGAAACCATGGAGCATGCACTGGAGTTCGCTGAAACAGGCCATCTGTGCATGGCAACGTTGCATGCGAACAATGCCAATCAGGCACTCGAACGGGTCATGAACTTCTTCCCGGAGGAGATGCACGCTCAGGTATGCCTGAATCTGGCTATGAATATGAAGGCAATTCTCTCCCAGCGCCTGGCTAAAACACCCGATGATGTACGTATGCCGGCAGTCGAAATCCTGATAAACACACCGCGTATTGCCGATTTGATCGGAAAATGGGACATCAGCGAGATCAAGGAAGCGATGGCAGCCGGCAAGAATTATGGCATGCAAACCTTCGATCAGGCCCTGCTGAATCTGTGGATGGAGGGGTATATCACCGAAGATGAGGCGCTTCGCCATGCCGATTCGGTCAACAATCTGCGCCTGCAGATCAAAATGGTAGACCTCAAAGACTCGAGTAGCGGAGAGAGTGACCTGGATCAGCTCACCGGCGGCAAGGACTCATCCGGACTACGCATCTGATGGAAAAACCGGCGCTGATTGATGAGCTGCTGCTCGTTGCCGGAAAAAATGGCGCTTCGGACCTGATTGTACGCACAGGTGACCGGGTGCGCATGCGCATCAATGGCGACATTGTCACCGTGCCGGCGGACAAAGTAACCGTCCCTGATCGCAACAAAACCATCGAGATGATTCGCCACCTTGTACGCGCTCTGCCTACGCAAACAGAGATCGAAACCATCAGGAATCTGGATTTTCATTACACCCTGCCGGGAGCGGCTCACTTCCGCATTCATGTGCTGCGCACCCACAACGACTTCGGCATTGTTGCGCGCCTGATTCCGGTTGATATTCCCGATTTCGCCGCCCTGCGTTTGCCGCCGGTATTCGAAGAGATTACAGGCTACCGCAACGGACTTATTCTGATGGCAGGCGCCGCCGGATCCGGAAAATCCACCTCTATGGCAGCCATGCTTAACCACATGATCCGCCACAGACCTGTGCATGCTGTATCACTGGAGGACCCGGTCGAATTTCGTTACAACAACAGCTATCGTGGCACCGTCAGCCAGCGTGAGCTGGGCAGTGATGTCGCCAGTTACAAGCAGGGGTTGAGCGACGCACTACGCGAAACACCGGATATTATCGTCGCAGGTGAAGTACGCGGCCGTGAAGAGATTCAACTGGCACTACAGGCAGCTGAAACGGGACACCTGGTCATGTCCACCGTTCACGCGACTACAGCCATCGGCACCATGCAGCGCATCATGTCCTCATTCCCACATGATGAGCAGGCTGGTATTCGCGAACGCCTGTCTGAAAACCTGCGTGCCATTATCGTTCAAAAACTGCTACCGATGAAACAGGGAAAAGGCCGTATTGTCGCACTGGAAATCATGATCAGAAACTCGGTAATCCGTCACTATATTCTCGATCCGGATCACTGGGGTGATATTGTACGCGCCATGGAAGAGGGCCATAGCCTTTACGGGTCACAAAGCTTTGACCAGCACCTCAGGCAACTGGTTGAAGATGATCTGGTCAGTTACGAACAGGCATTGGCCCATGCTGTCCACAGGGAAGATTTTGCCATGCACTTCGGCAAGTCGTAGATTCTATTTCGGCGCTGGCGGCAACGACTGCCAATGCCCCGGCACAATCTCGCCCTGCTCCCCCATATGCGCAGGCACATATACCCTGCGTTCACTATCCACCGTCTGCAGATACATAAAACCGGCAACCGCAGAAGCCACACCGAGCACAGCCGCCACCAGATAAAACCAGCGCGGGGCGCGATTGCGTTCCACCGGCGTGATATCGATAACGTCCTGCTGCTGATTGCGCTGATTTCGTACAACCAGCCATATGCGCAGTAACAATATGATATTGCGCAACATGAACATCAGCAGCGCTGGTCCGAAAAAGAAAAACAGTGCCAGAAACAGGTTACGTATCATGGCGTCACCATCTCCCGCAGACCACGGGCATAGGCTGCCACATCCGGCTCTCCCCCTGCCCGCTGGGCATAAAAGACGGTCTCGGCCAGCAACTCAAGGATTTTATGCAGCGCATCATGGCGTTCCATCCGTTTTACACTAATCAGGTGATCCAGCGCCCTCGCCATTTCAGGCGGATGTTTGGTGGCGGCCTGCTCTTCCAGAGCCAGATGCAATGAGAGATGAAGATAGGGGTTCATACCATCATCCACTTCAAAGTCGCGATCCAGAAATGTCTCCATATCATCAAAGTAGTGATGATATTCCGGATGCATTTCAATCACGCGGGCAATGCGCACCTCCAATGCATTCAACGGCAGATTGGCCTGCGCCTTATGCCATGCATCCCAGAATACCTGCCTGTGCGCCCGCAATTGCTCCCGACTCGGCCTGTTTGTTGTACCTGTATCGCTCATTCTCTCTCCGTTACCGTACCCGGCTTATACTAACACAGTAGCGCGTGCAATAAACCGGCACGATACCTGATCAGAACAGCATGCAATGCGCGTCTGGACTGGGAAAATTTCGACACTAGATTTCGCCAATGACAACAGTTGATGTAAAAGACGATAAACTAAGTCTGGATGCGACGATTGAATCGGCTATTACCCTGCTTAAAGAGCGCCATTCGGGCATTAGCGGCAACCATCTGGATATCGGTAGCGGCACCGGCAACCTGATCCGTCGTGTACAGCAGACATTCGATGTTACCAGCTCCGCGCTGGACTACAGCAATGAATTCATGGAGCTCAACCACATCGAAGTCGATGTCGTTGACCTGAACCAGGGCGCATTACCCTATCCGGACACTCACTTTGACCTGGTTACCTTCACCGAAGTAGCCGAACATCTGGAAAATTACCGGGCAATTGTGCGCGAAATATATCGCATATTGAAACCGGGCGGCGTGGTCATCATCACCACGCCCAATGTACTGAACATGAAATCGCGCATGCGCTTTCTGACCACCGGCTTCTGGAGTATGTTCGGCCCCCTGCATGTCGGCGAGACAGCTATTGAAAGTACAGGAGGCCACATTACACCGATCCCCTATCCCTATCTGGCTCATGCGCTAATGAGCGCGGGCTTCGACATGCCGCATGTAACCACTGACAAGATGCAGTTTCCTTCGCTCTATTGGCTTATTCTGTTTTATATTCCGATCCGGCTGTTCGCATCACTTGCATGGAAAAAAGAGCGCGGCAAATACAAAACGCTGGATCGCTTCAACGAACCGGTTATCAATCAGATCAACACAGTCGGGATGCTGCTGGGCAGGAGTATTGTGGTCAGCGCAACAAAACCCATATAACGATCATGCGAAGAATGAGGCTGCCAGCGAAAGCTTGACTGCCTTATTACCATGCCAACATGACAAAGCCGGCGAGTAGTCAACCGCAGAAAGGTACTCCATATAACTATTTACTGTTCAGCCATCCACGAATGGCTTCTCGCGCCGGCTCCGTGACCTGATCGATGACAGGACGGATATCAAAATCACGGTTCCTGTCCCATGTTTCGGCGATTGCATTACCACAACGCTCCAGCAGCCGGTCATACTGATCGGCATCGGATGCCAGACAAATCAGAGCAGCCAGAATCATCGGATCATCCATATGCCCCAAGTACACGGCGGCATTTTCCCTAAGACAGGCATCTTCATCCTTGTCAGCCAGCACCGTCAATAAGAAACCGGCATGTGAACTCTGCGAATCATCGTCAGTCATCAGCGCTCCTGGTAAACGTTTCATTTATCATCTTGTCCCATGTAAGACTGCATGAGACTCATACTATCAACAGATTATGGCGTATTATGCATAGAATGAAAAATAAAAAGCGCGGAGATTTCCCCCCGCGCTTCTCTATTTAAATCTGCTCCCTACTTATGCGGATGCTGGCCGAATGGACTGCAACTTCCAGATCTCGCGATTATAATCTTCCATCGTCCGATCGGTAGAGAATTTGCCGCTGTAGGCGGTGTTAAGGATACTCATCTTCACCCAGGACTCCTGATCGCGATAAGCCTCAGCAGCACGCTGCTGTGCATCGACATAGGAGCGGAAATCGGCTGCAACCAACCACGGATCATTACAGCTGCGAATAGCTCCGCAGATACCTGCGAACAAACCAGGTTCAAACTGACTGAAGTGACCGCACTCCAACAAGTTCATTACACGCAGAAAATCTTCATCTGAGGCAATAATGGCGTTCGGGTCGTAGTGCCCGCGCGATTTTTCCACCTCTTCTGCCGTCAGTCCGAACAGGAAGAAGTTTTCGTCGCCGACTTCTTCACGGATTTCAATATTGGCACCATCAAGTGTACCAATCGTCAAAGCGCCGTTCATCATGAACTTCATATTTCCGGTGCCCGATGCTTCCTTGCCGGCAGTGGAAATCTGCTCGGACAAGTCTGCCGCCGGGCAAATGACTTCCATCGCCGAGACCCTGTAATTAGGGAAGAATACCACTTTCAGCTTGTCGCCCACGGCAGGGTCATGGTTGACCACATCAGCCACATTGCTAACCAGCTTGATAATCTGCTTGGCCATGTAGTAACCCGGTGCAGCCTTGCCGCCAATCAATACGCAGCGAGGCGTCCAGTTTTCCGTATCCCCGCGTTTGATACGATCATACAGGTGAATCACATGCAGCACATTCAACAGCTGGCGCTTGTATTCATGAATACGCTTCACCTGAACATCGAACATGGCATCCGGAGCAAAATCCACACCGCATGTACTCTTCACCAGTTTAGCCAAACGCACCTTGTTCTCGCGTTTACAATCCGCCCACTGCTTGCGGAATTCGGCATTTTCAATGGATGGGGCCAGCTTGCGCAACTGCTGCAGATCGGTAATCCAGGCATCGCCAATCGTGTTATTAATCAAACTGGAGAGCGGCTTGTTGCACCATGCCATCCAGCGACGCTGAGTTACGCCATTGGTCTTGTTATTGAATTTTTCCGGCCACATGTCGTAAAAATCCTTGAACAGGCCCTCAACCAGCAGATCCGAGTGCAACTGCGCCACACCATTTACTGAAAAGCTGCCGATAATCGCCAGGTATGCCATGCGCACCTGCTGTACATCACCCTCTTCGATAATCGACATACGACGCTGACGCTCCACGTCACCCGGCCACTTTTCCGCCACTTTGGACAGGAACTGGGCATTGATGCCATAAATGATATCCAGCAAGCGAGGCAGCAGGCGACCAAACAGGTGAACCGGCCAGCGCTCCAGCGCCTCCGGTAACAGCGTGTGGTTAGTATAAGCCATTGTTTTTGTCGTAATGGCCCAGGCATCATCCCACTCCAGACGATACTCATCCATCAACAGGCGCATCAACTCCGCCACAGAGACAGTCGGATGCGTATCATTCAATTGAAAAACGTTCTTATCGGCAAATGTACTGAAATCTTCGCCATGCTCTCTGGTCCATTGACGAAGAACATCCTTGATGCTGGCCGAAGCGAGGAAGTATTGTTGCCTGAGGCGCAACTCCTTGCCATTTTCACTGGCGTCATTCGGATAGAGCACCATAGAAATATCTTCAGCATGGTTTTTCGCCGACACCGCCTCGGTATAATCACCAGCATTGAATTCACTCAGATCAAACTCATCGGTAGCCGCAGATTTCCACAAGCGCAAAGTATTCACCGTGTGATTCTTGTAACCCGGAATCGGCGTATCATAAGGAATAGCCAGCACATCCTGGGTATCTGTCCAGCGCATACGCACTTTACCCTGATCATCATGATAACGTTCTGAGCGCCCGCCAAAATGGACGCGTTGGGTATATTCCGGGCGGGTAATCTCCCAGACATTACCGTAATTCAACCAGTGATCCGGTTCTTCAACCTGATACCCGTTGTGAATCAGCTGGCGAAACATGCCATATTCATAGCGAATCCCGTAACCGGTAACCGGTAAACTCAATGTTGCGCAGCTATCAATAAAACAGGCAGCCAAACGCCCAAGACCGCCATTACCAAGGCCCGCATCACGCTCCAACTCGACTTTTTCCTCGTAGCTCAAACCAAGCTGGTGCATGGCATCTGCCACATTATCGTCCAGTCCCAGATTAAGAATGGCATTGCCCAGCGCACGCCCCATCAGAAATTCAAGCGACATATAATAGGCGCGCTTGCCATCTTTTTTGAGGTATGCGTCCTTGGTATCCTTCCAGTTTTCCATCAGATGATCGCGGATGGTGTAAGCAAGCGCCTGATACTTATAGTGATTGGCATGGCTCTCGGTATGCTGTCCCAGCGTGCGCAAATAGTGGCGTTGAATTCCTTTAACCAGGCTGGCGGCATCTTTGTCCAGTGGCGGAACGTCGGTTATTTCTTGCTGGTGTGATACGATATCATCTGACATTGAATAGCTACCTTTGGTGATACATTTATGTGCCGGGCAGGCTGGCCATGCAGCTGTTTCAAGTCAATGCAACAGACACATATGAAACAAATCAACGCACCTGAGCTATGCGTTGAATGCCTTGCAACATCGCACCTTTGAGCTGCTTGTCTGCCGACCTGTTGCCCAGCCAGATCTCCAGCAGAGCATTCATAAAAGTCAGCCCCATAACACAACACAGCCCATGACACCGATGCCTGTTCTCCATCTCCCGGCCATGTTCATGCACTGATACTCCTGGCATCTAATATCTAAAAACCATACTTATTTTAGGTTTGACAAAAAAAGTGCATGTCATCTATAAGCCGGTAAGACCAATTTTTTGCAAATGTGGAATTTATCCACGGCAGGAGATAGTCATGATTATAGATACCATCATTGTTGCTCTGTTCTGTGCCGTAGTATTTGTACTTGGACTGATATTATGGCGCGCATCGGAACCCAAGTTCTATGAACCGGAAAAGCTACTCTCACGTGGTGCCTTCGACTCGCGTCATCACCACTTCACGCCGCATGAACCGCACCCTGTAGCAGAGCACCACAATGCCCCCCCGGCCCCCGTCGCACCCGTTGTGGCATCAAACACAAGAGGCACAACAGACCCTCTCGCTGATGTGGAATGGCTGAAACCGCAAACCCCCACTGTCCAACCTGCCACAATAAGCAGTAAGAGCAGTGATCGTCGCCGATGTCCGGACCGCAGAACGACTCAGGTAGAGGTCGCCATTGATCGCAGACAGGGTAACCGCAGGTCGGTAGCGCCGGCTTATGCCTGACCTGTCCTCTGTGCGAAGTTTATCGACCGGCGCAGATTGCGATAACAAACATAAACACGAACTGTTCTGATTCGCTCTGATCTGCATAGAGTGGCGCATGCTCTATTTCGATCGACTCACCCTGCGCCGCGGCAGCAAACTGCTCTTTGAAGAGGCCAGCTTCACTATCCATGCCGGCGACAAGCTGGGCATCACCGGTGCCAACGGCTGCGGAAAATCATCACTGTTCGGGCTGATTCTCAATCAACTGGAGGAGGATAGCGGCCAACTCCGGATGGAGAGAGGCATCATCATCGCTCATGTCGCACAGGAAACACCCGCACTGCCGATTTCAGCCCTTCATTATATCCGGCAAGGCGATGCCGAACTGACCGAACTGGAGACGCAGCTCGGCCATGCTGAAAGCAGTGGTGACGGCGAGGCACTGGCCAGGCTGCATGAACGCATAGCCGCCATTGACGGCTACGCCGCGACAGCCCGGGCAGCCCGCCTTATGCACGGACTCGGCTTTGCTCCGGGTGAAGAAGAGTATGCTGTAGCCAGCTTCTCCGGCGGCTGGCGCATGCGTCTGAATCTGGCGCGCGCACTGATGTGTCGCTCGGATCTGTTACTGCTGGATGAGCCCACCAACCATCTGGATCTGGAAGCCGTCATCTGGCTGGAAAAATGGTTGCGCGCCTACACCGGCGCCATGCTGCTGATTTCGCACGATCGTGACTTTCTCGATCGCTGTGTCACCCACATCGGCCATATCGAGCAGCAGCGCATGAACCTGTATAGCGGCAACTACTCGGCTTTTGAACGCATGCGAACAGAACAACTGGCCCAGCAGCAGGCAGCACATGAGAAGCAACAAAGCCAGATTGAACACATGAACAGTTACATTAACCGCTTTAAGGCCAAGGCCAGTAAGGCAAAGCAGGCACAGAGCCGCATCAAGGCACTGGAGCGCATGCAGCTGATTGCCCCGGCTCATGTCGATTCACCCTTTTCTTTCAGTTTCAGCTTCCCCGGCACGGTACCCAACCCGCTCTTGCGCCTGCACAAGACATCTGCCGGCTATAACGACAGAATGATCCTGCAAAACATATCCTTCAGCCTGTTACCCGGTGAGCGTATCGGCCTGCTCGGCCCCAACGGAGCGGGTAAATCCACCCTGATCAAACTGCTGGCGGGCGAGTTGTTGCCGGAGAGTGGCAACAGAGAAACGGCAAAAGAGTTGCGGATCGGCTATTTCGCCCAGCATCAACTGGAGCAATTGCACGATGAGCTATCCCCTGTTCAGCACCTGCAAATGCTGGATGATCAACTCTCGGAGAAACAGGCTCGCCAGTATCTGGGCGGTTTCGCCTTCCACGGCGATATAGCGACCGCTCCGGTTGCCCCGCTCTCCGGCGGTGAGAAGGCACGACTGGTACTGGCTGTTATCGTCTACCAACGGCCCAACCTGCTCCTGCTGGATGAACCGACCAACCATCTGGATATGGATATGCGTCATGCCCTGTGTATGGCCCTGCAGGATTTTGAAGGCGCCATGATTCTGGTCTCGCATGATCGCCATCTGTTGCGTACGGTCTGTGATGAACTGGTTCTGGTTGCCAATGGCGCAGCAGATCCTTTCCCCGGCGATCTGGATGAGTATGCGCGCTGGTTGCTCGCTTCAAGAGACGATGAGGAGACAACTACTACATCTGCTCAGCCAGCTTCGCGTAAGGATGAACGCCGCAACCGCGCAGAACAACGAAAGTCGCTGCAACCGCTGCGTAACCGGGTCAAGAAACTGGAAGCGGAACTCGATGCGCTGCATAGCAAAAAATCCGCACTGGATGCGCAACTGGCCGATCCGGATCTGTATAACGGCACGCGCGTTGATGAGCAGAAGAAGCTCACTATGGACGCTGCCCGGCTGACACAGAGCATCGATGATATAGAGAGTCAGTGGCTGGAAGCGGGAGAAGCGTTGGAAGCCGCCGAACGCTCTGCCTGATGGATAGTGATGCATGTCGATGTGGTTCGGTGGCTATGCTATTAACCCCGGTTATTTTTTCTCTGTTGAGAATTAGTTTATAGTGCGGCCATCCTCTGTTTCACGACCTGTAAGGAAGCCACTGATGAAAAACACACGAGAAACCCCGACATCCAATGAAGGTTGGATCATTGAAATCATGGACGCATATCAGGATGCAAAAGCCGCCCTCCCCTTTGCCGCAGCGGCAGGAAGAGAGATGCACGAAGCTGATCTGTTTCATATGGCACCGCTCGTCTGCCTGAAGTTTCGCGATCTCGGCAATTCGGATGAGCTTAGGAAAAAAGCAAGAGATGCGGCCATCGGCAGCTATATCGCCAATCATGAAGCAGGCAACCGTAACCTGTACGATCCGGTCATGGCATTTGCATTCTGTTATATGCTTGCCCATTACGGGATCGGACTGGTAGACGAAGATAAGTGTCAGAATATCCTGATGTTTGTTGAACTGAATCTGGCGAAAATCAAAACAGCTATTGCCAGCCTGACAGTATCACCGGCTGCATAGATGCGTCCGAGCGCGATCAGTGGTGTGGTCGAGGACCAAACCAGCGTCGCCATTGAATAGTTACCAGTCTACCGTAGATTGTTTATACATGGATCATTCAGAAGTCATTCTTCAGCGCCTCGTGCCGGACAAAAAACGCACCCTTCACAAAGGGGATCGCCTGTTTGGTCAAGGCGATCAGGTCGAGAATCTGTATCTCCTGCGCCAGGGCATGGTCAAGCTGATTCGCCATTCCATCGATGGCAATGATATCGTATTACAAACTGCCACTCCGAATGATATTATTGCCGAAGCCTCTCTATTCGCTGATGCATATCACTGCTCAGCCATCGTGCAGAGTCAATCTGCAGAACTATCCTGCTTTGACAGAAAAAACCTGCTTACTGCCCTTAAGGACAACCCTGATACATTGATGGAGATAGTAGAATTATTCGCTCACAGGATGCGTAAGCTGCGAGCACTGCTTGAAATCAAAAGTATCCGCTCTGCCAAACAGCGCATGTACAGCTACTTTCAACTTGAGGCAGATGCCAATAATGAGCTTAAGCTGCAACTCTCTTACAAGGAGATGGCTTATCAGCTTGGCCTGGCGCATGAAACATTTTACCGCAACTTAAAATGCCTTGAGGATGAAGGAAAACTGATACGAAAAACATCATCCATTCAATTGATCTGATATGATCCAAATCATATGGAGGGGTATGATGCTCTGGCAGTATTCGGTACCCTGCTGTTCCCCACAAAGTCCAGCCTGCAAGAAGCCATATACCGTGATATACAAACAAGGAGCATGACATGAAAAAAGCGATGCTAGCTACTTCCACAATAATATTGATGGGCTTTTCTATTTACGCCTATGCTGCAGATCATGATCCGGCGAATCATGGGATGAAGATGATGCACCAGACACATATGGCTGCGGATCAGGATACTCGTATTTCTCTTCAGTTATCTCAGGCAATGAAACAACACCAGTTGTCAAACATGCGCTCACATGTGGAAGCGATACAGTCCATCATAGGGCTACTGGCCGAAGAGAAGTATAACGAAGCCTCGGATGTTGCGCACAACAAGCTGGGAGCAACGCCTGAAATGCAGAAAATGTGTAATATGTTCGAGAACAAGGATTTCAAACAAAGGGGGCTGGCATTCCATAAAAGCGGTGATGAACTGGGCGATGCATTGAAAACAGGAGATCTCAAACAATCCCTGCGAGCGTTACATACAACCATGAACTACTGTGTAAGTTGCCATGCCACTTATCGCCAATAGTTGAGTATTGCCGCCTCCGGGCCTTCGGTCATCCCCCCGTCCCGGATCACTTCAACACAGGCGAGTGCTCTGGATTCATATCCCGTTCAGCAATACCATCTGCTATAACTGCGGCTGCAGTAATATCTGTTTGCCATTCGCCGCTTCAGGGGGAGTATCAGCGAGCAGACGGGCCCCACCCGCCGGTCTATAATGGCAACACACCGGTCAGGTGCTGGAGGAAACCATGAAGAAAGGCCTTCGTCTGCTGATTCCGCTTGTTGTGCTGGCTATCGTTGCCGGCATATGGATATGGCGGGATGAACAACAGAAGCAGGAAAGCGACACGCTGAAATTGTACGGCAATGTCGATATGCGCGAGGTACAGTTGGCCATCAATGGCAGCGATCGTATTGCCCGCATGCTCGTACAGGAAGGCGATCATGTGCACAAAGGGCAACTCCTTGCAGAGCTTGAAACCCAGCGACTGCAGGCACTGGCGGATAGCGCAGCCGCCCGCCTCGAGGCCCAGCAGGCAGTGGTTGCACGCTTGCAGGCCGGCAGTCGTCCTGAGGATATCCGCAAGGCCCGGGCCGACCTGGCGGCCACCGAGGTGCAGGCACGTGATGCCGAGCGTACCTATCTGCGCCTGCGCAAGCTCAGTGACAGGAATATGGTCTCCAAAGAACAAAGCGATAACGCCGCCACTGCCGCCGCCGCCGCGCGCGAGCGGGTCAAGGCATCCACCCAACTGCTGCAACTGGCCATACAGGGGCCGCGTCAGGAAGATATCGATGCCGCCCGGGCACAGCTGAAGGCCGAACAGGCCCAATTGGCGCTGGCCAGGCACAATCTGGGCGAAGCCAGCCTCTACGCGCCGATCGACGGTATCATCCGCAATCGCGTTCTTGAGCCGGGCGACATGGCAACACCTCAACAGCCACTCTATACCCTGGCCATCACCAACCCGATGTGGGTCCGCGCCTACCTGTCTGAAACCGACCTCGGTCGTGTCTCCTCCGGCATGCAGGCCCAGGTGGAGAGCGACAGCTTTCCCGGCAAGCATTACCGGGCCTGGGTAGGCTATATATCCCCTTCAGCCGAGTTTACACCCCAATCGGTACAGACCGAGGAGATACGCAGTCATCTGGTTTATCAGGTGCGCGTGCACGTTTGCAATCCGGACGGTGAACTGCGTCTGGGTATGCCGGTGACAGTCCTGCTTTCGCTCAAACAGCCCCGGCATGAAAGCAACAAGCCATGCGATCAGGTTGCCGATGCCGGACAGCAGTGATGTCGCATCCGGTGCCGTCGTCACTCTTAGCGGGGTAAGCCGGGCATTCAACACAGCCGGCGGTCCCGTGCAGGCACTGGATAACGTCGATGCCATCATTACACGCGGACGGGTAACCGGACTGATCGGGCCGGACGGAGCCGGCAAGACTACGCTGATGCGGCTGATCAGCGGCCTGCTGATGCCTGATACAGGCAGCGTGAATACGCTCGGTTTCGACGTGAAAGAGCAACCACTGCAGGTACAGGCATCCATGTGCTACATGCCGCAACGCTTCGGTCTCTATGAAGATCTCACCGTACAGGAAAATCTCGATCTCTATGCCGATCTGCAACAGCTGCCTTATGCCGGTCGCCCGGAACGCTATGCAGAGTTAATGCACATGACAGGATTGGCTGCATTCGCAGCCCGACTGGCCGGCCAGCTATCCGGCGGCATGAAACAGAAACTGGGGCTGGCCTGCACCCTGGTCGGCTCACCGAAACTGTTGCTGCTTGATGAGCCCACAGCCGGTGTGGATCCGGTTTCCCGACGTGAGTTGTGGGAGATCGTCTACAGACAGGTTAGCAAAACCGGCATGAGCGTCGTATTCAGCACCGCCTATCTGGACGAGGCGGAGCGCTGTGATGAGGTGCTGTTGCTGCATCAGGGGCGTCTACTGGGCCAGGATACACCTGCGGCCTTCAGCAGCCGCATGCAGGGACGAACCTGGCATAGAAGCCTTGACGAAGGCGTATCCAAACGCGCGCTGCAACACCGGCTGTCGCAGCTACCCGGTGTCATTGATACCACCATTCAGGGCGAGCAGATACGGCTGGTTATGGCCGCTGATACCGCAGCACCGGATGAAGCGAATCTGCAAGCGACTCCACCCCGTTTCGAGGATGCATTTATCGCCATGCTCGGCGGCGCAGACACGGCTGCAATCGTATCGGATCAGCAGCCAGTCCATATCCGCACAACCGATAACGATCAGCTCCCTGTCATTGAAGTATCCGGACTCACGCGCAATTTCGGCACCTTTCAGGCCGTCAAGGGGATCGACTTCAGCATCCGGCGTGGCGAGGTATTCGGCCTGCTCGGCGCCAACGGAGCCGGAAAATCAACCACCTTCCGCATGCTGTGCGGCCTGCTGCCTGCCAGTCATGGCGAGCTGACGGTGGCCGGCGTCAATTTGCGCGAAGCGCCATCAAGCGCCCGCTCCCGGATTGGTTATATGTCACAGCGGTTCTCTCTCTACGGCTCACTCAGTGTGCTGGAAAATATGCGTTTTTTCAGCAGTGCCTATGGACTGGGCCGACAGCAACGGAAGATGCGTATCGACTGGGCTTGCAAGCAGTTCGAACTGGGTGAGGTGATAGCGACTGCAGCCAACGATCTGCCTTTGGGTTACAAACAACGGCTGGCCATGGCCTGCGCACTGTTGCACGAGCCCGATATCCTGTTTCTGGACGAACCGACCTCCGGTGTCGATCCGCTGGCCAGGCGCGAATTCTGGCACCGCATCAATCTGCTCGCCGAGCAGGGCGTGACGGTGCTGGTCACCACCCATTTCATGGAGGAGGCTGAATACTGCGATCGCCTGGTCATCATGGCCGAAGGTACGATTCTCGCCGCCGGTACGCCGCACGACATTCGTATGGAAGCCGCCGCGACAGGACGACCGGCTGACACCATGGAAGATGCCTTTATTACGCTGATTCACCGACAACCGGAGTTTGCCACAGCATGAACGCTGCGCATCTGAATGAGGGCGGCATCAGCGCCATGCGACTGCGCGGACTGATGCGTAAGGAGTTCCTGCAAATTCTGCGCGATCCGAGCAGCATCGCCATCGCTTTTGTGCTGCCGGTGATACTGCTGTTGCTCTTCGGCTATGGCGTATCACTGGATGCGAAACACGTGCCCATAGCACTGGTCGTGGATGAGCCGGGAGCAGCAACGGCCTCGTTTACCGGCTCCTTCCGCCACCTCCCCTATTTCGACCCGCTAACGCTGCCGGATATGCGTAGCGCCGAGATCGCCATGCGCGAGGGACGTGTAGAGGCTATCGTGCATCTGCGCACTGATTTCGGTCGCAAGTTGTATCAACCCGGCGGTACGCCGGTGCAGATCATCGTCAATGGTGTCAATGCCAATACCGGCAGGCTGATTCTCGGCTACGGCAGCGGCATCTGGATCAACTGGCTGCATCAGTATGCGCAGATCAACCATATCCACCTGCCTGCATCGGTGCAGGTAGAGCAGCGGGTATGGTTCAACAGCGAATTGAGAAGCCGTAACTATCTGGTGCCCGGTCTGATTGCCGTAATCATGACGCTGATCGGAGCATTGCTGACTGCGCTGGTCGTCGCACGCGAGTGGGAACGCGGCACGATGGAAGCGCTGATGGCCACACCGGTCACCATGAATGAAATCATTATCGGCAAGATGGCTCCCTACTTCGTGCTTGGCTCCGGCGGCATGCTGATATCCGTGGGCATGGCCGTATGGCTCTTCGACGTGCCGCTACGCGGCTCAATCTGGCTCTTGTTCGGTGTGGCGGCACTGTTTCTGCTCGTCGCACTCGGCATGGGCCTGCTTATCTCCACACTGGCCCGCAATCAGTTTGTCGCCTCCCAGATTGCACTGATCGTCACCTTTCTACCCGCCTTCCTGCTCTCCGGCTTTATTTTTGAAATCAGCAGCATGCCGCAGGTGGTACAGATCATTACCCATATTATTCCGGCTCGTTATTTCGTAGCGCTGCTGCAAACCCTGTTCATGGCCGGAGATATCTGGTCAGTGATCTGGCCCAATGCTCTGGCGCTGGCTGTGATGGCACTCATCTTTCTGGTACTGGTCCGGCGCATTTCGCGTAAAAGGCTGGATTGATACGATGATCGCTTCCTTATCCGCCGCATGGCGGCGTATTGTTGCACTGGTCGGCAAGGAGTTTCTGGCCCTGCTCAAGGATAAAAAGAGCCGCTTCGTGCTGATCGGACCACCGATCATCCAGCTATTGGTGTTCGGTTATGCCGCCACCTTCGATCTGAATCATGTGCCCTATGCGCTCTATAATGAGGACGGAGGCGCCGTCTCCCGTCAGCTGGCCGCCCGTTTTGCCGGAGCGCCAGTCTTTGACCTGATCTCCACTATCCGGCGCGATGCAGATATCCGGCCACTGATCGATGATCGGCAGGCGCGCCTGATTGTGCATATCTCTCCGCAGTTCAGCCGGGATCTGGCACTGGGAAAACCTGCTCCCGTACAACTGATTGTGGATGGTCGAAACTCGAATTCGGCGCTGATTGTACTCAATTACGCCAGTAGCATCGTACAGCAGTTCAATGCCGACCGGCTGCAGCGCTCCGGCATGGGAGGGCCGCCCGTACACCTGGAGGTACGCGCCTGGTTCAACCCCAACCTGCAGAGCCGCTGGTTCCTGATTCCGGGCATCGCCGGGTTGATCACGCTGATCGTCACGATGCTGGTCACAGCCCTGTCCGTGGCCCGCGAGCGCGAACAGGGCACGTTCGATCAGCTGCTGGTGACACCGCTTCGTCCCGTTGAAATTCTGCTCGGCAAGGCGCTGCCCGGTTTCATTATCGGCATGTTTGAGGCAACGGTGATCATTGCGCTGGCCGTATTCTGGTTCGATATCCCGCTACTCGGCTCACTGGTGACGCTCTATACGGGCCTTGCCCTGTTTCTGCTATCGGCCATCGGCGTAGGACTGATGATCTCGTCACTGGCAGTCACGCAGCAGCAGGGTTTTCTCGGTGCATTTCTGTTCATGGTGCCGGCAGTTATTCTCTCCGGCTTTGCCACGCCGATCGAGAACATGCCGGAAGCGGTGCAGTACATCACACTGATCGACCCGTTGCGCTATTTTGTCGTCATCCTGCGCGATGTGTTTCTCGAGGGCACTCCGTTTCATCTGCTGATTCCCCAGTTCTGGCCGCTGGCCCTTATCGGGACAATCAGCCTTAGCATCGCCGGCTGGCTGTTCCGCCACCGTATGTACTGACATCCATACATCTCCTTTCCGGTGGTATAATTGGATTTTTTTACATTTTAGTGGCACACTTACTACTGTACGAACAAGGTGTCCAAATAGAGGGGGTTGCATGAAAGCTTCAAATGCGATCAATATGATCTGGTTGGCCATCCTCCTGGCATTTGTCTATTGGTTTCTGGAGCCGACCATTTATGCATTCGTGCTCCAAAAGGGTACGTTTACCGACAAGTGGTTGCATCCCGATGCTGAAGAATTGCGCACACGAATGAGTGTGGTTTCCCTGCTTCTGTTGTTTGGTGTTTACGCCCAGACAATGCTCAAGCGACAACAGCAGATCATGGAAAGCCTGCAAGCAAGTAAACAAAAAATCCGCCAGATTATTGATACGGCAAATGATGCATTCATCACCATCGACGCTGAGGGCAGCATCTCGGACTGGAATCCCATGGCCGAAATGATTTTTGGCTGGCCTGAGGATCTGGCCATCGGAAAGAGTATGATGGATCTGATTATGAATCAGGCTCCGCGCAATGCACTGATTGATGATATTCAGGAGTTTATAAACACGGGTTCGGCTCCATTTACACAAGGGCAGATTGTCATTACTGCACTCCATCGCGACGGCCATGAATTTCCGGCAGAAATGTCGATATCTCCGCAAGCGGTGGGCGCTTCCTTCATATTCAATATATTCGTGCGCGATATCAGCCAACGTAAAGCCGATGAGGAAAAGCTGGAAACACTGGCTACCAGAGACGAACTCACCGGATTGATCAATCGTTTTTCCTATAATCATTTACTTAAAAAGGAAGTAGCACTGGCAAAACGTCATATGGAGTCTCTGGCCGTTCTGTTCCTTGATCTGGACGGCTTCAAAAACATCAACGATTCCCTGGGCCATGATGTCGGCGATCAGTTATTACGCGAAACGGCCAACAGGCTCTCCGCCTGTATTCGTGAATCTGATACCGTGGCACGCATTGGCGGCGATGAATTTTTAATCATCATGCCCGGTATTAAAGATGTTCATGACCCCCGATTTTTATGTGAACGTATTTTAAACATGATCGGACAACCCTATCTTATTGGAACTCAGGAATGTTTTGTCGGTGCCAGCATCGGCATCAGCCTCTATCCATTGGATGGCGATAATGTGGAATCCTTGGTCAAGAATGCCGATACCGCCATGTATCAGGCCAAGGATAGCGGACGCAATGCTTACAAATTTTTCACTCCGGCCATGGGTGAGGAGGCGTTTAAACGCATGGAGATGGAGCGTGCCCTGCGCTATGCGATTGAAAAAAATCAGTTTAAATTACTCTATCAGCCGCAGGTGGAGCTGAGTTCCGGGCGGATACTTGGCGTGGAGGCACTGTTGCGCTGGACCCACCCCGAGTGGGGGCCAATTTCGCCATCCGTATTCATCTCCCTGATCGAAAATACCAATCTGATCCTGCCGATCGGCGAATGGGTACTCGATGAGGCATGCAAACAGAACAAGGCCTGGCAAGCATTGCATCCCGGGTTCCCTCTGCGCATGGCCGTTAACTTTGCCGCCCGCCAGTTTGCTCAGGCCGACCTTGTCGAAACAGTGGCAAAAGCCCTGCAGAAAAGCGGTCTGGCAGCGGAATTCCTCGAACTGGAAATTACCGAAGGTAGCGCCATGAACGATATTGAGCTAAATATCCGTAAAATGCAGGCCTTGAAGGAGTTGGGTGTATCCATTGCCATTGATGATTTCGGTACAGGCTTTTCCTCGCTTGCTTATCTGAAACGCTTTCCCATCGATATTCTGAAAATCGACAAATCATTTCTTGATGAAATACAGCATGGCAAGAAAGACGCCGCCATTGTCGCAACGATCTCCGAGATGGCCCACAGCCTGGGTATGGAGGTCATCGCCGAAGGCGTGGAAACAAAATATCAACTGGAATTTTTGCGTGGCCATGGCTGCGATATGATCCAGGGATACCTGTTCAGCAGACCGGTTCCTCCCGAACAGATCGCGGAGATCTTGCAAAAAGGCGGGAAGATCAAGGTTTAATCAACACTGATCAGGCAGCAGATCATACCAGTCTTCACGGCACCACCTGCTCCGTTGCAACATGCTGTTTTACCTGTTCATACCACTAGCCAGCACATTGCCATCACCTCTGCCCTCCGGCGCATCTGTTGATGCCTAGGCCACTTGACCTGATTAATACTGTCACCATATAGTACGCATTGCTTACTACTTACGTACAGGATGACACATGCAATCAGAACATGACAACAGTCTTGGCTTTCTACTGGCCGATGTTTCGCGCCTGATGCGGGCGGCCTTCAATGAGCATCTGCAAGGCAGCTCACTTACACTGGCTCAGGCCAGAGCACTTATTTACGTATCCCGCCATGAGGGTTGCCGCCAGGTCGAGTTGGCGGCCCTGCTGGAGATACAGCCCATCACGCTCGCTCGCCTGCTTGATCAGCTGGCTGAACAGGATCTGGTAGAACGCCGTCCGGATCCGGCAGACCGGCGGGCCTATCGTCTGTTTCTAACCCCTGCCGCCCCACTTCAACTGCGCGCAATCAAACAGGTCACGGATCTCATTTGTGCCGATGCCCTGCGCGATCTGGATGAGCAACAAATCAATACCCTGATGCAGGCACTGAACAAGATGCGCAACAACCTGGGTATCAGTGATTGTTCACCTGATAACACTGCACCTGTGGCGGTCGGATCATGAGCGATACTGCAAACAACGAGACTCCGTCCGCCGACACGATTACGAACCCAAAGCTACGGCTGCGCCGGTTGACTCTGATGATCGTTATACCCTGCATCGCAGCCATCGTTGTCGGGATTGTTTATCTCAAGGGCGGACGTTATATCGAAACGGATAACGCCTATGTCAAAGCGGAAAAAGTCGCCGTCAGCCCTCAGGTATCGGGCCAGATCACAGATCTGCTGGTTCACGAAAATCAGCCCGTCAAAGCCGGCCAGCTGTTATTCCGCATCGATCCTGCCCCGTTTCAGGTGGCGTTAGACAAAGCCGAAGCAAAACTGGCACAGGTACGTACGGATCTGGCCGTGCTTAAAGCCAGCTATAGCGAGAAAGAGGCGGAGATTGCCCTTGCGCGCACCAACCTTGTTTTTGCCCGCCATGATCAACGGCGCAAATCAACCCTGGCTGCAAACAAGTTTATCTCGGCATCCACCCTCGACAACGCACAACAGAGTACCGACACCGCCGAACAGCGAATCAGCGTACTGGAGAAGAGTCTGGCGCGGATCGCCGCAACACTGGGCGGCAGCATCGATGTGCCGATCGAAGATCATCCGGACTATCGCATCGCTATGGCCGAGGTCGATCAGGCCAGGCTCATGCTGGCCCGCACCGAGATACGTGCAGCCCAACCCGGCATCGTCAGCAAGCTGCCCAAAATAGGTCAGTATGTCAGCGCAGGATCGGCCGCGTTAATGCTGGTTGTGAGCAACAACTTCTGGGTGGAAGCGAACTTTACCGAAAAGGATCTGACCTACGTTCATCCTGGGCAACCGGTCACGATTCATATCGATACCTACCCCGATACGGCCTGGACGGGCGTCGTGAAGAGCCTGAGTCCGGCTACCGGCGCAGAGTTTTCTGTCATCCCGGCACAGAATGCCACCGGCAACTGGATCAAGATTGCCCAGCGTCTGCCTGTGCGAATCAGTATTAAAACGACAGCAGGAAAGCCGCAGCTGCTGGCGGGCCTGAGTACCACCGTGGAGATCGATACCAGTCACCACCGTCATATTCTGGGGCTCTCACTCTGAGCACAGCTGCCGTGACAAGTGCTACCATGCCTGTCGGAATACAGCGTGCCATGATCACCGTATCGGTCATGCTGACAACCATTATGCAGGCGCTGGATACCACGATTGCCAACGTGGCTATACCCCACATGCAGGGGGCGATGGGCGCAAGTCTGGACCAGATATCCTGGGTGCTTACCTCGTATATCGTCGCAGCGGCGATTTTTATGCCGCTGACCGGTTTTCTTACCTCTCGCTTCGGGCGCAAGCGCGTTTTTCTCTGGGCAGTTGTCGGCTTCACCCTCACATCGATGCTCTGCGGCGCTGCGCAGAATTTGCCGGAGATTGTGTTCTTTCGCCTGCTGCAAGGCATCTTCGGCGCCAGTCTTGTACCGCTGTCGCAATCCGTACTGCTCGATAGCTATCCGCGCGAACAGCACGGGTCGGCCATGGCGATATGGGGCGTCGGCGTCATGGTAGGCCCCATTCTGGGCCCCTCACTCGGCGGCTTTCTGACCGAGTACTACAGCTGGCGCTGGGTATTCTATATCAACCTGCCATTCGGCATGCTCGCATGGTTCGGACTGACCGCCTTTCTGCGTGATACGCCGATTAACCGATCCAGGCGTTTTGATATGCTCGGTTTCGGGCTGCTGAGTCTGGGCTTGGGCGCACTGCAGTTGATGCTGGATCGGGGTGAGTCACTGGACTGGTTTACCAGCCGGGAGGTGATCATCGAGGCCATGCTCGCCTGTCTGGCCCTCTATCTGTTTACCGTGCACATCTTCACGCATGCACACCCGTTTATCGAACCGGCTATATTCAGGGACCGGAATTTCAGTGTCGGACTGCTGTTCATCTTTATCGTTGGCATTATTCTGCTGGCTACCATGGCGCTGATGCCACCCTATATGCAGAACCTGCTGGGTTATCCGGTCATTGATGTCGGCAACCTGCTTGCTCCGCGCGGCGGCGGTACCATGGTCGCAATGCTCATCGTCGGCAGGCTCTCCGGAAAAGTCGACCTTCGCCACCTGATACTGCTCGGTCTGCTGATGACCAGCCAGTCGCTGTGGGAGATGTCCCGCTTTAGTACCGACGTCACGGACTGGGACATCATCCGCACAGGTATCACACAAGGCCTGGGCCTGGGATTCATCTTCGTGCCGCTCTCCACGATCACCTTTTCGACGCTGGCGGCACACTTCCGTGATGAGGGTACAGCGCTATTCAGTCTGATGCGCAACATCGGCAGCAGTATCGGCATTTCATTCGTCGTGGCTTATCTGGCGCAGCGCAGTCAGGCGAACCACGCCAGCCTGGCGGACTATATCAACCCGTTTAATCAGGGCCTTGAACACGCCGTTGAAGCCGGTGTATATAATCTGAGCACGCCGCAGGGGCTCTCAATGATCAATGCCGAGGTAACACGTCAGGCCACCACACTGGCTTACCTGCAGGATTTTCAGATGATGATGTTTATTACGCTGGCTGCCATCCCGCTGCTTATCCTGCTCAAAGCGCCTGCAAAGAAAGCATTGCCGGCATAACGTTGGTGGTAAGTGGACCAATAAAAGGAGCCAAACGACGCGGCAGTAGGTCCACTTGAACGCCCTTGTCAGGCAGCGTGCATCCCGGTTGGAGCTCAATCTCTGATCCGGGAGTTCCACCTCTCGACTCTCTCAGTATATCCCGGGAATCAAGCGATAGCGCACGCGTTGTGCATATCCCCGGTAGCCCGACAACTCTTCCTGCAAAGCCCGATCCTCAAGTGCGGTTCTGATTACCGCTATGATCAATGCCACGACCGCAGGAATGAGTGTCCACAGCGAGCTCAGCGCAAGCACAATACCGAATAGTGCAAGCATATTTCCGGCATAACCCGGATGCCGCACAAACCGGTACGGGCCACTGTCACACACCACATGCCCCCGCTCCGTCTGAATGCGTACCACGCTGGAGAAAAAGCGGTTCTCCGCCAGTGCCCAAGCAGCGAAAGCGTATCCGAGCGCAATCAACATGAAACCCATCACGATGAGCCATAACGGAAATTCGGGGGACCAATGATAGCGGTGGTCCAGACCTGCCACGATGACCATAGGAAACCCGATACTCACCGCCATCAATGGCGCAAGCACTTTATCCCAGGCTTTTGCGTTTTGGATACTTTGAGTGTTTTGTCTTTCGGCCGTCAATCCGGGGTGTCGCTTCTCCGCCCACATACGCCCGCCAATAGCTGCTATCAGGAACAGCAGGGAATAAATCCACCCCTGCCACCAGCCGAGGTCCCCACTGCATACAAATAAAATCAGCGGAATCAGGAGGTACACCACAACCAGCCTGATCCACTGGCGAGTGGATGTTGTTTGAACTGCCTCTTCACTCACCGCCTTCACTGACATGTCACCCCCAACTTAACGGATTTGAGTGTAATATAACTACCTTACAATTGAGCCTTGGGAGGGGCAATGATTCAATATTCAGGACATGACTCCAGATACACATCCTGCTCAAATCGCCTGCAAAAAAATCGTTGCCGGCATAGCGCCTGGCCCCCCCCCCTTCTTTTGATTCTTCGCGTATTTGCGAAAAGTAAACCCTACTGGCCCCACTGATAAGCGGGCCGGAGTCTGCAGTAAGTAATAGCACGATACGTCTGAAGGGCGACTTTCGGCCATAATCAGACATTCGGAATTAAGCATTATGTCTCCGGAATTACTCTTTAGCTCACTAAATATGACCTTTGTGAAAGCTAAAGAATGTATCTGTTCTTTTGTCGAATAGCCCCAAATCGAGGCCAGAAAAACGCCATTCAAAACTGTACTTGATCGGAACCGTTAAGCCTCCTTCCTCGTACAAGCTATTTACAAACATACGATCATCTAATTTTTGATCAATTTCAGTAATGATCCGTGCATAATGAGAACACATTTCTACTACGTACAATGGATGCCCAGACATCATTATTGGATTGCTAATATAGACTGTGCCTGGCGCCATTCCATGGGTGGTGTGTTTTTCATGGAGCTCCCACATCCTCTCGCGCTCGGCGGTCATGCTTTTGTCGTGGGCAGTATGCTCAAAAACACTGTGATCAAAGATCCCTATTGCATGGAATGTTTCACGCGACACAAAGGCAAAGAGAACATCATCAGTTCTTTCTGATAATCCACTGCTAAGAACATTCATATCCAAATGGAAGTGATAGAACCCCATCGTGTTCAATAATTGGTCTTTGTCTTCCCACGAATCTACCCCGTCATTTTGCGTTCCTTGGATCGGCGTATAACCCTTCCTATGCGCTCTTTTTGAGTGATAAGGGTATATGTCTTCTCCGTTACGAACTTTTTCTAGCAAGCGATTAATGTCTGCCTTCAGACTCGTCCACCGCCTATCTGAAGTTACTTCAGGGGCAATTTCCACCCTTCGCCGACGAGGGGGAACTATTCTAGTCTTCCAATGTAGGTAATGAAGCAACACGCCTTGCAGTCCCTGATTTTTCAGGTCGGCAAGTGTGGTCTTATCATTGGGAAAAAAAGGGAGCTCCTTAATAAGGTCTGCCTTCAGCTTTCTCAGTCGTTTTGATTCAGTCAAGAGCCAGCCCCGTCTTCTGGCAACTGGGGTCAGGTCTTGAATATTGAATCATCATAGCCCTCCCCTCTTTGGTAAGGTTAAATGTAAACCTTCCAATAGGTGAATGTCTATGTTTGGCCGTTTTACGTCAGTCACCAACGGCGAGATTCAGCCAGAAGCTGTAAGGAGAACTTCTGGCCGAAGTCGGGACAGCCGCTCGGTCAACCAATCCTGTACGAACATGTGACGGTGCCATTTGATATTACTCTGGTGACACATCACCGCATTCAAATCCCGGTAAACGTAAAATCCAATGCAGCAATAACCTCATCCCGATAACGTTGCACATTGCCTACCGGCTCAGCCAATATCCCTGCTGAAACAGCCGCTAACTCTGCTGTAGAAAGTACAAGCCTTTCACCATTAATCTCCAGAACCGGGTTTAGATACCGTAACGGTTTCGAGATAGATTCCAGCGTATAAAGCGGGGCTACAACCCGCGTGGCCAGCACATCAAGAAGATCAGCCTGAACATCGAGCAGATATGGGATATAAGTGTTCGTTTCAGGATTCGGGTTTCGATAGAGATCAAACTGCGCCATCAGAACTGACGCAGCCCGTCACTGAACAGCCCCTGTTTTTCAATACGCTGGTTATAGGCATTCACAGCCTCGCTGTTCTCCGCCAACCATACGGCCTTCTGCTTTTCGCGCAGAACTGCTACCAGAGAGGTTTCCAGTGTTTGAGAAAGATTAATATTCATTGCTTTAGCCTGATCAATCAGGCTTTCATCGATACGAAGGTTTACTGCCCGTTTCACCGGTTTACTCATCGTGAGCCCCCATCATTTCCATGCGCATAAACCATACGCACATTACATGAGCCCATCATGAATCGTCAATCAAAACAACTAGCGGGCTGAAGCTGGCGGGTTTAAATGTCGGGCTGGATGTCCGGAGAGCTCCTGGCCCTAGGCGGACACCCCACCCATGGAGCGTCATACTTCCTGAATTTGATATTAGCTGATCAATGTGCCGGAACTGCCTGCCACTCCTTGTAGAGACGCCGCTTCAGTTTGCTGCAGTCACTATAGGATTTGATTGAGTCACAAGTCCTGGGAAGCATGCTAGTAAAAAGCCTGTCGGCCTCATCCATCATCTCTTCGTCAGAGGGTACAGACAGCTGTCCACCAAAAACTATGTCATCGGCCAATTGTTTACCGAACGGATCATTCGGATCATTTTCATAGCTGCTCGTGCGATAAAGGCTGAAGCGACTGGTTGCCGTCCAGGCAACCTTCTTGCGTTGCAGGTCATAAATAATCCCTTCGACCCGCATACCCCGATTCACACGCTGGGTTCGGGAATAATCTATCTCCCCGCCATCGGTATAGTCGGGAGTAGCGGTCGTTCGATCATCTCTATCATTGCTATCGAATATTATGCGTTTGAAGAACACATAACGAATACCGGACAACTGTTTGGAAAGCTGCTCCAGCTCATTACTGTCCAGGGCTCCGTCTTTCACAATCGAATCACCATAGCGCATGAAATTCTCTTCTCCCACGCTCTGCATATAACGCTCAAAGGGAAGTAGACGAATCAGATGCAACTTGCTGCTCAGCTCGCGTGTGGCACGCGTTGCCAGTGCAATCCGTACCTCCTTGCTCCAGGCATTGGCGTATGAACCAACACCACCCACAATCATCTGCCCCTGCCACAGGTTTTCATGGTTAAAATCCGGTGACACCTGTTTGATAACAGCACCATTCGACATCTCTCTGGAAGGTGGTAACAAATTCTCCATCGCACAACCCTCGACCAGAAGCATTAACAGCACATAACCAGTAAACAACCGAATTTTGGACATAATCTCCCTCTCCCTCTTTAACAAGAACTTGTCCATATACCTGCCCGAAGAGCACTCGCAATCATTCTACCTAAATGGGATGTGCAAGCTTATCACCCTGAGTGCTGTACATCCGGAGTTTGGTATCTGCTGATCAGCGGGCTGAAGCGGTCAACCAGTCCTGTACGAATGCCACCTGATCCGTATCCAGCGTACCAACGGCTGCATATAACTGCAGCACGGACAAACCGTGGGTTGCGATGCTGTCGGCCAGACCTGCACGGGCACTGGCCAGCCGGTCCTCGGCATCAAGCACCTCGGTCATCGTGCGCAATCCTGCATCAAAGCCGGCATGCGCTGCCTCACGTTCGCTGCGGGCACTGGTTAGCGCCGCTTTCATAGCCGTCAGCTCGGAGCCTGTAGCCTGCCACTGCAACCATGCCTGACGCGTAGCCAGCTTTGCCTGACGCTGCGCTTCATCCAGATCGGCCTCGGCCCGAATCTTTTCCTTTTCGCTCTTGCGCTGCTGCGCCCATGTAGAGCCGCCCGCATATAGCGGCATACTGATTTCTACCCCGATAGAGGTGGATTCCGTACGTGAGCCGGTACCGAACATACCCGAACTGCTGCGCTGTTTATCCCAGCCGGCAACCAGTTGCAACTTCGGCAACGCACCACCGAGCGCCTTGAGTTCACCTGCATCAGCCAGCGAGATCGAATTTTCAGCCATCTGCACGCGATCGGCGTGGTCTGCCTGCTCCAGCCATGATTGCTCAGAGCTCTTCGCCAATGCCAGTGGCTGCGGCGATGGATTCATGCTCGCGGTAACATCCGCCTCATGCCCCAGCAGTGAGGAGAGCACGGCTCTGGCCTGATTGACCGCCTGCTCAGCCCTGATTCTATTTGCGCGTGCCAGATCGCGGCGGCTGGTTGCCGCCAGAGAGGTATTAACCGGCTCCAGTCCCACCTTGAACGAGGCTTCCGCCTGTTCCGCCAGCCGCTGCATTGCCTCTTCGTCGGCTTTTGCCGCCTTCAACCGCTGTATCGTACGCATCACATCCAGCCAGGCTGAAGCAACAGCCAGTATGGTTTGCCTGCGCACCAACTGCAGCGATGTCTCTCCCATGGCTGCCGATGCCAGCCCCTGCTTGTAAAGCGACCACTTCTCCAGATCAAACAGCGGCTGATAGGCTTTGACGCCATAATCGGTCTCAACCATGTTCAACTCATTGGCCAGCGGAAATGCAATCGGTCTGTCGTAAACAATATCGCGACGCACCTTCTGCCACGAGCCACTGGCCGCAACATAGGGCAGCAACCAGGCTCGTCCGAGTTTTGCATCTTCGCTGGCGCTGTCACGCGCAGCCTCTGCCGATTGCAATGCCGGCGCATGGCCCAGTGCATCGGTCACCGCCTGACTCAGTGATACGGGTTGCGCATGGAGTGTCGGTATCCACAGCATCAGCGCAGGTAGCGCCAGAGATAGTCGTTTCATACATTCATCTCCTTATCCGATTCTGATCGACGCCCGTGCAGGCGTGCAGAGAGCCTCATTAATCCGTTCTCCAGCAACGAGTAGGCTGCCGGAACCACCACCAGCGTCAGCAGCGTGGATGAGATCATACCGCCGATCACAGCTACCGACATCGGGATAGTCATCTCACTGCCCTTGCCCAGCCCCAGAGCCGTCGGCAGCAGTGCAAAGATAATCGTCATCGATGTCATCAGCACCGGTCGCATACGGATCGGACAAGCTTCCCGCAGCGCATCATCAATACCCATCCCCTGCTGCCGATACTGGTTGGTCAGATCCACCAGCAGAATCGAGTTTTTTGCCACCAGCCCCACCAGCAGTACCAGCCCGATCATCGAGAAGATATTCAGCGTGTTGCCGGTCATCCACAAGGCTGCCACGCCGCCGATAATGGCCATCGGCTGGGCCAGCATCAGCACCCACGGTTGCGCCAGCGAATTAAACTGACTGGCCAGCACCATAAACACCAGCAGCATGGCAATACCGAAAGCAAACATCATATTCTTGCCTGTTTTGCGGAACTCGGCCGCCTGACCGGTATATATGATGCCGTAACCGGGCGGTAGCAACTCTGCTCCCACCGCATTGATTTTATCCACCGCAGCACCCAGCGGCATGGTTGGCGCAGAGTAAAACAACCCGGCATAACGCAGATCCATTTTTTGGATGACCGCCGGGCCCAGTTTCTCCTGCCAGCTGACCAGCGAATCCAGTCTCACCTGTGAACCATCTGCGGCACGCAGGTAAATGCGGCTCAGATCCGATGGATGCATCAACTCACCCTGCTCCGCTTTCAGCCGTATATCATAACGATTACCGTCTCCCGGCTGATCGTTATAGCGGGCAATATCCATGCCGCCTGCCAATACACCGATCGTCTGCGCCACATCCACCGCGGCAATACCGAGATCACGTGCCCGCTCCCGATCCACATGGATATCCAGCTGCGGCAAATCCAGCTGCAGATCCAGATCCATATGCCCCATGCCGTCAATCTTGTTCAGCCGCGCCAGCATCTGCTTCGATACATCGGCCACCACATCCAGGTTCGGTCCGTTCACGGCAAACTGCAATGGCTCACCACGCTGACCGCCGCCGACAATCGGCACTTTCACGGCAAATGCATGCAGGCCCGGTATCTGATCCAGCTTTTCCTGAACCATCGGCAACACATCCCATTGACGATGTTCCCTCTCGGATTTGGGCGTCAGCCGCACATATACAATACCCTGATTCACCTGCCCGAGCTGACCGGAGCCGATCAGGCTGAAATAGCTGCTGATATCCGGGTTGGCGGCCAACACCTGCTCTACTGCCTTAAGCCTGCCATCGGTATCCGCAATCGAGGCGCCGAGCGGCGCCTTGAAGATGATCATAAAGCGCCCCTCATCCTCCTTGGGCACAAACCCCTTGCCGATCATGCCGAATAACGAGGTGCTGGCAATAAAGCCGACCAGCGCCAGCAACAACACCGTACCACGGTGGCGCAGGCACCAACCCAGCAAACGCGTATAAAAGCGATCCAGCCACAACAGGGCGCGATTAAACAAACCGTACAACCGGCCATGCTCTGTCTGTACCTTCAGATAGCGCGAGGCCAGCATCGGCACCAGCGTCAGCGATACAAACAGTGATGCGAGCACACCGAAGGTGACAATTACGGCAAAGGCATTAAAGAAACGGCCGATCATTCCGTCCATAAAGATCACCGGTGCGAAAATAGCGACCAGCGTAAGACTGGCAGCAATTACGGCAAAGGTTACCTGCCGGGAACCGGCGATCGCGGCAGTTCGGGCATCCGGCTCCAGCCCCTTCTCCCGGTGCCGATAGATATTTTCCAGCACCACAATGGCATCATCCACCACCACGCCGATCAACAGCAGCAGCGCCAGCAGCGTCATCAGATTAAGGGTAAAACCGAGCAGATAGGCCGTGGCAATCGCCGCCAGCATCGATACCGGAATCGCCGTAGCCACGATCAGAGTAGAGCGCAGGCTTTTCAGAAATACCAGCACCACAATTGCTGCCAGCAATACCGATTCAAAAATATGCTCGATCAGGCCGTCAACGATACCGCGTACGATATCCGCATCATTGGTGGCAATGCCGATCTTCATGCCGACCGGCAAGGCCGGTAAAATCTCGTTGTTCAGCCGCTGTTTCACCTCATCGACAATAGCGACCACATTGGCACCGGTCACCTTGACCACACCGATACCCACCGTCGGCTTGCCGTTGTAGCGGGCCAGTTGCCGATCATCGGCCAGGCCGTCCTCGACACGGCCGATATCACTCAACCGGATCAGGTTACCGTCCCTCGCACGCACAACCAATTTGCCAATGGCATCAAGCGAATGAAACTCCATATCCAGTTTGATCATATATTCGCGTTTGCCGCCGGTCAGGAACCCGCCGGGAAACTGTATATGCTCGCGTCTGAATGCACTGAGCACATCGGCAATGGTAATACCCATGCCCTGCATACGCGGCAGATCCAGCCAGATACGGACAGTACGCTTGCGCTCACCGCCAATCTGCACTTCGCCGACACCGTTGATATTCTCCAGCCGCTTTTTGATAATATTACGGGCATATTGATTAAGCTGTTGCAACGTACGATCACCGGTCAGTGAGAGCCACAGAATGGGCGAAGCACCAATCTCCACCTTGGCCACAACCGGCGGGTCGGTACCATCCGGTAACTGGCGCAGTATCTGATTGACCTTGGCCTGCACTTCATTAAACGCGACATCAATATTCTTGCTCAGCTTAAACTGCACCGTCACAATCGATACGCCGGGTGTGGAATAGGAGATTACATGATCAATACCCGGCACACTGTTGAGTTTTTCTTCGATTATTGAGGTGATTGATGCATCAATCACATCCGGATCCAGGCCGGTCTGCACGGTGGTTACCGATACCATCGGGAAATCCACCGTCGGGAAACGATCCACACCGATACGCTGGTAGCTGATCAAACCGAACAACACCAGCAGTGCCGACATCATCCATGCCAGCACATGTCGATCGATCGAAATCGATGACAGATTCACGGCTTCACTCCATCCGTGTTATGCACTTCAACCTGTGCTCCGTCGCTCAGATAAGCAGCGCCTTCGGCGGCTATCACTTCACCTGCAGCAAGTCCGGAGATCAGTTCGATGCGACCATCTGAATGTACGCCGGTCGTCACCGGCACGGCATGCGCAATATTGCCTGTGATGCGATAGATCACCGAACCGGCAGGCCTGAGTACCACACACTCTTCCGGCACCATCACCGCCCCGTTATGGTGATCGGTAATAATTTCAGCAGTCACCGAGGCACCCGGTCGCCAGTGACCCGGATTATCTATCTCCACCCGCGCCTCAAATGCATTGCTGCGACCTACCATCGGCGTCAGATCAGTAATCGGTGCAGTGATCGGTTTCGTCGCACCGGCCAGATGCAGGCGCACCATCTGCCCCTTCTCAATGTGGGCAGCCCGTGTTTCCGGCAGCGGAATCGATACAATCAGGCGTTTGCCTGCGGCAATACTGAACATCGGCTTGCCAAGGCCGATATAATCACCCGCTGCAATCAACCGCTGCTCAACACGTCCGGCAACCGGCGAGATGATACGCGTACGCTGCAGGTTATTGCGCGCCTGATTCAGGCCTGCTTCAGCCGCCTGCTCGCCCTGCTGTAATACATCCAGCTGCGCCTGCGCCTGTTCCAGCACCGTCTTTGAGATAAAGTTTTTTTCAATCATATCCTGATAACGATTGACCAGACTGCGCTGGGCCTGCTGCTGAGCCTGCAGCCGCTTTAATTCCGCTTCCGCTTTTGCCACAGCCGATTTCGCATCTGCATCATCCAGCACGGCCAGCAACTGCCCTTTTGAAACAGCAACACCCGCATCCACGAGCACGCTTTCAACACGCCCCGGCACCTCCGCACCAATGGTTGCGGCAACCGGATCAATGATCCGGCCCAATGCCGTTTCACTCACCTCGATATCCTGCGCAACACTCACGGCTGTGGTGATTTTCACTGACCGCACCTGTACTTCGGCTGCTTCGTCTTTCTGATCTTTACCGCAGCCGGACAACAGCCATGCAGCAATGAATAGTAACATAAATGATTTCATGCCTGACTCCCGGACACCGAGCCGGATCGGGCCATACCATCCAGCAGCAGCGTGAACATCGATTCGGCGGCATCCTCTATGCGAACAAACGGTGTGTCCGGCAGGTGTTTGAGTACCGGCCAGACAAGAAACAGAAACAGATTGATGCTGACAACGGATACCGCCGCCAGACCGGCATCCACATCTGTTTTCAGCTCACCGGCATGCTGTGCTTTTTCTATCAACCGGCGCAGCCGGACAAAATGCTCACCAAACACCTCTTCGCTCAGTTGGCGGGCCTGATCATCACGGCCCAGTGTCAGCTCCCGCAAAACCAGACGCACGACATCCGCATGCGCAAGCGTCTCCTGCAGATCATGACGACGGTAATCGGCCAGCGATGCCAACGGATTGCCATCTTCACGCGCCGCCATTTGCGCCACAAGTGCAACGATACCTTTACACGAGCGCCTGACCACGGCCTGATACAATGCTTCCTTGCTGTCAAAATGGTGGAACACCGTTGCTTTGGATATACCCGCTGCTTCGGCAATTTCTCGAATGGATACACCATCAACACCATGGCTGGCAAACAGCGATTCCGCAGCATCCAGAATTTTCACACATCCGGGCATCAATCACACCTCCATAAATATCCGCCAACCATACCGACCGATCGGTCAGCTGGCAATTTGCAGAAATCTCAGCCGCACAACAGATCGGCCATGGCAACGATCAGCACAAACAAATACGGCCGGTTACTAATGTAACCGGCCGTATGACAAACATTCAGATCAATGAATCAGTGTACGTACTACTTTTTCGCCTTTTTCAGTTTCTCGACAGCTTCGGCTTTCCGCCCTGCAGAGTACACAGGTCGATCGGTCACCGCAGGCAAAGCGATCACCTTCTCCAGGTATGGAATCGCCTTCTTGTATTTTTTATGCTCCATCCAGTAGTCGCCCATAAAATAATTGGCATCCATGTCATTCGGCGCCATGGCGATCGCCTTGTTCAGATACTCCATCGCCTTGTCATCATCACCAAAGCCGATAAAGCCGCCCGGCACCATATAATAGAAGCTGCCCAGCGTGGTGTAGACCGATCCGTGCAGCGCGTGCGGATCGATTTTTTCCGCCGCCAGTAACAGATCACGCCCCTGCTTCATCTGAGGCATGGCATTGAACATCGACGACACACCGCCCATGGCCCCGGCATAGCCGGCCCGAATGATCGCTTCCCATATCTTCGGCTCGGCCCGGTCGGGATACTTTGCATCCAGCGCCGCCGCCTTATCCACCAACGCCTTGAATACCGCTTCCTTCTTATCGTCAGCCGTCTTGTAATTGGCCTGAGCCCATTCGTGCTGCAACACCAGCACAGCATTATCTACTTCATCTGCACAGGCTGTACTTGCCAGCATTCCGGTTGCCACAAAGGCAGCCGCCATCCATTTCATCATCGTTCTGTCTCCTTATCCAAAATGTTGATCAGTAACACAAATTCATTTTCACCACAGTTTGACTACTGCTTCTTTGCGAACGTGCGTGCGATGCGATTCTGCGCAGCCAGCGCCCTGTCAACAAGGCGCGGAAAGAGCACATTGATGCGCACAAACAGAGACTCCGGGAAGCCGAAGTAGATGTCCTTGTGATCATTATTGATTGCCGCAACAATCTTTTTAACCACATCTTCGGGGGCGTCCATATTCGTCTTGGTCGCTTCATTCATCTTCATCACAGCATCGGAATTAATCGGTGTTTTCACTGCCCTCGGAGCAATATAGGTCACCTTGACCGCGCTATCGGCCAGTTCGCGCCGCAGCGCCTCGGAAAAACCGCGCAGACCAAACTTGCTGGCTGAATAGACACTGAAATAGGCAAAACCGATCGAACCGAAGATGGAACCGACATTGACGATGCGTCCCGAGTTCTGCTCCAACATCGCTGGCAGAAATGCACGCGTCAACCACATCGGAGCCAACAGATTGACCCGCATAATCAACTCGATTTTGCCCGGGTCTTCATCCTCATAGGCTGCAAAGCTGTTAATGCCGGCCAGATTGATCAGCAGATCAACGCCACCAAGCAGCTGCAGACACTCTTCCGCGGCAACCTTGCACCCTTCTGCCGATGAGAGATCACCGGCAACCGTATGCGAACCTTTCAGCCCTGCCGCAACCTTGTGCAGCGCATCGGCGTTGGCATCCACCATAGCCAGTGTCGCACCGCCGGCAACCAGTTCAGCGGCCAGCAGGCTTCCCATACCGCCGGCGGCACCGGTCAGAACAATACGTTTTCCCTTGATCTCCATTTACTGCTCCAATCGGACAACCGGCAGGCTGCGGAAAATATCACCGTAAAGGCGGTACATCATCTTCGCGCAGTGCACGACGGCCTGCTGATCCTCTTCCCTGTCCAGACGATTCATCAGCTTCTCGTAAAAGTCGACATGGCCCACATCGAGAGAGCCGTGCGAACTCAGATAGGAAAATGCCGACTTGGGCAGATTCAGCGCCTGCTGGATATTCTCGGCTGCGTGAGTTGCCAGTGAAACACTGGTTCCCTCCAGCACCAGCACCATGCCGAAAAAACCGACCGGATTATTGCGATATACCGTGTCATAGGCATAGGCCACCATCAGCTCGGTTGCAGGCAACGGCATAGCGTGACGTACGGCTTCTTTATCAGCACCGCATGCCGCAATATCGTTGAGAATCCACTCCTGATGCCCCATCTCCTCTTCGATATACTCACCGATCGCCTCGCGCAACCACTCCAGCCGTTCGGGCAGACGACCGCCGGTCGCCATCAGCAGTGGTATTGTATGCTTCACATGGTGATAAGCCTGGCCGAGAAAGGCCAGATAGCTCTCCAGTGACAGCTGACCGGCAGCTCCCGACTGGATAAATGGAATGGACAATAATGTATTGCGTTCGACCTCGGTCGCCTCAATCAAATCATCGTAAAACGCCATTTATGACTCCTCATATATAGTATCTAACTGTTGCCGATAATGTGTCTCTATATGCTGCCGCCGCGGCCTGCCGGTGCCGGTCCACAGACCGTTAGCCACACTAAATGGCTCCCCGGCCTCAACCCAGCGCGAAATTCTGGCATAATCGGGCAGGCGTGCGTTGGCCGATGCTACAGCGGCATCTACCGCAGCCATGTCGAAATTCTGTCTCGGTACAATGACTGCAACATTAAACGGACGCGCCTCACCGAAAATACAGCTCTGGCCGATCGCCGGCTCTATCGACAACTCGCGCTCCACCCATTCCGGTGACACATTGCGGCCAAATGCGGTAATAAATATATGTTTTTTGCGACCGGAAAGATGCAGGAATCCATCATCGTCCAGATAACCGATATCACCGGTCGGCCATGCTGCTCCGCTTGCCATCTGACTCTCGCCCAGATAGCCGGAAAACAGGCTGCCACGCACCAGAATTTCACCGTCATCGGCAAAGCTCAGCGTTACATGCGGCAAGGGTTTGCCGACGCTGCCCGGCCGGTTAACGCCCGGCGCATTAACCGCTACCACACTGGCTGCCTCGGAAAGGCCATAACCTTCATACACCGGCAGCTCCAGATGGGCGGCCGTTTCCAGCAGCTTCAGCGATACCGGTGCACCGCCCACCGCGATATAACGCAGGCTTTCCGGCTTCGCCATTCCGCCGCCAACAGCCGCAACAAGTGCATGCAGCATCTGCGGAATCATAATACAGGTTGTCGCCCGGGCGGCGTGCAGCGCGCTGACAAACTGCTTCACATCCAGGCCACTGGCCCCGCTCATGCCGATGGCAGCCATACCCGGAGCATGGATCGTCGCACCGGCCAGCAGCGGTGCGTACACACCACCAATATTTTCCAGCAGCGTGGCATACGGCAGCAGTGCCAGATGACGATCCTCTGCGCCTGCCCCGGTTGCGGCTGCAAGTGAGGCTGCAACCGTCTCCATCGCATCAAGGCTCAGACAGACGCCCTTGGGTTCGCCGGTTGAGCCGGAGGTATAGGTGATTTTGGCGCAGTCAGCAGGTAGCCGCACATCCGCAGTAGAAATCCGGATCAGGCTTAATCCGGCAATGGTTGTGACGGTTGCCTCAGACGGAATACCCAGTTGTGCAAGCAGCGCCGAAAACTGATCCGCCCTGTCTGTCAGGATGCCATCGACACCGGCATGATGCAGCAGATGGCCGATCTGGGTCGGTGCAAAGAAATGCGGCACGGGTATCAGTGGAATCGCTGCCTGCATACACGCCAGGTCCGCACACAACCATGCAGGCGAATTATCCGCAGCCAGTGCCAGCGTATGCATGTCTGTATCACGCAGCAGGGAAGCTGCAGAGTCTACAACATCGCGCAGTTCACTGTAGCTGTAGGAGATGGAAGCAGATGTGAGCGCAACATGTTCGGGTCGATCATTAGCCTGGGTATGGAGTGCTGCCAGTACGCGACTCAAATGCCGCTCCCTTCCATACCACCCTGTTCTGTTGCCTCGTCTTCAGCCGCAGCGAATGCAGGCACTCCGTTATCGCCTGCCGCACGTATACCGGCCTCTTCCGCGGCCGCCCAGGTATCGCGCAGGCTGGCCCACAGATCCTGCAGGTTATCATGTCCGTGTTTGATGTCGGCAAAGCAGACCACAGGATTCCCCTGATAGTATGCCCCCCATTTGGCGACCTCTTCAGGCGGCAGCCGGGTTTCATCGGCAACCATCAGCTCACGCGTATCCAGCCCCAGTTTGCGGAACACGTTGCGCATGCGGGTAACACCGGTAAAGGCAACCCAGCGATAACCGCGAGCCCACATATAGGCGGTTGCTGCGATAATCGCCAGACGCGCATCGCCCGCCTTTGCTTCAGCCAGATTACCTACTTCAACGATGCTTGAGCGCTCGATTGTTCTACCCAGATAGCGGGAGATCGAGGCCTCTATCGGCTCATCCAGATAGTTTTCCAGAAACAGCCTTTCCTGACCGGCAGCGCGATAACCCATAACCGCCCGGTATTCACCTGCAGCATTGGTCACCCGCATAATCTGCGGCATAAAGGTGTCGACCTCGGCCCCGTAAGCCCGCTGGTATGTATCGTGAATAAAGCGAGTCACCCTGCTCCATTCGGGGTCGTTCTTGCGAATCACATCAAACACTGGCTATTTCCCCTTATACAGCGGTGGATGAACATGAGCCTATGATAGCTACACAAACTGTTAACGAGAAGTGACAGCGTTCACAATTAACCAATCAATATTCGCGCAGCATTTGCTCGACTTCGGAGAGTGCCCGCTCAAAAGCAGGCCTTTCAAACAGACGATCCATATAGCCTTCCAGATGCGGCCATGCAGCCGTATCGATATCCAGAGACTCCAGACGCCACAGGATGGGAGCCAGTGTAATATCAGCCAGCGTATACTGCTCACCGATAAAATATTCCTGACGAGCCAGATAGCCGTTCAGTGATTCGAGATAGGCTGAAATCTTTTTGACCGCATCTTTTTTCTTGCGTGGATTACTGGTCTCTTCGTAGAGCGGGTACAACTCACGCTCCAGCTGCAGCACAGCCAGACGCATCTGCGCCCGCTCGGCCGGTGAGCCGGGCTTCAGCGGCGGATGCGGATAACGCTCATCCAGATATTCATTGACCACGGAGGATTCGAAAAAAACGATGTCGCGGTCAATCACTGTCGGCAGTTTCCCATAAGGGTTAAGCTTGAGAAAATCGGCAGGGAGGTTATCTGTTTCCACCTCTTGTGTTGTCACCGGCAACTCTTTTTCCGCCAGTACAATACGGGTGCGATGCGAGTTCGGGCAATGGGCATCGGAATACAGTTTAATCATCTAAAAGCCTCCAAAAGAGAGGCAGACTGACGAAGCAGCCTGCCTGAACGGTGGGGCAGTATAGCTGCGGCAGCGAAAAAATAAAGCTTTTTCATATTTGTTTCGAATAATCAAGTAGTTACAAGGCATCTTCGGCGCATACCCTGTTGATTCAGGCAGTGCACTCCTGCAGGAAGGCAATCGCTGCTTCCACAGCCGGAACCAGCGGCATCTGATTCGCCAGTCCGGCGGCCACAGCCGAAGCCAGCCGGCAGCCTGTTCCATGCCCTTCTCCTGCACTCCAGCACTGACGGATATGGGTAAACCGATGAATCCCCTCCTCCTCATCACAGAGCAGGTCCAGCAACATATCCCCGTCGGCATGCCCCCCCTTGAGCAACACGGGACAACCGAGTGCTTCGCGCAACGCCTTGACCGCCTCAACCGGAGAGTCAGCGGCATAGCCACTGGGTTGACCCAGCAAGGCATCGGCCTCATCCAGATTCGGTGTAATCAGAGCAGCCTGCGGCAACAACGCTCCGCGCAAAGCAGCCACGCCGCCCTGATCAAGCAGCACACTACCACTGCTCGAAATCATGACCGGGTCCACAACAAGCGATCCGTGATGCAGCTCTGCCAAAAGCCCTGACACCACCGCCACATGCTCGGCATCGAGCAGCATGCCCGTCTTCACCACCGCCACATCATAATAATCAAACAGCGCGTGCAGCTCGGCATCGAGCTGTGCCAGCGATACAGGCTCAATACGCGCAATATGAAGCGGGTTCTGTGCCGTCAGAGCCGTGATAGCCGAACAACCGTATACACCAAGCCTGTCAAACACGCGCAGATCAGCCTGAATGCCTGCTCCGCCACATGAGTCGGAGCCGCCAATGGTCAGGCAAACAGGCCGCGCCATCATCACATCACTCATGCCGCGTCCCAGAGCGCAACCAGTCTGGCAGCGGTCAACTCAATATCATCGGCCGCAAACAGGCCTGAAATCACCGCAGCACAATCCGCTCCGGCCGCCTTGATCTGTACAATATTACTCAGATTAATGCCGCCAATGGCACAAATATCGGCATCGGGAAATAGTTCCCGTGCCTTGATCAGGCGGGGCAGTCCGATGGCCGGCACCTCGGGCTTTGACTGCGTCGCCCACACCGCGCCAATCGAAATATAATCCGCACCCTCTCTCAACACATGTCTGGCAAGCCCGGCATCACCACGACAGGTCACGCCAACAATCAGATCGTGACCCGCATCGACACGCAGCTGCGTGAGATTCGGCATATCATCACGCCCCAGATGTACGCCATCAGCGCGGGCATCCAGTGCCATCTGAACCGAATCATTGACAATAAAACAGGCATCATAATCAGCCGTCAGTGCGCGCAAGGCCTTCGCCCGTTTCAGAGCCCGGTTATACCCCTGCTTCTTGTCGCGGAATTGCAGGATACGCAGGCCGCCCTTCAGTGCCGCCTCTGCCCTGCCCATCAGGTCATCCGTATCCAGATCAGCCGGCAAAATACCGTAGATGCCGGAGACCCGCCTGTCAGTCATCGAGCAGCTTCAGCAGGTCGGTAAATGCATGCAGCGACACCACGCGTCCGACAAATTCTTCCGGCAGTTCCTGGTAACCATGTTCGGCAAAGCCGACGCTATGGCAGCCTGCATTGAACCCGGCCTCTACATCAAAACGGGTATCCCCCACCATTACCGTCTCGGACGGCTCTACGCCCATCGCCCGGCAGCATTCAAACAGCATGTCCGGCGCAGGCTTCTTGGCAAAGCCGTCTTCCGGCGACAATGCCAGCGTCAGATAAGGGGTAAGCCCCAGCGCATCGAGCACCTTCACACGCGCCTTGGCCGGCTTCGCCGTCACCACACAGCATGGGATTCCGCGTGCTTTCAGTGCATCAAGCGTCTCTATCACACCGGGAAATGGCTTGCCAAAATCGGCCGGGTGCTGCTCATAGATGTCGGCGAAGGCGTGATACAGAGCCATCGTCTCGGCATGCTCCATCGGCAGCCCCAGCACATTGGAGGCAAGCTTGTGCGCTCCGCCGCCGACATGCGGTTGTGTCTCTTCAAGAGTCAGGCGAAAATCATAGCCAAGTGACTCCAGCGCACGATTGGCATTGGCCTGAATATCCGGCAGCGCATCCACCAGTGTACCGTCGAGATCAAATATAAAAGCTTTTGGTTTACTCATCGTTCATCCTTATATGCCGCATAGTTAGTGATATCTCTTCACGTACAGCATCATCTTTTTCAGCCACATTCATCTGCACAAGTACAGCCAGAATATCAGCCCTGTTTTCCTGTCCGACCAACTGCCCGAGCGCCCAGACAGCATGGCCACGAATCAATGGCTCGACATCATCGAGCACCGCAATCAGATCCGGCATAAACCCGGCATGACCGGAATTTCCCATGGCAATGCAGACATTACGTAACAGGCCGCGCCGCTTTGTTCTCCGGATGGGGGATTTCATAAAGCGATGACGAAAAGCATCCTCATCCAGCTGCAGAATACTAACAAGGTCGGGCAAATGATTCTCCCCCCTTGGTGTAAGGAGATCATCCCCCAGCGTCGTCCCCTTACCTGCATGCTCATTCCACGGGCAGATCATCTGACAATCGTCGCATCCGTAGATCCGGTTACCCATCAACGGACGCAACGGGTGCGGTATAAAGCCGTCAAATTCAATCGTCAGATAGGAGATACAGAGACGCGCATCCACTACATATGGCGCCACTATGGCTCCGGTCGGACAGATATCGATACAGGCCGTGCAACTGCCACAGTGATTTGCCGCCTGCGCATCCGGCACGATTTCAGCTGTGGTAAAAATCTCACCAAGCAAAAACCACGAGCCTACTCCTCTGTGAATGGTCAGCGTATGTTTCCCCTGCCAGCCCAGCCCCGCACGCTCCGCCAGTGCATGCTCAAGTACCGGTGCTGTATCGACAAACACCCGCTGATCGTGTCTGCCCAGCAGAGTGTCCAGATCACGCGCCAGTGCCTTCAGGCGCTTTTTCATCACCTCATGGTAATCATCGCCATGCGCATAGGCGGTAATCACGCCCCGCCTTGTTCCGGAGCATGCTTCATTCAGCCCGTACTCCGGCGGCGTATAACGCATCGCCACTGTAACCACCGAGCGTACTCCGGCCAGCATCGATGTCGGGTCGCTACGCCGTTGCAGGCGCACCTCTTCCGCCATCCAGTCCATCTCGCCCTGCATGCCCGCATCGACCCAGCGATGCAGTGCCTCGGCATGCTCACGCGCCACCACCGGCTGCGTGACCCGGCACAGGTCAAACCCATGTTCCAGTGCCTTCGCTTGCACCGTCGATTTGACGCAATCAGAGTTCATCGCTGAATCCTGACACATCAGGCAAGCGCTGACACCGCCACGCCGTCACCCCGTCGCCTCAAACATCAGAAACAGAGCACTGCATTGAACATTGATCGCCGCAGAAAACAGCCCCTACCTCCCGCCGATCAGCAGCGCTCTTGCACAAAGAGGCATATACCGATGACCCGGGTCAGGTGCCCAAATCAGCTGGAAAACTGCCAGTGCAGAGCGAGAGAGAAGGTGAAATCCTGAGTCGTAAGCTGGGTCAGGCCGTTCTCGGTAAAAGCCAGTGTCCAGCCTGTGCCGGAGTCGGTTTCACCCTGAAGGCCGAATGAATAGATAAGCGGAAGCTTATCCAGCTGCCGTATGCCGCTTGAATAGGGCGATGTCCCACCCTGCCCCTGCACAATCAACGCAAGCTGATCGCTGTACTTCCAGCCCAGGGTCGCCGAACCGCGCACATAGGGATGATATTTCACTGCCGGGAAAGCGCCTGCGGCGACATCTTTGGTAAAGGTGTGAATCCCCCACGCCTCCACATGCATGAACCAGTGATCACTGGCTGCACTAACCACCGCGCCCAAACCGACATCAGGCCTGCCATTACCCAGACCGCGAGCGCTTGAGGCTGTCGACAGCTTGATCGAAGTCAGTCCGGCAATAGCCCAGCCATCACCAGCTATCACCTGTTTACGTAACGAGATCGTGGTATTACCCACCTCCCACCGGTTCTTTCCCTGCCAGCCACCGGGGCTACCGGGCCTGAAATAGTAACCGAACGAATTATTGGGCCTGAACTGACGACCTGAACCGGGAACACCCAATATCTTATGTACATCCTTCACCAGCTGATCCATCACCCCATTGAACGGTCGCAGCAGTGAGAGTTGCACAGACAGGTCCATATCCTGCGTGATCGCTTTGCGCACGGTCAGATCCGTCACAGAAAGCTCCATATCAGCGAGCAACTGATTCGCCGGCCACTGATCGCCCTGATAAATACTGGAGAGGTGCTGATGCAGTCCGATATCCCAGTTACTGTAATCACGCAGGGCTGAATCGGGAACAGGATCAAGAAAACGCATCATCGGCGGATACATGTTGCGCAGAGGCAGCGGTGATGTGATAAAGCTTTCTCCAGCCGAAGCCGGGTGGATATTTCCCGGCAACAAGAATCCGACCAGCCCCGCTGCCAGTATGCACTTGCCCTTCATTCCCATCACACATGCCTCCAATGCAACAGGAGGTGTAGCACCTCCCCTCCCTCACGATGGACGTTACATTACGGCAGTACCAAACACCACTATCTGCTGACAGCCTCAGGCAAAAACTCGCGCACCGAATAGCGGTCGCGGGGTGGAATATCGCGCCTGACAAACACTGCAGGCTTTCCATCGTAAACAGTTGCCTGCAGCCACTGCTCTTCCGCCGAAATATCTGCTCCGGCAACGACAGTGCTCCAGACACCTTTTTTTGATTTACCGAACCGATCAGCCACAGAGACATCCGCCAGCCAGCGATAGCCGCGCGCTTTCAAATCATCTTTTTTCTCGAACGGCGCGCCGACCGCAAACAGGCGACAGCGTTGTTCACGGGCATTTTCCAGCAGCAGTGCCATCGCGGCCCTGCCTGATATCGGCATAGCCCGGGTAAGCAGGTGTAATGTAGCCTGCGCATCCACCACGGCCCTGTGCCCGTCAAAGAAGTATCCCAGCCGACAGGCGATATAATCCAGCTTGCGGCTGGCGATGCCTTCCGCATCCCAGTTGATATCACAAAAGGTACATGCCCAGTTTTTTTCTGCCGCCAGCGGCAGGCGCCGCTCCAGCATCGGCCGGTCAAAAGCGGCATTATGGGCGATCAACAGATCTGCTTTTTTGAGCCATGTTTCTATTTCCGCATCATCCAGACGTTGACCTGCAACCATCGCATCGCTAATGCCGGTCAACTGTTTTACCACATCACTCAGCGGCGCACCCGGATCTTCAAAGCCGTCATAGTTATGCAGCACTTCATAGATCCGGCCAGAACCGGCATCATAGCTAAAGGCAACAAAACCCAGTTCGATGATGGTATCGGCAGTCGTATCAAGACCCGTTGTTTCGGTATCAATCACCAGGCCGATGCGCGCGGTGGCCGGCTCTCCATTGAGATAACGCGCCGGCGGATTCAGTCGCTCGAGCACACGGTAGTTGTCGGATTGCTGTAAATGCCGAACGGCATCCTCATCTTTCATACTCCCCCCGTGTTAAAAACATGATGACCTGTTTGTTTACTGCAGAGGACGCAAAGGAAACACAGGTAGATGCGCAGTGCACTCAGTCATCAATGATGGTGCCACGCGCGCTGATTCAGCACCTTTTATAATGAGTGGTTTCCCTCTGCGTTCTCTGCGGTGAACACCTTTATTTTTTGTCTTTCATCTCGGCAGGACGCAGTTGTTTGGCCAGATTGTCCAGCACACCGTTAATAAAACCACGCGGCGGTTCACCTGCATAATCCCGGGTCAGCTCCAGCGCCTCATTGATGATCACGCGGTAAGGAATCTCCAGACGGTTCTGCATCTCCCATACAGCCAGACGAATCACATTGATTTCAATCTGGGCGACCGAACGCAGACTGCGACCGCGCACCGCCGTTTTAATCAGTTCATCCAGAGCATCAGTGTGATCAGTAATACCATATACGGCTTCGCGCAGGTAACTCTCATCCTGATCTGCACGCTCTTCATGCTGCAACCGGGAAGCCAGCAATTCAGGAATCATACCTGAATCCTGCTGAGCTGAACTCCATGCGTACAATGTTTCCAGCACGGATTCCCGCGCCTGATGACGATTCGCCACTATTCCTCCAGTTCCCGATCGATAAACTTCAACTGACAGGCTACTTCAACAGCCGTTAATGCCGCCTCTTCACCCTTATGACCATGTGAGCCGCCAATGCGCTCAATCGCCTGCTCGACGCTGTCCAGCGTCAGCACACCGTTACCCACACCGATATCTCCGCGCCGGGCAATATAACCTATCGCGTCCATCGCGCCCTGACATACATAATCAAAGTGGGCCGTATCGCCACGAATCACGCAGCCCAGGCATACAATCGCATCAAAACGGCCGGAGTTGGCCATTTTGGCGGCAATGGTACCGATTTCAAAAGCACCCGGCACATGAATCACCATCAGGTCCTCATCACGACTGCCATGTTCTTTCAGAGCCGAAACAGCGCCGGTAAGCAGTGCATCGGTGATATCGGCATTGAAACGACTGACAACGATACCGACCTTCAGGCCGCTGGCGTCGACGTTACCCATCAAGTGGGGAGCATCCAGACTCAAGATTGATCTCCTCTGTTCAAATCCAACATATGACCCATTTTTTCACGCTTGGCGGTCAGATAAGCGATATTATCCTCATGCGGTTCGCTCTGCAGCTGTACCCGCTCACAGACCTCCAGCCCGTAGCCGTCGAGTGCAACAATCTTCTTGGGATTATTGGTCAACAGGTTCAGTCGCCGCAATCCCAGGTCACGCAGAATCTGCGCACCGATGCCATAATCGCGCAGATCCGGCTTGAATCCGAGCGCCGTGTTGGCCTCAACCGTGTCATGGCCGGCGTCCTGCAGATTATAGGCCTTCAGCTTGTTGAGCAGGCCGATACCGCGACCTTCCTGACGCAGATAGAGAACCACGCCCTCGCCCGCTTCACTAACCTGGCGCATGGCGGCATGTAACTGGGAACCGCAATCGCAGCGGCGGGAAGCAAACACATCACCGGTCAGACACTCGGAATGCACACGCACCAGACACGGGCGTTCGGCCGATGGCTCACCCATCACCAGTGCCACATGCTCGGCCTGATCCACGGCATTGGTATAGCCGATCAGCCTGAATTCACCAAATTCGGTCGGCATGCGCACTTCCACCTCACGTTTAACCAGTGAATCGTGCTGCAGACGATGACGAATCACATCGGCAATCGTACCTACCTTCAGATTGTGTTTACGCGCGAAGACCTTCAGCTCGGGCATACGCGCCATCGAGCCGTCTTCATTCATGATTTCACAGATCACACCGGATGGCTTCAACCCTGCCATGCGCGCCAGATCGATACTGGCTTCGGTATGGCCTGCACGCACAAGCAGTCCACCTTCGCGTCCCACCAGCGGAAACACATGGCCGGGCGTATGGATGTCGGACGGCAGTACACCATCCCTGATCGCCGTGCGTATGGTATGCGCCCGATCGAAAGCCGAAATACCGGTCGTCACCCCTTCAGCCGCCTCGATCGAGATGGTGAAATTGGTTTTAAACTTGGAATTGGTATTGGCCACCATTAGCGGCAGCTGCAGTTGATCCGTCTGCTCCTGTGTCATGGCCAGACAGATCAGTCCGCGTCCGTGCGTCGCCATAAAATTTACGGCTTCCGGCGTGACCCATTCGGCGGCCATAATCAGGTCGCCTTCATTCTCGCGATCCTCATCATCCGCCAGGATAATCATGCGCCCCGCACGCAGCTCCTCAATCAGCTCTTCACTTGTAGCCAGACTCATTCATGCTCCTGTTGTGCAAACTGTGTCAGACGCTCCACATAGCGGCCGTACATATCTGTTTCGATGTTTACCCGGCCCCCGCTCTTCAGTGTGCCGAGACAGGTATGAGTCAGCGTATGCGGAATCAGATTCACGCTGAAACGGCATCCGTCGACACTGTTCACGGTCAGACTGACGCCGTGCACTGCCACAGAGCCCTTGACCACCACATAACGGGCCAGCGCAACAGGCAGTTCAAATTCGAACACCCGGTGCTCGCCTACCGGCGTAATGGAACAAAGCGTACCGACACCGTCGACATGACCGCTGACCATATGCCCGCCGAGAGCATCGCCCATCCTCAGCGCCGGCTCCAGATTCACCGCATCGCCGACTGCAGCACGCGCGAAACAAGTCAGATCCAGCGTCTCCTGCGATAGTGTGGCCGCAAAATGATGAGCGGAGGGAAACGCCGTAATCGTCAGGCAACAGCCGTTGACCGCCACCGAGTCACCCAAAGCCCAACCCTGCATATCCAGGGTCGATTCGACTTGTATATGCATTTGCTGCGGCTCGGACGCTATCGCTGTGATGCGCCCCACATCCTGTATAATACCTGTAAACATCCGCGCACCCTAGCTTGATCTATCTGCGAAGCCATCCGTTTTATGGTGAAGCGGAAATCCGGTTACGGCTCCGCCTGCCATAACCATTCACCCGTCACGGTGCACCCCAGCGCATCGGGCAACGTGTTGAGCCAGTCGAGCGCCTCCTGCCGCTGATCCGGCGTGGTCCAGAATTGCTGGCGGCCGGATGCATGATCAAAACTGCGTATAACCCCCAGCCCGTCCTCTCCCTGCAGGATCGATTGCACCAGCAACTGATGAGCGGCGGGAATATCCAGCTCGATGATCAGCACCTGATCCGGCCCGATATTCACAGCAGATCTATTTTTCATGACTGCGCTTCTCTTCGAGTTTCACCCACTTGCGCACATTGCGCTCATGCTCAGCCAGCGTGGCGGCAAAGGCGTGACCGCCACTGCCATCAGCCACAAAGTAGAGGTAGTCCACCGCTGCAGGCGCAGCTGCCGCCAGCAACGATGCTTTGCCCGGATTACAGATAGGCGTTGGCGGCAAGCCCTTGCGTGTATAGGTATTCCACGGCGTATCCGTAGTCAGATCTGTCCGGTGGATATTACCGGAAAATGCACCCTTCGTCCGGTATATACCGTATATCACCGTCGGGTCCATCTGCAATGGCATACCTTTTTTCAACCGGTTATGAATCGCCGCCGATACCAGCGGACGCTCCCGATCCAGCGCCGTCTCTTTTTCTATCACCGAGGCAATAATGCGCAGACGCTGCTGCTCAGCAGCATCCGTTGCCAATGTAGCCAGTAATTTCTGTTGAGCCTGCATCATCGTGCGCAAAAAGCGGACCGGGTCGAGCGGCTTGGTGTACTCCCACGTCTCCGGCAGCAAGCGCCCTTCCGCCTCCCCCGGTAGCAGCGATACCAGCGCATTGTGCCACTGCTGCAACGGCACATCGGTTTCGGCAGCGAGCAACTGCAGCACCTCATCGTTACGCAGCCCTTCCGGCACGGTAAGCTCAAAATGCATCACATCGCCCCGTTGCAGACGTTGCATGATACCGTTAATCGAATCCGCCTTGTCAAAACGATATAACCCGCTTTTCAGATTGTGATCGGCTCCCTGCAGACGAAACCACAAGCGCATCGCGAGCGATGAGGTGATCACCCCCTGCTGCTCCAGCTGGCGGGCGATGCGGGCGGAAGCGGCACCGGGAGGTATCATCATCTCCACTGCTGCCAATGGTGCATGCAGACTGGTCACCCGACTATAGAGCCAGCCGGCTGCCGCAAGCGCTGCTATCAGGCACGTCATCATCAAAAACATCCATGTTCTACGCATCAAGCAAATCCTTCGGCACGCCCGGCATGCCGTATAAACTCTGTTTCAGGCCCGCACTTAGGTCAACCAGATCACAACTACGCTGCTCGCGTCTGATCCCGGCTACCGGCCGGACAAAGAAGCTGCTGGCTGTCAATGCCAGTGCATCGCAATCATCCAGCCACCTGGCCGGGCATACCCCCTCCCGCACGACACCCGATGTTATCAGGTGCTGACGGATCACACCGGGCAGCACGCCGGCAGTCAGTGCCGGCGTCCACCACTGGCCGTGGCGAAAAATCATTACATTGGCGGTTGCGGCAGAGACAAGCTGTTGCTGATGCACAAACAAGGCATGCCGCTCACCGCGCAGCACCCGCAATGTGGATGCATAATCAGCGGTAAATTTGGCCATGCGATGAATCGGAGGCGATGACCACTCCATCACCTTCAATACAGGTAAAACGGCATCAGCATGATACGGCATCACCTGAATTCGGGCAGAAATCGCATCTGCAGGCGTAAACAGACCCCACGACGCGTCGCCACCGGAAACGGTCAGACGCACCAGAGCATCCGTCCCTGCAGCCGCCTGCAAACAGGCCGCATGCATCCGCTCTGTTTGCGCATCGCTCACCGTCAGGCCGAATGCATCCAACCCCCGTCTGAGTCTTGCGGCATGGGCAGGCCAGTTAAATATCTCGCCATTGATAACCCGGAAAGTCTCGAAGCAGGCCTCGGCATAAGCCAGACCACGATCCATTTCTGTGATTGTTTCTATCTTCAAACTCGAATCCGCCCTGTTTTCATGGTAGAAGCTGCCCCATGTCCGATTTATACCTTGAAGCCATTGAACAGGCACGCGTCTATGACGTTGCCATTGAAACACCTCTGGAGCTCGCTCCAAAGCTCTCCACACGATTGAACAATGAAGTACTGTTCAAACGCGAGGATATGCAGCAGGTATTCTCCTTCAAATTACGTGGTGCTTACAACAAAATCGCCCACTTGAGTGATAAGGAGCGGGCCTGCGGCGTGGTCTGCGCCTCCGCCGGCAATCATGCCCAGGGCGTGGCACTCGCCAGTCACAAGCTGGGCATTGCCGCAACCATTGTCATGCCCTCCACCACGCCGGAGATCAAAGTCGGTGCGGTGCGGCGCATGGGTGCCAATGTAGTATTGTTCGGCGACAGCTATTCCGATGCCAGTGAAGAAGCCGCCCGCCTTTGCCGAACCGAGGGGCTGACATTCGTTCACCCCTACGACGACCCGCTGGTTATTGCCGGTCAGGGTACGATCGCCGAAGAGATGATGCGTCAGAATCCCGGCGATCTGGATGCGGTATTCGTACCGATCGGCGGTGGCGGCCTGATTGCCGGTATCGCTGTATATTTAAAGAAGCACTCGCCGCGCACGCGTATTATCGGTGTAGAGCCGGTCGATTCTGCGGCCATGCATGATTCGGTTCGGGCCGGACACCGTGTCACGCTGGATCAGGTCGGTATTTTTGCCGATGGCGTCGCCGTTAAAAAAGTCGGCGAGTACACCTTTGATCTGGTACAACGCTATGTGGATGAGATTCTGCTGGTCGATACCGATGAGATCTGCGCTGCGATCAAGGATATCTACGAGGATAACCGCACGATTGTCGAGCCGGCCGGAGCACTGGCTGTCGCCGGATTGAAGAAATATGTGCGCCAGACCGGAGCCCGTGGCCAGATACTGGCAGCCATCAACAGTGGCGCCAATATGAACTTTGATCGCTTGCGTCATGTTGCGGAGCGCACGGAGATGGGCGAAGGACGGGAGGCATTGTTTGCCGTAACCATTCCCGAGAGGCCCGGCTCATTTCTCGATTTCTGCCGCATCATCGGAAATCGCAATATCACCGAATTCAATTATCGGATGTCCAGCCGCTCCGAAGCACATGTATTTGCCGGCATCAGCATCTCCGACAGCGATGAGATCGCGCAACTGCAGCAGTCCATGCTGGATGCCGGGCTGCCGACGCTGAACCTGCATGATAATGAACTGGGCAAACTGCATATTCGCCATATGGTCGGCGGCCACTGCCCGCTGGTGAAAGATGAAATTCTGTATCGTTTCGAGTTTCCCGAGCGCCCGGGTGCACTGCTGGAATTTTTGAGCCGTGCCGGCGGACGCTGGAATATCTCGCTATTTCATTACCGCAATCATGCCGCCGCCTACGGGCGTGTACTGGCCGGTGTTGAGGTACCACCGCACGATCGCGAAGCTTTCGAGCAATACCTTAGTGGACTTGGCTATCCCTTTGTAAATGAAAGTGAAAATGAGGCCTATGGATTGTTTCTAAAATAGAGGCGAAAACTACTCTTCTGCTTTGGCGGAGTCGGTCTCTTCATCAGAACTCACAGCATCGGCGATGGCACCGCCAATCTGGAATGGCGCCTTGACCACTGCCGTAGTGACGTCGACCGCCGCGCCCACGACGGTGCTGATACAGCCACCGAGCATCAGCATCATCAACAATCCCGGCAACAGCAATATGCGCATCATACCCACCTCATAAACCGGCATCCTGACATCGCACCGGAACATGTCCAAGCAGATATGGATGGCTGCTTCCACTCAACAGCAAGGATGCTTAGGCTCGCCCCATGCCCGTTGTATTCAGATGGATCTTTTCCGGCTGCCTGAGCCGCTCACTGGTGACTATGTCAGCGTTGCTGGCTATCTTTGTCATTATCGAGTCGTTTGATAAGGCCCGCTATCTCGGCCACGGGCTCGATGGCCGCCTGATGGTCGAATACATGCTGTTGAAAATCCCGTTTATGCTATCGGAATTCATGCCTGTTATTATGCTGATTGGCGCCAGCCTTTATCTGATCGAGCTCTCACGCAATCAGGAAGTGGTTGCGTTGCGGGCTGCAGGGCTTGGCATCAACAAGGTATTGCTGCCGTTATCATCCGTAGCACTGCTGGCCGCGCTGGCAAGCTTCATCATCGGTGAATGGGTTACCCCCGTCACCAACACGCGTCTTGATCAGATTGAACAGGTTCATATCCAGCACAAGAAGAGCTCGCAGCCGGGTGTGCAGTGGCTTAAGGATGGGCATCGCTTTTTTCGCCTGACGCCGCTGACCAATCATCAGTTCGCCCTGCTGATGTTGAAAACCGCCCCGGACGGGGCATGGCTGCAACGCATCGACAGCCCCCGCGCCCATTACAGCCAGGGCGTCTGGAGCCTGAGCGATGCAAGAGTAAGCACACCATCGAGCGATCAGGTCATGCATGTGGAAAAGCTGAAAAACATGGAGGTCAAATCAGCCATCGGCCCTGAAACGGCCGACCTGCCCAAACCCGGTCATATGGACTTTTCCGAACTCTACCACTACATCAACAACCTGAAACACGCAGGGCTCGGTGCCGGCACCTATGTCTATGCCCTGCACCGGAAATTTTCCGCACCACTGGCCTGCCTGTTAATGGTCATTATGGCTGCCGCCCTCTGCCTGCATACAGGCAACCGTAACAGCCGCGCATCGTGGGGGCTGATGCTCTCCATATCGCTGGGTCTGGTGTTTTATGTTATTGGTAATGCCGGCTACCTGCTGGCAGCGAGCAACCGCATTCCGCCCGCATTCGCTGCCTGGCTACCCAGCCTGGTGTTCGGTGGTACGGCGGTATTCCTGCTACTCAAACGCGAAGGGCACTAGAGCCCGGGGTATATTTACCACACAGGAAGCAGAGAAAGCTCAGGAAGCCATGAGCAAACAACTCCCGAATAAACCGCTACCCTGCCTACTATGAGTGAAACTGTTTTTAAACCTTGAGCAGCGCGGCAACCTTCGGGTGCAGATCAGGGTTAGCGGCAAGAATATCACCCTTATTCAGGTCAATCGTGCCTCCATCAAGTCCTGTAGCCATACCGCCGGCTTCCTGCACCAGCAAATAACCAGCCGCAATATCCCACGATTTCAGGCCAGCTTCCCAGTATGCATCCAGGCGACCAGCAGCCACATAGGCCAGATCGAGCGCAGCAGACCCGCCCCGGCGATAACCATCCATAGAGCGCATACACAGATCCATTCGCTGTTGAAACAGATCCATTGATTCTCGTTGATAGGAGGGCAGTCCGGAAGCAAACAGGGCATGGTCGAGCCGCTTTTCACCACTCACACGCAAACGCCTGCGATTGAGAAAGGCACCACCACCATTGCGGGCCTCAAATGTTTCATCCCTGATCGGGTCATGAATCACCGCCAGCATGGGCTTGCCATGCTTCCAGGCCGCGATGGAAACAGCAAAGTGCGGGTAGCCATGGATAAAATTGGTCGTGCCATCCAGCGGATCAATATACCACTGAATCGTCGCATCCGGATTAACCGGCTTATCCATCTCTTCAGCGATGATGCCGTGATCCGGATAATGTTTGCTGATCTCACGTACGATCAGCGCTTCAGCGCTCTGATCCACATCCGTCACATAATCACGGTCAGACTTCTGTCTTACTTTCAGATCAGCCCGTTCATCATAGGCACGGGCTATCAAATCACCCGCCTTTCTGGCAGCCCTAACGGCAACGTACAACATGGAAACTCCTGAACCGGCTAAAGATAAATACGGCAATCAACGTCACGAACATTATCACATGATGCACGAAAAGGCAGTGTTCGATAGCATCAGAGCATCGGTACTTTCGCATGATGCGTCCTGACGACAATATCAGGTGGCAAGGGAGGTGATAGTGAAACAGCATAGCATCCATGCCTGGCTGCTCAAACACACCAGACTTACAGACAAGTCACTGACCGATATCCAGCTGGGACAGGCGCGGCTCAGACTGGGTTTGGCCCCTGCCGGGCTCTATTATATATGGCTGCATGACAGCAATTTCTCTCAGTACGGTAATGTTTTCCTGGCCGTTTTAGCGGCCTATTTCATCTATACCTGCATCACACTGTACACCATACGTCAGCAGCCGTTATCGGCATTTCGCTCCATAACATCTCCCCTGCTCGATATTGTTATCGTCAGCTTCGGCATGCTGGTGGACGGGGGTCAGGGCAGCGGCATCTATTTTCTTTACCTGATCATTATTTTCGGCCATGGATTCCGTTTCGGCAGTTCCATGATGCTTTATACCCAGTCACTGTCACTGGCCGGCCTGCTTGCCATGACGAGTTTTCTCTGGCTCCAGTCGCCGACCACCATCGATCTGTCTTTGCTATTCTGGCAGTTAACTACGCTGGTGGTATTGCCCGCCTATGTTTACCTGATCGTGCAATCGGCAGAACAAGCCATCAAGGCCAGAACTGAAGCTGAAAATTCATCTTTCAACCTGCTCGACAAAGGGCCAACGCCCGTATTCACTTTTGCACCGGATCTCTCCGGTCGCCCCAGCATTCTGTATACCAACAGAGCCACGGACAATCTGTTCGGCCATGCCCGCACCATGCTGGTCGGAGAGGAGGTCGACAAACTGATACTGCCGGAAGACCGACGTGAAATGAGCCGCTTTTGTCTGGACACCCTGGCCATGGAAACGTCACCGGAGCAACCTGCAACCAATCAAATCTATATCAGAGGTACAGACTCGGGGGGCAATATACTCAAGCTGACCTGCACAGCCATCCGTATGCACTGGCAAAATCGCTGGATCGGTGTCTGTTTTATGCTGGATATTACCCAGCGAGAAACCCTGCATGAACAGCTGGAGTCCATCTCCAAAAAGGCCTACATGTCCACCATGGTAGCCGGCATCGTGCATGATTTCCGCAACGTGTTGAATAATATAATCGGCTATGCCGAACTACTGCATATGAACGCCAGCGATAATGAAAGCCGACAGCAACTTGCTGAGATTATTGCCGCAGGTGATCGCGGCTCAGATCTGATTACGCACCTGCTGAAATTGAGCAACAAACAGCATACGGCAGCAGCGCAGGTCGGAAAAACAGAAGGCTCCATGCTTGCCCAACCGCTGGAAAATATAGTCGGCCTCTCCCGGCTACAGATGCCGCAGCACATCCAGCTGGTTTGCGATATTGAAAAATCGCTGCCTGATGTGGCCATCAGCATCATCGAAATTGAGCAGGTATTGCTGAACCTGATCAATAATGCCATGCAGGCCATAAGATCAGACGGACAGATCAGCATCTGCGTCAGCAGCGATCATCAGCACCGGCTTGCCACTGCAGAACACCCTGCCTTATGCATCCGCGTCAGCGATAACGGCCCCGGCATAGCCGACGAAGACCTGGATCATGTCTTCAAACCATTCTGGACCAGCCGAGGCGACAAGGGCGGATCGGGACTGGGACTGGCCATGGTGCAGCGCATCGTTAAACGCCACCATGGCAGTATCAACATCGACTCGGTTGCCAACCAGCAGACTACGTTCACTGTACATATCCCGCCCTTTTCCGGGCAAGAGATACCGACCAGGGGTACGGAGGAATCACCCGCTCCCTCCTCCACATCACTGCCCGCAACTGCTCCCTGTCATATCCTGCTGGTAGATGATGCACCCGATATACGCAGGGTTCACAAGAGCATGTTATCCCGTCTGGGGCACACTGCCGACACAGCTGAAAACGGCTTGCAGGCTCTGGCACTGTTTAAGAAGCACACTGACAGATATGACCTTGTTATCACTGATTACCGGATGCCCGTGATGGATGGACTGGAGCTGACTGAACAAATTCGCCGGCTTGATGCCGATGTGCCGATTCTGATGATTACCGCTTATGGAGAAGACCGTAGCCTTCAACAGGTCGATCAGTACAATGCAATACTGGTGAGCAAACCGGTGATGCTGGAGAAGCTGTCACAAGGCATTGCCGATGCCATGCGCCCCGGCAGCTAAAATAGTCTTAGCCACTGCTCCCCTGATCATCCGGCAGATCCCCACCGGATACTCTGCTCACCTGCTCCGACTCCGGGGACTCTTCTCTTCCGGACTCTGCCGACACTTCAGCAGCATGCCTTCGTGTTTCCGGCGCACTGCCGTGAGTTTCGTCAATCATCATCGCAAAGGTCGCAGCATCATTTAATTCACCCGCTACCACTGTCGGCTGGCTGTGTGCATCTTTTGCCTGAACTGCACATACCTGTTCGGATTCAATTTGCTTGCAACCACCTTTTTCCAGTCTGGCAAGCGTAAGCGATCCCCCCCACACACAGCCGGTATCAAGCCCCAGCACATGCGGCTGTCCTGCAACCAGGCCATTCGCCGCCCAGTGGCCGTAAACCACATTGCAGTCATCCACCCAGGCCAGACGATTATGTTTGAACCACGCTTTCTCCTTTTTATTACTGCTGCTACCCGTACGTACATTCCAGTTAAAAAAACCATCCTGTGTACAGTAACGTGTACGAGTAAACACCGCTGTGCTGAACAGTGCGCGGGCCGGATCATCCTTGGCCGGTTCGGAAACCGGAAATTTCATATGGTGCAGTTGCTGACAAAATGTTTTCCACTCATCCCCCCGCAGATTCGCTTCAACCGCATGGGCTCTTCTGATCGCTTTGTTCAACGACCAGCGCGGATGCAGACCTGCATGCACCATGCACCAGCCGAGCCCGGCATCATGATGCAGCAGCGGACGAGAACGCAGCCATTCAATCAGCTCATGGCAATCCGGCGCCTCAATCACATCACTCAATGTATCCCGGCGATAGGGCTGACCGCCGGCAACCAGTTCCAGCAGATGCAGGTCATGGTTACCAAGCACGCAGATACATGCATCACCGAGACTCTTCAGATAGCGCAGCGTCTTGAGCGAGTCCGGACCACGGTTGACCAAATCGCCGGTACACCACAAAGTATCCTTGGCCGGGTCAAATGCGATGTTGTCGAGCAGCTGTCTCAGCGGTTCATAACAGCCCTGAATATCTCCAACAACATAAACCGCCATCCACTTACGCTCCGTCCACAGCAGTCAGCAACTGCGGAATGAATTCACTGAACTCAGCCGCCATCATAGCAAAATCTGCATCAAAACGCGCCACTTCATCATCTCCACCCTGATCGCCTGCCTCATCCACGATAGCAGTATCAAATTTCATCCGTTTGACTGATAAATCTTCAGACAACACAAAGGAGATCCGCTCTCTCCAGTTCAGCGCCAGCTTTGTTGCGGTCAGCCCTTCGGTCACGTGCGCCCGCACCTCATCCGACATCACATCAACATTGCGGCAGCGCACCACGGCACTGCTGGCAGCATCGTGCAGCTCACACTCTTCACCGAAAGTAAAATCCTCCGGCAGTGAACCGGCGCGCATCAACCAGCCGGTCATTGCTGCCTCCGGCGACTGCTCGGTCGACGGCATCACCACCGGCAGTGTGGTCAGTGTTTTATTCAATGCTTCAATGACCTCATCGGCCTTGCGGGCGCTGGATGCATTAATAACCAGCCAGCCGGAGGCAGGCAGGATGCAGGCAAAGGTATGGCTGGCGCGGACAAAGGCTCGCGGCAGCAGCTCGGCAAGCACCTGGTCGCGAATCTCACCCTTTTCCTTGCGCCCCGGCGTACGACCGGCCTGTTCAATTTCAAATATTTGAGCATCCACCAGCTCTCGCACCAGTGAGGCCGGCAACACCTTGTCCTCACGGCGCAAACAGAACATCAGATTGCCCGCCGTTTCATGCACAAGCATCGTCCCGTTTTTTCCGAGCGGCGCAGACCAGCCGTTGGAGGCCATTTCCATTTGTCCGCAGGGACGTGACTGACGCTTTGACAGCTGCTCGTGCAACTGCTCACCAGTGAGCTTGAACGGTTCCTCAAAACGGTAAAACTGAATATTCCTAAACCACATGCAGGCATCCTTTGTATTAACATTCAAATCATTAGCCGACCGTGTCGGCAGGGCGCAATGTAGCAAGACCCGAACGCATCACAATGACTTCCATCACAGCATCAGCCATCACAGGGAATCCTGTTCAGTTTCAATTCAGTTTCCGCTGCCATGGTCGGCATCCATCAGCAAATCAAAGGAGTTATCATATATGACTAAAACGTTCAAAATAGCAGCCGCCACATCCCTGCTGCTCGCATGCGCCTGTACCGCACAGGCATCAGAGCCATATGTAGGCCTGGGTGTTGGCGCGTTCAACCTTGGCAGCGGTGTCACCAAAAAAGCTGTAGCCGGTGGTTATCTGCAATTGGGCGATGACTTTTCGGAATATCTGGGTGGTGAGGTGCGTATCGGCACAACAGGCAAAAGCGGCGAGGAGCTGACCCTGCAGCCACGCATGAAGATCGAATATTTCGGTGCGGCATATCTGAAACCGAAATATCAGTTCAATGACCAGTGGATGGGTTACGCGCTACTCGGCATTGCCACTCTGCGCTCGAGCTACAGTGAAACAGGACTGGCCGTACAGAAAAAGACCCGCACCGGTTATGCCTATGGTCTGGGCGTACAGTACCGGCTGGCCGATGAATACAGCATAGGCCTTGAATATTCTCACATGTTGAGCAAGCCAAAAACAAATGCCACAGCCATTAAAACAAACTTCCAGGGGCTGGAAGCAAGCTCACTCTCCCTTAGCGCCAAGTATCATTTCTGATACTCGCAGCATTCAGGAGCGACCTTCTCCAACTCTCCCTCCCCTCTCTGATGGAGAAGGCGCCCTGATCAATGGCGGAAGCTCACGCTTCCGCCATTTTTTATGGATGCGGCAATATAATTTGAACCATCAGGCCACCCAGCTCTGCAGACCGGCCTAATGTGATCTCGCCATCATATGCAGCCACTATTTCATTGACGATCGCCAGGCCCAGCCCGTGACCCGGCCTGGATTCATCCAGCCTTGCTCCGCGCACCAGAAGCGACTTGTATTCACTTTCTGCAATGCCCGGACCATCATCATCCACCTGAATAACATAGTGCTCCTGCTCAGCCCGCACCCGGCAACGAATCTCGCCACTGGCCCATTTACAGCTGTTTTCCAGCAGGTTGCCGAACACTTCGAGCATATCCTCGCGGTCTGCTGCAATTTTCAACTCTGCAGGAATATCCAGACCAATACGGGTATCAGGAAACACCTGCTTTAACATCCGGGTTAAATCTCCGAGGTCCAGAGAGGGATCACTCCAGCTGCCTCCGGGCGCGTGACCGGCCGTCCGGGCGCGCGCCAGCTCACGGTCAATCCGCTGCTCAATACCATGCAGCTGCTCTTTCAGCTGGGCCATATCAGCGCTCTCGGGTTGACGCTGGATAATCTGGCCGACAACAGAAAGAGGCGTTTTCAGCGCATGAGCCAGATCACCGAGTGCGTGACGCGAGCGATCAAGCCGCAAACGGATCAGATCCACCAGTCGGTTGATCTCCTCGACCAGCGGCATGATTTCACTCGCCGTGGCGATACTGACGCGGTCTATCTCGCCCTTCTCCAGTTGACTGAGCTGCTTGCGAATACGCAGTAGCGGCTTTAATCCGCTTTGCACCAGCCAGCCCTGCAACACCAGCAGAGCCAGTACGGCCGCCGCAGCAAAGAGCAACAGATGTCGTTGAAAAGCCGATGTCGTCCGCTCAACATGAGAAACATCTTCGGCAATACGTATCTCTACCGCCTGATCATGCAGTGATACTGTCTGCGCCAGCATCAGCAGGCGCTGACCGACCGGTCCCGGGATATCCCGGGCCACAGGGGTCGATTGCGCGGGCAGCTTCTCATCCCATAGCGAACGCGAATAGACCGTAACACCGGCTATCGTGATCTGATAGTAATGACCTGAAAACGGGCGCTCATAGATTTCAGGGATACGCAGCGGATCAATCTTTATCTGGGCCGGCGGCTGCCAGCTCAACGCCGCCAGCAGTGCTTCCTGATCATGCTTCATACGCGAGATCAGGTTATGTTCACTCAAGACCTCCACTTCCCGGCCGATCATCAATGTCTGGGCCAGAAAGAAGAGCGCCAGACTGGCCGCCAGACTCAGCGTCAGCCGTTTGTTCAGTGAATACATCAGGGTCTCGCTTGCAGCGCATCCGGGTCGAGGTAATAGCCCTGCCCGCGACGGGTGCATATCACCTCTTTAGCCAGTTTCTTTCTTAAGCGACTGACATAGACCTCAATCACATTGCTCTCTTTTTCATCATTAAAATCATAGACATGTTCCACCAGATGCGTGGCTGAAAACACCCGCTTCGGATGCAGCATCATATAACGGAGCAGTCTGAATTCGATGCCGGTCAGTTCAATATGACGCAAGCCGGCCTGTGCATCGTCCCATATTGCCGACTGGCTCTCCTCATCCAGTTGCAGATTGCCAATCACGATATTCGCTCCGGCAACGCCTGAAGCACGGCGGATCAGGGCCTGCAAGCGCACCAGCAACTCTTCAAAATGAAAGGGCTTGGTCAGATAATCATCGGCACCGGCCCGAAACCCCTCCACCTTTTCGTGCCAGGCACCGCGCGCGGTCAGAATCAGCACAGGCGTGGCAATATTTTTTCTGCGCCACTGCGCCAGAATATCCAACCCCGGCACATCCGGCAGGCCGAGATCCAGAATGATAATATCGTGGGGCTCACTCTCCCCCATATAGGCGCCATCCACCCCGGTCTGCGCACTGTCAACTGCAAAGCCCTGCTGAGCCAGCTTGCTTGCCAACTCATGGCACAATTCCGGGTCATCCTCAATCAGCAACAAACGCATCAGTCATCCCCTTTCCTGATCATCTTTCCACTGCGCGCATCAATCTTCAGATGGTGAATTTTTTTATTGCGTCCCAGCAGTTCGATTTCGTAAATAATCTGACCGTGCTCTTCTTCCAGCTCAACATCCAGCACCGTACCCGGATATTTTTTCTCCACACTCGCGAGTATATCAGTGAGGGAGAGAATACTCTGCGTATCGCGCAGATGGCGTATCCGCGACATATCATCATCAGCAACGGCTGCCTCTGCGACAATACACATCACAGATGCAACCGCCGCCGCAAATAACAGTGAACTCTTCACACGCCCGAATATAGCACTATGAATTAATCTTCCCACTGCCTGAAACCGGGAATAGTGACGCTATGCTCATCAAATGATCCATTGTCCGCCCCGCTGTGGCAGGAGAGACAGTTGGAGAATGAGCCTACTTTCGGGTTACCCGTGACCATACGGGCTGGAATTTCCCTGTGTTTATGACGGAAATAAGAGGTTTCGCTGATGCGAAGCGGCGTCGCACCTGCATCGACAGAGCGCAGCATACTGCGACTGAAACGATTGGGTAAACGATCGGCGGCATGGGTGCGCAGATAGTCTGTTATCACCAGGCGTGTCTTATCATTCAGTTCGGCATTTTCACCAAAATGATCATCCAGATTATTCATGATCTTCACCCATGAACGCTCGGGCAGAAAACCGGCCGGATAGGCAAAGTGACAGGCGGAACACTCTGTTTTATAGGCCTTGTTGGTGATCGGCCCGATATCCGCCGCCTGATGCAGGAAGCCACGCTCATGTCGTTCATGTCCCTCACCCTCCCCGTCTTCAGTCCAGGCCAGTGTGGCCATGGAGAGCGTCAGACAGCCGGAAAGCAGTAATATACCCCAATATTTTTTTTGTTTCATCTGTTGTCTCCTTTATTTGGATTGAAGAAAGGTGAGAATATCGCCCTTTTCCTGCGCCGTGCATTCACGTCCCCAGGTCCATTTGCAATTACGGGTAAACCATTTCTCGATTTTTTCCGCATCATTCAAACGATCCGGATTGACACTTGGCGCCATCGGCTCAATACGCTTGCCGGTTCGCATATGCTTTCCTGCCTGCTGCAAATTTGCCGAATGGCAGGATGCACAATTCACCTGCTTACCCAGTTTCACCTGCATATGTTCCTGCTGCCACAGGGTCTGACCGCGAGCAGCATCAAAATCACCCGCGCCTTGCGTGCGATATTGGCCGAGTCGCTCCTGCACAACCGCCTCTGATGCCACAGCGGCAGAACTGATCAGCAGCAGTGTCAGTGCATAAATATATTTCATCGTTTGACCTCCTAGATCGTTTTTTTACCTGTAATCATGGCTGCTACCAGATTGCGCCGTTGCAGCAGGCTCTCTGCGGCCACACCGGCCAGGTGTATGCCAACAAGCATCAGTAACAGATTCAGACACCAGCGATGCAGATCCTGAATCAACAACTCGGTGGCAAAGTCGGCATTCAGAGCGGCAAACAGCCCTGTTCCCATCTGCAAACCCGACAGCGCCATACCGGTGAGGGCTACCAGCAGCAGGCAGCCCAACAGGGCAAAAATCATCAGACTGCCAACCGGGGTATGACCGACATGATCGCCCGGCTGCAACCGCAGCAGGCTGCGCAGGTGCCTCACGACGGATGCGCGTGAGGGCCGAAATACGGAAAAACGTGCGTAGCGATCTCCGCAAAAACCCCAGATAAAACGGTAGAGCAGCAGCCCGGCAATGATGCTTCCTGCAATCATATGCAGACGCAGATCGCGTCCTTCCGACCACCATGCAACAAAAAATGCTGACGCCAGTAGCCAGTGAAACAGCCGCAATGAGAGATCCCATACTTCCAGGGATCGATCACGCCTCTCATCGTTGCCGCCGGTTATCTGCATGGTCCGAACAGTGAATAAGCAAGCTGAAATAAGCCTGAAAGAAATAAGGGTTATAAAAACAGGAGCTGAACAACAGATACCGGCAAGCTATTTTATAGGTTCTATCATCTGTGCTGTGCAGCTATACTCTCACACATGTCCGAATCCATGCGCACCATTGCCTTTCAGGATTCCTCACCCGGCACACTGGGCGTGGAGATGGAGTGGATGACGGTCGATATCAATAGCGGTGAGCAGGTCCCGGCAGCCCCTGCTGTCTTTGCTGCTGTCGGTGAATCAGCTCGCATCAAACCGGAGTTGTTCACCTCCACCGTCGAGATCAATACCGACATCCACAGATCCACCTCCGCAGCAGTCGATGAGCTACAGGCACTCTACGATCAGGTCTCACAGATTCTGGGCGGCCAGCATGCCGCCCTGCTCTCTGCCGGCACGCATCCGACATCCCACTGGCGCGATCAACAGGTTACCGATGATCAGCGCTATGCCCGCCTGCTCGAGCGACTGCAGTGGATGGTGCGCCGATTTAATATCTTCGGCATCCATGTCCATATCGGCATGCCCGATGGCGATACCTGCATCCGCGCGATGAACCATCTACTGCCGATCATGCCGGTATTTCTCGCTATCTCGGCCAACTCCCCCTTCTGGCAGGGAGAGGATACGGGGCTCTCCGCCAGCCGCATCAAGGTATTCGAGGGATTGAGTCAGGGTGGCATGCCCTTCTATTTTGAAAATTGGCGGGATTTCGAACACTGTGCCGGCCGCCTGCAGGCCACAGACAGTATCGATTCGGTGCGCGATATCTGGTGGGAGATGCGCCCGCATCCGGATTTCGGCACGCTGGAAGTGCGTATCGGCGATATGCCCGGTTCACGTGCAGATACGCAAGCCTATATCGCCTATGTGCGCGCCGAAGCGATGGCGGCCATGCATACAGAGGCCGTGCCGCGCGTGCATCCGTCATTGATCCGTGAAAATCGCTGGCGCGCCTGCCGTTACGGCATGCACGGCACGATGATTGATCCGTTCACCGAAAGGCTGATGCCGGTACTCGACTGGCTGGAGATGCGCCTTGGTGCGCTTGCTGCCGGCGGCATTGAACAGAGTGAACTGGAGCTGGTAGCAGGCCGCATCGGGCACTGGCGCAAGCACGCGGGAGGTGCCGCAATGCAGCGGCAACTGCATGCGACACACGCTGCATTTCCTGCCATGATCGCTGCCATGAGAGAACAGGACGGATGGAGCTGATGAAGCAGGATATTGAAACAGCGATCGCGGATCGACTGAACCGGACAATTGATGCGCTGATGCCGGCAATCATCGATATCCGTCGACAACTGCACCGGCATCCCGAGTTATCCGGTCAGGAAAGAGAGACGGCCGCCATGGTTGCAACCCGCTGCCGTGATCTTGGCCTGGAAGTGCGCGAGAGGATCGGCGGCTACGGCGTGCTTGCCACACTTACAGTGGATGACACGTTGCCGTGGCTGGCGTTTCGTGCGGATATGGATGCGCTCCCCATTCATGAGAGTGGCCCTTCCAGCGACTACAGCTCGCAGGTTGACGGCATCTCTCATAGCTGCGGCCATGATGCACATACCGCTATCCTGCTCGGCAGCATACACGCTGTTACTCAGTTAAAGGATCAGCTCAGACATAATATCGCCTTCGTCTTTCAACCGGCCGAAGAGACCTGCGTGGGGGCTGCTGCCATGCTGGGAGAGAAGCTGTTCGGCGATATCAAACCGGAACAGATTTATGCCCTGCATGTCTACCCCTATCTGCCTGCCGGCTCCATCGGCATCAGGGAGGGTGCGATGTGCGCCGCTGCCGATATGTTCGATGTGGAGATCAAAGGGCGCGGCGGCCATGCAGCACGGCCTCATGAGTGTACCGATGTGGTGCTGATCGCCGCCCAGATCATTCAGGCTCTGCACCATATTGTTGGCCGCAAGGTCAACCCGCTGCACCCGGCCGTACTGACCATCGGTCAGATTCACGGCGGTCATGCCGGTAATGTTATTCCTGAATCAGTAAGCTTATCCGGCACCATCCGCAGCCTGCACCCGGAGGTGCATGAAGAGATTCGCACGCGCATGGATCATATCATCCGCCAGACGGCCGAAGCCTGGGGTGCTACCGCTACATTCACGCTGCGTCAGGCCACACCTGTGCTGATTAATGACTCGAATATATTGCACCATGCTACCGGTATATTTGAACAATTCATTCCGGATGTTAACATGATCGAGATTCAGGAGCCGTCGATGGGCGGCGAAGATTTCGCCGAATTCCTGCACGATATTCCCGGCTGCCTGTTTCGCCTAGGCACCGGCGGCGGCCCTGAAACCCGCTACCCGCTGCATCATCCCAACTTCGATATCGAGGAAAGCTCCATGAGGAGCGGCGTCGCCGCCTTCACTGCGCTGGCCTTGCAGTAACCCGCCGCCTGTAACGCTAAGCACGAAAACTTGGCAGCACCCACTCTTGAAAACGGCCAACTTCTGCCATTCGATGGCGTTATATATAACAAGGAATATCAATATACCGGATTATATCTAACGCTACCTAACCACGATATTTACGGGTAAAAGTATAACGCTTCCTTCAATTTGCTACTCGAAGTGCTCTAAGATATGCTCAAGCACAGTTAATCGGAGGGAGGGTATTATGGTCGCCATGCAAAAAGATACTTATACCTATTAATAAGTTATGCCAAACAAAAACAAAGAAACCAAAAGATGACAAGAAAGACAGATGACAAATAAAACTGATTTTGATGCCACAAATCACTTTGGCGATAAACATGCCAGTGTTTACGATGAGAAAATACGAAAGGTCATACGTGGCTACAGTGAAATGCATGATCTGACATACTATCTCCTCAAAGACAACTTAACTGAAAATGCTAAAATTCTTGTTGTCGGTATTGGCACAGGCCATGAAGCTGTAACATATGCTGAAAACCAAGAGGGGTGGCATATTATCGGTGTCGATCCAACACCAGAAATGGTAAAAAGCTCTACAAACAAAATTATCCAACTTGGGTTAGCTGATAAAATTGATGTAGTTGAGGGCAAAGTTGACAAATTAAAGGAAAACAATTTTGATGCCGCCACTTCAATTCTGGTAATGCAATTCCTGAAAGACAATGGAGATAAAGAAGCATACCTTCAGGATATTTCAGCAAAGCTAAAAAAAGGTGCCAAGTTTGTTCTCATTGACCTTGAAGGGGAAAAAGACTCAGAAAAATTCAACTTGTTACTGTCTGCATGGAAAAGCCACCAATACAACACAAGGGATGACAAAGAACAAATAGATAAGGATTTTGAGCATGTAGATGCCGATTTGCAATTTATACCAGGGGAAAGAATTGTTGACTTGTTGCAAATCACAGGTTTTACAAATGTTTGCAAATTTTACCAATCGTACTTGTTTGGCGGCTATATCGCAGAAAAGGCATAACAAAATCATGCACCGGATTGCTATTCCGCTGCCGCTCCATAGCAACCCGTGATGATTGGCGTTAGCCTAAAAAAGGATGTCATGAAGAAATTAACATCAATCTTAATTGCAGCCGTGCTCATGTTGATTGCTGGCTGCTCGTATCAGGATATGGCGGACAATCTGATTCCAAAACAAGAATCAGCGTTTGCGAAAGATTATCTACATCGGCTGCAAACGAGGGATTTCGAATCCATCAAGAAATACATTGATCCGAGTATCGAGGCGCAAGTTACTGATAATAAGCTTTTAGAGGCGGCGAAGTATTTTCCAAGCGGAAATTTACTAAGCACCGAGTTAATCGGATCTCAGGTCAATGTAGTCAACGGAAACTGGCAAGGCAATTTCTCGTTCGAGTACCACTTTTCAGACGGCTGGGCATTGGCAAATGTTGTTCTGAAAAAGTCAGATGACAATCTATCGGTTATTGGATTCAACGTTTATCGTACAAAAGCTTCTCAAAAAGAATTGAACAAATTTACTCTTGGTGGCAAGTCCGCTCTGCACTACTTTGTCCTGGCTTTAGCAGTACTTGCGCCTTTGTTTATTCTGGTTACCACTTATTTTTGCATTCGCACTCCGATTCCGAAAAGAAAATGGCTTTGGGTTGTCTTTGTGCTTGTGGGTATAGGCTCAATAAGTATTAATTGGTCAACTGGCCAATTTGGCATCCAGCCATTAAGCATCAAGTTGTTTTCTGCGTCAGCGTTTGAGGCTGGCCCATTCGCGCCGTGGATAATTTCGGCATCTATTCCCTTGGGTGCAATCATTTTTTGGTTCAAACGAAAGAGGTTTATAGCGACAAACAGGGCTAACATTCAGGTCAACGAGGACGCTTCGCGCTAACGCGCTCGCGCCTGTTACCTGTAGCGTTATATATCAAAGAAAGCATGGTCATAGAAGTAATACTCCTTTGCATTGTCATATTTTCACTAGCTATAGGTCTAATTTCTGTAGCGAGAAAAAACGAACCTATTCCTTCCAAAAAAGAAACATGGAAATGTTTTTTCATTGGGTTGGTTTCAGCAGCGGTGATAACACCGGCATTTTATAACCTGATCATTGTTCCTGCTGCATTATGGCTTCTACTATTTGCTGGTGGTGTTATTCCTTGGTGGTCTAGGTACAAAAAAGCATTTGCCTACCAATGGGGGATTTTCTTTGGGATTACTGTTGGTCTGGCTATCATTTTCAGCGTGGTTAACAATGACATATAACAATCGGCTCAAATGGGACGCTTCGCGCTATCGCGCGAGCGCCCCTTAAGCCCATAGACAGTGAGGTCATTCGGCTCGACACCCTGCCCCACATCACAGCTCATTTCAGCACTTCTATCGCTACAGGCCGGCGCACGGCTGATTGCCGATCCACGGCAAAGAAACAGATCAGGTTCATCAGCGTGCCAACCACCAGGCCATCAATCCCGAACGGAGAAGCGAGCAGATACTTCCATGCCAACACGCCGATCACGCCGCCAGCAGCGCCGGCCAGAAATCGCCGCCGACTTACGCCGAGCCCCAATAGTGCCGCCGCCAACGGAACCAGTACTGTCGGCGCCCAGAAATTGTAGGAGTAGATGAGGATGTCGAGCACGCTGTTGATGGAGAGCGCAAATATCACTGCCAGCACGCCGACAACCAGCGTCGTCCATCGGGCCAGCCGCAATGATGCCCTGGTCGATAGCGGCTGCCTGCGCAACGGGCGTACCAGATCATTACTAAAAGCAATGGCCGCCGCATTGAGGAATGAGTCTGCCGAAGACATGATGATCGAAACTACCGCGGCAATCACAATGCCCTGCATCGCAGGCGATAGCGCCTCCCGGATCACATAAGGCATCGCCAGATTGGCATCCAGCGAGGGGTTCAGCGCCAGCGCCACCAAACCGATAAGGCCGGTGACCGCAAAAAACGGAATAGAGAAGAGTCCGCTCAGCAGGGTACCGCGCCAGACCTCACGGTTGTTTTTACCGATTAACAGACGTTGCACATAGGGTGGCACCAGAGTCTCCCCGAGCAGGAAGGTCAGAAACAGCGAGGCCAGCCCGATCATTGCGAGCGGATCACCCGGAAGCTCCAGATGATTTGCAGGCACCGCATGCCACAGCGCATCAAGGCCACCCACATCCTCAATGCCAAAATACAGCACCAGCGGAATGCCCGTCGCTAGCACGACAAACTGAATGATGTCGGTCCACACCACAGCGCGCATGCCACCCACTGTCGAATAGGCAATCACAATACCGCAACCCAGCAGGATACCCAGCATACGCTCCAGACCGAGATAGAGATTGAAGATGTAACCCATGGCGCTGATCTGGGCTCCGAGAATACCGGCACAGAGGATCACACCGAACAAGCCGCTGAAAATACGCGCTTCGCGACCATAGGCCGGCTCCATGATATCGCCGACCGAAATCGCTTCGGGATAGTGATGCATATTGGGTGCGATAAAACGCGCCACAAGAATCTCTTTCAGGCTGAACCCCCACAGTGCAACGATATTGGTCACACCGACCAGAAAGACCTTCTCCGCATTTCCCATCGAAAAACCGCCACCAATGAAGGAGGCGGACAGGGTCGCGAAAATAGCCAGAAAGCCGAATGATCTGCCTGCAGTCGCGTATTCGTTCATGTTCTTGATATTTCGCCCGGCCCAAAGACCAACCATGAGGATCACGAACAGGTATATAAAAATGATCGTTGCTTGCATAAGGCTCCCGTTCGCCTTTTAAATCACTGGTCGCAACTGATTTACGCTTACCGGCACCAGAAGAGCGGTGAAGCGCCACCACTCTACTCCACACTATTTACCTTCGCCCGGAGCATCAACAAGGAAGAAGCTGAGTGACTGATACCAGCCAAGTTCGCTGCACCGCCCTGCCCCTGCAAATGCAGCCGCACATAACCTTATGATGACGATGATACCAGTTTAAGACCTGCTATTCCCGATACAATCAGCAGCAGGCAGATGATTCTCAGGATATCGCGTGATTCATCGAAGCAAACCATGCCGAACACTGCCACACCAACCGCCCCGATGCCTGTCCACACGGCGTATGCCGTACCGACAGGAATGTCTTTCATGGCAGCAGAGAGTAACCAGAAGCTGATAATCATGGACAAGATGGTGAGCACCGATGGGGTAACTCTGGTGAAACCTTCTGTATATTTAATACCGATTGCCCATCCGCATTCAAACACACCGGCTACCGCCAGATAAATCCACGCCATATATTCACTCCAGAGCCTGATTCTATTGCATAACCATAAAGGGGTAAGAGCCCTTATTTCCTATTCTTCAAATCTAGCATACTGTCACTTTTTCCGGGGGATGATGATACACTGGAACAAGGCGACAGGCGGCGGCACTGCTAACCCGCGGCCTCCGGTCTGCTTCGAAATTTAATCGTTTGACGCTCCTTAAGTTACCCCCTACCTTCTTGTTCATCTGTGTCGGAAAGGTAGAACCAGATAGGTAGCATGGAAAAATATTCATTATAACTCATGAGTAAACTATGTTTAAAAGGGATTAATTTATGCGCTACACATTGCTTTCCATTCTTGCTCTCCTGCTATGTTCTTGCGCCACAGCACCGAGCTTCCAGTTCTCACAGGGCGGTGAAAGAATAAACCAGCCAGGAGTCTCTTTCGTGTTACCTGCAGGATATCAATGGGGTACGATCATGCGATCCACATATCAAAGCGCTTTCGGGGCAATAGGAACGCCAAAGAATGACACAATGATTGTCAGCTCTTCTGTGTACAACATACAACCCCCTGCCTCTAAAGACGCGTTCCTTAAGGCAGTGCATGAAGGGCGAAGCAATGAACCGAAAACCGGTCGATTTGAGGTAATCCGAAACAGTGAACAACTGTATAAGGAACGTGCGGAAACCTGCGTCATTTACAAATCTGCATCGAAAGATTTTGGCGCAGAAGCTAAACGTGGCGGCCAGTACAGCGTACTTGAGGTAATTGGCATGCATTGTATTTCCCCACAGAAACCGAATATCGGAATCCAGGTCGAACTCTCTCGCAAAGCGCCACCGGGAACGACATATCCCGATTTCGAAGCAGATGGCTTGGCTCTTCTTCAGTCAGTAAAATTTGGTGCTTTCTAGATGCAAAATGAGTATAGCAAGGCCTATACTCATAAGGTTTGAAAAAAGTATAAACATGCCCCCAAGAGTTATTACCTAACCATTAAGGCTCAGCCGCGTCACTCTTTGACGTCGGCTGGGGCACCTATGCATAACACTGTGTGGGCTCAAGCGAGTATTCATAGACAGCCTCTTGACCATGCATGCGGTCAAGCTCTGTATATAACTATGTAACAGCATGATTTTAGTTTTCGTCTATTACACTCCTTGATGCGAACTGGACGAACAAGATGCCTCCAACAAGGAACAAGCATCTGGCTAGCTTGCGGATACCGACCCAGACCCAGGTCAATTCCAAATCGAAATTTCACGCCCTGGCTGAGAGTCCGAGGGGTCATATCCGTGAAGTTCGCCTGTTCAAATCAAGGAGCGGATACCGCTCTGGTCTGTTCATTCAGCGGCCAGCGGGGGCGCGCATCCCAATCGGTGGAAGCTTCGCTGCCGGTACGTAAACGGGCAAAGGCGGCATAGGCGATCATTGCGGCATTGTCCGTGCAGTGTTTGGGCTCCGGCAGAAATACGGTAACTTCATCGGCATAGGTTGCCAGCAGCTTGCGCAGGCTGCTGTTGGCAGCCACACCGCCGGCAATCACCAGCCTTGGTGCATTCTGCTGACGACAGGCGCGCACCGCTTTTTTAACCAGCACCTCGCAGATGGAGGCTTCGATGGCAGCCGCCATATCGCAGCGTGCCGTATCATCCAGGGCGTCGCTGCCGCCGGCCTTGCGCACGGCATACATCACCGCCGTTTTCAGGCCGGAAAAACTGAAATCGAGATTATCCTTGTTCAGCATCGGACGCGGTAGTTTGAAGCGTTTGGCATCCCCTTTCAGCGCCAGACGGGCCACTTCCGGTCCGCCCGGATACGGCAGACCCAACAGGCGTGCGGACTTATCAAAACATTCACCGGCAGCATCATCGAGCGTCTGTCCGATCAGGCTGTAGGCGCCAATACCATCTACGCGCACAAGCAACGTATGGCCGCCTGAGACCAGCAGCGTGATAAACGGGAAGGCCGGCAGCTCGCCACTTAAGCCGGGTGCGAGCAGATGCCCTTCCATATGATGCACCGGTATCACCGGTATATTGTGCACAGCTCCTGCAGCACGCGCATAGGAGACACCCACCAGCAGCGCTCCCATCAGGCCGGGGCCGGCTGTCACAGCGATGGCATCGATATCCGCCCAGCCGAGCCCGGCCTCCTGCATGATCTCATCCACCATCGGCGGCAAAGCGGCCAGATGCTCACGCGATGCCACTTCCGGCACCACACCGCCAAAGCGGGCGTGGGTTTCGATCTGCGAGGCAATACATTCGCCCAGGATACGACCGCTGCCGCTCGCCAGATCCCCGTCATACAGGGCCGTTGCCGTTTCATCGCATGAAGATTCAATTGCCAGTATGATCATGATCGCTGTCCTGATGTTCGTTTTCACGGCTTAATCCGTAACCGCCGCCGCCGGGGGTTTCCACACGCAACCGATCACCCGCCATCAAACGGGTCGTGCATTTGCCCGGCAGAGCCGACCACACACCATCGCGGCAGATGCTGTTGATACCACTTCGTCCCGTTTCACCACCTGCCAACCCCCAGGGGGCATTCGTGCGCCGCTCACTGAGCAAGGATAGATGGCAACCCTCCAACACTTCCCACTCACGAATCAGCCCGTCGCCACCATGGTGCAGACCTGCCCCGCCGGAGCCATGGCGCAGCGCATAAGCCCGCAGCCTGAGCGGATAGTGCATTTCCAGCACTTCAATGGAAGAGTTCTTTGTATTGGTCATATGACACTGCACGGCGGAGAGTCCGTTACCCGATGCATGTGCACCCATGCCGCCGGCCAGCGTCTCATAATAAACCCATGTATTATCGGCCTGATCACCACCGCCGAAAATCACATTATTCATCGTGCCCTGCGCGGCTGCCGGTATGCGCTCAGGGATAGCCTGCGCCAGTGCACCGAGCAGCACATCGACAATGCGCTGGCTGGTCTCCACATTGCCGGCAGCCACCGCCGCACCCTCTCCGGCATGCACCAGAGAGCCTGCTTCTGTCGTGATCGTAATCGGTTCAAATACGGCCGCTGTTTGCGGCACATGCTTCGGCATCAGGCAGCGGAAGACATAAAATACGCTGGCCGCCGTCACCGCCAGCGGGCAGTTGACCGGCCCGGTAGTCTGCAAATCTGTGCCGGTAAAATCCACGCAGGCCGTCTCCCCTGCGATAGTCACGCGCACCATAATCCTCAGCGGGCCGTTGCCGCAGCCGTCATCCTCCAGCGTATCGGCAAAGCAGAAAACACCATCGGGAATGGCGGCAATACACTGGCGACCGTAACGCGAGGAGACCGCCATCAACTGCGCAAACATCGATTGCAACTTATCCTGCTCATAGTCCGCCAGCCGCATGACACCCACCGCACAGGCCGCGCGCTGGGCGGAGAGATCGCCCAGTCGCTCATCCGGCGCACGCACACGCTGATAAAAAGACGCAGCCAGCGCCGGCTGCTCCTCTCCCGCAACAAACCAGTAGCGCGGAGAGATCACCATCCCCTCATCGGCAAGCGAAGTTTCCAGCCCCATCGACCCCGGTGATTTGCCGCCGATATCGGCATGGTGGGCACGCGTGGCGGAAAAACCGACCAGCACTGCCTTGATAAATATCGGCATCACAACGGTGATATCGGGCAGGTGGGTGCCGCCGAGAAACGGATCGTTGAACACCACCACATCCCCATCGCACCAGTCGAACCGACCCACCACATCGTGCATGGCAAAAGCCATCGAGCCGAGATGAACCGGAATATGGGCCGCCTGCGCAACCAACTCACCTGTGCGATCGAACAGCGCGCAGGAGAAATCCTCGCGATCACGGATATTGGGTGAAATCGCACTATGTTTGAGTACGGCACCCATCTCTTCGCAGAGCGCCGACAAACGATGCGAGAAGAGGCTTATGGCAACAGCATCGATCGTCATTCCATACGCTCCAGCAGAAGATGCCCGTGCGGCGAGAGTTGCAGACACCACCGCTCGGGCAACCAGAGTGTGGCGATATCCTCAATCACCAGTGCCGGACCATCGATATGACTGCCTGCAACAAGATCCTCACGCCGATAGCAGCACACCTCACCTGCCCCGTGTATATCCACCATGGTACAGGGCGCTTGCGTTCCTGCAGCAGGCAGCGGCGGCCAGATGAGTTCGGGGCCCGCGACAAAAGCCGTTAACCGCACCGTCATGATCTCCACAGCGCGAGCCAGCCTGTGGCCGTAAGCCTTGTCGTGTGCCGCGCAGAACTGCTCCGCCAGTGCAGGGAGGTCAATATCCGGGCCATCAGCCAGCGGAATCATCAGGTGAAAGCCCTGACCTGCATAACGCATATCGACCCGCCGCTCAAACGAGAGTGCCAATCCCGGCATCTGCAGCGCCGCTTCATGCTCAAGCTCCGTAAGCAGTGATTGTAACTGCACGGCGGTTTCCGTATCGTCAACAGCCATGCGGCGGCTGCGCGAAAACTCGCTCTGCTGGCGCCCGGCCAGCATACCCAGCGCCGAGAATGCGCCGCTGGCAACCGGCACAATCACCCGTCGCATGGCCAGCTTCTCGGCCAGCGCACAGGCGTGCAAACCGCCGGCGCCGCCGAAGCAGATCAGTGCAAAATCGGCCGGGTCATGACCACGCTGCACCGACACTACGCGCAGGGCACCGGCCATATGTTCTTCGGCAATAGCAATCACGGCCTCCGCAGCCCGGATTGCGCCAAGACCAAACGATCGCCCGTACTGCTCGAAGGCCCGCTCGGCCGCATCCCTGTCCAGCGGCATGGAGCCTGCCATACGGGCAGCTGCAGGAATGCGACCGAGCAGCAGATTGGCATCGGTTACCGTCACCTGTCTGCCGCCTCGCCCGTAACAGACAGGCCCCGGATCAGCTCCCGCCGAGGCCGGTCCGACCTGCGGCAGCCCCGCCTCATCCAGCCAGGCGAGCGAGCCACCACCGGCACCGATGGTATGGATATCCAGCATCGGCAACGATACCGGCAGCCCCGCCACCTCACCTTCCGTGGTCATAGCCGGTTCACCACAAATCAGCGCCACATCGGTGCTGGTACCACCCATATCAAAGCTCAACAGCTTCGTTTCACCCAGTTGGCGACCGACCGCAGTTGCGGCAACAAGCCCGCCTGCAGGCCCCGAAAGTAGCAGCCTTACCGCCTGCTCCCCCGCTCTTTCGGCCTGCATGACCCCGCCTGCCGAGTGCATGACAAACAGATGACGCGGGATAAGCGTATGCTGCAGCCGTTGCAGGTAACGCTGTACCAGCGGGCCGACATAGGCATTGAGAAAGGTAGTTGTGCCCCGCTCATACTCGCGGTATTCGGCCAGCACCTGATGGGATGACGAGACAAACAGGTTGGCGGGTATGGCCGCGGCCAAAGCCTGCTCATGAGCGGGATTGAGAAAGGAGAAGAGCAGACAGATGGCAACCGACTCGTAATCACCGCTGGCCAGCCGCCGGGTCAGCGCATCAACCGATGCACTATCCAGCGCATGCAACATACCGCCCTGTGCATCAATGCGGCCGTCCACGCCGACAGCATCGCTGCGTTTCAGCCATACCTCCGGCAGCTCGGGACAGAGATCATAAAGCTCACCTCTGGTCTGCCGGCCGATGGTCAGTAAATCCTCGAAACCCTTATTGGTGACAAACAGCGTGCGTGCGCCCTTACGCTCGAGTACGGCATTGGTGGCCACCGTTGAGCCGTGCACCAGGTGCAGGTCAGAGGCTTTCAGTTTCAGTTCAGCAACACCCTGTTCAATGGCCCGCGACGGATCGGCAGGTGTGGAGAGTACCTTGTGAAAACGCAGGCCGTCTGCGCCAAAATGCACAAAGTCGGTAAACGTACCGCCGGTATCCACACCTAAAAACATGCCGGGATTGTATCGTCTTGCGAAAGATTTGCAGCGTCCGACATGATGGTGTGATCCAGCTCGCAGCTATATAGTGCCGACCGCGCAAGATCCGACGGCATCAATCACATAATGGAGAATCAAAATGAAACGTAAATTGCTTGCTCTGGCCACTGTCGCCATCAGTTTTGCCTCGGCCGCCCAGGCCGATGAAACCATCGCAATCAAACCGGGCTTTATGCTGCTCTCGCCCTCAGGCTATTTCGGCTCCACCACGAACAATGTCGGCAGCCGCATTGACATGAATCTGGATCTGAACTTCAAAAACAGCTCTCAGGCAACGGGTGAAATCGACCTCCTGCTCGGAGATTCACAACTCTCATTTGAGTACATCCCGATGAGCTTCAGTGGTTCCGGCACACTTGCGCGCAATATCACGTTTAACGGCCTGACCTTTGGCGCCGGCACTCCCGCCACAAGCACATTCAAGGCAGATGTGTTTGATGTCGGGTACACCTATTATCTGGTCAATATGGATGACCTACCTTCACGCATCCAACTGGGTATTGAGACGTCGGTAAAAACTGTGAGAGCCAAAACATCCATGACCAACCTCGGCACCACAACCAATAAGAATATGACCATTCCGATCCCCACTGTTGGCCTTCGCGGTCGCGTTGCACTGGCTGACTTTATCGGCGTCACCGGTCGTATCGGTTATCTCGGTTACTCCGGCAATACATTCACCGATGCCAGTGCACAGATAGAGTTCTCGCCTCTGCCAACACTCGGTATCTTTGCCGGTTATCGCTATATCAAGCTGAAACTCAACAACACCGGCATGATCGCTGATATGACACTGAAAGGTCCTTTTGTCGGTGGTTTCTTCCGCTTCTGAAACACTGCTTTCAGAAAAGCAGGCACAAAAAAGGCCGGATCTTCTGATCCGGCCTTTTTTATTTCCTACTGCCCTCGCCTTAATAGCTCTTGCGGAACTCGGTAGCGTGACACTTCGGACATGGAGGTACACGCCCTGTCTTCTTGAAGTGCAACTCATGATCGCAGCTGATGCAGGTCAGCGTACCGGCACTGGTAATTTCACCGGAGCGGCAGGAGAGCGCTTTTTGTGTGCGCACAGCCACGGAACTCAGTGCAAGACCGGCAGCATTAAGCAAGGCATACAGTGATGAGAGAGCACCGACACTGACACGCGAAGGATTGAGCTTCTCCTTCGCTCCGTCACGCATCGTCTGCGCCATTTGCGAGAAATCACGCTCGAGAAACACCTTCAGGTTCTTGCCCTGCTCTTCGCTGAATGCACCGGCAGCAGTGAGCTGCTGGCGTGCCTTTTCCATCGCTGTAGCGGCAAATTCGGATGACTTCTCGGCTCCCGACTCGAACAACTCCTTGAATCGTTCAGCCAGTTGATCGTACTGATCAGCCACTTCATCCCCGGTATGCTCTGCATCACCCATATGGGCAATAACCGCATCACCAAATTCCGAGGTGGATAGCTTGGTAGCTCCTTCCATCAGGCGGTGGAAATCATAGGTCACAGTTTTGGCGGCAATGGCCCCATTGATACCCTTGAGTACCAGATCGGCCGCTTCCGTCCAACCCAGATAACGCAGCATCATCTCACCGGAGAGCGTCATTGATGAAGGATTGACCATATCCTTGCCCGCATACTTCGGGGCAGTGCCGTGGGTTGCTTCAAAGATGGCATGGCCGCTGGTGTAATTGATATTCGCACCCGGTGCGATACCAATACCGCCGACCTGTGCAGCCAGCGCATCGGATAGGTAATCGCCATTGAGGTTCAGCGTGGCAATCACGTCAAACTCTGTCGGACGGGTCAGCACCTGTTGCAGCGCGATATCGGCTATCGCATCCTTGATGACGATACCATTAGGCAGTTTGCACCATGGGCCGCCATCGATCTCTACCGCACCGAATTCATTCTTGGCAATCTCATAGCCCCAGTTACGGAACGCACCCTCGGTGTACTTCATGATATTACCCTTATGAACCAGGGTAACGCTCTTGAGCTCATTATCGATGGCATACTGGATGGCTGCGCGCACCAGTCGGGCCGTACCTTCCTGCGACACCGGCTTCACACCAATACCGCTACTCTCAGGAAAACGAATTTTTGATACGCCCATTTCATTTTGCAGGAAATCAATGACTTTTTTAACGTCATCACTACCGGCCGGCCATTCAATACCGGCATAGATATCTTCGGTATTTTCGCGGAATATCACCATATCCACATCTTCAGGACGCTTCACCGGGCTCGGTACACCGGTAAAATGCTTCACCGGACGCAGACATACATACAGATCCATCACTTGGCGGATCGCCACATTCAATGAGCCCATACCGCCACCGATCGGCGTGGTCAGCGGACCTTTCAAACCAACCAGATACTCCGTCATCGCATCCAGCGACTCTTTGGGCAGCCATGCATCATCACTCTGGCCATACAGATTCCACGCCTTTTCACCCGCGTATACTTCCATCCAGGATATCTTGCGACTGCCGGCATAAGCTTTTTCAACCGCAGCATCGAGCATCGCGCGGGTTGCTTTCCAGATATCAGGCCCAATTCCGTCACCTTCAATAAAGGTCACAATTGGCTGATCGGGGACATTCAGTTTTCCATCATCGCCCATGGTGATTTTTTCACCATTTTCCGGCGCACATATGTGTTTTAATACCATCTGTTCAAACCCCTATTCCCCCGACTCCCCCAAAGGAGTCAGTTCTAAGTTATTTATTATTTATTTGATTGCTTGATACGGGCTGCTTCCTGCGCATTGCGCCGCGCTTCCAGCGCCTTGTTACGCGCCCTGTCATATTGCTCTGCACGCATGGCCTCAGCAGCCTGATCCAGAGCCTGCTCTGCGCTCTGCAGATAACGATCTGCCTTTGACGTATTATCCCCGCTCGGTAGCTGCTGCGCTGTTTTGATGGCGGAACGCGCATCAGACATCTCCTGTGCAGGCGGCTTCATCGCACAAGCAGCGCAGAGCAACAGTAGCAAACACAGTGTAAATCTCATGCCTTGCATCATCCTGTCATAAGACTGTGTTGTCAATCCCGGGGAGGCATGCAGCCCGGGCACGCGGACGCTCTCCTCCCCTTTGATAAACAGGACGATCAGCTCTCCTGAATCGTCCGGCGTTTGCGCAGCCCCAGCTCTTTCCACTGTGCATCGGAGACTTCGCTCGGCGCATTGGACATGGGGTCCGCTGCCTTCTGGGTTTTCGGAAAGGCGATGACATCACGGATCGAGTCAACACCGGCCATCAGTGATAGTACACGATCCAGGCCGAATGCCAGACCGCCATGCGGCGGTGCACCATATTTCAGTGCATTAACCAGAAAACCGAATTTGCTATCGGCCTCTTCATCGGAGATGCCGAGCGTCTTGAATACGCGCGCCTGCACCTCAGGATTATGAATACGAATCGAGCCGCCACCGATCTCGGTGCCGTTCCAGACCAGGTCATAGGCCTGTGAGCGCATGTTCAGCGGATCGCTCTCCAGCTTGTCCAGATCCTCCGCATACGGTGCGGTAAACGGATGATGCAGCGCTTCCGGACGCTTCTCATCGGCATTCCACGCAAACATCGGGAAATCCACCACCCAGACAAAACGGTGATCACCTGCCGCGACCAGGCCCATATCATGACCGACCTTCACACGCAGATTACCCAGTGCATCATTGACCACCTTCTCATCGCCGGCACCGAAGAAGAGCAGGTCGCCGTTTTCCGCACCACAAGCTTGTAGCATATCGGCCAGCACATCTTCAGGTAGAAACTTCACAATCGGTGACTGCAGGCCGCCAGGCAGATCCGTCACATCATTGACCTTGATCCAGGCCAGTCCTTTGGCACCGTAAATCGAGACAAACTTCGTGTAATCATCAATCTGTTTGCGGCTGAGCGCGCTGCCACCGGGCACACGCATAATCTTGACCAGACCGCCGTTATCAGCCGGTTCACGGAACACCTTGAACTCAACCCGCTTCATCATTTCGGTAATATTGACATGCTCCAGTCCGAAACGGACATCCGGGCGATCCAGGCCGTATCGATCCATGGCATCGGCATAGGTGATCCTCGGGAATGTTTCCGGCAGATGGATGCCGACACCGGCATCAAACATTGAGCGCAACAGCCCTTCAGCCACGGCCATCACCTCATCCTGCGATACAAACGAGAGTTCAATATCCACCTGCGTGAATTCCGGCTGACGATCTGCACGCAGATCCTCATCACGGAAGCAGCGGGCAATCTGATAATAGCGATCCATACCGGCCACCATCAGCAGCTGCTTGAATATCTGGGGGCTCTGCGGCAGGGCGAAAAACGAGCCGGGATAAACACGCGACGGTACCAGATAATCGCGAGCACCCTCCGGCGTCGACTTATTCAGTATCGGGGTTTCAATTTCCAGAAAACTCTGGCTGTCCAGGTAGTTTCGGGCGGCATGCGTCACACGGTGACGCAGCGCCATAAAGCCCTGCATCTTTGGCCGACGCAGATCCAGATAACGGTATTCCAGGCGATGTTGTTCACCGGTATCGCAGGTATCATCAATCATGAATGGCGGCGTCTCCGAGCGGTTGAGCACGGTAATGGTTGATGCCTTCACTTCAATCGCACCGGTCGGCAGCTTGGCATTAACGGTTTCATCCGAGCGGGCAATCACTTCGCCAACCACCTCGATCACATCCTGCTGACGCAGACTATGGGCCAGCTGGTGTACGGCCGGGTCATCCGGATGCACGACAATCTGCACCAGACCGGAGCGGTCACGCACATCGATAAAGACAACGCCGCCGTGATCGCGATTGGTCTGTGCCCACCCGTTCAGACGCACCGTCTGCCCGATATGATGAACTCTGAAATCGCCGCAATGTGTGCGTGCTAACATAATGCCTGCCTCCGAATCTGCTGATGGGTACAATTGTGCCGGTAAAAAGGTTGCGCAGACTAACGCCGGCAGGCAGATCAGGCAAAGAGATGCATCATCAGTTTTATCCGGTCCCGACCACGAACCTGCCGGTCGTTCATAAATCCTGTACAAAATCGGATCAAACTGTTTGCCCGGCGCGACAAGGATGACGCACTGATCTCCGCATATATTGCAACAGCATCAACATGAATCGTGAGCAAACGATGCAAAGCGGTTTTTTTACTTGTATCCCGCTCCCGCTTCACCTAAAGTGCGCCGCGTTTTCAATGGAGGTTTATCATGGCTAAGCGTTGTGAAGTATGTGGAAAAGGCCCAATGAGCGGCAACAATGTCAGTCACGCACACAATACGACCAAGCGTCGGTTTCTGCCCAACCTGATGCAGGTTCGTGCTATCGTGAATGGTCAGACAAGCAAGATCAAGGTTTGTGCCAGCTGCCTGCGTTCCGATAAAGTTCAGAAAGCCGCCTAATTACAACCAATTTCAAAGGCCTTTGTCCTGTTGGACAGAGGCCTTTTTTATTGCTCATCAACCTTAAGGCTGATGAGAGGCCGGCTTTCAAACGGCTAGCCTGTAACCCGCGCGATCAGATCCATTTCGATACTGGCCCCCAGCGGCAGCGCAGCCACTGCGACAGTTGCCCGTGCCGGACGATGGTTACCAAGCCAGTCGGCGTAAATCTCGTTGACAGCCGGAAAATCACCCATATTGGTCAGGAAGATATTCACCTTGAGAATATCGGATAGCGATGCACCCGCTGCATCCAGCACAGCGCTCAGGTTTCCGGTTACCTGTCTTGCCTGCATGAGCACATCCTCACCCACCAGCTTGCCCGTCATCGGGTCCAGTCCAATTTGACCTGAAGCGTACAGCACCCCGTGGCTGATAACTGCCTGACTGTACGGCCCGACAGCTTTGGGGGCATGCTCTGTATCAACAATATGCATCTTGCTCATTTCGTCTCATCTCCATGTTCCAATAATTTTCTGCTGAACAGATTGCGTAATGTAGCGGCAAATGGTTTGCCGACAGGCTTCCCGCTCAAACCAACCCGATTGCGGCGAGCAACGCTGGTGACACCATCCACCGATTTAATCGCCCGTATCACCTGGGCAAGGTGCTTACGATCTTCAACCTCGACGAGGAAGAGCAGCTCGGTCATTGCCCCGCCCCGCTGGGTCAGTTTCAAGTCTTCAATGCCTGAATTCGCCTCGGCAATATTATGGGTAACATTGGCCAGCATACCGCGCTTGTTCTTTGAATGGACTTCAATCCCCGTGCTGAACAACTCACCGGGCTTGCCTTCCCACTGAACTTCCAGGCTATCCTCAAAATCAGCCTCGGTCAGAGCCTCGCATTTGCGGTGGTGCAGAATCATGCCGTCACCGGCGACAAAACGGCCGAGAACAGGATCTCCGGGAACAGGATGACAGCAGTCCGCCGCCTGCATCATAGAGCGCTTCATGCCTCTGAGTTTCAACGGCATAAAGTGCTTGTTATCCGCCAGCTCCAATAGCCGGTGAATAGCAATATCACCGCGCCCTATACGTGCCTTCAGATCCTGCTGATCGACACAACCGAACTGCTCTATAATTGCCTTGCTCGCATCTTTTTTGCCGATTGCTTCATGCAGTATTTTCTCGCCCATGCGAATGCTGCCGTCACGCTCCTGGCGGCGGAACCAGTGACGGATAGCCTGACGGGCGCGCGGTGTTTTTGCATACTGCAACCACTGCCTGCTCGGCGACTGATCCGGGCTGGTCATAATTTCAATCTGGTCGCCATTATGCAGACGGGTGGAAAAATCAGACACCTCGCCATTAATCCGAACACCGATACAGTGGTGTCCGACATCGGTATGCACCGCATAAGCAAAATCCAGCGGTCGCGCTCCGCGCGGCAGAGCAAAGATATCTCCGTCCCGGCTGAATACATAGACCTCCTGAACAAACAGATCGAGTCTGACGTTCTCCAGGAATTCACCCGGATTATCGGTCTCCTGAATCAGTTCCGTCAGCTGGCGCAGCCACTTGAAACTCTCTTTTTCCGCTGTCTTCCCCTCTTTATAAGCCCAGTGGGAAGCCACACCATCTTCAGCATAACTGTGCATCAGATGGGTGCGAATCTGTATTTCAATACGAAAGTTTTCCGGCCCGATCACCGCCGTATGCAGTGACTGATAACCATTAGGCTTGGGGAGAGCAATATAATCCTTGAAACGCCCGGGCACAGGCCGATACAGGCTATGTACAATACCAAGCGCCTGATAACAGGTCTGGGCATCATCGACAATGACACGGAATGCGATCAGGTCAAAAATATCATCGAAGTTCACATGCTTGCGCTGCATCTTTTCATGAATGCTATACAGGTGCTTCATCCGCCCGTGTACCGTGGCAGCCAACCCCTTGCGCTGCAATGCTTCCTGAATCAACATCTCCAGCCGCTCTCGCGTCTGATTAAGCATCTCCAGGCGCCCCTGCATTTCAACCATCAGCGCCTTATAGGCCTCAGGCTCCAGATGCGAGAATACCAGATCCTCCATCTCCTGCTTGATCCAGTGCATACCCAGCCGGTGCGCCAGAGGTGCGTAAATCTGCAGTGTCTCTTCACCAATGCGGCGGCGTTTATGCTCCGGCACAAAGCCGAGCGTGCGCATATTGTGCAACCGGTCGGCCAGCTTCACGATAAGCACGCGCAAATCCTTGGCTGTCGCCAGAATCATCTTGCGAAAGTTCTCAGCCTGCTTGTGCTCCGAAGAGTTAAAGTGAATTTGTCCGATTTTGGTGACGCCATCAACCAGTCGGGCCACATCTGCGCCGAAATTCTCTTCAATTTCAGACAGTTTTACCCCGGTATCTTCTACCGTATCATGCAGCAGCGCGGTAATCACCGACGCCTCATCCATACCGAGGCTGGCAAGAATGCCCGCCACAGCAAGCGGGTGAGTAATATAAGGATCGCCGGAACTTCTGACCTGCCCGGCATGGGCATGCGCGGCAAACACGTAGGCGCAGTTAATCAGCTCCAGATTGGCTTTGGGAGCATACAGCGCAACGCGCTCTGTGATTTCGAATATACGGCTCACAATCAGCTACAGCGATAAGGTAAGCCGTGAAAAATCAGACTTCCCTGTTTCCCTCTTCATCATTATAGGCCGCCTGCTGTCTGCGACGCAGCTGATCATCCTGTTCAAACAGCACTTCCCATGAAACAAAGCCTTCACCCATCTCACGCAGGGCACTAACGGAGGGCTTGTCGCCTTCGGTTTCCATCATCAGAGGCATGCCGACCTGAATCTGTCGAGCGCGTCTGGCCGCAAGCAGCACCATCTCAAAACGATTTGGATAATAACTGATACAATCTTCAACTGTTACGCGAGCCATACGGCTTACCTCCGGAGGAACTTAAGCTCAAACCTAGGAAAACAAAAACAAAATGCAACCATGATCGCAAAGGGAGGCAGGGCAATCGCATTAAAGATATTGTAGTCACTCAATATGAATACATGGATGACCTGGAACTGGCCCAAAGTATATGAGATATTATATGTCCTTTCTTTGGCGGCAAAGAGAGGACGAAAGAAAGCCGCCTCCGCTATCTCTGCCCTTCGGGTGCCCTCGGCATGCATATTTTAGCGGCCACGGCTCCGCCGCTCTACTCCGCTAAAATATGCATACCGAGGCAGATCTAAAAGGAGGTTTTTTTGAGCAATACCGACAGTCAAAGGCTGATACAAGTTTTTACTTGTGATATTCCAAACAGCCGTGGCACGGCTACGGGTTGAATATATCAGTAAATGAAAAAGGGTCTTTAATGCAATGACCCTACAAAGGCGGGTGCCGGACTACGAAAAAAACTTGCGCAGTTCAGCCAGCGCCTCTTTAAAATCGATATTGACGACCCGGTAGGTCGCTTCATCTGCATGCGACATTTCCATTTCTGCTGCAGCCATACGGCGATTGACAGTTGCCGCATCATCCTGCCCCCTGCCTGCCAGGCGACTGCGCAGCTCATCCAGCGATGGGGGCAGAATGAATATACGGATGGCTCCCGGCATCTTCTCCGCCACTTGCCTGGCCCCCTGCCAGTCGATTTCCAGCAGCACATCATAACCGCCCTGCAATTGCGCCTCGACATCACTCTGGCGGGTACCGTACAAATTACCATGCACATTAGCCCATTCCAGAAAATCGCCACGCTCACGCTGACACTCAAAATCCGACACCGACAGAAAATGATACTCTCGCCCGTCCATCTCACCCGGTCTCGGTTGTCTGGTGGTGCAGGAGATCGACAACTTTAAATCAGGGCATTCCGACAACAATGCGGTACAGAGGCTGGATTTTCCCGCACCGGACGGACCGGAAACAATAAACAAGCGACCACTCATGACGACTTTCCTGTCAGATAATTATATTTTTCCTGCAACTGCTGTGGCGACTCCTGATGCTCAGGATTCACCGGAATACAATCCACCGGGCAGACCATCTGGCACTGAGGCTCATCGAAATGGCCCACACATTCGGTGCACAAGTGCGGGTCGATTTCATAAATATCTACGCCCTCGTATATTGCAAGGTTCGGACATTCCGGCTCACACACCGCACAATTGATACAGTCATCGGTAATCATCAGAGCCATTTGTGCCCCTCCAGCAGCCGAATACTAGACGTCATAACTGATAAATACAGTCGCACATCTGTCGAACCGCTTGCGTGATCTCACCTCTATCACGTGGATCAACATACAATGCTGTACCAGAATGTCGATCTGCAGCAGAATACACCGGCCATGGATAAACCTACTCCGCCTAAGTCATTAAATTCAGCCAATCAGCTCAAGGTCTATACTGATCTGGTTCACCTCTACCCTGACAACGAGGCCTACCTCAGGCAGTACGCAGAGCTGTTAATCCAGCATGGTCAGCTAACGACGGCAACAGAAGCCCTGCGCCACCTGTACCAGATACTGCTGACAAATGGCGAGCCCGGCAAAGCCGATGCCCTGAGTCATCAGTACCCGGAAATTGGTCGCATTCGCACGGATGATGTACAAACGCACGCCTCCATTGAGCGCCTATTACCCTCATCCATGCGCAACAAGCTGTGGCTGCGTCTGCATCAACGGCACATCAAAGAGGGGCAACACCTGATTCGCCGCGGTGAGCAGCCTGATGCACTCTATCTGGTAAGTAGCGGTGAATTAGCCGAATTCACCAATGGCGAGCAAAATCGTCCTGTGCTTCTGGGCCTGATCGGGGCGGGTGAGATTATTGGTGAACATATGATACTGCAGTCGGGCCCCTACCCCGCAGACGTCGTAGCCAATAAAGAATCAGAAGTCATCAAGTTACCCCGCAAAGCAATGGCAGCAGCCCTGATCAGAAAACCGGCGCTGAGAATCGCGCTGCAACACAAGCTCGATGCGCGTAACCTGATGGCAATGATTTCGATTTCCCCGCTACTGCAGGATGTACCGCTGAATATGCGCAAACAACTGGCAGAGGAGTCTCATACTCGTCAATACGAGCCGGGAACGCTGATTCATAAAGCCGGCGAGCACCTGAGTCATGTGGATCTGATCGTACGTGGTGTTGCCAACTATCAGCTGGAAAGTGACGGTCTCATTAAACGACTGGAAGCACTCAAAGCCGGTTCGCTGATCGGGGCAACTTCGGCTATTCATGACAATGGCTGTGCGGCGGATCTGGTCAGTGAGCATAAGGTCGAGATTCTGCATATTCCTTATGCCAGCTTCAGAAACATTACCGAAGCTTACCCACCTCTGCGCAAAGCGCTGCTGAGTTATGCTGAAAAGCAGCAGATGCTGCTTATGCACAGTCTGGACGAACTGCAAACACAACCACTTAACCACGAATCAGGCTGAGACAGCCCTGCTGCCAACCTCCGCACACATCTCTGTTATAGCCGGTCCGCGTCCGAACCGGGGATGGGTTAAATACAAGCCAGCCGAAACAGTGAGCATCACAAAACAAATCCATATCCGAGCAGAAAAATCAGGTATTTAGACCCGTTGCTATTTACTCTACCACTCCTAGAATACCGAAAACGAAAAAAAGAGGTGCATTTTGATGCCCAGGTATAAGCGCTTCGCCGACGCTTCCGTCAGTGAAAAAATTCTCGATTCCATGTTCCTCATCACCATCGGCATCGGCTACCTTTTCGCTCTGCTCAATCTCTATTACACCGATCAGGGCCGCGATGGAGAACCGGGGCTGTCGGTGAAAGATATACAGCTGGCTTACTACGGCAGCCATAATCAGACCCGACTGGGCGCAGCCATCAATGGACCGATGGAGTCAAACCTGCCCAATCCGGCGGCCAAGCAGACCATTCTGGACTGGATCAACAGAGGTGCCAAAGAGGCTGAGTTCCACGAAAAAGTGGAACCGATCATGCAGCAGAACTGCGTCATGTGTCACTCTGCCGAAAGCGGGCTGCCCATCCCCCACTTCACATCCTATGCCAATGTCGTCAAGCTGACCGAGACCGATACGGGCGCCACCATTCCGGCACTGGTACGCGTATCGCATATCCATCTGTTCGGTATCGCCTTTATTCTGTTTTTCGTCGGACGCATTTTCATCCTGTGTGAAATACCGGTCTGGCTGAAACGTATCACCGTAGCTATTCCGTTCCTCTTTCTGATCGGTGACATATTTTCCTGGTATATCGCCAAGCTTATCCCCGGCTTTGCCTACGTCATCATCGCCAATGGCGCACTGATGGGCACAGCTTTCGGTGCACAGCTGTTAACCAGCCTTTACCAGATGTGGTTCTACAAACCCAAAAGCAACCCTGTCGAAATGTAGAGCAACACAACACTTTGCTTCGGTGAGGAATCCTTGCACTTAACACAATTCCGGGTCCGGGGTATTATCGCTCCATAAGGAGCAACAAGGAGAAGTACAATGAAAAAAACATATCTGATCATCGCAGCTGCAGCATGCTTCGGCCTGACCTCTCAGGTGGCTATGGCGGAAGTCAATGTCGAAAAGATCTATAGCAGCAAGTGCAAGATGTGCCATAAGATCGACAAGAAGAAAGTGGGTCCCGGCTTCGCCATGATGAATAGCGATGCATCAGTACTGAAAGAAGCCATTACCAATGGTAGAAAGATGATGCCTAAATTCAGTAGCAAACTGAGTGAGGAAGAGATCGACGCCATGGTCGCATTCATCCAGAGCAAACAGGCTGTCGCCAAGTAATCTTTGCGCTAACAACTGTTCTGGTAAATAGTTAGCCCCTGTTGTCGTAAGGGGATTTGAAAACCTATGCCAACCAAACAGCGGATCGCGGCCATGCCGGCATTCATGCCGATGCACGCGCCAGCAACCGATTCGCTGGATGGAAAGCCACATTACCAAGCCAGTTGTGCCACTCATGGTGCAACTGGCAAAGTAACCTGATTACGGCGCAGAAAGCCTGAAGCCGTTTTCTGTCAGGAACCTCCGGGTTATCCAGCCTTGATTGATCGCGATGAAATGCGCCGCATGCATACCTGCAGCGCAAAGGGCACAGCCATGGAATGATCCATATAACGGCTTACATGAGGAGAGACATACACCAATGACCAGCAGACTCCCCAACCATAGCAATGCCCGACTCGGTGGCGCTGACCTGTTTAACCTGGAAATCATCAAGAAGTATGACAAGGCAGGCCCCCGGTATACCTCCTACCCGACTGCCCCGATGTTTCACACAGGCATTGGCGCCGGAGATTATGCTGCCACTCTCAAGCGCGTTGCGCATGACAACACACCATTGTCGCTCTACATACATATCCCGTTCTGCAACACCGTCTGCTACTACTGCGGCTGCAGCAAAATCGTCACCAAACAATATCACCGTGCCGAGCCCTATCTGGAACTGCTGCTTAAGGAGATCGATCGTGTTGCCGATTGCCTGAAAGAGGCCGACGGCACCGACTGCATGCGCCCTGTCACCCAACTGCATTTCGGTGGTGGTACACCGACCTTCATGAACAACGATCAGATGCGCACCATCATGGCCAAATTGCGTGAGCGCTTCAATTTCGTCGCCAAAGACGAGGGCGAGTTCAGCATTGAGATCGATCCGCGCGAATGCGATGAAGATACCGTTCGCGTACTGCAGGAGATCGGCCTGAATCGCATGAGCATGGGCGTGCAGGATTTTGATCCGATCGTGCAAAAGGCAGTCAATCGTATCCAGAGCAAGGAAGAGACGCTGCGTGTGCTCAACGAAGCACGCGCACACGGTTTCGAGTCGATGAATATCGACCTGATGTACGGTTTGCCGCATCAGACCGTGGATACATTCAACACGACGCTGGATACCATTATCGAATTCAGTCCGGATCGCATCGCCCTGTTCAACTATGCTCACCTGCCGCACATGTTCATGCCGCAGCGCCGCATTGATGAATCCGCCCTGCCCTCCGCACAGGAGAAGCTGAATATTCTCGAGCACAGCATTAACAAGCTGCTCGATGCCGGCTATGTATTCATCGGCATGGATCATTTCGCCAAACCCGATGATGAGCTGACCATTGCCCAGCAGGAAGGCAAGCTCTACCGCAACTTCCAGGGCTACAGCACGCAGGCCGATTGTGACCTGATCGGTCTGGGGGTCACCTCAATCGGCTATGTCGGCGGCGGCTTCTTCCAGAACAGGAAGGAGATGGAGAGTTACAGCGAGGCAGTCGAAGCAGGTGAGTTTCCCGTCTTCCGCGGCTATATCCTGTCGGAAGAGGATCATCTGCGTCGTCAGGTGATCATGCGCCTGATGTGCGACTTTTCTCTGGAATACGCTCAGTTCGAGCGCGAGTTCGGCATCGTCTTCAAAGAGCACTTCGCTGACGGACTGGCTGATCTGCAGGAGATGAGCGACGACCATCTGGTTGAATTGCGCGACGACGGCCTGAGCGTACTGCCGGCCGGCCGACTACTGATCCGCAACGTCGCCATGGTCTTCGATGAATATCTGCGCCAGAAAAAGGAAAGCACCAGCTTTTCCAAGGTCATCTGACTGCCAGGACACAACACGCAACAAAAAACGCCGGGCGGATCTGCCCGGCGTTTTTTGTTGTTGCCGACTCGGAAATACTCTGGCGATGTACACCCCTATCCCCTCGCGATGATAAACACCCGGAAAACCAATGGGTGAAATTTCACAACCGCCCGGCGTACACTGCCGCGCCCGATTGCCGGAAGATGAGAAACGCCGCCCTGCAACATTGCATATTCTGAATAAGGACGACATACAATGATCTCAGCAACAGAAGCTCTGAACAGACTGATAGAAGGAAACCGCCATTTTGTCTCGGAAGCAGAGAGCAGCACGCTCACCGACCAGACACGCCGCACAGCTCTCCTGGCGGGACAGGAACCGTTCGCCATTATTCTCGGCTGCTCCGACTCGCGGGTACCTGCCGAGATCGTCTTCGATCAGGGACTGGGTGATCTGTTTGTGATCCGCGTAGCCGGCAATATGTGCTCCTCCAGTCGCAGCGTGGAGTTTGCTGCTGAACGTTTCGGCACCCCGCTTGTCATTGTACTCGGTCACTCCAAGTGCGGCGCCGTTCAGGCCACAATCGAGGAGTTGGAGCGCCCACAGGAGAGCCGCTCAACCAACCTGTTGTCGATTGTGAATCGCATCCGCCCGTCGGTGGAGCCGCTACTGGAGACGAAAGCTGCCGACAGCCATGACACCCTGATGCATCATGCCGTTCGCGCCAATATCCGCGCCTCGGCCAATCACCTGCGCCACGGATCGCAGATCCTCGAGAATCTGATCCAGCAGGGTAAACTACTCGTCGTCGGTGCCGAATACTCGATTGAGACAGGTGTCGTGGACTTCTTCGACGGCATGCCGTCGTAAGCCAGAGAGGCCTTCATACCATGCAAATACAAAGTGATATCCGCCCGTTTTATGAACGTATCGGCGGTGAAACCAAACTACGCCAGCTGGTGCATCGCTTTTACCAGCATATGGACGAGCTGCCTGAAGCGCAGCCCATTCGCTGGATGCATGCCGACAACCTGCAATCGGCCGAGGATAAGCTGTTCATGTTTCTCTCCGGCTGGATGGGCGGTCCACAGTTATATATTGAGAAATTTGGCCATCCGCGCCTGCGCATGCGTCACCTCTCATTCAAGATCGACGAATCCGCGCGCGATCAGTGGATCCTGTGCATGAAGCATGCGCTCGATGACGTCATCGAGGACGAGAAACTGCGCACAGAGTTGCTGCAATCGCTCTACGGCGTCGCCGATTTCATGCGCAATCAACCAGATACGGAGAAATAGCTTCCACGACGTTTCAGACCAGCATTGCCCCTTTTACCAACCCAACATGGCTATCAGCAGCACTGCTTTTGCAAACGGCAGGAACCGGCCAACTTCGGTCATTCAAAATGTTTTTCTAAAGATTATCATCGTACCAGTGTTGATAAAGCTACTGTCACTAATGCTCCCTCATCCCAAGTCATATATGCAGGTTTGCTGCCTACAGTTCTGGATAAAAATGATAGGATGCTTTCCTCGTCGAACCGGGGCAGGCCCGTTTTTTTATCCCAGCGGTTCTCATCAATAATCTCGGAGGTTTCAAACCCGCCATCACGAGCATAACGATAGGCTTGGCGAATTTGCGTCGAATCACAGTCGACAGAAACGTAAAGTGCTAGATCAATGCTCATATTTGGCTGGTAAACAAAGGCTCCTGTAATAGCACAATGATTAATCTTCGAGAGCAAATTCTCCCCTGAGCTGGCCCCAAACAACTCTTCCTCAAGAGATCTGAGAACAATACGGTGCAAGCTGTTTAGTTTTAATGGATTGTTCGGGTCGATATCATTGGTGTTAATACCTTCATTAACAGACATAAAATAGGCGCCTGCTTCGCCAGCGTTATTTGCAGCATGGGATGACCGGCGAGTAATGATAATTCGGTTGTCTTGTAGTGTGTGTACTATAATTGCCAACCCCAAACTTAAATGGATATAGCGTTGAAAGGCAGTAGCCAAGTATTCATTGAAGTTGCCATTGACCATCGCATCAAGACCATACTGATTTCTGATTTTTGAGGCAGCTTCAGAAATGACGCGGTAAGAATAATAGTCGGTTTCCTGTAGCTCTAGCTTAATCGAAGGCAACTCGTCGAGAGTTCTGCTAATTTGAAAGTTTGCTACAGCGAGCATTTTCCCGTTGAAGTGGAACCCATCTTTGCAGGCCAAAAAATCATCTCTCACCTTGAGGCATGTCGTTGCTAGGAACTCCTCATCAGCAATGAGTTTGTTGAATATCTCCAATGAACTATCGCCATCTGAGCCAAGCTCATATGTATGCGATTCTGCAAACTGACCTGATAAGAGTCTGTCATGCGCTTCAGGAGGAGCATTTGCATCCAATTCTGGTGGTGCTAGCAAAAAGGGCTTGCGAAGAATTTTGCAGGTAAATTGTGGACTGCTATCTGCATCAATGAATATTGGCGGATTAAAGGCGCAATATGGTGCATGGGTCAGTTTCTTATCTACAAACTCGAAGAGGGAAATACGTTTCCGGCTTACAATCAGTTTAATGACCGTAGTTCGAATAGAGCGAATTATTGGTACAATGGCAGCGGCCTTAATCGCATCAAGGGAATAAGGAATCAGTAAACCTGAAATGAAAAATAAGATTTCTTTTCTATTTGCTTCAATGTGTAAGAACCCCATTGTAGCAATTGTCCAATCCAATAAGTGATTAATGATGTCCATTCTGAAGCCCTTATAATTCGCATGTTTTCGTAGTTAATCAATGATCCAATAAATGAAATTATCATCTATCGATAAAGATGCCAACGTTATATGCAGGAATACTCAAGTAACTATTTGCCATTTCGGCCAAGTTGGGTTGTTCAGGATAGTTATCCACGGCCACATTTGCTGATGCTTCAGCACAACTAGCCTGCAACGAAAATCATCACCTTGCCGTCCACATTAAGAAGCTGATTCTTTCCCATTTCTGCGTAGGGAGGGGACCAAGCACAATGACCAAAGATGACAAGGCTTTCCCCATGTCTCTCCAATAACTCCCGCACCATGGGTTCGCCGATTCGACCTGTGGTCGGCTCATCAGGCCCCTGATGAAGCAAGACAAGATCAGAGGACCTCAGTACTTTTTGAAGAGCCTCGGTAAATTCAGTTGCCGGTTTGCGCTGGTTTCGGTCGGCACGGCCAATAATTCCGGAGACCCCGCCTACCATAAGACCGAGCAGGTTGGTTTTGCTACCATCCAGTACGCATGCCAGCTCACTTAGAATTGATTCATCGACGATATCGTGATTGCCATGCACGCCGATGACAGCAGGAAAAGAGGAAACAAAGGCATTCCACACAGATGTGACATCGCCGGAGCAGCCCTTTTTATCGCTCTGAGGATTGTCGTAAAGGTCGCCGGCCAGCATCACCGCTGCCACGGCTGGTATTTCTTCGAGCTCTTGAAGCAATGCAAGCTCTTCGCAAACAACTTCTCCCAGCAATCGGTTGGCACCGTTATGTTCCCTTCCTTGCAGATCGGATACAGCTACGAGACACTCTGCTCCACTGGGAAGCGCATCGACAGTCACCTTGAAAAAAGGAAGCTTAGGGATGCCTGAGGCTCCCGATGATACGTACGCCAGTTCATGAAATGGCTGTGCATCAATACTAATAATTCTCATATGAAACTCTAATTCTCCATTACATAAACCTAGCGGTAATTAGCCACCGGATTACCAAACACTATGGCAACAACATGAATAATCATAACCATGGAGTTTGGTTAGACCATACTGCTGGCGCCTGCGACCCCGCTCGTACGCGCTGACTTTCGAATGTCTTATGTTGGCCGCAATACGACATACGAAAATATTGATGGGCAGGCAAAGCATGCTGATGATATTCGCGAAATCAGGTATGCGAAGCGTTCACATCAGGCGGTGGGAAAACCTACCTTATCGATATTGACCGCAGGTCTGTTGACGCGGAAATCGGAGAGATCCACCTGCGGTGCTTCACCCATGATCCAACGACTCATCAGATCGGCCGTGCCGGGGGCAAGGGCAACGCCGTTGCGGTAGTGGCCGGTAGCCACCCACAGGCCCGGATAGCCATCAACAGGACCGAGATACGGCATACCGTCGGGGCTACCGGGGCGAAAACCCATCCACTGTTGAATAATTTTTGAATCCTTCAGGCCCGGCGTGATGCGGTAAGTCGCCTCAAGCAGGTTGTTTACCACCGCTTCAGTGGTGCCGGGTTCAAAACCGACCCGCTCCATGCTGGCACCAACCAGAATATGACCATCTGCGCGCGGCACCAGATAGACATCGTCATGCTTGATAATGTGTTTCACTTTGCCCGGTTCATCCCTGAGCAGCACAATCTGCCCCTTTACCGGCTCCACAGGCAACTCAAGGCCGATCTGGCGGGCCAGCCCGCCGCTCCAGCTACCGGCAGCCAGCAACACGGCATCGGTATCGATACGCTCACCACCGGCAAGCACTACGCTTGCGACATCACCCTGTCCGTTTTTGCCAACACCGATCACCTCGGCCTGCTCACGGATGGGTACATGACAGATTTCCAGTGCTTTCCTGATCGCTGCCAGCAGACGCGGATTACGCACCTGCCCGACGTTCGGCCACAACAACGAGCCGCCAACATGCCCGCTCATGGTTGCTTCCAGCTCACAGCTCTGTTGTCTGTCCAACTCCTCAACCTGCCAGCCAAAGCGCTTTGACCAGGCCAGCGCATCATCACGATGATGAATACGATCATCGGCAAACAACGGAATCATCATGCCGGATGATTGCCACTCGGTTTTCAGGTCGCTTAACTGCTCAACCATCTCATTCATGGATGGAAACAGCGCGAGACTGGCATCAATCAGGCGGGTAAAACTGTCGGGATAAAGCCATGGATGAATCGGGCAGAGAATGCCTGCGCCCGCCCACGAGGATTCGCGTCCGGCATCGCCCTTTTCCAGTACAATCGGGTTGGCACCGAGCCGATGGAGGTAGAGTGCTGTCAGGCAGCCGATAATACCGCCGCCAACAACTGCTACACGCCTGCCATCACCCTGTTTAAAAGCGTTCACGAAACTCTCCCCCGAATCAATTGATGCAATGCGCTTGCGGAATCTGCCCGGCATTGCCACCATGCCGCCATGCAAGCCTCAACAGGCCAGTCGATGCAACTAGCGCAAGCTTATCAACATTGTCTGGATACCGCACGCAACCACTATGAGAATTTTCCGACGGCATCCAAACTGCTGCGTGCCGATCTGCGCCCGGCTGTTGCCGCCATTTATGCCTTTGCCCGTCATGCCGACGATCTGGCTGACGAGGGCGATGCAACGCCTGCCACACGCCTGAAACAGCTGGATGCATGGGAGATACTGCTGGAGCGCTGCGAGAAGGATAGCAATATCGATCACGCTGTATTCATGGCGCTGGGCGATGCCATCCGCAAACGTCAGCTGCCGGTTGAAGAGTTGTATAACCTGATTATTGCGTTCCGTATGGATGTCACGCTGCATGCCTATGGCAGCATGGATGAACTGCTGTTTTACTGCCGCCATTCCGCCAACCCCGTGGGACGCCTGATGCTGGCTCTGCACGGCATCCATTCGGCTGAGGCAAAACATTATTCGGATCAAATCTGCACGGCACTGCAGCTGATTAATTTCTGGCAGGATCTTAGCATTGACCTGAAAAAAGGCCGTTGTTACATCCCCGGCGAATGGCTTGCTTTACACGACCTGACTACCGAAGCATTGCTTGAGGCTCAGGTGGATGAGCCCCGGTTCCAGCCTGTTTTCCTACATGCGCTTGCCGCAACGCGCGCGATATTGCACCAGGGTATACCGCTATTGCCACTGCTGCCGATGCGCCTGCGCCTGCAGATAGCAGCCACCCTGCATGGCGGCTTCACCATGCTCGACAAGCTACAGGAACTGGAGAGCCCGCTCAGCGTACGTATCACGCTGGGCAGAAACGACTGGAAGAAGATGATTTTTCCCATCCTCAGAGACAGCCTCTTCCCCTCACGCGCTGTAAGCGAGCATACACATGACACCTGAAATCTACTGTCGCGATAAAACACGGGGATCCGGCTCCTCATTTTTTTACGCGTTTATGTTTTTACCTGAAGATCAGCGCCGCGCCATGATGGCGCTGTATGCCTTCTGCCGGGAAGTCGATGATGTGGCAGATGAAGTTAGCGAGCAGCATGTGGCGCTGGCCAAGCTCGGCTTCTGGCGCGAGGAGCTGGGCCGTGCCTTTGCCGGCAAGGCACAGCACCCGGTCGGCCATGAGCTCTACTGGTGCGCCGCCCACTTCCCTATCTCCGAAGAACTGCTGCTGGAAATTCTCGACGGCATGCAGACCGATGTATTGGGCAAGCCATTCGTTAAACAGGCCGATCTCTCCCTCTATATCTATCGTGTAGCCGGCGTGGTCGGACTGCTCTCCATTGAGGTTTTCGGATACACACAACGAAAAAGTCGGGATTTTGCCACCCATCTGGGCGAGGCGCTGCAGCTGACCAATATACTGCGCGATCTGGCTGATGATGCCGCCATCGGCAGGATTTATATCCCGCAGGATGCCCGCAGTCGCTATCAGCTGAGCGATCAGGCATTCAAGAGTGGCCTGATGAGTGAGTCCATGCAGCAACTACTACAGGAGTACGGTGAAAAAGCCGAGCAGGCCTATCGGACAGCCATCGCCACACTGCCGCCCGAGGATCGTGAAAGCCTGCGCCCGTCTATTGTCATGGGCGCAATCTATTACACCTATCTGCGCAGACTCCGCCAGAATGGTTTCGATGTATGGCAACAGCCGGTGCGTATCCTGCCGGCACGCAAAATATGGGTCGCCTGGCGAGCCTGGCGCCATGAACGTCGTGCCTGCAAGCATGGTACTCCGATCCGCCTCGAGTTCTAGGAGTCAGTCGAACTTATGAGAAATCTACTCGGCAAGCTGCTCCTGCGTTGCTCTACCTCCTGCATCCATGCAGTCGTGCGCGGCAGCGAGAGCGGCCCAAATTATCCTGATTTATCATGCAGCCCATCCATGGCCTGCACCCTTTGGGCGCAAGGCGTGCAAATCGGCTCTCCTGCCGATTTGTCGTCACATAGTCACCACTATGTTGCTATCGTACCAGTGAAACCAAAGTATGGTTTCACTGCCTTGCTCCTGCTCGCTACGATCACCCTAAGTCCGACAGGCTCCTAACCCCATGACAACCAGCGTAGCCGTCATCGGCGGCGGCCTGACCGGTCTAACTGCAGCCATTCGTCTGGCCGAACAGGGTATTAGCACAGAGCTGTTTGAAGCAGCTCCCTCGCTTGGCGGACGCACGCGCTCATTTTTTGAACCCACCATGCAACAGCTCTGCGATAATGGCCCGCATCTGCTGATCGGCGCTTATGCCGCAACCCGGCGATTGCTGCGCGATTGCAATGCGAAAACACCTGCACTGGCAACCGTCCCTGTCACTGCCATTATGGGATATCCGGCGCGGCCACTTCGCATTTCAGCCTGCTGCCAAACTCCCCTTTGCTCCGGCCCTACTGCTCGCCGCTGCCTCCATGCCGGGGCACTCGCTTACCTCCTCCCTTGCCATGCTGAGGCTGGCTGCCGCACTGCAACGGAAAAAACCGCCCCGGGAGAAACAGGTAGCCGGCTGGCTGGATGAGCTGCGCATCCCCGATCAGCTTGTACGTGATCTGCTTGAACCCCTGTGCCTGGGCGCAATGAATGAAGCAACAGAGACAGCCAGCACGCTCACCTTCAGGCGCGTACTGAAAGAGAGCTTTGCCGGTCGCGATCAGGCTCGGCTCGGCTGGTTTACAGCACCACTGCAAACCGCACTGATTGAACCGCTTGCACAACAGGCACGTCAACTCGGAGTGCAGATCCATACCGGCCACAGGGTCCGCCAGCTGGTTGGAGGCGATGAAGATGCGCGTGTCGATGGCAAAAACTATGACAAGGTTGTTGTCGCACTGCCCTCCCATGCCGCGGACAAACTGATGCATCGGCAGCTCACTCGTGAAACACGTGCGATCAGCAATATTCATCTGTGGCTGCGCCACGCCGTGCCTATGCCCGCACCGCTGATCGGCTGCATTGACGGTGTCGGGCAATGGTATTTCGATGTGTCGCAGCAGTGGCTTACAACTACGCCCGGCAAACATATCTGCGCTGTCATCAGCGCGGATGAAGGCCACAGATCCGGGCCGGATCTGGTTCGCTGCTGTATCGATGAGTTATCACAGTTATGCGGAATGAGCCAACAACCGGAACTCATCCATAGCCGCATTGTGAGTGAACGACGTGCAACCACACTGGTACGCCCCGATCATTCAGGCGGTGAATGTCTACCGGCATCAATCATCAATGCCTGTGAGACCCCCCTCCCCGGGCAGTTGCCGGCAACCATTGAATCTGCCGTCCGTCGCGGTGAAATCGCTGCGCAATCATGCATTCCGGGTCACACTTATCAGCCTTATCCACTTTAAGCAAGCAAAAAACATAAATAAATATTTATTGTTTTATTTTCCTTCGCCACCTCAATAAAAGCTCATAACATACTAATAAATATGTCTTATTACATGCGCCTAAAATAAAGGCATGCCACACACCTGTCACGCGCCTGCCTTATAGCTAAGGATATAGGCTCATCCATCCACAATGTTATCCACAGCATCTGTGGATACACGATGCAAACCCTTGCAAACAAACCGTTTAGGGTAAAAATAAGCCCTTATGAAGAAAACAGATCAGGATGCCATATCTCCCATGAAGCCATTTCGTACCCCCACACTGCAGGATAAACTGATCGGTGAGCTGGATCGGGCACTGAACAACATCTTCTGCGAGCAGGTCAGTTCACGCCCCTATCCTCCTGCGGATAATCCGGATGCATCAGATACTGCCAACTCGTCTGCGCACGAAATGACAGCCCAACAAAAGCGGCTGGCGGCTGGCCTGATGCGGGTCAACCATGCCGGAGAAATGGCTGCCCAGGCGCTCTATCAGGGGCAAAGCCTGACCGCACGCGACCCGGCTCTGGCAGAACGTCTTAAACACGCCTCGGTTGAGGAGAGCGATCACCTGAACTGGTGCCGACGCAGGCTGACGGAACTGGATGAAAAGCCTTCCCTGCTAGACCCGCTGTGGTATGCCGGCTCCTTCGCTATCGGCATGGCTGCCGGCATTGCAGGAGACCGCTGGAATCTGGGTTTTCTGGCGGAGACGGAGCATCAGGTCGTGCGTCATCTCGATAGCCACCTGGAACACCTGCCGCCTGAAGACAGCCGCAGCCGCGCCATCATTGAGCAGATGAAAATCGATGAACAGGGTCATGCAGAGCTCGCCGAGAACCTGGGTGCTGCTGAACTGCCGCAAGCGATCAAACAGGTCATGAAACTGACCTCGAAGGTGATGACCAGCCTGGCTGCAAAGTTGTAAACCCGGCTTTACCCGCAGCACACAACCCGAGCGACTATGCATGCGCGAGGTTGCCAATATTGTCTGCATCCATCATGGTCCCCGCCCGTTCATCGGGGAGGTGCAATCACGCAATCATCACCCCTGCCTGACGACCCCAACAAGGAGAAACATCATGCGTTATATTATTTCAATGATCCTGTTTTTGTACCCGGCGCTGGCCTGGTCAGAATATAATCCGCAAGCCATCAAGGCAGGCATGAGCGAGCATTCAGAGTCATTTCATATCAAAAACTGGAGAGCTGCGGGCGATGATGTTTCGGTTGCCGAGACAGGGCTGAAGGGTGTTATTATATCAGTAAGCAAAAACAATACGGAAGTCATCGCATCCCTGATGGATGCAGGCCAGATCGCACCGGCCATACTGCGCTGCATGGTTCTGGGCACGATTGGTCTCTCACCAAAGGATGAGGCACAACGCTCCAAAATCGGCGCACTGATTCAGGATGCCGCAACCACCGGAAGCAGCAGGTCGCTGACCATGAACGACGTAAAACTGGACGTCTCCTCAAAACAGGTGGTAGGCGATACATTCCTCTATTGCACGTTATCTCCCCCGGCTCAAAACACGCAATCGAGCGCAGGCCACGCCGGTAAGTAATAGCGTCCATGACGCATCTCACCGGCACTGCTATGCTTCAGATTGATTTCTATTGGAGGAGCACGTTCCATGTCCGGTCATAATAAATGGTCCAGCATCAAACACAAAAAAGCGGCAGTCGACGCCAAGCGCGGCAAGATTTTTACCCGCTACATCCGTGAAATCACTATCGCAGCCCGCCTGGGTGGCGATGATCCTGATGCCAATCCGCGCCTGCGAGCCGCTATCACCGCAGCCAAGGGCGTCAACATGCCCAGGGACAATATCGAGCGTGCCATCTCCCGCGGAGCCGGCGGCGATGACGGGGAGAATATTGAAGAGGTGCGTTACGAGGGTTACGGACAGGGCGGTGTTGCCATCTTGGTGGACTGCATGACCGACAATCGCAACCGCACCGTGGCCGACGTTCGTTCCGCCTTCAACAAGGGTGGCGGCAACATGGGTGAAGCCGGCTGCGTCAGCTGGATGTTTCATCAAAAAGGACAATTCGTCTTCGCAAGCGGCACGGTAGATGAAGAGCAGCTGATGGAGGTTGCTCTGGGCGCCGGCGCTGACGATATCGAAGAGGATAGCGATGCCGGCTGCATGATTGTCAGTTGTGAACCAACCGCCTTCGGCACGCTGCATCAGGCGCTCGATGATGTCGGGCTGGAGGCACAGGTTTCCGAAATATCATGGGTGCCGGAGAACAGCATCAGCGTCGAGGGAGAGGCGGCCGAAAAAGTGCTGGCCCTGATCGAGCGACTGGAAGATCTGGATGACGTACAGAATGTCTATGCCAACTACGATATATCCGATGCAGAAATCGAACGGATCTCTGCCTGAGCGTGCGCATACTCGGCGTTGATCCCGGATCACTGAAAACCGGCGTTGGTATTATTGATGTACAGGGCAACCGCATCCGCCATGTACATCACAGCGTCATTCGCTGTGGTGCGGGCGACTTTGATGATCGCCTGCACATACTCTTTAGCGGGCTGAAACTGGTGATTGCGGAATTCCACCCCACCCTTGCTGCCATTGAAGATGTGTTTGTATCGAAAAATGTCAATTCGGCGCTGAAACTGGGACAGGCGCGCGGCGCACTGATCGCTGCATGTACGGATTCCGGCCTGCGTGTCTCACCCTATTCCCCCACCAAAGTGAAGCAGGCTGTGGTCGGATTCGGCCGGGCAGACAAGGAGCAGGTACAACATATGATACGCATACTGCTGCATCCCCCCGAGCCACTGGCGGAAGATGCTGCAGATGCGCTTGCCGTGGCCATCTGTCATGCGCATCATGCCCCCATGCAAACACTTACAGGTACTTTACGATGATCGGCTGGCTCTCCGGCACAGTCAGAGCGCTGGACCCGGCAGGCAGCGTACTGCTGGTCACCGGCGGCATAGGCTATGATGTGAGCGTCAGCGTGCAGACGCTATGTAAACTGCGGCTGGGCGAGGCTGCCGAACTGTCGATTCATACCTATGTACGGGAGGATCAGATCACGCTGTTCGGATTCGCCAACAGCAATGAACGCGAGATCTTTCGCAAACTGACCAGCGTCTCCGGCATCGGTGCCCGTATGGCTCTGAACCTGATGGGCGGCATGAGCATTGAAGAGCTGATTGGCGCAATTGAGCACGCCGATGATCTGGCTATTGCCCGCACGCCCGGCATCGGCAAAAAAACGGCCCAGCGTCTGATTCTGGAGCTCCAGGGCAAATTGGGCAGTGTGGCTGCCGAGGGAGGCGCCGCGATCAGCAACAAGGCCGATGAAGTACGCTCCGCCCTGACCAATCTCGGTTACAAACCGGCACAGATCGATTTGGCACTCAAACATGTAGAACCGGCTGATTTTGAAAGCATGTTCCGCGCCGCCTTAAAGGCCATGAGTTAAACATGTCGGATGAGCAGGAGAGGCTGTTGGGCGGCGAAATAAACGCCAGCGACAACTGGGATGCAGCGCTGCGCCCGAAAAAGCTGGATGAGTATGTCGGTCAGGAAAAAATACGCGCTAATCTGGGCGTCTATATCAAGGCCGCCAGGGCACGCAATGAATCACTCGACCATGTCCTGCTCTACGGCCCTCCGGGACTCGGCAAAACCACGCTGGCCAATATCATCGCCATGGAGATGGGCGTACATATCCGCGCCACATCAGGCCCCGTTATTGAAAAACCGGGCGATCTGGCTGCCATGCTCACCAATATCGAAGAGGGCGACGTGCTGTTTATCGATGAGATTCACCGGCTCAGCCCGCAGGTTGAAGAGATTCTCTACCCTGCCATGGAGGATTTCCAGCTGGATCTGATCATCGGCCAGGGGCCGGCCGCTCGCTCGATCAAGATGGATATCCCGCGCTTCACGCTGGTTGGTGCAACCACACGGGCGGGACTGTTGACCAACCCGTTGCGCGACCGCTTCGGCGTGATTGAGCGACTGGAGTTCTACTCGCACCCGGAATTGACTCTGATTGCCGAGCGCTCGGCCAGACTGCTGAATATTCAGACCGATCACGGTGGCGCCCTGGAGATCGCCAGACGCTCACGCGGCACACCTCGCATTGCCAATCGATTGCTGCGACGGGTACGAGACTTTGCCGAAGTTGAACACAGCGGCGTGATTACCGGCAAAGTGGCCGACAGCTCACTGGAGAGACTGGAAGTCGATCATCTGGGACTCGATCATCAGGATCGACGGCTGCTGGCCGTGATGATCGACAAATACGGTGGCGGCCCGGTCGGACTCGACACACTGGCGGCATCGATTTCCGAGGAGCGCGATACCATTGAGGATGTGCTGGAGCCCTATCTGTTGCAGGAAGGGCTGATTGCCCGCACCCCGCGCGGGCGCACAGCCACCCCGCTCGCCTATGCCCATATGAATCGGGAGCTGCCCGACTCACTGCTACCGGATTCAAAACAGGAGTCGCTGCTGTGAGCCGTTTTTCGGAAAGTATCCCCGTGCGCGTCTATTATGAGGATACCGACCATGGCGGCGTAGTCTATTATGCCAATTACCTGAAATTCATGGAGCGCGGACGTACCGAATTCCTGCGCGCTATCGGTCTGGAGCTTGATGCGATTGAAACGGAATTCGGCATCCTGTTCGCCGTTACCGAGGCTCATGTCCGCTATCAGACACCGGCCCGATTTAATGACCTGCTCGAGGTGGATACGAGTCTGATCGAGATGCGCGGCGCCCGCCTTGCCTTCACCCAGACCATTTACCATCAGGCAACACGCAGACAACTCTGCACCGCCACCATCCGCCTTGCCTGCATCAACAGAGAGAGTGCTGCCTGCCGTATTCCGGCCCCGCTCATCAAGATATTACAGAATCACCTTAACAAGGAGCATATATGAATCAGGATCTCTCCATCCTCCATCTGATCCTCAATGCCGGAGTCATCGTGCAGGGCGTGCTGATCATGCTGATCATGCTATCGCTGATGTCATGGGCGATTATCTTTAACAAATGGCGTCTGTATCGAAAAACCCGCCGCGAAGCAGAGTTGTTCTCGCAGTCTTTCTGGGGCGGTACGGATATGGATACCGTACTGGCAGGTATTCCCCAGCAGTACCCGGACAGCTCTCTGCCCAATATTTTTCAGGCCGGTTACCGTGAATTCCTGCGCCTCAGACGCGATGCAAGCCAGAGCCACACGGCCAAGATCACGGCCGGCGGCGGCATCGACGGTGTGCGCAGGTCACTGGATGCCGCTTTCTCCCGCGAAATCGAGAAGCTCTCCCGCCATCTGGCCTTTCTGGCTACCGTCGGCTCCACATCGCCGTTCATCGGGCTGTTCGGCACGGTATGGGGCATCGTTAATGCCTTCCAGAGTATTGCGATGACCAAAAACACCGCCCTGACATCCGTTGCCCCCGGTATCGCGGAAGCGCTGGTAGCCACTGCATTCGGCCTGGTGGCGGCTATTCCGGCCGTGGTCGCCTACAACAAGTTCACTGCCGACCTCAAACGCATGGGCGCAAATATGGAGCAGTTCTCCTCAGAGTTCCTCAATATTATCGCCCGTCACGTCAAGGATTAATCATGTGGGCCGGTCAAAGCAAATGGGATAAGGGCACAGAACCGATGGGTGAGATAAATGTCACCCCGCTGGTCGATGTCATGCTGGTGTTGTTGATCATCTTCATGGTGACAGCGCCGCTACTCAGCCAGGGCGTCAATGTCGACCTGCCCGACGCCGAATCACCTGCCATGCAGCAGAATGTCGAGCCTCTGGTTGTCAGCATCCAGGCCGATGGCAAGCTGTTCATACAAAAACAGGCTATTGAGCTCAAGCAGTTGGCCCCGCGCATCGAAGCGATACGCAAGCAGAAGCCCGGCCTGCCCGTCTTTATTCGCGGCGACAGTAAAACCCCTTACGGGCGCGTTGCCGAAGTGATGAGCCTGCTGGAAACAGCCGGTATCCGGAAGGTCGGCCTTGTCACTGAGCCGCACCGCTAAACAAGGCGAAGGCGCCGCCGATCTCAAAAGTGCAGACCTGCTACTGGCAGTGCTGCTGCATCTGCTGGTGCTCATCATCATCCTGGTTCTCGCCTACTGGCAACAGGCACATAAAATCGAGCCGCTCAAACGCATTGAGGTAATGATGATCTCGGCCAAAGAGCTGGCCAAACTGGAGCAGCAGGCACACAACAGGCCTAAACATACCAAGGCTGCCGAGGTAAAACCAAAGCCAGTCATCAAAAAGCCGAAACCAAAGCCGGTAAAAAAAGCGAAGCCGGTTGTAAAACCAAAACCCGTGGTGAAGCCGAAACCGGTTGCTAAGCCAAAGGCCGTGGTAAAACCGGCCGCAAAACCGCACACAAAAACCATCCCCAAAGCGGATAAAAACTTCGACCCGTTCGCACCGGTTTCATCTTCAACTGATCGTTCCGCCACACATGCGCAGACCACACGTCCGGAGCTGGCTGATCTGGCCGGCAAACAGTTATCGACCAGTGAGAAGGAGCGTTATATCGCATTGATGCAGGCGGCCGTACAGGAGCACTGGAAAGTACCGGCAAGCAGCGGCACATTTACCGACCCGCTGGTGGAGATGAAACTGCTACCTAACGGCGATATCGCCTCAGTAAAAATTCTGGAAAGCTCCGGCAGTGCGTTGCTGGATGCATCTCTGGTTCGCGCTATTCAGGCCGCTGCACCGTTCCAAGTGCCTGCGCAGCAATTCGAATTTTTCCGGGTAAACAATCTGCGCTTTCACCCGCTAAAATAGAAGAAATTCGGTCTGGAAGGTGCTGATTTATTGGCCCTGCCAATAATCAACGCTTCCTTAGAAAGGATGAGACCTCGTCAGAAAACGAGGCTGCATCAATCGGTTTCTGTAAAAATCCGTTGAAGCCCATATCAAGCAAGCGCTCCTTTTCCCCCTTCATCACCGATGCCGTCAGCACAACCACGGGCAGGTCATCGAAACCATCCTTGCGCAGAATCGCCAGTGCTTCCAGGCCACTGATTCCGGGCATGCGCAAATCCATCAATACCAGGTCCGGCGGGTTTCTGCGAACCATCGCCACCCCCTCATCGCCGGCAGAGGCAGTTTCCACCTCGAAACCATCGAGCTCCAGTATATCCCGGGCCAACTCCAGATTCAGCGCATTATCATCAACAATCAATATGCGACTCATATCGAATCTCCCAATATACAGTGGTTACCGCCACTCTGACAGGCTTCATCAATGCGGGACTGCAACAGTTTCATTAACCGCTCCGAATCCTCACCGTCCAGCGGAAAGTGCACTACCCCGAATGAGGCGGTAAAGCCGGCCACCGCCCCCTGCGGTAGCGGAAAACGCTGATGCTGTATGCGCAGCCGCAACTTCTCAGCCACACGCGCAGCCCCGCTTGGCATGACAGCAGGCAAAAATATCTCAAACCGGTTTTCAGATATGCGGGCAAACACATCGCCATGCCGGATCAGGGCTTTCACCGTCTCGGCCATCTCCTTCAACGCTGCTACAGCCCACCGTTCCCCATGTTCTTTGGCATAGGCTTCATAACCATCCATCTCCCAGCCCAGCAGTGAGAATACACGCTGATGACGCAAGCCGTTGGCAACTTCCTGAGCCAGTCTGCGGCGCATATAACGCTGATTAAAGCAGCCCAGTGTCGTATCAATCAGATGCGCCTGCACCGGATAGAGCAACTCCAGCCGCTGCAAGTGGCGCATGATCTCCTTCTGATTGGAGTCGCCCTTGAGCAGCACGCGATCTGCCTGGTGACCCAGTTGCAGGATCTCCTCGCGACTCAGGTCCTTGGCCGTGAATATCAATACAGGGATATCCGCGACAGCCGGATTTTTGCGCAGGCTGGTCATAACATCAAAACCGCTCATCCCCGGCATCATCAAATCCAGAATAATCAGGTCCGGCTCCCGTTCAATCGCCTTGTGGATGCCCTCCTCACCATTTGCCGCGAGCAGGGTACGGTAGCCACCCTGTACCAGCATCTCCTTTAGCAGCTCACGCACAGAAGCATCATCGTCAATAACCAACACAGTCGGCAAAGCCTGACGAACCGGCACCATGCGACCATAACGGCTAATGACATCGACCATTTGATGCTGCGACATCCCCTTGGCGATCACGCCTACCTCTCCCATCGAGTATTCAGGAGTATCGTCCGTACCGCCGACCAGAATTACCGGCGTATCATGAATCGGCCGGCAGCTTTTAATGTCCTGCAGATTACGATGAGTCAGCTCTCCATCTGCAGACAGACCCAACATAATCAGAAACGGAAATGCGCTGGCAGCAGCCTGAATGCCATCCGCCACGTTGCTACAGACAACTGTTTCATACCAGCCTTCAGCTTCCAGCGAGCGAGCCACAGTAACGCCACGGGCATCCTGCTCATCAATAATAATAATGCGCGGACGCGGGCCGTGACTCGGGATAACTTCATCCACTTCATCTACTTCGTCCGAAATTGTATGATACGAAGCATCCACCCCGGCTTGCACATCATCATCAACTGCAGCCCTTCCATCCGAGTCAACAACGACGGTATCAAACGGCAACCTGATGATGAATGTACTACCATCACCCTCGCGGCTTTCGCCGCTTACATCGCCACCAAGCATCCGAACCTGCCTGCGCGTCAGTGCAAGGCCCAGACCTGTCCCTTCATAAGCACGGGCAAGGCCGCCATGCACCTGCACAAACGGCTCGAATATCTTTTCCAAATCCGCCGCTGGAATGCCAATACCGTTATCCTTCACATGCACGACCAGCTCTCTTTGACGCGCACTGACCACATTGATCTCCATCGACAGGGTGACACTCCCTCCCTCCGGCGTAAATTTGATCGCATTACCAACCAGATTCACCATCATCTGGTGCAGTTTGCCGCGATCGGTACGAATTAACTGGCCCTCGTCGGGACAGGCGTCCATTGTCAGTTTCAGTCCCTTCAGGCTGGCCAGCGATGTCATTTCCGCCATCACCTGATTTGCCACTTCACGGGGCGGAAACACCTGCTCCTCCACTACCATCATGCCTGCTTCAATACGGCTGATATCCAGCAGGTCGTTGATGATTTTCAGCAACCGCTTGCCGCTGGAATGAATATTTTCGACATATCGATGCTGTTTGCTATTGAGAGGCCCCATGCGTGGATTACCCATCAACTCCGAAAACCCGATAATCGCATTGAGCGGCGTACGCAACTCGTGGCTGGTATTGGCCAGAAACTGGTTTTTCGCCTCGCTGGCCTGAACCAGCTCCTCATTGATAATCTCCAGTTCCACCTCGCGGGCTCGCAACCGGGCATTGGAGGATTGCAGTTCACTGGTTCTCTCACTCACCTGTGATTCCAGCTCATCATTGAACCGCCTGAGCTGCTCCATGGCCTGCGCATTAGCCAGCGCAACGGCGCAGGCCGCCGAGAGCGCCTGCACAATAGTCTGATCCGCTTCGCTGAACGGTTGTCCATCGCCCCGATCCGTGAGATAAAGCGCCCCGATCACCCGATCACCAAACCTGATCGGAGTACCCAGGAAATGCTTCATTGGCGGATGTCCGGCCGGAAAACCGGAACTGGCAGGATGACCGTTGATATCATCGGTACGCACCGCTTCACCTTCATCCCAGAGCAGACCGAGCAAGCCCTTACCCTCAGGTGCATGATTGATTTTCGCCTCATCTTCAGCATCCATCCCCAAGGCGATGAACTGCTTGTTCCCCTCTTCATCCAGGTGGCCGAGCATGGCGTATTTCGCACCCGTCATCTGCATGGCCAATTCGCCAACCCGTCTCAGTACATCGTTTGATATGTTCTCGGACGAGAGGCTGATTGTCGCATCCACCAGCCCCTGCTGACGCACCAATAACTGCTGTTCAGCCTTGATCTCCTCTTCCAGCTGTTCAAGCAAAGAGTTCGAACATGCTGCCAACTCTCCCAGTTCATCATTGCGGGAGCGGTCAAAACGCTGCAAACGATCCCCTGCGCCGATACGGCGAGCTGTTTCAGCAAAACGGGTAATGGGAGAGAGAATGGTGCGCTGTGAATAGAGCCATACAGCCACGATCAACAACAGGGTCATGGCAAAAAAGATCATCAGCGCCTGCTCTTTCAGCGATGTAAGCATTGAGGCAGCCTGATCTGTGGAGATCGATAGCGACAGCACGCCACGATTAATATGTTTATCGTAGCCATGGCAGTGCAGACAGGCACTCTCTACCCGGATCGGGTAAAACAGCATCATGTGCCCACTCTCATCCTTGCGCAACCAGGGCGTCTCCGAATCGGCGACGGATTTAAACACTTTCGCCAGCTTATCCGGCACCTGTGCCGGAGCCCGCTCTACCGGACGCATGGCAAAATGCGCCTCCCCCAGCCAGCCGTTCACTGCCGAGAGTGTTTTCTGGTCGACAAAGGCTTCTACGCCGTCAGTTCTGTAGATGCGTACGCTGGAGACATCGGGCAATTTTGATACCCGCTTAATCCAGTCATGCGCTATAGGTGCATTGCCGGTGAGCATGATGCTTCTGAGACTGGCTTCCAGCGACTTGGCCGTCGTCAGTGCGCGCTCCCGTTCGCCCTGATCGGTCAGCGAAACACTGACCTTATCCAGCCAGAGCCAGCAGAAGAACAGCATCGATGCTGCCAGCCCCCCCACAACCAGTGATGTCCTTACGCTAATACTACTGAATCCCATATTGCTCATCCCGCTGTAATCGTTTGTTCGGGGCCCTGTTCCAACAACATGCTCACAGACTGTAGCAATTCACCCGGGTCTACCGGTTTCATGATTACTCTCACCGAATATGCGCCTGTATCGACAACGGGATTGCCACTGATAATGACGAAGCGGGTTATCAAATCGGGCTGGTGCTCTCCTACCCACGCCAGCAAATCGATGCCACTTCTCCCCCGCCCCAGATACATATCGCTGGCAAGTGCATCCACCGGAGTACCACGACGCAGCATCTCGATGGCATCGTTGATACTGTGCGCCGTCATGACATCATAATCGGATTCGAGTACCGCCATATAATATTCCAACTGCACCGGGTCGTCATCAACCACGAGAACACGTTGCCGTCTGGTTTCATCCGGCATGTGCAGCCCCTTTGCTGCCGCACTGCTCAAGCAGGCTGCGCATCGTTTCAATCAGCACAGGGGCTGCCACCGGCTTGTGCAGAATAGCATCCGGCCCTGCCTGCTCCAGCCTGTGCATGACCAGCCTGCGATTCTGAGCCCCTGTGATCACCAGAACGGGCATGGATCGGGCCAGTTCCACATCTTTTTTAATTCGCTGAATCAGCTCCAATCCGTTGATTTCCGGCATCATGATATCCAGCACCAACAGGTGAGGTTTGAAGCGCCCGATCTCGATCAAACCGGCATAACCATCGGAGGAGAAGACAAATTCGGCATCCATGCCACCAACCCCGCATGCATCTTCGATAAACACATGCATCTGAGGGTCATCATCAACCACCAGCACACGCGGGCGTTCTCCATTGCTATCAACCGATTGCAGTGGCTTCCTGTTCTTTGCACCTGAATTAAATTCTGCTGTGGCAAGAAAGCGGTCCAGCTCCACAGCCGGTATGCGCCAATGGCCACTGGGCAACTGAATTCCCCGAATATGGCCGCTCCTGATCCAGCTCTTGATCGTATTAAGACCGACGCCGCAGATGCGTGCCGCTTTGCCTGTGGTAATGAGATTCAACGCACCCTCCGTGCCAATCACGGATTATGATAGTTATGACAGTTTCGTCAATTATTATGGATTTGACAGGAGTACACACTGCCTGAACCTGCAGGCACACCTTTCCCGTGAAGGTTCATTGCACCTGAGCGGTTTTCCACCACGTTCAAAAGGTGTACAATCACCCGATAAGGGGAGATCTGCCATAACCCAGGCCATGTATCCCTCTTCCTGTTTATACGATATAAACACGACTATTCTGGAGAATGACAATGACAGACCCAGTAAAGCAATATGTGTACTCCTTTGCCAAAGGAGACGGTCATAACAAAATGCTGCTTGGCGGCAAGGGGGCCAACCTGTGTGAGATGACCCAGATCGGCCTGAATGTGCCGCCGGGGTTCACTATTACAACTGAGGCATGTCTGGCTTATCTGGAGAGCGGTAACACCCTGCCGGACGGCGTTATGAAGGAAGTCCGGGAGCAGATGACAACGCTGGAAAAACTGACAGGCAAGGGCTTCGGCGACGCCCATAACCCGCTACTCGTATCGGTCCGTTCAGGCTCAGCCATATCAATGCCCGGCATGATGGACACCATTCTCAATCTCGGTATGAACAGCGATACATTGCAGGGCGAAATTGAACAAACCGGCGATGAGCGCTTTGCCTATGATGCATACCGCCGCTTTATCCAGCTCTTCGGCAAAGTGGCCCTCGGTATAGCCGATGAACATTTTGATGAGCCGTTTGAATCCATCAAAAAACGTGAAGGCGTGAAAGAAGATGTAGGGCTATCGGCAGACAATCTGAAAGAGATCTCCGAAGTATTCCTTGAAGTCGTGCACGGCCAGACCGGCCGCCCTTTTCCTGAGAATCCATACGAACAGCTGGATCTGGCGATCAAGGCAGTACTCGGCTCCTGGTCGGGCAAGCGCGCGGTCGACTACCGTCGCGAATTTGGCATCACGCCGGATATGGCCAACGGCACGGCGGTCAATATCTGCACCATGGTATTCGGCAATCGCGGTAACGACTGTGCAACGGGCGTAGCCTTCACACGCAACCCCGGCACCGGTGAAAATATTTTTTACGGCGAGTATCTGGTCAATGCACAGGGCGAAGATGTGGTTGCAGGCATCCGCACGCCAAAACCAATCGCACAAATGCGTGAAGAGATGCCGGATATTTACCGTCAGCTTGAAGAGTTGCGCAGCAAGCTCGAAACGCATTACACCGAAATTCAGGATTTTGAGTTCACCATTGAGAAGGGAATCCTCTACTGCCTGCAGACTCGCAACGGCAAAATGAACACCCAGGCCATGGTTCGCACCTCGGTGGAGCTGGTAGCAGAAGGACTGATCAACAAGGAGCAGGCACTGCTGCGTATCGCACCGGAATCACTGGAGCAGATGCTCTTTCCGCGCCTGGATCCCAGAGCGGATGTTACACCGCTGGCCACCGGCCTGCCGGCCAGCCCCGGTGCTGCATGCGGCCACGTGGTATTTGATGCCGATCGTGCTGTGGCGCAGAAGAGCGTCAATAGCAGACCGCTTATTCTGCTGCGCGAGGAGACAAAGCCGGAAGATATCCACGGCTTTTTTGTCTCCGAAGCCATCCTCACATCACGTGGCGGCAAAACCAGTCACGCAGCCGTGGTTGCACGCGGCATGGGCAAGCCATGCGTGGCCGGTGCCGATGGTATTGAGGTAGATGTGGCGGCAAGGCGCGCACATATCGGTGACGTGGTTATTAAGGAGGGAGATATCATCACCATCGATGGCACCTCCGGTAACGTCTATCTCGGTGCCGTTCCAACCGTTGAGGCGGAGTTCTCTGAAGAGCTCAAGACGCTGCTTGGATGGGCTGATGAGCGGGCTGGCTTAAAGGTCATGGCCAATGCCGATATTCCGGAAGATGCTGAACGTGCGCTACGCTATGGCGCCATGGGTATCGGTCTGTGCCGCACAGAGCGAATGTTCAATGCCGCAGAGCGCCTGCCTATTGTACTTGAAATGATCGTCTCCGATACACTGGAGCAGCGTCAGGCCGCGCTGGACAAACTGCTACCCATTCAGCGACAGGATTTTATTGAACTGTTCACCACCATGGCACCGAATCCTGTGACCGTGCGTCTGCTTGATCCGCCTATTCACGAGTTTCTGCCTTCGGAAAATCAGCTGCTTGATGATCTGATTCAGCTAAAACACCTGAAGGATACGATGCGCGGATCGGAGGTGCTTTCGGCGACACTGAGCCTGCTCTCCAATATAAACGGTAAAATTGCACCCATTCAACAGCTGGCTGACTCCTCTCTTGTGGATGAAGCAATCGAGAAAAAGGAAGCTATCCTGAAGAAAGTACGCTCCCTGTTCGAAGTCAATCCGATGCTCGGCCATCGTGGCGTGCGGCTCGGCATCACCTTTCCGGAGATCTACGCCATGCAGATTCGTGCAGTGCTGGAAGCGGCCTGTGCATGTCAGAAAGCGGGCGTCGAAGTACATCCGGAGATCATGATTCCTCAGGTCTGCACATCCGAAGAGCTCAAGAGTATCAAGGTGCATGTTGAAGCCATCAGGAAAGAGGTGGAGCTCTCAGAGGGTGTTGCACCGATATTCAGGTTCGGCACCATGATGGAGGTTGTGCGCGCCTGTATGCGTGCCGACGAACTGGCTCAGGAAGCAGACTTCTTCAGCTTCGGTACCAATGACCTGACCCAGGCAACCTTCTCCTTCTCGCGTGAAGATGCTGAAAACAAGTTTCTGCCAATGTACAACGAAGCAGGTATCCTTCAGGACAATCCGTTTGAGGTACTCGATGCCAACGGCGTCGGCAAACTGATGAAACTGGCTGTCGGCTGGGGACGCGGCGTCAAACCGGATATGAAGATCGGCATCTGCGGCGAACACGGCGGCCATCCGGCTTCTATCCGCTTCTGCCACAAAATAGGACTGAGCTATGTATCCTGCTCAGGTCCGCGCGTACCGATTGCACGTCTTGCCGCCGCCCACGCAGCGCTGCTGGAATCCACTCAATAATTTGCCCGAATAAAAAAAGGTGGGCGAATGCCCACCTGATTAACGGATATGCTGATGCATGGCATAACCATGCATCAGCGCCTTATCTTATACGCCCGAATACTGGGCGTGGACCGAGCGCGCATGCATATCCGGCAGCTTGTTCAGTGCAGCAATCAGCGCTCTGGCGGAAGCCACAATGATATCGGTATCCGAGCCCTGCCCGTTGACGATACGATCGCCATTCTGCAAACGCACCGTCACTTCACCCTGGGCATCGGTACCGGCCGTGATCGCATTGACTGCATAGAGCAACAGCTTGCCATTGGGTTCAACCAGTGACTGGATAGCCTTGAATGCGGCATCCACCGGACCATCACCCTCGGCTGTCGCCTTATGCTCCACACCTTCAATATCGAGTACCACTGCCGCAACCGGCGCATCGCTTGTGCCCGATGCCGTATGCAGGGAAACCAGTTTAACACGCTCGGATTCCACACCGCCGTCACCGGAAAGCAGCGCCATCAGATCTTCATCAAAGATATCCTTTTTCTTGTCTGCCAACAGCTTGAAGCGGTTAAACACCTCAATCAGCCGCTCACCATCAAGCTCAACACCCAACTGCCCGTAACGCGACTTCAGCGCAGCCCTGCCCGAATGCTTGCCCAGTACCATCCGGTTGGTATTCAAGCCGACCGATTCCGGCGTCATGATCTCATAGGTCTTCTGGTGTTTAAGTACGCCGTCCTGATGAATGCCCGACTCATGTGCGAAGGCATTGGCGCCGACAATGGCCTTGTTTGCCTGAATCGGCATACCGGTAATCTGCGATACCAGTTTCGACGTCGGTACGATTTTCGTCGTGTCGATATCGGTATGCAGTGCATAACGATCAGCGCGGGTACGCAGAATCATGACGATCTCTTCGAGTGCCGCATTACCGGCACGCTCGCCCAACCCGTTAATGGTGCACTCCACCTGACGGGCACCGTTTTCAACGGCAGCCAGTGAATTGGCTACGGCCAAACCCAGATCATTATGACAATGCACGGAAATAATTGCCTGATCGGAGTTAGGTACGCGTTCAATCAACTCACGGATACGACCGCCGAATTCCGCCGGCGTCATATAACCCACCGTATCCGGAATATTGATCACCCGGGCACCGGCGGCAATCGTCGCCTCAACCACACGGCAGAGAAAATCCATATCGGTGCGACCCGCATCTTCTGCCGAGAATTCCACCTCCGGCACCAGCGAACGCGCCAGCTTCACCGATGCGACCGCACGTTCAAGCACCTGATCCGGCGTCATGCGCAATTTCGCTTCCATATGAATAGGACTGGTGGCAATAAAGGTGTGAATACGACCGTGATCGCCGGCAGGCTTGATCGCCTCTGCCGCACGCCGGATATCGCCCTCTGCCGCGCGCGCCAGACCGGCAATACACGGCCCGTGCACCTCCGAGGCAATGCGGTGTACCGCCTCAAAATCACCCGGTGAAGCGATGGGAAAACCTGCTTCAATGATATCCACACCGAGTGCTGCCAGAGCATGTGCCACACGAATTTTTTCGTCGATATTCATCGAGCAGCCCGGCGACTGCTCACCGTCGCGCAAGGTGGTATCAAAGATATATATACGGTCGCTCATTTCACTCTCCTCAGATTAGCAACTCAAACAGGGCATAAAAAAAGGCCGCGGGGTAAGCGCGGCCTGTATATCTGTTACTGAAACGCGTTCAGCAGACACACAGCCGTAGTCGCAGTAGCAGGTACTGACGCGTAAAAACGGATGTGTGCGTATAAAAGTTCATGTGACGTATTCAAGCAGTTTATTTCAACTCGGTCAAACCTGATCGCCGGGCTCATCATTTTTCACTGCCTCATTGGCCCGCGCAGCCTTTTCCGCCTTCTTCATTTTCCGCATACGCCGATAGCGGGCCAACCGCCAGTTCTGCCACAAACTGAGCATCGGTCCATGCAGGCAGTAGGCCAGCATAACCGTAAACGGGACACGGTAAGGATCGACCATCACCAGCCCGACGGTTAGGACCATCAACACCAGCACGCCGGTAGAACGGCGCTTGTTTAAATCGATATCCTTGCCGGAGATAAAACGCACATTACTGACCATTAACCACGCCAGAAACACCGAAGAAGCCAGCCACAACCACGGCTGCGGATCAAAACCGGATTTTTCGTGGTAGAGGACGGCCGTTGCAATAAGCAGTGCTGCTCCCGGTGTCGGCAGGCCCTGAAAATAGCGTTTATCCTGACACTCCAGCTGCACATTAAATCTGGCCAGTCGCAGCGCAGCGCCAGCCACCAGAAAAAAAGCGCCCAGCCATGCCAGCTTGTGAAGATCCGCCGGCAGGTGAATCAGTGCCCACAGATACACCAGTACCGCCGGCGCAATACCGAATGAGAGCATATCGCAGAGTGAATCATATTCAGCGCCAAATGCAGTCTCGGCATGCAGCATGCGTGCTACACGGCCATCAAGCATATCAAACACGGCAGCGGCCAGAATCGCCCAGGCCGCCAGTTCATAACGTCCCTGAACGGCTGCAATCAGGGCATAAAAACCGGAAAAAAGGCCCATTGTGGTAAACAGGCTGGGCAGCACATAAACGCCCCGACGCCCCATACGCTCTTTAAGTTTAGTCATCTGCAGGACTCACTTGATTCGGCACCGTGCCCCGTACATACAGGCAATGCTGCAATGGAAATCATAAATGGCCATCCCTCTGGAGCAAAAGACAGTGAGCCTCCGGATGACCGGGAGTAGGTAGTTTTTTGAACATGCCCTAATGCTACAGTCTGGCCAGCCGATACCCAAGCACCTGCTGTTACATCAACCTGAAACAAACGATTTGCCACAACTAAAACGCAGAGTTACACAATTTAGAGGCATACAGGAGGAGCGAAAATCCCCACCCTGTTGGATAAACCCGTCATCACACAAGTTTGCAGTGGGATTTAATTCGGGGTAATGCGCTGCATGCCACCCATATAGGGTTGCAGCACTTGCGGAATCAGCACGGAGCCATCGCTCTGCCAGCCGTTTTCCAGCACCGCCACCAGACAGCGTCCGATCGCCAGACCCGAACCGTTCAGCGTTGCCGCCGGTTGCGGTTTGCCGCTCTCGTCGCGATAACGGATACCTGCACGGCGGCCCTGAAACTGGCCGAAGGATGAACAGGATGAGATTTCACGATAGCAGTTCTGGCTCGGCAGCCATACTTCCAGATCATAGGTTTTCTGTGACGAGAAACCGATATCGGCGCTGCACAGCTCAACCTTGCGGTACGGCAACTCCAGCGCCTGCAGCACCGCTTCTGCATGAGCGGTCAGCTCTTCCAGGTCAGAGAGCGCCCGCTCCGGCGTGGTGATATGAACCAGCTCCACCTTGTCGAACTGATGCTGGCGGATAATACCGCGCTCATCGCGACCGGCGCTTCCCGCCTCACGTCGGAAACAGGGCGTATAGGCACAATGGCGTTTCGGCAGCTCTGAGGCATCGAGAATCTTGTCCTGATAGAGATTAGTGACCGGCACTTCGGCCGTCGGGATCAGAAAGGCATCCTCCCCCTCCAGCTTGTACAGATCATCGGCAAACTTCGGCAGCTGCCCGGTTCCTGTCATCGTCTTGCTGTTGGCAATAGCAGGGACCCACACCTCTTGATAACCGTGTGCATCGGCATGCAGATCAAGCATGAACTGCATCAGTGCACGCTCCATGCGGGCAGCAGCTCCCTTCATAACCGTAAAACGGCTGCCTGCAAGCGTTGCTCCCGCCTCAAAATCGAGGATGCCGAGATCCACGCCGATATCCCAGTGGGGTGGCACCTCATCCATGCGCGGGTTGCCCCAGCGACTGACTTCGACATTGTCGTCTTCGCTTGCGCCATTCGGTACAGAGTCATGCAGCGGATTGGGAATCTCCAGCAGCGCAGCTGCAAATTCAGCTTCCGCATCCTTTGCCTGAGCATCCAGTGCCTTGGCCTGGCGAGCCACCTCACCCATCGCCGCCATCTCGGCAGATGCATCTTCGCCGGCACCCTTCTTCTGCCCGATCAGCTTCGATACGCGATTGCGATCAGCCTGAAGTGCTTCGGATTCCGTCTTCAGCTCACGCTGGCGTATATCAAGCAGCGCCACCTTCGCCCAGGCACTGCCTGCACCCACCACATCCTCTCCACGGCGGGCAAGCGCTGCCTGCATGGAGTCGAAATCACGCCGTAATGCCTGCCGATCTATCATGCATCATCACCTTCATCGTTACTGACATCACTCTCGCCTGCTGCCTCTTGCTGCTCCCCGGCAGCCGCGTCATTCGCAGTCGCTTCGTCAGCAGTGCCTTCGATCAGTTCGTCCGTAGCAAGCTCATCGTCCGCCTGTTCAGCCACGCGTACCGCACCGATCACGCGCTCGCCTTCCTTGCAGGCGATCAGCTTCACGCCCTGGGTATTGCGACCGATCACCGATACACCGTTGAGACGAATCCGCACCAGTCGACCACTATCGGTCATCATCATCACCTGATCATCATCGTGCACCAGTAGTGCCGCAACCATGTCGCCATTGCGTCCGCCGGTCTTCAGCGTAAATACGCCCTGTCCGCCGCGCTTCTGCACATTGTATTCGGAGACTGAAGTTCGCTTGCCGAAACCATTCTCGGACACCGCCAGCAATGTGGCCTCATCCGACACCAGCGTCATCGAAATCACATTGCAATCACCTGGCAGGCGCATGCCGGTAACACCACGGGTCGAGCGACCCATCGGACGCACATCGGATTCAGCAAAACGAATCGCCTTGCCTCCGCTGGTTGCCAGCATGACATCTTCATCCCCGTTGGAAACGAGCACACTGATCAGACCGTCATCATCATCGAGCTTGATGGCAATAATACCATTGGCCCGGATATTCTGATATTCGGAGAGCCGCGTCTTTTTCACAACACCGTTTTTCGTGGCCATGATAATAAACCGGTTCTCGTCAAACTCACGAATCGCCAATGTCGCAGAGATGCGCTCATCTTTCTCTACCGGCAGCAGATTCACCAGCGCCTTACCGCGCGCCGTACTGCCTGCCTGCGGCACTTCATAAACCTTCTTGCGGAACACACGCCCCTGATCAGAGAAGAACAGCAGGTAGTCATGCGTGGAAGCGACCATCAGCTGTGCGACAAAATCCTCATCTTTGGTGGTCATCGCTGTCTTGCCCTGTCCTCCTCGCCGCTGGGCGCGGTAGAGGGATGTCGCATTGCGTTTGATATAACCTTCATTGGAGATGGTCACGACCATGTCCTCTTCGGTAATCAGATCTTCCACGGAGAGTTCCGCCGTTTCATCCATGATCTCACTGCGACGCGGATCCGCATAACGATCCCGAACCGCCTCCATCTCCTCGACAATCACATTCATCAGCAACTTCTCATCAGCCAGAATGGCTTTGAGATGGGTAATCAGACGCTGGATCTCTTCGTATTCCGCTTTAATCTTGTCCCGCTCAAGCCCGGTCAGGCGTTGCAGACGCATATCAAGAATCGCCTGAGCCTGCAGGTCGGAGAGACCGAAATGCTCCATCAGCCCTGCTTTGGCTTCCGCTCCGGTCTGGCTGGCACGAATCAGTTTGATCACTTCATCAATACGATCCAGGGCAATCAGCAAACCTTCCAGAATATGGGCACGTGCTTCAGCTTTGGCCAGATCAAACAGGCAGCGACGCGTCACCACCTGACGACGGTGATCCAAAAAGTGCAGCAACAGCTCTCTTACACCGCACAACTTCGGCTGGCCATCCAGCAGCGCCAGCAGGTTGCAGCCGAAGTTGCATTGCAACTGCGTATGCTTGTAAAGGTTATTCAGCACCACTTCAGGAATTTCATTCTTTTTCAGCTCAATGGCGATACGCATGCCGTCACGATCCGACTCATCACGCAGATCGGTAATACCTTCGAGCTTCTTGTCGCGAACCTGATGGGCAATATTCTCAATCAGATTGGCCTTGTTCACCTGATATGGCAGCTCGGTAATAATCAGAGACTGGCGATGCGTACGCGGATTTACCTCAACAATCGCGCGCGCGCGCATCGTCACCGAACCGCGGCCGGTCATGAAGGCACTGCGTATACCGCTGCGGCCGTAAATAAATCCGCCGGTCGGAAAATCCGGGCCGGGCATAATCTGCATCAGCTCATCATCATCAATCTCGGGGTTGTTCACCAGAGCAATGGTGGCATTGATGGTTTCAGCCAGATTATGCGGCGGAATATTGGTGGCCATACCCACAGCAATGCCCTGAGAACCATTGATCAGCAAATTGGGATAGCGAGCCGGCAACACCTTTGGCTCACGCATCGATTCATCGTAGTTAGGGCCGAAATCAACGGTGTCCTTGTCGATATCCGCCAGCAGCTCACCGGCCAGGCGACTCATGCGGGCTTCGGTATAACGCATGGCCGCCGGCGAATCGCCATCAACCGAACCGAAGTTTCCCTGCCCGTCCACCAGCACATGACGCATGCTCCATGGCTGGGCCATACGCACCAGCGCATCATAGACCGCTGAATCGCCGTGCGGATGATATTTACCGATTACATCACCGACCACACGCGCCGACTTCTTGAATGGCTTATCAAAGGTCGAACCCAGATCCTGCATGGCAAAGAGAATACGTCTGTGTACCGGCTTCAAACCGTCGCGGGCATCCGGCAAGGCTCGCCCGACAATCACGCTCATGGCGTAATCCAGATAGGAGCGTTTCATCTCATCTTCGATGAGTACCGATACTGACGAGTTCAGGGTTTCATCCATAATCAACCTCTTTATCACGGAACATCTAAAAACCGCATACATGCAGCTCTTTCATAACGGAAAAGAAAATATTCTGCTTCGCCTTTCCCTACATCTACTCAACGTCAGCGATACTCCTGCCGCTGTCGTTATTAAACATTAACTGGTGCCCTCGGCGCGATTCGAACGCACGGCCTGTCGCTTAGGAGGCGACCGCTCTATCCAGCTGAGCTACGAGGGCGGAGGAAACAGATAACTGCTCCCAAAGGAAGCGCTGATTCATACATTGCTTCCATCATCTTAAAACACGCGCAAAACTGCGCTTTTTCGCCTGCCTGACGGGGGCTGACAACTTCTCGGCATTAAACACCCGGCGACGGCCTCGAAGCATAGCGTCATCAGCCATCGTGTGCACGGTGAAATAGCCATAATTCATGCATGATCAATAATGCAACAGACTCTCCACCCGGGTTCCGGACAAGGCTTTGTGCCCCTCAAGAAAATCCAGCTCAATAAGAAACAGACAGGCATCGACTGTTGCGCCCAGTTGCCCGACCAGTTTAACGGTCGCCGCAGCCGTACCTCCGGTTGCCAGCAGGTCATCAACGATGACTACACGATGACCTGCACTCAAGGCGTCGCGATGGATTTCCAGACGGTCAAAACCATATTCCAGCTCATATTCAATACTGTGCACATCCGCAGGCAGCTTGCCGGGTTTGCGCACCGTGATTAGCCCCAGCCCCAGCTTCTGAGCCAGTGCCGCACCAAAAATAAATCCGCGCGACTCTATGCCCACAATCGCATCGACATCCGAACCCACCAGCGCGGCCATCTCTGCAATGGTGGCGGCAAAAGCCTCCCCGTTTGCCAGCAGCGGCGTGATATCCTTGAACACAATGCCCGGCTTGGGAAAATCCGGCACATCACGAATATATTCCTGCCATTGGCCTGCGGAATCCGCCATCAGAGTATCTCCTCAAAATCTATATTTTCCTGGCTGACAATCCGACGCAACTTTTGCAGCGCCTGCACCTGAATCTGGCGAATGCGCTCGCGTGTCACCCCAAGCTGTTCCCCGATCATTTCCAGCGTCCACGGATCACCGGCATCGTCCAGGCCATAACGCAGACGCACCACCTCCCGCTCCTTCTTCTCCAGTTTACTCATCCAGACCTGCAGTATCTCATTGCGCAGCACGGTCTGCATCTGATCTCCAGGGGATTCCGCCGCCTCATCCGCAGTCACATCATAAAGCGTGAAGTCGCTGTCATCATGCAGCATATCATCGGCACTATCCGTTCGCACCGCCGCACCCATCAACTCCTGAATGCGTTGCACTGAAACACCCATCGCTTCAGCGATCTCAACATCCGTCGGGTCACGCTCCAGCTCTGAGCGCAAACGATTGGTGTGTTTGGTCAGGGCATAAAGCTCTTTGCCCACATGCACCGGCACTCGAATCGTGCGAGACTGATTCATGATCGCGCGCTCAACCGCCTGACGAATCCACCATGTTGCATATGTCGAAAACCGGCAGCCGTGCGTCACATCAAATTTTTCCACAGCCCTTATCAAGCCCAGGTTTCCCTCTTCAATCAGATCCGCCAAAGCCACACCGCGGTTCATATACCGGCGGGAGATCTTGACCACCAGACGCAAATTGGCCTGCACCATATAGTGATGAGCCTCTTTATCGCCTGCGCCAATACGCTTGGCCAATGCGATTTCCTCTGCAGCCGTCAGCAATTCATAGCGTGATATCTCGCGCATATAAATAGCCATCGGCTCCAAACCGCCGCTGTTGCTGCTCACGGTTTACACCATAGCCACAATGGGCGCGGGAAATAAGAAGATGTCATCATCAGGCCCATATTGTTCAACAACTGATCACCGCGGTAAATAGGCAAGCGGGTCTACCGGCGTGCTACCCTGCCTTACCTCAAAATGTAAATGCGGACCGGTTGCCCTGCCGGTCTGCCCAACCCGGGCGATAACATCACCGGCACGCACCTTATCCCCCTTACGCACGAGGTTGCGCTGATTGTGGGCATAAGCCGTAAACAGGTTATTGCCGTGGCGGATAATCACCAGTTTACCATAACCGGAGAGCCGGGAGTCCGAATAGACCACCTCACCGCTGGCTGCAGCGTGTACTGCCGTCCCCTGCTTTGCGCCAATATCAATGCCGTCATGCATACGACTACCACGACGACCAAAGCGACTGGTCACCGTTCCTCTGACCGGCCATAGTAACTTTCCTTTTATACTTGCTGAGGCCTTGCGGTGCTGGGAGCGGCTTTGTGTTTTTTTAGCAACAGGCTTGGCATGCCTGACTTTCACCCTGCTACTGCGGGCAGACGAGTGCCGACGTTTTGTACTCGACACATGCCTGATCGTTCTGGCTACCGGACGATTGGACGCAACAGGTGCAACACGGTTGATATACAACTGCTGGCCGACATAAATTCGATAAGGGGCACGCAGGTGATTACGTGCGGCAATGCGGCGGTAACTCACACCAAATCGCTTGCCTATGCTGTAGAGCGTATCATTGGCACGCACGTGATATATCTGAGTCCTGCTGTTCGATACCGACCGGTCATGCAAAGCGGCCTTCTCAACACTGGTGCTGAAGCAACCGGACAGTGAAAACACCGCTACCAGCAGGTAGATAACGCGGCGAGCTACAACCACAACAGTGCAAACCCTCCGATCACGACCACAACTACAGCGACGGTCAACCATTCGAAATGGCGCTCCACCAGCGCCCGCAATGCATCACCACCCCAACGCAGAAGTGCTCCTTCCAGATAAAAGCGCGCACCTCTGGAGAGTAACGCTGCCACAATAAATGCCGGGAATGACAACCCGAATGCTCCGGCAGCAATCGTAATCACCTTGAACGGGATCGGCGAGAAACCGGCAATCAGGACAATGACAACACCATATTCTGCAAACAATTGCTGCACTTCGGCAAAGCGCTCCATAGCATGGTAAAACTCCAGCAGCGGCTGCGCGACAGCGACAAACAGAAACATACCGATGCCATAACCGATCACGGCCCCGACAACCGAGCCTGCAGTGGCAATGGATGCAAAACGCAATGCTTTTTGTGGCTTACCGAGCGCCAGCGCCAGCAACAGGATATCAGGTGGAATAGGGAAAACACTGGCTTCAATCATGGCAATCACAAACAACGCCCACGATGCCTGTGGATGCGTAGCCCAGGCCAGCGTCCAGTTATAACTGCGCCGCAGCCAGGAGGGTTTCATGATCACAGTCTGCTCAGAGATGATTCACTCCTTCCAACAATGGAACAAACGTACATGCATCAAAATACTCCTCCGACCAGCCGCGACCCAACTTCCGACGCCTGACCAGGCAGTGGTTGCCTCCCTCGCCTTCCGGCAACAGCAACAGTCCGCCCGGCTTTAACTGCTGCAACCATGCATCAGAGGCAAAGCCGCCTGCAGTGACAATGATCGCATCATAGGGGGCATATTCTTCCCAACCCAACAGACCATCGCCACATTTAAGCATTACATTAGCATGACGGGCTGCGCGCAGATTCTGCCTCGCCCTGTTGTGCAGCGCCTCAATGCGTTCGATACTGTACACACGGCGGCAGATGCGGGAGAGCACCGCCGTCTGATAGCCGCAACCCGTGCCGATTTCCAGCACCCGATCCGTCTCTTTCAATTCGAGCAGTTCCGTCATCCGGGCAACCATATAAGGCTGGGATATCGTCTGTCCGCAGCCGATAGGCAGGGCGCAGTCATGGTAGGCACGCGAAGCCAGCGCAGAATCGACAAACAGATGACGCGGCACCGAGGCCATAGCTGCCAGCACTTTCCCGTCATGAATACCACGTGCGACCAACTGATCATTTACCATGCGCTGGCGCGGCCGATCCATCGCCGACGATAATGGGGCTTGCCCGATCGCAGTGTTCACAGCGAGTAAACCTTGAAAAACAGTGATGAATGGTCGGAAACACTCGCGCCTGAAGGCAGCGGAGGCGTCAGGCAAGTGCGGCGGCGGTCCGCCGCCACGCAGTCGTGCCGGGCATAAACAAAGCAGCGCAATGCCGCTTTGAGAAAATGGTCGGGACGAGAGGATTCGAACCTCCGACCACACGGCCCCCAGCCGTGTGCGCTACCAGACTGCGCTACGTCCCGATTTATTGAGGCCGGAAGCATACGCAAAACAGTCGCGAATGTAAGTCCGGAAAGATGCACAAACAGTCGTGCAAAAAAGATCATGGCTACCATCGCGCCAGTCATGCCGTAGCCACGCACATCAAAACAGATTATCGCTGGGTCAGTCGAGTAGACTGAGGATGTCGTTCAATTCCTGCCTGATCTGAGTCAGTGTCGTGCGGGAATCCTTTTGTTCGACGATATCTTCCAGATCACCGTTTAACATACGCTTCTTGGCGCCGCGAATGGTGAAATTAAGATCATAAAGCAGATGTTTGATTTGCAGTACCGCATAAACATCCCTGTGGCGGTAAAAGCGTCGGTTACCCGTTCGTTTGACCGGTTTAATATGTTTAAACTCGGTCTCCCAATAGCGAAGCACGTGCGGTTCTATGCCACATACATCGCTGACTTCCCGAATCGAAAAAAAGAGTTTGTCCGGCAGTACAGGTACGGCCAGTCCGGCTTTTGCCAATGCCTGTTCTGTGCTCATTCTGTCGCCTCTGCCAGTTTATCTTTCAGCAAAGGGCTTGCACGGAATGTTACGACCGAACGCGGTTCAATAGTAATGTCGGTACCGGTCTTGGGATTACGCCCCCGACGGGCATGCTTCTCGCGCACCATAAAATGGCCAAAGCCCGAGACCTTGACATTCTCGCCGCGCTCAAGCGAATCGCGAATTACATCCAATACGGATTCAACAATCTCGGCAGATTCTTTTTTTGTCAGCCCGACACGTTCATGCACGATTCTGGCAATTTCAGCTTTCGTCACATCCCCTCACCTGTTGCCTGTCGATCCGGACTAAAACAAGTCACTTTCGACACTCGCTAGAAACAACGTATGAAGAGTAATAGAACCTGTTAATCTGTCAAAGGTTATTTGAAACATGATGCATCAGCCATACAAATGGCGTGAATTGATTCTTATTTCAGCGCTGAATCAGGCGTCCGTCATGCAGATACAATATTCTATCGCAACTACGGGCAAGCGCCATGCTGTGTGTGACCATAACAACCGCAGCATTCTCTTCCCTGCACAGAGCCTGCAGCAGCACAAACACCTCCTGCGCCGTATGCTCATCGAGGTTTCCCGTCGGCTCATCAGCCAGCAGCAGACGCGGACTGGTAACCAAAGCCCTGGCTACTGCTACCCGCTGCGCCTCTCCACCCGACAGGCGGGCGGGCACATGACTCTCTCGTGCGGCCAACCCCAAACGCGCGAGCAATGCGCTGGCACGCAGCTGTGCATCCTTCTCCGGCAAGCCCTGCACCAGCAGCGGCAGCGCAACATTTTCCAGTGCCGTTAACTCGGGAATCAGGTGGTGAGCCTGATAGACAAAGCCTATTTTCTCATTACGCAAGTGGGCCTGGCGGGTACTGCTCAATGATTCAATGGCTTCCCCGTCCAGCAGCATCTCGCCCCGATCCGGTCTCTCAAGCGTTCCCAGTATCTGCAACATCGTCGATTTACCGGAGCCCGATTCACCCACCACGGCAAGAAATTCACCTTCCGCCAGCTCAAATGCCAGCCCCTGCAGGATATGCAGCTCACCGGCCGGAGCAGAAAAACTCTTATGCAGATTGGTGACCTCTAACAGACAATCACTCCCGCCTGCAACTGGCGCACCCGCTGTAATCTCACTCATAACGCAAAGCCTCGGCCGGCGGCACGCTGGCCGCACGCCAGGCCGGATAGAAAGTTGCCAGGAAACCCATGACCAGACTGGCTATGATAATCGTGCTGACGGCAACCGGATCGATAACCGATGGCACGTGATCAATAAAGTAGACATCGGAAGACATAAACGTAACACCGGTCACGCTCTCCACCCACTCCAGCAGATCACTCAGCTTCCAGGCCAGTAGCAGTCCCAGACTCGCCCCCAGCAATGTACCGATACCACTGAGCAGACATCCCATCAGCAGGAACACCCGCATCACCGACGCATGCGTAGCCCCCACGGTTTTCAGGATTGCAATCTCCTTACGTCGCTCCATCACCACCATGACCAATGACGCCACCATATTGAAGACGGCCACCATGACAATCAGTGACAGAATAACACCCATGGCCACGCGCTCGGTTTTCAACGCCTTGAAGAACGAGCGATGACGATGTTGCCAATCGGTGACCCAGGCTCCGGCCGGCAACTGCTCGCGTGCCATCGCAGCCACGGCCGAAGCCTGATCCCTGTCCTTGAGGAACACTTCGATACCGGTGATGCCGTTACCCATCCGGTTGAGACGCTGCACGGCAGAGAGCGGCGTGATGATCATGCCGACGTCATATTCATAAAAACCCGAATCAAAGATACCGACCACATCAAACGCCCGCATCCGTGGCGTAGCCCCCGACGGGCTAATCCCGCCTGACGGCGACATCAGGCGCACCTTGTCACCAACCGTCAACCCCAGCTTATGAGCCAGATCCTTACCAATCACCACCTGGAACGGCGATTTGTCCGTCTTGATAAAGCGTCCCTGCACAACATGGTCGGCGATTTCACTACTGTTGGCGGGGTCCACACCTTTAAGAATCGCACCAACCGCACGTGTCCCGGCCGATGCCAGCACCTGTGTCGAGATGTAGGGAGCAACGCGGACCACCCCGTCCAGCCTGGACGCTGTATCCAGCCAGGCATGCCAACCGTGCAAAGACTCATCCGGCCCCTGAATATCCACATGCGAGGAGAAACCGAGTATTTTGTCTCTGATCTCAACAGCCGCACCATTCATCACCGAGAGCACCACAATCAGAGTCATCACGCCGATTGCAATACCGATACCGGAACTCCAGCTGATCAGTGAAACAAAGCGCTCGCTGCGCCTGGAGCGCAGGTAACGTCTGGCCAGCATCCATTCGTACGGTTTAAAAAGAGAACTTCTCAACGCTTCACCTCCGACGTATTGATCACAGATATGTGCATCAGGAGAGATAACGCAGGTAGAGATAGATATGAGCCATGCCGACTGTAACAAGCATCAGCCAGAAAGCGTGTTTCATAAACACCAAAAAGGAGATCGGATGTCCTGCCCGCTGGGCAAATCCGGCCACAATCAGGTTGGCCGAAGCACCAATCAGGGTTCCGTTACCGCCAAGACAGGCTCCAAGCGCCAGTGCCCACCATAATGGACGCAGGGCATCCGCTCCACCGAAACTGGGTCCCATGTCGTGAATCATCGGAATCATTGTTGCCACAAAAGGAATATTATCGATCAGGGCTGACGCCAATGCAGAGATCCATAAAACAGCGGCCACCGTGGCCGTGAAATCGCCACCTGTCATCGCCAGCGTCCGGTTTGCCAACCATGTAATCGCACCGGTATGTTCCACACCGGTCACCACAATAAACAGGCCGACAAAAAAGAATATGGTCGTCCACTCCACCTCTGCCATGATTCCTTCAAAGGCATGATCCTTATCCTTCAGCGGCGCCCCCCATGTCTGCATCAACAGCAGCACTGCGGCACCGGCCATGGCAATAGATGCCGGCTCCAGGTGAAAGTAATGCGCGAAGGTAAAACCGCCTATCACCAGCCCCAGCACCGAAAGGCATTTTTTGAGCAAAACCACATCCTTGATCGCTTCGTTCTCATTGAACGCCATAATCAGCTGGCGATGCTCTTCACTGGCCTTCAAGTCCCGTCCGAACATCAGCCAGATCATCAAAATAGTAACCAGAAATACCACCGGAATAACCGGCGTCAGATTGATCAGAAAATCATAGAAACTCAGATGCGCCGCAGAACCGATCATGATATTCGGCGGATCACCAATCAGTGTCGCTGTACCCCCGATGTTGGAGGCCAGTATCTGACTAAACAGATAGGGATAGGGACGCACGCCCAGCGCATCGGTAATCAGCAGTGTCACCGGCGCGATCAGCAGTACCGTCGTCACATTATCCAGAAAGGCTGAAAACACGGCTGTGACCGTAGCCAGCATTACCAATACTCCCCACGGCTTGCCCTTGACGGACTTGGCGGCGCGGATAGCAACATATTGGAACATGCCGGTCTTTTGACTAATGGCTACAATCACCATCATACCGGTTAGCAGGCCGATGGTATTAAAGTCCACCCCGGCAACAGCCTGCTCCTGAGTCAAGACGCCACCGAGAATCATCATGCCGGCTCCCAGCAGGGATAATACGGCACGGTTAAACTTTTCAAGCATGACCACAGCATAAACCAGCAGCAGAACGGAAACAGCCAGCCACAAGGGATCCATACCAAAGATTACGCTGTGATGCACAGCAGCCTCAGGCATCACTCTGCCGCCATTGATCACCCATATTCGACAATTCATCGAGAATATCGCCGGCAGAAATAATTCCGAGCAGGCGACCACCCTTCTCGACAACCAGCGCATATTCATGTTTACCGAATGCGATGAGCGCCGCGGCCACACTGAGCAATGACTCCTGTGGCCCGACAGTCAGACACTCTGTTTCCATGATCTCTGCAACTGTTTGAGCGGAGACCGTAATATGGTGCTTGTGCAGCAAACCGATATCCGGTGCGTACGGTATCGCGTTCAGATCACCGCTGACGATATAATCCGGAACAATATGCCCGAGCACTGAAAAGGTAGAGAGCACGCCTTGTACAACGCCGTCTGCATCGACAACCGGCAGCATACGCAGACTCAGGCTTCGCATGCGCCTGAACACGACGCCGACAGGCTCATCAATCGTACAGGTTTGCGGCTGCTCAAACATAATCTTCGATGCAATCATGCCACCCTCTCCCACTTCGGCATAGCTGCCGCTTTACTGCTCAGGACGCATATGCGGAAACAACAACACATCGCGAATCGAGTGCTGCCCGGTCAACATCATAACCAACCGGTCCACACCAATACCCACCCCTGCTGCCGGCGGCATACCGAACTCCAGCGCACGCAAAAAATCCTCATCCACGCCCGAGGCTTCAGCGTCACCGGCGGCCTTGGCCTGCGCCTGCGCCACCAGACGACCACGCTGATCATCCGGATCATTCAATTCGGAAAAACCGTTTGCCATTTCTCTTCCTGCCACAAACAGCTCAAAGCGATCGGTCACTGTTGCATCATCATTACTGCGCCGGGCCAATGGCGAAACATCAACCGGATAATGGGTAATAAATGTCGGCTGCAACAATTCCGGCTCAACCAACTCCTCGAACAACGCCAGCAGGTAGTGCCCCGCCTTCCAGGTAATCAACGGTTTAAAATCCGGAATCACCTGCATACAGACCGTAGCCAGCAGAGCCTTGTCGTTGGCATGACCGCGCAGATCCGGACGCCTGTCAAACACGGACTCATCCAGCCTTACGCGTTTAAATGGCTGAGTCAGATTGATATCCACGCCTTCCCACTCAACCTGTTCACAGCCAAGCGTGGTAGCAATAGAGCGCATCAACCCTTCGGTCGTATCCATCGCATCATTGAAATCAGCATAGGCCTGATAAAACTCGACCATGGTAAATTCCGGGTTATGCGTGGCATCCGACCCCTCATTACGGAAGTTGCGATTCATCTCAAACACGCGCTCAAAGCCGCCGACCAGCAGCCGCTTCAGATACAACTCCGGTGCAATGCGCAGGAACAGTTCCATATTCAATGCATTGTGGTGAGTGGAAAACGGCCTGGCCGCAGCCCCGCCCGCCTCCGGCTGCAGCATCGGTGTTTCCACCTCAATAAAGCCCCGCTCTTCGAGCCCCTGACGCAATAGTGACACGATACGCGAGCGCTGGCGGAATGTATCCCGGGATTCAGGCGTCACCATCAGATCAACATAGCGCTGACGATAACGGGTTTCGACATCGCTGAGTCCGTGCCACTTCTCAGGCAACGGCCGTAAACACTTGCTGACCGTTTCGATATGAGTCACACGAATAGAGAGCTCGCCCGCACGCGTGCGGAAAAGCGTGCCTTCGGCACCAATGATATCACCCAGATCCCACTTGCGGGTCGGATTATAGACATCTGCACCCAGCACATCCCTGTTCAGAAACAACTGGATCTGGCCGCTGCCATCCTGTAATTTGACAAAACTGGACTTGCCCATGACCCGGTGCGCCATCATACGCCCGGCCACACGCATCGGGTCGGTATACTGCTCAAGCGTTTGATCATCCATGTCGTCAAAACGCGCATGGATGTCAACGCACTGATGATCGCTACGCCATGTATTCGGATAGGCTGAGCCTGCCTCCCGCATGGCGGCAAGTTTGCCACGCCGGACAACGATCTGCTCGCTGACAACCGGCTCGCTTGCGCCGGCCACAGGGCCGGCTTGCTCTACAACAGTTTTACTCATACTTGAACTTACCCGCGGCTTTGCAGGTCGAGATCGGAAAAGAAGAAGGCGATTTCAATGGCAGCATTCTCTTCGGAGTCGGAACCGTGGACGGCATTGGCATCAATCGAGTCAGCATGATCGGCGCGGATCGTGCCTGGCTCAGCTTCCTTCGGATTGGTCGCACCCATCAGCTGGCGATTGAGAACAACAGCATTCTGTCCTTCCAGCACCATGGCCAGAATCGGACCTGAGCTCATAAAGGCGCACAGATCATTATAAAACGGACGACCTTCATGCACGGCATAAAAGCGACCTGCTTCAGCTGCACTCAGATGGGTCATTCTGGTTCCGATAACGGAGAGACCATTCTCTTCAAAGCGGCGAATAATATCACCGATAACATTTTTACCGACTGCGTCGGGCTTGATAATAGAAAGTGTACGTTGAACTGGCATTTAATGAATCCCCCTTTTCACACAGCTTCCCGCTGCGGGAGCGGCACTCTACAGATGGGCATGATAACTTCCAAGCTACAGAATCCGGCTTGTATAAGAATACGCATGCGAACCAATTAATATCGGCAACTCATTGAGAAAGTTTAACCCTGTTAGCGGCAAGGAATGATTGTCACCGGCGTAGTGGAAATAGCGTCCCCGGGAAGCGGTTTGATATATTTCTCTATCTTCCACAAACTAAATCGCTATTATGCGCGACACTTTTAAACTCTGAGGTTCACCTTATGTCACGCAATTTGCGCAATATCGCCATCATCGCCCACGTTGATCACGGCAAAACCACACTGGTCGACGAGCTACTCAAGCAGTCCGGCACACTCGATGCACGAGAAGATGCTGTCACCTGCATGATGGACTCCAATGTGCTCGAAAAAGAGCGCGGCATTACCATTACGGCAAAAAACACCGCTATCCGCTACGGCGATAATACACTGATCAACATCATCGACACCCCTGGCCATGCCGACTTCGGCGGCGAGGTAGAACGTGTACTGAACATGGTTGACGGCGTGGTGTTGCTGGTGGATGCCCGTGAAGGCCCGATGCCGCAGACCAAATTTGTCACCTCCAAGGCACTGGCGCTGGGCCTGAAGCCGATTGTTGTAATCAACAAAATTGACCGTGAAGGTTCTGATCCTGATTCTGTAGTCGATCTCACCTTCGATCTGTTCGCATCTCTTGGTGCGACCGATGAACAGCTGGAGTTCCCTGTTGTTTATGCTTCCGCCAAAAACGGTTATGCCATGATGAACCTCGGCGAAGAGTCCGACAACATGACCTGCCTGTTTGACACCATCATCAACCATGTTGATGCACCACACGGTGACCCGGAGCACCCGCTGCAGATGCTGGCCACCACGCTCGACTGGGACGAATACATCGGCCGTATCGTGATCGGTCGTGTTGCCAACGGTCGTATCAAAACCGGCCAGGATATCACCGTTGTCCACGCCGACTCCTCACAGGAGAACTTCAAGATCACCAAGCTGCTCGGCTTTCTTGGCATGCACCGCACGGAGATCACCGAAGCCGAAGCCGGCGATATTATCGCTGTTGCCGGTATCGAACATATCAATATCGGTGAAACCATTGCCTCCAAAGAGGATCCGATTGCCCTGCCGGTTATCCATGTGGATGAACCGACATTGTCGATGGAGTTGCATGTTAACAACTCCCCTCTGGCCGGCACCGAAGGCAAGCTGATCACAACCCGTCAGATTCGTGACCGCCTGATGCGTGAGATCCGCACCAATGTGGCCATGCGTGTTGAAGAGACCGACTCCGCCGATATCTACAAGGTATCCGGTCGCGGCGAGCTGCATATCGGCATCCTGCTGGAAACCATGCGTCGCGAAGGCTTTGAAATGGCGGTATCTCGTCCGACCGTTATTGTTCGTACCATTGATGGCGTCAAACAGGAACCATATGAGCACGTCACCGTGGATGTGGAATCTGAATATCAGGGTTCTGTCATTGAAAAGCTGGGCAAACGCGGCGCAGAGATGACCTCAATGGAAACCGATGCAGACGGCTCCACCCGCATTGAGTTCATGTCCCCTACCCGCAGTCTGATCGGTTACACCTCTGAATTCCTCACCGACACGCGCGGCACCGGTATTATGCATCATGTATTCCACTCTTATGGTCCGTATGTCGGCGCCCTGCCGGGTCGCACCAATGGCGTGCTGATCTCCATGGAAAATGGTGAATCTGTTGCCTTCGCTTTGTGGAAACTGCAGGAGCGCGGCAAGATGTTCATCGGTTCCGGTGAGAAGCTGTATGAAGGCATGATCATCGGCATCAACAGCCGTGATACCGACATGACCGTCAACCCGATCAAGGAGAAGAAACTCTCCAACGTACGCGCATCGGGCAAGGATGAAGCCATTGATCTGGTTCCACCTCTGAAATTGACGCTAGAGCGCGCTATCGAGTTCATCGCAGACGATGAGCTGGTGGAGATCACGCCGAAATCGATCCGCCTGCGCAAACGGCACCTGAAAGAGAACGAGCGTAAACGCAGCACCCCACGCGCGTCATAAATCAAAAAGGCAGGCCATGATGGCCTGCCTTTTTTCTTTCCCGCTCCGTATAATAATATCCAGAACAGTACGCTCTTCACCTGAGACTATTACTACTTCGTTACAGGCGTTATAGCTTCAGCCCGCTTATTCACTGCCATCGCCACGGCGAATTCCCATCAATTCGGCCTGGATAAATGCATCGATATCACCGTCCAGAAAGGCCTGCGTATTGCCTGTTTCCATACCTGTTCTGAGATCCTTGATGCGCGACTGATCCAGCACATAGGAGCGAATCTGATGGCCCCAGCCGATATCGGTCTTGCCATCTTCTATTTCCTGTTTCTCGGCATTGCGCAGGTTCAGTTCATGCTCATACAGACGCGCCTTGAGCATGCTCCAGGCCGCAGCCCTGTTTTTATGCTGTGAGCGGTCATTCTGACACTGCACGACAATATTGGTCGGAACATGCGTCAAACGAACGGCCGAATCGGTTTTATTGATGTGCTGACCACCAGCGCCGGAGGCGCGATAGGTATCGGTACGTACGTCACTCGGATCGATATCGATTTCAATATCTTTCTCAATATCCGGATAAGCAAATACCGAAGCAAATGAGGTGTGACGGCGATTACCTGAATCATAGGGCGACTTGCGCACCAGCCTGTGAACCCCGACTTCGGCTTTCAGGAAGCCATAGGCATACTCACCCTTGATCGATACGGTGGCGGACTTGATGCCGGCCTCTTCGCCAGCCGTACACTCCATCAACTCGGTTTTGAAGCCTTTACGCTCAGCCCAGCGTAGATACATGCGCAGCAGCATCTCAGCCCAGTCCTGCGCTTCGGTACCGCCGGAACCGGCATTAATATCAAGAAATGCCGACTCGGCATCTGTTTCTCCACCCAGCATACGGGCCAGCTCCAGCGCCTCGAGTTCAGCCTGCACACTATCGAGCGTCTCTACCGCTTCCATCTGGGTATCGGGATCGCTCTCTTCCGCACCCATCTCAAACAGTGTCAGCGCATCATCCAGCGCCTCAGTCGAATTATGAAAGGTTTGCAAGGTCCGCTCTATGCGGGTTTTTTCCTGCATCAGTTTCTGGGCCTCTTCCGGCCTGTCCCACAATGTGGGATCTTCAATACGGGCGTTTAACTCGCGCAGCTCTTCTTCTCTGGCATCAACGTCAAAGTGACCTCCGCATCGAGTCCAGTCGGCTGTTATAATCTTCCAGCCGTGTTCTGAATCCTGCAATCCGGTCTTCAATGCTCATCACTATACTCCATCACCTGTTTCGAAAGAAGCTGGAAGGTACATATTCAACGTTCCAAATCAACCCGCAGGGTTTAAAAAAACAAAAAAAGAGCTGCCTTCTGGCAGCTCTTTTGGTTTGCAGGTAGAACCTTAAGCTTTAGAAGAGGCGACCAATCTTCGGCAGATCGCCAACCAGAGGCCTGACGTAATCAAGCCATGCCTCGGTCACATCATTACTCTCGGCATTGATGTACTCATCCTTCAAAGAAGTCGCTTCACGGGCCACCGTTGAGAGCGGCGTCATAAAACATTCACTCTTATACGGAACACTGGAGAGGCGGCGAATAGCCACGGAGCCCGGTTCACCAGTAGCCACAGCCTGACTGACGCCGAATGCGCCGACCATGCGTGCCTCGCTGGCATCCACTTCGGATACGACAGTCGGAAAACTGCGCTGCAGATAACCGAAGGTATCGGCACGTACGCGCACGCTTTCACCGGCATAAGCCTCCTTAACCTTGGTAGAGAGGAAGTCACCCAGCGCGCCGGTTCCGGAAAGCTGCAGATTACCGTGGCTGTCACGCTCACCACTGGTCATCACCGGGTGCCCGTCTGCATCGGTAATACCTTCAGATACCGCCACCACACAACGGCCGTATTTAGCCACGACCGCCTTCACATCAGACTGGAATCGGGCCACATCAAATGCCCGCTCCGGCACATAAATCAGATGCGGACCATCGCCTTCTGCCTGCCTGGCCAGTGCGGAAGCCGCTGTCAGAAAACCGGCATCGCGGCCCATGACAACATTGATCTTGATGCCCGACAATGCGGCGTTATCACGATCGTCACCTATAAAGGCCAGCGCCACAAAACGGGCTGCCGAAGCAAAGCCGGGGCAGTGGTCGGTTACTCTCAGGTCATTATCGATGGTCTTGGGAATATGCACGGTACAGAAGTCGTAGTTCGCTTCTCTGGCCATTTCAGCAATGATATGAGCCGTTTCAGCCGAATCATTGCCGCCGATATAAAAGAAGAATCGCACATCGTGTTTTTTGAACACTTCAAATACGCGCTCGCACTCTGCCTTGCCCGGCTTCAGGCGTACCGACCCAAGTCCTGCTGCCGGCGTATTGGCCACACGCTCCAGCTCTTCATCACTCTGGGTCGTCAGATCAATGAAGTCCTCGTTCATAATACCGGCGATACCGTGATGTGCGCCGAGGATACCGGTAATTTCACCGTGCTGACGCGCTTCAATAATTGCGCCTACCAGCGACTGATTGATAACAGAAGTAGGACCACCGGATTGGCCGATCACCATTTTACCTTTCAATACCATTTCAATCTCCCGTGAATAGTTTTCGACATGATAGCGGAAGCGGCAAGCAACTGCACAGGGGAAAGCTGCGCCCTGTGGCAAAACATGAGGTATTCAGGATTCGCTTATAACAGTGTCACTGATCAGGTATTCTCTTACCACGTCACCGCCAATCAGATGCTGCTGGATAATGCGCTCCAGCACCTCAGGCGAACAGGAGTGGTACCACACGCCTTGTGGATACACGACCGCAATCGGCCCCTTATAACAGATACGCAGACAGTTCACCTTGCTACGATAAACCCCCTGCTTCGTCAGCCCCAGATCATCCAGACGGAACTTGAGGAACTCCCATGCCTCCGTGCCGGCCTCATGGCTGCAGCACTTTGGCTTGCTCTGGTCGCAGCAAAGAAAGATATGATGTTTGATCTGTCCGATGCCCAGATTCTCGATTTGAGCGCGCAAGATATCATCCATGGAGAAACCTGATGTAGAGGTACACTAGTTGTCGGGGTAAGCAAGCGGGTCTTGCCTGCCCAGTTGTTCAAAGCCCTGACGTCGGTAATAGCAGGAGTCACAGTGGCCACACGGGGAGCCGCCCGGCAAGGGGTCATAGCAGGAGCGGGTCAATCCATAATCCAGCCCCAGATCCAGCCCCAGCTCGATAATTTCCGCTTTGCCCAGTTGAATCAACGGCGCAGCGATCTGCAGATCCCCCCCTTCACTACCCGCTTTCGTACCCAGCAGCGCTGTACGTACGAAAGCATCAAGGAACTCCTGCCGGCAATCCGGATAACCGGAATAATCGACAACATTGGCACCAATAACCAGTCGCGTAGCACAAACCGCTTCGGCAAGACCGGCTGCCAGAGAGAGGAAGATCAGATTACGGGCCGGCACATAGGTCGATGGAATGCCTGCATGACCAGCTTCATCCTTGGGTACCGGCGTGGCGGAGGTGAGTGCGGAGTGACCTATCGCACGCAGATCCACACTGATAACACGGTGATCCGTCACACCGAACGAATGCGCTATGGCAGCCGATGCATCCAGTTCAATCCGGTGACGCTGGCCATAATCAAAAGCGACCGTATGACATTGCCAACCCATCTTCCTGACCGCCCATGCCAGCGCCGTGCTTGAGTCCAGACCGCCGGAGAGCAGTACAACAGCATGCGTAACACCTGTACTCATACGCCTGTCGCCTCCGCACCCCAAATCACTTTATGCAACTGCAATTGTAAACGAGCAGGCAACCGGTCATCAAGCATCCACTGACACAACTCTTCAGCCTTCAGAGACCCCCAGGCGGCGGAAAGCAGGACAGGCACATCGCCCTGCCCCAATCGGTGCTGCTCAATCATTGCAGCGGCCCATTGGTAGTCGGCACGGCTGGTCAGCACCATTTTTATCTCATCACCGGCACACAAGCAGGAGAGGTTATCCAGTCGATTTCGCTCGGCCTCACCGCTACCGGGTGTTTTCAGATCAACAATCCTGCGCACCCCGACCGGCAGACTTGCCAGCGGGTAAGCACCTGATGTTTCCAACTGCACCTCGCATCCCAGCGCTAACAACTCACTCAGCAGCTCGGAGCAATGTCGCTGAGCCAGTGGCTCACCGCCGGTTACAAGCACCAGCGGGCGATTACGTTTTTGTACATCCGTTACGATATCGTCAATCTGCATCCACTCACCGCTGTCGAACGGAATCGCCTGCGGCGTATCGCAGTAGGTACAACGCAACGGACAGCCGGCCAAACGAATAAATGTACAGGCCATGCCGGCCAATGTACTTTCACCCTGGATGCTGTCATAAATCTCGTGAATGCGAAGGCGATGCCCCGACTTGTTGATGGTTATTGTCCGCTCTCCGTAGCCGGATGTTCCAGAGCATTAAGGGCGGCCCGTGCCTGCTCAGCCATATCTGAATCAGCATGTTCCTGGATCAGTCGCTTGTAATATTCAATTGCTCGCGCCGGTTGCTTGTTATCTACGGATATCTGCGCCATTTTAAACAGCGCCGCCGCATGCTTGACGCTGCTCGGATAGTGATCAACCACATATTTAAATGCATTAAGGGCCTTGGCGCCATCATTTTGAGCCAGGCGGGTTTCACCGAGCCAGTACCATGCCTGATCAGAGTATTCACCCTTCGGATACAAATCCAACTGCTTATTGAAGCCGTTCGCCGCTTCATCGTAACGCCCGCTCTTCAGGGCCAGATAGGCTGCGGTATAAGCATTCTTTTCGGCATCAGCCTGAGCAGCCGTATCTACTACCGGCTGGGGGGGAGGGGCGACATCCACGGGTGCTGCTGCTACCGGTTGGGCAGGATGTTTTTTTACTGTAGTGACACGTGTGTGTGCAGGTGATGGTGTATGTGCAGATGATGACCGGGGTTTCCTCGCTTGCTTGCGCTGAAGACCCTCAATCTGGGCAGAAAGAGCCTGAATCTGCGCCTGCTGTAACTGATACTCCTGATTCAATGCTTCAAGTGCATCCATTCTGGTTGTCAGTGAGGCAACCTCTGCAGCCTGTAAGCGGTTAAAATCAGCCAAACGCTGCTGTTCTGACTGTATATCGTGAATGGATTGGGTGAACGTCGGTTTATCCTGATCCCAACTTGCCTTTTTGTTATCAGTGGCACAGGCAGTCAGAAAAAACAGGCACAATAGAAAGACGGCCGCAGGCAATGCCTGCAGCCGTCTGATCATCTGTACTGCTGAAAAATCAGCGGCTAACAATGTCGCCGCGACGATTCTGGGCCCAGCAAGCTTCGCCGGTACCCTTGCATACAGGGCGCTCTTCACCGAATGAAACGGTATCGATACGACCGGCAGCAATGCCGTTGGCAGTCAGGTAATCACGCACGCTATCGGCACGACGCTGACCCAGCGCCAGATTATATTCGCGGCTGCCACGCTCATCACAGTTGCCTTCAATAGTGATGTTCTCGCTATTGTTGGCATTAAGCCATGCTGCATAGCCATCCAGTGTTGCCCGGGCTGAAGCATCCAGTGCTGAGCTGTCAAACGCAAAATAAACAGCATTGGTAGAAGGCTTGGTCACACTGGTAGTAGTAGTCACCACCGGCTGCACAACCTGTGCCTGCGGAGCAGGCTTGGCTTCAGGTGCCACTTCCATTTTTTTGGAGCAACCAGCAAACAGCAGAGCTGCCGCTGCCAGGGCCACCATAAAAATCTGTTTCGTCGAACGCGTTGAGTCCATATTCATATTCTCCCTCTAAGTGAGTCTGGTAAGCGTATAGTGACAGAACCGCATAACCAGTCAACTGTTTCGCTCTATCCTGCAACTGTCATACTGACCAACCCCGATGACGGCACCCTCTGTATTTTTAGTGACGTGACCAGGCCGGGTCAGATGCATCAATGGCTGGCGACGTCACAGCCTCGGGAGTACCACCCCAGGATGGCACCCGATACAGGCGCCGGATACCATGCTCCTCTGCTGAATAGAGCAGCATCTGCCCATTACTTGACCAGCTGGGAGACTCAACCCGTTTCCCCGTCGCAAGGTAACGGATATCCGTACCGTCCGGCTTCACTGTTGCCACGGCAAACGACCAGTTTTTCAGTGAAATCATGGCAATTCTGTCACCTGTCGGAGACCATGCCGGTGACGTATTATATGTTCCGCTCGTACTGACAAGCTGGGCGCGGCCTCCACTTAATGGCTTACGATAGATCTGCGGCTTTCCGGACCGGTTACTGACAAACGCAATCCATTTGCCATCCGGCGACCAGGTCGGCGTGGTATCAATCGCATGGCCGTGGGTAAACGCACGCCATGTGCCTTTTTTTACATCATATATATGGATATTGATATCATTCTTGTCGGACAGTGTCGCCGCAACATATCGACCGTCAGGAGAGAATTCCGGCGTGCTGTTCAGACCTTTAAATTCACCAAAAGCCTTGCGACTACCCGTGCGTAAATTAAAAAACTCCAGCCGGGGGTGATTACCGACATAGGTATTGAGTGCAACCTCATTGCCATCGGGTGACCAGTCAGGCGAAAGCAACAGGGTAAAGTTTTTTCCCACCACCTGCCTGTTCGCTCCATCCTGATCCATATAGACCAGATCGGAGAGATCCCCATGCTTGGTCACATAGAGCACATGTGAGGTGAAGTAACCCGGAATCCCCAAAGCCGCCTGGTAAATCTGGTCCGCCACCCGGTGCGCCAATACGCGCAAGCCAGGCTTGCTCCCCTCCAGCACCAGAGAAAGCAATTGTTTGCCGCGGAATGGATCATATACATGTACATCCGCCTGCAACACACCATTTACCGTACGAAGCTTGCAGATAGCCAGAATATCCGCGCCTATAAGCCGCCAGTCACCGTAATCCACACTGGCTGGAGCGCTATCCGGACTGACCAGAAAGGCCATCGGGTCAATCGGCTTGAAAGACTGGCTGGACGCCAGATCATGACTGACGACCTGACGCACCATCGTTCTGTCACCGGGAGCATCTGCTTCACCTTCAACCAGCAACGCCACCTGAAGCGGTCGGTAATCAGATTGGTAGATATCAAAATCGGCAGCCGAAACATGGCTGGCAGTAGCCAGAAACAGTAGGAGAAAAGCAAAAACACGCATGGCAGCTTTCTACCGCCCCCTGAAGAGCAAAACAAGCCCAGCAACGACTAAATCATTGCCGGGCTTGTAAAAAACTTAGTGGCTGGCCATATCCTGCTCCGGATTGGCGCTGATATTATGCACAGACAGATCCGCACCATGATATTCATCTTCCTCGGAGAGACGAATACCCAGCATGGCCCTGACAAGACCATAAATAACAAAACCGGCCACCAGGGCAATACTCACGCCGGTCAGCGTGCCGACCAATTGAGCCATAAAGGTGACGCCGCCAGCCCCGCCGAGCGAACTCTGGCCGAAGATGCCGGCAGCGATACCGCCCCACAGCCCCGCACCTCCGTGCAACGGAATCACGCCCAGCACGTCATCTATTTTCAGCCGGGTTTGAACAAATTGAAAACCGTAAACAAAGCATGCACCGGCCACCAGACCGATCACCAGCGCACTGACAGGATGCACAATATCAGAGCCTGCACAGATAGCGACCAGACCGGCCAGCGCACCATTATGCACAAAACCCGGATCATTTTTGCCTGCAACCAGCGCCGCCAACAAGCCGCCGACCATAGCCAGCAGTGAATTTATCGCCACCAGACCCGATGCCCCCTCGACATTACCTGCACTCATCACATTGAATCCGAACCAGCCGACACAGAGAATCCATGAACCGAGTGCCAGAAAGGGAATATTCGACGGCAGAATTGCCACCACACGTCCGTCTTTCGTATAACGCCCCTTGCGAGCCCCCAGCAGAACAACGGCACCAACAGCCAGAAATCCGCCCATACTGTGCACGACAACCGAACCGGCGAAATCATGGAAAGGAGCGCCGAATGTTGCTTCCAGCCACCCCTGATAACCCATGTTTCCACCCCAGATCAGCCCCTCATAAAATGGGTAAATGAGAGAAACAATGATCAACGTCGCCAGAGCATTGGGCCAAAAACGAACCCTCTCGGTGATGCCGCCGGAAATAATCGCGGGGATAGCTGCTGCAAACGTCAGCAGAAAGAAGAAGTGAACCATTTCGTAACCGTTGGTTTTTCCGCCAAGAATATTCAATTCGGAAACCGGCACGAAAAAATTAATACCATAGGCCACGGAAAAACCGACAAAGAAATAAGCAATCGTGGAAAAACCAAAATCAGTAATAACCCTGACCAGAGCATTTACCTGATTCTTTTTGCGTACTGTTCCCGCCTCCAGAAAGGCAAAACCTGCATGCATTGCCAGCACCATGGCCGCTCCCATGGTGAGAAAAAAAACATCCAGTCCCGCTGTATTCATTGTGGCATCCCCCTCCCCTGATTCCTGTTCACCTCGACGGTTTCTCCGGTAACCGACAGACTATCAACACATCGTTGCAACGCCCGTCAAAGTCGGATGATGGCACTCTTTTACAGGTCACCAACACTATGAACAGTGGCCGCGACACTAGCGGCTATCCACTTACGAATACAGAGAGATTTCACTCATGCCCGAAGCAGCAGGACTCAAAGCAGTAACGCTACGACCTACTATTGAGCAACTGCTCCAGCATGCTCTGCTGCGATGCCAGTATCCGGTTATTAATCTGGGCCTGAAGAATCCCCCCCTGCTTTTCCAGCCCTCCCATCACCGCCAACTTCTCATCAATCAGCCTGCTTGCGTAATCAAAGGGCATCTTCATCCTTGCCGCAAGCGATGGGATACCACTGATCTCTGACACATCCAGCTCCGCCTCAATAGCCTCAAACAGCTTCAGCAGATTGCACACATCGACATACTTTTTCTGATAGTCCATCTCCTCGGTCGTTGTCAGCAGGGCCAGCCTGCCGCACTCCCGAGCCATGCTATCCCAGCCTGTCCTTTCCACAGCATCATTATTCAGCATACGGATCAACTGCTCCATATCAAGGGATAGTCCCTCCAAAGCACTACTATTTTGTATCTGATCATAGGTCTTCATCACCCGCCCGGCCAATGCCATTAAATTCCTGAGCGAATAGAGAGAGTGGCGAATTTCAAAACGCCCATGATTGCCTGCGTGTACACTCGGACACATGACAAAACGCCCGCTTAAACAGGGGTGCACATCGATAGAGCCATACAGCTTGAACGTAGAGTGGCAAACACCTTCGGCAAACACCTCCCTGCCGACCATCTTTCTGACTTGCGGCAGCTGCAACGGCTCGTCAGCAACAGTGACGTTAAATGCAATGGCCGGTGCAAACAGGTCCTCCTGCTCCCAATCAATGGGCTCAGCCAGCCAGTCATCGGCCTCCCCTTTCAATGCATCATCAGGCGCCATCCAGACACCGAAAAAATAGTAATAATCTGATGCAAGCGAATCATCCTGTAGTGAGATCAGTACTGTGGCCGTCTGATCATTCAGGTGCGTGTCGAAAACCATCAGGTCATTTTGCCAGTTAATCGTTGCATCCTGGCTACCCAGCAGTGACAGAACACTGATACAGTTACCGACAAACATCTCCTTACCCATCAACGCTTTATCAAATGCCCACACATGTCCGCACAGCGGCAGTTTATTAGGCTCGAGTATTCTGTCGTTAAGTGATAGCGCATGTAATAAAACTGACTGACTCATTTTCGCCTCCATTCTTCGTGGCTCCCGGGGCACTACACAGCCAGAATTGCCCTTGCCAATATTACCTCAAAGAGATCACGCCTTACACCGGACAATGACCTTTCCAGCCAACGCTGTCATAAAATATAATGACCTGCACCGGATGAGCCATATGAATGTTGGTGCACCCATCATAAAAAACGGAGCGGGAATAACTCCCGCTCCGCTTCCGCTGTAATAGGACATGGCTTTCGATCTGCCGGATGGAATGTATTTTCCATGTCCTGTTACAATAGTGATACCGGAGAGATACCCCTCCTTCAAACGCTTACTCGTAAACCTGCTCTCCGTGCTGGGTGATATCGAGGCCTTCGCGCTCTTCATCATGCTCAACACGCAGACCGATGATGACATCAATAATCTTCAGGATCACAAATGTTACTACAGCACAGTAAGCGATAGTCGCACCAATGGCTTCAAGCTGAACGATCACCTGTGAACCGATCGTCATACCCTCGGCAAGACCTGCACCGCCAAAGCTGGAAGAGACGAAGACGCCGGTCAGCAATGCACCGACAATACCGCCAATACCATGCACGCCAAAGGCGTCCAGAGAGTCATCATAGCCCAGCTTGCGTTTCAGCGAAGCAACAGCCCAGAAGCAGATCAGACCTGCAGCCAGACCGATAGCCAGAGCACCCATAGGGCCAACAAAACCGGAAGCAGGTGTAATGGCAACCAGGCCAGCTACAGCACCGGAACATGCGCCCAGCAGACTTGGCTTCTTGAACACCACCCACTCGGCAAAGGTCCATGCCAGCACAGCCATCGCTGTTGCTACCTGCGTGACCAGCATAGCCATGCCCGCAGCACCATCAGCAGCCAGCTCGGAACCGGCATTGAAACCGAACCAACCAACCCACAGCATCGAAGTACCAATCAGGGTATAGGTCAGGTTATGTGGCAGCATCGGCTCTTTCGGATATCCGATACGTTTGCCCAGCACCAGCGCACAGACAAGCCCTGCAACACCAGCATTAATATGTACCACGGTACCACCCGCAAAGTCCAGTGCTCCGGCATCGCTCAGGAAGCCGCCGCCCCATACCCAGTGGGTAATCGGAGCATATACGGCCAGCACCCAGGCACCGGTGAACAGCAGCACTGCTGAAAACTTCATTCTCTCGGCAAAAGCACCAATAATCAGTACCGGTGTAATAATGGCAAAAGTCATCTGGAACGTAGCGAACACTGTTTCAGGAATGGTCCCTGAAAGGGTATCCACACCGATACCTGAGAAAAAGGCCTTGGATAAATCGCCGATAAAATTATTGCCCTCGCCAAAGGCCAGCGAATAACCGCAAACTACCCAAAGTATGCTCATCAACGCTGCGATCGAAAGAGACTGCATTGCCACCGACAGTACATTCTTCTTGCGCACCATACCGCCGTAAAACAGCGCCAGACCCGGCAGTGTCATCAGTAGCACCAGCACCGTGGATGTCAGCATCCAGGCTGTGTCACCTGAGTTCAACGTGTCTTCGGCCATAGCCATACCCGGTGCAAGCAACGCAACCGGAAGCATCAAACCGATTTTTGAAATTATATGTTTCATTCGGATCTCCCTTTTACTCAATTTAGTGCGTCTGCATCGGATTCACCGGTGCGAATACGAACAACTTTCTCGACATTCGATACGAATATCTTGCCATCTCCGACCTTTCCGGAGCGTGCCGACTCAACGATGGCTGCAATAGCACCATCTACATGATCGTCTTCCACCACGATCATCAATTCTGTCTTGGGGACAAAGTCGACATTATATTCGGCACCACGATACAGTTCGGTATGCCCCTTCTGGCGGCCATGGCCGCGTACTTCTGTCACAGTCAGGCCTGAAATACCTGCCCCGGCCAGGGCCTCTTTTACATCATCAAGCTTGAACGGCTTGATGATGGCTCTGATCATTTTCATAAGCTTCTCCTTATCTCAAGTTTTAATTCATCCAGGTTAATAGTGAGGGGCGAATATCCCTCCCCCACCCCTCACTTTCAGCCGGGGAGCTGCAGCATAATATCAGTAGCTAAGGCTCAGGCCGGCTACGACTTCAGGCTTGACCGCCACGCCATAGATGTAGCGCTCGCCGTCCGTCTGCTTCTTGCCAACCGGCATCGTACCGGTCAGTGAGGCGGTCAGGGTTGCGTCGCCGACTGTGACATCCTTGCTCATGCCAAGCGTGACCAGATTAAAGCCATCCTTGTACATGTTCACGGTTCCGGCCAATGGACGGTTGATCGAATCTTTTTTCCAGCGTGCGTAGGAAACCGAGCCGGAGAAGTCCAGGCCGGCATAGGATGTCGACAGGCCAAGATCCACCCAGGTATCACCCGACAGGAAAGCCTTGTTCTGGGACTGACCGATTGTGTAGTAAACCTTTGCCGACGGAGAAACGATCGCGTCATAGGAGAGTGATGCATAGCCTTCGGCATAGTTCGAGGCCGAGTCATACAGGTAGGTGTACTGCACCGCACCCAGTGAGTAACCAACACCACCGACGGAACCCGAATAATCCAGCCCGAAGTCAAATTCTACCGTATCGCGACCAGCAAACTGCGGAGCAGGCGACGGATAGGCGTTCGAGAACCAGGTCGATACGGTAAAACCGCCATAACCGAGGTTAAGGTCACCCTGCACCGCCGGTTTGCCCGTCGTCTGTGTCACGCCACGGAATACATACTGGCTCATGACGCCGATATCTCCCGAGAAACTAGGGCCGGAAGACTCCTCTGCCTGAGCAGCGGTAGCGGTCATTCCCATCATACCTGCCATCATCATAGTAATATAATATCTCTTTAATTTCATAATTCACATCCTTGTAATAGTTTAGACAGCGAACGTCTTGCCATTGTATAAGCAGCGCACATGCCAACGTGCCAACTTTAATAAACACATTATATATCAAGTACTTATGAAATTAACCCTGAATCAGCCACGCACTAAATGCTTAAAATATAAGCAGCAACTGCTATTGTTTAAGCATCGAGTATCATAGCTTGAGCAACGAGGTGTTTCAGAAGATGCGCGGGGATAAGATTGCATTGCGTGATTTCAAACCATATCCCCGTTAGGCTTTGGCCGACTACGGCACAACAAGGATTGTACACATGCATATAGATTTCACACTCGCCCCCTGGGGCATGGCTTTTGCCGGACTGATGTATGTACTCGGTAACGGCACATGGACTAATCACCTGGCCAGACGTAATGCGTGGCTGGGCTGGTTGATGTGGTCCGTTTCGGCCGCAGCAATCATTATTCTGGGAGCAGTGGTAAGTCACCATCTCGGCAACAAAGCTGATGTGTCGACAATCCTTGGATCGATGAACAAGGAGAACTACTGGATCATCCTTACCCTGTATGCCTTGATGTCTATTCCCGGCGCAGCTGCTGTACTGTTTCGCCAGACCCTGTCATGGACACGACTGGGTCTGCTTGCTACCGCTCTGATTGTATTTATTCCGCTGGGTGCCCAGTTACATGATCCGAATGACGCACGTCTCGGCATCAGTATCGGCATGACACTGGCGATCTGCGGATTGATGTGGGTGTGGTCAATTATGCTCGACCACGATCCGGAACATCACAGAAAAACCGTGCCCGTGGATGAGATGGCCAAATGAAAAACCCGGGCGCTGTAGCCGCCACACTGGTCGAGGCACTACCCTACCTGCAACGATTCTCCGATCAGACCATTGTCATCAAATATGGCGGGCACGCTATGGTAGAAGAGGATCTAAAAGCCAGCTTCGCCACCGACATTACCTTGTTGAAACAGGTCGGAATTAACCCTGTCATCATCCATGGCGGCGGTCCGCAAATTGGCCAGTTACTCAAGAAGATAGGAAAACAGGCCGAATTCATAGACGGCATGCGAGTGACCGACAGCGAAACCATGGACATCGTTGAAATGGTTCTGGCCGGCCTGGTCAACAAGGAGATCGTTGCCAACATCAACAGGGCAGGCGGTAAAGCTGTCGGCCTCTCCGGCAAGGATGGCGGCCTGATCTGTGCGCGCAAACTGAAAATCGAACGCAATGCACCGGAACTGGATGTGCCGGAAATTATCGATCTGGGGCATGTCGGATATGTCCACTCCGTACACACCGACATCCTCACGCTGCTGGATCGGGATCGCTTTATTCCAGTGATTGCACCGGTAGGTTATCACAAGGCTGATGGACAGAGTTATAATATCAATGCTGATCTGGTAGCCGGCGCCATTGCCAAGAAGCTGGGCGCTGCAAAACTGATCCTGCTCACCGATGTATCCGGCGTTCTGGATCAGGATAAACAGCTCTGCTCATCGCTGACCCCGTCACAAACAACCGATATGATTACCGACGGCACCATTGCCGGAGGCATGATTCCCAAGGTTCAGTGTTGTCTGGATGCAGTAGCTGCTGGCGTCTCACAGGCGCACATTATCGATGGCCGCGTGCCTCACGCACTGCTGCTGGAGATACTCACCGATGCAGGCGTAGGCACGGTCTTCTCCGACAACTAGATACAACCCGGCACCTACTTACGACCAGCGCAATCAGTACAAAAAACGCACGCGATGATACAACCCGAATTGCCCGAAGCCTCACGGCTTCGGGCAATTCAATTACTCTCCTCCCCGCACAGGGATTAGAAACCACCCACACCCCGGCTGAAAACCAAACCATTTGTCGTCATCTGGCGTAGCGGCTCACCAATGCTTCCACTGCTGCAGCGTATGACTTTTCTTTTAGAGCTTGAACCTGCTGCTGGTCTGATGCTCCGCGAGAGTTCCTGCTGCTTCTTTCCTCACCCTCAAAAGATTTGGGAGAAAACATCTCCCACCTGCCTGTTTTTACATCAACAACAGCTACCTTCAGACGGATACGCATCTGCTGATCTTCATCCGGAATCACACTGCCCAGGAAAGGCACCCAGGAGACAGTCTTGCTCGACAAATCCTTCTGCGCCGTCTCCAATAGCCCCCAGTAACAGATAATTTTACCATACCCGCCTCTGGCGGCAGCCAGCCTCAACAACCTGGAGTAACTGGACTTCCCTTCAATTTTCCGCTGCGGGACACCGGAAAAAACAGATACCGTAAAATACCTGTTCATTGAATCCACCATGCCACTGTCAGGGATCATCGCACCGGACTGAATCAACATAACGGCTTCTCCCTTCTTCAACGTCAGGGGCGGATTCGCATTGACCATAGCCTGTTGAATGTCACTTTCGCTAATCTCAGCTGTCGGATCAATGCCAATGAGATCAAACTCACTCAGCTCGCCCTTGTAGAACGGGTTATCAGGAGCATGTTTCAAGCCGAAGATACTTCGCTCCTCGTAACCGGAGTTGGAAATCGAGCGTGTTGAACACCCGGCCAAGATAACCATAGCCAGCAGGCAGACACAAAAAACAGTTTTACTTTTATAACGCATCACCCCTCCATCGCCCCGAGGGGACATAAACATCTTTATGTATAACAATCCAAACAACCAGACAGGCAGGACCTCATGAAATCTGCTTGGGTACAGGCAGACTCAGACCGGTAGAGTTACGCATCAGTAGTTTTTTGATCGAACCACTGTTGCCAACCAGACGCATACCGAGTCCGCGCAGCCCCTTCAGGCCGGGCAGGTCACGCGTGAACAGTTGGTGAAAACCCTCCATCGAAGCCATCACGCTGAGCACATCGGGCATGCGCTGTTTCATATAACGGTTGAGCACAGCCAGCTCGCCCCAATCCTCATCAAAGCGTCTGGCATCGCATATCTCCTGTGCCAGCACCATCGCATCGCGCAGCCCCAGATTCACACCCAACCCTGCCAGCGGGTGGATACAGTGAGCCGCATCGCCAACCAGCGCCACCCGCTCGCGCACAACATGATGCGCCAGTCGCCCGACCAGCGGAAATGCTGCACGCTCACCCGCTTCAGCCACCCGCCCAAGTACAGGGCCAAACGTGGCATTCATGGCAGCGAGAAACTCGCCATCGCTCATGGCCATCAGACGCCCGGCCTCATCATTTTCAGCACTCCAGACGATAGAGCACAAACCCTCTGTCATCGGCAACACAGCCAGCGGGCCGGTCGGCAAAAAACGCTGATATGCGGCACCGCCATGACCGCGTTCAGGGCGCACTGTAGCAACAATTCCGTGCTGGCCGTAATCGCGCTCACAACAGGCGATCCCGGCCTGTTCACGCACCCATGAACGACCGCCATCAGCCCCTACCAGCAGCGGCGTATTTAGCACACGCCCGTCGCTTAAAGATACCTGCACCCTTTCATCAAACCATTCAAGAGCAGCAATCTCAGCCGGGCAAAGATATTCAATATCATCGCTCTCAAGCATTGCCCTGTGCATCGCCGCCTGGGTGCAGGAGTTCTCAATCAGATAACCCATTGCCGCTTCATCAATTTCGGCCGCATCAAAGCGAATACCGCCGGGTTCCTGATTGTCCCATACGCGCATGGCACGAATCGGTTCGGCATCCGCCTCCAGATAGCGCCAGACCCCGATGCCGGCAAGAATCTGCTGATTACCCCGGACAATGGCTGACACACGACAATCCCGCCCCAGAGAGTAGCAGACCTGCGCCTCAGCCCGTTCAATAACCACAATGTGCAGGCCGGAACCCTTCAACGCGCAGGCCAGCGCCAGTCCGACCATACCGCCGCCAACAATGATCACATCAGCATCCATACCGCCTTGCCTGTACACCTGACTCATGCCTTATCTCCCATCTGCCCCAGACCCGATGCCTGGCTGAGCAGAAGCTCTTTGAGTCGCGGCATTGATGCCAGCGCATCCAGCCCGCGCCCTCGCAACCACTTCATCCCCGGCACGCTGCTGCCGAAAATATGCACCATCGATTCGGTAAAACCGGCCACCGCCAGCACATCGGCACGCCGCTTTTCAGCATACCCCTGCAGGATAATACCCTGTCCCGGATCCCGTCTGCCCAGGTCACTGTTCAGCATCGTCACCAGCGCATCAACATCACGCAGCCCCACATTCATACCCTGCCCTGCCACCGGATGCACGGTATGCGCGGCATTTCCTGCCAGAGCGATACGCCCGCACGCATAGGATTTTGCGACGGTCAGCTCCAGCGGAAATACCGCACGCGCTGAAACCGCTGTAATGTCACCCGTCAGGCCGATGACGTCAGGCCCCGCCGCCCGGCGCAGAGATGCAATAAAACGCTCGTCATCCATCTCCAGCAGTTGCGTCGCTTCAGCTGGCGTCACCGCCCATACAATCGAAAAGCGACCGTCTGCCAGCGGCAGAAATGCCAGAGGCCCCGCATTACGAAAACATTCATAAGCAGTCTCTCCGTGTTCACGGGCACACGCTACCGATGCCACAATACCGAAGCGGTTATAGTCCCAACCATACGTATCAATACCGGCCATGCGCCTAATCTGACTGTTGGTGCCGTCTGCCCCCACCAGCAGGTTGGCACGAATCTGTTGTTCGTAATCACTCAGGCGCAGTCGGATGTTCACGGCATCCATTTCATTCTTCACGCCCAGAACCGTGGCCGGAGAAAACATACAGATCGATGACGCCTCCATGGCCTTGTAGATCGGCGCCAGCAACGCTCCCATTTCAATCACATAGCCGAACTCAGTGAGCTGTGGAGCCTCGGTCACATCCAGGTCCGCGCGTCCCCGATTGCCTGCTTCTGATACGACAATATGCCTGATCTGCCCTGTATCAGCCGCAGCGACATGCGGCCACAACCCCAGCCTGTCCAGGTGACAGCGGGAACCGTAGTTCAGTGCAATAACCCTTTCGGGATTTGCAGAAGCAAATGACGGCGTGCGCACTTCAATCACTGCGACGCGATAATCCAGACGATCCAGCTCCAGCGCCAGCGTTGCACCTATTGCGCCGCCGCCGACAATCACGATATCGAAGTCCTGCCTCTCCTTCACACGTCCCCCCAGGTCATAGTCGCTTTATCCTCACGTCACGTATCTGTATTGCAAGTCCCATACCATATAGACAAGGCAGACACCGCTGACCTGGTGAGGAGGCTGAGAAAAGAGCAAAGTATTTTCGCATTACCTGCTACTGCTCGCTGCGCGTGTCTGGCCCGTTAAAGGCTTCCTAACCAAAATGAATAAAGGGACTGAGGCTGACGTAAAGCATGAAAGCAATCAGCGCCAGCATCAGCAGAAATCGAAACGGGTGAGCGGCGATCCCCTGCCATAGCCGTTTGTGCTCACCCCTCTGCTTCAGTGCAACATAAGCATCACGGGCAGCTCTGGCTCGCTGTTCCTGATAAACAGCGAGCAGCTCCTTCGCCTGATCAATACTACTGTCATCATGCAGCCAGATAGCAGGCATGGAGACGCCCCAGCTTCCGGATGTCGTCTCATAAAAGTCTATGGCATGCTGAGTCAGCAGCGCCCTGACATCGTCAGCTTCGTCATCCGGTACACCCCTGAGCCTGAACAGCAGAACAGCCATCTTCACCTCCACATCAAAGAGCGCAAAGGCTATGCATTCTCAGCGCCGCCTGAAAGCGGCATTAAAACATCGTATGTGACCATTATTGTCACCTAAGCATGACGCCAAACGTCATAATGCTGCGTAGAAGCCACCCTGAGCACACATTGGTATGGCACAGGGATTGCGTATGCTAATGTGTTATAACCTGCCACACATGGCTAAAATACAAGGAGTTACTTTATGAAATTGAACAATGAAAAGGGCTTTACCCTGATCGAGTTGATGATCGTGGTTGCCATCATCGGCATTCTGGCCGCGATTGCGATCCCGCAGTTCTCGAACTACCGCACCAAGGCATTCAATGCTGCTGCTGCTGCTGATGCCAACACAGGCGTAACTATATTTGAGGCTTTCTATACTGATAACAACCAGTATCCGGGGGCCACAACGCCCGCTACAGGCAGTCTCGCTTTCGGCGCTGGTGCCAGCCTTGTCACCTGGACCCTTTCCAGCGGCGTTACCGCCGGTTCCAGCACCAATGGAGGCACCGCTGGACAAAACTACATGCTCATGACCAAGCATGTTGCCGGTGACAACTGCTACTCTGCAACAGATACAGCACCAAGCATTGCCACAACAACAGGCGGCACCAAAGGCAGCGTGCTTGCAACTGTCGGCACCTGCCCCTGATTCAGGGCTAAAGTATGAGATAGGGGCAGCCTGAATGGCTGCCCCTTTTCCATGATACCTGAGCATATATGCCTTCCATCCACTGCCACGATCTCAGCAAGAGCTACAGAGGCGCCACTTCCCTGCAAAACGCCTCACTGACATTGACACCCGGCTCAGTCACCGGCCTGCTGGGGGCCAATGGCGCCGGCAAAAGCACACTAATCAAATGTATTCTCGGCCTGATACAACCGGACTCCGGAAGCATCGAAGGCACAGACGGAGCCAGCGTGGGCTACCTACCTGAACTGGCCAATCTTCCTGCATCCGCCACCGCGTGGCAAACCACGCAAGTAGCCCTGAAACTGTGTAATAACCACGCTGACTATACACCCTCTGTACTGCTTGATCTTGTCTGTCTGGATGCAAAACACTGGCACAAACCGTTACGCCACTGCTCCAAAGGAATGCGACAACGCGTCGCCCTTGCCTATGCCATTGCCGGCAAACCTCAGTGGCTGATTCTCGATGAACCTATGTCCGGACTCGATGCCATGGGTCGTAAACAGTTCCTGGATATCCTGCTTGACCTGAACCGACAGGGGACCGGTATACTGGTATGCAGTCATATCGTACCCGACCTGGTCCGACTGTGCGACCGGATTTTACTCATCAATCATGGCAGAATTATTGATAAGGTTGATATCATTCTGCACAGCATGGATGAAGCAGAAGCGCTGGAGTCCAGACTGATGCAGACGGCCAACCAGAGCTATGAATAAGCTGCTCACGCTAGCCGCATTTTCCCTGCGCGAGATTTTGGCAGCGCCGGCCTACCGGGTGCTGATGAGCTCTACTATCGTGATCGGAATCGGCGCGATGGCCATATCGAATCTGTTTCTGTTGGAAACCATCAAGGTAGAGCTCGACTTTCTCTGGCTGGGCATATCACTACTGGCTACGGTCTATATGCTGGTCGTTGCAACCGGCCTGCTCGCTCAGGATTTCACTCAGGGTATCGCCTATCTGTTTCTGCCTCATATGTCGCGCCAGATCTACCTGCTGGCAAGAGTCTCCGGCATCGTCGCAGGCCTGCTGCTGTTGCTCGCACTGATGGCTGCAGTTGCAACCGCAATAGTGACATGGGGACTACATCACACCCCGACAGCCCAGACACACGGTATCGTCTGGTGGTCTCCGGTCATGCTGACCGGCATGGCACTGCTCCAATCACTTACAGTGCTTTCGATTGTTATCTTCACCTGCTCATGGGCATCAGGTCTTGTTGAAATGATACTCTTTTCCACTGTATTCACAGGCCTGGCCTATCTGCTCCCTTCAGTGATTCAGGCCATGACCTCTGCCGAAGTAATGACTCAGGTACCGGGATGGACTGCCATGCTGATTCATGCCGTTGACTACTTATTCCCCGATATGACCGGCGCTCAAATGGCGCTGGCAGTCGTCCATGGCCTGCCTGTGCCATCTACCGAACTGGCCTGGTTTGTGGTCTCCCAAGCCGGGTATATCATGATACTGACAGCTGCCGGCTTCCTGATCTTTGCCCGGCGTGATCTGTGACGGACGACAAGACTCATCCAGTCGCCTGGATATGCATGGCTATCGGGTTGTGCCTTTACGGCATGGCACTGTTTCACCATCAGAGAGAATCACTCCAACAATCTGATTTTTTTACCGGCGGGTTGCCTCCGTCTGCACAGAAAGCCCTGGCAGGTCCCTTTGCCGGCGCTGCGGCTGACCTCAACCTGCTCGGCGTGTTTTCGATCTATGAAGGCATACGCAGGCAACCGGCAGACAACAATGCGCTATGGCACAAACTGCACGCACGCCTGCTTGCCGCGCAGGAACTGGATCCCTGGTTTTGGGATGTCTACCGGCTGGCGGTCGGGCTGATGGCGTTTCGTAAACAGGGCACATCCGCTGCCGTAGATTTATTGAGCAAGGGTGCAGCAGCCCGCACATGGGATTGGGAAATGCCGTTTATGGCAGGCTACCTTGCCCATGAATTTCTGCATGATGATAAACGTGCCGCCGTACTGATGTCCGAGGCTGTCAAAAGACCCAACGCCCCTCCACTTGCTATCGGCCTTGCCTCACAATTTTTCAATGCCTCTGAAGGGCCTGAAGCGAGCATCCGTTTCCTACGCTATCTGAGAGCATCCATGCCCGCCGAGTATCGCGCTGTTATTGATGCCCGCATCACACATATGGAACAGGCTAAAGTAAAGAAGGCTCACCCATGAGACATGAGAAGCATCGCTTTACGCTGATCGAGGTGATGATTATGCATGCGAATATGAGAGTACGTGCAGCCATTGCTGGTGTTAGCGTCAATTTCTCTATCAAGGGGCTCTCTCCTGATATTGCTATCGCTGCCGTAGTTGATGCTAACGGGCAAACAGTGACTGTTGGGGCCAATCATCCTGCCACTACTACCATGCTTGCCAAAGATTATAATACTTCATCCAGCGGTTACCGTAAAAGTATTCTTGCCAGCGTTTTCAGCGAGGCCAGCCTGCCGGCTGCCACCAGTGCGGATGACCTGACCACCTGGGTCTAGCTACCCATGAGACAGGATTTAAGACTAAACAACGACTCTAACTCGGCCCGGAAAGTCTACCTCTCATCCGCAGCATTTCTGCTGCTACTACTAACCCCGTTTGTATATCCCGGCTACTTCCCATCGGATGTCAATATACTGACTGCTTGTGCGGCCGGTTTTTTGTTTATCCTGACTACCCTGATAGAGAAGAAACACATCATCATACTGCCAAAACGTTTTTTGGCCGTGGTGCTTACCTTGTTTTGCATACAGCTCTGGCTTTATGCCAGCGGCCAACTATTATCCACCAGTTCCTGGGCTTTGCAAACGGTACTATACGCTTCTGCAGCACTGCTATTTGTTCTCGGAGCATCCGTGCCGACTTCCAGCTTACGAAGATGGATTCACCTCTACCTGCTGGTGGCCTGTCTCTGGTCATCAGTCGGACTATTCGTCTGGCTGGGAGGCACAAACGGTAAGGCTCTGGAGTTCGGTCCCATCACTTCCGTACTGGCACCGGCCATCAAATTGGCAGGCCCTTTCAATCAGGGCAATATCTTTGCCGGACTGGTTGGCTTTGCGCTTATTTTCTCCCATTGGCTGGCCTGGAAAGAGCAAAAAATACGCTACGCCATTGCTGTAGCCTTCTTTACCGCCATGCTGTTTGATACGCTGTCCAGAGGTGAATGGCTGGCATATCTGTTTATTGCTGCATGCCTGCTTTTCGCGCTCAAACCAAACGCTCGTGAGGCAATGCGCTGCTTCATCATCCCCTGGTTATGCGGCCTCTCTGCAGGGTTCATTCTCGCCCATTTCAGCCAACCCTCACTGATCGGCTCCGATGGCATTTCCGGCCTGGTCAACAGTGCCGGCGCCACGATGGAAGCACGCCTGACTATCTGGGCAACGGCTCTCTCCATCTTTCTGCACACACCGCTTGTCGGCAGCGGCTGGGGGCAATATGCACCCCAGTCATGGCTTGCAGCTCCGGCTGCCAGCGACCTTATGGCCCGATTCGGCCTGTCACATCACCTTGTCAGCAACTACGCCAGTGGACATAATCTCATCCTTCATCTGATGGCGGAAGGCGGAATACTTGTCCTTTTGCCATTATGCTGGGGGCTCTGGCATTTGATTAAAACAAGCTGCCGCCTTTTAGCCCGACCGCATAATATTCGTATCACATTTTCCCTTGCCGCCATTTCATTCATTATCCAATCACAGGTCAATATCACTTTCACGAAACCATTGCCCCTTTTATTAACAGTTTTTTTTATAGGCATCGCCATGGCTCCGACTTTGCGGCGCAAAAGTTGGAAGCTTCCGGTTTCTGCCCCAATGATAAGCGCCACAGCCGCAGCTACAGCAGCGTTCATATTCTGGGCAACACCCACTGTGATTCAGTGGTTTCAGGCTGAAAGAGCGCTTTATGCCTTTGATCTTGATGACCAAGCGAGTGCGAAAACACTGGCCGGCTTCGCTACCATTCCCCGCATCGGCGCCATTCCCTCAATTTGGCTGGGTTACAAGGTCGCAACCACAAACAGTCATACCGGTTTATTGAAGTGGCTGACCCCGCCATTAAGAAATGCCGTCCATGACATTCCCATGGTGGCCGGTTATCAGGTCCTTTTTTATACACTGGGCAGCACCGACGCACTGCAGGAGGCCTGTCGGGTTGGACAATTGATCAAAGCTCAGCATTTCGTCAACGAAAGAAACAATCAGATTTATCAGGATATATGTGACGGAAAACCGTTCGAGCAATATCATTTCGGCACAAATTAGTTATATATCCGATGGGTCTTTTGAGGCAGATTCGCCAGTAATGGCATCCACATTGCTATTGAAGGCTATGACTATGATAATCCGGACAATACCCGGCAAATGAGGAAAGCGACTATGGTCCGCAGGCAGCAAGGCTTCTCAATGATCGAGCTTATGACGGTACTGGCCATTATCAGCATTCTGGCCGCGATCGCCATTCCGATGTTTCGCGGCTATCAGATTCGTGCCAGAAATGTCCAGGCGATATCAGATGTATATCACCTCTACCTGTTCGAAAACCAGTTTTACGATGAACACCGTGAATATGTTCCCATTGCTGTCGGGGATAAACAGGCTGACGGCCTGATCAGCAAAAATGTTACCCTCTCCGACGGTAGTACTGTGCTGTTCGAAATCAGAACCCTGACACCAGATGTACAGGTTGCTGTCACCACCGATACCAACAATCAAACTCTTGTCATGGGCGGCGTGGCCGCCGGCAGTAACGATATTATTGCCTTGGATCCTGATGCGGCAAACGGCTATCACGCCATCCCTCTCTCCGGCACATTCTCCGAAGCCAGCCTGCCTGCTGCCACATCAGGCAATGATTTAAGTGCCTACCCGACCTACCAACAATAGTCGCCCTGAATCGAGGGAACTGGCATCTCAGCCCTGCGCTCATATCACCACATATCCCACCGACACTTGAACTCTCGGGACTAACCCCCTATACATGGGTCATGTTGAAAATTTTCTTTTTACTATTTATCACTGTCCCACTGCTGGAGTTGTATGTACTGATTGAAGTCGGCAACGGCATCGGCGGTTTATCAACAATTGCCCTGTGCCTGTTTACCGCCGCACTCGGTGGCTTATTGATTCGCTGGCAGGGAGTAAATACACTGCTTGATGCACAAAAGAGCATGGCACGCGGTGAAATACCTGCCGACCACGGGTTTCACGGCCTGCTGCTGGCTTTGGCCGGCCTGATGTTGTTTCTCCCCGGCTTCATTACCGACACCATCGGTTTTCTGTTGCTGATCCCGCCAATACGTCAGCTCATCATCAACCGAGTGATGCCAATCCGACAGGTCGGCGGCCAGCCGCAATCGGATATCATCGATGTGGAAATCATCCGGAATGAGCACCATATTCGTTAATCCTCACTTAAGGTCAGGCAGGCACTCTTGCATGTCCACATATACTGAAAAAAACGCTTTCAAGGAGCTTTCATGAACACAACAGCCCTACAATCAACCCAACTGGCCGATGCCCGCATCAGCTTTCTGGGAAAAACCTATGGCATGCTGGCCCTGTGCATCGCAGCAGGCAGCATCGGAGCCTGGCTCTCCATGGGTATGGCTTTCCCGTATGAGCACCCGTTCATGATGCTATTCATCATGATGGGCGGTATCTTCGCAGTACAGGCTGTGCGTCATATGCCCGGCATTAATTTTGCAGCCCTGATTGCCTTCGGTGGCATCACCGGCATGGCCATTGCACCGCTGGTTAGCATGGTTGCTGCAAAATCCCCGATGCTGGTTACTCAGGCATTCATGACAACAGCCGTAGCCTTTGTATCGCTAACCGCTTACACCTTCATCTCCAGACGCGATTTCTCATTCCTCAAGGGCTTTGTCTGGACCGGACTGATTGCCATGATCGTGCTTGGCCTGTCCAACTACTTCTTCTTTGCATCACCGATGTTACAGCTCACCCTTTCCGGCGTCGGCGTCCTGCTGTTCTCCGCATTCATTCTCTATGATACATCCAGTATCCTGCGTGATTATCCGAATAATGAATATATTGCTGCAGCCCTCACCCTCTATCTGGATGTATTCCTGCTCTTCCAGCATATCTTGTCCCTGTTCGGTATTCTGGGCGACGAATAAACCTGAGGCCGCACCCCCTTGTGCTGATGCGGCCTGTTCTCAGGCCGCATTTGCGTTATCATGGGGCGCTTAACAGTACGCCCCTGGTTTCCAGACGGGCATCGCACATATGGAGTGATTATGCTGGATCAAGCTTTGATGGAGATTCTTGCCTGCCCGAAATGCAAGGGCGAGGTGCATTATAATGAAGAAAAAAACGGGCTGATATGTGATGCCTGCCAACTTCAGTACCCCATTCGCGATGAGATTCCGGTTATGCTGATTGATGAGGCCAGCAAACTGACCGCGTAAGCTGGTGCATCGGTAATGGCAATCATCGTCAAACTACTGTTCTATCTGGTGCGCCTGATACCCGTCAGGCTGGCCGGTGCAATCGGTGCCGGACTGGGTCGCCTGCTCTATCTGCTTGATACGCGTCATCGCAACATTGCAATGCGCAACCTATCACGCGTTTACCCGGACAAAAGTGATGCATGGAAACGAAAAATAAGCCGGGAATCTTTCGCAGAACTGGGCAGAACGGCATTTGAATTGCCTCATGTATATCTGCGTTCCAAAGCATTCCTGCTTTCCCGCGTTGAAGTGGAAAATCACGATGCGATATTGCAGGCTGAACAACTCGGTAAAGGCGTCATTCTGGCAGCCTGCCATCACAGTAACTGGGAAATGGGCGCCCTCGCCATCTCGATGTTAGGACATAAGGAACACATCATCTACAGGACCGTGCGTCAGCCAGAAGTGGATAGATTTGTACTGCAGGCACGCGAGCGTTTCGGCGCCATGATGAAGGCCCGTGACATAGGTCTGCGCTGGATACCCAGGGCACTGAAAAATAATGATTGCATTTCAATCATGATTGACCAGCACCTTTCCAATGGCACTCCGGTACCCTTCCTCGGACATGAAGGACGCACAACCACCCTGCCTGCCACTTTCGCCAACAAATATCATACCCCTGTTGTGGGCGTGAGAATTGATCGCATCGGAAAAGGTTTTAACTTCCGCCTTGTCTTCTGGCCCATCCCGATTGATGAAAGCATGATGGATCCTGTTCAAACCATGCAAGTCATCGCCGACAGTTTCGCACCTGTCATCCATGCCAGGCCTGAGTTATGGCTATGGATTCACAGACGCTGGTTATATCTGGATGAACTGGAGGCTGATAGCGCATGAGCCGACACAGAGCCGTATCGCGCTTCCGCTGGCAAGCAGCACAAAAGCAGACGCTGGAAAAGTGGAAGGAAAAAAACCTGCAGGAAGCTCGGGAGAGTATGGAGCGCGATCTGCTACCTCTGCTACAACGCTATGCCAGGGAATATCCGAAAACTGCTTCAATACTGGAAATCGGGTCCGGTCCGATCTGTATCAGCCAGTATCTGCCACAAAAAAACAAAACCTATCTGGATCCGCTCCTTGACGATTTCAGACGCATGTTTCCAGGTAAGCTGCCCGAAGGCACCTACCTGGCCAGCGGCGCCGAGAGTATTGACCAGCCATCTGCCAGCTATGACCTGATCATCTGCACACATGCGATCTCCTGTTCGATGAATCCGGAGTTAATCATGCATGAGATTGAGCGCCTGCTCAAACCGAACGGGCGCCTGTTACTCTCCATGACCACCCATAGCGCGCTGGAGGCACGCCTGCACTATTATGCTGAATGTTGTGCTCCGGCGCTTTGCCATAAAACCCGGCCCTACTATTACTCACTGACAGGCATCCGCCGCACGCTCTCCCGTCACTTTACCATTGTGCAGGAGATGACCCGCGGCACTTCGTTTGCCTGGTTTCCTCTGTTCAGGCGGGTTGAACGCATTTTTGTCTGCACACTCCGCCCGAAGCAGACAGAGGAAAACGGCGCCGCCCCATGACGGATACACATCATCTACTGCTGATGCCGCCCAACTGGATTGGTGATGCAGTGATGGCACAACCGGCCATGCGGGCTATCAGCGAACACTATCGTATCCAGCACCCTGATTTGCGCATTTCGGTATACGGTCGCGGATGGCTGAAAGACCTGTTGCCCTGGCTGAATTTGCCGGCAGCCATCTATTCAGCGACTGTGGTCAAGGCTGATAGTGCCTTCCTCTTCCCTAACTCCTTCCGCTCCGCCTGGCAGTGCCGCCTGGCAGGCAACAGTCACATTACCGGCTATCGCGGCCAGTGGCGGCGCCTGCTGCTCGATACAGCACTGCCACACAAGCTTAGTCTCAGGTATCAGCACCATCGGGACTTTTATCTCGATATCCCGGGACAGACGGGTATCCCAATTGAGCAACGAGACGTCCGTCTGCAAGCCCCGGACGGGGCTATAGAGAGCGGACAACAGGCGATGCTGGCACATGGTCTGGATCCGGCACGGGTCGTAACTCTTGCTCCAGGTGCTCAGTTCGGTGCGGCCAAATGTTACCCTGAAACAGGCTTTGCCACAGTCTGCCGTACGCTGGCAGAAGCTGGCTGGCAACCGCTGATCCTCGGCATGCCGGAGGACAAAGAAACAGGGAGTCGCATACTTTCAGGTCTAAACGTGCCGCACTGGAATGCCGCCGGAGAAACCACACTCGGACAGGCTTTGCAACTGATTGCCGCCTCTCGCCTGATGCTGTGCAACGACTCAGGGCTGATGCATGTGGCCGCAGGCCTGGGCATCGCCACAATCGCGCCATTCGGCGCCACCGATCCCGCACGCACATCCCCCAGCGGGGAGCGGGTTCGCATCCTCTACCAGCCGGCTGATTGCAGCCCCTGTCTGAAGCGGGAGTGTCATGTCCCGGGCCATCCCTGCATGAACAATATCACGCCGAAAATGCTCAGCGACGCCTGCTTCTCCCTGCTTGCGCCATGAAGGTACTTGTCGTTCGACTCTCCGCATTTGGCGACATTATCCATTGTCTGCCGGCGCTCGATGATTTGCTGACGCATCCGGATGTAAGCGAAGTACACTGGCTGGTTGATGAACGCTATGCCTTTGTCAGCGAGATCTTTCCTGCACAGGTGCATATTCACCGGGTTGCGCTCAAGGGTGATCAGCCGGTGCGCTCGGCATGGCAGGCGATCTCCCGACTACGGGCTCTCGCTTTTGATGTTGTCATTGATCTGCAGGGGTTGATCAAATCGTCTGTGCTGGCCCGCGCCTGTGGCTCGCCGGTCTACGGCATCGACCGACGCCAGCTCAGAGAGAAGCTCAGCGCCCTGTTCACTCGCCCTGTGCCATTTCATGCGCAGGAGAAACATGTGGTTCAACAATACCGGCATGTTGCAGCAGCAGCCTGCGGTAACAACGGCGCAGAGCCACTCTCCTATAAACAACCGCATATCAAACCGGGCACTACGCGCTGCTACCCCCATGCCACCCTGCTCAGTGAGCTGGGCCTGATACAAAAGGAGTATGTTGTACTGCATAGCGCCGGCGGATGGGCCACCAAACAGCTGCCGGCTGAGACCTGGCTGGCTATTGCCGGGAATTTGCCGAAGCAGGCTCCAACAGCTGTTTTCAGCTGGGGAAATGATGCAGAACGCGAGCAGGCGCAAGCACTTGCAACCGCATGCAGTGGCTTCGCCTTGCCCGCACGCCTGAATATGTCAGCATTGTGCACATTACTCACCGGCGCACGAGCTGTTGTCGGCGCGGATACCGGCCTGCTGCATCTGGCTGCCGCACTGGATACGCCCACAATCACATTCTGGGGGCCATCCGCATCTTGGCGCTCAGCGCCCATAGGAGACAAACACTGGCATATCGAATCCAATCCGGAATGCGGCCCATGTTTTCAACGCACATGCAATCATTTCATCTGCATGGATCGCATTCAATCCGATGCCATTGTAAAGGTATTACATGAAATCTGAACTGACATCCGCCCAGCGCCTGCACAAGGCATTACTGCGCGCCCGTATTCCGGCCAGCATCCTGATGGGAGCAGCCATTCTGCTGCTCGCCCATCCCACCATGCACAGCTGGGCACTTGGCCTGGCCGTCATCACGCTGGGCGAAGCCCTGCGCATCTGGGCTTCCGGCTATATTCATAAATCAGCGGAAGTCACCAGCACCGGCCCCTATGCGATGTGCCGCCACCCGCTCTATCTGGGACACTTCATCATCGCCACCGGCTTCTGCATTGCCGCCGACAGCCTGCTGGCATTCATTATTGTCGGTATCTCTTTTTTCATCATCTATGTACCCACATGGAAAAATGAGGAGAAAAACCTGATCAACCTGTTCGGCGAAACCTATCGTGAATTCATGACCAGCCGCTGCGCCATTCTGCCGCGCTGGAGCAGTGACATATTCAGCGGTGAATTCAGCTGGGATATGGTAAAAAAACATCGCGAGTGGAATCATGTGCTGGGACTTGCTGCGGGTGCCGCCGGCATGATTGTGCTAGGGCTGTTGCACGGCACATGGTAAAACGACCGGCTCGCCGGATTGTTCTGGCTACGCTACTCCTGCTGTCGCTTCCGGCCACGGCCATGGCCGACAACAAGCCCGCCTGCATGCCATATACCGGCGAACATATGAGTTTTAATGTCGGCTGGGAATTCATCAATGCCGGCTCCGCCACCATGGACATTGCCGCGACCGAACATGGCTGGCAGGCCAAAACATTCGCCCGCACCAATGAAATGCTCGACCTGTTCAAAAAAGTGCGCGACCACATCACCGCCGAAGGCATCTGTGTCAACGGTCATATGCAGAGCACGGTGTTTGACGCCAACCTGCATGAACGCAAATACACGGCACAAAAAAGAACGGAGTTTCTCTGGCAGCAGAACAGGGTTTCCTATACGCAGCACCAGATCAGCGAGTTTTTTGATGTGCCGGCAGGCCACCTCAGCGTGATTGATGCATTCCTGGCCGTACGAAAGCTGGATTTAAAAGCGGGCGAAACATACAGAATTCCGATATTTGATTCGCGCGAGCGCTACGAAATCGAGGTCAACGTTCAGAAAAGATGGGAAACATTAACCGCGCCCTGGGGTGAAAAGGTCAACTGCCTGATTGTTACGCCAAAATTAAAAACAGCCGGCATTTTCACTAACAGAGGTGAGATGACAATCTGGATGAGTGATGATGCGCGCCATATTCCGATCAAGATGATGGCTAAAATCAAGTTCGGCCGTATCTTTGTTCATCTGACTGCCTATTCGAGTGACACGCCGGTTGTCGCCAGCACTACCCCACCGATCACAGCCGGTAACAATGGAAAACAACTATGAGCCTGTCTGCGTTATTTGAAAAAGCCTATATCCTGAGAAAGACGTTCCTGACCCGCCACACACAACGTCATCACTCTCAGTTCGGCGAGGATGTCGTACTCAATGACTGGCTCGACAAGCATGTAAAACAGGGCTTCTATGTTGATGTCGGTTGTTATCACCCGAGCAAGTTTTCCAACACCTGTTTCCTGCACAAACGCGGCTGGCACGGTATCAATATCGATATGGATGCCATCAAGGTCAAATGTTTCGACTTGGCCCGGCCGGGAGACTGCAATGTGCATGCACCTGTCTCGGATAAAAAAGAGACCGTCACTGTCTACAACTACAGCCGCTACGGACTGGGCTCCACGATCGACCCCGAGGTCGCCGCCAATACGGAGATGCCGGTCTATAGCCGGCAGGAACTTGAGACCCGCACATTAACGGAGATTATCGATGCCTCCCCCTTTGCCGGTGAAGCAGTTGATCTGCTCACTATCGATGCCGAGGGGCATGACTTTGCCGTCATCCGCTCTCTGGACATGAACCGTTACAAACCGAAAATCCTGCTGACCGAAAGTCACCTGAAGGATATCCATGCCATTCTGGCTCAGCCCATGCATCTCTACCTCGAAGCGGCCGGCTACCGGCTATATAACTGGGTCGGTTTTACCCTGATTTATGCCCTGCCGGATAATGGCCTGTTCAAGGAGCGTTAAGCCCTTGAACATGCCGGCCAGCATTGCTGTTGTTATTTCAACCTATAATGCTCCCGATTTTCTGCGCCTGACGCTGGAAGGATACCGTCAACAAAACGACCGGCATTTCAGCATCTATATCGCTGATGATGGCTCATCCGGTGAAACCGGTGACATGATCAGGCAGATGCAGGCTGACTTTCCCGTACCGCTTTATCATCTGTGGCAGGAGGATGACGGATTCCGCAAGGCCCGCATTCACAACAGGGTCATACAGCGCATCAATGAGCCCTATACGCTGCTGACCGATGGCGACTGCATACCCCTGCCCGGCCTGATCGCCGCCCACCGCAGTCATGCCCGCGATGACTGTTTCATCAGCGGCAGCCGCATACTGTTGTCGGAGGCCTACACCGCAACGCTGTGTAGCAAACCACGTTTCAACACCTCCCGCTCTCCCCTCTCGTGGCTGCAGCAGCGCCTGTGCGGTAACATCAATCGACTGCTACCACTGCTGCTGCAGTCCTCCCTGTCATCCCCCGGAGATCAACTCGATGGCATCCGCGGCTGCCACCTCTCCTGCCCGACCGCGGCCCTGTTGCGCATCAACGGCTTTGATGAATCGTTTGAAGGCTGGGGGCGCGAAGACTCCGATCTGGCTGCACGCCTGTTGCATGCAGGCCTGCGCCGCTGCAATCTGCGAGGTACGCCCGTGCTGCATCTGTGGCACAGGGAGTTTTCCCGTCATCGTCTGGACGATAATGATGCCGCACTGCAGGCGTGCCTGAGGGAGCGGCGCATCGAAGCCCTATGCGGACTCAAACAACTGCAGGAGTCCGCGCTGACCGATAACCGGAGGGAGATCGCCGATGACTGAACTATCAGTCTATATCATCGCCTATAATGAGGCAGACAAGATTGCCGATGCGGTCAAAAGTGCTCTCTGGGCCGATGAAGTCATTGTCGTCGACTCGCACAGCAGCGACAACACCGCTGAAATAGCTGCAGCACTCGGCGCACGCGTGGTGCAACTGGATTTCGAGGGGTTCGGCAAGCTGCGTAATGATGCTATCGCCGCCTGCAAACATGAGTGGATTTTCAGTCTTGATGCCGATGAGCGCTGCACGTCCGAGGCGGCAGAGGAGATCCGTAATATTATCGCCGATCCGGCCAGTGCCGATGCCTGGTATGTCCCTCGCAAAAACTGGTTTATGGGCCGCTGGATCAAACACTGCGGCTGGTACCCTGACTACCGCCAGCCGCAGCTGTTCCGCAGAGGAGCACTGAGTTTCGAGCAGGCAGATCAGGTGCATGAGCGCTATCATATTCATGGCAGTACCGGTCATATGCAAACGCCCATCTGGCAGTTCCCCTTCAAAAATCTGGAGCAGGTTCTGCACAAGGCCAATCGCTACTCCACACTGGGAGTGGATCGTTTGGAAAACAAAGGCGTGCGCGCAGGCATGGGCAAGGCCCTGCTGCGCGGTCTCTGGTCATTTTTTCGCATCTATATTCTGAAGCGGGGTTTCCTCGATGGTTGGGCAGGCTTTGTTATCGCCTTCAGCAATCTGGAAGGCGTGTTCTACCGCTATGCCAAACTGCGCGAGCGCCAGCAACGCTGGGATCTACCGCCAGACCGTGAATAACGACCAGTCACTGAACCTGCTCTATATTGTACGCCGCTATGGACCTGTCGGCGGCATGGAACGTTATGTCTGGGAGTTGACCCGCGAGATAGCCGATATGGGACACAGGGTACTTGTCCTGTGTGAGTCCATACATGCCGATGCACCTCCGGCCGGTGTAGTATGTATCGAACTGGGCGAAGTTCGAAAAAAACCGCGCTGGCTGGCTCATTTGCGCTTCTCACACAGGGTCAGCCGGTGGCTTAGCGCGCACCCGGATGCAGCGCACATCATCCATAGCCACGAGCGCACAGCCGTGCATCATGTCACCACCTTCCACGGCCCGCCCTTTGCCTCTGTCCGCGACAAACCGCTGTGGAAACGCTGCTCTCCGCGCATCTATGCCAACCTGTGGCTGGAACACCGTGAAGTGTGTGCCAAACAGGTGCAAGTTGTTATTCCTAACTCACCCATGATCGGTACTGCGCTCAAACACTATTACCCCTGTATCGGCTCACGCCTGAGCAGAGCGGTCGCCCCCGGTGTAGGCAATATCCCCATAAGACCCGCGCGCCCCCTGCCCGAGCAGGGAGGCATCATCGGCTTTATCGGCAAAGAGTGGCAACGCAAAGGACTGGAGAGGGCTGCTGCCATCGTCAAGGCCGTGCGCAAGGTTCGCCCCGATGTCGAGTTTATCGTGGCCGGCCCCGATACCCCCACTATTGAACATCTGTTTGCGGACTGGCATGGCGGCTATCGCCTGCTCGGCGAAACGGACAGCACGCCGCTATATGCCGGATTCGATCTGTTATTGCATCCGGCCCGTCAGGAGCCCTATGGCATGGTCATTGCCGAAGCGCGTGCGGCCGGCGTGCCGGTGCTGGTATCGGATAACTGTGGCATTGCCGATGAACTGGATGAGGCGTCGGTATTGCCGCTTTCTGCAGAAGACGATGTCTGGGTATCCGCTTGTCTGAACCTGCTCGGCAACAACAGAAAGCCGGAGATTCGCAGCTGGCACACTGTCGCCGAAGAACAGGTTTACATTTACCGGCAAATCAAACCCGAGGCTCTGCCACCTCAAGCCTGATCTGCATTCCAGCGCCGACTCAGGCGATTGATCACCGCCTGATGCAGCAGATAGATCCACTCACCGATATAGGAGAACAGCTTCGGCAAACGGTCAGCCTCGGCCCTTTTAGACAAAAACATACCTGTAAACAGCAATAGAGCCTGTCCCATCCACATACTCCAGCCCGGAAAACCGCCCTGATTAACCTGCTGATAGAGCAATAGCTGCAGGTTGTACACCATGACCAGCAATGCAATACCACCGATCATGGAGCCCGCCTTGCCGGAGCGCTTCTGCGTCAATGACAGCGGCAGGGCAAAGAAGAGCAGCACCAGCGTCGTCGTAGGCATCAACAGTCTGCGATTCCATTCGGCAACCGCAGCTCCACTCTGTGAGTTGTGCATCGCATGCCAGAGCTCCGGCACCGTCATCATCGTCACATGGTCATTCGAATGTAGAATTTTCCTGTTACCTGCCGGCAAGGCAATAGAGACCTGATAGCGATCGAAGGCTAGCATCCGCTGATCAGCCCCCTCACCCTCGAGCCGCACGCCATCCTTCAGTTTTAGCAACAGGTATTCACCGCCCATATCGAAACGGGCTGACTTGGCGGTATAAATCACCGATACACCACCACGGTGATCCTCAAGGATCAGACCGTGGTATGTGCCTTCACTATCTTCGCCATCCACATAAACCGTGATGCCGTCCAGCCCCCGCGTAAAGCGTTGCGGAGCAAAGCTGATTGCACCCTTCATGGCATAGATTTTAGCGAGTATATTATTGAACCCGAGTTGCCCCTGCGGCAACTGCACCATAGCAATATAGGTCAGCCCCAGCCAGAGCAACGGTACAACAATAAAGAACACCCGGAACATGCGACCGTAAGAGAGCCCCGAACCGCGCAAGACATCCATCTCGCTGCTCTGCTGCAAGCCGGTAATCGTATTCTGCAGGGAGAGGAAAAAAGCCATGGGCACAATTTGCAGCAAAAAGAACGGCATTGTCAGAGCCAGCAAATCGACAATCAGCGACCATGCCTCTGCAGTGTCAGATACCGTCCCTAACAGTTTCAACGCACGTGCAAGCAGCATCACGGCGAGCACAAACACCAGCCCCCCGAAAAATGGTCCCAGCCACAAGCGCAGCATATATCGATCAAGCGTCATCGCATCTCTTCCTTTGGAATCGTCACATCAGCCATGCTAGCATCCTGCCATTCTTTGATAAGAGGCATTCGTGCCTTCGATCCGACAGAGGTGTGACCGATCACGACACGCGAAGAGAATGCCGCACTACTCAGGGAACTCAACCAATTTCTGGCTGATATACCTTTTGACGTTCTTGCCGGGAGACTGGTCGGGGAGAGTCAACTCAATGCAGCAACTGTTCGCAGTATGCTGGAGACCTATGCCAACGAATCGAGGGTCACCATTGAGCTCATCGCAGGTCATCTGCAACCTGATATGCGCATACTCGAAGTCGGTGCCGGCCTCTGCCTGACCAGCCTGTTTCTCAGGCAACAGGGTTATCATATCACGGCGCTGGAGCCCGCTATTGGCGGATTCGATCTGTTCGCACGCATCAAGCAGGCCATGCTGGAGCACTATCCGGGCATTGATCTACAGGTCATGGAAAAACCGTCACAGCAGTTGAATCCGACCGAAGACGGCTGCTTTGACCTGATTTTCAGCAACAATGTCATGGAACATATTCCGGACTGGCCGGCGGCTCTGGATGCCATGGCGACGGTGCTGGCAGAGGATGGCGTGATGCTGCATGCCTGCCCGAATTATACGGTCCCGTACGAACCGCACTACGGCGTCCCCGTGTTCAGGCACTTCGTCACTCTGAGCAGGCTCCTGTTTCTGCGCAAAACACATGATCAGGGCATATGGAACTCACTGAACTTTATCACCTGCAGGGCACTGAGCGCGCACTGCAACAACCACGACCTCAACTGCCATTTTGAAAAAGCGCTGCTCTACAAGGCCCTCAAGCGCATTGATGACGACCCGCTGTTTGAAGAGCGCCACAAGGGTGCGGTGGCCTCTATTGCCCGCCTGATCATGCGCTCAGGTTTGGGGCGGTTGATCCGGCATATTCCGCCCTGCCTGGCAACACCGATGGTTGTCGAAATCAACAAAAGGAAGCCGCACTGATGGCACAGAACCTGACAGGCTTTCGGGCCATATTCTCCAGTGCACCGGTCTATAATCTGGCCCAACGTATGGTAGGTGCCGAAAAGGCGCGACGCTTGCTGGTGCGCGATTATTTTCCGCAATACGCAGATTACCGCATGCTGGATATCGGCTGCGGTACGGCGGAAATCCTGCGTCACCTGCCCGAAGGTATCTCATACTACGGCTTTGATGCCTCCGACGCCTATATCAAACAGGCAAAGCGCACATTCGGTAAGCGCGGCACATTCAAGGCGGAGTTGGTCAGGCAAGCCTCGCTGCAGGAGCTTGAACCATTTGATATCGTCATGGCTTTCGGCCTGCTCCACCATCTGGATGATGCCGAGGCGCGCACGCTTTTCACACTGGCGGCGCAGGCGCTGAAACCGGGCGGCAGACTGATCACCATTGATCCGGTTTATGCTCCGGGCCAGAGTGCGTTGGCGCGCTGGATTATCAGCAAGGATCGCGGAGAAAGGGTACGTACGCCCGAGGCATACAGCGCTCTGGCTGCTGGCCTGTTCACCAATATTGATGCACAGGTACGCAGCGATCTGCTCAACATACCCTACTCCCATATGATTCTGCTGTGCACGCCGTAAAGCACCCGACCATGGTTGAACTCGTCAATACCATATCATCTGGTAGGCTCTGCGCATGACGCATTTGTCCATCGTTATCCCCGTCTACAAGGCTGAAGAGTGCCTGCATGAATTGTACAGGCGGCTTACAGCTGCGCTGGAAACCATCACGCCGGATTTCGAGTGTATTCTGGTAGAGGACTGTGGCGGGGACGGCTCATGGGAGATTATCGGACAACTGGCCGCTCAGGATCCGCGCATCAGAGGTATCCAGTTCAGCCGCAATTTCGGACAGCACTACGGCATAACCGCCGGTCTGGATCACTGCAAGGGTGAATGGATCGTTGTCATGGACTGCGACCTGCAGGATCAGCCGGAAGAGATACCCCGCCTCTATGCCAAGGCGCAGGAGGGGTATGATGTGGTACTGGCCCAGCGCACCAATCGCAAGGATGGCATGAACAAGCAGCTCTCTTCACGTCTGTTCTATTACCTGTTCAACTATCTGACCGAAATGGATTATGACCCCAGCGTCGGCAATTTCCGTATCATGTCGGCCAAGGTCGTGAACAACTGTTGCCAGATGCGTGAGTGCCTGCGTTTCCTACCCGGTATCGTCAACTGGATGGGCTTTCCTGCAGCCAAGATTGAAGTCGAGCATGCCAGCCGTTTTGCCGGCGAATCGAGCTATACATTCAGAGAGTTACTCAAGCTCGGTACAGACACGATTATCGCTTATTCCGACAAGCCCCTGCGCATGTCCATCCACTTCGGCTTCGGCATTGCCATCACGTCGCTGCTGGTCGGTATCGGCCTGCTGATCTATGCCGCTTTTTTTAATATTCCGATCATGGGCTGGAGCAGCCTGATCATTTCACTCTATTTTCTCGGCGGCATCATTATCGGGAATCTAGGCATTATCGGCATCTATCTGGGCAAAACCTTTGATGAAACAAAAAGGCGTCCATTGTATATCATTAATCATACAACCTTTGCCAATGAATAACATTCAACCTACGCCCTGGGACTCGGCGGTCTTCGGAACCGACTGTTTTGAAATCACCCGTCCGGATGCTGCAACGCTTTGCAAGGCATCCGAAAAAACCGGCCATTACACGGTGAAGATCGATCCACTGGCTGACAAGCAGCTGCTGCATGAATACGGCTTTTATTATACCGACACCCTGATTGAACCGGTCTGTACCCGGGAGAACTGGTTGCCCCAACCGGATCCGTCAGCCAGCGCGGATCGCGATATCACACTTGAGGAGCTGCTGCCGATGTGTGATCACAGCTTTCTGCACGGCCGCTTTCACCGGGACTTCAACCTTGCGCCGATGCTTGCAGATGCCCGTTACAAACAGTGGCTAGGACAACTGCATCAGGCTGGTAACGTATTCGCTCTGCGCCATAGCGGAGAGTTGGCCGGCTTTATTGCCGCCGATAACGGTAACCTGCTGCTGCATACGATCGCACCGTCTCACCGCGGTCGCGGACTGGCCAAAGGACTATGGACGGCAGTCATCTCCGATCTTTTTCACGCCGGTGTAACCACCGTACGCAGCTCCATCTCGGCGGCTAATATGCCGGTTCTCAACCTGTATGTGTCGCTTGGCTTCCGTTTTGAACATCCCGTCGACATTTATCACAAACTAACCCGCTGATTGCCGCAATGCCTGTTAACTTTTCCCCCTCCCTTCGCCTCTATCAGACACTGACACTGCTGGCGGCTGCCTTTATGCTGTTGCCTCTGCCGGTAATGCAGTACGTCGGTGAAGAGGGCCTGATGGCCATGAAGTCGTATGAGATGTTTGTACGCCATGACTGGTTGCATCCGTCTATTCTGGGCATGGTCTGGCCGCATTCGCCGCTATGGCACTGGCCGGTCATCACCATCAGCAAGATCATCGGTTGGGAACATGTCGATATTGCCGTACGTCTGGTCTCGGTGATGGCAACATGGCTCAGCGCCCTCTGTGCCGGTCTGATGGGCCGCTGGTTATTCAGTCGCTCGCATGCTTATGCCGGCTGGCTATCTGCTCTGGTCTATCTGACACTGGGCGAAGTGGCTTTCTGGTACGGCTGGCTGGGCTATATCGATGCCACCTTCGGCATGTTTATCTTTACTGCCATTGCCACACTCTGGCGCGCTTTTGCCGATGAACATGCAGGCTGGTTTATCGCTTCCCTGCTGCTGATTTCGCTGGCCTTTATGGCCAAGAATATTACCGCCTACGCCCTGTTTGGCGCTGCCGGCCTTGTCCTGATATGGCGTCTGCAGCGCTGGCACCTGCTGAAAAAACCGGTATTTCTGATCACCGGCCTGCTCGCACTGAGCGTACCTGTATTGTGGCAGCATTTCATTGTGCCGGCCGGCGAGAGCACCGCCACCACGACGATCAACGATGTGCTGCGCAACTACGCCGGTTACGGGGTAATGGCCTTTATCGGCCACTGGCTAAGTTTCCCGCTGGTATTTCTGTTCCGCGCCCTGCCCGTTTCCCTGTTTCTGGCCTGGTTATGGCTGCGTCGCAAGCAACAGTTCCTAGCAAATGATACAATCACCACACTGTCACTGCTGTTGCTGATCTGCTTTCTGCCCTTTTGGATATCGGCAGGCGCAACCCCCCGTTATCTGGTACCGCTCTACGGTCTGGTCGCCCTGCTGCTGACCGGATTATTACTGCAGCTCAACCGGCAGCATCTGCGTCAGGCAGTGATGTTGATGGCACTGATTGTCGTTATAAAAGTCCCCTACAGCCTCGGCATTCTGCCCTATATCAAGGACTGGATGCCGGAGCGTGACGTCAAGGTGGTCGCTGAAGAGATCATGCACCTGACTGATGATGCGCCACTCTACAGCCAGAATGACGTCGCTACAGGCCTCGCCATTGCCGCCTATATCGATGTATGGCGACAGGATCGCCCGCCAATCACCTGGTATACCGGCAACAATCCCAATGCCTATATCATAGCGGAAGTGGAAACACCGTCGCTCGGCCGGTTGGTCAAAATGTGGCCGCTGCGCGGCGATCATGTCTACCTCTATCGCCATACAGGCAAACAATCTGTAACTGGAGCTGCGCAGTGATTCCGTTTAACAGACCCTTCATGACGGGCGAAGAGACCGTGCATATCCTCGAAGCACATGCCAATGGTCAGTTAGCCGGCAATGGCCCGTTCACGCGAGCGTGCCAGCAGTGGTTAGTCGATAAAACAGGCTGCAAAAAAGCGCTGCTGACCCACTCCTGCACATCGGCACTGGAGATGGCGGCGTTGCTGATCGACATAAAGCCAGGCGATGAAGTGATCATGCCCTCCTATACCTTTGTCTCCACGGCCAATGCCTTTGTGCTGCGCGGCGCAGTTCCCGTATTTGTCGATATCCGTGCAGACACACTGAATATCGATGAGAGTCTGATCGAAGCGGCCATCACCGCGAAAACCCGCGCCATCTGCGTCGTCCACTATGCCGGTGTGGGTTGCGAGATGGATAGCATCATGGCTATCGCTGAGCGACACGGTCTCTATGTCATTGAAGATGCGGCACAGGGTATTATGTCGGATTATCACGGCAGAGCGCTGGGCAGCATCGGCCACCTGGCCGCATTCAGCTTTCATGAGACCAAAAATGTCATCTCCGGCGAGGGCGGCGCCCTGCTGATCAATGATGAACGCTTTGCCGAGCGTGCTGAAATACTGTGGGAGAAAGGCACCAACCGTAGCAGCTTCTTTCGCGGCGAAGTCGATAAATATACATGGGTGGATATCGGATCATCCTTTCTGCCCGGCGAGTTGATTGCCGCATTTCTGTGGGCGCAACTGGAGCATGCCGATGGCATCACCGCCCGCCGCCTGCATATCTGGAACAACTACCATACTGCCTTTGCAGATCCTGAAACAAACCACCAGCTCAGGCGTCCGGTCATCCCCGAGGGGTGTCGGCATAACGCTCATATGTATTACCTGATCTATGATTCACTGGCAGAGCGCTCGGCATTTATCGCTCATATGAAGGCCGCCGATATTATGACCGTTTTCCATTATGTACCGCTTCATCTGGCACCTGCCGGACTGAAATACTGCCGCACGCACGGCCCGCTGCCGATCACCGAGCAACTCTCGGAGAGGCTGGTACGACTGCCGCTGTGGCCCGGCCTGGAAACAGAGCTGCCGCGCGTGATTGATACGGCATTGGCGTTTGCCAATGCGTAAGCACCCTGTCTGACCGTATAAAGCACCACCATCTTCACCTGAAGTTGCAAAGCTTGTAGTGAATAGTTATTTTTTCTTTCTGTATCGGTCGTTTATGTTGCCGGTGCAGAAAAACGGGAGCCCACTTTGATACTGGTCATTGGCGACATTATTGTAGATGAGTTTATCTGGGGAGATGTATCACGCATCTCTCCCGAAGCGCCGGTGCCTGTGGTCTCGGTTGAACGCATTGATCGCCGTCTGGGCGGCTCGGCCAATGTAGTGCGCAACCTGCATGCGCTGGATCTCCCGTCGGCCATGTTCGGTCTGGTCGGCAACGATGAACCGGGCAGATGGGTGCATCAACAGCTGGCTGAAATGGATTCGGATGACCGCGGTGTCGTTACCAAAACCAATGATCGCCCGACCGCTATCAAAACACGCATCATCGCACGTCATCAGCAGGTGGTACGCTATGACCGCGAATGGACCTCCCCTGCCCGGGCCGACACACATCAACGCCTGCTGACCCGTCTGGATGAGATTCAGGCGGATGCCGATGCCGTCATCCTCTCTGATTATGGCAAGGGCGTGCTGACACCGGACTTTATTCGCCTGCTGATTGAGCGTCTCAAAGGCACCATCATCGCCATCGATCCGAAGCCGGAGCACACCGATGCCTATTGCGGCGCAACGCTGATCACGCCCAACCTGATGGAGGCTGCCGCCATGGTCGGTATGCGGGCATGCAATGAGGATGCGCACGTCGAAGCCATTGCCAGAGCGCTGCATGAACAACTTGCACTGCAATATGTACTGATCACCCGCTCGGAAAAAGGCATGACGCTGTTCGACGGGCAGTACCATCACCATATTCCTACCGCCGCTCGCGATGTCTTCGATGTGACCGGCGCAGGTGATACCGTCATCGCCGTATTCACCGCCTGCCTCGCCCGCGGTGACGATGCACTTACTGCTGCAAAACTGGCCAATCACGCTGCCGGCGTCGTTGTCGGCAAACTGGGTACGGCTACAGCCAGCTGGTCCGAGATCGAGGCTCACTAACTAAACCATGAAAATCGCTATCGGCATTCCCGCCCGTATGGGTTCCACCCGTTTTCCCGGTAAACCGCTGGCGCAGTTAGCCGGCAGACCGATGATTGAACACGTGATCGAAAAAGCGCAGGCGGCCGATCTCGGGCCTGTATTTGTTGCGACCGACGATCGACGTATTGCCGATGCTGCCAGAGCAACAGGCGCCATGGTTTGCATGACCTCACCCGATCATGCCAGCGGCAGCGACCGGCTGGCCGAAGCCGTGCGGGAGATAGACTGTGATGTGGTCATCAATGTACAGGGCGATGAACCGTTAATTGATCCGGCTGCGATCCGCGCTGTGGTTGAGCCGTTTACAGCAGACCCTTACCTGCCGATGGCAACGCTGGCGCACCCTCTGCGCAATCCGGATGATCTGTTTGATGCCAATGTCGTCAAGCTGATCACCAATGCCAAGGGGCGCGCCATGTATTTCAGCCGCGCAGCCATCCCCTTTCCCCGCTCGGGGTCGCCCAACGCCATGCAGCATGTCGGGCTCTATGCCTACCGCAGGGAGTTTCTGCTGATCTACCCCACGCTCTCACCGTGTGAGGCCGAGCAGACCGAGCAGTTGGAGCAACTGCGCGTACTGCATCACGGCTATGATATCGCCGTTACCGTCGGCGATTTCCACTGCATCGGCGTTGATACCCCTGCCGATCTCGCCCGCGCCGAGAAGTTACTGGCAGGCTCCTGAATCAGCGACTCCACCTTCTCCCCCCGATTGACCTCTCGTGACAAAAAATAGTGAGTATCAAAATAATGAGCGACCTAACAAAATCAATATAACTCAACATATTTAGTCAGATACAGCCTGTTTCACAGGGCTTAGGAGGCTCATTTCACCGCCTAAACTGGCATTGTGAGAAACTTCCGGCTCCCGGAGGTTCATACTTTGTCGTCAACACTCATGATTCGCCGACTACCAGCCTGCCGGCAAGCGAGCTTTTAATCTCGCTCTGCAAAGTCCGAGCTGCCAACGACCAGCTAGCAGATGAATATGATTTGAGGTAACGATGTAGTTGAGGATACACAGGCCATATAGTTTCTTCGCTTCAAACAGCCAGTGAATTCAGCGCTCCCGATCTCTGCTGAATTTGAGCAGAAACTCGCCGTGGTGATGGGTGATGTGCCCATTCCGGAGCGGAATGTGATAACGACTGGCTCTGGCCAGGCCCGTTATGCTATTAAAATGAGCTGCCTGAATGCGCTCTTTATTTGACAGTATTGCTTAGTTTTGCAGTGGGTTAGCGTGGTCCGACCCGAGGTTCCAACTCATGAGCAGTTACTACTACCTTTCATCACCATCCTTTTTTAAAGATTTCTCCCTCTCTCTTTTATATTCATCGTAACTTGGTTGCTCTTGATGCATTGGCCCACTTGATGGATGAACTATTCTTTCCCTATCCTTCATACCTTCATAGAAACCTCTATAAACGCTGTCTTTTTCGCATCCGGCTAAGGATGATAAAAGCAAGATAGAGAGTAATAGATATTTTAATTTCATTATTTACTCCCCTTTATGGTTTGCAAGGCGGCTGCAGCAGCTTATTCTATTATGTTTGTACAGAGTAAAAAGTTTGAATTTACATAAAGTATATTTATAGATACAACATCCAAGCTGTACGCACAAATAGAAACGCAGCGTAGTTTGTGTCCGAACGAACGCCTTGTTATGTGCATTTTGCACTCCTTTGCACGTGTGGCCAACCTTGTTGCTGGGGTTCTATATCTTTGCATTGTGAGCAAGAGCGGATGGAGTCTGACACCCCACAATCGCAGGAGCCTCATGAATAAGTTCATCATTCTCAAGCGCCTCAACCATGAAGAGAGCAAAATCAACGCGTCGAGTCAGGTTACTCTCAAGGATAGTGTCGCCAACGTGTCTACTCCAAACAGGTAACCCCTGGCTTTCACCCTCTTCCAGGTCACTCCCGCGAACCACTGTCCACTTTGTACCACTTTTAAATATTCTCCTGCATGCTTCTACCTGATCATTTAACTCAACAAAACGAAATAGTCTGGCGATTCCGCCAAAAATCTTAACTAAAGCTTTCAATTTCCAAGAGTAAACGTCCTTACCATCACGGCTTATATGCCAACCACAGGAAAAAATTAGGCGTGCGCCTGGTTCAGCAAAATCCATCACTGCCTGAGCTGTTCCCGACGAATATTGCTGGACACCCCAAGGAGCTAACACAGTAAGCACACCATCGCATCCCGAAACAGCGCGCTTTATCACTTCACGGTCATTCGTTGCCCCTGGAATAATTGTGATCCGGCCTTCGAAGTCGGCGAGCTTAGGTACGCTTTGTTCCCTGCAAACACCGACTATCTCGTAGCCACGATCTAGTGCATGTTGCACCATATACCTTCCGAGCTTTCCGGAAGCTCCAACAATGCATATCTTTTTCATCACCTAGTTTTTCCTATGTACATAACACCTAACTTCACCCACATTAATCTCGATGTTTGCAGTCCCGGGTCAGTCCTATACCTTGTAGTTTTTCAACCCTGCTGCCAATGCCATGAATGCCTGACGCTGAGACACCCTTCCAATAGAAATATCCGCCACACTGGCAACGCCCCTCAAACTCAGGTTGCAAACCCGGCGCTTTTATCCCATATCTTATGATTGGCTTTCCTGATTTTACTTCAAAGGGGGATATGGGAGCAGCCGATCGAACTCATGTTTGACGACCTGATAGCACTCGCACACCCGCTTCTCCAGCCCGGGCCGGTCCAGCACCGTGATGTGGCCGCGATAGTAATCAATCAGTCCGGCATCCTGTAAATTTCCTGCGGCCACGGTGACGCCTTCGCGGCGCACGCCCAGCATGTTGGCGATCAGCTCCTGGGTCATGACCAGGTTATTGCTGGCGAGCCGGTCCAGACTCAGCAGCAGCCAGCGGCAAAGTTGCTGATCCAGCGAATGATGCCTGTTGCACACCGCCGTTTGCGACATCTGGGTGATCAGCGCCTGCGTATAACGCAGCAGAAGGCGCAGCAGCGGCCCGTTCAGGGCAAATTCCTGCTTTACCCGGGCTGAGCTCAAGCAATAGGCGTGTCCTGCACTCTGCACAACCGCCCGATTCGGCGTGGTTTCTCCGCCCATGAACAGGGCAAGACCTACAATACCCTCGTTACCGATCACGGCAATCTCGGCCTGCGAGCCATTCTCCATGACATAGAGCAGCGACACGATGCAATCGGTAGGGAAATAGACATAACGCAAGGCCTCACCGGACTCATAAAGTACCTTGCCAAGCGGCATCTCAACAGGCTCAAGATTGGGCAGCATGCGCTTGTATACGTCCGTAGGCAGCGCGTCGAGCAGATGATTTTCAAGCGGAGAATGGTGGTTAGTCATCTGAGCCCCTAAATATTAAAATACAAAGCTGACCATAGTCAGCAGCATCCAGCATGTCTTATATAGACTAATGTAGCCGTGAACTGCGCATCCGGCAATGGATGATCTTCCCTTACGTTCGCAACCGCACAGACGGCATTTATTTCCCACCCTATCCTTGACTCATCAGTGAGAAAGCCAACTGCATTACTGCCGCTCTATTCCATACCTGATGAAGCATTGGCAAGTACAAGCATGAGGGAGATAACAGATATCGGTGCCGATAATAAAAGAGCCGGGAAATTGAAGTTAAAGCGATAAATTATAAACCAATAGCTACCGAACAGAACACGGAGTGCTGTTACAACGCACACTAATAAAGGAGTACCACTATGTTTGTGACCATGAAAAAGTTTTTCAACAAAGTCTGTATATCCATGATGATTCTGATCATGTTTTGCCTGAATATTCAGATGCCTGTAGCCCAGGCAGCGATAGTAAGTACCGATCAGATCATTCAACAACAGTCCCATAGCATGGAACGTGAAAAGATCATTGCCTTTCTGGACAGAGCAGAAGTCCAGCAGCAGTTACAGAGCCATGGCGTAGCCCTGCAGGATGCAAAGGACAGGGTAGCAAACCTGAGTGATGCAGAGGTACAAATGCTATCCGGTAAGATTGACCAGTTACCCGCCGGCGCTAGCGCCGCTGGTGCCCTAATCGGAGCGGCTGTGTTTATTTTTCTGGTATTGCTGATTACCGATGTCTTAGGAGTGACTGACGTTTTCTCATTTGTTCATCCGGTTCGATAAAATAAAGCTATTCCTGAGGCCGCTCGCAACTGCTCGCCTGATAGCGGGCAGTTGCCTTCTGGTACTTCTCCTCAGCAGCTGTGCTGCCAGACAGTCTCAATCTCTGCTGGAGCACAAGCCTGAGAGCCTGAGCGCTACCGCAAGAGTGGCCCATGTCCCATTCTTTGCTCAAAGCGTATATCAGTGTGGTCCGGCTGCTCTGGCCATGATGCTCAACTGGGCCATGATCCCTGTAACCCCTGAACAATTATCGCCCAAGCTCTTCATTCCGGATAAAAAAGGGAGTTTGCAAATTGAGATGATGGCTGTGCCACGTCAGTACGGCATTCTGGCTTATCCGCTCGCCCCACAGCTTGCCGATCTCCTGCAAGAAGTAAGTGCCGGGCATCCTGTACTGGTTTTCCAGAATCTCGCCCTGAGCTGGTATCCGCAATGGCATTATGCCGTCGTGGTCGCATATGACCTGCAAAACAGAGCCATCACCCTCCATTCAGGGCTTGAGGCCGAACACCGCATCCCTCTTTCGACATTCGAGCACACCTGGGCACGTGCCGGTTACTGGGCCATGCTTGCTTTGCCTCCGGGCAACCTGCCGGCAACCGCTGAAGAAACCCGCCTGATGAAAACTGCAGCGATTCTTGAAAATGCAAAACATCCGCAGGCCGCAATCGTGACTTATCAGGCAGCCCTGAAACGCTGGCCTGACAGCCTTGCCGCCCGGATGGGTATCGGCAACAGCTATTACGCCCTGAAACAGATCGACAAAGCCGGAGAAGCCTTCTATCAAGCGACAATTGACCACCCGCATGCGGCAGTGGCATTCAACAACCTGGCACAGGTCTATCTGGAACAACACCAATTAAATAAAGCACAAAATGCGATTCAACAAGCCATTCGCCTTGATGGGGAATCACCGGTTTACCGGGAAACAGAGGCTGTGATCCGCAAAGAAACAGACAGGCAGTATTAATTGTTAGCTATAACAGTAAAAACATTTCAACTACAGGAGTTCAATATGGCAATGAGTTCAGCAACTACAACGAAAATGATTGGTCTTGCCCTGACAGTTACAGGCATTGGCCTTGCAATATGGGGGTATCAATTATCTGATTCTGTCGGATCACAACTAACACAAGCTGTTACAGGCTCGGATACGGACAGGGTCATGACTTTTTACATCGCCGGCGCGGTCAGCTTTGTTGTTGGTCTCTATCTGTTCACTAAAAAGTAACACCGGAGGCAACATGGATATCATTAGTTTGATTATATTTTTAGCAGTTGGCGCACTGGCCGGCTGGATGGCCGGCAACATCATGAAGGGAAGCGGATTTGGTGTCATAGGCAATATTATTGTGGGCATTGTTGGTGCTGTATTGGGTGGCTTTGTATTCGGTTTGCTTGGCATAACAACTGGCGGGTTATTAGGTGCTATCATTATGGCCACGATTGGCGCTGTTATGTTGTTATTTTTAATTGGTTTAATTAAGAAGACCTGACCGGGTGGCATGAACAGGCAGATCAACCTGCAGTGGTAAACCCCGCAGCTGCGTTTTTTTTATCGTGCAGTTATTACGGATGGTGATCTCCCCCTCTGAAGTTGGATTAAACTCCATGTTAATTCACCTGCATCTGGATAGCTGTTTTTGATCGGAAAAAATCATTCAACAATCTTTGTTTTTGACAGCACAATGCCGTCTTCATCGGCATACATGTAGTCGCCCGGGTTAAACTGCACACCGGCAAAGGAGAGCGGGATATCGCGCACACCCTGATTGCGCTTGATGGTCTTGCGCGGAGTCGTGGCCAGCGCCTTCACGCCGAGATTCACCTTTGCCACATCGGCCGAATCACGGATACAGCCGTTGATAACCACCCCTTCCCAACCATTGGATGCACCGAGAGCCGCCATCACATCGCCCATCATCGCACAGCGCAGTGAAGCACCGCTATCCACAACCAACACCTTGCCACGCCCGTCTGTCTCAAAGGCGGCTTTCAGGAAGCTGTTATCTTCAAAGGCCTTGAGCGTCACGATCTGACCGGAAAAACGCTGACGGCCGCCAAAGTCACGAAAAACAGGGGCAGCCACCTGCAGGCTTTCCAGGTATTTATCATACAAATCAGTTGTTTTAAACATATCTCCCCTTCTTCACAGTGCGGCGATAACCGCCTGCGCAACACGTTTATTGTAATCGTTGATTTTCCAGTGTCCGGGCATCCAGCCGATCAGAAAACGGTAAAAATCCGCCTGTGCTACGGGAAACAGCCCCCGCCACTCAGCCTTTAGCGCATCGAAATCCACCGGCTTTGCATGTCGCACCAGTGCGGCCCTCAGATAGTTAAAATAGCACTCCAACAGAAGCGCCTCATGCTGCTCCTGCTCCTGATCACTAAGGCATGAACCGAGGAAATAGGCCACATCCTTCATGCCGCAGCCACCGCCGACATACTGAAAGTCGACAGCAGCAACCTTTCCCCCATCTGCCGAAAAACAGAAGTTGGCCAGTTTGGCATCACCGTGAACAATGGTCTGGAAACAGGCCGTGCTTAACATCGAGTCGATAACAGGCGCTGCATCACGCATGGCATCATCCCCCATCGCAGCCAGCTCATCCGGCCTGGTTGCCAGATGCCAATAGGTACCGGTTTGCCAGAGCCCTGTCGGCTGCTCCCCGATAAAGCTCGCATGAAACCCGGCCAGCCACTGTAAACAGGCCTGCACACCCTCCAGATCCAGTTTGCTTCTGCGCCGTGGGAAGCCTGCACCATCCAGATCCTCCAGCACAATCAGATGCTCTTCACCAACGGTTTCCGAGGCATAACAGTGCGGCACCCGGCAGCTCTCATCACAACGCCCGGCCCAATCGTGATACCAGGCCATCTCCACCTCATACGATTTCACCTTGCGCCGGTGTGACAGGTCATTATGCCAGCCGCGCGGATGGTGCACGGTCGACGGAAAGACCACATGCTTGAGTACGGCACTATCAATCTCCACACCCGTCAACCCATAGCGCACAATCTCGCCATAACCGCTCCACAGCGACTGAATGACCTCACCGCGCTCTGCTGCCAGAGCCCCGGTTGCACTCATCATAATCTCGTTCAATTGGTTGTTCACCTTGAATCTCTCTTTATACGCAAAACCGCTCGCAAGCTATATGTCGGCACGGTATCAGAACGAGCGCACGGCTCAACTGCGGGCATTGTGTCAGGCGTTAAATTGTGGTATAAATAACCCATCTGAAGGAGAGCTTTCTTCAGAAGAAAGGAGACTAACCATGCTGGGAAGACATCAACATACTTCGCCCAAGGAAACGACGCTTATCTCCGTACAATGGAAAAAGTTGCATCCATGGCACACTGCAGAGAAGAGGCGTCTGAAGAGAGCTATGAACAAGCGCCTGCGGAGAAGTATGAAGCTCGAAGCACTTCAAAGCGCAGATGCAAATCCTCTGACATAGTCTACAACGCTGAATCTGCAACAAGGCCCTCCTCACGGAGGGCTTTTGCTTGATACCTTATATCTCCTGCTGTCAGACAGCCAGCCAGTTCACTCCACTGCGCACCAGCTTTTTTCTCCACTCTTCAATAAAAAATATCACCAGCGGACTGCCCCCTACAATAACCCATGCGGCAAGCGAAAACGGTGATGCCGAGAAAACAGCATTCAGCACCGGCAGATACAGGATCAGGAAAATAAAGCCGATCTCGACGACCACGCCCAGCATAATCCAGCGATTGAGGCGCACCAGATAGGGCAGAGCGCTTTGGCGATTGGTACGGCAGGCCATGACATTGCCGATCTGGCAAAAAATAATGGTTGCAAGGAATGCGCCGGAAGCCTGCAAATAGAGCGGAGCGTTACCTGCCAGAGGATTGCCCCAGCTCCAGCCACCTGCAAAGAGCACGATAAAAAATGCGCCAAAGGCCAGTACGGCCTCAGCCGGTCCGACAATGGCATAGCTGCGTACAAACGTGCGCAAACTGACCAGCCTATCGCTTCGACGGCGTGGAGGCCGTTGCATGATATCGGCTTCGGCCGGTTCATTACCCAACCCGATCGCCGGTATCATGTCGGTGATCAGATCGATGGCCAGAATCTGTATCACCGTTATCGGCAGCGGAATCGGCAGCAGCACATAGGCAATAAAGGGGAGCACCTCAGGAATATTGCTGGTCAGGATATAGGTGATGAATTTCTTGATATTGTCATACACCGCCCGCCCCTCCTCGATGGCGCTGATGATGGTGGCAAAATTGTCATCAAGCAGGATGATATCGGATGCTTCCTTGGCCACATCGGTGCCGTGCAGGCCCATTGATATGCCGATATCGGCCCGCTTCAGCGCCGGTGCATCATTGACGCCGTCACCGGTAACTGCCACGACCTCGCCCATATCTTTCAGCGCATCGACAATATTGAGCTTCTGCTCCGGCTTAATACGGGCAAACAGCACCTCTTCGTTCTTCAGGGCAGCCGTCAGCATCTCCTCGCTCATATCTGCCAGCTCTTCGCCCTCAATAATGCGCGGGTTTCTGGTTATACCGAGTTTTCTGGCGATATAACTGACTGTTTCAGCCTTATCACCACTGATCACGATAATGCGAATACCGGCGCTCTTGCAGGCGGCAACCGCCGCCGGCACCTCCCGTCTCGGCGGATCCACCATCGCCACCAGACCGATAAACACCATATCCTCCACAGCATCATCCGCCTGCTCCACCACCCGGTAAGCCAGTGCCAGTACCCGTAAGCCCTGCGCTGCATAGTCGTTGGCCTGCCGGATCAAATGCGTCCGCTCATCCTCAGAGAGTCCCCTGACCAGCCCCTCGCTGTGCACCTGGGAACAACGGGATAAAATCACATCGGAGGCCCCCTTGACGGTCATGAACAAGGTGCCGCCTTCCGTCGCGTGTGTTGATGACATGTATTGGTTATCAGGATCAAATGGCAGATTGTGCTTCTCAACAAAGTGACTGCGCAATGCGTCAAATCCGACCTGATCATCGACAAACGTGGCCATCGCTATTTCGGTAGGGTCCCCTTTGAATGTAACCGCCTCATCTCCGCGATCATCACCGCCCACTGAAATCACACCGTTACAGAGCGCCATAATCTCGAGAAAGGTGCGGGAGGCGCGGTTATTGCTGAAGCCCTGACGATCATCGGCATCAACTTCGGAAAAATCGAGATACATGGTTTCCACATGCAGCCGGTTACATGTCAGCGTGCCTGTTTTGTCCGTGCAGATCACCGTGGTACTACCGAGCGTTTCCACAGAAAGAATATTTTTTACCACAGCGTTGCGCTGCCCCATACGCAGTGATGACTGGGTCAGGGCCAGCGTCACGGTAGGCAGCAACCCTTCAGGCACATTCGCCACGATAATACCGATGGCGAAGACCAGATTGGTCCAGAACGGATTGCCGATAAAAAATCCGATCAGAAAAAATGAGCCACCGATGCCCAGTGCCAGCCACGAGATCTTGCGTACAAAGTCCTGCACCTCCTGCTGCATCGGCGTCAGGTCGTGCTCAATCTGCTGAGAGAGTTTGGAGATACTGCCGATGCTCGTGGCACGCCCGGTTCTGACCACCAGCATCCGGGCATTACCCTTGATGACCGTCGCCCCCGAGCTGGCCAGAGAGGTTTCATCCACAACCATATCAAGAGCCGACTTCATCAGCGGTTCCGACTCACCGGTCAGAATCGACTCATCCACCAGCAGCTGGTTCATCTCCAGAATCACCCCGTCAGCCGGTATTTTGTCTCCCTCCTGAAGAAATAGAATATCGCCCGGCACTACCTCGCCGGCATCCAGAATAGTCTTCTCGCCATCACGCAGCAGTGCCACCTTCTTGGGAATGTAATCGAGGAAGGAGACCATCAATTTCTCAACTTTCCGGTTCTGATAGAATGAGACCTGCGCATTGAGTACAACGACAAACACCAGAGCCTCGCCAATCAGCTCATAGCCCTCCCCGGGACTGAGGTAGTGGGCAAAGAATGAGAGTATGGCTGCGCCCAGCAACAACAACGGGAACAGTGCTGTGAACTCCTTGAGCAGCATCAACAGCTGCGAACGGCTGCGATGGAAAACTATCGTGTTTTTACCATACCGCTGCTGGCGAATGCGGGCATCTGCACTGCTTATCCCCTGTTCAGTCGCATCCAGTGACTGCAGCAGAGTGTGCCTGCTGCTTCCAAGAACGGATGAATGTACATCACTATCTATCATAGTTTTTGATTATAGTCTTTCGCCGTCTCTTCCACTATGCCGGAAGCACCGCCAGTAACTACCTGTTTCAACTGGATAGTGAAACCATTGAGACCGATCGACCTGATACGGGCATCCAATCCACATGTGCCGTCATAAATATGAGACCTGCGTCACATTATTGGCCCGCATGCTCGGGCATACTGGGAGGTCACAGGCATCATCTCCGGTTTGCTGCCTGAAACGGTAAAAGTGTTGAAGCTCACGCTCAGCGCAGGGAGGCTAGGCCATGCATAAGGATCGACGTAATGATGACAGGTATTACCTGAATCTTGATCTACAGGCTGAAGGTGAGCTCCTGCTGCTAGTGGGCGAGCAAACATATGAGGTATGTAAGCTGGTGGATATCTCTCCCTTTGGTGCCGGCCTGTCGATTGATGAATCGATCGACGCCGGGTGCAAGGTGACGTTGCAGTACCGACTTGAGAAATTCTACATCAATGTTTCAGGCTTTGTGCTCTGGAGCGAGCCGGAAAACAGTCAGGAGGTGGGCGGTGGATTCAGAATGGGTGTGCACTTTCACAGGAACAATATGCCCATGAATGCAGCATTATTCAAAGCGCTCACTACAAAATACCATTTGCGTCAACCAACTCTGACCACGCACGAATCTCGTCCTCGCATAGCCGCCAGGGCCTGACTGACCCGTTCATTAGCCACACGCAGTGGCTCGCATCTGCGCGAAGTGTTGCTGTTTTGTATCATCACTGTAACGCTTTGGACATGCTTGAAGAAGGGTTCCCCTGCTCCGCCAATCCGGATGCCAAAGTGCTGATTCTGGGTTCCATGCCCGGCCGAAAATCGCTCGATGAACAACAATATTATGCCCACCCGCGCAATGCCTTCTGGCCAATCATGGCGTCTTTATTCGAGTTCAGCGCTGATATTGACTATGAGAAGCGACTGGGGATGTTACGCAGCAACGGCATCGCACTATGGGATGTGGCGCGCCAGTGTATTCGCCCCGGCAGTCTGGATGCTGCGATCCGGTTACCATCGGTGATAACCAATGACTTTACAGCATTTTTTGATACACACCCACAAATCCGGGCCGTCTGCTTCAATGGCCGGAAAGCAGCCGATCTGTATCAACGGCGCGTAATACCGGAGCTGGCTCTCAATCAGACACAGCTTCCTCTCTACCCGTTGCCTTCAACAAGCCCGACCCATGCCGCCATCTCATTCGATAGCAAACTGGCTCAGTGGCGGACGATACTCGATATCCTCTGACAAAGCTTAATAACAAGGCTGAAAACTTTCCTGGATCTCATGCCCTTCTACTGCTGAAATATGTCATCCTTACCGCTTCTTATAAACCCAAATCAAATGATCTGCGAAAAGAGAGTCCGAAACCGCCAAATGTAGTATTGGAGCGATTTCCGTTGGACAACGAGGTCTCCACATTCGTCCAGTACTGCATCCATTCAAGACCGACAGCAAACAACGGGCGAGGTTTATACTCCACACCAAAACCATAGCTTAACCCGGTCTTGACTGCATTGTAATCAAGGTGGGTTCCATTACCCAGCGGGTTGATCGAAAATTTCGACAACGTGCCTCCGAGCAGAGCATACACATTGAATGACCGGGTCACCGGGTACTGTACCTTGCCCAGATAGGAAAAGAATGGCCCATTGCGAAAGTCCAGCGTGAATGGAGCGGCGTGGCCTAATGTGCCAGCCGAATACGAACTGGAGCTCGTTTTCATCAGACCAAAGCGCAATTCGCCACCAAAATATCCGTAATCCAGCCCCACCCTCAAAATACCGGCAGGAATGCCTGATTTCACGGTGGAGAATCCGCGCGAAATACCGCTTTCAACATATTTCACCGTATATGTCCCCGCCTCTAATGCCGCATAGACTTTTATTTCCTGGGCATGCAGAGCCGTGGCAGAAAAGAATATGGAAAACATACTCATGTAAAACACTATTTTTTTCATGACAGCTCCCCTCATCCTTCGGCACATAGCATTGCATTCGCATACATACAGGCTCACAGCTTAGCATGGGATACGCCTGCGTAAAGATGAGCCCGCAGAGCACTGTATACGCGGATAACAGGACACCAGATGCCCCCTGCTGAAAAGCATGTGGGGCATCGGTGCCTGTTTCGCTTGATTGATCAGACAGACGGCACAGACGCCATTAGCAGAACATCCGGTGCAGACTTCAACTGCCTGGTTTAGGTTTAGAGAACCTCGACTGCTTTGGTTGCCAGACGTGAACGCTCCCCGGCCTTCAGCGCGATATGGCCCGCATGCTCCCAACCGGCAAAGGCCGAAACGGCGCGAGAGAGGCCATTGGTGTAGGCCGTCAGATACGGCGTGTCGATCTGCGCATTGTTGCCGAGAATAATAATTTTCGAATCCTCGCCCATGCGCGTCACAATCGTTTTCATCTGATGTGGCGTCATATTCTGCGCCTCATCGACAATCAGCCATGTCTTGGTAAATGTACGACCGCGGGCAAAGGAGAGAGCCGCAATCTCAATCCTGTGCTGACCCAGTATATCAGCAATATTTGACGCTTCATCACCCAGCAAAATCGACAGATTATCGGTGATCGCCCCCATCCAGGGCTCCAGTTTTTCACGTTCTGTACCCGGCAGAAAGCCGATATCCTGTCCCATAGGCACAGTTGCACGGGTTACCAGTATCTTCTCATACAGCCCCATATCGAGTGTCTGGTGAAGCCCTGCAGCCAGCGCCATCAATGTTTTACCGGAGCCGGCCAGCCCCACCATCGCCACCAGATCCAGCTCCGCATCCATCAGCAGGTTCATGGCCATATTCTGCTCGAGATTTCTGGCCTGGATCCCCCAAACAGCATTGCGCTCCTGTCGATACGACACGACATCCTGCAAGTGCACCCGTCGCCCCTCATCCTGCGCTGTACAGCGCATGGCGATTTCACGTTCGCCGGGGAGAACCACAAATGAGTTGATCAGGGGCAGCTCCATCTCCTCCGGCCATGTCACAACAAAATGGTTGCCGTGATCATGATCGAGCACCTGCATCTCGGCACCCATCGCCTGCCAGGTCGCCTCTTCCAGCCTCAACTTGCCACTGGGCAGCACAGAGAGATCGCTGACCACCCGGTCGGAGCGATAATCTTCCGTCGTCAGCCCCAATGCGCGTGCCTTGATGCGCATGTTGATATCCTTGGAGACCAGAATGACGTGCCGGCTCTTCTGCTCCTGCTGAAGCGCCATTGCAACGGCAATAATCCGGTTGTCACCACTACCGGTCGCCAGCGGCTCGGGCAAGACCTCCAGCGAGCGATGGTTCAACTCAAAAAACAGACGCCCGCCGCCGGGCAGTGGACATCCCTTATCCATGTCTTCACATGAAGCGCTCAACTCATCGAGCTGCCTGGAAGCTTCCCGCACATTACGAGCCAGCTCATCCATGCCTTTTTTTACATGATCCATCTCTTCAAGCACAACAATGGGCAGAACCACATCGTGCTCATCGAAATGCACCAAAGCATTGGGATCGTGGATCAGTACATTGGTATCAAGGATATATATCTTACGTTCGGCGGTATCGTTCACGCGCATCCCCTCTTGGGCAGTTTTGTATATCTCAGACGTAGTATGACAGAATCTATTTCATTCGCATACCCAAAAACATCAGATCAAAAGAGCTTGACAGTGGCCTGTCGCTTGGCATGATTCGCCCCGTTCCGCGGGTATAGCTCAGTTGGTAGAGCGCGACCTTGCCAAGGTCGAGGTCACCGGTTCGAGCCCGGTTACCCGCTCCAGACAAAAGGGGGCTTAAGAGCCCCCTTTTTTAACTTGAAATGGTGCATGGCAGGGTGGCTCAGTGGTACGGCGGAGGACTGCAAATCCTTTATTCGCGAGTTCGATTCTCGCCCCTGCCTCCAACCATTTCTCATTATATAGTCTGGCGCTGAAACTACGCAGGAACAAAAATGGCAGTCTGCAAGACTTATTGAACCATTTGCGGGTATAGCTCAGTTGGTAGAGCGCGACCTTGCCAAGGTCGAGGTCACCGGTTCGAGCCCGGTTACCCGCTCCAGATAATAGGGACCCTTCCGGGTCCCTTTTTTATTGCTCATCTGACTGATATCAAACCATACTCATCATGGCATCGCGATCAATCAGCCACTCGCCCTCGGCAATAACGGCAATCGGCAGCGTCTCCCCTGCCCGTATGCGAGCCAGCGCATCGGCCTTGCCTGTGCCTGCCACCAGAATCAGACGGTGACTTGCTCCGTTGAGTACGCCATATCCCATACTGACACGCTCAGGCGGTGGTTTGGGGGAATCAAACACCGGCACTGCCAACCGCTCATCCTGCAGGGCGGGATTATCCGGAAACAGGCTGGCCGTATGCCCGTCTTCGCCCATACCGAGTAGTACAATATCCATCACCGGCGCAGCAGCCAGCATCTCTGCATACTGCGCAGCTGCGGCTTCCGGCCCGAGCTCTGCAGCCATACGGTGTATATGATCAGGCGGCACCGGCACATGGGCCAGCAGTGCTACATCGGCCATTGTGTCATTACGCTCGGCATCGCCAATCGGCAGACATCGCTCATCGCCGAACCAGATATGCAGCGAGCCCCACGGCAGCTTCATCTCACGCAGCAACTCATAACAGCGTTTCGGTGTCGAACCGCCGGCCAGTACCAGATGGCAAACACCGTTTTCCGACACTGCATCACGACAGAGTTCAGCCACCCGCGTGGCAGCGTATCCGGCCAAAGCTTCCGCGTTATCGAATAGTTTTTCAGACACTACTCATCCTGGCTCACAGGTCGGATGGGATGACCGCCGAAACCGGCACGCATCGCATTGACGATCTTGCCGGCAAACGCATCTTTTTCACGGCTGCGAAAACGCATCTGCAGGGCCAGCGTCAGCACAGGTGTCGGGATACCCAGATCGATCGACTCATTGACCGTCCAGCGCCCTTCACCTGAATCATCCATCCAGTCGGAGAGGGAAGAGAGATCCCCATCCTGCTCCAGCGCATCTCCGGTCAGATCCAGCAGCCATGAGCTGACTACGGAACCATGCTGCCAGACGCGGGAGATCTGATGCATATCCAGATCGAATTCATCTTTGGCTTTCATCAGCTCGAAGCCTTCGGCAAACGCCTGCATCATGCCGTACTCAATACCGTTATGAACCATCTTGACGAAGTGACCCGCACCGACCGGACCAACATGTCCCCACCCCTTGCCGTCATTCGAGGCCAATGTTGTCAGCGCCGGCGCGATCAGAGCAATCGCTGCATCGGCGCCGCCAATCATCAGGCTGTATCCGTTCTTCAGCCCCCACACACCGCCGGAGGTGCCGCAGTCGGCAAACAGGATTCCCTGCTCAGCCAGTTCGCACCCGCGGCGCTGACCATCCTTGTAGTTGGAGTTGCCTCCATCGATAATCAAATCACCCGCTTCCATACCGGCATCCAGCAAGGCTGCAATCGTGCTGTCGACAAACTGGTGCGGCACCATCACCCAGACCACGCGCGGAGCCGACAACTGCGCAATCATATCCTGCAGATCGTTTGCTGCGCTGACTGAATCAAATTCAGCTGCCAGTGCAGCGCCCGGAGCCGCATCCACATCATAGGCCACCACGTCATGGCCGCCGCCAGCCAGTCGCTTTACCATATTGCCGCCCATGCGACCCAACCCAATCATTGCCAGTTTCATAATTGTTTCTCCTCTACTTCAGTGATGCGACAAGCCCTCAGCTTAACTCGCTCAAACCCTTTATTTTTCCTCTGTGCCCTGCGCTCTTTGTGGTGACCAGTTTTCTCGTTTAGCCCTCTGAATCCAGCCATTCATGGGCATCAACGATCACGTTATAGCGCTCACGCGCCACCTGCATGAGCTTCTGAGCAAAGTGAGGTCTGTCCATCAGCACTTTACAAAAATCTCGTTTCTCCATCATATACAATGCGCAATAAGTCACCGCACGCACCGATGCCCGACGCTCCTTGGTTACCAGCAAACTCAATTCGCCGAACACCTGGCCGCCGCTAAGCGTTGTCACGACATTACCTTCCGGGTCAATAACATCCACGCTGCCCATCTCGATAATATACAACTCCCGCCCTTCGGTACCCAATCGGGCGATCTCGTCGCCTGCATTAAAGACCACCGGTTTGAGCATCATCGCGAAGGCATTGATCATGGTCTTACTACTACCCTCAAACATCGGTACGCGCTCCAGCGCCTGTTTAGGCGTGCGCGCCAGCCAGCGTCTGTGATCGGGGGAAGGCAAACTGAAGGCGGCCTTCGGCCCCCATGAGCCGAACGGGTAATTGGGGAAGTCACGCGCCCTCTCCTCGCCCCATACATCCAGCACAGGCTGAACAATCCGCCAGGAAGTTTCGACCAGATCAGAGCGTGAAAACAGCGATGCATCGCCACGCATGCAGTCGTACAACATGGTTTCGTAACCGGTACCAGGATGGGCGGAGAATGCCTCGTCATATTCGAAGTTCATATTGACCTTGCGCATATGCATCGACGGACCCGGTCGCTTGGCCAGAAAACGGATCTCAATACCTTCATTAGGCTGGATACGGAAAATCAGCTGATTGGCTTCGAGTTGACTGGAGGCCGGTGTCCCGCGAAAGGTGAACTCGGGAGCGCGGCGAAACTGCACGACAATCTCGGTTGATTTGGTGCGCAAACCCTTGCCCGACCGCAAAAATACAGGCACACCATGCCAGCGCCAGTTGTCGATGCGCAGTTTCAGCGCCGCATAGGTTTCCGTATTGGAGTGGGGATCAACCAGATGCTCATCCCGGTAGGCCTTGGCCGGAGATCCATCGAGATTTACTCCCTCATCATACTGACCACGCACTGCATGATAGCGAACCTCTTCCGGTTTCAGGATACGCACGGCACTGAGCAGTTTATATTTCTCATTGCGAATCGCTTCAGGATCAAACGTAGTCGGCGGTTCCATGCACAAGTAGGCCATCATCTGAAACAGATGATTTTGAATCATATCCCGCATCACACCCGATTTATCATAATATCCACCACGCCACTCCACGCCAACCTGTTCGGTGGCCGTGATCTGAATATGATCGATATGGGTACGGTTCCACAACGGCTCGAACATGCCGTTGGCAAAACGAAAAGCGAGCAGATTCTGTACCGTCTCCTTGCCCAGATAGTGGTCAATCCGGTAAACCTGCTGCTCTTTCCAGTAGGACAGAATTTCTTCATTGAGCGACAACGCAGAGGAGAGATCCATGCCGAACGGCTTTTCAACAATAATGCGACGCCAGCCTTCATTTTCCGCATTCATGCCAATCGACTCAAGCCCTGAAGAGATCATGCCGAATACGGCAGGAGGCGTGGCCATATAAAACAGCACGTTACTGTCGGTGCTGTAGCGGGTATCGAGCGTCTGTAACAATGCCTTCAGCTGAACAAATGCATCCGCATCATCAAAACGGGCCTGCAGATAATGAATCCTGTCACAGAAATTCGCCCAGGCCGTCTCATCAAACTGCTCCTGGCGGGAATACTTTTGTACATCGGTGCTCATCCTGACCCGGAACGATTCTGTAGTATAATCGTCCATAGCCATGCCGAGAATGGCAAAAAAATCCGGCAACAATCCATCGCAGTAGAGGTTGAACAGGGAGGGTATCAACAGCCGCTTGGTCAGATCGCCCGAGGCACCGAACACCACAATGATACACGGGTCTGGCGCGTCTTCCTGCAGGTTCAGCGCCGACAGAAAATCAGGTGAAACATCTTGCATGCTTTGGTCGTTCATTACATTCACATCCATGATTGCGGCATACCGCAGGAGATTATAAACAAGCCTTAGCCATGAGCTGGCAACCTACTCCCGTCCGGTATCCCCTGCCAAGGAAATCACCAGCTTCCATCCCGGCTAATGTGTGAGCAGCACATGAAATATACGTTGAACCTGCTGCATCCGCGAGCGTAATGCGGCCGGTGTGCAGATGCCGGCATGGCGGCGCAGACTCTCCCACTCGGTAGCTCCCGCATCGCTCGGTAGCTCACCGATGGATCGCCATAACTCGACCCGCAGGGCATTCTCCATCTGACGATAATCCAGATAGGTCTCCGCCAGCGCAGATGCCTCTCTGTGCCATGCATCCGGTGCGGAATCCGGAAGGTGATTCAATATATCTACAACTTTCCTGCCCCCGCCGCCAAAGGCCAGGCGCGCATACTGGGCGAGAAACTCTATATCCACCAAGCCGCCGGCATCATGTTTAAGGTCAATAACAGCATCCGATTTGCTGGCCAGATGCTCCAGCATCTTCGCACGCATTTGCAGCACATCGGCAGCAAGATCGGCTGCATCACGAGGCTGGCTCAGCACAGACGAAACGACCTCTTCAACAGCAGCACACGCAGCAATCGGTCCTGCCACCGCGCGCGCGCGGCACAACGCCTGATGCTCCCATGTCTGGGCATCATGAAATTGATAGGCACGAAAGCCGGTGATACTGGTTACCAGAACGCCGGAACTGCCGGAGGGTCGCAGCCGCGCATCAAATTCAAAACCGGCGCCAAAGGGTGGTTTACCGGTGAGGTACTGGATCATGCGACGCCCTATACGCTGACCATGTTCACCAACGCTGCGCCGTCCCAGCATCTGTGATGGGTCGTCATGCACCAGCACAAATACCATATCGAGATCGGATACCATTCCCATTTCCCGACTGCCGTGTTTACCCATGGCCAGCGCCACAAAAGGGAAATCAGCCGGCAGGCCCATTTCATGCAGGCAGAGCCGCAGCACGGCCTGCGTTGCGGCATCGGCAATATCGGCCAGCCACCCACCGATCGTCATCGCATCGGCCGTGTGTGCATCCACAGCCAGTGCCGAAAGCAGTCGCGCCCTATCCACTCCTCGACCGATATCGGCCAGTACCTGCTCTACATCATCAAAACCGGAGAGCTGATTCAGTTGCGTACAGAGATCGCGAATATCCGCGTCGCTGTGCTCTACCATCAACGGCCACTCCAGCCACGACGGGTCTTTAACAATATGATCTGCCAGATAGCGACTGGCAGAAAGTACGCCGGTCAGCCAATCGAGCGCACCCTGATGTGTTGCCAACAGATCCAGCCAGGTGGCCCGACCTGAAATCGAGTGAATAAGCTCGGCAAATGCCTCCACAGCCGTCACGCCATTTTCATCATCCAGCCAGCGCGGCATAGCCTGTGTCAGAATTCGCTCTGTCTGTCCCCGACTGCGCTCGGGCAACATACCTCGCGACAAGCATTCATTCACATACGTCAGAGCCAGAGCTATGCGCTCACGCTCCGTCTCTGTAAGCGCCTCCAGCCCCTTGTACTGACCCGACAACCAGCCATGCTCAATCTCTTCCGCCTCGCCGAGCGGTTTAACAAAGCGCTGAAAAGCATCCTCGACAATGGCGGCATGCTGAATCATTGCCACTTCAATATCCGCAATGCCGGTAGCCTCAGCCAAATAAGCGGCATAATCCTCTCCCAGCTTGTGCGTCTGCTCGCCACGGCGGGCCTGAAGCGCATGTTCAATCCGCCGCCAAAAGCGGTATGCGGATGTTAAGTCCGCAACATCAGACTCCCCTATCGCCCCGACCTGCTGTAATCGGCCGATGGCCTGCATGCTGGGCTGCACCCTCAGATCGGCATTTCTGCCGCCATGTAGCATCTGCAGAGACTGAATGATAAATTCAATCTCGCGAACACCACCCCTGCCGCGTTTCACATCAAAACCGGGCATGATACCGCCGCTGCCCGCCTGAGCATCAATACGCCGCTTCATCTCGGCCAGTGCCGAAACCGTGGTATAATCCAGATAGCGGCGATAGATGAACGGCGCAATGCCGTCGACGAACACCTGCCCCAACGTCAGGTCCCCGGCTACAGGTCGCGCCTTGATCAGCATCGCGCGCTCCCATGTCTGACCGTACTCCAGATAATGACTCAGTGTCGCATCCAGATTCAGGGCAATCGCCGAGCTATCACCCCCCGGGCGCAAGCGCATGTCTACCGGCCAGACGATGCCCTCAGCCGTGCGCTCGCTCATCAGCCGAATCAGCATACGCGAGACGTACATATAATATTCCGCCGCCGGCACGGACTGACGCCCTCCCGCACTACTGCCCGAGCCCTGCCATACAAACAGCGGATCGACATCCGAGCCCAGATTAAGCTCGCGTCCGCCCAGTTTTCCGAGGCCGATTACGCAGAAGCTGCCGCCTTCCAAAGTGCCGTAACGCGGTGCAATCAGACGGCAGGCCATACGCAATGCTTCATCCAGCAGTCCGGAGGCAAAATCAGCAATAGACTGACAGGAGATATCCATATCACCGTGTAAACCAAGCTCCCACCAGATCAGATGGCGATGGCCACGCTCTTTACAGCGACGCAAATGACGCATGCATGTGACCAGATCGCTGCTGTCACAGGTGGGAATCCATGCCTGAGAGCCATCAGGCAACAGGGCATGCTCCGAATCGACAAACAGCGTGCGATACTCACCTCCTGTCATGTTGCGCAGCAGCGTGGAGAACAGCGGCGATATTTCCAGCACTCTTTGCACATCTGCATGCAGCTGTGCCGGTATAAACTTAAGCATCTCGTCTGTTGTCTCGGTCATTGGAAAACTATACCGGTTCTCCCGTACGTGGAACAGCAGTGACGATCAGATTCCGCCACTCCGGGCAACAAAAAAGGCCGCCCAATGGGCGGCCTTTCTGTATAACAGCTTCTGCAACAATTAGCAGGAGTAGTACAGTTCGAACTCCTTCGGGTGCGGACGCATACGTACTTCGTTGAGTTCTTCCATCTTCAACTCGATGTAGGCATCAATCATGTCGTCATCCATGACACCGCCGACTTTCAGGAAGTCGCGATCTGCATCCAGTGCTTTCAGAGCCTCTTCCAGAGAGCCACAAACAGTCGGGATCTTCTTACCCTCTTCCGGCGGCAGGTCGTACAGGTTCTTGTCTGCAGCTTCACCCGGATCGATCTTGTTGGCGATACCATCCAGGCCGGCCAGCATCATGGCGGTAAATGCCAGATACGGGTTAGCAGTGCAGTCAGGGAAGCGTACTTCGATACGGCGAGCCGGATCGGAGTTAACCACCGGAATACGGATGGAAGCGGAACGGTTACGATTTGAGTAGGCCAGCATTACCGGAGCTTCAAAGCCCGGCACCAGACGCTTATAGGAGTTGGTAGAAGCATTGGTCATCGCATTCAATGCCTTGGCATGTTTGATGATACCACCAATATAGTAGAGCGCTTCCTGAGACAGGTTCGCATACTTGTCGCCGGCAAACAGATTCTTGCCATTGAGCCACAGAGACTGATGTACATGCATCGCGGTACCGTTGTCACCGTAGATAGGCTTAGGCATAAACGTTGCGGTTTTACCATGCGCGTGAGCGACATTGTGTATCACATACTTGTACCACTGAACCTCATCCGCCTTCTGGATCAGCTCAGCAAACTTCATCGCCAGCTCGCACTGACCGGCAGTTGCAACTTCATGATGGTGAGCTTCCATGTGGACGCCCAGATCAGCCATAACCAGCATCATGTCACTGCGAATTTCATGCAGTGAATCGACCGGAGGAACCGGGAAGTAGCCACCCTTGACGCGCGGACGGTGGCCGGAATTGCGCATCATGCCTTCGGAAGAATCGGCAAAATTCTTGTTCGAGTTCCAGGCCGCTTCCTCGGACTCGATCTGGTAGCCACAAGAGCCCATCTCGTTACTGAATCTTACACCGTCAAAAATGAAGAATTCCAGCTCAGGACCAAAGTATGCGGTATCTGCAATACCGGCCGAACGGATATAGCTCAGGGCGCGCTGGGCAACCTGACGCGGACAACGGTTATAATCCTGACCGGTACATCTGTGTAGTGTATAACCTGTGCAACCAGCACCAGAACGTGGACAGAACTCATAAAACGGGTCGATATCGCG
>NZ_DS022295.1:0-83577 GCF_000153765.1 Mariprofundus ferrooxydans PV-1 | reverse complement strand
GCGTCCTCACATGTACTCCTCTCATAGTTATACAGAAAATCCCACCCGGACAGATCAGGATGCGTGACTTTGTCACAAGATATTCAGGATGGCAACCGGCGAATTACCAATATTTAAATTGCATCACCATCGCGCTCACCGGTACGAATCCGGATCACCTGCTCAACCGATGAGACGAAGATCTTGCCGTCACCAACCTTGCCTGTTCTGGCCGCATCACAAATAGCCGCCAGGGCCTCTTCCAGACGTGAATCATCAACAATGACTTCAACCTTGACCTTGGGCACAAAATCAACGACATACTCGGCACCGCGATATAGTTCGGTATGCCCCTTCTGGCGACCATGTCCCTTCACCTCGGTAATCGTCATCCCGTCAATTCCCTTTTCGCTCAGGGCATCTTTCACATCATCGATTTTAAACGGTTTGATCACTGCTTCGATTTTTTTCAAAATACACTCTCCCTCATATCAAACTGGAATCTGCTTCTCAAGACTATGAACAGATGGCGCAGAAGGCAAATTTACTCAGAGTCAGAGCCATCTGTAAGTATATTCCATGATTCATGCTTCCGAAAGATGCTCGACACCGCGCTGATTGCCAACGCAACCCGCGTATCTGATACTCAACCTTTACGGCCTCTGATACGGGCCCGCATCCGCACAAGCCAATAGAGACTCTCACCCTGTTGCGCGAATTGCCCTTACTCCCGGAAGCCGTGGGTGATCGGATAGCGTCGGTCACGCCCGAATGCGCGCTCGGTAATTTTCACACCCGGTGGTGCCTGACGGCGTTTATACTCGGCCAACTGTAACATGCGCACCACCCGTTTGACTTCCGCTTTATCATAGCCGCGCGCAGCGATTTCATCTACACCCAGCCTCTCTTCGATGCTGGCAGTGAGAATCGCGTCCAGCACGTCGTAATCAGGCAATGAATCCGAATCCTTCTGATCCGGCCTGAGTTCCGCCGACGGCGGTTTGGTGATGGTGTTTTCCGGAATCACTTCACTATCCCGATTCAACCAGCGACACAGGGCGAACACCTCTGTCTTGTAGACATCCTTGAGTACAGCAAAACCGCCTGCCATATCACCGTACAGCGTGGCATAACCGACCGCCATCTCCGATTTATTACCGGTGGTCAGCACCATGCGACCTGTTTTATTCGAGATCGCCATCAGAAGCAAACCGCGCATGCGCGCCTGAATATTTTCTTCAGTGACATCCGGCTCCGACTTGCCCCAGCCGGCAAAGGTTTCAGCCAGTATCTGCTCGACAGTATCAACACCGGCGGCAATCGGCAGTGTAATCGCATCCATACCCAGGTTTTCCACCAGCGCCGTGGCATCGGCAAGCGAGTGGTCACTCGAATAGCGGGATGGTAACAATACCCCCAACACATTTGCCGCCCCCAATGCATCCACGGCAATGGCAGCGGTCAGCGCTGAGTCGATACCGCCGGACAACCCGATAACCACCTGATGGCACCCATTGCGCAGCACATAATCAGATACCCCCGTCACCAGAGCCTGATACATCTGCGCCAAAGACTCCGAAAGTGGCGCAATATCCGTCTGACCTACAGCCGCCAGATCCACAACCGTGCCCCGGCACTCAAACAGCGGTGCGCGCATGATCAGGTGTCCGGCTGCATCGACAACATGAGAACCGCCGTCAAACACGATCTCATCCTGTCCACCCACCGGGTTCACATAGACCAACGGCGTGCTAAAGCTGATCGCCCGCCGACGCACCAGTGCTTCCCGCTCACTCTGTTTACCGACATGAAACGGTGAGGCATTCAGGTTCAGCCAGACATCGCAGCACATCGACTGCTGCCTGAGAGCCAGCTCATCGTGCCACAGATCTTCGCATACACCGACACCCACGCGCCACGCATTAACATCAAACAAACACTGCTCGCCATCTCCCGGCTCAAAATAACGGCATTCATCAAATACGCCGTAATTGGGCAAAAACTGTTTGTCATAGATACCGAGCAACTTGCCGTGCTGAGCCAGAAACACACTGTTTCTCAACACTTTGCCGAAGCGGCGCGGAGAACCAAACACGACACAGGTATTGCGACTGGCTTTGATAATCGCGTCCACTGCGGCATCAACCTCATCCATGAATGACGGCCGCAGCAACAGATCTTCGGGCGGATATCCCGTGACAACCAGTTCAGGCAGAACAACAAGATCGCACAACTTCGCTTCCGCCTGGGTCATCGCATCATGAATCAGGCGGACATTTCCGCAAACATCTCCGACCCGCGGAGCAATCTGGGCTACGTATATTCTCACGTACTGGCCTCCATGGCAGCAGTATCAGGATAGACCGGTACAAACATCGCATCCCCGTAAGAGTAGAAGCGGTAACCTTCCTCTCTGGCATGCGTATATGCTGCCAGCACACGCTCCCGCCCGGCCAGTGCAGACACCAGCATAATCAATGTGGATTTGGGCAGGTGAAAGTTGGTCAACAGCGCATCTACCATATGAAAAATGGTAACCGGGTGTAATAAAGATGGAAGTGCGGTCCGAGCCGGCCAGCAATTCACCACTTGCGCCAGCTGCTTCCAGCGTTCTCAGGCTGGTCGTTCCAACCGCAACGATACGTCTGCCTTGTGAGCGAGCCATATTCACGAGTGTCGCAGTCTCCTCCGGCACAATATACCCCTCTTCATGCATGACATGCTCATCGAGATTCTCTACCTGCACGGGCTGAAACGTACCGGGGCCGACATGCAACGTGACATGCGCGAACACCGCCCCTGCCTCTTCCATCGCTGCCATAAGCTCCGTCGTCAGGTGCAGGCCGGCAGTCGGTGCCGCCACAGCGCCGGCATGACGGGCAAACACGGTCTGATAACGTTGCTTGTCCTCTTCACTGTCAGGCCGGTTGATATAGGGCGGCAACGGCATATGACCATGTGCTTCTATCGCAGCCGGCACATCGTCTGCCAGCAAATGCACAAGAATATCCTTGCCATCGCGTGACAGCACCAGGGCGGAAAAGGTATTGGTAAAGGTAATCACTGTACCGGCTTTCAACGGTTTGTTGGACTTGCCCCAGGCGCGCCACACATCGGTTTTATCACTCGGCTCAAGCAGCAGAACCTCAACCTTGCCACCGCTACTCTTCTGACCGATCAGACGGGCGGGAATTACTCTGGTATCATTCACAACCCAGACATCGCCGGGTTCAACCAATTGTGGCAGATCACGAATCCATCTGTCAGTAAGCTGCCCATCCTCTCCGGATAGAGTAAGCAGGCGGGAGGCATCCCGTTGCCGTAGCGGCTGACTGGCAATGCTCTTCTCCGGCAGATCAAAATCGTAATCACTAACTCGCATGGTGGCGAACCCTACTCAGCCCATCTGGCAATGGAATATCAAAGGCGATCAGTTTAAAGCCATACCCATGGCTTTAATCTATTTGATGTGAGGCCTATCGCGCCGCATTAAAGCCATACCCATGGCTTTAATGCGGCTTGCTAATGCATGACTTCGTAAAGAACCGATTTCAGCGCTTTGGCCTTGAACGGCTTTTGCAAAAAACCATCCGGCCTGTCGCCGGCAATCAGTTTACCTGCCTCAACTTCCGAATAGCCGGAAACCAGTATGATCGGCACCGTTTTGTCAATTTCACGCATACCAAGCATGGCTTCCGCCCCGCCCATAACGGGCATGGTCATATCCAGCAGCACAGCCTTCAGATGATCGTGATGCTTTCTGAACTGCTCAACACCTTCCCGACCATCATCCGCGGTCAGTACATCAAAATCAAGCTTCTCGACAAAACTGGCGGCAACCGAACGCACGCGCAGGTCATCATCAACCACCAGCACCGAGCCTGCACCGCGCCATGCTTCAACCTCCACAGTCGTCACCATCTGCTCTTTAACACTCTGCTCGGTCGACGGTAGGTACACACGGAAAGCCGTACCCTTACCGGGAGCGCTGAACAACTGAATAGCACCATGATGACCCTGCACGATACCCAATACGGCAGACAGCCCCAGACCGCTCCCTGTCTCTTTGGTGGTATAAAACGGATCAAATATTTTCGTCTGCGTTGCCGGATCCATCCCGATACCGTTATCGCGCACTTCGATCACGACATATTCGCCTTCGGGCAGTTCTGCACCATGATACAATTTATCCAGCGCTTCCCGCTGCATGTATCTGGCACCGCTGGAGAGCTTGATTTCACCCGTCTCAGTACCAATAGCATCCGCTGAATTAACAATAAAATTCAGTATCAGTTGCTGAATCTGGGCCAGGTCGCCTTCAACTCCCGGTAATCTGGGGTCCAGTTTTATTTTCAATACGATATTATCGCCAACCGATGCCCGGATCAATTTACCCATAGAGCGAACCATCTCGTTGATATCCAGCACTTCCAGCTCATAACTGCCCTTACCGGCATACGCCAGCATCTGCTTGCACAACTCGGAGGCATGGTCACAGGTACCGACAATATTTTCGATATAGGGATCGGCTGGTGATTCACCTCCGATCATATCACGAGCCAGTTCGGCATTACCCATAATCGCCGCCAGCAGATTATTAAAGTCATGGGCAATGCCACCGGCCAGCACACCCAGCGACTCCAGACGCTGGGCATGCTCCAGTTGCGCCTTGAGTTCATTATGTTCCTGATCGAGCTGCCTGCGTTCACTGGTATCTTCAGCTGTAACCAGAAAGGCGGGTTTACCATCCACGACAACCGGCCCCCCCTGCAACTTCACGGTGATCTCATCCCCGTCCCGGCGTATTAAACGTATCTCCTCCACCGGGGCAGGTCGTCCTGTCTCCGACATATGACGAATGCGGTCACTTACCTGCTTATGATCATCGGGGTGAATATAATCGAAAACAGATGTACCGATCACATCCTCAGCCCCATCTGCTGCCAGTAAACGGGCTCCTGCAGGATTGCAATAGATCCAGCGTCCATCCCTGTGAACGGCAATAGCGTGTGGCATCACATCGAGCATAGCCCTGTGGTTACCCCGGTTTTCACTCAGTACATGCTTCTCATGCTTCAGCAGTCTGGTTGTATCATCCAGCAACTCATCCTTAAGCCGCGCCACCCGTTCCATTGACTGGGCGGTAAACAGGGCAATCATCGTAAACGGTACATAAGCCAGGCCGATATAAAGCAACTTTAGCCAGTCAAAATCAGGGCTGAAAAAACTGACTGCAGCAATCAGGGCCGCGTAGAGCAGGCTCCATATCAATCCGGCCCGTGTGCCGGCAACCATGCAGGCAATGAACGGAATTCCGAAGCTCCAGATAAAACCGATACCGGACATACCGCCGGCAAAAAACAAGGCAGCGAACAGTATAACCGGATGCAGGATGAACAGGTTTTTTAATATCGCCAACGGGCCATCAAAACGGTTCCACACAATAAGTGCGGCGAGCGTTGCAACCATGATTAATTCGACTTCAGCTAACAGGGTAAACCCGAACATCAGGTTGACCGCACCGAATGTTCCTACAAATACGAGCGCCACCAGCAGGCAGCGCCCGAGCATTTGCTTTCCGACAGTAGTTACGTCTGCATCAGAAGAGTGCATGCTCTTATTTACCTCCGCGTATATTTTATAGCAGACGCGCTGTTTATCAACAACTTACGTCAGGATCCCTGCCATAATTTCCCGCAACCTGTCCGGTGAGTACGGCTTCTGCAGAAATCCGGCCAACCCCTTATCTGTGAAACGACTGGTAGCCTCTTCCTCATTATAACCGCTGGATAACACAACCTTTACACCGGGGTTGATGCGACGCAGCTCACGAAAACATTCGGAGCCGTCCATTTTCGGCATCGTCATATCCAGCAATACCGCCACAATGTCAGCGGCATGTTGACGATATACATCAACAGCATCGCGTCCGTCTATTGCTGTCAGCGTGCCAAAGCCCATATCCCCCAGCATCATCGTGGCTATCTCTCGGATAGTCTCCTCATCATCGACGACCAGAATCACACCTTCACCAAACCGGGCATCATCTGCGTGTGTCACATCATCCACTGTATCGCTCACAACAGCTACCGACTCCAATGCCTGCAACAACATGTTGAATGTCGCACCCTCTCCTGGTTCGCTGTACATCCGCAGTGCGCCGTGATGGCCACGTACAATATCAAGAACCGCACTCATACCCAGGCCCGACCGGTAAATTTGGTTGTAAAGAAAAGATCGAATATCTTTTTCACTTGTTACCGCATCCATACCACAACCGGTACCGGAAACTTCCGGATAAACATATCGCCCTCTTTTGAGCTGGTCGCAGATGAGCGAACTATTCAGATATGCGACATCGGCATGCATCACGCCACTTCCGAATGAGATAACACCGCTCTTTTCACCGATAGCCTCATTGACATTAGTAATCAGGTTCAACACCACCTGCTGGTCTGGGCCGCATCAGCTTTCACCATGCTTTCTCTCCCCGTCGCTTCAGCGAGGCATGAGGGATCATCGCCATTACGCGCATATTCACTCGCATCACCACTCGTACTGTGACCGTAAATATGCCTGCTGTAAACGCCTGACGCAAAAAAACAGGCCCGACGTAAACGCCCGGCCTGTTCATAATAACTGCGCAGCAGAAAAACGATTAGCGAATCGTTTCCACTCCGGCCGGAGTCCCCATCAGGACCACATCCGCGCCCTGATGCGAGAAGATCCCGTTAGTCACCACGCCAGGTACGCTGTTAAGTTCATCCTCCAGAGCCCGCGCATCGGTGATTTTCAGGCCATGCACATCAATGATGAGATTGCCGTTATCGGTGATAAAACCATCACGCAGCACAGGGTTACCACCCAGCTTTCTGGCTATACCGGCTACCAGCTCACGCGCCATCGGGATCACTTCAATCGGCAGAGGGAATGCGCCCAGACAGTCCACCCGTTTGCTTTCATCGACGATACAGATAAAGGCATCGGATGCTGCAGCGACAATCTTTTCGCGCGTCAGCGCACCGCCGCCGCCCTTGGTCAGATTCTTGCCCGCGTCAAACTCATCCGCACCGTCAATGTAAACAGAAAGCGAAGCCACCTGTGTAAGCGCCTCATTCAGATCCAGCACCGTAATACCATGCCCTGCCAGACGCGCGGCTGTTGCTTCAGAACTGGCCACTGCACCGATAATGTCACCCTTCATGCTCGCCAGCGCATCAATAAACATATTCGCCGTAGAGCCGGTGCCGACACCGACAATGGTGCCTGGCTTAACATATGCCAGCGCAGCTTCCGCCACTTTCTGTTTCATTTCGTCCTGGGTCATCTCCCCCTCCTTCAATATTAAAAGTGCAGACTAACCTGATCATCTGCTGTGAGCAAAAGCAAAACAACAACACAACAGGTCCCGGTACTATTTCCATTGTTGGCATAAACTCCTAGGCTCAACCCCATGTTTGCATCCATGACAATCGGGGATATCGTCCTAAATGCGCTGCTTGCCGTCGGCATACTGCAGTTGGCATGGTTTTCCGTCATGCTGCTGCGGCGCGGCGTACCACCAGCCTCGATTCAACATGCCGTCATGCCACTATTGACGATCTGGATACTGATGTGGCCGGTTTACAGTGACAGCCGCAGTCTGTGGATAGGGCTTGTGACACTTATATTCACCTCAGCACTGGCTGCGTCATTGAATGCTCCGTTCTGGCAGCACTTGCGACTGGCCTGGACGGCGAAACCGCTGGAAGTAGAGATGAGAATATATCAGGGCATCGTACTGCCGCCACTGGCCTACCCAATCATGACGCTGTTCGTTGCCTCCATATGGTTTCGCAACATCCCCGAATTCGGGTTCGGCCTGGCTCTGTGTCTGTGCCTGGCCTTTCCGGCTGCCTACTGGACAGATTATCTCGGTCAACACATGCCCCGCATGCTAAAGCTGGGCTTCCCCGCCCACCCTGAACAGACACTGGTCGGCCATCTGGTATTAATCATCATCTGCATTGTGCTGCTGTGCTGGAGTCTGCACATCTACCACGGAACCGACTGGCAGGCGCTGTTCATTGCCACGCTGATCACCGCCCTGACAGCCTCTGCCACCCGCGCCCTGATTCCCGGCCAGTGGTATGCACCAGCCGCTGTTCTGAGCATGGGTTTTGTCATGTGGGTACTGTAGCACAACTCCCCTTCGCGCCTGCTCGCATCCTCAACACTCCTCTCCATCTGAACTTACCGCCAGATGGTGAGCCCGAAACACAATCAAGCCATTCAGCCGCACAGTTTTTCACACTACTGTTAAAAAGATTCCGAACGGCCCCCTCCCTTTACCATGGAAACTTCACCGGCTATGCTGTCCGGATCATGGCGGGCAGAGAACACAAGACCCGCAATTATCGGACGGTTACATAGAGGATGGTGATGCCCTCTGCTTCGCGGCACCGCTGCATCTGCCAGATCCTGAGATTAACCGGGCCGGAGGAACGCTTAAGATGAAAATGACAAAACTACTAATCATGGCCATGACCCTCTTTGGTTTCTGCGCACTGGCAACACTCACACATCCCGTGTTTTCCCCGGTTAGCGTGGCAGGCGCGGCAGAAGATTGGCCGGCACTGAAACTGAAAAAGCCGGCCAAGCTGCATGCTTCAGCTTCAGCCGCCTCCACAGTCACCGAAATTGTCTGGAAAAATGAGATCTGCATCTGGCTGGACAAGCGGGATGTCTGGGTAAAGGTACGCATGAAAAAGAATGGTCATGTTGGCTGGATTCACCAGAGTTATCTGGCACCTGCCATCACCACTGCTACGGTAGCAAAATAAAGTCGCTATTGCCTGTCAGTCGTAAAAGCGAATATCAGAAGCCGAGCCCAGCTTCCGCCAACGGCGGCATAGGACACTCAAGCGCATCGCACACAGCACGCAGCATCTCTGTTTCACGCACAGACACATGCCCGTCGGCGATAACAGCTGCTGCACAGGATGCAACAACCTGTTGCTGAATGGAGGGCGCCGCATCACGCAGATGATTCAGTGACGCATCCAGCCGGGCCATCGTACAGAGATCAGCCCGCGGCATCGGCTCCTCCACTGCTCCTGCAACCTGCTCCATAGCCTGACGGTAAATCTTTGCCGGCTGCACATGACGACCCAGGCGCACCAGCATTGCGACGACTACCCCAAGATCGGCCACTACCGCCTCGACCCCTAACTGTTTATTGGCTGCCGGTTGCACGGCTTCAAATGCTGGAGCCAGATGTCTGAGCAGCATCCGGTGCAACATATATTCACGCATGCTCAGTTGCTCATTCGCCTTGATCAGCAATTTTACATTTCCCCTGAATATGCGGTACTGCATGCCCGACAACTCTTTTAAAGCCGGCATCAGCAGCTCCAGCAGTGGAATACGCAAGTCCGGGTCCAGCCCTGCTATCAGCGGTTGAATATCCAGCAACTCACTAAATACGTCTGCATCCGCTTTCACCTGCAAGGCATCCAGCTGCTGCCTGCGCAGGCCGGTATCTTCATCCAGCAACATGGCATAGACAATCGCACGAGCGGTAAACGGGTCACGGGCAAAATGGCGTAACCGCTCAGGCAATCGGACAAGCAATCCGGATGCCCGCCCCGACTCAATCTGTCCGACAGAAGCTATCGCCTCCGAACGTGTGGTCGCCTTTTGCGATGGCTGCACGGGCATCGCTTGCTCAGGCATCGCCAGCTCCGATACGGCCAACTCCCGGATGACCCGACTGCGCTCCACAGCATCGACAGGTGGCAACACGCCCCTGAAAGTGGGGTCCAGTCTGCGGATGCGCTCCGTCAGCGGCGGATGCGTAGCCCACCACTGTGCCTGCCCGTTTTTCATGGCATCGCCAAAAAAGAAATGACTGGCCTGCTGGGCGGCCGGATGAACTACACGGGAGCCGGACTGGCAACCGCCGATCAGCTTCAGCGCCCCGGCAATTCCGGCAGGGTTACGGGTAAATTGTACCGCTGCCGCATCGGCGAGAAACTCCCGCTGACGGGATACAGCACGCTTGATCAAATCGGCAAAAACCGCACCGATCGTACCCGCCAGAAACAGCAGAAATCCGATGGCCAGCACAGCCGGGTGCGTGCCCCGCTCACGGCTGGAGTAGGCAATAGTGCGGCGGGATGAGAGCAACATAATACCTGCATCGGAGATCAGCGTAACACCGAACAGCAATCCCATCAGCCGCATCTTCAAACGGGTATCTCCATTAAGGATATGACTGAATTCATGTGCAATGACGCCCTGCAACTGATCCCGGTCGAGCAGGTCCAGCGCGCCCCGGGTCACGGCAATGACGGAGTCTCCCGGGGCAAAGCCTGCGGCAAAGGCGTTGATACCCGATTGTTCAAGCAGGTAGGCCGGAGGAACCGGCACACCTGATGCGATGGCCATCTCTGCGATGATATTCAACAATCGACGCAGTAGCGGATCACTCGTCGCAGAAGGGATACGTGTACCGCCGAGCAGTTCGGCCACGGCACGGCCACCACCCTGCTTCAGGCTGTGCAGGCGATACCAGCTGCCACCGCCAATCAGCAGCAGCGTCAAGCCACTGACCCAGACAAACAACATCGGATTCCACAGTGTATACACTGAGAAGAATTGCTGCTGCCCCTGAAAAAACTGGGCAATGAAGAGCCCGGCCGTTACTGCCAGATAGACCGCAAGCACAATCAACACTACGGCCACGGCGAACAGCATCACCAGCCGACTGGTCTGCCGCCTTGCCTGCTCCTGCTGACCGAAGAAATCCACCATAGAGCGTTCCCGGGTGTTAGTCCGACACGGTCGATGTCATGTAAAAACAGATGCAATCACAAAACCACAAAGCTGTAATTTTACACTGACTTCCGCCGGGTGCTGTTTGCACCGCTTTCAGAAGCTGACCTTAACAGCTTCACGTTCAGCTGGTTTCGCCAGCTCCCACAGTGCCGCCTCACTGAAACCGAAAAGGCCGGCAAACAGCACATCGGGGAATGACTCCCGCCGGGTATTGTAGAGCATGACCTCATCGTTGTAGGCCTGTCGCGAGAAGGAAACACGGTTTTCCGTCGAGGTCAGTTCCTCAGATAGCTGTGCCATGGTTTGATCCGCTTTCAGATCCGGGTAATTTTCCATCACGGCATTGAGATTGAGCAGCGCCCCGCTCACTGCCGCTTCGGCTCCTGCAAGCGACTTCATCGCCATGGCATTACCCGGGTTATCGCCGGCCACCTTCATGGCAGACAATGCGTGATTGCGCGCCTGAATCACCTGCTCAAGCGTCTCATGTTCGTGTTTCAGATAGGCTTTGGCTGTCTCAACCAGATTGGGAATCAGATCGTAACGGCGTTTGAGCTGCACATCTATTTGCGCGAAGGCATTCCTGAATCGGTTACGCAACCCCACCAGGCGGTTGTAAATCAATATGACGTATACCACCAACAGCACGATCGCCACCAATACAGACAATAAAACAGTCATCATTCATCCTCCCTCCTTCAACATGTTCACACCGCGCTTGCCTTCACTCTGCACTGACCTGCGGTGAATGATCTCCATCAACTTCAACAACACGATAAAGCAAAGCCGCGCCGGCAGCAAACAGTATCACAATTACCAATATTGATATGCGGGCGCTGCCGGAGAGCATACTGGCCATTCCCATCATCAATGGGCCCAGCACAGCAGCAAACTTGCCCAGCATATTGAAAAAACCAAAAAACTCCGCCGACTGGTGCGATGGTATCATGCGGGCGTACATGGAGCGGGACAAGGCCTGAATACCGCCCATCACCAGGCCGATGGCTGCAGCCAGCCAGTAAAAATCGACCGTATTCTCCATTGTTGAACTCCAGATACAGACCGCAGCATACACCCCGATACAGATCAGCAGCACACCTTTACAGCTCCAGCGCTCTCCCAGCCAGCCCAGCGCCAGTGCCGATGGAAAAGCAATAAACTGCGTCATCAACAGTGCCGTCATCAGTACAGCTGCATCAAAACCCAGCGCCAGACCGTAGTCCACGGCCATCCGCGCCACCGTGTTAACACCATCGATATAGAGGAAGTAGGCCAACAAAAACAACCATACCTGCCGGAGAGAGCGCAGATGACGATAGGTATCTCCCAATTGCGCAAAACCATCCCGCGCGGCTTTGCACCAGTGTACTGACTCAGCCCCTCCTGCTTCCCTGACATGATAAGCCAGCGGCAATGTAAACAGTGCCCACCAGAGAGCAACCGAAAGAAAAGACCAGCGTATTGCCTCCGCCTTACCCGCCAGCATGAACCAATCCGGATGCAGGGTCATCACCACATTCACGGCAAACAGCAAGCCGCCTCCCAGATATCCCAGCGCATATCCCAGTGATGAAACCCGGTCAAACTGGTTACGTTCGGAGACATCCACAATCAGGGCATCATAAAACACATTGGAGCCGGAAAAACCAATTGCACCAAACGAAAAAATCACCACGGCCCATACCCACTCGCCCTGCCCCACCAGAAACAGCGCTGCGGTCATCAACACACCCAGCGTGGTAAAACTCAGTAGCATGCGCTTTTTCAACCCGCCCTGATCGGCCATCGCACCCAGCACTGGCGCCAGCAGTGCAATCAACAGGCCGGATACGGCATTGGCCAGCCCCAGCCAGAATGTGCTCTCGTTGGCACTTAAACCGGTCGCCCAGAATTGTTTGAAAAAAACCGGAAAAAAACCGGCCATGACCGTCGTCGTATAGGCGGAGTTGGCCCAGTCATAAACAGCCCATGACCATCCGGCTTTTGTGATTGTTCTCATGCGGCATGAATGTAGTTCAAAGATATCCTGCTGACCAGCATCATGAATCGAGGCCATTGCGTCATTTCGGCAGCATACACATACATATTCTTTGACTTTTACTACCCTTTTGTGCTAACGTCGTAACAAATATCGCACAAGCTTCCTGCATGGGAGAAGTGAAATGAGGCAGCAATTTAAATTCCACATATTGGCGGCAACACTCTTTCTGATGATGATGCCCTATAAATCCGTAGCTGCTGCGCAACAATCCCACCACTCGATACGCGATCATACCAGCAAACAATTACAGAAGAAGCTGGACCAACGCATCAAGGCGTTGCACCTCTCGCGTGCGGTAAAAGAGAAGCGACTGAATCTGGTACTGGTTGATATCACGAACCCGGATGCCCCCAAGATGGCTCAAGTCAACGGCGACCAGATGATGTATGCCGCCAGTCTGCCGAAAATCGCCGTACTGCTGACCGCCTTTGAGCTGATCAAGCAGGGTAAATTGCCACTGAACCGGGAAACACGCGATACCATGACCCGCATGATCCGCTATTCATCCAACAAGGATGCCACCGCCATGATTGATATGGTCGGCAAGGATTATATCAATACGGTAATGGAATCGCCCAAATACCGTCTCTACGACCCGAAACACAATGGCGGATTGTGGGTCGGCAAGGAGTATGCCGGTACGGCACCATTCCATCGCGACCCATTGCACAACCTTTCGCACGGCGCCAGCGCCATGCAGGTTGCCCGATTCTATTATATGATGCAGACCGGTCAGCTGGTTTCACCCCGCTATTCCGCCGAGATGAAGGGCATCATGGCCGATTCGGGCATCAACCATAAATTCGTCAAGGGACTGGATGCCATGCATAACCCGGATATCCGGATGTATCGGAAATCCGGCACATGGCGTGACTGGCATGCCGACAGCGCCCTGATTGAGCACGGTGGGCATCGTTATATTGCCGTTGCTCTGGCACATGACCCGAAAGGCGGTGAATGGCTGAAAAATATCATTCATGAAATGGATGATATTATCGTTGCTCAGGCACCCGTCGCCCGCGAACTGGCTCAGGCCGATATTACACAGCCTGCCACAACGGCAGAGACACCACACCTCTGACAACAAGACATCTCCACCGCACTTTTTTTACCTTTGCTACTCGCTGGCTGGCAGATTTCAGCTGAGACCAAAGCGACGCATGGCGTTGGCTGTTGTCTGCTCCGCCAGAGTCGCCAGCGATACGCCGCGGACTTCAGCCAGACATTCCGCCACATGACGCACATAAGCCGGCTCATTGCGCTTGCCACGCATCGGCATGGGTGCCAGATACGGCGCATCGGTTTCGATCAACAGCATATCATCCGGCACCTGACGTGCCACCTCACGCAACTCGTCATTGCGTTTAAAGGTTACATTGCCGGAAAAAGAGATCGACATCCCCATATCCAGCGCCTGCTGTGCCGCAGACCAGGATGAGGAGAAGCAGTGCATAATCCCGCCACAACCAGCTATATTTTCCTGCCTCAGAATATCCAGTGTTGCCTCATCCGCATCCCGCATATGTACAATAACCGGCTTACTGACCTTATGCGCCGCACGGACATGCGTGCGAAAACGTGTCTGCTGCAGAGCCGGATCGACATGATGACGAAAAAAATCCATCCCCGTCTCACCAATGGCCACACAGCGCGGATGCGCAGCCAGACGGATCAATTCATCCTCTGTCGGCTCAACATCCACCTCATGATTCGGATGCACTCCGACCGAAAACCAGACGTTATCGCGAGCCGCAACCAGCGCTTCCAGACGCGGTGTTTGCTCCAGCTCCACCGACACGGCCAGCACCCGCGTCACACCCTGTTCACGCATGCGCTCAAATACGGCATCCCGATCTTCATCGAAATGATGAAAGTCCACATGACAGTGCGAATCAAACAGCGCGATATCCGACATGCTCACGCCTGCATCAATGCCTGCAGATGTGCCAGCTTCACATATTCGAGATCTGCCAATCCGTGCGGATTAGCCAAAACCTCGATCGCACTGCCCGGCTCGCCGAATTCAGACACCACCAGATCTGCCCCGTCGAAATCCTGGGCACGGGTATAATCATTAACGGTAACAACACAATGCAGGCCTGCTGCCTGTGCGGATTTCCAGCCATTACCTGAATCTTCCAGCGCCAGCGTATTGCCTGCATCCACACCCAGCTGCTCCATTGCATAGGTATATATGTCCGGCGCTGGCTTTTTGGCAGGCACAATATCTCCGGCGGCAAGCACGGCAAAACGGTCAAACCATTCACGGCCCAGGGAGTGCTCAATCAGTGCATCCAGCGCTGACGGTGTTGTCGTTGTAGCAACACCCAGCGTGATACCTGCCTGCCAGGCCTCTTCCAGCAGGCGTCGCACGCCGGCGCGCAACGGGATACGACCTTCGGCAATCAGCTCCTGATAATGCGCTGTTTTGCGCGCATGCAGGCTGGCAATCTGATCATCCGGCATATCTCCCATGCCACCGCGTTCGATATCGTAACGGATACGCTCCTTGCCGCCGGTCACCTTCAACAATTCACCGTAGGTCGGCACATCCCATTCGCGTGCATGGCCAGCTTCATCAAAAGCCATATTGAACGCGACCCTGTGACCATCACGTTCGGTATCGGCCAGCGTGCCATCCACATCCCACAATATACATTTCAGTTCCGGCATCATTAGCCCCCTGACAAGAATTTTCCGTCCTGCTATCATCGCCTCATGACTGAGATAACAACCCCGGATTCGGTGCGCAACCCTGAAACAGAAACGGCTGAACCACAACTGCAACCGCCGCCGATGTTTCGCATCCTGATGCTCAATGATGACTTTACCCCGATGGATTTTGTGGTTGACGTACTCATCCGTTTCTTTCACAAATCGGAAGCAACGGCAAATCAACTGATGTTACAAATCCACCTGGAGGGTCGTGCCATGTGCGGAATCTATCCACGCGATATTGCCGAAACCAAGTTACAACAGGTTGAAGCCGCCAGCCGTACCAGCGGCCATCCCTTGCGTTGTATCATGGAAAAGGATACCAATGACCCAAATGGATAATATCTGCGTTACAGGCCAGTATCAGGGTCAGACCGGAAAGCATGAACTGGCACAGATATTGCGTCGTTTATACAGTGAGGTGCAACCATGGGAATACTGAGTGAAGAGCTGGAAGAAACACTGAATGACACATTCCGCAATGCCCATATCCGCCGCAATGAATTCGTCACAGTCGAGCATTTGCTGCTGGGATTGCTGGACAACCCGAATGCACTGGGCGTACTGCTCGGCTGCCGTGCCGATGTCGAGAAACTGCGCACCGATCTGAACCAGTTCATTCGTGAGCATGTCGCCACCCTGCCCGAAGAGGCCGGTGAAACGACAGCGAGCATCGGTTTGCAACGGGTCATCCAGCGCGCAGTCATGCAGGTACAGGCCTCCGGCAAACGCGAAGTGACCGGTGCAAATGTACTGGTTGCCATCTTTTCCGAGAAGGATTCGCACGCCGTCCACTTCCTCAACAGGATGGGTGTGACACGCCTGGATATTGTCAGCTTCATGGCGCATAACGCCATGCGCGATGAACCGATTCCCAGTGAAGCTGACATGCAGAACCCCTCCATTGAAGGCGGCGCTCCCGCTACTGACAAGTCCCCCTTAAGCCAGTACTGCATTAACCTATCCCAACGTGCCAAAGATGGAAAAATTGATCCCCTGATCGGCCGCAACGAAGAACTCAGTCGCTGCATTCAGATTCTGTCACGCCGGCGTAAAAACAATCCCCTGCTCGTTGGTGATGCAGGAGTGGGAAAAACGGCTATTGCCGAAGGTCTGGCCCTGCGCATTGAACAGCAACAGGCGCCCGAGGTCATTGCTCACGCCACCATCTATGCGCTGGATATGGGAGCATTGCTGGCCGGCACCAAGTACCGCGGTGACTTTGAAGAGCGGCTGAAAGCCGTGCTGCAAGCCTTGCAGCAAAAGGATCAGGCGGTGCTGTTTATTGACGAAATCCACACCATTATCGGTGCCGGCGCTGCCAGCGGCGGCACGATGGATGCCTCAAATCTGCTCAAACCGGCTCTGGCCAATGGCGAGTTACGCTGTATCGGTGCAACCACCCATCAGGAGTTTCGTAACCTGTTTGAAAAAGACCGCGCTCTCTCCCGCCGCTTTCAGAAAGTGGATGTGCCGGAACCGAGCGTGGAAGAAACCATCGAAATTCTCAAGGGACTCAAATCCGGGTTGGAAGCCCACCATGCAGTGAGCTACAGTCAGCCTGCCATAGAGCAGGCAGCAAAACTGGCCAAACGCCACCTGAGCGAACGACGACTGCCCGATTCCGCTATTGATGTACTCGATGAGGCTGGCGCCGCGATGCGCATGAAGCCGGAAGACAAACGTCGTGTGCGCATCAATGTGCATGATATCGAGAGTATGATTGCCTCCATGGCCCGCATTCCGCATCAGCAGGTCAATGCCAGCGACCGTAAACAGCTGGCGCATCTGGATCGCGACCTGAAACTCTCCGTATTCGGTCAGGACAAGGCCATCGATCAGCTGGCAGCCAGTATCAAGCTCTCCCGTGCCGGTCTTGCACATCCGGAAAAACCGATAGGCTCCTTCCTGTTTACCGGCCCCACCGGCGTCGGCAAAACAGAGGCGGCGCGTCAGCTGGCACGCATTATGGGCGTAGAGCTGATCCGCTTCGACATGTCCGAATATATGGAGTCCCATACCGTCTCCCGCCTCATCGGTGCGCCTCCGGGCTACGTCGGATTTGATCAGGGCGGCCTGCTGACCGAGGCCATCAACAAGAATCCGCACGCCGTACTGCTGCTTGATGAAATTGAAAAAGCACATCCGGATCTGTTTAACCTGCTGTTGCAGGTCATGGATCATGGTACGTTGACCGATAACAACGGGCGGGTTGCCGATTTCCGTCATATCGTACTGATTATGACCAGTAATGCCGGCGCATTTGAAATGCAACAGAACAGCGTCGGGTTTAATCCACAGCCACGCCAGGGGGATGATGATGCTGCCATCAAGCGCATCTTCACGCCGGAATTCCGTAACCGCCTGGACTCCATTATCGGCTTTGCACCGCTCTCCGAGGAGATCATCCTGCATGTTGTCGATAAAATGCTGATTGAACTGGAGACCCAGCTGCTGAACAAGAAGGTGGAACTCGATGTAACACTGGAAGCCAAGCAGTGGCTGGCCAAACGTGGTTACGACCCACTGATGGGCGCTCGTCCTATGGGCAGACTGATTCAGGAGCATATCAAGAAGCCGCTGGCTGATGCTATTCTGTTCGGTGCGCTGCAGAAAGGCGGCATCGCACGCATTGAATGCAAACAGGATGAGCTTGTTGTGCATCATGACGAATCCATACCTGCATGAGTGATGGCATCAACAACAAACCAGCCAAACCGATAAAGCAGTATACCGATACCGTCACCCATGCAGACAGCGCCAACATGCATATCGATATGCAGGCTATCGGCGTGGTTAAAAGCAGCTACCGGGAGCGTTTTGCCACACCGCGCCAACCCACGCTGGATCAGCCTGAAACAGCGGAAATCCATCTCAATGCAGGCATGAATTTTGAACAGGCGCTTACCGACCTGGATGGTTTCTCTCATATCTGGGTGATTTACTGGATGCATCTGAATAACGGCTGGAATCCAACTGTTCTGCCCCCCAGAGGACCGAAGCAACGGCGCGGCCTGTTTGCCACCCGCGGCCCGCACCGGCCGAACAGCATCGGCCTCTCTGCTGTACGTTTAATACAGATCAAGGGACGCATCCTGACGATCGAGGGTCACGATATGCTTGATGGCACTCCCGTGCTGGATATCAAACCCTATATTCCCTATGCCGATATGATCGCAGATGCCAGCAGCGGCTGGCTGGCAGACGTCGGACTGGTCGAAGCTGCGGGAGCATCAACCCCATCCCGAACATGACCGGATACCGGAGAGTGCGACACCCCGGATACGACACGTGCCTGATGCAGCCGATCAGGATAAGCTTCCCACTGAGACAACCATGACCGGAGACGCCTGCTATGACAGACAAAAAAACAGACGGCGATGATTTCGCGCTCAACCACCTGGACGAAGATGTGCCCTACGATCCTTTATACGATGAGTCGACCGACAACGATGTCACAACGTCTCTCATTGACGAATCACTGACAAACGCCCCTTTTATTCCGGAGCCCGGGAATGAGGTCAGCCCCTTTGCAGCATGGGATAAGAGCACATCACCGGATTCCGCTGAACGCAGAGAACCCAGGGTCGGATCACATGATGATCGGACAGCGGCATCAGCGGACCTGTTTGCACACGACAGCGCAGAGCCGGGCGACCATGACCACCTGAACCAGCAACAATCCCCGGCGATGGATAATGAGTCTGAGCCTGTCAGATTCGATATGACGCCGCACGCTGCTGACAACACGGATGAGCCTTCCCCCCTGCAGCAGCGCCTGCCCATTATTCTGGCTGCATTAGCCATGCTCTTCTCCCTACTCGCCATTGCCCTGCATCTGGGCGGGTCGGGGGATGCAAGCCCGACAGCTGATATCGAGAACAGTTCGCGTATCCAGGCTCTGGAACAGCGGCTCTCATCACAGGAGCAGCTGAGAATACAGCAAAAGCAGGCTTTTGAGACTCAACTGAACCATCTGCAAGAGCAGGTCATCTCACTCTCCGGGATGATCACAGCCCTGCCTCGCAAACAACCGACCGTCACCGCAAAAACCATTACACCGAAAGCATCAAGCGTGGCAAAATCATCCAAACCTACCGTTACACCGGCGACCAGCCACCGTGGGGAATGGGTGATTAATATCGTATCACTGGATTCGCTCTCTGCTGCAAACAAGGAACAGTCACGGCTCCGGAAACGCGGTCTAAGAACAGAAGTAGCAGAGATCACCGTTCATGGCCGAACCTGGTACAGGGTGCGTTCGCAAGGATTTGTCAGCAAAGAAGCGGCAGACAGGTACAAACAAACCCTCGCCTCCAAATATGGCATCAAAGATGCTTGGACACAGAAACTTTAACCGGCTCTGCTTCCTGTAACTCCGATAAATCCGGCATTTACAGGTTAAATGCCGGTTATCAGCTATGGAGATGACATGACCGGATCAGACGATGTCAAAAAATCAGATGCATTGAGTGCTGGTGGTGATTTAGCAGAAGAGTCTGTCCTCGACTCGGATGAGTTATTTGATCTTGATATGGCTCTGGATGAGATGCTCCCGAACCTTGACCAGGATCAGCCTGCTTCAACAGACAGGAGAGATTCTTCAGTCGGCGATGCGGATAACAATGAGTTGTCCGGGTTATCCATGGAGGACGCGCTGGATCTGGAGGCGGAAGATCCGCTTGATCTGGATGCGCCGCTTGCGCGGACAGGTTTTAATGACCCGGAAAACTCAGCCAACAGCCCTGCAGAAGAAGCAGACAAACTGTATTCTGACTTCGATGGGCCCATCATATCCGACAGTGACGATGTCTCCAACCCGGAAGGAAGTGACGACACCTCCGCTCAGGATAGTGCAGTGGATGTGTCGGACATTGAGAATGATATGGCCCGTGATACGACCGAACCTCGTCCACAAAGTCAGTATTTTGCCGCAGAGCCTGACACCGAATCCGGCCAGAAATCAGTAGATAGTGGTGATCACGCCAGTTATCCGGGCAACGGAAAAAAGTCATTACCGAAAGCGGAAACAAATCCGGATGGAGCAAACAAAGTGAAACTGGAAAATATGATGACCTACATCCTGGGAGGGGCGCTGGCTCTGATGGCCGGTGGCGCCACCTGGATTGCCAGCACTGCGCTTGACCGGGTAGCCCAGATTGAGCGCAATACTCTCCCTGTGGTTCAGGAAAACAGGGAGGGCGGGCAAAACAGGGGCGAGCGCCTTGGTGCCGTGGAAGCACAGACCCAGACCTATGAGCAGCGCATTGATGCACTGGAACAGCAAGTGCATACCCTGACTATGGTGATATCCAACTCAGCCAGCAAAAACTGGAAAGATACCCTCGAACCGGCTGCGGAAAATGCAGCCCCCAGCCCTGCTCCTGCCGAGAGTACAACAACGCCGGTGAATGCCCTTACCACACCGGTAACCACTGCCAAGCCAGTTCCGAAAGCAAAAACAAAAACCGCACCGCCGACTACTAATGATAACGGGAAGTGGGCGGTCAACCTGACGTCCTACGAATCACAAAAGGCTGCAGAACTGGAAGTTGCCAACTTCAGAAAAGAGGGCATCAAGGCCGAGTACATACGCATTCAGATCAAGGGCAAAATTTGGTATCGTCTGCGCGTTGCCGGCTTCACCACTGAACATGATGCCGTCGCCTATGAAAAATACCTCAAGGAGTTCAAAGGTATCAACGCATGGCATCGTAAAATGGAATAGTGCCGGGTCGATGCAGGTTTGATTTATTGGCGAAACCCCCGCAAAAAAAATCAGCACGCGAAGCCAAAAGAGAACGTTTTTTTCTGTGCTTACAAACCAAGCGCTGACATGTAATGATTTGGCGATTTCTTCACGCGCCTTCGCGTGAAGGAGGCATTGAACAGATCAATACTTCCCTAAAGGAGTTATGCCATGAACCCCAATCAACAGTGGGCCGAACAGGTCGTCAGCTGGGAGTATACTGCCGCAGCCACACCAGACTTGAACGAAGTGCCGGTTCAGCCGTTTCCCGCCTCCCTGCACGAGCAGGGGGAAACCCGCGTGATTGCACTGGATATCTCGGCTGTGCTGGAAACACCCTACGTGGCCACGGCTCCCGGCCTGCTGGCCAATTATGTACGTATCTGTGCCTGTGAGCAGATCACAACAAACGTAACGGCAACATCGGAAGTATTTTTTGTCATGCGCGGTTCCGGTCGCAGCGAAACGGCAAACGGCACCATCACCTGGCAGCAGGGCGATGCCTTTACGCTGCCGTCGAATCAGGGTGTCACCCACTTTGCCGATGAGGATAGCGCCCTCTACTGGACGCATGATGGCCCGCTGCTAACCTATCTGGGTGCTACACCGACTGCACCGCGCTTTAAACCGGCGTTTTACAGCAAAGCCTACATGGATGGAGAAATTGCCCGCATCCGGGAGATCTCGATGCAGCAAAAGCGTAACCGTGTCGGCATTATCCTCGGCAATAGCGACTGTGCCAAAACCAAAACCATCACCCACACCATGTGGTCGCTGTATAACCTGCTGCCCGCAGGAGCCGTGCAGAAGCCGCACAGACACCAGTCAGTAGCGCTCGATCTGGCCGTCTTCTCCGGCCCCGACACATATACGCTGATCGGTAAAAAAGTGGATGAAAACGGCAATATTATCGATCCGGTGAAGGCGATGTGGGCAACCAACACCGTCTTCGTCACCCCGCCGGGCTGGTGGCATTCACATCACAACGAATCGGATCAGGATGCCTACGTCTTCCCGGTCCAGGATGCCGGGCTGCACACCTATCTGCGCACGCTTGATATACAGTTTGTACGCTGAGGCAAATCCGTAAGCTTTTTCGGCTCCCTTTAAGCTGCAACAATCTGGCATATATGACAAACTGACACAGAGATTCCAATTTAGGTGGCAAGTCCTGTCTATGCGTCAAAGACAGGCATTAGCGTGCGAATAATTAACCCCGAACACAGCCTCAGCCATGGGTGTTTATAACAACCTATAGCGACACCTGGATGCTGGCGGTGGCAGCAACAGCTTTTGCACGCGCTTCTTCAACCGTGGTGCCGCGCGCAAGCGTTACAGCCATGCGCCGTTTGCCGTGCACGGCCGGTTTGCCGAACAGGCGAATTTGCGTATCCGGTTGTGCCAGTGCCAGATCGAGATTACCGAAGGCGACCTGCGTGGAGTCCCCCTCTACAACCAGCGGACAGGAAGCTGCCGGGCCATGCTGCACAATATTGGGAATCGGCAGGCCGAGGATGGCACGTGCATGCAGCGCAAACTCGGAAAGATCCTGAGAAATCAGCGTCACCAATCCCGTATCATGCGGACGCGGTGATACCTCGCTGAAGATTGCTTTATCACCCTTGATGAACAGCTCAACGCCGAACAGGCCGTAACCGCCCAGCGCATCGGTGACGGCGTGCGCGATATCGCGGGCAGAAGCCAGTGCCGCCTCACTCATCGCCTGTGGCTGCCACGACTCACGATAATCGCCATCGACCTGCAGGTGGCCGATCGGAGCGCAGAAGGATGTACCGTCACGGTGGCGAATGGTTAGCAGTGTGATTTCATAATCAAAATCGATAAAACCCTCGACAATCACCTTACCCTTACCGGCTCTGCCACCCTCCTGAGCATAGGCCCAGGCAGACTGAACATCGGCCTCTTTACGAATCACCGACTGCCCCTTCCCGGATGAACTCATAATCGGTTTAACCACGCAGGGCATGCCGATGTCCTCCACCGCGGCTGAAAACGCATCGGCATCAGCAGCAAAACGATAAGGAGAAGTTGGCAGATTCAGCGTTTCAGCCGCCAGACGACGGATGCCTTCGCGGTTCATTGTCAGCTGAGTGGCACGGGCTGTGGGAATCACGTTAAATCCCTCGCTCTCCAACTCAGCCAGCGTGTCAGTAGCAATAGCCTCAACTTCCGGCACGATCAAATCCGGCTGCTCTGTTTCGATCAGGCCGCGCAAGGCGGCCCCATTGAGCATATTGATCACGTGTGATCGGTGAGCCACCTGCATCGCCGGCGCATGCGCATAGCTGTCCACGGCAATCACCTCGACACCGAATCGCTGCAGCTCAATGGCCACCTCTTTGCCCAGCTCTCCCGAGCCGAGCAACATCACGCGCGTTGCCCGCACTGATAACGGTGTGCCTATCTGAACCTCTGCCATTGCCATGCCCCTTTCTGTGCGGTGTAAAATGTTGATGAACTGTACCTGCTATGTGTAAGGAATCCACATGCAGTCCGGCAGCGGTTATTGTACGATCTGCTCTACCCGCTTGCGATTAACACCAAGGTCGGATCTGCCAACGCGGGAAGCGGAACGGATCTGAATCAACCCCTGTTCACTGTCCAGACGCAGTTCCACATCATCGACAAAGTGAAACAGCGATGAGGTGAATGTCGCATGCAGATAGTGGCCGTCATCCTGTTTGATCACGCCGCCCAGCTCGATGATGCGGCTTTTGAGCCTCTCCCATGTCGTCTCGCCCGCCTGCACCGGTTCTATCGCATGCTCTTTATCAGCCTGAGAGAACGCCTCGCTGCACACGCAGTTAGGAGAATCCGGACAGGGGCGTAACAGCCCCTGTTGTAAGCCCAGCGTATCCGGTTCCTTTTGTGATTGAATTGCCATCCATATATAAGCGATGAAGCCGACTCCAATCAGCAATGCAACAATGATCAGCACCCATTTCATATGATTAACCCCTTCTTGAACCGTTCGACAATCAGTGCAGGGCCGCACGCCAGGGCAGCTTGCGAACAATTTCCGCCTCAGCTTCGGCCATCTCGGCAAAGCGGTCATACACGCTGTTTTCATCAAAGTATCGCAGTGCCATATCGGCAAACAGATGGCCATGCTTGGCTTCAGCCGCCCAGAGCCCCTTGTAAAACTGTTTCAGCTCACTCTCGTGACATGCTTCGCTGATCAGACGGAAGCGCTCAGCGCCGCGTGACTCCACTAGAGAGAAGATCAGCAATTGATCGAGAAAGTGTTCATCGCGCCCGTGCCTCTGCAGCTTCAGCAGTGATTTAATGTAAGGATCAGGCGTATCCGATATCAGAGGAATATCCCGCTGACGCATCAAACGGTAGCATTCCCGGAAATGATCCAACTCCTCAATCGACAGATCAATCAACTGCGGCAAAATTTCATGTCGATCATGGAAACGCACCACCATGCTCATCGCCGTGGAGCTGGCCTTGCGCTCACAATTGGCATGATCGGCCAGAAAGTGGCCGAAATCGGCCATCGCACTCTCCGCCCACGCTGCCGGTGTCGCATACAACAAATCCACCGATTTTTTTGCCATAGACCACACTCCCGCTTATGCGACATCTAAATCGCTACCTCGCGCTACAGCAGCCTACACCGCTGATCGGTGTCACACCGGCGGCAGGGCTCGGGTTAATCACCGTGATCCCCTGCATGCACGAGCCCGGCATACTAGAGCTTCTTGATCACTTGCGCAGCCGCGACATGCCCGATGCGGCTGTTGAAATCATTCTGGTCATCAATCACCCCGATGATGCCAGTGATGAGATCCGACAGAGTAATGCCCGCGCACTGGATCAGATTCAGCTCTGGCAACAGGCACATAACACCCCTGCGCTGCAGGTGCATGCGATCGATGCCTGCGAGATGCCGGTCAGGGCATCCGGTGTCGGCATGGCACGCAAGATCGGCATGGATGAAGCGGTGCGCCGATTCGCTTCAATCGGAGTCGCAGACGGCATCATCGCCTCACTCGATGCAGACTGCCGCGTCTCAGCCAACTATTTCACTGCACTGCTGCAGGCTTTTGCCGGCCATCCGGCCATGCATGCCGCCACGATCGCCTATGCCCACCGCACCAGTAACATCACCGACTCTCGACACAAACAAGCCATCGTCTGCTATGAACTATTTCTGCGCTATATTGAACTCGGATGGCGTCATGCCGGACTCCCCTTCGCCTTCACGGCCATCGGCTCCTGCTTTGCCGTCCGCGCCAACGCCTGCGCCCGTCATCACGGCATGAACAAACGGCAGGCCGGTGAGGACTTCTATTTTCTGCATAAGCTGGCACGCGAGCGCCCGCTCGGACACCTCCCGAACCTGTTTGTATATCCCTCCGCGCGCATGTCATCCCGCACCCCGTTCGGCACGGGTCAGGCCGTCTCCGACTGGTATCACGGCCATCAGACTTCATGGCCGGTCTGCGCACCACTGGTGTTTGAGGAACTCAGACAGATGAACGATAGCCTGAATCAGTTGTTTAAAACCGATACATCGAACTGGCTGGCATCACTGCCCCAGCCACTTCGGCAATACCTGCATGCCTGCGACATTGAGCAGGCTGTCATCAATATGCGCAACAACAGCGCTACTGTTGCCAGTTTCCGAGCCCGCTTTTACTTCTGGTTCGATGGTCTGAAGGCATGGCGCTATGTCAATCAACAGCATGTTATGCCTGTAGAGCAGGCCCTTGCCTCGCTGTTGCAGATGATCGATCAGCGGATGCCGACCACAACAGATGCAGAGTCACTATTGCAACAACTGCGACGAACTCCCGCCTGATCTGGCACAGAACTTGATAGACAAGCAGCAATAACCTGTTTCACAACAGTTCCGGAACCGGGAGCAACAATGGAATATATCCAGTGCCCTCACTGCCTGCATAAATATGGCGTTAATGAACGCATGCGTACGGCTGTCGGTAAAAAGATTTGCTGCAAGCAGTGTCAGCAGGCCTTCAGAATCATCATTCTCGGCACACCCGACAAGTCTGCCGACAGCGTAAAGGCAGAGTCACATAAGCAAGAGAGATCGTTGGAAAACAAACAGGGAGAGCTCAGAGGTGAGTCAAAAAACCGGAGTGCGGGGCTGACGGCAGGCGAGGAACAGGACTCTGTTCCATCCAGTCCTGATGAAGAGACACACGGATCACCCCGGGTAAAGCTGAAAAAGAAGCTCAATACGCAATTCATCACATTCCTGGCATTAATTTTCACGCTACTCTGTACGGGAGTTGGCCTGATTATCTATTTCGAGTTTCCCCAGTGGCTGGCCGCAATAAAACCCGGGCCCACCGATACGATTACCAGCTCCAAGGGTCTGATCAAGCCGATCAAACCAATCACTCTGTTCCCTGCCGGGCCACCGGAAGCGGACAATGCTGCAAAAGAACTCCCCCCGGTCGATGACACGGCAGGACGCGACAAAACCATGTTGCAGGGACCCGATCACCCATCACAGGCTTGCCGGGATGTCGCGGCCAATTTCTGGATTCGCATCCATGTCATGAGTACGGTGAACCTGGATACCCGAACTTATATGAAGCTGCTGGATCAGGGACTCCACCAACCGGATGAAATTCGCAAGCTGTGCCGTGACCGTTTTCTGGCAGGCCGACTGACCGATGCGGCCAAACAGGATAAAACTCCGGAGTGGATCAGCAAGGAAATAGAACAGCGCACCCAGACCCACTGAAGCCATCTCCGTAGTTTATATAACTCAGGCCAGCAGGGCCTGCATGCGTTTGCCGAGCAGCGTCGGATTATGCTCCACACTAACGCCTGCCTCTTCCAGGGCGTTAAACTTGGCTTCGGCCGTACCCTTGCCACCGGATATGATTGCGCCGGCGTGCCCCATACGCTTACCCGCCGGGGCAGTGGCTCCGGCAATGAAGGCGACCACCGGCTTGGAGACGTGATCGCGAATAAATGCAGCGGCATGCTCTTCATCCGCCCCACCGATCTCACCGATCATCACCACCCCTTCGGTCTGCTCATCCAGCTCAAACAGACGCAAGGCATCAATAAAGTTCATGCCGTGAATCGGGTCGCCACCCATGCCGATACAGGTGGACTGGCCAAGCCCGGTCTGACTCAGCTGCTCGACGGCCTCATAGGTCAGGGTACCCGAGCGTGATATCACACCCACCCTGCCCGGCAAATGAATATGGCCGGGCATGATGCCGATTTTCGCCTCGCCCGGCGTGATAATACCCGGACAGTTCGGCCCGATCAGCGTACAATCAAACGCTGCAAGCTGCCGTTTTACAGCCAGCATATCCTGTACCGGGATGCCTTCGGTGATGCAGGCAATCAACCGTATACCGGCAGTGGCCGCCTCAATAATGGCGGCTGCTGCAAAACGTGGCGGCACAAAAATAACCGTCGCTTCAGCACCCTCTTTGGCCACGGCATCAGCCACCGAATCGAATACCGGTCGATTCAGATGCGTCTGCCCGCCCTTGCCGGGAGTAACGCCACCGACAAAGGTGGTACCGTACTCGATCATCTGCTGTGAATGAAAGCTGCCCTGCTTGCCGGTAAAGCCCTGGCAGATCACACGCGTCTGTTTGTCCAGCAATACGCTCATCTCGTGCCTCCATGCACTCGACCCTGCGGGCGGCCGAAAGGCCGTGCAGTTTTTCTGTCCTGAAAAAGTGTCATTCTAGCTCTCCCCTGCAGCTGCAACAGCCAGCTCAGCCGCCTGATCCAGATCGGTTGCCCAGCGCACATCCAGTCCAGCATCCCTGATGATCTGTTTACCCAGCTCTTCATTGGTACCTACCAGACGCATAATAACCGGCACCCGCATCGGGTGGGTTTTGATCGCCTCAAGCAGACCCAGTGAAATCAGGTCGCAACGTACAATGCCGCCAAAAATATTCACCAGCACCGCTTTCACATGCCTATCGGAGAAGAGCAACTTGAATGCCTCACATACGGCATCCACCGTCACACCGCCACCAACATCAAGGAAGTTGGCCGGTCTGTCACCCTTGAGCTGGATGATATCCATTGTGCCCATGGCAAGCCCGGCACCGTTAACCATACAGCCGATACGTCCGTCGAGCGCAATATAATTGAGTCCGAACTGTACAGCTTCGGTTTCGCGCGGATCCTCCTCATCGGTATCGCGCAGCGCAGCCAGATCCGGCTGGCGATAGAGCGCATTATCATCAATGGCCATTTTGGCATCGAGTGCAATCAACTCACCCGCCCCTGTCTCTATCAGCGGATTTAACTCCAGCAGACTGCAATCGCTTTCCGTAAAGGCGCGATAGAGTGCGTCCGCCAAAACCGGAAATGCCTTTGCCGCTCTGCCGGTAAGTCCCAGCCCGTCGATCATGGCCGCATAATCGGCATCGACAAGCCCCGTGCCGGCATCGACAGCCCGGGAGTGAATCTGCTCCGGTGCCGTAGCCGCCACCTGTTCAATATCCATGCCCCCGGCCGGACTCACGACAAATGCCACCGCTTCGGCTTCACGATCCACCAACAGGCTCAGATAATATTCGTGCGCGATATCCACACCCTGTTCGATATATATTTTATGGACCTGCTTGCCCTCACTACCGGTCTGATGGGTTACCAGTGTCGCCCCCAGCAATGCTGATGCCGACTGCTCCACCTCTTCAATCGACCGACACAGGCGTACGCCACCAGCCTTGCCGCGTCCACCCGCATGTATCTGTGCTTTCACCACCCAGATATCGCCGCCCAGATCATGAGCCGCGGCAACTGCCTCTGCGACCGTGTTAGCCAGAATACCGGAAGGCGTCGATATGCCAAAGCGCTTCAACACCGCCTTGGCCTGATACTCATGTATATTCAAGATTGCTCCTTTGCCGTAGCTCTCTGTCTTACGTGTTAGAGGTTAAAAATGTGCGAGTGCATCTACTTCCATGACCAGTTGACGCACGGCCTGCAACGATTGATCCAGCAGCGCTTTTTCAGTATCGGTCAAATCCAGTTCGATCACACTCTCAATGCCGTTTCCGCCCAGCTTGCACGGGACACCCATATAACAGCCGTCAATACCATACTCCCCCTCCAGATATGCAGCACAGGGTAGAATACGCTTCTTGTCCTTCAGAATCGCTTCAGCCATCTCCACCACAGAGGCGCCGGGCGCATAAAAAGCCGAACCTGTTTTCAGTAACTGCACGATTTCAGCACCGCCATCGGCAGTCCGCTGACATATCGCAGCCACCCGCTCCGGACTCAGCAATTCCGTAATCGGGATACCGGCTACTGTCGAATAGCGCGGCAACGGCACCATACAGTCGCCATGTCCTCCCAGCACCAGAGCAGAGACATCCTCGATCGACACATCCAGCTCACGAGCGATAAATGCACGCATGCGCGCCGAATCCAGCACACCGGCCATACCGATCACCCGCTGTTTGGGAAAACCGGATACTTTCAGTGCCGTATACACCATCGCATCAAGCGGGTTGGTCACCACCAGAATCACGCAATCGGGCGAATAGCGGACAATCTGTCGTGTTACATCCGCGACGATTTTGGCATTGATTGATAACAGGTCATCACGGCTCATGCCAGGCTTGCGAGCGATACCGGCGGTAATAATCACCAGATCGGAATCGGCCGTGTCTGCATAGTCCTGCGTACCATGGACAGCTGCATCAAATCCCAGAATAGGCGAAGCCTCATACATATCGAGCGATTTGCCCTGCGGCACGCCATCCATCACATCGATCATAACAACATTCGCCAACTCTTTCTGTGCTGCGAGAAATGCAGCCGTAGCCCCGACATTACCTGCACCGACGACAGTAACTTTCTTGCGATGAAACCCTGAATCCATTCCACCTGCAGCATCCGACGACCAACGCATAATTCCTCCCTATCTCCCGATCTGTTAGCGGCTACGCAGACAAAAGCCAGCCGGCGCCACGCGCGCGACATGCCGACAACCCATGCCCGAAAACTCATCAAACCGAGGGTAGCAAGCATATCGCCAAAAGCACAATGCTTCCAATCCCGCATCCTTGCACCGAAGCATGCACAGGCATAGAAACAAACTGCCCTCCCTGTCGGAGCACAGCGGTATTTCTCTCTGTTTATTTCAGAAGTAGCTGCGCAGCTCACAGCTGAGCGCTGTACCATAAAGGCCGAACTCGCTATTGATACGACCAGCCGTTGGCCGCGCCCCCCGGGCTACGGTAGCACTGACGGCAAGCTCCGATTCATCACTGAGTGAATAGAGCGCATACAGCGCCAGCAGCGCCGAGTGATCCACCCAGTTATAGAGCAGTGTCGCATCCCCGTTTAGCAGGGGTGTGAATTCATAGCTTGCGCCAAGCGCGCTGTACTGACGCGCCATATAGTAGCCCTGGGCAGCTGTGTTATAGGCTGCCACGGCGGTTGCTCCACCGCCGTGATAAAACTGTTCAGCGCGCAGCGTCAGGCTGTTTTCCCAGCGGTGCTCCAGTCCCACCGACAGCTCCAGTCTGCGCTTTTGACCCGGCTGATCCGGAATCAGCAGGTGTCCCTCTCCCCGGACTCCCAACCACTCGAACAGCTCCCCCTGAAAATCACCGCCGACAACACCATCTCTTTTCACCGACCCGGCCAGCACAGCCCATTCAAAATCACCGTATACGGCCGACTTCCGAACCAGATAGGCATTTCTCGCCGCATCAACGCGGTTACTCCAGCCGTTATCGGCAAACGGGTCGGTGCGGTAACCCAGCACTGAAATCAGCGACAGCTGCGAGAGCTCTGCCAACTGGATATCCATCCGCACGGCATCAACACCCGGCTTGTATGCACGGAAAAAGGTCTGCGCGGCAAACGGCGCAAAAAAGTCATTGGGTGTAAAATAAAATGTCGCTGCCAGATTCAATGGCTGGCGGCCGATTTTCACATTCACCTTACCGGCACTATACTGAAGATTAAGCCGGTCGATCAGCAGATGTGAGCGGCGGCTGTCAAAACTCCAGTCGAGCAGATCACTGCGCTCGACATCGCGCAACGTGGCAAGGTTGCTGCCGCCGCTCTGCAGTGTCAGCGGGATATAGTTCTGCTCGGCATGCACCTCGACAGTAACATGATCGCCGAATCCGGCATCAAGCATCAGGCGGCCGGAACCGGCAACTCCTGCGAGCGACTGTTTATTGTAAAAAAAACGATTATCCGGGTTTTTTATCATCACACCGGAACCGCGTAGCAGGCCCCGAAGCTCCAGCTGTTTGCCGTCATTCTGCCATGCAATAAAAGCTGATGCAGGCTGTACGAATCCGGCCAATATCAATCCAACAAGCGTAACCCGGAGAATGTTAATCGCTGATCTCATCCGACTCGATCTTGCCATCATGCAGCCGAATCGTACGTCTTGCCCGGTCCATCACATGCTGATCATGGGTGGAGAATAGAAAGGTAATACCCTGCTCCCGATTAAGCTGTTGCATCAGATCGAGTAGCGATTCGGCCGTATGCGAATCGACATTGGCTGTCGGCTCATCAGCCAGCACGATCGCCGGGCTTGTCACAATCGCCCGGGCAATCGCCACACGCTGCTGCTGGCCGCCGCTCATCTCGTCCGGCCGCCGTTGCTCCAGTCCCTCCAGTCCTACCGCCTTGAGCGTATCCATCACTCGCTCCCGGCACTCCGCCTCACTCACTCCCTGCAGGTTCAGCACGAATTCGGCATTTTCATAGGCTGTCATCACCGGGATCAGGTTATAGGCCTGAAAAACAAAACCGATACGGTTTTTGCGCACTTCGGCAAGCTCGCTTGCAGCCAGTGTCGAAAGATCGACATCATCAACCAGAATACGGCCGGAGGTCGGCACATCCAGCCCGCCGATCAGATTGAGAACACTCGTCTTGCCCGAGCCCGACGGACCGCAGAGCACGGCAAAATCACCATGCCGGATAGCCAGCGAAACATTGTTCACCGCATGCACATCCACCTTTCCCTGTCGGTAGGTTTTGACCACCTGCTGCATGCTGACAATCGGCTTCATATCACTTTCCACTTTCATGTTTAATGCCTCATATCGTTTTCAGACTCTCAACCGGTGGCACCCGCCCTGCACGCCAGGCCGGATAGAGGCCGGCCAGCAGTGCCAGCGTAAACACACCACCCAGAATTGCCATCACGCTCTCCTTGAACAGGCGCACCTTGAACACCGGATCCACCAGCACACCACCGTAGCTGAAGTCGCTGCCAAATGCCCCGGAAAAATCGATACCGGTATGGTAGAGGTAGTAGTACCAGGGGGCGGTAATGATTACCCCCAGCAACAGCCCCACGATAGCCAGCCAGAACGACTCCACCATCACCAGCCGGAACAGTACACCCGGCGACATTCCGACCGCCATCATCACACCGAACTCCCGCGTTCGCTCAAGCACACTCATCAGCATCGTATTGAGGATACCCACGGCAATCAGCAGCCCCACCAGAAACTGGCTGATATAGTTGCCCGCCTTGTCAAAGGCGATCACCCCGGCCAGGTCCGGTTGCGACTTTTTCCATGTCATCACCGCTGTATCAGCCGCTGCCGGCAGCCGGGCAATGGCATCACGCATCCCCTCCGCATGACGCTGGTCGCTGATGACAACAGCAATCAGTGTGGCCTCATCGGGAGCGTACCCAAGTGTCTTCTGCACGCTGGAAATCGGCAGCAACGCCATGATCCCGTCTACTATATCGATACCGGTGGTAAAAATGCCGGTGATGCGCGCAATATCGCTGACAATTTCACCATGCGCATCGGTTGTTGTGTAGACGACCTTTTTACCGATTTTCACCTTCAGCTTTTTGGCCAGTTTACTCCCGATCACCATGCCCCGCCCCGACGACTCCGCAAACATCGAACCTGCCACGATCGAGCGCAGCAGCAGATTGTTCTGCGCTGTTTCAAATTCGGGATCAACGGCAATAAATGCACCGCCGACACTTTTACGCGCGCTGGCAAACATCGCCTGCCCGGTAATGCGAACCGTTGCCCCGGCAACCCCGGGCAGAGCCATGATCTGCTGCTGCAGCTTTGCTGTGCCTGTCAGTCGCTTATCCAGCGTCGGTTTCAGATGATAGCCGGGCGGCTCCACCGTGACATGCCCCATACCCATGCTCGCTCCCATATCGATCATATTGGTATAGGTGTAATCGCCGGAGCCTGTAAAGGTTACCGACAGCATGACGCCAAAACCGATCGAGAAGGCAGTGATCAGCGTCCGCCGCTTCCTGCGCCAGATGTTCCGCCAGGCCAGCTTATTCAGGTTCATCGAAAATAGATCGCCTTGACCGGACTTAGCAACGCAGCCTTGCCGGCCGGATAGATCACGGCAACGGCTGCCACGACAAATAAAAAGAGTACAGGGTAGAGCAATGCATGCGTTGTAATCGCTCCGTACCAGACCGGATCAAAGGCAATACCGCCATAGCTGATGGAGCCGGCAAGTGCGGACATATCAATGCCATGCTGCTGGTAATAGGCTGAGATCCACCAGCCGCCCGCCAGCCCGACAAGTGCGGCCAACAACGTCATGATCAGGGTCTCGGCAAATACCAGCCCGACCAGCTGCATCGGCGAAACGCCGAGCGCTTTCATGATGCCGAATTCGTGGATACGCTCAAATACATTCATCAGCATTGCATTGAGCACCACCGTTGCCACGGCAATATAGAAGATGACCAGCATGATGATGATCTGTACATCGACCGTTTCGATCATGCGGGCAATCACCGGCATCAACTGCTTCCAGTTTTTCACCTCAAGCCCCGGTGCCAGACGTGCAACGCTGGCCGTTTCTGCAGTCAGATCCGTACTCCGATCCTGGCGGACCACCACGATCTCATGTGCGCCGTGCGGAATGACCATCAGATCCCGGAGGCTCTGCATTGGCATAAACAACCCCATCCTGTCGATACCGTCCGAGACCGACTTGAGAATACCGCGCACCCTGAACAGCTCGTTGGCCATAAAGCCATCGGCACTCTGTCCGACGAATACCAGCTCATCGCCAGGACTGACACCGAGTGTGCCGGCCAGCTTTTTACCCAGCACCACACCACGCGGATCATGCTCATCGAGCCACTGACCGCTACTGACATGCTTGTAGAGCTCGGTCACCCGCACTTCGCGGGTGAGATCAATACCGCGCAGGTGCACACCACTGGAAGCCATGTTCGCAGCCAGCAGGCCGTATGCGTAGATGCGGCTTGCCGCACGGTAGCCGTGCTTCTCCAGGCTATCGACGAGGGCATCGGCATGCTCAATGCGGGTATAGAGATCAGGGTCGTCACGGTAACCCGGGGCATGAATCTGGATATCGCCCATATTCATCGCCACCACACTGCGCTCGCTTCCCTGTATCATCCCCTCCATCAGCGATGAGAAAAAGATCATGATAAAGCAGGCAAATGCCATGGCCGACATCGTCACAAGCGATCGGTGCCAGTTTCGACGCACATTTCTCGAGGCAAGCGTCAGGATTCTCATCGCCGTTTCAGGCTGGCCTTGGTGAACATCGCATCACTAACCGGGATATTCAGCTTAAGCTGCTCGTAGATGAATTCAGTATACTCATCCGGCTTGTCGGCAGGCAATACGCGTAACGTAGCCGGACGCATACGGCCGGCCAGCATTTTCATATCGCTAAAGATAAAGGTACGGGCCAGCTGCATATCCTCATCATAATAACGCTCTTCCAGTGGTGTGTAACCATCGGCCAGGATCGTCAACCGCAGCTTGCCCCATACCACCGGCGCCTCCGGCTTCGGCGTCAGGGTAAATTCGATAATATTGCGCCCGTCGCGCAGACCTTCGAAGCTGATAACGGCGTCATAATCCTCTTCCAGCCGCGCCTCCTTGACCAGGTCATCGTTGGTCAGATGACTACCCATCCACGAGCCCATCATCATACCGCTGGTCAGGCGAATCGTGCGGTCGGTCTTGGGCAGGTAGGTGTAGATATTATTACCGGATTTCAGTGTCACCGTCCCCTTTTCACGCAGCGGCTCGAGCACACGAAACAGCGTCTTCTCCTTGCCCTTGGACCAACCCTCCATACGCATCGTGCGGGTGTAGTGCGCGGTCTTCACATGCATGGTAACGACTGCGTAGGAAGATGAACCGCGCCACAGATCGTCTACAGTATTGAGAATTTTCGATGTGCGGCTTTTTTCCGCATTTCGTTCTGCAGCTTGTACCGAAGGCATTGCAATAAATAGCACAACAATCCACACCACTACAAACCTGAATCCTTGAACTGCCTTCATGGCACCCCCTGATCCTTCGCCTAAGGTATCATATCTACTATAGTTGAGACTGTGCGAAAGTAAAAACTTGCGTAAGAATACCAATGACTGACTGGTCAGTCAATGTTACGGAGCAATCATGGCAAAGCGGGTAGACAAGGAACAGAGACAAGCGGAACTACTGGAGATAGCCATTGAGGTCTTTGCCAAACGTGGCTATCAAGCCACTACTATGGATGAGATAGCCGAACAGGCTGGGGTCAGCAAGGGAATGCTTTACATCTATTTCAAAAATAAGGAGGCGCTCTTCGGCGCAGTATTTCGCTGGTTTGGAAAAATGACAGAAGAGGTGATGCAGGGTGCCATTGATGACACCAAAGATGAGGTGGAACAAATCAGGCGTATCACGGCTGCCTGGGCCGAGGTCGCCATCCGCCACCGTGAGTTCGTACCACTGTTTCTCGATTTTTGGGCTGCCGCCAGCGTACATGGAATGCGTAACGACTACGCCGAAGACCTTGCGACCATGTACGACGAATACAGAACCATGATCATCGGCATCATCGAGCGAGGAAAAGTCCGGCACATCTTCAAGAGCGATGTTGATGCAGAGGCGATCGCCTACCTGCTCGTTGGCGGCATGGATGGATTCTTTATCCAGTCATGGCTTTCACAACCAAATAATCTCAACACCCTGATGTTCAATGCAACCGAATCGCTACTCCAGGGGATTATTACTACCTGAACATTCTTCCAAAGAGTTATAACCGGGTCAGGCTTAACTCATTGACACATGAAGCCTTCTTACAATTTTCTCCGTCTTCGTTTGCAATTGATCGTCGACTGACATCCATATACGAAAGCCTTCCTGCTGCCCGGCTCAGAACAGACAGATCACAGCCCAGCTCTCCAGATAACGATGTCAGCGTCAGACCACTCATATTCTGTACGACCAATGATGCCATTGGACGCATCTCGGCCCCTTGCCGCGCATCTCCAGAGCCTGGCAACACATACTCAAACGGGTTTATCACTTGCGCCAAACCGGTGTGTACGTAGCCTTTTGCCATTATGCATGCCCGTATGCGGGATACCGGAGGAAATATGGATGTAGAGATGGTGCTAAAGAATCTGCAGGGAGATAAGGCGGTACATGGAGAAAACCTCTCCGGCCTCGACTTTTCCGGTCAGGATCTGAGCGGCGCGGACCTCTCCGGTTGTGATCTCTCCGGCTGCAACTTTCGCGATGCCAAACTGACCTCGAGCGACCTTTCGGACTGTAACCTGCAAAAAAGTGATTTCCGTGGCGCGGATCTGAGCCTGGCTAATCTGTATAATTCCGACCTGACCGGCGCCAAATTGCGCCGTGCCAACCTCACCCATGCCAACCGAACCATGGCTAAAATCACCAAGTGGGCTATGAAAGGCGCTTATATTACCGGCCCGACTGCGTACACCGAATGAGTAATGTGCAGACGTTGCCGGGCGCATTTCCGCTACACGAAGACAAGGATTTCCTCACTGAAAGCGAGTGGGTCATCTTCAAGCTATTATGCCGCCCGGTCAGCTCCTTTGCCGATAGTGATGCGGCCGAGTTATCAGCAGCTACCGGTAATCAGGTCACCCCTGAACGGTGTGATGAATTAATTCGTATTACCCGCATTCATCAACTTGCCGGGCTGGGTTCCTGGATCTCGCGCATCCTTGCCCAGGCAGGCTTGAGCGAGCGCGACATGCTTGAGCTTTCCCCCGACACAATCACCGACCGGGTCAACAGGAAGCTGGGCTACCGATTGTGCAACGATGCCACCAGCCGGGCCCTGGCTGCGCTGCAACAGCAGTGGATCAACAGTAATACGGCCCAACAGCATTGAGTGACCAAAACATGAAACAGGTGATGGACAGATACCATGCGTGAACGAATTCTTGTAACCGGCGGAGCCGGCTATATCGGCTCCAATATTGCAGCTGCACTGTGCAAGCGACCGGCAACCGATGTGCTCGTTGTTGATGATTTTTCCTCAGGCGACTGGCGCAACCTGGTGCATGTGGACTGTGAAGTGCGCGCCTGCAACTGCGATGACCCGGCCCTGCTCGATGAAATCGCGGATGGCGCTTTCTCTGCCATTTATCATGAAGCCGCCATCACAGACACAACCGTCATGAATCAACGGCTGATGATTGAGGCTAACACCAATGCATTTGCCATGCTATTGGAAGCCAGCAGCATGTCCGGCACACGCGTGGTCTATGCTTCATCGGCCGGCACCTACGGGAACTCCCCTGCACCCAACAAGGTCGGATCGGGTGAAGAGCCTGAGAATATCTACGGTTTTTCCAAGCTGGCCATGGATCGTATCGCTTACCGCTGGTATGACCGTCACCCGGCCCCGCTGATCGGGCTGAGATATTTTAACGTCTTCGGTCCCGGCGAAACACACAAGAACGAGAGAGATGGCAATAAAACGGCATCGATGATCCTGCAGCTCTACGAGCAGATGAAGTCCGGTCGTAACCCGCGCCTGTTCAAATATGGCGAACAGATGCGCGACTTTGTCTACATCCGCGATGTGATTAATGCCAATCTGGCCGCACTCAATGCCCCACGCTCCGGCGTATGCAATGTGGGCTCAGGTCAGGCAAGAACATTCAATGACATTGTTCATATCACTGCAGAGACACTCGGCATTGATGCGAAGATTGAATATATGGATAACCCGCATACATTTTACCAGAATCACACGGAGGCCGACGTCAGCGATAGTCACGCACTGCTTGGCTGGCAGCCGGAGTGGTCGCTGGAGAACGGTATGAAAGAGTACATCACCCTGTTGGAAAAAGGCCATCGTGGCCCACTGGAGACCGCCTGATGCGATACCTGACCATCATGATTACCACCCTGCTGCTGGCAGCCTGTACCGCCGAGCCGATCCATCAGGGCAACAGAATTGATCTCACCAATGCCGCACTGATCAAACAGGGCGACACCAAATTTCATATCGAACAGGCACTCGGCTCACCGGTGCTCAAGGACGTTATGCACCCGAACAAAGCCGTCTATTACGAAGAGTTTAAAGATGAAAAGAGCGGAGAAATGGTAAAACGCAGGGTGGAAGTCACCTACGACGATGCCAAACGCGCCCTCAGCATCGAGCGATTCGGCCTTGGTCATGGACCCGAGAAGAGTCAATAATCGCCTCTTTTCAATCCATATCACTGATGATTAAATAGCGATGAGCGCCGCCGTATATTAGACTTCGCACCGGATCATTTCCGCTACGCACAAAGGCTGGACAATATTGACAGAAAATCGGGAATAACTTAAGTTACGTTCGTTTTTCATTGTTTTACAAGGAGATAGAATATTTCACTTCATGATGAGCTTGAGCGTTTGCGTCTGGAGATGGATCTTATTTTCATCATGGTCGTAAACGAAGAAGGATTGCTAATGGCTGAAGTCGGCGCTTCGCCCGGCGAAGATTTTGCGCCCTACTCTTCATCCATCATGGAAAATGCCAGTAAAATGGCCGCGATCGGTCAGATGGGCGTACCGGTGTGCAGTGCGCTGGTACTCGAGCGCGGCCGCATGCTGATTATGCATGAAACCAAGCTCGATGGTGAATCTGTCTATCTCTCAATTTTGTGTCGCAAGGTTCCGGCCGGCGTTCAGAGCCTGATCCGGAAAATTGTTGACTGTGTAGCCAGAGCCCTGCTTGGCCATGGCTATAAGGAGCACTTGATTGGATAAATATAAAAAAGCCTGCCGGGATGAGCTTGAGCAACTTGTTGCCAGAGAAGCCAACCTGAATGCAGCCCTGCTATGCAGCGTGGACGGCTTGCCTGTGGCCTATGCCGCCAGCGTTGATATAGAGGCAGATGCCATTGCCGCCATGTGCTCATCCATGCTTTCGCTTGGCGATGCACTTGCCATCCAGGGCGGCGACGACGAAGAGTGCATTCAGGTTGTCACCCAGTCGCGCGGTCATACCGTAGCTCTGATTCACGCCGGTACAGATATGCTGCTTGCACTAATGGGTAGCAGTGAACTGAAACTGGGCATGCTGCTTGGCCACGCCAGAAAAGAGGTTGAAATCATTATTGATCTGATGAGCAAGTCTGAACAGGAGAAGCAGCAGATCGAAGAGAGCAAACCGGCGACACAAAAGCAACCGGCCTTGCTGGAAGAGCTGGTCAAACGCGTGATGCAGGAAGCACAGAACAGATAACAGTCGGCCCTGACCATGGAGGGGGGAGTCATGAATCAAACACTGGAAAACCTGGTCAACGACGTGGATGGCGGCCTGGCTGCCGCCGTGGTCGATCTGACCAGCGGTCTGATTATCGGCGCCTACCATAATGTACCCTATTTCACCCAATCCTATGTTGATGCGGTTGGTGCAGCCGCAGTGGATATCTTTCGCGGCAAAACCATTACCGCTGTTGAAACCATGATGGCTGCTCAACGTGGCGATGAGCTGAAATATCACATCAGGGAAATCCAGATGACCACCGACGGCACATACCATTTCATGGCTGTCATCCCCGATAAACCGGACTATTTGCTGGTCTTTATCACACGCATCACCACCAGTCTCGGCGCAGGATGGATGGCGACCCGGGATGCATTGAAAACCGCAGCGCCCCTCTGCCCTTAAGCCTGACCACTGGAGAGTTAACGCCCCTCACGTGTGCGCGTAATCAGATCCTGCGAAAAACCGAAGCGCTGCATATCTTCAATCAGCGGGGTAATATCGTAGTTCAGCGACAACATCTCCACCGTCAGGTTATGCGGATAAAAAATACCAGCCTGAGCGATTATCTTGCCACCTCGCGGCTGCCCTACCGAACCCGGACAAAGCAGCGCCGCATCCAACCCCTTCAACACCACCCTCTCAGGACAGGTAAACGGCATATCCCGCCCGCCGGAACGCGCATAAATGCCCTGAATATGTGAATGTCCATGCAGGCAGAGCCCTATACCCGAATCAACCAGAAAATCCAGATTTCGCTCCGACGTCATCTCATAGACATAGGCATTGAAAAAGCTTTTATCCACCGGCGCTCCATGCACCGCCATCCAGTCATGACTGCGGTAGCGCACCGGCAGCCCTCCCAGCCATTGCCGGTCACTCTCTTCCAGCACTCCGACCGTCCAGTCTCCGGTACGTCTGGCCATGATTCCCATCGCAACCCTGACATCCCCCTGATGCGCCACATAATGATCATGATTGCCGCGCAAACAGTACATATTGCGTTCCCTGACAAGGTCAATGCACGCCTTCGGATTCGGTCCATAGCCGACAACATCTCCGAGCATCAGATATTGTCTGATGCCGCGCTGATCCAGCACCCTGAGCACAGCCTCCAGTGCCGGCAGGTTGGCATGGATATCGGCAATCAGGCCGATCGCCTCCCCCGTCACAGGCCAGGCCTCGGCATCATCAACAGCAGCTGCCGCATGCCTCGCACACAAAGCCTGTAAAAAACTCTGCTTCAGCGCCTCATGACTACCGACAATTTGATCCTTGAGAGACTCACACACCATATCACCGGCATCCGACGAATGCGTGCGCAGCAAAGGCTTGAGCAACACGCCCATCTGCCGCCAGTCATCCGCATCCAGAGATAACGATGCAGATGTTCTCAGCCAGTTACCGAGCATGGCGGAGAGCGAGGTAAAGCTGTCCCATGGGTAGATATCATCGTCCAGATAACAGATTCCGCCCTCGCCAGCCTCACAAAGGGCAAAGTTGGACAAGCCGTCATCCAGCTTCAAGTTGAACCTGCGGGCAAAATCAAGGTAGCAATCCAGCACACAAGTCAGCAACCGGACACGCTCCTCTTTACCGATCTCTGAAAAGTCCAGCTGGTGGAGCGGCACCAGTTGTGGCGTCAGGTTTGCTGTCAGGCACTGACCGTTATCAGTGAGAACCAGCCAGGTTCTGTCCGGATGATAAATCGCGTAGTTCTTCTCTTTTTGCAACTGAAGATCGCACCACCTCTCCGCCACATCGGCAGATGGAAAGCGACGGTTCTCATTGATTTTCAGCACCATCCTGCCATCGCTGTGAATACGCGTGCCCGGCTTACCCGTGTACGCACCTTGATGCGTCAGCCGAACGGGCTCAAGTTCCGCGAGACTTAGAATCTGTGCAGCATCCGCAATGTGCCTGCCGCTCAGACTACCCATGATCAATACATCCATGATTGCCACCCCTGCCACCACACAACCAGAGCATCACTACTGCATGATGTGAATCAGGTCAAACCTGCACACAGAATTGCATCATACCCGGTGCGCCAATAATTCTTTTTTATGGAAACCACGCCCGACTTATGGTTATATTACCCACTGTCAGGAGGGGGACTTCAGGCTTGCAGCAAAACACATCAATCAAACTGGATATACGTCTTCGCAGTATACTGGAAGAGACTTGCCAGCAATATGGCCTGCGCTCGCTGCTGCTGGCTGATCATGATGGCCTGCCCGTTTGCCATGCCGGCGAAATTTCTCATGCCGGGATGGCGGCTATTGCGCCGGAACTGATCCGGGTTGGCAATCATGCCGCACGCCTTGGTGAATACGACAGCATCACCTGTATCGCCCTGATTCTGGAAGACAGTCACCTGATGGTTCTCAGAGACGTGGAGATTAACGGCACACCCTATGTGCTGGCTCTGGATACAACCTCAGTTCCGCCCCGTATCAAACAGGTGCTCAACACACTCAGAGACCGCATAGCCGAAGCGATGAATGCTTACTCATAACCAGCAGGAAAAAGGAGTCCCCGCACATGGCAGATGTACTATATGAACAGGATGGACACCGGAACATCTTTTTCGAGGATTTCACAGAAGGCGAAATGGTTTCGGCAAATCAACATCTGATCATCCATAACGGCAAGGGCATGCTGCTCGATCCCGGCGGACACAAGGTCTATTCAAAAATATTTGCCGCCATGCCGGAATTTCTGTCACCATCGGCGCTGGAATACCTGTTCCTCTCCCATCAGGATCCGGATATTGTCGCCTCGATCAACGGCTGGCTGATGGTCACAGAAGCCGATGCCTATATGTCCGCGATATGGCGGCGTTTTGTCGCCCACTTTGGCGTCGACGGCAGCGTCATGGATCGAATGAAAACCATTCCCGACGAAGGCATGAGAATCAATCTGAACGGTTGTGAACTACTGATCATTCCAGCCCACTTCCTGCACTCGGCGGGCAATTTCCATGTCTATGATCCGCTATCAAAGATTCTCTATTCCGGGGACCTGGGAGCGGCACTCGTTGATTATCGATTTGTCGAGGATTTTGATGCGCACACAACTCATATGGCGGGCTTTCACAACCGCTATATGGCCAGCAGTACAGCATGCAGGCTTTGGGCTAAAATGGTACGCGGTCTGGATATCGAGATCATCGCACCGCAACACGGCGCTATCTTTCGCGGCAAACAGATGTGCAGCAACTTTATCGACTGGGTGGAAAAACTCGAACCCGGCGCTGAAGCCATGCAAGACGTGTATCAACTACCGGCATAAACCATTCAACAAAAAAACAGAGAGGAGACAGATATGGCGACTAAACAGGAAAAAATCGATGCGGTGCTCAATGAACTGAAAATGGCCACCTCAGACATCAAGGGACTCGGCGTCATCAGTCCCGATGGTATGATGATTGCGGATCATTTGGGTGGCGATCAGGGAGATGCAGCAGCAGCCATGGGCGCGGCTCTCGGCAGCCTGGCCAAGCGCGTGACCACCACTCTCAAGGTCGGCGAGTTTCAGGAGGTGAATATTCGCGGCACCAACGCCGGCATTCTGCTGTTTGACATCGAAAGTCGTGCAGCGTTGATTATCACTGTTTCCAAGGGCGCAAATCTCGGACTGGTACTGCTCGAAGCCAGACAGGCGCAGTCACAACTGGGCCAGATTATTTAATGCCGGATCATGCGCATGCCTCTTGCAACTCAGGGGGCATGCGGATTTTCCTGATAACGCTTATGATCCAGTGAGCGGATTTTCGTGCCTGTTCCGAACATCAGCAAAGCCATGATCTAAAAAACCACACTCATCACAGATAAAGGACCCGGCACATGTCAAACCTGACAAAAGAGAACTTCATTAAAGCAAAGGTGTTCACCCGATTCGATGAACTCTATGCACCGCTTCTGCCAACGATTAAAGCAACCGTCATGCAGCGACAAAATGAAATCACCGATACATTCTATGCTGAATTATCAAAGGATCCGACAGCCGCCAATATTGTTGCAGGCCGCATAGATCAACTCAAAGCGACGCATAAAATATGGATGGACGAACTATTCAACGGCACCTATGGCGATGAATATTTTGAGCGGCGCTACAAGATTGGTGAAATTCATGTCAAAGCCAAGATTGCACCCTATTATGTAGAAGTTGTCACCTCATACCTGCGCAGAGCTTTTGCTGAAACGCTTGTTCAGCAGGGCCCCGAAGCCGTTTCCGCAGCACTGGCTATTCTGGATCTGGACGCCATGATTATTATCGGCGCGTATCATGAGGATCGCATGCGAAGAATGTCGGAAGTGACCGGCATGAATCAGAAGCTGCTTGAAACACTAATGAGCTTTGGTTGATATCAGCCAGCAATAGCACGCCCCCTCTTTGGGGGGCTGTATCTCAATTGTTTTCTCCTGCAACATCATTGAAAACGCCCCTGATGTTGCGAGTACGCCATTAGTCTGTATATTCCCCTTCATTAAAAAGGGTGTGATGGAGGGCAAACTATGAATTCGCTTGTTTACCTGCGCCGTATGATCATCAACCAGAAACCGGCACGGTTGGATTATACAAAGGGTTCAGTGACCAAAAGCATCTATTATGAGCGTGCCGGCTTTGAAGGCTCGCACAATGAAGTCGCCCAAAAACTGAGGGAAGTATTTGAAGCCGACTCCGTCAATGTTGTGACCAGCACGGATTTTAATCCGTTAACCAGCAAACGTATTTTTGCGCCCCAGGCCATCTCATCGGCGCTGGCCGGTTACACATTTAATGCGGAGATGCGTGCATCCCTGCTCAGTTTCACCATGCGTCTTCCCCCGCTGATAGTTCGCCTCTATCCCATGCAGCGCTATGCTTTCCAGGATAACTCCGCCTATATGAAAATGCATATGCAATACCAGCATAACGGCTCATTTCGCATGCAGAGTTATGTCTCACAGGCGGAAAACACCCGCGATGAGATCGTACGTCTCAGAGTGATGATGGCCACCTACATTCTGGGCCTGATTGCGCCGATGAACGCTCCCCGGAATGAAAATCATCAGGTCACCCAGAGCATGCTACAGCGCAACGCGCCGCAATCGCGGAAAAGGAAAACATCTATTTTGAGTCGTATTATCGACAGAATCAGGGGCCTCTGATCATGACTGAAGAGAAACAGATTGTTAAACTGGTGATTACCGGACCGGTCAATGCCGGCAAAACCACGATGGTTCAAAACCTCAGTGATAGCCAGATTGCAGCCACAGACGTCGCTGCCACCGATCAGGTTTCCCAACTCAAGGCCATGACCACCGTCGGGCTGGACTTTGGCATACTCAAGATCGATGACAGTCTGGAGATGCATCTCTTCGGCACTCCGGGTCAGGCCCGCTTCAACTTTATGTGGAAAATTCTCTCCAAGGGCGCCATTGGTGCTATTTTCCTTGTCGACAGCACCAGTGATGAATCGATGCTGGAAATGAAAAAAATGTTCGAATATTTCTCCGAGAATGTGGATCTGCCTGTTGTGGTCGGAGCCACCAAACAGGATCTGCCCGGGGCAAAATCTCCGGATGAAATCGCCGCGCTGCTGGAGTTGGGTGATACCATGGTAATCCCTGTCGATGCACGTGTAAAAGAGGGCAGTAAAATGCTTGCGCTGACACTGCTGGGTAATGCGCTGGTGGAAGCACAAGCCGGCGATGAAGAGTTCGACGATGATAATTACGATTATGATGAACTGTTTTGAGTACAGAGCGATCCGTCTGATTGATGACCTCCTTCGATAAACAACAGGTACCATTAGGTCCCTGTCGCAACCACCATAGCCTCTCTCCTGTCGCCGCAATCTGCCTGCTGTTACTAAGCGCCTGTGCACATATCCCCGAACAGGGTGTGCTACAGGAGAGGCAGCAGGCTGCCGCTGCAGTCACGTCGGAAGATGACCTGCATATGTCAAACACGCTGCAAAACTCAGACGAGCAGCCTGCAGCAACAGACCCCCTGCTTGCCGGATTACTGCCTGAAGATATTGCCAGAGCCCGACAACTGGCCATGAAGAATTACCGGCGTAGCTGGGAGACCATCAGTGAGCGCTCCCGCTTTGTACGTCGGCGCATGCTCGATACCCTGATACGTCTGGGCGCACCTCTGTCGCTGGACGTCATTCCTGCCGTCGAATCCACCTATAATCCTTATGCAATCTCCCATTCCGGGGCGCTGGGGCTGTGGCAACTGATGCCCCGCACCGCCCATGGCCTCGGTGTCCGTTCGGATAATAAAATAAACGGCAGAAGATCCATTGAAGCTTCAACCGAAGCGGCTGTAAGCTATCTGTTGCAACTGCATCAGCGATTTGACAGCTGGCCGCTGGCTTTTGCCGCCTACAACCTCGGCCCCAATTATGTAGGCAAACGACTGGCCAAACAGCCATGGAGCGCTGCCGATGGTCTCGATGCCATGCCGGTTCCGTCTGCTGCTCGCCTGTATGTACAACATATTATTGGTCTGGCGGCGCTGACGCAGGCACATGAGTTTGTTTTTCCGGAGCCTGTAAAAACCCGACCTCTGGAGTTAAGTACGCCCGTCGATATACACCGTCTGGCCAAGCTCAGCCATATGAGCGAAAATGATATATTTCGCTATAATCCCTGCCTGAACAAGGCCCAATACCTGAAAAAAACAGTCACCATTCATGTGGCTGAAGCGCACTACCAGCAGGTGCTTGAGCAGATGAGTCTGGCCGGCCCTCAATTCGTTCTGAGAACCGTCCGCAAGGGTGACACGCTGTGGGGCATCGCCCGTGAACATCACATCAGCGTCGCGATGCTTAAAGAGTTGAACCCGCATATCGGCAAAATGATCCACATTGGTCTTCATCTGAAGGTTCCTGTCGGGAATCTGGCTCACGCCTCAGCGCATGCCAATCCCCTGCTGCCTTCCCACCAGCGCCTTCGTTATACCGTTCGCCGCGGCGACTCGCTCTGGCGCATTGCCCGGCGCTTTGGCACGACATCAAAAGCCATTTCCCGCTATAACGGCTTACCCCGCAATGGAACGATCAGAGCCGGAGATACCCTTTGGGTCAAGGCAAGCATGAGTCCCAGCTGATGGCACCGCGCATCTTTCTGTGCCTGTTTGCCCTGCTGTTTTCAGCCTGTAGCGCACCGGAATCAAATAACCAACCAACCACAAGCCAGGCGGTTGCAGATATACCGGCAACAGGTGACAGGCTGGTGGATGCCAGCATCGGAGATGCCAGCAACCTGATCCCGATGATTGCCGGCGATGCATCCAGTCACGCCATTGCCGGTCAGCTTTATCTCTCGCTGCTGAAATATGACAAGGATCTGAACCTGACAGGTCAGCTGGCCAGCAAGTGGGAAATATCTGCAGACAACAAGACCATCACCTTTCATCTGCGCCCCGGTCTGAAGTGGAGTGACGGGCAACCATTCACCTCTGCAGACTGCGGCTTCACCCTGAAACTGATTCAGGATGACCATACCCAAAGCGCCTACAAGTCCGATTATGCGCTGGTTAGCGGTTTCGAAATCCCGGACAAGCTTACCTTTGTCGTCCACTATAATGAGCCGTTTTCACCGGCTCTGGCTTCGTGGTCTTCGCTGGCAATCCTGCCCGAGCATGTCTTTGCCGGCGTAGATATCATGCATACCGATCTCTCACGCCACCCGAAGGCTACCATCGGCCCCTATATGCTGGCCGACTGGCAAGCGCAGCAGTCCATTCTGATGCGGGCCAACCCGAACTATTTTGACGGGCCTGTATGGATCAGCGAGCGGCTGACCCGGATTATCCCGGACAGAGCCACTCAGTTTCTCGAGCTCTCAGCCGGTAGAATCGATTCCGTCGGCCTGACGCCGATTCAATACAAACGCCTGTTCGAGCAGAGAGAGTCACTGAAAAAGAACTATAACCGTTACAAATATCTGGATTTTGTTTACACCTATCTCGGCTTTAATCTCAAGCGCAAACCCTTTGACGATATCCGCGTACGCGAGGCGATCGCCTATGCCATTGATCGTCAGGAAATTCTGGATGGCGTTCAGCTGGGCTTGGGGGAGACCATTGCCAGTCCCTACAAACCCGGCACCTATTGGGTCAACAAGAAACTCAAGCCGCGCCCCCATGATGCGAACCGAGCCCGCCAGCTACTGGCACAAGCCGGCTGGCAGGATAGCAACGGCGACGGCATACTCGATAAAGGCGGCAAACCGCTGACCTTTACCATCCTGACCAATAACGGCAACAAACAGCGTGCCGATGCCGCAACAATCATTCAGCAGCGCCTGAAAAAGGTGGGCATTGCGGTGAACATCCGACTGGTTGAGTGGTCGGCGTTCATCGAAAACTTCATCAACAAGCGGCAGTTTGATGCGGTGATTCTCGGCTGGTCGCTATCGCCCGATCCGGATCAGTACTCAATCTGGCACTCCTCGCAGACAGGACCGCGCCAGTTCAACTTCCTCTCCTATCATAACGACAAGGTGGATGCCGATCTGGATGCAGCCCGCCGCACTTTCGACAGAGTCAAACGCAAACACTATTACGACAACATGCAGGCCGAGATCTGGCACGATCTGCCGATGGTATTCCTCTTTGCCCCCTACTCACTGCCGGTCATGAGTAAACGCATCCACGGCATCAAGCCGGCTCCTGCCGGCATCGGCTATAACAGTGAGCACTGGTATGTGCCCAAAGCGCTGCAGAAGTATCACGTCACATCAATCGCACCCTGAGCCTTATCGCCACTCCTGCTCCGTCCGAACAACACCACGAGGGCAATGCCCGCCATGCTCCAGATGATGATGGCGCCTGAGGGAAAATCATAGACGTATGAGAGCCACAGACCTGCAACATATCCGGCAAAACCCGTCGCGTATGCGGCCGGCAGCTGATATGCCGTGGCAAAGCCTCTGGCGGCAAGTGCCGGAATAATCAGACTGGCAAAAACCAGGTAGACGCCGACCATCTGCACAGATGCCGTAACAGCCATAGCGAACAACAGATAAAAGCCGCCGCGACCCAGCTGTTTATGATAGCCGAACCAGGCCAGCAAAATCAGACCATAGAGCAGAGCTGTATAAATCAGCTGTTCGGTCCCAACCCACAGAATCTGACCGACCAGCAGATCTTTCAACTGCTCTCCGGCGTGCGGATCACCTGCCAGCAGCAGAATACTGCCACTGGATGCCAGCACGAATGCGATGCCGATCAGGGCTTCGAGCACATCCGGCCACTTTTTTTCGCACACATTGAACAAAGCCGCTGCGCCAAGAGCGGCAAGACCGGCTGCCGCCTGACCACCCCAGCCGTCCGACTCCCAACCTGCCGAATGTGCCGCAATCACGCCAAGGCCGGCAATCTGGGCAATGGCGATATCAATAAAAATAATGCCTCGGGCCAGCACCACCCGCCCCAGCGGCACATGCGTGGACAATACCAGCAGGCCTGCAAGCAATGCAGGCCAGAGAATAGTAAAACCTTCAGCCATCAGTGCCCTGCCGCTTTAAGCAGTCGCTTGATGGTATCATCATACAGGCTGAACAGATCTTCTGCCTGATCATCGCCTCCGACCGTGAACGGCAGCTGAACGACCGGTATATGCAAGCGCTTGCCCAACCATTCAGACGCCTTAGAACTCTGGTAGGCTGCATAGATCACCATTGCAGCCGGCTGCCCCTGCTGCTTTTTCAACAAGCCAGCCAGATAGCCCGCGCTTGGAGCGATACCCGGCAGCGGCTCAATTGTCCCCACCTCCTGCATCGAGAGCCAACGCAGCATATAGGCCCAGCCCTTGTGATAGGCAATCAGCTTGATTCCGTGCAGGGGTGCCGCCATCTGCTGCCAGCGAACCAGCGCATCCTGCCAGCGATGGGAGAAATCCTCGTAACGTTTCTGATAGTCCGCCTGATGCTCCGGATCAATCTGCTGCAAACGGCTGTTCAGCGCTGCAGCCACCAACAGCATATTGCGTGCATCGGTCTGGATATGCGGATTACCGCCCGGATGCACATCACCCTGGGATCGGTCGACGGTGGTAGGTACATCCAGCAATTTCACGTAACTGGCCGCCTCAAAATAGCCGGGATTACCCGGCTGAACAGCAGCATTGGCGCTCTGGCGAAGCAACACGGGCAACCAGCCGATCTCCAGCTGTGCCCCGGTCGCCATCACCAGGTCACTGTTGTGAACCCGCGCAATCAGGCTCGGTCGCGCCTGGATATGATGCGGGTCCTGAAGCGCGGATGTAGCCGTATAGACATCCACATCCGATCCTCCCAACTCACCGGCCAGCGCAGCCCACTCCGGCTCACAGGCAAACACATGCACGGCTGCCTGAGCCGGCAGGGCCAGACTCGACACGGCTAACAGAATCAATCCCGATTTCATGAATATATTCATTCCTTCCTCCTAATACTGATGCGCGCCGTGGGCGCCGATGATCATAATATATTGCAGACCCAGCTGGTAATCCGTCAGGGGCTGACTCTTGTCGAGACTGAACTGCATGCGGAAGTGGCTGAATTCACTATTCGCATAACCCAGCACCAGACTGGTCCGGTTCGGTCGATGTCCGGCACTGTCAAACAAGCCGCCCGGCAATACCGCCCCGCCTCTGTTAGCGGCAAAAACCAGCGAGTGACGCAGTCCGATATCCCAGCCATGCACAGGCTGATATACAGCTTCCACATAACCGCCCCACTGGCGTGATTGATAAGACAAGGTATTAAATGCCCCGCCCTGCCGCTGACCAAACAGCTCCATCTGGAATTTAAAATTCCGGTCTACCGGGTTGCCGTTGGGCGCCCATTTCCACACCAGGTTGGCGATAGCAAGCGTGCTGTTGCCATCGAATGTGCCGGTCACCGCTCCTGTATTATCAAAGCTGCTACGACCCAGCGAGGTTGTATTCAGCCAGGAGAAGCCCGCCAGCCAGCTGTTGCTGAAGCCGACATCACCGCCGGCATGAACAAACAGATCCCAGGAGCCCGTGCCGCGGCGGGCAGCACCGCCGCCCGGAAAACGGTCGCCGCGCAACAATTCGCCGCCCAGCTCCAGAAACGTGTCCGTCGGTGCCAGCCAGCGCGCTTGCAGACCGTCTCCGGCGAAGATTGAATTCAGAAACACCCGGTTGGCCAATGAGCGATCGATAAAATCGTCATGATGCGGATGAAAGTGGTTGATATAACCAATGTCCGAGAAAAAGCGACCGCCCTTGACGGTCAGTCCGGCGGGCAGGCCCAGCGTCTGAACATAGGCTTCCTCAACATTAATTCCGCCACCTGCAGGCAAGGAGAGCGTCGAACTGGCATAAAAGCTGTTATCGACATTGGCGGCCAGATTCAACTCCGATTCATTCAATGTCAGACCGCGATCTGCCAGCGCAGCGCTGTCCCCGAGTGCAAAACCCGGCACTGAGAACAGGGCCGGATTACGACTGGAGGCATTGTAGCCGCCGTTCAACACAAAACTGACTTGCGGGTTAAATGCGTTGGCATCGGAGCGGCTGTTACTGACAGGCTCTGGCATTTGAGGAAGCGCTTGAGCTGCGGCTTGCGTGGCTGCGGCTTGCGTGGCTGCCGCTGCCTGCTCACTGGCTCGTTCGGCCGCAGCCTTTGCCTGAGCCGCCTCCAGCTTTTCTATTTTCTGTTGCATCAGCTGCAACTGCATTTTCAGTTGTTTCAATTCATCAATTGGTTCTGCTTGCGCCATCGGCACTGCAAGCATCAGGCATGGCAACAGCCACGCCACAGCGGTATTTCGCATAAAATCTCCAGTATATTGCTGTCAGGGTAGCGGGAGCGATCAAATCGGATGGATGCCGGTTCAAACATACAGCCGTGGATTCAGCAAAGAGGCCGGATCACTGACATGTGCGATGCAACAGACATCGTCAGCTCAGACTATCTGGCTTCTCCGCATAAACCCGGCTGCCGGCATACGACAGATGCCCCGCCAGTAACAGGTATTAGTTATACAAATATTGGGAAATTCAGGCGAAAGGAGGGGCGCGAATCAGTGCAACCAGATAGGTTGCCGATGAGCTTGCACGTTGCGTCGGTTTCAACTGACGTTCGGACACAATGGCAGGTGAAGCGAGCGATTGCATCATGGCTGTCAGAGAGCCGTGACTGACCGCATGTTCCAGTGAACAAATATTACATGTACCGGTTTTATGCAGGCCATCCTGATGCTGGTGCAGATCAACAACCGCCCACATGCTGCCCGCCACGGCCAGGATGGCCATGATAAAGCGCAGGCGCTGCATTGCAGCTATCTTCAAGCCGTACATGCGGCGTATCATCGTGTCAGAGCGCTCAATTGCAAGCCCGGAAGCCACCACCTGCTTACACATAAGGCTACGACCGGGTTGCATTTTGCAAAACGCTGATTGCTTTTTGACGGCATCTAAAGCGCGATTGAAAACCTGAGCAGGCCGACTTTGGCTGCATGCACCTTCGCATCACCACCCGGATTATCAATCCACTGAAATGATGGCTGAATGGCAAGCCACGGGTAAAGCACCAGACGGTAGGTCAACTCCAGCGTCGTTTCGGCATCCAGATGCGTATCCGCACGTGCAATCGCCACGCCCGCCTCATCCTGACTGCGGCCGCGAATCAGCCCCTGCAGGTGCACCCCGCCGCCGATATAACGAATATTCCTGTTTCGATCGGCAGGCACCCAACCATACTGGAGAAACAGACCCGCTTTACCGCCACCGTCAAACTCGAACAGCGGCTGATCGACCGTGGCATAGAGGCCGTAATCGCCTGAAAAACTGCGCCCGGCATAAATTCGATCGGCGGTATGTCGCCAGCAACCGAGTTTATAACCCGCGCCGCCAGTTATCACATAGCCCGCTTCGGCAATCATCATCCGTCCTTCCATACGTCTGATCGCGCGTGTTGCAGGGTCACCATCGTAGACGGCCCCCTGTATGTAAACCTGCTCTGATGGTCGCGCGCGCAGGCGCAGCCCCAGTCCGGGTCGGGGAAATATCGAGGCCGTTACATTGCCCGAGATATCCGGTCCGATACCGAACGATGAGTTGAGGAACAGACTGCCGTATTCTGTGATATAAAACTCTGAGTTCAAATCATGTAAACCTGCAAGCAGAGAGAGACGACCATCCAGCCACTGCTGCTCATACCATGCTTCATAGACGATAAACTGGTCAGGGGCCTCAATATTACTGACCGTATGCAAATCACCGATCAGAGAAACACTCGGCTGAGAACCATGATTGCGCAAGCCATAAACCAACCATCGCCCCCCGTGCCAAAGACCCAGCTTGTCACTCTCCGCCGTCAGCTTCAGATCCAGATTATCATGGTAAAGGGAGCCGGGACGATTGAATACGCCGCCCGAGAAATTACGCACCATTTCACCTGTATACATCAGTTCAATATCGACACCCTGATCTTTCAGCGCATCGCGCAGCCCGCCCCATGAACCCGTCACAGAGTCCCGTTTCAGCCAGTGATCATCACTACCTGCGTAACCGGCCACAGGCAGCAGAGTCATATATAGCAGCAGGATCATCGCAATTGATCGCATTCTTTCTCCCCGTTTGCTTTCCGGATGTTGCTGCTTTCCGCCACCTGAAGCAATGTATATACGGTTTATCAGAGCGCCTCCTTCGCAAAACTCAGCCATCATAGCGCAGATATCTTGAATTATTTGTTACCTGCTGCGAGAGTCGCAATTCGAACTGCGGGGCTGGAGGATGATGCTATGTTAAAGGATAAACTCGAACGTCTGAGGCAGCAGCATGGCATGGAATGCATTATCATTATCAATGGTGAAGGCATGCTGATTTGTCAGGTGGGTAATGCACCGGAAGGCGATGAGTTCGCACTGTATTCGCCGATGGTTATGGAAACAACGCGCCGTATGGCTCAATGCGGCGGCTTTGGTGAACCGATCTGTAACGGTGTGATTCTGCACGAAGGACGCATTCTGATCACCCATGAAACAGCCATTGGCGAGAATGTAATTTACACGGCACTGTTGTGCCGCAATAAGGTACCCGGCGGGCTGCTTGCCCTGCTCAATACCATCACCTCATACCTTCAGGAAGAGCTCTGATCCGGCCGGATCAGATTTTCGCATAACAATCCTGCGCAACATCGGCATACGCGGCCATATCAGCCAGGCGACGCGTCGTGATCCGGGGCCCTGTCAAAACTCGCCAGCTCGCATATAGCATGGCGGATCAGGGCGGTATCTTCATGCAAACCAGCCCTCCCTTCAGATACCTCGGGCAGCGTTATCGGTTTACCAATCACAACCTGCGCTCTTGAACGGCGGTAAAACGATCGCCACAGGTGCACATGATCAAATGGCAACACGCCCGATATCCTGAGCGGTATGATAGGCGCCCCGCTCTCCCGCGCGATCAGGGCTGCACCTGGTAAAATGCGATGCATGGGAATCGGCGGGTTTGCCGCACCTTCGGGAAACAGACACAGGGCGTTCCCCGCTCGCACCACTTCAATGGCCTTACGCACCGCATGTCGGTTGGCTCCGCCCGGCGTAACAGGGATGGCTCCCACCAGATCCAGTCCTCTGCGCACATACCACATTTTCATATAATACTCGCGCGCCATCAGAAAACGGAGAGGTCGATTGACCGATGCCTGAATCAGCAACGGATCGAGCCCGCACAGATGATTGCTGACCAGAATCACAGGCCCGTCCGGCAAAGACTCACCGCTTACAATCAGCCTGTGCCAGTTGCGGCAGAAAAAGAGATTCATAGCGCGCAGCAATACGCCCGCACCACACGGATCTGTCGAGGAATTCATGCTTTGTATGATCGCACGCTTTACGCTCTTTTCAACAGCAGATCACAATTGCCATAAAATCGTCAGCAGCAGCCACGTCTGCTCTGCATCAATGCTGTCGCGTGAACTGAAAACATAGATGGCCGAAGCCGGCTTTAGCGGATGGTTGTGCCGCCCCCGGTTGCCGGATGCGGCTTGAGCACCAGTGCTCCATAGAGCTGTTGAAATTGCACTTCGGTCATCAATACAGGCATCAGCACACCACTATTCTCCAGTTGCTGCCACAGCTGTTGCGCGTCGGCCCGGTCGCTGGCGGCAAAGGTGAATCGCCAGGTGGTCACGGGAACCGCACGCCGCTGATAACGATACGCCATGCCCGTTTGTTTCAGTTTCTGCTGCAACAGCAGGGCATGTTTTTCCTGATACAAGCGCCCGAGTCCCAGCATATAGGTGGTATCATCAACCTTGATAAGGTTTACATCAAACCCCTTTTCCTTCCATAACTGCGCAGCTACAGACGCCTCTTCCCGGGTTTTATACAGGGTAGCATCGTCAAAAGCATGCACCGTAACCTCTTCCTCCATGCTCAATTCAATCGGAGTCAGTCCCATCTGATGCAGGCGGGCATCCAGCGTATTGACCGATGCGCGGGAAACCAGTCTGCGCGTCACTACGCGCCATAGCTGTAAGTGCTGCTCATCCCCTGCTTTTGCCTGCTTCGGCATTTCCGGCATAGCTGTGCGAACAGCCTGTTGATCCGGCGCCGCAGCCGGCTTTTGCCAGAGGAACCAGGCCAGTACTGCCAACAGGCACAGTATCAATATAGTCGGAAGTCGTTTTATCATGGCGTTTGCCGGCGAAAAGCTGAACATGTCGGCACTACTAGTAAAGCATACCATATCGCCTGTTCCCCTGACAGCCATCCGGCGGCAGCATTGACAGGACAAGGAGATACCAGATGGATTTCGCCATGATTATGGAAAAAATAAGTATTTGGGCTCTGCCCGTTCTGCTGGCCATCATTCTGCACGAGGTAGCGCATGGCTGGGTGGCCGAGCGACTGGGCGATAATACCGCCCGCTGGATGGGGCGTTTGACCCTCAACCCGCTCAAACATATCGATCCGATCGGCACCATTCTGATTCCGATCGCCCTGATCGTTATCGGCTCTCCTTTTCTCTTCGGCTATGCCAAACCGGTACCGGTCAACTTCAGAAATCTCAGGCGCCCCAAACAGGATATGGTACTGGTTGCGCTTGCCGGGCCGGCCACCAATCTGCTGCTCGCCCTGCTCTCCACCGTACTGTTGATTGTAGCCGTACACCTGCCCGCTGCAGCGCACTGGGTGGCTCAACCGCTCTCCCTGATGTGCCAGGCTTCGATTATCATCAACATGGTATTATGTATTTTCAATCTGCTGCCGCTGCCGCCGCTTGATGGCGGACGCGTTGCTGTCGGTCTGCTCCCGGGAGCGGCATCATACAGCCTGTCCAGACTGGAGCCTTATGGCTTCATTATCATCGTCGCATTGCTGGCAACCGGTGTATTGCAAACGATTATCGGCCCTCTGGTACTGGGTAGCGCCGAATTCCTGATTCAGCTGGCCCTGACATAAGCGGATAACCCGGAGTTTTTCATCTGAAAGAGCTGCTCTCAGCCGTCCATCCACAGGAGCAGTCGAGCCCGCAACTCGCTACCGTCTCCATGCAGAAACAGGCGCTTGCGGCGCGATGTATGACCGGAGGCGACATCCACATCCGCGCGGGAGAGATTCAGTGCATCGGCAATAAAACGGACAATGGCTTCATTCGCCTTGCCGTCCTGAGCCGCTTCAGCCACGGCGATTTTTAGCGCATCACCATGCATACCGCGCAGAGCCGGCTTTCTCGCTCCCGGCTGCGCATGAATATTGACATACAGACCATCTTTGCCCTCAATCAGGGCATCATCGATACTCACCCCTGAATCAGGCTAGCTGCAACCCGCGCCAGAGTTGGCACCAGAAAATTATCAATAAACATCAGTATCAGCAGCACAATCATCGGTGAAAAATCGATGCCGCCGATATAGGGCACACGCCGCCGGATCGGAAACAACAACGGCTCAGAGAGCTGGTTGATGATACGTACCACCGGATTATAGGGATCGGGAGAGACCCAGGAGAGTACCGCCCGGGCTATGACAACAATCATGGCAGCCATCAGTACCATATGAATAACACCGGCCAGAGCCTGCAGAAAATATCCGAGTATATACATATCAGCCCGCCAGCTCTTTCGATCTCTTGCTGGCTGCCGCCAGAGCCTTACGCACCGTTGCAGGCAGCCCTTCTTCGAACATCACATCCAGCGCCGCCTGAGTGGTACCACCGGGGCTGGTCACCTGCTGCCGCAGTATTTCGGGCGTACGGCCGCTCTCTGCCAGCATCCGGCCAGCACCCAGCGCGGTTTGTGCCGCCAGTTTGCCGGCCAGCTCCTCGCTCAGACCCAAAGCCACGCCCGATGCCCGCATCACTTCAGCCAGCAGGAAAAAATAAGCCGGCCCGCTACCGGAAACCGCGGTCACCGCATGCATCTGCTGCTCGCTATCCACCCACTCCACCGCGCCGCAGGCTTGCATCAGGTAGGTAGCCCTGTTGTGGTGTTCATCGCCTGCATCACTGTAGAGGACCGACATCCCCTCACCAACCAGCGCCGGTGTATTAGGCATCACCCGCACCAGATTCGCCGATTTTCCAGACAGCCACTCTGCCAGCGACGAAATACTCACGCCGGCAGCAATACTGACGATAGTGGCATCCGTCTTCAGATGTTCGCCCATACCCGACAGTGCGTTTTTCATCTGCTGGGGCTTGACCGCCAGCACCAGCATATCGGCACAGCTGACAGCCTCGACATTATCGGCTGTCGTACGCACGCCGTATATGCTGCTTAATTGCTGACGCCGAGCCTCTGTCGGTTCGGCCACACAGATCAGCTCTGCCGCATGCCCGGCCCGCCGCAGGCCTGCGATCAGCGCTTCGGCCATATTACCGCCGCCGATAAAAGAAATAGTCAGTTGCTGCATCAGTCGTCCCTGTTGTTACGAATATCCAGATCGCCGAACAGTGTTGAGCCCAGCCTTACCATATTTGCACCCGCGGCCACGGCCGCACGGTAATCATGACTCATACCCATACTCAGCAAGCCAACACTCCCACCGAACAATTCGTCCCGCAAGTCGCGCATCGCCGTAAATGCCTCGCCGACATCGCCATCCAGAGGCGCCATCGCCATCAGCCCGCGCAGCTCCAGTCCATCGATAGCGTTTAGTTCAGCAGCAAAGGTCTGCAGAGCAGCGGGATTCACGCCATGCTGAGCGGGATTGGCTGCAATATTCACCTGAATCAATACCGGCAACCTGCGTCCGTCCAGATGCCGGGCTACCGCGGCAGCCGTATCGATATCTTCACAGCTGTGCCACATCGCGGCATGACGGGCAACATATTTGGCCTTGTTCTTCTGCAGCGGTCCGATCATATGCCACTGGCAGTCAGGCCAGCGCAGAGCCCGATCGCGCAAAGCCTGCGGCCGCGATTCACCGAAACAGCGCTGCCCCTGATCTATCAGCGCCTGCACCGCACTATCCGGCGCATATTTACTGATTGCCAGCATGCTCACGCCATCGGCATCAAGCTCATCATGCAACTGCTGCCAGCGCCGGCAGAGCTGTTGCAGTGCTATCTGCTCTGCTGCCGCCGTATCACGCATGATGTTGCCAGGAAACACGCTGATCCAGTGCCCGGCTCAACGTATGCTCATCCAGATATTCCAGTTCGCCGCCCTCGGGCACACCGCGTGAAATCCGCGATACACTCACTCCGGCATGCTGGTAACGGTTAGCCAGATAATGGGCGGTCGCCTCACCATCCACCGTGGCGCTGGTGGCCAGAATGATTTCATTGATCCCCTGTTTCATACGCTGATCCAGCGATGCCAGACGCAACTGCTCGGGGCCCACACCATCGACCGGACTCAGACGACCAAGCAACACATGGTAGCTGCCCCGGTAACCATGTCCCCGCTCCATCATCAGCACATCTACCGGCTGCTCCACCACGCACAGGGTCGCTGCATCCCGGGACGGATCGTCACAGAAGTGACAATGCCCCTGCTCGGAAAAACAGCCACAAACAGGGCAAAAGCCCACCTGTTCATGCAGGCACTCTAATGCCTGAGCCAGCGCTGCTGCGTCTCCCGCCGGCCGGGTCAACAGATTCAAACCCATGCGCATCGCGGTTTTTGGCCCTACACCCGGCAGTGAGGAGAGCATCTCCACCACCCGTGCCAACGGCGCGGGCATACCGGGAAAATGCATCAAAGGGAAAAACCCGGCGGTAGCGGCATACCGGCCATCAACCCCTGCTGCTTCTCCTTGGCAAGCTCTTCCGCTTTCTGCGATGCATGGTTAAATGCCGCGGCAACCAGATCTTCGATCAGGGCCTTATCCTGCTCAGCCCACAACGACGGATCGATCTCCACCTTACGTACGATTTTGTCACCGCCCATCAGCACCTGCACCATACCGCCGCCGGCTTCACCGCTGACCTCCATGGCAGCAAGCTCTGCCTGCATGAGCTTCATATTCTCCTGCATTTTCTTCGCCTGCTGCATCATCTTGCCGATATTCATCATCTGCCCCTGTTCATTTGATATATCACACTATTGTAAGAATCTTACGCCGGTCGCTACCGGTAATAACCTTTGCTGTTCATCAGCCCTGTTCAGCAGATTCATCCGCAACACCTGCCGGCAACACATTCACCAGCTGGGCATCCATCTCCTGCATCAGCGCCTGCAGATGCGGATCGGCCTCTGCGTGCTGACGCATGCGCGCCTTTTCAGCCCGCGCCAGACGTTCACGCTCCTGCGAAATCGATTCACCTTCCCCCGCCTGTCGGGACTCCCAGAACACTTCGCGCCCCAGCCATTCGGCAAAGGCACGCCTGTCCGATGCGTTGATCATGGCTTGCTGATGTTTGTCCAGAGCCAGTCGAACCTTGGCGGAAAATTCCAGACACTGAACATGCTCCAACATCGCAGCCAAACCGGGTTTAAACTCATGTAGCACGGCCACCACCTGCGGCCAGTCCTTACAGCGTTGGCCTGCCGGCTGGTTACTCATCTCCGCTGCGGAGTTGGCCCCGGCTGCATCCTTCAGCGGCAGGTCAGCTTCTGCAGAAGGTGCAGGAGCTGAAGCTTCGGCCTGCCCGCTATCCGACACAGCGGCTTTCGCTGCAATCGTTTCGTTACCGGTTGCCGATGCGGCGGCCGGAAGCGGCGCATTCCCGGCCGGCAACGCACCCACGGCAGAAATGGCATTCAAGCCGCACAAACGCATCAGAATCATCTCAGCGCCCATGCGCTCATCAACCAGTGACAAATCGCGCATGCCGGAAATCAATACCTGATACCTCAGATCCAGCGCCGGGCCGCTTAACTTATCCCGATACTGCTCCAGCCACTGCCGCTGTTCGAGATCCACCTCTTCACCCAGCAACGATTCATCCACCAGCAAACAGGAGAGCTGGTGCCATAAGCGGGCAAGCTCCTGCAACAGCGTACGTGCGCCGTGACCTGTACCGGCAGCCGCTCTCATCTGCTCCACTACCGCCAGCGCATCACCGGCAAAGATCGCATGCGACAGGGATCTGATCCGCGCCACACCGATCTGACCGAGGGCTGCATCAACATCCGCCAGAGCGAGCTTCTTACCGCTGTAGGCCAGCACCCGTTCACTGAGCGAGAGCGCATCACGCACACTGCCATCGGCCGCGCGGGCAATGGCAGCAGCGGCATCGCTATCCGCACTGATCGACTCCTGCTCAAACACATGCGTCAGATAGGCGGCAATTTCGCTTAAACCCAGCCTGCGTAGATCAAAACGCTGGCAACGGGAGCGTACTGTGACCGGCAGCTTTTCCGACTCTGTCGTCGCCAGAATAAACAGTACATGTGCAGGCGGCTCTTCCAGTGTCTTGAGCAGTGCATTAAACGCACTCTTGGAGAGCATATGCGCTTCATCGATAATATAGACGCGTGTTTTCAGGCTGGACGGCGGATAACGCACGCCATCGAGAATTTCCCGCACATCATCCACACCGGTATGGCTGGCCGCATCCATCTCCTGTACATCGAGATTGGAGCCATCGGCAATACCGCGGCAGGCTTTGCAGCGGCCGCAAGGCTCGCCATCTTCGGGCTGCTCGCAATTGGCCGCCATGGCCATCAGGCGGGCGATCGTGGTTTTGCCTACGCCGCGGATACCGCATAGCAGATAGGCATGTGCCAGATTACCGCTGGCAAGTGCATTTTTCAGCGTGCGTACAACCACATCCTGGCCGACCAGATCGGAGAATTGTTGCGGACGCCAGCGTCTGGCCAATACCAAATAAGACATGCAGGCACTCTACGGTTTGCGCCTGCCGCTGCAATGGCCTCCATCGCAGGCGGACAAATCGGCATCCCGGCCGCGCCGACCACAAAAAAAGGCCCGCGCATCGCACGGGCCTTGAAATATCGGATAATCTCTGTTTCGCAAAAAAAGCTTTGCGGGATGATGCACAACCCTTAGTCGAGGCGGGTACGCTCTTCCTGCTCCTGAGCCGTCTTGCACTCAATACAGAGTGTGGTTACCGGACGTGCTTCCAGTCGTTTGACACTGATTGGCCCGCCGCATGCATCGCATTCACCGAACTCGCCATTCTGAATACGCTCAATAGCCTGATCGATTTTCTTGATCAGCCGGCGCTCGCGATCCTTGATTTTCAGGTCGAAATTACGATCAATTTCCATGCTTGCCTGATCGGTAGGGTCGGGGAACGAGGTCTGTTCCTGCTCGGTCATGGCCTGCACATTTTCGCTCTGGCCGATTTCCAGTTCCGCTTTCCAGTCCATCAGTTGTTTCTCAAAATCAGCCAGTTGTTTCTTGGTCAGTGCCATGATATCTCCTCCAGCATACACTTATCCGGATAGTAGAATAACCCAAAAAGGGCGCGAACCTTAGCGACTCTTGCCTATGCTGTAAATAAGACCGCTGCAGCACTCATTATACGACGTATGCATATAAAATACAGCCAAAAATCAACACTGCCTAATCGGCTAACAATGCAGCAAAACCCCGGCACCATTTTTTCGCCATCACGGCCATCGGCGGCGGCGTGGCATACGCATTCACATTCACAGCCGACAGCGTCAGTCCGCACGGTTTTATTGCAGCAAACCAGTGCGGATCAACATCCAGATTCAGCGCCATACCATGATAAGCCACACCATTGGACACCCGTATACCGAGCGCTGCGACCTTGCCCTCACCGATCCAGACGCCGGGAAATCCACAGCGGCGAGTGGCATCAATATCGAGTTCTGCCAGCAGATCAATACAGGATTTCTCCAGCATATGAACATAGTCGCGCACCCCGGTGTGACGCCTGCGCAGATGTATGACAGGATAAAGCAGCAGTTGCCCCGGCCCGTGAAAGGTGGTTTCACCACCGCGATCAATGCCGACCAGCGGTGCCGGTAATCCACTCGTCACGCGATTATCAATGCCGCGGCGGCCGGTGGTATAGACCGGATCATGCTCGCAGCTCCAGATCACTTCGGCATCCCGGCCTGCAGCCACGCCCGCTGCCCGCTGCTGCATCTGCTGCCATATCGGCAGATAGGGCTGGCGCCCCAGCCAGTGGCAGGTGGGTGGTGTGGGTAGCAGATCTTCTGTGTCACGCATCGGCACAAGATGCTAAAGGCAGCCACATCAGGCAAGCAGCGCTGCAATCCCGGCGGTTTACGGCTGCTCCTCATAGAGGGAATCGATCAGCTCTGCATGGCGCTCACTGATTTTACGCCGTTTGAGCTTCAGCGTCGGCGTCAGCAACCCCGCCTCCTGACTCCAGGGTTCATCAACAAAGGCAAATCGCCTGATCTGCATATAACTTGCCAGATCATGCTCATCGTGATGCATGCGTGCCAGCAACCACGCATAAAGATCCGCATCTGTGCGCCACGCTGCCGGTAGCGGCCGCCGCTGCGCCTGTTGCCATACCCGCTGCAGAATCGCCTGATCCACAACAACCAGCGCCGTAACAAAGGGTCGCTGATCGGCAATCACCATCACCTGCTGCACACACGGGTTGGCGGCGATATGCTGCTCAATCACAGCAGGCGATAGCTTCTCACCGTTGGAGAGAACCATAATTTCCTTCTTGCGATCCATAATCGTGATATAACCGTCACCGTCGATGGTCACAATATCACCGGTACGCAGCCAGCCATCGGCATCAAAGGCTTCCGCCGTAGCCAGGGGCTGCTGCCAGTAGCCCTGCATAACCATCGGACCCTTAACCAGTAACTCCCCGTCTTCAGCACACTTGAGCTCCACCCCGGGTAGTGCCGGGCCGACCGTGCCCGGCTTGATATATGCCTGCCTGTTAACCGACAGCACAGGCGATGTTTCCGTCAATCCGTAGCCGGGCAATACGATGATATCGGCCGCCAGCAGAAAGCGGGCAATATCCGGATGCAGGGCAGCACCACCGGAGACAAAGGCGCGAATCCGCCCGCCCATCTTCTCACGCAGGCGGGCATGAACCAGACGATCCAGCAGAGCCCACAGCCACGCAGCAACAGCAGAGAGATCGTCTCCCTGCCGGCGTCTGTTGAAGCGATTCAGGCCCAGCCGCTGGGCCAGCCTGAACAGCCACCGGCTGACGGCGCTCCCGGCTGCCAGCTTCGCATCTACACCGGCATATATCTTCTCATACAGCCGCGGCACCGAAATCATCAGCGTCGGTCGCACCTCCGGCATATCGCGCAGCAGCGTGGTGACCGACTCGGCATAGGCAATCCCGGCACCACAGGCGCTGGGCAAAAAGTGACCGACCGTACGCTCAAAGGCGTGAGAAGCCGGCAGAAAGGAGAGGAACAGATCATCAGCAAATACCGGTACGCCGCCAATGCCCGCTTCGACATCGGCAAGCAGGTTACCGTGCGTCAGCATCACACCCTTGGGGTGACCTGTCGTGCCTGAGGTGTAAATCAGTGTCGCCAGATCTTCGCGATCGGGGCAGGCTGCCTTAAGCCGGTTATCCCATCTCGCATCGGCAGCAATCGAGGCAATACTCTGTTGTTCACCATGAAAGGTGAGCGAGGGGATATTCATCCCTGCCAGTTTGCTCTGTTGCTCACCCTCCTCGACAAAGATCACCGAGACAGCGGCATCGGCAAACACATACTGCACCGACTCGGCCGGATCGGTGAAATAGGCCGGCACGGTCACCGCACCCAGCCGCAAGATAGCAAAATCGGCAATATACCACTCCGGACAGTTATGCCCGAGTATGCCTACCCGATCGCCCGGGGTTACCCCCATCGCCTCCAGCCAAGCAGCTACGCGCAGCACCGCCTGCTGCACACCAATGCGCGACTGTGATTGCCATTGGCCGTCGGGCTGACGGGCATACAGCAGAGGTGCATCCAGCCACTCGGGCGGAGAGGCCAGCAGCAGATCGGAGAGGCAGCGCGCCTCAGCCGCCCGCTTCAGCCCTTCACATTTAGCGGAAGTCACCCAGCAGATCCATCTTTTCCGGCACAGGCAGACCGGCAGCGGCAATACTCTGTTTCAGCGCCTCAACATCGCGACCGGCAAAATAACGCAGCAGCCCGCCCCTAAACGGAGGAAAGCCAATACCATAAACAAACGCGGCATCCAGCTGCACCGGATCATCCACCACCTGCTCCCCCAGACAGGCCAGCGCTTCCACCAGCATCGGAATCAGGCATCCATCGACAACGGCCGCCTGCTCCATCGGCGTTTTTTCGCTACCAAGATCTGCATCGCCCTCATGCTCATGCAGTCCGGCGAGCGGCAGATAACGGGCAAGATCCGGATTCAGGTCGCCCTGCTTCCCCTCCTCATAGATAAAGAAGCCCTTACCGGATTTCTCACCCAGCAGGCCGTCGGCCACCATGCGCGCAAACCACTCCGGCATGGCAAAACGCTGGCCTGCGGCAGACAGGACTTCGCTTAAGTGCGTGCCTACATGCATGCAGATATCCAGCCCCACCCGATCGGCCAGCTCCAGCGCTCCCATCGGCATACCGAAACACTTCAGCGCCCCGTCCACATGCCCGATCTTCTCTCCCGACGCCACCAGCTTCAGAGCCGCCACCATATAGGGCATCAGACAGCGGTTAACGAGAAAGCCGGGACTCTCGGCCACGATGATCGGATATTTACCCCAGGAGACAGCCAGAGCGCACACTTTGTCCACGGTTTCGGGCGTCGTTTTTTCACCGGCAACCACTTCAACCAACGGCATTTTTGGCGCCGGGTTAAAAAAGTGCAGCCCGGCAATACGGCCTGCATTGGCGCGCCGGTGCTGCATATCGCTGATCGACAACGAGGAGGTATTCGACAGCAGCAGCGTATCTTTGCGCACATGTTTACCCAATGAGGCCCACAACCGGCGTTTCACCCTGATATCTTCCAGCACGGCTTCTATCACCACATCAACATCGCTTAAGCCGCTCTCATCGAGCACCGGCCTGATGCGCGCGAGGCGTTTGCTATCGGCACGCCCTTTTTTACGCATCGCCAGTCGTGCAATGCCCTTCATACCGCGTCCCAGCGGCTCAGCCGCCACCTCATGCAGATCCACATCCATCGATTGTGATGCCACCCAGGCGATGCCGCCTCCCATCACGCCTGCGCCATAGACCGCAGCCTTTTGCATCGTTGCCACAGCATCGCGGCCGCGTTTCACCGCCGCCTGTTTTTTCAGTGCTTCACCCAGATAAAACACGCGAATCAGATTTTTACAGGTCGGCGTGACGGCCAGACGCCCCAGAGATTCGGCCTCGCGCGCCAGCGCCGGGGCATCGCTCATGCCGATGATCGCTTTTAGCAGTGCTATCGTCGCCGGCACAGCCGGATAGGCGGCTTCAATGTCCAGATGTTTAAAACGGGCCATAGCCTTTTTCTCCACCTGCCGGAAAAACAGCTCTCTGGCCGGCCATAAACGCAGCCACCACGGCGCAAACGGACGCGATTTGACCTTCCCCCGCTTCGCCAGATAACCGATCGCATCATCGCACTGTTCCGGCCTGGCCGTGAGCGCCGCAAGACCCGCGCGATATGCCCGGTTCACATCAAGCACACTGCCGGAGAGAATCATCTCGACAGCTTTCACCCATCCCACGCGTTTGGGCAGGCGCACGCAACCACCGAAGCCCGGATGAATACCGATTTTGATTTCAGGCAGTCCCAGCATGGTTTTCTTATCATCCACAGCCACGATATAATCGCAGGCCAGCGCCAGCTCCAGTCCTCCGCCCATACAGGCGCCGTGCACCATCGCAATCGACAGCGAGGGTAACCGTTCAATACGCCTGCACAATGCCTGTCCGCGCCCGGCCATCGCTGTGGCTGCCGCCTGCTCCGTTACGCCGGCGATCATCTCCAGATCCGCACCGGCGATAAATGAGCCGGGCATGCCGCTCTCCAGCACCAGCAGAGCCGGCGGAGCGGTTTCCAGTGCATCCAGATGCGCCTCCAGCTGGCTGATGCATTTCTCATCCAGTACATTGACCGACTTGTCACTGCGCTCAAAATGCAGCCTCGTATCTTCATCATTCCGAATCAGCGTTACGACTTGCATGGCTTACTCCCTAAGAAAACGCCGATTTATTCGGCGTTTTCGTGCAGGCCACGGACGACCTGTCAAATCTGTCGCCGCAGGCGATCGCTTTGTAAGCAGCGACAAAACCACGCTTTTGTTGCTGCGTCGTGATTGTTGGCAGGAGCCCACAATCAGCATCCCTCTAACAACATGGCACCGCCCTGTCCGCCACCGATACAGAGCGTAGCCACACCCAGCCCGCCGCCCGTATCCTTCTGCAACTGTCCGAGCAGCGTCAGCACCAGCCGCGCACCGCTGACGCCGACAGGGTGACCTATGGCAACAGCGCCGCCGTGCACATTCAGACGATCCATATCCGGCACACCAATGGGTTTACCACCCAGCTGTTCAGCGGCAAAGGCTTCAGACTCCATCGCCTTCAGGCAGGCCAGCACCTGTACGGCAAAGGCTTCATTGATTTCCATGCGGGTGATATCGCTCATACTGAGACCGCCGGATGCCAGCAAGCGGTGCGTGGCGAAAACCGGCCCCAGGCCCATGCGGGCCGGATCACAACCGGTATAGGCCCAGTCACGCAGATAACCCATGATCGGCCAGCCTTCCGCTTCAGCTTTTTCGCGGTGGCTCAGGATCAACATCGCCGCGCCATCGGTAATTTGCGAGCTATTGCCGGCTGTTACGCTACCCAGCGGCCGGTCGAATGCAGGTTTGAGCTTCGCCAGCGCCTGCAACGTCTGCCCCGCTCTTATGCCTTCATCCCGGTGTACATCGGCATAGGAGGGCGGCGCAAACAGGTGCATCACCTCATCATCAAACCAGCCATCGCTCCAGCCGGCTGCGGCACGCTGATGGCTCATCAGCGCATAGGCATCCTGCTCCGCTCTTGTCACGCCGAACTCCCGTGCCAGTAGCTCGGCTGTCTGCCCCATGCCCATGCCGACGGTCGGATCGGTCAAACCTTCCAGCAATGCAATGCGCGGTTTCCACGGTGCGCGGGCAAGCTCGGCCAGCACGGAGAGTTTCTGCGGCAAGGCTTTCGCGCGCGGCCACTTAGCCATGGCGGCGCGAAAGCGATCGTCAAAGAGCAGCGGCGCATGCGTCATCGATTCCACACCGCCGGCCAACACCACGTCGGCACGTCCGAGTTGAATCTTTTCTGCCGCATCGGTGATCGCCTGCATGCCCGAGGCGCAGTTGCGATGTACCGTATGCGCAGGCACCTGCTGCGGCACACCTGCAGTCAGCGCAATCACGCGGGCGATATTGGACGCTTCCGCCGGCTGTATCACGTTGCCAAGAATCACCTGATCAATATCATCGCTGCTAACCGGTGATCGAGCCAACAACTCGCGCATGGCCATGCTGCCAAGCTCCACCGCACCGAGTTTATCGAACGCGCCGCCAGCCTTTCCCAGTGGCGTTCTCAGCCCCGCCACCACTACCACGTCACGCGGCAGCCCCGTCGCTTTTTTCCCGGATTGAACTGCAGCACTCATATCGACTCCTTCGAACCCGATTCCGGCACGCCGGAAAAATGTATTTTCCCAACCACGCCTGCGCAATGTGATCACTTTTTACGCCGGTTTACCCCAACATGCAAGTCGTACACCTCCGTATTCGGCATGCCAAGACATCATCCAATGCAAAGTGCACTAGCCCTCCAGCCAACAGATTAATTGGCTCCCAGTGTTTGGGCAGGTAAAAATTCCTGCCAATGGGTGAGCATCTGTTAATTTAAAAAGCCAGAAATACCGGCGCTGATGCATTTAAAATAGTCGAAACCTGTCCGAAAAAGCCAGAAACTATTTCATTGCAGGCCACAGGATTCCTTCCCATACATTTGATTTTCGTTGAATCTCTTATCCGGTTTACTATAAACGATAACTCACAGCCCGCAGGACAAAATGAGTGACTACAATTTGCCATTTTATTTCACAAAGACTATAAACGATTTTCCATACGGGGGGAGATATGCAAGTTATGTTTGATTTTCTACCAGACTGCAATACCATGATGCCATGTAAATCAGGACATCATGGTATTGTTGTCACCCTTATAAACGTTATAACCCACACCAACAGGAAACAATAATCGCTACTACTATGTATACATACAGCTATCTCTATGCATGTCTGGCCCTGGCTCCCTTCTGGCTCTTCTTTTTTGTCAGTCGCGCTGATTTAAGACAAACTATGCTGAAACTATCCGCCCTGTTTGGCATCGGTGGCGTACTTTCTGAATTTATTTACATCAGCGACTGGTGGAACCCTGTTACGGTTACCGGAACGCCCGTCGGTATCGAAGACTTCCTGTTCGGCTTCTTTTTCTCAGGCTCGGCCGCCGTATGTTATGAGATATGCTTCAAAACCGCTTACGAGGACAGACAGCATCCACTGAAGTGGCCGTTTAAATTCAGATATATTGCCTTACTCATTTGCAGTTTCTTTTTCGGAAGTGCAATTCTCTTCGATCTGGATTCATTCACTGCCACTATTCTGGCCTTCGGAACCTGCAGCTTTCTCATGCTGGCCTTCAGAAGAGACCTGCTGATCAACGCGCTGTTTAGTAGCATCTTCGCTGGTGCACTCGCTTTTGTATTCTTTGGTATCCCTGAGCTTCTGACGCCCGGCTGGATCAAGGCGACATGGTCGATGAATTATCTTTCCGGGCACGTTGTCATCTATGTGCCTCTGGAAGATTTCATCTGGTTTCTGATGGCCGGTGCATTTATCGGACCGCTGTATAAATTCTGGAAAAACAAGGGTCCACTGGCCATCATCCGTGAACAAGATTCATTTCCGAAACTTCAATCACAAGAGTGTTAATCCCGCCAGTAGTAACAGAGAGAAGAGCAACTGCCTGTTCCGCCTCGGCTGGCGTCGCAGCACAACTTTGGTTGCCAACAGGAATACCACGGCCTCGACACATACCAGATAAAATATTGCCTGGATATCGGCCGACAACAGATTAAATCGGCCGGTGATCCACGGCGTCAGCCACGAAAAAAGCAGCAATAAAATTTCGAAGCCTGACGTCAAAAAGATACGCGCATGCCTTTTGAACCAGAGCTTGAGCACCACCCAGCAAAACAGCAGCGCTGTCATGACATACATGTAGTAGTGAACCCATGCGTATTCGGATCTGTTTATTTCAAAGATAATGGCGAAAACCAGCAGATAAAGCAGCCCTAACGACCACGCACTGTCACGCCCTCCCTCACGCCACGGATAGAGAAGCACGGCCAGAACCATGACGGTTATCATGAACAGATTATTTCCAGCCAAAATGCTCAACGAGAGTACCGGTGGAAGCAGTATGAGCGGCATCACCCACGTCATCAGAGGTATCGAGGCGCCCAGGGTGCGGGTCATCATGTAGTAAAAAGAAGTTTCCTGCTTGCCGGAACTATCTGAATCTTCCAGATCAGCATTAAGCGAAAGAGAGAATCCGAATCGTTCCAGGTTCATCAGAACCAGATAGGTGGTCGCAATCAAGCCCGCAAGCACCAAAGACTGCAACCACTCGGCAGTGCCTGCAAAGAGAACCGCCATACAGCCATAGATATAGATCAACCCGTAGAATACCCCGACCACGCCGGGATGAGGTAATCCGAGATCTATCAGGCGATGGTGAAAATGTGTTTTATCGGGCAGAAACGGGCTTGTTCCCCGCAGAATACGTCTTACCATAACATAAATGGTATCCGACAGCGGCAGCCCCAGCAGAATACCCATACTGATCGGCGATATCACTTCGCCTCTTCCGGATTGCAGTAGCATCAGGGAGAGGCAGGCCAGCACATAACCCAGAATCAGGCTGCCAGTGTCACCCATAAAGATGCGGGCCGGATGTGAATTAAAATAGAGAAACCCGACCATGGAGCCGAACAAAACGACATCAATCATCAGGCTCTCATCATCGCCGATGATCAAGGCAAAGCTACCGAGAAAAAAACTGGCAATCAGCGTAATTCCGGCGGCCAGCCCGTCAAGGCCATCCGACAGATTAAGCGCATTCACAAAACCCACCATGGCAATCAGCGTCAACGGTATGGCAAACCAGCCTGTTTCAATGTGACCGCTGCCGAACAGATTTCCCAGATCTGTAATTGCCGTACCACTCATCACCAAAAACATGCCACAGCCGGCTATGATTCCCAAAAATTTCAGTCTGGGGGATATCTGAAAGATATCGTCAGCCATGCCCGTGAAACCGATAATGAACAAACCGAGAAGAAATCCCTGCGTCGTCGTTGAAACATCCAGCATAGTGAATGGAATCAACAGAAGAGAAACAAGAAATGCGAGGCCACCCATGCGCGGAACAACATTCACATGCACCTTGCGCTCATCCGGGTGATCAACAGCGCCTACGCGCTCTGCCAGGCGAACCACTGCAGGCATCACCAACAGTGTCAGGAATACGGATGACACCAGCGGCAGCAGAAAGGTGGTGGCTATTTGGCTCGCGCTCGTCATCGTAACCCCTTATGGTGAATCAATCAGTGGATCGGTTTTAGCTGCAATAATGAGCGTAAACCGATCTGATGCCCTCTTCCAGCGGGATTTCCGCTTTCCAGCCCATGCCATTCAAACGTTTCACATCCATCAGCTTGCGCGGCGTGCCATCCGGCTTGGACGCATCCCAGATCACCTCGCCATTATAGCCGACAATACGTTGGATCAGTTCAGCAACATCACGAATCCTGAGGTCAGAACCTACACCAACGTTGAACAGCCGTGATGGGTGAGACTCAAGATGTGAGACATCGAGCCCCATCAGGAACAGGCAGGATGCTGCCATGTCATCAACATGAAGAAATTCCCGGTACGGGGATCCTGAACCCCACAGTTGCACTGTTGGGGAGCGTGATACGTTAGACGTGAAATGGGAGATGCTATCCGCTTCTCGGACCACGCCAAGGCTTGAAAGAATATCTTCAGGTATATAGCCATAGCGGGCTTCATCTGCAGCAATGGCATCAATATCACCGGCCTGCGCCAGTTTTGCCAGGTGAAACTTGCGAATCAAGGCTGGCAAGACATGTGACTTTTCCAGGTCGAAGTTATCATTCGGGCCATAGAGATTGGTCGGCATGGCCGAAATCGCATCAAACCCGTACTGCTTGTGATAGGCCTGACACATTTTGATGCCGGCAATCTTGGCAATAGCATACCACTCATTGGTCGGCTCCAGCTCACCTGTTAACAGACAGCTCTCAGGCATCGGCTGAGGTGCCAGCTTCGGATAAATACAGGATGAGCCGAGAAACAGCAGTCGCTTTACACCATTGCTATATGCTGCATCGATAACATTGGTCTGAATCTGCAGGTTATCGCGGATAAAATCAGCCGGATAAGTATCATTGGCATAGATGCCGCCCACCTTCGCTGCGGCAAGAAAAACATACTCCGGCCTCTCCAGTGCAAAAAATGCATCCACGGCAGCCTGATTGCGCAGATCCAGCTCGCTTGAAGTTCTCAGGACCAAGGACTCAGGACTATGGCCTGCAGCAAGCAACTTGCGCACAATGGCCGAACCGACCAGACCGCGGTGGCCGGCGACATAGACTTTCGCCGTAGGCGGCAAGCCGCTGCCGTGACTGGTGACTGGTGATTTGTGATTAGTCATGTTTCTTGTTCTCCACCGAACGAATTAATCCGCATAACATTTTTGATATAACCCCGACTTCACTCTGTAACACCTGTATTTTTTCCTTATCTGCAAGACCAACTCTGGCCACAATCTCAATTTGCGTATCAAGCTCACTTGCCGATCCTAGTGCCGTGTGCAAAAAGTGAATAAAATCCTTATCCGTTCTGCGTGCCGCACCTTCCGCTATATTGCTGGCAATAGATACAGCAGCTCTGCGCATCTGACTTGTCATCGCATAGACCTCATCTTTAGGGAATGATCCGGTTAACCGGTACACTTCCACTGAAAGGTCGAGCGCCTTTTGCCAAACGTCCAGATCCTTGTGCGATTTCATGATAAACCGTAACTTGTAATTGCTGATTTGTGACTAGTAACTGGTGATTAGTGACTTGAAACTAGTGACTAGTGACATGTAACTGCGCACTGCCTTTTCATACTCATCACAAGTCACCAACCCCAAATCACTGCCTTTAAACCAATCACTCATTACAAGTCACCCATCACTGCCTTTCCCTACTCGATTGCCACAGGTACTTCATAACCATATTCTTTTAACAAGGCATGGCGTTTGGCTTCTTTCAGATCCACTCTGACCATTTCTGCACACATCTGCTGTACGGTAGTCTCCGGTGTCCAGCCCAGTTTTTCTTTGGCTTTCGTCGGATCACCGAGCAGTGTTTCCACTTCACACGGACGAAAATAACGCGGATCAACAGCCACAATACGATCACCTACAGATAGTGCGGGATGACTGGTGACAAGGGATGAATCGAGTGCGGCCACAATGCCCACTTCATCCACGCCCTGCCCCTCAAAACGCAGCGTAATGCCCAGCTCAGCCGCCGACCATTCAATAAACTGCCTGACCGAATACTGCACACCCGTAGCAATGACAAAATCTTCCGGCTGAGCCTGCTGCAACATCATCCACTGCATGCGCACATAATCCCTGGCATGACCCCAGTCGCGCAGCGCATCCATATTGCCCATGTACAAGCAGTTCTCAAGCCCCTGAGCAACATTGGAGAGGCCGCGCGTAATTTTGCGGGTTACGAAGGTTTCACCACGCCTTGGAGACTCGTGATTGAAAAGGATACCGTTGCAGGCATACATGCCGTAAGACTCGCGGTAGTTTACCACGATCCAGTAGGCATACATCTTGGCCACGGCATAAGGTGAGCGCGGATAAAACGGTGTGGTCTCTTTCTGCGGAATCTCCTGCACCTCGCCGAACAACTCGGAGGTGGAAGCCTGATAGAAGCGCACCTTTTTCTCCATGCCCAGCAGACGAATCGCCTCAAGCAGTCGCAGCGTACCCAGACCATCAACATCGGCGGTATATTCGGGAGACTCGAAACTCACTGCCACATGCGACTGCGCCCCCAGATTATACACTTCATCCGGCTGCACCTCCTGCAGGATGCGCGTCAGATTCGATGAGTCGGAGAGATCACCGTAGTGCAACACGAAATGCTTGTGCTCCACATGCGGATCCTGATAAATATGATCCACGCGCTGCGTATTGAATGAAGAAGCGCGCCGTTTAATGCCATGCACCTCGTAACCTTTGCTCAGCAAAAGCTCCGCAAGATACGATCCATCCTGTCCGGTCACCCCGGTAATCAATGCTTTTTTCAAAGGTAAACCCCTCTCAGATATTGCCGTATTATAGACGACAATATGCCGGTAATAACTGATAAACTCTGTTTTTCCCGCCTGCTGCCTGCCGCAGCCTGCCGACTTGTACCCTTTTGCATGGATAGTGATGTAGTCACAAACACCTTCATCAAAGCTATCGCCACATCACACAAACCGCTACTCTAGCATCAGCGTCTGATTGCACCAATTCCCGGTGCCTGTCTTCATACATATTCTGGAGACTAAGCACCATCGCGTTTGATAAATTGCGGCAATTTACTTAAGTTTTTCCACAGTAATGCCTTCACCCCTCCGACTCCGTTGCCTTTGAGAGCCCGGTAATCCTCCGCTGTTTTTCTGATAATATTACTCAGGGAGCGATTGCTGGCCCCACCCACCCGCATTTTTACCAGCACATCCGGAATATATGCACATTTAATTTTCGCCTGACCGAGGAAGCGCAACATGCAGTCATAGTCGGCAGCAATCCGGAATGATGTATCAAATGTACCGAATCGCTCATACACCTCCCGCCGCACATAAAAAGTGGGATGTGGAGGCATCCACCCATGCATAAGCTGCCTCTCCGAAAAGTCACCTGCCTGCCAGTAACGAATGACCTTCTCACTGTTTCTGCCGATGTAGGTCAGATCACCATATACGGCATCCACTGAGGGATCTGCAAAGGCGGCTGCAATGCGCGCAAGCACCTGTGTTGAGGCATAGACATCATCGGCATGGAGAAAACCGACCACATCGCCACTGGCGCGTGACACGCCTTTGTTCAGGGCATCATAAATCCCGTTATCCGGCTCGTTCAGGTAAACAGAAAAGTCCCCTCTCCTGGACTCGAGCAGCTCGCTTGTCCCGTCATCGGAGGCGCCATTCACAATAATTAGTTCGATATCCACCCCGGTCTGGGCCATCACGGAATCGAGCGAATCGCTGATTGTATCCTTTGCATTATAAACGGCTGTAATAACAGATATTCTTGGTAGTGACACAGGCAGCCTACTCTAAAACAGCGTATAGATGAACGGGGCGACGGTAGAGCCCTGTGCAAACACAACCAGGATACCAAGCAACAGCAACACGATAATAATCGGCGCCAGCCAGAACTTTTTACGTTCCTTCATAAAGTCCCACAGATCTTTGAGTAAATCCAGCACTAGAAGGGCCTCTCAACGTGATTTCTGGCGGCAGGCTTACTGATCACCCGGTAACTGGCCACAGTTTTATCGAATCTACGCCGCATCGGATCCTTGCCCATGATGCGCATCACAAGCCCCATCGGCGTAATCACGAAGAAGAACACAATCGCCAGTATGATCCGGTTCATCACATTGCCGATGATCAATGCGACCCTCATCCAGCCGTTGTACAATCTCCGCATCGAAACCGGCGCAGCCAGCGCCCAGACGATGATCACCGCACCGGAACCAACCCATAACAGGTTCGGGAGGTCGTGGCTGTTCCGCAACCAGGGAAACAGCAGGCCGAACAACAGGACAAATATACCACCAAGCAGCAGGCCGAAACGACGCAACCCGGCAGCATCAAGTTCAGGAATATCCCGATACAGCATCACTCCCCCCGTTATCAGTCCAGCTCAAATTCATCCTGCCACTCATCGTCTTTCTCCCATGCAGGCTGATCTGCTTTGGCCAGCAGGCAATTGCCAATCACCAGATAATCCATTTCCGTACGCATAAAGCAGCGATATGCATCCCCAGGCGTATTCACAATCGGTTCTCCGCGTACATTGAACGATGTATTGATCAGCACGGCACAGCCGGTCCTGGCCTCGAATGCATCAAGCAGATGGTAAAGGTGCGGATTAGTCTCTTTATGCACCGTCTGTAAACGTGATGAATCATCGACATGTGTGATTGCCGGCAATTGTGAACGCGGCACATTAAGCTTCTCGATCCCGAACAGCTGCTTTTGCATATCAGCAACAGGCAGGCGTATATTCTCCTTCACCGGCGCAACAATCAGCATATAGGGGCTCTTGCCTTGATGCATAAAATAGTCGCCAACCCGCTCCGCCTTCACAACCGGCGCGAACGGCCGGAAAGATTCGCGGTATTTGATCTTCCGGTTCATCACCGACTGCATCTTTGCGCTGCGCGCATCACCCAGGATCGAACGGGAGCCGAGCGCTCTCGGTCCGAACTCCATGCGCCCCTGCATCCAGCCCACTACATTGCCGCCATCAAGAATTTCTGTCAGACGCTGCATCAGCACCCCGTCATCAAAACGCCGGTACGGCGCATGTACCGATTTCAGGTAGGTCTCAACCTCATCGTTGGAGTAGTGACAACCCAGGTAGCCACCCTGCATATCGTCATCGGGATTGGCTGTACGGGGGTTATCCAGATACTCGTACCAGACCGATAACGCCGCCCCCAGAGCACCGCCGGCATCCCCTGCCGCAGGCTGTATCCAGATATCTGTAAATATACCTGCGCGCAATAACTCACCATTGGCAACGCAGTTCAGTGCCACGCCGCCGGCCATGCACAGGTGGTCAACGCCCAGCTCTTTTTTTATCGTTCGCCCCAGCCGTAGCAGCACCGTCTCTGTCACCTTCTGGATGGATGCAGCAATATCCATCTCCCTCTGTGTCAGCTCACCTTCTGCCTGCCTCGCAGGACCACCGAACAACGCATCGAACCTGCTGTTGGTCATCGTCAGGCCTGTGGCATAATCGAAGTAGGACATATCCAGTCGGAAAGTGCCGTCCTCTTTCAGGTCGAGCAGGTGATCCAGAATCAGGTCAACATAAACAGGCTCACCATAAGGTGCCAACCCCATCAACTTGTATTCACCTGAATTCACCTTGAAGCCGGTGTAATAGGTAAATGCTGAATAAAGCAACCCCAACGAATGGGGAAAGTCAATCTGCCAGCAGGGGGTCAGCTGGTTGTTATCACCCAGCCAGACGGATGTCGATGCCCACTCCCCTGCACCATCCAGACAGAGCACCGCTGCCTTCTGGAACGGTGACGGAAAGAAGGCCGAAGCCGCGTGCGACTGATGATGTTCGGTAAACAGCAGCGGCGGCAGTTCGGACGGCTTGCAGTGAGCCAGTGCCGAAAGCTCTTTTTTTAATACCGACTTCAGGTAGAGCTTCTCTTTTAGCCATACCGGCATGGCGGTGAGAAACGACCGAAAGCCGCGCGGAGCATAGGCCAGATAGGTTTCCAGCAAGCGCTCGAACTTCACCAGCGGTTTGTCGTAAAAAACCATCTGATCGACATCGCATAAAGCAATGCCCGCCTCCCTGAGGCAGTATTCAATAGCGTGCGCAGGGAATCCGGCATCATGTTTTTTGCGGGTAAAACGTTCTTCCTGAGCTGCAGCAACAATGTGGCCGTTCCGTATTAGCGCTGCGGCGCTGTCATGATAATAAGCCGAGATACCGAGGATACAGGTATCATTTTTCACGCGTTTGAATTTCCCTTATTTTGCAGGTGATCATAAATTCGTAAGTCGCCATCAGTCGGCAATAGGTCAGGCCAGCACGTCCATCAAGAAAGCCCCGTCTGAACAGATACATATAAAGAAAACGCAGCAAGGGGCGCATCGGCATGCGGAACACCAGGCCACGTATGGCCATCCTGCGGCGTGACGGATCGGCGGATACGAGGCCTGCCCAGTCTACCGAATCACTCAGCCGGTGTGCCAGCGCTGCAGCAGCTTCATCGCTGGAGTAGCGATTGTGCTTTTCAAACCACTCAGTAAGCCCCTTGGAGAACGAATAGTGCAGATAGGGTTCATTGAGCGTCCCGATTTTTTCCAGCGGGATATCAGCTTTCTGACCATGGCCGACCTGCTTGAAGCGAAAGCCGGGGCTTCTGGTCAGGCGCACCTGATAACTGGGATACATGCCCGAATAGCGCAACCACTGCCCCAGAAACATGGTTTTGGATGGTACGCGCCATGCATCAAATGCAGGATTTCCGATCGCTTCTTCCATCTCTTTTTGAAGCGCTTCGGTAAAAACCTCGTCTGCATCCAGATGAAAGACCCACTCGTGTTTAAATGCGACCTCCTCCAGTGCGTAGTTTCGCTGACCTGCAAAGTGGTCAAACTTACGTTGGAAGACACGCACGCCATGCGCTTCGGCAATTTCAACGGTGCGATCACTGCTGAATGAGTCAACCAGTACAATATCGTCACACCATGCTATGGCCTCCAGGCAGGCAGGCAGGTTCTGCTCCTCATTGAGCGTCAATAACAGGATTGATACCGGCACCGGCTTATTCCGCCTTATCCATATCGCGCATGCCGATCTGTTTGGCCGGGTTACCGGCGACAATACTCCAGGCAAGCACGTCTTTCACAGCCACAGCACGTGCGCCGACAATTGCACCTTCACCTATCGTAACACCCGGGCCTATAAATGCCGCAGCGCAAATCCAGGCCTGATCGCCGATATGAACCGCAGGCTTTAACAGCGGCATATCGGCCTTGCGATGGTCGTGCGTGCCGGCACAGATATAGGCATGCGGAGAGAGTGTGGCACGGGAACCGATGCTCACCCGGCCAAGATTATAAATGTAGGCGTGCTCACCGATCGCGGCCCAGTCAGCCACATCCAGGTTCCATGGCATGTAGATTGTCGCCGTGCTGTAGATGTGCACATCTCTTCCAATCCTGGCACCAAACAGGCGTAACAGAAAACAGCGCCAGGCAAACATCGGTCTGGGGCTGAAGCGGAACAACGGCATGCACAGGCCCCAGGCAATGCGACGTAACAGCTCGCTGCGCCTGTATTTCGACATATTCCGGTTGGCTGAAATATCCAGCTCATTACTCATGGGATTTCCCTCCGGCAATGACATCGAACATCTGCATCAACGGGCGCGTACAGCGCTGCCAGTGGAAACGCCCGGCATTACTTCTGGCTGCTTCGGAGAGCTGCTGCCAGCTAGCCTCATCGCTCAGCAATCCCGCCAGTGCCCCGGCCGTCGCATCCACATCACCCGGCGCGGGAAAAACACCACCCTCCCCGCATACTTCGGGAATGGCACAGCAGGCTGAGCTGACAACCGGCGTACCGAAAGCCTGGGCCTCGACAGCCGGAATACCGAATGACTCACACCAGCTCATCAGACAAAACACCCCGGCCTCAGCGTAGTGGCGATGCAGATCCTCGACAGAGGCATGTCCCTTGAACGTCACAACCTCGTCAAGCCCGAGCGATGTCGTCAGAGCATGCATCCGCTCTTCATAACCGGCATCGGGCCATGCCCCGACCAACAGCAGTTCAACCGGCAGATTGTACTCGTGCACCAGTTTATCAACGGCACGCAGTAGCGTCTCCACCCCCTTATGAGGTGCCATGGCAGAGACCGACAGGATCTGCCACCTGTTCCGTTTCACCGAACGTAGTTTTTCCGCCCGTTCAAACAGCAGATCATCAAGTCCCGTATACACAACTTCAGAAGCATGCTCGGTCATGCCGGCATTTTTTCTGTAGGCATGCCGCATGAACTCGGACAGATAGAGCATCATTGCCGCATCTTTGACGGCTTTTTTATAGCCATAACGCTGAGCCGCCGCCTTGAGTGCATCAATACCCTTGAGCTTGAGCTCCGGCACCAGCGACCATGGGTTCATCGCATAGGATATTTGCGGAACCGGCAGGCCGGGCGTAACAGTGCCTGACGGGGTCCAGATAAAATCAACGGCATGTCGCAGCGCCAGCGTCCCAAGATGTTTGCGCTCCCATATCATACGACCAAACCAGCCGGCCGTTTTCTCCGGACATTCCAGCCACGTTACGCTCTCACCCAGATCAGTACGAATATGACGATTACCCGCATGATGGAGCACCAGATATTCATGTTCGCCCTGTGTCCATGGCACAAGGCTGCGCAAGTGCCCCATCATCACATGGCGACCGCTGTAGTTGGTCGTAGAGAGCATATTTACCAGTACGCGCACTTATGACCCCACCTTTCTGTAAATTTCAATCAGCTTTTCAGCCATCTGCTGCGGATGAAAATGCCGAATGCGTTTAAAACCACGCCCGACCATCTCTTCCGCAACGGCATCATTTTGAAGGATGTTGAGGCAATGATCTGCCAGCTCCCGTTCATCCTCGACAACTGCCGTCAGTGCTGCATCTGCGGCCACTTCGGACAGGGAACCTTCCGAAGAGCAAACCACAGGACAACCGAAGGCCATCGCCTCCAGAGGCGGCCAGCCAAAACCCTCATAAACACTCGGAAACAGCAGCAATGCAGCATGCCGATACAGATCCGCAACCTCTCCATCTTCCGGGTTTGGTATACACTCAACCCGACCCGATAGCCCCAGCTCCTCAACCAACATCGTCAAACCCGCATCCAGCGGCGGGCCGGCAAGCTTCAGTCTCATAGCCGGTTCCGCCGCATAAATCATTGAAAAAATCCGTACGGTCCCGGCCCTGTTCTTGTAAAAACCGTTGTGTCCCAGATGCAGGATATATGCCCCTTCCCGATAGCGGCGCTCATGCCAGTCCGGCAGTGCCTTTGCCGATGCCGTCACCTCATCGGAGAGCGCCGGAAAAACAACACTCATTTTTTCGGCCCTGATACCTGCATGCGTACAGAGGTCGTTCAATGTGCTTGTGCTGTCGCAAACAACCATACTGCTGCATTGCAACCCTCTGATGCCGGCATTGACCACCACCCTGCCTCCCCGCCCGGGAGGATCGCCACCCAGCAGCCTACGCATCTGTAACAGCGGAATAATATCGTGGGCTGTAACCACTGTTCTTCCAGCGGGTAAAAACCGGGCCACATAGCCATGACTGCCATCCAGCAGATGATAAACATCAGCCTTCGTCCTGCGCAGCCGAAACAGTGCGCCCAGCATGATCCAGCCGTGATGCGCCCACATGCGGAAGCGAGCCGGCACCCGTGAAAGGGCATGTTGAGACAGGGCCAGATTAACCCTCTTAACCCGGACCTCCCCGGCAGTATCATTCAGTGCGGACTCGAGCAGTTCGGCATAGCGCGCCATGCTGCCGTGATGCCCTGCCGGTGCGGTTTCAATCAGGCAGACAAACAGTTGTCGCTTACTCATGTGTCCTGCCGTTGCAGCTGTAACCAGTACGGTGACGAGAGCATCATCCCCAATGCAGTAGCCACAACGACCATGATCAGGCCGTCACTGTAGGCCTGTTGCGAGATGATAAAATTGGCAATATTGGCCGGAATATAGGCGGCCAGGCCAAGCTGAAGCGGAGAGAGAGCACCCTTTGACCGGCTATACCTGATCGTAAGAAGAGTGGCCCTGGCTGTCGCCCATGCAACCAGTATGGCTGCTATAAAGCCGGTAACTCCCAGCTCCACCAGAATTTTGGCTGCACCGCCCTCCTGCCAGCTGCGCTTGATCGGCAGGCCGAGATATTGTATTCCCTGCGCAGCAGTACCTATGCCTTTGCCGAAAAAACCCGACTGCCTGAACGTTTCAGCAACGCTGCCCGTACCGCTTCGATTTATTCGCTCCATAATTGTTGACCCCCCGACCAACTGGCTGGCATAAAGGTCGTAATCACTGTTAAGATTAAGCTTTCCCGAGATCATCAACACCGAGAATGCGAGTATTCCGCCAGCCAGAGCCAGCGTCACAACCCGACCGGCGCGCCCGATATAGATATGTAACAGGGCAACAACTATCACCCATACGACCGTCATACTGATCATCTTGTTTCGCCCGCTGATAAAGACGCAAAAGGCCCCCCAAACGGCCAAGCCTAACCAGAACCAGCGAGGCCCGGCCTTACCGTAGAGTGCCAGGGTCAGTGAAAAAATCGATAATGTAGCAGCATGCCATCCCATGATGTCGGGGCTGCGATAAAACCCTGCAATCAGGTCAATCGTATGACCATAGGATACATAACGAACCCAGTGCATGCCCATCGCCTCAGTGCCGAGTGCCTTCCACTGAGGAAACAGGTTTAATACTTCCATCACACCGCCAACAAGCATCACTGCAGTGATCAGACAGTAAAACATGATGAGCCTTGAGACATCGACCCTGCTTCTGGCATAGGCAAAACCGGCCATCAATGTCATCAATGGCACGGTATATGTAAACAGCCCGATCGCTGCCACCTTCCAGGCGGCAAACCCGTATTGAAAGACAATGACTGTCGCCAGTGCCATCGCCGCACCGAAGAATCGGATACGGGATTGTATGATCGGGTGAAGGCTGCCAAAGGAGCGCCACGGCCACTCTCGCGAGGAAAAAATACCGATCATCAAGCCGATCCAGACCGGAAAAAATGAGAGCACCATAAATGCAGGCGCTCCCGGGGTCATTTTTCTGACAGGATCCTGCAATGTGCCTACAACAATGATCAGGGCAAGACCGAGACGCCAGTTTTTGACCGCAAGCAGAGCACTCAGGGCAACAAATGCCCAGAACAGCTGCGTGATCATAGATCGTGCTTTATCCGGTTGAGAAACCCGGGCCCCTTTAGCAGCAATCCAATTGCCCAGAAAATTCCCAGCAGCTCTGCACAAAGCGTGGCCGGAATCCACCACGGTGAGCGCAGATGATGCTTAGTCCTGATTGCCCGCAGTGGCTGGATCAGCACTGCTTTGAACGCTTCAAACACCCCGCCCCGGAAGGCGTAATAATATTTACCTACTGAATGATGGGGCCGCCACGTGGTAAGGTGATTACCCTTGATGCGCGTGCCTCCACGCTCGGCTCTCAGGTGCTTGATGCTGACCGAGGGCTCAAACAGTATCTTGCCGCCGGCTCTGATTACCCGGCGCGCAAAATCGCTTTCAAACCTGTATGCGGAGCCTTTGAAATTTTCATCAAAGCCACCAATCTTCAGAGCAAAGGCACGGTTTACGCAGAGATTTCCGGCCATTACCTCATCGATAAACTGGCTCCTGTCACTGTTAAATGGAAACCAGCTTCGTTTCCAATCCTCAAATCGGATCACCGTTTCATCCGGCTGTATGACCTGCCCTGCGATACACTGTGGCGTTATCGACTGATTGTTCAGCGCATCCACCAGCGAGGCAATCAGATTGTCGTCAGGAATAATATCGTCATCCAGATAGAGCAGGTAATCTGTATTTGCGTGCATCAACCCCTGATTCATCGCATGCGGGATGCTCGGCGGAGAGAAGGTCAACCTGCGAACGTGACCTTTACTCTGCCACTCGCTCAATGCCTTGATTGTTGCGGGCTCATGCTCGGGAGTCTGGTCGACCAGCAATACCTCGCAGGCAGCCGTTTCAAGCGCCAGCAAGTCAGAAAGAGAATTAACCAGCACCTCTTCCCGCCCATAGGTGGGAATGACGATGGTAATATCTTGCGCTGAAATCAATCGTTTCTCCTGACAATGAAATGAAACCTGCTCGGCCGGAACCGCGATATTCCCGTCTTTAAACCTGCCTCAACCATACAAATTGTTCCCTGAGTGGCGAGGCCCCCGCAGAATATACCGCGAATTTACAAAAAAAAACTGCAGCAGGAAACGCCTGTCTCCTGCTGCAGTTTAAAAACCTTTACTTAAAAAGGTTAGCTATTACCTAGAAATAATATTTCAAGTTAAAGCTGTAGCTGTCCAGCGTCACCTTGTTCGGGGTTGGCGGTGTAGCATTTGTTTTCATGTAGCGAATTGCTTCAAATGCACCCGACATGTGGTCGTTCAATTTGTACTCTGCTCCGACACCATAGCTGAAGCCTGTGGAAACTTTTGTCCCGATTGCATTGTTATTCGCAGGCGATCCGACACCGGGGCCGGCAATTCTCGCACGGGTTCCACCCAGCAGGGCATAGATGATCGCATCATCAGTCATATAAGCCTGAGGTTTAACCAGAATAGAAAACAAATAGTCGGCCGTGGCCTTCGTATTAACACTGGTTGCATTATTGGCATCCGCCTTGGTCGCGCCATAACGCATTTCAACAGCAAGGTACTTATGCACGTTCGCACCAA
>NZ_DS022296.1 GCF_000153765.1 Mariprofundus ferrooxydans PV-1 | reverse complement strand
ATAGCAGCACACCGCCAGCATGTTGAAGTGCGCCGCTCATTTTATATCGGGCTGCCGCTGCGGTATGACCGGTCGCGGCATTACTATCGGGTGCCGCGCAACCGCTATTTCCGCGGCATCCATGTCTATCGTCTCTACGGTTATCGTTATCCGGGCTTTGGATTTTTCTACAGCGATAACGATGCCTTCCGCTGGCTGGCTCTTACAGCATTGACGCTGAGCATTGTTGATCACCTGGATGAGCACCAGCAGCGCTTGCATGAGCAGGCTCTGATTCGTGCGACCTCGGGCGATATCGGAGACGTCAGCTATTGGCGGGATGGTCGCAGTTTCGGTTCGGTTACCGTTACCGATATCTGGATAGGTAACCTGGGGCGGGAGTGTCGTGAGATTGAGCAGCGTATCACCACGGGTGGCCGGACAGAAACGAGTTTCAGAACTGTGTGCGAAAAACGTGGTGGTGTATGGAAAGTGATGCCTGACTAATCAGGGGATTCACTTACAATGCAGCACAAGCCCCGGTTTTTACCGGGGCTTTAAGTTTGGCTGCAGCAGCGTTTGACTTTTTTGCCGCTGCCGCATGGACAGGGCGCATTTCGACCTGCCTCGTGGACATCGCAAACACCATCGAGATAGCGCCAGTGATTACCGCTCCGGGCAAAACGGCTGGTTTCGTGCAGGGTCATGATCTTGCCGTTTTCGCGGAAGCCGGCAATGAACTCGACGCTGTCGGTTGTGGCCCGGACAATGGTTAGCCCCAGCCATTGGCAGCCGGTTGGGGAGACGCGTGAGGGGCGCGTGTCCGGATGCCAGCTCTCACGCAGATAGTCCCAGCGTCCGAGGGTATAGGCGGAGTAACGGGAGCGCATCAGGGCCTCGGCTGATGGCGCGGCAGCGCCGAGAATGATCGGCTCGCAGCAGCCGGCAAACAGAGAGCCGCTGCCGCACGGGCAAAGCTCAGCCACGAGGGTCATCCGGATCAATAATGTGGCGAATAATATCCTCTTCGGTGATGCCTTCCGGGCTGGTGGTTTTGTGGCGCAGTGAGATGCCTGCCTCGTGCACACTCTGTCGGTCACCGCTGATTAGCGGGTGCCAGTCGAACAGGGGCTTGCCCTCATGCAGCAGGCGATAGGCGCAGGTCTCCGGCAGCCAGGCGAACTGTTTATCCTTGAGCGTACGGATATCCATGCAGTCCGGGATCAGCGTGGTGCGCTGCGGATAATCGGTGCAGCGGCAGGTTGATTCGTTGAATTGTCGGCAGCGTATATCCGTATAGAGGATTTCTCCGCTGTCTTCATCCTCGAATTTCCAGACACAGCAGCGGCCGCAACCGTCGCACAGCGACTCCCACTCCTCATCGGTCATTTCCTGCAGTGATTTGTTTTTCCAGAACATGGGCTCTCCTGTGTGCGGCGACAATCCTACCCACATTCCCCCACAGCGAACCAGTTTCGCAACAGTTGCGTCGAACAGGCCCGATATCAATCGGCTCCGGTATCAGCGGTCACGCTCTTTTTTTCATGCAAAATTGTGCGAAATTGTGATTTATTGCTGCCGGGTTAGGAACGGTTGTGGAAGTGCTACATGCGTGCCTAAACGCCTCGCCTTATAGAATATTGTATTAACAGGGGTTGACACATGTGGATAAGTGGACACTATTGGGGTTAAGTGGGGATTTGTGGGTAACTGCTCCACGTACAGCAGCGGGTGAGGGTCGGAAACGTATGTTTCAAGGCGAATTCAGCAATAACATGGATGACAAGGGGCGCGTCAGTGTTCCCGCCGCATTCCGCGACGTGCTGAATACCTGCCATGCCGATGGAAAGATCGTTATTACCCGCTCTCACAATACGCCGTGCCTGATCGCCTATCCGACACGTGAATGGAATCGTCTGCAGGCTGCGATCAAGGATATGCCTGCCAATCTCAAGCGTAACTTTATCCGTGCTGTGATTACGCCCTCACAGGTGTTTACGCCTGACAAGCAGGGGCGAGTGCTGCTGGCCGGTGTGCTTAGAGAGCATGCCTCACTCTCCCGTTCCGTACATTTTGCAGGCACGGGCGAAACATTCGAAATCTGGGACAAGGAGAGCTGGGACAAGCAGCTGGAAGCGGATCTGCTTGCCTTGCAGGATTTCGAGTTGGACATGTAATGTGGCTACGGATGTGGAATATTCCGAGCATATCCCTGTTCTCAGGGATGCCTTCATTGACGCTATCTTCTCGGACCCTGACGGCTGCTATGTGGACTGCACCTTCGGCCGGGGCGGCCACAGTCGTCAGTTACTTGCAAGACTTTCGGAAAAGGGGCGTCTGCTTGCCTTTGATCGGGATCCGGACGCGGTTGCTGCAGGCGAAGAGTTGGCACAGCAGGATGCGCGTTTTGCCATCGAACATGCTGATTTCGCACGTCTGGGCGAAGTGCTTGATGCAAGGGGATGGTGTCAGGTGACCGGTATCGGGTTTGATCTGGGTGTTTCTTCACCTCAGGTGGACCAGGCGCAGCGCGGTTTTTCATTCAGGCAGGATGGTCCACTGGATATGCGTATGGATACCACGCAGGGGCAGCCGCTCTCGCGCAGACTGGAGCATGTCTCCGAGCGCGAGCTAATCGATATTCTGCGCCGTTTTGGTGACGAGCGTTATGCTCAGCGCATTGCGCGAGCGATCCTCAAAGCCATGCACGATGGCGCATTAACAACGACATCCGACCTGGAAAATGCTTGTTTTCATGCCGTCCCCAAACAGGCTCGCTACGGTTCGACACACCCGGCAACGCGTACGTTTCAGGCGCTGCGTATCTGGGTAAATGACGAGATGCAACAGATTGACGACGGCATATCTGCGGCCGTCGATCATCTGCAGCCAGGCGGGCGTCTGGCTGTTATCTCCTTTCACTCCGGCGAAGATCGCCGTATCCGCGACCTGATTGAGGCGCGGGTGCATGCCTGCACCTGTCCGCCGCAAATGCCTGTATGTGTATGCGGAAAAAAACCGACCATGCGCTGGCTACAGAAGAAGCCGGTTCGTCCTGATGAGGGAGAGGTGGCGGCCAATCCGCGCAGCCGCTCCTCAATGCTACGCGTTGCGCAGCGCTTGACGGATGCCGAAGCTGTCAAGCTGGCCGGCTATGCCGGAGGAGTACATTGATCGCCCCGCGTGCATGGATGTTGCTGGTTCCGGTAATCGCCGTGCTGGCCGGGGGGCAGGTATGGCTGTCGCACCTGCGTTATGAGCTGTCGCTCGATTCCCAGCGTCTGATTGCGGAAAAGGAGTCACTAAAGCTGGAGTCGAGCACGTTGCGGCTGGAGGTTGCCAGCCTGACGCGTCCGGATCGTCTGCGTGAATATGCTCGCAACAAGCTGGGCATGGCGCCGCCAAGTCCTATGCAGGTGCTGCACCCATGAGCGGCAAGGAGCAGGTGTTTATTCGCCGCCGCATCGAATTTGTGGCCGGCCTGCTGGCTTTGGGCGTGCTGTTGCTGGCTGTTCGGGTGGTGGATCTGCAATGGTTGCAGAGCGATCGCCTGAGCGATATGGCGGAGAAACAGCGTTACAGGGAGTACACCACTCAGGCACCGCGCGGCCCAATTCTGGACCATAAAGGTCGTGTGTTGGCCGAGAGCGTTGAGACACCGTCTATCGCCGCCATCGGAGATGAGGTGCCTGCTGCCAGTATCCCTGGCCTGGCGCGTGCGCTTGGCATGTCATCACATCGTCTGAAAAAGAAACTGCACGGACGCAAGGGTTTTGTCTGGTTGGCCAGGCAGATATCGCCAGCCCGGGCGGAAAAAGTTATGGCGATGAATATTCCCGGTGTACGCAGGGAAACAGAATGGCGCCGTTATCAGCCGCTTGGACCGGTTACCGGGCATTTGCTCGGTTTTGTCGGTATTGATGGCAAGGGGTTGGAAGGCATTGAGCGCAGCTGGAATACGCAGTTGAGCGGAGAGGCTGGCATTCGTCAGGTGCGTCGGGATGCGCGCGGTCACTCTCTGCCAGGTGGCGTGTGGCTGCGTGAGCCTACGCCGGGTAAGGCATTCAGGCTGACGCTGGATGCATCAATCCAGAGTATCGCCTATGCCGCATTGGCCGAGGGTGTAAAGGAACAGCAGGCCAAGGGCGGTTCCGTTGTGGTGATGCGACCATCTGACGGAGCGGTGCTGGCGATGGTGAACTGGCCGGGTTATAACCCCAATAACTTCCGTGACTTTCATCCGGGTGAGTGGCGCAACCGGGCGATCACCGATGTGTTTGAGCCGGGCTCAACGATGAAGCCGTTTACAATTGCTGCGGCCCTGCAGTCGGGTCGCTGGCAACCTGATTCACGCGTGTTCTGTGAAAATGGTGCGATGCGTGTAGCCGATTACACGATACATGATGATCATAAGGAAGGCTGGCTGGATTTGACCGGGATTCTGGCGCATTCAAGTAATATCGGTGCGGCCAAACTGGCGATGGATGTTGGTGCTGCTGATATGTATAACATGTTATCACGGGTTGGCTTCGGTAGCAGGACAGGCTCGGGCTTGAGTGGGGAGTCTCCGGGCATTGTGCTCAGCCCCGAACGCTGGGGCCCTGTTGAGACAGCCAATATCGCATTCGGACAGGGGATCGCTGTTACGCCGTTGCAACTTGCAGCGGCATTTTCCGTTATTGCCAACAAGGGTGTTTATACGGCCCCTCGCCTGGTTGCCGATCAGGCCAAAAAGCAAAAACGTGTGATGCCGGCTTCGATTGCAGCCGAGGTCTTGACGATGCTCGAATTTGCGACCAGTTCCGATGGTACGGGCAAGTACGCCGTTCCCGCAGGTTATCGGATTGGCGGTAAAACCGGCACGGCACAGAAGCCCGGGCCGCATGGTAGCTACAGCAAGCACAAGTATATGGCGGTGTTTGCGGGCATTGCGCCGATTAACGATCCGCAAGTGGTGATTGTTGTCATGGTGGATGAGCCACAGAAGAGCATTTATGGCGGCCAGGTGGCGGCTCCGATCTTTCGTCATATTGCCGAAAGTGCGTTGCCTTATCTAGGCGTATCCGCGCGCATTGAGGATCAGACGGCGTGGCGGAAGATGGCCATAGCTGCCGAAGAACCGGTTTTTGACGGAACCTCGCTCAGCGGCATGTCCATGCGAGAGGTCAGGCGTTTTGCGGCGCAGCGCGGCCTTCGTCTGCATGTGCATGGTTCAGGCTGGGTGCAACGCTATAAGCCGGCTGCACCACTGGCATTGCAGCAGGGTGACGCACTGGAGGTGTGGCTCAATGACTAACGCGCAGACAAGAGCGGCAGAATTGGAGTCCGGGTTTTCACTACGGTTGCTGGCGGAAGGGCTGGGTCAGCTGCATGCCGAGAGCAGTGACGATGTACTGATCATGGGCATTTGTGATGACTCACGTTACGTTAAACCGGGTTACGCAATGATCTGTTTGCCGCGTAGTCGCGCGCATGTGGCAGATTATGTGGAAGCCGCGGGTAAGCAGGGTGCGACAGCGATTATTGCTGTGGGTGTCAGTGTGACATCGGATTTGCCGGTATTGCATCTGGCATCGATGCAGCAGGCTGGCCTTTTACTGCGTCGGCTGTTCCGGACCGAGGAGGCTCGCACCCATTTTTATGGTATCACGGGTACGGATGGAAAAACGAGTGTGGCCTGGATGCTGCGTGAAGCGCTTACCCGGTATCAGCCGAAGCCGGTGTGGAGCTGCGGTACGCTGGGTTGGTTGCGCGCTCCCGATGATATTCTTGATATTGGCAACACCACCCCGTCCATGCTCACCATGCATGCCATGCTCTCTTCCGCCAACCTGGGCGGGGTGCATAGCGTTGCCTGTGAAATATCCTCGCATGGTATTGCTCAGGAGCGTATCGCAGGTATCGACTTTCATACGGCCATCTGGACCAATATGGGGCACGACCACCTGCAGGATCACGGCGGCTATGAAACCTATCTGAAGACCAAGGCTGGTTTTGTGCAGGCAACTGCTGCACATGGCGGCAATGTGGTGGCCAACGCCGATCATGCGGATATCCGTGAGCATGCACCGGAACACGCATGTTGGTACGGGCATGGGTTGTATCGTGATGATGTGGATCTGGCGTGGGAGCAGGAGTTGCCCGGGTTGCTGCGACTGAAAAGTGCTGAGGGCGAAGTGGTAATCGAGGACATTCCGCTGGGCGATTTTCATGCCGAGAACGTGGCATGTGTGGCCCTGACACTGATGGTTTCGATGGCGATACCGCTGGCAGACCTGCCGAAGCTGCTGGGCCGTATCAGTGCCCCTCCGGGCCGCATGCAGGAAGTGACAGCAGGTTACGGACAGGTTTATATCGATTATGCACATACGCCTGAGGCGTTGGATCGTTGTCTGCAGGCTGCCCGCAAGCTGACGCGCGCCCGTTTGATGGTTGTCTTCGGATGTGGTGGTGAGCGGGATCGTGAAAAGCGGCCTCAGATGGGGGCGATTGCGGTGGAGCAGGCTGATCTGGTATGGATTACCTCGGATAATCCGCGCGGCGAGATGCCGGCAGTGATCGCTTCAGAGATCGAACAGGGCATGAGTCAGCCCTATGCGGCCGAGGTGCGCCTGCAGCTGGACCGTGACAAGGCTATAGGCGAAGCGATTGCCACTCTGGCTGAAGGGGATCTGTTGATCATTGCAGGCAAGGGACACGAAGCCTATATGGATGTTTGTGGTCAGCGTCTGCCGTGGAGTGATGAGCAGGTGGCGGAAAAATATCTGCATCAGAAGCACAGCCTTGCAGGGGAGGAGATGTGCGCCTGAGCGGAGCGGATATCCAGTGCGCTACCGGCGGCGAGTGGCTGCACGGCATGCCTGAGTGGGTAAGCGAGATTGCTACCGATACGCGCGGCTTCAAGTCCGGTCAGTGCTTTCTGGCATTGCGAGGCCCGCATTTTGACGGCCACCGGTTTGCCGCGCCGATAGCGGACGCGGCTTGCGCTCTGATTGGTGATGCCCGGGGGATGCGTTATTGGGAGTCATTGCCGGTGCCGCAATTGCAGGTAGAGGATACACTGCGCGCACTGGGCGATATTGCCCATGCATGGCGTATGCAGTTGAAGCAGACGACGGTAGTGGCAATTTCCGGCTCCTTTGGTAAAACCAGTCTGCGCTCACTGCTGCAACATGGCTTTTCTGCACTGGGCTTGCATGTTTCTGCAACTACAGCCAATTTGAATAATCTGATCGGCGTGCCGAAAACATTGCTGGCCGTGCCGGCAGATGCGACGCTGGCATTGATTGAGTGCGGTATCTCCGAGGTTGGCGAGATGGAGCGGCTTTCGGCTATTGTGCAGCCGGATGTAGCGGTGCTGACCGGCATTACGAATGCGCATGGTGAAGGGCTTGGTGGACTGGCAGGCGTGGTTGAGGAGAAGGCGGCCCTGTTTAGTCATCTGAATACGGGCGCATGGTGTGCGCTGGGTGAAGGCGTGGCCGACCAGCTGGGGCGGCATCATATTTCGCAGCCAGCGGATCTGCTGGATGTCGAACAGTCAGAACTGAGCTGGCGACTGGATGGACAGTGTCTGCATTTTCAGCGTGGCGATGAACAGTCGCAGATTGAGCTCTCCCTGCCGGCTCGTCACTGGGCGACCAATATGCATTTGGCGGCCTGCATCATCATGCGGCTGATGCCAGAGGCGCGGCTGAACGATGTGGCGCAGGCGCTGGCCTCCTGGCAGGCACCTGCGGGGCGCATGCAGGTTCGCACGGGCTCCGGCGGCTGCAAGGTGCTGGACGACAGCTACAACGCCAATCCGGTATCGATGCAGGCGGCTATTGATACGCTTGTCGCAATGCCCGGATGTCGGATAGCGGTGCTTGGCGATATGGCAGAGTTGGGTGAGGCGAGCCTGGGTGCACACACCGGACTGGATGTCAGCGGTATCGACAAGCTCTATCTGGTGGGGCCGAAGATGCATGCATTGGCCGCCGGTTCGGGTACTGCGCGCTGGTATCCGGATCACCGTGCTGCGGCAGCATCGCTGAGTCGCGAGTCATTTGGTCCGGACGCTACGGTGCTGGTCAAGGGGTCGCGCAGCATGGCACTGGAGACAGTGGTGAACGTGCTTTGTGCCAGTCAGGCCGCGGAGGTGCAGCATGCTGTATAATCTGCTCTATCCGCTGCACGAGGAATACTCCTTTTTCAATCTGTTCCAGTACATCACCTTCCGCACGGTGTATGCGCTGATTACCTCGCTGGTCATCTGCTGGTTGCTCGGTCCATGGTTTATCCGCTGGCTGAAGACGGCACAGGGTAAGGGTCAGCCGATCAGGGATGACGGACCTCAAACGCATCTGATCAAGCAGGGCACACCGACGATGGGCGGGCTGCTGATTCTGCTGTCGCTGACGGTAGCTACGCTGTTGTGGGCTGATCTGACCAGCGGGTTTATATGGTTGGCACTGCTGGTGACACTGGGTTACGGGCTGGTGGGATGGCTGGACGATTACCTGAAGATTATGCGCGGCAACCCGAAAGGTCTTGCCGGGCGCTATAAACTGTTATTGCAGGTCCTCTTTGGTGGCATAGCCGCAGCGGGTTTGATGCTGATGACCGAACCGCTGGTTGATATCCCGTTCTTTAACATGCAGTGGAACATGGGCTGGTTCTATGTGGTGTTTGTGCTGTTTGTGCTGGTAGGTACATCCAACGCGGTGAATCTGACCGATGGTCTGGACGGTTTGGCTGTGGCGCCAACCTTTATGGTGGGATCATCGCTGGCGGTTGTGGTTTATCTGGCCGGGCATGCCAAATTCTCGGCTTACCTGATGATTCCATTTGTGCCCGGAGCCGGCGAGCTGGCTATTTTCTGCGGTGCACTGGTCGGCGGCTGTCTCGGTTTTCTCTGGTTCAACACCTATCCTGCGCAGGTATTTATGGGCGATGTCGGTGCGCTGTCACTGGGCGGTGCCCTGGGTTTTGTGGCGTGCGCGGTGCATCAGCAGCTGCTGTTGGCGATTGCCGGCGGCCTGTTTGTGCTGGAGGCCGTATCGGTCATGGTGCAGGTGGCCAGTTTCAAGCTGACGGGCAAACGCGTGTTCCGCATGGCGCCAATTCATCACCATTATGAACTCAAGGGATGGCCTGAGCCAAAGGTCATTGTCCGTTTCTGGATTATATCGATTCTGCTTGCGCTGGTGGCGCTCTCCACCCTGAAGATCCGATGAGTGCGATGAATATCGGCAATGAAGCCATACGCACGGCTGTGGTCGGGACGGGGCGTACAGGGGTTTCGGTCATCCGCTTTCTGCTGGCAAACGGAATGGCCTGCGATGCATTTGATGAATCGCCGGTTACCTTGCCGGATGGTGTACATGTTCCTCTGCATATCGGAGCACTGGATGGTGCGCGGCTGCAGCAATTTGACCGCGTCATTGTCAGTCCCGGCATCAGCTGGCGCCACCCGGCGCTGGTTCAGGTCCGCGAGGCAGGCATTCCGGTATATGGGGATCTGCAGCTGTTCGGTGAACACTTTCATGGTGACATCATTGCCGTTACCGGTACCAATGGTAAAACCACAACAGTCTCCCTGATCAGTACAATGCTGGATACTCTGCCCGGTGGTATTGAGGCCGGCGGCAATATCGGCAAGCCAATGCTGGAGTTGATCGCCGATGGTGATGTGCCTGAGCGTGTCGTGCTCGAGTTATCCAGCTTTCAGCTCGAACGCGCCGAGCCGATTCACCCGCGCTGGGCGGTACTGCTGAATGTGCAGCCCGATCACGCTGATATGCACGTCGATATGCAGGCTTATCGGGCAGCCAAGTTGCGACTGTTCGCCCGACAGGGTGAGGGAGACAAGGCCACGTTGCCGGGCGATGCCGAGTGGGATGATCTGGCCGCCGAGTTGCGCGGGCGGGGCGCCTATGTACGACGCTTCGGCGTGGGTTCGGCGGAGAGTCTCGACTGCGGTGTACAGATGACTGAGCAGGGGGCATGGGAGCTGTTCTGGCACCATTTCGATACCGTTTACACGATTGATGCGAGCCAGCTGCAGACCAGAGGGCGCCACCAGCACCTGAATCTGGCTGTGGCCGGACAGGCTGCAGCAGACTTCGGCCTCTCTCCGGCCGTGATCAGACAGTCACTGACCTCATTTCGTGGTTTGCAACACCGCTTGCAGTCGTTGGGCGAAGTACAGGGACGGCAGTGGTTTAATGATTCGAAAGCAACCAATCCGGATGCAGCCAGAGCAGCACTGGAGTCATTCGAGCAGGTGATCTGGGTATGCGGCGGCTTGCGCAAGGGGCTGGATGTCAGCGAGCTTAAGGATGCAGTGGCGGCTCACGTGGCGCTGATGCTGGTGACCGGTAGTGATACCACGGCCTTTATTGAGCTGGCCAGACTGGCAGGGGTGAAGGCTCAGACGGTAGGCAGTATTGAACAGGCTGTGGCTGCTGCTGCTGCCGCTCCTGCAGGACTGCCCGTGCTGTTATCCCCTGCAGCAGCCAGTCAGGATCAGTTTCGTGATTACGCCGAGCGGGGCCGTTGTTTTGCCGATGCCGTAACCGCACTGGAGTCGGACGCATGAGCCGGGCAATGAAAAAAGCGACAGGCCGGCTGCTGCCGCCGGACGCCGTGCTACTGGCTTGTGTGCTGGTGTTGCTGTCGTTCAGTGTGCTGATGGTTTACAGCACCAGCGTCAGCGTGGCCGAAGTGCGCTATCACGATCCGCTACGAATTATCGGCCACTGGCTGTTCTATATTCCTGTCGGCCTGGGCATTATGTGGACGCTTTCGCGTATTGATGTGAACTGGTGGCGTGTGATTGCACTGCCTGTGCTCGGTCTGGGTATGGCTTTAATGGTGGCTGTGCTGATTCCGGGGGTAGGACGCGAGATTAACGGCGCACAGCGCTGGTTCTCCCTGTTCGGGCTGACGCTGCAGCCGGTGGAGCTGCTAAAGCCGGCCGTAATTATTTATATGGCCTACTATATGGGTTCATTTCCTGAGCGTTTACAACACTTTTCTTCCGGGCTGGCGCCGATGCTGGTAGTGCTCGGTACAGCGCTGGGGTTGTTGCTGTTGCAGCCGGATTTTGGCAGCGCAGTGCTGTTGTCTGCTGCCTGTTTCAGCATGTGGTTTGTCGGCGGTGTGCCGATCAAGCATTTGCTGATGATGATCGGTACATTTATACCGCTGGCGACACTGGCGGTGATATTCGAGCCCTATCGCATGCAACGTATGGTCAGCTTTCTGGAGCCGTGGCAGGACCCCTATGGCAGTGGTTACCAACTGATTCAATCAATGATTGCTTTCGGCAGTGGCGGCCTGTTTGGTGCAGGTCTGGGACAGGGTGTACAGAAGCTGTTCTATCTGCCTGAGGTGTTTACCGACTTTATTTCCGCCAGCATCGGTGAGGAGCTGGGCATGATGGGCATGCTGTTGATGCTGAGCGTGTTTGCTGTATTGCTCGGGCGCGGTATCTGGATGGCTATTGTGCAGGAAGATATGTTTTCCCGCCTGATTATTCTCGGTTGCATGATGTGCATTGGCGTCGCCCTGTTTATCAACCTGGGCGCGGCCATGGGTATGCTACCTACCAAAGGCATGCCGCTGCCATTTGTCTCTTATGGCGGTAGCGCCCTGATTGGTGAAAGCATGTTGATCGGACTGGTTCTGTCGATACAGCGTCATGGTGCCGGCAATGTGCGGTTGAAGAAGCAGTCGGGCCGCAGGCAGACAGGTCGCGCAGGGAAGAAAAAACATGAGGCGAACACTGTGCCGGCCATGCGCTCAGCGCAGCCTGCGCATGACGGCCTGGAGCATCTGTTTTGAGCCGTACACCTGTTCTCTGTATTGCCGGCGGCGGCACCGGCGGGCATGTGATGCCGGCACTGGCACTGGCCGATGCTGCGCGTGAGCGTTGGTCGGATCTTAATGTGCGCTTTATCGGCGCGGAGCGCGGCCTGGAAGCAAAATTGTTGCCCGAGCGCGGCGAGTCGGTATTGCTGCTGGCCATGCACGGCATCAAGGGAGCCGGCCTGTGGCAGAAGCTGCGTGTGTTGATATGGGAGTTGCCGAAGTCGGTATGGACGATTCGTCGCCACTGGCAACGCGAGGAGCGGCCTGACCTGCTGGTCGGCGTCGGCGGCTATGCCAGTGTGTCGGCGGTGGCGGCAGCACTGCTGGCGCGGGTGCCGGTGATCTTGTATGAACAGAATGCCATGCCTGGTTTGGTTAATCGGACCCTTGGTCGCTTTTGCCAGCGCATGATGCTCGGTTTTGCAGCGGCATCGGAACATCTTGGCGGCGGCGTGAAGAGTGAGGTGACCGGTAATATCGTGCGTGAAGCGATTGTGCGCACGCAGTGGCAGCCACACCAGCCGCCACGCCTGCTGGTTCTGGGTGGCTCCCAGGGCGCACGCATCCTGAATCAGAGCGTGCCGGAAGCTTGTGCCATGCTGGCCAGAGAGGGGCGCGTGTTCACGGTGACGCATGTTGCCGGCAGTGATAAGGCGGCGCGGGAAGCTGCTGTTGATACCTACGCTCAGGCTGGAATCAATGCCGATGTGTTGCCGTTTTGTGATGATATGCCTTCATTTTATGCGGCAGGCGATCTGATGATTGCGCGCTCCGGAGCCATGACCGTCAGTGAGGCTGCCGTATGTGGCATGCCATGTATTTTTGTGCCGCTGCCGCATGCCGCAGATGATCATCAGCGCCATAATGCCCGCGCACTGGCCGACTGCGGTGGGGCGCTACTGATAGATCAGCAACAGATGACAGCGGATTCTCTGGCAGCACAGATAGATTCCTGCCTGTTTGACGCGGACCTGTTGACGACGATGAGCCGCGCGACCGAAGCTGCCGCACCGCTTAATGCGCGTGACAGGCAGCTGGATGTGCTGGCGGCGTTTTTGCCAGCAGCCCGGAGTCTTCAAGGCCGGGAGGTATGCTCATGAAGGCGCGTGTGAATCATATTCACCTGGTCGGCATCGGTGGCATCGGCATGAGCGGGATAGCTGAGTTGTTGCATAATCAGGGCTTTATTGTGACCGGCAGCGATGCTGCGGAGGGGCCGAACGTGGTTCGTCTGCGCTCTCTCGGTATCACGGTTACCATTGGCCATGCCGCCGCTAATGTCAGGGATGCGCAGGTTGTTGTATTGTCTTCCGCAATCAATCCGGCCAATCCGGAAATTGCTGCTGCTGAAAAGCGTGGTATTCCGGTGATTCCGCGTGCCGAGATGCTGGCTGAGCTGATGCGCATGAAACAGGGCGTGGCAGTGGCCGGTTCGCACGGTAAAACGACGATGACCTCGCTGATTGCGCATGGCATGGAAGCTGCCGGCATGGATCCGACCTATATTATCGGCGGGCGTCTGACCGCAACCGGCAGCAACGCCCGACTTGGCGCCAGTCCCTGGCTGGTGGCCGAAGCGGATGAGAGCGACGGATCATTCCTGCGCCTGTCGCCTACCATTGCTGTGGTCAGCAATATCGATCCTGAACATCTGGATCATTATGGTGATTTCGCGACCCTGCAGGAGGCATTCAGGACCTTTGTCAATCTGGTGCCCTTTTATGGACGAGTCGTCTTGCATCACGAACACCCGCATGTGGCAGCACTGCGACTGGGCCTGCATAAGCCTGTGACAACTTACGGCAGCTCCTTGCAGGCAGACCTGCATCTGTTGGAAAGCCGTGCGGGCAGCGAGGGGCAGTGCTTTACCGCAGCAAGTCGTGAGCATGGCAATCTGGGTGAGTTCCATCTGCCCATGCCGGGTCGCCATAATGCCGAAAATGCATTGGCCGCGATGGCTGTGCTGATGGATCTGGGCATTGATATTGAAACTATCCGCAGCGCGCTGGCCTCATTTGAGGGGATTCAGCGGCGCTTCCAGCGCACAAGCTGTGGTACGGGGGTGATGGTTGATGATTATGCCCATCATCCACGCGAGGTTCTGGCAACGCTGGTGGCCGCGCGCGACTGCTGGCCGGAGCGCCATATCAGCGTGATATTTCAACCGCATCGCTTTACTCGTACGCGCGATCTGATGGACGATTTTATGGGAGCCTTCGATACCGCCAATGAAGTATCGCTGCTGCCGATTTACGCGGCCAGCGAAGCGGCCATAGAGGGTGTTAACAGCCAGGCGCTCTGCCAGGGAATGCTGGCACGCGGCCACCGGCATGTATCACTGCTCGAGAATCTGGACGAAGCAGCGGCAGCCGTGCGCGAACAACTGGCGGCGGGTCATATCGTCCTGCTGATGGGGGCCGGCTCCATCGGCGCTCTGGCAGCCCGGTTGCGCGAGGAGATGGCATGAGCGCGCTGAGACAGAAAACTCCATGGCAGATCGCGCTGGGCGAGCTGGGTGCACTGCGCGAGCAGGAGCCGATGTCCCGTCATACGACACTGGCTGTAGGCGGGCCAGCGCGCTGGTTCTTCCGGCCGACCGACCGACAGGCGCTGCTGACAGCTGTCAGCCTCTGTCCTCCGGACCTGTCGATACTGCCACTGGGGCGGGGCAGTAATATGCTGATACCCGACGGTGGTCTGGACAGTCTGGTCGTGGATTTAAGTGATTTGAATGAGCTTACATTTGATGGATATAACGTGCGCGCAGGAGCAGGCGTACGCATGAGCAGGTTTGCCCGCTTGTGTGCCGAGCACGGTCTCTCCGGCTGTGAATTTCTGGCCACGGTGCCCGGCAGCATTGGCGGCGGGGTCATGATGAATGCCGGCGCATTTGCACAGCAGTTGTCCGATACGCTGGTGACGGTGGAAGTGTTGATGCGCAGCGGCGAAGTGAGAGAGATGAAGGCTGTTGAGCTGGGTATGTCTTATCGTCACAGTCAGTTGCCCGAGCAGAGTATTGTGCTTGTGGCCGAGTTCGTTCTGCATCCGGATCACCCCGACCATGTGCGTGAGCGCATGCGCACCATGCGCAGACGTCGCTCGGCCACACAGCCGCTGACGCTGCCTAACTGCGGCTCCGTATTTAAAAACCCGCCGGGTGATCATGCCGCCCGCCTGATTGAGGCGGCCGGGCTGAAAGGTTTGGCCATTGGTGGAGCACGTATCTCCGAGCAGCACGCAAATTTTATTGTCAATGAAGGCGAAGCCAGCAGTGCTGATATTGTTGCCCTGATCGGGCGTATCAGGCGCGAGGTGAAAGAGCGTTTTGACATCGAGCTGGAGCCGGAAGTACGCATGCTGGGGGAATGGTTGTGAGCGGCATCAATATGCAACGCTTCGGTCGTACAGGGGTACTGATGGGAGGTACCTCCGCCGAGCGCGAGGTCTCCCTGCGCTCCGGCGCGGCTGTGCTGGATGCGCTGCGCGCAGCAGGCGTGGATGCCGTCGGTATTGATCTGCAACAAAACTGGGCCGATCAGATCGCCAAGGCTGCCATTGATACAGCCTTTATCGCCCTGCACGGGACGCTGGGTGAAGATGGTTGCGTACAGGGTCTGCTGGAAATTATGGGCATTCCCTATACCGGCTCCCATGTGATGGCGTCGGCACTGTGCATGAACAAGCGGTTGTGCAAACAGGTGTTGGGTCAGGCCGGCCTGAGTACGCCGATGGATATTCGCATCGAGGTGACCGGCCCCGAGCGCTATCCGGTATTTGTTAAACCGGTGGCGGAAGGCTCGAGTGTCGGCCTGCACAGGATTAGCTCGCAGCAGGAGTGGCAGGCGCTGAATATTCAGTCACCGGCTGCGTGGATGGCTGAAATGCCGGTGAACGGGGTGGAGATTGCTGTATCCGTACTGGCAGGTGTTGCGTTAATGCCGGTTGAGGTGGCGCCGAAATCCGGCGTTTATGACTACGCTTCCAAATATACTGTCGGAGCGACCGAATATTTTTGTCCTGCCCGGCTGCCGATGGAAACCGTACGCTATTGCATGGATTGTGCCGAGAAGGCGGTTGCCGCGTGCGGATGCACCGGCGCACCGAGGGTGGATATGATTGTCGGTAGCGGTGGTGAGGCTGTGATTCTCGAGATCAATACCTTGCCGGGAATGACGGCAACAAGCCTGCTGCCCAAGGCTGCCGCTGTGGCAGGGATAGATTTTCAGACACTTTGCCTGCGCATCCTGGAGACAGCCTCGCTTGAGTACGGACAGGGGGTGAGTAAGTGATAATTTTGCAGGATAGCAAAATTACACCTGCGCCCGTACGCCCGAGGGGTGGAGCACAAAAAGGCAGGAGCACTTTTTGGACGGCTGAAAGCCGCCTGCAGGGTGAGGGGCATGGATGCTCCGAATCACATGGAGATTGCGGCATGACAATGATGCAGGAGAGCATCATTACACGTACGAACGTACGCCCGAAGGGTGGAGCACAAAAAGACAGGAGCATTTTTTGGACGGCTGAAAGCCGCCTGCAAGGTGAGGAGCATGGATGCTCCAAAGCACATGGGGGTGCGACATGACTCGCGGTAATCAACACCGTACCGATCCAGCCGTGAAGCGGGCTGAGCAGCGTCGGATGCTGGCCCGCATCGCTCGCATTCTGGTCACTGTGCTGTTGTTTGCCGGGGTTGTCGGAGGCGGGTGGTGGCTGAACCGGACACTGACTGTGAGCGAATGGACGGTAACGGCGCCTGAACCGATCAAACAGGCCATCGAAAGCCGTTTGCAGGCGATGAATAACCGTGACTTTCTGCATACCCGACCGGCTGCTCTGCGCGAGCAGTGGCTGGTAGAGATTCCGGATATGGAAGATGTGCAAATTGTGCGTCACCTGCCGCATGCCATGCAGATCACGGCGGTTGCGCGCAAGCCGGCCGCGTTGTGGCAGGACGAGCAGAACAGGTTGCATCTGTTCGACAGCCGGGGTCACGTGTACCGCCTGCTCGGCAAGGATGAGTCGCCTGACCTGCCACTGTTGCGTGTGCGTGAAGAGCAGTTGCCGGCGATGCACCGTCTGTTGCAGGCGTTGGCCGGGCAGCAGGTGCACAAGCTTAGTGACCTGAGCGAAATTCATGCCGGTAGCAGTGACTGGAAACTCTACTTCTCGCGGGGCTCGGCATGGATCCTGTCGCAACAGGATGCATCGGGCACGATCAAATCGGTAGCGCTGCTGTTGAAACAGCCGCGCTGGCGTCAGGGGCAATGGACTGTGGATACACGAATACCGTCCCGCTGGTTTATCCGACCAGCCGGACACGGAGGCATAATCTGATGGCGAAACATGACCAGGTACTGGTCGGGCTCGATATTGGTACAAGCAAGATTGCCTGTATTGTAGCCGAGGCCGGGCCGGACGGAAAAGTAGATATCATCGGCATCGGTACGCATCCGTCCAGAGGCTTACGCAAGGGCGTAGTGGTGAATATCGAATCGACAGTGGAGTCGATACGACTGGCTGTGGAAGAAGCCGAGCTAATGGCTGGTGTGGATATCCAGTCTGTCTTTACCGGCATCGCCGGCTCTCATATCCGGGGCTATAACAGTCATGGTGTGGTTGCCACGCAGAACAATGAGGTGACGCAGGAGGATGTCGACCGCGTGATCGATGCTGCGCGGGCGATGAACATCCCGGCCGACCAGAAGGTGCTGCACATTCTGCCGCAGGAATACATTATCGATAATCAGGATGGCATCCGCGAACCGATCGGCATGTCCGGCGTGCGTCTGGAGGCCAAGGTGCATGTGATCACCGGCGCCGTCTCCTCGGCGCAGAATATCGTCAAGTGCTGCAACCGCTGTGACCTGGATGTGTCCGATATGGTGCTGGAGCAGGTGGCATCAAGCGAAGCTGTTCTGATGCAGGATGAACGGGATATTGGTGTTGTGCTGGTCGATATCGGCGGTGGAACGACCGATATCGCAGTGTTTCTCAATGGTTCAATTCGCCATACGCATGTGATTCCGATCGGTGGCGATCACCTGACCAATGATCTGGTAATCGGCCTGCGCACCTCCGCCCGCGAAGCGGATCAGTTAAAGCGCAAATATGGTGCTTGTTTGACCTCGCTGGTGCCGCCCGAAGACCAGATTGAAATCCCCAGCGTGGGTGGCCGTGCGCCGCGCCCGATGCCGCGTCAGGTGATGGCCCAGATTCTCGAACCGCGCGTGGAAGAGCTGTTTGAGATGATACGCGACGAGTTGCAACGCTCCGGTTATCAGGAGCTGGTTGCTGCGGGGATGGTGTTGACCGGTGGCTCATCCTTGCTTGACGGCATGGTGGATCTGGCGGAAGAGATATTTGACATGCCTGTGCGGCTTGGTCGACCGCAAGGTGTGGGCGGGTTGGTGGATGTTGTATCCAGCCCTATGTATGCCACCGGGGTAGGGCTGATTCTGTATGGCCAGCGTTACCGTCAGAACCCGATGAAGATGAAGTCAACCGATCATAATCTGTTTGCACGCGTATGGATGCGCATGCGGGGCTGGTTTGGAGATACCACGTAAGATGAATCAGAAAATAACTACACACGTAATAACTGAAAACAAAATAAAAAAAGAGCAGGAGGAGGGTACCATGGCACTATTTACATTTGAGGATACAGCAGGACTTTCAGCCAGAATCAAGGTGATCGGCGTTGGCGGCGGCGGTGGCAATGCGCTGAACAATATGATTACTCAGAAACTGCGCGGGGTAGAGTTTATCGTCGCCAATACCGACGCACAGGCGATTGAGCGCAATCATGCGGAAACCAAGCTGCAACTGGGCGCGGATATTACCCGCGGTTTGGGTGCAGGTGCGAACCCGGGTATTGGTCGTGAAGCGGCGGAAGCCGAACGCGAACGTATTCGTGAATTTCTGCACGATACGGATATGGTGTTTATTACTGCAGGCATGGGCGGCGGTACCGGTACGGGTGCGGCACCGGTGATTGCAGAAACAGCCAAGGATATGGGCGTATTGACGGTGGCTGTGGTGACCAAGCCGTTCAGTTTTGAAGGCAAACGTCGCATGCGTCAGGCTGAAGCCGGAATTGCCGAACTGCGCAAATCCGTTGATACGCTGATCACCATTCCAAACCAGAAACTGATTGGTGCAGTCGGCAAAAATACCAGCATGCTGGAAGCTTTCCGCAAGGCAGATGATGTACTGTTGCAGGCAGTGCGTGGTATTGCCGAGCTGATTACCCACACCGGCTACATGAATGTCGACTTTGCCGATGTGAAAGCGGTGATGAGTGAAACACGCGGTGTGGCCATGATGGGTTCAGGGTCCGCTTCGGGTGAGAGCCGTGCCATTGAAGCGGCAGAGCGGGCTATTTCATCTCCGCTGCTGGAAGATATCGATATACACGGCGCTCAGGGTATTCTGGTCAATGTCACCGGTAATGAGGATATGACACTGGCTGAATACGATGAAGCGGTATCCATTATTCACAATATGGCGGATGAGGATGCCAACATCATTTGCGGTATGGTGTACGACCAGGATGCGGCCGAAGAGATCCGCGTAACGGTTGTAGCTACCGGTCTTTCCGGTGATTCGACGATGCGCCTGGCCGCATCCACGCATGATCTGGAAGCAGCACAAGCACCGCGTATGCCTAATATTCAGACCGGAGCGATTCCGATGCAGAAGAGTGCCAATCAGCAGCCATCGCCGCAGAAAGCGCCGCCGATGCCGTTTGATCAGCCAGGTTTCAATGATGATGAATATGCTGTGCCGACCTTTCTGCGCCGCCAGGCTGATTAATGATTGATGGCCTGACGGGACGCTGTTACAGGCTGGAGATACGGGCGAAGGAACGCCTGTCTGCCGGCTATGGCGAACCGCCAGGTGCCAATTAGTTTGTAATATGGCTTTATTGTGGCATCCTTGCGCGTTAGTTTTGCCGGGTGATATCAGTGATGTGGGTCATGGTTGTGATTTTTGTACCCGCAAGTATTGGCAGTCACGATGCTTTTTTGCCAGTCGTGAAAGGAGACATGCATGATAGCACAGAGAACCCTGGATCATTCGATTCGCTGTAGTGGTATAGGTCTGCATTCCGGTCGCAAGATTCAACTGGTGTTGCACCCTGCGCCAGAGAATAGCGGCATCACCTTTGTTCGCTCCGACCTGGGCGTTGAGATTCCGGCCAGAGCAGATTGTGTGACCGATACCCGTTTGTGTACGACGATCGGTCAGGGCAAAGCCAATATCTCTACCGTTGAGCATCTGTTGTCCGCGCTGGCAGGCCTTGGCGTAGATAATGCTCGTATTGAAGTCAGCGGCCCGGAAGTACCGATTATGGATGGCTCATCCGCCCCGTTTGTCTTTCTGATTCAGTGTGCGGGTATTCGCGAGCAGTCGCAGGCCAAAAAAGTAATGCGCATCCTCAAGCGCGTTGAAGTGCAGAATGGAGACAAACGCTGTGCCCTCTACCCCGCCAGCGGATTCAGTGTCTCCTACCTGCTGGATTACGATCATCCACTGCTGCGCAAGCGCAAGGTAAAAATCGATTTCTCACGTCAGGCCTATACACGCGAAATAAGTCGCGCTCGCACATTCGGCTTCCTGCATGAAGTTGAAGCGTTGCAGAAGGCGGGACTTGCTTTGGGCGGTTCACTGGAAAATGCCATTGTGCTGGATACCCACCGGGTTGTGAATGAAGGCGGCCTGCGCTATGAAGATGAATGCGTCCGCCACAAAATTCTTGATACACTGGGCGATCTGTCGCTGTCCGGCTATCCGATTGTCGGGGCATTTGAAGGTGAGTTGACCGGCCACGATATGAATCATCAGCTGGTAATGACACTGCTGGCCGATCCGTCCAGTTACCGGATCGAAGAGTTGCAGGCTGAAAAAGAGTCGTCCGCTGTTATAGCTGCCCAACGGGCACAGACGGCGTAAACCGGGACCATTCTCCCTGTTTTTCTATATCTACAGGCCGGCATTTTGCCGGCCTGTTTGTTTTTTGCTCATCCCCCTCGCCCTGTAATCGGTAAGACGTTGCCGGTTTTTCTGTTTTTCAGCGTGAAGTGGCCCCTGATTTGCTTTGGGCGATCATGAACAAATTTCCCCGGAAACTATATATCTCGAGTGACGCTGTCCGGGAGCAATCAAGCGTGGCTGACTATCCCTTTTCAATTCGCCTGCGCGTGATGCTGATTGTTGCTTTCGCGGTCCCGGGTATTCTGGCCAGCGGTTATTTGCTGACCCGTTACTATCTTCAAAGCGAAATTCAGGAGGTCTCTTACCAGCAACTTAATATCGTCGGAGAGAGTTTGAAAACCATGATCGTCGAGATGATGAAGTCCGGGGCGGATGACCAGGCGCTGGAAGCTGCCTATGCACATGTGGCCGAAAAGCAGCCAGCGGTGCTGTCGTTGCGCGTGTTGCATGGCCATGCAGTGAACCGTCAGTTCGGTGTTCATAAAAACGAGCTGGCTGAAACCGACCTCGAAAGGCGAGGGCTGGAGAGCCGTAACCCTCTGATGGAGGAGCAGAGCAGTGACGGGGGACAGCAGACGGCATTTATCTATCCGTTGTTTGCCGAGCAGGTATGTCTTTCCTGTCACCAGGCCAAAATAGGCGAGTCGCTCGGTATAGTGTCATTGCGGCTGGACAGCAGTGGTGTACATGAAAAAATTGAAGATGAAAAAACTGAACTGCTGTTGCTGAGCCTGCTTGAGACGTTGCTTCTGCTTCTGCTTTTGCTCTGGACGCTGAACCGGCTGGTGTTCTATCCGCTGGTCAGACTCGGCGAGGGTGCAAACACGATGGCATCGGGGGACCTGGGCTCTGACATCGAGGGTGAAGCCCGCACGGAACTGGGCGTTGTCGTACAATCATTCAACCATATGGCAGCCAAGATTCGCTCCCTGCTGGGTGATCAGGAGAAAGTGATCGAAGAGCAGACGCTCGAGCTGACCCACCTGATGGAAACCAGTCAGCATATTGGATCGGAGCAGCCTCTGCCCGAAGTGCTCAGCCAGTTCTCCATTACGCTGACCGATGTGCTGAAGGTTACCACCTGCCGTATTCTGATGCTGGATGACAATGACACTCTGGATATGACCGTAGAACATCCGATCCGGGCGATTTCCGAACAGTCGCCGCCGTCCGGTAACAGGGATAGCTGTCCGCATCTGTGGGAGGTGATCCGGCTTAATGATTACATCCATATCCACAGTGATGACCCTGTCAGTGAGGCTGAACGGGCGCTGCTGCGTCTGGATCAGGCTGAGTCGGCACTATGTATGCCGATTGCAAACAAGGGCAGGGTTTTCGGTGTAGTCGTGCTCAGCGAATTTCGCTCCCATGAGCGTGATCCGATCGATATGCGCAAGATCCAGCTGTGCCGCGCTCTGGTTAGCCAGATGGGCGTGGCTATCGAGATGGCCAAGCTCTATGAGCGACTGGTTGAACAGATGATGGAGACCGTGCTGGCCATGGCCGAATCGGTGGAGAAGAAGTCGCCGTGGACGGCCGGTCACTCAAGGCGTGTGACCGGATATGCGGTGCTGCTGGCGGAGGCGCTGGGCTGGAGCGGAGAGCGGCTTGAAGAGTTGCGCATAGCAGGTCTGCTGCACGATCTGGGTAAAATAGCTGTGCCCGGATCGATACTCAACAAGCAGGGCCGGCTTAGTGAGGAAGAGTACAATATCATCAAGCGACACCCTGAGGACGGGGCGCAGATACTCTCCAAAATCAGGATGCTGCATCCGCATGTGCCGATTATTCGTTATCATCACGAGTGGTTCAATGGCAACGGTTATCCTGCAGGGCTGCGAGGCGACGAGATTCCGATCGGGGCACGCATCATGGCGGTAGCGGATGCGTTCGATGCGATGACAGCAGATCGTCCCTATCGCAAGGGGCTGGTTGCGGAGCAGGCAATCATGCGACTGGAAGAAGCTGCAGGTACCCAGTTTGATCCCGAGCTGGTGAAAGTATTCAAAGGTTGTCATTGCCAGTTGTAACGGCGGACGATACGCGTCAAAAATCAGTGTATTCAGTTTGGTGTATGCAACATCATTGTCTATAATCAGAGGCATTTGAATACAGAGGTTGCCAATGCACCTGTTCGCAAGCATATGAGTGTTGAGCACACCATAGATCATGATGCCCGTCTGATTATCACAGTCTGGAAAGGCGCTGCTTCCGGGCAATCCCTGAGCAATGCTTTGCGCAACTATCAACAGACAATAAAAGTCTCGCCCGAGTGTCAGCATTACAATGAACTGGTGGACTTCAGTCTTATCGGGGGCGTGGATTTGAGCGCCAGAGACATGATGTCGCTGGGCAGAGTTGCGCAACAATCGGATCAGAGCGATGTACGGACAAGGCTGGCGCTGCTTGTCGCTTCGCCGTTGGTGTTCGGATTGGCAAAAATGTATGTGGCATATCGCAGCCTTGTGCCGGGTTCGCATAAGGACCTGGCTGTATTCAGGAACAGAACCGAAGCTCTGGCATGGTTGAGTGCCGATCAAGAGGATAGTTGATACGGAGCGTTGACGGTGCTGCGGGCCGATTCATAATGGATGGGCATGAGTCGCAGGGGGGCAAGATGATTGATCAACGGGAAGACCCTGCGAATATCGGCGAACAGGACATAAACCCGGATCTGTTTGCGCACACGATGCCGGCCGATGCGGTGCTCACAGCTCTGGGCAGTTCGCTGCATGGTCTTTCGCAAGCGGAAGTAGCGGCCAGATTTGTCCGCTTTGGCGCCAATGAACTGCCTAAGCCCGAAACAGCGGGGGTTTCCCGACTGTTTCTCGCCCAGTTCTTAAGCCCCCTGATCTATGTGCTGTTGGCGGCAGCAGCTGTTTCTCTGCTGCTCTCCGAGTTTGCCGATGCAGGGTTTATTTTTTCAGTGCTTGTGCTCAATGCCATCATCGGCACGGTGCAGGAGTTCCACGCCCAGCGCAGTGCCGAGGCGTTGCGTAACATGATTTCCACCGGTGCCATTGTCATGCGTGATGGCGAATCATTCGAGGTGGACGCAGCTGAGCTGGTGCCTGGTGATATCGTCCTGTTGGAGAGTGGCGCCAAAGTGCCTGCCGATATCCGGCTGATACAGGAGTACGATCTGGAAGTAGATGAGTCGCTGCTGACCGGCGAGTCGTTACCGGTAGAGAAGAGTACCAATAACCTGCTGGAGAAGGAGACGCCGCTGGCGGATCGCATAAACATGCTGTATTCCGCGACACTGGTTAATCGCGGGCGCGGGCGCGGCGTGGTGACTGCGACGGGTAGCAGCACACAGGTGGGACGGCTGGCGGCATCCATGCAGTCAGGCGATGTTGCAAAGCCGCCGCTGATCCTGCGCATGGAGCAGTTCACTCTGGGGATTGCCATGGCACTCGGAGCCGCGGTGCTGGCACTGGCTGCTGTTGAGATCTACAACGGCACAGGCTGGCATGAAGTGTTCATGATTTCGGTGGCGCTGGCGGTCTCGGCCATTCCCGAAGGACTGCCTGTTGCGCTGACGGTGGCTCTGGCCATTGGTATGAACCGTATGGCGCGACGCAATGTGATTGTGCGCAGGCTGGTGGCTGTGGAAGCGCTGGGCTCATGCACGGTGATTGCATCGGACAAGACGGGTACGCTGACGATGAATCAGCTCACAGCCAGAGCTGTAGCGTTGCCGGGAATGCCTGCCTGGCAGGTGAGCGGCGATGGCAATTCGCCTGAAGGATCTGTACTGAACAGCGGCAGGCCGCTTGATAGCAACATGATTGCCCGGCTGGATGATATTGTGCGTGCGGCTCTGCTATGTAATGAGGGATTTTTCGGCCGCCGCAATGATGAATGGGTTAGTCATGGCGATGCTGTGGATGTGGCGTTGCTGGTTCTGGCACGCAAGCTTGGCCATTCTCAGAGTGATATGCTGGGAGACTGCCCGCTTATTGCCTCGGTTCCCTACGAATCCGAGTTTGGTTATGCCGCCACGCTGCACAGACTGGATGACAGGTACCTGGTTCTCGTCAAGGGGGCTCTGGAGCGGCTGCTGCCGATGTGTGAGCAGATGGCTGATCAATCGGGGCAGCGCCGGCTTGATGCACCTTTGCTTGAGAGCCAACTGGAGTTGATGGCCGGCGAAGGGTTCCGGACACTGGCTTTTGCCCATGCCTTTCTGCCGGCAGACAGTGATATTGCCGATTTTGGTCGTGAACATCTGCAGGGGCTGACCATGCTCGGCCTTGTCGGTATGATTGATCCGTTGCGTAACGAGGCAAAAGCGGCCGTTGAGGCGTGTCATCAGGCTGGCATCCGTGCCTGCATGATTACCGGCGATCATCCCTCGACAGCCTTTGCCATTGCCCGGGAACTCAATCTTGCGGCGCAGCCCGAGCAGGTTGTGACGGGCGGCCAGATCCGTGACGCGGAAGTGCTGGGTGATGTGGAAGTAGAGTCACTGGTACGGCATGCCAATGTCTTTGCACGTGTGGAGCCGAGCCAGAAGGTGACGATTGTGCGAGCACTGCAACGGGCAGGGCACTTTGTTGCGGTTACCGGAGACGGAGCCAATGATGCGCCGGCGCTGAATGCATCGCATGTCGGTGTTGCCATGGGCATGCGTGGTACGGATGTAGCGAAGGAGAGTGCTGATCTGGTCATTGCCGATGATAACTTCGCCTCGATCGTGGCAGGCGTGGAAGAGGGGCGAATCGCCTATCGCAATATCCGCAAGGTGATCTTTCTGTTGATTTCAACTGGTGCGGCGGAGTTGGTACTCTTCTTCCTGTCGATGGCTTTCGGACTACCGCTGCCGCTGACAGCGGTACAGCTGTTATGGTTGAATCTGGTGACTAACGGCATCCAGGATGTAGCGCTGGCATTTGAGCCGCGCGAAGGTAACGAGATGCAGCTGCCGCCGCGGCGACCAAGCGAGCCGATCTTCAATCGCATGATGGTGGAGCGCACGCTGATTTCGGCACTGGTGATCGGCCTGCTGGCATTTGTTACCTTCCAGACTCTGCTTGCCGGCGGTATGGATGTGGATGGCGCACGCAACAGCACACTGCTGTTGATGGTGCTCTTCGAGAATGTTCATGCCTTTAACTCCCGTTCAGAGAGCAAGTCGGTGCTGACGCATAACCCTCTGGTCAATCCGCTACTGTTTTTCGGCACTATCATTGCGCAGCTGATTCATATTTCGGCGATGTATGTGCCGGGGCTCAATAGCGTGTTGGATATGCAACCGGTTACGTTGCTGCAGTGGCTGCAGTTGGTGCCTGTGGCGCTGACCATTCTGCTGGTGATGGAGCTGCACAAATGGGCGCGCCGCAGCTGGCCAGTCTCTGCTGCTGCCTGATCACTGCTTTCCCCTTTTAAATAGCACCTGTTGCGGAGGCACAGCCAGACATCAGTTGCCGGTTTGTGTTGCTGTTGGTCCGGGGGTAGGGTAATCACAGATACACTTTTCCATTGTTTGCAGAGAGGGAAGCATGCACAAGGTGAGCCTGAAGAAACGCATTTTCCTGCCGCTGATCGTAGTCGGCCTGGTTGTCGCTGTGACCGGCATCTTTTTCGTTAACCATCTGGAAGAGCATCAGAAAAACGATGTCGTATTGCAGGAGGCTGAATCCATACAGAGCCACCTTCAGTCGGCGCTGGACAGCAAGGCTGAAGTGATGGCAGCGAGTCTGGGTTTTATCGTACAGAACAGAGATATTATCGCTGCCCTGCGAGCAGGTGATCGCCAACGACTGCTGAAGCTGGCGGCACCAATATACCAGCGTTTGCATGCACAATATAACATCACGCACTTCTATTTTCACAATGCCCAACGCGTCAATCTGCTGCGCGTGCATAAACCGGAAAAATATGGCGATACGATTAATCGTTTCACAGCACTCGGTGCCGAGAAGAGCGGTGCCCTGTTCTCCGGTATAGAGCTGGGACCGCTGGGGACCTTCACGCTACGTTCGGTACTGCCCGTATTTGATAGCGGGAAGCTGATCGGCTACATGGAGTTGGGGCAGGAGATTGATACTCTTATTCAGCAAACGCGTGCCATGTTCCATGTGGATTTGCTGATGCTCATTGATAAACAGTACCTGGAGCGGGGGGCATGGGAAGAGGGAATGCGTATGCTGGGTCGTCCATTCGACTGGAATATGCTTGCTAGCAAAGTGCTGATCTCACAAAGTCTGAATGAGATCCCTGTCACGACATTGAACAGGGTGGCTGCTGTTCCTGCGCAGGAGGGCATCTCCATAGGGCAGGATATCATATTGCATGGACGAACCTACTGGGCCGGGATCATTCCCGTGCATGATGCCGGAGATCGCCCGGTAGCTACGTTGGTCGTGTTGCGCGATATGACGCAGATCATCGCCCGTTTGCACACAGAGTTTCTGCTCTTTAGCTCTGTTCTTGCCGTCATGGGGCTGTTTGTTTTTTCGCTGTTTTATCTGATTCTGGGGCGTACCGAGCGGGCGCTGAGCGAAAGCGAGGAGCGGTTTGAGAAGATCAGTGAATCGGCTCAGGATGCGATCATCTGCATGGATAATGATGGGAATATTTCCTTCTGGAATCAGGCGGCCGAAACGACTTTCGGTTATGCGCAAGAGGAGGTTATGGGGAAGAACCTGCACACATTGATTGTGCCGGAGCGTTTTCGTGATGCTCACCTCAAGGCATTTCCTCTGTTCCAGTCTACAGGACAGGGGTCGGCTCTCGGTAAAACATTGGAGCTGGCAGCTATTCGCAAGGACGGTACGGAGTTTCCCATTGAAATTGCGCTTTCATCCACCCGTATTGCAGGTAAGTGGAATGCTGTTGCTGTGCTGCGGGATATTACCATCCGTAAGCAGGCTCAGCAGGAGATTGAGTTGACGCTACATGTCCAACGTGTCCTCGATACAATACTGAATATCTCGCTGCCACCCCTTACGCTAACGGAAGTGACGCTTAAGGCGCTTGATGCCATTCTTTCTATTCCTGCCTTTTCACTGTTAAGCCAGGGATCGATTTTTCTTGTTGTTAAAGGTGAGAGAAAGCTGGAAATGGTTGCGCAACGCAACCTGCCAGATTCCCTGTTGCAGTCATGCGGGATGTTGCCATTTGGTCGTTGTTTGTGCGGCAAGGCTGCAGCTACCCGCCAGCTCATTTATGTAAACCATCTGGATGAGCAGCATGAGATAGTCTATGACGGCATTCAGCCACACGGCCACTACTGCATTCCGATTGAGACAGAGGGAGAGCTGTTTGGTGTGTTGAATATCTATGTTGATGTGGAGCATGTCAGTGATGAGAGTGAGAAGAAGTTCCTGAAAACCGTGGCTGACACACTTGCTGTTGTTATTGAGCGCAAGCAGAGCGAGGAGAGGCTGCAGCAGCTGGCCCATAATGATATGTTAACCGGCTTGCCCAATCGAACGCTGTTTTACGACCGTTTGAATCAGGCGCTGGCGCTGGCACAGCGGCACAAGCAGGCGTTTGCGGTGATGTTTCTCGATCTGGATCACTTCAAGGAGATCAATGATACATTGGGTCATGATATGGGTGATCTGCTGCTCAGGGAGGCAGCGACCCGCCTGCGTTCCTGCGTACGCAGTATGGATACGGTTGCGCGTATGGGTGGCGATGAGTTCACCATTATTCTAACCGAGACAGCAGTGCGTGAGGCTGTAGAGAAGGTGGCTGAAAAACTGCTGCGGGAGCTACAGCAGCCGTTCAGCCTCAATGGCGAGATTCGCCATGTCGGCTGCAGTATCGGCATCGCCCTCTATCCGAAGCACGGACTGGATAGTGAAACACTGATCAAACATGCGGATATTGCCATGTACGATGCCAAGCGAGAGCGGAACAGTTATTGTTTCTTCAGCGACAAGCGGTTGTTATAGGTTATCGCTGCAGTATCATTTTTTAGTGCAGTTTAATCATCCAGCTCTGCATTGTGATAGACCTTCTGTACATCGTCACAATCATTGAGTGCATCGAGAAATTGCTCAAATACTACCGCATCATCGCCACTGATATGGGTCAGCGTCTGCGGCTCATAAGAGATCTCCTCGACTTCAAATTCGATCCCCGGCATGGCTTCGTTTAGCGCAGTCTTTACCTTGAAAAATTCGGTGTTGGGGGCAAGCACGGTGATCATGCCATCTTCGCATTCGATGTCGGTGACATCAACGTCGGCCATCATCAGTGTTTCGAGGATCTCATCTTCATCGTCACCCTTGAAGACAAATACAGCCTGATGATCGAACATATGGGCAACAGCACCCGGTCCGCCCAGTTTGCCGTCATTTTTGGTGAAGCACTGGCGCACATCGTTGTATGTGCGGTTATGGTTGTCGGTAAGGCAGTCGACGATGACCATGCAACCGCCGGGTCCGAATCCCTCATAGCGCGCACCGACGTAGTCTTCACCGCCGCCGCCTTTAGCCTTTTCAATGGCGCGTTCAATCACATGGGTCGGAACCTGATCTTTTTTTGCCCGCTCAATCAGGGCGCGCAGCGCAAGGTTGCCATTGGGGTCGAAACCGCCGTTTTTGGCGCACACATAGATTTCCCGACCATACCTGGAGTAGACCTTGGTCTTGGCCCCGGCGGTTTTAGCCATGTCTGCCTTGCGGTTTTGATACGCTCTTCCCATATGAATATCTCTCTCTTTGATTCTGATAACTTTTATCCGGACAAGGGCACAAGAGCCCTGCTCATCAGATGACGGGCGCAATGTTAGTCAAGAATGACACGGGATGGTACCGGTTGATTTTTTTCACCTTTCCCTGTTCGGAGTGCATGCCGATTCCAGCTGGGAAGCAGTAGAGCAGTGGTTAGGTTCTACGCGGCTTTATAGTTATTGAACCTGCCGGGAGGATGCAGGATAAATATGTTGTTTTTTGGCTTATAATTTCGGGGAAGTGTTGAGTTATACTTGCCGTTATCAGGGCAGTTTGTAAGGGTATGCCTTGCTCGTAGTTGCGTGTGTATTTTGGCTGGAAGTACAGAAACGGTAGTTGGACCAAGGGAGTTTTGATGAAAGCTGTGATTCTGGCCGGAGGGTTGGGTACAAGGATCAGTGAGGAGACCCACTTAAAGCCCAAGCCGATGATTGAGGTCGGCGGCAAGCCGATTCTCTGGCATATTATGAAAACCTACAGCGCTCACGGTATCCATGACTTTATCATCTGCTGCGGATATAAAGGGTATATGATCAAGGAGTATTTTGCCAACTACTACCTGCATACCTCTGATGTGACGTTTGATATGGCCAACAACGCGATGGAAGTGATTCAGAATACAACCGAACCGTGGAAGGTGACGCTGGTGGATACGGGTGAGGACTCGATGACTGGCGGGCGCTTGAGGCGGGTGGCCGACTACCTGGGTGATGAGGATTTCTGTTTCACCTATGGTGATGGTGTTTCCGATGTGAATGTGTCTGAGTTGATCCGCTTCCATAAAGCGCAGGGTTGCCTAGCTTCTGTGACTGCTGTGCAGCCACCCGGTCGTTTTGGATCACTGGATATGAGCGGCCATAAAATTGTTGATTTTGAAGAGAAGCCACACGGCGATGGTGGCTGGATCAATGGCGGTTACTTCGTACTCTCACCAAAGGTAATTAAGCGGATCGATGGCGATGCAACCTCATGGGAGCAGGCTCCCTTGAGGGGGCTGGCGGCCGATGGTGAGCTGGCAGCATTCAAGCATGATGGTTTCTGGCAACCGATGGATACCCTGCGCGACAAAACACATCTTGAGGAGCTATGGGCGTCAGGCGAAGCACCCTGGAAGGTTTGGTGATGACACCTGAGTTTTGGAAAGGGAAGCGCGTCTTTGTAACCGGTCACACAGGCTTCAAGGGTAGCTGGCTCTGCCTGTGGCTCGAGTCACTGGGGGCAGAGGTCACCGGTTATGCATTGGCTCCTGCTACTTCTCCCAGCCTGTTTGATGCAGCCAATGTCGGCGACGGTATGGTGTCTGTGATTGGGGATATTCGTGACAGGCATGGCTTGACTCAAGCCATGCAACAAGCCCGTCCTGAGGTGGTTATTCATATGGCGGCTCAGGCGCTGGTGCGCTACTCCTATCACCACCCGGTTGAGACCTATGAAGTGAATGTGATGGGTACCGTCAACCTGCTGGAGGCTGTTCGCGGCTGTGACTCTGTGAAGAGTGTGTTGGTGATTACCAGCGACAAGTGTTATGAAAACAGGGAGCGGGAAGCGGGCTATCGGGAAGATGAAGCCATGGGGGGCTTTGACCCCTACTCGAACAGTAAGGGGTGTGCCGAGCTGGTTGTATCTGCTTACAGGCAGAGTTTTTTTGATGAAGGTAACAACGTGGGGCTGGCAACTGCCCGGGCAGGAAATGTGATTGGTGGCGGAGACTGGTCAGCTGACAGGTTGATTCCCGACATGGTGCGTGCTTTTACTGCAGGTGAGAGTGTTGTGATACGTAACCCCGGTGCAGTTCGTCCTTGGCAGCATGTGTTTGAGGCGTTGCATGGGTATCTGTTGCTGCTGGAGCAGATGGCTGTTCAGCCTTCTGTATTTTCGCAGCCCTGGAATTTCGGGCCGGCTGATGCTGATGCGCGCGATGTGGCCTGGATCGTCGGACAGTTTGTGCATACGTGGGGCAATGCCGAGTGGCGGGTTGAGCCGGATGCGGCCAACTTGCACGAAGCACACCTGCTCAGGCTTGATTGCAGCAAGGCCAGGCGTGAGCTGAACTGGGAGCCGAAACTGCAATTGGAACAGGCGATAGCGGGGATAGCAGAGTGGTATCGAAGTTTTTATGAAGGTTGTGATATGCGTGCGCTCTCTCTGGAACAGTTGAGTGAATTTCAGGGTCGGACTGACTGACGGTGACTGATACTTTCAATATTTCCTCCGTTCCTTTTGACTCTGTGAGTCATTGCATATGAACCTGCTTCCTACAAAGATAGCTGGTGTTCAGGTTGCTGAAACAATCCGGATTGCAGATCAACGTGGAGCATTCGCGCGTTTCTTCTGTGAGAATGAACTGGCGCCTGTTTTGGGTGAGCGGCATATTGTGCAGATCAATCATTCACGAACGAGTCAGCCGGGTGCTCTTCGCGGCATGCACTATCAGCATGCTCCGCATGCCGAAATGAAAATGGTGCGCTGTATTAAGGGGCGGGTGTGGGATGTGGCGGTAGACCTGCGCCGGGATTCACCAACATTTCTGCAGTGGCATGGGGTTGAATTGTCGGCAGAAAATGACCTGATGATGGTCATTCCCGAAGGTTGCGCGCACGGTTTTCAGGTTCTGGAGGCGGAGAGTGAACTGCTCTATCTGCATACGGCCCGTTATACGCCGACATGCGAAGGTGGTATGCGTCATGATGATCCGCTGATTGATATTGCCTGGCCGCTGGCGGTCACTGATATCTCTGATCGGGACCGGTCACACCCGTTGTTAGATGAGCATTATTCCGGAGTTAAATTATGAATTGTCGTCATTGCGGCAAAGTATTGCAGCATCAGTTTCTGGATCTTGGGTTCGCGCCGCCATCCAATGCCTATCTAAACCCGGCGGATCTGCATGCGCCTGAGCTCTATTTTCCGTTGAAGCTGCATGTTTGTGATAGCTGCTGGCTGGTGCAGACCGAGGATTATGCGCGTTCGGATGAGCTGTTTACTGAAGACTACGCCTATTTCTCATCGACCTCTTCCGGCTGGATGCGGCATGCAAAGGAATATTGCGGCATGATCAGCGATCGCCTGCAGCTGAATGAAGAGAGCTTTGTGATCGAAGTGGCATCAAACGATGGCTACCTGCTGCGCAATTTTGTCGAGGCGGGCGTTCCCTGTCTGGGGGTTGAGCCGACAGCCAGTACTGCCGATGCAGCAGAGCAACTGAATATCCCTGTGATGAGGGAGTTTTTCGGTCAGTCACTGGCTGAGAATCTTGTTGCCGAAGATAAGCAGGCTGACCTGATTCTGGGCAATAATGTCTATGCCCATGTCCCTGACATCAATGATTTCACCATGGGGCTAAAAACTGCGTTGAAGCCGGGCGGCACAATCACACTGGAATTTCCACACCTGCTCAATCTGATTCAGCTTAACCAGTTCGATACGGTTTACCATGAACATTACTCCTATCTGTCGCTGTATAGCGTACAGCGCATTTTTGAGCGCGCAGGTTTGGTTGTATATGATGTGGAGCAGCTGCCTACCCACGGTGGCAGTCTGCGGATTTACGGTTGCCATGCTGATGCCGGTTTCGAGGTCCGTGCTGCCGTGCATGCCGTTCTGGCTGCAGAGCTTGCTGCCGGCATGCGTGATCTGGATGTCTACCTGGCTTTCCAGCCGAAGGCTGATCGTGTGAAAAACGATTTGTTGTCGTTTTTGATTGAGCAGAAGCGCTCGGGGAAAACGGTCGCCGCTTATGGTGCTGCGGCCAAGGGTAACACATTGCTTAATTATGCCGGTGTGAAGCCGGATTTGTTGTCATTTGTCTGTGATGCGGCTGCCGCTAAGCAGGGTAAGTACATGCCAGGCAGTCACATTCCTATCCTGTCCCCCGTAGCGATGGCTGATTATAGACCAGATTTTGTTGTCATCTTGCCGTGGAATATCAGTGAAGAGGTCATGCGCAATAATGCCTTTGTGCGTGAGTGGGGCGGACAGTTCGTGACCGCAGTGCCGGAGCTAAAGGTTCAGTGATATTGCAGCTTGAAGATAGCCCTTTGATTAGCTCTGTCGCTGGGACTTGATGAGGTGAAACGCGTTATTGTTACCGGAGCGAGCGGGTTTATCGGTCGTTATACACTGCCGCAGCTGGTTCAAGCCGGTTTTGAAGTGCATGCGGTGAGTCGGCATCCTGACCCCGAGCCATGCGAGGGTGTGTTCTGGCATCATATCAACCTCATGGATGAACAGTCTGTTGCAACGCTGTGCTCAAGCATAGAGGCCAGCCACTTGTTGCATCTGGCGTGGTATACCGAGCATGGCGAGTTCTGGCATGCTGACGAAAACCTGGATTGGGTAGCTTGCAGCCTGCATTTGCTTAAATATTTTGTGCACCATGGTGGCCAGCGTGTAGTGATGGCGGGCAGCTGTGCCGAATACGACTGGCACGGGGTGGGGCTATGTTCTGAGGAACAGACACCTTGCAATCCGGCGACGCTGTACGGTGTAAGCAAGCATGCACTGCATCAGGTTGCAGCAGCTTATTGCTCTAATCATCAGGTAGAGCTTGTCTGGGGGCGTGTGTTCTTTCTCTATGGGCCGGGTGAAACAGGCAGTCGCTTTGTGCCTGCAGTTATCAATGGTCTTCTGCAGCAGGAGATAGTGCCGTGCTCCAGCGGGCAGCAGGTAAGGGATTTTATGCATGTTGCAGATGTGGCAGAAGCATTTGTAGCTCTGCTTGCCAGTGAGGTGTGCGGAGCTGTTAATGTCGCTTCCGGAGAGTCATGTAGGCTGAGGGAAATTGGTGAAGAGATGATGCGTCAGATCAGAGGGCGTGGCGTTGTTGAGTTCGGTGCTTTGCTGGATCGTCAGGGCGATCCGGCCGTATTGACAGCTGATGCTACCCGCTTGTGCGATGAGCTAGGCTGGAGACCAACCTATTCACTGGAGCAGGGCTTAGCTGAAACAATTGCGTGGTGGAAGCAGAGACAGGAGAAATATGATGCAAATTAATGGCTGCCCCTTGTGCGAGTCGCGCAATCTATCGCAGTTTTTATACCGACCTGATGTGCCTGTGCATCAGAATCTGTTGATGAGGAGTCGCCAGCAGGCCAGAGATATTGTGCGTGGTGATCTTGCCATGACTGTCTGTGCCGATTGCGGTTTTGTATTTAATGCCGTATTTGACCCTTCAAAACTCAATTATGGAGAGAGTTACGATAACAATCAGGGGTGCTCTTCCAGTTTTCAGCGACATCTGGATGATCTGGTTGGTCTGCTGATCGATAGCAAGGGCGTCCGTGACAAGCAGATTGTTGAGGTCGGTTGTGGCCAGGGGCAGTTCCTTCAGCGTCTTGTGCGGGAGGGTGGAAACAGCGGCGTCGGCTTTGATCCGAGTTATACCGGGCCAAAGGAAGTGCTGGAAGGTCGCATGCGCTTTGAGTCGCGATATTATGATGAAAGTTGTACGGCTGTGCCTGCTGATGTGGTGATTTGCCGGCATGTCATTGAGCATGTGCCTGACCCGGTGGCGCTGCTCAGATCGGTACGTGCCGCTATCGGTGAGCGCAGCAGTGCCAAGGTCTATTTTGAAACACCGTGCGTGGAGTGGATTTTGAGTAATGGTGTGGTATGGGATTTCTTTTATGAACACTGTTCCCTGTTTACTGCAGAATCGCTTTCAACCGCATTCGAGATCGCTGGTTTCCGTGTAGATGAGGTGCGACATATTTTTGGCGGGCAGTATCTGTGGTTGGAAGCAAGTCCGGTTGCGTCTGTAGTTACGCTGGATGGGGCGAGGATATCGGAGCTGGCAGCCTCTTTTTCCAGCGAGGAGAAGCTGCTGTATCGTGACTGGCAAGGTAGAATTGCGGGCTATGCCCGAACTGGACGCGTAGCCTTGTGGGGTGCTGGTGCAAAAGGTGTTACATTCGCCAATCTTATTGATCCGGGATGTGAGCTGATTGACTGCCTTGTTGATTTGAACCCAAACAAGCAGGGAAAGTATGTGGCGGGAAGCGGTCATGCTATAGTTGATCCGCTGCAGCTTGGGGAGCGGGGAGTGACGGATGTGGTGCTGATGAATCCGAACTACCGGGATGAGAATCAGATAATTTTAAAACAGGCTGGAATTAGCCTGAATATGATAGAGTAGGGTGCTATGAAATTAATCATTGATACAGACAACAATACACTGACCCGCGAGGAGAACGGTGAGTCCGTAGAGCTGCCGTTGTACAGCAAGAAGGCCTTTGAAGAGATCAGCCGCCAGTGGGTGCGCGTTGGCTGGAACGAGAAGTACCAGTACAGCTTTAGCTGGATGGGGCGCCCTATTATCCAGTTGCCGGAAGATATGATTCGTACCCAGGAAGTGATCTGGAATGTTAAGCCGGATGTGATTATTGAAACGGGCATCGCGCATGGCGGCTCCCTTATTTATAACGCCAGCCTGTGCAAGGCGATGGGCAAGGGGCGTGTCATTGGTGTGGATATTGAAATTCGCCCGCATAATCGTGCTGCTGTTGAGGCACACCCGATGGCTGAGTTTATTACCATGATTGAAGGCAGCTCAACAGCCCCAGATATTGTTGCCCAAGTGAAGTCGCTGGTTAAGCCGGGAGAAACCGTACTTATCATTCTGGATTCCTGCCACACCAAGCAGCATGTGGCGGATGAACTGGAAGCATACCATGAGTTGGTGACTCCAGGTTCCTATATCGTGGCGACCGACGGCATCATGTATGATCTGCATGATGTGCCGCGCGGTGAGACTGACTGGGACTGGAACCACCCTACAGATGCAGCCAAGGAATTTGCCGCGGCTCACCCTGATTTTGTAGTTGAACAGCCTGCTTGGCCGTTTAATGAAAGTGAGCTGTCTGAAAATATCACGCATTGGCCGGGAGCTTGGTTGCGCAAGAGGTAAGCTCCTCGCATGTCCCTGGTCAGGAAGAATATCATCGCCAACCTGTTAGGAAGCAGCTGGGTGGCCTTGATGTCTATAGCGTTTGTTCCTCTATATATCCATTTTATGGGGGTGGAGTCTTACGGGTTAGTTGGGTTTTATCTGACTCTGCAGGCTGTATTTGCTGTTTTGGATATGGGTTTGACGGCAACAGTGTCCCGGGAGCTTGCTCGCTTATCTGCTACAGATGACAGGCAGGATATGCATGACTTGGTGCGCACGCTTGAATTGGTGTACTGGGGCATTACGATTGTCATTGTTGTTCTCATTGGCTTGCTGGCGCCGTGGATTGCAAGAGAGTGGCTTAATGCCAGTACATTGTCGGAAGAAACTGTACAGCTATCACTGATGTTGATGGGGGCAATGATTGCCCTGCGTATGCCCTATGGCTTCTATGGGGGCGGATTGCTTGGGTTACAGCGACAGACGTTGCTAAATGTAATCAAGGTGGTTGTGGAGACATTACGCAGTGGTGGTGTTGTGTTTGTACTCTGGTTGGCGAGTTCGTCGATTGTGGCGTTTTTTCAGTGGCAACTGGCTATCACGGCTGCAGGTACAGTGTGGGTGGCTGTGGCGCTATGGAAGAGTCTTCCGCTTGCTGCTTTAAAGGCTAGCTTCCACTGGTCCATTTTTCACCGCTTATGGCAATTTGTTGCAGGTATGAGTGTCATAGCAATATTGTCCGTTGTCCTGATGCAGTCAGATAAAGTTTTATTGAGCAAGTTGTTGCCTCTGCAGGAATTCGGTTATTACATGCTCGCATCTACAGTGGCGATGGGGTTATATGTGATTGTCGGACCTGTTTTTGCAGCTGTGTATCCACGGTTTTCTCAGATGGTATCAGCTGGTGAAGAGCAGGGTTTGATTCGGTTATATCATAAAAGCTGTCAATTTATGACAGTGCTTGTGATGCCCGTAGCTGCTGTAGTGTGCGTTTTCTCGACTGATTTGCTTTTGATTTGGACTCAGAATGAAGAGATTGCACACAAGGCGGCTCCTATTTTGAGCCTGCTGATTATCGGTACATCATTGAATGGAATGATGAATATTCCCTACGCACTCCAACTGGCGTATGGGTGGACAAGGCTGGTTGTATACATAAATGGGGCCGCACTGATTGTATTGATTCCGGGATTGATTGTTGCTGTGAACGCACTTGGTGCTATAGGCGGTGCTCTGATCTGGGTGTGTCTGAATGTAGGCTATATACTGTTTGGACTTATTTTTATGCATAGGAAAATAATGACTGATGAACTGGCTAGCTGGGTGATCGAAGATTTTGCGGTGCCTGCGCTGCTGTCATTTGTGGCTGTTATTTTTAGTTGGTGGGTAATGCCGGATACATTAGTGCAATGGCAGCGAATTGTTTGGATTCTCATGACGGGATTGCTTTCTGTATCCGTGGCATTAATGGCCGCCTCGGCGGTGAGAAGAGATTTGATAAGATGGTACCATAGCACTGTTTAACCCGAATCTTATTTTTATGCTAAGGTGGTATTGTGTTTCAATTGGAGTTGGTTGAAAATGTCTAAAATACATAGTATTTCTATCGGCATGCCTGTTTATAACGGCGAAGCTCACTTGGTACAGGCTATAGAATCGCTTCTCGGTCAAAGTTTTACTGATTTTGACCTGATTATTGCGGACAATGCTTCGACTGACAGAACGGATGAACTTGCGGTGTCGTTGGCAGCTAAGGATTCCCGGATTCGCTATTACAGGCATGAAACGAATTTAGGTGCAGTTGCAAATTTTGACTTTGTCTTAAAGCAAGCGACAGGTGAATACTTTATGTGGGCTGCTTATGATGACATTTGGGATTCACACTGGTTAGAAAGGATGGTTAAGGGCTTTGAAACACAGGGAGTCGTATTGTCCTTTGGCAAGGTAGTAGCGGTTAATGAGACTGGAAGCACAATCCGTGATTGTGGTACGTATGTGTTTTCGAAGGATCGACTACAAAGGCTTATTAAATATTTTTGGATGGAAGAGTATAGTGGCAAAGCCTGCCTGATATACGGCCTGTTCAGGACCTCTTTCCTGAATCAAAATAAATCCTTTGTTGATTTTAATGTGAATAACTTTTCTGATATGTTGTTTGTATTCCACTGTTTGAATTACGGTACGGTACATATTGATCCGTCTACAGTGTTTTATAAGCGTATGCCGCCGGAAAATCAGGGAAAATTTTCTTTGAGAACGAAAGTTCTGAATTCAGTCTTAATGATGGATCGAATAAGATATTATGTGGGCCATATAGCAGAAGCCAGCCATGTTATTGATAAGTTGGTTATAGTGTTATTGTTGCCCTTGAAATATGTGAAAGCAGTCGTTTCCAATATTTTTCGCATGGTGGTTCGATGAAGGTTGAATATGCAAAAGCTAGTTGATTATCGTTCAAACATTTACTCCCAGTTTGGAGAGGATGGTATTATTGAGCGAATTTTCGAAACTATTGGTACGAAGTCGAAGCTGTGTGTTGAGTTTGGCGCCTGGGACGGTTTTCATATGGCCAACACTGCGAATCTCTGGACAAAGTCCTGGAGAGGGGTGTTGATTGAAGGCAATCAAAGGCGTTATAAACGGCTGCTGAAAAATGTTAGTGAATATAACTGCAGCTGTATTTGTGCATTTGTGCAGAGTTCGGGTGATTCAACTCTGGAAGCCTTATTGGATAAAGAAGGGGTCACGGAGCAGATTGATCTGCTTTCCATCGATATTGATGGCAATGACTACTATATCTTTGAGAGCCTTAAAACGATTCGCCCGAGAGTGGTTGTGTGCGAGCATAATCCAACTATTCCAGCTGAGATTGATCTGGTCGCGGCAGAAAACAACTACTTCGGATGTTCTGTTTCTGCGCTGGTCAGAGTGGGAGAGTCGAAGGGATATAAGTTGGTTGCAGTGACCGAAACGAACAGCTTCTTTGTATTGAACGAGTATGAGGAATTGTTTGCAGATTATGAAACGCGTTTGGAAAAAATAAAGAATGACCGCTACGTTACATACTTCATCACCAGTTACTCAGGTGAATATGTTTTGTCTAAAACAGATTTAGCTTATGGTGCATCCTTTCCTTACAAAGGGAAACTTATCGGAGAGCATACAAGAATCAGCTTTCACTCTACCCTGTTGCGGCCGGTATATGACCTGATTAGAAAGGCCAAGGACTTTGTGCGGGAGCAGTTGAAGTAAGTGATGGAACCATATGAAAAGGCCTATTACGACTACCAGACCCAGGCACGAGGTCTGCTGACTGAAGATAGTTTGTTAGCCCGATTCAGGAAGCTGGGAAAATGGTATGACGGAAGATTGAAGCGCTATTTGCCCGTGGATAAACAGGCCAGGTGTCTGGATGTGCCGTGTGGCTTTGGGAATTTTCTTTACTTCCTGAAAGGCAAGGGATATCAAAATATTCAGGGCATTGATCTGGACTCAAAGCAGGTGGAGCTGGCGAAACTGGTTGGCTTACCCGCCGAACAGGGCGATGCCTTTCAAATCCTGTCCGGTGAAGGAGCTTCGTTCGACTTGGTCACTTCTCTTGATTTCATTGAACATCTGGATAAAGGCAAAGTGCTCGAATTTCTATCACTCATATACGATGGTCTGAAGCCAGGCGGGACAATAATCCTCAGGGCGCCGTGCGGTGATGGTCCATTCGGTGCCCATGATGCATGGAATGATCTGACCCATCAGTGGGGTATGACCTCCAATGTTGTGCGTACCCTGCTTGAGATGCATGGTTTTGAGCAGGTAAGGATTCTTGATGAACGGCCGCAACCGGGGGGTATCGTGGATACCCTGCGCTGGCTGGTCTTTTTCCCGGCAAAACTGCTGGCAGACGGTTTCTGCATTGCACTGGGTATGCGTCCTCCGGCAACCTGGTCCCGTTCGATGATTGCTATTGGTTATAAGCCGAAATGAGCTTTGCCATTACGTACATATGAAAGTCCTCTGTGTCTTCGGGAAGAAAAATTAATTATGAGGTGCCGAAACATTAATGCAGTGGCAACTATTGACGGCATTGATGGGAACTATAGTTGTAAGAAAATATACTGTTAACTATACTCTTAAGCTATTTGAGTTCAGAAGGCTTGTTGTCAAAGGCTAGAAAGATAAACAAGCATGTTTTGCGTTTTCCAAAATCGCGTTGCATTTAGGATGATTAATGAATTTACATAATTGGCTTGAAATAGCTTGGCCCGTACGATGGTCTGCTTTGATCTTAGCTGTTCTTGTTTGTATTTTTCCCTTTCTTGGCATGGTGTATCTGGTTTTTGGTAACTCTCCTGCTCAGCCATGGGTAACTCGGACGGTTATTGTTGTGTGTTTTGTTGTTTGGTTTTATAAAACCAGACCATATAAATTGCAGGGTGTAAAATGGACACGGTTTGATAGTGCTATGCTGCTGTTCTTTGTTTTTGCCCTTGTTGGTTACCTTCGTGTAGATGGGACAAGTAATATATTACTTTATTTTACGGTTCTGAATTTGTTGCCATATCTTATTGGGCGATTCACGCCAGCAGAAGAGCAGGATTCGGCTTTTGTGTATATTGCTTTGTTTGCCTTATTGGCCTTAGTCTTCTTTACTGTATCTTTGCCGGAGTTGTTTTATCAATGGGAATCCATGCCATGGTTACAGCACCCCATTTTGTATGGGAAAGTAAGTACAGTGGGGGGGATGGACGTTGTCATGGGAAGTCTTTCTATCTTGGCGACAGGCTTAATTCTGTTTACTTCAATTGTTAAGAATTATCGAACATTGTTTGTCGGTCTGTTGAGCGTTATTGCAGCCACAACCAGCCTGTCTCTACTGATCTCTTCCAGATCGGTAGTGTTTGCAATGATTGCGGTTATATTATCAATGATGGTGTTGCCTTGGAGGCGGGCCGATAACGTTAATAAACTTTGGATTATTGCTGCGATTATAGCTGGCGTGGCTTTGGCATATATTACGGCACCGGAAAACACCAAGCGTTTCTACGGACAGTGGGATGTAGCCGATCTTGTGAAGGCTGCTGAACTCCAAGGGGTTCCTCATGGGTATGGGTATGGTGAAGTGGATCCTACAAATAGCGCTGCTGTCAGGCTGGTTTTGTGGGCTAGGGCATGGGAGAATATCAAAAACAACCCTGTGCTAGGTATTGGCGCAAGGTCATGGAGTTACAAGGATCCTCATCCGCATAACGTAATAATTGAGTCGGCATTACTGTTTGGGCTTCCATCAGCAATGGCGCTGGTTATATTTTTTTTGTTTCTTATGAACTGTGTCTTGAGGAATTTTCCTAAAATGCTTGCGCAGAACCAAGCCGTTACTGTCTCGATAGTGTTCCTGCTGCTATTTTACCTTATTTTAAATATGACCCAAAGTCAGTTAGGATCATTCAGAAGCTTACCTCTATTCCTCCTCAGTGGATTTGCGGTCGCATGTTTATCCAGTTTGTTGCAGAAGCAGAGAGGTGATCTGTTTAATGACTAAGGCTGGCCTCTTGTGTGGTAAGTCAGTCCAGTCATTGCGGGGTCAAACATATCAAAATATTGAATTAAGTATTAATGATGGACCGGATTAACTACTATATTGGCTATGTGGAAAATACGGAGCATTTTCTTGATAAGGTAGTGATGGTCAGTGCTCCCTATAAAGTACGTCAAATATTTTCCGAATAATTACCCGATGAAGGTTGAATATGCAAAAGCTAGTTGATTATCGTTCAAACATTTACTCCCAGTTTGGAGAGGATGGTATTATTGAGCGAATTTTCGAAACTATTGGTACGAAGTCGAAGCTGTGTGTTGAGTTTGGCGCCTGGGACGGTTTTCATATGGCCAACACTGCGAATCTCTGGACAAAGTCCTGGAGAGGGGTGTTGATTGAAGGCAATCAAAGGCGTTATAAACGGCTGCTGAAAAATGTTAGTGAATATAACTGCAGCTGTATTTGTGCATTTGTGCAGAGTTCGGGTGATTCAACTCTGGAAGCCTTATTGGATAAAGAAGGGGTCACGGAGCAGATTGATCTGCTTTCCATCGATATTGATGGCAATGACTACTATATCTTTGAGAGCCTTAAAACGATTCGCCCGAGAGTGGTTGTGTGCGAGCATAATCCAACTATTCCAGCTGAGATTGATCTGGTCGCGGCAGAAAACAACTACTTCGGATGTTCTGTTTCTGCGCTGGTCAGAGTGGGAGAGTCGAAGGGATATAAGTTGGTTGCAGTGACCGAAACGAACAGCTTCTTTGTATTGAACGAGTATGAGGAATTGTTTGCAGATTATGAAACGCGTTTGGAAAAAATAAAGAATGACCGCTACGTTACATACTTCATCACCAGTTACTCAGGTGAATATGTTTTGTCTAAAACAGATTTAGCTTATGGTGCATCCTTTCCTTACAAAGGGAAACTTATCGGAGAGCATACAAGAATCAGCTTTCACTCTACCCTGTTGCGGCCGGTATATGACCTGATTAGAAAGGCCAAGGACTTTGTGCGGGAGCAGTTGAAGTAAGTGATGGAACCATATGAAAAGGCCTATTACGACTACCAGACCCAGGCACGAGGTCTGCTGACTGAAGATAGTTTGTTAGCCCGATTCAGGAAGCTGGGAAAATGGTATGACGGAAGATTGAAGCGCTATTTGCCCGTGGATAAACAGGCCAGGTGTCTGGATGTGCCGTGTGGCTTTGGGAATTTTCTTTACTTCCTGAAAGGCAAGGGATATCAAAATATTCAGGGCATTGATCTGGACTCAAAGCAGGTGGAGCTGGCGAAACTGGTTGGCTTACCCGCCGAACAGGGCGATGCCTTTCAAATCCTGTCCGGTGAAGGAGCTTCGTTCGACTTGGTCACTTCTCTTGATTTCATTGAACATCTGGATAAAGGCAAAGTGCTCGAATTTCTATCACTCATATACGATGGTCTGAAGCCAGGCGGGACAATAATCCTCAGGGCGCCGTGCGGTGATGGTCCATTCGGTGCCCATGATGCATGGAATGATCTGACCCATCAGTGGGGTATGACCTCCAATGTTGTGCGTACCCTGCTTGAGATGCATGGTTTTGAGCAGGTAAGGATTCTTGATGAACGGCCGCAACCGGGGGGTATCGTGGATACCCTGCGCTGGCTGGTCTTTTTCCCGGCAAAACTGCTGGCAGACGGTTTCTGCATTGCACTGGGTATGCGTCCTCCGGCAATCTGGTCCCGTTCGATGATTGCTATTGGTTATAAGCCGAAATGAGCTTTGCCATTACGTACATATGAAAGTCCTCTGTGTCTTCGGACAACATAATTATGGTGATCCGGTGCGCGGCTTGGGGTATGAATACACAAATTTTATGCCCGCGCTGAAGAACCTTGGCCATGAGGTGTTGTTTTTTGAAAGCCTGAACAAGGCGGCATACTCCGATTATGCAGAGATGAACCGGAAGTTGCTACAGTTGGTCGAAGCGGAAAAGCCAGACCTGATCTTCTGCGTGTTGATGACCTATGAAATCTGGTTGGAGACACTGCAACTGGTCCGAGAAGGCAGTGATGCAGCCCTGATACACTGGGCGACAGATGACTCATGGAAATATGAGCAGGCATCAAAATTTCTGGCTCCGTTATTCGACCTCCATGCTACGACTTACCCCTCAGCCATGGCAAAAGCGGAAAAGGACGGGCTGGATAACTTTGTCCTTAGTCAGTGGGCCGCGGACTCATCCCGCATGACCCCTCCTCTCAGGGCAGACCTGTGTCGTTACCCGGTCAGTTTTGTCGGCTCCACGTATGGCAATCGGAAACAGTGGGTTGAGTTGTTGAAGCAGCGAGGTATCCATGTGGATGCATTCGGTTACGGCTGGCCTAATGGGCCGGTGGCAGCCGAAGATATTGCCGGGATTATGCGAGAGTCTCAGGTCAGTCTGAATTTCGGTGATTCAGGCGTGGTGATTGAGGATGGTAAGCCAGTGCGCAGTCGGCAGATCAAGGCACGTGTCTTTGAAGTGCCCGGAGCGGGTGGCCTGCTGGTTACAGAAAAAGCAGAGCACTTGGATGAATATTATGTGCCGGGCGAAGAGATTATTGTTTTCGATGATATCGACGATCTGGTTGAAAAAACTGAATACCTGCTTGCCCATCCGGACAGGCGTGATGCCATTGCACAAGCCGGGTATGCAAGAACCAAAGCCGAGCACAGCTATGAGTCTCGTTTCGGCCCTCTAATTAAACTGGCTGTTGAGCGAAGAGCTAACCGTCCTGCTGCAGCAAAGCAGGGGATTGATTTTTGCCGGTTTGAAAACATCGCGAAGTTGTACCGGCCAACATTTTTACTTTACCTACTAAAAGTTCTGGTATTGCTGCCGTGCCTGCTGGTGTGGGGGAAGCAGCGTGGTCCTCGAGCAGCAAGGCGCTTCCTGTTTGAGTTCAGCTGGCGATACATGGGAAAAAAAACTTATTCTGCAACGAACTGGGCGGGGCGAATTTTTTACAAAGAGAGTTAAATGCATAGTCTGCTAGCCTTGCAACTAGACGGGAGTTGATATGAATGTTCTGGTATTGGGTGGTAGCGGGTTTATCGGTTCGCATGTGGTGGATCATCTGCTTGCAGCTGGCCACAAGGTACGAGTATTTGATCGCGCGCCGGAGCGTTATCGAACTGCTTTAAAGCAAGTTGAATACAGGCTTGGTGCTTTTGACGATACATTTCAGGTGGCTGAGGCATTGCAAGGCATGGATGCTGTCTGTCATCTGATTAGCACCACGGTGCCCGGCACATCCAACCTTGATCCTGTCGCTGATGTGCAAAGCAATCTGATCAATACACTTTCATTACTTGAGCAGATGAGAAATAAAGATTTGCACAGAATTTTATATCTCTCATCCGGCGGTACAGTATATGGAAACCCGCAACAGTTCCCGATTAGCGAAAGTCATCCGCTGAACCCGATTAGCTCGTACGGTGTTGTGAAGGTGGCGATCGAAAAATACATGAATATGTATCAGCAGTTGTATGGTTTTGAGCCGATTATTTTGCGCCCATCCAACCCTTACGGTTCCAGACAGGGACATGCCGGCGTGCAGGGCTTGATCGGAACCCTGCTTGCCAGAGCGCTGTCGGGCGATACGCTCGAAATCTGGGGCGATGGTTCTGTCATTCGTGATTATATGCATGTCAGCGATCTTGCCCGTTTATCTGTGGCAGCGCTGGAGAGTGGGCACAGTGGCGTGTTTAATGCTGGTAGCGGCGAGGGGCATTCAATCAACGATATTATTGGCTTGATTCGCGATATCATGAGTGAGGAGTTGCAGGTAAATTACTGTGAGGGTCGGACCTTTGACGTAAAAGAGGTAGTGCTCGATATCAGCCGTGCGAAGGAGACATTCGCATGGCAGCCCGAAATTTCACTTTCCGCTGGCATTAACGAGCAACTGCAATGGTTGAGGACGTTGTGATGCGAGCATATACGCACAGTGCTTCATCAGGATTGTTCTGGCAATGAAGCCAACAGTGACGATTGCTCTGCCTGTATATAACGGTGGAGCCACGTTGAAGCTCGCTGTTCACTCCATTTTGCAGCAGAGCTTCACAGACTGGGAGTTGATCATTCTTAATGATGCATCAACAGACAATAGCCTGGAGGTAATGCGCTCCTTTGATGATTCGCGCATCCGTCTGGTGGAAGGGGAAAGCAACCTGGGTTTGTCTGCACGCCTGAATATGGCTGCTGATTTGGCCAGAGGTGATTATTTTGCCCGTATGGATCAGGATGATGTCAGTTATCCGCATCGTATTGAGAAACAACTGGAGTATTTGAAACATCATCCCAGGATAGATTTACTGGCAACTGCCACAACAGTGTTTCGAGGTGCAGGCGAAGCTCTGGGATGTCTGCCTGTGCAAAACGCACATGATAAAATTTGTGCTCGCCCCTGGAATGGCTTTCATATGCCGCACCCGACATGGATGGGCAGAACTGACTGGTTTCGTCAGCACAGGTATGACTCATCAGCAGATGGTGCGGAAGACCAGCAGCTTCTCCTGCGTTCGTATCGGGATAGCCATTATGCATGTCTTAGTGAGCCACTTCTGGCTTATCGGGAAGGTGTCAGGTCACTGAAAAAAATGTTTCGGGCACGCCACATATTTGCACGAGCCTACATGCGACAGTTTGCCGTTGAAGGTCGTTATGGTATGACGATTAAAGTGGCATGCTATGCATTGCTTAAGGTTGCCGCTGATATGCTGAATCTGGTCTTTGGGGTGGCCGGCATGCGAAACAGTTTGCGCCAAATGTCAGCAGCGGAAATGTCAGCATGGCAAACAATATGGCGTCGATTTGAAGTGATGGACGCTGGAAAAAATGATGCAAAGCCTTAACAAGATCTGCTTTGTGGTTGCAAGCGAAATGACTGTGAAAGCGTTTCTGAAACAGCATATTATTGCATTAAGTGAACATTATGATGTGACGCTTGTTGTGAACACTCAACAAGCAGATTTCGCCGGGCAGAATGACCTGTCGGTCAAAGTTATCCCCCTTGTTATCGAGCGAACCATTAATCCTGTGGCCGACTTACAGGCTCTTTTTCGATTAACTCACATATTCCGGCAACATCATTTTGATCTTGTGCATTCTGTTACACCAAAGGCAGGACTGCTTGCCATGTTGGCGGGGAAAATTGCCGGTGTGCATTTTCGACTGCACACCTTTACCGGCCAGGTATGGGCAACAAGAAATGGCTTTTTAAGATTGCTGCTGAAAAGCATGGATCGCTTGCTGGCTGCATCGGCGACACATCTGCTGACGGACAGCTTTACTCAACGACAGTTCCTGATCGATCAGAAGGTTACCGGCGCAGAAAAGCTGAGCGTGCTAGCCGACGGGTCTATCAGCGGAGTGGATGTCGACAGGTTTATGCCGAACAGTAGCGCCCGTTCCGATTTGCGAAAGCAGGTCGGTATCAGTGAAAGCGAAATACTTCTGCTGTTTCTGGGCAGGCTGAATCGTGACAAAGGTGTGCTCGATCTGGCTGCGGCATTTGCCAAAATCGCTGTGAAACTGCCCCGCTTGCATCTGTTGTTTGTCGGTCCTGATGAGGGGAACTTGCAGGATGCTGTGAAATCAACCAGCGCTGAATTTGTGCAACGTGTCCATTTTATTGATTATACCGACAAACCCGAATCCTGCTTTGCGGCGGCCGATATATTTTGTCTGCCAAGTTACAGGGAAGGCTTTGGCAGCGTTATTATTGAAGCAGCTGCGTGCGGTGTCCCCGCAATCGGTTCGAGAATATACGGGATCTCTGATGCGATCAGAGAAGGACAGACTGGCCTGCTGTTCGAAGCTGGCAATAGCGACCAGTTGGCGAAGGAGATAGAACAGTTGGCCACAAATTCAACGTTGCGCAGTCAGATGGGAAAAGCCGCTTTTGAACGTGCGCGTGATGATTTTTCAACAAAACGTCTGGTTCAGGCATGGCTGGATTACTATGATGGTTTGCAATGAAACGTTTGTTTGACCTTGTCGCCGCAATCAGCGGCCTGTGCCTGTTGTGGCCGATACTGTTGTTGCTGGCTCTGCTGGTGAGAATCAAGCTGGGCTCACCGGTGTTGTTCAGGCAGCAGAGACCGGGGTTGCATGGGGAACCGTTTTATATTTACAAGTTTCGCAGTATGACCGATGAAAGGGGGCCTGATGGTAAGCTATTACCGGATGCTGAACGCTTACCCCCGTTTGGTGTTTTTTTGCGGCGGTTCAGTCTGGATGAGTTGCCGCAGCTGCTTAATGTGATCAAGGGTGATATCAGTCTGGTTGGACCAAGAGCGTTATTAATGGAGTATCTGCCGTTGTATAACGCAGATCAGGCACGGCGCCATGATGTCCGACCGGGAATCACCGGTTGGGCGCAGGTGAACGGACGCAATGCTATCAGCTGGGAAGAAAAATTTGCTTACGATGTATGGTATGTGGATCACCACTCTTTTCTGCTTGATTTGAAGATCCTCTGGCAAACGCTGCTAAAGGTGGTGCGCTCAGAGGGCGTGGCTCAGTCCGGTCATGTGACGATGGAAAAATTCCGGGGGAACTCCAGATGAATCAGTTGCTCATTCTTGGTGCAGGCGGACATGGCAAGGTGATGGCTGAAGCAGCAGAGGCTCAAGGTGCGTGGCAACATATCGCGCTGCTTGATGACCGGTATGCATTGCTTGATGGTACGCTGCGTTGGCCTGTGCTGGCGAGCATTGAACGGGCTGGGCATTTTGTCTCTGAGTATTCACATGCTGCCGTAGCTGTGGGCGATAGCAAACGAAGACTTGAGTGGCTTGATATGCTGGCCGGTTTGGGCTTTTGCATTCCGACACTGATTCATCCGGCTGCCTGGGTTAGTCCTTCGGCATCGTTGGCCGAAGGCTGTGTCGTGATGGCCAATGCTACCGTGCAGGCGGATGCTCGCTTGGGGCGCGGCTCTATTGTGAACACAGGCGCAAGTGTCGATCATGATTGCAGCATAGGCGATGGTGTGCATATCTGCCCGGGGGCAAGCCTTGGCGGCGAAGTAATTATCGGCCACGGCAGTTGGCTCGGTATCGGTTGTTCGGTGATTCAGGGGGTGCGTATCGGCAGTCATGTGACTGTCGGGGCGGGCGCTGCAGTGATTAGTGACATTGGAGATGCTATGACGGTTGTCGGAGTGCCGGCCAGAGGCATATCCAGAGGGATGGAGTGACAATGAGTTTTCCTGTTTGGCCTGAATATGCCGAGGATGAGATTGCAGCTGTAGAAGCAGTGTTACGCTCAGGCAAGGTGAATTACTGGAGCGGTGATCAGGGAAGTTGTTTTGAGATGGAGTTTGCAGCCTTTACCGGCACTTCATACGCGATTGCGCTGGCCAATGGGACTCTGGCGCTGGAGGCGGCACTGTATGCGCTGGGTATCGGACCTGATGATGAAGTGATTGTGCCGGCCAGAACATTTATCGCGACAGCCAGTAGTGTGGTGATGCGTGGTGCTGTACCGGTGGTGGCCGATATTGATCTGCGTAGTGGAAACCTGACTGTAGACACTATAGATGCAGCTCGTACTGAAAATACAAAGGCAATCATTGTCGTGCATCTTGGCGGCTGGCCATGTGATATGCCCCGGATTATGGCCTATGCGGAACTGCACGGGCTGAAGGTGATTGAGGATTGTGCCCAGGCACATGGTGCTGAAATCGATGGAAGAAAAGTTGGCTCATTCGGCCATGCTTCAGCATTTTCATTCTGTCAGGACAAAATTATCACCACTGGCGGCGAAGGCGGTATGCTGGTGACGGATGATCAGGATGTCTGGCGTAAAGTGTGGTCATTGAAAGATCATGGGCGCGATTATGACGAGGTGTTTCACAGTCAGCATGGCCCCGGCCACCGCTGGTTGTGTACTACATTCGGGAGTAACTGGCGGCTGACTGAAATGCAGTCGGCTATTGGCCGTATTCAGTTGAAGAAGTTGCCCTCATGGCTGGCCTCGCGCCGCCGCTCTGCGCAGACTCTTGCTGAAGGGCTGTCAGACCTTGTCGGACTGAATGTTTGGTTGCCTGATGAAGGCATTCTGCATGCCTGGTACAGGTTTTATGCATGCATTGATTCAGAGCTGCTGCAGGAAGGCTGGAATCAGGATCGTATCATCGAAGCGATTGCTGCTGAAGGCGTGCCCTGTTTTCATGGCAGTTGCAGTGAGATTTACCGTGAGAAAGCATTTGATCAGCTCAAACAGGATCGTTACCCGCTCCCAAACGCACAGCTCACCAGCAGAACCAGCATGGCCTTATTATTGCATCCGACATTGCGAGATGAACATATTGAAAAAACAATTGCAGTAGTAAGGGATGTATTTGAACGTGCAGTGGGCTGAGACTTTTCCTGTATGGCAGGGTACAAAATCAGTGGTGCTGATTCTGTTGTGTCTGGCTATGGTCTGCTTTCCATTTTCTGTCGCGGTCACTAATATATTTCTTGGTTTGACGCTGGCAACGGGCATACTTAGTGGTCTATGGTGGAGTGGTGTCAGGGACCTTTGGCATAATTACCGCTTATTGTTTATCGCCATGATGCTTTATCTGGCTCTTGTTCCTTTAGGCCTGTTATGGAGTTCTGACCTGGAATGGGGGCAGCGGATTTTGGCCAGACATTGGTTCTGGATGTTGCTGCCTGTTGTTACTATGGCGTTATCGTCTGAGCGTAACAGAAATATATTCCTTGTTACGACAAGCTTTGGTCTGACTGTCAACTTGGCGTTTTGTGTGCTACAAGCAAATGGCCTGATTGAAAGCCCGGCAGTTGCCGGTTCAGCAGTGGGTAATGCGACAGGACATATCGGGCATACCAGTTTTGGATTTATCTATGGTGTCTGGGCGGCCTGGCTGCTGCACATGGGGTTAATTTGTCGAAATAACACTCGCTGGTTGCTGTGGGGGTTGGCTTCATGGGCGGTAGTGATGGTCTTTCTGGCACAGGGGAAAAGTGGTTATATTGTTACGCTGGTGGCTTTTTTGCTTGTTGCTGTAAAGTGGTTGCAGGAGGTAGGAGGCAGAAGGATGTTTGTTTCATTTGCATTCGTGCTGTTGGTGCTGTCCATGTTTGCTGCTTTGGGGCCTGGCAAGGAGCGTGTGCTGGGAACATGGGAAGCACTGACTGGCACCGCACAGGGTAAGTTGAACTCAGATCAAATGGTCGCTGTTTCTTCTGCCACTGCCCGCCTGGAGTGGTGGAAAATGAGTTACAATATCTGGCTTGAACAGCCGCTTCTGGGGGTTGGTACAGGTGGCTTTCCTAAGGCTTCAGCAAACTGGCAGGCGGGCCATATGACAGGTATGGAGTTCGCCGTGCCGCTTGTGCACCCCCATAATCAATATTTGCTTTCCATGGTTCGCTGGGGTGTGGTTGGCCTGCTGGCACTGCTGGCGCTACTCTGTTTCTGGATTCGGACCGGTACCGCCTCCCCGTGGCGGGACAGAGTGGCTCTGCCTCTGGTTACACTGACTGGCGTCGCTCTGCTTGTCGATGGCTTGTCAACAGCAAGCCTGGAGGAACATTTTTCCACTATTTTTGCCCTTATTTTATTGGCAACAGGTTTGTCTGAACCCCTCTCGCAGGACGTCTGATTAGTCGTCTGGCCAGTCCAGAATGCATGATAATACGTGTGTTCAGAAATAATAACTTTGATATGCTATTATAAAGTTCACTGTTGTTTGGAACAGGAGTGTCTTGATGACAGAAATTTATATTTCTGGAGGATATCATGAAAATAAGAAAGATAATGGCATCAATCTGCCTGGCAATCATGATGGGGACTTCCGCAGTATTTGCTGGTGATAGTCATGTCGATGTCAACACAGCCACCGTTGAACAACTGCAAACTGTCAACGGCATAGGAAAGAAGACTGCCGCGGAGATTGTAGCGTACAGGGAGGCTCATGGGCCTTTCAAATCTGTGGATGCATTGGTTCATGTCAAAGGTATTGGCGAGAAAAAGCTAGAGCAGATCAGGGGTTCGGTAGAGGTTGGTGGTGACGCTAATTCAGCGAATTGAATGTCTCTGATTCCCGAGGCGCGGCACATCATGAATAGAGATTGCCGCGCCTTCATTTTTATGAAGCATGGCTTCCCATGAAGATGCTCGTATCTCTGAGGAATCGTTGGTTGGTGATCGCACACGATATGGCGTGGATTCCGCTGGCCATATGGATGGCCTTCTGGTTGCGTTTCAACATGGATGTGGTCCCGTCGGTCTATCTGGAACCGTTGCACCTGCTGATTGCTGTTTCTGTCCCATTGCAGTTCGTTGTATTTTGGTATTTTGGTCTTTACCGGGGCATCTGGCGCTTTGCCTCGATTCCTGATCTGCTGCGTATTATTCAAGCTGTCGCAGTCGGATCACTGTTGAGTTTCACTGTCATGTTTGTGCTGCAACGTCTGGAAGGAATCCCTCGCTCGGTGCTGATTTTATATCCTGTGATTCTGGCTATGGGGCTGGCTTCCCCACGCCTGTTTTATCGTTGGGTGAAAGATCGACACATCGATCTGAAAGCTGCTTCCGGCAAGCGCGCCCTGGTGATTGGTGCAGGGCAGGCCGGTGAGTTGCTGGTGCGTGACCTGCTGAAATCAGGGCCCTATTCGACGGTCGGCTTTCTGGATGATGCAGACCGTAGACAGGGGCAGGAAATTCACGGCGTTCGCGTGATCGGCAGCCTTGCTGACCTGGAAAAGACGGTGGCCCGCCATTGTGTGGAGGTGGTGCTACTGGCAGTTCCCTCGGCATCGCACCAGACCATACAATCGATTGTGCAACGTTGTCAGCAGATGCAGGTGGCGTGCCGGATACTGCCTTCGGTGGCCGAACTGGCTGACGGGCGGGTTGAGGTATCACGCCTCAGGTCGGTGCAGATCGAGGATCTGCTCGGGCGTGATACGGTGGAACTCGATTATGCAGGTATTCATCAGTTGATTGCAGGAGAGACGGTGCTGGTTACCGGCGCTGGTGGATCAATCGGATCCGAATTGTGTCGGCAAATCCTTCACCAGAAACCATCCCGTTTGCTGCTGCTCGACCATGGCGAATTCAATCTCTATACGATTGATCAGCAGCTCAGATCGACGGGCGAGGAGCAGGGTGTGGCGGTATCCGCTATTCTCGGCGACATCCGTGATCAAACGCGTATGCGCTGGGTTTTCGAGAGTTTTCGCCCGGATATCGTGTTCAATGCCGCAGCCTATAAGCATGTACCGCTGGTTGAGGAGAATCCGGTTGAGGGCATCAAAACCAATGTGTTGGGTACTTGTCAGCTGGCTGATCTGGCGGTGGCGTACGGGGTGAAAAAATTTGTGCAGATATCTACCGACAAGGCGGTCAATCCGACCAATGTGATGGGCGCATCGAAACGCACGGCGGAAATTTACTGCCAGAACCTCAATCGCAGAGAAGATCCCACCGCCTTTATCACCACCCGATTCGGTAATGTGTTGGGCTCTGCCGGTTCTGTCGTACCGTTGTTTCGCAAACAGATAGAGGCGGGTGGGCCGATCACAGTGACCCATCCGGATATTACCCGCTATTTCATGACAATACCGGAAGCCGTTAGCTTGATTCTGCAGGCGGGCAGCATGGGCAAGGGTGGTGAGATCTTCGTGCTCGATATGGGCGAGCCGGTGAAGATTGTGGATCTGGCCGAACAGATGATTCGCCTGACCGGACTGGAGCCCGGGCGCGATATAGAGATTAGTTTCACAGGCTTAAGGCCGGGTGAAAAGTTGTATGAGGAGCTGTTTCATGGCTCTGAACCGCTGACAACGACGATGCACCCGAAGATTATGCTCTCGGGCAGTCGTGAAGTGGATTGGCAGGCGATGCAGCAGGGGCTGCATGCCTTGCGTGATGCCTGTGAGATGCGTGATGTCAGTCTGCTGCACCGTCAGCTCAGGCAGTTGGTACCGGAGTTTGTATCCGGCGTGATTCAGGATGGCGACAACTGAAGCGGCAGGCACCCGTGCTATGCATTGAGGTTGCTGTTTTTTCACCCCTGCCGGGCTGCTTTAGCTACAGCTGGCCGCCCGAGTTTGGTGAACCGGCTGTCGGGATACGTGTACAGGTGCCATTCGGCAAGGGGACGCGAATCGGTGTAGTGCTGCGACTCTCTGATACCTTGCCTGATAGCGTTGAGCTTAAGCCTGTGGCGGATCGACTGGACGTATCGCCACTGTATGATGCTTCTCGGATACAATGGGTGGAGCGGGTACGGCGCTATTATCTGGCCAGTTCCGGCGATGCGTGGCAGACGGCGCTGGCATGGGCGGCCCATGACCAGGTGCGCGCCTTTCGTTGTCCGGATGTTGCGGTGCTGGCCAAGGCAGCTCCTGCTCTGGCCGCTGTATTCACCAGCAGGAGAGCGCTATCACTGAAAACCATTGCAGCCAGGATTGAGCCTTGTGCACTGCGCCATTGCCTTAATACGGCTTGTCAGGCCGGTTTGCTGGAAGAGGTGCTTCATGAGCCACTGTTGCAGCAGAATGAAAGTATACCGGCAGCTCTTACCCTGACGGACGCCCAAGCCTCGGCAGTTCAGATGCTGGTTGATGCCCGTGGTTTTCAACCCTTTCTGCTCTTCGGGCGCACCGGCTCCGGTAAAACCGAGGTCTATCTGCGGGCTGCAAGCGAGTCGATCCGGCGCGGTGGCCGGGTGTTGGTGCTGGTGCCGGAGATCGGCCTGACGCCGATGTGGATAGCACGCCTGCAGTCGCGTTTTGCGCGTGTGGCTGTATGGCATTCGGCACTTACCGAACGGGATCGTCTGGCGGTGCGTCAGCATCTGGCACAGACGGATATTCTGATCGGTACACGCTCTGCCCTGTTCCTGCCGTTGCCGGATCTGGCAATGATTGTTGTTGATGAGGAACATGACGGCAGTTTCAAACAGCAGGATGGCATGGCCTATTCAGCCCGTGATATGGCTGTGCTGCTGGCACAGCAACTGGATATTCCGATTGTACTCGGATCGGCCACGCCGAGCCTGGAGAGCTGGCGGCAGGCTCTGGCAGGGCTTTATCAGCGTATAGACCTGCCATCCCGGATTGCCGATCACACGCAGCAGATCAAGCCGGAGATTATCGATATGCGTGCTGTCGACGGGCCTGTATCACCGGCCCTGCTCGCGGCTATGCAGCAGACGCTGGCCGCCGGCGATCAGACGATTCTCTTCCTTAACCGGCGCGGTTATTCGCCGTCGCTGCAATGTACGGCCTGTGGTGATGTGCCCCAGTGTCCGGCCTGCTCCCTGAGTCTGACACTGCATCGGCGGGCCGGTCAGTTACGCTGTCACAGTTGCGGGTTCATCAGACGCGCTCCACGTTCATGCGAGTGTTGTGGTGAAGCGGCTCTCATGCCGATGGGTGAGGGGACGGAAAGGATTGAAGAGTGGCTGCAGCAGCATATACCCGACTTACGCTTTTCGCGCTTCGATCGGGATGTTGTAACCAGTCATGCCCGCCTGAGCGAGATTCTGGCCGCATTCGAACGCCGTGAGCTTGATTGTCTGCTTGGTACTCAGATGCTGGTCAAGGGGCATGACTTTCCGCATGTCACACTGGTCGGTGTGGTGAATGCAGACCAGGGCATGAATATGCCGGACTTCCGGGCAGGGGAGCGCTGGTGGCAGCAGATGACGCAGGTGACCGGCCGCGCAGGCCGGGGTGAAAAAGCTGGCAGGATGCTGATCCAGACGCGTATGCCGGATGCGGCATGGTTGCAGCGTATTGCAGAGGCGCAAGCCGAAGCGACAATGACGGCTGAACTTGAGTTACGTGAAATGTTGCAATACCCGCCGTTTGCACGCTGGGTCAGGGTGGTGTTTTCCGCTATGCGGGCGGAGCGGGCGGATCAGGCTGCCGCAGCCTTTGCCGAGAGTTGCCGGGCTATTTCGGAGTTGATGGTGAGCGGGCCCATGCCTTGTGCGATGGAGCGGCTGGCCGGCCGTTTTCGTTTTGAAGTGCTGCTGCGTGACACTACGCGTCAGCTACTGCCGTGGAAGTTATTACCGGTGTTGGATTCGCTGAAGGTTCCATCCGGTGTACGTCGCCGTGTGGATGTCGATCCGCAGGATATGATGTAGGCACTTCGTGTGCCTACACCCGCAGGGCGCACTAAAGTGCGTCCAATCTGGCTATCCTGCTGATTTGTGATGTAGAGCACCTTCGTAGGGAGGCAACACCCGTAGGGCGTCCACCATTGTGCAGGAGAGCACAATGGCACGATTTATCGCCCTGCAAGAGGGGAGTGCACGGATGCACTCCATGAAATAAGGTGTCCTGTAGATTTGTACCCAGGGCATCCTGCCCTTCGCCCTTCGGGCCGCCGCAAAAGCGGCGTTCAATTTGGCGATCGTGCCAAATTGTGATGTAATTTGATCTACCTTTCAGATGAGCAAGACAGCGTCAGGTAAGAAGAGGGCGATAGGTCGCTGCAATTATTTACCCATCAGACGGGAGAAGAAGCCGCGCTTTGGCGCTGCTTTGGCGCAGGCCAGGATGATGGAGATGTTATCCGGGCCGCCGGCCTCATTGGCCAGTTGGATCAGTTGTGCCGCTAAATTCTCCAGATGATTACGGTGCCGGGTCATTGTCTGCTGAATCTGGTCATCGGCAACGACATCGGTCAGGCCGTCCGAGCACAAAAGGTACAGATCACCGGGGAGTACTGTATCTTCGACAATATCCGGATCTACGCCCTGTTCGATGCCCAGTGCCCGTGTCACCAGATTTTTGATTGAGGAGTTTCGCGCATCTGCAGCGGTGACCAGACCACGGCGGACCTGTTCGTGGATCAGGGAGTGATCTTCAGTGACATGGCTCAGGATGTTGTCACGCAGGCGATACATGCGTGAATCCCCGACATGTGCTGCGGTAACACGGTCGGCATAAAAAACTGCAGCCAGCACGGTGGTGCCCATGCCGGCGCACTCTGTTTTTGTACGGGCAGCCTGATAGATCGCATCATTGGAGTGACGAATAGCGTTGCGAAGCAGGATCGACTCGCCCGTAAAGCCGGTTGCGCTGTCGATGGCGGCTGTTGGCATCGACAGTAGGTTTTGTTTCAGCTCTTCGGTGATGATGTCGATAGCCATGGCGCTGGCCACTTCACCAGCATTGTAGCCGCCCATGCCATCTGCCAGCACGGCAATGCCGTGTGAAGGCGTTATTTTAACGCAGTCTTCATTGTGTTTCCTTCGCCTGCCGACATCCGTGGCAGCATACATTTCCATTGATGTCATGGTTGACCTCCTGGTCTGTTCATATCTCGCAGGCAGCGACTTATTTCTTCCAGCACATCACTGGCAGAGTTGAACCGTTGTTGTGATTTCTTTGCCAATAAATGATCAATCAGAGCGGCAACACAGTCAGGTATATCCGGATTATGTTCCTGCACAGGGACATGTGGCTCTTTGGCAATCTTTAGCATGAGTTTGGAAATCGATTCCGCCCGAAACGGACGTACCCCGGATGTCAGCTCATAGAGCATGACACCAAGTGAAAACAGATCGGAGCGGCCATCGAGCTCCTTGCCGGAGAGTTGTTCCGGAGACATATAGGACGGTGTGCCGAGTACAACCCCCGCCTTGGTCTTGGTTGATTCTGCAATATGGGCGATGCCGAAATCCGTTACTTTTACCGTTTTGTTTTTCAGAATCATGATGTTGGCCGGTTTTATGTCGCGGTGAATGACACCGTGGTTATGAGCATATTGCAGTGCTTCGGCCACCTTGCCTATGATCTTTAGCGTGGTTTGTATCGGCAGTAGTCTGTCTTTTTTGGTGTAGGGAATCAGATCAATGCCATCAAGAAACTCCATGGCAATATAGGCCAGGTCATGTTCATCGCCGGCATCAAATATCGTGACAATATTGGGGTGATTGAGCATGCCTGCAATTTCAGCCTCATGAAAGAAACGTGATTTAACCTCTTCCAGTTCGTCGGCCTCAAACTCTTCAGACAGAGCCATGGTTTTGATTGCAACCTGACGATTTATTTTTGGGTCACGCCCCAGAAACACGGTGCCCATCGCTCCTTTTCCCAGTTCGCTGAGAATTTCATAACGCCCCAATGTCGGCTTGTTCTCACCGGTAAGCAGCAGCGCGGAGAGACCGCTGTTTTTATCATCACTGCCGGACAGGGCGTCATTGGCATTCCCGGCGGAGATGATCCTGGTTTGGATGTCTTTGTAATCGGCTTGATATTCGCTGATGTATTCGTAAATGCTGACAGCTTTGCTGAACTGGCGTTTACGTTCAAATGAGAGTGCCAGTTCGTACATGTAGGATGCGATCTCCTCATTCATCGGACAGGCCATGAATTTCTCACATGCCTGATCCAGCATACCCTGATTTTGGAAGGAGAAAGCAAGCATCTTGTTGGTTTCATCCACGCTTGAGGCATTGCTTTTACGGGTGTGATGACGGGTTGAATAATAGTGTTTCAGTGCCAGCCCCGCATGACCGATGATCAGCAACAGGACTGCAGCCATGGCCTGAAACCACACTGCATAGCTGCTCAGCAGGAGCGTGTCGGCCCCGGTAATCAGGATCAGCAGCAATACAGATGCAGCCGCACTGATGAGGACCGGTATGCGTGGCAGAAGAAGAATCAGATACAGGCCGATCAGCAGCAACAGGCCTGTCTCGGCCATGCTTGCCCAGGACGGGCGACTGATCGACTCCTCTTTCAGAATGCTTTGTAGAGCATGTGCATTAAACTCAACTGTGCTCATGTGGGTGGAAAACGGCGTGGCGAAGCCGTTCCCCGAACCTTTACCCGTCATGCCGATCAGGACGATTTTATCGCTGAATGATTCAGCCGGCACTGCGCCGGAACGCACGGCTGCAAATGAGTAGGTCTGGAAGCCATGTTTATGAAAGGCAGGTAGCATTTGAATGCGATCATTGACCGGAATATTGATCGGTCCCAATTCAATGGAACGTCCGATATTGATGCGGATATCATTCATGGAAATGTGTAATGCCCCGGCAGCGAGGCTTAGCGACATGGATGGAAAGTAGTGGCCGGAATACAAGATCGCCAGTGGCTCTGAGCGTACGATGCCATCATCATCGGGATGTATGTTCAGGTGTCCGAGCCCGGCTGCAGAGCGTGTCAGTTTTGCGTAGGGGGCGCGCAGGTAGGTGCCGTTTATCGGATTACTGACGCCCTCGCTGTCATTGATATGGCCGATTGACGCGCGACGAACATAATCAGGAATGTCGGCGTTTAAACGGGTGTTGACAGTGCCGGTAAGAAAGTAAATTGGTAGCAGAGTGTTGCCGGATGCACGCACGGCATCGGGCAGCGTGAGTGGTGTAGTTTCGCCATCCCTGTCTTTGTCCGGCTGACCATAGAAGAGATCCAGCGCAATCAGACGGGCACCCGCAGCAGAGAGCCGGGCAATTGTTTCCGCAACGGCTTCTTGCGGATGATCGCCGATGGTGTCTAAGGATTTTTTGTCCAGATTGATAATGACAATATCATCATCGGCTTGTAGTGCGTTGATGCGGGCGCCCAGATCGTAGAAGCTGCGATCCAGATACTGTACAGGTTCCAGTGCAAAACTGTGAGCCAGCAGGAGCAGCAGGGTGAGGCAGACGCCGAAGAACCAGTCCGATTTCCAGAATGTACCACCCTCCACTTATACCTCCCCAGGATTTTCTATTTATCTATTATCTCTGATGTTACCAATAAGGATCTATGCAATAAATCGGTGCTTTCAATTAACAGCTTGTTATACCGGTCAGGCATAGTGGCAATTCTGCCTGCTCAGTGCAATAGTTCGGCGTGTATGGCCTCTGTTTGCTGTCATTTTAACAGGTCGTTGAACTGACTATTGACAGTATATGGGCTCATCCTTACGGTTCGCGCCACCTTATTCCCCGGTAGCTCAGTTGGTAGAGCAGGTGACTGTTAATCACCCTGTCGCTGGTTCGAGTCCGGCCCGGGGAGCCATTTTAAAAAGGCCTGCTATGCAGGCCTTTTTTATTTCTGCCTATCCGTGGATCTGGTTATTTCAGGTGATTGTAAGTCGCGCAGGATTGTTGCCCTGAGTGTGCCAGACTCCTAGCTTGCCGGCCTATGGCAAAAATACTGTTCCATTTCGGCGAGCTCTCTCTCAAGGGCAAAAATCGCCACACCTTCGAAGACCGTATGGCGCGCAATATCAGGCGCGTACTGGGCGACCAACTTAAGCCCAACGGTTTCTATCGGGAACACGGGCGCATGTTGGCCGATGTGCATGAGCTCTCTGATGAGCTGCTCAGACAGCTGACGCTGACGCCGGGTATCCGTAACCTGTCGCTGGTTCACGAGTGTGAGCTGGATCTGGAAGTCATGCAGCGCACGGCTGCTGAGGCGGTGTTTGCGGCCTACGGCGAAAACGTCGCGGGGCGTCCCTTCAGGGTTAGTTGTCGGCGTAGTAACAAGCGCTTCGCCCTGACCACGCCGGAGATGAATTTCGAGATAGGCGGCTACCTGAAGCGCCACCTGAATCTCAGCGTGAATCTGGATGCGCCGGAAATTGATGTGCGCGTTGAAGTCGGGGCCAATGCCGCCTATATCTATACCCGCAAGATTACCGGGATTGGCGGTCTGCCCATAGGTTCCTCCGGCCGTGGCGTGGTGCTCTTCTCCGGCGGTATCGATTCGCCTGTTGCCGCCTACAGCATGATGAAACGCGGTATGGAGGTGGTGCTGGTGCATCTCTATAACAGCACGATCAATCGCGATTTTGCCAAGATCAGGGATCTGGCGCGCCAGTTATCGCTGTATCAGGGACGTTTGACGCTGCATATGATTGATCTGGAAGAGTTTCAGCGTCATGCCATCGCCAAGGTCGATGCTGAATACCGGATGATCATCTATAAACGCCAGATGATTCGCTCTGCCGCTGCCATTGCTGCAGATGCAGGCGCGCAGGCCTTGGTAACAGGTGACTCCCTCGGTCAGGTGGCCAGTCAGACGCTGGCCAATATCCATGCCATTTATGATGCCTCGGATCTGCCGCTGCTGTCGCCGCTGATCGCATGGGATAAGGAAGAGATCATCGCGCTGGCAAAGCGCATCGGTACCTATGAAATCTCTATCGAAGAGTATTGCGATATCTGCTCATTTCTGATTGCCAAACATCCTGAAACGCATGGCAAGCGTGATATGGTGGCGGAGTTGGAAGCGGATCTGCCGCTCACCGGGCTGGAGCGCCATATGCAAACGGTGCGCTTTAATGGTGGCAAAGAGGTCGTGCGCAAAAGCGTCTAGTGCGCCGGCATTTTTCATGGTACGGTGAAATCCATTGTTAAGCGTTGATATTTATTTCGGGTCAGGCCCTGCGCGCCGGCTTTGACGATCACCGGTTTTCCTCAGCATGTAAGGAAATGACGGTAGTCAGCGGTCAATGCATCAACGGCCAGATTGCAGAACTGTTCGCCGGCAGCGATGCTGGCCAACTGCGGGCTGGAACCCATGCGTCCGTCCGGGAACTGGCGTCTGAAATCGGCTGCCGTATAAATATCCCCGGTCGGTGCGATGGCAGGATGGATCGGCATATCCTTGACCGCTTCGGGATGGGCATAATAACTCAATGACACTTCACTGACGGTGGCGTGATAACCCTCTGCATCGCCGTATAACTCCTTTGCCAGACGGGTGATGGCATCATTGCGCCACCAGTTTGCCAGTTTACAGCGCACTGGATGTGAAATGTCTCCCTGAAGGTCAGCATAAATTTCCGAAAAAGCGGTGGTGACAGGCGCGATATTGCCGCCGTGGCCGTTGACGAAGTAGAAGTGGGTGAAGCCGTGCCGGTGCAGGGATGTAACAACATCAATGACGACTTGAATCAGGGTGGTGGGGCGCAGCGTGACGGTGCCGGGAAAAGCCATATGATGCTGCGACATACCATAATTGATGGTCGGTGCGATGAGAATCTGCTCCTGCTCAGCGATGCCAGCGGCAATACGTGTCGGGCAGATGGCGTCGGTACCGATCAGGCCGTTCGGGCCATGTTGTTCGGTTGATCCGATCGGAATGATGATGCCGGTGGAGTGCTCCAGGTAACGCTCGACCTCCTGCCATGTGCTCAGTGCCAGTTGCATACTCTCTCTCCTGTCGTTTTGAGTGTGGTGTTAAGCGTATCGTTGCACAAACAGCCGGGCACCGCCATGCTCAGAAGGGGAGGATGTGTCTGGCCGCCGATAAAGCACGACATCTCCCCCTGTTTTGATATACGTTGTCTCTGAAGCCGGAATCCGTAAGGTAGCGTCATGATAAATAACGATATATTACGCCGAATCCGCTATGCCTTTGATTTTGACGATGTAAAAATGATGGCACTGTTTGCGCTGGCGGATTGCAATGTTACGCGAGCACAGATCAGTGACTGGTTGAAAAAAGATGATGACCCCGCATTTCAGCCATGCAGCGATGTCGAGCTGGCCACCTTCCTCAACGGGTTGATCAACGACAGGCGCGGTAAACGCGAGGGGGTGAAGCCGGTGGCTGAGCAGCGGCTCAATAATAATATCATCTTCAGAAAACTGCGTATTGCACTGAACCTGCAGGATGACGATATACTGACCATGATGAACCGTGTCGGCGTGCGTCTGAGTAAACACGAATTGAGCGCATTTTTCCGGAAGCCTGACCATCAACATTATCGCGATTGCGGGGATCAGATCCTGCGCAACTTTCTTGCCGGAATGCAGCTAAGTTATCGACCATAAGCCGTGGCCCGGGATGTAAACAAATTACATCCGGGGGTTGAAATCGATTTGACTGAGCCCCACAAGGGGCTTGAATCGGTTCCGACCGGTTCCTATATAACAGTTTCCAACAACATTACGAAAGGAGAAACATCGATGGCAACAACAGTTCGTCCCTTGCACGATCGCGTCATTGTCCGCCGTTTGGACGAAGAAGAGAAGTCTGCTGGTGGTATTATTATCCCGGATTCAGCTAAAGAAAAGCCGCTTGAAGGCGAGGTTATCTCTGCCGGTAAAGGCAAGATCCTGGAAAACGGCGATGTGCGCCCGCTGGACGTGAAAGCAGGCGATAAGGTGATTTTTTCCAAGTACGCCGGTACAGAAATCAAGCTTGATGGCGACGATTTCCTGATGATGCGTGAAGACGACATCCTGGGCGTAATCGAAGACTGATTCGTTTTATAAAACGCAGATTATTGCCGTTTTGCCAGCCGGTTCCGGTGGGCAGGCGCAGAAATATGAAAGAGATAAATAGGAGATAAAAAGAATGGCTAAAGACATTCAATTCGGTGAAGACGCTCGTGCCAAGATGATGGTCGGCGTCAACAAACTTGCTGATGCAGTAAAAGTAACCCTCGGTCCGAAGGGCCGTAACGTCGTGATTGAAAAATCATGGGGTGCACCAACCATCACCAAGGACGGTGTATCCGTTGCCAAAGAGATCGAGCTGGAAGACAAGTTCGAGAATATGGGCGCACAGATGGTTAAAGAAGTCTCTTCCAAGACTGCAGATATTGCAGGTGACGGCACAACAACCGCTACCGTTCTGGCTCAGTCCATTGCCAAGGAAGGTGTGAAGGCTGTGGCTGCCGGCATGAACCCGATGGATCTGAAGCGCGGTATCGACAAGGCTGTAACAGCTGTTGTCGCTGAGCTGGCTAACCTCTCCAAGGAAGTTCAGAATCAGGATGAGATCGCTCAGGTTGGCACCATTTCTGCCAATGGCGATGCCGAGATCGGCAAGATCATTGCTGATGCGATGGATAAGGTCGGTAAAGAAGGCGTTATCACCGTTGAAGAAGCCAAGGGTCTGGAGACAGAGCTGGATGTGGTTGAAGGCATGCAGATCGACCGCGGTTATCTCTCACCTTACTTCGTGACCGACACCGAGCGCATGGAAGCCAATCTGGATCACCCATATATCCTGCTGTTCGAGAAGAAGATCTCCAACATGCGCGAGCTGTTGCCTGTATTGGAAGCGGTTGCCCGTACCGGCAAGCCACTGCTGATTATCGCTGAAGATATTGAAGGCGAAGCGCTGGCAACACTGGTTGTGAACAAGGTTCGTGGTGTGGTCAATGTGGCTGCTGTGAAGGCTCCCGGTTTTGGCGATCGTCGCAAGGCGATGCTGGAAGATATGGCGATCCTGACCGGTGCCAAGGTAATCTCTGAAGACCTGGGTCTGAAGCTGGAAAATGTAACCCTGGAAGATCTGGGTACTGCTGCAGCTGTGAAGATTGCTAAAGATACAACAACTGTTGTTGATGGCGCCGGCGAAAAAGCGGCTATTGAAGGTCGTGTTGCGCTGATCCGCAAGCAGATTGAAGACACCACTTCTGACTACGACAAAGAGAAGCTGCAGGAGCGTCTGGCCAAGTTGGCTGGCGGTGTTGCCGTAATCAAGGTCGGTGCTGCAACTGAAACAGCAATGAAAGAGAAGAAAGATCGTGTTGACGATGCACTGCATGCAACACGTGCTGCTGTTGAAGAGGGTATCGTTGCCGGTGGCGGCGTAGCACTGCTGCGGGCACGTAAGGCACTTGATAGCGTCAAGGGTATCAATCATGATGAAGATACCGGCGTGAATATCATTCGTCGTGCACTGGAAGAGCCGCTGCGTCAGATTGTTGCCAATGGCGGCGGTGAAGCGTCTGTGGTTGTGAACGAAGTGTCCAACAATAAAGGTCATTACGGTTATAACGCCCAGACTGAAGAGTACGGCGATCTGGTCAAGATGGGTGTGATCGATCCGACCAAGGTAACGCGTTCTGCACTGCAGTATGCAGCCTCTATTGCCGGTTTGTTGATCACGACCGAGGCAATGATTGCCGATATCCCTAAACCTGAAGCTGCTGCTGGAGGCGCTCCGGACATGGGTGGCATGGGCGGCATGGGCGGCATGATGTAAGGATTTGCCGGAGTGCGGCCTTACGGTCGTGCACGGGTAGATTTGCAACAAGATGAAAGGGCGGTTCCGAAAGGGCCGCCCTTTTTTTGTTGGGTGCTGGCGAATAGTAGAGGCCATGGCTCAGGTTGTTTTTGGCTATCGCATAAATAAGAGCTGTACCCACGGCTCTGGTTTGTTTTGAGCTACCGCATAAGTAAGGGCCGCACCCACGGTTCTGGTTGTTTTGAGCTACCGCATAAGTAAGAGCCGCACCCACGGCTCTTACTTATTTGCTACTATCGCGGTCCTCCAGAGCAACCCCATTACTCTGGAGGCCTTGCTTATCGCGCATAGCAGAGCAACGCCCATTGCTCTGCTATGCTTGCTTCGGTAGCGTGCCGAGTCCCAAATAATGGGGTGATCTGGCTGCTATAGCCTTACCCCGACTCTGAATTCTGAGGTTCATCATGCTCGAATCGATGCGTAGTCACGCACAAGGCTGGATTGCAAAAATTATACTCGGCGGTATTGCGCTGTCGTTTGTGCTGTGGGGTGTCGGTGATTATTTCCTCGGTGGCAAAACTGAACCTATAGCAACGGTAAACGGCAAAGCCATTGGCGGTGCTGAATTTTATCAGGCCTATGAGCGCCAGCTCAATGCTTACCGCTCCATGCTGGGCAAACAGTATTCCAGTGCATTGATGGACTCTCTGGGTGTTAAGGAGACAACGCTGCAGACGCTGATTAATCGGCGCATCATGCTCGATACGGCACAGCAGCTGCATCTGGCGGCACCCGCATCCGTGGTGCTGGCGACAGTGCATAGCGATCCCTCTTTTCAGTCTGCCCGTGGCTTTGATGTCCAGCGCTATCATGCCCTGACCCGTAATATGGGCTTCAGTTCCGCTCAGGATTATGAGAATGATCTGCGTTTGAATATTATGGTGGATGCGCTGCATAAAGCGCTGGTCGACTCTGTACATGTCAGTGAGACTGAAATTCGTGATCGTTTTAATCACGATTATCAGCAGCGGGTACTGGCTGCCGTTGTCGTGGATCCGGCGACTCAGTTGAACAAGGTTAAGGTCAGTGATGAGCAGGCTAAAGCCTGGTATGAAGCGCATAAGCAGAATTACAAGTCACCATTGCGTATCAATGTGAACACTGTCGAAATCGATCCGCGTAAACTGGCGGAGGACGTGCAGGTGGATGAATCTGAAGTGCGTAAGGCATTTGAGAAACGCAAGGCTGAATTCAGCCGGCCTGAAGAGCGGAAAGCACAGCATATCCTGATCAAGGTTGCCGAGAACGCTCCGGAAGCCGTGAGGGCGGCGGCGCGTAAAAAGATTGAAGCTGCACAGGCGCGCATCAAGGCTGGTGAAGATTTCTCTGCGGTGGCTAAAGCAGTGTCCGAAGATGGAACGGCTTCCAGCGGTGGTGAGTTGGGCTGGTTCAAGCAGGGTTCGATGGTGACGGCATTTGATCAGGCCGTATTTGCTATGGATAAGGGGCAAGTCAGCGATATTGTTGAAACCCCGTTCGGTTATCACCTGATTCGGCTGGAGGATATTCGTCCGGCGCATGAAGCATCGTATGATGATGTTAAGGATGGTATCCGACAGGACCTCGTCAAGGCTCGTGCAGCGGAGGAAGCATACAAGTTGTCTCAGGATTTGGATGAGGCTCTGGGAATGGAAGACTCTCTGAAAGCTGCTGCCACGTCCCTGGACCTTAAAACAATCAATTCAGGGCTGGTAAGTCGTGATGAAGCGCTGGCTGTACCCGTGCTGTCTGATCCCGAAATTGCTGCCAAGGCATTCTCCACACTGCCGGGGCAAGCTGTTGAAATCGTCGAAACAAGTGACGGCCGCTATGTTGCGGTGGAAGTGACTGAGCGGGTGGAGCCGGATGTATTACCTTATGCCAAGGTGGCTCGTCGTGTGTTGACCGATGCCAGGCTGGATGCGGCGGCCAAACAGGCAGCCGTCATAGCTGATGAGATCCGGCACAGTACAGGTAAGTCACTGGATGAGCTGGCACAGCAGTATGGTCAGGCAAAGTATATTTCCAAGCCGGTACGCAGTAACGGTCAGGGCGATAATGCTTCATGGTTGAGTCAGGCGCTGCTTAAGCAGGCATTTTCCACGAAGGCGGGTGCATGGGTTGATCAGTCTGTTCATGTGCCTCAGGGCTATGCTGCGGTGCGTGTGCAGCAGGTGATTGCTGCCTCCGAAGCTGAATACAACAAGCAAAAAGACCAGATTGCTGCAGAAGTAAGAAAGGCCAAGGGCGCTGCCCGTTTTGCCCGCTGGATGGCATCGGTACGTGACCGTTATGAGATTACAACCAATCCGAAAGAGTTGGACCGCTACAAGTAAGTTGCTGCTCTGATCTGATTGAAAAAACCGCCCGCGTGGCGGTTTTTTTATGCCTGATATACAAGGGTGGGAGGTATGTATTCATGTTAGCCATAGCGCCGAATGTAGCCTGTGGTTTATGTGTCCGGCCATGCGAGCTGTGGCAGGCGTACTGCTCCCGACTGCTGGAGTTTGATGTTTGTCTCTTTCCCGGGCTGATTTGCATTTTGAGATCTGGCGTCTAGGGTACCCGCCAATGCTTACCGGAAACAATCTGGAAACTAAGGAAGCAGGCCGTTTGTCTTTTCGTGCACCAGTTGCGAATGACGGTCCGGAGATACATGCGCTTGTTGAGCGCTGTAAACCGCTGGACGTCAACTCCCGGTACTGTTATTTAATCCTCTGCGAACACTTCTCTTCAACCTGTGTGGTTGTTGAAGAGAACAATGCCGTGGTTGCGTTTATTACTGCCTATATTCCGCCCGAACGACGTGACACGCTGTTTGTCTGGCAGGTGGCTGTAGATGCGCGACTGCGCGGACGCGGCGTGGCCAAGAAGATGCTCAGACATCTACTGTCGCGCCGTAATCTCAAGAGCATACGCCATGTCGAAGCGACGGTAAATCCTTCCAATGACGCATCGCGTTCCCTGTTTCAAGGGCTGGCTAACGAGTGCAAAAGCACGATTCATGAATCACTTATTTTTCCGGCCGACATGTTCGGCGAAAATCATGAACAGGAGAACCTGATTCGCGTGGGTCCGATTACTTCGGTAAGCAAAACCTTAATCGGGAGATAATAGAAACATGAGAATTTTTGAAGAGATGGAATCCGAGGTTCGGGGTTATATCCGTTCCTTTCCTGCCGTATTCGATGTTGCCAGAGGCTCTGAGATATTTGATGAGCACGATAACCGCTATATCGATTTTTTTGCCGGCGCCGGATCTCTCAACTACGGTCACAACAACCCTGCTATCAAGGAGGCGCTGATCGAGTATCTCCAGCATGATGGTATTGTCCATGGACTGGATAAAGCCACTCTGGCCAAGCAGGCCTTTCTGACGAAGTTACGCGATACGATTTTTGCGCCGCGCAACATGGAGTACAAGGTTCAGTTTACCGGCCCTACAGGCACGAACTCTGTGGAAACAGCACTGAAGCTGGCGCGCATGGTTAAGGGGCGCTCCAATATTATCGCTTTTACCAATGCCTATCATGGCCTCTCCATGGGGTCACTGGCTGTTACCGGCAACTCCTTCTATCGCGATGAGTCTTATGGCGTGCGCGCCAACAGCGCTTTTATCCCGTTTGATGGTTACCTCGGATCGGGTTTCGACAGCATGGCTTACCTGCGTAAGCTGCTTACCGACCAGAGCAGCGGCGTCGACCTGCCGGCTGCGATTATTGTCGAAACCGTTCAGGGTGAGGGTGGCATCCATGTGGCGCGTGATGAATGGCTGCAGGAGCTGGAGTCGATTTGCCGTGAATTCGATATTCTGCTGATTATCGATGATATCCAGATGGGTAATGGGCGCACAGGAACCTTTTTCAGCTTTGAGCGCGCCGGCATTATGCCGGACATGGTGACGGTTTCCAAATCAATCGGCACCGGCTTACCCATGTCGCTGTTGCTGATGCGTCCGGAACTGGATCAATGGAAGCCCGGTGAACATACCGGTACGTTCCGTGGTAACAATCTGGCTTTCGTTGCCGCTACCAAGGCCCTGGAATACTGGGATACGCCTGATTTTGCCGAAGGTATTGCTTACAAGGGCGGCCTGTTTGAGAAAGGATTGAAGGCAATCCTTGAGAAGCATCCGGAGGCCTGCGGTGAGTTGCGCGGTGTAGGCATGGTTTGGGGAATCGACTTTTCCGATGCCGGTTTTGCCAGCAGTATCTCTGAGGAGGCATTTAGCCGCAATATGATCATCGAAACAGCCGGTGCCAACGGTCAGGTGCTGAAATTCCTGCCCGCACTAACCATTGATGAAGCGCTTATTGAAGAGGGGCTGAAGATTATCGATGATTCGATTGCGGCCGTGTTGAAGGTGCGTCAGGGGCTGCGTGAAGGGGTGCTGGTATGATTGTTCGCCACCTGAACGATATCATCGATAGCGAGCGTGATGTGCACGCGAAAAACGGTAACTGGGAGAGCCGCCGGCTGATTCTTAATAATGATGCCGTGGGCTTTTCGCTGCACGATACAATCATTCACGCCGGTACGGAAACCCTGCTCTGGTATAAGCATCATATTGAGGCGGTGTACTGTATCGAGGGTGAAGGTGAAGTTGAGACAACAGATAACGGCGAGGTTTATAAAATCAAGGCCGGCTCCGTTTATCTGCTCAATGGCAACGAGCGCCACTGGCTGCGGGCCAGAACAACCATGCGCATGGTCTGCGTATTCAATCCACCGGTAACCGGCAGTGAAAAGCACGATGCTGATGGTGCCTACTGCCCGGGTGCTGAGGCAGGCAGCTAAGCCAGCTACACAGCGATGAACAACCACAGTGTAGAGAAGGTCGGCGGCACGTCGATGAGCAACTATGTTGCCGTGCGCGACAATATTATACTGCGCCCGGGGGCTGGTGAGAGTCGCTGCCAGCGAATTATTGTCGTATCGGCTTACGGCGGCATCACCAACCAGCTGCTGGAGCATAAGAAGAGCGGTAAACCGGGCGTTTACGCCCTGTTTGCCGACGCTGTCAATGATGACAGCTGGCGCGAGATGCTGCACGCGGTCAAGGATGAGTTCTTCGCCATCAACAGTTCGTTGTTTGGCAATACAGAGCTGTTGACCCGGGCGAATGCATTTATCAGTGAGCGGCTCGAAGATGCCGAGCGCTGTCTTTCGGACCTGCAGAGCCTTTGTCGCCATGGTCATTTTGCACTGGAGTCACACCTGGCCGAAGTGCGCGAGATGCTGGCCAGCGTCGGAGAAGCGCACAGTGCCTGGAATACGGCCCAGTTGCTAAAGCGTGACGGTATCAATGCCTGCTTTGTCGATCTCACCGGCTGGCGTGCTACGTGCCACACCTCGCTTGATGAGCGTATTATCGACGCCTTCGCTTCGATTGATCTTGAGCGTGAAGTGCCGATCGTTACCGGTTATGCGCATAGTGACAGCGGTGTGATGTCCACCTTCGATCGCGGCTACAGCGAGATGATTTTCAGCCGTATTGCTGTGCTGACAGAGGCGCGCGAGACCATTATTCACAAGGAATTTCACCTGAGCAGTGCCGATCCGCGGCTGGTGGGTGAAGATAAGGCCGTACCGATAGGGCGTACCAACTACGATGTCGCCGACCAGCTGGCCAATCTCGGTATGGAGGCGATCCATCCGAAGGCGGCGAAGGGGCTGAGGCATCGCAATATTCCGCTGCGTGTCAAGAATACCTTCGAACCGGATCACCCCGGCACGCTGATCACCAGCGACTATCGCAGTAGCAGGCCGTGCGTGGAGATCATCGCCGGACGTAAGGGAGTCTATGCGCTGGAGCTCTTCGATCAGGACATGACCGGCAGTATCGACCTATATGATCGGCAGATTCTCGAGACAATCCGCCGTTTCAGGGCGCATATTGTCTCCAAGGACATCAATGCCAACACCATCACCCACTACCTGTTTACCAACCTGAAGACGGTGCGCCGTATCCGTACCGCGCTTGAGCAGTGCTATCCGGATGCCGAGCTTGATCAGCAGAAGGTTGCTATCGTTTCGGCCATCGGCAGTGATATGCAGGTGCCCGGTATCCTCGCCAAAACCGTCGGCGCGCTCGCTGCTAATAACATCAGTGTTCTGGCGATGCATCAGTCGATGCGTCAGGTCGACATGCAGTTTGTCGTCAACGAAGAGGATTACGAGTTGGCGGTCAAGAGTCTGCACGGCGTGCTGGTTGAGATTCACGATCACGGCAAGTGCATATCGGCACCACCCGGCTGATGCTCACAGGCTGCGCTCCGATGATCATAGCCAGTAAAGTAAACGAAGTAACAGATAAGCCGCTCTTGTGGCGGTTTTTTCTGTCTGTTCGGAGGCCAAACCGTCACAGAGTCGGTTTGAGACAGAATCCAGCACATTTCTTTCAAATCAATTATGAGCTGCCAATAGCACCCTTGTGTTAACTTTAGAATTATCTTTGGACGGTTTGAGGTTGCGTGATGACACTGAGCACCCCTAGGTAGATTCATTAACCCCCACTCAAGAGTTTTAAGATAACAGTGATAACTGCAGGTTACTCGGCTATTTGATTAGTGATAAGCACACAATGCGCGACCTGTCGCAATATCTCTGCGACATTATGCCACATTTTACGAAAACTCCCCGTCAGTAACATCCGCCGCCAAGCAAATGATACCGAATGCAGTCAGAGGCTTTCAGTCGACAGGATGTCTGCAATTGAGGGGGGATATATAATGATTTTCAAAAAGCTCTTTTCCAGTGAAGAAGGGCATATCTTTTCTGGAAACAGAAAAATGGATAAAGCTGCAACATCGTCATTCCGTGTGAGGCACCTGCTGTTTTCTGTGCTAGCCATCGGTATGGCGCAAGGTCATGCATGGGCCGAAGAGAATCTGCCGACCATCAAGGTCAATGCGGCTCCAGCCGACACGCAGGCAGCCGATTGCACAGTGGTAGGCAAGGATGAAGTGAAATCGAAGTCTATCGCGACGAGCGACACCGCTGGCCTGCTGAAAAACACACCCGGGGTGAATCTTCAGAGTGGCGGCGGTGTTTCCAGTTTGCCAACGATCCACGGCTTGGCTGATGATCGACTTCGTATCAAAGTCGATGGGATGGACCTGGTATCCGCCTGTGCCAACCATATGAACCCGCCACTCTCCTACATCGATCCGAGCAATGTAGGCAGTGCGACGGTTTTTGCCGGTATTTCACCGGTAAGTATGGGGGGAGACAGTATTGGTGGAACAATTCTGGTCAAATCTGAAAGCCCTGAATTTGCCAAGCCCGGTGAAGGCACGCTCTTAAAGGGTCAAATCGGTGCATTCTATCGTAGCAACGGCAATGTCGTGGGAGGCAGTGCCTCTGCAACGGCCGCTACCGAAACGGCCAGCGTCAGATATAACGGCTCCACTGTGAAAGCAAAGAATTACAAGGCTGCTGCAGCCTTCAAGCCAGCGGGTCTTGCCGCGGTAGATCGAGGGTGGTTGGCAGGCGATGAGGTTGGCTCAAGCATGTACGAAGCGACCAACCACGCTCTTGCAGTCGATGTGTTAAACGGCGACAACATGATCGATCTGAAACTCGGTCTTCAGGACATCCCTAAACAGGGCTGGACAAATCAACGCATGGATATGACTGGCAATAAGAGCATTCAGGCAAATCTGGGTGTGACCAGTGAGTTCGATTGGGGCAACCTGGAGTCGCGAGTCTACTTCGAAAATACAAAACACTCCATGCAGTTTGGTCAGGACAAACAGTTTCTTTACGGAGGGGTTGCACGCGGTATGCCTATGGATACCGAGGGTAAAAACCTTGGTGCCTCTCTGAAAGCAAACATTGACCTATCGTCTGCTGATCTGCTGCGGGTCGGTGCAGAGTATCAGCAGTACCGACTGGATGATTGGTGGAATCCTTCCGGTGGAGCAATGATGGCACCGAACGTTTTCTGGAACATCAATGGCGGCAAACGCGATCGAATGGCGGTTTACAGTGAGTGGGAGTCCCAGATAAGCAGTAGCTGGCTGAGTCAGTTGGGCCTGCGATTCGAGCGTGTTGATATGAATACAGGTGCTGTTCAGGGATATAATACGATGATGGCCTTCCAGGGCGCAGAATCCGCCGCTTTTAATGCCACAAATCGCAAAAAGGTCGATAACAATATTGATGCGACTGCGCTGGTACGCTTTACCCCGGATGAGAACAAGACCATTGAGTTCGGTTACGCGATGAAGACCCGCTCTCCGAATCTTTATGAACGCTACACATGGTCCACTGCCGGTATGATGATGCGCATGGTGAATATGGCCGGTGATGGCAATGGTTACGTTGGCAATCTAAATTTGAAGCCGGAAACTTCCCATACGATAAGTGCCACGGTTGACCTCCATGATGCTGGCAAGAAGCAGTGGGGAGTGAAGGTGTCACCTTACTACACCTACATCAGCGACCATGTCGATGCAGCACGTTGTAGCTCTGCCAACGCCAACTGTGGTGCGGCAAACCAGACAGCGACCAATTCATTCGTCTACCTGCAGTTCGTCAACCAGTCAGCCCATCTGTACGGTGTCGATTTATCAGGAGATCTCCTCGTTAGCGATAATAGCTACGGCAGTGTAACCGCCAAAGGCCTGATGAATTACGTTCGCGGCAAAAACAAGGTAACCAGAGAAAACCTTTACAATATCATGCCTCTGAATGGGCATATGATCCTTGAGCATGCTCTGGGTGGATGGAGCAGCAGTGTTGATGTTGAGATGGTTGCAGCCAAGAAGAAGGTGTCGAAGGTCAGAAATGAAATGGTGACGGGGGGCTACACACTGGTGAACCTGCATAGCACCTACCAGTGGAAGCAGGTCCGCCTTGATGTCGGCGTAAGCAACCTCCTGGATCGCTTCTACAACCATCCGCTGGGTGGCGCATATCTTGGTCAGGGCGCAACCATGGGTACCGCTGTTCCCTGGGGTATCGCGGTACCGGGCATGGGCCGTTCCATCTTTGCAGGGGTTACCATCGACCTTTAACAACGAATCGTTCCATATTCTCGCCCAGCCGTACTTTGTGCGGCTGGGCTTTTTTATGTGGTGTTTTTTAAGTGTTGCTCATATTGAATCGCACGCAATTGGGTGAACCACCTTTTCCGCCGGTCGAGGCATCCGTGCCCTCACCCTTCGGGCGCAAAGTGTGCAAACCGGCTCTCCTGCCGATTTGTTATTCAGACCATCCATGGCCTTCACCTTTCAGGCGTAATACGTGCAAATCATCTGTCCTGATGATTTGTCATTCAGGCTGGCTAACGGCGGGCTGAGGTTTATGGGTTAGAGCGCCTTGTGGATGCCCTGCAGTATCATCTGGACGCCGATTGTGCCGGTCAGCAGGGCGCTGGCCCTGCCGGTGATATCAATATAGCGCTCAAGCAGATCGGCATTGCGTACCTTGATAATATCAAAGGCGTATTTCAGCACCATCAGCATCAGCACAGTCAATATAAGCGACAGGGTGATCGCGGCTAATGCCAGCGGATAGCTGAGGGTGGTGCCGGTAATAACGCTGGCACTGATGGTCCCGGGTCCGATCATGAATGGCATGGCAATGGAGCCGGAGAGGTGGGCGGGATCGCCGCCGCGCATTTTCTTGATCGCGTCGCTGCCGGTGAACATCATTTGCAGGGCAATGATAAAGATGACAATGCCGCCGAAGATCAGAAAGGATGAAAACTGAACCTGCAGGATATCGGTGAAGATCGCATCGCCTCCCCAGGCAAAGACCAGAAACACCGAGCCGCTAATGAGCGTGGCACGAAACAGAACCTTGAAAAAAGTGCCTCTATCCAGATCCTGGATCAGGTCGAGCAGGTAAATACTCATCAGGAAAGGGTTGAATAGAACGAGAAAGAGAGTCAGGGACTTCAGGAAGGGATCCATAGCAACCCTTGCTAGGTAAAGCACAACAGGGTGTCAAGCTGGCACCCTGCGATATTGCTCCGGACGAGCGGGATCAGCTTTCAGCGGATTGTACCTGCCGGGTTATGGCACCAGACACGCTGTTTCGACCGCCAGGGCAGTCTGAGCATTCAGACATATTCAGATTTAAGCCGGGTCATGATGAGACCCCCGGCGAAAGTGCAGCCTAGGCAGGCTATTCCTTCATCAGTTTGATGGCTCCACTTTGAATCATATCCTGCAACTGGCCCAGAAGCGCTTTCTCATGACTGTCTATAATACCATCCTCATCAGCAAGCATCATGATCTGCTCACGCTCCCACGGCGTGATTTTCTCATCATGAATAGCTGTTTTTATCATGGTATTTAACTGTACTGCTGATTTGCTGAGTTCTGACATTGCTCAATCCCCCGGTTTATCAATGGTTTTAACAGTGTATAGGCTTCATTTTGCCTGGAGTGATAGATAAGCACCTTCCATGCCAAGCCGGTGGAATTTTATTGCTCAGGGTGTTGTATTTGCCGGATAATAGCATTGAGCAGGCCCTCTTCGGCTTCGGCGCGTTGTTGCAGCACCCACAGGGGGCGATCAGCAGCCCACAGGCGGACAAGTTTGACGGCATCTTTAGCCGTTACCGCAACTGGGGTGTTAAGCGCCAGCAACGCTGCTGTATCCTGTTTGGTAAAGCGGTAATGATCCGGCCATGTTTGTGTCGAGAGCAGGGCGATGCCGGTTGATGCCAGGTCATCGAAAAAGCGCTGAGGTCGGGCGATGGCCGTAGCCGCGCATACTTGTGCGGGTGCGGGTGCGCCGGTATTGCGAATATCGATCAGCTCGCCGGCTTTGGCTTGCCAGCGCCACTCTTTGTGCGACCAGACAGGATCGATCCGGGCTTGGGGCCGGTTGGATGTGCGAACCACGATATCTGCGCGCTGCAGGGCAGCAACAGGCTCCCGCAGTGGTCCTGCCGGAATTTGATGGCCGTTACCGATACCTTCGGCAGGCACCAGCACAATATCGCAGCAACGATCCAGCTGGCGATACTGAAAGCCGTCATCGAGGATTAGCAGATTCCCTATCCCGGCCGCCAGCTGGCTGCCGGCTACCCGATCCTGTGCGGCGATCACGGGGCAGGGGGCCAGGTCAGCCAGCATGCATGCCTCATCACCGACGCTGTTGGCATCGGCTCGCGCTTCCACCAGTGCAGCTTTTCCGGATTTTCCGCCGTCACCACGACAGAGGATGACTGGTTGGTATCCGTGTGCTTTCAGCTCGGTGGCCAGCCACAGGGCAAACGGTGTTTTACCGCTACCGCCGGCAGTGATATTGCCGATGGAGATCATCGGAATGGACGGTTTGATTACAGCTCTGCTGCGTTTGCTTAAATGGCGGCGGCTGATCGCGGCATAGGCCGGCTCCAGCAAACGCAGCAGCAGCGGAGGCCGGGCTTGGGACCACCAAATCCTCTCCACCCAGGCATGGATGTTAGCCATGCGGGCGCTTCAGTATGTATAGCTTCATGGCCTTGGCTCGGGCAGCCATGGCTGTATTGCAGCCAGCATGTTCTCCAGTGCATGGCCCTTATCCTGCATGAAGCGTGTAGCATTGGTGTGTAACTCTCTCAGCTCTTCAGGGTGATGCAGCAGGCGGGTAGTCGCGGCTGCCAGTTCATCGTCATCATGCGTGACAATAGCACCGCCTGACTGCTGCATTTCATGCATCACCTGTCGAAAGTTCTGCACATGCGGACCGGTAACGACACCGCGACCGCAGACCGCAGCTTCCAGCGGATTATGGCCGCCGACAGGCTCCAGACTGCCGGCGATAATGACGAGGTCGGCAATGCAGTAGAGGCCGGTCAGTACACCCATGGCATCGACCAGAACAATATCAGCAGCCGTTTGCACTTCATCAGACGACCAGCGTGACAGGCTGTGACCACGTGCGAGAATCAGTTCGGCCACACTGTCGAATCGCTCCGGATGGCGTGGCACGACAAGCATCAGCAGATCCGGGCATGCAGCATGCCACTGCTCCCATAGTTTGAGGATGCGTTCATCTTCTCTCTGATGAGTGCTGGCAACCAGCAATATCGGTCTGCGGCCTGTGCTGTCGACGCGTTCACGCAGATGCTGACTGTCGACCTCCGGAGCCGAAAGGGCATATTTCAGGTTGCCGCAGGCTTTGATTCTTGACGCAGGCACGCCGATGGCTGTCAGGCGCTTGGCATCCGTATCACTCTGGACCAGAAACAGTGAAACAGGTTTAAGCCAGTGCCGCCATAACCAGCGCGATGCCAGATAGCGGGGAAAGGAGCGGTCGGAAATACGTGTGTTGATACCGATGACAGGGATATTTTTCCGCTGGCAGGCGCTTAGCATACCGGGCCAGAATTCGGTTTCGGTCAACAGCATCAGCGCCGGTTGCAAACGTGCGACATAGCGGGACATGGCGCCGGGCAGATCCCATGGCAGGAAAGAGGTGCTGATGCGGTTGCCCAGCAGACGATGCGCATGTTCAAAACCGGTGGCGGTAACAACAGTTAAATGGACGCTATGGCCCTGATTCAGCAGCGCTTGAATCAATGGGGTGACCGAGCCTACCTCTCCTACAGAGCAGGCATGTACCCATATGCAGCCGGTTTGAGTAACGGGCAGGTCGATGGTGAAGTGCTGGCGCCACTTCTCGGTTGCGCTGATTGGGGAGGAGCTGCCTGCTTGCATGGCCGTATTGCAGCAGGAATGGCCACATTATACCAGTTTACCTTGAATATTGATGGGGCTGGCGATGCCTGAAAGGAGCATCAATACTCGCGTAGACTTGTGTCGAATCAGTCGATAGTCTGCAATCTGAATTTCGAAAATGGTATGATCGGAGGGGCCCTGTGGACATCGAAGTCGCATGGATTGAAAACAACATCATTAAAACAAAGTTGAGTGATGAACAACATCAGCAGCTGGAGGGTGTCGTTCGTGCAGTCGCCATCAAAAAAGGTGACACCATCGTTAAAGAGGGTGAAAAGGGCGGCATACTGTATCTGGTTCGTTCCGGTTGCGTGGATATTTTTCAGGATCTGGATGGTCAGGTGCAGCGTCTGGCAGGTCTGGGTGAAGGCTCGATGATCGGTGAGGTGACTTTTCTGTCCGGTGAGCTGGCGACGGCGACTGTTGTGGCAGCAGAGGACAGCATCGTCTACACGATGGATCGCGCCGGCTTTGCCCGTCTGATGCAGACCAGCCATGAGCTGGTGTTCGCGCTGTTTACCTATATGTTATTGTATCAGTCACGCATGATTCGCGGCCTGAAGGCCGATCAGGTCAAGCTGATGTCATTTATGTCAGGTAGCCACAAGTAAAAACCGCCTCGTACAACAACCTGTGCACGATAAACGGCGCTTGTTGAAGGCGATGTTTTGACTGCAACTGTGATGCTACTGCTGCTGGCACTCGGGATTGTCTATCTGGCGGCCGAGCTGTTTACCAACGCACTGGAACATATTGGCGAGCGGCTGGGTGTTTCCGAGGGGGTTACCGGCTCTGTGTTTGCCGCCGTCGGTACGGCCATGCCCGAGACCATTGTACCTATGGTGGCGATTCTGGCCGGAGGCGCCGCTGAATCGGTTAACCGTGACGTGGGCCTTGGTGCAATACTTGGTGCGCCGTTCATGTTAGGTACTCTCAGCTTCGGTTTGATGGCATTCTTTGCAGGCAGAAAACGGGGCTGGCATGCACGCTTTAAGCCCGAATCCGGCGGGTTAAATCGCGATTTGCGCGTATTTATGCTTGCTTTTTCTCTGGTGATCGGGGCGGCCCTGCTCCCGGAAGGCTGGGAATCAGCCAAGATCGCTTTCGCGACAGCCCTGTTTTTGACCTACTTCCTGTATGTGCTGAAAACTATCCAGGCTAGTCGCGCGCTGGTGGATGAGGGGCATTCGACGGAAGCTGATTCGCCCCTGTATGTATCGCGGCTGCTCGGGGATGGTATGCCTGCAGTGGTGCTGCAGCTACTATGCGGTCTTACGTTGCTGGTAGTCGGGGCTAGGGTTTTTGTCGATGGGGTGCAGCAGGCCAGTGCCTTGTTCGGTGTTTCCGCGCTCGTGATTGCGCTGCTGGTTGTGCCGGTAGCGACTGAATTGCCGGAGAAGGTGAATTCGATTCTGTGGATCAGACGAGGCAGGGATACGCTGGCTTTTGGTAATATTACCGGGGCAATGGTGTTTCAGAGCACCATCATTCCGGCTGCAGGTATGTTGCTGATGCCATGGCATTTTAGCGACATTCATGCCGCTGCGGCGGTCTTGCTTGCGGTGCTCGGAGTGGCGTGGTTGTGGCTCATCAGTCGAGCCAGCTGGTTCAGGCCGATAGCGTTGCTGCTTAATGCAGGCTTGTACCTGTTGTTTGTGGCAGTGGTTATATTGTATTAGGTCTTATGTTTTTACGGGGAATTGGCGTAATAATTGCGCGTGCCGCGTGAATGCATGTTTGTCATAAGTTGAGTTGCCAATGCACCTGTGGCGGCAGATGACATTGGTGGTAATAGCAGGGAGTTATTGATGATCACGACATTGCTGGTAATCGCAGTCATTCTTTATCTGGCGCTGCAACTGGAAGACAAGCTCAGCCTGCCTTCGCCGCTTGGTTTGATCGGGCTCTCTTTTCTGGTGCATTACCTGTTTCAACAGGTGCCTATCATGACCGGTGATACGGAGCATTTTGCCGAGCTGGTTATTTTTTTGCTACCGATACTGCTGATTGCCGATTCTCTGGAATTGAAGCTGTCGGACCTGAAGGAGCACGGTTTAAGCCTGTTTTACCTGGCGGTGGTGGCGGTTGGGCTATCAGTTGTGCTGGCGATTTTTACCGCCGACTGGTTATTTGGCCAGTATCATTTGTCGGTTGCGGCCATCATCGTGTTGTTCGCTATGGTACTGGCAACAGATCCCGTATCGGTTGTCAGCATTTTTTCCAAGTTTGAGCTGCCCCACAAGCTTAAAATTCTGGCTGAAGGTGAGAGTCTGTTCAACGATGCCACTGCGTTGATCGTTTTTGTCTTTATCGGCCTGTATGCTCTGGATGGTGGTGAAATTTCCACGGCATATGTGACTGAAACCAGTCTGATTGTTGTGCTGGGCTCGGCGTTGTTTGGTTTTGTCATCGGCCTGCTCGGCATTGCCGCACTGAAGACCACGGAAAACCGGATTGCCGAAATGATGATGATCATCATCGCCGGCTATGGCGCATTTGAATTGTCGGAGCACTTTTATACGCTGCTTAACCTGTTTGGTTCGCACTCCCATATGCACTTGTCCGGTATTCTCAGTTGTATTTTTGCGACCATTACGATTCACCATTTGATGACCCGCAGTATCGAGGCTGAGGACGCCCGGCTGGGTGACGATGTGGAGTGCATACAGCAGGAGGCGCAAAATGAACCCTCTTCACGTAACATGATTGCCAATGTGCTCGGACGTATTCGTATCTCTATCGAAGAGCGGGACAGGCATGTGCGTACCAAGGAGGATGTGCAACTGCTGGCTCTGGTGGCTAATACGATTCTGTTTGTGGCAATGGCTGAAATAGTTGATCTGTCACTGCTTTGGCATTACAAAACGGAAATCCTCGCCATGTTTGTTGCGACAACGATTATTCGCGCGCTGATGATGGCCAAGTTTGCCGTGATCACCAATCGGACCACGCGCATGAGCAACGTCAATTTTCGTTGGTGGGGCATACTGACCTTTGCCGGCATCAAGGGTGGACTCTCTATCGTGATGCTAATGATGATTCCTGTTGGTTTCGAGCACCTGGAGATGTTCAAGGCTGTGGTGATCGGTGTTGTTCTGCTCTCAACGTTTATCTACTCCGGCATTCTGCTGGCGATTATTGCAGTGAATAAGGAAGCTTTTGCCAGAGAGGTACGGGAAGAGGAAGAGGCCGGTTTACACTGATGTTCAGATGACGATTGGTGAGTTTTGAATTAAAATAAAAGGCCCTGCATTGCAGGGCCTTTTATTGGTCTGACGTCGAGGGGAAGGGGGGAGTTGACGCCAGACCGAGGGGAATAGTCAGGTTTAATAAAGCTATTTAGCAATAACTATCGGATCTATGTCGTACAACTTTAAACAGTCGAACTGATTTGCTTCCGGTACAGGCATTAAGAATGCCTGATAGCATCACAGGATCTGTGCGCCAGCTCACACAAAGTCGGAAAGAAAGTGGATGAGCTGCAGGGGTAGTGGGAGGTAAGTATGTGCAAGTGCAACAAAAAAAGGCTCCGTATAACGGAGCCTTTTTGTCTGGGCCTGATGTCCAAAGGGAGGGAGGAGGGGGACACCAGACACGCAATACAGTAGGGGCGCGCTATGATGCTCTTGTTAACCGGTCATTAAAGCTTGTTAACCTTTCTGTTTGATGCTGAACAGGCGTAGTAGCATATATTTACAGTCCAAAGCGATACCAAGTGCTGCCGGTATTGAAAACAGGGTTATGACGGTAGAGAACATCAGTCCCCACGAGAGTGCCAACGCCATGGGAGCGACGAACGGATCAAAGCCACCCCATCCGTAGGCGGTTGGCAACAGGCCTACAACCGTAGTAATCGCGGTCAGCAGTACCGCGCGCAGACGACGTCTGCCGCTCTCAATGATGGCCTGCCGCCACGGTACGCCATCAAGAATCTGTCGCTGGATGAAAACGGCCATGACCAGTGAGGCATTGACGACCACGCCGGTGAGCGCCACAAAACCCATCATCGCCATGAATGAGATCGGCGCCCCATGCAGGAAAAAACCGACAATTATACCGATAATGCCGAATGGAATGGCCAGCATCACCAGAATCGGATAGCCGATGCGGTTAAACTGAACGGCCAGAATGGCGAAGATGCCCAACAGGGCAAACACAAAACTGAAAACAAGGCCTCTGACAGACTCCTGTGTTTTCTCCTCCTCACCGCCGTAATTAACACGTATTTTCCCGGCATCATCACCGAGCCATTCGCTGCTGCGCTTCTTGATCAGGGCGTTAACCTCTTTGGATGTGATATCTTTCTGATTCACTTCGGCCGAGACATTGATGATGCGCCGGCCATCCTTGTGGCGAATACTGCTGGTGCCGGCCTTGTGTACCAGGTGCGCAATCCGGTGGAGCGGTACCAATCCTCCGGTTTTATTCGGAATTTCAAGATTCATCAGCGTGTTGATATCATGCTGGGCGCGATCGGGATAACGGATGGTGACATCAATCTCTTCCTTGCCGCGTTTAATTGTGGATACGCGCAGGCCATCGAAGGCTGCACGGATATGGGTACTGGCAGTTGCCAGATCAATGCCGGCATAAGCGGCAAGGCTTCTGTCCATGACAATGCGAATCTCGGGATCGCCCGGCTCCAGGTCGCTCTCCACAGCATAAACGCCCTTGATGTTGTCCAGCATCGCAATCAACCGTGTTGCCACCCGTGTCATGGTGGCTTCATCCGCATCGGTGAGCTCCACCTGCAGGGCGCGTCCGACAGGTGGCCCCGATCTCTCCATGGCAAAGCTGATTTCCATGTTCGGAAACAGCGGCGGTATCTCTTTTTCGAGCCTGCCCATGACGTCGTAGGCTTTGACGCTGCGTTCGGTAAAGGGTGTCAAAATAACCCGCTCGAAACCAAAGCGATCGCCGATCTGCTTTAGTGCTTCGCGCTGGTCGGCACTGTTTTCACCGGCGATCATGGTGGTGGTTTCCAGCAGAGTCGGATCAATACGCTTGCGTACTTCGACATCCAGCGATTTAAGCGCATTGCGCATCTCTTCCAGTGTTGTACCGGTCGCCATATTTACCCTCAGATAGAAGGTGCTCTCTGCTCCGGACGGGAATAACTGAAATTTCATGGTCGATGCCAGTGCGAAGGAGCCCAGCAGTCCTGCGATGGTAATCAGGATTGTGAGGTAGCGCAGTTTCACGGCCTTTTCGAGCAGCCATGTGTAAATATTAGTGATCCAGATGAACAGCATGCGCTCTTTCGGGTGTTTATTCGCGTTGGCAACGTCGCGGATATGGTTGGGCAGTATGAAAATCGCCTCAAACCATGAGAATGTCAGTAGTACAACCACGACAACCGGAATCGAGGCGATAAATTTACCGATAATGCCGTCCATAAACATTAACGGCAGAAAGGCGACGACTGTGGTTAGTACCGTGGCCGTGACCGGTCCGATCAGCTCGTAAGTGCCTTCGATGGCAGCCTCTTCCGGCGAGAGGCCTTTCTCCATGTGATAGGTCGCATTTTCACCGATGATGATAGCGTCATCAACCATCAGGCCGAGTACCATAATAAAGCCGAACATGACCAGCAGGTTCAGCGTAATACCGGTGATATAAAGTACGGCAATACCGGAGAAGAAGATAATAGGCAGTCCCCAGGCGGTGGTCAGTGCCACAGCCGGACGCAGGAAGAGCATCAGCAGTACCAGTACCAGCGCCAGACCGATCATGCCATTATTAGTCAGCACGCCCAGCCTCAGACGGGTAATCGTGGAGAGGTCATTATAGGCGCTGACATGCACACCCGCGCCGTAATTTTTGGGGATAGTGGCCAGGTAGGCGCGTACGCGGTCTACCAGGTTGATAATGTCGGCGTCACCTTTTTTGACCACGATCATGGTAATGGCCGGCTCACCTTTGGCGCCGACATATTTATAGGGGCGCTCGAGTGTTTCAGTTACTTTTGCGACATCTTTCAGATACAGGGACTGCCCCTGTTCATTGGCGCGCAGTACCAGATTCCCGGCATCTGTTGCCGAGCTGAACTCACCGGTGATGCGAATAATGCTTTGACCATCATGCGCTTTAAGGCGGCCGCCGGGCGCATTGATATTCCATCCTTTAACCAGTGCGATAATATCATTGACCGAGACCCGGTTTCTGCGCATTTTGACCGGATCGGGCACAATGCGAATTTCCTCTTTCAGGTCCCCCTGCACAAAGACATTGGCGACACCGCCGATATTGCGTACATCATCTTCGATAGCGCTGCTCAGGTGCTTGAGTTCCAGTGGCTGGAAATTACCGGAGATGGAGAATGTGAGCACCGGTGCCTGCTCCGATTTTACCTCCATAATAACAGGGTCGGCAGGCAGGTCGGCGGGCAGATCGGCCCGATTGATAGCCTGCTGGATGTCGGAGACCAAACGTGCTCGATCCTTGAAATTGGGGTCGACCTCAATGGTCATTTGCATGGTGCCTGAATAGGCCGTGGAGCGGATGACGTTAATGCCGTCGACACCCTTCAGCTCCTGCTCAATCGGCGCCAGCATCAGACGTTCTACTTCTCTGGGAGCAGCACCCGGATAGGCGCCGGAGACGGCAATGATATCGAAATTGATGCTGGGGAATGCTTCGCGTTGCATGTTCATAGCGGCATAGATGCCGCCGGTCAGCAGAATAATTGAGGTCAGGTTGACCAGTACGCCGCGTTTAACAAAAAAAGCGATCAGATTACGCATGGTTATTGTCCTGCACTGATGTCGGTCAAGCCGAGTTCATCGCGTAGCGTGCCTCTGGCCCAGGACAGTTGGCGAGCAGCAAGCTCCAGAGTTAGTGCTTGCAGGTTCGCATTGAGTTCGGCATTGCGCAGCTCTCCTTCAAACTGAACGAGCGTGGCTGTATCCGAACGTCCTTCGCGGTAGCGCTGCATTTCCGCATCGAATTTCCGTTTTTCAGCGATCGCCTGTTTGCGGGCAACGACAAGCATGGGGCGGCCGGCATGGATGGCTGTGATGGCAGCAGAGATATCGCTTTTAATCTGTTCATGTGTCCTGATGCGCTCAGCGGCCACCCGCTCACGTTGCAACTCGGCTTTGCGGATATCCGCATTGGCACTGTTACGCGTCAATACATCGGAGAGTTCAAACGACAGAGCCGCATAATGATCCTTGACGGTGAAGCCTCTGGCGGCAGCGGTTGCGCCATTGTTGGCCAGTGCGCGGGAGCCTGCTTCGGCTATCAGATCCAGTTGCATCTGGTCTGCGTCTCTGCTGATGGCCAGGCGGGCTTCTGCCGCCTGCAGCTGCGCTGTTAGTAGCTGCATTTCGGGACGTTTCGACTCGGCCTGATTCAGCGCATCATCCATGGAGGGGGTGCTTGCCGGCTCACTCGTTTGCAGGTGAACGGCCAGCTCCGCTTCGCCGCTCCGCAACATCATGCGATTGAGGCTGGTTTGGCTGTTCATGCGCATCGACAGAGCCCTCTGGAGATCTGTATTGCGCGCTGCAAGCAGTGCTTCAGCCTGCAGGCGGTCGGCTTTTTCAATCAGGCCGAAGCGCTCGCGCGAGCGTTGATAGGCGAGCAGTTTTTTTGCGCGTTTTACGGCCTGAGCCGCAATGCGGATATTGATGTCATCAGATGCGAGCTGAAAACAGGCATTGACGACCTGCAGTATGATCTGGTGTGCGCGTTGCTGTCGTTGCATGTCAGCAGCTTCGATGTCGGCATCGGCGACGGTCAGTGACTGATGATAATCGGGTCTGTCTGCACCTTTCAGTAGCGGGTGACGATAGCTGAGGTTGATCTGGTTGCGATAGGCCGGATTGAAACGGGAGAGTTGGGCCGCCAATGGGGAGTTGTAGGCCTGACTGATGCGGCTGTAGGCAAAGTTGGCGCTGACCGTATCGCCGTTTGACAGTGGCTTGTTAATGCCGCCGGTAATTTGACCGGTTCTTGTTTCTGCCGCCTGGAAGTCACTGGAGACCGGCGTCTTCTCCTCGCTGGCAATGATGCTAGCCGAAACACTCGGATCGAGCATGCCCTGAATACGCTGCTTTCCGGTTTCGGCGATAGCGGTATCAATGCGGCTGACCTGAAGGTCGGGGTGATTTTTCAGGACGACAGTTACGATCTGTTTCAGACTCATGCTGTCTGAAGCGATAGCAGAGCATGTGGTAGCCATGGTGGTCGCAGCAATGATGGTGCAATAAAACAGCGTTTTCATGGGGCTTCCTTGTTTTCGGTGGCTCCGGTTACAGTGGTAGAATGAATGCGTATCATTCGGCCGCAAATCAGCGAAGAGGCAAAGCGGCTTTTTGTGAAGCTGTGGCCGGAGCCGGGCAAACCTCACTGAATCGACCGACAAGCACCTGAACTGTAGCGATCAGGCGCGCTCCATATATTCCCCGGTTTCGGTGTTGACCTTAACCTTGGTGCCGGACTCGAGATATGGTGGTACCATAATCGGCGCGCCGGTTTCCAGCACGCCCGGTTTGTAGGAGCTGGTCGCTGTCTGGCCCTTGATGGCGGCATCACATTCCACCACTTCCAGAACGACGGCCTGCGGCAGTCTGACATTCAGCGGACGCTCATCGTGAAACTCTACTGTCACCTGCATCTCAGGCAGCATATAGGGCAATACATGCTCCAGCATATCGGAGCCAAGCGTGATCTGATCGTAGGTTTCCATATCCATGAAATGATAATCGTCACCGTCGGCATACAGGTACTGCATATCGCGCTGTGACAGCACGACACGCTCAACTTTCTCGCTGGAGTTAAATCGTTTGTTGGTTTTGGTGCCGACTTCGATATTGCGCATCTCCAACTGCATACATGCCACGCCCTTGCCCGGTGTCACGTGCTGGGTTTTTAAAATGCGCCAAAGGGCGTTATTCCATTCCAGAATGTTGCCAACGCGAACGCTTGTGACATTGATTAACATGGCGGTTCCTCTCGATTGTTGTTCGAATTAAAACGGTGCGATATGGTAAATGGGTCGCAAACATAGCCATTTGTCGCTTTTCGGGCAAGAATCGGCGCGCTTTATGATGGAGGTTTCATGTTTCATTTGCGGTTGCTGGGATGATGTCCCCGACTACAGTGCAGACGGCGATAGACGACTTTGTGCGTTACGCCGATACAGTTGAGAAGTCCGACGCGCAGGCGACGCCCGATCAGTGTCTGGAGATGTTGAGCCAGTATCTGGTTCACTATTCGGATCTGTTTAATGAAATGGAGAGTGAAGAGGAGCCGGCCGACTTTGCTGACTGGGAGGAGGGGCTTGATAATCATATGAGCGCTTTGCTTGAGGGCGATGTGGAAGCAGTCGGGCATTTGGGTAATCTGCCGCTGGAAGCACTGGATCCGGAGCATATGCGTGATTTTCTGGGCTGGTTTGTCCTGCGTGAAACCAGTGATGGCGAATTGTTGCAAGCCTATTCCGATACGCTGCGCGCGTGGGTTGATTTTATTTTGGCGCGAGGCTGGTGGAAGCATGATGTCTACCTGGGCTTCATCGAAGTGCTCGAAGAGGTGACGCCGGAGGCCGTGCGGGTGGCGCGCGTTTCGAGGGTTCTGTTTCACTTTATTCGCTCCGGTGGCGGGGTTCCCCCCCGCATGCGTGGTCAGCGATTTTCCCGTTTTGTTGAGGGCCATGCTCAGGTGTCTACGCTTGCGGAGAACTCGTTGCAGTTCAGTTTTCATCATCAGGATGAGTTGATTGGCCCGGTCATCCTGCCCGCTCCGATTCTGGGCATGATTGAGGTTGGTGATGTGTTCGATCTGGAGCTCGGCATGCGTGGCGACGCATGGGTGATTGTCGATGTCGGCCCCGTCTATCCGTCCTGCGTCTATGTTGAGGTTGAAGAATATCAGGGGCTGGATAAACTTTCCTGAGTGCAGCTTTGCCGCTTAAGTCGCGGCATTGGCGGAGGGTACGGATGACAGGCAGAAAGCCGTACGAGAGCGGTGATAATTACAGGGAGCAGGCGCTTAAGCTCTACCCGTGGGTTTGCGCACGTTGTGCGCGCGAGTTTGGCGGCAAGCAGTTGCGCATGTTGACCGTTCATCACAAGGATCATAACCATGATCATAATCCCTCTGATGGCAGTAACTGGGAGCTGTTGTGTATCTACTGTCATGACAATGAACATCAACGCTATATGGAGGCTGATGCGCAAGGGGATATTCAGCGTGAAGAACCGGTTGCCGGAACCCACAACCCGTTTGCCGGACTGGATCTCTTGTTGAAAGGACGGAGCTAGGAGCCTGTCGAAAATGTAAATATCAGCACCCATCTGAGATATCTGCTTTCTCGATTGCGTGTAGCGGTTATAGTTCTGCACGTACAATCACGGAGGCTTGCATGTTTCACGGCACGATGACCGCATTGGTCACACCTTTTGCAGACGGAAAGATAGATGAGGAAGCATTTCGCGCCCATCTGGAGCGACAGGTGGAAGCGGGTGTTGATGGTGTGGTGCCGGCCGGAACAACCGGTGAGGCTGCAACGCTGTCGTTTGCCGAACACAAGCAGGTGATTCGCATTGCTGTAGAGCAGGTTGCCGGGCGTGTGCCGGTGATTGCCGGTACAGGCAGCAATAACACTGCCGAATCTGTTGAGCTAACACAGGCAGCCAAGGATCTGGGGGCCGATGCGGCACTGCTGATTTCACCGTATTACAACAAGCCGACTCAGGATGGTATTTATCATCATTATAAGGCGGTTGCCGATGCCGTGCACCTGCCGCAGGTGATCTATAATGTGCCGGGTCGTACCAACTCAAATATCCTGCCGGAAACGGTGGGGCGGTTGTCGCATGTAGCCAATATCGTAGGCATCAAGGACGCGACGGCTGATATGGAACAGCTGGTTCATACCATCGCAGCCTGCGAAGGGCGGATTGAATTTTATTCCGGCGATGATGCCACGGTCATGCCCTTTTTGGCGCTTGGCGGACATGGCGTAATCTCTGTGGTTTCGAATGTCGCGCCGAAAAGCATGCTGGCACTGACTGCAGCCATGCGTAGCAACCGACCGGATCAGGCGAGAGTCGCCCAGTTTTCCCTGCGTCAGCTCAATCAGGTGATGTTTATGCAGTCCAATCCGATACCGGTAAAGGCGGCCTGTTATTTACTCGGCTGGATGAGTAATGAATTGCGACTGCCGCTGTTGCCGCTGACGGGAGCGCCCTTGCAGTTGTTACGCGATGTGATGGCGGGTTTTTCCGGGGTGGACGAGAAACTGGAGTTAGCCGATCGCTGAGCATGTAATGTCATCATTGCGTATGGTGTTCAGTTTCAGGCGCATCGTACACTCCTTTGCCTATTTTATCGCTACGCTGGTGGCGGTTGCCGTATTTGCACTGGTGTTGATGCTGGCTGAATCTCTGGTCTATGCGCTTACTGGTGAGCCTGTATCGCTCTGGTCGATGGTGATTGCAGCTATTGCGGCGGGTTTTGGTTATGCCCCGCTGGTACAGGCGATGCAGCGCATGCTCGATCGTATGTTCTTTCGCCATCAGCTCGATACGCTGGCTGCTATCCGTCAGCTCGGCGCGGGTGATTTGGCACAGTTGCCGGAACAGGATGTGGAGCGGGCCCTACTGGAGCGTATTTGCAAGGTCTGCTACCGCCGCTATGCGGCGCTCGATGAGAGACAACTGCCGGAAGGTGGCTGGTACTCCTTTCCAGCCGATGCTCCGAAAACCGATGCGGATGATGCGTCCGGCGGGCATGAGGGCTATGCGCTCTGTTTGCCCTTGCCTGCTGCCTCCGGTGAGGCCTGGCTGTGGCTGGGGCCGCGGATAGACGGATCTCCCATGGACGCTGAAGAGCGTTCCAGTCTGGACTCGCTGGCCAAGTTTGCAGCCATGAGCCTTGAGCATGCACGGCTGACGCATCATCAGTCGGAAGCGGCACGTCTGGATTCACTCTCCAGGGTGACCAAGCAACTCCACTCACATGACTTGAAAAACCGGTTGCATGATCTGTCATTTCTTGCCCATCACCTGGGCTCCGGCAAACTTGATGATGAGGACGTGCAGCGTATGCTGGCTGCGATTCGCAAGGTGACTGGGCGTATGCAGACGCTGATGCAACGCATGTCTGACCCGAATGCACCGGTTGAACCGGTGTTGGCGCCGCTGGATCTGGTGGCAATACTGCGATCAAGTATTCGCGATCGCCTGTGGCCGGAGGCGATCACGATTGACCAGTGTTTTGACCCGCTACCAGCGGTAGCGGGTGATGCCGACCTGTTGCAGGGTGTTATTGAAAATCTGTATGATAATGCGGTTCAGGCCATGCAGGGACAGGGCGTGATTACCGTTCGTGCCCGGTTGCTTGAAGCTGGTACGGCCAGTGATGTGCCGATGGCTCAGATTCAGGTTGTGGATCAGGGCGCAGGCATGAGTGAATACTTTATCCGCCAGCGGCTGTTTCATCTGTTTGCAACCAGTAAGAGTAATGGGCTTGGCATTGGTCTCTATCTGAGCCGTCGCATTGTCGAGGCGCATGGCGGAACGATTACGGCAGAAAGCGAGGGTGCGGGTAAAGGTTCCACCTTCAGCATATGTCTGCCGCTGTGGCAGTCTGGACACCAACAGGAGGAGTAGAGATGAAACGGACTGTGCTGGTCGTGGATGATAATGATATCAACCGCTTGAACCTGAAGCTGCTGCTCAAGGATGATTATTGCGTGCTGGAGGCCGGCGATCTGGATGCAGCGGATGCGGCGCTTTCGGGCAATCGCGTGGACCTGGTGGTGCTGGATCTGGCGCTGCCGCCGGAGCCGGATAATCCGCAGATCGGCATGGGTTATCTGGAAAAGCTGCGTAGTGAAAGTCCCGATACGCCCGTGGTGGTGATTACCGGCCATGACGAACGAGCGCTGGCCCTGCGGGCACAGAAGTTGGGGGCACAGGACTTTTTCGGCAAGCCTTTCGATCCGGACGAGGTGAAAAACACTATTGATCGCAGTATGGAAGCGCATTGGCAGGCCATGCGTGAGCAGGAGATGCACCGGGCACTGGAGACACGCGTTAACAGTGAATTGTTGGGCGAGTCGGCTGCGATGCAGGCGCTGCGTGCGGTGATTGCAAAAGTGGCGGGAGCACCATCCACGGTATTGATTCGTGGGGAAACAGGAACAGGCAAAGAGCTGGTGGCCCGCAAGCTGCATGAGGCCAGTCCGCGATCGGGGCATCCGTTTATTGCCATTAACTGTGCAGCTATGAGCGAGCAGTTGCTGGAGTCTGAGTTGTTTGGTTATGAAAAAGGTGCTTTTGCCGGTGTGGGAAAGCGCAAGCTGGGCTGGTTTGAACGGGCCGGCGGGGGTACGCTGTTTCTTGATGAGGTGGCCGGTTTGCCATTGTCGGTGCAGGCCAAGTTGCTCAGGGTGCTGGAGTCCGGCGAGTTTTCCCGACTCGGTGGCGACGCGATTATCAGCTCGGATGTCCGTCTGATCTGTTCAACACGCGAAGATCTGGAGCAGCGGGTTGCCGCAGGCTCTTTTCGCGACGATCTCTATTATCGCATCCACGTCGTGGAAATTGAGGTGCCGCCGCTGCGTGAGCACATTGAGGATTTGCCACTACTGGCCGATGCGATCCTGCTGCGCAAGGCGGCGATGTGCGGCAAGCGTATAGAAGCGTTTGATGAGCCGGTTCTCGAACAGCTGGAGAGATACAGCTGGCCGGGTAATGTGCGTGAGTTGGAAAATGTTATTGAGCGCTCAGTGGTGCTGGCAGCAGATAATGTGGTGGAATCGATCCCTTCACTGAGCGGACCGCAACCGGCCAGTGGTGATGTTGACCCAATGACGTTGTGGTTGCAGCAGTTGCCTGACAGCGGCATTCGGGCGGAAAAAGCGGTCGCTGATTTCGAGCGTCAGCTGGTGGAAGAGGCGCTGGAACGTAACCAGCATATCAAGGCCCGTGCAGGTCGCTGGCTGGGCTTTGGAGACCGTGCCAAGGACAAGATGCGCTACCTGTGTGACAAATATGATATTGAGGTTGCGGACAACTCATGAGGTGGCTCCTCTACCCGATGCTGGTTGTGCTGCTGTCTGCGGCATTGCCGGCTCAGGCTTCCGATAAGGATTACCTCTATTATCGCGATGCCATTGTGCCGCCATTTCAGGAGTCGCGCGAATTCTTCGATATGCCGAACCGGCCGGGCGTGTATGAGGTGACGCTGGTATCGGAAAGTACCGGTCCGTTGACCTTTCGCGTTGTACGTGTGCATGACGAGAAAGAGGTCACACTGGCTCAATCACGTAGTTATACGGCGGGGAATCATGAATTTCACAGTCGCTTTGATAATCCGCAGGGAACAGAGGACCTGATTGTAGAAATTGCCAACTCCAATCCGGTATCAAGCGCCCGGGTCTCCGTCATTGTTGTTGAGCTGCCCCATCAATAACGGCGGTTTGAATGTTACGCACTTGGATTGACTGAAGAAAAACCCCATAGATGTACTGAAAGCTGTGGCGCTTATGAGCAGGTTGGCATAGCTTGTAAGTAATATCAGGAGTGCAGATATGGATATGAACCGCATGACACAAAAAGTGAATGAAGCGCTGGCCGCCAGTCAGACACTGGCGGTGCGTTTGTCACATCAGGAGGTGGATGGAGAACATCTGCTGACTGAACTGCTGGCCCAGCAGGATGGCTTGGCGCCGCGGTTGCTCGAAGAGGCAGGGGCATCACTGCCGCTACTGCAGACGCAATTGCAGCAAGTATTGGCTAAGCGTCCGAAAGTAAAGGGTAGCGGTGTTGAAGCGGACAAGGTGTATATCACCCAGCGTTTACAGCAGCTACTGGTCCATGCCGGTGATGAAGCGACAAAACTCAAGGATGAATATATTTCGGTTGAGCATCTGTTGTTGGCCTTTATTGATGAAGGTAGCAAAACCGATGCAGGCCGGATATGTGCGGATCAGGGGCTTACTCGAGAGCGTTTCCTGCAGGCGCTGGATGCTGTGCGCGGGCACCAGCGAGTAACCACGGACAATCCGGAGGGGCAGTACGATTCGCTGAAAAAATATGGCAGCGATCTGGTGGAAATGGCCCGCTCCGGGAAACTGGATCCGGTCATAGGACGCGATAGCGAGATCCGCGCGGTCATTCGTATTCTTTCACGCAAGACCAAAAACAATCCCGTGTTGATCGGTGAGCCGGGCGTGGGTAAGACGGCTATCGCCGAGGGACTGGCACAGCGTATTGTTTCCGGTGATGTGCCTGAAGGATTGAAGGAGCGAACCGTGTTTTCGCTCGATATGACGGCGCTGATGGCCGGAGCCAAATATCGGGGTGAATTCGAGGAGCGCTTGAAGGCGGTGCTCAAGGAGATTAAGGAGGCAGAGGGTCGGATTATTCTGTTTATTGATGAGTTACACACCATTGTCGGTGCAGGCAAGACCGAAGGGTCGGCCGATGCGGGCAATATGCTTAAGCCCATGCTGGCGCGCGGTGAATTGCACTGTATCGGCGCAACCACGCTGGACGAATATCGCCGTTATATCGAAAAGGATGCAGCACTCGAACGCCGGTTTCAGCCGGTCAAGGTCGATGCACCGGATGTTGAGGATACCATTTCCATCCTGCGAGGCCTGCGTGAGCGTTTTGAGCTGCATCACGGCGTACGCATTGCTGATGCGGCAATTGTAGCTGCGGCGACGCTGTCGGATCGTTATATCTCCGATCGTTTTCTGCCGGACAAGGCGATTGATCTGGTGGATGAAGCTTGTGCCTCGATTCGTACGGAAATGGATTCGGTGCCGGCGGAGCTGGATGAGGTGACGCGCAAGGTCATGCGTCTGGAAATTGAAGAGACGGCACTGAAAAAAGAGAAGGATGCCGCCAGCATCGAACGTTTAAAGGCGTTGCGGCGTGAGCTGGCCGATTTGAAAGAGAGTCGCGATGCCATGCGCTCCCGTTGGGATAGCGAGAAAGGTGCGCTCGGCGATGTGCACGCTTTGCGTGAGCAGATCGAGGGGACCCGTCTGGCAATAGAGCAGGCCGAACGAAAGTATGAGCTGGAGCAGGTGGCCGAGCTGCGCTACGGAAAGCTGCCCGAACTGGAAAAGAAGTTGGCCATGATCGAGGCGAATGCCACAGAAAAAACACTGTTGCGTGAAGAGGTCAGCGAAGAGGAGATCGCCGAAGTGGTGGCGCGCTGGACCGGTATTCCTGTGACCAGGCTGCTCGAGGGTGAGCGGGAGAAGTTGCTCAAGCTGGAGTCTGTGCTGCATGAGCGGGTCATTGGTCAGGATGAGGCGGTACAGGTTGTGGCTGATGCCGTGCTGCGCGCACGCGCCGGTATTCAGGATCCGAATCAACCGATTGGTTCCTTTCTGTTTATGGGACCGACGGGCGTTGGCAAGACGGAGTTGGCGCGCACACTGGCACGCACCCTGTTCGACAGCGACCATAATATGGTGCGCATTGATATGTCCGAATATATGGAGAAGCATGCCGTATCGAGACTGGTTGGTGCTCCTCCGGGTTATGTCGGTTTTGAAGAGGGCGGTCAGTTGACTGAGGCGGTACGGCGTAAGCCCTATTGCGTACTGCTGTTCGACGAGATTGAAAAGGCACACCCGGACGTGTTCAATATCCTGTTGCAGATGCTTGATGACGGACGTATTACCGACAGCCATGGACGTACCGTGAGTTTTCTCAATACGATCGTGATCATGACCAGCAATATAGGCAGTGACTATTTGCTTGGTGGTATTGATGCGCATGGTCATATTTCCGAATCTGCGAGAGCACAGGTGATGACAGCTCTGCATGCGCATTTCCGGCCGGAGTTTCTCAATCGGCTGGATGATACCGTGCTGTTCAAGCCGCTTTCAGAGCAGGATGTAGCTACCATTGCCGGTCTGTTCCTTGCCGAGCTGAAAAAGCGTCTGGCAGATCAGCAGGTGTTGCTGGAGTTGAATGCCGAGGCGGCATTGTGGCTGGGTCGTGAGGGGTATGACCCTGTCTTTGGCGCCCGTCCTTTGAAGCGCTTTATCCAGCAGCAGGTGGAGACGCCGGTGGCACGTCTGCTGATTGCGGGTAGTGCCATGCCCGGCAGCACGATTCGGGTAGAGGTGGTGGATGGCGGGCTCAAGTTCGTCTGCGAACCAGCGCAAGCAGCCTGATCATACTTGTGTATGGTCAGTGTCTTCCTTGGGTTTTCGTTATATGAAGACCTTGTGGTTGATGAGCATGCCGGAATATTCTTTCCGGCATGCTTGAGCCTGAAGCGTTATCCGAGCGTTAATACACGGCGCATAGAATTCGTGCCGTGTGTTACTCGCTTGCGAGGTGAAAATTCAGCGTGCGATCCGGGTCGCCCGGGAAAATCAGTTGCAGGGAGCGCCCGTCTTTGGCAAGTACGACATGCACTGGCCCGTTCCAGCGATCATTAACGCCGAAACCGATCTGGTCATCCTTGATTACTTCCAGTATCGATAGCAGGCGCAAGGGCGGTTTCTCGTCCGGCATCGTCAGTTTGACGGTCTCATCCTCATAGAAACGCACGCGGGCTGATCCGTCGTCCTGCAACCATTCACCATTAAGCTGTGTGATCGTTGTTGCAGGTACAGGGTTGTCGCCGCCCATGCATCCACTGAGGGTCAACAGCGTAAATATGAGCGCCAGAATCGTGGCACGATTTATCATGAGTGCCTCAAGATTTTCAGGTTGTGGCCGGAGATGGTCATCGGGTCTTTATCGCTGGGTTTATATACGGTCAGTGTCTCGGAGATGCTGCCGTGTTCAAATTGCAGGATAAAGCCATACTGGTAGTAATCGCCACTAACGCGGGGGTCATAGCGCTCAAATGTTGACTTGATATTGTTCAGTTTGCCCATTGGTGCAGTCATTTCCGTTACCTGACGCTCCCATGCCGCAGGGGAGTGGGTGCTCAGAAATTCCTTGTCGTAGAGTGGTATAACCGAGTGCCAGTCTTTGGTTATAATGGCCTGATGCGCGGCGGTGACCAGCTTATTGGCCTCATCGCCATGGTCGGCCTGGCTCGGGCAGCCGGAGAGCATAGGCAGCAGCATCAACAAAATCAGGATTCGTTTCATAATGGACCTCCGGTGGGGATGCGATGCTATGAACCGCTGTCGGCTTGGCAAGCATGGCTGTGCCACTTGCAAAGTGGGTGGCATGGGGAATAATGCGGCACCATGACTGAAAACTCACAACCACTCAAACCAGGTGAAAAGATCCTGTTCACCGTAGCCGGCGCCTTCGTCGTCTTTGCTGTTATTGCCTTTATCATTATGCAGTTCGTTATCGCTCGCTCGGATAAGCCTGTGTTTGAAACAAGGGTTCATGATAATCTGTCACCCGAGGGGCAGACAGGATCGGCCCTGTTTCGCACTCGTGGCTGTACGACCTGTCATCGGGCTCTGCTCAATGGTACCAATATGGGACGAACGGCCAATCTTGATGGTATTGGCTCGAGTCGAAGTGCTGAGTGGATCTATACTTTCCTCACTGAACCGGAAAAAACGTACGGCGATGTAACAATGGATCATCGTGCCGGCCAGCGTTCAGCCGCTTATGTGGCGCTGCTGCCGAAAAAAGAGTTGCATGCGATTGCCGTATTTCTGTCTGAGTTGAAATCAGATCAGGGTTCATCTTCTTCCGCGATACCGCCTAAGGGTGACTCGCCGTTTATCGACAGTATGGCCAAAACATGGGCGCCAAAGGAGTGGCAGGAAAAATATCCGGATGTGCGTACCAAGCAGAATCCTAAGCCAGCTCAGAATCAGAATGCAGGAGACAAGGCAAAATGAGAGAGCCCTGGGAAGATGAAGAGTATGTAAAATATACGCTCTGGTTCATATTTGCCTGCGTTGTATACAGTATTATTGGTTTTTCATGGGGTGCCCTGATGGGAGGGATTCATGATTTTCGCCATTTCGTGGATCACCGCATGTTCGGCAAGCTGATTGTCCGCGCTCATACCCATATCAATCTGCTTGGCTGGGTGGAAATGGCAATTTTTGCTGCCGTCTACTATGTCGTACCTCGATTGGCCAAGCGGCCGATCTACAGTTTGAAACTGGTCAAGGTCCATTTCTGGACACATAACTTCGGTTTGATTGGCATGGTCGTGTTTTTTACTACCGCCGGTATTATTGGTGGTATTGCCAGTCAGACACTGCCGCCGGCCGATGTGGAGTTGCTCGTGCGTCCCTGGTTGGCTGTGATGGGGATATTCGGCTCTATTGTGCTGCTGGCTAACTGTATCTGGGCTTATAATATTTTCCGTACCTGTGCCGGTTGGAGAAAGAATTGGTAAAACGCCTCGGGTTGCTGGTGTTGCTGGCTGCCGGTTTATCGGCATGCAATGCTGATTTCGGCAGTGTCGGTGGCGGCGGGGTTTTTCTCGAGGGTAAACAAGCGCCGTCAGTAAAGACCAAGACGCTGGCAGATGTTGGTGGCGATATGTCCAAGATCACCAGTTATCGCTATCCCGATCCTCGTATGTATCAGATCTCATTTGATGATGCGCTCAAGAAGCATAAGCCGATTGTGCTGGAGTTTGCCACGCCGGGTCACTGTACGCAGTGTGATCAGCAGTTGCAGATGTTGAAGGCGATGATGGATAAATATCCTCAGGTGCAGTTTCTGCATATGGATCAGTATTACAATCCGGAAGCCTATGATGCGTTTCAGGTGCGCGGCGAGCCGTGGACATTTGTGATTGATGCGACCGGTGTGGTGAAGGAAGTTTACCCCGGGCGCATGTTGTACCAGGAGATTGACCCGGTGCTGGCTGATGTGACCTCTGTAAAGAAGAGTAAGCCAAAGGCAGAGCCAAAGCAAAAGCAGGGCAGTGACGGTGGAGTGAAGCAGAATGGCTAAACCTTGGGATGAATTGCAGTGTCGACTGCAGCCGGATCGTGCAGGTGTGCTTTGGGATCTGGTATTGTATGTGCCGACAGTCGGATTTCTGCTGCTGTGGGGGCTGAAGCTCTGGTATGCCGGTGATGATCAGGCGTGGATGGGTTACGGCTTGATGTTTCTTGGTTTTTTCTTTCTGATGGTTGGTGGCGGTCGGATTATGCGGCGCCTGCTCATTCACCCGACAGCGCCGGTCGCGCTGGATATTAATCGTGAGCGTATCCGACTGACATTGAAAAACGGTAATGTCAAAGCGCTGGTGAAAGAGATTCGTTTCTTTACCGATCATGCGGGTAAATCATTCGGCCTGACTGGTACCGATAACCAGGGTGCTAAGTGCCAGTACGTCTTCCATCGCAAGCAGTTTGATGAGGAGACTTTTCAGGCGATCGAAAAGGCACTCGAACGCTATAAATAAACGAGTGCCGGGCGATCTAGAGGCGCGTTAGTCAGCGTGTGCTTCTGGCACCCCTTTGATAAATGAATCTCTTTAGGTCAGCGGCTGCGGCGCAGAGTGTCCCATGCCAGCCAGGCGATAGCGGCAGCGCCGAGTGTAACGACGGCTCCGATGAGTATGATCTCGGTCTGCTCACTGACCAGGCCTCCTACAAAGATATGCACGCAATAGCCGAAAATAAACAGGGATGCGATGCCACTGGTGCCGTAAACGAGTAACTCTTTCATGTCCGTATGATGATTTCCCGCGCCAGCGCTGGCAAGCACTGCATGCGATGAAGCCGGGCGTTATGTCTGTAGTTTAAGGTGTCACTCTTCAATTATATATCCTCTTTACATCTTTAGGCAATATGGCTAAGGTTTGCATTAATATTAAGTTTCCTTAATAATTAAGGAGGCTCAGAGGAGGAGGATTATAATGATAACGTTTAGCAAACTAGTTTCATTGTTGATGCTGGCATTTGCCTGGTTGGCAATGGTGTCGACCGCTCAGGCGGAGACCCGCGAAATGAATATGACCATTGATGAGGTGACGCTTCCCGTTGCTCCTGACCTTAACTACAAGGTGTTTGCATTTAACCGTCAGGTTCCCGGTCCTCTTATTCATGCTAAAGAGGGTGATGACCTCGTTATTCATGTTACCAACAATACGTCACTGGCCCATACCATTCACTGGCACGGCTTCCATCAGATGAACTCCTGGCGAATGGATGGCGTGCCGGGTATTACCCAGGAGCCTATCAAGCCGGGTACGACCTTTACTTATAAAATAAAAGCGGATCGACCGGGTACACTGTGGTATCACTGCCATGTGAATGTAAATGAGCATGTGGGTATACGCGGGATGTGGGGGCCGATTATCATTGATCCGGCCAATCCTACTGCGCTGGAAAAAACAGTGACTAAAAATGTGTTGATGATGCTCTCTACCTGGGAATCCGCCAATGCGGATAAATACGGTACAGGTTCAACACCATACGATGTTGAGGATTACTTTTCAGTCAACGGGCGTTCATTTCCATATACCCAACCGATTCGCCTGAAAACCGGTGATGTGGTGCGCGTACGCTTCTTTGGTGCTGGCGGCGCAATGT
>NZ_DS022297.1 GCF_000153765.1 Mariprofundus ferrooxydans PV-1 | reverse complement strand
CAGACGACACGGGTATCTTTTACACAATCAAGGTATCAAGCAGTGGTTCCAAACTGAAGATGTTTCGACGGTGATTGGTGCCCTTAATCAGCATATTGATTCTACCGTTAAGACGTATACAGGTGTTCGTAGTATAGGGATTCATGCGTTTATGGATGCTAAGGTTCAACCAAGGAAGAAGCTTCTTGGTGACTGGCTGCTGTATAAAAGCCTATCGATTATTTATGCTGAACGAGGGCTTGGTAAAACACAGCTTGCACTTGAAATTGCGATGGCGGTTGCAACTGGAACTGACTGTCTCGGATGGAAATCTCACGGTGCTGAAGGAGTGCTTTATGTTGATGGCGAAATGAGCGGACATGATATGAAGGTGCGCTTGTCAAACATCATTTCGAGCAAAAAATTGACTGATAACAACATTAACTTTGAGTTGATAACCCCTGAGATATCACCTTGGTTGCCTGACTTATCAACAGAGGAGGGGCGGCATTTAATATTCAATATTGTTGGTCAAAAGAAAATTAAACTTGTGATTATAGACAACATATCAAGCCTATGTCGTAGCAATGAATATTCTGAAAATGATGCGATTTCATGGAAGGCTATTCAAGAATGGGCGGTTGATATGAGGTCGCAAGGTTGCAGTATTATCTTCATCCATCACGCGGGAAAAAATGGAAAGCAAAGGGGCACGAGCAAACGTGAAGATGTGATGGATATTGTGATTGGCCTTAAACCAATTAAAGATGATGCAGCAAATGATGATGTTGGCGCACGTTTTGATATTCTATTTGAGAAAACCAGACATTCTTTTGGTAGTGCAGTCAAACCCATAAAGGGCAGAACTACATACCAGCATCGATGGAATTCGAACATGGGATATATCAGACCCTACAATTGATAAAAATATTCTTGAGGTCACTGTTGTCCGGTTAAGCATTGATGAGGCACATTTGTCGCTGATTTATGGCGAATCGTCGCTTTGGCGGCGGTGGGGAATCAGCCAGCAATTCGAGCAAGTTTCGTCGCTGCATGAGGTTGACGGAAACGAGTCTCGCCAGTTGTTGCATGGATCGGCTTGCAGGCAGGATCCTTCTTGCCATGTGCAGCAGCAGATAGGCGATCATGGCAATGATAATCTGGATTTTGACAGCGTTCTCGGATGTGCCGATGAAGCGTTTGATCTTCAGGTTCTGTTTAATCCACCTGAAGAACAGTTCAATTTGCCAGCGCTGTTTGTACAGGGCTGCGATGGCTCCGGCGGAGCGCTTCAGGTCATTGGTGATAAAGACAAGCTTCTTGCCATCTTCCTCATGCACGAAGCAGATGCGGCGCAGGATGGTCGGACATTCCTTCCTGCCTTTGGCCGATGACAGACGGATATGCTGGTCTTCCAATACACCGTCATCTGATACAGGGAGCGTTGCCACTACCTCGAATTCCGCGTTGCGCTTCATGCGGCTGACGAAGCGGATATCCCTTTGTGTCAGGTCATGGAACCATGCGTAATCGTTGTAGGCCCTGTCGAACACATAAGTGGCGCCGGGCAACAGGGGCATGTGCTCCGCAGCCTTCTTGTCATGCTTTTTGGCTGCGGTGATGGAAAAGAAGGTGGGAACCTGCGCATCAGGGTCATACACCGTATGCACCTTCACGCCCGATTTGCCGGTGCGGAAGCTCGCCCATTCAAACTGATGCTTGCACAGGTCAATCGTCG